>JACKNK010000001.1 GCA_024234955.1 Gammaproteobacteria bacterium
CACCTTTGGCGCCTGAATCATGCAGCGCGTTCGCGTTCAACAGGCGAGGTACGTCTCGCAACACGTCAAGAAAAGGCTTGGAACGGGACGGTGGGGTTGCGCTTACGCTGGATGACATCGATGTTGGCGCCAGCGTGGGGTTTTTGTTCCCGCGTGACCGGGATTTCTTCGTTCCCCGCTTCCTTTCTTTCTTGGTCTCCGCCATGTAGATATGCGGCCACTGAATGTAAGCGTCGTCGATCAACTCGGAGAGGCCTGGGTCCGGTTCCCACGACGCGCCCGGGGCTGGGTAATGCACGGCGGCTTGTGAGTATCCAAGTTCTTTGGGCAATTCGACCGTGCTCAGCTCGGTACCGAACGTTTCTTCGAACTGCTTGCGGGTTCCTCGAACCGAAAGGGTCATGGTGCCGCGACCGGAGACCGTAAAACCGCGTCGCATGAGTGCCTCGATCGCGGCATCGATCTCGCCGGATTCCGGTGCAAAGTCTTTGATACTGTCGCTGGAAATATGCGCGGCAAGCTTGGTGGGGCCGATGCCACGGCGTCCCTTGAACGTTATCGCGATGGACAACGTCTCCGCGTGTTTGTCGTCATTGGAGTTTGACTTGCTTCGTTTCGAAGACGGCATGGCAGATTCCCTCCGCGTGACTCAATCGAGATAGGTAACTCCATCACCACAACGCATGGCTTTCCTGATTTATAGACCAAATTATCGCACTGGATGGAGATGGAATTGATCCGGATTGGTTACCGATGTCCAAACGTTCAATATGCAGAAGGGGGGGGCTTGGCACTGTCGAAAGTGATGTGGGCCGGGCAAAGGGCGATGGATTCCACGTACGTTGAAAGCGCGGCTGGAACGTGCAAGGACTCGTCGGACGTTTCGAATTGAAAACCAGCGCTTATCTTCGGCGGTGCACCCCATAGTCGCGCGTAATTCGTCGCTGATATTTGCGAAGAAAGCGTGGCATGGCCCCAGCTGGTTATGGCAATCCCGAGCCCTTCGAGCGCATTTTCGATTTCCCTGACGGTCGCTGAGTTCTTCTGTGCTCCGTACATCCACGGGTGGAGAACGAGCTGTAACTTGATCGGGCTTTGCACATCGGGCCTCCGCGTAGTGCGTGGGGCATCAACGCGAGGGCTTGATAATTTGTCGGTGGGGGTGATCGTCAAAGCGACGCCAGGCACCGTTGACAAAGAGTTCGTAAGGCCGAAACGCGGTCTTGTAGTTCATCTTGGCGGACTCGGCGATCCAGTAGCCGAGATAGATCGCCGACAATTCCAGTTCACGCGCCCATTTCATCTGTTGCAATACGGCAAGGGTGCCGAGGCTGCGGTCGCATTCGGTGGTGTCGAAGTAGGTGTAAACGGCGGACAGTCCCTGTGGCATGCGGTCCACCACCGCAGCGGCGACAAGGCGCCCGTCCAGGCGGAACTCGATGACCTCGGTCTTGCACCAGGGACTGCTCAGGAAGGTGAGATAACGCTCAGGATCGTCGTCATCCATGCCGCCGCCGGGGTGGCGACTGCGTTGATAACGACGGTAGAGATCGAAATGTTCCTTGTCGTCGCTGGGCTGCGTAAAACTGATTTCCAGATCCCGATTCCGGTTCCAGACTCGCCGTTGGGCGCGGTTGGAGCGAAAACCGGCAACTGGTACGCGAATCGGCACACATTCCCGGCAGCCGTTACAGGCCGGACGGTAGACGTGAGATCCGGAGCGGCGGAATCCGAGTTCCGCAAGTCCGCCATAAATCTCATTGGTCATTTCCGCTGTGGGGTCAGCAAAAAGCGTGACCGAGCGTTTTCCCGCCAGGTAGCTGCACGGGTGTTCGTGGGTCGCGTAAAAGGCCAGTCTGGGAGGGATGCTTTCGGTCATAAGTACGCGGCAGCGACGTGCTTGGGATAAGGGAGTTTAGCCGCTGCCCAGAACTCGTCGTCGCTTTTCCCGGTTCTTGATCCATCGAAATCAAGCATTCGGCGCAACCCGACAGCTTGATGAGTTGGTTGAAATTGTTCTGTTGCGTTCCTAGAGGACGGTCACCGACGTGCGAATGGTGCTTCTCGCCAAGGGATGGGTGCTTTTGCGTTCTCAGGGCGTGTGTTCAGATTGCTGCGATTATGCGGTCTGCGACCCGGAACGCATTGGCGTAGATGGTCCAGGTGTAGGGAACGCTGCCGCCGGTCGGCATGAAACTGCCGTCGGTGACGTAGAGGTTTTCCACTTCATGGGCGCGACAGTCGGCGTTCAGCACCGAGTTGTCGGGATGGGTGCCGAAGCGGCAACCGCCGGCGACCAGATTGGCGGGCGGGGAGCCAGAGGCGGATGAGCTGACTCGTACGGCACCCATCTGCCGGAGCACGGCCTCGCCTTTGTCGAGCAGATAACGGCCAACTTCAAGATCGTGCGGGTGGTATCCGATCTGAACGCGGGCCACAGGTTTACCGTATTTGTCGGTGACGTTCGGGTCCAGGCCGACGTTGCAGGCGTCGGTGGGCAGCCAGTCGTTGAAGACTTCGAATTGCAGGGTGCGGTCGGTGCGGAACCAGGTTTCCAGCCGCCGTTTCAGATCGGCGCCCCAGATCAGGCCGTCGTCGCCCCATTTGAGGCCGTTGGCCTTGCCGGTCGGGTTGGGGTGGGCGAACAGGAATTCGACGATGCCGCCTTTGCGGCGGCTGAGATTGAAGCTCGGGTCACGGATTTCATACCAGTCGTCGAGGGCTCGGTTCACGAAGGGACCGACGCGGCGCAGATCGTCGCGCTGGCGGTCGTTTAAACCCGCAAATTCAAAATCGCCACTGCCGGAGCCGCCAGCGGAGAACAGCAGGTTCTTGCCGACCTGACCGCTTTTGTTGGCGAGGCCGTTGCGGAATTGCGGCCCGATCGACGACAACAGCAGCCGCGATGTCTCGATGGCCTGGCAAGCCACCACATAGATCTTTGCGTCCACCAGACGGACGGTGCCTTCCCGGTCGATGTATTCCGCGCCGACGATCTGGCCGCGTGCGTCGTTGCGCAACCGCAGCACATGACTGTGCGGGCGAATCTCGCAGCGCCCGGTGGCGACGGCGTCGTCCAGCAGGGCGGCGCGGGCACTGCCCTTGGCACCGCTGGAACAGCCATAGCTGCCGCAATAGCCCGAGTATTCGCAACTGCGGCGTTGGTTCTTCGGCTGGGAAAGCACCGCACGCGGGACGCGCAGGCTGTGATAGCCGAGATCGGCACAGGCGGCATCGATTTGCGCGGAGATCGGGTGCTCGGCGGTGGGTGGGTAGGGGAAGTCCGGGGTGGAGCGGGGTTCGATATTCGGGTGCGGCTCGATGCGTCCGGAGACGCCGACGACCTGTTCGACCTTGGCGTAATACGGTTCCAGGGTCTGATAATCGATCGGCCAATCGACGCGGTTCGCGCCCTCGATGGGGCCGTATTCGCTGAGCTGGCGGAAGTCGTTGGGCTTGAGGCGGTGGAAGTACCCGCTCATGAAATTGCTGGAGCCACCGACCACGTTGCCGTTCCAGAAGTCCCAGCCGGACTCGGCGGTCGGCGTGGCCCGCCAGCCGTCGCGGCCTGTGCCGTCGCCCAAGGGCTCATCGATGACGTGCTGCTCATCCTTGAGATCGGGCGTGTAAACGCTGCGTCGGCAGCAGGCGAGCTCGTCCTTGAAATAGTCCTTTTCCGTGAACCAGGGCCCTTTTTCCAGCACCACGACCGAGTAACCGGCGCGGGCCAGTTCGTAGGCCACTGGGGCGCCACCGGCGCCGCTGCCAACGATGCAGACGTCGAAATCCTTCACGACTTAAGCAGTTCGGGGTAGGTCTTGTCCGCAGGCGGACGGGGAAAGCCGGGGGTGTGTTGCAGCCAGTTCCAGCCGCGCTGCTCGAAATTGCCGCCGTAAACCGGATCGGTGAGCAAGGCTTCCATCAGGGTGAGCAGGACCGTGGAGAGCCAGTTTTCCCCCGCTTCGGATTGTTCGACCTGGCGCAGGATGCGTTCGCGTCCGGTCGTGTCCAGCGCGGTAAAGCCCTGTTGTTCGCGTTCCAGGCTGAGCTGATCCAGCCATTCGGTCCCCTTGCGCAGAAAATCGCGGTCTTCGGCGTCCTGTGAGGTGTCCTCGATGATGAAACGGAAGTAGTCGAGAGCATGAATGTCTCTCGCGCCGGGGATGTCCGGTTCGCTCGGCAGAAGGTGTGCGGTCACCACATCGAGCACAGCGTAGGTGTCCGTGTTTGCCGCCGTGGCCGCGTTGTAGCCACGAATCGGGAACAGCAAGGCGAGCGAGCCACCGGCCATGCCGATCAGAAATCGGCGGCGGGACAGCAATCGGGCGCGTTGGGCCTGGAATGGAGATCGGGCGGGACGGGTTTTTCGGGTCATGAACGATACGGGTCGGGGCGGCAAAGCGGGCGGGATCGGCAAGGACGTGGCGTCACCGTTTGGTCTAAACCGGCCTGAAAGGGCTTTTCGTGCGCGGCATGGGTCCAACGCTAGCTGTGGGCAAGGCTAGAATCCAGTCGAATTCCCCAGATCGAGTAGGGCGCATGGCGCAGAAAAAGAAGTCCGGCTTTGGCCAATGGTTGCGGGTGTCCGCGCCTGCGATGCTTGTGGTGATCCTCGGTTTTGCCATCGCTTTCCAGTTCGTCGAACCGGCACCGCCGAAACATTTGATCATCGCTGCCGGGGGCGAGGGTGGCGCGTATCTCGCCAATGCCCGACGTTACGCCGAGATCCTGGCCCGTGAAGGCGTCACCCTGGAGGTTCGCGAGACCGCCGGTTCGCTGGAGAACCTGCGGCTTCTGGATGATGGGGCTGTCGAGGTCGGGTTTGTGCAGGGTGGAACCACCAGCGCCGAGAATCCGCATGAGCTGACCTCGCTGGGGAGCATGTATTACGAGCCTTTGTGGGTGTTTTATCGCGGTGAGCAGGTACCCCAACGGATCGTCGATCTCGCCGGTAAGCGCCTCGCCATTGGCGCGGACGGCAGCGGTACGCAGGCACTGGTGCGCACCATTCTGGCCGAAGCCGGGGGTGACGCGTTGGGCATCGAGACGGTTGCGCTGGGCGGAACCGAGGCCAGTGCGGCTCTGGAAGCGGGGGACATCGACGCCCTGATGATGGTTGCCGGAACCGATTCGGCGCTGGTTCGGCATCTGATCGCCCATCCGGACATCCATCTCATGGATCTGCGTCGCGCCGAGGCGTACACCCGGCTGCATCAATATCTTTCCGCTTTGACCTTGCCGGAAGGCGTCATCGATCTGCATCGCGACCTGCCGCCCCAGGATGTGCGCCTGATCGCCCCGACCGCGAATCTGGTGGTCTCGGATCACACCCACGCGGCCCTGGTGGACCTGTTGATGCAGGCGGCGGCGGAGGTGCATGGCGAACCCAACTGGTTTGCGCGACGCGGCGCCTTTCCGACCGCCGAGTTCCTCGTTTATCCGCTGCATCCGTCGGCCAAGCGTTTTTACAAGCACGGCCCACCGTTCCTGCAGCGCTATCTGCCGTTCTGGGCCGCGACCCTGATCGACCGGCTGAAGGTGTTGCTGCTGCCCTTGGTCATGGTGCTGTTGCCTCTGTTCAAGATCATGCCGCCCATCTATCAGTGGCGGATGCGCTCACGCATTTACCGCTGGTATCGGGAACTCGAGGAAGTGGAGCGGGAGATGCGCGATGGCGACACTCCGCTCGAAACGCTGCGCGATAACCTGAACCGGATCGAGAATGAAGTCGCGCACGTCGAGGTGCCGCTGTCGTTTGCCGGGCAGGCGTACGACCTGCGCATGCACATCGCCCTGGTTCGGGATCGCTTGGGAACCTCCGATTGAATCAGGCACGGTTCAGCGGAATGGCTGAAATCGCCGCTTTCAAGGCGCGGAACGCAGGTAATAGCCGGTCTATTGCCAAGTTTCGCAACGCAGAAAGCGGCGATTTCAGGCTTCAGATGGCCGTGAATGATTCGATCAGAGGTTCCCTTGACGTCCTGAGCGTTTGTCCACCCAGGCAAATGACGGGTCAGCGCAGGCTGGGGCGATTGTGAAATTCGAGTTGCAGCCCGTGCGGGGTGGCGCGGAATCGCGTCAGGGACGCGTTGTTCACCCGGCAGCGGTACCAGTTGGCCGGTGCACTTCGCATCACATATCCGAGCGCGGCGCGGATCACGCCGGCATGCGCAACCATGAGGACGCGCCGGGTCGCATGGACGAACAGGGCGTCATCGATGGCGGCGGCGATGCGGTCGCCAAAGTCATGTAGCGATTCCGCTCCGGTCGGTCGGTTGTTGACCGGGTCGAAATAGAAGGCGTCGTATTCCGCACGGCGGTCGCGCTGCAATTCATCCGGGGTGCGTCCCTCCCATTCGCCGAAACCGACTTCACGCAGCTTTTCGTCGATATGAACCGGCAGCGAATGCCGCTTGCCGAGTTGTTCCGCAAATGCCCGGCAACGTTGCAGCGGTGAGCTGACGATGACATCCCAGTGACATTCATCGCCGACGGCATCCCACATCTGCCGCCAGCCTTTGTCGCTGAGCGGGTCGTCGATGCCGTGGCCCCGGAAGGCGCGACCGCCGACCGGTTCTCCGTGGCGGATCAAATCGAGCACAGTGTCTGACATGGATTTATCCAAATCGCCTTGAGTTATATTTCCCGTATCAATCTTACGAGGCGTCAACCATGCAAGAACCCAAACGTTACATGGGTATCCATAACGATCCATACGGGGCAATGCATTCCACCGGCAACATCATTCGCGATGCCTGGGTGTTCGGGCTGATTCCGGAAACCGAGACCTGCGAAGGCTGGTTGCCGCAGGGTCTGGATGCGCTTTATGACAAGGTCTACGCCGCGTGGGAGCCGTATGCCGGCATCCCTTCCCGGCTGCCCCCGGAGCTGCTCGAACGCCATACACGGATTTATGACGCGGCGGTCAAACGCGCCCGCGAGTTGGGCTGGGACCCTGATGAAATGATCGAGAACAGCTGACGCAGTTCGGCTCTGATCGATGCATATCCGTCGGGAAATTTTCTTCAGGGGCGATGCCCTGCGTCACGAACGAGTGACTATTCCGGCAGACCTCTATAACCACACGCGCCTGTTGCTGCATCGGGCCGACATCGGAACCGGCTGCGTGTTCGTGCCGGTGCGGACGCTGCAATTCCAGGCAGTGATCACCTCGGACGAAGTGGTCTTCGTCGATAGCCAGGGGTATGCGGTGCGTAATGGCGAGGGCGGTCGCGTCATCCTGTTGGCCTGGCAGTTCGATCCAGCCCTGCATCGCGATTCCCTGACCGAACCGGTACCCATCGATGTGGTGCATTACGGGCCAAACCTCGACGTGACCCAGCGTCGGCTGCTGAGCGAGTTTCATCAGGCCGTCAATCTCCTCCTCGAACGCCAGTCTCCGACGCAATCCCAATCGAAAGGGCAGTGCGACGCCGGCATGAAGGTCGTCTCCATCGCGTCGCGTCCGAAATAGTCGGCGGGTAGCAACTTGCGTTATGTCCGTGGGTTCGATTCCTTAATATCAGAAAGTGCTTTATCTCTAATGAGGACTTGACGGGTCCTGATTGAATCCGTACCGTTCGCGTCCACTTTCAGCCAGCCCGTCGGAGTTCCTCCTTTGTCGGGCAAGCCAGAGGCGGTACGCGATGTTTCGAGTCAGCAAACTCACCGATTACGGCATGGTGGTCATGGCCGCCCTGGCGCGTCGCCCGGAGCGGGTCCGCGCCGCTGCCGAGATCGCGACCGAGACCGGCATCGCGCAGCCGACCGTCAGCAAGATACTCAAGACCCTGACCCGTGAATCGCTTGTCGATTCCTTCCGTGGCGTCAACGGTGGCTACCGCATCGCCGCCGATCCCAAGACCCTGTCGGTCGCGCACATCATCTCTGCGCTCGAAGGTCCGATCGCGCTTACCGAGTGCAGCAGCGCCGGGGCCGACGGTTGCGATCAGGTCGATGGCTGCACCATTCGCGGCAACTGGCAGGCGATCAACGATGCCGTGCGCGAAGCGCTGGATAACGTGACCCTGGCTCAGTTCGCGCAGCCTGCCGGAGTCAGCGCCAACTACATGGACGGCAAATACGGCGATCGCAAGGTCATTCCGATCCTGTCCGCCAGTTGAACGGCGGGAGAAACACCGCCAACGCAAAGCGTATTGCTAAATCCCGAGCATTAAACTCAGGAATAACCGCCAACACCCGGCACGTCGTTACCGGGTAAAGCACAACCAGAGATCCCGCCATGTCCAGTACGGCCCAAGAACTCGACCAGCTCATCGGCAAGGAATACAAGGAAGGCTTCGTCACCGACATCGAAGCCGATACCTTCGAACCCGGTCTGAATGAAGACGTGATCCGCCGCCTGTCCGCGATCAAGAAGGAGCCGGAATGGCTGCTCGAATGGCGCCTTGAGGCCTTCCGCCACTGGCAGACGATGGTGGGCCCGGACTGGGCCAAGCTCGATGTGCCGCCGATCGATTACCAGGCGCTGAGTTACTACTCCGCGCCGAAGTCCAAGAAGGACGGCCCGAAGTCGCTGGACGAGGTCGATCCGAAGCTGCTCGAGACCTACGAAAAGCTGGGCATCCCGCTGGAAGAGCGCGCCGCACTGGCCGGCATCGCCGTCGATGCGGTGTTCGATTCGGTGTCGGTCGCGACCACTTTCAAGGACAAGCTCAACGACGCAGGGGTGATCTTCTGCTCGTTCTCCGAAGCGGTTCAGGAGCATCCGGAACTGGTCAAGCAGTACCTGGGCACCGTGGTGCCGCAAGGCGACAATTTCTTTGCCGCGCTGAATTCGGCGGTGTTCTCCGACGGCTCGTTCATCTACATCCCGAAAGGCACGCGCTGCCCGATGGAACTGTCCACGTACTTCCGCATCAACGCGGCCAACACCGGGCAGTTCGAACGCACGCTGATCGTCGCCGACGAAGGCAGCTACGTCTCGTATCTGGAGGGCTGCACCGCGCCGCGCCGCGACGAGAACCAGTTGCATGCGGCGGTGGTGGAACTGGTCGCGCTGGACAACGCGCAGATCAAGTACTCGACCGTGCAGAACTGGTATCCGGGTGACGAAGAAGGCCGTGGCGGCATCTACAACTTCGTGACCAAGCGTGCCGAATGTCGCGGGGTGAGTTCCAAGGTGTCCTGGACCCAGGTCGAGACCGGCTCCGCGATCACCTGGAAATACCCGTCCTGCGTGCTCAAGGGCGACAACTCGGTCGGCGAGTTCTACTCGGTGGCGCTGTCCACGCTGAAGCAGCAGGCCGACACCGGCACCAAGATGGTCCACATCGGCAAGAACACCAGCTCGACGATCATCTCCAAGGGCATCTCCGCGATGCGCGGCTCCAATGCCTATCGCGGTCTGGTCAAGGTGGCGAAGGGCGCCGACAACGCGCGCAACTACACCCAGTGCGATTCGTTGCTGATGGGCGACCGCTGCGCCGCGCACACCTTCCCGTACATGGAGGTGGCCAACCCGACCGCGCAGGTCGAGCACGAGGCCACCACCAGCAAGATTTCCGACGACCAGATGTTCTATTGCACCTCGCGCGGCATCAGTGAGGAAGACGCAGTGAGCATGATCGTCAACGGCTTCTGCAAGGAAGTCATCAAGGAGCTGCCGATGGAATTCGCGGTCGAGGCCCAGAAACTCCTCGGCGTCAGCCTGGAGGGCTCGGTCGGGTAACTGCTTATTAGCCGCAGATGAACGCAGATGGACGCGGATAACAGCGAAGGACGGCTGGCTTCGATATCAGAGCGAATCATCGGGGCGGCGATCGAGGTCTCCAACCAACTTGGGGTTGGTTTTCTCGAAAAGGTTTACGAACGGGCCCTGGCCTTGGAGATCAGGGCTCGGGGTTTGAAAGTTCGCGGGCAGACGGAGTTGCCTGTGCGATACAAGGGCGAGTTGATCGGGACTTATGTGGCCGATCTGCTCGCCGAGGATCAGGTGTTGATCGAGCTGAAATGTGCGGAGCGCTTCGCGCCGGAACATATCGACCAATGCCTGAATTACCTGAAGGCCAGTGATTTGAAGCTGTCTCTTCTGATCAATTTCGGTAAGCCCCGGGTCGACTGGAAACGCATCGTCCGGCAGCTTTAACAATATCTGCGTTCATCCGCGTTCATCTGCGGCTAATCAAATGATGGGTGAGAAAGCATGTTGAGCATCAAAGACCTGCGCGCGAGCGTGGAAGGCAAGGAAATCCTCAAGGGCATCAACCTGGAGATCAATCCGGGCGAGGTGCACGCGATCATGGGCCCGAACGGCTCCGGCAAGTCGACCTTGTCGCATGTGCTCTCCGGTCGTGACGGTTACGAGGTCACTGGCGGTTCGGTCACCTACAACGGCGGCGACCTGTTTGAGCTGGAGGCGCACGAGCGCGCCCGCGCCGGCGTCTTCCTGGCCTTCCAGTACCCGGTCGAGATCCCGGGTGTGAACAACATGTACTTCCTCAAGGCAGCCGTGAACGCGAAGCGCGAGCAGCAGGGCCTGGAAGAAATGGACTCGATGGAGTTCCTGACCCTGGTGCGCGAGAAGATGGGCCTTTTGAAGATGAAGCCCGACTTCTTGCACCGCAACGTCAACGAAGGCTTCTCCGGCGGCGAGAAGAAGCGCAACGAGATCCTGCAGATGGCGATGCTTGAGCCGAATCTGTGCCTGCTCGACGAGACCGACTCCGGCCTCGACATCGATGCGCTGCAGATCGTCGCCGAAGGCGTCAACGCGCTGCGCAGCCCGGAGCGTTCCTTCGTGGTCGTGACCCACTACCAGCGTCTGCTTGACTACATCGTGCCGGACTTCGTTCACGTCCTCGCGCACGGTCGCATCGTCAAGTCCGGCGGTCGCGAGCTGGCGCTGGAGCTCGAAGAGAAGGGCTACGGCTGGATCGAAGAGCAGGCCGCCTGAGGGGTTACGTCATGTCCGCTACCGAACATTTCGCCGCCCAGGTGCGTGCCTCCGCACGCGCCGGTGCGGACGTTGCCTGGTTGAACCAGACTCGCGAGCAGGCCCTGGCCAGCTTCGAGCAGATGGGCCTGCCGACCACGCGCAACGAGCATTGGAAATACACCGCGATCAAGCCGATCGAAAAGAAGGCTTTTGCCGCTGTCGTCGGGCATGTCGGGATCGACGACATTCAGCCCTTCCTGTTTGAAGGTCTGGACGCCGACCGCATGGTGTTCGTCAATGGCGCGTATCACCACGGGCTGTCGCGCATCGCCAGCGAAGGCGTGCGTATCGCCAGCCTCGCCGCCGTACTTGCCGACGATGCGGCCACGGTCGAGCCGTATCTCGGCAAGATCGCCGACCCCCGTGCCTCCGGCTTTGCGGCGCTGAACACCGCCGGCCTGGTCGATGGCGCCTTCGTGCATGTCGAACGCAACCAGGCCGCTGCACGTCCGCTGCTTCTGTTGTTCGTCGCCAGCGGCAACGACGCGTTTGCGCAGCCGCGCAATCTGATCGTTGCCGATGAAGGCGGTTCGGTGTCCGTCATCGAGCACTACGTGACCCTGGGGCAGGGTGCGCATTTCACCAACGCGGTCACCGAGATCTCGGTCGCGGCCAACGCCGAGGTGAGGCATTACAAGGTGCAGCAGGAAAGCGACAAGGCCTTCCATATCGCGACCTTGCAGGCCGATCAGGCCCGCAATGGACGTCTGCATTCCTATCAGGTGTCGCTCGGCGGCGCGATTGCGCGTAACGACGTCAACACCCGCCTCAATGGCGAGGGAGCGGAGGCGGAGATGAACGGTCTGTATCTGGTCGATGGCCGTCAGCATATGGATTTCCACACCAACATCGAACACGTGGTCCCGCACTGCATCAGTCGCGAAAATTACCGTGGCGTGCTCGACGGTCGCGGTCGCGGTGTGTTCAACGGCAAGGTGCATGTCTACGAGAACGCGGTGAAGACCGACTCGGACATGAGCAACAAGAACCTGCTGCTGTCCAGCAACGCCGAGATCGACACCAAGCCCGAGCTCGAGATCTACAACGACGATGTCAAATGCGCGCACGGCGCCACCATCGGGCAGCTCGACGAAGTGCACATGTTCTATCTGCGTTCGCGCGGTATCGACCCGGTCGCCGCGCGCAGCCTGCTGGTGTTCGCCTTCGCCAACGAGGTCCTTCAGACCTTGCCGCTTGAAGCGGTGCGCACCACGCTGGAAAAGACCCTGATTGCACGCCTGCCCAAGGCCGATCATCTCGATGAGCTGGTGCAGTGAATGCGCCCGAACGCCGTTATCTGAGCCAACCCGGTACTGAAGAGATCGCGACACCCATGAGCGACGAATTTGAATTGCCTGTGCCCAAGAACCCGCTGGAAGAGCGGGTTGTCGAGGCGTTGCGTCAGATCTACGACCCGGAGATCCCGGTCAATATCTACGACCTGGGTCTGATCTATGCGATCGCCGGTCACGAGGAGAGCGGTCAGGTCGATATCGACATGACCCTGACCGCGCCCGGTTGTCCGGTGGCGCAAACCTTCCCCGGCACCGTCGAAGGCAAGGTCAAGGAGGTCGAGGGCGTGACCGATTGCGTGGTCGAACTGGTCTGGGACCCGCCGTGGACCCAGGAGCGCATGACCATGGAGGTCAAGCTCCAGTTGGGCCTGCTGTAACGATCCGGCTTACCGCCACGCGGTGGGATTCCCCGTAGGAGCAGCGTTCATTGGATGCCCCGCCGCCGATCGCGGCTGAAGCCGCTCCTACAGACGATGTATCCGGCAGCGTGTCGCGTTTTTACTATCCAGGAGATCAACCATGACCGATTGGGTCGATGTGGCGCCGTTGGACGAATTCGGCCCCGGTGCACGCACCATCGTCGATGTCGATGGTGCGGAAGTCGCCGTATTCAATATCGATGGCCAGATCTACGCCATCGAGGATGTGTGTTCGCACGACGCCGAATGTCTGCTCTGTGAGCAGGCCGAAGGGGAAGTGGAAGGCTTCGAGATCATCTGCCCGCGTCACGGTGCGCGCTTCGACATTCGCACCGGCAAGGCGCTGACCGCACCCGCTTACGAAGACATTGCCAGTCTCCCGACTCGGGTCGAGGCCGATATGGTTCAGGTGCGCGACGACCGTTGGGACTGAACGGGCTGGCCTCCGACGATGCCAGACGCGTGAAATCACCCGGATAGTTCAGGGAAATGAAATGTAAATTTTCCCGAATTTGGATGAAACCGATCTGACACGAATCACGTATACGCTATAATCTAGCTGCTAACTAGGTTATCCAGAATTGCCGATCCCAGAAGGAAAGACAGCGTATGCGTACTCAGACTTCAACGTTTCGTTCTGCATTATTTCCTCGGCTGCATCGCGCTGCATTGATGCTTTTGGCCTTGTTGGCAAACCCGGTCGCCGTCGCCGACACCTATTACCTGGCGGTGCCGCCGTTCATGGACCGGGATCAAGGTGAAGCACAGTTCGGTGAACTGGCGAAATACCTGTCCGACAAGACCGGGCAGGACATTCAGACGCGCAGTTCTGCGAACCCGATCGCCTTTTGGGAGTCGCTCAAACGTGGCGACTTTGACCTGGTACTGGATGGGCCGCATCTGGCCGATTATCGGGTTCAGCGACTCGATCATCACGTTCTTGCCAAGGTCAAGGGACTGCTCAGCTTTGCGCTGGTCATGAAACCGGAGAACGCGGTGTTCGAAGCCGACGACCTGATCGGCAAAAAGGTCGCGATTACGCCAGCACCGTCCTTGTGCGCGGTTGAAATCGAAGGCTTTTATCCGAATCTGATGCGGCGCCCGGAACTGGTCGAGGTCAAGAGTCACCAGGAAGCGCTGGCCCTGCTGCGAACCGGGCAGGTTGACGCCGCGTTCATCCCGACCCCGCTTACCGGTCAGAACCCGGATCTGGTCATGATTGCGCAAAGCGCACAGTTGCCGCATTCCGCGATGACCGCCGGGCCGCGAGTGCCCGATGCGGTGCAGGCCTCGGTCCGGAAGGCATTGATCGAGGCGCAGAATGAATATGCGGGCGTCAATGTCCTCGAGGTCATGAATGTCTACAGCGGCTTTGAACCCGCCAGTGACGAGATGTACGCGAGCTACAGCAAGATGCTCACCGGGATCTGGGCGTATTGATCGCCCGAGGGCGACTACTGAAAAGGCCGGGCATTGCCTTTTCGTTTACGCGAGGGTGCGTTCAAAGCAATGGCAGAATTTGTTCGTCCGCCTTGCTGCGCGTGATTTCACCCGCCTGGGTGAATACCACCTCGCCGTCGCGATTGATGACCGCCGTGAACGGCAGGGCACCGAGCACATTGCCGTAAGCCAGGGAGAGCTGTGAGCCGCCCGTGGTGGCGAGGGCGACCGGGTAGTTGAAGGGATTCGCATCCGCGAAGGCCTGAACTTTTTCCGAGGTGTCGATCACGATACCGACGAATTGCAGTCCCTTGTCGCCGAATTCCTTCTGAAGGTCCATGAACAGAGGGATCTCGCGCAAACAGGGCGGGCACCAGGTCGCCCAGAAGTTGACTACCAGCACCTTGCCCTTGAATTGCGCGGAGGAGACGGTCTTTCCATCCAGCCCGGGCAGCTTGAAGCCGGGGTTGCCGGCGACGGCGTTCTGGGACCCAGCCTCATTTTCGGCGGGATTCTGGCTCTGTTGCAGGTAAAACCCCGCGAAACCCGCCACGGCCAATAGCAGGATATACAGCAACCAGCGCGTACCTTGTTGTTTGATGCTCATTTGAGTAATGCCGATACCGCTTTGAAGTGTTCATGACGGGCATTGCGAAGCCATTCGAACAATACCGATTCGTGATTTGTGACGATGATCCCCGCCTGCCGCATGCGTGCCAGGGCGTTTGCCTTGTGGGACGGGTCGCGCGATACCACCGCGTCTTCGACCACATAAACCGCACGCCCTTGCGCGCTCAGTTCCAGTGCGGTCTGGATGACGCAGACGTGCGTCTCCATGCCGCAGATGATGATCTGTTCACGTTGCGTGGCAACCGACACGAAGTCGGGCGCGCCACAACAGGAGAAACTGGTCTTCTCGAAGTGTTGCATGCCGGGTGGAAGCAGGTCGCGCAGGGCCTGGACGGTTTCCCCAAGGCCGCGCGGGTACTGTTCGGAACGGAGCACCGGGACGTTCAGCAATCCAGCGGCCTGCAGAAGGCGGCGGGTGTTTCGTGTCAGTAACGACATCGATTCCGTCGGCATCGCACCGGCCAGACGTTCCTGAATGTCGAGGATCAGCAGCTGGCTGCGAGTGGCGTCGCAAAGTTGGCTCATGCGGGCTCCCGAATAACGAAGGCGAGCGAGTATGCCACACGCTTTGCAGGCGCTCCGTGCTTGGTTCTTGCGGTCATTGCATAGAGAATGAGCGGCTTCAATCGTTCCCGCGTACACGTTCTTCATCGAGGTCAGACGCATGCCCGCTTATCGCTCCCGCACCACCACTTTTGGCCGCAACATGGCTGGCGCCCGTGCGCTCTGGCGCGCTACCGGCATGACCGATGCGGACTTCCAGAAGCCGATCATCGCGGTCGCCAACTCCTTCACCCAGTTCGTTCCCGGGCATGTCCACCTCAAGGATCTGGGTCAGATGGTCGCGCGCGAGATCGAGGCTGCCGGTGGCGTGGCCAAGGAGTTCAACACCATCGCCGTGGATGATGGCATCGCGATGGGCCACGGGGGCATGTTGTATTCGCTGCCCTCGCGCGATCTGATCGCCGACTCGGTCGAATACATGGTC
The DNA here is from genome assembly GCA_024234955.1 of Gammaproteobacteria bacterium. Taxonomy (GTDB): domain Bacteria; phylum Pseudomonadota; class Gammaproteobacteria; order JACKNK01; family JACKNK01; genus JACKNK01. The sequence continues at coordinate 15,730 of JACKNK010000001.1, forward strand.
AATGCGCATTGCGCGGACGCGCTGGTGTGCATCTCCAACTGCGACAAGATCACCCCCGGCATGTTGATGGCCGCAATGCGCCTGAACATTCCCACCGTGTTCGTGTCCGGCGGGCCGATGGAGGCCGGGAAGGTCAAACTGGCGGGCAAGGGTGATCTCAAACTCGACCTCGTCGATGCGATGGTTGCCGCCGCCGACGACAAGGAGACGGATGAGGAGGTCGCGCAGATCGAACGCTCGGCGTGTCCCACCTGCGGTTCCTGCTCTGGGATGTTCACCGCCAATTCGATGAACTGCCTGACCGAAGCACTGGGTCTGTCCCTGCCGGGGAACGGTTCGCTGGTGGCGACCCATTCCGAACGCAAGGAACTGTTCCTGGAGGCCGGGCGTCTGGTCGTCGATCTCGCCAAGCGTTATTACGAAGGCAACGACGCGTCCGTGCTGCCACGCTCCATCGCCACCATGCAGGCATTCGAGAATGCGATGAGCCTGGATATTGCGATGGGTGGCTCGACCAACACTGTGCTGCATCTGCTCGCGGCGGCGCATGAGGCGGGGGTCGATTTCACCATGACCGACATCGACCGCCTGTCCCGCAAGGTGCCGAACCTGTGCAAGGTCGCGCCGGCGACGCAGAAGTACCACATGGAGGATGTGCATCGCGCCGGTGGTGTGATCGGCATCCTCGCCGAACTCAGTCGCGGCGGTCTGATTCATCGTGATTGCCACACCGTGCATGCGAGTTCGATGGGTGCGGCCCTCGATGCCTGGGACATTACCTGTGTCGATGAAGCCGTAGCACGCGCGCGTTTCCTGGCGGGGCCGGGTGGCATTCCCACTCAGGTCGCGTTCAGTCAGTCCGCGCAATGGCCGGATCTCGACCTCGACCGTGTCGGCGGCTGCATTCGCGACATCGAACACGCCTATTCCAAGGACGGGGGGTTGGCGGTGCTTTACGGCAATCTTGCCGAGCACGGCTGCATTGTGAAGACGGCAGGTGTCGATGCCTCGATCCTGACCTTCTCCGGCCCGGCGCGGATTTTTGAAAGCCAGGATGCCGCTGTGGAAGCCATCCTCGGCAATCAGATCCAGGAAGGCGACGTGCTCATCATCCGCTACGAAGGCCCCAAAGGCGGGCCGGGCATGCAGGAGATGCTTTACCCGACCAGTTACCTGAAGTCGAAAGGCCTGGGTAAGGCCTGTGCCTTGATCACCGATGGACGCTTCTCGGGCGGCACCTCGGGTTTGTCGATCGGGCATTGCTCCCCGGAAGCGGCAGAGGGCGGCAATATCGGCCTGGTCGAGGAGGGCGATACCATCGAGATCGACATCCCGCATCGCGGCATCCGCATTGCGATTTCCGATGAGGAACTGGTGCGTCGGCGCGAGGCCATGAACGCCAAGGGTGCCGCTGGCTGGAAGCCGGTCAATCGGGAACGTTACGTCTCTCAGGCGCTCAAGGCCTATGCCGCCTTGACCACCTCGGCGGCACGCGGCGCGGTGCGCGATCTGTCGCAACTTGACTGAGTATCGCTGGCGCCGCAATGCACCGGTCGGGTCGCGTAAGCGGCCCGGCTTTTTTATGGGCGGTCGGCTGAGAGTCTGGTGCGGAAGGTTTGAATTGCGAATCGGACTTATTGGAGGAAGCCCGGCGCTGAGCGGTCGCTAGTACGGTCTGATGGGGTGGAACCGGAGCCGGTCTGATGACAGGTGTAAGGCCAGATCACGCGGGTGTCGGCAGGAACAAGCGTTCCATCATCCAGGTGATAGGAAATGGCCACGGTCTTCTCGGACTCGGGGAGCGCCTTCATCGCCTGGGAATCGACTGGCAAGGCTTTGCGATACAGGGCATTCGGGTCCATCCAATAGCCGTCGAAGGGCACCAGCACGGAACCGGAATCGTAGTATTTCGGATTTTCCGAATAGCGCACATCGAAATGCAGTGCGGGGCGGCGGCTGCGTCCTCGGCAGTCCTTGCCCATGGTCTCGCAACCCAGCAGGCCGGTATTGCCGGTCGTCCCGAGCACATCCCCCATACGAACGCGCTGCCCGACGCTCACGTCCGGTTTGCTTTCGAAATGGGTGTAGCCGGTGTACACGTAGAGCGGTAGGCCGCTTTCCTCCGGAGTGTGGCGAATCATCACCTCGAAGCCGCGAGCGTTGCTCTCGCCGGCATACACCGCCACGATTTCGCCCGACATTGCTGCCAGCACAGGCGTCCCGAACGGCACGGGCAAATCGATGCCGCTGTGATAGGCCTCCTTGGGGCGCTTGTTGGTGTAGTCCTTGGCATACCATTCATCGATCCCCGGACAGTCCACATCCCCCGGCCAGACCGGACGCAGGCCGGTCTCGAACAGGCCGCGATCCTTTTGTGGCTGGGCGTCATCAAACCCCGCACGTCGGATTGCTGCCATGCTGATCGGGTCGGCCATTGCGGCGGCCTGGGTTTCATCCAACGGTTCGCCAAACCGGGTCTTGAGTTCCTGGAGCGTCAGATAGCCGTCGCCATTGGCGTCGATCATCTTGAACTTGCTCTTGCTTTTGGACCATTCCGATGTGCTGATCCTGCCGTCCCCGTCTTGATCCATCGACTCGATCGCGCCGATTGCACTGCGCGCATGGGCAAGATGCGTAACGCCGAGCAGCGTGGCGGTAGAGAGCAGTCCCAATATCCGCCATGTTCCGGGGTGGCTAGCGCGAGCACGCATTATTCTGGAGGTCCGATCGTTCAGGTTAAACAGGAAGGCGGCATCGCGGGTGGGGCCCGCGATGCCAAAGCGTGAAGACGGATCGAAGATTAGCCCTTGAATTTGCCTTCCGCGATGCGCTGCGCTTCCATCTGCTCCAGTTCGCGGGCGCCGGAGACCACGACATCGGGGTTGGGGACCAGATTCACGGCGGCGTCGGAATGCTCATAGGGCGCGCTGTTCAGAATCACGCGGATGGCATTGAGACGCGCCTGATGCTTGTCGTTGGAACGGATGATCGTCCACGGGGCATAGGTGGTGTTGGTGCGCTTGAGCATTTCGTATTTCACGTTGGTGAAGTCGTCCCAGCGCTCCTGGGCCTGGACGTCGATCTCGCTCAATTTCCACTGACGCAGCGGGTCGGTCTTGCGGCGTTCGAACCGGCGGGCCTGTTCTTCCTTGGTCACCGAGAAATACAGCTTGATCAGGATGGTGCCCTGGCGAATCAGATCGCGTTCCAGTTCCACCGTGCCTTTCATGAACTGTTCGTAGTCATCGGCGGTGCAGAATCCGAACACCGGCTCGACCATGGCACGGTTGTACCAGCTACGATCGAACAGCACGATTTCCCCGCCACGCGGGAATTGCGAGACGTATTTCTGGAAGAACCACTGGGTGCGCTGTTCGTCGGTCGGTTTGCCGAGGGCAACCACGCGATAGTGCTTTTCGTTCATGTAGCGTGTGACCCGGCGAATGGTCCCGCCCTTGCCCGCTGCGTCACGTCCCTCGAACAGGATGATCATGCGGCGCTTGGTGCGCTCCAGGTACTGTTGCAGACGGATAAGCTCGGCCTGATACGGCTTGAGTTCCTCTTCCTGGCGGTAACGGCGTACGGCCTTCTTTCTGGATTTCCTGAGGGCCGCATTCTCTTCCACGAACGTCTGGTTCTCGGCGATCAGGTCTTCCAGGGTAAGGCTGCGGCCATTGATTTCGATCTGCGTGGTGTCGTCGGACATGATTCAGTTAAGTCTCCAAGGGTCGTATTGCGCCATTGTGCCGCGTTTTGCGTCGGAGTTTATTGATGGCGGTCAGCGTGAGGCGCAATCGTGTGTCGGGACAGGAATTGAATGGATATTAGTGATTGATGATAAACAAAGATAAATTTATGATTGCGCGATGAATTTTTATGAGCGACGGCGATGAGCGAAGCAGAATTTGCGGCGTGGGGCATGTACCTCGGCGTGGGCGGACTGATCGCCTACATGATGTTCATCATCTGGAATCTGGGCCGTGAGTCCAAAGGCGGCAAGTTCGCCTACATCGCGTTGTTCATCGCGCTGGGTCTGGGCATGTTCGCGTTCATTGCTAAGACCGTGATCGTCGAGTTTCTCGATATGTGAGCGCCCGATTCAGCAATCTGACGACAAAGGCCGACGGCGACAGGCGTCGGCCTTTGTCGTTATACGGGCAGGGACGGCCTCATCGGCGGGAATCGAAATCGATTCTCGGGTCGATGACGACATACATCAGATCGCCAACCAGATTCATCAGTAGGCCCAGCAGGGTGAAGAAATACAGCGTGCCGAACATCACCGGGTAGTCGCGGTTGATGGCCGCCTCGAAACCGAGCAGGCCGAGCCCGTCGAGGGAGAAGATCACCTCGATCAGCAGGGACGAGCCGAACAGGATGCCGACGAACGCGGAGGGAAATCCAGCCACCACGATGAGCATGGCGTTGCGGAACACATGTCCGTAAAGCACGCGGTTTTCGCTCAGGCCCTTGGCACGTGCAGTGAGCACGTACTGTTTGCCGATTTCGTCCATGAACGAGTTCTTGGTGAGCATGGTCAGCCCGGCAAAACTGGAGATCACCAGCGCCAGAATCGGCAGTGCGATGTGCCAGAAATAATCGACGATGCGCATCGGCCAGGACAGCGAATCCCAGTCGTCCGAGACCAGACCGCGTAACGGGAACCAGTCGAGGAACGACCCGCCGGCAAACAGCACCACCAACAGGACGGCAAACATGAATCCGGGGATGGCGTAGCCGATGATGATCGCGGCGGAGGTCCAGATGTCGAAATGCGAGCCGTCGCTGACCGCCTTGCGGATGCCGAGCGGGATCGAGATCAGATAGACGAGCAGGGTGGTCCACAGGCCCAGCGAGATCGATACCGGCATCTTGTCGAGCACCAGATCGATGACCGAGCGGTCCCGGAAGAAACTGTCGCCGAAGTCGAAACGGGCGTAATTGCGGATCATCAGCCAGAAGCGCTCGCTGGCTGGCTTGTCGAAGCCGAACTGGCGCTCCAGATCGGCGACCAGGTCCGGATCCAGGCCCTGTGCACCTCGGTATTTGCTGCTGCCTGTGTTGCCGCCCGGGCTGCTGGCCGGGTTTGTGGAACTGCTCTGGGTCTCGCCGCTGGCATCGCCGGAAATGCGCGCGGTCGCCCCGATGTCGTGTCCCTGAAGCTGCGCCAGCACCCGCTCGACCGGGCCGCCGGGCGCCGCCTGCACGATCACGAAGTTCAGAACCATGATCCCGAACAGGGTCGGAATGATCAGCAGCAGTCGGCGGAGTATGTAAGCGGCCATGCGTGCATTCTAACGCTGGGACCGGGTCGCGGGATTGTCCTGCGGCGCACATAATCGGCTACTCGGGTCACGCACCAAAACCATAACGACAATCCTCATGCGCGTACTTCATGTCTTCGATCACTCCCTGCCTCTGCACAGCGGATATACCTTCCGGTCGGTATCCATCCTGCGCGAACAACGTGCCCTGGGCTGGGAGACCCTGCATCTCACCGGCGGCAAGCAGGGCAGCGGTGCGCTATTGCAGGAGCAGGTGGACGACTGGCTGTTTTATCGCACCCCGGATTCCCGAGGCCTGATGTCACACCTTCCCGTGCTCAACCAATGGGCCTTGGTCCGTGACCTCGAACGCCGACTGCTCAGCCTTGCGCAGGCGCTGAGGCCGGATGTGATTCATGCCCATTCTCCGGCCTTGAACGGCGTGCCGGCAGTGCGGGTTGGGCGGCGACTGGGTATCCCCGTGGTGTATGAAACCCGCGCCTTCTGGGAAGATGCGGCGGTCGATCACGGGACCACCACCGAAGGCAGTGTGCGTTATCGTCTGACGCGTGCAATGGAGACCTGGGTGTTCCGTCGCGCCGACGCAACGACCACGATCTGCGAGGGCTTGCGCGACGACATCGTGGCGCGCGGAATTCCGGCGGAGCGCGTGACCATCATCCCCAATGCGGTGGATGCCGCGCGATTCACCGTATCCACGGTGCGCGATGCGGAACTGGAAATCGCCTTGGGTTTGGACGGCAAAACCGTGCTGGGATTCCTCGGCTCCTTTTACGGCTACGAAGGCCTCAGACTGTTGATCGACGCGCTTCCCGGCTTGATCCAGCGCGATCCCGCTATCCGGGTCCTGCTTGTCGGCGGCGGTTTCCAGGAGGACAGCCTCAAACAGCAGGCGCTCGACCTGGGGGTTGCCGACAAGGTCATCTTCACCGGTCGCGTGCCGCATGCGGTGGTGGATCGTTACTACTCCCTGGTCGACATCCTGGTCTACCCGCGTCTGTCGATGCGCCTGACCGAGACCGTGACGCCGCTCAAACCTCTGGAGGCGATGGCGCAGGGCAAGCTTCTGATCGCCTCGGATGTTGGCGGACATCGTGAATTGATCCGGGATGGCGAAACCGGGATGTTGTTCAAGGCGGGGGACAGCCAGGCTCTGGCAGAATGCGTCTGGCACCTCCTGGATGCGCGCGACCAATGGGATCGGATTCGCGAAAATGGTCGGCGATTCGTGGATACCGAACGGAACTGGCGGAACAGTGTCGCCCGTTATGTGACGGTCTATGCCGACGCGCAGGAACGCGCTGGAAGGCGATAATCGGCCTGGCACCCGGGTCGGCTGTCGTCGATGGATCGCACGATTCGATTTCAACTGGCGGAAAACCCTCACGATGAATGAAAAGGCATGGCTTTCCATCGTGCTGCTGGGCAGCGGCTTGCTGACGGGGCCGATCGCGCATGCGGACACGTCGGAGGGCAGTTCCGACATCAATCTTCAGGTCGAGAACGACCTTTTCGTGGGCGACGGCTACGACCAGCATTACACCCACGGGATGCGCCTTTCGACTTTGTACGACCGTGAGTCCCTGCCGGAATTTTTTACCGAATTCGCCGAAGACCTCTGGCTCAGCGGTCGGGCGCGCGGCGAGATCGGTCTGGGCATGTCCATCTTTACGCCGCAGGACATCACCACGACGCTGCTGCAGACGCAGGACCGCCCCTACGCCGGTTGGACCTATCTGAGTTTCGGGCTGTTCTCGGTCGTGGATGAAGCGTCGAATCGCTCGCCGCGTCTGGATACCCTAGCCGTGGATGTCGGCATCGTCGGACCGTCTTCCTACGCCGGCGAGATCCAGAAATGGTGGCACGACGAGGTCATCAGCGCGCCGCATCCGTCCGGTTGGCAGCATCAGTTGAACGACGAGATTGCCGGGGTGATGTATCTGAGTTCGGTATGGCGCAAGCCATTGACTCAAAATGGGAACATCGATTTCCTGCCCTCGGTCGGTCTGGCCCTGGGAACGGTGGAGAGTTTTGCCAGCGCGGGCGGCACACTCCGCATCGGCACGCATCTGGAGGACGATTTCGGACCTCCGAGGATTCGCCCGAATCGACCCGGTGCGGGCTTTATCACCAAACCGCGCGACATGCTCTCCGGCTATCTGTTCGCCGGTGTGGAAGGGCGTTTGGTAGGACACAACCTGTTTCTGGACGGCAACACCTTTACGGACTCGCACCGTGTCGACAAGAAGTATCTGGTCGCCGACGCTCAGGCCGGATGGATGATCAGTTACGGGCGGTTGCGCTTCTCGTATGCGCAGATGTGGCGGTCCAAGGAATACACGACGCAGCGCACCGCCGATTCGTTTGGCGCGCTCAGTCTGACGTGGAATTTGCCGTTCTGAATCGATAACGACCGGGCTTCAGTCCGATTTTTCGGAATCCAGCTCGTTTCGGTTCTTCTGCATCTTCCGGGCAACACGGGCGGCCTTGCGTTCACGCCACTGGCGGGCAACATTCAGACGCCAGAGCAGGCGGATGCCGAAGTAGCCGAGCATCGAGCCGCCGACCCCCAGGATCAGACAGCCCAGCAGGAAGGGCCCACCGATATGCTCCAACTGACTCAACAACCACGACCAGCTCAGTTGCAGTTCGTGCTGGCTGATCGCGGGCGCCTGGCCCATCACGAAAGCCCCGACCAGATACGCGAAATAGAACATCGGGATCATGGTCACCGGGTTGGTGACCCAGACCAGCCCGACCGAGATCGGCAGATTGACGCGGAACACGATCGCGCCGGCCGCCGCAAGCAGCATCTGGAAAGGAACCGGTACCGCTGCCATGAACATGCCGACGGCAAACGCGCCGGCCACGGAACGACGGTTCATGTGCCACAGATTGGGGTTCTGCAGGAGCGTCCCGAACACCTGCAGATGCTTGTGCTCGCGGATGGTCTTGGGGTCCGGCATGTAGCGTTGAATCAGCTTCTTCGGCATTCGGGCAACCAAGTCTGGGATGTCGATTACGCATTTGGGTCGGAAAAATGAATCGCCGACCCAACCCATCACTGGGCGGTAATTATGCCCAAACGCGCGGTGAGCGGGAGCTTGGTTTTGCGCTGGATGCCTTGCCGTTTGCCGCGATCGGACTCACGGTCGGTGCGCTCGCCTGTTTCCTGCTTTCCGAGTTGCCGCCGGCGTGGTTCAGCCTCGTTTTGCTCGTTGGCGCAGCGGTTGCCTGGCGCTGTCCGCGTTGGCGGGTGATCGGCTTCATTGCCCTCGGTTTCGCACTTGCCTGGGTGGCGGCAGAGCAACGGCGGCAGGCGTGGTTGCCAACCGCGCTTGAGGGTCGGACCTTGATCGTCGAGGGGCGTGTGCTGTCGTTACCGTCACAGGCCTCGACGCGTTTCGATTTTCAGATCGATGCTCAGGCCGACGCCGCGAACTGTCCAGCCTGTGGACGGGTGCGGTTGGGATGGCAGGACGCCCCGGCATTGCGGCTTGGGCAACGTTGGCGATTCGCGGTGCGGCTGAAGGCGCCACGAGGCTTGAGCAATCCCGGCATATTCGATTATGAACGCTGGTTGTTCGAGCGGGGCTATGTGGCTACCGGCTACGTTCGTGAACGCGACCAGAAGCCCGCGTGGCTGGCATCCGCTACCGGCGTGACGGCATGGCGTCAGGTCGTGCTCGACCGGATTGGCGCCGCCTTGCACGGTCAGGGCATGCACGCGGTCATCGCGGCCCTGGCGACCGGTGAACGCGCGGCGATGACAGATTCGCAATGGGCCGTGTTCCGGGCGACCGGAACCGGGCATCTGGTGGCGATATCCGGTCTGCATGTCGGGCTGGTCGCCGGACTGGTGTTCCTGCTCGTTCGACGTTTCAGCGGGCCCTGGAACTTATGGATTCCAACGCCACGACTGGCTGCCATGTTGGCTCTGGGCGCAGCCATCTTCTATGCGGCATTGGCAGGATTCTCGTTGCCCACACAACGGGCCGTGATCATGTTGTCGGCGGCGTTTCTCGGGCCGCTGCTCGGGCGAGCCGTGGCACCGCATCATGGTTTGTCGCTGGCCTTGTTGCTGGTGGTGATGATGCAGCCGATTGCCGTGCTGGCACCGGGATTCTGGCTGTCGTTCGGGGCGGTTGGGGTGATCCTGTTCATCGCCAGCGGGCGGGCCGGAGGGCCGCGTTGGTGGCGTTGGGGGCGGACGCATCTGTGGATCGCGTTCGGACTCGCGCCGTTGTCGCTGTACTGGTTTGCGCAGACTTCGCTGGTCGCGCCACTGGCGAACCTGGTTGCCGTGCCCTGGGTCAGCGTCTTTGTGGTGCCCTTGGTAATACTTGGGGCGCTTCCCGGCTTGCTGCCGGGAAGTGCAAACACTGCGATGTCCGATTGGCTGCTGCGCGAGGCTGAGGCCATGCTTGCCGGGCTCTGGCCGTTGCTAGAGTGGTTGGGGCAGTGGTCGTGGGCGTCGTGGCAACCCGCGTCCGGCGGCGGACTCGCGTTGGCCGCGCTGGCTTTGGCGTTCGCCTTGATCGCGGCGCCGCGCGGCTGGCCGGGGCGATGGTTGGCGATGCCGGTTCTGCTCCCGGTGTTCTGGCCCACCGCCAACCCGACCCCTCCGCTTGGCGGCTTCGAATTGACCGTGCTGGATGTCGGCCAGGGGCTGAGCGCCTTGGTGCGCACCGCGCATCACAATCTGTTATACGACACCGGTCCAAGCTATCCGACCGGCTTCGACACCGGCGAGAGGATCGTGGCGCCCTATCTGCGCTCGCGGGCCATCGAGCGGCTGGACCTCGTGCTCGTCAGTCATGGCGACAACGATCATCGCGGCGGGCTGGAGGCGGTGCGCGATGGGGTGACGGTGGAGCGCGTGATCAGCGGTGAGCCCGACCGAGTGCCGGGCGCAGAGCCGTGTCATGCCGGAATGAACTGGGAGTGGGACGCCGTGCGCTTCCGGGTCATCGGCCCGAAGCCGGGTCATGCCAAACGCGGCAACGACGCGTCCTGCGTGTTACGCATCGAAACTGCCGACGATGCGCTGATCCTGACCGCCGATCTGGAATCCTCGGGTGAGGAGGAATTGCTTCAGGATGAGATCGCCAATCTGCCCGCCGGGGTGTTGCAGATTCCGCATCACGGTAGCGCGAGTTCCTCTCGACCGGCGTTCGTGTCTGCGGTGAGGCCACGCATCGGCATCGTGACGGCGGGGTATCGCAATGTCTTCGGGTTGCCTCGGGATGACATTCTGCAACGGTATCGGGCCTTCGGTACGGAGATCCGCGATACCCGTTTCGACGGAGCGCTGCGTTTGAACTTTCCGCCTGACGGTCGGGCCAAAGTGGTCCATGCCCAGCGGATCGACGGGCGAAAGGTCTGGACGCCGGAATGAGCCAGCCGGCGATCCTTTACCGCGATCCGGGCGGCGCCGCCGCCCGGTGTTCGAGTCCGGCAGGTCCGAACCGCGAGCAATAAGTGTGAGCAACACGTTTCGACTGGGTTCCGGCTTCCGTTACCATTGCCCATCGTTTCCTTCGACCCATCGAGGCGCGCGTGTACGAAATCATTCTTGCCGGCGGTTGGCTGATGCTTCCGATCCTGTTGTGTTCGGTCATTGCCACGGCCATTGTCATTGAGCGGCTGGTGGCGTTGCGGCAGTCGCGGGTGTTGCCGCCGGAACTGATCAATCAGGTCCTCACCTGGGCCGATCGCTCCGAACTCGATCGGGTCCACGTCAAGGAGATCGCCACGCAATCGCCGCTGGGCAAGATCATCGCGATCGGGGTCCAGAATCAGACGCTTCCGCGCGATCAGATCAAGGTCGCGATCGAGGACGCCGGTCGCCACGTCGTGCATGACATGGAACGCTATCTGCCGGCACTCGGGACGATTGCGCACATCACCCCGTTGCTGGGTCTGCTGGGCACCGTGATCGGCATGATCACCGTGTTCGATGCGATCACCACGCACGGCGTCGGCGATCCGACGGTGCTCGCCGACGGTATCTCGCAGGCGCTGATCACCACCGCCGCCGGCATCAGTGTGGCCATCCCGAGCATCATTGCGTTCCGCTATCTGCGCAGTCACATCAACGAGATGATCGTGCGCATGGAAAAGCAGGCCATTCATCTGCTCGACGTGCTGGAACGCCGTCAGGGCCACCCGTTCAACGGTGAAACCAGCGACCCCGCTGCCCACGCCATCGCCAGCTACGACGTGAACGATGAACCTACGGCCTGACAAACCCGAGGCCCCCGAGGTCAATCTGACGCCGTTGATCGACGTCGTCTTCCTGTTGCTGATCTTTTTCATGGTCTCGACCACGTTCACCCAGCGCGGCGAGATCAAGGTCGATCTGCCGGAGGCCAGCACTGAGCAGGTCGAGGCCCGCAAGGAGCCGCTGCGCCTGACCATCGACGCCGATGGCGCCTACTTCCTCGACGGCAAGCCGCTTGAAGCCGATGGCGATGCGATTCGCGATGCGCTGCATGCGGCGGCGGGAGGCGACCTGGAACAGACGGTCATCATCCGTGCCGATGCGCAGTCCCGGCATCAGGACGTGGTGCGTGCGATGGATGCCTCGTCGCGTGCCGGCCTCAATCACATGTCCATCGCGACCACGGTGACGGACAGCGCAGAACCATCGGTCACCACCAAACCCTGATGAAGCGGAACGCACCGGATTTCTGGTGGCAGCCGAGCTTCCAGGCCTGGTTGCTGTGGCCGATTTCATGGCTTTATCGGCTGCTCACCAGCTTACGTCGGCTCGCGTATCGGATCGGATTGTTCAAACGTTATCGCGCCCCGGTTCCGGTGATCGTGGTCGGGGGCATTCTGGTCGGGGGTAGCGGCAAGACGCCATTCACGCTCTGGCTGGTCGAACTGTTGCGCAAATCCGGCTACCAGCCCGGCGTCGTATTGCGCGGATATGGGGGCAAATCGCCGCACTGGCCGCGCCGCGTGGAGGCAGACAGCGATCCGGCGCAGGTCGGCGACGAGGCCGTACTGATCGCACGGCGTACCGGTGTTCCGGTGTGCGCCGGGCCGAAGCGTCGCGAGTCGGTCCAGCATCTCGTTGAACAGGGTTGCGACGTCATCGTTTCCGACGACGGTCTTCAGCATTACGCGCTGGATCGGAATATCGAGATCGCCGTGGTTGACGGTCGGCGTCGTTTCGGCAACCGCATGCTGCTGCCCGCCGGTCCGTTGCGGGAGCCGATCAGTCGGCTGAACAAGGTGCATTGGGTGATCAGCAATGGTCCCAATCAGCGCGGCGAATACCGCATGGACCTGCGCGGCGACGTGTTGAAGCGTCTTGACGGCGCACGCGAGGCCAAGCTGACCGCGTGGCAGGGGCGAGCGGTGCATGCGCTGGCCGGGATCGGCGATCCCAGGCGCTTTTTCGCCACCCTGCGTCGTGCCGGTTTGCAGGTGCAGGAACATCCTTTTCCCGATCATCATGATTTCACGGGCGAAGACTTGAACTTCACGCCGCCGTTGCCACTGGTGATGACCGAGAAGGATGCGGTCAAATGCATACCCTTGGCGCCGCCCGATGCCGATCTCTGGTATCTGCCCGTCAGCGCGAAGGTCGATGCCCGGCTCGAACGCCTGATTCTCAAAGAACTTGAATCTTTATAAGGATCGTCATGGACAAGAAACTGCTCGATATCCTGGTCTGTCCGGTCTGCAAGGGGCCGCTCGATTACGACAAGCCCGCTCAGGAACTCATCTGTTCACGGGATCGAATCGCCTTCCCGATTCGTGACGGCATTCCGGTGATGCTTGAGGACGAAGCCCGCTCGCTGGATGCGAGCGCCGCCGACGCTTCCGCCGAAGACGGCGGTTGAGATGACGTTCTCGGTTGTCGTTCCAGCGCGTTTTGCCTCCACGCGCCTCCCCGGCAAACCGCTGCAGGACATCGCCGGCCTGCCGATGGTCGAACACGTCCGCCGACGCGGCCTGGATGCCGGGGCGCAGCACGTCATCGTTGCGACCGACGACGCACGCATCGAAGCGGCGGTACGCGAGCACGGTGGCGAAGCCATGATGACTTCGCCGGATCACGCCAGCGGGACCGATCGTCTGGCCGAAGTCGCACGGCGCATGAAGTGGGCGGACGATGTCATCGTCGTCAATGTGCAGGGCGATGAACCGTTGATCGATCCGGCGCTGATCCGCCTGGTCGCACAGGCCCTGGAAGGCCACCCCAAAGCCGGTATCGCCACGCTCGCCGTGCGTATCCACACCGCTGCCGAACTGTTCGACCCCAACGTCGTCAAGGTCGTGTTCGACACCGAGGGTTATGCGCTGTATTTCAGTCGTGCGCCCATCCCCTGGGATCGCGACGCCTTCGGCCTGAGTCGGGGGAAAATCTCCGAACGCGCCCCGCATTACCGGCATATCGGGCTTTATGCCTATCGTGCCGGTTTCCTGCATCGCTACACTGAACTCCCCGCCGCCGCCATCGAGCAGGCGGAATCCCTGGAGCAACTTCGGGCCTTGTGGAACGGCGTGCCGATTCATGTCTCGGTTACCGAGCATCCTCCCGGCCACGGCGTCGATACCCCCGCCGATCTCGAACGGGTGCGGGGGTTGATGCGTAGGGCGAACCACCTCTGACCGACGCAAGGCGCGCCGCCGACTCATAGCCTCCAGGCAATCGATGCGCCGACGAATATCGAATTTTCATTGGCGGACGGAATCGAAAGACTAGCCCCATCGTGAGACTGGCCTCGACATGAGCCTGGTCCGAACTCGCAAAGGGGGTATTCGTCATGGAGCGTCTGTTGCCGCTGGTTGCAGCGCTGCCGTTGATCTCGGCGCTGTTGGTGCACGCCCTTGCGGGTGGGCTGGGGCGCCGGGTGGCTCGGCTGAGCATCGGATTCTCTTTGACGGGTTTTGCGGCTTCCAGCGTGTTGCTGGCCCTGGCGATTGCCGGTCAGGCACCGCGCACGCTGACATTCGGCGCGGCCTGGGGCAGCTTGTTGTTCGATCCCCTGAGTGTGCTGATGGCCACGGTGGTGTCCGGCATCAGCCTGATCGTGCATATCTATTCACAGCGTTACATGGTCGAGGAACGCGGCTTTGCGCGTTTCTATGTGCTGCTCGACCTGATGACGGCGGCGCTGCTGGTGATGGTCTCGGCGGCGGATATGATCACCTTGCTGATTGCCTGGCACCTGATCGGGATGTTGCTCTATTTCCTGCTCGGTCAGGACACCCGCAGCCAGACGGCGTATCGCTACGCCTTCTGGACCTTGTTCACCTACCGGTTCGGCGATCTGCCGATGCTGCTGGCGGCGGGGCTGCTGTACACCGCGTTCGGAACCTGGTCCCTGCCTGAGATCTTCTCCGCGCTGGCGGCTCAGCCCGACATCCGGACCTGGTTCGATCTGCCTCTGGCGGAAGTCGTGGCCGGTCTGATCGCCTTGTCCGCATTCGCGCGCTCGGCGCAGTTCCTGATGCACACCTGGCTGCCGTACACGATGGGTGGCCCGACCCCGGTTTCCGCGTTGATGCACGCCGGGATCGTCAATGCCGGCGGCTTTCTGATCAATCGCTTTGCACCGGTGTTCGTGCATACCAGCGACGTGCTCCATTGGGTGTTCCTGATCGGGCTGATCACCGCTGTGATGGGCTCGGTGTTGATGCTTGCGCAGCACGACATCAAGAAGGCGCTGGGTTACTCCACGATGGGCCAGATGGGCTTCATGATCATGGAATGCGGCGTCGGTGCGTTCTCGCTGGCCGTCTATCACCTGATCGCGCACGGGGTGTTCAAGGGGACCCTGTTCCTCGGTGCGGGCGGCGTCATCGGCGATGCGCGCAAGGACGACGGCGTGCCCAAGGATGACCTCTACACCTTCGTGGTCGAGCGCCGCCCGGAACGTCAGCGCCGCCCCTGGCTGCTGATGGCGGCGATCACGCTGCTGGTGCCGGGCGCGATCCTGTTCGCCGCGCACTATCTGGTCGAGGCCGAGTTTTTCCACAAGCAGGGTGCCGTGGTGCTGCTGTTCTTTGGCTGGATCACCGGCGCACAGCTGATCTTCGCGACCTATCGCATGCGTACCGAGAACCTCGCGCGCCTGTTCACGCTGATCCTCACCTCATTCACGGTCGTGGTGGTCGGTTACACCGTGATCAGCCACGGTTTCGATCTGTTCCTGTATCCGGACCCGGTCTTCCGCGCCGGCATTTCGACCGCCGCCGACATCGATCTGATCTGGTTCGACGTGCTGGTTGCCGTGGTCACCGCGTTCATCGTGCTCGGCTGGCTGTTCACCTACTACGCCGAGCAACAACGCATCCGGGATCGGGCGTGGTTCCAGGCCCTGCGGCGTCGTTTCTACCGGGTCATCTCCCGCGAGTTCTTCATCAACGACCTGTACGGCGGGGCAGGGCGCCTGATCGAGGCGGGCGCAAGCCGACTCAACGTGCTGCTGAGGTGGAGTTGATATGTCTACCGCCATCTATTTGCTGGCCGCGCTGTTCCTGCCGCTGTTCCCGCTGAGCATGGCCTTCAACCAGCTCGCGGCGCGCACGCGGCAGCCCCTGGTACGCGCCGTCTTGCTGCTGATTTGGCCGCAGCTCGGCATCGGCCTGATCGCGCTGGCAGCGCTGCCGCCGCCAGCTTGGTTCCGTGTCTGGGCCTTGGTGACCGCCGCTTTGTACGCCTATCGAGCAATCGCCTTGCGGGATGTCGGCCTGTGGATCGGATTCATCGCCACTTCGGCCTGGAGCCTCGTGTGGTTGGGGGGGGCAGTGCCCGCCGAGCTCGCCTTGCAGGCGCTCGCCTTCAGTGCGCCGTTGGTTCTGCTTAGTTTGCTCACCGGCGATCTCGAACGCCATTTCGGCGCCGCGCACACCCGCCTGCAACTCGGTCTCGCAAGCGTCGCACCGCGCTACGCCCTGGCTTTGGTGATGGCGATACTCGCCGCAGTTGCGACGCCCGTGTTCCCGAATTTCTTCACCATCCTCGCGACTATCAGCAGTCCGGTGGCCGGCGGCGACATGGGCCTGTCACCGCTGGTGATCGGCTCGGTCGTTGCGCTCGTCTGGTTGCTCTGGAGCTGGTCCGGCATTCGTCTGCTTCAAGGCATCGTGGTCGGAGTAGGTCGTGAACGGGCCGTTGCGGACATGAGCCGCGCGCGTGCCAGGGCCTATGCCATTGGTTACCTGATCCTCGCTGGCGCGGGCCTTGAACTGGCAGGAGTGCTCCTATGAGTCGTACCCAGGGTCAACACCTGCGCATCCGCGCAATGGTGTACGTCGCCGGTGAACCGGTGCCGTTGTTCTGGCCGATGCGTTCCTTCATCGCCAACAACCCCTTGCACGGTCTCGAACACCTGCCGTTTGCGGAGGCCGTGGAGCGCGGCGTGCAGCTTTTTCATGCGCGCGGCTTCCTGCCGAGGCGGACGTATCAGGACTATCTCCAGGCCGACGCGGTGGATCGCGCGACGCTGAGCGCCGAGATCGAACGTTTCGTCGCCGCACGCGCGCCGCTCGTCGGCATCGATCTGCCGCACTGGTTGATGACACTGCTGACCCGGATCGACGCGCCGGTCATGCGGCGTGACGTCATCACCGATGTTGCCGCCGATGTTGCTGCCGATGTCAATGGCGTGCTGGCGGCGCTCGCCGGCAATGCAGATCGGGACGCCGCGCCGGTGGACGCGGCGTCATTGATTCCGGATCTACGCAATCGACTGCTTGGCGATCGCCCGATCTATGAGTCCATCGACGCGCTTTGCGGCACGACCATCACCGCTGAGCTTAACGATCTTGTGATCCGTGCCTGCCTGGATTTCTTCGACGAGGGGCAGTCGGTGTGGGTCATGCCCGACCGCGAGCTCGGCTTCTTCCGCGCCTGGCGCAACGTCGCGGGCGGCCCGGTGCGGGCATTGCTGGACGAGATCGAAGCGAGTGAGGCTCGGGCGGGACAGGCCTTGAGCGCGGAAATGGTGGTCGATCACATCATGCGGCGTCTGCAGGTGCCGGAGGAGAACTGGATCGGCTACTTCACCCGCGAGATCGCGCAGCTGCACGGCTGGGCCGGCTTCATCCGCTGGCGTGCAAGCGCGCGCCATTATCACTGGTCGGAGCGCTACCGGGGTGACCTGGTGGACCTGCTCGCGGTGCGCCTCACGCTCGCGCTGCGGCTGTTGAACAAGCGAATCGGCGCGGGCTTGCCGGCTACGAGCGGCGATCTGCAAGTCTTGATCGAGGACGCGCCGAAGCTCGTCTATCTGCGTCACGAGCTGTACACCGGCGATGTGCTGCCGGACATGGTGCAACGCGTTGAGAGCGCACTGGAGGGCCGTGGTCCGGCCACGGTGGATGCGCTGTTTGACGATTACACCCGCGCCAAACGACAGGTGGAGGCGCACGCGCAGCGAGATCGGTTGCACGCGCTGGCGGTGCAGGTCGGCGCCGAGTTGGATGCGCTGGATCGCGACACGCTCAGCGCGTTGCTCGGCACGCTCACCGAGTTCGAACAGGCCGAGGGCATGATCTGGCTGCGCGCGATGGAGGATCGGGCCATGCAATCCCTGCTCACCGGGCTGTCGCTGGCGCCGGCGCCGCCGCGCGAGAAGCGCCCATTCGTGCAGGCCGCGTTCTGCATCGATACGCGTTCGGAACGCATCCGCCGCCACCTCGAAGCGGTGGGCGACTATCAGACCTTCGGCATCGCCGGCTTCTTCGGGGTGCCGGTCAGCCTGATCGAACTCGGCAAGGGCAGCGAGACGCACCTGTGCCCGGTGCTGCTGACGCCGAAGAACGTGGTCCTGGAGATGTCCTCGGCGGTGCGCACCGAACAGCCGGCGGTGACCTCGCTCGGCCATGCGATGCACAAGCTCAAGGAGTCGGTGCTGTCGCCGTTCGTGACGGTCGAGGCCATCGGTCTGCTGTTCGGTCTCGACATGATCGGCAAGACGGTCGCGCCGCAACTCTACAACCCCTGGCGCGGGCAGTTGCATGCGCAGAAGTCCGGCACGCATCTGCTGCTCGACAAGTTAAGCCGTGAACAGGCCGATTCGATCCTGCGCGCGGTGCAGCGCGCGATCATCGTCGAGGCCGCCGAGCAGGAGCTCGGCATGGAGCCCGAGGACGTCAACGACAGCCTGGTGCGAGCACTGCGCGAGGCGGCGCTGGGCCATGCCGAACTGGCTGCGGAGGTGATCGGCGCGCTCGGGGTCAGCACCGCCAGGGCGGTGCGGTTCATCGATCGCCTGCGCGACAACTACCGGATCAACGCCGCCTTCATGAACCGGCAGATGGAGGAACTCGGCCGCATCGGTTTCAGCACCGACGAACAGGTCGGCTTCGTCAGCCAGGCGCTGAGTTCGATCGGTCTGACCAGGGATTTCTCGCGCTTCGTGCTGCTGGTCGGTCATGGCAGCTGTTCCGAGAACAACCCCTACGAGAGCGCCCTCGATTGTGGCGCCTGCGGCGGCAATCACGGCCTCGTCAACGCACGGGTGCTGGCGCAGATGGCCAACAAGCCGGCGGTGCGTCGTCGCCTCGCCGAGAAGGGCATCGTGATCCCCGAGGACAGCTGGTTCCTGCCCGCGATGCACAACACCACGACCGACGAGGTCACCCTGCACGACCTGGAACTGCTGCCGACCTCTCACCTCGTCTATCTCGATCGCCTGCGTACCGGTCTGACCTCCGCGGCGCGGCTGTGCGCGCAGGAGCGGCTGCCCAGTCTGCAAGGCGGCGGGGCGGGCGAGACCGCCAGCGTGGACCCGGCGGCGGCGTTCCGGATCGCCCGTCGCAACGCCATGGACTGGTCCCAGGTGCGTCCGGAGTGGGGTCTGTCGCGCAACGCCTACTTCATCGTCGGACGTCGCGACCTGACCCGCGATATGGGCCTGGATGGCCGCGCCTTCCTGCATTCCTACGACTACCGCGTCGATCCGAAACGTCGCCTGCTCGAGAACATCCTCACCGGTCCGCTGGTGGTCGGGCAGTGGATCAATATGCAGTACTACTTCTCGGCGGTCGACAACGAGCGCTTCGGCAGCGGCTCCAAGGTCTACCACAACGTCGCCGGCCGCTTCGGGGTGATGACCGGCAACCTCAGCGACCTGCGCACCGGTCTTCCGGCGCAGACCGTGCTCGAGAACGGCCGCCCGTTCCACGAGCCGATGCGCCTGATCACCGTAATCGAAGCCCCGTTCGAACACGCCCGTGCGGCGATCGAAAACGTCGCCTCGGTCAAGAAACTGGTCCGCAACGGCTGGGTCCGTTTGCTGGTGATCGACCCCGAGACCGCCACGGTCTGCCTGTACGAGGAAGACGGCGGCTGGCGCCGCCAGCCGCACGGCGAATTCACCGATTCCGACTTGTCCCTGAGGCTTTGCACCGCATGAAAAACCTGAAATTCAGTCCCCTGAAAAAGCTGGAGATCATCCTCAGCGGTGAACACCAGGCCTTTGCCACCGACCTGCTCGATCGCGCCGGGGTGAAGGGCTACACGATCTTCAACAACCTGTCCGGCAAGGGCAGTCACGGCTTTCATGAAGGGCACGTCATGTTCAACGAGGACGACGTGCTGATCATGATCATCGCCGCCGTGCCCGAGAAGATGGTCAACGACATCCTGCTCGGCTTCGCACCGTTCTACGACACCCACTCGGGCGTGGTGTTCATCTCCGACATCCAGGTCACTCGCCCGGTGAAGTTCAGCGGCGGATAACCACCCGCACCGTAGGTAACGGTCACAGAGATGTCCGTCCTCGGAGTTCGTGGGCGAATCAATCAGCACGCTTCAGCGGTGGAGAGGCCTTGCTCGCCAACCTGAGCAGTTCGACTTGCGAGCGGGTCCGGGTCTTGCGAAACACGCTCTTGCGTTGCGTGCGAACCTTGTCGATCCATAAGCCGTGGCGGCTGATCTTCGCGACGACGCAGCGATGAACGCCCGCGTATTCGCGCTGGAACTGGATCGTCGGCGATTCGTCGTACTTCGCCAGCGTCGGCACGAACTCGATGTCGTTGGCGGCGACGCCCGGTGTCATCCGGTGGCGATAAGTGAATCGGATGTCGTCGTTCGCGGTGATTTCCTCGCCGCCGCGATCGGCTGCGATGACCGGCTTCGGGAAGCCCGCATAGACGATTCGGTCCATCACCGCATCGTCACGGTTGATCACCAGCAGGGCGGCGGCGTCGCCATCCATGAGGAGGTTGATCTCGTCGAGTGCCCGGACCCAGGTCTTCCGGTCCTCGCCCGGCATCGCGTAGATGCGGGTGATGGTGTCGAGAATGCGCTTGTCCATGGGCAGGCTCCATGTATCCAACGGTCGGAGATACCGAAATTTCCAAGGTTCTTCGCGGAATGGCGGGACAGCGATATTGAAAAGCGGCGGCAGGGCGGCAAGGGTTAGGACCCCGCCCCGGGAGCCCCACGCCATTTCCGCTTCCGGCGGATCGAGACGTAGGGCGGAACCCGAAGGGCTTCCGCCATATCCCCGCCGGCGGCGGAAGCCCTTCGGGTTCCGCCCTACCTCGCTAGCGGGAACACCAACAGCCAGAGCCGTCCGCGAATGAACGCGAATCAACACCCATGAACCGCGACCAACCCGCCTTAGCGTCATCGAAGCGACGTAGGATGCGGTTCACCGCGTCCACCACATTCTACTTTGAGGGGGGTACGTAGGGTGCGGTGAGGAACGAACCGCATCGATCGTGGTTTACCGGAATCGCTCAGATCCGGGAATTGGCGCCCCCGAGAGTCCGAAGCGTGGCCGCCGGTCGGGACGCCCAGCGATGCGGCTCGCCGCGCACATCACCTGCGGCGAATCTTGCGGTCTGCAATACATCCGAGACCCGGCATGTGAGGCGCCGGATGTCGAACACCATCTCGCGGGGCTGGCGCCCCACGGTTGACGTCCGTCCTCGCTGCCCGGCGATGCGCTCATACGCCTCGAAACGAAACGGTCAGGCCGTCGCCGCGCGACGCCGCCACGCCAGCAAGCCGGCGAGCATCGCCGCGAAGGTGTCCGGTTCCGGTACGCCAGTCCCGGTGATGGTGAAGTCGTCGGTGAACGCGACGATCTGTTGAGAGGTGGAATGGGAACCGCCGCCGTCGGTGTAGTCGTAGAGCACATCGAAGGTCAGTGCGAGGTGATACAAACCTGGCGCATCCAGCGCGGTATTGATGTCGAAGTGCGCGTCCGGATAGCTCGAACTCCCGAGCGGCGCACCAAAACCCGGTTGGATCGCGACGTGGCGATCGTTGCCCTCGGCGGTCGGGCCAAAATTCCACAGCGTGATCGGGGTGCTGGCGTCTGGCATCAGCACGATGCCGATCAGCGGGACGAAGGTGATGACTGCGTCGGTCTCGCCGGGCTCCAGCGACAGGGACACAGACCCCTGCACATAAAGCGTGTCCGCGTTCATGAAGGACGTTGCGGGGGTCGTGAACCCGGCATCCGAATATGTCGCCAGTGACGCACTGATGATCACCGCGCTTGCCGGACGCGGCGCTACCATACCGATCGCGCCGAGCGTCAGGGCCATCAGGAACAGGCTGGGAACCGCACCGCGACGGGAATCCACCCGGATCGTACGAGTCAGCTTAGCGAGGAAATGGTGCATGTCGGT
Source organism: Gammaproteobacteria bacterium (assembly GCA_024234955.1). Taxonomy (GTDB): domain Bacteria; phylum Pseudomonadota; class Gammaproteobacteria; order JACKNK01; family JACKNK01; genus JACKNK01. The sequence continues at coordinate 37,629 of JACKNK010000001.1, forward strand.
CGACTCCCGCAACGATGAATGACGGCCAAACTGACAGCCCGATGGCCAAAAGCATGACATCAGTGACTGGCGCGCATCACACCCGGCGGCATGATCTCGCGGCGCTGTCAACGGCTACCGAAAACGTTATTTCCAAACACAGCATATACACCCAAACAGGCGGTTTGCACAGATATGGCTTCTTCCGTTGTTGCCGGATCTGGGTTGGGTCCGCGTGACGCCAGGGCGAACCATCGCGGCCACCGACCTCCGGCCAAGCTCGCCAGCTCGTAGGATGTGGTGAACGAAGTGGGAGAGCGATCCACATCGCGATGTTTTTCCGGATGGGGTGGTTTCCGTAAAAGTCGGATATCCCGGTTCGGAAAAATTTGAGCAGTCATAGCTCGTAGGATGTGGTGAACGAAGTGAACCGCATCGGTCGCGGGGGCGTTCGATCCTCGATCGATGCGGTTCACTTCGTTCACCACATCCTACGTCCCTGAATCGGCAGCGGCGGCAATCGAAGTCGGAGAGCGATCCACATCGCGGTGTTTTTCCGGATGGGGTGGATTCGGTAAAAGTCCAATTCCCCAGTTGGAAAAAATTTCATCAGCCTTAGAGATGAAATTGTGAGGGCGTCCATGGATGAGGTGCGTGGAAGCGGGGAGTCAGGCGACCGATACGGGCATCGACGGATCACCCCACCGGGGACTTTTCACCCCGTTCATCAGGTGCGTCCAATTATGTGTTTCGACTTCATGAAAACATATTAAGTTATTGATAATTAAACATGTTTGTCGTCGTCAATGCCGAGGTTTCGACGCCGAGATCATGATCTATATGGAGGAGGGTGAATCCATAAACAGGGACTTATAAGACATAGATTTCCCTCTATCAGATGCCAAGAGAACATCGATTGGATACCCCGAAAGGCCGCCCCTAATCTGCAGCCACGTCAACGGGAACCCGATTGATTCGCCAACCCCAGCAACCGAACAGGAGTTGATCATGGCATCTAAAGCGTATGACGCGGGCGTTAAAGAATACCGCGACATGTACTGGACTCCGGACTACGTTCCGCTCGATACCGACCTGCTTGCGTGCTTCAAGTGCACGGGGCAGCCGGGCGTGCCGAAGGAAGAAGTGGCGGCCGCCGTGGCCGCGGAATCTTCGACCGGTACCTGGTCCACCGTGTGGTCGGAACTCCTGACCGACCTGGAGTACTACAAGGGCCGCGCCTACCGCATCGAAGACGTGCCGGGCGACAGTGAGTCGTTCTACGCGTTCGTCGCCTACCCGATCGATCTGTTCGAGGAAGGCTCGATCGTGAACGTGCTGACCTCGCTGGTCGGTAACGTGTTCGGCTTCAAGGCCCTGCGCCACCTGCGTCTGGAAGACATCCGCTTCCCGATCGCTTACATCAAGACCTGCAACGGTCCGCCGGCCGGTATCCAGCTGGAGCGCGATCGTCTCTCCAAGTACGGCCGCCCGATGCTCGGTGCCACGATCAAGCCGAAGCTCGGCCTGTCCGCGAAGAACTACGGTCGTGCGGTCTATGAGTGCCTGCGCGGCGGTCTGGACATGACCAAGGACGACGAGAACGTCAACTCGCAGCCGTTCATGCGCTGGCGTGACCGTTTCGAGTTCGTCGGCGAGGCCATCCAGAAGGCGCAGCAGGAGACCGGTGAGAAGAAGGGTCACTACCTGAACGTCACCGCGGCGACCCCGGAAGACATGTACGAGCGAGCCGAATTCGCGAAGGAAGTCGGCTCGCCGATCATCATGCACGACTTCCTGACCGGCGGTTTCACCGCCAACACCGGCCTGGCCAAGTGGTGCCGCAAGAACGGCATGCTGCTGCACATCCACCGCGCCATGCACGCCGTCATCGATCGTCACCCGAAGCACGGCATCCACTTCCGCGTGCTGGCCAAGTGCCTGCGTCTGTCCGGTGGTGATCACCTCCACACCGGCACCGTGGTCGGCAAGCTGGAAGGCGACCGCGCCTCCACGCTGGGTTTCGTCGATCAGCTGCGCGAGTCCTTCGTCCCGGAAGACCGCAGCCGCGGCATCTTCTTCGACCAGGACTGGGGCTCCCTGCCGGGTGTGTTCGCGGTCGCGTCCGGCGGCATCCACGTCTGGCACATGCCGGCGCTGGTCACCATCTTCGGTGACGACTCCATGTTGCAGTTCGGTGGCGGTACCCAGGGTCATCCGTGGGGCAACGCCGCCGGCGCCGCCGCCAACCGCGTCGCGCTGGAAGCCTCCGTCAAGGCCCGTAACCAGGGTCGCGAGATCGAGAAGGAGGCCCGCGACATCCTCATGGAAGCCGCGCGTCACAGCCCGGAACTGGCCATCGCGCTGGAAACCTGGAAAGAGATCAAGTTCGAGTTCGACACCGTCGACAAGCTCGACGTCGGCTGAGCTCCCACCGTAATCGCACTTTCAGACGCGCGGGCTCCGAGCGCGGAGCGCGCCTGACTCGATCAAGAGGAAAACATCATGAATACCGGTTCCACCACGGGTGATTACCAGACCGCTCAAACCCTCGAGACCTTCGGCTTTCTGCCCAAGTTCACGCAGGACGAGGTCTACGACCAGATCGCGTATCTGATCGCCAACGGCCTGACCCCGGCCATCGAGCACACCCATCCGTCCCAGGCCACCGACCACTACTGGACGATGTGGAAGCTGCCGATGTTCGGCCAGCAGGACATGGGTGTCGTCGCGGCCGAGATCGATGCCTGCCATCGCGCTTACCCCAGCGACCACGTCCGCCTGATCGGCTACGACAACTACTCCCAGAGCCAGGGTGTGTGTTTCGTCGTCGTCGAAGGTCGCGGCTGATCCGCGCCTGAACGGTTGCACGGCGAAATGTAGAAGCGGCTTCAGCCGCGAACGACGCCAGATCGATGCCGATCGCGGCGGAAGCCGCTCCTACACCTTCGCTAATGCGCCACAGATAACGAGCGCTAAACGAATTTCTTACGGGTGAAGACATGACACAGCAGAGCACACGCGCACTGGCACTGGCACGCCGCAAGGCCCTTTCGGGCGCCGGCAAGAAGGCGGACACGTCCGCCGCGTCGGAACGCACGCGCGGCGAAGCCATGCAGCGCAAGGCCAAGCCGGTCGATCAGGCAGCCATTCGCGCCCAGGCTGGCAACCCGGCCAGCGCGCCGGCGCCGGTGTCTTCTCCGTCCCCGCGCCGCGCCACCAGCGCGCCGGTCGCGACCAACAGCAGTCGCGCCAAGGCCCTGGCGCGCCGCAAGGCGATGTCCACCAGCGGCAAAAAGGCCGATACCAGCTCCGATCGCACCAATGACGGCAGCCGCAACAAGCCGGTCGCGGCGCCATCGACGGCGGGCAAGGCCGCCGGCGCGAGCGCTGGCAAGAACGACAAATCCGGCGGTGATTGCGGCTGCGGCTGCAACGGCGCGGGCAACTGCGATGAAACGCGTGGTAACGAATCCCCGATGAGCAGGCCGGCGATCGGCAGCCGTCGCAATGGCAGCGCCAAGGTGCGCGCCGGTAAAGGAGGCCGCAACATGGCCATCACGAACCCAAGCAAGGCGGCGTCCATGGCTCGTCGTCAGGCTCAATCCTCTCGCGGCAAGGCGGGGCTCGGTGCGGGCGGCATGTCCGCCGCGCAGACGGCGCGTGCCGGCAACCCGAACCTCACCGGTCGCGAGCTTGCCAAGGCGTTGCGCGAGCAGCGAAGCCAGCGTGGCGGCGCCGGCCTCAAGAAGTCTGCTCCGACCGGACGCACCCGTCCGGCGCGCAACAACGGGCAGGTCCCGGCGCAAGGTGCTGCCACCGACGCGCCGTGGAAGGTGGGTATCTCCGAGACCAGTCGCGGCCAGGCCGTGACCGGCACCATGGTGGGTCGCAAGTCCGGCATGACCGGCGACGAGGCCAGCACCTGCCGCACCGTGACCGGCACCGAGTACATGGGCGCGGACGTGTTCCGTGACTTCTGTCAGGCCGAGCCGGCCAAGTCGTTCAGCGACATGGGCACGAGCAAGACCTCGCGCGGCAACGGCGTGACCGGCAACAAGGTCGGCCGCAGCAAGAAGGTGACCGGCGACGAGCCCGGTTCCTGCAAGAACGTGACCGGCACCGAATATCTGAGCGCCGGCCAGATGGCCGCCTGTGGCACGGAACCGGGCAAGAGCCCGGCCAAGATCACCGGCTCGGAAACGCGCGGCGGCAAGTCCGTGACCGGCAACCTGGTCGATCGCAAGGGCAAGGGCGCGTCCGGCAAGGTCACCGGCGGGGAAGTCGGCGCCGATCGCCAGCTCACCGGCACCCAGTACATGCAGCGCGACACCACCAAGGACCGTCCCAAGGCCCCGGCCAAGGTCGGCACCAGCGCCACGCTGCGCGGCGGTTCCGTGACCGGGACCATGGTGGGTCGCCAGCAGAACATGACCGGCGACGAGGCGGGCAGCTGCCGCAACGTCACCGGCGACGATTACATCGGCCAGGAGCAGTTCGGCGCGTTCTGCGACAGCAAGCCGGAACCGAAGGACCGCAAGGTCGGTGTATCCGCGACGCTGAGTGGCGAACGCGTGACCGGCACCATGACCGGGCGCGGCGGCAAGGTCACCGGCGACGAGCCGGGCACCTGCAAGGCGGTCACCGGCACCCCGTACGCGGGCGCCGAGCAGTACGGCGCGTTCTGCGAGCCGGACCAGGCCAAGGCCGCGTCCGCCCGCATGGAAAGTTCCAAGCGCATGTTCGGCTCCGTGATGACCGGCATCCAGCCTTCCGTCGGGGGTGTCATGACCGGCGACGAGAAGGGCGCCTGCGAACCGGTGACCGGTACCCCGTATGTCGGTGCCGACCAGGCCGCCGGTGCTTGCGCGGCGACCGCCGCCGATATCGGTGCACCGGATTTCCCGCAGCCGCTCTTCAACGGCCAGCCCTGGACGCAGTTCAGCGTCGGCGGCCCGGCCCATGCCTCGGAAGCGCCGCAGAGGGTGTCCGGCGTGACCGGTGCCAGCTACGAGGGCAACCAGCACGTCACCGGTCCGTTCGGCATGGCCGGCGGCAAGGTGACCGGTACCGAGGAAATGCGCTTCGGCAGCAACAAGCCGGGCCGCACCGAGATGGCGGCCCCCGCTGAAGCGCCGATGGTCGACGGTCGGGTGAAGACCCGCGTCACCGGCGAGGGCATCAGCGCGGGTCTGAAGATCACCGGCGATGACTGGGATCGTGGCGACCGCGTGACCGGCACCGAAGGCATGTCTGCCCAGGTTCGCAACCCGAGCCGTCGTGGTCCGCAGCAGCCGATGGCGAGCGCGATGGCGCAAGGCCGGTCGGAAGCCACTCCGCAGCCGGTCAGCAAGGTCACCGGCGCCAGCGGTAACTACGAGGGCGGCTCGCTGATCACCTTCTCCGGCGGTGCGCGCGGCTAAGCGACGTATCCACAGACGACACAGAACACGGATAACGAGACACGACCATGCAACGCACTCAACGACACAACCTGGGAGACAGCTTCGGCCGCGCGCCGCTGCGTCGTCCCGGCGCGGTCGGGGTCACCGGTGAAGGGATGGCTCCGGCCACCCCGCGCCCGGCGACCCAGAGTGCGATGCGCGCCCGCCGTGCCGGTTCGAGCAGCAGCCAGGCCAACCCGCTGGTCCGCGCCGCCGAGAATGCCCGCCTGTACGAATACGAGCGCGGCGTGAAGGACGCGTTCGACACCATCGTGCCGGTGCTGAAGGAAATCTCCGCGCTGCAGCACGAGGCCGACTTCGAACGTCGCGCGCAGGACATCGCCCACCGCGAGTTCGGTTTCGAACTGCCCCCCGAGATCCTCGCCGACGCCTGGATCGACCAGCTCGACATGCGTCGTCTGTATGCTTGGTGCACGTTCCACACCTACCGCCGCTTCTGCGACGAATTCTTCACCCAGGACCCGCTGGCCGCCGTCGACGCCGATAGTTTTGAAGGCTTCCTGCAGACCTGCGGTTTCCACACCCTTGACATCACGCCCTGCGCGGATGGCCGCCTGGCGCACCTGATCCGTTACGTGCTGCGTCTGCCGCACCGCGCGGTGCGCCGCAAGTCCTACGCCGGCGCGTTGTTCTCGATCGAGGACAGCCTGCAGAAGTGGCAGGAGGTCGAGCTGTCGCGCTTCCGCGAGGGCCGTCCGAACACCGCCGACGCGCCGACCCGCTACCTGAAGATGGTGTCCTACCACTTCAGCTCGGTGGACCCGCATCACGAAGGCTGCGCGGCGCACGGCTCCGACGACGCCAAGGCGGCGGGTGCCGGTCTCGACCTGCTCAACGGGTTCCGCGAGGCGGTCGAGAACAGCTTCTGCTGCGGCGCCTCCATCGACCTGCTGCTGATCGGCCTGGATACCGACACCGACGCGATTCGCGTGCACGTGCCGGTCGCCGATGGGGAACTGTCGCTGGAGCGCTACATCGATGCGCTGGAGCTGTACACCGCTTCCGCGCTGTCGGACGCCGATCGCGCCCGCCACGACATCCACGATGCGGTGCGCCAGAGCGCGCCGGGTGTCGCAGAAGGCATGGCCCGTCTGATCGAGCGCCTGCTCGAGAACAACTTCTCGCAGATCGCCTACGTGCGCGCTTACCACGGCCAGCATTACGCGGACATCGGCCACGCCGAGCGCTTCATCGGCGCGGGGGTGGGCTTCGAGGAGATCCAGCTGCGCAACCTGATGTATTTCGCCTACCTCGACACCGTCGAGGAGGCCACCCAGGACCTGGACGTGGGCATCAAGATCTTCACCGGTCTGAATATCCGCCACGGCCTGCCGGCGCCGATCGTCGTGCGCTTCGACTACCACGGCAACGTGCCGGGTGCGCGCGAGCGTGCCGCCCAGCGCTGCGAACGCGTGACCAACGCGATCACCAGCCGCTATTCGGATCAGTTCGAGCGCGGCCTGCTGCACGTCATGCAGGTGGTGCGCGACTGCAAGTCGGACAACGCCGAAATCGAAGTTCTGGGCTGCACCGTCAACCCCCAGGTGGGAGGAGGTCACTGATGAAAATCTGTCAGGTCGAACGGCCGCTCGTTTCCACCAACCGCATCGCGATGATGGAGCACAAGTTGCTCCAGGTCGTGCGCGACGGCTCGACCCTGCAGGTCGCCGTCGACGCGGTCGGCGCCAAGCCCGGCGACTGGGTCATCTGTGTGGGCAGTTCCGCCGCCCGCGAAGCTGCCGGCAGCAAGGGCTACCCGAGCGATCTGACGATCGTCGGCATCATCGACTACTGGCCGCCGAAACCCGCGGAAGGGGAGGCCGCCTGATGGAAATCATGCAGGTCGAATCGCCCCTGGTGGTGACCAACCGGCACGCCGGCCTGAAGCACATCGGCTTGCGCGTGGTGCGCAACTCGGCGGGCAAGCAGCAGGTGGCGGTCGACCCGGTCGGCGCGCGCCCCGGCAATTACGTATTCATGGTCAGCGGTTCGGCGGCGCGTTTTGCGACCGGCGACTTCGACATCCTGACCGACCTGACGATCGGCGGAATCATCGATCGCTGGGAAGAGGAATCGGCCCTGATCGAAGCGAATCCCGCTTCGGCAACGGCTTGAAAAGTGGCAACCAACTGAAAGTCAGCAGGAGACACAACGATGGCTACTGAAAATTACGGTATCGCACTTGGCATGATCGAGACGCGTGGGCTGGTGCCCGCCATCGAGGCGGCCGACGCCATGACCAAGGCAGCGGAAGTCCGCCTGATCAGCCGCGAATTCGTCGGCGGCGGTTACGTCACCGTCATGGTCCGCGGTGAAACCGGTGCGGTGAACGCCGCCGTGCGTGCGGGCGCCGATGCCTGCGAGCGCGTCGGTGACGGTCTGGTGGCGGCGCACATCATTGCGCGTCCGCACCGTGAGGTTGAGCCGGTTCTGGCCAAGCCCTGAACCGACTCGTTTTGAGGTCCGGCGGATGACCGCCGGGCCCTATCGATTCCTTCCATTCGGAGATTAAGACGATGGCTTCTGAAAACTACGGTATCGCCCTTGGCATGATTGAAACCCGCGGCCTCGTGCCCGCGATCGAAGCGGCTGACGCCATGACCAAGGCCGCGGAAGTGCGCCTGATCGGTCGTGAGTTCGTCGGCGGCGGCTACGTGACCGTGCTGGTGCGTGGCGAAACCGGCGCCGTGAACGCGGCGGTCCGCGCCGGTGCCGACGCCTGCGAGCGTGTCGGTGACGGTCTGGTGGCGGCGCACATCATCGCGCGTCCGCACCGTGAGGTTGAGCCGGTCCTGCCGACCGGTGGCAACTTCGACAGCAAGGCTGCGGCCTGAACAACCACGTCTGGAATCGATAGAGCGATCCGATGTCGATGAGTCCCCCTGACCCGCGAATTCTGGGCTACCTGGGCCGCGCCCTCAGCCTCGAATTGTCGGCGGTGCAGATGTACAGCACCCAGGCGCGACTGGTCGCGACCTGGGGGCTGGACGAACCGGCACGGCGCTTGCGGGAAGAGTCCCTCGAGGAGATGCAGCATGTGGAGCGGATCATTGCCCGCATGCTGGCCCTCGGGGTGGCTCCGAACGCATCCCAGCTGCGGCCCGCCGCGGTGGGGCCGAATCTGCTCTCACTGCTGCAGGCGGACTACGACTTCGAAATGGAGCTGGTGCAGCTCTATTACGACGCCGCCACGCACGGTGCGCGCATCGGCAGCCCGGACGATCGGATGTTCTTCCAGACCCTGCTCGAGGAAGAGCAGGCCCACGCAAGGGAACTGACCCAGTGGCTGGCGCAGCTCGATCGACCGATCGTCGCGCCCGAGGCCATGACGCCGGACGCCGGCGGCATCGCCCCGATCCGTCAGCCATCGAACCGCCTGACCGGCGACGCCGACACCAACGGTTGGGTGAACGGCGGGCAGGCAAACCGGCGACGCGCTCAACGAGAGCTGGCCGCTGAACGAGCACGCAACGGGAGATAACACCATGTTGAATTCGGAATGGCAGGAACGTAAGCGCCCGGCGCGTCTGGAACGCCGTTACAGCTTCGACAGCTTCGACAGTCTGCGCGATTTCCTCGACGCCGCCGCCGATCTCTCCGAGGCCGTCGGCTATTACCCGGACATGGGTTTCGGTCGGGATTACGTCAACATCATCATTCACGCTGACGAGGACGCCGAAACCGTCAGCGACATGCAGCGTGCATTTGCCGCCAAGCTTGATGCGCTATATCCGGCGCATCTCGCGGAAGCCGCCTGAAAGGGTTAGCCCACGAGGCTGATCGAAGGCGACCTCATGGCGATCATCGCGCTGGTTGGGAACAAGGGCGGGGCAGGCAAGACCACGCTGTGCGTGAATCTGGCCTCGGCACTCAATGAAACCGCGCCGACTGTCATCCTCGACGCCGATCCACAGCGATCCTCGCTGCAATGGCGCGAGCTCTCGGACAACGCCGACGCGGTGTCCGTGCTGGATGCCGTCGATGACCTTCCGTCCGCGATCCTGACAGCCCGTCGCACCTACGGGCATCTGGTGATCGACTGCCCGCCCTCGGTGCATGCCGAGCAGACTGCGCACGCCCTGGAGCGCGCAGAACTCGCGCTGATTCCGGTACAACCATCGCCGCTGGATTTATGGGCGACGGTGCATATCGAAGGCAGGGTGGCGGCGGCGCGCGGTCGCAACCCGGATCTGCGCGCGGTATTGGTCATCAACCAGATGGAACCGCGCACCAATCTGTCCAGATTGATGCGCGAGGCCTTATCCGAAATGAGCCTGCCTGTCGCCGACACGGCGATTCGACGCCGCATGACGTTCCGCAGCGCCGTGCTCGAAGGCCGTAGCGTGCTCGATCTGGGCAGTCGGGGCCGGGCCGCCGCCGTTGAAATCCGAGCATTGATCAAAGAGGTTCTGAAACGATGACCAGCAAAGCACAAACCGGCAGCAAACTGATCGCCTCCATGCGCCGTACCAAGGCCGCCGTCCGGGGCGAAACCGCCGTGGCCGCAATCACGACTCCGGCGCCAAGCACCCCTGAGCTTGAGACCAGCCCGGGAGAGAAAGCCGACCCGAAGTCTGCCGCCAAACCGACCCGAAAAGCACCGACGAAACGAACCGCGAAACCGACTGCGCCGCCAGCCAGCAAGCCAACACATCGGCCTGAAAGCAGGGTGGAACCGGCACCAGAACAGGTCGAACCATTTCGATCCCGACGTCGGGTCTGGCCTGACTGACTGCATTGCTTTTGCCATTCCGGTCGTGGATCGTCCTGGCGCCATCGGCAACCCCGAGTGCGGATGTCAGCGATGAATCGCCCTGGGAGACCCGCAGGAAAATTCCGCGAAATCGCGGCCAATATCGGCAAAAGCCGCAGGTATTTCCCCGATCAGGAACAGGCAGGATGACCCCCGTGGCGAACCGGAAAAGGACATCGCCGGGTCTCACTTCTGACTGACCGCATACGACGAGACCATCCCATGCCCCCCTACAGCGAACCCAGCTACACCCCGCCGGCGGCCATGCCGGACTTCCTCATCCGGCACGTCACCCTGCGTCAGTTCCAGGTATTCGAGGCGATCGTTCGCCTGGGCAGCTTCACCCGCGCCGCCGAAGAACTTTTTCTGACCCAGCCGACGGTCTCGATGCAGATCAAGAAACTGGCCGATTCCCTCGGTCTGCCGCTGTTCGAACACGTCGGTCGCAACGTGCGGCCCACCGAGGCGGGGATGGAGGTTTATCACGCCTGCCGCAAATTGTTCGAAAACCTGGCAAACCTCGAAATGATCATTGCCGATCTCAAAGGCATCAAGCGCGGGCGCCTGCGCCTGGGGGTGATCACGACCGCCAAGTATTTCACCCCCGAAGTGCTCGGCGAGTTCTGTCAGCAGTTTCCGGGTATCGACGTGGCGCTCAAGGTTTCCAACCGGGACCGCATCATCGAGCGCATCCAGGCCAATGAGGATGATCTCTACATCATGGGACAGGCCCCGATGGATCAACTCGATGTCGAAGCCTTTCCGTTTGCACCCAACCCGCTGGTGGTCATGGCGCCGCGCAATCACCCGCTGGTCGGGGAGAAGAACATCCCGTTGTCGCGCATTGCCGAGGAACCGCTGATCCTGCGTGAACCCGGGTCCGGCATCCGCGACGCGACGCTTCGCGTCTTCGATGCGGCGGACCTGAAACCCAAGGTACGCATGGAGCTGGGCAGTAACGAGGCCATCAAGCATGCCGTGGTCGGTGGGCTTGGACTGTCCGTGCTCTCACTGCACACGCTGACCCTGGAAGGGTCGGACGGGCCGGTGGCGATCCTGGATGTCGAAGGCTTCCCGATCATGCGCCAGTGGTATCTGGTCTACCCCAAAGGCAAGGAACTCTCCCTGGTTGCGAAGGCCTTTCATCAGTTCGTGCTCGATAACGAACCGCGCATGAGCGAACGAATGGAAGAACTCTGGCCCCGACTTCGCGAGCACCTCAAGGATTGTCGGACCGGCCAGTCAACAACGGCGAAAAAGCGGAAGGCTTAGGTCGCTTCGGCGATGCCGGCGTTCGTCTGTGTAAGCCGTTTGAGATGCTCAGTCGTGGCGGTCTGATGTGAATATATCCTCTGAGATTGTCTGATCAGGCTGCAGTCGAATGCGGATACCTGGCCTACCGAGGCCTACATGACCGTGACCGACCGAATCGGACGTCTACACTGGATGTCGCCATTCGGCCCAGGCCGTGTGAAAACACTCGCCGATGGTCGCCGGAGAGCGCCTTGTTCTGCCGATGGGGACAGCATGGGCCGTAGCGTGGATTTGAGCAATTTTGGCCGGAGTGCCGTCGTATCGCCGCTGTCCTGCCTGAAGAGCGAAATCGATCGGTCTTTTCCTCCTTAAGGTAGGCCCTCTCAGGCTTGGATCGCCCGTATCAGCGCGATCGGGCCCAGGAGATTGAGGACCCGTTTGAGGTTGTAGGCCAGTACGTGGAGACTCATCTCGGTACGCACGTTGGGCAGCGTCCGGGTGAGGAAATGGGTCGCACCCATCCAGGCCTTGAGCGTGCCGAAGGGGTGCTCCGCCGTCTGGCGGCGGATCCGCATCGTGTCTGGCTGGGCATCGAGACGCGCCTGCACCGCTTCCAGGACATCCTCATGTACCCAGCGCTTGAGGCGACGCTGCGGACCGGTGGTGCATCGCGCCTTGATCGGGCAATGCGGACACGCGGAGCTCCAATAGGTGTCGAGCGTGCGCCCACTCTCGACGTTCCGGAAACGCCAGGTCAGCCATTCGCCGGCGGCGCAGCGATAGGCGTTCTGGTCGGGTTCGTAGTGGAAGCGATCCCGGCCGAACAGGCCTTTCAGCCGTTTGTCGGAGGTCTGGGGCTTGGGTAACGCCACCGTGATGCCAGCCTGCTCACAGGCAAGGATTTCGTCACTCTTGTAGTAGCGGCGATCCGCGATGGCGGTCAGTTGCCCGGTTCCCATCGCGACCCGGGCCTGCTTGGCCATCCGGGTGAGTTGGCTACGGTCACTGCCGGTGTTGACCACGTCGTGCGCGACAATGAGGTGGTGGCTCGCATCGACAGCCGTTTGCACGTTGTAACCGACGATGCCGTTGCCGCGTGTCTTCATCGAACGCGCATCCGGATCGGTCAGCGACAATTGTTTGTCCGGTGTCGCGTTCATTTCAGCTTCGAGTGTAAAGCCCCCGCTTTTAGTGCCAGCCTAAATTAGAGGTTTCCGGGTGGTGGTGGACCCGGTAATCGACCGGGGTCATGTGATCGAGCGACTGATGGGGCCGCTCCTGGTTGTACTCGGTAAGCCAGGTTTCGGTGTGTTCGCGGACCTCCGAGAGACGTTCGAACAGGTACATGTCGAGCACCTCGGTTCGATAGGTGCGATTGAAGCGTTCGATCAGGGCGTTCTGGGTCGGTTTGCCCGGTTGGATGAACTCGAGGTGGACACCGTGTTGCTCGGCCCAGTCGGCCAGGCAGATCGAGATAAATTCCGGCCCGTTGTCCAGGCGCAGTTGCCCTGGATAGCCCCGGGTTTCGGCGATGCGGTCGAGCACACGCACCACTCGCCGCGCTGGCAGGTTCAGGTCGATTTCGATGGCCAGTGCCTCACGGTTGAAGTCATCGACGACGTTGAAGGTGCGGAAGCGACGACCACCCATTAATGCATCGCTCATGAAGTCCGCCGACCACGCCTGATTGACGTCCTCGGGCACGCTCAGCGGCTCTGGATCTCGTCCGGGTAGGCGCCGCTTGTGCTTGCGTCGCAGATTGAGGTTCAGCATCCGGTAGATCCGATACACCCGCTTGTGATTCCAGTGATGGCCCTGGCGCCGCAACGTCAGGAACATCAACTTGAAGCCGTACGCCGGTTTGCTTTCCGCCAGCGCGAGCAGCGCGTCGATCACCGGTCGATCCCGTTCCCTGTCGGGTTGGTATCCGTAGCTGCTGCGGCTCAGGTTCAGCGCCCGACAGGCGCCGCGCTCGCTGATCTCGTGCTCGGCCTTGGCGTAATCGACCAGGACGCGCCGCTCGGCTGGCGTCAGAGTTTTTTTGCGACGATGTCCTTGAGCACTTCGTGCTCGAGACTCAGGTTCGCGTACATCTGCTTGAGGCGCGTGTTCTCGTGCTCCAACTCCTTCAGACGTGCCACGTCGGAGGCCTCCATGCCACCGTACTTCGATTTCCAGTTGTAGTAAGTCGCCTCGGAAATGCCGTGTTCTCGGCACGCGTCCTTGACCTGTCGACCGCCCTCGACCTCCTTCAGGATTCGGACGATCTGGCTCTCAGTGAAACGGGATTTGCGCATCGGATTCTCCTCATTGCGTGAGCAGTCTACCCGGCGACCTCTAGTTATCCGTGGCACCAATATACGGGGGCATTACACGAGGACTTTGAGTTGCGCCAGCTCCTCACGCAGCGCCGCGATCTTGTCGTTGAGCCGTTCGCTGGTCGCCGCAGCGACCGGTTCCTCGTCGTCGGCTCGGTCGAGCTGTCCCAGGTAACGCGCGATGCTCTGGTCGATCTGCTCCAGGCGGCGTTGCATCTTGGCCGGGGTGAAGTTTCGGTCGCGGTTGTTGACCGCCTTGAACTTGCTGCCGTCGATGGCCACCAGGGCCTCCGCGAACAAGTCGAGACGCCGGCAGAGCACGACGAATTCCCGACAGACTCCACGCAGCGCCTTGCCCTGGTCCTTGCGGAAATCGGCAATCGTCTTTGAAGTCCGGGGACAGGCGCTCGATCAGCCACATCAACTCGACGTTGCGCTGCGTTTCGCGCTCCAGCCGCCGGCTGGAGTGAATGCGGTTGAGGTAGCCGTAGAGGTACAGCTTGAGAAGCACCGCCGGGTGATAAGCCGGCCGCCCGGTGGCGTGCGGATCGACGCCGGAAAACCCCAGCTTGCGGAGGTCCAGCGCCTCCACGAATGCCTCGATCACGCGGACCGGGTTATCCTCGCCAACGAAGTCTTCTAGACGTTCCGGGAACAGGGTGCTTTGGGCGCGGTTGACACCCTCAATGAAACGCTTCATCACTCCCTCACCACGGTCGCCCAGGTTCCCGGCTACTCTAGCAGAGCGTTTTCACACAGCCTGGGCCAAAAGCCGCCCTTTGATCATTGACGCAGGCTTGTACTGTATTCAAATACAGTAGCCGGATTTCCCAGTGTTTTGTACGTTTGGCACAAGAGTTGACCCCACGACTAACTGTCGTCATAACAACAACTTCGCGATAATTAGGCGAGCCAGCCAAGGCGCTGACCGAATGCAGGCATGGCGTCCTAACACGATAAAGATAGCCATTGGCTGCATAACACGGAGCTCAGGCGTGATGATTGAAGAAGAATTCAAGGGAATTCAGTCGGTTGGCGGTTACGAAGCCGTGATTCTTTATCGGGTTATGTAGAACTTGGCTGTCTACTAAGCGTTAGGCTAAATTTTGATTACTTAATTCGATGATAATGTCAAAAGAAACCATCCTCAGTCTCTTACTCAGTGTTCCTATTGGAATTATCAGCGGCCTCTACGCAGGCGTTATCGTTGCTCGATATCAGCGCTTTGCAGATTTGAGGCTTCAAGCAAAGAAGATTATTCTTGAAATTGATTTTATCTGGGAAGACACAAAAATGGTTTTCCCCCGAAGAAAAGAAATTCCAGAATTTTCTACGATCTCTTCGGACTTATTTTTTCTCGGCCACAAATCTGCTGGAACAAAGGTTCTCGAAGTTTGCCAAGACATACAGCGATCTATTATGGAAGCCAGTGCCGGTCGGGTTAATTCCGAATCATTCAATCAAAAGTACATTAGTTGGCAGCGCGAAATAAGATCTCTTTCACCTGAAATGCTACCGATCCTTCGTATTTGGGGTGGCCTGTGAAACGTGCGCCTAACAACCGCATTAACTCCGACCTTCGCCGCAATGCGGCTCAGTCGGGTTATGCGGAGCGTTATAAATCATTGGAGGTTTGTGGGTGCGTATAGAGTGTCCAAAATGCTTTAAGGAGAATGAACTCAATCTTGAGGCAAAAGTGATTTGCGGTCACTGTAAGGAAGAAATCTCAGGATATACCTATCGGAAGCCACTAATTTCAGCGACAACCGCACTATTCATCGGAGTCGGCGGTTTTTACACAGCTGACAAGCTACTTGAAGAGCGCCGATATCCAATCACTGAAGAGTACGCAATTGTGGAGTCATGCGTATCTTCTTATAGAAAGCCCCTCAGGTCTTCTCAATACAATAAGAAAAGAAGCATTTGCATTTGCGCTTTAGATAAGACGCAAGATGATTTTTCCATAAGTGATCTAAGAGACAATGAGGAAGAGTTCCTTGCCGCTTTCGAAAAAAATGCTAACGAATGTAAATAGTAACCAGGCGAGCATGCTCGCCTGGTTACGTTTAGCTCTTAATCACCAAGATAGCTGTCGTTGTTTGGATTGTGAGCATCAGCCCAGTCATCCATGTCAGCCTCATTGTTTGGGTTGTTGATGTCAGACCAGAGATCCAACTCTTCATCGGTCATTTCAGATGTGTCAGGCATTATTGCTCTCCTTGGCATCCGAGTTTTTTTGAGCTGCCCGCTTTGCACGCGACTCGAACGATTCCTTGGGTGTTTGCCCATTGTTCTTCGGCGCGTTCGCTTTTTCGATACGAGCAGCGGCTTTTTTCGTCATAGGGGTTTTCTTAGACACTTTCTTCTCCTGTCAAATTAGATCGTCCCCGCTGGGACGAGTGAAACGATAGGTGAAGCTGCCGGGACAAATAGGGACAACATGGGCCGAACTGAACTGCAGAGCAGAATATTGAAAGAAATGAAGAGGCTGGGTTGGTCCCATGCAGAATTCGTTAAGGAATATGACAAACATCACAAATACAAATCTGGGCTTACTGAGTCGTCACTAAAAAAGCAGCTATCCAGAAACACTACAAGGCCTGAACTACTCAATAGTTACCTTGATTTTATCTACAATCACAGTGCGAGCTTAGCCGGCGACATGGCAAATCCGCCAAACTATTCCGAACAGCACTTCAATGAGGCATTCAATAAAAAAATGGAATCAATATCGAAGCAAATAACCGACGACATGGAAAATGATTTATAACAAGAACGTCAACTGCGCGCCTACGGCGCCGGACGCTCCTTCGTCGCGCCGGTTACGTTAGCGTTAAGCATAAATAGAGATAGAGGAATGGAATTCGCTACAGAAGATGATGCAAAAAATTATTCTGTCAGTGTGACTTCTAAGCATATCCATCCTGAGGATATTCATAGACGTTTGGATGATTACAAGAGATATTTAGCATCGGCACGTGGTGATGATAAAGATTACTGGCAAAAAGAGGTCAATAGTTTAGAGGAATGGATCAATAGTGACGAATTTATAAATGGAGAATACCCAAGAGGCATTGATGAGCTGGTATTAGAGCTTATTGAGTGGAGGGCTGCTATTTATGCCTTTCAAAATGTAGATATCAAAACCGACCCTTTCAAAACTCATGCTTTCTATGCGCAATGGCTTGTGGGAGGAACTTATACTATTTTTTGTCTCCTTGGGAAGTTAGTAAGCAAAGATCAACGCGATAACTCACTAAGAAAGCACTGGGAGATGGTTTCTGGGTATGTATCTCACAGTGGCTTGTGCGGTGAGACCGAGGTCGAATTCATAAATGCAAAAATGCATCATGTACGAGGGCAATTCACTAACAAAAATTCTCAAGCCATGAGGTATCGCAATAAAGTTATCGCGCATAACGAGAGTCTTCCAAGAATGGAGTGGAATGAACTAGACAAAGATATCGAGCTAATATCTAGGATGTGGTCACTTATCACCATGTGGTCATCTTTCGGGTTGATGGAACCTTTTCGAAAATCAGACCAAGTTTTTTCAGGAACGGAATCTGTTTTCACAGATGAGGAAATCCGTCTCTTACAAGAGCAGCGCGAGAATTATTTATCTAAGGTAAAATCATGGTGTACTAAATGCATTGAAACTGGTGAAGAAATTGTGAATCGGTCACCATTTGGAACATTATCAATAAGTATTTCCATCAATGATAGGTAAATGCTTAACAAATCAATTAACTTTGCGCGCAAACAACGCGCGCCGGACCCTCCTGGCGTCGGGCCGGTTATTGCGGCGTTGGCATAAAAACACTATGAACCCTGTCCCGGAATTATTCACATCAATATACGGTGAACCAATCCAAATTGATTCCCTCTCGGGTTCTCCCCCGTTAACACGGACACATCCAAGAAGAGGCACACTGTGCCGAGGAGGTGTTCATGTCGAAGCGAAGAAAGTTCAGTGCGGAGTTCAAGCGCGAAGCGATTGAGTTGACCCGTCAGCCGGGCGTCAGCTGCCGCCAGGTGGCTCTGGAAATCGGGATCAATCCGAATCTGCTAACCCGCTGGAAGCGAGAAGCCGAAGAGGCGAAGGGTAAGGCCTTCGGTGGGTCCGGCAGCCCACGCGACGAAGAGATCGCCCGGCTGAAACGGGAGCTCGCAAGGGTGAAGAAGGAACGGGATTTTTTACGCGAAGCGGCAACGTTCTTCGCCAAAGGGTCGTTCTGAGGTACCAGACGATTCAACGTTGTCGCAGTGACTTCCCGGTTCGCCTGATGTGCTGTTGCCTGCACGTGTCACCCAGTGGGTATTACGCCTGGGAAGCCCGTGCGCCGAGTGCGCGTGAATCGGACAATGCGCGTCTGCTGATGCGCATTCGCGAGATTCACGACGACAGCGGCGGCATCATCGGCGCCCCACGGATGCACGAGGATCTGGTAGCCGAAGGGGAAACGGCCAGTCCGAACCGCATCGCCCGCCTGATGGCTGCCCATGGCATTCAAGGCTGGCCGCGCAAGCGGAATCGGCGATTCGGGGGTTCCAGCCAGCGTCCGGAAGGGATCGACAATCGCTTGGAAAGGGACTTCACGGCGCGGGAACCGGATACCAAGTGGGTGACCGACATTACCGAGATCAACACGCTCGAAGGCAAGCTGTATCTGTGCGTGGTGATTGATCTGTTCAGCAAGCTCGTCATCGGCTGGGCCATGCATCACCGGCAGGACCGGCACATGGTCATCCGCGCGGTGGAGATGGCCGTCTGGCACCGTCAGGAGCCCAAGGACGTAATCCTGCATTCGGATCGCGGCTGCCAATTCACCAGTGGGGATTACCAGCGATTTCTTACCGGGAAAGGGTTGATCAGCAGCATGAGCGCCGTCGGTCACTGCGGCGACAACGCGGCCTGCGAGGGCTTTTTCGGGGTGCTCAAACGTGAGCGGGTTCACCACCGACGCTACCGCACTCGGAACGAGGCGCGGGCCGACCTGTTCGACTACATCGAGCGATTTCACAACCCCAGGATGCGGCGTAGAGTCGCCGCACAGGATCAGAAGTTTTCATCCCTTTTCAAACCGTCCGTGAAAACGGGGTAGAACCCCCCGCACCGCCAAGCTCATTGCGCGCTGCCCGAATCGGTTCAGGACGATCACCGCCGACAATGGCACCGAGTTCCATGGCTACGCGCACCTGGAGCGACACACCCCGGTGCGCTTCTACTTCGCCACCCCGCATCACTCCTGGGAGCGCGGCACCAACGAGAACACCAACGGCCTGATCCGGCAGTACCTGCCGAAAGGCGAAAGCATGGCCGGGCTGACCCAACAGCGCTGCAACGCCATCGCTGACAAACTCAACCGCCGACCCCGCAAGCGACTCGGCTACCGCACCCCGGAGGAATGCTTTTATGAAAATTAATTACTGTCGCGGTTCAAACTTGAAACTAAGGCGAGAAAGAACTGTCAATCTTATCCAGAATGGCCAAGCCTTCGTCAACATTACCTCTAGCAGCCATTGCTCGAAAACGAGTCTCAGCATCGAATTCGGCGATGGCTTGCGTCGAAAGTTCTTCCATAAGCTTGTTAATGCTAATGTGCTTGCGCTTTGCCAACGCTTTCAAGCGCATATGCTTGTCATCGGGTAACCGTACAGTCAGAGTAGCCATATCAACTTATCTCCAGAATTTGTTCCGGGGTCAAAATTCGAATTTCCGGAAAACGCAATTCCGCACGTTTAAAGTCTCGAACGTTGTTGGTCACAATCCACTGCGCATTGCCGGCTGCAGCAAGTTCCAAAAGATGGTTATCCGCTTCGTCGGCCAGGTTTGGGCGCCACAAGTAATAGATCGGTACCCATTCGGAAACGGAACAAAATGCCTCCAGCAGCGCCTGGATGTCATCGGCGGAAACAGGGCACTTGTCCAAAATGTGTGGTCTTGCTGAAACATCCTCATATTCGGCAAAAAGCGCATTGCCCAACAAAGGCTGGTATTGGCGCTTGAGGCATCGCCGCAGAATTTCGCGGTTTGGCCCAGCCACCCCAATGAGGGCAGCAGTGAAGACGCTTGTATCAACAACAATTCGGGGTGCCATGGAGAAATGGTGGCATATGTGCAGTCAAAAGCAAGCCCTAACAAGGCCGTCAACTCGTTCGCGTTGCTCACTGGGACGCGCAGCAAGCTGCGCGCCCGTTACGGCTGGCGTTATGTTTGAAAAAGCGTACGCCATGTCGTACGCTTTGCTAAGGAGGGCAAAATCATGACCATACTCAACGCCACTGAAGCACGATCAAAGCTCTACAGCTTGATTGATGAAACCGCAGAAACTCACCAACCTATTGTTATAACTGGAAAAAGAGGAAATGCTGTTCTTCTTTCCGAAGCGGATTGGAACGCCATTTCTGAAACCTTGCACTTGATGTCAGTCCCAGGAATGGCTGAATCAATTAAGGAAGGTATGAATACGCCTGTTTCTGAATGTTCCGAGGAACTTGATTGGTGAGTTGGAAGCTCGTCTACACAAAACAGGCACAGAAAGATGCGAAAAAACTTGCCTCATCAGGCCTGAAGAAAAAGGCCCAAGAGCTACTGCGGGTTATCGAACAAAACCCATACCAAAATCCGCCACCCTACGAAAAGCTGGTTGGAGATCTTTTGGGAGCATATTCGAGGCGCATCAACATCCAGCACAGAATCGTTTACCAGGTCTTGGAATCCGAGCAGGTCGTGAAAGTACTGCGGCTCTGGACGCACTACGAATGAAAAACATAACAAGTGAATCATGTCGCTGCCCATTTGGGCAGCTGGGACGCCTCACCGCTGCGCGGCGAGCCGCTCCATATTCTTGGCGTTAGGTTTCAAAAGCATACTTAAGAGGTTTCATCATGGATACAGATGTCCCAAGAATGCCTTCGGTAAAAAATCTTCATTCAATCCTGGATGCAATACAGAAAGCAGCTGTACCAGATGCCTTTGGTATCGATTTCCTCAAGGACATGGGATTCACAAGCTCCAATGATCGCTCAATCATCAAGGTCTTAAAGCTTAGTTTCAAGTTTGAACTGCGACAGTAATTAATTTCCATAAAAGCATTCCTCCGGGGTGCGGTAGCCGAGTCTTTTGCGGGGTCGGCGGTTGAATTTGTCGGCGATGGCGTTGCAGCGCTGTTGGGTCAGCCCGGCCATGCTTTCGCCTTTCGGCAGGTACTGCCGGATGGGTCGCACCCGTTGACGCCAAATCGGGCGCCGGAGGATCAGGCCGCCCGCCAATGTCTCAGTCGCCGGGTCTTTTCGACCATACGGTAGGTCGAACGGTTGTTGTTGAAGGTGCTGGCCCGATTCAGCGGGACCCAGAGTACCTGGTGGGATTCGTCGTTACCGGGGATGGGGATGGCGTCGTCGATTTCGAGCAGGAAGCGGATGTCGATGTGCTGGTGAGCGGGTTCGAGCTTGCCTTCGTGCGGGGTCGCCGGAATAGCGTGGATATCGACATCGAATATCCGGTTATCGACAAGCTGGATGTGTTCGGGGTCGAGGCCGGTTTCTTCGGAGGTTTCGCGCAGCGCGACGCGCAGGATGTCATGGTCGCCGTCGGCGTGGCCGCCGGGCTGGAACCATTGGTCATGTTTGCGGTGGTGCAGCAGCAGAACGTGATCCCGGCTCGGGTTCACGACCCAGGCGGAGCCGGTGACGTGGCCGGGCCAGAGTTCGCGGTAGAAGCAGTTTTCGTTGATGCGCACGTAGTCCTGCGCCTTACGCACGAAGGCCGATTCATCCATGAAGCGGGTCTGGTGACGATCCAGCAGGCTGAGGAGTTCGTTACGGTGCATGTCACGTCCAGGACGGGTTTTGCACGGCGGCGATCGCGGCGGCGGCGGCTTCATCCACGTCGCCTTCGCGACCCGCGATGATCAGGCGACCGAAGGCGCCGACGGCGCGCACCTCGATGATGGTGATGTTGGCGGCTTTCTCGGCCTGGTTGGCGGCGTAGGTGATGTAGCCGGCCGGTTCGGTTTCAAGGATGAACATGCTTTGCCCGGGCAGGATCATCGAGCCGCGTCGGTCCTGACGGTTGATCAGTACGCAGTGATCGGGGGTCATGCCACGAATGGTTTCGTGCCAGGCGATGCGGCAGGTTTCGCGATCCTGGGGTCCCGCACCGAGATGGTTGAGGATCACGCGACCGGCCTCAACCACGTCGCTCTGATCGCGTTGGTGGATGACCATCGATCCATAGGCGCGTTCGACGACTTGCTGGGCGAGGTGCACACGGGTGGCCTTCAACGCCATGTCGGTAAGGCGGTGTACGGCCATGCCGGGGGCGACTTCGACCCAGAGCAGGGCGTCCCCGGGGACCGGCAGAAAGCCTTGCGATGCGGTGGCGATGTAGGACGCGAGCTGCGGTTGCAGCGCGTCGATGTAGACATAGGTGCGGAGTTTGATCATGGGGCCAGCCCGCCAGCCGGATCGATGATGCGGTGGGCCGGACCCCCGGGAATACGCCCGGTCAAACCCGAAAGATGTTTCAGGCGGCCGCAGCGAGCGCTTGGTGCACCACGAAGGCGAAGCGGCTGTGGCAGCTGTAATCCTCGATCGAGAGTCGGATGTGATGATCCCGATGTGCGGTTTGGCAGGCCGCGATCTGATCGAAGATCTGCTGGCTGTCGCCGTTGTAGCAGTTCGGCTTGCCCCAGGTCTCCCAGGGGCTGAAGCGCGGTGCCAGAGTGGCGGTGTGCTCGATGCGGATCACGCACCCCTGGCGCAGGCATTTCTCGATCTGCGCAACGACGCGGTTGCGAGTCTGGGCATGGGCTTGGTTCGGCACTTGTTTCAACACGGCTTGCATCGATTCGACTCCTGACCTGGTCTGGCTGAGAAGCGATCGGCGGGCGCGTAGTGATGACCGCCGGCACGATCGACGCAGGCAGGTTAGGCAGTGCGGGCTCGAAGCGGAAATTGCAATTGATCGACGCCGCGATAGAGTCGGCTCTATACACGATGAGTCCGTCGTAATTCATTGATTGAATTGATGTCATGGCCGATGTCACACCGTCGCCATGGAGTGATTCGAAGGTCGGCCGCTCGGGTTGGCATCGAGCAGCGTGGATGCCAGCTCCAGGGCAGTCTGGCGGGATTCGACGATGTGTTCCGCAGGGAGACTGGCGAGTACGCCGAGCTTGTTGAGGCGATCGCGCACGTCACCCGTCGCACCCACGATGAACACCGGACGGCGGTTGTCGAGAATCAGCTTTTCCAGCACCAAGGAGGTGGAAACGCCGAGCGTCGGCACGTCGGTCAGGTCGATGATCAGGACCTGATGCTCATCGAGGACCGCGTATTGCCGGGAGATCGCCTTGGCCATCCCGAAGATCATCGGGCCGTCCAGACGAAAGATCAGTACCCGACCCCGGGCGCGACTCAGCAAGTCCTGCTCGGTCTCGGTGAGCGAGACATCGGGGGTAATGTTGCTGATCGCACGCACCGCCTTGCTCTGCACGCGCACCATGCGGTCGATGGTGAGCACGTTGGCGATGAACAGGCCGATGGCGACGGCGGCGATCAGGTCCACGAATACAGTCAGGCCGATCACGCCGTACATGATCCAGGCAGTTTTCATCGATACCCGATGGGCGCGCTTGAGGAACGACCAGTCGATGATGTCCATGCCCACCTTGATCGCGATCCCGGCCAGCACCGCGAGCGGGATGTGAGCGGTCAGGGAACCCGCCCAGAGGACCACGATCATCAGGATACCGGCGCGGGTGAGCCCGGACAGGGCGGTTCGTCCCCCTGCCTGAATATTGACCACCGTGCCCATGGTCGCGCCCGCGCCGGGAATGCCGCCGAACAGCCCGGCGGCGAGGTTGCCCATGCCCTGACCGATGAGTTCCTTGTCGGAATCGGTTTCCTTGCGGGTCATGTTTTCCGCAATCACCGAGGTGAGCAGGGCGTCGATGCTGCCCAGCGCCGCAAGCACGGCCGCGTCGACCAACATCATCTGCCAATGATCGACGTTGAACACCGGCATCTGGAAGGCCGGCAGCCCGGTGGGAATTTCCCCGATACGGCGGATGTCGCTGTCGCCGAGCAGCAGGATCGAGATTATCGATCCAATTACCAGAGCCACCAGCTGGGGCGGCACGACATGGCGCAGTCGCGCCGGGAAATACAGGATCAGGATGAAGGTGAGCAGCGCGAGCGCGGTTTCGTAGGGTTCGATCGTCGCGAGCAGGGTCGGTAACGATTGCAGTGTGCCGAGGACGCCGCCGGATGGGGTCGCGTGCCCGAGGAAGGGCCCGAGCTGGAGCACGATCAGAATCACGCCGATCCCGGTCATAAAGCCGGAAACCACGGTGTACGGCATCATGGTCACGTAGCGCCCCAGCTTGAGCGCGCCGAACAGCATCTGGAACAACCCGGCCATCATCACGACCGTGAAGGCCATGGCCATGCCCTGTTCCGGGTTGGCCGCCAGCAATTGGGCGATGACGGCGGTCATGACCACGGTCATCGGGCCGGTCGGTTCGGAAATCAGAGTCGGTGTGGCACCGAACAGGGCGGCAAACAACCCGACCAGGACCGCGCCGTAGAGTCCGGCCGCCGGTCCGGCTCCCGACGCGACGCCAAACGCGAGCGCCATCGGCAGGGCGATGATGGCGGCGGTGACGCCGCCGAACAGGTCGCCGCGTACATGTTTGAAATGGATTTCATTGAAGACGCGCATTGCGTTGGCCTTCGAGTTGCAAATTCGATGGCGCAATGATGGTGAAGTGATTGCGTGATGAATAAGCGATAGTTTCGATTCGACCTATCGATATTCCTCAATGAATGAGGGCGCAGGGGGATGATAAGTCGCCGCGCGACCGCAAATCTGGTGTGAATCAGCAGATGCGCGGGAGTTGTTCGCCGACCAGCCGATCGACGATCCGTTCGCTGCCAAACACCGTTTTCATCAGTACCCGGCCTGCCGGGGACGGAATGACTTCACCGATGACATGGGCCTCGTCGCCACAGGCATGGAGCGCAGAAAGGGTGGCCTGGACGTATTCGGCGGGGAGGATGGCGACCAGACGGCCTTCGTTGGCGAGATAAAGCGCATCCAGGCCGAGGATCTCGCAGACGCCCCGCACCGTGTCCCGCACCGGGATGTCGCGTTCGTTCAGCCGAATGGCGACCTGAGCGCTTTCCGCGAATTCGTTGAGTACCGTGGCGACGCCACCCCGGGTTGCATCGCGCAGGCAATGCACATCGGGGCAGGCGGCGCGCAACGCCTGAACCTGCCGGTTGAGCGGCTGGCAGTCGCTCCGGAGTTCGACATCCAGGGCGAGATCGCCGCGTGCGTTGAGCACCGCCGCACCGTGATCGCCGAGCACGCCGTTGACGATCACGACATCGCCGACCTGAGCGCGACTGGCGCGGATGTCGGCGTCGGCGGGAATCACGCCGATTCCGGCGGTGTTGATGAACAGCTTGTCCGCACCACCGCGCTGTACCACCTTGGTGTCGCCGCTGACGATGGCGACTCCGGCCTTGGCGGCGGCCTGTTTCATACTGCCGAGAATGCGTTTGAGGAGACCGACCTCAAGGCCTTCCTCGATGATCAGTCCGCAGGTCAGGTAACGCGGAATCGCACCGGACATCGCCAGGTCGTTGACGGTGCCGTTGATGGCCAGGGTGCCGATGTCGCCGCCCGGGAATTCGAGCGGATCGACCACGAAAGAGTCCGTGGTCATGGCGAGCCGGTCGCCAAGGGCCGTCAGTTCCCCCAGCGGGACCCGTGCCTGGTCTTCCAGCGGGGCCAGCAGTTCGTTGTCGAAGTAGGGAAGGATCAGACCTTCGACCAGGTCGCGCATGGCCTTGCCACCGGCACCGTGGGCGAGGGTGATGATCGGGTCGTTGAATCGGATCGCCATGTTTTGCGCTCTTAAATTATGTTTAATAAACAATGTGTTATCTATGTGTCTTTACAAATCACATTGCTTTTGAATTCGTTTGCATATGCGGGCGCGTTGCCGTCATTCGGTCGCATCGAAGCGCAGCGCATCCACGCGGGGGATGTGTTTGCCGTAGTTGTAATACGCCGCACAAGCCCCTTCGGAAGACACCATCAGCGCACCCACCGGGGTCTGGGGTGTGCAGGCCTTGCCGAATACCTTGCACTCCCAAGGCTTGATGACGCCTTTGACGACCTCGCCGCATTGCGCGGATTTTGGGTCGGCGATTCGGACATTGGGCACATCGAAAATGCATTCAGCGTCGAATTGCGCGAACGCGGGGCGCATCTTCACGCCGGAATGATCGATCGACCCGAGCCCGCGCCATTCGAAGAATTCACGCAGCTCGAACACCTTGTGGATGGCGGCGAGTCCTGCCGGATTGCCTTCCGGCGGGGCCACGCGGGTGTATTGGTTCGCCACCTCGCATCGGCTTTCGGCGAACTGATCGATCAACATGGACAGGGCCTGAAGGATGTCCAGCGGTTCGAATCCGGCGATCACGATCGGCTTGTTGTAGTGCCCGGCGACGAACTGGAACGGTTGTTCGCCGACCACCATGCTGACGTGCCCGGGGGCGATGAAGCCGTCGATCTGCATCGCCGGGGAGTCCAGTACGGCCTTGATGGTCGGAACGGTGGTGATGTGATTGCAAAACAGGCTGAAGTTGCCAAGGCCTTCCTTTTCCGCTTGAAGCACGGTCAGCGCGGTGCTGGGCATGGTGGTTTCAAATCCCAGCGCGAAGAACACGACCCGCTTTTCAGGGTGTTGCCGGGCGAGCGCGAGCGCGTCCGTGGGCGAATACACCATGCGGATGTCGGCCCCGTCGGCTTTGGCCTGAAGCAGACTCTGCCGGGAACCGGGTACGCGCATTGCATCGCCGAAAGTGGTGAAGATCACGTTCGGCTGGTGGGCGATGGCGATGGCGTCGTCGATGCGTCCCATTGGCAGCACACACACCGGGCAACCTGGGCCGTGAACCAGTTCGATGCCTTCGGGCAACAGTTCTTCGAGGCCGAATTTAAAGATTGTGTGGGTGTGGCCGCCGCAGAACTCCATGATCTGCAGCGTGCGCCGGCGATCGGCCATCACCTTTGGCAGGACTTCCCGGATGTGTGTGGCCAGGGCCTGGGCTTTGTCCGGATCGCGAAATTCGTCAACGAGTTTCATGGTCGTTTGCGGTATGCCCGGGCTCACAAACCGCCGCGCGTATCCGCCAGCAGGGTGTGGGTCAGGTCCCAGAGGATGTGATAGCAGGCGACGTGGACTTCCTGGATGCGATGAATGCTGTCGGTTGGGACCACCAGACAATGATCCAGCAAACCGCTGGCTTGCATCTCGCCGCCCTGCATGCCGGCAAAACCGATCGTGGTCAGGCCGATCTCACGAGCCGTGGCGAAGGCCGCCATCAGGTTTTCGGAATTGCCGCTGGTGGAGAGTCCGATCAGGGCGTCGCCGGGGCGGGCGTGCGCGATCAGAGGGCGGACGTAGGTATTGCGGAAACCCAGGTCATTGCCGAGCGCGGTCAGCAGCGTGACATCCGCAGCGAGGTCGAAGGCGGGCAGGGAGGGGCGACCGGCGGTGACCGGATGCTGGAATTCGACCGCGACATGCGAGGCGTCGGCGTGCGATCCGCCATTTCCCATCGTGAACAGACGGCCTCCGTCGGCGAAGCTTCGCGCCAGTGCGCGGGCGACGGCGATCAGATCTTCCGCCTGTTCGGCGAAGAAGCGCTGCTTTACCTCGACACTGTGCGCGGCCTTTTGCGCCACCGATTCGAGCAGGGCGGCGTGCTCGGAGGCGACGTTCTTCGGCCGTCCGTGCAGGAAGGGATAGAGCGATTCGAGCTCGCTCACGAGGTGGCGGTCTCGCGCATGGCATTGAGTTCCGGTTGGATTTCGCCAAGTTGATCGAGCAGGGCGAGCGTCTTCGCGGCTTCCTGCTCGTCGATGCGACTCATCGCGAAACCGACATGAACCAGTACCCAGATACCGATCAGGGCGGTGTCCGCTTCGTCCGGGCGGCGCACGCAGGCGATGTTGACGTCACGTTTGACGCCTGAGACATCGACCTTGGCGATGCCGTTGTCGGCGTCGATGATCGCGACGATCTGGCCGGGAATGCCGAGACACATGGCTAACTTCCGACTTGTGCCTTGAGAATCGCCATCTGCGCCTCGAGCTGTGCGATGCGGGCATTGAGCATTGCGTTACGCTGATCGCGCAGCCATTCCAGCCACGGGTGCATGCCGTCACCGGTGCGTGCCGACAGCGCCAGGATATGGATACTCGGGTTGATCCGGCGCGCGTATTCGATACAGCGCTCGACATCGAAATCGACGTAGGGCAGCAGGTCGATCTTGTTCAGCAGCATCAGGTGAGCGCCCGCGAACATGTCCGGGTACTTGAGCGGTTTGTCGTCGCCTTCGGTGACCGAGAGGATCACCACGCGCATGGCTTCGCCGAGATCGAACGCAGCCGGACAGACCAGGTTGCCGACGTTCTCGATGAACAGCAGGCCGTTTTCCTCGAGGTCCAGGTTGTCCAGCGCGTGACCGACCATGTGGGCGTCCAGGTGGCAGCCCTTGCCGGTGTTGATCTGGATCGCACGCACCCCGGTTGCGCGGATGCGGTCGGCGTCGTGACTGGTCTGTTGATCGCCCTCGATGACGGCCATCGGCAGAGTGCCTTTCAACTGGTCCAGGGTGGCAGTGAGCAACGTCGTCTTGCCTGAGCCCGGACTGGAGACCAGGTTCAGCGCGAACTGCCCGTGCTTGATGAAGTGCATCCGATTGGCGTCGGCGTAGCGGTCGTTCTTGCCGAGGATGTCCTGCTCGATGCGGACCATGCGCGCCTGGCTCAGGCCCGGCGCATGGGCGTGTGCCGGTCCCTGTCCGAAATGGATGTGGTCGCCGTGGTCATGGACGTGATCCTGCGTGTGCTCATGGTCGTGAGAATGACCATGCTCTTGACCTTCGATATGGCCATCGCCTTCACCACAGCCGCAAACGGTACACATCATTCCACCTCCAGTTCCCGGACTCGCAACGCATCGCCGCCGGTGATCTGCAACTGAAACCCGCCGCATTCCGGGCAGGCATCGAATCGTTGTACTACCGCGACGGTCTTTGCACAGTTCAAACACCAAGCTTGACCTTCAGTCTGGACTATTTCCAGGCGCGCACCGTCCGCCAGGCTGCCTTTGGTCACGGCATCGAAGCAAAAACGCATGGCTTCGGGTTCGGCGCCGGAAAGCACACCGATTTCCAGCCAAACCGTTTTGACCCGCGCAAAGCCTTGACGTCGGGCTTCGCTATTCAGGATTTCAACCACGCTCTCGCATAAGGACATCTCATGCATCGGTGGCGTCTCCGACAAATTCGACGCGGTAGGCGACGCAGGGGTCGATGGCGGTGACCAGGGCGCGGGTTTGGCGCATCAAGGTGTCCGGATCGGTGTCATCCAGGGCCGCCAGGCTTTGACTGAGCACCCCGCGCGGATGGAAGTTCCATTCGGTGGGCGCGACGATCTGATAGCGGGTGACACGTCCGTTGCGTTGTTCCACGCGATGGATCAGAGTGCCGCGCGCCGCTTCAACCGTCGCGATGCCATGTCCCGGTTTTGGGCACCAGGCCATATGTGAAAGCGTGAATTCGTCGTTGAGCAAAGACGCCAGTTCGTGCAACCGCGCATGCCAGCGCTCGGGCAATCCGACTGTCGAGTCGCCGGGGGAGCCACGACCGGCTCGACGTGCCAGCGGCCCGGTTTCGCAGCATTGCGCGTTCAGCGTCGGTTCCGCCGCGAACTGCCCGTGCGGATCGTCGCGCAGGCACGCGTTCCAGGTCGCCAGATCGACATTTGGCAAAGGGTGCGTCGGTGCGCGTCCCAGCGATTGCCATCCCAGCGCCCCGATACGATCTTCGATAGCGGCAATCGTTGCGCTGCCAAAAACGTGTTCGGTGGCGATCTTGCGCAGCGACTCCAGCGGGGATGTCGGGATGGTCGCTAAGGTGCCCGCCAGGGTGAACGCACCGGGCAAGGTTTCCCTGAGCGCACGATCGATTCCCATTACCGTGGCCACCGGTGCCGGGTCGCTTGGCAATCCGAGGGCGTTTGGCCAATCGATCAGGATGCGCCAGATATGCTCGCGTATCGCTTCGACGCGCAAAAGCAGGCTGCGTGCTGCGACCGTTCGAGGGTCGGGGGTCAAATCCCCCGCCATTTCGCAGGCGCTCAGCGTGGCGACGGCCTGGGCACCGCCACAGACGTTGTACAGGCGTGGCAGGGCATCGACGGTATCGGCGAGACTTCGACCGACGAACACCTTTGCTGCGGTGACCGGTCGTAACGACCGAACCGTGAATCGGCGTTCCAGCGGTTGTGCCGGATCAATGCGGATCAGGACTTCCCCGGCGGGATTGGCGGCCTGTTGTGGCGTCATGGATCGCAACTATGCGATGTGTTCGCGCCTGCGACGATGACGATGGTCAAGCGAGACGCGGCTCAGCATTGCTCCCACGGCAGGCCGTGATGACGCCAGCCGCCGACGGTGCTGCGGTGGTGCTGTTCGTCGAGTTCGCCCTCGAAGCCTTCATCGACGTGATAGATCTCCCGCATCCCGGATTCGATCAGCACGCGCCCCGCATCGAGCGAGCGCTTCCCGGAGCGGCAGATCAGAACCACCGGCGCGCAGCCTTTCTCGTTGGCGCAATACGCGCCGCCGAGCATCAGCTTGCGCACCTCCGTGGCGAAATGCGGGTTGACCTCCCAGTCCGGTTCATCGATCCAGGCGACATGCACCGCGCCCTTGGGGTGACCGACGAACAGGAATTCCATGCTGGAGCGGATATCGACCAGTACCGCACGCGGTTCATCCTGAATGAGTTGCCATGCGGCCTTGGGTGCGAGCGGTTTGGGATCGGATTCGCGGTGCGCCATGACAGACCTCGTGGGCGTACGGGTGGAAGTCAGTCCAGCATATGCGACAGCAGGCCATCGGCCAGTTTGGGCTCGAACCAGGTGGACTTGGGCGGCATGACTTCGTTGGCATCGGCCACCGCCATCAGGGCTTCCATGCTGGTCGGGTAGAGCGCAAATGCGACCGCCATCGCCCCGGAATCGACGCGCTTCTCCAGTTCCTTGAGGCCGCGAATGCCGCCGACGAAATCGATCCGCTTGTCGCGGCGGGGGTCCTCGATGGCGAGGATCGGATCGATCAGGTTGTCCTGCAGCAGGCTGACGTCCAGGCGGGCGACCGGATCGTCACTGGGGATGTGCTCGGCATGCAGGGTGAGGCGATACCAGCGACCGTCCAGGTACATGCCGAACTCGGCGTGACCGCTGGGTTTGCAGGCGGAATCAACCAGTTCAACGTCGAAGCGCTCGGCGACGCGGGCAAGGAAGGTTTCGGCATCCAGGCCATGCAGGTCGGTGATCACGCGGTTGTAATCGAGAATCTTCATTTCGTGATGCGGGAAGACCACGGAGAGGAAATACGCGGAACTCTCATTCCCGGAATGGCATTCCTCGCTGTCCGAGCAGGTCGCGTGATAGACCCGTGACGCGGCAGCGGAACGATGGTGGCCGTCCGCGATGTAGATGGCATTCATCGCGTCGAAACCGGTGGTGATGGTGGCGATGGCCTCGGCGTCACGAAGCACCCAGATCTGGTGGCGTACGCCATCGTCGGCGGTCACGTCATATTCGGGAATGCCTTCGGCGGTGCGCGCGAGCACGGCGTCGATGGTCGGTGCCTCGGGGTAGACCAGGAATACCGGGCCGGTCTGTGCCTGCAGGGCTTCGATCTGGCGAACCCGGTCGTCTTCCTTTACTGGGCGGGTGAACTCGTGTTTTCGGATGCGGTTGATGTCGTAATCCGGGACCGACGCGACCGCGACCAGTCCGGTTTGAACATGCGTGCCCATGGTCAGGCGGTAGACGTAGTAGTAGGCCTCCGGGTCGCGGGTGAGGACGCCGGCATCGATCATGCGCGCCAGATTTTCCGCGCCCTTGGCATAGACCGAAGGGTCGTAAGGGTCGGTGCCTTCCGGCAGGTCGATCTCCGGACGGGAAATATGCAGAAAGCTCCACGGGCGACCGTCCGCGCGCTGCCTCGCTTCCTCAACGTTCAATACGTCATAAGGGGGTGCGACCACATCGGTGGCATGTTCCGGGGTGGGGCGCAGGGCGGCAAACGGGCGAATCAGGGACATGGAATTTCCTTGGCGGTTTGTCGAGGTGGAAGGTCGCGATGATTGTAACGTTCCGCACTTTGCTGAGCGATGAGCACGACGGGTAGTGATGCGGTTGCGCGCTGGGCAATCCGGAAACGCTGCGGTAACCTACGCGCCCTCATGAGACTGCCTGATCTGGGAAGCGCAAAATGACCTTCGTCGTTACCGAAAACTGCATCAAGTGCAAATACACCGACTGTGTCGAAGTCTGCCCGGTGGATTGTTTCCACGAAGGTCCGAACTTCCTGGTCATCGATCCTGAAGAATGCATCGATTGCGCGGTCTGCGAGCCTGAATGTCCGGCGGAGGCGATCTTTGCCGAGGACGATATTCCGGCGGGGCAGGAAGATTATCTGGAGATCAATGCGGATCTGTCGCTGACCTGGCCGGTGATTACGGTTCGCAAGGACCCGCCGGGCGATGCGGATGAATGGAACGGCAAGAGCGGCAAGCTCGACATGCTCGAACGCTGAGTCGAGCCGGCTTGGTTTCGGATCGCTATTGAGTCCGAAAACCACGCATAAAAAAAGCGGCGCCCTGAGCGCCGCTTTGCGGTTTATGAGTCCATCTCCCGGCGAGTTCCTGTGCAGTGTCCTTATCCAGTTGTCCTTCGGATATGCATGGAATTTAGAATTGTTGCTGGGCGGACGTTTCCATCGCTACGGTGTTCCTCACGCCCTGAACCGAGCGTTCACCAATTGTTAAAGAATCACAACGCACGGATACGATAATTACCTGTCGTATTCGATGAAATGCGATGAATGATGCGAAATTAATGGCCAGATCGTTGATCCGAAGCAAGTTCCTGGCAGGCCTTGAATTCGGTTACCTGACCCTTATATCGCTCGGCTTGGTGCGTTCATTTCACCCATCCCGCTGAGCGTGCAGAACTAACTCAGCGGTACCTTCGCGAACGCGCTCATCTCCCGTTCTATCTGGATGCATCGCCATGAGCCATTCCCCCTATATCGTCAACGTCACGATTCAGAACTTTGAGCAGGAAGTGATTCGGCGCTCATTCGAGGCACCGGTGCTGGTTGATTTCTGGGCGGAGTGGTGTGGGCCATGCAAGATGGTGTTGCCGATTCTTGAGCAACTCGCCGAGAGCTATGCCGGTGCAGTCCGCATCGCCAAGGTAAATACCGAGGTCGAACAACAACTGGCCTCCCAATTCGGCATCCGCAGCATTCCGACCCTGCATGTGTATCACCAGGGAAGGAAGGTCGAGGAGATGATGGGCGCGCAATCGGAGGCCGCATTCCGGGCGGTGCTGGATAAATATGTCACCCGCGCTTCGGATGCCCAGCGGGAACAGGCCCTGGAAATGGCTGAGAATGGTCAGATCGACGCGGCCATCGAATTGCTTCGTCACGTCGTGGCGGAGGATCCGGGCAACCATGCGGCCGCATTCGACTTGGTGCGCGTCCATCTTGGGTCGGGTGATGCCGTCATCGCGCAAGCCCAATTGGAGGCCTATCCGATCGAATTGCGAAATTCCGACGAGGGGCAGGCACTGGCCAGGGAAATTCGCTTCGCGGCGGTGGCGCAGGACGCACCCGATCCGGCCACTCTGCACGCTGCGCTCACGACGAACCCGAACGATCACCATGCCCGTCTCCAGTTGGCGGTGCTGAACGTGGCCGCCGGACAGCATGAGCAGGCCTTGATGCAGTTGCTGGAAGTGCTGAAGCGCGATCCGGGTTATGAAGATGGCGCCGCGCAGAAGAACATGGTGGCCATCTTCGACATGCTCGGTGGTGGGGAGTTGGTGAGTCGGTATCGTCGGGCGATGTTCAACGCGCTGCACTGAAATGGCGTTGCCAAGGGCCCGCTGAGCTATTCGTTCACGATCATCTGAAGTCTGAAATCACGGCTTTGCGCGTCGTATAACTTGCGAATTACCGGCGACTTGCTGCGTTTCGCATCTTGAAACCCACGATTTGATTCATCCATCTGAACCGCGCCTGAATAAATCGGGGGTTTCCTGACGCTTCGATGTGATCCGCGCGTGGTTATTGCCCGTACTGGCGGGCCGCACGTTCCCGGCGCTCCTGGGCCTCGACGCTGAGGGTGGCCATTGGGCGCGCCAGGAGTCGGGACAGGCCGATTTCCTCGCCGGTGTCTTCGCAGTACCCATAGCTCCCGTCATCGATCCGACGCAGGGCTGCATCGATGTCGCGTTTCAGCAGCAGGTGATGATTCTGGATACGCGCCGCCTGCGCGCTTTCGGTGGTCCTGTTGGCAAGGTCGGCCTCGTCGCCAACCTCGTTGTCCGTGCTGAGATCGATACCCATTTCACTGCTTAGTTCGGCGCGCATCGTGAGCAGTTGTGCGCGGAAATAGTCCAGCTGACGGTCATTCATATAAGGTTCGTCGACGGATGGCCGGTAGCCTTCTTCGACGGTATCGCGGCGCGGGGGATTGGTCATGGTGGTGCGGCCTCTCGATAGTCTTACTTTGCCAGTGTAGTCAGCCAAGCTTCGCGTGCTGCGCGTTACACTATGCCCTTTGACGTTTGCGAAAGAGGACGCGCCATGCGCCGTTCGATGTTCATCTTGAGGTTGAGTGTGATTTTGCTGACCGGCGCGGTATTGGCCACGGGGACGGCCCGTGCGGAACTGCACTTCGATGGGGAAGTGGTGCAGGGCGGGTTGCTGATCGGCCATGCCGACCCGGGGAGCCGGATCACCGTCTCAGGGGACGCAGTCACGGTGTCGGACAGCGGGGTGTTTCTGGTCGGATTCGGGCGCAGCGACACGGATCCTGTGGAAGTGGTTGCGACTGCGCCGGATGGTCGTGTGGAACGCCATACGCTGACTCCTCGTATCCGTGAATACGATATTCAGCGCATCGACGGTTTGCCGCCGGGCAAGGTCACCCCGCCGAATCAGGAAGTGATCAAGCGTATCCGCTTGGAGGGCGCGCAGATTTCTGCGGCGCGGAACCGCGACGATGCGCGTACCGACTTTGCGAATGGCTTCATCTGGCCCGCAAAAGGACGCATCAGCGGGGTTTACGGCAGTCAGCGGATTCTCAATGGCAAACCGCGCCAGCCGCATTACGGGGTCGACGTCGCGGCGCCGGTTGGCACTCCGGTCATCGCGCCGGCGGGTGGCATCGTGACTTTTGCGCATCCCGATATGTATTACTCCGGGGTCACCGTGCTGATCGATCACGGGCAACACCTTTCGTCGGCGTTCCTGCATATGAGTCGCGCCACCGTGACGGTCGGTCAACGGGTCGAACAGGGCGACAAGATCGGTGAGATCGGGGCCACCGGGCGCGTTACCGGGCCGCATCTCGATTGGCGTATGAACTGGCGCGACAAACGTGTCGATGTCGCCCTGTTGGTGCCGCCGATGGAGCCGCCGACAAACCCGCCGCCAAGCGGGGAACAATGACAAAGCCCAGGGTATGGCGGGTAATAACCGTTCCGACTCCGACGATAATCCGCAGATCAATCAACTCGTTCAGATGCGTCCATGGACATTGAAACTTTCGTCGCCAACTTCGAATTCCTGGGAGATTGGGACCAGCGATACGCCTACATCACGGAGCTGGGAACACGTCTTCCACATATGGATGAGGCGTTGAAGACCGAACCCAATCGGGTGCAGGGCTGCATGAGCAAGGTCTGGGTCACCGGTGGTCCGCATCCGAACGACCCGCATCGGGTCCATTTGCTGGCCGAAGGCGAAGGCCCGATCGTGCAAGGCTTGGTGGCGCTGCTGGTGATGATCTATCAGGACAAGACCCCGGACGAGATTGCCGCGATCGACATCGACGAGATGTTCGTGCGTCTGGGACTGGATGAGCACCTGAGCCCCAACCGGCACATCGGTATGTATGCGATGGTGCGGATGATTCAGGACATAGCGCAGAAAGTGGCGACGACAGGGTGATCCGGCAACGCGATCCGGAAACACCATGAACCTGGATTGAAAAGGCCCGCATTTGCGGGCCTTTGGTTATTGCGCTTGCTGAGCCGCGTGCATCTGCAGCAACTGCGCAAGCCGCTCCGGGGCCCTTGCGATGCCAGGAATGGTCTGCGCATCCGTGGTCATCAGCGTTGGGGTGCCATTGATGCCCAGCTCTTCACCCAGCGCCAGATGTTGCGCAATCGGCGTTTCGCATTCCCGGGCTTCCACTGGCTGTTGATTCTTTGCAGCGGTCAGCGCAGCGGCGCGATCGTCGGCGCACCAGACGTTTCGGGCTTTGACAAAGGATTCGGAATCCAGCCCCGCGCGGGGGTAAAGGAAGTATCGAACACGGATGCCGGCCTTGTTGTAATCGCCGATGTACTGATGCATTTGCCGGCAATAAGGGCAGTCGATGTCGGTGAATACGACGATTTCGTAAGGCAGGTCCTTGTCGCCGTAGTTGATCGTCATGTCGTCGCCGTAATGGGCGAGTAGCGATTTCTTCGCGTCCATGATCGGCCCCGCAGTGAGGTCTTCACTGGCGCGCGTATCGATGAGATGCCCGGTAAGCAAGAAATCGCCGTTCTCGGTGATGTAATAAACGCGGCCGCCATTGGTGACTTCGTACAGGCCTGCAACCGGAGTGGTCCGGATCGCATCCACATGGCGCTCGGGCAACAAGCGGGTGAGTGCGTCGCGCAGCGTCTGTTCGGTGGTGGCGGAAATGGCCTTGTCCGCGTCAGTCGCCAAGGCGGTGCCGGTGACGCTGAGCAGCAAGGCGAGGGGTAGGAAGGTCAGGAATTTCAACAGGGCGCTCCAGTTCGAGTCGGGGCGAGCAGTGTATCGGCTCAGCCGCGCGGATGATGGCTTTGATGCAATTGCTTGAGGCGTTCCCGGGCGACATGGGTGTAAATCTGGGTCGTGGACAGGTCGCTGTGCCCGAGCAGCATCTGTACGACCCGCAGGTCAGCGCCGTGGTTCAATAAATGCGTTGCAAAGGCATGTCGAAGGGTGTGCGGCGAGAGCGGCTTCTCGATACTGGCCGCCTTGGCGTAACGCTTGATGAGCTGCCAGAAGGCCTGTCGGGTCATGGCCTGGCCGCGCCGGGTGGGAAACAGGTCCGGGGTGGGACGGCCACGCAGCAGTTCCGGGCGCGATTCGATCAGATAACGGCTTAACCAGTCCAGCGCGACTTCCCCTAACGGAACCAGCCGCTGCTTGCCGCCTTTGCCGACGACACGAACCACGCCCTGACGCGTATTGAGTTCATCGATTCGCAAGGCCACCAGTTCGGAGACGCGCAGCCCGCATGCATACAGGACTTCCAGCATGGCGCGGTCACGAAGCCCGAGCATGTCATCGGGATCCGGGGCGTCGAGCAGGGCTTCGACATCCGCCTCGGTCAGTGATTTCGGTAACGGACGCCCGAGCCGAGGGGAATCGATCTGGGCCGTGGGGTCGGTTTCGATGCGCTTTTCGCGCAACAGCCAACGGTAGTAGCGACGGAGCGAGGACAGCAGGCGGGCACTGGACCTTGCGTGGCTGCCGTGGCGTGCTCGCCAGCTCAGGTAATCCAGCAGATGCGTTCGGTCGGCGGCTTCCAGCGCGACATCGCGCTCTGCCAGCCATTCCGCGATCTTGCTCAGATCGCTGCGATACGCCTTCAAGGTATTGTCGGCCAGACCTCGTTCCATCCACAGGTTGTCGAGAAATCGATCAAGACTGGTGGTGGAGGCCTCAAGGACGGACTCGTTCAAGCGAGGATCGTGTCCGGGGTCAGTGCTTTCGTGTCGAGGTTTCCACCGGCAAACCACTGCGTTTCCATTTGGGGAAACCGGAAGACAGGCGGCGGGCGTTGATGCCGCTGCGTCGTAAGCGGGTTACGGCGTCGTCGGCCAGCAGGCAGAAATAACCCCGGCAATAGGCCACGACATCGCACTGTGGGTCCAACTCGCGAATGCGCGCCTCGAGTTCCTCCAGAGGGATGTTGATCGCGCCCGGCAAATGTCCCGCGCTGTATTCCTCATGAGGCCGCACATCAAGCAGAGTGACGCTGCCGCCTTTCAGACGTTGCAACAGTTCCGTGGCGCTGATCGGCTCCATCTGCTCCTGCAGCGAGCGATAGGCGGAAACGATGCGGTTGACCTCGGCAAGGGTGGTGTCGGCAAGTCGTTGCATGACTTCCAACATTTCTCCGACATCGTCGTTGGCCAGCCGGTAAAACACGCGCAACCCTTCCTTCCGGCTGGTTACGAGTCCTGCGCTACG
The DNA here is from genome assembly GCA_024234955.1 of Gammaproteobacteria bacterium. GTDB lineage: Bacteria > Pseudomonadota > Gammaproteobacteria > JACKNK01 > JACKNK01 > JACKNK01. The sequence goes on from JACKNK010000001.1 coordinate 75,814, forward strand.
CAACTGTTGCAGGTGTTGCGAGGTGTTGGCGACCGTAAGCTGGGCCGCATTCGCGAGCACTTCCACGGAGCGTTCACCCTGCGCGAGCAACTCGACCAGTTCGAGGCGGCGGGGGTGACTGATCGCCTTGCCGATGCGCGCAAACTGTTCGTACAGACGGAGGCGAACGTCGTCGCCGTTTGGTTTGGTGGTTGTCATGCGATTCTTATAGTCGGTTGTGCGAGGACCGCACCTTCCATGGTGGTCGTTTGTCAAATTTGGCGGGCGATTATACAGAAACTGGCGGAGAGATTGACGGAACTCAAGGGGCTGCAACAAGCGTTGCATTTTCGCGCCTGGAACGGGCGCATTGCTGCCGTAAATGACAGTCCGCCCGCGACGGGGTTTCAGGCTGCTAAACTTCGCCGCCTAACTCATCCGTCCCACGGCCCGGTACCCTGCATTCATGACTCTGTCCGTCAGCATTCCCGATTTTTCCAAGGCGCGTGTGCTTGTCGTTGGCGATGTCATGCTGGACCGATACTGGCATGGCGGAACATCGCGTATTTCCCCGGAGGCGCCGGTGCCGGTGGTCAATGTTTCTCATGACGAGGAACGCGTCGGCGGCGCCGGTAATGTTGCGCTCAATGTCGTCAGCCTGGGTGGGCAGGGCACGGTTCTCGGCCTGGTTGGGGACGATGAACCCGCCGATGCACTGCGCAGGCAGCTTGAAAAGCATGGAGTCAACTGTGCATTTGAGACCGTTCCCGGCTCGCACACCATCACCAAGCTGCGCGTGCTGAGCCGGAATCAGCAATTGATCCGACTCGATTTCGAGGATGGTTTTCCCCAGGTCGATCCCGCCAATGTTCAGGCCTTGTTCGAATCGCTGATCGCGGACATCGACGTGGTGGTGATGTCCGATTACGCAAAAGGCTGCCTTCGCGATAAACGCGCCTTGATCGCTGCGGCACGTAACGCCGGAAAGCCCATATTGGTGGACCCAAAGACCGACGATTTCAGTTGTTATCACGGTGCCACCGTGATCACCCCGAACCTGAGCGAATTCGAGGCGGTGGTGGGTAAGGTTCGTGACGATGACGAGATCGTCTCCAAGGGGATGGCCCTGATCGCCCAGCACGATCTGGAGGCGTTACTGATCACCCGCAGCGAAAACGGGATGACCCTGCTGCGTCGGGATGCGCCGCCGCTGCACCAGCCTACTCGTGCGCGAGAGGTGTATGACGTAACCGGGGCGGGCGATACCGTGATCGCGACGCTTGCTGCCGCCATCGCCGCCGGGGTGGAAATGGGTTCCGCGACGGCGTTGGCGAATCTCGCCGCCGGCATCGTGGTCGCCAAGGTCGGTACGGCGACGCCGAGTATCGAAGAGATGTATCGCGCTCTGCATGAACATACTCAGGACGGTTTCGGGATCGTCGATGAAGCCACGTTGATCGACTGCATCGCCGCCGCCAAGGCCCGGGGCGAGCACATCGTCATGACCAATGGCGTGTTCGACATCCTGCATGCCGGGCATGTCAGTTATCTTGCCCAGGCCCGTGCGTTGGGCGATCGTCTGATCGTTGCGGTGAACACCGATGAGTCGGTCAAGCGGTTGGGAAAGGGCGACGATCGTCCGATCAATACTCTGTCCGACCGCATGCAGGTTCTGGCCGCCCTGGAGGCGGTCGACTGGGTGGTGCCGTTCCGTGAGGATACCCCGGAGCGATTGATCTGCGCGGTGCTGCCGGACCGTCTGGTGAAAGGCGGGGATTATCGCCCCCGTGACATCGCCGGTTATGACTGTGTCACCGCGAACGGCGGTGCGGTCGAGGTTCTAGACTTCGTGGACGGCTGTTCCACTACGTCCATCATCAATACGATTAGAAAATCCTGAACAGGGGATACCCATGATCATCGTCACCGGCGGTGCCGGCTTCATCGGCAGCAACATCGTCAAGGAACTCAACGCGCGCGGGCGCGAAGACATCCTGGTCGTGGACGATCTGTCCGACGGCACCAAGTTCAAGAACATCGCCGATTGCGAGATCGCCGATTACATGGATAAGGACGACTTCATCGAACTGGTCGAGGCGGGCGAAGAATTCGCCAGCCATCTGGACGTGGTGTTTCATGAAGGAGCCTGTTCCGCCACCACCGAATGGGATGGCCGTTACATGATGCGCAACAACTACGAGTATTCGAAGTCGTTGCTGCATTACTGCCAGAAGCGACATGCCCCATTCATCTATGCCTCCTCGGCATCGGTTTACGGCGACGGTTCGAGCGGCTTCTCCGAACGTCGCGAATGCGAAGAGCCCCTGAACGTCTACGGCTACTCCAAGTGGCAGTTCGACCAGTACGTACGTCGCGTGTTCCAGGGCAAACACTCGCAGATCTGCGGGCTGCGCTATTTCAACGTGTACGGCCCGCGCGAACCGCATAAGGGTGACATGTCCAGCGTGGCGTTCAAGCACAACGGTCAGATTTCCGAGGCCGGAAAAGTGCAGTTGTTCGGCGCCTATGACGGCCATGAGCCGGGCGAACAGAAACGCGATTTCATCTACGTGGGCGACGCAGTTGCGGTGAATCTGTGGTTGTGGGAAAACCCCGGCGTTTCCGGCATTTTCAACGTCGGGACAGGACGGGCGCAAAGCTTCAACGACATTGCCCGTTCGGTCATCAAATGGCACGGCAAAGGGGAGATCGAATACATCCCGTTCCCCGATCATCTCAAGGGGCGCTATCAGAGCTTTACCCAGGCCGATATTCAGGCCCTGCGTGATGCCGGATACGATGCGCCGTTCAAGACCGTGGAAGAGGGCGTCAGCGCCTATCTTGATTGGCTGAATCGCGGGTGAGAAAGCTCTATACGGCAGTGCTGTACGCGGCACTGCCGTTGGTCTTGCTCCGCCTGATCTGGCGCGGCGTCAAGGCCCGTTCCTATCTGTATCGTTGGGGCGAGCGCTTCGGTCGATTCACGTCGCCGGCGTTGCCGGCGCGACCGATCTGGGTGCATGCCGTGTCGGTCGGCGAATCGGTTGCGGCCGCGCCGCTCATTGAAGGCTTGCTTCAGCAATATCCGGGTGTGCCCGTGGTCGTGACCACGACCACCCCAACCGGGTCGGAGCGGATTCAGGCCCTGTTCGGCGATCGAGTGTTTCATGTCTACGCGCCGTACGATCTGCCGTTCGCGGTCAACGGCTTCCTCGGTCGGACACATCCACGGCTGCTGTTGCTAATGGAGACCGAGATATGGCCCAACCTCATCGCTGCCTGTCATACCCGGCGTATCTCCGTGGTGCTGGCCAATGCGCGGATGTCGGAACGTTCCGCGAAAGGCTACCGACGTCTCGGTGAGTTGACCGGTCGGACCTTGCGTGAGATCGACCTGATTGCCGCGCAGACTGAGGCGGACCGGCAGCGATTCATCGGACTGGGTGCGGACAGGCATCGCGTCGAGGTCACGGGCAGCATCAAGTTTGACACCCGTATCCCCGCCAGCCTGCGTGAACAGGGTGAAGTCCTGCGTCGTTATCTGGGCACGGGGCGACCGGTCTGGATCGCCGCCAGCACCCACGACGGCGAAGACGAACTGGTCCTGGATGCCTTCGATCAGGTCCGCGCCAGAATTCCCGACAGTCTGTTGGTGCTCGTACCCCGACATCCGGAACGCTTTCAACGGGTGGCCGGTTTGTGTCGGCGACGTGATCTCGTAACCGTGCTGCGGAGCGAGGGGGCGCCGGTAGAACCGGATTGCGCCGTCTATCTCGGCGATACCATGGGCGAATTGACGCTGCTTTACGCGGCGGCCGATCTCGCCTTCGTCGGTGGGAGCCTGGTGCCGACGGGTGGACACAACGTACTCGAGCCAGCGGCCCTGGGTCTGCCGGTGCTGGTTGGCCCACATACCTTCAACTTTGCGGAAATCGTATCCATGCTGCTGGTGCATGATGCCGCCCGCGAGATCACCGATAGCGATCAGCTTGCCGAGCGCGTTATCGAGTTGTTGCAAGACGCCAATCTGCGCCATGTTCTTGGCGAAAACGGTCGCGAGCTCATTGAACGGAATCGGGGTGCTCTCGAGCGCTTGAAGGAACGGATCGAATCCTTGATGTAGCGGTCGCGGTGCTGGCCTGTCGTTTGGCGCGGAATAACGTGCGTATCCCAAGCAAGGAAGCAGCGATCGATCCGATCGGAACAAACCATCGACCCCCAAGGCCTTTTGGCTTGGCAAAGCCCTGAATCGTTTATATATTCCAGCCCATGAACAGCTCAATCGACTTTCGATTTCCAACCAGTGCCGCGTTCTCCAACGCCGGTGCGCCGCTGTTCGTCTCCTTGTCTCTGCTGCTGTCCCTGCTGCGACTGCTGCCGCTGCGCGCGGCCTGAAGACAATCCTCACCCCGGCGGGGGGCAAAACGCATCAACCCGATATACCCGATGAATTCCAAAACGGATCGCCAAACGTCGCGACCGTTTCCATGGGAGTAGTGACATGAGCAGCAACAGCGCGGACAAATTGATCATTTTCGACACCACCTTGCGCGATGGTGAACAGAGCCCCGGCGCGTCCATGACCAAGGACGAAAAAGTACGTATCGCCAAGGCGCTGGAAAAGATGAAAGTGGACGTTATCGAGGCCGGGTTCCCGATCGCCAGCCCGGGGGACTTCGATGCGGTACAGGCCGTCGCCAATGCGGTCAAGGACTCGACCATCTGCGGGCTTTCCCGTGCCCTGGATCGGGACATCGATCGGGCCGGTGAAGCGTTGAAGGGCGCCAATTCGGCACGCATCCATACTTTTATCGCGACCTCGCCGATCCACATGCAGCACAAATTGCGCATGACCCCGGATCAGGTTGTCGAGCAGGCGGTCGCGGCGGTCAAACGTGCACGTAAATACACCGACAATGTCGAATTCTCGGCGGAAGACGCCGGGCGTTCGGAAATCGATTTCCTCTGTCGTGTGTTTGATGCGGTGATCGAGGCGGGCGCTACGACTCTCAATGTGCCCGATACCGTCGGCTATGCGATGCCACACCAGTTTGGCGACACCATTCGCCAGTTGCGCGAGCGTATCCCGAACTCAGACAAGGCGATCTTCTCCGTGCACTGCCACAACGATCTCGGCCTTGCCGTTTCCAACTCCTTGTCTGCCGTGTTGAACGGCGCACGTCAGGTCGAATGCACCATCAACGGGCTCGGCGAACGGGCCGGCAATGCCTCGCTCGAAGAAGTGGTCATGGCCGTTCGAACCCGTCCGGACGTTTTCAGCTGCGACACCACGCTCGATACCACCCAGATCGTCACCTGCTCGCGCCTCGTCTCCAGTATCACCGGCTTCCCGGTGCAACCGAACAAGGCCATCGTGGGTGCCAACGCCTTTGCGCACGAGTCCGGCATCCATCAGGACGGCGTGCTCAAGAGCCGCGAGACCTACGAGATCATGCGTGCGGAAGATGTCGGCTGGAGCCACAACAAGCTCGTGCTCGGCAAGCATTCCGGCCGCAATGCCTTCCGCACACGTCTCAAGGAACTCGGTATCGAGTTCGAATCCGAAACGGAATTGAACGAAGCCTTTGCCCGGTTCAAGGATCTTGCCGACAAGAAGCACGAGATCTTTGATGAAGACCTTCAAGCCTTGGTCTCGGACGCGGAAACCGCAAAGACCCAGGAACGTATCCAGCTCGTCACCCTGAAAGTCTGCTCGGAAACCGGAGAAACGCCGCATGCCGACGTCACCATCACGGTCGATGGCGAGGAACGCAGCGTAACTGCCGTCGGCGGTGGCCCCGTCGATGCCGCGCTCAAAGCCATCGAATCGATGGTCGAAAGCGGCGCCAATCTGGAGTTGTATTCCGTCAACAACATCACCAGCGGCACCGATGCGCAGGGCGAAGTCACCGTGCGCATCAAGAAGGACGGTCGCATCGTCAACGGTCAGGGCGCCGATACCGACATCGTCATTGCCTCCGCCAAGGCGTATATCGACGCGATGAACAAGTTCCTGTTCAGCGAAGAAAAGGCGCACCCGCAGTTGGGCGATGTCTGAAAAATTCCAAGCCAACTTCAACGACGTTCGAAACGGGGAACGACGTCAATAGCTTCAATGCGGCCCCGGCGTTCTGCCGGGGAAGACAAGCGTTTGACAGTTACACCGAGCGCAGTCGCAGCGGGCTTCAATGCGGCCCCGGCGTTCTGCCGGGGAAGACGCCGCGTGAGGTAGCCCTGGTGATCGGCGTGCACGTGCTTCAATGCGGCCCCGGCGTTCTGCCGGGGAAGACCGGCTGGCAACGCTGGCGAAACTGCGCGACCGGCTGCTTCAATGCGGCCCCGGCGTTCTGCCGGGGAAGACGGCTGGGAACCTTGGGGGCATTAATTTCGCCCCGATGGCTTCAATGCGGCCCCGGCGTTCTGCCGGGGAAGACCTACAGGGACAAGCCCCAGCACCGCCGCGAATCGGGCTTCAATGCGGCCCCGGCGTTCTGCCGGGGAAGACGCCATCGAGCACAGTCAGCGAGGGCAGGGCCGTCGAGCTTCAATGCGGCCCCGGCGTTCTGCCGGGGAAGACCGCGATAGATGCCGACTGGGATCACGCTGAAGCTGTGCTTCAATGCGGCCCCGGCGTTCTGCCGGGGAAGACGAAGAGAAGAGAAGAGAAGAGAAGAGAAGAGAAGAGAAGAGAAGAGATAAAACAGCCCCCTGCTTCAATGCGGCCCCGGCGTTCTGCCGGGGAAGACTTCGGTGTTATAGAACGCGAAGTCCAGAGCCCAGTCGCTTCAATGCGGCCCCGGCGTTCTGCCGGGGAAGACCCAGCGCGACGGCGAAGCCAATCACGGCCATCCAGAGCTTCAATGCGGCCCCGGCGTTCTGCCGGGGAAGACTTTCTGGGACTAAAACTCAAATAGAAACATTCAAGGCTTCAATGCGGCCCCGGCGTTCTGCCGGGGAAGACGACCGTGGCGCCGTTGGTCAAGGCGACATTCGGTGTGCTTCAATGCGGCCCCGGCGTTCTGCCGGGGAAGACACCCACAAGGTCTATCACCACTCCGGGCTTTCCCAGGCTTCAATGCGGCCCCGGCGTTCTGCCGGGGAAGACGGGTTTGATGATGCGCGTGAATGAGGAAGAAGTGACGCTTCAATGCGGCCCCGGCGTTCTGCCGGGGAAGACGCGCGCGCGGCGGCGGAAAGACCGATGGAATGCTCGGGCTTCAATGCGGCCCCGGCGTTCTGCCGGGGAAGACCGCTGCAGACGTCGCTCTACAGCCTGCTCTACCAGAGGCTTCAATGCGGCCCCGGCGTTCTGCCGGGGAAGACGTTGAATGCCGATCAGGCGAATGGCGCGGGAGTAGTGCTTCAATGCGGCCCCGGCGTTCTGCCGGGGAAGACGTACGCCGTCGCCTCGATGTTCGGTCGCGCCTTCTCGGTGCTTCAATGCGGCCCCGGCGTTCTGCCGGGGAAGACGCGAGCCTCAACGCACCACGGCATCAGGGCTGCCTGCGCTTCAATGCGGCCCCGGCGTTCTGCCGGGGAAGACGACGCTGTCGACCTGGTCGTCGTTGGCGCCTTTCGGGCTTCAATGCGGCCCCGGCGTTCTGCCGGGGAAGACAGCAAGTCGGGCGACCTTGCCACCGCAGCGGCCGAGCTTCAATGCGGCCCCGGCGTTCTGCCGGGGAAGACTTCGAGGGCTGGCGCAAGGGGCAGGCGGCCATGGCCGGCTTCAATGCGGCCCCGGCGTTCTGCCGGGGAAGACTGCCCGCCCTGAAAGTCATGTGATTTCAGTCGCTTGGCAGTGGTTTTGCGAGCGATCCGGTTTTTAGCGGCGAAATGATGGTGCATCGTTGCTCGTTTGGGTGCAACGACGGCGGAAAATTCTCGTGTTTTTAAAGAGTTACGATTTTGTGCACGCTCCCCGGGTTTTGGCGCGTCATTGGAGCGTGCGCGTGGGGGCGGCAAACGGAATCTAGTTCGCATGGGCGTGGTCGGCAATCAGACGACGATTGGTTCGCGCGATACGGGCTCGAAACCGGTTTTGCCCAGGCTGGTGACGCGGGGGGTGACGTTCTCGGCGGGGCCGAGATCGAGCATGAGAACGTGGTCGTCTCGGTGGTGGATGATTTCGTCGAGCGTGGCGACGAGTTCGGCGTGGCGTCGGCGGGTGAGGCGGCATTGGAACACGGAGAGTTGCAGCCATTCGCCATAGCCGTTCATGAGTTTGAAGATGGCGCGCCAGCGTTTTGGATCGCTGATGTCGTAGGTGACGATGTAGAGGCGTTCGGACATGGGTCACCTCACGATGAGATTGGGGTTGTCGTCGAGCTCGCCGAGCAGGAAGCGACCGAGCAGGCGGGCTTGCACTTCGAGCAGGCGGCGGTAGCTGAGCCGGTAGCCGAAGATGGGGTGGGTGATCTCCTGACTGAGCCGCCGTTCGAAGGCGCCGATGAAGCGCTTGCGGCCTTCGGGACTGAGCGCGACGCCGCCGCCGGCGCGGACGAAGTCGCTGGGGCGGACTTCGCCGTTGTTGATGGCGGTGAGCACGGCGGAGTCGGCGAGGATGGGGCGGAAGGGTTCCATCATGTCGAGCGCGAGCGAGGGGCGACCGTAACGGGGTTGGTGATAGAAGCCTCGATAGGGGTCGAGACCGACCCCGGAGAGGGTTTGGTGCAGCGTGCGGGTGAGCATGGCGTAGGCGAAGGAGAGCAGGGCGTTGACCGGGTCCGGCGGCGGACGGCGGTTGCGCCCGGCGAAGTCGAAGCTGAAGTCGCCGGCGGATTCGGTGGGTTTGAGGAATTCGCCGAATACGCCGAAGTAGCGGGCGGCGGCGGCGCCTTCGATGCCGAGGAGTTCTTCCTGGTTTTTGGCGAGGCGGGCGTGGCGGATGTCGTTCTTGAGCGCGGTTTGCAGCTCGTCCGGCGGGCTGTCGCCGCGCCAGTTGCGGCGCAGGATGACGCGCTGGTTGGCGATCTTGGCCTCCACCCAGCCGCGCGCGAGGCGCAGACAGGTTTGCGGGTCGAAGGAGGCTTTGTATTGGGCGGTGCGTAGCTCGACGTTCTTGTGGCCGACGCCGACGGTGTGGCCGAGGAACCAGCCGCCGTAGGAGTACCAGGAGACGGGTATCTCGCGGCGCATCAGTTCCTGCAGCGTGGGCGTGGTGACGTAGACGTTGCCCATCAGCACGAGTTGTGAGGTGTCGATCAGGCGGGCGTGGCTGACCTTGGCGTCGTCAATGCTGATCTCCAGGCGTTCGCCTTTCTTGGCGACCTTGGCGTGATTGGCTTGTACGTAGACGGGCATGGCTTCGTCGCGGTTGACCGCCATCGGGCGCGGGCTGGGGCCGCCTTTCTTGAGGAAATTGACCTCGTCCGGCAGGCAGATGCCGACCAGCGAGCAACGCGGGCATTTGGGACTGTCTTCGAGCGGCGGCGGGATGCGCCCGGCGGCGGCCATCAGGCGCAGGCCGTTGATGGCGGATTGGGTAAGGGCGCGCAGTTCGGCGTCGAATTCGACCTGTACGCGTTCCTTGGAGCCGGCGAAGTAGAGGATGCCGTGGTCCACGGTATAGCCGTGCGCTTCGAGCAACAGGCCTTGGGCGCAGAGTTGTATGCGTTCGGGTTCGTAGGCGCCTTTGTCGACGTGCGGGCGCTTGCCGCGTTTGTAATCCACCGGCACCACGGAACCGCCGTCGGCTTCGAGCAGGTCGAGTTTGGCGACCAGGCCGATCTGCGCGGATTCGAGCGTGACGGAACGGGCGTGGAGCTTGGGGGTGTCTTCGATCTCGTCCGGTTCCGGCAGCGCGCCGCCGGGTTTGTCGACGCGCTTGTGGACGGCGTCGCCTTCGACGGTGTGATGGCTGGCCTCCCATTCGCCCTGCACCCATTCGAGGTAGGCGAGGCGCGGGCAGTAGCTGAACTCGTTGACCATCCGCGCCGGCAGCGGCGGGGTATCGCCGGTCAGTTCGGGGAATGGGAGGGGGAGTTCCTGTTGTTCCATGCGTGAGTCCTGCGGGGACCGGTCACTTACGCCTCAGTGGAAGGCGATGGCGGGTCAACTTGATCCGCCGCAATTCAGCACCAGCAGCAGGATCAGCAGCAGGCTGCGACCGGGGTGTCGGAGCAGCGTGCCCAAGCCGGTGAAAAGGCCGGTGAGGATCAGGGTCACGACGAATGCCTCGCCGAACGTGGCTTCACCGAGTCCGACGAAGATCCAGACGCCGATGAATATGAGGAGTGCCATCCGTGATGGTCCGGGTTCAGGCGTGCGTGCTCAGGTGGATGTCGAACCGCACCCGCTTCCAGGGATCCGGGTCGTCCTGCAGCGAGACGATGCGTGCGTGTAACGGCATCCCTCTGTCGAGCATCTGCGCGACCGTGTGGTTCTCGACCCGCGGCAGATGCCCGAGCTGATGTCCATGCCACCACACCTCGACGGCGCGACGGTCATAGGGGTTGGCCGGCGCACGGCGCAGTTCGAGAGCGTCGCCGATGCGCAGCCGGTCCCGGACGAGTTCGCCGGCGTAATACTGGAAGCCCGCGATCGGCGAGTCCTGAATGCGGACTTCGGTCACACGGGCCATGGCACGGCCCGCGAACCCGAGCGACGGCAGCACGGACAGGATGCGTAACAGGTCTCGACGCTTCATGGGGAACCTCCCGTTGGAATGTGGGATTCAACGGGAAGTGTCCGGGGTCGGGTGGCTCGGTACGTGGGTCCGTGACCGACGAGCCTGGCTACCCTTGTAGGAGCGGGCTTGCCCGCGAACGGACGTGGCAACGGTGTTCTAAAGCAGAGGCGCGTCCTTCGCGGGCAAGCCCGCTCCTACAACTAGGTCGGGATTGCGTACTAGTCCGATACTCAATTCTTCGCTTGGGATTGAAGGGACTCAAACACGGTCTTCGTCGCGTGGCACATCGGTGTCGATGCCTTCGAGCAAACCGCGCGTCGCGGCAATGTCACGTTCCATCGCCACTGGTCGGAACAGCCCCAAGCCGAAGTGGCAGCCAAATCCGAGCGCGATCGGTCCCTCAACCGGGATGGCGAAGCGGATGCGCCAGAAGCTGCCGTGTCGATCGGGTTGCATCAGATCGCGCCGCTCGCGGTAGCGGCGGAAATGGCGTGGTTCGCGAGGCAGCCCGCGGACCTCGATGTGATCGAGCCTGGTCAGTTCGACAATCTCGGGAAGGCCGCGCTTCTCACATTCACGACGGAGTTGGGCCTCTGCATCGAAGCGCTTCTTGGCGTGCCAGGGATGCAGGTAAGGCGTGACCGATTCCCAGACGGCGCTGTGAAGGCACAGCTCGCCGCCCGCGCTCAGGTCGCCGATGCCCTCCAGCGCCAGGCCCCATTCGCCACGTTCGGCATCGAAAATCCTGCGCAACTGCTCAATCGCGTCGCGCGCGTCGCCACTGACGCCGTCCGGTACATGCAGGACGATTCGATCAATCCGCCCGTCGTCGTCGCTGTCCCAGGGCAGGATGAACAGGTGCTGGTGATGCGGCGTGCCTTCGAGGCCATGGCCGGACAACGAGGCTGGGATCGCGTCTTTGCCGAATCGGTGGCCGGCCTTGCTCATGACGGCTTTGCGGACCAGTTCGCCAATGCGGACCGTGTCTTCGACGCGGGGCAGGACGGTCGTTCTGGCCTTGCTGGATTCCGCTGGCGTTGCCGCTTCCGGGCCCGGTTTGGTCGTTGCCGGCCTGCGCACGAGCATGAAGCGCGCGGTCGTCACAGCCGGTGGCTTCGCGTCCTGGCGGGACCGAACCGCACGCAGCGCGTTCAACGGGCGGGTGTAGGCGATCTTTTCCGACGCCGGGGGCTGGCTCCAACCCTGTTTCTGGAGATCGGAGGTGTCCAGGGACAGGGCGCCAAGCAGCGTTTCCGGCAGGGTCGCCTTGAGGCGCTTGGCGAGGCGTTTGTCGGCGAGGAACTCGGCGCGCCGCGCGGTGTAGACGGCGGCGCTCGTCGGGGCGAACAGATGGACGACTTCGCCGAATATTTCACCCGTTTCCTGGTCCACGGTCTGGTGTCCGGGTGCGCAGTCGATGGTGGGGTGCTCATCTACCCGGCTGGCCTCGACCCAGGACTCTGCGCGGCCCAGATAGCCCATGCCGGCCAGCAGGTCATCGAGCAGCGCCACTTGCTCGCCGGGCAAGTCGAGGTCTGGCCAGGACACGTACATCGGGCTGTCGCGATCGACGGCGGCGAATGCGTCGAGGACCAGCGAGGTATCGCCGGCCTTCCACTGCGGCAGGTAATGCCGGGTGTGGCTATGGCTGGCCTTGGGCAGGGTGTAGGCCGGAAGGGATTCGGCGAGTGTGTCGATCAAGACGGCGAGGGTGGCCTCGTCATGGTGACCGAGCGGTTTGACCTTGTGGTGCCAGGTCGCGATCAGCGCGCGCAGGATGCGCCAGGGGTCCGGTGGCCAGGCGACCTCGCCCTCGTTGACGTGCCGGTCCCACGGATTGCCGTGATAGCGCCCGGCGGGAAAGGTGAAGCGCAGGGTGAGCATGGCGTCACTTCCGGTAGGTCACGGTGGTGGTCTCGAAGCCGGCGTTGGCGGCGGCGATCATGTTCGGCAGCGCGGCGGACAGCGCGGCGAGATCGGGCAGCGCATAGCCGTTCGGACGGGTGACCTCGATCTTTTCGCAATCGAGATCGCAGGCGGTGCGAAGACGCAGGCCGGTGGCGAGGAAGCGCTGAATCTTGAACAGCGCGATCGCGACCAGCAGGTCGAATACCTCGGGACGGAAGCCGTAGCCGCGCAGTTGCGCGAGGTCGAGATTAAAGAACGCGGTGATCTCCGGTGAGACGAACTCGTCACGGCTGAAGGGGACGTTGCCGAAGCCCTTTGCGGTGTCGCCTTTCGGGTTGACCGAATCGTTCTTGACGCCGCCGCTGGCGGCCACCTTGACGCCCTTGGCTTCGATGAAGCCGGACAGTGCACGGGGCAGGCGCAGCCGTCCGCCAGCCAGATCCTTCTTGGCGAGAAAGACACCATGCAGCAGCGCGTTGACGTCCAGGCGCAGCAGGGTCGCGGCAAGTTTGCGGAGGTCGACGATGCCTTCCTCCATGTTGGCCAGTTCGGCCTTGAGCTGATCGTGAACCGTGGTGTCCTTGCCTTCGAGGATGTAGGGCGAGTTGATGCGGTGCGATTCCAGCACCGAGTTGGTCAGCGGCTTGCCGGATGCATCAAGCACGCGGATCACGGACAGTCCTTTCAGCTCCTGCACCCAATCGTTGGCGACACCGTTCCAGCACACGGCTTCGAGACGGTTGGCGACGCTCTGCGCGGATTCGACCAGCAACATCGGCTCGCCGTTTGGGCCGTCGTACTGGGCAGCGCCGATCTCTGGGAAACCGGTCGGTTGGAAGCGGGTGCCCTGGGCTGGCTTGAGCGTGGCCTGGATCAGCAGGCGCGGGGCGTTGTTCAGCGCGGAAAAGTCGAGGCTCATGGATGTCTCCTTATCTCTTTGATGGCGAGGCAGTGGTGGGTCAGGCGGTCGCCTCAGGCGTCGTCCTGTGCGGGTTCATGGGATGCCGCGGCGCTCGCCTCGGGGAAGATCGCGGCGCGCAATAAGGCGGAGGTCGCTCCATAGGTGAGCGGGATCAGCAACGCGGCGGCGACGCGACGGGGTGACAGGCCGAGCAGTTCCGGGGGGTGACGGGCACTGCCGATGGGGTTGAGGCCCGAGGCGCGCAGGCGACGCCAGGCGCTTTCCATGGCCCGTCGCGCCTGCGCCGGGTTGTTGCTGGCGAGACGGGCGATGAGTCCGCTCGGGATCGGCAGGTGGAATTCGTCGCCGGCGTCCAGCCGGCGACGGAGGGTTGCGTCCGAGACCATCAGCAGTGCCGGCAAGGCAAAGCCGATGGCCGCGCGGTGCTTGCCCGCCGTGCGATCCGGGGCGAACGGAATGTGACAGAGCGCGAGGCCGGGCAGCAGCGCGGCGATGTCGCGATCGATGTCGCGGCCGCGCAGAAACAGATCCAGGTCGTCGAGATCGATGCCGGCGGCGCTCTGCAGCGGTTTGTCCTTGAATGCCAGCCGTTCCGCGAGCCACAGGCGTCGGTTGAGCAAGGCGATCAGGTCGTTTTCCAGGTCGCCGCTGGTCGGTGTATGCAGGCGCACGCGGCACGACAGGTCGTTGTGCGCGCCCTTGCTCGTGCAGGCGGTTTCCGTCCAGGCGTTGATGCGTGGATGTACCGGGAAGAGTTGGGCGCGCAGCGGAAGGGGCTTGCCGTCCTCGCCGCGCAGACCGGCCAGCGCGCGGGCGATGCGGAAGGTCGGCGAGTCCGGATCGTCGGCGTGCAGGACCCAGGCTTCGCTGAGTCGCGGTATCGGGCGCAGTACTTCGCGGGCCTTGGCACTGTGCGCGATGGCGAATTGAATCTCGCCAAGTAGCACGAGCAAGGCTTGCACCCGCGCCGGGGTGGGGTCGTTGCCGGCGAGTTCGAACAGCGCGTCTTCGAGTTGTTTGCGCAGTACCGCGAATCGGCGGGCGGTGTTCGCGCCTCTGCTGAACTGCCGGAAGCTGTCCAACCAGCCGTCCTGATCGAGGTCGTCGAGCCAGGCGCTTTGCGGGTTGGTGGATATCTGAACACGTTCCAAGGGGGTGGCGAGGAAGGCCTTGCCATTTCGACGCAGGAAGTTGTATCGCTGGAAGCGGTCAATTCCGCGATACCCGCCAAGGCGGTGGATAGCTCGGATGAAATCTAGTGCGTCACGGGTGGGCCGTGTGCCCAACGCGACCCGCCCTTCCGAAAATACCGACCGAATTTCGTTGTAGCTCGCGTAGTGCGACCACAGCGGCATCCATAGTTCACCGCGTGTCATTCCATCTTTGCCGTCTTTCCAGTCAGTGTGACCAATAGCGCCGTTGCCTGCTGCGGTTGTACGCACTGTGAATGGAAAACTTAAAACTCCGCCGCGTCCTTGATCGCCGCGCCTTACAGCGGCAGCGGCGAAGGCCAGTGCTCCCTCTAGCATCAGAATGAAATCCCATGGACTTATACGGCCTTCGCTGGTGTAACCGGTGCTCGAGTTCGGGCCGCCGACTTGACTTGGGGAGAATTGTCCGATCTTGAACTTGTCTTGACCGGGAGCAGGACATCCAAAGATGGCGAGGTCCAGCCAAGCCGATGACTTCTTGGTCGCGTGGCCGGTGCTCGGATCAATGAGATCAAGCAGGCGTTGCATGAAGTTATTGGTGAAATCCAGGCGTCCGTCGATGCCACCGGTGCCGAGCAGGGGCGGGAATTTCGCCCCGTCTCCGGCGAGCAGGATGGCGGCGTCGAACCAGTCCAGCGCGACGTCCGGCAGCAGCCCGCGCACGCGGGTGAGCAATTGCGTCTTGGCCTGATCCTTGGGGCTCGCGGAGCGGTCCATGCCGCGCAGGCTTTGCTCGGCGACGCCGAGGCTTTCCCGGTAGGCGGCGAAGCGGGGCGTCTCGCTGGTGAGGATTGCCTGTGGGGCGGTTTTGTTGTCTTTCTCGAAAAAGCCACTGCCGCCATTCCACGGGGCGAGGATCGGGGTCGGCATGTAGTGGTCGAGCAGGTAGGCGCGCAGGGTGGCCGCACTTTCCGCCGAGTCCAGTTGCAGGTGCTCGCCGATCCAGGCGGCCTTGAGGGAGGGATCGCAGGCCGTCAACACGCGCAGCAGGCCGAGGCCTTTGAGATAGCTGGCGAGCGGGCTGGGGGTGCAGCCGCGCAGGACGTGGGTGTGGCGCTCAGTCATCCTGCGCTTCCTCCAGACGGGTCCGCCAAATGGCCATGAGCGGGCGGAAATCGTGGTAATCGGCGGCGCGCAATGCAGCCAGATAGGCGTCGGTCGGCGCGCCGAAACTGGGGATGGGTTCGACGTCCGGCAGGTCCAGCCGTTGGGTCAGCCAGTCCAGGAACAGCCGGGTGGTGCGACCGTTGAAGTCCTGGAAAGGGTGTATGCCGAGCAGCCGACCTTCGGCAAAGGCGAGGGCTTCGAGCCAGGCGTCGTCGGGGGTGGGCGGGAGGTGTTGAAGACGTGCCGCGAGATCGTCCATGAAGTCGCGCATGGCCGGCGCGATCCGCCAGGGTTCGGGCGGGCTGTGCGTGCCGACCAGTACGTCGACCGAGCGCCAGATGCCGGCGAATTGCGGGGTCAGGTCACCGCAGAGACGGCGATGAAATTCCCGAAGCAGGTTTTCGTCGAGTGGATGGTCGGCGAATTCGCCGGCGGTGATCGCGACCGCGACGCGCTCGACGCGCATGGCGAGTTCGGGCGCGAGTTCGGCGTAGCTGATGACGCCGAGGGTGGTTTCTATTTCGCGGGTGGCGTGGTCAGGCGTTTGAGTTCGCGTTCCAGAATTGCCTGATCCACCGGCTCGCCCTCGAAGGCCATGCTGTTCGCCACCTTGCGCGGGATCGCGCGCAGGCGCAGTCGGCGCTTCTGCTCCGGGGAGAGCGCCCGCCAGCGTTGGATGTTGGTTAGCCAGTTCATGTGCGGAATTGTGGTCCGGGTGCGGGGAGTTCTCAACGTCTCCTTCATTCGTGCCTGCCTGTTCGGCAGCGGAGGCGCGCCAGTCGGCGATGCGCACCAGGGATTCGAGCCAGGCAAGACGGAACGGGCCGTGACGGTCGAGCAGGTCCAGGGCGCGGGCGGCCCAGGAACGACCTTGCGGCCCGTCGCCGATCTCCATCAGCGCGAGGCTCAAGGTGTGGGCGTCGCAGTGCTCGCCGTCGAAGTCCAGCGCCGGGAGTTGGTCGCCTTCCCAGATGCCACGCGCGAAGCGGGCGCCATTCGGTGCCGGCTTTTCGGTGGGCATCGCGCGCAGCGACATGCGGACCTTGCCGTGGTGGGCGGCGACCAGATAAGCGATCAGGTCGGTGTCCGGGTCCGGATGGGCGGGGTCGTCGTGTTGTTTGAGCCACGCCAGCGCGGAAGCGAGTTCGTGGCGGAATTGCGGGCGCTTGTGGCGGTTTCGACAGGGAGATTTGGCGAGCAGGTCGGTGGGCGCCTCCTCGCAGCTGTGCATCGTGGCGGCGAACACATCGTGCGCCTTGCCGAGGTCATGCCAGCGTCCGGCGCGGGCGATGAGGGGGGCGTGCTCGGTCTCGCCGATGGCGTCGCACAGGTCGCGCGCCTGCTTGGCGACGTGGGCGAGGTGAGCGGTGAGCAGGACGGGCCTTGGGGACTCGGAACGCCAGTCGGCATCGAAGCGTTGGCGCTGTTGCCGATCTGCCTCCGGGATGGGGGCGACGCGGCCCTTGCTGTCGGTGTGAAAGCCGAGCTGTGGGTCATAAGCACCGTCGACGGCGTTCAGCATCAGGGTCTGGCCGGGGCGTGGATCACGGGTCTGCTGCCAGGTCCCGGCCAAGCTGTCCCAACGCCATGCGCTGATCTTGCCCAGCGATTTCGCTTGCCCCATCGAGATTGGACACAGTTCTTTACGGCCCGCCTGGGGTTGTGGCTCGGGGCCGTTGGGCTCGACGAAATCGCGCCAGAAGACGTGCAGACCGGGGCTGTCAGAATCGCGGATGTAGTCGGATACGTCGACGTCGAAGCCGGACAGATCCGGGTCGGTGTTGAACAGGTCGAGCAGGTCCTTGCGGCGCAAGACCGGGGTGAGCGGCGGCGGTTCGTCGGTCGGTGGCAGGTCTTGCGGGCCAACCGCGATCAGCGTGCTTAGCTTGTCGCGCGCGGAGTCGAGCGTCTCACGGTCGTAGGGTTTGAGGTCCTTGTCGTCGAGCGTGGGGGCGGTGTCGATCCAGCAGACCGTGGCGTCGCTGTGCTCGCCGTAGCGGTTGCAGCGTCCGAAGCGCTGCACCAGCGAGGCCCAGGGTGCGAGTTCGGTGATCAGGGTCTTCGAGGACAGGTCGACGCCCGCTTCGATGGCCTGGGTGGCGACGATGATGCGGTCGCGCGTCGAGTCGTCGCGCAACGCCGTCTCGATGCGCTCGCGGTCGGCGGCGCGGAAGCGGGCGTGGATCAGCAGGTCGCCGGCGGCGTCAGGGCGATGCTTGCGCAGGCGTTGGAACAGGCCTTGCGCGCGGTCGACGCGGTTCACGATGACCAGGGTCCGGGTGCCGGTCTCGTGCGCGCCAAGGACGTGCGCGGCGAGGTCGTCGAGATAGGCGTTGAGGCCGGCCTTGTTCAGCGGCGCGTTGCCCAGAGTCAGGTCGGCGCGGCGCAGCGTCTTGACCGCGTTGAGACGGTCGCCGGCGCTGGCGCGGTCTGCGTCGTCAAGTTCGTGCGTCGTAAAACCTTGGAGATGTGGAGCGAGATCGATGGTGCGCAACCACTCCCGGTTAAGCGTCGCGGACAACCACAGGGAGTGGCTGCCACGTCCTGAGGGGAACGTGCGTCGGAAGGCATCGAGCTGCGCCGAGGTGGTCAGTCCGGCGCCCATCAACTGCACCTCGTCGAAGGCCCAGAGTGCGTCGTTGTGCAACAACGCGAAGTGCACCGGCCATTGGTAACGGCTCATGCCGTAACCGCGCATCAGCGCGCGGGAAAGCAGCATGTCCTGGGTGCCGATCAGGATCATGTCCTCCTCGGGGTGGTCGGCCCAGGTGGTCAGGTCCGGTTCGCCGCCCATCAGCAGGTGCACGGACACTTTGCCCTCACCGGGTTTGCCGTGAATGCCAAGTGCCGTCAGCCACATGCTGACGTTGCGTTCGGTTTGTTCGACCAGCACCCGCATCGGCAGGCACCAGATCAGGCGGCGCGGCGTGTTTGGGTCGATCGCTTCGTCGTCTCGAACGCCCTCGCGCCAGCCGCGCTTGTAGAGCCAGGCGAGCGTGACGGCAGCGGTCTTGCCGAGCCCGGTCGGGACGTTGAGCAGGTTGGGCCAGTGCCGCTCGGCAGCAAGGCGGTCCTGATACGGAAAGGGCTCGCTTAACTTGGTGGCCGTGTGAAAAAACGCCGTGAAATTCATATCGGTCCTTCAATTAATGCGGAGCGACCATGAATGAGTATCCCGTTGCAGAGGCTCATCCTGTGGGTCCGTGTCCAGTGACTAGAACTAGCGCGACCGATCTGGTTCGGCGCGTTCACCGGTATCCTGTTTAGCGTTCTCACTGTACCGGGAGAGGGCGTCTCGAAGGATCGTCTGTATGGATTCGCGTAGGTTTTTTGGCGCGAGAGCTTCGACGTCAGGGCCGTATTTGAGGATGTCGCGGATCAGCTCGCGGGCATCGCCGTAGGGGATGAACAGGTCGACGCCGCCGCCGTCGGGGAATTCCATGCGCTGCTCGGGGTGCCAGTGTTCGTCGGCGACCCATTTGGCGGCGTGGGGGGTGAAGCGCAGGTGGGCTTCGGCGGTGACCGGGCCGGCGAAGATGCCGTAGGCGGCGGTGTAGTGGGCGTCGAGGTCGGCGGCGGGGATCTCTTGCGCGGCCTGGACTTCGTATTTGACGGGGTGGATGCGGTCCAGCGCGAAGCTGCGTAAGCCTTCGCGCAGGTGGCACCAGGCGTCCAAGTACCAGTTGTCGCGGTAGTAGATGAGGCGTTGCGGGGAGACGACGCGCTCGGTGTGTTTGTCGCGTTCGCGACCGTGGTAGAGGATTTTCAGGCGTTGGCGGCGGATCAGCGCGCCGACGATCTGTTGGAAACTTTCGACCGGCGCGGGACGGGCGGCTTGTTGGAGGATGCGGACGCGGTCGTTGATCTGTCGCCAGTCGGCTTTGTCGTTGCCGTGGACCAGTCTCGGGAGCTGCTCTTCAATGCGCGCCAGGAAAGGCTGGATGTAGGTGTCGAGCAGGCCGGGTTGGATGCGGGAGAGCAGCGTGTGGCTGGTCAGTAATGCGAAGAGTTCGTCGGAGTTGAACCATAGGCCGGGGAGTTCAAACCAGATGTGATGCGAATCGGTCTTTTCATACACATATCCGTTGCTATCACGCCGATAGACGATGGGCGCATTGAGATGGGTGCGCATGTCGTCGATGGTGCGTTTGACGGTGGAGCGGTTGGAGCCGAGTTGATCCTCCAGTTCGCGACGCGAGACTGGGGTGCGCCGGTCGGTAAGGATTCGGTGAAGAGTAAGAATGCGTTCGAAGCGGTCCATGCGGGCGAGATTCCAGTGAGGCGCGATGTCTCATTGTAGGAGCGACTTCAGTCGCGAACAGCCTCGGGGGCTTCAATCCTTGTTTTGACATATCAGTGCCGTTCGCGGCTGAAGCCGCTCCAACGAGGTGAGTCGTTCAGTTTTCGGTGCTGGTCTCAACGAGGTCCATCTGTGCGTCGTTGGCGCGGGCGGCGGCTTCGTGGTTCAGGGCGCCGCTGATGCGTTCGAGCATGTCTTCGATCTCGACCGCTTGCAGGCTCAGGGTTTCTTCGTGGTTGGCGAGGGCGGCGGCGCGGGCGTCCGATTCGGAGCGGCAGTCGAGCAGTTCTTCCGAGAGACGTGCGTTTTCCGCGCGCGCTTCGCTGAGTTCGCCGATGAGGCGTTCGATCTGATGGTTGAGGCGTTCGAGCAATTCGATATTTTCCATGATCACGATTCGTTGGTGGGACAGGATGTCGGCAGCATCGCGTCTTTGATCGAGGCTCGCAAGCGCTGTCGGACAAGGATTATTGATGCCGGTAATGGGTGGTTGTATTGTTGGGTTTCCTGTTAGTAATAAGTATTAAAAACAGTTTGTTATGAGTATTTATTTATGTCATTTATCAGATATTGAAACGGCGCATGGAGAGCGGCGGCGCACTGTGTTCTAATCGCCGGATGTTTCGACCTCTCGCCTTGTTTATCGGCCTGCGCTACACCGGCGCGAAGCGGCGCAATCATTTCATCTCGTTTATCTCGGCAACGTCGATGATCGGCATTGCGTTGGGGGTGACGGCGCTGATCACGGTGTTGTCGGTGATGAACGGTTTTCAGACCGAGTTGCGCAGCCGCATTCTCAGCATGGCGGCGCACGGCACCATTAATGGCGTTGCCGATGGCCTGCGCGATTGGCGCTTTGTGCAGGAGACGGTCTCCAAGCATCCGGAGGTGGTGGGTGCGGCGCCGTTTGTTGAACGTCAGGGGATGTTGTCGAACGGCAAGCGGGTCTCGGGAATCATGGTGCGGGGTATTTTGCCGTCCGAGGAACCCAAGGTCTCGGACATTCTCGATGAAATGAAGCTGGGCAGTCTGGATGATCTGCAGCCCGGTGCGTTCAACATCGTGCTCGGGGTCGAGTTGGCGGCCAAGCTGAATGTCTATGTCGGCAGCAAGGTCACGCTGGTGGCGCCGCAGCTTTCGGCGACACCGGTTGGCGTGGCGCCCCGGTTCAAGCGCTTTACGGTAAGCGGTCTGTTTGAGGTCGGCATGTATGAATATGACAGCGGTCTGGCGCTGATTCATATGGACGATGCGGCGACCTTGTATCGCATGGGCGATGAGGTGACCGGCGTACGCATGAAGATCACCGACATGTTTCGTGCGCCCTGGGTGGTCCGAGAAGCAGCGCGAGGTCTGCCTGATACCTATTACGTGACGGACTGGACTCGCAAGCACGCCAATTTCTTCAAGGCGATCCGTACCGAGAAGACGGTGATGTTCGTGATCCTGATGCTGATCGTGGCGGTGGCGGCGTTCAACATCGTTTCGACCCTGGTCATGGTGGTCACCGACAAGCAATCGGATATTGCCATTCTGCGTACCCTTGGGCTTTCTCCCGGGCGGGTGATGGCGATTTTTACGGTGCAGGGCACAGTCATCGGCGTCATCGGGACGTTACTGGGGTTGATCGGTGGGGTCGCATTGGCCTTGAACGTTGAAACCATCGTGCCGGCGATCGAACAGGCGTTCGGGGTGCAGTTCATGCCGGCGGACGTGTATTACATCTCGGAATTGCCCTCCGAACTGCACGTCGGCGACGTGATCTGGATTTGCGGCATGTCTCTGGCCTTGTCGTTGCTGGCGACGCTCTATCCGGCCTGGCGCGCCTCCCGAACCCAGCCCGCCGAGGCATTGCGCTACGAATGAACAACGAAGCCAATTTCGCCTTGCGCGCGCAGGGCCTGAGCAAACGCTTTCAACAGGGCACCCTGGATGTCGAGGTGCTTCGCGGCGTGGATATGTCGATTGCGCCCGGGGAGAGCGTTGCCATTGTCGGAAGTTCCGGCGCGGGCAAGAGCACTCTGTTGCACCTGTTGGGGGGCCTGGATACCCCCACGGAAGGCCGAATCGAAGTCACCGGCGTGGATATGGCGTCGCTGTCCGATCGGGCGCGGGGCGATCTGCGCAATCGGGCGCTGGGCTTTGTGTACCAGTTTCATCATCTGCTTCCGGAATTCACTGCGCTCGAGAACGTGGCCATGCCATTGCTGATCCGGGGTGTCGCGGTCAGCGACGCCCGAGAGCAGGCGACTGCGTTGCTCGGTCGCGTTGGATTGGGTCCGCGCGTATTGCACAAGCCGGGCGAGTTGTCCGGTGGCGAACGTCAGCGTGCGGCCGTCGCACGGGCGCTGATCACGGCCCCGGCCTGCGTGCTCGCAGATGAACCGACCGGCAATCTGGATAGTCGGACTGCCGCCTCGGTATTCGACCTGATGGTGGAAATGAACCGTGAACAGGACACCAGCCTCGTCGTGGTTACGCACGACATGGCATTGGCGGCACGAATGGATCGGATGCTGACCTTGCAGGATGGCCGCATCGTTTCAGATTGACGCGAACCCAGCCGCGCTTCAGAACCGTGCCGCGTTGATCCAGAAGTGCACGAGTATGCTGGCGGCGTATCCCAGCGCGATCACCGGGGTCCAGCGCAGGTGTGCGAAGAAGGTGTACATACCCCGCGCCTGACCCATCAGGGCGACCCCGGCGGCGGAACCGATCGATAACATCGACCCGCCGACACCGGCCGTCAGCGTTACTAGCAACCACTGGCCCTCGGACATGGCCGGATTCATGGAAAGCACCGCGAACATGACCGGGATGTTGTCCACGATCGAGGACATCAAGCCAACCAGGATGTTGGCCGAGGTTGCGCCCAGATCGACATACATGAGCTCGGAAGCGAGCGCCAGATAACCGGCGAAGCCCAGTCCGCCGACGGACAGAATGACCCCGTAGAAGAACAGCAGTGTGTCCCATTCGGCGCGGGCGATGCGGTGGAAGATGTCGAAGAAGTCATCCCGATCCTCGCCACGGACCGTCGCGTTGCCATCCAGCCCCTGCGCATCGCTCATGCGGATCTCCCGGCGGCGAAGCACGTAGCCGAAAAACATCAGATAACCGAGGCCGGTCATCATTCCCAGCATCGGTTTGATGTGGAAGAAGTTGTAGAAGCAGACCGCCGTCGCAATGGTGGCGAGAAACAGAAGGACGATGGTTCGCCCCCCGGGTTTCAAATCGATGTGTTTGGCTTCCGTGACCGGATGCTCATCGGGTATCGCGAAATGCATGATCGCGGCGGGCACCACAAAGTTGACCAGGGACGGCACAAACAGGCGGAAGAAATCCCAGAAATGGACCATGCCCTTCTGCCAGACCATCAAGGTGGTGATGTCTCCGAACGGGCTGAATGCCCCCCCGGCATTCGCGGCCACCACAATGTTGATGCATCCAAGGGCAATGAAGCGGGGATTGCCCTGACCGACCGACATCACCACCGCTCCCATGACCAGAGCGGTGGTCAGGTTGTCCGCCATCGGCGAGAGCAGAAAGGCAAAGAAACCGGTCATCCAGAACAGTTTTCGGAATCCGTAACCCCGGTTGATCAGCGAGTTTCTCAAGACCTTGAAGACCTGCCGATCCTCCATCGCGTTGATGTAAGTCATCGCGACCAGCAGGAACAGGAACAGCTCGCCGAACTCCATCAGGTTGTGGTTCAGGGCCTCATGGGCGTCCTCTTCCATGCCGATATGGTTGGCCGCGACCGAGACGCACACCCAGATGATGCCCGCTGCCAGAACCACCGGTTTCGACTTGCGCAGATGGGTGAATTCCTCCGCCATGACCAGGATGTAGGCGAGGATGAAGATCCCCAGCGACATCAGACCGGCCCAGTGGTCGGTGAATTCGGCGTGTTGCGCGAAGGCGGTGGAGGGGAGCAGCAGCAGGAGAAAGATCAGCAGCGGATGCATGGTGGGAATTCCCGATCTCAATGGTTGCGGGGCAAAGATCGTCCTGATTGGCAAGGCATCGGCGAACGGCGTTACCCATGCGGTTTGCAGGAGCGGCTTGCAACGCGAGATGCGGCGATCAAGCGCACCTTGCCGTTCAAGCCGCTCCGGCATGGAAACCGGCTGACGCCTTGAATGAACGATTCGCGTTCCCTGATCTGGTTTCGATAATCCGATGGTCTGCCAGCTTAGTCCCAAAAACGCGAAACCCCCGGCTGGGCCGGGGGTTTCGGTACATCGGAATCAACGCGAGGGGGATCAGTCGTTCTTCGCGCCCTGATCGATCCAGGCCTTGATGGTGGCGACCTGATCGTCGGAGAGCGGCTCTTCGTTGCCGTGCGGCATCTTCAGACGCGGATCGGCGCGACCTTCGAGCAACATGACCAGGGCACTGGTGAAGCTGTCGCCAGCCTTGATCACGGCGCCGTGCTTGGTGCCTTTCATGAGGCTGTCGTAGCTGCTCATGTTGAGGCCGCTGATCTGCTCGCCCGGGCCACCGTTGGTGTGGCACTTGTAGCAATGGTTTTCCAGGATGGGCTGGACGTCGGCCTTGAAGCTCATCGCCTTGTTGGAATCGGCGCCGCAGCCGGTGAGCAGGACGGGAAGCGTGGCCGCAAGGGCGAGGGCGGTGGTCCGAAAGTTCATGTGCTGACCTCTGAATTCGGTGGGAGATGGCGTATCAGTAAACGGCGATATTCTACGCAGCTTCGACCCGCCACAAAAGGCATGATGCGGATCCATTGATGCAACTCAAACTTAGGGAACCTCTTATGGAATCATTCACGGACATCTGAAGCCTAAAATCGCCGCTTTCTGCGTTGCGAAACTTGGCAATAGACCGGCGGCTATTTCCTGCGTTCCGCGCCTTGAAAGCGACCATTTCAGCCATTCAGCTGAACCGTGCCTGATTCAATCAGAGGTTCCTTGGGCGGCATTTTCCCGGGGTGGCGGGGTATCGAATGTGGCCAGGGCGTTGAGACAGGCGGTGCGATGCGCAATACCCACATTGGGAGGCAATTCGATCCCGGGCAAACGCAGGCCGTATTCCTGATCGTCACGATCCGCATCGATGATCCAGCGACACAGGGTGGAAAGGCGTTGTTCCGGGTCGATTCCGTCGAGTTGTGCCCAGTCGAACCAGATGCTTTGGTTGCCCAGGCCGCTGAATTGCTTGGTCATCAATCCTTGCTCCCGGGCGACCGCCTTCCAGGCGACATGACGCAACGAATCGCCGCTGTGATACTGGCGCAAGCCGCTGAAGTCGTCGAAACCGGAGACGTTCTCGATGCTGTGTCCACCGCCGCTTTGGGAGGCAACGAACGGCGGTTGTGATCCCAGGTGATCAGGGCGTGGCCATACCGGGCAGGTGTGTTCGAACTCGATCGGCGACCAGGCGCGGAAGAGCCCCAGGGGATAACGTGTGGCGACGGTGATATTACCCAGGGCCTGGAGTCCTCGCCGTTGCGCAGGGCAGTTCACAATCAGCTCGGCTGTACACTGAGCGGGCACGTCGATGATGTGCAGGATGTCGTCGGCGCTGCTGAATTCGATGGCGGTGCGGGGCCGTCCGTCCCCGGACTCGAGCAACAAGGTGTAGCCGAGTTGTCCCCCGCAGAAGTCGGGCAGGGTGCGGCCGGTTCGCAAGGTGAGGCCAAGCAGGTTGCGGAAGGTGTGCAGGATCGAGGCGGTTGCCATGCCGCCGAGCAGAAAGGTCAGCAGATAGCCGAGGCTGAGGCTGTAGTTCATCGAGCCGAGCAGCATGATCGCCAGAACCACGCCGAAGCTGAGGCCGTTACGGGTTGGCAGGATATAGATGCGGCGATAGCGAAGTCGGAGTACGCCCTGGTCGAGATGGCTGCGGCGCGGTATCTGGAACTGTGGCAGCCACGGGATGCGTTTCATCAGGGCAGCGGAACCGATTCGATCAGCACCTGTGCCGGGTTGTTGCCGATGCCATCTTCTCCGTTGCGCAGACGATGGGTGACTACGCCGGGCAATACCGCCTGCACGTCTTCCGGCAACACGATGTCCCGTCCGTCGATCAATGCCCAGGCGCGGGCGCATTGCAGCAAGGCAAGGCCGGCACGTGGTGACAGACCGAGCGGGAATTTTGCCGATTGACGACTGAACTGGATCAAGGCCTGGGCGTAGTCGAGCAAGGCCTCCGAGACGTGGACCTGATCGACGGCGTCCTGCAACGCGGTGAGTTCAGACGCGTCGATCACCGCGCCGATCTCCTTGATCATGCGACGGCGATCGTCGCCACGGAGCAGTTCGCGCTCGGCATCGCTGTCCGGGTAGCCAAGCTGAATGCGCACCAGAAATCGGTCGAGCTGTGATTCCGGCAGTGGAAAAGTGCCGATCTGATGCACCGGATTCTGGGTCGCGATCACGAAGAAAGGACGCGGCAAAAGTCGGGTTTCACCTTCCACGGTGACCTGGGTTTCTTCCATCGCTTCCAGCAGCGCGGACTGGGTCTTGGGCGTCGCACGATTGACCTCGTCCGCGAGCACGACCTGGGAAAAGATCGGTCCGGGGTGGAATTTGAATTGCCCCGTTTCCCGTTCGAACACGGCCACCCCAAGAATGTCCGCCGGAAGCAGGTCGCTGGTGAATTGAATGCGCTGGAAGTGCAGTCCTAGTACCTTGGCCAGAACGTGCGCCAGACTGGTCTTGCCGACGCCGGGGACGTCTTCGATCAGCAGGTGCCCGCGCGCCAGCAAGCAAGCGAGGGCGAGGCGAATCTGAGCATCCTTGCCGAGGATGATCGTGCCGATGGCGGTGGCGATACGTTCGACCGTCGGATGCATGGAAATCGGCTGTCCTTGGATGGTGCGGGAAGCGTTCGATTATGCGGGCAGCGCTGCAACGAGGGCAAAGTGAAAGCGTTGGGCCCGGTTCAGCCCGGACTCGGTGCTGGCTCAGTTGCCGGTTTCAAGGACCGGATACCCCACCCATTTGTTGCCAGAGCAGGCGAACGCTCAGGATCACCGAGACCGTAACCAAGGCGGGTCGGACCAACGAGGCGCCATGTCGGAGTACAAGATGACTGCCGATCCATGCTCCGGCGATCTGAGCTATCCCCATGATCAGTCCCAACGCCCAGACCGTATGCCCGCCCACGGCAAACAAGATCATGGCAGCGAGATTGCTGGTGAAGTTGAGCGCCTTGGCATGTGCGGTCGCGCGGGTAAGGCTGAATCCGGCGAGCGCCACGTAGGCGAAGGCGAAGAACGCACCGGTGCCCGGGCCGAAAAACCCATCGTAGAAACCGATGCCAAAGCCGATGGCGATGGCAAAGCTGCGTTCACCGATGCGCCGTGTGCGCTCGATGTCGCCGACACGAGGGGAGAACAGGAAATACAACGCGAATCCGATGAGCAGCAAGGGCAGCAGCGCGGACAAATGGGCGTCGCCGATACGGGAGACCAGGGTGGCCCCGCTGACGGAACCGAGAAAGGTCAGCGAGATCGCCAGACCGAATTCGCGCAGTTTCAACGCGCCTTTATGAACGAAGTTCAGGGTTGCGGTGAGTGTGCCAAACACACCCTGAAGCTTGTTGGTCGCGAGCGCCGCCGTGGGAGGCAAGCCTGCGGAAAGCAATGCCGGGAGAACCAACAGACCGCCGCCGCCTGCGATGGCATCGATCAGGCCAGCGAGAAAGGCCACGCCGATCAGCAGGGCCAGGACCTCAAGACCCAGCGATTCCAATCCCAAGGAGGCGATCAATGGGTGATCAACGAGGGTCGGCAGCGAGCATCTGGTCGTACAGCGCCCAGGCTTGCGCGGCATCCTCAGCGCTCACTTTTTGCGTCGCGTAACCGAGGTGCACCATGACGAAGTCGCCGGTGACCACGGTTTCATGCTGAAGCATGAACAGACTGACCTCGCGCTCTATCCCCTTGGCTTCGCAACGGGCGCTGAATTCGCGGGTTTCGATGACTTGCATGGGGATGGCGAGGCACATGAAGGCGGGCTTCCAGAACCGATAGAGAGGCGTCGTGTGAGCTTATACCGGGGCGGGACAGGCGGTTTTGCGGGGAGTGTGACGGGGGAGTTGACTTAAGTCACCCATTGTCGAAATGCCCACACCAGGAATACCAGAATCCCGATCATGAAAACTATATTCGAGCAATCCCTGCAGCCACTTGGCGAGTCGTGATGCCCCGCACCCTGATTCTCGGAATCGGTAACACCCTGCTCACCGATGAAGGTGTCGGCGTATACGCGCTGCATGCCCTGCATCGCCAGTTCGGGCACCTCCCGGACCTGGATTTTTTGGATGGCGGCACCCTCAGTTTCACGCTCGCCGGGGCGATCGAGGAGGCCGATCATCTGATCGTGCTCGACGCCGCCGAGCTGAACGCCGAACCCGGGGTCGTGCATACCTTCGAAGATGCCGCAATGGATGGCTTTCTCGGCGCAGCGCGTCGCAGCGTGCATGAAGTCGGCCTGATCGATCTGATGGACATCGCTCGGCTTACCGAGCATGTCCCGCATCGGCGCGCGCTGATCGGCATCCAGCCGCACCGCTTCGAGTGGGGTGAAACCCCCAGCCCGGAACTGATCGCCGCATTGCCTCGGGTCAAAGCCGAGTTCCGGCGCCTGCTCGAGTCCTGGGGCTGTCTGAAGGTGGCGGCATGACGCACGCGCAGACGGCACTTTCCGGCATTCCCGTTTTCACCGAAGCGGCACCGACCGGAAACGTTTCGCCGCTATTGCATGAAATCGGACACGCCCTGACTCGTCTCGCGGCGACCGGCGAACCGACCGTGATCGATCTGCGCGGCATCCCGATGGCGCCGGGCGAGGAAGACCGCATCGTCGGGTTTCTCGGTCGGGGCGAGATCGAGGCCCGGCTGGATGCCTTGGGTCCCAGTGAAATCGTCGAGACGGCCTATCCCGGCGTCTGGTTGGTCACCCATTTCAATGAGGCGGACGAAGTCATGGCCAAGTTTGTCGAGGTCGCGACTGTCCCCACGCTTCTGGCCACACCGGAAGACGATTTGCACGACAGCGCGCTGCGCCTGAGCGAGGCACTCGATCGGGCCTTAAGTAACGAGCAGGGGAATTGACGATGTCGAATGACGATATCAATGGGAAATCGACGGCAACCGTGTCGACCGATATGACCTTGGGTGAGCAGATGCGTGCCCGGGGGGTGAGCCGTCGCTCCTTCCTCAAGTATTGCGCGGCGATGGCGTCGATGATGGCGCTCTCGCCCAGCATGGTGCCGCGCATCGCGGCGGCGCTGGAGAAGGCCAGGAAACCTTCGGTGATCTGGTTGTCGTTCCAGGAATGCACCGGTTGCACCGAATCCCTGACCAGGTCGCATACCCCGACGGTGGAAGGTCTGATCTTCGACAGCATCTCGCTGGATTATCACCACA
This sequence comes from Gammaproteobacteria bacterium, assembly GCA_024234955.1. Lineage (GTDB taxonomy): Bacteria > Pseudomonadota > Gammaproteobacteria > JACKNK01 > JACKNK01 > JACKNK01. Next base: position 105,265 of record JACKNK010000001.1, read on the forward strand.
CGCTGCAGGCGGCGTCCGGTTTCGGTGCGGAAGAAGCGCGCGAGGAGGCGATGAAGGCGCACTACGGCAAATATCTGCTGGTCGTCGATGGCTCCATTCCGATGAAGGACGACGGTGTTTATTCGACCATTGCCGGGATCACCAATCTCGCGATGCTGAAAGAGGCGGCGGCGGGTGCCGCAGCGATCGTCTCGGTCGGCACCTGCGCGGCGTATGGCGGGCTGCCGATGGCGAACCCGAATCCGACCGGCGCGGTCGCGGTCTCCGACATCATCAAGGATAAGCCGATCATCAATGTGCCCGGTTGTCCGCCGATCCCGGTGGTGATTACCGGCGTGCTCGCCCACTTCCTGACCTTTGGTCTGCCGGAACTGGACGACCTGGGACGCCCGACCGCGTTTTACGGTCAGAACATCCATGACCGCTGCTATCGCCGACCGTTCTACGAGCGCGGTCAGTTCGCCGAAACCTTCGACGATGAAGGCGCCAAGAAAGGCTGGTGTCTGTACAAGCTCGGCTGCAAGGGCCCGGTGACCTACAACGCCTGCGCCACCACCAAATGGAATCAGGGCACCAGCTTCCCGATCGAATCCGGACACGGTTGCATCGGCTGTTCGGAGCCGAAATTCTGGGATCAGGGCGGTTTCTACCGAGCCCTTTCCGAAGGCAAGCTGGGCACGGTCGAAGGACTGGCCGCCGCCGCCGGCATCGGTGCCGCCATCGGTATCGGTTCGGCGCTTCTCGGACGTTCCGGGCAGGCCGGACCGCAAGCTGAGATCAAGGCCAAGCTGGATAAAGACCTGGAGGCGCAGAAATGAGTCTGCTCGACTTCGCCCGTGGCCCGGGCATGCATTGGGCGTTGATCATCCTGCTGGTTGGCATCGTCTGGCGGGTTCTGGGTACGCTGTTTCTGGCAGCGGAGAAAGATTACTCGGCAGCTCGCCAGAGTGGGGTATGGCCGGGCATTCGCGCGATCCTGCGACGCTTCTGGCCGCATTCCGAGTTTGTGAAGCCCACCCTGTTCCACTTGGTCGCGGGTTACACCCTGCACATCGGCCTGTTCGTGGTGATCTTCCTGTTTGCGCCGCACATCCTATGGTTTGCCGATCTGCTTGGCCTGCCGGCATGGGCCAATCTGCCCAACAACCTCATCATGCTGGCTGGTGCCTTGACCGCTGCGTCGCTGGTCGCCTTCGTGCTGCGTCGCATGACCCATCCGGTGATGCGGCGCATTTCCGGGTTCGACGACTACGCCAGCAACATCGTGACCTTGCTGCCGGTGGTGACCGGTTTGCTGGCTTTCGCGCATACCCCGATCGCGCCGTATCAGACACTTCTGGGTCTGCATCTGCTCAGCGTCGAACTGCTCTTCGTGTGGATACCGCTCAGCAAGCTGGCGCATGCCTTGTTCTTCATTCCGTCCCGATTCCAGTTGGGGGCCGCACTGGGACGCCGGGGGGTCAAGGTATGAACGCCGGGTTCGTTTTTGGCCCCGTGACCGCAATGGTGAAAGGAAGCCGAACACAGCCACCATGCAGGAGCGACCGTAGCGATCCGTCCTGTGCGGTTCGCCAACCCCCGTTCGCGGCGGAAGCCGCGCCCACCGAGTGCGGGCAAGAGAAACGTGCGTCGTGGCGCCTTGGCGGCGAATCGATGCTTCAGACCAGGGGAGCGCGTTCATGACCGTCGAAGCACAACGAATCGAACTGTTCTTCGAGGGGATCAAGAAGCTCCCCGAGATGGCGCAACCGGTCGAAATGAGCGATGCGGACCGGCTGCATCAGGTCAAGACCACGTTCCTGGCCAAGCTGAATCGCCGCATGGCGGTGGACCTCGAATCCTGCGTGCATTGCGGACAGTGCGCCGAGGCCTGTCATTACTACAACGCTACCCAGGATCCGAAATACACCCCGATTCGCAAAGTCGAATTGCTCAAGCGCGTGTATCAGCGCGAACTGTCGCCGACGCGTTGGTTGCGTCGTTTGTGGACGCGGGACATCACCCTCGACGAAGTGAATGAATGGATCGCGCTGGTTTACGACTCCTGTACCGAGTGCGGGCGTTGTTTCATGGTCTGCCCGATGGGCATCAATATCCCCGCGATGGTGAACGTCTCGCGGCAGGCGTTCGCCAATGCGGGTCTCATCCCGGTCGAACTGCGCGCAATGGAGCAGGAGCAGTACGCCGGGAACACGCTGTTCGGGATCGGACCGGATCAGACCGAGGCGGCGATCCGCGAGATCGGCGACAAGATCGGCGTCGAAGTGCCTTTCAACAAGGAAAAGGCGGATGTGCTGCTGCTGACCTCGGTGGTCGAGGTCATGGTGTTCACCGACCAGATCGCCAGTGCGATCAAGGTCCTGAACCATCTGAAGTTGAACTGGACCCTGCATATGGACGGCTTCGAGGCGGCCAACTTCGGCATGCTCTCCGGTTTCGAGCCGTTGCAGAAGCGTGCCGGTGATCGCATCGTCAAGACCGCGAAAAAGATCGGCGCGAAGACCATTCTCGTTCCGGAATGCGGCCATGCTTTCCCGTCCCTGCGTTGGGATCAGGCCAATGAGGATGAGCAGGAATTCCCGTTTGAAGTCCTGACCATGGCCGAGTTGATGGCGCGTGAACTGCGCAACGGCAATCTACGGGTTAAACCCATCGGCAAAGGCAAGACCGTCACGTTCCATGACCCATGCAAGATCGGTCGCCACTCCGGCGTGTTTGAGGAGCCGCGCGCCATGCTCGGTGCGCTGGGCGTCGAATTCCGTGAGGCTGAATCGAGCAAGACGGTGAACTGGTGCTGTGGCGGTGGCGCAGGGGTGTTCCTGCTCAACAGCGCCGCCGACCTGCGTCAGGGGGCCTGGAAGATCAAGCAGGCGCAGATCGACGCCACCGGCGCTGAAGGAGTGGTGCTGTCCTGCGCTTCGTGTCGGCTGAACTTCGAGAAGGGCGCACGCAACAATCATTGGGACAAGCCCATCGAGTCACTGCTGTCCCTGGTTGCTGAGAACCTGGACGAGTGAGGCACGGATGAATCTTCCCCGTAGGAGCGGGCGTTCCGGCGTTCCGGCGCTGGATGCCGTACAAATAAGGTCGAAAACAGGTAGCTACCGATGAGTGAACGAGTCGTTGTCGATCCGATAACCCGAATCGAAGGGCATCTGCGCGTCGAGGCGCAGATGGAGGGCAACAACATCGCCCAGGCGTATTCGTCCGGGACCATGGTGCGCGGCATCGAGACCATCCTCAAAGGCCGTGACCCACGCGATGCCTGGGCATTCGCGCAGCGTATCTGCGGCGTCTGCACCCTGGTTCATGGCGTGGCGTCGATCCGTGCCGTCGAGGACGCGCTGAAGTACAGGATCCCGCCGAACGCCGAGATCATCCGCAACCTGATGATCGCGGCGCAGTATGTCCACGATCATGTGATGCACTTCTATCACCTGCACGCGCTGGACTGGGTGGACGTGGTCTCGGCGCTGTCCGCCGATCCGAAAGCGACGTCCGAACTGGCCCAGTCGTTGTCCAGCTGGCCGAAGGCGTCGGTCGGTTATTTTCGCGATACCCAGAACAAGCTGAAGCGCTTTGTCGAAGCCGGCCAGCTGGGCATTTTTGCCAAGGCCTATTGGGGCCACCCGGCCTACAAGCTGCCGCCGGAAGCCAATCTGATGGCGGTGTCGCATTACCTCGAAGCCCTGGAATGGCAGCGGGATGTGGTCAAGCTGCACGCCATCTTCGGCGGCAAGAACCCGCATCCGATGTTTCTGGTGGGCGGGGTGCCGAGTCCGATCGACCTGAATTCGGATTCTGCGATCAACGCCAAGCGTCTGGCGCAGGTGCAGGAAGTGATCGACAAGATGCGCACCTTCGTCGATCAGGTCTACATCCCGGATACCCTGGCCGTCGCGAGCTTCTATAAGGACTGGGGCGAACGCGGCGAGGGTGTTGGCAACTTCCTTTGCTATGGCGACTTCCCGATGTCCGGCATGGGCGATCCGAGCAGTTTCCTGATCCCGCCCGGCGTGATCCTGGACCGGGATCTGTCCAAGATTCATCCCATCGATATGGAAAGCCCCGACGAGATCAAGGAGTTCGTCAGCCACTCCTGGTACGACTACTCCGGCGGCAAGGATGAAGGCCTGCACCCGTATGTCGGTGAGACCAATCTGCATTACACCGGACCGAAACCGCCGTATCGCCAGCTCAATGTGGACGAGTCCTATTCCTGGCTGAAATCGCCGCGCTGGAATGGCAAGGCGATGGAAGTCGGCCCGCTTGCGCGTGTGTTGATGCTCTATGCCAGCGGGCATGAGATGACCAAGGAACTGGTCGGCATGACCTTGGCCAAACTCGATCTGCCGCCGCGAGCCCTGTTCTCGACCCTGGGGCGGACCGCTGCGCGTACGCTGGAAACCAAGATCATCGTCGAGGCCATGCAAGGCTGGTACGACTCGCTGATCGCTAACATCAAAGCCGGTGACACCAAGACCTTCAATGAGACCCAATGGGACCCATCCACCTGGCCGAAGGAGGCTAGGGGTGTTGGGTATACCGAAGCGCCGCGAGGCGGGCTGGCGCATTGGGTGGTGATCAAGGACGGAGTGATCGACAACTATCAGGCCGTGGTGCCCTCAACCTGGAACGCGGGCCCCCGCGACGCCGAAAATCAGGCCGGGCCTTACGAGGCCGCGTTGCAGGACAACCACCAGTTGCAGGATCCCAAGCAGCCGATCGAGATTCTTCGCACCATTCACAGCTTCGATCCCTGCATCGCCTGCGCGGTGCATGTCACTGATCCGGAAGGGGAAGAGCTGGTTCAGGTCCAGATCCGCTGATTCCAAGGAGTAACGACAATGCGTTCCATATCGGTTCAGACGCTGCTTGCGCTCACGCTTGCCAACGGTGTGGCGGAAGCCCATCCCGGACATGCGCTTGATGTCGGCATGTCCGGATTTGCACACGCTTTCGGCATTCATACCAACCTGGCGTTCGTGAACGCCGAGGCGGTGATGCCCGCTCTGGGGCTGTTGCTGGGCGCGGTCCTGGTTGCGACGTTCCCGCGTGCTCAAGGGCGTGTGAAGGGCCTGTCCGTGCTCGGGACGGTAATAAGTGTGCTGTCGGCGGGTTTATTGCTCGCTACTTGACGACGTGATGCCCTGCAGGTGGGGCAACGTTGCGGATTCCCGCCCCAAGGTGGATCCCGATAAGCGGGATCAGGAATGCGCAGTGCGAATCGCGCGGAGCTTTGGAACCGACAGCCCGGCCTGATCCGCGAGTTCCAGGGCGCGGGCAAGCCGTGCCGGGGCGCTACGGCCCATGCAGCCGTGATCCGGGTCCCCGTCGAAGGCGACCAGCATGCCCTGGATAAGGGCTTCGGAGTCGAGTTGTTCGCCGGTAAGCCAGGCCTGGATCTGAACCACCTCGCCGGCAACTTCACGGGCCAGTGCTTCATGGTCGCGCCAAAGCTCGCTGACCGTGCCGCCGACCACCAGACCGGCAATATTGGTGGTCAGGATATAGACGTTCTTCAGCACCAGTTCGTCGCGCATCGCCGACGCGCTTGGGACCGACCGCGCCGCGATGTCGATGCCCTGAAGCGCGTTGACCAGCAGATCGGCCTTCGGCCCAAATGCGGGGGAGGGAATCAGAACTTTGGCGTCCTGACCTTTCTTTTTCTCGAACCAGACCGAGATCACGGTGGGCTCGGAAAGACCGTGCGCGAGCCAGTCACGCGGTAGAAGCTCATTTTGCAGTAACCCCGCGCGTGCGCGCCAGCGATCCGGCAGTTGCGTCAGAACTGCAGCCAGATCCTTTTCGGCGACGGAAATCAGTACCAGGTCTGGATCGGGCAAGGCGGCGGCTTCGACCGCCATATCCATGTCGCGGGTGATCGGAAATACCGGGTGTCCGGCGCGCAACAGGGCGCGTGCGAACACGCCGCCCATCTCGCCGACACCGATCAGGACAATGGGTGACTTCATTCTTAACCACGTTTAATTGAGCAGGGCGTTGATGGTCTCAAGATCACCGACCGCCAGACTGCCAGCCGCCTGCTTCAAGCGCAGACCGTTGAGCAGGTAGTCGTAACGCGCCCCTTTCAGGTCACGGATGGAGCCGTAGAGCGTGCGTTGGGCATTGAGCACATCGACGATGGTACGGGTGCCGACTTCAAAACCGGCTTCGGTGGCATCCAGGGCGCTCTGGCTGGAAACCACGACCTGCTCCAGTGCGTTCACTCGGCTGATCGAGGATTCCACGCCGCGATATGCGTCGCGGGTGTTGGCCTGCACGCCGCGCTGGGCCAGTTCACGGTTTTCCTGGGCAGCGACGTAGCTGTATTCCGCTGCACGGGTGCGTGCCGAGGTGGCGCCGCCGGAATAGATCGGCACGCTGAGCTGCAGTCCGATTGAAGTGTCGTCCGACAGGCCGGTCGGTGCGCTGCCGCCGTCGTCGGTCCGGGAGGTGCTGGCAACGAGATCCAGGGTCGGATAGTGCCCAGCGCGCGTTACGCTGACGTTTTCCCGGGCGGCATCGGCGGCCTTTACTGCCGCAAGCAAGGTGAGGTTCTGCTCCATCGCCGCCGATACCCAGGCTTTCATGTCAGCCGGTTCCGGTTTGGCGAGGGTCAGCTTTTCGCCGAGCGGGTTGACGCTTTCGTGAATCTGCCCGGTGATCTCGCGCAGGTTTTCGAGGGACGCATCGAGGGTATTGGTGGCGTCGATTTCAGAAGCCACCGCCTGATCGAAACGGGCCTGGGCTTCGTGAACGTCGGTAATTGCGATCAAGCCGACTTCGTAACGCTTGCGGGCCTGCTCCAACTGGCGACTGATCGCCGATTTGTCGGCGCGCTGGAATTCCAGATCGTCGATTTTGCGCAATACGTCGAAATAGGTTTCGCCTACGCGGATGATCAGATCCTGCTCGGCGGCACCGTATTCCGCCTCCGCCTGAGCGACCTGCTCGTCGGCCTGACGCAGACCGGCGTAGTTGGCGGCGTCGTAAATGCTTTGGGTCAGCGAGAGCGAAAGGCTATTGCCGTTGTAATCGGAGCTTTGATAGTGATTGGTGGTGCTGGCGGATGCGCTGATGTGCGGGAGCAGGTTGGCGCGCGCGATCGGGCGATTTTCTAGGGTCGCATCACGGGTTGCTGCGGCGGCACGGAGCGTTGGGTCGTTCTGCGCAGCCAGCTGGAAAACTTCCATCAGGTTTTCTGCCCGTGCGGAAGACGCGCTGGTGAAGAAAAGCGCGGCGCTCAGGGCGGCGATCAAGGGTTTGATGGAGTGCTTGGTAATTGAGATGTGATTCATGAATCCGCCTGTCTGAGGGACTGGGTGCGATCAGTTCGCCGTGCTCTCCTCAGTGTGGAAAAGATGGGGCGGGAATCTATCCCAAAATTACTTATGTATCAATAAATTCAATTTAATACTAAAGGTAAAATCGGGGCTCAAATCCAGCGTTTGAGTGCGTCTGTGCGACGACCTAGAACGTGAAAGTGGTCGGCGCTTCCCGGTTCACCAGCGGCGCAATCACGGTTTCAAACAGGCCGTCGGTGTGAAGTTGATCACCAACCCGGGTCACCAGCCGGGCTTCCATGACATCGCCTGAGCCGACGGTGATCCAGAGGCGACCGCCGTCCGCGAGGCCACGAGTGAAGTCAGTGATGTCATCCGGGACGGAGCCGCTCACCACGATGACATCGTAGGCATTGGTGTCACCCCAGCCGTGCGCGGCATCCGCGCTGAGCAAATTGACGTTGTCGATGCCATTGGCCTTGAGGCGGGCATCGGCTTCAGCCGTGAAGTCGGCATGGATATCGACGGAGTCCACATGGGCGCCTAGGGAGGCCAGGCAGGCGGTAAGAAAGCCGCTGCCGGTACCGATTTCGAGAATTCGGTCGCCGGCCTGAACCTGGATCGATTGCAGCAGGCGGGCTTCGTGATTCGGCTTCAACATGCGTTCGCCATGTCCGAGATCGACTTCCACATCCGCGAGCGCGAGGTTGCGCCAGTTGGCGGGCACGTAATCCTCGCGATGCACGCTTTCGAGCACCATCAGAACGCTTGGGTCGTATACATCCCAAGGACGGATCTGTTGTTCCAGCATATTGAAACGGGCTTGATCGAAGTCGAGTGCCACGGGCGGAATCTCCAACGTGTTTTTTTGATTTATGCGCATCGCCGAGGTGTCCTGAGCCGGTGTACAACCGCGAGCGACCCTTGCGCAAAACTGGTCGGAGTGTACGGGTTTGATATTGGCAAGCAAGCGGAGCCCGAGTGGGCGATCCAGCCGCATGCGCCAAGACGGAGTGCGTGGCCCGCAGGGTAGGGTGGCAAAGGGGGCCACGAGCAGGTTTGGCGAATGACTGGGCGAAAACCTATCCCTTGCAAGCAAATCCCACAAAGACACGGCTTGCACGCTGTGGACCATGCTCGCAGAATCGCGAGACATTCGGCTGGGGGTGCCAACGGCGGAAAAGTCGTGGCTGAGAAAGACCCTTGGAACCTGATCCGGTTAGCACCGGCGAAGGGAAGCCGCTTCACAGCGCTTTCATTCCGTCCCTCCGGCCTCATTCAGTGGCACCTGCCCGTTACGCAGTGCGAGGACGAGTTAATGAGCGCGATTCCGCAGGATTTCATCACCAAGACCGACGCCTTGAGCGAAGAGGCGGTCCGGCCGTTCCCGAAATCCAGCAAGGTCTACGTGACCGGCAGCCGCCCGGACATCCGCGTGCCGATGCGCGAGGTGGAGCAGTACCCGACGCCGACCCACTTCGGCGCGGAAGAAAATCCGCCGATCACGATCTACGACACCTCCGGTCTGTACACCGACCCGGAAGCGAGCATCGATCTGCGTCTCGGCCTGCCCGGCGTGCGCGATGCCTGGATCGCCGAGCGTGACGACACCGTACAACTCGAAACCCTGAGTTCCGACTACGGCCGCGAGCGCGCCGCCGACGCCAAACTCGATCACCTGCGCTTCGAGCACATCCGCACCCCGCGCAAGGCCAAGGCGGGAAGGAACGTGACCCAGATGCACTACGCGCGTCAGGGCATCATCACGCCGGAGATGGAATACGTCGCGATCCGCGAGAACAACCGTCTGCAGGAGATGCGCAAGGACCCGCGCTACGCCAAGCTGCTGCGGCAGCACCCGGGTCAGAGTTGGGGCGCGAACATCCCCGACGAGGTCACCCCGGAATTCGTCCGCTCCGAGATTGCTTCTGGCCGCGCGATCATCCCGGCCAACATCAATCACCCGGAGCTGGAGCCGATGATCATCGGCCGCAACTTCCGCGTGAAGATCAACACCAACATCGGCAACTCGGCGGTCACCTCGTCGATCGAGGAAGAGGTCGAGAAGCTGGTCTGGTCCTGCCGCTGGGGCGGCGACACGCTGATGGATCTGTCCACCGGCAAGCACATCCACGAGACCCGCGAATGGATCCTGCGCAACGCGCCGGTGCCGATCGGCACGGTGCCGATCTACCAGGCCCTCGAGAAGGTCAACGGCAAGGCCGAGGACCTGACCTGGGAGCTGTTCCGCGACACCCTGATTGAGCAGGCGGAGCAGGGCGTGGACTACTTCACGATCCACGCCGGCGTGCTGCTGCGCTACGTGCCGCTGACCGCCGAGCGCGTCACCGGCATCGTCTCGCGCGGCGGTTCGATCATGGCCAAGTGGTGCCTCGCGCATCACCAGGAGAATTTCCTCTACACCCACTTCGAGGAAATCTGCGAAATCATGAAGGCCTACGACGTCAGCTTCAGCCTCGGCGACGGTCTGCGTCCGGGCTCGGTGGCCGACGCCAACGACGCCGCCCAGTTCGGTGAGCTCGAAACGCTCGGTGAGCTGACCAAGATCGCCTGGGAACATGACGTGCAGGTCATGATCGAAGGCCCCGGCCACGTGCCGATGCAGATGATCAAGGAAAACATGGACAAGGAGCTGAGAGATTGCTTCGAGGCCCCGTTCTACACCCTCGGGCCGCTGACCACCGACATCGCCCCCGGCTACGACCACTTCACCTCCGGGATTGGTGCGGCCAACATCGGCTGGTACGGCACTGCGATGCTCTGCTACGTGACCCCGAAGGAGCACTTGGGGCTCCCGAACAAGCAGGACGTGCGCGAGGGCATCATTACCTACCGCATCGCCGCCCACGCCGCCGATCTGGCCAAAGGCTTCCCGGGCGCGCAGGTGCGCGACAACGCGCTCTCCAAGGCCCGCTTCGAGTTCCGCTGGGAAGACCAGTTCAACTTAGGCCTCGATCCGGAACGCGCGCGCGAATTCCACGACGAGACCCTGCCGAAGGAGTCATCGAAGGTCGCGCATTTCTGCTCCATGTGCGGCCCGCACTTCTGCTCCATGAAGATCACCCAGGACGTGCGGGATTACGCCAAATCCCACGGCGTGACCGACGAAGCCGCGCTCGCCGAGGGCATGCAGGAGAAGTCCCGCGAGTTCGTCGGGCAGGGTGCGGAGGTCTATCGCGAAGTCTAATGCCGCACCGACCAGCAACGAAAACGGCCCCGAATGACGAGGCCGTTTTCGTGTCAGCCCATCGCCTCGTAGAAGCGGCTTCAGCCGCGAAGTGCCTCCGATCGAAGCGGTTCGCGGCTAAAGCCGCTCCTACCATGATCGCGAAGTTAGGCTACGCCGCCCGAAACCGAATCAAGGTATCAAATGCCCGCCGGGATTCCCGTGGCCGGTGGATTCAAGGTGGTCCGTCCGGCCCGTGTGCCAGGCTCGCTGACCCGCCGATCCAGAGGACTCACCACACCCCGTCCACCCTTGTTCAGGACGTGGGTGTAAATCATCGTCGTGGACACATCCGCGTGGCCCAATAATTCCTGCACGGTGCGAATGCCGTAACCGTTTTCCAGCAGATGGGTCGGGAACGAATGACGGAGCGTGTGCGATGTCACGCGCTTGGTGATACCGGTGGCGCGGACAGCGTTTTTTTATCGCGCGCTGCAAGGTAGACTCGTGAAGATGGTGCCGCCGAATCTCCTGGTTGCGAGGATCCGGAACCAGATTTTTGCTTGGGAACACGAACTTCCAACCCCACTCACGGGTCGCCGACGGGAATTTCCGCGTGAGTGCGTCGGGTAACCAGACGCTCCCCGTCCCTGCAACCGTGTCCTCATCGTGGAGCGTTTTCACCCGCTCCAGATGTCTGGAAAGCGGTTCGGCCAGCGAATCCGGTAATGGCACGCGACGATCCTTGCCACCTTTGCCATCCCGGACCACGAGCAATCGATGCCCAAAGTCGATGTCCTGAACCCGCAGACGCAAGCACTCCATCTGGCGCATTCCGGTTCCGTACATCAGGCGGACCATCAGGCCGAGCGTCCCGGACACATTGGAAAGAACGCGGTTGACCTCATCCGTGGTCAACACCACGGGAAGGCGCCGGGGTTTGCGCGAACGGGCGAAATCACTGAAATCGCCAAGTGGCTGCCCGACGACCTCATTGAAGAAAAACACCAGCGCGCAAACCGCCTGGTTCTGCGTGTTCGCGCTCACGTTTCCGCGAACCACGAGCCGTTCGAGGAAGGCTTTCACCTCGGTGGCGGAAAGGGACGAAGGCGGGCGACCGGCATTCGCTCTCAGAAAGCGCAATACCCATTGGCAATAGCTCTTCTCCGTCGTGTACGCGAAACCTTTGAGCCTGATCGCCACGATCAATTTCCGAATCGGCTCCGCGAAGTCCGCAGGCGTGTTTTTATAAATCGGCGATCGACCCGCCTGCTCGATGATGGTCTCCACATCCGGCTGCGGTCGCGATGCGTGATCGTCCTCAAGCCTTTTCGCGGACGCAGACCATTCGTCCCAGTCGACATCAAACGCCCACTTGAGTCTGCTTACCCCGCAGAAAAGCCGGAGTGCGTCCACGATCTGCCGGAGTTGCCAGTCGGTCGTCCGCTGAGTACGCACCAATCCGGTCAGATACGTGTCGAGCGTGTTGGCCGACAAATGGTCGAGGGAGGAAGCGCGGGTTTGATTCAGGAATCGCTTCACATGGCGCACGAACCAAGGCACGACATGCTGCTTAACCTATTGTTTCAGAAGTTGACTCCGGTGCTCTAACCAGCACTTCGACGAAACCGCCGACGCGATGATTGAACGTGGAGGGGAAGGCTTGCCGACTCGTCTCCTGGTGGTCGCAGAGGACGGAAGGCGCGGTGAGTTTGATGTGTCCCCGTACATCCAGTCCGAGGGCTTCGCTCCCTTAACCGACCCTACAGAATTCCAGAAGGTGGCGAACGGCAAGTATTTCGTTGAGTGGGACTGCGGGGCTGATCTCTCAGCCGATACCATCGAAGCCCATTTGATTACACAGCGAAACACAGCCGAACAAGGCACTTCAGTCGACGCTCGTATCTCGCGCGCATGAGCGAAGCGTTAGGCATAAAAACAATCAGGTGAGCTTGAATGGATGTGTAAAGCTGCCTGTTTTCGTGCCAGTCTAAATTCGAGGTTTCCGGGTGGTGGACCCGGTAATCGACCGGGGTCATGTAATCGAGCGACTGGTGGGGCCGCCAGTATCCCAGATCGCCTTTTTGTTCCCACCCCGTGTCGCGGTTACTTTATTAATTCGCGCTTTGTTATGTCCCTGCGATAAGGTTTTGGCTCGAATCGAGCGATGACTGCGGCCATGCGGACTCGGTGATAAGGGGTGGCTGGAAAATCGAAAAGCGTGATCAGTTTCAGCGAGCGGTCGGGTGTGGTTCCCACCGATCCGCCAAGCGCGGATAATGACCGGGTTCTCAGCCGCACTGCGGCGCACATCTTATCTCTGAGGTAATGCAATGAAGGGTCAGAAGGTCGTCCTTGCCTATTCCGGCGGTCTGGATACGTCGGTCATTCTCAAATGGCTGGAAGACAAGTACGGCTGTGAGGTGGTCACGTTCACCGCCGACGTCGGCCAGGGCGAGGAACTCGAGCCGGCGCGCAAGAAGGCGATCGACTACGGCGTCAAGGAGATCTACATCGAAGATCTGCGCGAGGAGTTCGTGCGCGATTATGTGTTCCCGATGTTCCGCGCCAACGCGATCTATGAGGGTGAATATCTGCTTGGGACCTCGATCGCCCGCCCGTTGATCGCCAAGCGTCTGGTCGAGATCGCCGCCGAGACCGGTGCGGTCGCCGTGGCCCACGGTGCCACCGGCAAGGGGAACGATCAGGTGCGTTTCGAACTGGGCGCTTATGCGTTAAATCCGCATATCCAGGTGATCGCGCCCTGGCGTGAGTGGGACCTGACCTCGCGCGAGAAGCTGCTGGCCTACGCCGAGGCGGCCGGTATCCCGGTCGATTTTGCCAAGAAGGGCAAGAAATCCCCGTATTCGATGGACGCCAATCTGCTGCACATCTCCTATGAGGGCGGCATTCTCGAAGACCCCTGGGCGGAACCGGAAGAAGACATGTATCGCTGGAGCGTGTCCCCGGAGAAGGCCCCGGACGAGCCGACTTACATCCAGATCAGTTATGAGAAGGGCGATCCGGTGGCGGTGAACGGAGAGCGCATGAGCCCGGCGACGCTGCTCGCCGAGTTGAACCGTGTCGGTGGCGAAAACGGCATCGGGCGTACCGACATCGTCGAAAACCGTTACGTCGGCATGAAATCGCGCGGCGCGTATGAGACCCCGGGCGGCACCATCATGCTCAAGGCGCATCGCGCGATCGAATCCATCACCCTGGATCGCGAAGCCGCACACTTGAAGGATGAACTGATGCCGCGTTATGCATCGATGATCTACAACGGCTACTGGTTCAGCCCGGAACGCAAGATGATGCAGGCGGCGATCGACGCCAGTCAGGCAACCGTCAATGGCACCGTGCGTTTGAAGCTCTACAAGGGCAATGTGATCGTGGTCGGTCGCGATTCCACCACCGACAATCTGTTCAACGAAAGCATTGCCACTTTCGAGGACGATGCCGGTGCTTACGATCAGCGTGATGCGGCGGGCTTCATCAAACTGAACGCCCTGCGCATGCGGATTGCGGCCTTGAAGAAGTCCTGACGCATTCCCTTGGATGACCTGCAAGCTCGGCGGGCCGTGTGCCCGTCGGGCTTTTTTTGCGTCTGCGAAATATCGAGAAATTGGCCTGGCAATTCGTTACATGGTGCCGAGGCGACTATCTTTCAGTTCCGGCGGCGAATTGACCGGCGGGGCTTGTGATCAACACAAGAACCTCGGACAGGTCCGGTGTTTTCAGTGTGATACGCAAGGTGAAATGGAGGAGGAATGGCGATGGGTTCCGCAAAGCGTTTCTTGATTGGTGGGGGAGGGGCGTTGATGCCCGTGATGGTTTCGGTGTTGGCGATAGACATCGGCGCCGTTCTGAACGATCCGAATCTGACCGCTGGCAATATCGTCGGATTCCTGGTTCGTTATCTGATTTTGTTCATCATTGGCGGGGTGGTGGCTTATCTGCATGACGATGAGCAGAAGCCGATCAAATTGTTTCAGCTTGGGCTTGGCGCACCGGCGTTGATTACTTCCCTGATCACCGCGCAGGGTGTCGCGCATGTCGGTACCGATGGATCGGCCCACGCCTCGGTGGGCGTGACCTGGATGCGCACCGCCAACGCGGCGGAGGTCGCGGTTCCCCGACCCATCGTGGTGGCGGGAGGCTTCTTCTCGGATGTATTCCGTGGGCTGAGCGGTGGGGTCTACAGCGATATGAACAAGTCCGTGCAAAAGCCACTTCCCCCGCCGACCCCGGCTCCAGACGAGAAGCAGGTTAAAGACCCCGCGCCGGTGTCTCCCGCGCCGGTGGCTCCCGCGTTGGAAACAAAGCCGCTCGCGGAAATCGCCACGGAACCCGCAGCGGATGCGCAGCGGCTGAAAAAGGAGCTGGATGCATCCCGCGCTCGCACGGAAGCGCTGGAAAAGGCCTACCGGGACGCCACCAGCCCGGTTCGGCCCCTGGATATGCCCTCGCCTCGATAGGTTCCGGGCGTCAGGCGTTGGTCGAACTGACACTGCGGTACAAAGGGGGCTCGTGACGGGCTAAAGTACCAAGCTTCCCTCACCGACCCGATTGACCTGCATGGATTACGTTACCCTCGCCGATTTCCGCGCCCAAATGGGGCAGATGTGGGACAAGGTTGCCGAAGACGGTGCCTTGGTATTGACCCGTAACGGGAAACCGTTTGTCCTCATCACCGAGACCGAAGAGGCCTTTGTCCAGGAAGAGCTTCATGCCTTGTGTCGGGCGCGCGCCGAGCTTGCGGTGCGGACCCTGCGCACGCAGTTCGAAGACAACGGCGGCAACGAGATGAACCTGCTCGACATCAATGAGCGAATCCGCGCGGCGCGTCTCGCCGACGGAGGGGCCTGAACATGCGCGTAGTGCTGGATGCCAATGTCTTGATCGAGGGGCTCGCACGTCCGCAAAGTTCATCTGGCCGCTTGCTCGACGGCATCCTGAGTGAACGGGTCAGCGTCGCGTGGTGCGATGAGGTAATGGACGACTATGCCGTCGTTCTTGGTTTCGACGAGTTCGGCCTGGATGCCGGGCGCGCGGACAAACTGCTGGCCTTTTTCAAGGAAACCGGTGAGAAGGTGCCGTTGAGCGGCCGTTATGGCTTGAAACTGCCGGGAGCGGGCGATGCGCCGTATTACTGTTGTGCGGCGGACAGCGGCTACCCGCTGGTTACTGGGAACCGCAACAATTACCCCGGTAACGGGCCGGTCGAAATCGTCGATCCGGCCAGGGTGATGTTCAAATAACCCTTAAGGAACCTCTGATTTATTCATGCACGTTCATCTGAAGTCTGAAATCACGGATTTCCGCGTTGCAACACTTGCGAATAGCGGGCTATTCGCTGCGTTTCGCGCCTTGAAACCCACGATTTCATTCGTCCATTTGAGCCGCGCCTGAATAAATCAGAGATTCCTTAACGCGCCTTGTTGTCGGGATTGACGATGGGACGCAGCCAGCGGTCGTATAGTTTGCGGGCACTGTTGTTGAGTGCAGTGGCGTGATCGTCCAGGTTCTCGAGCATCTGTTCGCGGGTCTGGATCGTTTCCGAGGGTTCGCGCAGTTCATCGGCGTACAAGGCAGACCATTCGCGCACCATCTCGGCGGTCATCTCGACGTGGCATTGCAGGCCGAGCATGTTGTCCACCACGAAACCCTGATTGCAGCAGTGCTGGCTGCGGAGCAATGGCCAGGCACCGGGTGGCAGCGAGAAAGTCTCGCCATGCCAGTGAAAGGCCTCGAAACGTCGGGGCAGCGGCGCGAGCCAGTCATCGGAGGCTGGACTGTCCACGCGCCAGAGCTCGTGCCAACCGATCTCCTTGACGCTGTTGGGTCCGATCACCGCACCCAGCGCCTTGGCGATCATCTGGCCACCGAGACAGTGCCCGAGTACCGGCAGACGCGCTTCCGCCGCTTTGCGGATCAGGGCTTGTTCTGCGTGAATCCAGGGCAGGTCGTCGTTGACGCTCATCGGGCCGCCCATGAATACCAGCCCGGAGACGTCGTCGATGTTCGGCGGAACACTTTCGCCCCGATCGATGGCGACCAGTTCCCAGGGGACATGGCGTTGATCGAGAAGCTCTGCGAGGTACCCTGGTCCCTCGCATTCGATGTGGCGAAATATCCGGACCGGTTTCATAGTTCTTATCCTGCTGGGCGATGACCGGCAATCATAGGCATGGCGCGAATGCATTGGAAAGCAAACCGTCCTTTGGGACGCACAACGCAAACCATGATCGGTTTCGCCTTGTTGTGGCTTCCGCTGACCGACGTTGTGGCGATCGATGTGGTGGTGCTGGGGTTGTTCAAGGATCGCGCGGTATTGCGGATCGAGGGCCAGCAGCATTTGCTGGCGGTGGGTGAGACGAGTCCGGAAGGCGTCACCCTGGTGTCGGCAGACGCTGATGGTGCCCGGTTTCGTATCGGCGACGAGCTGCAGTCCGCCCCGCTGGGCGATCATATTTCGCTGACCTACGCACCGCCGCAGCGGGATGAGCAGGTGACCCTGACACGCACCCGGCAGGGGATGTATCTGGCACCGGGGCAGATCAACGGACGCAGCGTCGACATGATGGTCGATACCGGTGCGACCTTCGTCTCGATGAATCGCCACATGGCGCGCCGGCTTGGCCTGCCTTACCGCACCGAAGGCAAGCCGATTCGCCTATCCACCGCGAACGGCGATACCACCGGTTATCAACTGAGTTTGCGCAGTGTGCGTATCGGTGGGATCGAGATCGGCGATGTCGAAGCGGTGGTCAATGACGGCGATTTCCCGGAGGTCACGCTGCTCGGCATGTCGTTTCTCGGAAAGTTGAACATCGAGCATCGCCGGGATGGCACATTGCTGCTCAAACAACACCGCTGACGATGGCTTGAGCGCCTGCGGAAAAGGGCGGCCCCGCCTTTCCGCCCGAACGGTTTCAGTCGCTGGCGCGCTTCGATGCGCCCGCCAGCCCACCTTCAAGCACGTAGGCCTCAAAACCGCGTTCCTTGAGCAGATACGCGCCGGCGCTGGAACGTCGTCCACTGTCGCAGTACACGATGTAAGGGACGTCTGGATCGAGCTCGGCGGACTTTTTACGCAAGTAGAACAGAGGCACGTTGAGCGCGCCTTTGACCCGTGCCTTGGCAAATTCGCTGGGCAGGCGGACATCCAGCCAGCGTGCGCCTTCGGTGGTCTTCTTGCGCGCCTGTTCCAGGTTCAGGGTTTCTATTGACGGCGCTTTCAGCAGGGAGTCGAAATCCGCCTTGGCGAGTCGCATCAGCTCGCCGTCCGTGAGCATGGTCACGGTCGCATTGCGAGGTGCGTTGGAGAGCAAGGCCTCCTCGCCGAAGCTGTCGCCCGGGCCGAGTTCCGCCAGCTTGATACCATTGGGCTGGCGGGGCGTCTCGCGTATCACGTTGCAACGGCCTTCCTGAACGGCGTAGAAGAAATCTCCGGGCTGTCCCTGACGGATGACAACGTCCCCGGCCTTCACCCCCACCGACTGCATCCGCGTGAAGACGGCGTGGATATTGGCCGGCGGCACTTCATAAAAGGCCTGGTTGGAGAGCATGCGCATCATCCAATCCTGCTCATCGTTGATGTCGTCGGTGACATCGACGACATCGTAGGCGCTCGCTTCCTGGTCCCAGGTCAGCATGATGTCCATGGTTTTGGCATCGATACTGAGAAGCTGACAGTCGGTTACCGCGCGTGCCTGCCAACTGCGCGGCGAATCCGGATCGATGGGGTGGTCGGCCTCCGGCGTGCCGGATTCGATTTTGCGATCCGCAGATCCTTTGCGCTTGAGGATCAATTCGCCGGCGATCAGGTACAGGGATCGTCCGTCATCGTCGCCCGCCGAAAACACGACTTCGCCGGCGAGGGGGGTGAGTACGATCGCTTTGGCAAGCAGGGCGTGTCGATTGCCACTGTTCAGCGCCGATAAAGGTACGAGTTGGTTGAGAACGTCTTGGGCAATATCGGTAGGACGCATCCGGAAATAACCTTCGTATTGGTTAGCCAGGCAAATCTAACAGTCAGAACGTTGATGAGCGAGAGTGACCGACTTCCGCAGGCGCTTGTCAAAGCAAGTCCGGCCCCGTGAGAATCGGGCTTCATACCAAATAATCGGAGCAACGGGAGATCGCAGTGCAAGACGCCAAGTCGGAGAATACCCTCAGTCAGGAAGAGCAGAATCGCATCATTCAGAATAGTCGTCGCTACAAAGGCACCTGGGCACTGCTGATCGCAATTGCGGTGGTGTTCACCATCGCCCGGTTCATCATGAAGGCGACGGCTTCCTGAACTGCTGCGTCACCAACCGGTGAGCATTCACAAGGCTCCGTGCTTCCACTGCGGCCTCCCGGTCCCTGCTGAGGAACACGCGCATCTCGAAGTCCTTGGTGAAGAGCGACATTTTTGTTGTCACGGCTGTTACGCCGTGTGCAAGACCATTGTCGATCAGGGGCTGACCGACTATTACCGCCATCGGGATAGCAAGGCGCGTCGTGCCGAGCGCGAACAAGTCCCCGAGGTGCTGCGCAAACTGCGCCTCTACGACAATCCGGACATCCAGCGCAGCTTCGTGCGCAACGCTGGTGCGCACCGTTCTGCCAGCCTGATTCTCGAAGACATCCGTTGCGCGGCCTGCCTGTGGCTCAACGAGCAGCATTTGCGTGGGCTCGATGGTGTGGTCGATGTCGATATCGATTACGCCAGCCAACGTGCCCGGGTGACCTGGGACCCGGAGCAGATCCAGCTTTCCGACATTCTCGAAGCGATCGCCGCGATCGGCTATGTCGCGTATCCCTACGATGCGTCCCACCGTGAACAGTTGCTGAAGGACCAGAAGCGGCGCAGTGCAGAACGTCTGATCTTCGCGGGCCTGATCGGCATGCCGGTGATGGAATTCGCGTTGGCCACCTATCTGTTCCCGGCGATGTTTGCGAACACCCCTGTGGGCCTGGAGCTGTGGCAGGTGATTGGTCGGTGGACCAGTCTGCTCGCGGTGATCGCCTTGCTGGTCTACCCGGCACAGGATTTCTTCGTCGGCGCCTGGCGCGACATAAAGAGCCGACGTCTGGGCATGGATGTGCCGATCGTGCTGGGTATTGTCACGGCGCTGATCGGCAGTGTGGTCGCGACGATCCAGAAAGCCGGCGAGGTCTACTACGACTCGATCGCGATGTTCATCTTCTTCCTGCTGATCGCCCGATATGTCGAGATGCGGGGGCGCATCAGCGCGGCGGATGCGCTGGATCGGCTCGCACGTGTGGTTCCGGAGACGGCGCGGCGGATCGACGCCCAGGGCGTCGAGAGCGAAGTCACGCTGTTCGAGATTCGGCCCGGCGACCGGGTTGCGGTGCAGGCTGGCGAGAACGTGCCGGTCGATGGCAGATTGCTGGAAGGGGAGAGCGCGTTCGACGAATCGCTGCTCACCGGCGAATCGCTGCCGGTACATAAACGTCCGGGCGATGAGTTGATCGGCGGTTCCGGAAATCGGGAACAGCGCGTGATCATGGAGGTGCTGCGCCCCACCGAGACCTCCG
This sequence comes from Gammaproteobacteria bacterium, assembly GCA_024234955.1. GTDB lineage: Bacteria > Pseudomonadota > Gammaproteobacteria > JACKNK01 > JACKNK01 > JACKNK01. The sequence continues at coordinate 125,287 of JACKNK010000001.1, forward strand.
CCGCCAACATGCTGCGCGATCTGCTGGAACAAGGCATGAAGGCGCGCCCGGCTTATGCCCAGCTTGCGGATCGGGCGGCGACATGGTTCGTCGGCATCGTGCTCACCATCGCTGCAATCACCGCCGGCGTCTGGTCCTGGATCGATCCGGCGCAGGCACTGCACAACACCGTTGCGGTGTTGATCGTGACCTGTCCCTGTGCCCTGGCGCTGGCCACCCCGGTGGCGATCGCCATCGGTGCCGGACGCTTTGCCAAGGACGGTATCCTGCCCTTGAAGATGGCGGGTATTGAGGCCTTCGCGCAGGCACAGGTGATGGTGTTCGACAAGACCGGAACCTTGACGCGCGGTACTCCGGCGTTGAACGAGACCCAGTTCTTTGGCGCTTTTTCCGAGCCGGAACTGTTGCATATCGCCGCCGATCTGGAACGGGCCAATTCGCACCATCCGGTTGCGCGGGCCTTGGTAGGAGCGGCTTCCGCCGCGCTGGATGTGTCCCGAAAGCCGATCGCGTCTGAGGCCGCTGCGACGCTGAGGCATGTCCCTGGTCGGGGTGTCGAGGGTGCGATCGGAGGAGCCATCTGGCGGGTTGGCGCGATCGATTTTGTCTGTGAAGCGCCTTCCGGTACGCAGAACGCCCGGATTGCGGCGCTGAGGCAGAGCAGCGGCTTGGTCATCGGTATCGGTCGCGACGGCGTGCTCGAAGGCGTATTTGCGTTCGACGATGTCCTGCGCTCGGGGGCGGCCGAATTGATGTCGGACTTGCGTGGCGGCGGCTTGAGCGAGTTTGCGGTCCTCAGTGGGGATCATCCCGCCAATGTCACCCGAATCGCCAAGGCTGTGGGGATCGATCAGGCTTACGGGGCGATGACCTCGGCGGACAAACTGTCCTGGATTCAGGCGCGCCAGTCCGAGGGCAAGCGCGTAATCATGATCGGGGACGGTATCAACGATGCGCCCACCCTGGCCGCAGCCGATGCGTCGCTCTCATTCAGTGGCGCTACCGAGGTGGCTCAGGCACATTCCGATTTTCTGATCCTTGGTGAAGACTTGAAGGCCATTCCTCAAGTACGTCGTCTGGCCTTGCGGACACGTCGCACCGTGATGCAGAACCTGATGTGGGCCGCCGGTTACAACCTGTTGGCGGTTCCCGCTGCGGCGCTCGGCTTCATCCCGCCCTGGGGTGCGGCGATCGGCATGTCCTTGTCGTCGCTGCTGGTCGTGATGAATGCCCTTCGCCTGAAGCGGGAAAGATGATTCCCTACCGCTTGAGAAGGTCTCGCAGGAGGTAGTCGGGGATCGCGCTTTTGTCGTCTGGCGTCCAGTCCCGCGCTCCGATCAGGGCCGAGGCGATTCCGAAACGATTGGCGCCGAGGATGTCGGTGCTCGGGGTGTCGCCGATCATGACGAGATTATCGGTGCCGCAGCGCATGCGACCGGCGGCGAAAATCGGCGCGTATGGCTTGCCGAGATACGCGAACTTCGGTGCGGCATTGCCATAGCGTTCATCCAGGGCGCGTTCCAGCAGCCCGGCGATGGACCCGGCGGTGAAGCCAAATTCGCTGTCCGTGGTCGGGTAGATCAGATCCGGGTTGCAGCAGATCAGATGGGTCGGTTCAGCGCATTCGTGGCGCTGAATGATGCGATTCAACGCCGCGTCCAATGTCTCCAGGAAGGGAAATCCGCACTGATCGGTGATCAGAAACACCTCGGCCTCCGCCGCGGTGACGATCATCGCGCCGCCGTCGATCGCAAATTGCTGGGAGGCAACGGTGCCGATGACATGGGTTCGGGCCCCGGCCAAGCCGTGCTTCCGGAAATGTTCTGCGACCAAGGCGCCGGAGCTGATGATGCGCTCGCCGGGTATCGCAAGGCCGAGACCCTGGAAGAAGTCTGCCAATTCCCCGCTGCCGCGACTGGCTGCGTTGGTGAGGATCGCGTACGGGATGTGGCGATCGTTCAGGTGCTGAATATATTCACCGGCACCGGGCAAGACGCCGGCACGGTTCACCAGTACGCCGTAGGCGTCAAGAAGGATGCCGGCGTGCCGTTCCGGGAGCTGGTAGGCGTTGAGTGGTTCTGGCATGACGAAGTGTCTGCCGGGAGGGATGACGAGCGGACGAAACGCCGGGAGTGGGGAGCTCCCGGCGTTTGCACGGATCAGGCGTCGAGGTGCTCGACGCGCAGACGGGTGATGGAGCCGTTGATGGTACTCAGGGCCTCGATCTTGGCGATGGCGTCGTTCATCTGCGCCTCGCGGACCTTGTGGGTAAGGATGACCAGGGGCACGTCCGGAACATCGACGGGCGATTCCTTCTGGATGAAGGCTTCGATGGAAATCTGCGCGTCGCCGAGGATGCGGGTGATGTCAGCAAGCACGCCGGGCTTGTCGGCGGCGCTCATGCGCAGGTAGTAGGCCGTGGTGACTTCTTCCATCGGCAGGATGGACAGGTCCTGACTCATCGCATCGGGCTGGAAGGCGAGGTGCGGCACGCGGTTGTTCGGGTCCGTGGTCAAGGTGCGGGCGACATCGATGATATCGGCGACCACCGCCGAGGCGGTCGGTTCGGCACCGGCACCCGCGCCGTAGTAAAGGGTCGGGCCGACGGCGTCGCCCTTGACCAGGACCGCGTTCATGACGCCATCGACATTGGCGATCAGGCGACGATGCGGGATCAAGGTCGGGTGGACGCGCAGTTCGATGCCATTGCCGGTACGCCGGGTCACCCCGAGGTGCTTGATCCGGTAACCGAGTTCTTCCGCGTAATTGACGTCTTCCCGGGTGATCTTGCTGATGCCTTCGGTGAAGCAGGCGTCGAACTGGAGTTCGATGCCGAATGCGATCGAGGCAAGGATGGTGAGCTTGTGCGCGGCGTCGATGCCTTCCACGTCGAAGGTCGGATCGGCCTCGGCATAACCCAGCGCCTGGGCTTCGGCGAGCACATCCGCGAAGTCGCGCCCCTTGTCGCGCATTTCGGTGAGGATGAAGTTGCCGGTGCCGTTGATGATGCCGGCGATCCATTCGATGCGATTCGCGGCCAGACCTTCGCGCACCGCCTTGATGATCGGGATGCCACCGGCGACGGCGGCTTCGAAGGCAACCATCACGCCCTTGGCTTGCGCAGCGGCGAAGATCTCGTTGCCGTGCTTGGCGATCAGCGCCTTGTTGGCGGTGACCACATGCTTGCCGTTCTCGATGGCCTTGAGCACCAATTCCCGGGCCGGGGAATAGCCGCCGATCAGTTCGACGACGATGGCGACATCGGGGTCGTTGACGACTTCCCAGGCATCGGCGGTGATCTTTGCGTTCTCGGTGCCTGCGGGCAGATTGGCGGGGTCGATACCCAGGCCGGCTGCATGGGTGACATGGATCGCGCTGCCAGCGCGTCGGCTGATCTCATCGGCATTGCGCGAAAGCACCAGGGCGGTGCCGCCACCGACGGTGCCGAGTCCGAGAAGGCCTACGTTGACCGGGTTCATATACAGGTTCCTGAATGTTGCGTTCGCCGCGCGCTGCGGGGCGGAATGTTCGAATGTTGGTTGGCCGGGCTCAGACCGCGAAGTCCTTGCGGAACATGTTACGGATGCCCTGGATCGCCTGACGGCTGCGGTGCTCGTTCTCGATCAGGCTGATGCGTACATGATTGTCGCCATACGAGCCGAAGCCGATGCCCGGCGAGACCGCGACCTTGGCTTCCCGGAGCAGCTTCTTGGAGAACTCCAGGGAACCGAGATGCTGGTATTGCTCGGGAATTTGCGCCCACACGAACATGGTGGCCTTGGGCGGGGTGATGTCCCAGCCGGCGTTGTTGAGTCCGGGGACCAGCACATCGCGGCGGTTCTGGTACATCTGACGGATTTCCTCGACGCAGGCCTGATCCGATTCCAGGGCGTGAATCGCTGCCACCTGAATGGGCGTGAACATGCCGTAGTCGAGATAGGACTTCATGCGTCCCAGCGCACTGACCAGGGTCTGGTTGCCGACCATGAAGCCGACGCGCCAGCCGGGCATGTTGTAAGTCTTGGACATCGAGTAGAACTCCACGGCGATGTCCTTTGCGCCGGGAACCTGCAGGATCGACGGCGCCTTGTAACCGTCGAACACGATCTCGGCGTAGGCGATGTCCTGGATGATCCAGATGCCATGTTCGCGGCAGATGTCGACGACCTTTTCAAAGAAGTCGAGCTCGACGCACTGGGTGGTCGGGTTGCCGGGGAAGTTCAGCACCAGGAACTTCGGTTTCGGCCAGGAATCTCGGATCGCCTTCTGCAGTTCCTCAAGGAAATCCACGTCCTCGGACAGGGGCACATGGCGTACGTCGGCACCCGCGATGATGAAGCCGTAGGGATGGATCGGATACGCCGGGTTCGGCACCAGCACGGTGTCGCCGGGGCCGCAGACGGCCAGCGCCAGATGCGCCAGACCTTCCTTGGAACCGATGGTCATGATGGCCTCGGTTTCCGGGTCCAGATCGACATCGAATTTGGTCTTGTACCAATGGCAGATCGCACGGCGCAGCCGTGGAATGCCGTTGGATTTGGAATAGCGGTGTACGTCCTTGCGCTGAGCCGCTTCGGTCAGCTTGTCGATGATGTGCTGTGGTGCCGGCTGGTCGGGGTTGCCCATGCCCAGATCGATGATGTCTTCATTGAGTGCGCGCGCCTTGTCCTTGAGTTTGTTGACCTCAGCGAATACGTACGGCGGCAAGCGTTTGATACGCGGAAAATCCTCGATCAAGGGGCTCTCCAGAAATGTGTCGAAAAACGGGGCAGGGAGGCAGGACAGAAAACGGCCTGACACAAGGCGTGGGACGATACGCAAGGCATGGTTTAGCGTCAATTGACCAAGCTGCCGGACTCGCTCAGAGGTCAGGTTGAATCGGTCTTTGAGTCGATTTGTTTTGGTGATCGAAAGCGCGTGTTGTTTTTGTTTTCCAAATCGATGCCATCACCCTATAAGCGCCGGTTTTCGTTGACCTTCCGGGGTCTGGGCGCACATGAACACGATTCTCCCGGTCATCCTCGATGACACACCTGACCACACCCTGAATGCGGGCCGCTCGGAACGGTTCATCGATGCGCTCGCCGACGTCGGCTGGTGTGTGGTGGATGATTTCATCACCCCGATCCGCGTTGCCGAGCTACGCGCCAACCTGCTCGCAAGCTGGGAAGAGGGCGAATTCCGTCCAGCGGGGGTCGGGCGTGGCGAGAAATGGGAGCTGAAACCGGAAGTCCGAACGGACCGGGTGTGTTGGTTGGACCCCAATCAGGCGACGCCACCGGTTCGCTTCTATCTGGAACTCATGGAGCGGTTGCGTAACGACGTGAACCGGAACCTGTTCCTCGGACTTGTCGAGTTCGAAGCGCATATGGCGGTATATCCACCCGGCACGTATTACCGCAAACACCTGGATCAGTTCATCGGAGTCGGCACGCGCACCCTCAGCGCGATCCTGTATCTCAATGAGAACTGGCAACCCGAAGACGGCGGCCAGTTGCGGATATATACCGATGAAACCGACGAGAATCGCTATCAGGAGATCACGCCGATCGGCGGTCGTCTGGTGTTGTTCCTCAGCGCCCGTTTTCTGCACGAAGTCATGCCGGCACGCCGTGAACGTCTGGGTGTGACCGGCTGGTTCCGAACCAGGGATATGAAACATGTCTGAGTCCGATAGAACCCGCGACAGCTACGACCGCATTCCCTATGAATCGACGCCATTCGCCGACACCCATCCCGGTCATCTGGCTTGTCTTGCCCGCTTGTATGGCATACCCGCAATCGACCCCTCCCATTGCCGGGTGCTGGAGCTGGGCTGCGCCAGCGGCGGAAACCTGATCCCGATGGCGGCGCGGCTGCCCGGCAGCCGTTTTCTGGGAATCGAGCTTTCCGGGGAACAGGCACGCGCCGGCGCAGAGCGGGTCGCCGCGCTGGGCCTGGAGAATTGCGAGATCCGCGCTGGCGACCTGATGGATATGCAGGATACCGGCGAGCGTTTCGACTACATCATCGCGCATGGGGTCTATTCCTGGGCGCCGCCAGCGGTGCGGGAACGGATACTTGAACTGGCCGCCGGACTGCTTTCGGAACGCGGCATCGCCTACATCAGCTACAACAGCCTCCCGGGTTGGCGGATGCGCGGCATGTTGCGCGATATGTTGCTGTATCGGGTGCGTGGGATCGACGCCCCGACGGAACGGCTCGCGGTGGCGCGGCACTACCTGGATTTTCTCGATTCTGCGCTGGGTGACATCGATGCGAGCAACGCCGAATACCTGCGTTACGAGATCAGCCGCATCCGGGACGCGCACCCGAGCTACCTGTTTCACGAATACCTGGAAACTTATAACGAGCCGGTGCTGTTCCGCGATTTCGTCAACGCGGCAGTCGGGAAGGGGCTGGGTTACGTCTGCGATATCGAACTGCGCATGCAGTTCCCGTCCTTCCTGGGCGATCACATCGACAACTTGCTTGCGCAGATCGACGATCCCATCGAGCAATGGCAACAAATCGACTTTCTGGTCAATCGCAATTTCCATCAAAGCCTGCTTTGTCACGCCGGCGCGAGCCCGGCGCGCATGCCGGATCTCGAACGGATGCGCGAATTCAGCTGGTTTGCGGACCTCAGACCGCCGCGCAAGCTCGATTTGCGCCGCGTCAAGGGACAGACCTTCACCGTCATCGACGGCCAGGGGCACGATGTTTTTCACCCGCTCACCAAGGCCGCACTCGCCCTGATAACCGAGGCCTATCCCAACCCCGTGCCGTATCCCGAAATGGTCGCCGCCGCCGCCAATCTCGTGCGAGGGCAGGGTGCTGCCCAGTTTGCCCGGGACGAAGATGAATTGCTGGGTGAACTGTTCAGCCTGTACGCCTTGGGCATCGTCCACGCCCGCCCTGTGGAAATGACCGATCGAATGGATGTCGCCGCCTTCCGGGTCGATCCGGTTAGCGCACAGTGCGCCCGCCTTGGCGATGGCCATATTCCCGGACGGCATCACGGCAGTGTCGGCCTGGACCGATTCTCACGTCGTCTGACGGTGCTTCTGGACGGTACCCATGACCGCGATGCCTTGATCGAAACGTTGCTCGTGGACCTTCGTGAAGGCCGTGAGCTCAACGGCCTGCTTGGCGCTGATACGCCGACGGAAGCCGCCAGAAAGCAGGTCGAACGGAACATGGACCGTCTGCTGCAACTGTTCCGAAGACAAGGATTGCTGCGCCCTGCGGAGATATAAAGGCCAAGTGATTGGGGAGATAGCAAAAATCCAGAAAGCTGCGACGTTGGATATCGGATATTTGACGCAATGTCATGTTTCACCGACATCGCGCGCTGCGTAGGCAAAGAACGCCAATTCAACATGATTGCTGACAAGGCATGTTCAATGCCGGAAGCGAGAAATGAACATGCTCAATGATTTTATCGGCTGTTCCGTCAGTTCATTCAGTATCAAAGGTGCGCGGTATTCGTCATTTAGTTAGGGTTTCTTGGTTTTAAGTCCGAACCGCGACTGGGACGTTTTCATACATATGCCTCCTTGGGTTGCGGTAACCGTGTTTTTTCGGGGGCGGGTAGGTAAGCGCGACAGCCAGATTTGCGGTGGAAAAGCTGGCCGTGTTGCCAGTCGCCGTTGAATGCTGTCAGGAGTCGCAGTTACTTGGGAATTCCTGACGCTTTACAAGTGGTGGCAGACGGTGCGCGCTGGATAACGGCGCACTAGGTAACCTTTAGTTGTCGGAATCGCTGTGGGCGATGGCGAGTGGGTTGGGGAGAGGCGTATCAAAGCGCCACGAGCCGTGACGCTGTTCGTCGTCGGCATATTGATCGAGGTAGGCGAGGAAGGCTTCGCGGGGGATTTCGATCGCACCGAGGCGGTTCAGATGTGGGTTGTGAACCTGACCGTCGATGAGTTTGAACCCCCAGACGTTTAGTTGCGCGGCGAAGTGACTGAACGCGACCTTGGAGGCGTCGGTGACGCGACTGAACATGGATTCGCCGAAGAATACCCGGCCCAGGGCTACGCTATACAGACCGCCGACCAGTTCGCCATCCAGCCAGGCTTCGGCGGAATGGGCAAAGCCGAGTTGGTGCAGGGTCACGTAGGCCTGAATCATGTCTTCGCTGATCCAGGTTCCCATATGGTCCTTGCGTGGCGCGGCGCAGGCCCGCATGACTTGTTCGAAGGCGGTGTCGAGACGGAGCTCAAACGGTTTCCGGCGTAGGGTCTTGCGCAAACTGCGGGTGATGCGTAATTGCTCCGGGAAGAACACGGTGCGGGGATCGGGGGACCACCAGAGGATGGGTTGATCCTCCCCGAACCAGGGAAACACGCCTTGACGGTAAGCGATCAGAAGACGGGTCGGGGACAGGTTTCCGCCCAGGGCGAGCAGGCCGTCCGGTTCACGCAAGGCATGGGACGGCCGGGGGAAGGGGCTGTCGTCGTCGTCGGGGTGAATGAAGTGCAGGGTCACGGGGTGGGCAGAATCCGGGTTGGCGGGTATCAACAAAAAACGCGGTGTACCCCAACTATGGGATGCACCGCGTTTGTTTTCCGTTACCCATGCACGTCTGGATCAAAACGCAGTCGGCTTATTCCTGATTGTCGAACCAACGTTCGGCATCCAGTGCCGCCATGCAGCCGGTGCCTGCCGAGGTGATGGCCTGACGGTAGACGTGGTCGGTGACGTCGCCGGCCGCGAATACACCCTCGACGCTGGTCATGGTGGCGTCGCCGGATGTGCCGCCCCGGACCTTGAGGTAGCCGTTCTCCATGTCCAGTTGATCCTTGAAAATGTCGGTGTTGGGGTGGTGGCCGATGGCGATGAACACCCCGTGCAGCGCAATTTCCTCCGTCTCGCCGGTCTGAACGTTTTTGATGCGGATGCCGGTGACGCCGGAACTGTCGCCCAGGACCTCATCGAGTACGTTGAACCATTTGATGGTCACATTGCCATTTTTGGCGCGTTCGCTGAGATGGTCGGCGAGAATCTTTTCCGAACGGAATTGATCGCGGCGATGTACCACGATGACTTCAGAGGCGATGTTGGATAGGTACAGGGCCTCTTCGACGGCGGTGTTGCCGCCGCCGATGACCGCGACCTTCTGGTTGCGGTAGAAGAAGCCGTCGCAGGTCGCGCAGGCGGACACACCGCGTCCCTTGAAGGCTTCCTCCGAAGGCAGGCCGAGGTATTTGGCGCTGGCACCGGTACAGATGATCAGGGCGTCACAGGTATACACCCCGCTGTCGCCTTCAAGCCGGAAGGGGCGATTCGACAGGTCGGTCTTGTGGATGTGGTCGAAGATGATCTCGGTGTTGAAGCGCTCGGCGTGCTGCTTCATGCGTTCCATAAGTGCCGGTCCCTGAACACCTTCCCAATCCCCCGGCCAGTTGTCGACATCGGTCGTGGTGGTGAGCTGGCCACCCATGTCCATGCCGGTGACGATGACCGGGTTGAGATTGGCGCGTGCCGCGTAGACCGCAGCGGTGTAGCCGGCGGGGCCGGAGCCCAGGATCAGCAGACGGCAGTGCTTGGGGTCGCTCATGTATACTCTCCGCGCTTGTTTTTGATCGGTTTTCGACCGATCCAGCGTAGTTGAAATCAGTGTGGTTTTAGGGAGCCTCTGATCTATTCAGGCGCGGCTCAAATGGATGAATGAAATCGTGGGTTTCAAGGCGCAAAACGCAGCGAACAGCGCGCTATTCGCAAGTTTTGCAACGCGCAAAGTCGTGATTTCAGACTTCAGATGAACGTGCATGAATAGATCAGAGGTTCCTTAGGGTGGTTTGAGGGCCTGTCAATCGGCATATTGCCGATGCGGACGTGCCGTGAAGACGCTCAATCTTACGTGGAATCGAGGTTGGGGATAACCCGGACTTGCGGTTCCTGAACGAGACCCCCATGCATATCGGCGTACCCAGGGAAATCAAGACGCTTGAAGGCCGCGTCGGGCTGGTTCCATCGGCTTGTTCCGTTCTCCTGCGCGATGGACATCAGGTATTCATCGAACGCGATGCCGGGCGCAAGGCGGGGTTTCCCGATGAGGCGTACCTGGCGCTGGGGGTCAAGGTGGTGGCGGACGCCGCCGCCCTGTTTGATGTCGCGACGCTGATCGTCAAGGTCAAGGAGCCTCAGCCTTCGGAGCTGGCCTTGCTTGGCCCGCAACACACCTTGTTCGGGTATCTGCACCTTGCCGGGGATTTCGAACTCGCACGGCGTCTTGCCGATACCGGGTGTACGGCGATCGCCTTTGAAACCGTGCGCGACGCGGATGGGAGACTGCCGCTGCTGGCACCGATGAGTCATATCGCCGGAAGACTCGCGGTGCTGCATGGCGGCAGTTTTCTTTTGGCACCGAACGGCGGTCGAGGTGTGCTGCTCGGCGGTCATGCCGAAGGGGAACATGGGCGTGTCACGGTGATCGGTGGTGGGGTTGCCGGAAGCAGTGCGGCAGCCACGGCGGCCGCTTTGGGTGCCGACGTGACGGTTTTCGACATCCAGGCGGAAAAGCGGGATGCGCTTCGGGCACTGGGTGCCAACGTGACTGTGCTCGATCCGCAGCAAGTCGATCTGTCCGGGACGGTGGTCGATTCCGATCTGGTCATCGGCGCGGTGCTGATTCCGGGCGCGCGCGCCCCGCACGTCGTCGCCGCCGACATGGTGCGAGCGATGCGTGCAGGCAGTGTGGTGGTGGATGTGTCGATCGATCAGGGTGGTTGTATCGAAACCGTTCGACCGACCACTTACGCCGCGCCAACCTTCGTGTGGGAAGAGGTGATTCACTACGGCGTGACCAACATGCCGGGAGCGGTTCCGCATACGGCTTCCCTGGTGTTGTCGGACGCCATCGTGCCGTATGTTCGGCATCTGGCGGGCGACGCGTGGGATGATGGCGGCGACCTGAGTCAGGCGGTGAATGTCCGCGATGCCCGCGTCGTGCACCCACAGGTTCTTGCTGCGATTGATGGACAGCGGTAAATATTTCTGAATAATCCGTGTCTTATAAACAAAAGTTGGTAAATAGGTTTAATTTTGGCAAAGGTCAGCACGCAATCACGAAGCGGCAACGGTAAAGCCGACGGTTTGAACGAGAAAACCCTGCGTGGCGTTCGGGAGGGCGGGATGCTGCTGCTGCTTACCCTGGCGCTTTACTTGTTTATTGCCCTGTTCAGTTATGACGGCGCCGATCCGGGCTGGTCCCACAGTGGAGGGCAGGACCCGGTTGCCAACAATGCGGGGGTGGTCGGCGCCTGGTTTGCAGACATCGTCCTGTATCTGCTCGGTTACGTGGCGTATCTGTTGCCGGTCCTGGTCGGCTTTGTGGGTTGGCTGGTGTTCCGGGGACGCAATCCGGAACGGCGCGCCGATACCGCCACCACGCTGCTGCGCTGGGTGGGGTTCCTGATCCTGCTGCTGACGGCAACCGGGCTGGCCCGGCTGCATTTCACGGTGGGCGCCAACCTGCCGATCGATTCCGGCGGGGGAGTACTCGGTGACCTGATCGCGAGCGGCATGGTCGAAGCCTTCAGTTTCCTGGGGGCGACCTTGTTCCTGCTGGCCCTGTTTCTCGCCGGCTTCACCCTGCTTACCGGGATTTCCTGGCTGCATGTGATGGACTGGCTGGGCAAGGTCACGCTTGCCGGGATCGATCGGGCAAAGGCGGCGATCGCCGAGATTCGGGAGCGTATCGAAGCGGCCCGGATCAAGCAGTTGCGCGAGGACAAGTTCGAGATCAAGCGCGAGAAGAAGGCGGCGGCGCCGCCGGTGCGTATCGAGCCGCAGATCCAGACGGTCCCGCGTTCCGAACGCGCCGAGAAGGCGCGTCAGAAACCCTTGTTCGAGACCCGACCCGAGCCGGGTCTGCCGGGCGATCTGCCGAGCGTGGCATTGCTGGTCGATCCACCGGTTCAACATGCCGGCTATTCCGAGGAAACCCTCAAGGCGCTGTCCCTGCACCTGGAGGAGCGATTGGCCGATTTCGGTGTCGAGGCGACGGTCGAGGCCGTGCATCCCGGGCCGGTGATCACCCGTTTTGAGATCCTCCCGGCAGCGGGGGTCAAGGTCAGCAAGATCAGCGGCCTGGCCAAGGATCTGGCGCGTGCCATGTCGGTGATGGCGGTGCGTGTGGTCGAGGTGATTCCCGGCAAGCCCACGGTCGGTATCGAGATTCCCAACGAAAAGCGCGAAATCGTGTACTTCAGCGAGATCATCGCCTCGCAGGAGTTCGATAAGTCCGGGGCGATGTTGCCGTTTGCGCTGGGCAAGGACATCGGCGGCAAGGCGGTGGTCGTGGATATGGCCAAGATGCCGCACTTGCTGGTAGCGGGTACCACCGGTTCCGGTAAATCCGTGGGTGTGAACTCGATGATCATGAGTCTGCTGTTCAAGCGCACGCCGGACGAGGTGCGCCTGATCATGATCGACCCGAAGATGTTGGAGCTGTCGGTTTACGAGGGTATTCCGCACCTGCTTTGCCCGGTGGTCACGGACATGAAGGAGGCTGCCAACGCGCTACGCTGGTCGGTCGCCGAGATGGAGCGTCGCTACAAGCTGATGGCAGCGATGGGCGTGCGCAATATCGCCGGGTTCAACAAGAAGGTGCGTGAGGCGCGCAAGGCTGGGGAGCCATTGCTCGATCCGCTGTGGAAGCCGACCGATGGCCTGTCGGAGGAAGCGGACGAGCTGGAAACGCTGCCGTTCATCGTGGTGATCGTCGATGAATTCGCCGACATGATGATGGTGGTCGGCAAGAAGGTCGAAGAACTGATTGCCCGTCTCGCGCAGAAGGCGCGAGCCGCCGGTATCCATCTGATTCTGGCCACTCAGCGCCCGTCGGTGGACGTGATCACCGGCCTGATCAAGGCCAATATTCCGACCCGTATCGCGTTCCAGGTCTCGTCGCGTATCGATTCACGCACCATCCTCGATCAGCAGGGCGCGGAACACCTGCTCGGTCACGGCGACATGCTCTATCTGCCGCCCGGTACCGCGATCCCGCAGCGTGTGCATGGCGCGTTTGTCGATGATCCGGAAGTTCATGCGGTGGTCGAGAAGTTGATTTCGGAGAGCGATGGTCCCAACTACATCGATGGCGTGCTGGAAGGCGGTCCCGAGGAGGGCGGTGCGATTCCTGGCCTGGAACCGATCGGAGGGGGTGACGATGGCGAGTCCGATCCGCTGTATGACCAGGCGGTCGCGATCGTTTGCGAGACTCGCAAGGCCTCGATTTCCGGGGTGCAGCGACGTCTGAAGATCGGTTACAACCGTGCCGCGCGATTGGTGGAGACCATGGAGATGGCAGGCGTGGTTGGCGCCTTGGGATCCAACGGCCAGCGTGAGGTGCTCGCACCGCCGCCGCCACGCGATTGAAACCCATCTCGTATGACCGAGAAGATTGAGCGATTCGTGCATGCTTGCTGCACATTGCCCGGGATAATGCTGCAAAACGGTTCCAGGCCGGCCTGCTTCACTTTAGATGCGAGAAAAATCATGCGCTTGATAAGCCCTGTTCTGGCGGCATTGCTGTTGTTCGTATCGCCGGTCCATGCGGACCCGTTGAGCAAGTTTCTCGACGGACTGAAGACCTATTCGGCGTCCTTCGAGCAGATTGCGACGGATGCCGGCGGGCAGGAGACCGAACGTTCGGAAGGCACGCTGTCGATTCAGCGGCCAGGCCATTTCCGCTGGGAATACATCAAGCCGTATCCGCAGCTGATCGTGGCCGACGGTGCGGAGTTGTACCTGTACGACCCGGATCTGGAACAGGTCACGATCAAGGCCATGGACGAAAGCCTGAGCCGCACCCCGGCCTTGTTGCTGACCGGTGACGAACCCCTGGGCAACAACTTTGTCGTCGGGGCGTCGGAGACTTACGACGGTCTGCTCTGGGTCGATCTGCGTCCCAAGGCCGACGGCACCGATTCCAAAGGCGATTTCGACACCATCTGGATCGGTTTCGATGCGCATGGCGATCTGGCCGCGATGAAGATCATCGATGGCTTCGGGCAGACCACCCGCCTGTATTTCCATGACGGGGTCCGTGATGCCGCCTTGCCCGCGAGCGCCTTTGTGTTTGTGCCGCCACCGGGCACCGATGTGATTCGCACGCCTCGTCAGGAATAAGGCTTGAACGACGTCGAGCTGTTTGCGGAAGACGGCGATCGCGGCTGGCGGCCGCTCGCAGACCGCCTGCGCCCCAGGCTCCTGGAGGAATACGTCGGTCAGACGCATATCCTTGCCCCGAATAAGCCGTTATACCGAGCGATTGCATCCGGTAACCCGCATTCGATGATCCTGTGGGGCCCCCCAGGTACCGGCAAGACCACGCTGGCGCGCCTGATCGCCAACCATTGCGGGGCACGGTTCCAGACCCTGTCGGCGGTGATGTCCGGGGTCAAGGACATTCGCGCGGCGATTGACGTGGCCCGTGCAGCGCGGGCGGAAGGGGCACGCAGTCTGCTGTTTGTCGATGAAGTGCATCGCTTCAACAAGTCGCAACAGGACGCGTTTCTGCCGCATATAGAAGATGGCACCATCCTGTTCGTGGGGGCGACCACCGAAAACCCGTCCTTCGAACTCAACAACGCCCTGCTTTCCCGTGCCCGGACATATGTGCTCAAAAGCCTCGATGCGATCGATCTTCGCGGGTTGATCGATCGCGCCCTGATCGCGGAGGAGGGCCTGGGTGCGCAGACGCTGCGTATGGCCGATGCGTTACGCGATCGGCTTGCCGACGTCGCGGACGGTGATGCGCGTCGCACCCTGAATCTGTTGGAGATTTGCGCCGATCTGGCCGAGGACGGAGAGATCACCGAAGCGGTGTTGAATGAGGTCGCGACTGGCGATCCGCGCCGTTTCGACAAGGGCGGCGAGGCCTTTTACGACCAGATTTCAGCGATGCACAAGGCGGTGCGGGGCTCGGCGCCGGATGCGGCGTTGTACTGGTTTGCCCGCATGCTCGATGGCGGTTGCGATACCGTCTATCTGGCCAGACGAATCCTGCGCATGGCCTCGGAAGACATTGGCAATGCCGATCCCCGGGCGTTGCGCATCGCCCTGGATGCCTGGGACGCCTACGAGCGTCTTGGCAGTCCGGAAGGTGAGCTGGCCTTGTCGCAAGCGCTTCTGTATCTCGCCGTCGCCCCCAAGAGCAACGCCGCCTATCTGGCCCACAAGGCGGTCATGGCTGCGGTCAAGGAATCCGCTTCGCTGGAAGTGCCATTGCATCTGCGCAACGCACCGACCCGTTTAATGAAGGAACTCGACTACGGCAAGGCTTATCGCTACGCGCATGACGAACCCGAGGCGTATGCCGCCGGGGAGAACTATTTCCCTGACGGTATGGAAGGGGTGCGCTTCTACAAGCCGGTGGAGCGCGGTCTTGAGATCCGGATTGCGGAAAAGCTGCGACATCTGGAAGAACTGGATCGCAAGTGCCGACGTTGAGCCTTGCTGGCTGACTTGAGGTCGGGGCGCTTCAACGCAGTTCGTCCAGGCCTGTCTGAAGGGTGTCAATGATCCGGGAGCGCGTTTCCGGGTCGTGGATCGGCGCTCCGGTGGCGTCGGTCAGGAAGAACACGTCTTCCGCACGTTCGCCGACGGTGGCGATCTTGGCCTTGAATACTTGCAGGCCGCAGCTATGCAGGGCGCTGGCGATATGTGCCAACAATCCGGGGCGGTCCGCGCTGATCACTTCCAGGACGGATCGGCCCTGACGGGGCGCCTGATCGAAGTGGACCCGGGTCGGGGTGTGGAAGGCCTTGAGTTGTCGTGGCACACGAGGGCGGGGCGGTGCGGGCATGGGACTATCGACGATCGCGTCATGCACCGCGACGCGGATTTCTTCGAGACGACCGGCGTCGTCGATGTCGCTCCCGTCCTGTTCGAGGATGGCAAAGCTGTTGAAACTTCGGCCTTGATGGTTGCTGAGGATGCGTGCGTCCACGGTGTTCAGGCCCAGCGTGGCGACCGCCGTGGCAATCCTCGCGAATAGGCCGGGCATGTCGTTGGCGTGGACGAACAGTGTCGTGGTGCGACCTTTTCCGCTGGCGTTGTTCGAGGCATCGATACGGCGAACCAGGATCATCGGCATCAGCGCTTCGGGAATGTCTGCCACCGCCTCGGTATGCCAGGCAATCTCCTCCCCGGTGTGCTGCAGGAAATAATCGTCGTCGAGTTCCGACCAGACCCGTGCAATCTGCTGTTTGTCGATCGGTGTCGCATCGAGTCGGGCCAAGGCTTCTTCACGGGCTTCCCGGATGCGGACTTCCTTGTTGATCGGATTGGCGAGTCCTCGCCGCAAGGCGCGTGTGGTGGCGTCGTAGAGATCGGCGAGCAACGAGGCCTTCCAGCTGTTCCAGAGCTTGGGGTTGGTGGCGCGCAGGTCCGCGACGGTAAGCAGATACAGATAGTCGAGATGGGTCTGATCGCCGACATGCTCGGCGAAGGCGTGAATCACGTCCGGGTCGCTGATGTCCTTGCGCTGCGCGGTGGAGGACATGATCAGATGATTGCGCACCAGCCAGGCGATCAAGGCGGTGTCGTAACGCGACAGGCCGTGACTGCGACCGAATTGCAGCGCGTCCTGCTCGCCGAGTTCCGAATGGTCGCCGCCACGCCCTTTGGCGATGTCGTGAAACAGGCCGGCGATATAGAGCAGGTCCGGCTTGGGAATCTGGCTGTGGACCCGGCTCGCGAGCGGGAACTCATCCATGTGTCTGCTTACCGAGAAACGGCGCAGATTGCGGATCAGGAACAGGGTGTGCTGGTCCACGGTGTAGGCGTGGAACAGGTCGTACTGCATACGCCCGACGATGTTCTCGAAGGCGGGCAGGTAAGCCGCGAGGACGCCGTAGCGATTCATGCGACGCAAGGCGCGCGTGATGCCTCTGGGTTCGCGGAAGATGTCCATGAACAGGGCGCGGCAGCGCAGATCGGCGCGGAAATTCTTGTCGATCAGATGCAGATGTTCGCGGATGGAGCGAATGGTGCTGGCGCGCACCCCCCGGGCTTTCGGGTTTTGTTGCAGCACCAGGAAAACTTCCAGCAACGCGAACGGGTAGCGGCGGAACACGCCGGGGTGCGTGGTTTCGATGTAGCCGCGACGGAGCTGGAAGCGCTTGTTCAGCGGCTGTGGGGTGTTGTCGTCGTGCGCCAGAATCAGTTCCTCGCGGAACAGTTGCAGCAGCATCTCGTTGAGCCGGCTCAACGTCATCACGGTCCGGTAATAGGACTGCATGAAGGCCTCGACGGCGAGGTTGCCCTGGTTCTGGCCGTCTCCGTCCGCAAAACCGAGTTGGGTGGCCAGGGTGCGCTGATGATCGAATAGCAAACGGTCATCGTGGCGACCGGTGAGCCGATGCAGTGCCCAACGGATCCGCCAGAGGTACGATTGCCCGGCCATCAGGTCGGCGCACTCGGCGGCGGTCAGAAACTCGTGGCGAATGAGTTCGCCCAGGGTGTCGGCGCCGAAATGGCGCTTGACCACCCAGGCGATCATCTGAATGTCGCGCAAGCCGCCGGGACTGCTCTTCAGATTCGGTTCGAGGTTGTAGGCGGTGTCCTCAAATCGATCATGACGGGCGTCCTGTTCCTCGAGTTTGGCCTCGAAAAATCGGCGGTCGTCCCACATCCTGGCGGGGGCGATGCGCGCCTGAAGGTCGGTTAGCAGCGTTTCTGGTCCCGCAAGCAGGCGGATCTCCGTCAGGTTGGTGATGATGGTCAGATCGGCGCGCGCCTCTTCCTCGCATTCATCGAGTGTGCGGACACTGTGGCCGATCTCCAGGCCAATGTCCCAGAGCAGGGTCAGAAAGTCGGACAAGGACGCCGCAAAGGCGTCATCGTCGCCATCCCCGACCAGAATCAGCAGATCGACGTCGGAGGCAGGATGCAATTCGCCGCGCCCGTAACCGCCGACGGCAGCGAGAGCGAGCGGATGGCGGGTGCCGAGGTGATGACACCAGGCGGTGGCGAGTACAAGGTCGACCATCGCCGCCCGATCACGAACCAGGGTAACGATGTCTTCACCCGCATCGAAACGGTGATTCAGTGCCGCATCGGCGGTGCGAATCTGCTTCTTCATGCCGCCGATGTCGCCCGCGCTCAGCGCGAGCTTGAAGGCCGTGGCGTCAAGCACGTCGGCATTGCCCTCGGGAATCCGGCAGGGCGCCGGGATGGTGGCGATCAAGGTTCGTCGCCGGGGCGGATGGTGAGGATTTCGTAACCGTCAGCGGTCACCAGGATGGTGTGCTCCCATTGCGCCGAAAGACTGTGATCCTTGGTGACCACGGTCCAGCCGTCCGGCAGTAGTTTCACCTGACGTTTGCCGATGTTGACCATCGGTTCGATCGTGAAGCACATGCCTTCCTGCAAGGTGTAACCGGTGCCGGGCTGACCGTAATGCAACACCTGTGGGTCTTCGTGGAATTCCCGCCCGATGCCGTGGCCGCAATATTCCCGCACGATAGAACAATGCTGCTTCTCGGCGTGACGCTGGATGGCGAAGCCGATGTCACCGAGTTGGACGCCCGGCTTGACCATGTCGATACCGATCAACATGCATTCCTTGGCGACCCGAGAGATGCGTTCGGCGGCCGTATTCACGGTGCCGACCGGGAACATCTTGCTGGTGTCACCGTGAAAGCCATCTTTGATCACGGTGATGTCGATGTTCACCACGTCGCCGTTCTTGAGAACCTTGTCGCTGGGAATGCCGTGACAGACCTGATGGTTCACCGAGGTGCAGATCGACTTGGGAAACCCCCGGTAGTTGAGCGGGGCAGGGATCGCCTTCTGCTCGTTGACGATGTAATCGTGGCAGATGCGATCCAGTTCGTCCGTGGTCACGCCGGGCTGGACGTGCTCGCGGATCATGTGCAAAACATCTGCGGCAAGTCGCCCGGCGACGCGCATCTTTTCGATCTCTTCGGGCGTTTTGATTGTGACGCTCATGGATTCTCTCAGCGACGGAACCGTAATCCGCACGATTCGCGTTGGGTGGATGAGGCGGCGACCATATGGCGACGTCTCAAGGTAGCCCGTCAACGTGGCCAGCGTACTGCGGAATGTACGGCAAAGCGTGCCGTGCAGATTGTTGCAGCGAGGTCGCTATGGTATAAAGCCGCCGCTTTTCAAAGCAATGCAAACACCGAGGGTATGGGCAACAGGCCTGCCCCGGTTTAATCACACATGCGTCGACACGTATGACTGGGTGCCGCCGGTAGGCTGAACAAGCCATCGGCGGTTGTCATATGGGACGCATGGAGGCCCAACCCCCAATATAGGTAACCCCCCATGGCAGACGTATCCATGCGTCAGATGCTGGAGGCCGGCGTTCACTTCGGTCACCAGACCCGTTACTGGAACCCGCAGATGGCTGAGTACATCTTCGGCGCGCGTTCCAAGATCCACATCATCAACCTTGAGCAGACCCTTCCGCTGTTCAACGACGCGATGAATTACTTGAGCAGCCTGGTCTCCAAGGGCGGCAGCGTGATGTTCGTCGGCACCAAGCGTGCGGCGCGCGAGGCGATTGCCGAGCAGGCCCAGCGTTGCGGCATGCCCTACGTCAACCATCGCTGGCTCGGCGGCATGCTGACCAACTTCAAGACGGTGCGTAATTCCATCAAGCGTCTCAAGGACCTTGAAGGCATGGTCGCGGGTGAAGGCGGCGTGCGTCTGTCCAAGCGTGAAACCCTGGAACTGGACCGTGAGCGCGAGAAGCTGGATCGCAGCCTCGGCGGTATCAAGGACATGCCGGGTCTGCCGGATGCGCTGTTCATCATCGATGTCGGTTACGAAAAGATCGCCATTCAGGAAGCCCGTCGTCTCGGCATCCCGGTGGTTGCGGTGGTCGATACCAACAACTCTCCGGTGGGTGTCGACTACGTCATCCCCGGGAACGACGATGCCATCCGTGCCGTGCGTCTGTACCTGGAAGCGGCGGCGGATGCCGTGCTCACCGGCAAGCAGACGGCCGTTTCCGGCGGTGGTCGCCGAGACGACTTCGTCGAAATGGAAACTGCCGTCGCGGCGGCAGAGTCTGCGGAAGCGCCGGCATCGGCGGCTGAGTAAACCGCAGTCCCCAGAAGCCCGGAGTGATCCGGGCTTCGCGCTTAACGCTTACGAATACATCCGCTAATCACGAATTTTCAGAGGTTTGATTCCCATGGCGATTACTGCTGCTTTGGTGAAAGAACTGCGCGAGCGCACTGGCGCCGGCATGATGGAATGCAAGAAGACCCTGGTTGAGACCAACGGCGATATTGAAGCTGCGGTCGAACTGATGCGTAAGACCGGTCTGGCCAAGGCCGACAAGAAGGCCGGTCGAATTGCGGCTGAAGGGCTGGTCGCGGTTGCCACCGACGGTAATCGTGGCGTGATCGTCGAGGTCAATTGCGAAACCGACTTCGTCTCCAAGGGCGATGACTTCAAGGCCTTCGTGCAGAGCGTTGCCGATGTCGCGCTGGCCGCGAACCCCGCAGACCTGGACGCGCTGATGGCCGCGAACCTGGGCGGCGGTACGGTTGAAGACACCCGCAAGGAAATGATCGCCAAGATCGGCGAGAACATGGCTGTGCGCCGTTTCGTCGCAATGACCGCCGATACCGCGCTGGGCGTCTATCTGCACGGCGCACGCATCGGCGTTGTCGTCGCACTGTCCGGTGGTAATGAAGACCTGGCGCGTGATGTGGCCATGCATGTCGCCGCCAGCAATCCGATGTGCATCGACGAGTCCGGCATCCCGGCCGAGGCGATCGCCAAGGAACGCGAAATCGTCACCGCCCAGGCGGCGGACAGCGGCAAGCCGGAGGCCATCATCGAGAAGATGGTTGATGGTCGTATGAAGAAGTTCGTCAACGAGGTCACGCTGGTTGGCCAGCCTTTCGTGAAGGATCCGGATACCACCGTCGGTAAGCTGCTGGCCGCCAGCGGCGCCACGGTCACCGCCTACGTGCGTTATGAGGTCGGTGAAGGTATCGAAAAGAAGCAGGAAGACTTCGCCGCCGAAGTCATGGCCCAGGTCAAGGGTTCCTGATCACACGCCAAGAGCTGTCGTCATGTCCAAGCCAATCTACAAGCGCATTTTGCTGAAACTCTCGGGTGAAGCCCTGATGGGTGACGGCGATTTTGGCATCGATCCCGGGTTTCTCGGCCAGGTAGCCGGGGAGGTTGCGGGGCTCGTCAAGTCCGGCGTTCAGGTTGGCATGGTCATCGGCGGCGGCAACATATTCCGGGGGGCCGGGCTTGCCGGTGCCGGAATGGATCGCGTGGTCGGCGACCAGATGGGCATGCTTGCCACCGTCATGAACGCGCTGGCGATGGGTCAGGCGTTGGAGGCGATTGGCTGCGAAGCGCGGGTCATGTCCGCGATTCCGATGAATCCGATCGGAGAAGGGTATTCGGCGGCGGAGGCCAAACGGCATCTGTCCGCCGGTCGCGTGGCCCTGTTTGCCGCCGGTACCGGCAATCCTTATTTCACCACGGACTCGGCGGCGGCCTTGCGCGCCATCGAGATCGGTGCCGATGTCCTGTTCAAGGCCACCAAGGTCGATGGCGTCTACACCGCCGATCCGGCCAAGGACCCATCCGCGACCCGCTACACGCAGGTCAGTTTTGCGGAGAGCATCGAAAAGAAACTCGGCGTCATGGATCAGACCGCCTTCGTGCTGTGTCGCGACCACAGCATGCCGATCCGGGTGTTCAGCATCTTCAATGCCGGCGATCTGGGCCGCGCCGTGAACGGCGAGGACGTCGGCACCATCGTCCAGTAAATCCGCCGCCGAACGGTCGGCAGCAGGGGAGCGATCATGATCGAAGACATCAAGAAAGACGCCGATATGCGCATGGGCAAGAGTATCGAGGCGTTTCGCCATGAACTCGGGCAGATTCGCACCGGTCGTGCTCACACCAGTCTGCTCGCCAGCGTCACCGTGGATTATTACGGGGCGCAGACGCCGTTGACCCAGGTGGCCAACGTCAACGTCGAGGATGCGCGCACGCTCACGGTGAATCCGTGGGAGAAGAACCTGATTGGCGCCATCGAGAAGGCCATTCTCAATTCGGGGCTGGGCCTCAATCCCGCCAGTACCGGGACCGTGATCCGCGTGCCTTTGCCGCCGCTGACCGAGGAGCGTCGTCGCGATCTGATCAAGGTAGTGCGTAACGAAGGTGAGGGCGCCAAGGTGGCGATCCGTAACATTCGACGGGATGCCAATGCGGACATCAAGGAACTCGTCAAGGAAAAGGAAATCTCCGAGGACGACGGGCGTCGCGGTGAAGACGCCATTCAGAAGATCACCGACGGCCACGTTGCCGAGGTCGACAAGCTGCTGGAAGTCAAAGAGCAGGAGCTGATGGAATTCTGAGGCGGCATACCCGGCTATCAGAACCCTTCACATGAGCTCGGAGACTTATCCCCCGGCCCCGGAACGCCTGCCTCGTCACATTGCCATCATCATGGATGGCAACGGTCGTTGGGCGAAGAAGCGTTTCCTGCCTCGTCCTGCGGGACATAAGGTCGGGGCCGAAGTGGTGCGCAATCTCGTCAAGGCCTGCACCCACTGGGGTGTCGAGGCACTCACCCTGTTCGCCTTCTCCAGTGAGAACTGGAAACGACCCAAGGACGAAGTCAGTCTGTTGATGGATCTGTTCATCACCATGCTGCGTCGTGAGACCCGGGAGCTGGACGCCAATAACGTGCGCATGCGTTTCATTGGTGAGCGTCGTGCGTTTTCCAACAAGCTCCAAGCGCAGATTGCCGACTCCGAGGCGCTGACGGCCGACAATACCGGCCTGAATTTGGTGATCGCCGCCAATTATGGTGGGCGTTGGGATATTGCCGATGCCGCGCAGCGGCTTGCTGCTCGTGTTGCCGCTGGGGAACTCGGCCCCGAGGACGTGACCCCGGAGGCAATGGATCGGGAAATCAGCACGCATGACCTGCCGGAGCCTGACCTGTTCATCCGTACCGGTGGCGAGCGGCGCATCAGCAATTTCCTGCTCTGGCAGCTTGCCTACAGCGAGTTGTATTTCACCGATACCTTGTGGCCGGACTTCGGAGTGACCGATCTGCATGTGGCAATGGTCGATTTCTCCGGGCGTCAGCGGCGTTTCGGCCTGACCGGAGAGCAGATAGAAAAAGGCGGAAAACGTGCTTAAGACGCGCATTATCACTGCCCTTATCCTGGCGCCGTTGGTAGTGATGGCGCTGCTTTATCTGCCGCCGATCCCTTTGGGATTGGTGTTCGCCGTGGTGGTCCTGATCGCGGCCTGGGAATGGGTCGGATTGCTCAATGCCGAACCCCAGGAAGCGCGACTGTTACGCTGGCTTTATCCCTTGCTGATTGCGATCGCCATGGTGTTGGCGGTCATGAAGGCCTTGCCGATCGTGGTGATTTCATTTGGCGCCGCATTCTGGGTATGGGGCGTGAGCTGGCTCGCTTTCCCGGATTTCGGGCGCGACCGCAACGCTGCCAACATTCTGATCAAGGCGACCGCCGGTGTGGCAGTGCTGGTGCCGACCTGGATTGCGTTGTTGGCCTTGCATGGGGCTCCCAATAACGGGCCCTGGCTGGTGCTTTATGCAATCGCGATCGCATGGGTCGCGGATACCGGGGCGTATTTCGCCGGACGTCGGTTCGGGCGGGTCAAGCTGGCGCCACGGATCAGCCCCGGAAAGACGCGCGAGGGCGCTTACGGTGCGTTTATCCTGGTGGCGATTTACGGCGGGTTTGGCGGTTGGGCCTTCGGTGAGCGCGGTGAAGGCCTTCTGCTGTTTGTGTTGGTCACGATGCTGGCGGCTGTGGCGTCGATCGTCGGCGATCTGTTCGAGAGTCTGTTCAAGCGGCATGCCGGCATCAAGGACAGCAGTCAGCTGATCCCCGGACACGGTGGGGTCCTTGATCGTATCGACAGCCTGACCGCCGCCTTGCCGGTGTTCGCTTTCGGGATCGCTTTCCTGTGAGTTCGCCCATCGGGGTCACGGTTCTGGGTTCGACCGGCTCGGTCGGTGTGAGCACTCTGGATGTCCTTGGCCGCCATCCGGAGCGTTATCGGGTGGTCGCGCTGACCGCGAATCAGGCGCATGACAAACTTTTCGAACAATGCCGCCGGTTTGAGCCGCAATACGCGGTGATGGTTCAGGAGCAGGCCGCCGAGGCGCTGCGTCAACGTGTGCGTGCGGCCGGTATTGCGACCGAAGTGCTATCCGGGGCGGACGCCTTGTCTACGGTCGCGGCATTGCCACAGACCGACTACGTTATGGCCGCCATTGTTGGTGCCGCCGGTTTGTTGCCTTCGCTGGCTGCGGCGGAAGCGGGCAAGCGGGTGATGCTGGCGAACAAGGAAGCCTTGGTCATGTCCGGGCAGTTGTTCATGGACGCCGTGAGCCGTAACGGCGCGGAATTGCTGCCCATCGATTCGGAACACAATGCGATCTTCCAGTGCATGCCGGATGATTTCCCGCAGGGCCTGGGTTCGGTCGGAGTACGCCGCATCCTGTTGACGGCATCCGGCGGTCCATTCCGCACTACGCCCTTGGCCGCTTTGAAATCCGTGACTCCGGCGCAGGCGGTTGCCCACCCCAACTGGGAAATGGGGCGCAAGATTTCGGTCGATTCCGCGACCATGATGAACAAGGGGCTTGAAGTCATCGAGGCCTGCTGGTTGTTCGGTGCCGATACCGAACAGGTGCAGGTTGTGCTGCATCCCCAGAGCGTCGTGCATTCGATGGTCCAGTACGTGGATGGCTCCGTCCTGGCGCAACTCGGCAACCCCGACATGCGGACCCCGATCGCACATTGCCTGGCCTGGCCGGAGCGCATCGAATCGGGTGTTGCGGATCTCGATGTCTTCGCCATGTCACGGCTGGATTTCGAGCCCCCGGACCTGCAACGGTTTCCGTGTCTGCGCCTGGCATACGAGGCGCGACAGGCGGGTGGCTTGATGAGTACCGCGTTGAACGCAGCCAACGAAGTCGCGGTCGAAGCCTTTCTCGATCGGGGCATGGACTTTCTCGGCATCCCTGCGGTGATCGAATCGGTATTGGGCGAGACGGTGAATGCGGCCGCCACCGATCTGCGATCGATCCTCGATGCGGACGCCGAGGCTCGCCAGCGTGCGCGTCGCCAAGTGCGACTGCGCAAAGGGGAATGACCATGCCGGACATGCTGACGTACGTGCTGGCCTTCATTGTCGCGATCGGGGTGCTGGTGACCGTGCATGAATTCGGTCATTTCTGGGTTGCGCGCAAGGTCGGCGTCAAGGTGCTGCGCTTTTCGGTTGGTTTTGGCAAGCCATTGTGGAAGCGGGTTGCCGGCCCGGATCAGACCGAATATGTGATTGCTGCGGTACCGCTGGGCGGTTACGTGAAGATGCTCGATGAGCGGGAAGGCGAGGTTGCGACGGAGGAGGCCCACCGGGCGTTCAATCGCCAGAGTCTGGGCAAGCGTAGCGCCGTGGTGGTGGCCGGCCCGCTGGCCAATTTCCTATTCGCCATCGTCGCCTACTGGATGATGCTCATGATCGGCGTTACCGGCAGCGTGCCCCTGCTCGGTGACATCACCGCCGGGTCCGTTGCCGCGCAAGCCGGCCTGCATTCCGGCGATCGCATCGTGCGGGTTGGGGATCGCGAGGTGCAGACCTGGTCCGATGCCATGCTCGCGATGGTCGATGAAGGCATCGCCGATGATCGCCTCAGCCTTGGTGTGATCGATGCCGATGGATTTGAACAGCAGCGGGTGATCCCGCTCAACGCCGATGTGGATGTCACCTCGACGGAAGGGCTGCTTGAGCAACTTGGCATCGCGCGTGCGCAACCCAAGGTGGCCGCACGCATCAAGACCATAGAACCGGACAGCGCGGCGACGTCGGCGGGACTGCGTTCCGGCGACCTGATTATTCAGGCCGGTGATCAGGCGATCTCGGACTGGGGTGATCTGGTGCGATTCGTCCGACCGCGTGCCGGCGTGGATTTCGCCATGATCGTTGCACGCGACGGCGACCACCTCACCTTGCACATAACCCCTAAGACCGTCGAAAGCGACGGCCAGACCATCGGCCAGATTGGCGTGCGTCCGGACATTCCGGACGATTATCTCGACCGGTTCCGCACCGATGTGCGTTACGGGCCGGTGGACGCCTTCGGGCGGGCCATCGACAAGACCTGGGACGGGACTGTGTTGTTGCTCCGGGTCCTCGGTCAGCTCGTGATCGGCGAAGCGTCGCTACGCAATGTCTCCGGTCCGATCAGCATTGCCGAATACGCTGGGGTTTCCGCCAGTCTGGGCGCGGGGTATTTCCTTTCCTTTCTGGCGATGGTCAGCATCAGCCTGGGTGTCCTGAATCTGCTGCCGGTTCCGGTCTTGGATGGCGGTCACCTGCTGTATTACCTTATGGAGCTTGTGCGCGGTGGACGCCCGTTGTCCGAGCGCGCACAGTTGCTGGGGCAGCAGATCGGTATCGGTCTGCTCCTCGCGTTGATGATGCTGGCCTTCTACAACGATCTTTCACGCCTCTTGGGTCCAACCTGACCCGACGCCGTCCGACCGCGACTTAGACCATGATGAAATTCGATTTGATGACTCGCACCATGCGCCGTGTCGGAGTGGGGGCTGGCTTGCTCCTGTTGGCCACCTGGTCTTTGCCAGCGGCCGCATTCAACAGCTTCGTAGTCAGCGATATTCGTATCGAAGGCCTGCGCCGGATCTCCGCCGGTACGATCTTCACGTACCTGCCGGTGAAGACGGGCGAGACATTTGATGAAGAAGCCTCCGCGCGAGCGGTTCGCGGTCTGTTCAAGACCGGATTCTTCAAGGATGTGCGAATCGCCCGCGACGCGGGCGATGTGCTGGTGGTTGAAGTCGTCGAGCGACCGGCGGTGTCGAGCATCGAGTTCGACGGCAACAAGGACATTGAAACCGATCAGTTGCTTGAGGCCCTGAAGCAGACCGGGCTTGCGCAAGGCCAGGTGTTCGATCGTCTGCTGCTGGACAAGGTGGAGCGTGAACTGGAACGCCAGTATTTCGCGCGCGGCAAATATGGCGTGGAGGTCAAGACGACGGTGACGCCGTTGGAACGCAATCGCGTCGCCCTCAATATCAAGATCGCGGAAGGAAAAGCCGCCCGTATTCGTCAGATCGACATCATTGGTGTCAAGGCATTCGATGTCGATGACATCCGGGATCGTTTCGAGTTGACCGGGCCGGGGTGGTTTACCTTCATCACCAAGAGTGATCGATACGCCAAACAGAAGCTTGCCGGGGATCTGGAGGCCCTGCGTTCGTTTTACCTGGATCGTGGGTATGTGCACTTTCAGATCACCTCGACGCAGGTAACGATCACCCCGGACAAGCAGGAGATGTACGTCACCATCAACGTTGAGGAGGGTGAGCAGTACACGGTCAGCGAGGTCAAACTCGCCGGCGACCTGGTGGTGTCCGATCAAGATCTGTTCGATCAAGTGTCCCTGCGCAAGGGGCAGGTTTTTTCCCGTAAGGACGTCACCGAGACCTCGGACAAGCTCTCCGACCGACTGGGTGATGAGGGCTACGCGTTCGCGAACGTGAATGCGATTCCGGACATCAATGAAGAAGAACGCACGGTTCAACTGACGTATTTCATTGATCCGGGCAAGCGCTCCTATGTCCGGCGGATCAATTTCCGTGGAAACACCAAGACCGCTGACGAAGTGCTGCGTCGTGAGATGCGTCAGTTGGAAGGCGCCTGGTTCTCCACCAAAAAACTCGAGCGGTCGCGTGAGCGCCTGGACCGTCTCGGGTTCTTTGAAGAAGTGAACCTGGAGACGCCAGCCGTACCCGGTGCGCCGGACCAGGTGGACGCCGAGTTCACAGTGACCGAAAAGCCGTCTGGTAACTTCCTGGCCGGTATCGGCTACTCGCAGGCGTCGGGTATCAACTTCAGCACCAGCGTTTCTCAGGAAAACTTCCTGGGTACCGGTAAGCGCGTTGCGATTGCCTTCAACAACAGCGACATCAGCCGGGTATACAGCTTCGCGTATACCGATCCTTACCACACGGTCGATGGCGTCAGTCGCGGCTTCAGCGGCTACCTGCGTGAAACTGACGCGGCGGCGGCGAATGTCTCGGATTACAGCACCGACGTGATCGGTGGCAGCGTCAACTACGGGATACCGATTACGGAGTTTGATTCCGTCAATTTTGTGGTGCGCGTGGAAAACACCAAGGTCAATACGGTTGCCACGAGTTCTACCGAAATCAATACGTTCATCCGTGAAAATGGCGACGACTACGTCACCTTGGCGATGGAGTTGTCTTGGCAGAGCGACAGCCGGAACCGGGCTTTGCTGCCGGATGCCGGACGTTTTCAGCGCCTCAGCGGGGAATTGGCCGTTCCGGGTGGCGATCTGACCTACTACAAAATCAGCTATGACGATGAGGTGTTCGTACCGCTGTCTGGTGGATTCATCGGCAACTTTGGCGGTCGTGTCGGATATGGCGACGCCTATGGCGATACCAACTCTCTGCCTTTCTTCGAACACTATTTCGCGGGCGGTGTACGCTCGGTACGTGGCTATAAATCCAACACCCTGGGCCCCGATGACTCACGCGGAGACCCGTTCGGCGGCAGCCTGCTGGTAACCGCCAGTGCGGAAGTGATCATTCCCACGCCGATCGAGAAGTACAACAAGACGCTGCGTCTGAGTGGCTTCTTCGATATGGGTAATACCTTTGCCAGTCAGAAGGACTTTGATTTCGGCGATTTGCGTCAGTCAACCGGGGTCCAGGCCATTTGGGTGTCACCGTTCGGGCCACTGACGTTCGTTGTGGCGCAACCGCTGAACGACAAGACTGGCGATTCCACCGAGACGTTCCAGTTCACGCTGGGCTCGACATTCTGATGAGGTCTGCGCCGATGGGTTTATTGCGTTTTCCGGTCATTCGTGCAGCGGCCTTGCTGATCCTCATGCTTGCCGGGTCATCCGCCTTTGCCGATCTGAAAATCGGTTTCGTCCATGCGGCCCAGCTACTTGAGAAGGCCCCGCAGGCCCAGCAGGCGAGCGAAATGCTCGATAAGGAATTTGAGTCCAGAGAACAGGAACTGGTCGAATCCCAGCGAAACCTCAAGCAATTGGAAGAGCGTCTGTTGCGGGATGGGAGCGTCCTCGACGAGCAGGAAAGGGTGAAACTGGAACGTGAGGTGGTTGCCCATCGTCGCGAGATCAAACGGGCTCAGGATGACTTCAGGGAAGATTTCAATCTGCGCCGGAACCAGGAATTGGCAAAGCTGCAGAAGTTGATCCGCCAAGTCATCCTGGAACTGGCGAAAAGTGAAAAATTCGATCTGATCGTGAGTGACGGTGTGGTGTATGCCAGCGATGCGGTGAATATCACCAATCTGATTCTCACCAAGCTCGGCCAGCTTGCTGCGGAAAAGCCCTGACGCGCGGATACCGACACGCCGAATTCGACCCGATGCCCAGTTTCCGTCTCGCCGAAATTGCTGAACGTTTTGAACTCCCCCTTCAGGGTAATGGGGCGACCCGTATCGACGGCGTCGCAACGTTGCAGAACGGACGTGACGGTGCAATCGGTTTTCTCGCCAACCGCCAGTACCGCCGATTTCTCCCCGGTACGGCGCTGTCTGCGGTGATCCTGGGACCGTCGGATGCGCCGTCCTGCCCTGTCGCTGCGCTGATCAGCGATGACCCGTATCTGAGTTACGCCCGTATCGCGGCATTGTTCATACCCGCTGAGCAGGGGGGGGATCGGGCGATTCATTCCCGTGCCGTTGTGGATCCGGACGCGAGTCTGGGTGCAAACGTGCGTGTGGGGGCCAATGCGGTGATCGAACGTGGTGTGGTGATCGGCAGCGGTGCGGTGGTCGGGGCGGGTTGTGTCATCGAGGCGGATTGCGCGATCGGTGCCGATACCCATATCGCATCGAATGTGACGATTTGCCGGGATACCCGCATTGGCGCCCGCTGCCGGATTCTTCCCGGGGCGGTGATCGGATCCCGTGGATTCGGTCTGGCGCCGTCGAAGCATGGCTGGGTCGAGGTGCCGCAACTGGGGCGTGTGGTGATCGGCGACGATTGCGAGATTGGCGCGAATACCACCGTGGACCGGGGGGCGGTCGAAGATACCGTGATCGAGAATGGCGTCAAGCTCGACAATCTCATCCAGGTCGCCCACAACGTCCGACTGGGCGAGCACACTGTGGTGGCGGGGTGTACCGGGATTGCCGGGACCGCCGACATAGGTGCGCGTTGTCTGATTGGTGGGGCGGTCGCCGTGCTTGGGCATCTGAGTATTCCGGACGGTACCCGTATCAACGCGGGAAGTTTGGTATCACGAACCTTGCCCGAGCCCGGAAATTATTCCTCCGGCATCCCCGTGCAGGCGGCGGAAGTCTGGAACAAGAATGTGGCGCGGCTGCGCCAGCTTTCCGACTTTGTGTCGGAAATGCGAGCCATACAACACAATAACGACGATAGCGAAGACTGAAATGAACGACAGCACCAACAAAGCCCAGACCGGAAAGTGTCTGGATATCCACGAGGTGATGAAGCATCTGCCGCATCGCTATCCGTTCTTGTTGATCGACCGGGTCATCGAATGCAATCCGGGAGAAGGTCTGATTGCGCTGAAGAATGTCAGCATCAACGAGCCGTTCTTCCAGGGGCATTTCCCACAGCGCCCCGTGTTCCCCGGGGTGTTGATCATGGAGGCGCTGGCTCAGGCGACCGGGTTACTCGCGTTTCGCAGTGACGAAGCCATCAAGGGAATGAAGAACCCAATCTATTATTTTGTTGGGATCGACAAGGCGCGCTTCAAGCGTGTGGTCGAGCCCGGCGATCAGCTGCGCCTGGAAGTACACCTGAAGCGTGCGGTGCGCGGAATATGGATGTTTACTGCCGAGGCGACCGTGGACGGTCAGGTGGCGGCGACGGCTGAACTGATGTGTACCGCCAAAGAATCTGAATAGTCCTGGAGTCCCTCCGTTGATTCACGCCACGGCCATTATCGATGCAGACGCCCGACTCGCTGACGATGTCGAGGTCGGCCCCTATTCCGTCATCGGCGCCGGTGTGGAGATCGGGTCGGGTTCCCGGATCGGCCCGCATGTGGTCATCGAGGGACCGACCCGTATCGGTCGCAATAACCGAATCTTTCAATTTGCATCGATCGGCGCTGAACCTCAGGACAAGAAATACGCAGGAGAGTCCACCACGCTTGTTATTGGCGATGGCAACACCATCCGCGAATGCGTGACCATCAATCGGGGTACCGCACAGGATCGTGGCGAGACCACCATTGGGGACGACAACTGGATCATGGCGTATTGCCATATCGCGCACGACTGCGTGATCGGCAGCCATACCATTTTCGCCAACAACGCGACCTTGGCCGGGCATGTCGAGATTCATGATCATGTGATCCTCGGCGGGTTCACCCGCGTCCATCAGTTCTGCCGCATCGGTGCGTACGCGTTTACCGCGATGGGAGCAGGTATTCCCAAGGATGTGCCG
The DNA here is from genome assembly GCA_024234955.1 of Gammaproteobacteria bacterium. Lineage (GTDB taxonomy): Bacteria > Pseudomonadota > Gammaproteobacteria > JACKNK01 > JACKNK01 > JACKNK01. Next base: position 156,794 of record JACKNK010000001.1, read on the forward strand.
CCATTCGTGCGCGTCGCAGGTCATCTGGCGCAGCCGTTCGGCCTGAACGTCGAAGGCTTGAAGCGCAAAGGCTTCTCGATCGAGGAACAGAAAGCGGTCAAGGACGCCTATCGGGTTCTCTACCGCTCCAAACTCAGCCTTGAGGAAGCGGTCGGTCGTATTGGTGAAATGACCGCGAATTCACCCGGTGTGACGCTGTTTCACGATTTTCTCGCCAAAGGTTGTCAGCGCAGCATCGTGCGCTGAACCCGGTCGAGGTTCGAACGCTCCCCGTGAAGATCGGCATCGTCGCTGGCGAGCACTCGGGCGACCAGTTGGGTGCGGCGCTGATTCGAGCGTTGCGCGCCCGTGATCCGAACGTGGAAATCATTGCGATGGCCGGTCCGCGCATGCGCGAGGCCGGTTGCGACGCCATCCACGATATCGATGAGCTGTCGGTGATGGGGTTCACCGAGGTGATCCGCCATCTGCCGCGTTTGTTGCGGTTGCGCCGACGGCTCACCTGCGAACTGATCGAGCGTCAGATCGATGTGCTGGTCGGTATCGATGTGCCGGACTTTGCCTTGGGATTGGAAAAGCGTGTCAAAGCAGCGGGCATTCCCGCCGTCCATTACGTAAGCCCATCGGTATGGGCCTGGCGCAAGGGGCGAATCCACGCCATCAAGGACTCGGTCAGCCATATGCTGACGCTGTTTCCGTTCGAGACCGCGATCTACGAGCAACACGGCGTCCCGGTTACCTGTGTTGGACACCCGCTGGCCAAAGAGATACCGATCCAGGTTGACGCTGCCGAGGCGCGACGTACGTTGGGCCTGGAAGGGGACGAACCGTTGCTGGCGATGTTGCCGGGCAGTCGGGGTTTTGAGGTGGAACAACTCATCGATCTGTTTTTGGACGCAGCAACTGCGCTGCAGCGCGCTTTGCCAGATTTGCGCTTTGTGATCCCCGCAGCGAGCGCAAAGCGTCGCGCCAGTATCGACGCCGCGCTGTCGGGCAGGTCGTTACCGGTCACCGTCGTGGATGGCCAGGCGCATCAGGCGATGGCGGCGGCTGATGCGGTCGTCTTGGCGTCCGGCACAGCCACTCTGGAGGCCGCGCTGCTGCATCGCCCCATGGTCGTTGCTTATCGGTTTACGGCTTTGTCCTGGTTCATCTACACCTTGCTGGGCATCAAGAAGATCCCGCATTACGCCTTGCCCAATCTGCTTGCCGGGGAGGGTGTCGCCCCGGAGCTGATTCAGGAAAACCTGAACGTTTCCAGTCTGGTGGAGGCGTCCCTGCCGTTATTGACCGACCCCGACGCCCGTGCCAGGCAGACGGAGGCGTACCAACGTATTCACGCCGAATTGAGCGGCGATGCGAGCGCCGTTGCCGCTGAGGTGGTGTTGCGGGTCGCAGGGCAATCCCGATGCTGATCGCCGGTGTGGACGAGGTAGGGCGAGGTCCGCTGGCGGGCGCGGTGGTCACGGCTGCCGTGATTCTCGATCCGAACAACCCGATCGAAGGTCTCGCGGACTCCAAGAAACTGTCCGAGAAACGTCGCGAAGCCTTGTTCCCGATCATTCAGGAGCGGGCGCTGGCGTGGGCGATCGGACGCGCCGAGGTCGCAGAAATCGATGCACTCAATATCCTTCACGCGACCATGTTGGCGATGCGTCGTGCCGTCCTTCGTTTGCCCGTCGCACCAGGCAAGGTGCTGATCGATGGAAATCGCTGCCCCGATATTCCCTATCCGGCAGAAGCCGTGGTGGGGGGCGATGCGACCGTTCAGGAAATTGCGGCGGCGTCGATTCTTGCCAAGGTCACGCGGGATCGGGAAATGGTCGCCTTCGACGCCCAATACCCCGGTTACGGGTTCGCCGGGCATAAGGGCTATCCCACGAAATCACACATTGTCGCGCTCCACGAGTTGGGCGTCACCGACATCCACCGCCGCAGTTTTGCACCCGTCGCGAAAGCCCTGGCGGCCCAGAAACGGCGGTAACGACAGGTCTTCGTCATGTCCGTTTTAATGGAATTCAGTATTTTTCCAGTCGATCAGGGTGAGAGCCTGGGCGCGTATGTCAGCGAGGTCGTTCGCCTGATCGACGCCGCTGGCTTCCCGTATCAGTTGACCGCAATGGGGACTCTGGTCGAAACCGAGGACTTCGCTCAGGCCCTGGCGCTGGTTGAACAGAGCAATGCCTTGCTGGAATCGCTTGGCAGTCAGCGCGTCTACGGGTCAATCAAGTTCGACATCCGTAAGGACAAGGACCGCCGGATGGAAGGAAAGATCGAATCGGTCCGCAAGCGGTTTGACGGGGTTTCCACCTGAACGGGACGACCTCCGAGGTGATCTGCGATCAGCCCCGACCGTTGAGTGCGTGCGCTTGCCCAACAGGCATGGCGTGCCGTAATCACGGTAAAGCCCCGATTTTAGTACCAGCCTGAATTTGAGGTTTCCGGGTGATGGTAGACCCGGTAATCGACCGGGGACATGTGGTCGAGCGACTGGTGGGGCCGCTCCTGCTACCCGGCGACCTCAAGTTATCCGTGGCACCAATATACGGGGGCATTACAAACGGCATTCGGCTTTATGCCCGAATTATTTCGTCTAGCGGTTGCTTAGCTTGATGGGATGTCCGTCCAGGGCGGCGGCGAGGCGGATCAGTTCGAGGAAGCTGCCGCGATAGCCGGCGGGGTCTTCACCGCGCGCGGCGCTGGCGAGGTCGTGGATGGCGGGGTAGCTCATGTCTCCCAAGTATTTCCCGCCGCGGAGTTGTTCACCAAAGGCGGCGACGGCGGCGGCGAAGCGGTAGTCGTCGCTGGTGCGGGCAAGCGTGGGTTGGACGGCATCGGCGGCGATGGGGTGGGTGATGAGGGTGCTTTGTTTCGACCCGACGGGTTTGTAGCGGAGTTTCAGGTAGGCGAGTTCGGGGCTTTTGCCGACTTTGGTGGCGGCCTTTCCGGCATAGCGCAACGGCTCGATCTGAGTTTGGTTCCCCAAAGGCGTGATTTCGTAGAGCGCGGTGAGGGAGTGACCGGCGCCGATTTCGCCGGCATCGACCTTGTCGTTGTTGAAGTCCTCGCGGGCGAGGATGCGATTTTGGTAGCCGATAAGGCGGTATTCGGCGACCTGGGTGGGATTGAATTCGATCTGAATCTTCACGTCGCTGGCGACAGTTTGCAGGGTTGATCCGAGTTCATCGACGAGGACCTTTCGGGCTTCCTGCAGGGTGTCGATGTAGGCGTGATTGCCATTTCCGTGGTCGGCGAGTTGTTCCATCAGGGCGTCGTTGTAGTTTCCGCTGCCAAAACCGAGCGTGGTCAGGGCGATGCCATCGTGGCGTTGTTGCTCGATCAAGTCGATCAGACGATCGTGATCGATGTTGCCGACGTTGAAGTCGCCATCGGTGGCAATCAGAACACGGTTGATGCCGTCCTCGATAAAACCGTCGCGCGCCTGTTCGTAGGCGAGATGGATGCCGGAAGCGCCATTGGTGGACCCGCCGGCTTCGAGGTTGTTGAGCGCGGCATGGATTTGCGCCTTTTTATCGCCGGGGGTGGATTCGAGCACGACGCCGCTGGCACCGGCGTAGACCACCAGGCTGACGCGGTCTCTGGCCGTGAGCTGGTCGCTGAGCAGACGCAATGACCGTTTCAGCAGAGGCAGTTTGTCGTCCGCATTCATCGAACCGGATACATCGACGAGAAACACCAGATTGGCGGCAGGGCGGGTGTCCGCTTCCGGGGCCCAGGCCTTGATGCCGATGCGCAGCAACCGGGTCTGGGCATTCCAGGGGGTGGGGCCGACTTCGGTATGGACGGCGAACGGGGTGTCGGCATTTTCCGGGCCGGCATCGGCGTAGTTGAAGTAATTGATCAGTTCTTCAACGCGCACCGCGTCGGTGGGCGGTAATCGGCCCGCGTTGAGGAATCGACGGACGTTGGAATAGGCGCCGGTATCGACATCGATACTGAAGGTGGAGACCGGTGATTCCGCGACCCGGTGGATCGGGTTTTCATCGATGTCTGCGTAGATCTCCCGGTCTGTGGGTTCGTTGGCCATCCGGTAGTCCGCCTCGGCCAGCGCCATAGGCGCGATCATGCGGGTGGATTGCATCTTGCCCATGTCGCGCATGGCTTGTTGGGCATGTTGTCTGGGGATGGCTTGCGGTTGAGAGGGCAAGACGACCGGCTGGGGCGACGTTGAATCAACGCCGGTTCGGGTACAGGCGGATAGCAGCGATGCGGTCAGCAAGGCGGCGAGGGTAACGACCAAAGTGGGGTTCGGATGCATGGCATTGTTTCCGTGTGAGTGGGTTCAATGCCTGTAACGAACGGCGTGGGGGAATGGGGTTAACCCCGCATACTGAATTCGCTCGTTACAATCCCTGCATCCATTTCAGAGGAAACCCGATGTCCGACGCGGCCCTTTGGCAACGTTACTGCGCAGGCGACACCGCTGCCTTCGATCGCCTTTATCAGCGCTTTCGAAGTCCCCTGTATCGCTATCTACGTCGGCAATGCGGCGATTGCGCGGAGAGCGAAGAGTTGTATCAGGACGTGTGGCTCAATGCGGTGCGGGCGCGGGATCGGTTCGATGGCGAGCATCTCCAGGCGTGGCTGTTCCGCATCGCCCACAATCGGCTGATCGATTATTACCGGTCTTCCGGCAGGGCGGCGGAGTTGGTCTCCGACGATCAGGATGTCGATGACATCGCGAGCCAGGCGGGGCTGAGCGGCGACGAATCGCCGGATCGCTGGAGTTTCCTGAGGGATTGTGTCGAACGCCTGTTTGCGATGCTGGAGGCGCTGCCGTTTGCGCAGCGAGATGCCTTTCTGCTCAAGGAGGAGAGCGGACTTTCCCTGGAGCAGATTGCGGAAGTCAGCGCGACCTCACGGGAGACCGTGAAGAGTCGCCTGCGTTATGCCATGCAGCGCCTGCGCAGTGGCCTGGAGGATTGCGATGAGTGAGCACGACGAGCGGATTTCCAGGCTCTATCACACCCGCGACGGTGCGTCGCCAAGTGCGCTCAGCGACGCGTTCGTTAAACGCGCCGCGCACGCCGCAGTAAAGCCGAAACGACCGGCCTTGCGTTGGGCGGCGCCGTTGGCGATGGCCGCAACGGTGTTGCTGTCGCTCGGGGTTTTGCTCCGGGTCGGGATCGAGCGGTCACCCGCCCCGGGTGTGGACATCATGTCTGCCCCTGTCATGGCGCCGGCTCCGGCGCCGCAGATCGTCTCACCCGAGGCGGATGAATCGGCACGTCGATTTCAGACTGAGCGGGCGGTTCGTGAGCGCATGGTGCACGAGAGGCGTAGCGAGGGATTGAAGCAGAAAACGGCGCCAGCACCGAAACCGGCGACGCTTGCCGCACCTGAATCCGTGCTTCGTATGGAGTTGGAGGACGTCAGAGTGGCGGAATTGATGTCGCTGGAGATGAGCGATTTGCTATCGACGCTGGAAGGCGCGGACCCGGCGCTCTGGGAACGTGTTATCGAGGCGCTTGAGCGGGCAGGCCGTACCCGGGATTCGGCCCGGGTGAGACAACAGATGTATCAGGACACACTCAGAAAATCAGCCAGGTGATCAAAAAGTAGATGCTCAACACCATGCCGATCAGAAACTGAACCTGGTTCTGCAGCCAATGCTCGGTGATCTGGCCCGTTGCCAGCAGGACCAGGCGACTCAGGGTGGAGATGATCGCCAGCACGCCGAGTACGCGCATCGGCATGACCAGGGAGGGGACGTTGGGGACGCCATTGATCAGCCGAACTTCGTGCTCAGAAAGCAGGAAGCCCACGATCAACAAGGCGAGTACGCCGATCATGGCGGAAAAGGTGAAGTTGGCGATCTGAACCAGGTGGCTTTCGTGCTGGGGCATCAGAAGGAATCCGTAGGAAGTGTGTTTACGGTATCCGGAAAGCGTGTTCTCGTCAGGCCCTGAAGTGATCGGGATTCACTGACAATCCGCAGGTGGATCGACGCCCGATTTCGCTGAAGGGGGGGGCGGTGCGATGCCATGACGGGCCTCGAACACGAAAAAGGCCCGCAAAATCTGCGGGCCTTTTGGCCGAGGCGGGGACGCAGGGCATGCGGTGCCCGCGTGCCCTGCGTCGGAACCTTAGGACGGATTGAGTGCGCTGTTGACCTTGCCAAGGGTGGTGCCCAGGTTCTGGCCAAGCAGCTGGAAGCCGGCGATGGCGGCGACCGCCACCAGGGCGGCGATCAGGCCATATTCAATGGCGGTGGCGCCGGATTCGTCGTTCAGGAAGCGGGTAATGGTGTTCATGGCAACTCTCCAAAAAGCGTAGGGTGGTTTGTCAGGAGCGGCGTCGCCGTTCCCTTGTCGCGTATTTAGTGTTGCCGACTGAGACTCGGTGAACTGCGAACCCGTTCTCCCTGTAACCCTGGTTTACGTTCGACGCGGCACGCTACCAGTCGAGGCTGATCAAGGGGCTGCCATCCAATTGAGCGCGCAGAACGTTGCGCCCCGTTTCGGCGGGTACCGGTTCGCCATTGACCCGAAGTTGCACGCCATCCGGCAGGCCGGAGACATAGAGTTGCGACGGTCTGGCGGCGAGCACCATTTCCACCGGCGGGGTGGCGTCTTGTCCCAGAAATACCACCAGCGATCGCTCGGTCGAGGCCGCTCGGACATCGGCTTGATCGGTTTCAACCGCAGAAAGCGGAGGCGCCGCATGTGCATCCAGACGGGGATGCAGCGCGACCAGGAAATGGTCATCGATCTGTGGATGCGCCGGTTGAATTTCGATGCGCCAGAGCCCGGTATCGAACCATTTCGCTTCTTTGACGCCCTCCGTGAGATCGGTGCCGTTGAGCACGGCATCATCGCCATCGGCTTCCACGTAGAAGCGGTAGTCGGGGCCACCGATCAGCCGCATCACGGCGTCGCGCGGATAGAGGCGTTGGACGTCCAGATGACCGCGACCGTTATCGACGACGGCAATGGCCTGCGACGTTTCCAATATTCCGTTGTCCACGTTGCCAACCAAAACCCGGGCGTCATCCACGACCGGTTTGCTGGCGGTGTGCAGCAGCCACTTCTTGACGTAGGACGGATCGGTGCTGACGACATGATCGTGAATGAGCAGGCGGTCTTCCTTCTCGAGATAGAGCAGTTCCCGGCGAACCCGGCTGACCTTGCCGCCGGCGTTCATCTCGTCGTATCGGCTGTTGTTGTACGCCGGGGTAAGGTCGGCGGCGAGATAGGTGTAGTCGTCTGCGCTGTGACTGAAGGCCTCGATCTGGCCCCCTTCATAATGCATGCCCCGATTCAGGTTGGCCTTGAAGTCTTCGATGCTGGAGATCGCGCTACCCGTGGGAACGATCACACGTTGTCCGCCATCGGAGACGTTTTTCCTGAAGTGCTCGTTGGGCTGGACGAGCTCACCGGGTCGCAGCACCAGAAGGCTGTTCTTGGCGACGGTCCGGATCGAATAATCCAGCCGGTGGCTCTGGAAATACTCACCGTAAGTGCCGCTGGTCAGCGCCAATGGCGTGCCCTTGAAGAGCGTGAAATGCCCGGCGTCGTAGTGACCGTGATGAGACAGGGTCGCCCCGGCCCGGAAGCTGATAAAGGTGTCATCCGGTCCCCACCCACTGCGGATGAAGGCGAGGTTCATGGTGCCGGGACCGAACAGTTCCGCCCCGGGCAGATGATGTTCCAGGCCCACGAGCGAACCCCATTCGACATCCGCGAACGGCGCCACGGTGGGGTCGTTCAACAACTGGAAACTGGCCCGGTAACCCCGGTAATAACTTTCGTCGCGGCGCAGTTTGGCGAGATAACGGGAATAGGTGGCGAACACCGGGTTACGGGTCACCGCGCCGATGATGTCGATGACGCGGCGGGTCTCATCCTTCAGGTCAACGCGCGGACCTTCGTCGCCGAGTTCGGCGGAGCGATTATCCGGTCGGGTCGCATACACCATCCACAAGCCGACCCGTTCCAGGGTGTTGCGTATCCAGGCGGCGTTGCGGGCATCGTCCAGGCCGTTCACGTAGGCGGCAACCGCGAGGGCAAAGGTGTAGGCGCGGCTGTTGATCCAGTAGTTGAAGCCGGATGGCCAGGATTCGGTCATCGCCAGTGCGCGCATGGCTTCGACGAAATGCGCCTGAGCGCGGCGGACCAGATCTTGTTTCCATGCGGTATCCGCATCCAGTGCGGCGGCGATGATCCAGGCATTGGTGGCCATGGTCAGGCGGCCATGCCATACCGAGACGGAATTGCCATCGAGAGGGATCAGGTAATCCTTCAGGGCATCGACCAGACGTTGCTGGATCAAGGTGCGATGTTTCGGAAGATAACCGGGCTCCATGTTGAGGAAATCGGCGGCGATCGCGAGTTGCCAGGCGTTGCCGTACTGATTGCCGTTCACGGTCGGTTTTACGATCTTCAGCTTCAGCGCGTTATCGAGCAGGAAGCTGCCACGCTTTTCCGTGCCCTCACTCAGCCAGCAGCTGATGTTGCCGACCAGATCGCCGCTGGTGCAGGCGGAATAGATGGGCAGCTTCTGCTGCTTCCAGAGCGTCTGGCGATCCTGCATGACCGGCGGGACGCTACGACCGTCCCAACCGGTGAGTTCCGGCAGCAGAATGCGCGGGTGCAGGGCCCGCAGGGTGCCGTCCATCGGATAGTCGGAATATTTCGGCGTCGGCAGCAGGGCGCCGAGGGTTTGTTCAGCATCCACCCCAAGCCATGCGGCGAGCTTCAGGACAATCTGGGTCTGATCGAGCTGCTTGGCCCGCATGACCTGTCGGATCTGTAGTCCTGCCACGATGGCGACGGTTGCCACCAGCAGGAATACCATCGCATGGCGCAGCCCACGAGGCAGCCGCCGGTAGCGGGTCGCCAACACGGCTTCCCGGCGAGACGGCAGGCCGGTGAACAAGGCCTTGGCGTTCAGGGCGGGCTCGGCGGGAAGCAAGGCCATCCACACCAACAGGAAAAACAGCAAGGCGATGCGCGGATCGTCGAACAGGCTCGCAAACAGGCCGATCAGCAATACGCCAACGAGTGCCAGCAACAAGGGCAGGGCGGCGGTATCGCCCTCCTGAACTCGTGTGAAGAGGCGCTTCATGGGGACGCCGAACGCGATCGCCAGGGTAAGCAGGCCAAGCAGGCCACCTTCGAACCAGGCATCGAACCAGAGATTGCCGATGTGCCAGTCGCGCGGATTCTCAAAGCTCGCCAGCCAGTGGTCCATGCCTTCTTCGAAACCCGAATTCATCAGCAGATCACGACCGTCCGGCGCACGCAGATGGACCTCATCGATGTCCAGACTGTCGGCAAGGCCACGATTCAGCAGCGCGATTTCGACAGGCGCCTTGCCCCACCAATGCCCGCGTCCCAGATTGTCGAGGGCGACCTCGACGTCATAGTCCTGCCATGTGTTCTGGCCGGCTCGGGTGTTGATCCCGGTCCAGCGGCAATCCCAGCGTGGCTTGAGGATGTTGCGCTCACAAAATTCGATCAGCAGACGGGTGCTTTCGTTGTTCGGGGTGCGCAGCCGCAGCGACAGGCGATATTTGCCGGCATCGTCGATGGCGCTGTGGTCGATCGCAATACGCTGGTGGATGGACAGGCCGCTTCCCTGAGTGTCGGAACGTCCCACACGCAGGTAGGCGTTGTCCTGCTCGTCAAACATGCGCTGATACGTGCTCGGTACGCTCCCCGCGTTGAGATCGCGCCAGAGCCGAGTGCGCGGGTAACTGCCTTTGCCCATGCCGGTCAGGTTTCCGACCAGGCCGCCGTGCATCATCGCGGTGCTTTGCGCCCATTGGCCCAGCCGCGTCTGCACACCGGCGAGGCGATCGCCCAACATTCCGCCCCGCAAGGCCATCGCCATCCCGCCAAGGAGAACCACGCTGAGGACGCCGAGTACGAACCATGTGGCGGCAGAAGCGCGCTTGGGTGACGCACTCGCTGCGTCGGGCGAAAAGCGCCGTCTGGCATAGAGATAGACAACCGCCATCGCCGCAAACGCGAGCAGATCGCTGCGACTCAGGGTGACCGCGACGGCATACGCCGAGAAGGCGACGAACAGCGCTGGCACGAACGTATATCGGGTGGGCCGCAGATAGAGGAATGCCACCGGCAGGAAGGCCACGGTCATGACCAGGAAGGCGTTGATGCTCGCGCCGCCGTTGTGCATGCCGGAAAACAGGCCGGTGACGTTGTAATGACCGGGGGCCGACAACAGGCCGGTGAATCCGGCGCGCTCCCAGAGAACGCTCAGGATGACTGCCGACAAGCCGGCCAACATGCCGCTTGCGAACCAACGTCCCAGTGATTCGCCGCGTGTCCGGGTGCGAAACCGCGCCTGCTGCAGCATGGGCAGCAACAACAGCGCGAAGACGAAGCCCTTGGCCATGCGCAGGCTGTTGTAAGGGCTGAGATAGCTGGCGAGGGCGTCCGCATCCAGCGGAGGAATCGGCCACAGGCCGTGGACGGTGAACAGCGCCTGGCTTGCGATCAGCAGCGTGAGCAGACGTCGGCCATTGCGGTCGAAATCGGTCGTGAAACGCCAGGGTTCGGGATGCCACAGACCCATCGCCACGGTTGCCAGCAGGAACAGGTCGAACTCAGTGAACAGGAGGCGACCGGAGTAGGGTGTCAGGTCGAGACCGGCGATCAGCACCGGAAGCGCGACGATCCAGGCGGTCGGACGGAAACAGAGCAGCGCCACATACGCGATCAGTCCGATCAGCAGGGGCAGGCTGGCAACCGGGAAGGTGCTCAGACCGTAAGCCGAGAGTGCCAACAGGGGCAGACTCACTGCGCGTCGGGCGAGCAGCATCAAGCGAGAGAGATCGGGATTGCCCCGCGATTCGGAGCGATGGCGGCGGTGATGTCCGGACCGGGAACGAGGGCGATGCGGCGAAGTGGGCTCGGTCATGATCAGATTCGGTGGCAATCCAGCGGCGGACTTTACCGGCTTCGCTGGGAACGGTTAAGTCACTGGTATCATCGCGCTCCCTGCGATCTTCACGAATGGCGGTTTTCCCATGTCGAGTCCAACAATCCGTCGTCACAGCGTTCCGGTCAGGGTCGGAGGCATTGCCGTCGGCGGCTCCGCGCCGGTGGTGGTGCAATCCATGACCAACACCGATACCGCCGATGTCGAGGCCACCGTCACCCAGGTCAAGCAACTCGCGGACGCCGGGTCGGAACTGGTGCGTCTGACCGTGAACACCACGGAAGCGGCGGCGGCCGTGCCGGTGATTCGCGAACGCCTGGACGCAATGGGCTGTCCGGTGCCGCTGATCGGCGACTTCCATTTCAACGGCCACAAGCTGCTGAGCGCCCATCCGGCTTGTGCCGCGGCGCTCGCCAAATACCGCATCAACCCCGGAAACGTCGGTCGCGGCAAGAAGCGCGACGAACAGTTCGCGACCCTGATCGAGATCGCACTCAAGTACGACAAGCCGGTGCGCATCGGCGTCAACTGGGGCAGCCTCGATCCGTCCGTGCTGGCGCGGCTGATGGACGAAAACGGCAAACGTGCCGAACCGCGCGAACCCACCGCCGTGATGCACGACGCCGTGGTGACCTCGGCGATCGAAAGCGCGCAGGCCGCCGAGGCCCTGGGCATGCCGCGTGAGCGCATCATCCTGTCCTGCAAGATGAGCGGCGTGCAGGATCTGATCTCGGTATACCGCGACCTCGCGCAACGCGGCGACTACGCCCTGCATCTCGGGCTGACCGAGGCCGGCATGGGTTCCAAGGGCATCGTGGCCTCGACTGCCGCCTTGTCGATCCTGTTGCAGGAAGGTATCGGCGACACCATCCGGGTCTCGTTGACCCCGGAACCGGGTGGTCCGCGCACCCAGGAGGTGGTGGTTGCGCAGGAGATCCTGCAGACCATGGGCTTGCGGGCGTTCACCCCGCTGGTCACGGCCTGCCCGGGCTGCGGACGGACCACCTCGACCGTGTTCCAGGAGCTGGCGCAGAAGATCCAGGGCTATATCCGCACCAACATGCCGATCTGGCGCGGTCACTATCCGGGTGTCGAGAACATGAACATCGCGGTCATGGGCTGCGTGGTGAACGGCCCAGGGGAGAGCAAGCACGCCAATATCGGCATCTCGCTGCCCGGTACCGGCGAGCAGCCTTCGGCGCCGGTCTACGTCGATGGGGAAAAGACCGTGACCCTCAAGGGCGATCGCATCGCCGAGGAATTCCAGACCATCGTCGAGGACTACATCGAACGAAATTACCGTGCGGATCGCGCATGAGTGGCGACGCCATCCGCATCGGTATCAGTGCCTGCCTGTTGGGTGAGCGGGTCCGGTACGACGGGGGCCACAAACACGATCACTACATTACCGGAACGCTCGGCGACTACTTCGAATTCGTGCCGGTCTGCCCAGAGGCCGCAATCGGTCTGGGGATCCCGCGCCCGACCATCCGCTTGGTCGGGGAGGCCGAGGCACCGCGTGTGCTCGGCGTGCGCGATGCCCGTCTGGATGTCACCGAAAAGCTGATCGCGTTCGGGAAGGAAATGGCCCCCAAGCTGCACGATTTGCGCGGCTACATCTTCAAGCGCAGTTCACCCAGTTGCGGCATGGAGCGGGTCAAGCTCTACACCGAGCAAGGCATGCCGAACGGTCAGTCGGTGGGGGTGTACGCACGCGAGATCATGCAGGCGAATCCGCTGCTGCCCACCGAAGAGGAGGGCAGGTTGGGTGATGCCGGTCTGCGCGAAAATTTCATCCAGCGGGTTTTCGTCTACGACCGCTGGTTGCGCATGGTCGATGCCGGGCTCAGTTCGCGTGGCTTGGTGGAATTTCACACCCGCCACAAAACCATGATCCGCGCCCATGACGAGATCGCCTATCGCGAGCTCGGGCGGCTCGTTGCCGAGGCCGGCAAGCGGGACCTGGTCGCGCTGGCCGAGGAATACGTGAGCCGCTTGATGGCGACCCTGAAAAAGCCCGCCACCCGCACCAAGCACAGCAATGTGCTGATGCACCTGATGGGGTATCTCAAACAGCAGCTCGACAGTGCCGACAAACAGGAACTGATCGAGACCATCGACGAATATCGTGCCGGGCGTCTGCCGTTGATCGTGCCCATCGTGTTGCTGCGACATCACTTCCGCCGACATCCCAACGAATACGTGGCGGATCAGTATTACCTCGACCCCCATCCCCGCGAGCTGATGTTGCGCAACGCACTTTAGTGCCACGTTGCCGACGCGATTTTGAATGGCGCAGCGTCCGCAGCGCCAGGGCTTCGCGCCATGTCGTTCGCGGCGGACTCCGGCATGACCGTCCATTACCGGGGTGCAACCGGGTACGCATCCGGGCGCAATTTGTGGAATCGCTCCGGATGGGCGTACCATCCGCGCCGCTTCAGGTGTCCCGACGACGTTCCGTCCGAGGGATGAAACGGGAAGCCGGTGCGTCTGACCACCCGGTCACGATAATTCCGGCGCTGCCCCCGCAACGGTAAGCGAGTTCACGCGGATCACACGCCACTGTGCCCATTAACGGTGCGGGAAGGCGATTCGCCCGAGGTGTCATGCCTCGCTCGCAAGCCCGGAGACCGGCCTGTTGCACCACGTTCGGCATCGCGGAGGGCGAGGTCGCGATGCGTCAGTCCTGCGTCCTGCGCCCCGATTGTCTGCTTCGAGCCCCCTTCCTTTGCGACCGGAATCTGTTTCCTGAATGTCGCGTGCGGGTGTGCGCGAAGGACCAATGATGAAACCCTCGATTTATTGCCTGGCTTGTCTGGCGGCGATGCCGCTCGGGTTCGCTGCCTCTGCCTCGGCGCAAGCGCCGATAAAACTGGAACCGGTGGTGGTTACCGCAACCCGTTCGGCTCAGAACCAGTCCAGCGTACCGACGCCCGCGACCGTTACCGTGATCGATGCCGCCCAGATACGCGCCGCCGGTGCGATCAATCTTGCCGATTTCCTGCAGTCGCGGGGCGGTGTGGTGGTGACCGACCTCTACGGGACCGGGACGAACACGTCGGTGGGTATGCGCGGATTCAGCAGCAGTGCTGCGTCGAACACGCTGATCCTGGTCGATGGGCGCCGCCTGAATAACGGTGACATCGCTGCGCCGCAGCTTACCCAGATCTCAATGAAAGATGTGGAGCGCATCGAATTGCTGCACGGCAGCGCCGGTACGCTTTATGGCGATCAGGCGGTTGGTGGCGTGATCAATGTCATCACCCGCCGTCCGCAGGCGGCTAAAGGACGGGTGAGCCTGGGACTCGATGCCTGGGGCGGAGATCGTAAGGTCGCCGAGTTCGAGCAACGTTTCGACAATGGCTTCGCGGCTCGCGTCAGCGCGGAGCAGCGTGCGACCGATAACTACCGCGAACATAACCGTCTGGAATCGGAAAACTTCTTCGGTCGGGTCGAGTATGAGTTTGAGCGTGGCCTGGCGTTTGTCGAGGTGCTGCGTTCCTATGAAGACCTGCAGACTCCGGGGGCATTGACCGTCGCACAGGTGGCGGCAGATCGCCGTCAGGTCAACCCGGCCAATCCGAACGATCGGACCGATACCGACACCCGTGTCGAACGGGTTGGCGGCGAACTTCAATTTAGCGATGACTGGGCCCTGATTGCGGAACTCACCCGTAGCGATGCCAATAATCCGTTCGTCAGTTTCGGCAGCGCTGGTCGCCAGGATCGCAATCTCGACAGTTTCACGCCGCGTCTGGTCGGCGCCGTGCCGTTCAACGGCGGCGAAATGCTGGTCACCGCCGGCATCGATTTCGAAGCCGCCGCGTACCGGATCGCCAGCCCGTTCACGACCCGCAACAACACTTTCGACAACGAGAGTGTCTACGTGCAGGTGGTCGCGCCGCTGACCGAAGGACTGTCACTGACCGCCGGTGCCAGAAACGCCCGTCAGAACAATCGGATCACGGACGTCCTCACTTATCCGACCGGCCAGGATTTTCTGTTCGAGCAAGACGTTGCCGAGCTCGGACTGAATTATCAGTTCGACCCCGAGTGGCGAGTATTCGGTCGGGTAGACCAAAATTTCCGCTTCCCGAAGATTGACGAGCAGGCATACACCTCGCCGGGGAACGTGTTGCGCCCACAGACCGGTAACTCGTTTGAGGCCGGTGTTTCCTGGGAGCGGCAGGGAGCAAGCCTGGATGTGAACATTTACCGACTGAACCTAAAGGACGAGATCGCTTTCGATTCCACCGCGACTCGCCCGACCGGTGCCTTCTTCGCGGGGGCAAACGTCAATTTCGATCCGACGCGGCATCAGGGACTGAGCATCGACATATCGCTGCCCGTTGACGAGCGCCTCACACTCTGGGGCGGTTACGCCTATACCGATGCGCGTTTCCGCAGTGGTAGCAACGCCAACCGACATATTGCCTACGTTCCCACCCACAGCGCCCGAGCCAGCGCGGAATATCGGTGGAACGATGCTTTGTCCAGCTACGCAGAAGTGGTATTCACCGGCGAACGGCACATCTCCGGGGACAACGCCAACACCCGTGCCCCGGCAGACAGCGACACGGTGGTCAACGTCAACACGCAATACCGGATCGGCGATGTGCGGCTGACTGGGCGGGTGAACAATGTGTTCAACGAGCTTTACGACGGATTCGAATCGTCCTTGGGCAGCTTCCCGTTGCCGGAGCGCAATCTCGCTGTCGAAATCGCCTGGGAGTTTCCGTAGTCGTTGCCCATCCGCTTCCGGTTTGACCTGCATCGCGCACACCGAGCAGGAAAACCGTTTATCCTCCGTGCACGCGTTCGACACCGCACCGTTAACCGTGCGCCGTCCGTTTGCCCGTTCAAAATCCTTGGAGTTGCCGACTCATGTTGAACCTGTCCTCCCGCCAGCAGACCGTAATTGCCGTTGTCGCGATGGTGATCATGGCGCTTACCCGCAGCCATCATGTCGCTGGTCTCAACTGGTTGCCGGATGCCTCCACCGCCTTGTTTTTCCTGGCCGGTTTTTATCTTGGGCCGGTGCTCTGGTTTGCGGTTTTATTGGGTGAAGCGGCGCTGGTCGATTACGCCGCCGTAACTTGGGGTGGGGTCTCCGATTTCTGCGTCACCCCGGCCTACGGTTTCCTGATTCCCGCTTACGCCGCCTTGTGGGGTGCGGGCCGCTGGTATTCGCGCCGTCATCAGCTGAGCTGGTCGAATCTCCCAATGCTGGTCGCGGCGGTGCTGGTCGGGGGTTTCGTCGCCGAACTGATCTCCAACGGCAGCTTCTATCTGCTCGCCGGCTACGTGACGGATCACAGCTGGAATGCCTTTGCTTCCGGTCTGTTCACCTACCTGCCGTATTCGATGCAGGCCCTGGCCCTGTATGTCGGTTTGGCGGCGCTGGTTCATGTTGCAATCATGACCTCGGTGGACCGAGACCGCCGCATCCATAACGCCTGATTGCCACCGAAGGACGGCGCGGCTCCTCGGTTTCCGTGTCGCTGCGTCGGATATGCGCGCCCGCTGCCTGATGGTGCAAGGCACGACCTCGGATGCGGGCAAAAGCGTGCTCGTCACCGCGCTTTGTCGCTGGCTGTCTCGCCAAGGGGTACGGGTTGCGCCGTTCAAGCCGCAGAACATGGCCTTGAACAGCGCCGTGACCATCGATGGCGGCGAGATCGGCCGCGCCCAGGCCGTCCAGGCCGAGGCATGCGGTCTGCCGCCCCATACCGACATGAACCCGGTATTGCTCAAACCCAATACCGACACCGGTGCCCAGGTCATCATCCACGGGCACGCCCTGAGCAGCATGGAGGCGGCGGATTACCACGCTTACAAGCGTGTCGCCCGCGATGCGGTGCTGGCGTCCTTCGAACGGCTAAGCCACGCGCATGAGGTCGTGGTTGTCGAGGGCGCGGGCAGCCCGGCGGAGATCAATCTGCGTGAGGGCGACATCGCCAACATGGGTTTCGCCGAGGCCGTCGATTGTCCGGTGATCCTGATCGCCGACATCGATCGGGGCGGCGTGTTCGCGCATCTGGTCGGGACGCTCGCCTTGCTCTCGGAAAGCGAGCAAGCGCGGGTGGTCGGATTCGTGATCAACAAATTCCGGGGCGACATCGGCCTGCTGCAACCCGGGCTGGACTGGCTGGAACAGCGCACCGGCAAGCCGGTCCTCGGCGTGCTGCCGTATCTGCACGATCTGGACATCGATGCCGAAGACGCCTTGCCCGAGCAACGCCATAGCCCGGCCCGCGTTAACAATGCGTTGCGGGTCGTGGTCCCGATCACGCCCCGCATCGCCAATCACACCGATTTCGACCCCTTACGTCGCCACCCCGGTGTGGACTTCCGCTACTGGCGAATCGGCGAACCCATTCCGCCCGCCGACCTGATCGTGCTCCCGGGCTCCAAGTCCGTGCGCGCCGATCTGGCCTTCCTGCGCGCACACGGCTGGGAAACCGCGATCCGCCGCCACCTGCGATACGGCGGAAAATTGATCGGTATCTGCGGCGGATTTCAAATGCTCGGACGCCACCTGCACGATCGCCACGGCATCGAAGGCGACCCCGGAAGCAGTGAAGGGCTGGGCTGGCTGGACATGGAAACCGAATTGCCCGCCGACGGCGCAAAGCAACTGCGCAATGTCACCGGTACTCTGGTAATCGATAACGCTTTAGTGGCGGGATATGAAATCCACGCTGGCGTCAGTCGGGGAAAAGCATTGAAGAAGCCGGCCATACGCCTTGTGGATGGGACGTTCGATGGCGCACTCAGTGACGACGATCAAATCCTGGGAACCTATCTGCATGGTCTGTTCGATAGTGACGCGGGATTGGTCGCCTTGATGGAATGGAGTGGGCTGGATAATGCAGTCGCCGAGGCCACCGTGCGCACGCCCGAGCGTGCCTTTGACCGCCTTGCCGACATGATAGATACGGAGATGGATGCCGACTGGTTGGTGGCTCATTTCGAACTGATGATGTCGCACCGATGCGCTCTCTGATCCTTGGCGGTGCGCGTTCTGGCAAGAGTCGTCTGGCTGAGTGCATGGCGCAGAATTTGGCTGAGACGATCGGACTGGCAGTGACCTACGTCGCGACGGCAATGGCCGATGATGAAGAGATGTCTCAGCGGATTGAACATCATCGTCAGCGCAGAAGAACGGATTGGCGGACGATCGAAACGCCGATCGCGCTGGCTGCGACGATCGAGGCGACGGCGGCGCCTGATTCGGTGGTCCTGGTCGATTGCCTGACCTTGTGGATCACGAATTGTCTGTGCGCGGATCAACCCGGGCTTTATGAACAAGAGCGCGATGCCTTGTTGGCGGGGCTCGATACCTGGCCGGGGGAAATCATTCTGGTCAGCAACGAGACCGGTCTTGGCGTGGTGCCGATGGGGGCGCTGTCGCGGCGGTTTTGTGATGAATCCGGCTGGTTGCACCAGGCGCTGGCGGCACGTTGTGATCGCGTGGTGTTCACGGTGGCGGGTCTGCCGCAGATTTTGAAAGGCGATCCATTGCCGGTGCTTTTGGGCGCTCGGTGATGGTCTGAATTCGTTGGAGGGGGAATGCGCTTGAACTGGTGGGAACGGGCCGCTGCGCCGATCGATGAGGACGCTGCGAATGCGGCCATGATGAGACAGGCCCAGTTGACCAAGCCGCCCGGGTCGCTGGGACGGCTGGAGGCTGTCGCGGTGCGACTGGCCGGTATGCAGGGCCGGGAATGCCCGTCGATCGATGAGGTCTGTATCGCGATCTTCGCGGGCGATCATGGGATTGCCGCAGAAGGTGTGTCGGCCTTTCCGCAGTCGGTGACGGCGGAGATGGTGCGCAATTTCGCACGCGGTGGGGCGGCGATCAGTGTGCTCTCACGTTCGCTTGCGGCGACCATGGGGGCGACCCTGGAAATCGTCAATCTGGGGACGGTGGTCGATCCGGACATCCCGGGCGTGGTGTCCGTGCGCCTGGGGCCGGGTACGGCGAATTTCGCGCTTGAGGCGGCGATGACTGCGTCGCAATGCAGCGCAGCCTTGTCTGCCGGGCGCGATGCGGTGAATCGGGCAACGGCAAACGCGCTGTTCGTGGGCGGTGAGATGGGGATTGGCAATACCACTTCCGCGACGGCGATCGCCTCGGTGCTTCTCGATATGGATCCGGCACAGTTGGCGGGGCCGGGTACCGGCCTGAACGCGGAAGGGGTCGGCCACAAGGTTTCGGTGCTGCGTCGTGCCCTGAGTTTGCACGAGGGTAGGTTCGATCATCCTGTCGAGGTGTTGAGGCGATTGGGTGGATTCGAGATCGCGGCGCTATGCGGGGCGTACATCGCCGCCGCGCAACGGGGAGTGCCGGCGTTGGTCGATGGGTTCATCAGTTCTGTGGCGGCGATGGTCGCGGTGCGGCTCAATGCCTCGGTCCGGGATTGGTTGTTGTTCGCGCACAGTTCGGCGGAACCGGGGCATCGGTATGTCCTGGCGGCTTTGAACGCGGAGCCGCTTTTGGACCTGGGCATGCGTCTGGGAGAGGGCAGTGGTGCGGCCGTCGCCGTGCCTTTGTTGCGCGCCGCCTGTGCCTTGCACGCCGGCATGGCGACCTTTGCCGAAGCCGGTGTCTCGGACAAACCGGGCTGATTCGGTGATGTATCTGCTTCGCCACGGTGAAACGGCGTTTTCAGGGTGTTTGATCGGACGTCGCGATGTGCCTGCGATGCCCGCTGGCCGGCGTGCGATGGCCGCTGCCGTCGATGCGCTTGAAGATGTTCGTTGTGTGTACAGCTCACCGCTGATTCGTTGCGCGGACTTTGCGGCGGATTGGGCGGCGCAATGCGGTATCGAACTGGTGCTGGATGAACGACTGTCGGAGCTGGATTTTGGCCGTTGGGAAGGGTGTTCCGTGGCGGATATTCATGCCGCTGAGCCGGAGCGGCTCGCGGCGTTCTGGGCCGATCCGTTTGCGAACGGGCCGCCGGATGGCGAGCCGTTTGCTGAGTTTGTCGCACGGGTGCGTGCGGCGTTTTCAGCGGTAACCGGCGATCGGGCCTTGGTGGTCTCTCATGGCGGTCCGATTCGTTGGCGATTGGCACGAGAAAGAGGACTGCCGCCCGAACGCATGCTGGAAGTGGATTGTCCCTTGGCGAGCCTGCATGAGGTCACTGCGTGACGACCGTTTGGCACGCATTCCTGATCGCGATCCAGTTCCTGACGATCTTCCCGGTCCCACTGAAGCGTGCGCCCACGGAGCGGGAGTGGGGTGTTTCGGTGATGTTTTATCCGCTTGTCGGTGCGCTGCTGGGTGCGATGTTTTGGGGTTTGGCGATTGCGCTCGCGGGCGTTCCCGCGCTGCTTTCCGGCGCGCTGATCGTGGCCCTGTGGGGATTGGCTACCGGTGCGCTTCATATCGATGGCCTGGCCGATTGTGCGGATGCCTGGGTCGGCGGATATGGGGACCGGGAGCGCAGTCTGCGGATCATGAAAGATCCCGCGAGTGGGCCAGTCGCCGTGGCCACGATCGTGGTGGTGCTGTTGCTCAAATTCGCCAGCGTTACGGTAGTGATCGGCCATGATGCGATGTGGGTGTTCCTGGTCGCCCCGATTCTCGCGAGAACCTCGGCGACAGGGCTTCTCGCCAGCACGCCCTATGTGAGAACAGAGGGCATCGCGACACCGATGATGGCAAGTTTGCCGCGTCGCGTGCTGGTGATTCTGGCGCTGACCATCGCGGTTCTGATGGGACTGTTCGTGGACATCGGCGCCGTGCTGGCGGCCGTTTCCAGTCTTCTGGCCGTGCGCTTCCTGGCGATGCGCCGACTGCACGGGATTACCGGCGATGTCGCGGGTGCGCTGGTGGAGATTTCCGAGATGACAATTTTGCTTTCCGTGGCGCTTGCGAAGACCTGATGCTGTGCGTATTATCCGCGCCCTCAAAGCAGGCGCGTAGCTCAGTTGGTTAGAGCACCACCTTGACATGGTGGGGGTCGTTGGTTCGAGTCCAATCGCGCCTACCAACACGAAAAGGCACTGTCGAGTTCGCTCGCAGTGCCTTTTTTTATTGCTTGCTCCGACGCACACTGCGTCCTCGTTTTTTTTGATTTGCACGCATGTTCAGCGGGCGATTATGTCGAAGCGTCTGCCGCCACGACTCGGCACAGCCGTTTAGCCTCGGCGGAACACGGGTGCGAATCAGAGTTGGTCTTTCTGCCTCCGGCGGCCTTTGGTAGCGGTCGCCCTCAACCCGAGACAGCCTTATGCCGCAGATCACGCTTCCCGACGGTTCCCAGCGTTCCTACGACGCACCGCTCTCCATCGCCGACATCGCCGCCGACATCGGCCCCGGTCTCGCCAAGGCCGCATTGGCAGGCAAGATCGACGGGCGCATGGTGGACACTTCGTACCTCATCGACCATGACGTTGAACTGGCGATCATCACCCGAAAGGACGACGATGCGCTGGAGCTGATTCGTCACGACGCCGCGCACGTCATGGCGCAGGCGGTGCAGGAGCTGTATCCGGGCACTCAGGTGACCATCGGGCCGGCGATCGAGAACGGCTTCTATTACGACTTCGCGCGGGAAGGCGGCTTCAGTCCGGAAGATCTGGAGAAGATCGAGGCGCGCATGAAGGAGATCGTGAAGCGCGATCTGCCCATCGTTCGCGAGGTGCTGGATCGTGCGGATGCGATCCGAACCTTTGGCGATCTGGGTGAGGCTTATAAGGTCGAGATCATCGAAGACATCATTCCGGAAGGGGAGGAGGTCTCGATCTACCGCCAGGGCGACTGGTTCGACGTGTGTCGCGGACCGCACCTGCCGAGCACCGGCAAGCTTGGCGACGGCTTCAAACTGATGAAGCTGGCCGGCGCCTATTGGCGCGGCGATTCCAACAACCCGATGTTGCAGCGCATCTACGGCACCGCGTGGCGCGACAAGAAGGAACTGAAGGCTTATCTGACCCGCCTGGAAGAGGCCGAGAAGCGCGACCATCGCAAGATCGGCAAGGCGCAGGATCTGTTCCATACCCAGGAAGAAGCGCCGGGCATGGTGTTCTGGCACGACAAGGGCTGGAGCATCTACATCATCTTGCAGGATTACATCCGCAAGACCCTGCGCAAACACGGCTATCAGGAAGTCCACACCCCGGAGATCATCGACCGCGTGCTGTGGGAGAAGTCTGGTCACTGGGACAAGTTCGGCGACATGATCTTCACCACGCATTCCGAGAACCGGGATTACGCGGTCAAGCCGATGAACTGCCCGGCCCACATCCAGATCTTCAACCAAGGTCTGAAGTCCTACCGCGATCTGCCGTTGCGCATCGCCGAATTCGGCTCCTGCCATCGCAACGAGCCCTCCGGCACGCTGCATGGCCTGATGCGCGTGCGTAACTTCGTGCAGGACGACGCGCACATCTTCTGCACCGAGGCGCAGATCGGTTCCGAGGTGTCGGACTTTATCGATCTGGTCTTCAAGGTCTACAAGGACTTCGGCTTCGATGAAGTCAAGATCGCGCTGTCCACCCGCCCGGAAAAGCGGGTCGGCTCCGATGCAGTCTGGGACAACGCCGAAAAGGCGCTCGAAGACGCACTCAATGCCAAGGGCCTCGATTGGACTCTGCAACCCGGTGAGGGCGCGTTCTACGGGCCGAAGATCGAATTCGCGCTCAAGGATTGTCTGGAACGCATCTGGCAGCTTGGCACCATACAGCTCGATTTCTCCATGCCGGGTCGCTTGAACGCGCATTACATCGCCGAAGACGGCAGCAAGCAGGTGCCGGTGATGCTGCACCGCGCCATCCTCGGTTCGCTGGAGCGTTTCATCGGCATCCTGATCGAGCATTACGCCGGTCAGATGCCGCTATGGCTGTCGCCGATTCAGGCTGTGGTGATGAATATCACCGACCGCCAGGCGGACTTCGCCCAGCAAGTGCAGGAGACCTTGCAAAGCAAGGGCTTGCGTACCGAAGTGGACTTGAGAAACGAGAAGATCGGCTTTAAAATCCGCGAGTTTACGCTTCAGCGCGTTCCCTACCTGTTGGTTATCGGTGATCGTGAGGTCGAGATGGGACAGGTTGCGGTTCGTACACGGGGCGGGAAAGACATGGGCGTCATGACAGTGGATGAATTCCTTGCCATGGCGAATGACGAGATCAGCCAGTCTCTTGCAAGCTAGGCAGAGGCGGGGCTGATCTTTTTGGTATCGGAGGGCTTAAGCCATCGCTTCAGGTAAAGATACTCGGCGGAATGAGGAAATCACCGCTCCGGAAGTTCGTTTGATCGGTGCGGATGGAGAAATGGTCGGGGTGGTCTCGATCGCCGCCGCATTGGCCGCCGCCACCGAGGCGGGCATGGAATTGGTGGAAATTTCGCCCAACGCGGAACCCCCGGTCTGCAAGGTCATGGACTTCGGCAAGTTCCGGTTCGAAGCCAAGAAGAAGCAGAACGACGCCAAGAAGAAGCAGAAGCAGGTCAAGGTCAAGGAGATCAAGTTCCGCCCCGGTACCGACGTCGGCGATTACAAGATCAAGCTGAACAATCTGATCCGCTTCATCGAAGGCGGGGACCGCGCCAAGATCACACTGCGTTTTCGCGGTCGTGAGATGGCGCACCAGGAATTGGGCCTTGACCTGTTGAAGCGTGTCGAGGCTGACCTCGGCGATCTGATCACCGTCGAGCAGCGGCCCAAGATTGAAGGCCGCCAGATGGTGATGGTGGTTGCGCCAAAGAAGAAGTAAGCCACTTCGGTGGTGTTAATGGAATGGCCGGGCGCAAGGCATTGCCTGGGTCATTCATCAATCAACCCCTGACTTAGGGAGAGCAGAAAATGCCCAAGATGAAGAGCAATCGTGGCGCTGCAAAGCGCTTCAAGGCGACTGCGAACGGTTTCAAGCGGAACCAGTCGCACCGCCGTCACATCCTGACCAAGAAGGCGAGCAAGCGTAAGCGTCAGCTGCGTTGCCCGAGCCAGGTCGCTGCGTGCGATCAGGCATCCGTCCGCCAGATGTTGCCGTTCGCGTAAGCGCGGCGCTTGAGTTAGGAGAGTAAGCAATGGCTCGAGTAAAACGTGGTGTGATCGCGCACGCGCGTCACAAGAAGATCATGAAGGCGGCCAAGGGTTACTACGGTGCCCGCAGCCGTGTGTTCCGCGTCGCCAAGCAGGCGGTCACCAAGGCGGGTCAGTATGCGTATCGCGACCGCCGTCAACGCAAGCGCCAGTTCCGCGCGCTGTGGATCGTCCGCATCAATGCCGAGGCGCGCAACAACGACCTGTCCTACAGCCGTTTCATGAACGGTCTGAAGAAGGCCAACATTGCCGTTGATCGTAAGGTCCTTGCCGACCTCGCGGTGTTCGACAAGGCAGGTTTCGCCGCCCTGGCCGGTAAGGCCAAGGAAGCGCTGGCCGCCTAAATCCGGCATATGCCTGCATCGTTTTTGACGGTGCAGGTTGCGGTTCGTGACGGGGAAAGGTGCAAGCCTTTCCCCGTTTCGTTATCAGCTTCTGTATTTATGGGACTAACGACGTGCTTGATCTTTCCGCAGTCGTCACCGAGGCCAACCAGGCCATCACCGATGCTACCGATCTTGCTGCCCTGGATCAGATCCGGGTCACGTATCTCGGCAAGAAAGGTTCGCTGACCGAGCAACTCAAATCTCTCGGTGCCTTGCCCGGCGACCAGCGACGCGAAGCCGGACAGGTGATCAATCAGGCCAAACAGGCGGTGCAGGCCGCGATCGAGGCGCGTCGTGCGACGCTTGAACAAGCCGCGTTGGTCGCAAAATTAGCGGCTGAATCCGTCGATGTGACTTTGCCTGGACGCGACGCCGAAATGGGTGGCCTGCACCCGGTAACGCGCACCCTGGAACGCATCGAATCGTTGTTTGCGCATATGGGATTCGAGGTCAAGGAAGGCCCGGAAATCGAAGACGATTACCACAACTTCGAGGCCCTCAATATTCCGTCGCACCACCCGGCACGGGCGATGCACGACACGTTCTATTTCGACGCGCACACCTTGTTGCGCACCCACACCTCGCCGGTTCAGGTCCGGGTGATGAAGGATGAAGCGGCCCCGCTGCGCATCGTTGCGCCGGGTCGCGTCTATCGTTGCGATTCGGATCTGACCCACACGCCGATGTTCCATCAGATCGAAGGCCTGTTCGTCGATACCGATGTCAGCTTTGCGGAGCTCAAGGGCACCATCGATGTGTTCCTGAAGCGTTTCTTCGAGATCGACGATCTTGCCGTGCGCTTCCGTCCGTCCTATTTCCCGTTTACCGAACCGTCCGCCGAAGTGGATATCGGTTGTGTGTTGTGTGGCGGCGAAGGCTGTCGGGTCTGTAGCCACACCGGTTGGCTCGAAGTGATGGGCTGCGGCATGGTGCATCCGGAAGTTTTCCGACAGGTCGGTATCGATAACGAGCAATTCACCGGTTACGCCTTTGGCATGGGCGTTGAACGATTGGCGATGCTTCGCTATCGCGTCAACGATTTGCGTCTGTTCTTCGAAAACGATCTGCGCTTCCTGCGCCAATTCAAGTAGGAGCGATAAGTCCATGAAATTCAGCGAGAAATGGTTGCGAGAGTGGGTGAATCCTGCGGTCTCTACCGATGAGTTGACACACCTTCTGACGATGGCCGGTCTCGAAGTCGATAGCGTTGCGCCCGCCGGCGGCGAGTTCAGCGGCGTGATCGTCGGCGAGGTCCTGGCGATGGAAGCCCACCCGAACGCAGACAAGCTCCGGGTCTGTCAGGTCAAGGCAGGCGAGGGCGATGTGCGCCAGGTCGTCTGTGGTGCCGCGAATGTCCACGTCGGCATGCGTGCGCCGCTGGCCCAGGTTGGCGCCAGCGTCCCGGGTTTGAAGATCAAGAGAGCCAAGCTGCGCCAGGTGGAGTCCTTGGGCATGTTGTGCTCGGCGAAGGAACTGGGTCTGGCGGAATCCGCCGACGGGCTGTTGCCGTTGCCGTCCGATGCGGTGGTCGGGACCGATATGCGCGACTATCTCGGCTTGGACGATGTCGTTATCGACGTCGATCTCACCCCGAATCGCGGCGACTGCCTCGGCATGGTGGGGATTGCGCGCGAGGTCGGCGTGCTTACCCGCACTGACCTGAGTGCGCCGGAAATGGCTGCTGTCGCGGCCAGCGTCGATGATCGTTTTCCGGTGCGTATCGATGCGCCGCAGGATTGCCCGCGTTACCTTGGCCGGGTCATTCGTGGTGTCAATCCGCAAGCGGAAACACCGCTATGGATGCAGGAACGCCTGCGACGCGGTGGTATCCGCAGTCTTGGTCCATTGGTTGACGTGACCAACTACGTATTGCTTGAACTTGGCCAGCCGATGCATGCCTTCGATCTGGCCCGTCTTAGCGGGCGTATCGAAGTCCGTCGTGCGAAGGCGAATGAAAAGCTGGTCCTGCTGGACAGCAAGACGCTGGAACTGGATGACGACACGCTGGTGATCGCCGACAGCAAGGGGCCGTTGGCGCTTGCGGGCATTATGGGTGGGGAGATGTCCGGTTGCAGTGACGAGACCCACGATGTGTTCCTGGAATGTGCGTTTTTCGCGCCACTCGCGATTGCTGGCCGGGCGCGTAAATATGGTTTGCATACCGATTCGTCGTTCCGCTTCGAACGAGGGGTCGATCCCCAGATTCAACGTACCGCGATCGAACGTGCCACGCGTTTGCTGATCGACATTGCGGGTGGTGAAGCCGGCCCCGTTGTGGAGACTTGCAGCGAGGCGGATGTTCCCAAGGCGCCGACGATCTCACTCCGTGCGGCCCGTATCCGGCGCTTGTTGGGTGTTGAGTTTGCGCAGGACGAGGTGGAAGAAATCCTCACTCGCCTGGGTATGTCACTCACCAAAACCGACGATGGCTGGACGGTTCAGGCCCCGAGTTATCGGTTCGACATGGCGATCGAGCCGGATCTGATCGAGGAACTCGGACGCATTCATGGCTACGACAACATTCCCTCGGTCTTGCCGGCTGCGCATATGGTCATGCCGGAAGCGTCCGAAGGGCGCCTGCCGCTGGCTCGGTTCCGCGAAGTACTGGTCGCTCGTGGCTACCACGAAGCCATAACCTACAGTTTTGTCGATCCCAGGGTTCACACCTTGATTGCCCCGGATACCACGCCGGTCGCGCTCGCCAACCCGATTTCGGCGGACCTGTCGGTAATGCGCACCAGCATATGGCCCGGGCTGCTCAACGCGGTGGTCCATAACCTGAAACGGCAGCAGCCGCGTGTCCGTTTGTTCGAAAGTGGTCTGATATTTGTGAAAGGCGGGGATGGGCTCGCCCAGGTAAACCGCCTGTCCGGGGTCATATGCGGTCCTGTGCGGGACGAGCAATGGTCGTCTCAGAATCGCATGGTCGATTTTTTCGATGTCAAAGGCGACGTCGAGAGCCTGCTTACTGCCGCAGGACATAAGGGCTCAGTTCGCTACGAGGTCGCTGAGCATCCGGCTTTGCATCCTGGACAGGCGGCACGCATCGTTCGTGACGGTCGGGAACTGGGGCTTTTGGGGGCGCTGCATCCAGCGGTTGCCGAAACCCTGGATATCAAGACGCCTTGCTACGTATTTGAGCTCGATCTCGATGCGATCAGCGCACGCGAGCTACCGGTGTTCCAAGCCTTGTCCAAGTTTCCATCAATCCGACGTGATCTGGCCGTTGTCGTGGATGCATCCGTTAGCAGTGCGACGCTGTCGGACACGATTCGAAAGTCTGCAGGAGACCTGTTGAGTGCGGTCAAAGTGTTTGACCTTTACACCGGCAAAGGCATAGAAACAGGTAGAAAAAGCATCGCTTTAGGCTTGATTTTACAGGATTCTTCGCGCACCCTTACCGACGTCGATGTCGACGAAGTCGTGGCGCGTGTAACCGCTGGTTTGTGTGAATCCCACGGCGCCACATTGAGAGATTGATCTGATGGCACTCACCAAAGCTGATCTCGCCGAGACCCTTTTTGAGGAACTCGGCCTGAATAAACGTGAAGCAAAAGATTTTGTGGATGCCTTCTTTGAGGAAGTTCGCAACTCACTGGCGGACGGTGCTCAGGTCAAGCTCTCCGGCTTCGGTAATTTCGACCTGCGCGAGAAAAATCAACGGCCCGGGCGTAATCCCAAAACCGGCGAAGAGATCCCGATCTCGGCTCGTCGCGTGGTGACGTTCCGGCCAGGTCAGAAATTGAAGGCACGGGTGGAACTCTATGCTGGAAGCCGCGAACAATAGCGAACTCCCCGCGATTCCGAGCAAACGTTATTTCACCATCGGTGAAGTCAGCGAGCTCTGCGCGGTCAAGCCCCATGTGCTTCGTTACTGGGAACAGGAATTTCCTCAGCTCAAACCGGTAAAGCGTCGCGGAAACAGGCGCTATTACCAGCATCACGATGTCCTCATGATTCGTCAGATTCGTAGCCTGTTGTACGAACAGGGCTATACCATTGGTGGCGCCCGTCAGAAGCTTGATGGTCATGGCGAAGGCGGCGAGGGCGAGTTCTGTCCTCAGGTTGTGAAGCAAATGATTTGTGAGCTGGAAGACGTTCTGAAGTTGCTGAAGCACTAACTGGCGACGTGCTGCCCTCGCATTGAATTTGACTGCTCATCTCGGGTTGTCAGGCAAAGGTGATCGTGTATGATTGCCCGCCTTCCCGGGGCGTAGCGCAGCCTGGTAGCGCACCTGAATGGGGTTCAGGTGGTCGGAGGTTCAAATCCTCTCGCCCCGACCAACACATACTGGCCGGATCACCCCATCCAATCGGTCAGAACAAACGCCGGGGGTATTCCCTCCGATCTCAAGCCTGAAGGTGTTGCTGCACCTTCGGGCTTTTTTTTGCCCTGATTTCGGTATATCTCCCAACGAACTCAGGGGCCTTATAGCTGGTTTTACTTAGGGTTACAACGTTGGCAGCTGGTCCAGAGCGCTCCGTTGACGCTCCAGGTTGGGGTGCACATAGCCGAGGGTGCTGCGTATGTCGGCATGGCCCATGAGCACCTGAACCGTCTTGATGTCGACCCGTTCAGCGAGCTCGGTACCGAAGGTGTGACGTAGGCGGTGTGCGCTTATCGACTCGCCGAGTTCGTCGGAAAGACGTCGGAAAAAGCCGGACACCTGATACTCACTCATCGATGCGCCGGAATATCGGGTATAGACCCGCGTGACGTTGAATAACTGGTCGTTGGGGCCGAGCTCGACGCCCTCCGCTCGGTACCCACGCAACAGATCCTCGATGGCGGCGTGCGCGCCGCGTACCAGCGGGATGATGCGCTCCTGGCGGGTCTTGGAGTGATCTGAGCGCAGCGTGAGCAGGTGGTTGTCCGCGTCGTAGTCCGCGCCCCGCAGGCCAATCAGCTGCCGCCGGCGGATGCCGGTGTAGTAGAGCGTGCGGATCACCGAGGACCAGAACCAGCCGGGTTCGAGGTGACCGGATTGGGTGGCGAAGAGGGCGCGGCCGAGCAGTTCGAGCGAGAGCGTCTTCTTACGCTTCTTGTCGATCTTGAGGCGGGTTTTTTGCCAAGGATTGGTGTCGACCAGGTCGTGGTCGACGCCGAACTTCCAGAGCACGCGGAAGTGGTCGGAGTAGTTGTTCCAGGTGCGGGGCGATGCGCGCGCCTGGATCACCAGGCGCCAGCGAAGCACGTGGTCGCGAGTGATCGTCTCAATGTCGTTTGGATCTGCGCCGAGATCGACGAACTCCCGAAGCGCCAAGCGGATCAGGGAGTGATAGTGCTTCGTCGTGGCGGGTTTGAGGTCAGTCTCCAGCGCGTAACGGCTGTAGAGCTCTTCGAGCGACAGGGAGGTTGTCATATCCGTCTCCGGTACAACGGTCCCTGGCAGGGGCGCAACGTCAGTGTATTACGATTTGCAGCATAGTTTGGCGGGCGGGTGTTGACCGGCTGGGAATGTGAAACACAAGATTCTGCTACGCTCGACGCAATGCTCAACGGGTTTCTTGTCCCGAATCCACAGGCGCTCCAAGAAAACCGCACATCTTCTGCCTACCCTTCGGCACCCAAGGAACACGAGTGACCGTAGACGCGACCGGCCAATCCCCATCTAAAGACCCGGCAGAGGCCCTTGCGAAGAAACTGCTCGGCGTTAGAGGCACGGGGAAAAATTACCGAGACCGCCTCACGGTCGATGACCGGGTACTCGCCCGTGTTACGGATGGCATCTACAGAAAGCCATCTTCCGCATTGCGAGAGCTCGTTTTCAACGCTTACGACGCTGATGCAACTAGCGTAGTGGTGGAAACCGACCTCCCCCGATTCAAGCGCATTTCGATTAGGGACAATGGAATGGGCATGGACGAGAGAGTTCTCGCCGACCTCGTAAAGCATATAGGCGGCAGCTCAAAACGAACCCGGAATGACGCTCGTGCCGACCTGTTCGACTACATCGAGCGATTTCACAACCCCAGGATGCGGCGTAGAGTGGCCGCACAAGATCAGAAGTTTTCAGCCGTTTTCAAACCGTCCGTGGAAACGGTGTAGAACCCGAAAGCCCGGTCATTTTGCCGTGTTGCGCGCAGTCGAAGAGTCTCGGGGAGCAGGCATGCTTCGTCGGTGCAGGCCTGGAGGCGTAGCCAGATCATCGGGGTGAGGATGGCGGGGCCGGAGGGATCGGCTTCCCGGATATCGGCGGTCATCGATACCCTCCCGCTGTACAGAGCCATCGGCTCCTCCTGAAAACCCGTGGTCGTGTGTTCCGGAGCCGGGTAGTCGATCGCGGACAGGCGCCAGTCGGGGTCCTCGGGAGACAGGCCCAACTCCGTGGGGATCAGGTGCCCGGACAATGGGTGGTGCGCGTTGATGTGCCATCCCGGAGCGATCGCGATGCGTACCGTCAAGGTGGTGTCTTCAACATCGGCGTCGACCGTGATCGCTCCGTTCGCGGCGCTCTGATGGGCCCCGGTTTCGCCATGCCACAGTTCGTCGATGGCGCCCAGCAGGGAGGCGTGGGCCGGCGGGTCGTCGCGGATCGTGCCGGCGAACGCGGACGCGGTTTCCCGCGCGTATTCGGCGTATGCCGGTTCGTCGACACGCCGGGATAGTCTCTGCAGAACGTTCAGGGCCGCGGCATTTCCCGACGGCATCGCGGTATCGCGGACGTCTTTGGTGCGGGGCATGCCCGCGGGTAGGGCATCCTCCGTGGCGAGAAAAAAACCGCCACGACGCGCGTCCCGGAAACGGCCCAGCATGGCGTCCGCGAGGGTGCGGGCGCGCTCCAGCCAACGCGGGTCACGGGTCACGTCGAAGAGCGTCAGAAGGCCTTCCGCGAGGAAGGCGTGATCCCTCTGGGTCGCGTCCCCGGTCGTCTTTCCGTGCAGGGCGGCACGTCGCAGGCCTTCGTTCGTGCCATGGTTGTGGTTCCAGATGAATTCCGCGGCACGAACGGCCGCGTCCAGATATCGGGGTTCACCGAGCCGGTCCCCTGCGTCGGCGAGCGTGGCGATCATCATGCCGTTCCAGGCCGTGATGATCTTGTCGTCGCGCAGTGGTGCCGGGCGCTCGCGGCGCGCGGACAACAGGCGCTGATTGATTCGCTCGACGCGCTCATGCAGTCGTTCAAGGTCCAGCCCACGTGTCGATGCGTAGTCGGACAGCGGGGCCGGCAGGTGGGGGATGTTGCCGTCCTCGAAATCAGCCGCCTCGGTGATGTCGTACAGGTCCATCGCGAGCCGCGCGTCGTCTTCCGTCAGCACGGCGGTGATCTGCGCTGGCATCCACAGGAAATATCGGCCTTCGCCTCCATCGCTGTCCGCGTCCGTGGCGGAGTGGAAGCCGCCAGTGTCGGCTTGCATGTCCCGTAGCACGTGGTCCAGCGTATCGCGGGCTACCGCCGCGAAATCCCGATTTCCGGTGAGACTCCAGGCGCGCAGGTATATCCGGCCCAATTGCGCCTGGTTGTAGAGCATTTTCTCGAAGTGCGGAACCAGCCATGCGGGGTCGGTCGAATATCGATGGAAGCCGCCGCCGATCTGGTCATGGATGCCGCCGCGTGCCATCGCATCGAGGGTCTGTACCAGCGTGGCGATGATGGATTCGTCACCGCTCCGTTCAGCACGGGCGAGGAGGAGGTTCAGATAGGGCTCGTTGGGGAATTTCGGGGCCTGTCCGAAGCCTCCCTGGAACCTGTCGGCACGAAGCAGGATGGCCTCGACCGCCGCCACGATGGTGTCTTCGCCAGGGGGGTTCTCGTCCGCCGACACGACATTCCGTACCGCGATCGCGGCGACGATCGTCCCGGCGCGGGCGATGAGGTCGTCCCGCCGTGCATCCCAGGCGGAACGGATCGTTTCGAGAAGGTCGACGAACTCGTCGCGCGGGACGTAGGTATCGCCGAAAAACGGTCGCCCGTCCGGGGT
Source organism: Gammaproteobacteria bacterium (assembly GCA_024234955.1). Classification (GTDB taxonomy): domain Bacteria; phylum Pseudomonadota; class Gammaproteobacteria; order JACKNK01; family JACKNK01; genus JACKNK01. Next base: position 189,084 of record JACKNK010000001.1, read on the forward strand.
CAGAAAAACGGACATCGGCCAGCCGCCGCGACCGCTCAGGAGCCGGACCGCGGACATGTAGGCGGCATCCAGGTCCGGGCGTCGTTCCCGGTCCACCTTGACCGGTACGAACCAGCGGTTCAGCAATTCCGCGACTGCGGGGTCCTCGAAACTTTCGCGTTCCATGACATGGCACCAGTGGCAGGCGGAATAACCGATGGAGAGGAAGATCGGTTTGTCCTCCCGCCGCGCCTTTTCGAGCGCCTCGTCGCCCCACGGGTACCAGTCGACCGGGTTGTGCGCATGTTGCAGCAGGTATGGCGAGGCTTCGTGGCTCAGGCGGTTGGCATGCACCGGGCGCTTCGGCGCATCGTGATCGGGGGTTCGTCGCGGGCCGCTGATGTCGTGGGGTTCCGGGTCCCGCGCGCTCACCGATGATCCGGGGGGCTCGCCCGTCGCTGGTGAGGTCGGGGCCTGTGCCGTCGCCGCGGCGCAGCCCAGCATGATGAGCAACATGGGCGTGGCCCGGGCGCGCGACGACATGGTCAGGGTCCGATCGTGTCCGGAGGCGGCTGGCGCGCCGGGATCCAGGAATCGGCCAGGCGCGCCTCGATGGCATTCAGTACGGTCCATTTGCGGCGGCACCAAAGCGGGGCGAGCAGGACTGGTTCCGGCGCCGTTCCGGTCAGGCGGTGGAAGATCACCGATGATGGCGTTCGTCGGACCACCTCGGCGGCCAGATCGACGTACTCGTCCTGGGTCCAGGGTCGATATTGTCCGTCGCGCCAGGTCCTGGCGAGCCGGGTGTTGCGCACCACGTGCAGCGGATGCAATTTCAGCCCTTCGACACCGAGGTCGACGACCCGCGCGAGGCTTCGCAGGCTATGGCCGGCGGTTTCGCCGGGCAGCCCGGCGATCAGGTGGGTGCACACCGGCAGGCCGCGGGCATGGGCGGAGCGCACGGCCTGTTCGTATTCCGCCCAGCCGTGACCGCGGTTTACCCGTTCGAGAGTCGTGTCGAAGGCGGACTGGAGTCCCAGTTCCAGCCACACTTCGTAGCCTCGGTCGCGATAGCCGGAGAGCAGGTCGAGGACCGGTTCCGGTACGCAATCCGGCCGCGTGCCCACCGATAGTCCGATGACGTCCGGTTCGTCCAGCGCGCCGGTGTACATCCGCTCGAGCGCCGTCGGATCGGCGTAGGTGTTGGTGTAGGCCTGGAAATAGGCCAGATATCGGCGTGCCCCCGTGCGCTTGCGGATCACTTCGCGACCGGCCTGGAGTTGCGTTGCCACCGGAGGCGGCCTGCGACCGTTGGGGCTGAACGAGGCGTTGTTGCAGAACGTGCAGCCGCCGCGTCCCTTGCTGCCGTCGCGATTTGGACAGGTGAAACCGGCATCGATGGCGAGCTTGTGTACCCGGTGGCCGTATTTGCGCAGCAGGTACTGGCCGAAGGTGGGGACGTGATCGGCGAGGGTCATCGGGGATCACAAGTGGGCGTCGTCGAGCACCGGCGGCGTCATGCCCGCGTCGCCGTACCAATACCCGTTGCATGGTCCGCTGGGCATCAGGCCATCCAGGGTGGTCCGTGCCGCGTCGACCGGCAGTTGTCCGTCACGCATTCGGTCGAAGGCATCGATCACGTCCCAGACGCGTCGCGATTGCGGGCTGATGCGCAGTACGTCGATACCCAGCGAGATCATGTCGGGGACCTCCGCGAGGAGGTTGTGGGTCAGCGCGGACTGGGTCTGGACGCCGTTGGCGACCAGGAACGGGCGCCCTTCGCGCGTGGTCATCAGCAGCCCGTCGGGATCGTCCAGGCAGCGGAAACCGCATTGGTCCTTGGGCAGGTCGTGGGCACGCGCGGTGAAGCAGCGCGCCGACCAGGCCAGCGGCAGGCGTCCATAGGCGAAAACCTCCGTTTCCACGCCAGGCGGCACCGCATCGATCATTGCCGCCACCAGGTCGCGGTGCATTTCCACCGGGGGCAGCCAGCGGCTCATACCCTGGGACGCGAGCACCGCGAGGGTGCGCGGGTTGTAAATGTTGAGGCTGGCCCCGGCGACGAACGGGATGCCGCCGTCACGTCGCGCCAGCAGTTCGACCGCGGCCATGTCGTTGGCCTCGACCGCGAACCGGGAATTCGCGCACAGACGCTCCACGCCCCCGATCTCCGAGGCTGCTTCGATCAGGGTCAGGCTGCTCAGCACGACCTCCTTGCCGATTCCCTCAAGGGCCGCGGCGATCTCCAGCCAGTCGTCGACATTGAAACTGCGGCGCTTCGCGCAGACGGTCTCGCCGAGATACACCACGTCCACGGCGGTATCGGCGATGCGTCGGTAGAAGTCCCGCAGGGCACTGGCCGGCCAGTAATACGAAACCGGGCCGAGAGAGAGGCGGGGTCGATGCGAAATGCTCATGGCGGGGGTCATTGCCAGCTCCGTTCATAGGCGCCGAATGTCGTCTGCGCGCCTTCGGACAGGGTGGACAAGGCCTGGGCCCATTGCGGTCGGACCTTGAAGCCCTGGCCTTCGTTGGCGTGCGCGTCCAGCGCGTCGCGCCAGACCCGAGCCACCAGGGCCACATAAGCGGGGCTGCGTTGCCGGCCCTCGATCTTGATGGCTTGCACGCCGGCGGCATCGAGCTGCGGCAGCAGATCGAGGGTGTTCAGGCTGGCCGGCTCCTCGAGCGCGTAGTAGTCCCGGTCGCAGGCGTGAAAGCGACCCTTGCACAAGGTCGGATAGCCGGCGTGTTCCTGCGGCCCGTAGCGGTCGATGAGTACCCCGTTGAGCCGCGATTCGCGACCCTCCGGGGTTTCCTTCCAGCGTACCGCGTCGGCCGGCGAACAGGCCCCGAAGGTGTTCGGTGAGCGGCCGGTGACGTAGGACGAAAGCAGGCAGCGACCTTCCACCATCACGCACAGGGAGCCGAAGCCGAAGACCTCGATTTCCACCGGGCTGGCGCGGGCCACGCGGCGGATCTGCGCCAGCGACAACACCCGGGGCAGTACCGCGCGCCGGATACCGAAGCGCCGGTGGTAAAAGGCGATCGCCTCGGCGCTGGTCGCGGAGCCCTGCACGGACAGATGCAGGCGCAGATCAGGATGCCGTTCGCGGGCGTAATCCATGAGCCCGATGTCGGCGAGGATGAGCGCGTCCACGCCGAGATCGGCGGCTCGGTCGACGGCATGCGTCCAGCGCGACCAGCCATCGGCCTGGGCGTAGGTGTTGACCGCGGCCAACACGCGCACGCCGCGATCGTGGGCATGCGCGATCCCCCTGGCCGCCTGGGACCCGGTGAAGTTGAGGCCACCGAAGTGGCGAGCGTTGGTGTCGTCGCGGAAACCGATGTAGACGGCGCTGGCGCCGTGTTCGACCGCGGCCTTCAGCGATGGCAGGTTGCCGGCGGGCAGGATCAGGTCCATCACGGGTGTCGACTCCGGGTTGGTTGGTGGCGGAACAGGGAAAACTGGAAATGCTGGATCTTCCCGTTCGGGGTGCGGTGCGGATCCAGCCGGGTTTGCAGCGGTTCGAATTCCGGCCCGAGCCAGGTCGCTAGGGTTCGCGGGCTGTAGCGTCGTACCGGTAGTCCGCTGCATCGCTCCGGTCCGTCCTCGGCGAAGGTCCCGATCAGCACGAAACCGCCGGGTTCGAGGGAGGCATTCATCACTTCCCGATAGCGTTCGCGCTCGTCCTCGTCGATCAGGAAATGCAGCAACGCACGGTCATGCCAAAGGGCGTACGGGAGACGCGGGCGCCAAGTGAGCAGGTCGCGTTCCACCCATTCCACCCGGCGCGCCCGTCGCCCCAAACGCCGACGCGCCGCCGTCAGGGCGCTGCCGGAGATATCGACCACGGTGATTTGATCCCAGCCGGACCCGACCAGATGATCGACCAGCGTCGAATGGCCACCGCCGACGTCGACCACCCGGGCCTGATGCTTCAGGCCCGTGGCCGCGATCAGTTCCAGGGATGGGGTTGGAATGGCCTGGTACCAGCTCACCCCGCCGGTATCTCCGGCGTGATAGACCGATTGCCAGTGGGCGCGCCTCGATTCGTTCATGGCCGGATCGCACCGGCCACCGGATCGAGCACGCGCAGCAGTGCCGCGCAGGTCCGCTGAAGCTGCGGTCCGAAACGCAGTTCATCCACGTCCAGGCCATCGAGCAGGTTCTTGACCCGCAATCCCAGGTCGGTGTCGCCTTCCATGCTCAGCAGACGCTGGAAAAACAGGGTGTCGGCGTCGCGATCGCGCGCGATCATGTGCAGGAACCCGGACAGTTCGGCGCGGATCAACAGGTCCGCGCGCGGCGCTCCGGTCAGATCCGCCAACGATCCGGGATACGGCGATGCGCGCAGCCTGCGACGCGCCGGGCGGGAATTTCCATCGTCATCCGGCGCGCCCAGGAGTTGGATCCGCAGTCCGATCGGCAGGCTCGCATGAGCCAGCAGCACCTCTCTGCCGGCGAGGAAATCCAGTTCACCCTCGTCCAATGACGCGGCGAACACCCGGTTCAGGAGCGTATCGACAAGCATCTCCAGCGGTAGTGGTCGGAACGGTTTCCCGGCCAGCATCGACGCGAAAGGAACGGGCCACGCGATCATGGCGTCGACGTCCGTGCGTGGATCGTGCGGACATCGATCGCCTTGGGTTCGGTGATGCACGCCACCCGGCATTGCCCGCAACCGACGCAGTGCGCCATGTCCACGCGAGGCCGGGGTCCATCCCAGCGCAAGGCACCGGGGATCGGGCAGGCCGTGCCGCAGGCGCCGCATTCCGGGCCGTGATAGGGCAGGCAGGTCGAGACGTCGATGCTCACCACGGCGAGCGCGGGCGCCGGCATGTCGTGATCGGCGACTTCCGTGCCTGCCGGATCGGCACCGGTGGCGTCCTCCTCCGGCGGGTCGGGGAGACGCAGAGCGTGCGGCTCGCACGCCGCCACGCAAGGCCAATCGGTGCAGAGGGCGCAGGCCCGGTTGCGAAGATCCAGCGCCGGCGTGCCGGCGGCGCGGACCCCGACGCTGACCGGAAGGCGGAAGATGAGCCCTTCCGGGCAGGCATCGATACAGGCCTGGCAGCGGGTGCAGGTGGTCAGGAACGTCAGTTCGTCGCGGGCGAACGGGGGGCGGAACCAGCGACGCGCATCGTGGCGTACCGTCTCGTCGAGGGCCTGGCCGGCCTTTTCCACGATCTTTCTCCCGCTGAAACGGAAGAAGGCGCGACGGCTCATGTCGGAGGGCGCGTTCACATCCGCATGATCATGGGGTGGGCCAGCAACCACAGGTGATAGAGCGTCACCCCGGTCACGAATCCGAGCATCGGTACGTTGCGCCAGCGGGCGACGGCCCCGTTGACCGGGGCCACGCCTCCGGTGCGCCCGAGCAGGGAGCCGATCCGGCGGCGCACGATACGCACCGCGAGCCACAGGCCGAGTACCAGCAGTGAGGACTGGAACAGGAACAGGCCGTCCTGGGGAAGGCCCGGGTTCAGGTAGCGGAGGTAATGCTCGGCCTCGCTGAGCGGCAGCGCACCCTGCCCGAGCGGGTTGGCGAGCAGCACGGGGAGATCGCCGGTTTCCCGCAACAGGTGATTGAGGTTGTGCGCCAGGTGGTAGCTGAAGGCCAGCGGCAGGCAGGCGAAGGCCAGCGTGGAGAACACCCTCCCGGGCTCGGCTCCGTTGCCGAGCAGTCGTCGGGTCAACGTGGTGGCGCCGGTGTAGACGATCAGGGGAATCAGCAGCGCCAGGGACAGGGCCACGGAGAAACTGAGCAGCAACTGGCCGGAGTCGCCGATCCGGTGGGCGAAGTCGCGTAGCGTGGGTTCCCAGAAAGGCATCATGGTCAGGCCGTGAAATCCGGTAAGCGCCAGCAGCACGACCATCAGCCAGGCGGTGTCGACGCGCGGGCGTGCGGCATCGAGGGCCTCCCGCCCGGGTTCACGCCACCGCCACGCGATGTTGGCCTGGGGACAACTCTGGGTGCAGTTGCCGCAGGAGGTGCAGTCGGTGTTCTCGCGCATCCGGCCCATGACCTGGTGGGTCGGACAGGGCGCGATACGGTCGTCGCCGTGATAACACTCGAGGGTTTCGCAACGTGCGCATACCTCCGCATCCAGGGGGCGCAACGCCACCGGCGAGAGGGTGGAATAGAGACCGACGGTGCGCCCCACCGGGCAGAACCAGCGGCACATCGCGCTGCGCTCGAACAGGAGCGCCGACGCGGTCGCCAGGACCACCATGAACAGCGACAGCAGCGCCGTGGCGTAAGGGCTGGTGGTGATACCCATGCCCAGTTCCAGCCAGGTCAGGCCGATGAACATCAGGGTCGCCGGCCACACGTTGCGCAACATCCGCGGGACCCGCAGCCCAAGACTGCCGTCGGCCCGGCCGCGGCCCCATGGGTGCCGACGCGTGATCCAGCCGGCGATCGCCTCCCAGGGGCAGATCGCGCACCACGCGGAGCCGACGAAGAACACCGCGAACACCAGCCCGGTCCACCACAGGTTCCAGGTCAGCACGGTGGCGAGGTTGCGTTCCGGGATCGGGGTGCCGAACAGGCCCGCGGCGATGACCATGATGAACAGGGTCGCGACCAGCAGGCGTAGCGTCAGCAACAGCCATGGGGTGCGCAGGATCGGCAGGGTGGCGTCGAGCAGCCATTCCCGGATCCCCCGTCCGAGCCGGCCCCGGGGAATCGCCGACCACGCGTTGAAGCCGGCGGCGCGACCGGCGACGGGGGCCGCGGCGTTCCACAGAAACATCGCCACGGCGATGGCCGCGACGCCCCACACCCACGCGGTCGGAAGCCCGGGGTGGGTCATCATGCCTGGGGTATCGCACAGCGCGGGGTCGATGAGCGCGTCGCCGATCCCGACATCGGTCGCGGTCACGGCCATGGTTCAGGCGCCCCCGTCACCGGTGGCCGATCGCGCGGGATGGACCCGGGCACGGCGCCGGGCGATGCGCCGACGCTGGGCCACGTTCACGCCGACCAACAGGCTGAGCACGACGCCGCCCGCGACCACCAGCGGCGTCACCGACGCCGGGTCGCCGACACGCATCGGGAAGTCGATCACGTAGGGTTGGCCGGCGGCGTGGAAGCGCGCGGTGACGATGTACTCGCCGGCCTCGGAGATGATGAAACCCTGGCGAAACACGTTGTCGTCCACGGGCTGGGTACCGATCGGTTCCTCGCTCGCGGGCAGCCAGGTGTCGTCGCGTAACGAGAAGGCGACCTCGCCGGTGAACGGGGCACCGTCCTCGATGCGCCGCGCATAGAGATTGACGCGCGCGGTTTCCCCCGGCCGGGGGAAGGCGGGGAACGCCATCATGGTCACGAAGTAGTCCCCGATCTGGGTCTCCATGGCCATGCTCGGCGGGGTGTTGGAATCCTCCGACAGGGCATAGGCGGGTCGGCCCAGGACGTGGTGCGCCTGGACCGGGGCGCAGAGCAACCAGGTCGAGAGGAGCATCATCAGGGTCGGCAGGCGGGGGGGCATGGCGGCAATCTCCGGTTCAATGCTCGCCCTTGGTACGCAGCAGGCCGGCGAGACGGTTGCCCTGCTTCTGCGGCCCGCCGCGCGGGAACAGGCGGTGGAGGTAAGGGCTGGAGCCGCGTTCCCGGTCCCACCGGGCGCGGAAATGCTTGACCATGTCGCGTACCGCGGCCTGGCGTTGATGACGCTCGAAGAACGCGCGCAGATAGCGGATCACCTCCCAGTGTTCTTCGCTCAGATCGAGTTCGTCGGATTGCGCCAGGGCGCGCACGAAGTCCTCCGACCATTCACCCGGGTCGACCAGATAGCCCTCGCTGTCGGTGAGAATCGTGCGTCCCGCCACCATCAATTCGCGGGTCTGCATGTTGGGATAGGCGACACTGCCGCCGAGGCCGCCGACCGCGCCCAGGCTCGGGTTTTCCGGTTCAAGCAGCGACCACAGCTCCAGTTCGATTTCTCCGGTGAGCAATCCGTGATAGCGCTCGCGTCCGTCGATCACGATCTTGCCGCTGCCGGCGGGGGCGTCCACGCAGGCGCGCCCGATGCGGTCTGTCTGTGCCTCCAGGCACTCGCCGGTATCGAACTCGAAACGCACCGGTACCCGTTTGAACGGTTCCCCGGTATGGCGCATGACGACATGTACGCAGATCATCGTGAACTCCCGTGTCAATTCGTGGACGTGCATTGTCATACCTTGTGACGGGCGACGCTGCCCTGTCCACGTTCGACGATCCAGATCGGCTTGCTCGGATGCGGGCAGACCTCCACGCAGAGTCCGCAGCCGACGCAGCCGTCGCGCACGATGGGGCGGTACTGGTTCCACATCTTGAAGCCGATGGCGTGTTCGCCCAGCGGGCAGATGCTGACGCAGGCCCCGCACACACCCTTGTCGACCCACGGATAGCACGCGGCGCGGTCGATCTGGGCGATGCCCATGTCGACCTCGCGGCGATCGGTAATCTTCAATGCATCGGTGGGACAGACCTCCATGCATTTGCCGCACAGGATGCAGGCGCGGGCCTCGGCGTCGATGTAGGGGATGTTCGCGCGTTCGCCGCCATCGCGAGCGTGAAAGCGGATGCACCGCGGTGGGCAGACCTCGGCGCAGTTGCCGCAGCCGATGCAGGCCCGGATGAAGGCCGCGTCGTCCTGCTTGGCGCCGGGCGGACGCAGGTAGTTGCGTTCCCCGGGCCGGGCACGCGGCGCGCTGGCGCTGGCGGGCGCGAGCAGGCGCGCGGCGCCGAACGGCAGCATCGCCGCCAGGCTCATGCCCAGCCAGCGGATCGACACGGCGAGAAAGCCACGACGTTGCATCAGGCGTTCTCTCGGTCGTTGGTCGGCTCGCCCTCGGCGACGCCATGCTCGTGACGATAGCGGCGTCCCAGGTGCCCCGGTCCCTGGTAGTCCTGGTCACGCCAGGCGACCTTGAATTCCAGGGCGTCGGTCGGGCAGGCGGCGATGCAGGCGGTGCAGTTGTTGCATTCCTGGCCGAAACCGTCGCGCATCGGGTCTAGGCCGAACTCGCAGGCCACGTTGCACTTGGTGCAGTCGTTGCAGGCCGGGGGTATGCGCTGGATGCGCAACAGACGGTAGCGGCCGAGCAGGGAATACAGCGCGCCACCGGCGCACAGATAGCGGCAGAAACCGCGCCGTGCGACCAGCAGATCGAACAATAGGGTGGCGACGAAGAACACCGCGCCGGTGCCGAAGCCGTTCAGGGCAATCGCGTAATACAGTTCGCGCCCGACCACGGCGGGTGGATAGATGGCCGCGAACAGTACCGTCCCGGTGGCCGCCGAGAGTCCGAGGCCCACGGCGAGCACCAGGTATTTCAGGCGACGGTCGAGGTGCCGTCGCCCGGGACGCAGGCCGATGCGGTCAAGCAACACCCCGAGGCCGGTATTGAGTTCGTAGAGGAAGCTGGCCGGACAGATCCAGCCGCAGAAGAAACGACCGAGAAACAGGCTCGCGACCGCCGGGATCAGCACGCTGAGCAGCAGCGGCCAGTACAGCGTGCCGCTGGCGGCGACCTGGCCCAGGGCGGACAGCGGGTCGCCGATCTTGAAGCCGAAGAAACGGCCGGCCCAGGTCGTGCCCTTGATCGCGTCCAGGTCTTCCGCCGGATCGGCGGCGAACGGCGAGGTGAGTCTTTCCATGAGGTCGTAGAAGCGTTGTTCGTCGGCGCTCAGCAGGTCGTAGGCATGCGCCGCGACATAGTTCTGATAGACGGCGATCATCGGCAGCAGCACCAGCATCGCGAATACCAGCGACAGGCTGACCCAGCGCAGCTTGTTCAGGTGGCGGCGCAACCGGAACGGGCGTTGCGTGGCGTTCATGTCGAGGCCTCGATGGCGGATGCCCGGCGCGCGCGGCGATGGTCGGGGATGATGCGGATCGCCTGAGGCATCTGGATGCAGGAACGCTCGCACAATCCGCAGCCGACGCAGTTTTCGGCGATCACGATGGGCTGTTCCAGGCGACCGGCGCGGATCGCCACGTCCTGCAACGGACAGGCGCGGTAGCACACGCCGCAGGTCTTGCCCTGGTAGGACAGACACAGGCTTTCATCGACCCGGGCCGTGCCCATGCGGACGCCGGCGATGATCGCTTCGGCCTCGCGCGGGATCGCCGTCAGCGCATCCGTGGGGCAGGCATCGCCGCATTTCATGCACAGGATGCAGGCCTGTTCACGCGGCACGATGTACGGCGTGTCGATGTTGGCGGCGCCGTTCCCGGCACCGAAGAACTCGATGCAGCGGTTCGGACACACCTGGCCGCACTGGCCGCAACGGATGCACAGCGCCGCGAAATCCTCTTCGGCAGCCGCGCCGGGTGGGCGCAGGTAACGTTGTTGCGACCGTACGGCTGCGCTCGGCGTCGGCAGCGCCAGCAACGCCGCCGCGGTCACCAGTTCACGCAGAAAGGTACGACGGTGCATGCGTCACTCCGGCGAAAATGGGGAAAAAAGAGACGGGGCGGGCGAACCGCCCCATCGAACCGGCCTTTCCGGGCCGGGAGGAACGTTCCGACCGCTGTAAGAATCGGAACGGGAGATGGGGGGAGGAGGTCCGGGACATCGTTCGTCCCGGTCCGGAGACGCCACGATGATCGTGTCGCCCCGGACCGGTGTCCTCAGATCTTCTCGATCCGCGCCGCGGACTTCTTGAAGTCCACCTGACCGGAGACCGGATCCCAGATGCGGCTGGTGACGCGATTGGCCAGCCACTTGTTCTTCTCCGGTTCCGCCGAGTCGGCGACCGACAGGTTCCAAGGGCCGAACATGTAGCCGCGCGGCACGTTGTTGCGCGCCGGTCGCACCAGCGAGTTGGTGCCCACCTGGGCGCGTGCCTCGAGTTGCCCGCGGCGGGTCACGACGCGCACCTTGTCGCCGTCCTTGATGCCCAGTTCGGCGGCATCCTCCGGATGCATCTCGACATACATCTCCGGTACCAGGCGGCGCGTGGTCGGGCTGCGGTTGGACTTGGCGGTGTGGAAGTGCTCGTAGACCACGCCCAGGCCGAACCAGTACGGGAACTTGTCCTTGGGCACCTCGTCCCACTTGCGTCCACGGAAATCCTCGTCCGGCATGTCCGGCGTCAGGCCCTTGTCGCGGGCCAGCGTGATCAGATCCATGTGGTCGATGGTGTACAGGCCGGGGACCTGACCGAATTCCATCAGTTTCCGGGTGATGGCCTCGCGATCGCTGTAGTCCACGTGACAGAGCTTCATGTGTACCTTGCCGTCCTTGGTGCGGAAGTAGCCGTACGGTTTGGTCGGCCAGTCCCCCTCCTGAAGCATGTAGCGCCGCTTGGTGCCGCCGGCCTTGGCGATGGCGTAGGTCGGCGCCGGCCATTGGATGCCGCGCAGTTCGGCGAGTTGTTCATAGGGCGACTTGCCGTCCACCTTCTCCACTTCGAGGATGCCGGTGAGGTCGGTGTCGGTGCCCTTGGAGGCGCGGATCACGTCGCGCAACACCTCCTCGGCGTCGTAGGTGCCGTCCGCGCCGCGTTTGTAGGGCAGGGCCGTTTCCATGTCGAAGCCGAGCAGGGTGCCGATGCGCTTGGCCTTGTCGATGACCATGTCCATGTCCGGGCGGCACCCCGGCGGCGGCTCGGCCGCTTTCTGGTTGATGTTGATGCGGCGTTCCGAGGAGATGTAGACGCCGTTGACCTCGCCCCAGGTCGCGGCCGGGAAGATCACGTCCGCGTACAGGTTGTTGGGGGCGTGGCGGTAGATCTCCTGGACCACGTTGAAGCTCTTGCGCAAGGCCGGACGGACCAGGTTCTCCTGGTCGGGGAGGTCGACGTGGGTCGCGTAGACCAGGAACTGGGCCTTGACCTCGTCCTTCAGGGTGCGCTCCATCATGCCCACGGCGTAGCCCGGGTTCTTGGATTTGAGCGCGTTCTGCAGGTTGTCCTCCGGAACGCGCCAGTGCTTGGCCATGTGTTTCAGGTGGTCGAGGTTGGCGAGCGGCTCGTTGAACGGCAGGCGACCGGTGAGGCCGCCGGTGAAGCGTTCCCCCATGGCGTTGGGCTGGCCGGTCATCGAGAACGGGCCGCAACCCGGCTTGGCGAGGTTGCCGGTCAGGGTCAGCAGGTTGACGATCGAAATGACGTTGTGCTGGCCGTGGACGTGCTGGTTGTAGCCGATGCCCCACATGATGATCACGCCGCCGTAACCGCCGCCACCGGGCACGCCCGACTTGGCGTCGCTGGCCTGCTTGCCGCCGCTGCGCGCGAGGCGCTTGCGGGTGGCGTCGGCGAACATCGCGGCCACCGCGCGGATCTTCTCCGGGGATACGTCGTGGTTGGGTCCCCCCATCCGGTCCTGGACCTGTTCGGGGCTGTAATTCGCCTTGACCCCGTCGACGTATTCCCGCCAGCCGCTGGTGTGGGCCTTGAGGAAGTCCCAGTCGATCACGTCCGGATGTTCCTCCAGCAGCACATTGGCGATGGCGTTCAGGAACGCGATGTCGCCGTTCAGGATCGGCACGTGCACGGTGTTGTCGGGATTGATGTCCTCGTACCCCATGACGGTGCCGGTGCGGCGCGGGTCGACGACCACGGTGGGAATGTCGTTCTTCTTCTTGTGGTCGGCGGCGCGCCAGAAAACGATCGGGTGCGACTCGCGGGCGTTGTGCCCGAAGTGCATGATCATGTCGCACAGTTCGATGTCCTCGTAGGCCAGCGGCGGCGTGTCCGAACCCAGGGTCGCGAAGTAGCCGGTCACCGCCGAGGTCATGCACATGCGCGCGTTGGCCTCGATGGTGTTGGAGCCGAGCACGCCTTTCATGAACATGTTTTCGAGATACTGGCCCTCCATGGTGAGCTGGCCGGACCCGTACAGCGCCACCGAGTTGCCGCCGTACTTCTTCACCAGGTGCGCGACCTTGTGCGCGACCATCTCCTCGGCCTCCTCGTAGGGAACGCGCACGAACAGTTCGTCACCGAAGGCGTCCTTGGTCCTGGAGACGTATTCCAGGTCGCCGTGGCCGGGCTTGTTCCATTCCTCCCAGACGTCCTTGCGCACATACGGGTCTCCCTCCATGCGGTCGACGTACATCGGTTCCGCGGCGGTCAGACCCTTGATGCACTGAAGGCCGTAATTGGTCGGATGGTCCTTGTCCGGCCGCATGGACACGATCTTGCCGTTCTCGACCTGGATCACGGTGCCGCAACCCACTCCGCAGTAGGGGCATTGCGCGATCGCGGTGGTGCGTTCACCGGAGGTCCTGGCGGGTTCGACGACCGCCGCCTCCAGTTCCGGGTTGGCGCCGGTGAACAGCCCGGCACCGGCCACCGAGCCGGTGATGAAGGCGCTGCCCTTGAGGAAGTCGCGGCGGGAAGTCTTGATGCGTTTCATGGCGTTACGTCCTCGATCAGTGCTTGAGCGAACGCAGATAGACGATGATGTCGTCGATCTCGCGGTCGGTGAGATTGGCCAGCCCGCTGGCGCCCTTGAAGCCGAGCATGCGGGTGTTGGAGCGGCCGACCTTGATGGTCTCGCGGATGAATCCGTCCGATGCCTTGCTCAGGAATCCGACGGTACCGATCGCGGTACCGGTACCTCCTTCCGCGTAGCCGTCGCCACGTACGCCGTGGCAGGTGGAGCAGATCTGCGCGAACCAGAGTTCACCCAGCCGGGGATCGCCGTGGGCTTCCGGCTGGGCGTCGATCTGCGACGCGCGGCTCGGGCGGTCGCTGTGGGAGCGCAGGAAGGCGACGATGTCCTGCACCCCGGAACGCCCGAGATGGCTGAACGGCGGCATGCCGGTTCCGGGACGCCCGTCGCGGACCGTGCTCAGGATGAACTTGTCCGAGGCCATTTCCAGGAACTCGGGATTGGTCAGGGACGGCGCGAAGCCGGGCAGGCCGATCGCGTCGGCCTGGTGACATACTTGGCAGTTCTGCGCGTACATCTTCTCGCCCTTGGCGGCGTCGCCGTCGGCACGGGCATTGCCGGCGGCGATCAGTGCCCCGGCGATCAGCGTTCCGCCCAGCAGATAGGGCAGAGCGGCTCGCCACGCCGGGTGGGTCGTGGCTTGGGTGGACGGGTTGCGGTTCATCGTCGGTCTCCCTTGGTTTGCCGGATGGCGGTCGGAGTCAGTGCCGCGGGATGGCGAGCGGGGGACCATCGAGATCTCCCCAATCGTCCTCGGGCGCGGCCCGACTCAGGTTTTCGTGGCAATCGGCGCAGTCCACGCCGTCACGTTCGAAGCGATCGTGCTGGGCATCGAGGAAGGCTTCGGGAAGGTCGTGCGCGATACCCCAATGGCAGTCGATGCAGGTACGGCCGCTGCGCGCGGCGTCTGCGTGGCGGGCCGCGGCATGGGGGCGCTGTTCGGCCGGATTCATGTAGTCGAAACGGTGGCAGTTGCGGCATTCCCGGGAATCGTTGGCGCGCATGTCCGCCCACACAATCTCCGCCAGTGATTCGCGTTTGGCGAGAAATTTTTCGCGCGTGTCGATACTGCCGATGGCCCAGTGGAACAGTTCGTTGGTGGCGCGCAGCTTGCGCAACACCATGGGACCCCACTCGCGCGGCACATGGCAGTCCGGGCAGGAGGCGCGCACCCCGGCACCATTGGTGTGGTGACGGGAATCGCGGTATTCGGCGTAGGTGTTGTTCTTCATTTCGTGGCAACCGATGCAGAACGATTCGCTGTTGGTTGCCGCGAGCGACCAGTTGAACCCGCCCCAGAAAACGATGCCGGCGGCGAATACCGCGAGGAGCCCGGAGCAGGGCACCAGGTAGAGGCGTAACGCGCGCAGTTTCCGGCGGGGTGTGGAGTCATCGACCATGTGTGCCCGGGTGGTGTCTGTCGGTCCCGGCATGAGTGCGCACGGGGCTCGTTCGGTCGGCACCCTAGGCCCGGTCCGGCGCACCCGAATTTGATGGAAGTCAAATGGATCGCAGGGGCGGTTCGTGCTTCAGGGTCGCCGCTACCACCTTGGTGGTATATGGTTGATGTATTCGTAACCCATTGAAATAAAAGTATTAACAATCGATCCCCCGAGTGAGGGAAGAGGTGAGGGGCTCCACGGTGGAAATTTAAGGGGGTACCCCCTCACGTCGTCGTCAACCGATAGTCGCGATCAGGCAGGATCACTCTCACCGCGAAATTCACGCTTCCGGCAACCATGAAACTCACCGTCAAACATTCCCTGGTACTGCGCATCGGCCTGGTCCTCGGCGCGGAGTTCCTCTTCGCGTTGGGGGCGATCGGCGCCTCGCTCGTGATGACGCACGCCCTGGAGGGCAACGCGGCCGCGGTCAATGTCGCCGGCAGCCTGCGCATGGCCACGTATCGCCTCGCGGCCCACGCCCTGAACGGGAGCGACGATCTCGACGGCTTGATCGCCGACTTCGAACAGCGGCTCGCGGACCCGAGGCTCGTCGCGGTGCTGCCAACCGGGGCCGACAGCCCGTTGCGCGCTGCGCATGTCTGGATCAGTCGCCGCTGGAACGAAGACATCAAACCCGCTTTCGTGCGGGACGCCATGCGCGGCGGGCCGCTCGAAATACGCGCGCGGCTCACGGAAGCGGGCGTGTTCGTGGGTGAGCTGGACGCGTTCGTGGCGGGGTTGGAGAAACATGCCGAGAGCGCCGTCTGGCGTCTGCAGATGTTGCAGTTGCTGGCCCTGTTCCTGACCGTCGCGGTCGGCCTGTTCGCCCTGCTCAGGGTGCGCCGTGAACTGGTCGGCCCGCTGGGTGCGCTGGTCACGGCGGCGGATGAACTGGGCGGTGGTGATCTGACCGCCCGCGTCGGGTTGCGCGGGCCCGATGAACTCGGTCGCCTGGGCGAGAGTTTCGACGCCATGGCCGGGGAACTGGAGCGCATGTACGCGACGCTCGAGGACCAGGTTCGGGACAAGACCCGCTCGCTGGCGCTGAGCAACCAATCCCTGGACCTGCTGTATCGCAGCCTCAGGAGCTTGAGCGCGGCGCACGACGTGACACGCGCGTTTCCCGAGTTGCTCGACGATGTCGGTACGGTGCTCGGACTGGACAACGGCGCGGTGTGTCTGATCGGTGATGCCCCGTTGGAGGCCACCCAGGTCGCCATCGCCATGCAGGGCGACGCGAAGGGGTCCGGTTGTACCGGGGAACATTGCACCGCGTGCCTGGCGGACAGGGCGCCACATTGCGTGTTGCTGGCATCGGACGATGGCGTGCGACGTATCTCGATTCCGATCGTCGAGAAGGAGGAACGCTTCGGCATCCTGCTCATGGATGCCCCCGACGGTGGCGTCATTGACGTCTGGCAGACCCGTCTCCTTCAGGCCATCGCGGGGCACATTGCCATGGCCATCGGCAATGCCCGCGGCGCTCAGCATGCGTATCACCTTGCGCTGCTGGAGGAACGCTCCACCATTGCCCGGGAACTGCACGACTCGTTGGCCCAGTCCCTGTCCTACCTGAAGATCCAGGTCAGCCGGCTGGATGCGTTGTGGCGGGATGCCGGGGCGCCGGCCGGCTCCCAGCCGGTGCTGTCCGAACTGCGCGACGGGCTGAACAGCGCCTATCGGCAATTGCGTGAGTTGCTGACCACGTTCCGCCTGAAGATGGATGGGCGGCATTTCAGTCGCGCCATGGCCGACACGGTGGACGAGTTCCGCCAGCGGATCGGGCACGAGGTCCGGATGGAGGGCCGTCTCGGTCCCTGCACCCTCGGCCCGAACCAGCAGATCCATGCCTTGCAGATACTCCGCGAGGCGTTGTCGAACGTGGCGCGACACGCCCAGGCGCGGAACACGATCGTCGAGCTGCGATGCATGGACGGCGTCGTGGAATTGACCGTCGAAGACGATGGCATGGGCGTGCACATCGATGCAGGGCCCGATCAGCGGGTGCATCACGGTCTGGCCATCATGCGCGAGCGTGCACGCAGCCTGGGCGGGGATCTGACGCTGGAATCCCCCGGGGGCGGTTCCGGGACCCGTGTCCGGCTACGCTTCCGCCTCGACGCCGCCGGACGGGAGAACGGTTCGGGCGTCGTCGGGGAGCAACCGACATGAGCGCAACGACCTCGATCGTGGTGATCGACGACCACCCGCTGTTCCGCAAGGGAGCGGCCGATCTGATCGGCATGGATGCATCGTTGCGACTGGTCGGCGAAGCCTGCGACGGCGCGGAAGGACTGAAGGTCGTGGCGCGCGAACGGCCCGACCTGGTGTTGCTCGACCTCAACATGAAGGGTATGGACGGCATGGCTACGCTACGGGCCATCCAGGAAAGTGATCCGGGTTGCCGGGTGATCATGCTCACGGTGTCCGACAACGAACAGGATGTGGTCGAGGCGCTGCGTGCCGGGGCCGATGGTTACCTGCTCAAGGACATGGAGCCGGAGGACATCCTCGCGCAACTCCACGAAGCCGCGCAGGGGCATCTGGTGGTCAGCCCGTCGGTTGCCGAACTGATCGCGAGAGCAATGCGCGCCGACGCCCCGCCTCTCGGTCGCGACGCGGCGCAACTGACCGCACGCGAGATGCAGATCCTGGAACTGCTCACCGGAGGCCTGACCAACAAGCTCATCGCCCGTCGCCTCGGAATCACCGCGGCGACCGTCAAGGTCCATGTCAAGCACCTGCTCAAGAAGCTGCATCTGCGCTCGCGCGTGGAGGCCGCCGTCTGGGCCATCAAGCACGGTGTCGTGAAAAATGCCTGATCCGGAAAATCATCCGCGCCCGTTCGAAGCGGGCAGCAACGACCGGCGCGGTTCCGGTCGTGACGTCCTGATCGATCCGTTCGGTCGTCGCATCGATTACCTGCGGCTGTCGGTGATCGACGCCTGCAACTACCGTTGCGTCTATTGCGTGCCCGAGTGCGGTATCGCCCCGACCCCGGCTCAGGGCCGCCTCAGCGCGGCGGAACTGGTGCGGGTGGCGAGGGTATTCGCCGGCCTTGGCGTCGGCCGCATCCGTCTCACCGGTGGCGAACCGCTGGTGCGTCGCGACCTGGTGGATATCGCGGCCCGCATCGCCGCCCTGGACGGCGTCAGGGATCTATCCATGTCGACCAATGGCCATCGTCTCGGTCAGCAGGCGAAGGCGTTGCGAGCCGCCGGGATCGGACGGGTCAACGTGTCGCTGGATTCGCTCGACGCCGAACGCTTCGCGACCATCACCCGGGGAGGGCGGCTCGACTCGGTGCTGGATGGGATCGAGGCGGCGAGGGCCGCCGGCATGGCGCCGATCAAGATCAACATGGTGGTGATGGCCGGAGAGAACGACGATGAACTCGAGGCCATGCTCGATTTCACGCGGGCCGATGAACTCGAGTTGCGCTTCATCGAGGCCATGCCCGTGGGCGATGCCGGGGAAACGGCGGCGACCCGCCGGATCGATGCCGCGGCGATCCTGGAGCGGGTACGTGTCTGGGGCGGCGGCGACCTGATTCCGGCCACCACGAGTTGTGGCGGGGGGCCGGCGAGAATGTTCCGGTTTCCCGGTGGCCGTGGCACGGTCGGCGTGATCTCCGCCGTATCGCGGCATTTCTGCGCCACCTGCAACCGCGTCCGGGTCACCGCCGAGGGCGACCTGCTGTTGTGTCTGGGACATGAAGGAGCCGTGTCGCTGCGCGAGCCGATGCGGGAGGGGGCGGGCGACGCCGAGCTTGCCGCCATCGTTCGCGGCGCGGTGGCGCGCAAGCCCTGGGGCCACGAATTCGACCACGCGGGTGCGGCGCACGGCGTCAGCCCGAACCAGATGCTCCGCACCGGCGGCTGAGCGCGGCACATCCATCCCGTTACCTTTCCGGAATTCCCGTCCATGGCCACGATCCCGGTATTTCCACGACGACCGAACGGCACTCCCGCCCGGGGCCTGGTCCCGTTCGCGATGGGCTTCCGGCCCTACTTTCTCCTTGCCCTGGCGTTCGCGGTCGCGGGCATGGCGTTCTGGGTGATCGCGCTGATCTTCGGCCGGGGCTTGCCGGCGCATTACGGTGGCTACTGGCACGCCCATGAGATGTTGTTCGGGTACGCCGGCGCGGTGGTGATCGGTTTCCTGCTGACCGCGATACGCAACTGGACCGGGCGGTCGACGCTGGCCCGTGCACCGTTGGCCGCCACGGCCGCGCTGTGGCTTGCGGGCCGGGTGGAGCCGTGGTTGCCCGTGCCGGGGTGGAAAGTCGCGATCATCGACGCGCTCTGGCTGCCGCTCATGGCACTGGCGTTGGCCGTGCCGCTGATCCGGGCGGGGCACCACAAGAGCCTGATCTTTCCGCTCATGGTTCTGCTGATGGGCGCCGCCAACATGCTGATGCACGCGGAGTTTCTGGGCTGGGGCCTTGGGTGGGCCCGGCCGGCCGGGTTCGCGGGGCTCTACCTCGTGTTGCTGATGCTGACCATTCTGGGAGGTCGCGTGGTGCCGTTCTTCACCGAGCGCGGGGCGCCTGGCTCGATCCCGGTGAGCTGGTCGTGGCTGGAATCGTGGGTGGTTCCGCTGACCCTTCTGCACGGCATTGCGGCGGTTCACGCCGCGGCGTCGGGAGCGGGTTCCGGGCTCGTCGCGTTGACCGGGGTGCCCGCCGGTGTGGTCCACGCCGCCCGCTTGTATGGCTGGACCGGACGCGCGGCCTGGCGCGTGCCGATGGTCTGGGTGCTGCATGCCGGTTACGGCGCCATGGCTCTGGGGTTCATGTTGACCGGCCTTGTCGGATTGGGGGTGCTGGACGGGATGGATGCCACCCACGCCCTGACCGCGGGAGCCATCGGACTGATGACCGCGGGCATGGTGACGCGCGTGACCCTGGGACATACCGGTCGGAACGTGTTTGAGCCCCCGGCGGGCACGACGGTCGCGTTCGTGGCGATCGCCCTGGCGGGGGTGTTTCGGGTGCTCGCGGGATGGATGGGTAGCGCCATCTGGATGGACGGTTGGCGGTTCGCCATGGCGTTGTCCGGTAGCCTGTGGGTGCTCGGTTTCCTGGTGTTGCTGTGGGGGCTGGCGCCCATGTTGCTGCGTTCTCGCGTGGACGGCGGAATGGGCTGAGTTCGCGGGCGATTTGATCAATCTCAAGGAAGCGACGCCGGCTCGCGAAGACTTGCCTTAGGTCAAGGTTCAACAGGAAATGCTGATTTTTAATCCGCGCCCATGAATCCCAGCCGACGCGCATTCTTTCGCCGCATCGCCGGTGCCGACCACGATCGGGGCGCACCGGTCCGGCGCCCACCGTGGGCGCTGACCGAGGCGGAGTTCGTCGCGCGTTGCACCCGTTGCGATTTGTGCGTCCAGGCCTGTCCCGAGCGGGTGCTGCAACGGGGTGACGGCGGCTTCCCGGAAATCGTGTTCACGCACGGTGGCTGCGATTTCTGCGCGGAGTGCGCGGCGGTCTGTGAACCGCGCGCGCTGGACCGCGACCGGAGGGGCGCGGCGTTCGGGTGGGTCGCGACCATCGGCGATGCCTGCCTGAGTCGTCGCGGGGTGGAATGCCGGATCGGGTTCTACACCGCTAGCACGGACACATCCAAGAAGAGGCACACTGTGCCGAGGAGGTGTTCATGTCGAAGCGAAGAAAGTTCAGCGCGGAGTTCAAGCGCGAAGCTGTTGAGTTGACCCGTCAGCCCGGCGTCAGCTGCCGCCAGGTGGCCTTGGAGATCGGGATCAATCCCAATCTGCTGACCCGGTGGAAACGCGAGGCCGAGGACGCTGCGGGCAAGGCCTTCGGTGGGTCCGGCAGCCCGCGCGATGAAGAGGTTGCCCGGTTGAAGCGGGAACTGGCCCGGGTAAAGAAGGAGCGGGATTTTTTACGCGAAGCGGCAACGTTCTTCGCCAAGGGGTCGTCCTGAGGTATTAGGCGATTCAACGTTGTCGCAGTGATTTCCCGGTTCGCCTGATGTGTCGTTGCCTGCAGGTGTCGCCCAGCGGGTATTACGCCTGGGAATCCCGCGTGCCCAGTGCGCGTGAGTCGGACAATGCCCGTCTGCTGACGCGCATTCGAGAGATTCACGACGACAGCGGCGGCATCATCGGCGCCCCACGGATGCACGAGGATCTGGTGGCCGAAGGGGAACCGGCCAGCCGGAACCGCATTGCCCGGCTGATGGCGGCGCACGGCATTCAGGGATGGCCGCGCAAGCGGAACAAGCGGCTCGGTCGGCCCAGTCTTCGTCCGAGAGGCATCGAGAATCGCCTGGAACGGGACTTCACGGCGCTGGAGCCGGATGCCAAGTGGGTGACCGACATCACCGAGATCAACACGCTCGAAGGCAAGCTGTATCTGTGCGTCGTGATCGACCTGTTCAGCAAGCTCGTCATCGGCTGGGCCATGCATCACCGCCAGGATCGGCACATGGTCATTCGCGCGGTCGAGATGGCCGTCTGGCACCGTCAGGAGCCCAAGGACGTAATCCTGCACTCGGATCGCGGCTGCCAATTCACCAGCGGTGACTACCAGCGGTTTCTTGCCGGAAACGGGTTGATCAGCAGCATGAGTGCGGTGGGCCACTGTGGCGACAACGCGGCCTGCGAAGGCTTTTTCGGTCTGCTCAAGCGTGAGCGAGTCCATCACCGTCGCTACCGTACCCGGAATGACGCTCGTGCCGACCTGTTCGACTACATCGAGCGATTTCACAACCCCAGGATGCGGCGTAGAGTCGCCGCACAAGATCAGAAGTTTTCAGTGGACTTCCCCCAATCCCACGGACAAATCGGCCGCTCATTTTGAGGCCAGCTCAAAGGCCTCCGGGCTGACGCCACCGAGATGGCTGTGGCGTCGGGTTCGATTGTAGAACGCCTCGATGTATTCGAAGACGTCCGCGCGGGCCAGATCGCGGGTTTTGTAGATCCGTTTCTTGATCCGCTCCTTCTTCAGGCTGCTGAAAAACGACTCCGCGACGGCGTTATCCCAGCAGTTGCCACGCCGACTCATGCTCGGCTCCAGATTGTGTTCTTTCAGAAATCGCAGCCACTGATCGCTGCCGTACTGTGAGCCCTGGTCCGAATGGATCAGCACCCGATTGGTTGGGCGACGACGCCACACCGCCATCAGCAACGCATCCACGACGAGTTCCTTCGCGAGGGTGGGTTTCATGGACCAGCCGACGACCTTGCGGGAGTACAGATCGATCACCACGGCCAAGTACAGCCAGCCCTGCCAGGTGCGCAGATACGTGATGTCAGTTACCCAGGCCTGGTCCGGCGTCGTGACCGTGAATTCGCGTTTCAGTTTGTTGCTGGCAACGATTGATGGACGCCCCACGATATGGCGTGGCGCTTTGTAGCCGCGTATCGCGCGAATCCTGTTCTCCCGCATCAGCCGGGCAACGCGGTTATGGCCACAGTGCTCGCCCAGTTCCCTCAGGTCCTTGAAGACGCGGGGAGCCCCATAGACGCCACCACTGGCACCGTGCGATTCGCGGATCAGGCGGAGCAGCCGTAGATTGTCGATCGCGCGATTCGAGAGCGGCGCCGACAGCCACTGGTAAAAACCACTGCGTGAGACCTCAAGCAGACGGCACATCGTCTGGACCGGATAGACCGAACGATGCTCGTCGATGAACCGGTACTTCACCCGGACTCTTTGGCGAAGTACCGGGCCGCTTTTTTTAGGATGTCGCGCTCTTCCTCGGTGCGACGCAGGTCAGCGCGCAACCGCAGAATCTCCCGTTTGGCTTCGCGCAACTCTTCGGCATGCTGCTCGGATTGATCGGGCTGAACGGCCTTCACCCACTTGTAGAGACTGTGGGCGGAGACCCCAAGGCGCTCGGATACTTCGGCAACGGTATAGCCGCGTTCGACGATCTGTCGGACGGCTTCATCCTTGAATTCGGGGGTGTATCGCTGTTGACTCATCGGACTTCCTCCTGTGCTCAAACACTAGGCCGGAAATGTCCGCCGTACCGGGGGAAGTCCAGTCGCCTCGGTGATGTTGTAGCGCTCGGCGAGTACCGCCACCGGTTCATGACTCGCCGCAATTTCCGCGCGCGTCGCCGGCGTTGTGCGGGCTTGCTTGTGCAGGGCGATCTTCATGGGCGCTTGACCTCGGCAGGAGCTGAGCAAAGATCATCCAGCAGTTCCGACAACAACTCACGCGCCATGAACAGCGGAGCCCGATTTAGATCAATATGATCGTCCGGGATGCGACATGTACTCTTGGTGGTGGCCCACTTGAATACATTTGACTTCAGACTAGGACAACTCCATGGATGATTTAGCGCGGTTATTAGACTCGGTCGCTTGGCCGGTTGCGGCTGTTTGGATGACATACTTATTTAGAAAAGAAGTTCGCTCGCTCTTCGGTCGGCTGTCCGTGTTCAAATACAAAGAATTAGAGGCGAGCTTTGAAAGTGATTTGAAAGCAGTTGAAGAGCAAGCGAAGTTGCTTAGGGCGGATGAGGGCGCATGGAACAATGCTTCCTTGAGAGGCGTCGTAACGACGTATGAGCTTTTCCTGCGCATCGCTGAGACATCCCCCAAAGCAGCTATTATCGAATATTGGATTGACCTGGAAGCCGCGATCACAAAGGCTGCGGAGAAGGCCGGTATACAGACAAAACCAACCGGAACTGCAGTTAAGGAACTCATCGACTTAGGAAAGACCACGGAGGATGTTTATCCCGTGTTTCGCGAGCTGAGGCGCCTCCGGAATCAAGCTATCAATCTCCCCGATTTCAGCATCTCAATAGAAGACGCGCAGTCGTATCTACAATCAGTTTTGCAGTTAGGTAACGTGTTTCGGGACTACGTTGTCAGCGAAGATTGACTACGTTCTCCTTCAATATGTAGGCGAGGATTTGGGGGTGGATGCGGCCCGGTAACTTGTTCATCAACGATCAAGAATCCTCGAAGCGTCGACGTCGTTCTTTCTCCTTGAACCTCCACCGTCCAGACATTCATCTCGTCTGGTGTCTTCTTGTGCCAGCCCTTGCGCTGGAATCGCCTCTGCAGGTGCTTCCATTCAATGGCGTTCGCTGCCGCGTATTCTTTGAAGATCTGCGGGCTGACGAGCAGCAATCCCTCTGACAAGCCGTGGACCAGGGCATCCTTGCGGTTGCATGCCATCGATCCCGAAGCGAGGCCATCGCGCAGCCAGGTCATGAATTGATCCTCGATCTCCTTGTTGGCGGATGGTTCGCTGGTTGCGTCCTCGAGGACATCGTTCTGGGGCGTTGCGACCGTTGGTGTGGGGGAAGGATCGGCGAGTCGTGGCATGGGAATCTCCGCATCGCGCTTGTCCTTGACGGGCGCTGGCCCCGGGGCTGGATCCGCTGCAAGAGACGGCGATGCGGTCTGAGCATCGCCGTCTCTTGCAGCGGCGACCGCTGGTGTGACCTCCTCGGTTTGGGTATGAGGCGTCACCGTTCCGGCGATGCTCGCAGGGCGTTCCTCGGGGTTTGGCCATAACCGGTCCAGATGGAAGGCCAGGACGCGCATTTCCTGCTCCCAGCCGTCCTGCAGAGCGATTTGGACCGTGTGTATGGCGCGACCGTCTTCTGTGGTCGTGATCGCGCCGATCGCCTGCAGCTCGTCCATGAGCCGGTTGTTGTCCGTTGGGATGCCGCGGACTCCGAGATTGCTGAGGTAGTCGCGTGCGGCATCGAGGACTTTCTTCGACACCAGCCAGGCGGTATTGCCGGTGATCCAACCGGCGGCGCCACGTTGGTTGAGTGGTAGCTTGTTGTCTCGATGTAGATGCGCGATCGCGCCGAGCACCTGGTCGGCGACTGTTTTGACGTCACCGGCAACGGCGGGGCGTTTGCCGCCGGTGAGATCGCGAGCGGTCGAATAGCTGTCACCTTGCTTCACCAGTTGGGTGATGGCGTTCTCGCCACCGCTCAGGGCGCTGATCCAGTGCTCGAAGAGCTCGGGGGTTTCACTCAACCAGGCAAGGCCTTGATCCGGAATTATCCGGGTGGCCACAAGTAGCGAGGCGCTGGCATGGAGCTTGTAGCGGCGCTGTGCGTCAAATCGAACGCGATAGAACGTGGTGCCTGTTTCAGCTAGGTTGCTGATCCAGGGGTTCCAGTCGTTGATGACCATGCCTTTGTGGTCGACGAGTTCGACCCGCTGATCAGTGATGGGTTTGGCGATGTCGTGGAAGAGGGCGGCCGTCGCGATCGCGTAGCGTTCCTTGGCAGCCTTGATCTCGGTTTCCTCGACGATGGCCGGGATGATGGCCATGGGGGCGCGCGCTGCTCTTAGTGCGTAGACGGCCACTTCCAGGCTGTGACGCAGCAGTCCGCCAGCGTCTGCATGGTGGTGGCTTTGTGAGGCAGGGAGTTCTTGTACGAATGAGGCGTAGCGCAGCAGCAGCGTGTGCAGCAGGCGATCGGAGTGGTGGTGCGGCAACCCGACCTGGACGTTGAGTTCGTCGACCAGGTCATGGTGGCGGGCGAGGAGTGTGCCGGCGTCAGTGACTGCCAGGCAGCCAGGCGGCGGTGAGACAGTTTGCCGTTGGTTTCGGTGTGGCTTTCGCCAGCGTTGGAGCATTGCCGGACCTTTTGCCCCGCAGGGGCTGACCCTTTGTGTTGGCCCTTTCCCGCCCGGGTTGCGCAGCGGCCCGGGCGGGCCCTCTGGGGGTAGGGCCTTTGCCCGTACCGCCATTCCCTTGAGGTTATCCCTTTGGCCCTTTGAGGCAGTCTGTATCTAGGTGATGTGGTATCCGCAATTATTCTGTTGAGTTCTGCACACGCCTTGGGCGCGAGCTGACTCCTACGGGCGTATTACAGCCGGCTCTAACGTTTGAACTAAGCCGCGACGCCAAGCGTCTGCTTGAATCAATTTTTAGGCGACATGCGATACCTGATTGAGAAATGTACGCATAGCTTTTCGGTAACGAAAGAGCATTGAAAAACCGACAGTCAACTCGTCACCAGCCTGCGGCAAGGGCTCAATGAATGATCTGACTATCTTGATTGATTTGTCGTTCCACACACCTTGTCCGTGTGTAAGTACGTTTCGTACTGCTACGAGTTCAAAGCAGCCATTTGCTGCCCAGTGATAGCGTTGATCCAACCCTTTCTTGAGCTTCTCGACTTTTGACTGAGGAAAATTTCCCGCTGTTTCACCCCGTGCGGAAAGCGCTTCATTCATCATTTCATCAAGGATCACAACGAGATCTTGCACCAGCATCTTAATTACTTGTCGAGATGTGTCTTCGAAGTGCATTGAAGGATCACGCCTGAAGGTAAGCACCTTCTTCCCCTCGGGGTGCGCTAGAAGAACGGAGTTGTAAGAGCAGTCTGGTGTCACCCAGGTATGCGCGTCGCGAGCGCGCTGATCCAGACTGGTCAAATCTCCAAACTGTTGTTCCCTCGAGATATGTAGCGAGTGAATCAGAGTGTAAAGAGTGCTGGTCCAGACGTTGACTCTCTCCCAGTCCACTTGGATTTCCTCCTATCAAACATCCTTTTGGATGTTTTCGTGGTAACGGGGGAGAGCCCCATTACGCACAAACTGGCTCAGATTTTAACTTTTCTTCGACGCGAATTCGGTGGCGATTAGAAAGGATGGCTTTTTGTTGTTCTATATCGAGATACCTATAACTCTGTGGTGCTACGAACCCCGACATTGCAATGCGCAGGTGTTCTAGTCTTATCGGCTCGATAGATTCGTAATGCGAAAGTTGAACGGCAAATCCTGCATCTTGATCTTGGAAGTAGTGGTCGAAGCGATCACGGGAAAGTCCTACTTTTGCCCTATGACGCGCCCACAACTCCGTTGGCTTATCTACGTCGATACTCGCAACGCGAACCCTGCCTAGAATCGCCCCGACAGGCAGGGTTACATACAAATAAATCCATGTTCCTTCAGGTGCATCAGGAAAACGGCGGCGCAGTTCCACGGTCTTTGATCCGCCGGCGATCTTCTCAGCAAACTCTGGTGCGACAGATAACAAAATTGCACGACCGTTCATGCCAACATCCTCATGCCCTCTTGGTAGACCTCTGTAAACAGCCCCTCTGGCACACGCAAGGGTCCTGGCACACGATTTTTTGTGCCCATGTGGTCAAGGATTAAGTTTTCTAGCCGTTTCCATGGCAACGGACAGACCAGTAGTTCTGTTTTCGCAAAGTGATACGCCTTCAGTTTCGCGGAAGGATCTCCTCCTGCGGCGTCCAAAATATTCTGCCATGTGTACGCACCGAGACGATGGAATTTTCTCGACAAGCGGGTCGCCTCGTCCGTCTCGGTTCCCAGGCAGAGTGAGACTGCACGGACCTCGCTGACAGGGCTGCTCACGTACCAGAGGATTCGGCTTCCCTCGGGGATCACAACGTTCGACCGAGAGTAGTAGACGTTTTCTAACGCCAGTGCAGGGTGTTCCGGGACATCAAAAAAGTCGTTTTCCGCGAGATCACGATCGAACAGCGCGGTTGCCCAGTATTTCTGGATTGGAACGATGTAGGTCGATATGCCAGCTCCAAGGACCTTGAGGGGCCAGAACATCGCCTCAAGTTCGCGAGGTTCGAGGGCGGCCAGTGTCGACACATCTGGGAAGTGGTCGTTTATAAGGTCAATCGCGCCCGTTACATCAACCATCTCTCGTAGGGTCTGGAACACAAGAATTCCATCACGCGAATACTGAAACCCCAGTTCCAGAAGAGCTTCCTGAATATCGCCAGAACCGGGGTCATCGATCATTACGGAGGTGAGCCCCTGCCTATTCGCAATCTCAATCACATCTGCTAGGGCACGCCGCAAGAGCGTACCGGTCAACGGGCCACTGAGAGTGCGGAGAAAGCGAAGGCGTAGCGAACTGGGTGGCGACTGATCGACGGCCAGGGCTACTCGCGGATGCTCTCCGCGCACGCCGATTAACTGGACTGTGCATCTGCTGCACGACGAGAGGGTGGTTCGTATCATCCTCAGCCAAGTCGCTTTGGTTTCTCCAGAAGAGAATCGCTGAAAGGGCAGAAGGTCATGTTCCGTGACGATCGACCGTCGCTCAACGCGTGTACCGTTGAGACGAACCGGCGCGTATGTTTGTCCGAGAAAATTCCCTTGTAAACGAGCCACCATGTCGCAAGGACGAAGTACGGTTAACCCTGTTACCGTCAGAATGTCGTCCGCATGATCGAGAAGAACTTCATCGCGGGTCGCGAAATATTTGGCACCGTCCAGGGATGCATGGGCGAGTTGGCGACGGTCGGAAAAGTCAGAGTGGGTAACCGGCGTAGGCATTACGTCACCGATCTCGTCCAGCATCTCGTCTAGCTTGTCAGGATGTCCCGCGAGTTCTTCGAATCGATGAAAGTATGACAACGCCCGTTGCCGCTTTGCGGGGTCCGGTTGGCGTGAGACTTCATTACGAAGTTCACGGGTTACACAAATTTCGACATCATCAAGCCAATCACTTAGTAACCCTCCACTCTCCTCATAGTGTGGGGCGGCAGGATCCATGATGTCGAAAAAGACATTGGCATCGATCGCAATTAGGCGGGACGGTGCTCCAGGCGCGTCCCGGATAGCTCGCAACAGCGGTGCATCATCTCGATTGACTCGGCGCCACTCAAAAAGTGGCATTGAGTCCGCACCTCGACCGACTATCTCGTTATCCAAGGCGAACCCGTGTTTCGGCCATAACTGATTTGCAGCCTCGTAGTCTTTGCGGCAACGCAAACGAATCGCGTTGGCGTCCTTGCTTAGATGAATCAGGTGCCGCAAGAGATTTTCGGAGCAATCAGAACCGCGGTGCTCCTCCGCAACACACAGGTGCACCAAGACGACCTCGCCCCTGGAGCGTCTCCAAGCTGCGTACCCTAGTAGCTCCTCGTTCCGCGTATGGGCAAGAACACAGCCGGCATGTACGAATTCGTCTAACGCGCCACGCGGAAGAAAGCCGAGTGTGTTGGAGTTTTTACGGTACAAATCCCACACTTTATCCACCAGGATTGAACCAGGTGGTACCAGGGAAAGCATGCTTTCGGTCATCCCTGCGAATCCTTTCCTTTCGTATGTGCCAATTAGTACGTAGTCATTCGCTTGGTGGACGAGCACTAGAATTCAGCGATCGTTCGGGTGATCACGGCGAAGTGGCGCTGCCTTGAGCGTTGGAGCACGCTTCGTCCCCGGCTATTTGTAGGGCGTTGCGAGGTTCTCTGACCACATCGTCGTCTGATGAGCGAGTGAGTATGATCACGATTCGTTGCTTCCGGACAAAGGTAGCGCAAAGTGATCCGATATATCAGCTGACGCTGTTGTTTTCAGAAAATGCTTAGAGTTACTGGTTGGATCAGTTCTCGCAGCGTTGTTCTTTTGAGTGCGGACTTTTAACAGAATGCCCATTTTGTTCAATGTCGGGTGTCGCCGGGTACGGTACGACGGGTTCTCGCGAGGTCCCGTGACTGACGTGCCAAACTCCGTTTTGTTCAAAGTCGCGGAGAGATGGTGGTGGAAGAGGGTGTTCAGCTGGTTGTCGATGGCCATGACCGGCAGGGCCGGGACTTTCTGACCCCATCGGAGATCACGCAGCTGCTCGATGCCGCCAAGAAAGGTCGGCATGGCGTTCGTGACCATGCCTTGCTGCTGACGATGTATCGGCATGGATATCGGGTCTCGGAACTCTGTGAGGCGACGCTCAACGACTTGAGTCTTGGCGAGGCGCACATCTGGGTACGGCGAAAGAAGGGATCGATGTCGACTCAGCAGCCGATCGAAGGCGACGAACTGCGTGCCTTGCGTCGTTACCTGCGGACAAGGTCATTGAATCAACGATGGCTGTTCCTGTCGGAGCGGGACGGGCCCTTAACGCGGAATGCGGTGTACTACCTGGTCACGCGTGCCGGCGAAAAGGCTGGACTGCCCTTCACCGTGCATCCGCATATGCTGAGGCACTCGTGCGGGTACTACCTGGCCAACAAGGGTTACGACTTGAGATTGATCCAGGACTACTTGGGGCACCGAAATCCTACGCATACAGCCAGATATACTCGAACCGCATCCGCGCGATTTCATGGACTTTGGTCGTAGCCGTGCGAGTGCGTTTTTTAGCAAGCATGAACAAGGAGGCTCTGTATGGATATCGATCCGTTTGCGCAACTCGTCGGTGGCTATGACAATTTGCTTTATTTCGGGCTGGGTGTGCTCGTATTGGGAGCAATGCTTCGTTGGGTACGTCTCCGTACAGACGTTTACCTCAACACACCGACGTATCGGAATTACGTTGCGAGACACCCTGAGGCCGCGACCGGAGACGGTGTCAAATGTATTCACTGTGGGAGCGCAAACATCCGGAATAGGGGGTATCAGGGCGAACAGGATCGTTCCAGGCTGCATGTCTGCGAGAGCTGCGGCCGGACGCTATACCGGACGACATCGAGTTTTTAGGTGGGGGCAGCTAAACGCGCGGCAGCTGCCGAATGACCTGCCGCTGCAACTCCTCGTTGCTGTGTACGTATTCCAGGGTGGACCGGTAGTCGTTGTGTCCCATCAGTTCCTGCAGGGTGCGTAGATCCGTTTTTGGCGCAAGCATGGTACCGAAGGTGTGTCGCAGCTTGTGCGCGCTGATCGGGATGCTCAGATGGTCGGAGAGGCGGCGAAAAAAACCGCTGATTTGCTCCGGCGTCAGTTCATCCCCTTTGAAGCGTGTCGTGAACCGGGTCACGTTGAAAAGCTGTTCATCCTGGTCATCGATGCAAACCTGTATCTCTGACCGGTTCAGCAGGCGCACGAGATGGGGCAGTAAGAGATCCGAGATCGCAATGTCGCGGGCCTCTCCGTTCTTCGAGAACTCGGCCCGGAGGTGGATGGCGCCAGCGCGAAGGTCGACGTCACCAACACGGATGCCGGCGAGTTGGCGCCGGCGGATTCCGGTGAAGAACAGCGTTCGTATCGCTGTCGCCCAAAACCAGCCTGGCTCCAAGGCGCAGTCTGGCCCCTCCAGGTAGTCAATCGCAGATTGCACGGTCTCCAGCTGAAGAGACTTCGGCAGCTTCTTGGGTGGACGTAGCGTTACCCGATCGAAGGGGTTGCTCTCGATGCCTGATTCCACGACATCTTTGCGCAGGAACTCCCACAGGGCCCGCATATGCACGGCGTAGTTGTTCCAGCTCCGGATCGCTGCTCGGCTCAGTACCTGCTCACGCCAGAGAAGCACGCCTTGCCGGGTCAAGGAGGCCACGTTCCCCACAGGATGGCCCAGGGCCTCCAAATCTCGCTCGGCGAGAGCAATGACTGTCTGGTAGTGACGCATCGTCGCCGCGCTGGGTAACCGCTCCAGGCGGTAGGCGTTCAGTGCATCCCACAGTGTCATTTCGCTCCCTCATCCATTGCATTGCGCTTCTCCCTGCACGTGGGAACGACGGCGCGGCTTCCATAATTCCGGAATCTTTCAGACCGACGTCAATCGATGCGGGTCACAGATTCCTGGAAGTTCCACATCAACCATTCGAGCCCGAACGCCCAGGCGATTCGACCCATGATCTTGATGCAGGGGACCGCGCTACGATTCCTGAAGTCGTAGAGATACGTCGCCGAAACGTCGATCGCATCGGCCAGTTTCGTGATCGAGTCGACCGCTTCACCATCTGGAGTCAGGACGTTGATTGGCGGGTTTTTCTTAATGCCAATAAGAAGATCGATCTGACGATCTACCAATGCGGACATGCCCATCACGAGCCCGTTGGGCAGGTCTCGAAGAAGTGGGGCGGTGAGGTCGAAGAAACGTCGAAGATCGGTCGGGTTGCTGGGGTCGAGCGTGAATGCGGCGGCGCGGGCCTGTTGGTACAGACCCCGGTAAATACGGTCGAGATCCGGGCGGAATTCGACGACGGGGACGGATCGATTGGCGGGTTGTGCCATGACAGCTCCTTCTTGGTACTGATGATTTCCGTAAAAGTGGAAATATTTTTTCAGCGGCATGACGAAGCGGTCAACACACGCTTTCGTCATGCCACTGGACGCTTCAGTACCGGAAATAGAGCAACCGGCTGAACCGTGGCCAGACGCTCACTCCAAGGCGCTCATTCCAATCTTCAGGCAAACGCAACGTGCCGAAAATCGCGTCCCAGAACGTGATAGTTGCGTAGTTGAACCGGTGCAGGCCTCGCTGGTGATGCACCAGGTGTTGTTCCGGTATCTGGACCACGTAGCCCAGCGGGCGCAGCCAGCGGGGCGTGTTTACGTTTGCGTGGTGGAACGATTCGAGCGTGCCCTCGATGACGAGAACGGACCAGATAATCGTGGCATCGAGGCCCAGTCCAAGCCTGGCGACAATGACGATCACTGCTGAATTGGCAAAGATTTCGATGGGGTGGCGCCAGAACGCCACCCGCGTTTCCATGTGCGCGGCCGCGTGATGGGCGAAGTGCAGGTAGTGCCAAAGCGGGTGGAATCGGTGCTTGGCGCGGTGCCACCAGTAGGCCGCGAAGCTGTATACGGCGTACCCGATCAGGAGTTGCTGCCAGTCGCTGAGTCCATCCAGGGGATGCCATATGAGTGGCAGTCCGGACCAGGCGGAGAGATAACTTGCCGTCCATGCGGCTGCGTAGAGTTGGACGGCTGCCCACCACCAATTCCATCCCGGTGCGTCCGGGTAGTGACGGGCGGGTTTGACGCGCTCCATGATGAAGAACGAAGTGAAGACGACGGCCTGCATGGCCATGATTTGGGTTTCCATTGCTCCCTCCTGTATTTCCGTTTGCAAGGAGGAGCGGATGCTACGACTTCAGTTCACGCGGACAGGAAACAGTCATGTGCGGTCGATACAACTTGGTGACCGATGCTCAGGCGCTCGTCGACTTCTTCGACGTGGCCATGGCGATCGACCCGGTCTTTGTGCCCCGATACAACATCGCGCCGACGCAGTTCGTACCGATCGTTCGTGACCAGGGGCGGGGCAGGGATCTGCTGAATGCCCGCTGGGGCCTCGTGCCGCATTGGTCGCGGGAAGGTGAGACCAAGTATTCGACGATCAACGCACGCGCGGAGACAGTTGCCGAGAAGCCCACGTACCGGGCTTCGTTCAGGCACCGTCGCTGCCTGGTGCCGGCGACCGGGTTTTACGAATGGAAGGCTGGCGACAATGGTAAGCAGCCATACCAAATCACACTCGCCGGCGGCGGACTGCTTGCGTTCGCCGGGTTATGGGATCGATGGATTGGCCAGGAGGGTGAGCTATTCAGCTTCTCGATCGTGGTTACCGCGGCCGATGCTTCCATGCAGGGGTTGCACGAACGTATGCCCGTGATGCTGGAGCCGAAGGACTACAGCACCTGGCTGACCGGGAGCGGGGACGTGGTGAGTTCGTTGCTGCGGCCGCACGGTCAGAACCTGGAGCTTCGTCCGGTGAGCCGGTACGTCAACAGTCCTGCCCACGATGATCCGAGGTGTCTCGACCCTGTCTAGTTAGCCGGTGACATGGTCACCGGCACAGACGGTGTTGGCAGCGTGTCCGCCTTCATTTCCTGGCCACTTCGGAGAACGGTCGCAAGCGTCGCCGACCAGAGCTTCTGACGTGCTTCGCGTTCATACATGAGGCGGTCGACCTCATCCTCGATGCGGTCGACGGCTTCGAGCACGCTGGTTCTTGCCGGCGCCTGCGCGGCCACCTCCGGGACATCGGCTGCGGTCAAAAGCATCCGCCGGATCAGCAGCGCCTGGTCGACCACACGAGACAGGGCAATGTCGGAGGCGATGCGGTCCACCAGCCAGTCGCGCATCGGATGGCGTCGGATCGCGTTGAGCAGATCGGGTGTGACAGAAACCGCTTCCGATGAGAGCGACGCAAGCGTTTCCGGGTCATACGTGTTGCTCGCCAGCGCGGTCGTCAGTGCGTCACGTGTGCGCTCCAGTTCGGGTTGCACCTTGGGCAGCAGCCCGACACCTGGTGTCGACTCCGGTCGCGCACCATCGGTCGTCTGTATGGCCTGATCGCCGAGCGCGGAGACAGCCCAGAGAGCCGCCTGATCCGGCGAAGGCCAGGCCGTGGAAATTCGAGACCTGGTCGATCGAGGTAACGCGCTGGTGTCGGCAGCTTGCCGCTCGTGGAGCGTGTTGTATCCCGCGCGAACGGCATCCCGAATCGGACGGATCGGGGGCTGTCCCTCGCCGCCGGCACGACCGCCCAGCCAGTCAACGCCACGCTTGCCGCCATCCCGGTCGACCGTTCTTTTCGCCTGGCTGGCGGAACTTCCCTGGCTGGCTTGTTCCCGCCAGGCCTCAACCTGCGAGATACGAACCCAATCATCGAGGATGTCGCCGCCTTCGCGGCCGAGCTGTTCGAGCTGCTCGCACGAGCGGATCGCCACTCGTACCTGTTCCTCCGCTCGGGCCGTGTATCCCTGCATCATCTGGCAGGCCAGCGAGTTCGCCCTGCAGATGATGTAACCGGGGATGCCGGCGATGCTCGCGGCAATGTCATCCCGGACCTGGACCAGTTCGTCGCGCAGATTGTCGAGCGTGTGCCGCACGGAGGCCTTCGGATCGAACTTGCCACAGCCGTAGCCGAGCCCTCCGGAACCACCACCGCCCAGCGTGATGTTTCGCGTAGAACCGGAACCCGAAGTCGAAACCGGATTGGCTCCAATCTCGTAGTACAGAGCGCTCTGCGCGGGGGAACGCAGTACCGGTGGTGACGAGGCGTCGACCACAGTACCAATAAGACAAATCGGCAGCGCCGCGAGCCAGGTCGACTTCATTGGAGGCATATCTCCGGGGTGGGGACACTGGTCAGGAAGATGCCGGGACCAGGGATGCAGCATTGATAGGGTCGCCAGTACAGCCAGGCGTACCGGCCATCGTCGGATTGGTAGCTCGGGTCGCTCCAATCAGAGGGATCGCCAAACGGCCCGCATCTGCCGCTGTCCACGGGCGAGATCATCTGCCATTGGTCGGTGTCCTCGTCGGAGCCGGGTAGCCACTGAACCGATCGCTGCTCCGCACATTGCCAAACGTTGTCGGCGACTTCGTCCCAGCTGCCGCCGGTCGCTTCGCAATCGTCTCGGGTTTGCGCGAATCGATCGCCCCAGACCATTTCCTGGGGACCGTCCCAGCCGTAGGGGGTGTAGATGTGGGGCTGTCCTGTTCGGGTCGTTACGTCCATCGCGCGCTGGGCCGCCACGGCGCCGGCGCGTGCGTCGTCCGCCTGGTGCATGAACCCGGAACGGGGGTACACGCTGGACCAGCTTCGAATAACGTCCGGCCCGATCTCCCGCAATCCGGGTGTAACGGCTTCAAGCGATAGCGAGTCAGGAAGACCGGAACGCCAGGCAAGGGCGTCAAGCTCGGACACGAAATAGGGGAAGAACGGCTCCGCCTTGCTCCGGCAAAGGAAGCGGTTGTTTCGCGTCGCGGCGTACGCGATCGGGTTGCCGATCACGGAGGCCTCCTTGAACCGCATTTGCGATGGCCCGTTCAGCCCTTCGGAGTCCTCGAGGTAACCGCCGCCGCCGGCGTCGACGCCAAGCAGGGCGTTGGTGATGGCGTTCAAGCCGGCATCGGAGGCCTGGCCCAGGGTCGCCCGCAGTTCATCCCACGGGGTCTCTCCAGGTTGTTCATAGACCGTCGCGACCAGGTCAGGCAGGTTGTGGCGGATCTGCGGCGTCGTTTGAATCGAGCAGGAAGGAGGGAAGGGCGTGCAGACCAACCAGAAACAGATTCCGACCACGCACCAATTCAAGCAATCGACGTTGGCGCTCCGCTCTGCCAGGTCGAGCGTGTTGAAGGTGCCCGCGAACGAAGGTGTGCCGGCAATGGAGAGCACCAGCACCAACGCGCGTGTTTGCCTCCCTCGACGACGTGCATTCATCGACGTTGCAGCCAGGTCTGGATCGCACGACCGGGATCGAGCGTTCCGTAAACGACGTGGTTCGCATCGCCATCGATGACGACAGCGGGTAAGCGGGTCAACCGGTACTGGCTGGCCAGCAATCGGCCCTGCCAGGCCTGGCCGATCTGGGTCGACCAGTCCGGTTGCTCCTGCAGGCGTCGAAATACCTCCTGCTGGGCCTGATCCGATTGAGTGGGCAAACCCTCGCTCATCGCCTGCTGCAGACGTGTGACCGCGTCGAGTGCATGCACATGCACCGCGATACCGCGCTGTTCCAGCGCCACCTGGTTCTGCAACGAGGTAGGCCGTTCAACGAACACATCTATCCGTGACGGACCCGCAATGGCCAACGCGGGAAGCACCCATGCGAACAGCACCGCAGCTCGGGCCCAGAGTGAATGTTTTGGCATCGAGGTCACGCCTGATTCTCGGCGTGTGCCCCTGCTTCCTTGGCGCGGCGGATCTCCAAACGATCGACCTTGGTGTGCCTGGGCGCGACCACCCGCAGGTCAGTTGCGCTCCCCCGATCGCCTCGCGAACGAACCACGGTGATGTACACCGCCTCGTCACCCTGGCCGATCACCAGGGTCTGTGTCGGCTTGCGACCGAGCGTGAGCACGGAGTGGGTCGGCGGTATGTCGATATCGGTCTCGTGGGTCACGGGCTGTCCTCAGGCTGCGTGTTGGGTCATCGCCTCGGCGATGCGGATGGCGGCATCGAGTTCACTGATGCCGTGTTCCTGCTGGAGGGCCGCGCGAGCGGCTTTCTCATGCTTCTCGGTCTGCGCCAACGCTAAGGCCAGTGCTGGCGGCACAACCCGGAAAAGGCCGGAAACGGCGCGGGCGATTACGACGCCCTCGGTGTAGAGACCAGGCTCCTTACGTGTGGAGAGGAGCAGCGCGGTCTGTTCCTCGGTGAGATCCTTGAACTTGCGGATCTGCTCGACGTCGTCGCGCTCCGTGTTCAGGCAGATCCACCACTCGGGCAGGTTCAGCAGTTCCTTGGTGCTTTCCGGGAACTGACGCATGTTCTGCGTCGCGATCCACAACCAGGCCCCGAACGTGCGCCACATAGCGCCCATGCCGGTCAGATAGGGCGCCAGCAGCGCGTTCTTCAGCAGGACATGCGCCTCGTCGACCAGGGTCACCGTCTGGCGAGGATCGAATTGATTCGCCTCGACACGGTCGTGGATGCGGTTCATCAGGCCCACCATGGCCACCGCCAGCTTGTCCTCGTAGCCCTTGCGGGCCAACGCGCCCAGCTCGACGATGGTGACGTCGACGTCCGGCCAGGCTTCGCCGGGACGGTTGAATAATTCGCCGGCGAAACCCTCGCAGTACAGGCGCATCGCAGTAGCCATCTCGGTAGCGCGAGCACGTTGGGCATCGTTCTCTCCTAGCTGGCTCAAGGCCACCGCGACATGCTCGGTCAGCACCTCATCGCGTTGCGAGGATCGTGCGGCCGCGAGGATGGCTTCCTGGATGAGTGCGCGATCTGCGCGGCTCATCCTGGCTTCTTCCGCCGCTTCGCCACCGGTGATCATCAAGCGAGCAACCAGCTCCATCTGGCCCAGCGCATCGCCCCCATCCTCGTCGCTCGCTTGATCGGCGGCTTCTCGAAGCCGCTTGGCCTGGGCGAACGGAGGCAGTGAGATTTTCGAATCCGGGGTGATCGAGACGTGGTTCACCGTGCAGCCGTGACGTTCGAACCACGCAGCGAGCAGTCCAAACGTGGGCAGCGCGGTGATGATGAACAGGCGAGGGCGATGCACTGCCATGGCCTGCATCAGCATGTAGTTCAGCGTCGCCGTCTTGCCGGCGCCGGTCGGTCCAAAGAGGAACAGGTGGCCGTTCTTTCTTCGATCCGCGGAATTGAGAATGTCCAACGTGAACGGCTCGCCGACGCGATTCCAGAACACCGAACCCGGATTGCCGGATCCGGTGGCGCGTCCCCAGACGGGCAGCAGCGCCGCCAGGTGCGTATCCCAGGTGAGACGCGCGGCCTTGCCATGGCGCGCGTCATGTTTCCAGTCCCAGCAGCCCGGTAGGGCGCGGGCGGCGTAATCGAGTGACAACGGGTTGTCATCGAGGGGCATTGTCGAGAAGCCTGCCGCCGCGACGGCGGACTCCGCCGACACCGTCCGGGCATCGAGGTCGTCGACATCGCGACCGTGGATGTACAGCCCAACCTGAGTGGCGAGCATGTGGTGGCCCCGGGCCATCCAGGTCTGAGCATCGCCGTACTGCTGGCCGGTAAGACGCGCTTCGGCGGTTTCCCCGAACGCCTGTTCGGCCACCTTGGCCATGTCATCCCGCACCTGATCTTGTGGCAGGAACGCGATCGAGAAATTCAGGATGCTGCCGTTGGGCAGTCGATCGAACGGAGCCGCGCGGCCGGCTTCCGTAGAGCGGGTCCAGTGGCCGATCCTCGGCGGGTGGAAGGACGGTTCCAGCGGCAGGTAGCGCCAGGCGCGGTTTCCCCAGGTCCAGGTGCCTGTCTCCGAATCGGACTGGATTGGTCCTCGGCCAAGGCAGAGTTCGGCCAGATCGAAGTGGGCTGGCAGATTGCCGCTCGCTTCCGCCTCATGCGGGTACGGCGTCTCATCAAGGAAGGTGTAGGCCTCGGCACCGTTGAACCAGGGATACAGCCAATCCCGAAGTTCTCCGCCATCCATACGTTGTGTGGCGATACCGGCTTCCGATAGCGACTCGCAGATCCGCACCGAGGCCTGTTCGAGATCGCTCGCGGATGCCGCGCCCGAACGTTTGGAACCGGGTGCGCGATAGAGCACGGCGCGTAAGCGGCGAAAGCGCGCAGCCCAGGGCAGCCGCGTAGCCGGGTCTTCGAAATAGCCGTCGCCAGCGGACAGCCGCTCGACGTGCTTGGCGAACAGCGACAACCAGGCGGCGGCCACGCCAGTGTCCGCAGAGCCGTTGTGGGCCTCTACGTACTGCCGAACGTCATGGATCAACGCCCGTGCCGGCACGTCTTCCAGATAGACCTGCAAGGTCCAAGGTGGGGCACGCTCTGGCAGGGTCTGCAGCGCCGCCTTGATGCGATCGACGACCCGAGCCAGAGCTTCTTCCTCCCGGGCCTCGGTATCGAACTGGCGCAGTTCCAGGCATAGAAAACGACGTGAGGAATCCGTTCCAACCAATTGATGAGTATCAGGATCTATCCAGCGCCACGGGATCCGAGCGGCGAAGGAAGGGGTGTTGGACGTCACACCGAATGTGCCGGGGCCATGTTTACGGAGCGGGGGCGCCGGGCCAAAGAGCGGATACAGGCCGAGCAGCTTGCCGAGGCGATACGCCAGCGTTGAGGGAACGGCACCATAGCGGGCCGTTGCGTGCTCAATGGGATCGGTCAACGGACTTCTCCCGGCCGGGCCCAGACCGTGCTGTCGTACATCTTCCAGCAGGTGTCATACGGCGGAACCGGCTGTGCTCCGGCGAAGTGCGCGAACACATGGGTGCACAGCGTCGGGTTGGGCAGTGCCTTGAAGTACCAGCCTTGGCGTGTCGACGCCGCTTGAGAACGGGCCGAGGCGTCGGTGATCCCGGCTTGAACAGGGCGACTCGGTTCGGGTGACTGTTCCGGGTTCGCGCCTCCCACCGTCGCTTGATAGATCTCGCGCATCGTCGGTCCTTCGCTCAGCACCTCTGGCGGTTGGGTGGCACACCCGCTCAACAGCAAAACGACGGGGATCAGACGTTTAATCCAGATGCGCATGGCCACGCTCACGGTCATTGCCGTAGAACAGCTTTCGACCGGCCCCTCGGTCGATCAGCAGGGTTTGCTCGATGTGAACTGCCGTCCACTGGCCCGCTGGCACGTAGACCGCGTCCCATTGGTCGGATTGGTGCTCCGCGAGGTATCGGCTTACCTCACCAAACGCGGCGCTACCAAACTGCCCGGACAGGAAGTCGAAGCTGTCTCCGGTGACCGTCGACGTCGTTGTCCCGGTAGCCCCCGATTGGGTCTTGGTCGTCTGGGCGTCCGCGAGGCCACCAGCCACCGCCGCAAGCCCCTGCGCGCCGGCGGCGAGGGTGAGGTTCTGCGTCGCGTTGGAGATGTATTCGCCCGGCAGGCAGGGATTGCCGTAGGCATCGGAGAGATAGCCGAGCGAGCCCGTGGAGACGCCGCTCGAAGCGAGTCCCGTCGACGTGACCCGGTTGTCGCCACCGAAGGTCACGATCTCCCCATCCGTGAACACGAACAGTCCGCCGGTGATGAAGCCCCGGACACAGGAAAACGTCGAATCACCAACCGCCTTGCCGGAAAACACCATGCCGGACAGGCCGGGAATCATCAGGCCATTGGCGGCGAGATTCTCAGGTCCGACGATCAACTTGAACGACATCGGATCGGCCACCTGGTCGCGCTTGGGAACGCGCCCGACAAGGGCCGTGTAGGTGGTCGCTCCAAGTAACGTCGAGTACGCCGGGATGGTCGCGTAGGGGACGCCTTCCGGTTCGCCGATCGCGCCGACGTATTGCACCTGGTCGGTTTGATTGGCGTGATAGGACGCCGTGGGCGCCGAGATTTGCTGACTTTGATAGCGCCGATACCGGCCATTTTCGTAGGACGTGTCCGGCACGGATGCAGCGACCGCCGAAGTGTCTGCCGATGCAGTCTGACCGCCAATCGGCATCAGATCCTGCAACTGCCTGGGCAGTGGAGGAGGCGTGAGCACTTCCGGTGGACGATCCGAGCTCTCGGAACGCTGTAACTGATTCAGCACACGGGCCGCCAGGGCGTCGACGTCGATGGGGGCCGGCTTACTTCCGGAAACCACCCCCAGCTTGCCTTCGAGTTGCTGAATCCGCTGCTGCTGGCGCTGATCGCGTTGCTGCAACTCGGCCATCTCGCGACGAACGTTGTCCAGGGAATCCTGGAACCCCGTGATCTGTCCGGTCAGAGTCATCAGCGTGGTGACGGTCGAGTCCTTGTCCGGGGATTCGCCAGCGGAACCCGCGCCGGCGGAGCCGGTTTCCTGCTCTGCTGCTTCTCCAACTGACTGTCCGTCTGAGGCGGGTGCGCCGGACTTCCACATCAGCACGCCGACGACCAGTACCGCCATCAATATGGAGGCGATCAGAATGAGCGGGTTACGGCCTTTGTTCTCGCTCATGGCTGCGCGACTCCAAACGCGGCGAGGGCCTTCTGCCAGGGAAGCACGGACACCAGGTAGAGGGTGCTCTGATCGGACTCGGAGCCTGCCGGCCCCAACCAGCCGTGCTGAATCGTCGCGTAGGCCCAATCACCCCGTAATGCCTCGTGGTCCCAGGTCACCGCATCGCCGGTGAGATTGCGCACCGCAACCGCCGTCAGATGCCAACGCCTCGTTTGCCACGCCGCGATCGGGGTGGCCTCGATGCCCGCGCCATACACGAGCTCACGCGTCGGGTCGCTCGCGACGTGGGTGCGCAGTCCTCCGAACGGAACCGGGCCGACTACCCGTTTCGGCGCGTAGATCCACTGTGCCGCCCAGCGGGTCAGGGCGATGGGTTCTGGAACGCCCTCGATGCCAGCGGGTCCGGTAGCAGCTTCGGCCTCGTGAACGATGACGACGGGTTCAATCGCAGCTTTCGCAGCAGCGGTCAGGTAGACCACCACGGGTTGTCGGGTTGTACCCCAGCCTAGGATGACGCGGGTTCGGGGGAACAGGGTCAACGCCTTGAAGAACACCGCATCACCGACGACGTCGGTGAGCAGCTCCGCGTCGGTGAGGCTGTTTGGAACATCGACCCAAAAGGAGTCGCCTTCGCCGAGGTCGGTTGGCGCCGGCAACCGGATCATCCGCTCCGCGTCGACCGGCAGATTCAGATCGATCGGCACGCCTTGGTAGGTAAGGGTGTCCGCTGCGACATCCACCGCCAGCAACAGGCCCGTCACGAACAAATGAAAGGCGCGTGGCATCACGAATCACCACCAGGGCGCACTTCACGCGCCTCGCCGTCCAGACAATCGATGGCCAGCGCCCAGGGATTGGCGTCGCGGTCGACGTCATAGGCCACGACACGCAGCGGGTATCGAACCACCAGGTTCTTCACCTCGGTTCGGCCCACGTTCTCGACGATCTGCATGTTGAGATGGATTCGCCAGACACCGTGACCGAGTATCTCCACCAGGTCGTCCCGGTAATGCCATCCAGGAGGGGGAGACGCGACACGTCGACGTCCCTGCAGCTCACCCTTTCGCTGGCGTTCCACCTGGTCCTTCTCCAGCCATGCGTGGCATTGCGGGGTCAGGAATGCGCTCAGCTCGAAGATGCGCGCCGAGTAGTCCTTTTCACCGTCATCCCAGCGGTTCAGGTACTGCCACAAGTATGCGCTGGTGGAGAAGACGTTCTGCGGGGAGTGCTCGCCGGGCCGGACAGTCGCTCCGTAACGCAGGTCCGGCGGAATGTCGATCAACAGGCGCTGCTGAGCGGACATCCATCCCACAACGGCCAGAACCAGAAGCAGAGCCATGAGCGCCATGATGCGAAACTGGATGCGAATCCACGCGCGTAGGTTGTCGCTCTCGGCCTCGAACGGCAGCAACCGGGCGATGCGATCGATCACGGGATCACGAGGCATGGCGGACCCCATCCCAACAGCCATCCCGATGAATGAATCCGGGGTCGGTACCGATCCATCGGGACAGCGTCAGCCGCGCCACTTGAACGTGGTAACCAAGCGGCCGGTTTCGCTTCGCGCGAGCGAGCAGCTTGGCGCCGAGCGTCAGCGTTGTGCCGATCGAGATGATCGGTGCGCCCAGAAAGACCGGCCACGCGCCGGTGAATACCGTTATGACGAAACCGATCAGCACGCCGGCACCGCCGCTGATCATGAGCAGTAACTGGATTTCGTCGCGCGTGCAGCCCATGAACACCGGGGGTGCCCGATCGAGCGCGTATGGAATGAAATCCGGCCCCTTCATCAGTGAGGCTCAGATGACGATGTTCACGACCCAATAGGTCGCGACGAAGTACAGCAGGAACCCCACGATGACGATGACCAGGCCACCGACGAACGCGCTTCCCAGGAATCGGTCGGCCTCGATCTTGTTGTTCTGCCAGTCGGCGAAGGCCTTCACGATCTTCGAGGCGACGATCACGAACACGTAAACCCCGATCGCTATCACGGCGATGCCCAGCGCCAGCTTCATGTAGGCAACGAAGACGGACAGGATGTCGGTTTCCGTGGCGCCGCTCGGCACCGTCGGTTTCGGAATGGCGGCATGGCCGATCTGGCCAAAGAGGGCGAGCCACATGGAAACGGCGAGGCGGGTGATTCGGGACATTTCGGACTCCTTCAGACTGAGTAGACGATCGCGGATGCGGTGAAGAGCAGGAACAAGGCGCGCAGAAACGCGCCTTTGAATTCGATGGGTTCGAGGCGCTGGTCGGCGAACAGCGCGTAAAGCCCCTTGATGGTCGATGCGACCCAGACCCCTACGACCGTCAACAGAAGGGCGGAGATGGCATTGCCGAGCGTGGAAACGGGTACGCCGGCGACGGCCTCGAAGGCGGCGACGGGATCGCTCATCGGTAGACGCCACGCAAAGGCGGGATTGCCCGGATGCGGTTGCGCGGCACGAGCAGAAATTCCTCGATGCCGAGCCGAATGGTCCGCAGGTCATGCCGGAGTGCCGGGTAGTCCAGCTGGCTGACCGCGCCTTCATCGGCTCGATTCGAGGCGTCGACGATCAGGTGATCGATGGCCTCCAGTTCGTGCAGGACACGGGCGAGAACTTCATCTTCCGTTTCCGCATGGACCGTCTGGTCAGTCGGTGAAGCGAGGGTGGCTGTCGAGCCGAAACCAACGGCACCAAGGACCAGCAGGTGAAGAAAGACTTTCATGGGCATCTCAGAGGTGCTGTTTGAAGGTCGCGGTCGTACCCCAGATCGCCAGCGCGAAGATCAGAACGAAAGGCATCACGATGAAGTTCGGATGCACGCTGACGGGCAGGGAGAGATAGATCGCGATGGGCAGAACCAGCATCGGGTTCACCCAGCGTTTGACGTGGTGGTAAACGAAGGCCTTCTCGTTGGCGCCACCCCAACGGCGCAACTGCCGAGCCACCAGGCCGTCGACGAAGGCGACCAGCGCGAAGACCGCGAAAGCGGGCAGCGAGAGCACCATCACGGAAAGGCGTGCCGCGAAGATCTGCACCACCACGATCGCGGCGACCAGGTAGGCGCTGATACCTTGAGTGGGCACTTCGGACACGGCGCCGTGATCGACGCCGTTCCAGTAGAACAATCCGCGGTGCAGCGAGCCGGCGATCGCTTTCGCCAGTCCGGCCGGATCGCCCACGGCATCCTGAAAGTCGCGATGCAGCCAACCGAGCTCGGTCGCAAGCATGCTCACGCTATGGGTCGCTCCCGGCTCGTCCCACCACTCGAAGGCGATCCCAAGGAGCTCAGTCAGGATGCTGAGCAGTAACGACGCCACCAAGGTGAGAATCAGAACGGTAGGAAGGCGTATCACGCCGCCGATCAAGCTAACGATCAAACCGGGGCGTTTGGCTGTTTGCGGACGTGCCGTGCTCATGCTGCCACCGCCCATGGCGCTTCACGCCGCCAAGGATCGTCGTACCAATCCTCGCCCGTGCGATATCGCGCCTTCATGTCTCGCGTAACGGCCTGGAAGTTGTCCGGCAGATCGGCGTCGGATTCGACCAGCGGGAAGCGGAGCTTGGTCAGCTTGCCGCCCTCGAGGAGCGCGAAGGCCTGGCCCTTGGGAAGCTGAGTGAGGTCGTAGGCCGCGACCGCCGCCACATCCTCCTGACCGACCTGGCCCATCACGCCGGAGGTGAAGTCCACGCCGGTTTCCGGGCTCGGATTGTCCTGGGCGGTC
This sequence comes from Gammaproteobacteria bacterium, assembly GCA_024234955.1. GTDB lineage: Bacteria > Pseudomonadota > Gammaproteobacteria > JACKNK01 > JACKNK01 > JACKNK01. Next base: position 233,615 of record JACKNK010000001.1, read on the forward strand.
GTTCGCGTGGTGAGTTTGTCGACTTCGACCTCGGGCACCAGGTTGGTCAGGAACTCGGCGGTCTCCTGTGTCTTCACGCGCAGCATGATCAGCGTGTTGAAGTTGCCGACGATCTGACCGGCTTTGGCTTGGTCACCGATGCCGGCGAGGATGTCATCCGCCGTCTGGGTGTAGGCAACGATCTCGAAGCCGGCGCCACCGGCCTTGTTGACCATCGGGATGAACTGATCCCCGACGAGCTCGTTGAACTCATCACCATGGATGCGTACCCGCATCCGGGTCGCCGGCAGACCGATATCCGGCAGGCCGTGGTCCAGGCCATGCTTGTAGAAGTCGCCGGCGACCGAGGTCAGATCGGCGAACATCGAGGCGCCCACTGCGCCACCGACGACGGCATCGGAAAGGCAGTCGAGGCCGATGTAGACCGTGGCGCCCTGGCGTATCGCGGTCTTCCAATCCAGCAGCGGGCGATCGTCTCCGATGTCCTCGTAGTTCGGAGAGATGAGCTCGCCGATCCGGCCCGTGGTCAGCTTTTCCAGCAACGGCCCAAGGCTCGACACAATCTTGTCGAAGTAGGTGCGGTCGTAGCGCACCGCCGTGATCAGGCCATCGAGTACCGGGTCGTAGATCTCCTGCCGCTGGATGTACATCAGCAGGGCCACGGTGCCGTTGGCGCGCCCCTGCAACTCGCGGGGCTTGCCTTTGCCGTCCTGCAACGCTCGCTCGATGGTTACGACCGACGCTTCCCAGCCATCGGTTCCATGCTCCACCAGATACGACCGTGCGTATCGCACGAACAGCGGTTCGATGTTGGAGATGTGCCGGCGGATCAGCTGATAGGTGGGGCGCTCGGCGAGCGCGACCAGGGCCTGCGCGATGATGTTGACGAAGCGCCAGCCGAATTCCTTGAACGCGGCCGCGTTGCCGGCGCTCGGCATCGGGTCGGTCAGGCGGGTGGCCACCTCGGTGATTCGCTGGAAGTGGCCGATCGCGTTGTAACGGCAGGAGACGTCCGGATAACCCAGATGGAAGAAGTACACCGGACGACCGGCGCGAAGGCCTTCGTAGATGGTCGTCGTGGCGAGGTCCGCATCGCCTTTCGGATCCATGACGATTGTGCAGCCGCCGGCGCGGATATCCTGGGTGACCAGGAGCTTCGCGAGCTGGCTCTTGCCGACGCGGGTGGTGCCCAGCACGAGGACGTGACCGACCCGTTCCGACATCGGCAGATAGATGTCGGACTCATCGAGCAGACCGACGCCGTGGAGTTCCGGTTTGCCGCCGATAGGCGGATAAGGCCGAACCGGGTTCCAGGGCACGTCGCGGGAGACCAACCAGGCCACCAGGGCAAGAGCAGGCCCCTTGCCACGCCAGGCGATCTCCACCCTTCGTGCCCACTGCCAGAAGGCGCCAGGTGCCAGATAAAGGCGTGCGTCACGGCGAGCATCGCGCAGGCGCTGGGTATGCAGCCGATCCCAGGCGAAGCCGCGACCGAGATACAGGTAGCGATCGTTCACCGGCACTGTTGCGCTCGGCATCGTGAAGCGCGGCATACGCAACAGGCCGCGCTGGTATCGAATGACGGTCATGCCGTCGCGAAATCGCCAGATGGCCAACACCAGAAGTAGGCCGGCACTCGCCCAAGCGACAGAGGGTGTCAGCAGCAGGACATCCGGTGCCCACAACATGAGTACGGCGGCAGACACACTGGTCACCGCGCTAAGCAGTTCCTCGGGCGGACGTAGCAAGGCCTCGATGCGATAGGTCTTCACGAGCGGGCATCCCGAACGAGGCGGCGTAAGGTTTCGGCGACCCGCTCCCGGTACCGACGCTGACGATCAGCTTTGCCACTGTGATAGCGCCCGACGCCCGACCAGATGTCGTTCTCCGCGCGAACCGCGTTAGCGAGCACCCAGGCGCCGACCCGCACGTTGTGGGTGGGGTCGAGCGCCAGCCAAGCACTACCAAGCCGGTCCCGATGCCATAGCCAGGACACCTGCATGGGACCGATATCGACGTTGTCTTCACCCGATTTGAGGAATGACCGCAGCGCCAGCCAGGCCGCTTGCCGACTTGGGTAGTAGTGGCCCGTTCCAGCGACGTTCAAAGTCCAGGGCCAGGGTCGGAGGCCTTCAGCGGTCTGGCGCCCGGACTCCACCAAAGCGATCGCGTAGAGCAGGGCGGGCGCGACACGAAACTCGTCGCCGGCGTGAACGAACGCGGACGCAGAATCACTCCCGGCAGCAGGGCTCTGCATCCATGCCACCAACAGGACTGCCGCCCAGAGGCGGTGCTTAATCGCCATGAGCAAGCCGTTGGCTGGCATAGATCGCCAGCGTGGAGAGCAACGGATCAGTGTCGAAGTGCGCGGCGATACGCGCGACACCGTGTTTCCGTCGTTCATCGTCAGGCTTATCGAGCAGCGCCAAAGCCGCTTCGAATCCGATATCCATCCGAGGCTCCGCCGTACTGAGCACCAAGTGCTCAAAGACATCCCAAAACGCCTCCGAATCGGAGGCGACACCTTGGACTCCAAGTGTCTGGCAAGCCAATGTGACCCACGGCTGAAACGCGGCGTGTGCCGGCGCCGGGTTTCCTCGCTTATTCATGTTCCGGGGCACCGCTCAATGGATCGAGCCGAATCCAGGAGCCCCCAAGATTTCCGTACAGTCCAGGAAGATGACCGGAACGATCGTGTTGCAGGACGATCTGCCGTGACTGAACCAGCGACAGCGGAATCTGTTGCGTCGCGGCCCATTCCCGGTAGGCCTGGTCGTCGGATGCACCGCTCAAGAAGACTTCGAGCGGCGTGCCTATCCGTTTGGCCGACCCGAGAACAAGGCGAAAGGCCGCATCGTCGATGCCGAGGCGACCGTACCAGCGCCACCCCGACGCCTGGACGGCGGTTCCTTCATGGGTGATCGCGTCGCCGTACATCGCCGAGAACGCATCGCCATACGCTCGTTCGAAGGCCAGTTCCTGTTCCAGCCGCTGGTGCTCGATCCGCGCGAGAATCTTCGCGTAGCGGGTGCGCTCAGCGTCGTCGCGTGCATGGATGCCCAACGCCGTGACGGGATCGAGGCCAGGCGACCAGGTGCCACGTGGCCCAGCCATGATTTCTTCGTAACGAACCCAATCTTCCGAAGTCAGGTTCCACTGTTCTGCCTGGACCTGGACGTCGACGGTTCGGGTATCGATGGGTGTGGTGCCCTCGATGGCAGGAGTGGCGCCAGCGGTAAACGGCAGAACCAGCAGCGCGGTCAGAACGAAGAAGAGCCGCGTTCCTGCCAAACGGTGATCGACACCGCACGCTGGTTTTTGGTCGTCTTGTGCGGAAGCCAAGTGATGCGGCTTGGCGGAGTTCCCAATCGTGTTAACGCCTGTTCGACGGCTCGCGCCCGCTGCAGGGCGATCCTTTCGTTCAGTTCGCGAGATCCGCTGGCATCCGTCATCGCTTGCAGGAAGATGCGACTCGCTTTCCTGATCCCCTCGAATTGCCCATTGATGCTTGCGGAGGCCTCCGGCGAGAGGTCGGACGACCCGGAAGCAAAGCCCACCTCGAACCGCAACGGTCTTGGGACATTGATGGACACCGTCTGCCGCCATCTCAGTTGATCGGGCACCAGCTCCTCCGGGACCGCTGCTTCGCTCCTCGCACAACGATAAAACCGACGTTCGCCCCATGGGATCGTGAGATCCGTGAGAATTCGAGCGCAACGCAAAGTCTGTGTTGCCAGCGCCTTCGGCGTGTCGATGATTCGCGGCGAGACCGCGTCCGGTGTGGGACGCTCGAACGAGGCGCACCCGGCCATGGTGACTGCGAAGCAGCAAACAAAGAGGAATCGCATTGATCATTGATCGGTCGAAGTGGGGGTGAGTGAAAGTTCGCGATGGGGATCGCGTAGCGAAACGACAGTGACGCGTTGCTGGTCGACGTCGATATCGCTGATCTTCCACTCACCAATCTGGTCCCCGACCGAAAAGGCACCGACCTGAAACCCAGCCATTTTTTCGCCACCCCACGTTCGTACCCATTGGGGGCGCTCCGGAGATGGCTGTTGCTGCCGCACCTTCGCAGCTGAACGCTGTGCGGAAAGTGCGTCACGAACCTGACGGACTTCCTCGTGAAGCAGGGCCAGGCTGCTTTCTATTCCACTGACTCGTTCACCGAGATCGACTTGGGCCTGTCGAGTCCGCTGAACGTCCTCCGCCAGAGAGACTGTTTCATCGCGGATCGAGGAAATGCTTAGCCGATGGGCTGTATCCAACTGTTCAACCGACCGAGCGACCAGATCAATGTTCGCTTGAAGAGTGCTCGGCAAGTCATTGTTTGTAGGCGCAACCGTGTCACTTGGAACGACGGGGTTCGCAGCTATCGGCGTGTTTTCCGAAGCGGGAATCGCTGCTGCGGGAGCAGTGTTTGGCGGTGCGGTGATGGCATCGATCAGCGCGGTCTGGGTCCCAGAGACTCCCGGGCCTTCCATGGGAGCTGCGCGCCAAATGACGATGACCACAAGAGCGGCAGCGACAATGACCCCGACCGTCGTCAACGCCCAACGACGTGGCAGCCTCATAGCCACTGACTCAAAAGCTCGGTGGCGACCCCGTCACGCATCAATTGCCGTGCGCATTCGTGGAGCATCGGTCGCCGTTGCCGAGTCTGGTGATAGCCCAACTGATTGATTGCCTCCGCGCCTCGCGAGAGGACGGCGCGGCACTCATCATCGATGGCCAGCGATTCCCAGACCGGAAGCGCTCCGGCAGGCGTTCGAACAAGATGCTGCGCAACGACGCCCTGAAGGGCGCCGGGCAGCATTTCATCCCCTTGGTCGTCCAGGCGATCCCACATCCGCTCAATCGCCTGGCGGACCGAGTCTGCATGGATGGTGGCCAACACGCGATGGCCACTCAACCCGGCGTCGATCGCGGCCGCAGCGGCTTCGGGTTCCCTGATCTCGCCAATGACGATCGTTTTGGGAAACTGCCGTAAGGCGTTACGCACACCCTCGGCGAAGGAATCGACATGTGTGCCGACTTCCCTCTGATGGATCAACGGATCCCCGTGATCGTACTCGATCGGGTGTTCGATGGTGATGGTTTTGCCCAAACAGCCCCGTGCAAGCTGTGACCGAATCACCGCCGCCATCGTCGAGGACTTGCCGGCACCGGTTGGACCGGCGAAGAGAACGAGGCCGGTACCGGAGCAAAGCGAGAGCAGCTGATCCTCTTCGAAGCCAAGGCTTTGAAGCTCCGGCATGGTGGTCGGTAGAGCACGTAAAGAAGCCGATCGTCCGTGGTGATGGCCATAGACACACGCACGCCAGCGCTGATCACCCAGATCTACGGTGAAGTCCTGATCTCCTGAATTGCTCTGCTCAGACGGCATCAGGCGTTGATACCAGTCCCGGTAAACGGACCCTTCCGGTGCTGAATATCGAATAGCCGTGACAGTGCCCTCTGCGGTCGTGACGACGGCCACGTCCCTATTGAGGTCGATGTCGGTGATGGTGTTCAGCTTGGAGCTCCGCCCATTACCGGACGCATCTGGCGAAGCTGCCATCCCACGCCTGATTGGTGAAGCCGGGCGGGCATCCCCAGGCTGGTTGGAAATAGTTCTGACCGGCCCCGTAGTACGTCCAGGACGCCGCCTGGTCCGCACGGTTCTGCGCATTGATGGCACGAGACCGCCCATCGTTGGCCGTGCTCTGGGCGTTGATCGCACGACTCCGGCCATCCACACCGATTGAGTACGCGCTATCAGCGCGATTCTGCGCATTGATGGCGCGATTCCGCCCATCCTGTGCGTATGCCCATGCGTTCTGCACCGTGCTATGGCCACCAATCATCTGGTTGATGGTGTTGACCTGGCCGCTGGTGAACCCAGCCGGCGTGAACTGCCGAGCAGCGTTTGCCGTCGCAGACCGTTCGGCGACACCGCCGTTCTGGCCTACGCCGCGTCTCTGCGCGGCGCATTCCCGAAGGGTCAGGTTCTGCTCGAAACACGCCTCCCAGCCGGGCTGTTCGGCCAACAACCCATCGGACGCTGCGAAGCTGGGGGAACCGATACTGAGCAGAAGCAAGGCAAGCAGAAGTTGTCGATTCATGGCGACTCTCCAGTCGTGGTTAGGAACATTTCGCAATCACCGTCATGCGCACGTAGGTACTGTTGACGGCCTCAACCCCGCCGGCGCCGGTCATGACCGGATCAAACTGCCATTGGGTACCGAGATCGGTCACCGTCACGTCCATGCCGTAGATCGCGCCGGCGGACGGTAGGGAAGCGCGGCGGAAACCCGCCCAGACGGACGCAGAGGTACCGCTGGGGCAATCGGGTTTCGTGACCACCTCGCCAGGGGTCACCTCGGTCGCGAAGGTCACCGCCTCGGCGAGTGACTGGCCGGTCTGAGTCACCACGTCCTCCGGATTCACGATCGAGTTGCCGCCCATATCGAGATTCGCGGTCATCTCGCCTGTTGACCCATCACGTGCCAGGAAAGCGTCCAGCGCCGGAATCGCGGCGGGAAACGGCCAGGCGCCCGACACGGTCGAGCCTGACGTCGACGAAGCGGGCAGGGTGTTGGCGATTACGGACGCACTGGTGGAGTCGCCGGCATCGACCGAGACCGTGAACGTCCCGCTATTTCCCGTGGTGCAACTCGTCGAGTACGAGGCCCCAGTGGGGGACGCGGAGATGAAGCTGGTGATGTATCCGTCGGCATCCAGCGTGGCCACCGCGCCAGCGCAGCTGTTTCCTTCGTCAGGCCACGCACCGGCGTTGTCCAGGGTGTAGGACTGAGCGGCCTGGGCGATGTATCGCATCTGTTCGGCGGTCACGCTCTGAATCTGGCGATCGATTTCGGCAACCTCAGACAGAGCGTTAGCACCGTACCAACCGCCTAGTAGTACGGACGCAACCATCATGGAGGCCATCAACTCCAGCAACGTGAAACCGCGCTGTTTACGACTGATGGAGATCACCATCGCGGGGATTCTTCGTAGAGCTGTCGAGAGTCGACCACAGAGCCAAGGTACGACCGTGAACCGTGAAACGATGAACTGGCGGTTAGCGTGGTCTGGCCATTCGTCGATGCACTCGAAACCAGAACACCACCCCTGCCGGTGAGGCTCGGAACGGTCAGCTCAATCGGGATCACGGCGCGCGCGTGACGAAATCGATTCCTCACCGCAATTTCGTAATTCCCACCCCAAGGATCGGTTGCGAAATCGGTAATCCCGATGACGCTGGGCGCGTTCCAACCGGCAAGAGGGCCGGCGCTGAGCCAATAGTCGTCCGCCGCGCTGACCAGATAGCTCAACGCGGCGACGGTCGATCGCACCTTGGCGCTCTCTTCACGGGCCTGCCAGCTCGAGCCGATAGATATCAGCGAGACGATGGCGCCCAAGACAAGGGCCAACTCCACCAAGGTAAACCCGCGTTGGCGAAGTTCGGTCATCTTCCGGCACCCGACATCGGTAGGAGGTAACCGAAAGCGAGGAGCATCACCATGCCCAGTGACGAGACCATCCCGGCGCCATATAGGCCCATGGCGAGCCGAGCGGACCGCACACGATCTTCCTCGTTGAGCGCCCGAACCAGTGTCCGCAAAAGCCGTTCACGGCTATCCGGTGTCGCGGACTCGAAACCTTGGATCGATTGCACGAGGGTGCGCGACCACCAGAATGTGGTTTTTTCGATGGCGGCGGATAGTGAATACCCGCGCCGCATCTCTGCCGTCAGGGGAGCCGCCGCCGCTCCCAGCGTGCGGCGAACAATCGGCATCATCTGTTCAGGCTTCACACCGGCCGCGTACAGGGGGCGCAGGACGGTGAGGAGATTCGCGCTTCGCTTCGGTCGACGCAGCGATTGAATCGGTGAAACCAGTCGCGCCCAGGTCGGGTGATCCGACCAGGCGTCAGCGCGAAGCCAGAGCACCACGATTACCGCAAGAAGGACGATCAGAACGACCCGCAAAAGATCGTCGCCACCATCTCGGAGCCAGATCAGGATCTTCGTCGCCGAACTGGGCTCCAACACGCCCAGAGCGTGCTGTATCCGAAGCACCTGATCGATACGTTTACCGATCATGTCTGGGGTCTGGAGCAGACCGACGATCGCGCCCACGAGCAGCACCATGGCCATGACCAGATGCCCCATGTTCGATTTCTTCTGATCCGCAGCCAGCGACAGATAGTCGGCGGCTTCCTCCAACATCTCTGAGAGACGACCGGAGGCTTCCCCGGCCTTCACCATCGGGGAGATGACGGGGTCGAAACCCAATGCCTCGATCAACCCTGACAGCGGTTGATTGGTCGACCAACCGCAGCTGTCGAACTGCCTTCTAAGGGAACTGTGAGCACGAATCAGCTCGGGTACCCGGGCGAACCCACCACTGCTGGTTACCAACGCCGCCAACTGCGTGAGCACCAGCCCCTGAACACGCAAATTCGGGCGTGCCTCATTCGCCATCCGCCACCAGTCGGGTGTCGCCCGCAGGATTTTCTCCGGGCGCTCCCCGCTGAGTGCGCGGGCCTGCTCAGCACTATCAGCCCGCACACTCAGTCTTTTGGTGGCTCCCGTGCGGGTCGCCACCAAAACACGCCAATACCGAACGTTCACGCCTGGAACCCGACTAGCGTTACAACGTGTAGGTCACCGACAACGTGTCGGTCGTGGCGTTGTAGGACGCCGCGCTGACCGGCGATGTGGTGAACATGTCCGTCAGGAACAGCACCAATTTGGGGCCGTCGACGTCAGCGTCATCCGCGCTCGTCAGGGGATAGGCGATCGTCACCGTCCGCGCACCGGTGGCACTCACGGACCACGTATCGCCCCAGGCGGTGTCGGTCGAATCACTCAACCCGGCCGCCGTCACTCCAGAAAGGGTCTTGGCGGCCGCCCAGTAGGCCGAGACTCCCTGGGGAATCCGGTTGCCGAGCTGGGTCTGGGCGACCGTGTTCTCGGACTGATTGATGACACCGATGCCCGCACCGACGATGCCTCCAATGATGATTGCGAGGCCGATCGCCACCAGCGTCATCTCGACGATGGTGTAGCCGGACTGGCGCTTGGACAGACGGATTTGACGTTTCATTTGTCGTTTCACGGGTGTACTCCTTCTGGGAAAGATGAGGTCAAGCAAGGCGGCTCTCGCGGCCTTCGGTAAATGTCCGCCCATAGGCGGAATAGGGGCCGAGCACGTTCGCGACTTCATCCAAAGCCGTGTGCCCGTGACGGCAGAGCTCGAAGCCGTTGATCCAGAGATCCGATGCACCTTTCTCCCGGCGCGCCTGCGCGATCACACGCAGCGATTTGTCGGCCTGAATGGCTTCAACGGTGGCTTGGTTGATGACGGCAAGTTCAGAGACGAGAAGTCGCCCCTTGTAGCCAGCGCCACACTTGTCGCAGCCGTCACCAGCGATCCGAAACCCGTCGCTCGCGGACGGACGCCGATACAGATTCCCGTACTCGAACATCGCCTCGCGATCGGCGTTGAGATCGAACGGCGTCGAGCACGAGGGACAGACGCGGCGGAGCAGGCGTTGCGCGTAGGCGCCAAGCAGGTGCGTCATGATCAGATGCCGGCTCACCCCGAGATCCAGAAGCCGGTCGATCGTCTCCAGCGCCGTATTCGTATGGAGCGTGGCCAATACCAGATGGCCGGTCAGCGCCAGGCGCATCGCATGTTCGGCGGTAACGGCGTCGCGGATTTCACCGATCAGAATCACGTCGGGGTTGGTGCGCATCAGGGAGCGCAGTCCTGCCTCCCATCCGAGGCCCGCGGCTTCATTGATCTCGGTCTGGGTGATCCCCGGAATGAACTGCTCAACGGGATCTTCGAGTGTCTGGATGTGACGACCGGGAAAGGTCTCCTGAATCCATCGCAACAGGGCATACAGCGTGGTTGTCTTGCCGGAGCCCGTCGGCCCCGTGATCAGCAACAACCCGTGGCGGCGGGAAGCCAGACGTTTCAGCGACACCAGGTCGTTCGGCGGCAAACCGATCGCATCGAGGTTTTGTGCCGGCGCACCGGCGCCAAGAAGCCGCGCGAACAGCGCGGGCCATAGCTGCCCGAAGATCGATACCGGACGCATGGCGAGGCGTACCTCGATGCGACGTCCGTTGACGATCGAGAGGGAGCCGTCCACCGCGCGCTGATAGTGGCCAGGGTGGCAACCTGCCATCCGCATCAAGGTGTTGGCGACCAGGAGAAACGGTGGGCGGCCGTCGTCTGGAACCAGGGGATATTCAAGCGCCAGGGTTCGCTGCCCGTCGACGGTTGCATACAGCCGGGCGACGTGCTCGTTATGGGGTTCAAACGAAAGGTCGGTATGTCCCTTACTGGCCGCATTCTTCAGCCATTCGGTGACCATTTCCTCGGTCTGTGCCTTCGCAGCCTCTTCGTCCTCGACCATCGGGCGGACGGTGGAAATCAGCCCCAATGCACGGAACGCCTTCGCGTGCGTGCCAAGAACTGCATCGGGGTTGGCCCACCTCGGATCAAAAGGATCCTCAACGAACAGCACGCCATCCGCCGAAAACGACCAGCCGGCGTCTTTTGTGACAGGCACCCCATGGACGTTCGGATCGTAGATCGACCAACCCAGGACGTTTGCCAACACACCCGTGACCAGCTCCGGGTTGGTGCTGTCCTGCAGGAGCCGGTCGTGCATGTCGCCGACGGACGGACAGGGGGTGGAGGCTTCGGTACGCGGCAGTGCCCCGGCCTGAATCAGTGCCTCCAGGGTCTGTTTCCAGATGTCCTGCAGATGGGCGCTGGGCGGTACCGAAGTCGAAGATCGAACCCGGCTCATTGCGGCCACCCCGGCAACACCGGTGGCAGGTAGGGCAATGCGTTACCCGTTTGCGGAGTAGCCGGCGCGCGAGGCCCTGCTGGTGACGGGTTGTCGCCCCAGCGAAGAACCAGCCGACGGGTTTCTCCGTCTGGCCCCGCCAGGTCGCTACCGCGCAATGAGATGGACTTGACGACCCATCCCGACGGCAAGGCCTCGCCAGCACGTGCCTCGATGATGTCGCCAAGGTCATCGAATTGAGCGCGCTCCCCGATGACGCCAACCAAACGTGGGAGCGACAAGGCCGTCACGGTTGGAGTCGGCGCCGCATAGGCCATCGGTGATACGGAAGGAGCCGGTGCGTCCACGGCTTGTACCGAACTCGCCGGCGTAGGCGTCGCAGGGGTAGCGGCGTCGACGTCGACCTCTGACTCATCCATTGGTGGCAACGTCGGCGTTGTGACTTCCAAACCGCAAGGTACGCCCAGATCGGAACAGCGACGCAAAGCGGTCGCGGCACGGGCCTGCAACTCCAGCAACCGCGCTGCATACTCGGCGGCTTTCAAGGAATCGTTGCGTTCAGTCTCCGCGAGCGCAGCGGACTGAATCTGTTCCTCAAGTCGTTCGCGTATCGGATCCTCGGCCCATGAGTGGGCACTCAGCACCAGCAGTGGAATCAAAACCAGGCGCTTCATGGGATGGACATCTCCCGCTGGGAATGGATCGAGGAGCGCCAGCGCGAAAGTACCTTCGAGCGCTGCAACGAATCACGCGAACCAAGCACGGATGCGGTCGTCAACACGATGAGGCCCAGCAGCGAAAGCAGATCCCGAATGGCGTCCTGATCCAGGAGACGGACAAGCGCAGCGGTACGGACCAGATCCGCCCAATCCATCCATGCCCAACCGACCAGCAGTAAAACGACGCTGGTCGCGACGAGGTGCAGTGCATCGAGAAGGGTGTCGCCGGCCAGAGCGAGGGAAGCGTGCAGGTTCATTTCGTTCCCTCCGGTGCCGAGCCGAACACACCGATCAGCGCCGTCGCCTCGTCACCTTTGACGTGCATCGCCAGCGGGCGATAGCGGTCCCACATCGGTTCGATGGCGAGCAGGGTTGCCGTGACATCCCCCGTCTTGCCGAGTAGCGCGCCTTTCCAGGCCGGCGCGGTGCCGCCCGACCAGAACGGCTCGAACTCTGTCTCAGTCGCCGCAACGACCCTCGTGGCATGACGATCGGCGAGTAGCCGCAGCTCGTTCCAAGCCTGATACGCGGGCCGCAACGGCGCCTGCGCCTGCAACGTGGCAGCCTGTGCCATCAGTCGATCCCGCTGCTGATGCGCGGCGGCAAGGGCAGAACGAGCGGCGATAGCCTGGGTGTGCCAGGTGCTGGACCAGGCGACGAGCCCAATGACCAGCAGCGGGACGGAGACCAGCCAGGTGCGAGATTCCGTGATCTCGATGAGGCGTTGCGTCGTAACCCGGTTCATGGCGACGCACTCCAGCTGAGCTGGGTAGCGCCGTCGACGCTCGGCAAGGCGTGATCCGCATAGCGGAGCACCAGGGGAAGATACGACCCGACATCCTGAGGACGAAGAGTCATGACGGCAGCTCCCTGTGCGGCCGCCAATCGCTGAGCCGTGATCGTCAGAGAGACGATCTGGCCATCCGCGAGGTAGGCCAGTCCCCGGATGACGCGCACGTTGTGCGCGATGCGGTCCTTTTCGCCGGGTGCGTAGTCCGGAATACGGGACCCCAACAACCGATCCCGTTCGGCCTCGTACTGACTGATCTCGATCTGAACGGCAGACAAGTCATCGCGTGCCGTGGCCGCACCCCAGGTGTCGGAGAGCCAGGTAGCCACCAGGCCGACGGTCAGGACAGCGGCAGGCAGAGCGTGCCGGACGATGATCCGGTGCCAGCGACGTCGCAGCGCGACAACGGCTTCTTCGGGTAGCAGGACGGGTGTGGGGGGAAAGACGATATCGACCGGTTCGAGCACCATCGCGGTCTCGATCGAGACACGATCCAGGCCCACTGACCTGCCGGCGTTAAGACGACCGCTGCGCCAAGTGCCGGCGGCGACCGCGACGTAGTAGCCGTCTTGCCGGACGAAATCGGTCCACACGATCCAGGTGCCATCTTCAACGGCACGGATCAGACCGCTATGAAATACGGTTTGCCACAGGCCGAATACGGGCACGTCGGGCGCCTCCGCGCGTGCTTCGGCCACCTGGTCTTCCGACACCCAAGACAGCGGCGCATTCAGGGCCTGCGTCAGGGTCAGACCATCATCACCGACCTCGTCGGAAACGACATCAGCCAGCAGAAATCCCGGCTGGCCGTCGATGTGGATCGGCTGATTCAGCAGCCAGTTCGAGCCGCTCATGTCGCCAATTCCGTGGGCGTGATGATGAACAGCAACTCACGATGACTCTGTTCATCGAGTGACGATCCGAGAACCCGGTTGAGCGGATTGTCTGGTGCCAAGGGCAGCTGCTTGAGAGCACGGGCAACGCGATCGGAGGTCACGCCGCCGACGTAAACAGGCCGACCGGAGCGGGAGATGACCTGGGTAGCGGTCAGCGCGGGACCGACCACCGGACTCTGGAAGGTCTGCGATCCGCTGGTCAGGGTGTCGAAGCGGGTAACGCTCGACAGTTCCGGTGCGAGGTCGATCAGGATGCGGTCGTTGCGGGTGGTGCGGGCCGATACCAGGAACTTCGTGCCGACACTCAATCGACCCAACGTCGCGGTCTCGGTCACATTGCCGTTCAGATCGGCCAGCGCCTCGATGTCCGCGACATAGGAAAATTCTTCACCCACGTTGATGTAGGCACTGCCGCCGTTCAGCAGCGTGATGCTGCCGCGCGTGATGTCGTAGCTGCGCGCGTTTTTCGCGAGCAGTTCAGTGAGGATATTCAGGGTCCATTTGGTCCCGGAAACCAACGACCCGGTGACGGCCCAGGTTCCGGAGTCCGCGATCGCGGAGCGTGCGCTGGAATTCAGCGTCACGCTGGAACGGCCATCATTGAACACGGCAGACCAGTCGAGCCCTTGGGCGACCGAGTTCGACCAGGTCACGTCCACGACGATCAGCGACAGATGGATCTGGCGGAGTCCTCGATCCGCGAGGTCGGAGAGATAGCGATCCAGTTCGCGGATACGTTGCGGTGGACCACCAGCGGTAATCGTTCCAAGCCGGCGATCCGCAGCCAGCCACGTGCGCGGAGCGAAATCCGAGGGCGTGTTGGATTCCGAGCTGGCTTGCGCAGGCGCAGCCGGGAAGGCGGGCGGGAATGTCTCACCGGTCGCATCTGCAACGGTCGATGCCCCAGCGCCACTGTCAGTCTCGGAAACGCCAAGGATGCGTTGCGAGTTCTGAACCGCGACTTGAAACGCATCGTCGGCATTGCTCAGCTCCAGCTTGGTCGATCGACCACCTGAGCTTTCGCTCGACGACTCCGATGAACCATCGCTTGCCGACGAAGACGACTCATTGCTCGACGAGATGCTCGCGGACGATGTGTTGGCCGTGGCGATCGCGGACAGATCCCAGGTCTTAACCGACGTCGACGCGATCCGGATGGTTCGCCCATCCAGCGTGACGTCGTAGCCGGTGATGCCGGCGATGTAACGAAGGAAGTCGGAGACGGGCAGCTGACCGGCCACAATCGAGATGGGTTTGCGCAGATCGACGCCCGCATCCATCGGCAGGATGGCGTGTCGCGGCAGCGCGTCCGACAGCGCATCCGCCAATGCGGCGTGCGGTAGGTTCAGTGATACGCGTGCCTCACTGGTTTTGCGCTCGGGCGTGACCACGCGGAGGAAGGTCTTCGGCGCACTCGGGGTGACCTGTACCTGCGGGATGCTTGCAACGGACTCCGCCGGATCCAGCGGTTCGAGGGTCGTGCAACCAGCCAGTGCAACCGGCATCACAGAAATGACGGCCCAGCGGATCATGATTGCTCGTCCGTCACGACCAGAATCGGGGGAACCCGATCCGCGTAGGGATAGATGGTCAGGCCGAAACGCTCCGCGATCTGCTCGAGGACGTTCTCCACCAGGGTGTTCTCACCTGTCAGATCGACCGTCGACTCCGCACGGGTCGGATCCAGCAAGAACAGATCGACGCGCCAGCCCGGCAGAATCGCTTCCAAGGCGATTTGCAGCGGGAGGCCACGGAAATCTGGGGAAACCAGATCGGAGAGTTGCGCGTTACGAGGTAAAGGCGGGGGTGCGCTTTCGGAAAAAGACTGCGCACCGGTAGCGGCATCCGACACGGAATCCGGCATCGCTGCCGGAGAAGCTGGGGAAAGGGGCGCGGCTACCGGTGCGTCAGCAAAGACCTCCGGAGCGGAGGGGGGAGGATTGCCAGAAGCGACGGGGTTGAAGCGGAACTCGGGGCGTAACTCAAAACTCACCCAGCGATGCACCGGGTCAAACACAGGGCGCCATGCGTCGCCGGCGAGCGTGGCCAGCGCCTGGTCCAGTCGGATCGGCCCCAGGCGGCGATGAATCGCCGGCAACGGGAGATCCATCAGGATGGGAAGTGCGGGATCGGCGCCGGCGTCGGAAAGGACGTAGCCGGACGGCTCCAGGAGCGACCGAATCGCATCACCCACCGTCTGCACACCCGTGTTGAAGCGCGTTTCCGTGACGACGCTGAGAATGTCCCGCTGGGAAGCATTCGGAACGGGCGCAGTCACCGTGTAGCGCCCGGACGCGGCCAGCGCGGCGGACGAACAGGCCACTAAAGTGACAAACACGACGACAACAGGAGAGCGGATCATGGGCACATGATCCGGACAGGCAGCGCGAAGCCTCGATAAATGCCGGCAACGCGGGTGGCGGAATTGTTAAAAAGGGAAGGGCGCGGCGGGACGTAGACGCGTGAAGTGTCCCGCCGCGGCTGACAAGTGACGACCCTGGGAGAGAGATATCAGGCGTGCCGTAACACCTTCTGCTCTGGCTCCGGTTCGAAATCAGGGTGTGCGAACCGATACACGTGGCACGGGCGGAACCGCACAAAGGGACTCGCTATTTCCCGACAGCGAGTGGCCGGTGTCGTAAGCAGGCGAGACGCCTGCCCGAAATTCACCAAGCAGCCAGGGGCGACAACAACGCTTGCGCGCGCTTCGGGCAGGCGTCTCGCAATCCCGGTGCGAGCCACTGCCACATGTAGGGCCGACCAACGAAGGTCGGCGAGGTGGAGTTATCGGCCCGGCCACCACCGGGGATTACGTCAAGCCATCGGCTCCCACGCCAGGGATCAAAAAAGGGAAACGATGGACATGGAGAGTCTCACGGCGAACCGCGCGCAACGTCTCGGACTCTGAAGCGTTGCTTACCGGCGAACCGGCGGGATCCCACAATTACCCGTGTGGGACGGGGTGAACCTAGATGGTCTGAATAGTTCCGTTCAGTCAGGCACTCCTAGCAAATGAGTGCTGCATATTCGAATCACTATAAAACTAAAACACATATCAAAACTTTTGAGTCACAACATTTTGGTATGTCAACCGTGTTTTATAACAAAAAAACGCACCAGAATGGTGCGTTTCGATGTTTTCTAACTCTGAAAATCTTGCCTAGTCATAAAATCTAGTAATTAGGCTTTTTTTTAATGCCGATAATCGCAAACCAACTAAGGCTGTTATCAATGCAGCCAAAGCATTCATAGTTCCGCCAAAGGCGTTAATGATGTTTGCTAGATCGTCGAACGGCATAGTGGCACTAGGAGTTAGGCCGATAATGGACTTCACGCTATCACTGGAAGGGGCAGGGCGCAATATGCGCCCTGCCAATCCCATTTACGCCACCAACTGCTTGGCGAGTGCCACCTCGATCGAGTCGCCTTCCGGATTCAAGGCCTCCAGCCCTGTCTCCGGAATGTCCCCCGATGTGCTCTGCGATACCGCGATCTTCTGAGCCATCAGCGCTAGGCACGCCTCCTGTGCCGTCCCGGCATAGCCCATGAAGATCACCCGAACAGGTTCCGTCTGTCCGATACGCCAGCTGCGCCGTGCCGCCTGCTGAACCGTGTACACGTTGTAACCGGTCTGCAGGAACACCACGGTCGGAAACTGGAGCAGGTCCAGGCCCGTCTTCACGAGCTCCGGATTACAGATCAGGACATCAATGCCCCGGTCCACCTGTTCCAGAATCCAGTCCTCGCGCTTCTCGGTCGAAACCGATGACTTGAGAACCGCTGCCGTCAGGCCCGCCTCGCTGAGCTGTCGCTTCAGCCGGGTGGTGGTATCTCGGGTACCGGTGTACGTCGTGTACACCAACACCCGCCGCCCGTTGGCTTTCTCCTCGCGGCACAGATCGATCAACGCTTCTTCCTTGGGCGTCGGTGTCGCGTCGTCGAAGAGGGCCGGAGCCTTCGCCAAGATCTGCCGCGTGTGCGGATGCTTGACGACTTCCTCTCGGAAGCAGGTGTCCGGCCAGGCCAACAGCGCGTTCAGGACCACACCCATTAGGCTGTGGTCGCCGGCGCGCAGCGCGTCGTTGAGGTGTGCCTTCAGCGTCACGGCGAGCGACGAATAGACGGTCTCCTGGGCCGGCGTCATGTCGAGTTGCTCAAGCTCCTCGTCATACGCCGGCAGGACATCGCCGCCGATCTCCTTCAGCTTCAGGAACACGGTGATCGGCAGGACCATCCGGACGATGCCGGCGGGTCCGAAGCCCGGTGCCTTCTGCGTGCGCACCGTGATCTTCTTGCCGCGTGACGTCTTGTGATCGCCGTTGTTGACCTCGGTGTAGATGTCCTTCAGCACACCATGGGTGCGCATGAAAGCCATCTGAGCCGGTCCCAGGCTGCCCCGATCGTTGGCACGGAACCCTTCCGCGATCATGCGGCCGGGGTCCATACGCCAGAGCAGGTAGAACAGGTCATCCGCGTAGCCACCCATCAGGGTGCCCGTCAGCATCAGAACCTTGCTCGCCTGAGACGCGACGACGCCGAAGGCCTCGCCCTGGGCGGATTGGTTCTTGTACTCGTGACCTTCGTCCACGATGCACAAGCCAAACACTCCGCGCAGGTGCCGTTTGATGAACTCGCTGGCCTGGAAGCCACCCTGTCCGAACGAGATTTCCGTTCGGGCCAGGGCGCGCTCCATGCGCAGGGCTCGCCGGTCGTTGAAGACCAGGTCGCCGTCCTCGTCCATCAGGTTCAGGAAGCCGTAGACGTTGTCCTCCAACATCGTGGCCAGCATGTCTTCGCCAAAGGCATCGAGCAGCTGACCCGCCGTCTTCGGACCCACGGTCGGTAACGAACACATGGCCTCCTTGACCATGTCGGCACGGGACTTCGAGGCGCCGTCCTGGCGCTTCAAGGTCCACAACGGTTCATGGCAGGACTGGCATTGCAGCCGTCGATCAGTGGGCACGAACTCCAGCGTCATCGGGTCGTTGTTGTCCAGCTTCTGCGGCGCACCGCAGCTCGGACAGCACACAACCGGATTCCGCCACCGGGTACCGCCAACGACGCGAGTCGTTACCGGTGCCGGTCGCCAATGGAAGCCGAGCCGCATCCGGACCCGCCCGAGCACGTAGAAGGTCGGACGGTCGCACGAGGCACCCGCACGCACTTCCGCGCGCAGCCGCAACAGCTTCGCCAGGGTGTCCGGTCCATTTAGAACCTCCACCCGGGCGCCCGGAACGGTTTCGAGGATCTCGCGCCGCCACTTGTAGACCAGGTGGGGCGGAGAGAGCACCAAGGTGCGGCGATAGCCCTCGGCGTGCATCACTGCCGCCGTACAGATGGCCATCATCGTCTTGCCGGTACCCATCTCGGCGTTGATCACGGCGGCACGCTGGTTTTCGTCGACCAGGAGCCTTGTTACCGCCTGAACCCGATCCCGCTGAGGCGGGAACGGCTGACGGGAGAGCGCATCGAGGACGCGATCCCGGTCAGGGGCGGTGTGGCCGTCGAAGATCGGCGGCATTTCCCGGCGCACGGCCTCCAGGAGCCCGGAGCCGAACTCGTTGACGAAGACCTGCAGGGGAATGGGTTGAGCTTGAGTAGTCATGTCATGTCCTCATGGGAAGAGGGCAGACCGACCCCTCACGGGGCCGGAATGCCCCGTGGGGTTAAGTAGAAAGTGCTGAGTCAGAGACTCACTTGATGGTCAGAACGTCACCGTAGGTTTGGCTACCCGGCGTGACATCGATGGCGCGAATGACCGGCACGAACTTGTCGGTACGGATTCGCGTTTCACGGACATTGCCCTTGCTGTCGGTCTCGTTGACCACCAGCTCGTCTTTGTCCTTGAAGGTCGCCCCTTTGACGATGAAGACCTTGCCGGTCTCCGATCGCACCGTGCCGGCAATCTCACCGGCCGCGAGGGCCAGAGCGAGGTGCCATTGGGATAGGGGCATCAGTGGACGCCGGCGAGGACGGCCCGAGGTCGCGAAGTGCGTCTCGAACTGGCCCCACAGGCCCGTGGTGGGCTTCAGGACGTCGGCAAGCTGCGCCTGGTCCATACGGGAGGTGAAGAACCGCACGTCGCCCTCCGGGGCGGTGGGTACGGCGTAGGTGATCGGCAGCTCCTCATCGAGCGCCGGCAGCTCCTGGACGTCGCCCTCACGGGCAGCGAGCAGTTGCTTGACGATCGCCGACTTGCCGGACCCGGAAGCCCGGCGCCGGACACCCATCACCACCAGCTGGCGATAGGTGCGATCCACGGCACGGAACACCGTGACATCCTCGAAGTGAGAGCCGATCCAGCCGGACAGCTCCGCATCGAGGACGTTGCTCGGTACGAGCAGGACCATGACCCCGCCGAACTGAAGGAGGGGATTGGTCTTCTCGTAGAACACCTTCTCCAGGCGTTTACCCCTGGAGTTGGGGCCGCTGGTGAGCATGGCCTTGTCGGCCACGCCATCGCCGTAGGGAGGGTTCAGCCAGAGCAGGCCGAACTTCCGTTTGTCGATCGAGCAATCCGCCAGGTCGGCGTGGATGGCCACGTCGAGCATCTTCTTCGCGTGCCAGGCACGTTCCGAGTCGTACTCGACCGCCATTGCGGTGGTGAGATCGGCGCCGAGTCGATGCTTGCACTCGGCCAGGGCGACGCCCTCGCCGGCACACGGATCGAGGATCCGCATCGGCCCGTCACTGGGTTGAAGGAAACGAAGCACCCGCTCAAGGGTGGCTTCGTCGGTGGGGTAGTAACCGTTCTTGGCGAAGTTGCGCGCGATACGGGGAAACATCAGAGCCATATCGCACCCCCTTACGCCGCAATCGGCAGTTGGAAGTCACGGATCATTCCGCCGACCAGGTCGTCGACCTCGTCGTCGGGCAGGTGCAGCCAGGTGCCATGAACACCGATACCGCGACGCGATTCGATCCAGCCCCGTTCCTCGAAGACCGGCAGGATGTGATCCCGCCAGTCATCGAGCAGCGGTATCGCGGCCAGCTCGCGAACGGTCGCCCAGATGCGGTCGGACAGACTTACGTCTTCCGATCGACTCAGAACCACCGCCTTGCGGTTGCCGAGATCCGGTTTGAGCACCTTCTGATCGAAGATGAACAGGTGAACCAGCTCACCGAACAAGGTGCCCGGCACGCGGCCGTTCAGCTTGTCGAGCCGGCGAGCATCGCCGACCAACGCCTCGAAGGAATGCTCCCCCTCGAAATGCAGCGAGTCGATGCTGTCCTGTTCGTTGGGACCGAGTGTCATGCGGCCCAGGAGCTCCTGGATGCCGGTGTCCCGACCCCAGATGGACGCCATGGTGAGATACCCCTTGCTGTCGACCAGAACGGCGTCGGCGAAGAGGCTGTGGACTTCGCTGATGCGAAGGATGGATTGAGGTTGCATGAGGTGTACTCCGTAAAAAAACGCGGGGCACACCCCTTGCGGGACGTGCCCCGCGAGGGTGGTGATGAAAAGCCGGTTGGTCAGGCCGCTTTGCGGTATTCCCACTGCTGTTCGGTGAAGTTGAAGCGGTAGCCGAGTTCCTTGAGACGGCTGGTCTGATGACGGAATCGCTGCCGGTCGATGGTCGGGTCGAGCCGGATGACATCGGCCAGGGCCTCGACGTCTGGGTAGATCGTGGCGCCGAAGAGTGATTCGTCGTCGGATTGCGTTTGCCCACCGACCGGTTCGCTGTCCGGCTTATGGGGTTTGGTGGTGGTCTCCGAAGATTCGGATTTCGCTTTGGCTTTGGCTTCGATCGACGTGACCTCAGCCTTGGCAACGGACGCCTGCGGCGGTTCCTCGATGGGATCCATTTCCACGGGCGGTTCGTCGACGACATCCTCGTCCTTGGTGTTGATCACCATGAACGCGAGGAATGCCCGCATTTCGACGACCAGGCGGCCATCCGTGAAGTAGGAACGCGGAGCAACCTCGGTAATACCAAAGTCGCCTTCGTACTCACCGGCGTCGTACTGATCCAGCTCGGGATCCTTGACGACGAATTTGCCGATGGAAGTGGACAGAGTGCCGACGGCGAACTCGCCGTTACGGCCATTGATGCGCCGCACGCGCAAAGAGCCTTCAGTCTTGAACATGATCAGTCTCCTGATGGGTGGTTGATTAGCGTTAGAGCAGGCCGCGTTCCGCGAACGAAACGGGTTCGTCCGCACCGACGACCAGGTGGTCGAGAGTGCGGACATCGACGAGGGACAGCGCCTCTTTGAGACGCCGGGTGATGGCCATATCCGCACCGCTGGGTTCAGCGACGCCGGACGGGTGGTTATGCAAAAAGATGACGGCGGCCGCGTTCAGTTCGAGAGCGCGGCACACGACAACGCGGGGATGGACGGAGGCACCGTCGATGGTGCCGGTGAACAGTTCCTCGAAGGCAATCAGGCGCTGCCGAACGTCGAGGAAGTAACAGGCAAAGACCTCGAACGGACGTTCGGAGAGTGCCAGCCTGGCGTGGGCTTTTACCGATTCAGGCGAACTGAATTCGGCGGCGTCACAACGAGATGCCATGCGCCGTTCGAGGATTGAGATCGCACGGGCAATGACGAGGGTTTCGGAATCGAATTTCATGAGGCGTGTCTCCAGAAGTAGGGGAGACAGCGCCCCAATCCGGGGACGTGTCCCCGTTGGGATGAAGCAAGAGCCCCCTGACCGAAGTCAGCGCACCGTGAAGGGCTCGAAGCGGTGCAGAAGTCGCGGAGACCGCGACGAAAACCTTGCCTGGTCACCCTCAGCGAGGATGACCAGGCAAGGCCCCGGTCAACCGGGGCAATGCTGAGTCAGCGTTTGTTGCGATGGTGTTCCTGGCGGTATGCAACGAAGCCCAGCAGGGCCACGAAAACCGCGATGAACGTGACCGCGACGGTCACAGGGTGAGTGATGAACTCGATCATGGTCATGGCCGTTGATCCTCCTTATGCACAGAGGATAGCCCGGACAACCAGACGACCGCACCGATGAACATCGAGTACAGCGCGGTGGGTGTCGGAGCCTCATCCAGGATCAAACCGATCAAACCGGCCAACAACAGACCGATCCCCAGATTGCGGAGATCCGCCTTGAAGGCCGTGGTGTCGATGGTGAACGTCATAGGGTTCTCCTTGGAACAGGAGAAACGACCCCAGGGGATGGTTTCCCCTGGTGGGTGGTTGAATTGGTGTGACGTATCAGTCGCGGGCGCGGCGAGGCTTTTCCAAGCCCCAATCCTTGATCATCTGTTCCCAGATCTGTCCGCCGTTCTTGAAGTACCGATGCACTTCCTGAACCGGCGAATGATCGAGACGCAGGACGTTGATGACGTGCTCGAGCAAATCGGTGTCGAGCAGGCGGAGGTCGGTCAGATCGACCTTGAATCGGTAGCCGTTGTAGCAACTGGCCAACACGGTCGCGATGACACGTGCCTGACCGGTGTCGCTCTGCGTGGCGATGCGAAGCAATTTCTCCAACGACGCAACTTGGTCGGTTCGAGTGGATTCGTTCATCGTGAGTGTCCTCCAAGTGAGCGAGGAACACACCCCGCAGGGAGATATTCCCCGCGATGGGTAAGACGCCCCGGGAAAACCCCGGGGCGTGTGATCAGACGAGTCCGAAGAGCAGACCCAGAACCGCCAGCGCCAGGCCGCCGGAAGGGCGACCTGATGCCGAACGGTTGCGGTCCTGGTGATCGGCAAGCGGCTTACGCGGCTTGACGGATCCAGGCGCCGAGTTCGCGATCCCAACGGAAGCCGTGGTCACGCAGAAATCGACGCTTGTCGTCGAACTTCGGATCGGCCTTGTCGAGCTTTTCCACGTCTTCCAGCGACCGGTCGAACGGGGAATCCGCACCAGCGGAATCACCTTCGTCGGCAGCGGTTTCGGTCCGAGTCGGCTCGGCGGAGGCCTTCGCGTCGTCATCGGAATCCGTCTCGGTATCGGTGTCACCGTCATCGGTGGAATTCACCTCGCCGTAGACGAGTTCGTCGTTTACAAAAAGCCACATCACCTCGAACAGACGCCCCTTGATCACCAGCTTCGGCTTGTCAGCCTCTTTGCCGGGGATCGCATACGGGTACGAATCGCCGATCTTGAAGCCGAGCTTCACTCTCGGGCGATCTTTCGCGTCGTAATCGAAGTTGTACTTCGCCATCAGCCCCTTGATCAGATCGATCAGCTCCGGGGTCACGACCTTGCAGTCGTAGGCGGTGGAGTTGTAGCGGACATGGCCGGACTTGGGATCCTGCTTGGCCTTGCCGCGTTGGGCGGAGATGGAGACCCACAGGGTGGAGTCGCCTTCTTCGGGGGTGAACCAGCGCGGGTAATTGAGATAACCCTTACCGGTGGTGACCAGGTTGGCAAAGGTGCCTTCGTTGTTGAGATCAGTGCTCATTGGGGTTTCCTCCAGAGGAAATGAAACCGAGAGACACACCGATCTCCCATCCGGGAAGGCGTGTTCCCGGTGGGATTGACGTTGAGAAGTGGGACTCATCGATCGCTGGGAGCGGTCGATCGCGACGTTACGGAGTCCGAGGCGTCGCTTTAGTCGGCCTACCGAAGCAGGCACGAAACTGATTCGGACCCTAGATCAGGTCCGAAGAACAGGCAGAAAAAAGCCGGCGCAGCCTGTCAGGCATTTTCGCGCCGGCGATCAGAAACCCACGGAGGGGCGATGAGGTGCTCAAGCGGCGTTGGACTCCCCATCACCGGCACCGGCCTGCTCACTCTTGATGCGCTCGTAGATCTCCTCACGGTGCACCGCGACGTCGCGAGGGGCGTCGATACCAATGCGCACCTGATTGCCCACCACTGCCAACACGGTGACCGAAACGTCGTCACCGATCATCAGTGTTTCACCAACGCGACGCGTAAGGATCAGCACGGCTTGACCTCCTTCACGCGCTCTTTGAGCGCCTGACCCGGCTTGAAGCCGATGGAAGTGCGCGCCGGCGCCGTCTGCATCTCGCCGGTTCGCGGATTGCGTACCTGCCGCGCATCACGGGCTCGGAGCTGGAACGTGCCGAAGTCACGGATCTGCACACTGTGACCCTGCGCGAGTGCGTCGCTGATCGCCTCGATGACGGCATCGACCGCGTCACCGGCAGCCTTGTTGGACATGCTCAAGTTGTCGGCGACGGCTTCCACCAGGTCGCGCTTAATCTTACTCATCGGTCTTCTCCTTCAGAAAGGTCACATCCTTCACCGCGATGGTGTCGAGTGCAACGTGCGACACGTTCATCGCCATGCCACGCTGTTCATTCTGACCTTCATCCTTCCAGGCGTCCTGCCGAAGTGAACCGATGACGATCACGGGCTGGCCTTTGCGAAGCAGGGCGGTCAGACGATCAGCGAAGTCCGGGTTCCTGGTCCACCGCGTGCAACCGAGCCAGAAGCCGCCCTGGTCCTTGTACCCACCGCTGCCATCCGGCACGCGGTTCTCGACGAACACGCGGAAATTGATCGCGTAGCGTTCGCCCTCGGGAGTGGAAGCAGTACGGCGCACCGCGTCCGCACCGAGGTTTCCATTCTGGGTGATCTCCATAAACGTCTCTCCAATGAGCCGAACCAAGGTTCAGCGGTTGATTCACATCGGCGACTGCCGACGCTGGAGGACGCTAACACCGGCGGTTACGACACCCGCCGTAAACGCTGATTCAGAACGGCACGTCATTTCCCACTGATTCACGGAGCCGTGTGACGTGTCCGCGCTGATCCAGCCACTTGGACACACGCTGCAGTTCGTACAGGGCCACCGCCAGCTGGTGATTCAAATCCTGCCGTCGTACCTCGAACTCCACCCATACCGGCCACGCAAGTTCCGGCAGTTGCTGCCGGACCGCCTGGCCGTCGGTGTCCCACAGCTCGAAGCGAGGATTGTTGCCGCCGGATAGCCGCCACCGCATGGCGGTCAATGAGCCATCCGGATTCATGGCCAGGTAAGCCGGTCGACGGCCACGAGGAAATTGCCGATTGAACTCGTCAATCATCGAATGGGCTTCCAGGTTGAGTGCCTCAACCCGCTGAGCCAACTCCTGGCGCAGTTTCCGTTGCGCTGCCACCGTGTACGAATGACTCACAGCCACCCTTCCCTTAAAAGGCCCTTTCAGGAACCGTCACCCAAAGCCTGCCAAGGACCGTCAGTAAACGGAAGGGCAGGGACCGTCAGTGAGAATGCGGCACGGCTGCTGGTAGGACGGCATAAAAGTGTGGGTCATGATCGCCCGATTACACGGCTCTTACCGGCGCCATATTTCAGTCCTGAGCGGGAGCGAAAGCTTTAAACCACTGGTTTAAAGCGTTTGGCACGATCTTTGAGACACGGCGAGCGGATCACCCGTGCCGACTACTGAGCCACCTCCTCATCCGCCGGCTCATCCACCTCGCCGTCGACCTTGAAGTCCATGTCGGAATTCGTCTCGGTGTCCCGCTCATGTTGAGCCATGGCCATGCCACGGTTAAACACCGGCAGCCGTGGAGGAGCGAAGGGCGCAACGACGGTGCCGGTCAGAATCTCGGATGGAATCTCGCCATACTTCTCCACTGCCTCACGCGCTCGCTTGGTGTTGTGCTCGAAGTCCGCGTGGGACACACCGGTGAATCGATAGCCCTGCGTCAAGATGAACGCATGCCGCACTGCCGAGCTCGCCTCGCCGATCAGGCGATGCGCGCGTTCACGTTCCAGGAAGCCGATATGGGCCAGCGTGCGTACCGTGCGCACATAAGTGTCGAGATCCTGCAACAGATAGGCGCAACGGAACCCATACGGGTTGTTGAAGCGCAGCGTGATGGTCGCTGGGCGTCTCGTGATACCGGGCTCCGCAGTGACACCCGGCCGCGATGCCATCAGCTTGCGACCGCCTTCAAGCAATTTGGACAGGTACTCGGCTTTCTCGGTCAGGGACTCATGAACCCGTACCAGCATCCAGTCGGCATACGGATCGCCATCGCGATAGCCGGCAAGGATGTTACGCAGCGCGGCGCCCGCCTGGCGTAGGCCGATGATCCCGTGCTTGCCGGTGTCGTCATCGCGCCGGCGACCGTCGACCAACATGAACGCGGTGCGGGTATGCACCACCATCGTGGTCTCGGATACCAGTCCACCGGGCGGATTGTCTGAATGCGGGGCAACGCCCGCCGTTGCTTGAGGCTCGGTCATGGCTCAGCTCTTGGTGTGGATGTAGAGCCGGGAACGTACCGATGCGATCAGGAGACACGCGTAAAAGCCCGTAGTACGGGCTACGCGATTAATTCAAACGAATGCAGGACGGGAGCGTTAGGCGCGCTTGGAGCGCGCCCTGGTGGCGACAAGGATGTCGCCCCTACCTGGACTCAGCACAGGGATGCGTGCGTGACCAGATCGGAACGGGGTTCGGTCACGGCGCCGAGGTCCGATGCAGCCCGAACCTGACACCCTTCAAAACCATACGGCCTGTTGGTTCACGATGACCTGGCAGGAAACACGCCAACGGTACTTATCAGTTGGGAAACGGATGCTGTCCAGGGACGGACTCCGAGTAGAAGCGACAGGATGTCGCGTTCAGGCCGCGTAGCGGGGCGGAACCAAGGAAGGTGAAGGGTAGGCGCGTCCTTGTTTGAAGTCGCGGACTGGGGCGGCTTGAGACAAATCCCCATCGAGGTCACCAATGGGAAACTGCTGTCCATGGATGGACGCCTTTCATGCACGGCAGGAAGCCGTGCTTAGGCCGCGAAGCGGGGCGCAGCCAGGACGGCGGAGGGTAGGCGCGCGAAGCGCGGTCGAAATTCGCGGTTTTTCCACACGTGAACCGCTTCCAAAAACTACAGGCTTTATATAAAGGTCTGAATAGGGAGCTACAGGTAGGTACAGGCGGTTCGCTGGAGGCCGCATCTACATTGCCTTTCGGGCCTGTCAGCGGGAGTGATTCTGCGTCAGGGCGGGAGTGATTCTGCGTAGGACCGGGAGTGATTCTGCGTAGGACCGGGAGTGATTCTGCGTAGGGCCGGGAGCGATTCTGCGCGTACTTCCACAGGGTATGCACAGCATATCCCCAACTACTGAACAAATAGACGCCACCGGCTGCGCCCCGTCGACAGACTGGGTGAGCCGGTTGGCTGAAATTAGAGAAGGCTGGCTTGAGCGCCGAGCTTTGGCATGTCGTCCCATGTGCGGCCACTCAACAGCCGTCCATTCTTGGACTTGGCTCGCCGCTTACCGTCAGCACCCCAACCACCCCATTGCTTGAAGAAGAAAAGCACGTGGTCACGGTCGCACTGCCGCTGCACGTTCAAAGCCCATTCCTCATGCATAGGGCGAGCTTTCGGGCCTGATTCACCGCCGACAATCACCCAATCGATGCCGTTCAGATCGAGCCGGCCGAGATCCTCAAGCAGAGGTTCGACGGACAAGAAGCGGATTGCGGCGTCAACGGTACGAAGGGCATCAATACGCGGCAATCCGTGTTTGCGGTTCTCCACGCTGACACCCAGCCAGACGTTCACTGGCGCTTTCCGTGTCGAGAAGTATTCCGCCATCCGCTCTGCGCGTTTGGTCAGGATCTGATAGGTGTGCTGCGGCGTTTCAGTGATTACCTTGAACACTTGGTCAAGGAATGAGTCTGGGACGTCCTCGTGGAACAGGTCGCTCATCGAGTTGACGAAGTAAACGGTCGCTTTTTTTCGCTGCCTCGGCTCGTCTAGCCGTTTTGCCAACAGCGTCAGGTTGAAGCCGTTCCCATATCCAGGCGCGCCCATGGCTTGCAGCCGTCTAGCCATCACTTCGGCGTAACAGTGCTTACAACCAGGAGAAACCTTGGTACAGCCGGTAGTCGGGTTCCAAGTCCTCTCAGTCCATTCGATTTTTGACTCGGTCCCCATGGGACATCCTCCAGAAGGCCGCACAACGACTGTACGAATAATCAGTATTATAGTGCTCCTTCACGACCGAAGGAGCTCATTCACATGCAGATATTGCGGCTGCTCAACCTCAGCCGAAGCAAAACCATGTCTCAAGGTCGCCGCTCTTATAGCCGATCGTAGCTGGCTAACGACAGTGCGTACGTTCCACGACTGGTGTTCGCGCAGGGGGCAAGCCTGCACGGTCACGCATACACTTGGCTTTTTTCAGTACGCCGGAACGAGGAGCCGGAAGGAAACCAAGGATGAAATTACCAGAGCGATACCACCGCCATGAACAGGCCTATGTGAAGCACGAGTTGCTATCCGGCTACCTGGAAGTGCTTCTAATGATTATCGGCCAATGGGCGAAGGAAATCGTCTACATCGATTGTTTCGCCGGCCCTTGGTGTGACGATTCCGATGACATCGAGGGAACCTCCATCGCTCGGTCGATCGCAATCATGCAGAAGGCTCGAGACAGCCTCGCGTCGGCTGGTAAGTACGTCACCATGCGTGCTTTGTACATTGAGCGTGATGACGATGCCTACACGCGGTTGCAAAATTACTTGGCAACCAAACGAACGGCTGTTGAAACTCAGTGCCTGAAAGGCGATTTTGTCGAACTCAGAGACCAGATCCTTCAGTGGGCCGGATCTCGTGCCTTTGCCTTCTTCTTCGTCGACCCCAAAGGCTATCGCGATGTGGCGCTACCGCATCTACGACCGCTTCTGGAACGACCGCAGAGCGAGTTTTTGATCAACTTCATGTACTCGTTCGTCAACATGGCCAACTCCGACAAGAACAGGCAAGCATTTTCGAAATACCTTCTGGAGCTGTTCGGAGAAATCCCGGTGGTTGATGGTCTGTCACCAGTCGAACGCGAGGACCGATTGCTGTCCTTGTACACGGATCGGGTGAAGGATGGTGTGGGTCCAGACGCCAGGGCGACCGCAGTAAAGGTCTTAGACCCAACCAAGGACCGGACGAAGTATCACCTCGTGTATCTCACGCGCAATCCGCTTGGCATCATCAAGTTCATGGAACAGTCCGAGCGATGCGCAATCGTCCAGGAGCGTGTGCGCCTCGACGCCAAACTGAGAGCAAAAGAAGAACGTACCGGAACAGGTGATTTATTTGCGGATGACGACGGAGACGATTCCGTCTCAACAATGGCTGCAACCGACTTCCAGCAACCGCTCCGAGAACATTGGCTTGGGTGGGTCAGTACGGTTCCCAAAGCGTTCACGAAAGAAGATTTCGCCTCCATGATCGAGACCACTGGTGCATATCCAAGTCAGATTCAAATGGCATTGGGATCCCTGATCAGTGAAGGTCGAATACAGAATCTCGATTCACGCGGTAAGCGAAGAAAGAATTTCGTTCATTTCTCCAAGAACGAACGGCTTGTTCTGTTCCAGTAGACATTAGATGAACCATGTAACATATTGAGTACAAAAGAAAATACACAATTGTCTTCTTGACTTTGACTTGGTTGCGGGACTACGGTGATATCAGGAGCCCACCAATAGGGCTTATGGCAGGAGACGACAATCATGGATTGGCAGACGATTTTGGTGGATTGGGTGTTGCAAGGCGCGATCGTTATCGGCGTCGTGCGTTTCGTCGTGCTGCCGCTCTATCGCAACGGAGTTTTTGATCGTATCGGCAATGCGCTACGCAACGCGGATACGAGTGTACCGATCACGGGACACGATGACGGCACTTACGACAGCCTCTCCTTTGAAAAATTTGATCGTCTACCTGGTCCAGGAACGATTAGAGAGGATTGAGTCCTTGTCCACGCCGCTGATCTAATGACTGAGGCCCCTAATAGGGGCCTCAGTCATTTTGGCCTATGACCCAATGAGCGACGTTCCCTTGCTGCCGGCTTGCTCAGCCAATTGTTGGCCTCCTCGCTCAGTTAGTCGGTTTAGCGCGTCCGTCGTCCTGTGGCCGGCGATAGCCATCATGTAGCTCCATGCCAGCGGAAAAACGATGTAGAGCGATAGCGTGACCAGGTTGAGCATCATCATCTGGTTGTTCGCTACGTTGCCGATCCAGTCGTCGACGCTCCATTCATCGTTGAGGCGAGCGATCATTTCGTTGTCGATCCAGTCGGCCAACCGCCACAGAACAGTCCACATACTGATCGTGAAGTAGGCGAATGAGTAGTTCACAACCGCTTCCCATCCATACCCGGAGAACAGCAAGCCAAAGGGCATCGTCCACACAAGGATGAATAGCAGGAATGCTTGAATCATCGGGAAAGCAACGATTACTGCGTCCATGGTGAACTCCATGATGGCGTTCATGATCCAGGTTCCGATTACGGTGATTGCACGTTTCCCGGCGGATGTAAGTAGATCCCAGAGCCCGTCGGTCGCCTTTTCTTGATTAAGGTCCGGTCGTGTTGCAACAGCTCCCGTGTTGTCCAGCAGTGCTCGAACCACACTGTCCTCGGCGGCTTCACGGTCAACCAAGGACTGCAACGAGACGCCAAGGCCCCCGAGGATCCCGAGATTGACGCCTTGAGCGTTGGCCTGGGTTAGCAGCTTCTGCTTCAACCCATGACTGTTGTCGGACCACCATTCGTCACATCGAGGTCGACCGTAATCTGCTGTCACCTGGCCGTTATCGTCGTACCAACTGAACGACCAATCACGACGTTCCGTCGTCGCCTGCATACCAGCGCCACATACATTCGGGTTGCTGCATGGCTTGTAGTAGCCGGACGTCTCCAGGAGGACGTGAGACCCCATCCAATCGACGTCTTCACCCCATTGGTCGATTGCATCAATGGCTTCGTACTCCGGCCAGGCGCGTCGATCGGCAGGCGCGGCCGCAGGCTTCTCCTGTTGATACTTGGCCAGCGCCGGCAGATAGCACTGCGAGTAGAACTCGTTGACCTCGGCGCGCAACGCCTGGTCGCGGATATTGATTCCGGAAAGGTTGTGCAGCACGGCGCGTAAGTCGTCTCCCTCCGGCATCAATGCTTGGCCGGCCGCGACGAAGGCCTCGGAGGTCTTCACGATCAATGCCCACCACATCGGTACCTGGACGTGGGTCGGTATATCCCGATTCGAGTTCGACGGGATCGCCTGTCCACTGTTCAAGGTGATCAGTGGCGCCAGGCAGAACAGGATGACGACGATCGAGCGGTAGAAGTCGATCTCGATCTGCTGCAACGCCAGCATCGCGCCTGGCTTTATCGGTGAGCTGGCCTTATGGCCTTCCACCCATCCCGAAATGATGAACACCACGAACGGCAGTAGGTATAGACCGGTTGCGCTGAACAGGTGCCACCAGCCGTTGAATCCATGCCACCCAAAGAGGGCGGTGTAGGCATCAAGGGCGGAGAGGGATTCGAGCATGGTGTCCTGACTGCGCGATGGAGTAGGACGGCCACGTTACCTTCAGTGTCATCGACCGCGACGGAAAGCCAGCGTCGCGGGTTGGAGAGATTCGAAGTCTGTTTGGCCTCAGCTACTCCAAACGTTGCTCGGCAGTTTTGTACGCCTGTTCGCCCTCGCGTTTACCGATCGCGACCACGAACACGACGACGCGCTGCTCTTGTACCTGGTAGACCAACCGATAGCCCAACTGCTTCAATTTGATCTTGTAGCAATCCGGCAGCCCGCGCAGCCGGTTGGCCTCGATGCGCGGTGCGTCGAGGACGTGCGCGAGCTTTGTTTTGAATTGACGCTGGATGGTTTCGTCGAGCTTCCGCCACTCCTTCAGTGCGCGGCGGTCGAATTCCAGTTCAAAGCTCATCGAGCGTTACACGCACGGCGTCCGGGTTCGCCAATCGCTCCTTGACGATCGCGACCAGCTCCGCGTCTTCCTCGGTCAACAGAACTTGCTTGAACGGCAATTTTCCTTGCTCGGCGACGTATTCCAAGGTTTGGCGTAGGAGATCGGACGGCGTCACGCCGAGCTTCTCCAGCGCGGCGTAAGAACGTGCTTTCAAGTCATCGTCCACGCGGATGTTGATCGTGCCCATGTTTGGCGCCCTTGTCGTTACATTCGTAAAGACACTATGGGCTGTCCCACGTGATCATGCAACCGGCGTGAGCTCACGCTTCGTCGCACAAATCCCCGAGCACGTCGCGCGCCACCGCCACCAAATCCGGACGGCGTTTGGCCCGATCTGCCGGCAATCCGATCAGGTTCTGAAAATAGGCCGGATCGAAGGCGATGACTTTCTCAAACAGGACCGGCGCTTTTTCCAGACCGAGCCCCGTGTCGCTGAAGACCCTCATTTTCATAGTTTCGATCAGTCCCTGGTCAGCATCCATCGCCTGTGTATGGTGAATAAAGCAGACGCTCAATTGGAAGAAACGCGTGTGCCCATCGGCATGAACGCGATTGACGATATGGCCGCGGGCATCGATGTTCGCGTCGGGCACCCCGGCCAGAATCGCCTTGCCGAGATCGGAATCCGCGTCGACGCGCTGATTGAACAGTGACTGGGCATTGCTCATGTAGGCGAAGATCCATGGCACGTTCGTCAACGTTGCGCCGGTATACAGATAGCCCTGCCAGTAACGATAAGTCGTCAGCATCTTGCGTAGATGTTGGCGGGAGAAACGAACTCCTGTGTCCTTCTCCAGCAGGTAAACGACACGATCGAACTGCTCGATCAACGTCGTCAGGATTTTCCGCGCGACACCGTCGAGCCGGGCGCGTCGCGACGCGGGATGATGCGGACGTGGCTGGTAGTAAGGGCAGCAACACGCACGGCGTTCGACATCGAGATCAGCAAGACCCGGAACCGAGTGGTTCGCATGCCGGGCGTAGGGCCGCGTCACGCCTTTCGGCAACTTGTAGAGGCCGATGATCTGGATCGGGTTGTCGCAGCCAGGGCAAACGGCGTAGGGGGATTGCTCCTGGGGCGAACCCGATTCGGTTTCCGGATACCAGGGCGGGTTCTTGTGCGTACCCGCCTCGAACTCTTCCTTCGAGATGGTCTGGAACCCGATATCGCTTTGATGCAGCTTGTAAACGTCCATGTCGTTGCGTGTCCCGCTCATCGTTTCGGTGATGCGACCTTATAGCGCCGCACGACATCGAGCCACCAGGGAGACGGGAGGACCGGGACAGCGCCTTCCTCCTGTGCCAAGGCCAAACATTGCAGGATTGTCGACATACCCACGGAGAACGTGTGATGGCGATCGCGCAAGGCGAACACCATCTCATCCAGGCACTCCGGACACGGTGGCATCGCGGGCGAACCGGTAAGCCGCGCCTCGTTGTCCAAGACCTGGGCGTGATCGATGATTTCTTCGGTCTGCTTGTCGCCTGTCGGTGCTCGGTTCATGTGTCATCTCCAGTTCTGGGGTTCATCAATCCGCCTCGCGCAGATACTCCGGCAAGCCCTTCCGGGCACCGATCGTGCGGATCTTTTCGCGGGCATGTTTCTCCATGTAGTAAATCGCCTGGTGCGAGCATCCGCAGACGTCGGCAATGTCCCGACAGCTGAGCGTCTGTCCCGGCCTGGCGACCGCGCACAGCACACTCAGCCCCAGGTCGATATCCCGGTGTTTCTCGGGCGATGTGGTCGGGTTGCGGCGTAACCGGGTATTCATGCCTTAACCCACTCGAAGTGCTTGCACTCCGGGAACCTGCTGCATCCGAGAAAGGGTGAACCCGGACTGTTGCCGCCTTTCGTGGAACGCAGCACCAGCTTGCCGTTACCGCAACTTGGGCATGTCTCACCGGCGCGCCCGGGCGTCGGCGCATCACCACCGCTCGCGGCGCCAGGCGCCGCGCTGCGCTTCCCAGGCTTGCCCTTCAGATCAGGCAACGTGGTCTTGCAATCCGGATAGTCGGTGCAACCCCAGAAGAACCCCTTACTGCTTTTACGCCGCTGCATCGGCTTGCCGCACTCCGGACAGGCGTGTTGCGCCGCCGCCGGCGCGGCCGCGATCGCCACCGCGCCAGCCTGACCGACAAGCGCCTGCAGTGTCCGCAGCTGCTGATCCATGAACTGATCCAACGTCATCTCGCCACGCTCGATCTGAGCCAGCATTTCCTCCCAGATCGCCGTCGTCGCCGGGTCGCTGACCGGCGACGGCACCGCGTCAACCAGTGTTCTGCCGTTCGGTGTCGACTTCAGGGCTTTCTTGGCCTTTACCAGCAAGCCGCGTTGCACCAGATTCGCGATGATCGAAGCGCGTGTCGCCTCGGTGCCGATACCGGACGAATCCCGTAGCCGCTTCTGCAGATCCGGATCATCAACAAACCGCGCTGCGTTCTTCATGGCAGCGATGAGCGTGCCTTCCGTGAATGGCGCCGGTGGCCGGGTCAGTTTCCGCTCGATCTCCGCATGACCGGGTAATGCCTCGTCGCCGGCCTGAACCGGCGGCAAGGTCTGCACCTCGCCGGCGACGTCGTCATCGTCGCCCAGCACCACGCGCCACCCAGTGACACGCGGGACACGGCCGGTGACACCGAAGAACGAAGCGGCGCACTCGATGCGGACCACCGTCTCATCGAACTCGTAATCCGGGTAGAACTGCGCCAGGTAGCGCCGACGAATCATGTCATAGACCGCCGCTTCATCGGCGGACAGCTTCCCCATATCCACGGTCGCCGCGGTCGGGATGATCGCGTGGTGGGCAGTGACCTTCTTGTCATTCCAGGCCCGTGACCGGTGCCCGGCGTCCGCGTCGTCGACCAGGTCGACGAGCGCCGCGTCGGACCGCGCCATCGCGGCGAGCACATCCGGTGCATCGCCGAGCTGACTCTCCGGCAAGTAGGAACAGTCCGAGCGTGGGTAGGTCGTCGCCTTGTGCGTCTCGTACAAGGCCTGCGCGATGCTCAGCACCTGGTCTGCGCCGAGCCCCAGCTTCGCGTTGCAATACTGCTGCAAGTCGGACAGTGAAAACGGCAAGGGCGGCGGCGTGCGCTTTCGGGAAGTGTCCGCCTGGAAAATCTCGCCGACGGGGCGTGGCGTCGCCGACAGGGCGGCGACTACTGCCTGGGCCGCCGCTTCGTTGACGCAGCGGTCTTCATCGTCGGTCACCGCCTCTGGAGCGATCCAGCGCGCGGTCAGCGGTCCGCGCGGCGTGGAGAACTGCACGGCCAGCACCCAATACGGCGCCGGCGTGAAATCCTCGATGGCACGGTCGCGCTCGACGACCAGGCGCAGGGTAGGGGTCTGAACCCGCCCGACCGGGAAAAGTGCGTCGTGGCCAGCACGCCGCGCGAGCAGGGTGTACAGCCGTGTCAGGTTCATGCCGATCAACCAATCGGCACGAGCGCGACCAAGGGCAGCTTGATACAGCGATTCCGTCGCAGACCCTGGGCGAATGCTCGCCAAAGCGTTCTTGATGGACGCAGAGTCCAGTGCCGTCAGCCACAGGCGCGTGACGGGCCCGTGCCAGCGGCATTGATCCAGGAGCTCCCGAGCGATCATCTCACCCTCGCGGTCGGCGTCGGTTGCAATCACGACCGACGAAGCCTTGCCGAGCAGCGTCTTGATTACCTTGAACTGACCGCGACCACGTGAGGTCACGCCTAGCTTCCAATCATCAGGAGCGATCGGGAGATCTCCCAGCTCCCATCGCTTGTATCGCTCGTCGTAGGCGTCGGGCGTCTGCATCTCCAGCAAGTGCCCGAGCGCCCAGGTCACCATCTGGTCGCCGCCATCGATGTAGCCATCTCCCCGTCGCGTGAAACCCAGCACCTGGGCGAGGTCTCGTGCTTGGGACGGCTTTTCGCAGATGTAGATGCGTGTCATGAGAGTTCTTCCCACGGATCAATTCCAATGGCAGATCTGAAGGTCTGCCGTAGGCGATCAGGCGCACTCCGGTCGCCGGACAGCGCCATGTAGACGAGAGAGCGAGCGCAGTTGGCGCGCTCTGCGATGTCCTTGATTTCCACCGATTCGAGACGTGCCAGTAGCTGGACTGACAACGTGAGTGGGACACCGTGTTTTGTGAGATCTCGGAAGATTGCCTCGTTCCGCGTAGACACAGTTCACCTACTTGTCTTAGTTTGTCGGCCAATGACCATGGGGTGGGGGCACGGTCCTCGTGTTCGTTTCCGCAAAGCTCGCCATCGAGCAACGGTAACGTTCAAGCGAACGATGGCCCCTTTGGTGGTGGCCACTCCGAGAGTGGCTCACTACCCGTCGGCCCACGCACCGGTGCCGACTTACCGGAGCGACCCCTCTGAGCACCCTTGGCCGGGGTGTACAGAGCGTTGCCACGACGTTTCGTGGTGCTTGAGCGGCGACGTCGCCGTGCCCCCACCCCATGGTCATTTCTTTGTTTTGTTCTTTACGTTCACCGGCCTTACATGCGTCCGTGACGGATAGAGCCGTAGGTATTCTGCGTCGTGGTCGACACGCGCTTGGGGAAACACCTGAAGGACGTGCTTGAGGTTTGGGATGAAGCCCTTGTTCCTGAAGTCACGTAAGCCCTGAGTGGTGTCGGGATAGCCGGCCCCGAACTGCTTTTGCAGGTAGATCCAGGGGATCGGCGTTGGTCGCCGTAAGTACGAGAACCGATGTGTGAGCCAGCAGTAGATGTCCATGGCCATCGAGGAGCCACGCAGCGCGTGCATGGCTTGAAGGCTGATCGGAATTGGTGCGGCGGTTACTTCCTCGAAGAAGTTCTCAGAGAGCTTTACGGAGGACTGACCTAAGCCAAGCTGGTTGGGGTTGTCCGGATCCCACCAAAGGCTGACGTCATCGGTGATGTCGCATTTGCGCTGTGAGAAGGCCTTCCCATCGTCGTAGATGATCCGGATCGATGCCGTGAACAATTTGATCGACTGGTCACGCACGACTCGAATCGTGCCGCGTTGGCCCCCCGTCATGTGATCGATGCCGATGTTGGCCAGGTAATCACCGAACGTGGCGCCGAGGCCGATCCATCGCTCCTTGGTTTCGACCGCGCGCGTCGTCAACCAAGCGAGGATCAGTCGCGGCTTTGGCCCGTAGGGCAGGCCGTATCGCGGATCGGAGCTCACCACGACTCGTAGATGGCCATTCGCACGTTCGTGGGAGTAGGCACGGGTGCGTGCGTGGGGCAGGGTCGCACGGGCCAGTGTCTGAGCCATGTATCCGACCGCGCCGGCGGCGCGGGCTTCTTCGGTCTCCTGTCCCAACGCCTCCTCATACAGCAGATCGAGCGAGGCTTGCTGGCTCG
Source organism: Gammaproteobacteria bacterium (assembly GCA_024234955.1). Taxonomy (GTDB): domain Bacteria; phylum Pseudomonadota; class Gammaproteobacteria; order JACKNK01; family JACKNK01; genus JACKNK01. The sequence continues at coordinate 270,838 of JACKNK010000001.1, forward strand.
CCTGCTCGGTCGCGGACAGATCGTTATCCAAGGCGTGACGTGAACTCATGCGGCGTTCTCCTTGGCGTCGTGGAAGATCGCCCGGAGTGAGATGCCGGTGAGTCTGGCTACTGCCAGATAGCCGTGCGCCAGACGGGTTTTGTCCTCGTCATCGCGTCGGATTCCACGAGTCTGTTCCAGGTTGTCCCACGCATCCTCTACCAACGCTTCGTCAACGGCGCCGAGGTGCGGAGGGCGACCGACCAAGGGGGGGAGGGCCAGGCGGTTTCGCCGCCGCTGGTATTGGTGCTCGCTCCAACCAAACAGAAATTCCATCAATGAGCGAGGCGCTTCGGCCTTGAGCAGCGCGTCCTCGATGGAGCGGCCGCGTTTCGCATCCCGCGCTCGACGCACCAGATCCTGGAGGCTTTGGACGTTCAATACGTTAACGACGACCGCGCGTGCAGAAAGGATCGTTTCGGGGTCGAGTCCTTCCGCGATATCGAGCCGCATGGCTTCATCGATGCCGAGATCTCGCAGCGTTGTCACGCTGCCGTTGTTCACCAGACCCTGGAGGTAATCCAACACGGCTTTCGCCAGCAGCCCCTCATTCGTGATCGCGTTCATCGCGCGCCCCTCCCTTCCCAAAGCGGTATCCCGAGCGAGGTCATCGCGCGATAGGTCGCGATCAAGTCGTCGACCAAATCCGCGTCTCGATGCCCGCTTTGGGTTGCCAGGGACAACAGTCCCGGCGCGAAAGCGGGGCCATGGAGCATCTGCGCGTGATCCTGGGCGATTCGGAACACCACCTCCGGTCGATCGCTGTCCGCGATCGCAGGTGTGATTGCCCGTTCAGCCCATGCCGGAGGGAGTGCATGACGAACGGTGTCCGGGTCCGCGTGAAACTGCTCGGACAGGCTCGCAAGGAACCACCAGGCGGCATGACCCTCCGGCTTGATCGATGATGCTCCGACACCGAGGGAGGTCACGAAGTCGATGACGTATCCCAGCCCGGTGGCATGCACTGTCGGTTCCACCAAGGCGCCAAGGCCATGACGCGTCGCCAGCTGTTTTGCCAGCGTGTACATCCGGGCGCGGTGATTCTTCACCTCATTGGGCGTCGGGCGTGCTGCGGAATCGTGTCGCGGCGCTGCTGATTGCGCTTCGTCCGGTGTCACTCGGTGCGCCGGCGGAAATGTAGTGCCCGTATCCCTGGAAAGTTGAAACGATCCACTACCGCTGCCGTGACTGGCGCCACCGCTGGAGAGCGGCTCATCGTCTCCCCATACGTTCCCTGGTTCGAAATCACCATCCTCCAATTCATCCGGATGGGACGGGTCGCCGGTTAGATCGAATGGTGGTTCGTCTTCGGTTGGTGTTGATCTTTCGGGGCGTTCTGCCGACCTGGGCTTCGAGGGCTTCTTCGCCTGGGAACGCGCGACAGCGTCGCGATAGGTGTCGCCTTCCGGGCGGGCGGCGCCGGGATCGCCGAGATACGAACCGATTTCGCAGCCGGCCATCATTACGGTGATTTCCGCAAATTGACTGGCGTTCTCGTCCAGCCGCCGGCGTAGCTTGTTCAGGTCGAAATCCGGGCCATCGAGCGCACCGAGGATTTGCAGAAACGCTTCGTGACCGGTTTCAGGTGCTCCGCATTCGCGCCAGGCCCACCACGACATCCAGGCCTCGTAGTGGGACTTGATCTCAATGACAGTCGGTCGTCCCAAGCCGAAGCTGAAGGCCTCCGGGAGTGATTCCCCGATCACTTCAACGGCGAATTGCATCGCACCGAGATGCTGTTGGTGAGCCCGGTAGCCCTTGTCCGCGAGCAACTCGACCAGACGCTTCTGCGTTAGCGATTCGCCGAGCTCTTCCTCAAGCGCGCGTTTGGCGTTGTGAATACCAAGTGCCCGTTCAAAGAATTTCAGATCGGTGCGCTGGTCGTTCTCGGCGAGGTGCTGGGCGTAGAGCCACGCCTCGCCCTGGTAGGGGATAAAGGTGACCGGGACAGTCTTGAAGCGCGGTACCGCCGGATATTCGACCGCGAGCTCGTTGAGAATCCCCAGCCGGGTGTTGCCGCCCTCGGAAACGACGTAATGCTCTTCACCCGGCCGACGTGTGACCGGGATGCGATCACGGAGTCTGGTTTTGAGGATGGAGTCCTTGATTTCGTCCCACTTCGAGTTCTTCGTGATTCGGGGATTGCCCTCGAATCGCCGGATCCGATCGAGCGGCAATTCCATGTCGGTGATTTCCACCGGGTCTTGCGACGCTATCGTCCCGTTGTTGCCGAAGTGGGTTGCTCCCAATGCTTCTTTCGCCAGTTCGCTTGCAACCTTCTTAGCCATGACGCGTCTCCTCGTCAGTGGCCATGACAATCTCGCGATCACGCAGGTGCTCGAAGAGCTCGTCGACGAGTGCTCGCATGGTCTCGGCAGCACTTGGCGTCGGCCCGCGACGTACCGGTTCCACCAGGTGGACGGGTAGGGCGCGGGTAGCGGCGTTTGCGTACGCAACGGTGTGTGGAATCTGAGTGTTGAGAATGCGGACTCGGCCTTGCGACCGGGTGAAAGCAGCTTCTCGAAGCGCGGCCACGAAGGCTGCGGAGTCGGCGGTTCGCTCAACACCATTGACCAGCCCGTACAAGGTGCCGATCGACCCATCGCGGAAGACGCCATCGATGTCTTCGACGGCCTCGATCATGCCTCGCGCAAATTCTTGCGCCGCAAGGCGACTCGGCATGATGGGGCTCAGTACGAAATCACCGGCGAGCAGGGCCGCGTGGAGAAGCGGGCTTCTGGTTCCCGGCGAGTCGATGAGAACGACGTCGTAGCCGGAAAGCGCCCGTACCGCGCGCCGGAGCCGGATACGCCCATCCGGCGTCGACTCCATCCAGCGTTGAAGTTCGCCCTGGCGGTCGTTGGACACCACCAAGTCGAGATTCGGGAAACTGGTCCTGGAGATGACCCCATCCCAGGCTTCCGTTGGATCCCGCCTGGTCACCAGTTCCACCAGGCCTGCTTCCGCCGGTTCGTCGATCTTGAAGTACGACGACAAACCCGGCTGGATGTCTCCGTCGATTAACAACACTCGTTCACCGAGTGCCGCTAACATGCCCCCCAAGTTGGCGGTTGTTGTGGTCTTTCCGGTACCGCCTTTACTGCTGCAAACCGCTACGATGATCGTCATCGTCCTTCCTCCGAATCAGGTCCATGTTCCTGAATACGTTGAGAAAAAACCGATAGACGCCAATTGAATGGGGTTCAGGTGGTCGGAGGTTCAAATCCTCTCGCCCCGACCAACACAATCTGGTCCGATTACCCTGATCCAATTGGCCAGAATAAAGACCGGAGGTTGCTTCTCCGTTGCGAAGCTCGAAGGTGTTACGCCTCCTCGGGCTTTTTTTATGTCGCGTAACTTCCGGATTTCGTCACACGGCCCTAAGCTCTGGGGATTTCGTAAGCTGACGCGTGCGTCTCGCTTTAGCGGTATCCCCACAAAAAAACGCCCATGTCGGGTGACACGGGCGCTTTCGTTATCAAAGGAAAGTAGGCGTCGATCAGTTGTTCTGAATGACGATCTTCGGGAACTTGGCGGCGTAGTTCTTGGATTTGCGAGAGAGTTTCGCAGAGGCGCGACGGGCGATGTCCTTGTACACCTCGGCGATGCGACCGTTCGGGTCGGCAACGACCGTCGGCTTGCCTGCATCGGTGCCTTCACGGATCGAGGAATCGAGGGGAATGGAGCCGAGGAAGTCGACGTTGTACTGGTCTGCCATGCGCTGACCACCACCCTCGCCAAAGATGTGCTCTTCGTGCCCACACTTGGAACAGATATGTGTGGACATGTTTTCGACGATGCCGAGCACCGGCACCTCGACTTTCTCGAACATCTTCAGGCCCTTCCGGGCATCCAGCAGGGCGATGTCCTGCGGGGTGGTGACGATGACCGCACCCGAGACCGGCACCTTCTGCGCCAGGGTCAGCTGGGTGTCGCCGGTGCCCGGCGGCAGGTCGATGATCAGGTAGTCGAGGGCGTCCCAGTTGGTGTCGTTAAGGAGCTGCTCCAAGGCCTGGGTGACCATCGGGCCACGCCAGATCATCGGGGTTTCCTCGTCGATCAGGAAGCCGATGGACATGGCCTGGATGTGGTAGCTGTTCATCGGCTCCAGCTTCTTGCCGTCCTTGGAGTCCGGACGACCTTCGACACCCAGCATGCGCGGCTGCGAGGGGCCGTAGATGTCGGCGTCGAGGATGCCGACGCGGGCACCTTCGGCGGACAGCGCGAGGGCCAGGTTGACGGAGACCGTGGACTTGCCGACGCCGCCCTTGCCAGAGGCAACGGCGATGATGTTCTTGACGTTGTCGATCGGGTTCAGGGCCTTCTGCACCGAATGGGCGACAACCTTGAAATCGACGCTTACGTCAGCGCTGCTGATGCCGTCTGCCGCCTCGAGAACCCCCTTGAGCTTGGTCGCCAGGGTGTCGACATAGCCCTTGGCCGGAAAGCCCAGGGTGATCTGCACCGCAACCTTGTCGCCGCTCACGTCGATGCCTTTGACGCACTTGCTGGATACCAGGTCCTTATCAAGATACGGGTCGATGTAGCCCTTGAGGATTTCCTCGACCTGGGCTTGGTTGATCTCAGACATGCGATGTTCTCCTGATGGCGCCATAGCGACGGCGACAAACGTTGAAAAAGGTGTTCGAACGGGCGATAGGGCGCGGATTCTACACAAAGGCCGGTCGCCAACCGCTATTTCCCCCGGAGCCAGGAGGCTTTAGCGCCCATATGGGAACAAGGGAATGGTTACCAGCCCATGAATGTCGCGATGGTGCGTGCCTGCTGTGCGGCTTGCACCGCAGCCCGCCCGTCGAAGAGCAGGACAATGGAGGCGCTTTTGTCGATTTCAAGGGCGGCCTCGATCCAGCGGCGGAGTTCCGCAGGGTGTGGCGCTTCTTCGGTAATAACGGAGGCGACGACCAATCCGCTGCCGGCACTGTGCCCGGTGCGCGCAAAGAGGCTTAGACGCGGTATTTCATCCCAGATCAGGGGCACGACATCGTCAACGGTCAATGCCTCTGGAAGTGCGTCCGGATCGTCGTCGATCAGCGTCTGCAGCCCGGCTTCCAGGGCTTCGACCCACGCTTCGATGTGTTCATCGCCGGTGTCTGCCAGGTGCCGGGCGGCAGTGAGCACGCAGCGAACTTCGTTGCCAAGATAGATCGGTCGCCATGCGTCCGGGAGGTCCGAGGGGTAGAAATCGTCCTGCCAAGCCGCGTCGGCATGAACGTGGAGGGCGATCCAGAGGGTTCTTTCAGACATTATCGGTATGTGCGGGTAAGTGCCGGCGGATGATTGCTAGAATGCGCGCCCACTTTCTCCGGAGTCCAGCCAACCATGCTTTATGCCAGTCTCGCCATACTCACCGGTTTTGCCGTACTGGTGTGGGGTGCAGACCGTTTCGTGACCGGGGCCGCCGCGACGGCGCGCAATCTGGGCGTATCGCCTTTGGTAGTCGGTCTGACGGTCGTGGGCTTCGGCACCTCGGCTCCGGAAATGCTGGTCGGTTCGGTGGCGGCTTGGCTGGGCAGCCCGGAAATTGCGATTGGTAATGCGCTGGGCTCGAATATCGCGAATATTGCGCTGATTCTCGGTGCAACGGCCGTGATGGTTCCGTTGTCTGTGCATTCCAATATCCTGCGCCGCGAGTTTCCCTTGTTGATGTTGGCGACCTTGATCGCCGCCGCAGTGGTCATGGATGGCGATCTCACCCGCGTCGATGCACTCGTGTTACTGACCATGTTGGCCGGGCTGCTTTACTGGATCGTGCGCGTCGCATTGGAAGAGCGTCATGGTGGAAAGGGGGATCCGATCGACGATGAGTTTGACGCCGAGATTCCCGCCGATATGGGGCAGGGCGCGGCGACCTTCTGGCTGATCGTCGGATTGGCGGCGCTGTTGGCAAGTTCCCGTCTGCTGGTCTGGGGCGCCACCGAAATTGCGGTGGCATTCGGGATCAGCGACCTCGTGATCGGTTTGACCATCGTCGCCGTCGGTACGTCGTTGCCGGAACTGGCGGCGTCCATCGCCAGCGCGCGCAAGAATGAACCGGACATTGCCATTGGCAACGTGATCGGCTCAAACATGTTCAACTCCTTGGCCGTGCTTGGCGCACCGGTGCTGATCCAGCCGACCGCCGTTTCAGCGGCGGTGCTCAGTCGCGACATGCCGATGGTCATCGGGCTGACCGTGCTGATGTTCTTCATGGCCGTCGGCAGCGGCTCGCATGGCCGTATCAATCGACTGGAAGGCGCGGTGTTATTGGCTATTTTCTTGGCCTACCAAGGCTATTTGCTGCACGGTGTCGGGTGACCCGGCACATCCCAAGCGGATCCAGAAAACATCTAATGAATGAAAATGAATTGCGACGCCTGGGTGTCGCCGTCATCGAGAGCGAAATCGCGGGGCTCCAGGGGCTGCTTCCCCGCGTTGATGCCAGTTTCGTTGCCGCCTGCCAGTACATGCTTGCCTGCAAGGGTCGCATCGTGGTGACCGGTATGGGCAAATCCGGCCACATAGGCAGCAAGATCGCCGCCACCCTCGCGAGCACCGGCAGCCCCGCCTTCTTCATGCATCCGGGGGAGGCCAGCCACGGCGATCTGGGCATGATCACGCCTTCCGATGTGGTCCTGGCGCTATCGAATTCCGGTGAGACCAACGAAATCCTGACCATCCTGCCGTTGATTAAACGACTTGGGGTCGCGCTGATCACGATGACCGGGAACGTGAGTTCAACCCTCTCCCGGGCGGCGACCGTAAACATTGACGTGACCGTCGAATCCGAGGCTTGTCCATTGAATCTGGCGCCGACGTCCAGCACCACCGCCGCACTGGCGATGGGCGATGCCTTGGCAATCTCCTTGCTCGAAGCGCGCGGTTTTACCGCTGAAGACTTTGCGATGTCGCATCCCGGTGGGCGACTGGGTCGGAGGCTGCTTCTACTGATCGACGACATCATGCACGGCGGCGATCGCGCACCTCGGGTATCGCCGGACACCAACCTGTCCGGCGCGGTCCTGGAGATGACGCGCAAAGGCTTGGGCATGACTGCGGTGGTCGATACCGAGGATCGGGTTCTGGGTCTGATTACCGATGGCGACCTGCGCCGGATTCTCGATCATCAGGTCGATGTGCATACCACCAAAGTCGATACACTGATGACCCGAAAATGCACCACCGTGCAGGCCCACGTATTGGCAGCGGAAGCCTTGCGAATCATGGAAGAAAAAAAGATCAACGGGTTGTTGGTGGTGGACGAACAGAACCGATTGCTGGGCGCGCTGAATATGCATGACCTGCTCCGCGCAGGCGTGGTTTAAGCCGTTCATTGCGCGGCTATTTGCGTTACCTTGCGATTCTTTGTGAACCGGACAGAAAGCCAACAGGGGTTTCGGATGCAGGACATCCTGGCGCGTGCAGCGCGCATCAAGCTGGTCATTTTCGACGTCGATGGCGTGCTTACCGATGGCAGCCTGTTTCTGGGCGATAACGGCGAGGAATACAAAGCCTTCAATTCGCGCGATGGGCACGGCATGAAAATGTTGCAGCAAGCCGGTGTCGCGATTGGCATCATCACCGGGCGTACCTCGAATGTGGTGCGTTATCGCATGGAAAGCCTGGGCGTTGAGTACGTCTATCAAGGCCAACTGGATAAGTTGCCGGCCTATCTCGATCTGCTGGAAAAAACCGGGTTGAAGCCGGAAGAGACGGCCTATGTTGGCGACGATGTGGTCGATTTGCCGATCATGGGACACGTCGGCCTCGCCATCGCCGTTGCGGATGCGCATCCTCTCGTGTTGCGCCATGCCCATTGGCATACCCTACATGCAGGTGGGCGGGGTGCCGGTCGGGATGTCTGCGAGATGCTGATGGAAGGTCGCGGGGTCCTCGATGACATGCTTTCGCAGTATCTGGTGAAGTAGGGACGGGCGATCGGGCGTGGAACTGCAAAACGTTGCCGGGGTAAGCACCCTCGCGGCGCTCGCCGGCGCGACCTGGTGGCTGCTGTCCACGGTGGAGACGACACGATTCGAAGAGCCCCCGATGCGACATGCCCCGGATTCCTGGCTTATCGACGCCACCACCACCGCCATGAACGAGTTCGGCAAACCGCATTATCGGGTGCTTTCCGAACGGCAGGATCACTTTCGGGACGATGAGACTTCCGATCATGTCCGTCCCTATGTGACCATCTTCCGGCCTGAAGGCCCGCCTTGGTACGTGCATTCCGATCACGCCTGGGTGTCGGCAGACGGCGATCTGGTCCTGCTCAAGGGGGATGTGTTCATGGATCGTGAGGCCTGGATGGACGCGACCGGCGACCGTCACGAGCATCAGGAACTGATCACCCGCAACATGACGTTGCGGCCCAACGACGATTACGCGGAGACCGACGAAGAAGTCTTCCTGACCAGTGAGTCATCCCGCACCGACGCGATCGGCATGCGGGCCTATATCAACATCGATCGCGTGCAATTTCTTTCGCGAGTGAGAACCCGCCATGTTTCAGCCAAAGACGATTCTGACAATTCTTAGCGCGGCTGCGCTGCTCACTACCAGCGCCCAGAGTTGGGCATTGGCCACCGATCGCGAGCAGCCGGTTTATATCGAAGCGGATTACGCGGACATCGATCAGCTCAATCATGTCACCGTCTATCGTGGCAACGTCAAGATCCGCCAGGGCAGCATCGGAATCTGGGGTGATGTAGTGACCATCTACACCGATCAGAACAACGATCTGATCAAGGCGTTTTCCGACGCCAAGGCCGGGTCGCTGGCGCGTTTCAAACAGATGCCGGATGACAAGCCGGATGAGGTCTGGGGCGAAGGTGAGCGGCTTGAATACTGGGCAGCGGAAAATCTGGTCAAGATATTCCGGCGCGGCAAGCTTTGGCAGGGCAAGGACGTGTTCACCAGTCACCGCATCCTCTATGACACCGCCAAGGAAGTTCTGGTCGGGGGTGATCAGAGCACGGCGGGGACCGGTCAGGCCAAGGAACGCGTGCGTATGACCATTCAGCCGAAAAAACAGTAGGACTTGCCGGTGAGCCAGCTGCTCGCGCAAGACCTCGTCAAACGCTACAAATCCTTCACGGCCGTCGGTGGTGTCACCCTGGAGGTGAACAGCGGCGAGATTGTCGGTCTGTTGGGTCCGAACGGGGCGGGCAAGACCACCAGTTTCTACATGATCGTCGGCCTGGTCCCCGCGAATGGCGGCAAGGTGCTGCTGGACGGGAAGGATCTCACCCCGTATCCGATGCATGCACGGGCGCGCATGGGCGTCGGCTATCTGCCGCAGGAACCCTCCGTATTCCGCAAGTTGAGTGTCGGCGACAACATCATGGCGATTCTTGAGGCGCGTCCGGAGTTGAACCGGCATCAGCGTCATGCGCTGCGCGATCAGGTATTGGCGGAACTCAATATCGGGCATCTTCGTGATCAGGTCGGAATGAGCCTGTCCGGTGGCGAACGTCGGCGTGTCGAGATTGCCCGAGCGCTTGCTGCAGAGCCGCGTTTCATCCTGCTCGATGAGCCGTTTGCGGGCGTCGATCCGATCTCGGTGATCGACATCCAGCGCATTGTCGAGCATCTGACCTCCAAGGGGATCGGCGTGTTGATCACCGATCACAACGTGCGCGAAACCCTCACCCTTTGCCATCGTGCCTACATCGTCAGTCAGGGCAAAGTCATTGCCTCCGGGACCGCCGAACAAATCCTCGACAACAAGCAGGTTCGGGATGTCTATCTCGGGGAGCATTTCCGCCTCTGACTCGGCGTGCACAGGGCGCTGTTCCGCGATTTTGAGGTTCGATTCAGGCTGCCCGCAAAAATGATGCCGGATTTCCAATATTCGGTTTAGGAATCGTTATACTGAAGTCAAACGAGACCATCAGGCCGCTCCCGAACCCTACGCAGCACCTATCGCACGCAACGAATGAAGCAAACCCTGCAACTTCGCATCGGGCAGCAGTTGGCAATGACGCCGCAACTGCGCCAAGCGATTCATCTGCTCCAGCTCTCCACGCTGGATCTCAAGAATGAGGTGCAGGAAGCGCTCGATTCCAACCTGATGCTGGAAGAAGCCGGTGACGACTTCGATGAAAGCGCGGAGCAAGCGACCCTGGACGACGGATTCGAGCCCGAGGCCCAAGCGGGCAGTAACGGCCTTGATGGCAAGGAGGCGGACGGCAAGGCTGCGGACAGTCGCAACGAAGACTGGGAAGGCGTTGGGCTCAAGGATGCCGTATCCAGCGCCAGCAGCGCCGCAAGCGAAGACGCCGAGTTGCGTCCTTCCGATCAAAGCGACATTCCCGATGATCCCGGCGCGGATTTCGGCTGGGATGAGATTTACGACAGCGGCCAGACCAGCTATTCGGCGCCTGCCGATGACGACGGTCGCGATATATTCGAAACGCGCCGCACCAGCCCGGAAGAGGGTTTGCACGAACAACTGGTGTGGCAACTGGATCTGACGCCGTTTTCGGATACCGATCGGGTGATCGCCGAGGCGATCATCGACAGCATCGATGATGACGGTTATCTGCGCATGGACCTGGAAGAGCTGGTTGAAAGTCTTCAGGAGGAAGGAGGCGGTGAGGATAATGTCGGTCTGGATGAAGTGGAGGCGGTGCTCCACCGGATCCAGCACTTCGATCCGGTAGGCGTGGCCGCGCGCGATCTGTCCGAATGTCTGCAACTCCAACTGCGCGCCATGCCGGCCGACACCCCGTACCGCGACACGGCACTATTGATCGTCAAGCGTTACCTGGAAATGCTCGGCGCGCGTGATCTCAAACAGCTGATGCGGCGACTCAAACTCGATGAGGACACCCTTAACGAAGTCATCAGCCTGATTCGCTCCCTCGATCCCAAACCCGGAGCTCGACTCAACGCCAGCACCGCTGAATATATCGTTCCCGATGTTTTCGTCCGCAAGGTCAAGGGCTCCTGGCAGGTTGAGCCAAATATCGAAGCGATGCCGAAATTGCGCATCAACAGCCTCTACGCCGGCATGGTCCGCCGCGCCGACAACAGCCCCGATAACAGCTATCTGCGCAATCATCTGCAGGAGGCACGCTGGTTCATCAAGAGTCTGCAAAGCCGCCACGAAACCCTGCTCAAAGTCGCGCGGGCCATCGTCGCCCGTCAGGTCGATTTCTTTGAGAACGGGGATGAAGGCATGAAACCGCTGGTGCTGCGAGACATTGCCGAAGCCGTCGATATGCATGAATCCACCATCTCGCGTGTGACCACGCAGAAATACATGCATACCCCCGCCGGCATCTTTGAATTCAAGTATTTCTTTTCCAGTCACGTGGGCACTTCCGATGGCGGTGAGTGCTCGGCGACCGCCATCCGCGCCATGATCAAGAAAATGACCGGCGCGGAAGACCCGGCCAAGCCGTTGAGCGACAGCAAGATCGCGTCGATCCTCGACAAGCAGGGCATCCAGGTGGCGCGTCGCACCGTGGCCAAATACCGGGAATCGATGTCGATTCCCCCTTCCAACGAGCGCAAACGTTTGGGTTGACGTACTAATCAGGTCAGCCCGGCGGGACGCGTGCAAGGAGTTCATCATGCAAATCAACATCACTGGTCATCATCTCGACATCACCGATTCTCTGCGCGCCTATGTGGACGAGAAGTTTGAGCGCCTGGAGCGCCACTTCGACAATGTCACCAACGTGCATGTGATTCTGAGTGTCGAGAAGACTCGCCAGAAGGCCGAGGCGACCGTGCATGTAAATGGAGGCGATCTTTTTGCGGATTCCACGGAAGAGGATATGTACGCGGCTATTGATGCGCTGATCGACAAGCTCGATCGGCAGATTCGCAAGCACAAGGAAAAGATCACCGATCACCACCGCAGTGAAGGCGATCGGCGGAACGTGGCTTACTGAGCCTCTCAGCCGCCAATCGGTGATCAACCCGGCGGCGTCCATTGTCTGGGCGCCGCTTTTTACCTCTCACAGTTATTCACCACGTCAATGAACAGCAATCTGATCGGTACACTGCTGGATTCCCAGCGCGTTGCCTGCCGCGTTCATGTAAACAGTAAAAAGGGCGCGCTGGATCTGCTCAGCGAGCGCCTGGCCGCCGACATTGAAACGCTGTCGCAAGAACAGGTCTTTGAAAGCCTCAATGGCCGCGAACGATTGGGCAGCACGGGTTTTGGTAAAGGCGTCGCGTTGCCACACGGTCGGGTTGCCAACCTGGATCGTCCTGTGGGCGTTTTTCTGGTGCTCGATGAGGCCATCGATTACGACGCCATAGACGGTCAGCCAGTCGATCTCTTATTCGCCCTGGTCGTACCGGAAGCGGCGACGGAAGAACATTTGCAGATATTTGCGGCGCTTTCCGGGTTGTTTTCGGATGAGCATGTCTGTCAGCGGTTGCGTGCCTGCGAAACCGGTAATGATGCCGAACTTCTCAGCTTGTTGACTGGCGATACCGCCAGCGCGGCCTGAGGACTGTTTCCCGGCGAACGACGAATCGATCCCATGCCGGACACCACCGTTCACAGTCTGTTCCAGCGCTTTCAAGCCCGGCTGGCTTTGCGCTGGATCGACGGTGAATCGTCGCCGCCCAGATTGCTCATCAAGCAGCCTGCGAGTGAAAACTTCGACCTGATCGAACATATGAATCCGGTGCATCCGCATCCGGTTCAGATCATCGGCGAGTCGGAACTCGCGTATCTTGAACAAATCCCACCCGACAGCCGTGCCCGGCTGCTGTCCCGGGTCTGTGTGCCGAATACGACCCTGTTGCTGATCGCCGACGCCTGTGAGGCGCCGGAAGATCTCAAAGACGCCGCGCGGCGTGCGCACATTGCCGTATTGGGCAGCGACCGCAACGGTCGGGAGTTGATTGCCGAGCTGGGGTATTTTCTCCGAAAGCGTTTATTGCGCCGTGTCACCATGCACGGGGTGTTCATGGAGGTGTTGGGTGTCGGCGTGCTGCTGACCGGGAAAAGTGGGGTCGGCAAGAGTGAACTGGCGCTGGAACTGATCAGTCGGGGCAGTCGCCTGATCGCGGACGATGCTCCGGAGTTTGTCCGCGATGCGCCTGACCAGGTCTCCGGTGTGTGCCCGCCGACCTTGCGACATTTCCTCGAGGTGCGCGGACTCGGGGTGCTCAACGTCGTCAAGATGTTTGGCGACAATGCCGTCAAACAGACCAAATATCTGCGGCTGGTGGTGCATCTGCAGCCTATCGATGAGTTCGATATTGCGGCGACCGACCGTCTGAGCGGCAGTCGCGATCAAATTGAAGTATTGGGCATGTCGGTAAACCGCGTGGTCCTGCCGGTGGCGCCGGGCCGAAACCTGGCCGTATTGGTGGAGACGGCGGTGCGTAAGGAAACATTGATGCACAGCGGCTATGACGCGGCGACGGAATTTGCGGATCGTCAGTTGCATCAGATGCAACAGGGTGAACCATGAAATTCGTCATCGTCAGCGGACTCTCGGGCGCCGGCAAGTCCGTTGCGCTCGCGACCATTGAGGACCTCGGCTATTACGCCATCGATAATCTTCCCGTCGCCTTGCTGCGTGGACTCGTCGAACAGGTGCTGACCGGCGACGATGCGAATCGATACGCACGCACGGCGGTAGGTATTGATGCCCGCAATACCTTGCGCGATCTCGAGCAACTGCCGGAAATTCTGGCCGAGTTGCGGACCCGGGGTATCGATACCGCGCTGGTGTTTCTGCACGCCGACGAGGACGAGTTGCTTAAGCGATTCAGCGAGACCCGACGCAAGCACCCGCTGACTTCCGATCAACGTGCGTTGGCCGACGCTGTGACGCTCGAACGGACGCTGCTGGAGCCGTTGATGGAGGCAGCCGATCTGGTTATCGACACGACCGGGACCAATCAGCATCAGCTGCGCGATATTCTCGTCCAGCGCCTCCAGCCCGACACCCGAAATCGGCTTTCCTTGCTGGTGCAGTCGTTCGGTTTCAAACACGGGGTGCCGACCGACGTCGATTTTGTGTTCGATGTCCGTTGTCTTCCCAATCCGCATTGGGAACCTCGTCTGCGTGCCTTGACCGGTCGCGATCCCGAAGTGGTTGAATTCCTGGAAGCGGACACGATGGTTCACGACCTGCGCCGTGACATCGAGGCCTTTCTGGAACGTTGGGTCCCCAGTTTCGAAAGCAGCAACCGGACCTATCTGACAGTCGCGATCGGCTGTACCGGCGGGCAGCACCGCTCGGTCTATCTGGCGGAACGTATAGCGGAATATTTTCGCAGCAAGCGCGACAACGTCATCCTTCGACACCGGGAGATGCCGTGAGCGTTGGCATCCTGCTGGTGGCCCATGAGGGGCTGGGCCAAGCGTTTCTGGCCAATGCAAAAGCCACTTGGGGCGTCGCGCTTCCCGCGCCGGTTGCCGTGTTTGAAGTCCCCCGTGACCGGAATGTCGAGATCAGTCGCAAGCAGCTGCTCTCGATCGTCAAGTCCCTGGATGCCGGGGAGGGAGTTCTCGCGTTGGTCGATGTCGTTGGCGCGACCCCGTTCAATATCGTTCAGGCGCTGCTCGGACCCCAGTTCAGGATGGTTACCGGACTGAATGTCGCGATGCTGATGCGCAGTCTGAATTACGCCCATCTGCCCCTTCCGCAAGTTGCAGTGAAGGCCGCCGAAGGCGCGATCCGCGAGGTCGCGATCTATCCCGAGGAACCGCAATGACTGCCATTGAGACGCCGATCACGATCATCAATAACTTGGGTCTGCATGCCCGTGCATCAGCCAAATTCGTCAATCTGGCGAGCAGTTTCGGCAGTGAGATCAAGCTCGCCCGAGGACCGCGTGTCGTCGATGGCAAAAGCATCATGGGTGTGATGCTGCTGGCCGCCGGCAAGGGAACGGAACTCATATTGAGCGCGGAAGGGGAAGATGCAGAAGAGGCCACCGCAGCCTTGCAAGCCTTGGTCGCGGATTACTTCGGGGAAGGGGAATAAGCGATGACCTTGGCACTGCACGGCATTGGTGTGTCTGCCGGTGTGGCGGATGGCCCGGTGCATGTGTTGCATCGCGAGCTTCCCGAGGTGCCGTATTACCCGATCGCGGCGACGGCCATCGAAGCCGAGGTCCGTCGTTATCAGGGCGCGGTCGATTTTGCCCGCACCCAGCTCCGCAGCGTCGGTTTGCCCAGCAGCACGCCGTCGGATATTGCCGAATTCATCGAGACGCATCTGCTCATGCTCGACGACGTGACCTTGTCCGAGCGACCGCTGGAAATTATTCGCATGGAAGGCTGCAACGCCGAGTGGGCCTTGAAGCTCCAGTGCGACGCGCTGTGCCGTGTTTTCGATGAGATGGACGATCCGTATCTGCGCACTCGTCGCGACGATGTTGCCCATGTGGTGACGCGGATCCAGCTCGCGCTGAGCAGCGAAACCCCGCAGCCACACGAAATCGAAACCGATGTGCTGGTCGGCCACATCGTGGTTGCCGACGATTTGAGTCCGGCGGACGTCGTGTTGTTGCAACACCGGGGGATTGCCGGTTTTGTCACCGAATTCGGTGGCCCGTTATCACACTCGGCCATCCTGGCGCGCAATCTCGGTCTACCGGCTGTGGTCGGTATGCACGGGGTAAGGCACCTGCTTGATGAAGGAGAACGCATCATTCTCGATGGTGCGCGCGGGGTCCTGTTGGCGAACGCCGACGAACGCGCCTACGCCTTCTATCGGGAACGTGCGGAAGCACGTCGGCGTTCCCAGCAGGAATTGCAACGATTTGTCGGTACCGCCGCGATCACCCGTGATGGCGAACCGATCGAGCTGCTCGCCAATATCGAATTGCGTGAAGATCTCGATGCCGTGCGCGCCTCGGGACGCCACGGCGTCGGTCTCTACCGCACCGAATTCCTTTACATGAATCGCGCCATGCCGCCGACGGAAGAGGAGCATCTGACCGCCTATCGCGCCATCATCGAGGCGCTCGACGGAGAACGTTTGACGGTCCGCACCCTGGATCTTGGTGCGGACAAGCAGATCGGCAGCGGCCGCAGTGTGGCCTCCAACCCTGCTCTGGGTCTACGCGGTATCCGGCTCTGTCTGAATGAGCCCAACCTGTTTCTGCCGCAGGTCCGCGCCATTCTGCGGGCATCGGCCGAAGGTCCGGTTGAGATGATGTTGCCGATGATCTCCAACCTCACCGAGGTTCAGCAGGTTCGCAACCTGATCGATCTGGCGAGGCAAAGCCTGGACCGGGATAGGTTGCCCTACGATCCGGACATTCGTATCGGCGGGATGATCGAAGTGCCGGCAGCGGCGCTTTGTGCGGGCGTGTTCGCGGAACACCTCGATTTTCTCTCCATCGGCACCAACGATCTGATTCAGTACACCCTGGCGATCGATCGTGTCGACGATGAGGTCAACTACCTGTACGACGCGCTCAATCCGGCAGTTCTCAAACTGATTCTCGCGACCATTGAAGCCGGCGAAAATGCCGGGATTCCGGTCTCGATGTGCGGTGAGATGGCCGGTGACCCGCGATATACCCGTTTGCTGTTGGGTATGGGTCTGCGTCGTTTCAGCATGCATCCGTCTTCGTTACTGCAGATCAAGCGGGTGATCACCGAATGCGAGTGCGCGACCTTGCGCGCCAAGGTGCCCGGCATCGTGCGCGAAGGCCGACCGGAGAAACTGGCGATGTTGATCAATGAATTGAGAATCGATGCATGAACCATCAGGACCTTTCCGACGACCAACTCGAGTTCTACGACGAAGGACCGGAAGAGAAGAGCAAATCGCAGCGCAAGCGTGAATCCGATGCTCTGCAGGCGGTTGGCGAGGCGTTGGTCGAGCTGCCGGCGAAAGATCTCGCACGTATCCCGATGCCGGAGCCGCTTGCCTCAGCGGTCCAGGCGGCGCGCGGAATGCGAAAGCATGGGGCGTTGAAGCGTCAGCGCCAGTACATCGGCAAGATCATGCGCAGCATCGACGCAGCACCGGTCATCGCGGCGTATGAAGCGGTGCTGGATCGGGATCGTCTTGCCAACGCGCATTTCCATCATCTCGAGACTTGGCGAGATCGTCTGCTGGAAGAGGGAGACTCGGCGGTGGAGGCGCTGATCGAAGCGTATCCGGGTGTCGATCGGCAACACTTGCGCCAACTCCTGCGTGGCGTGCAACGCGAACAGGCACAGGGCAAAGCGCCGAGTTCAGCTCGCAATCTGTTTCGCTATCTCCGGGAACTCGCCGAAAACCACTGAGCGGGTAGGGACGCGTCGTAAGGATGGAAGAGTCTCGTCGGGGAAAGCGGTCGATTCGCATATCGCAAATCACTTTGTGTCGAAAACGCCAACTCGTTCACGGTACGTAACGCTTGCGGCATTCAGACTTTGGGTCAACGGGGTATCGAATTCGACATCCCAACGCACACCCGAAGGAGTACTCGCCATGAACATCGGCATGATCACCGCCGGCGCCCTATATCTCGGCCCGTTGCGCCGCGAATTGATTCGTAACGGCAACCGTTGCCAGAGCTTTGCGTTCGCTTCCACGTTCTTTGCCGGCGCCGCGCGCATCGGCTACGACCTGGTGGTGGTCAACTGGTCGGTGCTGGCCCAGGACGGTCAGGATGTGATCAAGCGCCTGCGCAGACTTGCCGGTGATGTCGAAGTCCTGGTTGTCCAGGTACCGCATCGGGCGGAGATCGACGAACACGATCCCTTGGTGCATTGGTATCGCGGTCCCGTCACCACCCAGGGCATGTTGGACGCGGTGGAGCGCAGTTACGCCGCCGATTCGAGCACGGTAAGCCCGATTCAGGCGGTAATCGGTCACGGGCTGAAATTGATTCAGCCGACCCTGACGCGCAGTGCGCACGCGCACTGATCGCGCCGCATGTTCGCTTCATCCCAGAAAAAGAAAAAAAGCAAAAAAGCGTGAACCGGTTCACAGCCGGGTTTCGCTCGGGGCGCCAGACTCAAACCCATCGCCATTGGAATTCAGGAGTACAGACCATGCGTATCGGAATCTTTACCGAATCCAAAGAGATTATTCAGCGCCTCACCTTGGTGCTGACGGCTGCGGGTCACGAATGTGCGCAGTTCGATCAACGCAGCGCGTTTATCCGCGATGCCCTCGGTCATGGGATCGATCTCGCGGTTCTGGATTGGTCGGTTGCCGGTGAATCGGGAGTCGACGTGTTGCGGGAACTGCGTCGATGGTTCGATGAGGAACTGCCGGTAATGGTGATTGGCGTGCCCAGCGATGAGGATTCCGCATTGGCGCTGCTGCGTGCCGGGGCGGACGACTATCAGACCGGTACGCCGCACATCCGGGTCATGGCGGCGCGGATCGAAAGCTTCCTGCAGCGTCGTCGCTTGCAGCGTCGAAATACGGAGCCTCGCCGATTCGGGCGTTATCAGGTGATGACCGACGGGGCCACGGTAATGGTCAACGACGAGGCCATCGAACTCACCAAGAAGGAATATGAGCTCGCTCGATTCCTGTTCGAGAACGCTAATCGCGTGTTGTCGCGGCGATTGTTGCTGGCGCGAGTCTGGGGACTTCACTCCGATCTTTATACCCGCACCGTCGATGCCCATATGAGCCGGTTGCGGAAGAAATTGGCCCTGATTCCTGCGAACGGCTGGCGTTTGTCCTCGATTTACGGGCGGGGCTACCAGTTGGAGCGGGTCACCGGCGCCCCGACGATGACGTTGCCGACAACGGATGTCATGGCTGGCATGAGCCGATCCGGCGTGCGGACGTCCGCCTCCTGATCGGAACCCTTAAACCGGGGTAACGGTGGGATTTGGCGATCATGGAAAGGCAATCTGCCATCGCCGCAACGAACGGTTCTCGGGCGGGCAGGTTTGCGTATTGTCGGGGTTTCGGATGGGCTTCGAATCCGCCTCATCATGAGGCTTGTCTTAAGAGAGGGGGCGGGTTAGCGTTCCGACGCAGATCGCAAACAACCAACACCAACAGCGATCCAGCAGCTATAAATAAGCGACCAATCGAGCTGGGCGACAGGTTGTCTTGCCAAAGCGGTCGCGCATCGGCCGAAAGAACGGGTCGGCAGCGTCGCCAAAGAGGGTGGATCGGAGTGCAAATCAAATTCCCACACCAGCGTTGCCGCGCGCGCTGCACACGCTGGTTCAGCGGTCTGTTGTTTGCTTGTGCCGCCGTATGGAGCGTGCATGTGGCAGCGGCGGACATTCGCTGGGACGACACCAAGCTGTTCCAACATCACAGTGTCAATGAACCGGTTGAAGAACTGCTTCGACAGATACTTCAGCAGAACGGTCTGAGTGGGATCTTCCTGCAAGGCGTGCGCGTCAAGGAGCCGGTGTCGCAGGAGTTCGACAATATTCCGTTGCAGGCGGCGTTCAACAAGGTCCTTCAGGAGAACGGGCTTACTTATACCTACGATGAGGACAAACAGACGGTGACTGTGGCGGTGGCCACCGAGGTGCGGACGCGTTTTCGTCTGATCTCGCCGCAGTACATGAGCCTTGCTGACGTCGAAAATGCCTTCACCCGTTTCTCGGAGCAGGAGCCGCGTCTGAAGGCGGCCCTGCCGGTGTTCGATTACGCCACCCAGTCCGTATTGCTGCGCGGCGAACCGGATCAAGTAAATGAAGTCGAGACCCTGATTCAGGCACTGGATGATGGGGAGAAGCGCCGTCTCGAATCTCGCAAGACCCAGCTTCAGGATCGTCTGACTACCCGCCAGTTGAATAAGCAGGTGGCGTCGACAAATCTCGTCATGCGCGTGTTTCCGCTGCGGTTTTCGAACGTCGGCGAGAGTGAGGTGATGTTCCAGGGCGAAAAGGTCAGCGTTCCCGGTATCGACGAAGCGTTGTTGAATCTGCTCGATGAGCGGCCTTCGGTGCTGGGCAAGGAAGAAACGTTGAGCACGACGTCCACCGAAGCCACCAATGACGGTGTCGGCACCTTGCGGATTTCGGTGGATGTTCGCAGTAACTCGGTGATCGCCAGAGGGACCGAGGAACAGGTCGAGGAAGTGGCGTCCCTGCTTGAGCAACTCGACAAGCCGGTACCCTTGATCGATCTCGAGGTCATGATCGTCCAGGCCGATGCCGGGGTTTCACGCTCGTTAGGGGTGCAGTGGGCGGTCGCGGAGAAGGACCGAACCGGACGCAAGATCGGTGCGCTTTCCACCGGTCCCTCGGCAGGCGTGGCCGTTCAGTCGCTGGCCGACAATGCGCTCAATGCAGGCACGACCACCGATACGGTCGTCGGCTCCGGGGGGAACACGGTCACCAATACCCAGCAAGCGGTGGATCCGATTTCCTTATTGCCGCTGAACGCCGTCGCCAATCTCACTGCCTCGTTCATCTACAACGGTCCCCGGACCTTCATCCAGGCTCAGCTCAATGCGCTGTCTTCCGACAACAAGGCGGAGCTGATCTCGGCGCCGCATGTCGTCGCGCTGAACAACTCCAGCGCACGCATCACCAGCACGGAAAAGGTGCACATTCCTTTGCAAGGTGGTCTGAACAATCAAGGCTCGGTGGAAGACGTCGATGCCGGCTTGAGCCTCACGATTACCCCTTCGGTGGTGGACCTTCCCGATGCCGACAAGCAGCCGTTGGTGCGCATGACGATCAACGCACAGCGTTCCTCCTTTACTCAGGCTTTGCGCACCCAGGAAAAGGAAATACAGACTCAGGTCATGCTCCAGGATGGCGCGACCTTCATGCTCGGCGGCTTGTTCGAAAGCAGCCGTCTGGAAGGGGAGGATGGCGTACCCGGGCTGATGGATATTCCCGTGATCGGGGCCTTGTTCCGGAACCGCGAGTCTTTGGATCAGCGCGCGGAAACGATCTTCTTCATCACCCCGAAGATCATTGAGCAGGAGCGCATCATGGATCAGAACATCGGGGTGCGAGATTACATTCATGCGCAGCGTCGGCGCCTGCGTGCGGATGAGCGTGATCTGCGCGGTAACAGCGGCCTTTTACCGCTGTCCGCAGAGCTTCGCGAGGACGAGTAAGTCGTGAAGGTGATCACCTCGTTGAACTGGGTCGTCGGCAGTCTGTTGCTGCTGTTGGCCGTGTCCTGGCCATTGATCGACAAGGTGCTGACCAACAGTGAGCACGCAGTCATTGAGACCACGGTCCAGAATCTGGTCACCGCCCAGCAGACGCATCATTCGATTCGTGAGGATTATGTCGTGTTCGCAGCCAATGAACGGGACATGCAGACCGGATTCGGCAAGCTCGATGTGGCGGTGCCGGCGAGTGTGAACTTCATCTATGAGAGCTACCGCGCCGAGGATGGTGCGGTTGTCGTACTTGGCAGGGCCAGTCCTGCCGCGATCGTTCGGGAACGTATGCCTCCCCTGGCTTATAGCGTGCGAATCGGTCCGGATGGACACGCGGAAGAGGGGGAGTGGCAGGAATGAAGCGGTTGCTGATTCTCGCTCTATTAAGCGTGCTGTCGGCGTGCAACAGCGTCAAACCCGACGCCCAGGAAACCGGTGCCCAGAAAACCGGCAATACTGCTCAGCCTGCGGTCACCACGGCGCCTGCCTTGTCGGATCAAGGTCCGGTCTGGAAGGTTGGGGACCGTTGGGAATGGAGCGATGGGTATGCGCTGGAGGTCCGGGCGGTGGTGGATGGTCGTACCCGTTTCGATCGTCTGGATGCCCCCAAGCAGGTGCAGGTCCGCGAGGGGTTGTTCCCGATCGAGACCGTGAGCCTGGACGGTCGGCGGGTGGTCGTTTACCGCAGTCAGGATCCGCAGGAATTGCTGCCATTTGCGGTCGGTAAATCAACCGTGTTCCGCCGGGAATATCTCGCCAACGGCCAGCTTCGTGTGCACAACACCTCCTGGGTCGTTGAAGGCCAGGAGCACATCACGGTGCCGGCTGGCGAGTTCGATTGCTGGGTACTGGTTCGCCGTACCCGCAGTGTCAACAGCGACTGGGTGGGTTTTGAACGCTGGTGGTATGCACCGGTGGTCAGACACTATGTTCGCCTGGAATACCGATACGGCGAGCAGCCACCCGGCTCGCGCGTTCTGATCAACTATCACCTTCAATCTTGAGCCCCTAGCAAGGAGATCCACCATGAACTGCACATTGTCCCTTTCGCGAATTCCGGTCGCGCGCCAGCAGCGTGGCTTCACCATCATCGAAATCATGGTCGTTGTGGCGATCATCGGCATTCTTGCCGCGATCGGCCTGCCGCGACTGACCGCCTATCTGCGTACTGCCGAGACCGATGAGGCGGTGCAGCAGTTCGGACGTATCGGCCAGGCACTGACCGGCTACGTCAGTTCGCACCAGGAAGCCTTGGCGAGTCTTGCCGCGAACATCAACACCTACGGCAACCTGGATACGTCCAGTACCTCGACCGACAAACAGATCTCGACGCTGATCCCGCATCTGACGCTGGCTTCCGGTGCCGTTTTTGACTACGACATCTCGACCGGAGTTGTCGCCAACGAGCTGGAGTATTGCCTGGTGGCCACCGGTACCGCGTCTTCCGGAAACAGCGGCAAGAAGATTCTCTTTTCGAGTAAGGCGCCGACGTTGACCGATGCGCCGACCTGGGAAAATCATCTCTATCGCGCCAATTACGTGGACGGCACCAGTGCCTTGGTGGCGGGGGGATGTTGCTCTGCGACGGGCACGTTCGACGCGACCAAATGTCTCTGATGGGTGATGGAGACTGACGCCGACTGGCGGGTGTCCTGATTCATGGCTTGCCTGGACCTGACCAAGGTCATGGAACTGAGCGGCGACTGCGCGAAAGCGGAGCTCGCCGCTTTTGCCGACAGCCGTTACACCGATTGGCGACCGCTGGGTGAAGGTGGCACGGCGCTGGTGTTCCGAGCCCGAGATCGCCGACTCGCCTGCGATGTCGCCATCAAGGTGCTCAAGCCGAGTTATGCCGAGTATCCGCGACTGCTTGATGGTTTGCGCCGGGAGATTCTGATTTCGCGCGGATTGCGTCATGAAGGGATCGCCGCAATTCATGACTTTTATGACGGCCCCGCCGGTGTGGGTGTGGTCATGGACCTGGTCGATGGCATCACGCTCAAGGACTGGCTGAAGCAGCATCGCGGCGAACGCCTCACCCATTTTGACGAGCGGCTGGGGCTGTTCAAGCGCTTAGTCGAAATCCTTGGGGTGGCGCATCGCGACGTGGTGCATCGGGATCTCAAACCGGGAAATGTGATGTTGATCGGTGGCGATGTCGCGCGACCGGTGATCATGGATTTCGGGCTGTCCTTGCCGCATTCCGAAGTCGGACAAGCCCTGCGCGAGGGCACCGCGCGATATGCCGCGCCTGAGCAATGGCGGGGCGATGCCGATGTGGACTTGCGGGCCGACTTGTTCAGCATGGGTGTGATGGCCTACGAGTTGTTCACCGAGCGCCTGCCGTTTCCACGTGGGGCGGCACAGGCGGGCGAATCCGAGATACCTGCGGCTCCGGGGACGTTCAATGTCGCGGTTACGCCGGCACTGGATCGCCTGATCGGGCAGATGCTGGCGCTCCGCGCGGACGACAGGCCGACAACGGCGTCATTGGTCGGTTCGTTACTGGCGGATATCCGCACCGACAGCGTCTCCGAGGTGCTTGCAGATCGACGCGACGGCTCGGATCGTCGTTCGATGGCCGTGAAAATCCCCGCCGGGAGTTTCGTGATCGGTTCCGGACCGGAAAGTGATAACTCTGCGGAGAAACCGCGTCGTCGCCTGACGATGAGCGGTTTCTTTCTCGATCGTCTGCCGGTGACCAATGGCGAGTATCAGGCGTATTGCGACGCCACCGGGATGCCGCCGGCGCCTTTCATGGATGACGCACGTTTCAATGCGGCGTTGCAACCGGTGGTCGGTGTCACCCATGCCGATGCGGTGGCCTACGCCAACTGGGTGGGTGGATTCCTACCCACCGAGGCGCAATGGGAATACGCCGCGAGAGCGGGGGGTAAAGCCGTCTACCCTTGGGGGGATGCACCGCCAACGCCGTTGCTGGCGAATATCGGACGCACCAATGATGCGCCGGTCCCGGTTGGAAGCTGCGTTGCCGGACGTAATGCCTGGGGGCTGGAAGACATGAGTGGCAACGTTTGGGAATGGTGTGCGGATGCCTGGAATCCGTCCTTTTACGCAAGCCTGGGCAACGGAGATGTGGACCCGGCCTCGCTCGGGGCGGCTTCGGTCGAAAAGGAATTCACGCTACGCGGTGGCGGCTTCGATGCATTTCCGTCGATGGGCCGGAGTGCCGCCCGGTTCCATGCACGGGAGGAGGTGCGGGGCGTGAGCATCGGTTTCCGCGTCGCTTATTCGGCGGCGGACCCATCCTCTGAGGCGAGGGAGCGCGAGAGCGGCGACGCAAAGGATGCGGGGGACGAGGCAAACGGAGTCGCCTGATGAATCGACCGGCGCTCAAAATGCAGCCGCAGCCCTTGCGGGTGACTGTCCGCACCGGCGGCGGAACGCCCGATGAATTCGTGCTGGATGGGATCAGCGGGGAATACCGCGTCGGTCGTGGCACCCATACCAGCGGTTCGGGTCAGCCGGTGTATATCGATGACCTCGGTGAGCACATCTACGTCGATGATCAATACATCTCCCGCAACCATTGCCGCATTTTCTGGGAACAGGCCGACGGCTGGCTGATCGAGGATCTGCAAAGCGCGAACGGGACTCGGGTCAATGGGCGCCCATTGTTGGGCAGTGTCGAGGTGCTCGATGGTTTGACCCTGCAGATGGGTACTACCGTGCTCACCCTGCGACCGCTCGGAGGCGATGATCACACCGCATTGCCCTCGGCAGGGGATTTGCCAGGCTCGGAGGGAAAACCGGCGATTCCGGACGACGACACCGCGTTATTGGAATCGAGTTTCGCCGATCTGGGTGAAAACCGGGATACGGCCAGCCACGGCGGCACGGAAACGACGGATGTGACGATGACGGCGGATGTCTCCGACATGACCGTCACCGACTTGCGCATCGATGCGGGTTCTCCCAGCGGAAGCGCTTTGAACGGTCGCGCGAACCCCATGTCTGCGGAAGATTTGCCGCCGGGTCTGGGGCGACGCATGGTCGAGGCCGGTCTGGTGTCCTGCGACGAAGCCGAGCGCCTGATCCAGAGCGCCCGCGATCATGGAACCACCTTGCTGCGTGCGTTGGCGGCAACCCGGGAGGCGCGCTTTCTCGACGGCATCTATCGCTGGCTCGCGCAGAGTCACGATCTGGAATATCTGGATCAGGAAAACGTTCTGTTCGAGCGCGTCCTGCAGCCCGGATGGCTGACCCAGGAACAGGCGGAAAGACTTGATATCGTCGGTCTGCAAGGCGGCGGCGATGATGTCTTCACGTTTGCCACGGTGGACCCTTTCGATCTGGTTCGCGACGATTGGTTGACGCGCCATCATCAGGGCCCCAATCAGGCCGTTCTGGCTCATCCTGCCGTCATGCATGCCGTGCTGGAACGGCTGCGCGGGCAGGCCATGATCGGTGGTGAAGATCTTGGTATATCCATCGATTTCAGCCCGGAACAGGAAGTTCAGGTGCGTGAGCACGTCGAGGCAATCGATGTGCCGAGCATGGTCAACTACTTCCTCCATCGCGCCTCGGTGCAAGGCGCGTCGGACATCCACGTCGAGCCGACCGCCGAGCTGTTGGTGATCCGCATGCGTGTGGACGGTATCCTCTATGAAGACCTTTCACTGCCGATGGCCTATCAGCGCGAGATCATTTCGCGGCTGAAGATACTCTCCGGGATGAATGTTGCCGAGCGTCGTCGTCCCCAAGATGGCCGTATCAGCGCGGTGATTCGTGGCAAGCCGATCGACGTTCGTGTTTCCACTTACCCGACGGTACATGGCGAGAAGGTGGTGCTGCGTCTGCTCGACAAGAGCGGCTTGCGGCCGTCGCCCGAGCATCTTGGGCTACTCGATCGCGACCTGCGTCTGGTCAAGGAAAAGATTCAGACGCCTTACGGCCTGATCATGGTCAGCGGTCCGACTGGTGCCGGCAAGACCACTACGTTGTATTCCTGCCTGGGCAGCATCGATAAGGCGCGCCGCAATGTTCTGACCGTCGAAGACCCGGTCGAATATCAGGTCCCCGGCGTGCATCAGATGCAGGTCAACGCCAAGATCGGACTGACTTTCGCCTCCGGCTTGCGCACCATGTTGCGCCAGGACCCGGACGTGATCATGGTCGGCGAGTGTCGCGACGTCGAAACGGCGCAGATGGCAATTCAGGCCGCGCTCACCGGCCATGTGGTGTTCTCCACCATTCACACCAACGACGCGGTCGGCGTTGTCACGCGTCTGCTGGATATGGGTATCGAGCCGTTTCTGGTCGCCAGCGCCTTGTCGGTCACCATCGCGCAGCGCCTGGTGCGCAAGATATGTCCTCACTGCAAAACATCGGTCCTGGGCTCGTCGATTCTCGATCAGCTCAACAAGGACGGCATTTCCCGCGATCGTCTTATCAAGCTTGGGGTGGAGATCGATCCGGAACTCGATTACGCAGAAGGCCGAGGCTGCCCGCATTGCCGTGGTACCGGGTATATGGGGCGACGGGCGGTGTTCGAGACCTTCGAGGTCAGCCGCGAGGTGCGTTCACTCATCACGTCAAGCGGCTTCACCGAGACCGATTTGCGTCATCTCGCCGAACAGAGCGGGATGAGCACCCTGATCAAACATGGCTTGAAGTTGGTCGACGATCAGGTCACCACCTTCTCCGAGGTCATTCGCGTCCTCGGCGAGACGCAGTGAGGACCGTATGGCTGCCGTCCCGCTACAGAGTCTGCTGATCTTCACCAACCAGTTCGCGGCCATGATCGCGAGCCAGCTGCCGTTGGTCGATGTGCTCGACAACCTGGCCAAGGAGACCCCGCAACGCAAACTGCGCGACGTGGTGGACGATGTCTGCGATCGGGTCAAACACGGCGTCGATCTGGGTGATGCACTGGCCATCCATCCGGATGTCTTCAACGACATCTACGTGAACGTGGTCCGCGCAGGAATGAGCTCGGGGCGCCTGGACGATGCCCTGAGTCATTTGTCGCGTTATCTCACCAACGCCGATGTGGTCGGAAAGAAGCTGAAGTCAGCGCTGTCCTATCCGATCTTTCTGACCATCTCGTTTGCCGTCGCCTTCAACGGCTTGACGTTCTTCCTGCTGCCACGTTTCCAATCCATGTTCTCGGCGTTCGGTGGCGATCTCCCCGCAGCGACTCAGGTCATGATGCGTATGGGGGAGACGTGGCGCAATTACTGGATGCTGATCGCGGGCGCCTTCGTCGCCCTGGTGGTGGGTTTTGTTGCCTGGATCGCCAACCCGGATGGCCGCTATCTGTGGGACCAGCGCAAGCTGGACTTCTGGGTGATCGGCCCGATGTGGCGCATGGCCGCGCTGGCGCGATTTCTGCGCACCTTTGCGGTTCAGGTGCGTAACGAAGTCGATATTCTCGACGCGCTCAGGCTGGCGGCACCGGCGTCCGGCAATCGTTATGTCGAGGCCATCGTGTTCGAGATTGCCGATGACATCGAGCGCGGCACAGGCATCGCCGAGGCGTTTCGTGAACGGCGTCTTTTCTCCGGCATCGTGTTGCAGATGATTTCCTCGGGGGAAGAGGCCGGCAGTCTCGATACCTTGTTGCTGTCAGCGGCGGATTACTTTGATCGGCTGCTCGATAACCAGTTGGCGCGCTGGACATCGTTGATCAACCCGATATTGACCGTGGTCCTTGGGATCGGCATCGCCGGAATGATGATTGCGGTGTTCCTGCCCGTATTCGATATGGGTAGTGCGATGCGCCATTGAGCGCCGGAGCCCGAGATGCAAGAGAACGTCCGCCCATGAAATTGCCCTGGCGCAAAACCAAGAACAAGCGCGTCTCGGACGAGGCGCCAACGGGTACCGAACTGGTGCTCAAGATCGGGGCCTTGGGCTGGACCGCCTGGACCTATCGTCTGGACGAGGGCCTGGGGCAACGCTGGGCGGGCGAAGCCGGGGACCTGGAAGAGCAGGGGTCAGCGCGCCTCACCCGGATTCTGCGTTTGGCCATGCAGACCCTGCCGCAGACCGTGCTCAAGGAACCCGGCCCCTTGACCTTGCTGCTCGATTCGGACGACATCCATTACGTCGACAGCCGCGCGCAACCGTTGGCGGCCGGCGGCGTGAGCGCCGCCACAATTCGCCGGCATGGCATCCAGTTGCTCGATGTCCGTGATGTCAGTTACGGGCGCACGGCGTTGAACGGCAGCAGTGAACGCCAGATCTACGGTTTCATCGACAGCCGGGTATTGGGCGAATACCTGGCAGCGCTGGATAAGAATTTTTCCCGTCTCGAAGCGGTTCGAGGCTGTGCCGAAGCCTTGATTCAGCGCGGGATGAGTGGCGACGACGAAGTCTATGCCGGCCTGCATGTCAGCGGGGAGCATGTGCGTCTTGTGCTGCTCAATCGTCGGCTTGGCGCGGTGCTGGTCAGAACCTTTCCGACGGGCGTGTTGACCCTGGCGGGACAGGTCGCCGAACTCAGCGGCATTCCGCGCAAGGAAGCGCTCGAAGGCCTGGCCGAACGCGATTACCTGTCCGGGACTTTGCCGTCACTCCGAGGGGCGGGGGAGATCGAAAGTGTGCATCTCGGACCGATCGAACGGGCCCTTGCCCCAGCGCTGAAGCAGCTCGCCAATCAGATCAGGACCAGCATCGATTTCTTTGCCGATCAGCAGGCTTGCGGCCGTCCCGGACGCCTTGAAGTGCTGGGGGAAACCGATCGTCTTCAGGGCGTGGCGCCTTGGTTGGGCACGGTCCTTGGGGAGAACGGTGCGCATGCGCCGATCACGGTCGATTCGGGTGAATGCGGCGATTGGCCGGCTGGATCGGTTGGGGTTGGGGTCAATTTGCTGACCGGTGTCGAAGGTAGCGGTTTAAGTATCGGAAAACTGCATTACGCCTACGTCAATCGCCGCTTGGTCATGGACAACAAGCGTGGCGCGGCGCGGCGTGCGAGCGCCCGTTCCGTCCGCGAAGTGGAGGGGGGTGGCAACCCGGCAGGTACTACCGCAGGGTCGGGAATGTCGCGTGCCCGCAATGCCCGCTCCGGCCAGGTTGGAGAAGGTGGCTGGTTCAGGCGTCTGCTCAGCTCCGAGTCGTCGGCACCGGATGACGATCTGCCCCCGGCCACCGCACGGCAGTATCTGATGCTGGCTTATGTATTGATGGCCGCGTTGCTGTTTCTGGCCTGGGACGAGTACGAGAGGCTCGCCAAACGTCATGATGCCGAAGCCGTTGCCTACATCAACGCCCTGAATACCCAGACCAGTCTGCGCCAGCAGCTGCGGGATCTCGGTTATACCCAGGCACCGATTCAGGTCGAGGTCGACAAGGTGCTTTGGACCGAGAAATTTCTCTCGCTTGCAGATCGCATCAATGCCCACCTTTGGTTGACTCAGGTTTATCTGAGCGAGGAGGAGCGTCAGCTCGACAAGATCAAGGTGGTAAGCAAAAAACTGGTCATCGAGGGGGCGGCGTTGCCTTCCACGCGAGGTCATGTGGCGGAGATCGCCGATTACATGGCGCGGCTTGAGGCCGATCAGAACGGGTTCATGGTCGATTTCCGAGAGATTGCATTTGAAGGCTCGCGGATTGATGACAAGGATCAGGACCATATCGTGCGTTTCACCCTGGCGGGGTGGTACGACGAAAACAAGCGTCTTGAAGATCAAGGTGCGCCAAGAAAGCACGAAAACGCCCCGGTGAGCCTGGATCACACCCTGGATAATGTCGAAAACCGCAACCGCACCCTGGAACGTGCCCGCCGGGGTGACCTGTGAACCCGTTTCTGGAGCGGTATCGCGGCTTGTTGATGTCGTCCCTGTTCGTGGTGATCGGCTTGATTGCCCTGGGATACGCCAAGGACTATCGCAAGCTGGAGACCACCATCGCTCAGCTCAGCGCCGCGCGGGAGGCGATCAATCAGGACAACGCCCGCCTGACCCAGCGTCTGCAGAGCGCCAAGGACACCAAGCACAACGTGGAGTCGGCGGGGGTGCAGACCATGCCGGTGTTCCTGAAGCGTATCAACAAGCTTGCCAAGGACACCGAGGTGATCATCCGGGAACTGGTTCCGGATAAGACCAATCGGTACAAGTTCCACCTCGAACTGCATACCGACTATTTCACGTTCCTGCGATTCACCGCCGATCTGGAGTCGCTGAATACCATCATCAACGATCTCGAGGTACGCCCCTACGACGCCACTCAGGTTCCGCCGCTTCATGTCATCCGGTTCTCGATCACGCCGCGTAATGACGCCGAACCGATGGACAGTGAGCGTCTTCGGGTGCTCAAGGAAGCCGTGCAGAAGCGCGACAAGCGCAATCCCTTCCAGCGTTTTGCCTTCGACCACAGCCGCGTCACCCCCAAGCCGGTCATCGATCTCACCTGGATTCATACGCTCACCGGGATCGGTAAGGAGGATGGCCGTTATTACGCGACCATCGATCGACGTGATTACTACATCGGTAGCGTGATCGAAGATCGTCGGGTCACCCGCATCGAGGCAGATCGGGTTTACATGATCCGGGAAACCCGGGATGGCTCCCAGGAATACGTGCTCCGCTTCCGGGAGGCGAAGAAGTGAAACCGCCCGTCACGACCCGGACGCGAGGCCGTAACGGGGCCAACGGTGGGGCCAACGGTGGGGCCAACGGCTTCACCTTGATCGAGTTGATGGTGGTGATGGCGATCATCGCCATTCTTGCGGTGCTCGCCTTGCCGCAATATCGCGTGCAGTTGATGGCGGGTCACCTGGAAGAGGCCAAGCCTTACCTGCTCAGCGTCGCAGCGGCGGAACGGGTTTATTTCAATCGGTCCGGGGCCTATCTGGCGGCGACCGACGAACAAACACTGGAAGACAGCCTGGGTGTGGATTTGCAGGATGCCGCCAATTTCTGCCTCGTGGTCGTGACCAATAACTTCATCACCAATACCGCAGACGCGGCGTTCGAAGTCTGGGCCGTATTGCGTGACAGCGCCAGCCAGGGCGACGACACCACCACAGTGGAGAATACGGCGGTGATCTGCACCGCCGCCGACGAGAAGCGGGCGGCGACCGGTTGGGTACAGGACGGCGGGGAGGTCGGTGGTGTAGGCAGAGTGGTGGTACTGCGCTATCCGGAACCGGCCGACGGTCCGGATTTGAATAATCTGGATGTGCATCGTGGTGCCGCCACGGTGCATGACTGGGTCTCCGGCATCAGCACCATGGACGCCTTGCAACCGTGACCGAGCGGCAACGCGGCGTGACCCAGATCGAGGTGTTGATCGGGATCGTGCTGACCGCAACGCTGGTGCTGGGTCTGATCGGTCTATGGACCTTGGTCGATGCGCATTTCATCCGTCTGCAATGGCGCCAGAAGGCGATATTCGAACTGAATGCGCAGACCGAACGCATCGCTGCGCTGTATCGGTACACGGCCTTTGTCGCCGCCGCCGGCAGCCATGCGGACAACGGCAACACCGTCGGACGCTGGATATATCGCGGTGATCCCAATGGCATCGCGGGATTGGTGGTCAGTGAAAACAAGGATTCGGGCGTGACCAGCGCCACGTTTGGCGATCGCCAGATCCTGTACATGGATTATCCCGGTCCCCCGACCGACCCAGACAACACCAATACCATCTGGATCGATCGCGACAATCGGGTCACCGGGGAGCTCTCGTGGACACTCGACGACACCGGGCTGACCCCGGCCAACTGCTGGAACAGCTCGTGTTATCGACTGACGGTTCGTCTCGCCTATCCGTATCGTCTGGTGGACGGCGTCGGCGCGATGGTCGCCGAACTCGGGGAAATCGAAACCCTGACCTTGCAAACCCTGGTGGGGCAGCGTGCGAGCAGTTACTGACAGGCCTCGACGAAGTTGGTCGCAGCGCGACTCAGCGTTAAGCGCCGTTAATGTTTCCGCGCGGGGCTTCACCCTGGTCGAAGTGCTGGTCGCAACCAGTATCGGGCTTGGACTGTTACTGATCATCTACGGCTTCCTGCTGCACTCGATGCGGATGTCGGAAATCATGATCGGTCGTGTGCAACTCAATGCGGAGGCGCGTTTGGGCTTCGACATGCTCGCCAACGGCGGCGTGGTCGGGGGCAACCGGATTGCCGGTTTGCATGGCAATGGCGATCTGAATGCCGCCGTGCTGGACCCTTCCGGCGGCACGATTGGCCGCTTGGCACAGAAGTTGGTAATTGATGGGGGTGCCAACGGATTATTGGAGTCCACGGAATTGCAGTCCGAGATTCAATGCGTCGGGGTCAATGACCCGCATCCCGATTGCGTCGCTGCCGGGTCTGCGACCGTGACCGGCTATCTGGCGGCAACGCCTGTTGTCGATCCCGGCGTTCGCAACCTCACCGTCACCGCGCATTGCCAGGTCGGGACCCGACCGGCGACAGCGGAGGTCGGTCTGGAGCTGATCGATCCTCATTTCCTGGGCAGCAACGAGTCGTTCACCGCCGATCAATACCGAGCCGAGTTCCACAATGTCTTCGCCTTCCATGTCGATTGCCTCTAGACCCGGTCGCCGCGTGGGTGTGGCGATGCCGATCCGGCAGCGTGGCGTCATCTTGGTGTCGGTGATGGCCATGCTGTTCATCACCCTGATGGTTGCGTCAGCCCTGGTGAATCATTTCGTGGTCGATGAATCGGCTGCGATCGAACAGGACTTGGCGGCATTGCGGGTACGCTGGGCGCAGACCGGCCAGCTGGACTACCTGCTCAGCCGGGTGATGGCAGATGGCGATGGATTGCTCGGATTTGCCAGTCAAAGCGCGATCAGGTCGAGCCTTGAGGCGTATGCGCTTGAACCGCCGGGCCTCGTCTATACCGACGTGGTCGGGGGCGGCAGTTACACCCTGACGCCGAATGTGACGGTTACCGATCTCGGCATTAACGGGCAGATGCGGATTTCACTCGGCATCGAGGACCCGGGAAATGCGGTCCCGACCGTGATCGGCCTGCATACCCGGGTGGCCGACCTGGTCAGCGATGTGTGTATCGGAGACATCGCCGTTGCCAGTCGTACCGCCGCTGATACCTGCGTGTCGGTGTTTGGTGCGATTGGTTTCAATGGCATTTCCACCGTGCTTGCCTTATGGACACAAGCGCCATGATCGGTGACAGCCTTGACGACACCATCATCGATTCCCCGATCCGGGAGATCGAGGTCGCGGTTCGGTCGGTGATAGCGCCACGACTCGGGATGCGTGCGGAGAATCAGGACAACTACCTGGTGATCGACGCTGACGGCTCGGCGGCTTACCTGCGCGACGAGTCACCGGTGCGGGGTCGGATAAGCGGCTGGCCGACGGGGCATCGTCGGTTTGCCGTGCTGGACGGTGTCGGCGGACACGACCACGGGCGGATGGCGGCTGAGCGTACCGTTGAGGGATTGTTGGACATCCCGGCGGTGCGCGATCTGCGCGCCTTGTCCGAACAGCTTGAGGCCTTGCACGACCGCCTGCATGCGGAATTTGCCGGGATTGGCGGCAATGCCGGTTGTACCCTGACTTTGGTTGAAATCCCGGAAAAAGGGCCAGCGATGTTGTTTCACACCGGCGACTCGCGCCTATACCGCATCGACGCGAATACGGCAGTCTGTCTGACGGTCGATCATGTCCCCGCGACCCAGTGGGCCATGTCTGGCGAGATCGATTCCCCGGCCTGGCAGCGACATGTGCATGAGCGGCGCAGTTCTGCGATCAGTCAGGCGTTTATTCTGGGACACGTATTTCTCCGTTCCGAACGCAGCGGACCATCGCCAAAGCTGCTGGAACTCAACGACAGCAATCTGCCCGCATTTCTGCAAGGGAAGGGTGATCGGCGCTATCTGGATCTGACGCCCGGGGTGATGTATCTGCTCGCGTCCGATGGGCTCTGGCATGTGCCGGAGCCGAAGGCGTTTTCGGAACGCTGGCCGGCGCTGGTTGCGGAGGCGGATGGCGACATGAACACAGCGGTGGATACGTTGTTGGCTGCCTTGACCGACCTGGTGGCCCGTCAGCAACTCGCCAGCGGCGATAACACCACCTTGCTGGCCTTCCGGGCGATGTGATCGGCGCCCGATCCGATACGCAATAGGGATGGCGTCAGACGTGGACGATCTTGCTCAATACCCGTGCGTAGGTGCCGCACGGATCGCGGCAGCCTGCCGCGATTACTTGCGACGTGCCTTGCGGGGCCGTTCCAGGCCCAGGCGCTGACGTCGTTCCCAGAGCGCTTTGCGGCTGATGCCAAGTCCTTGCGCCAGTTCGGTCTCCGACATATGGGCCTGATTGCACTCCACGAAGTGCCGGAAATACGCTTCCAGTGAAAGCTCAGGATGAATCAGGGTCGCGGCCTCATTGGCGGTTGTTCCGGGCTCACAGAGCGCGAGCGCATGGGCGTCGATCAAATCCCCATCACTGAGAATCACCGCACGTTCGACGGCGTTCTCGAGTTCACGCACATTGCCCGGCCAGTCGTGGTTGCACATGCCGGCCAAGGCAGAATCGGTGAACTGCAGGGGGGGGCGATTCAACCGCTGGGCGGCTCGGGCGAGCAGGAATCGGGCGAGCGAGGGAATGTCTTCCTGGCGTTCGGCCAATGTGGGCAGATGAATTTCGATGACGCGCAAGCGGTAATACAGGTCTTCGCGGAAGCGGGATTGGCCGATCTCATGCTTGAGATCGCGCTGGGTTGACGCCAGTACGCGTACCGATACCCGTCGGCTGTGCGTGGCGCCGAGAGGGCGGAGTTCACCGTCTGCGAGGACGCGCAACAGCTGACTTTGGGCGGCGAGCGGCAATTCGCCGATCTCATCGAGGAACAAGGTCCCGCCCTCGGCGGCCTCGATCAGGCCCTGATGATTGTTGTCCGCACCGGGAAACGCGCCTTTCACGTATCCGAACAGTTCCGATTCGATACTGCGTTCGGGGATGGAGGCACAGTTCACGGCAATGAACGGACCGTCGGCCCGTTTGCCCTCCGCGTGCAAGGCGCGCGCAACCAATTCCTTGCCCGTCCCGGAAGCACCGCTGATCAAGACAGTACTGTCGGTGGGGGCAACCTTGCGGACCTGTGCAAATACGGCCTGCATCGCAGGGCCTTCGCCGATCATGCCGCTGACCGGGTAACGCTGGTCCAGGTCGTGTGCCAGGCCGGCAAGGCGACGCTGACTTTTCGCCTGATCGAGAATGCGCGTGACCAGAAGCACCATGTCGTCATGATCGAATGGCTTGGCGATGTAATCGACTGCGCCCAGCTTGATCGATTCCACCGCCGACTTGACGCTGGCATAACTGGTCATGACCAGAACCGGAACATCGCCGGCGCGGGCGATGATGTCGGTGCCCGGCGCGCCTGGGAGGCGCAGGTCGGTGATGATCAGGTCGAATGCCCTCAAGTCTTGTTGTTCCAGGGCGTCGGGGACCGCGCCAGCCTCGGCAATTTCATGGTGGTGGCGTTCCAGCAGTCGTCTCAACGCCCGGCGGATCACCACCTCGTCTTCGATGATCAGAATACGGCTCATGATGTCGGCTCAAGGTCTTGGGGCAGATGTTGTGCATCGGCTTTCGGCAGACGAACGCAAATCACCGTGCCGCCGCCTTCGTTGTCTTCGATGCTCATCGCGCCCCCGTGGTCGCGGACGATGGAGAAAGCGAGCGGGAGTCCCAGACCGGTCCCCTGGCCCGGGTCCTTGGTGGTGAAGAACGGTTCGAAGATGTGTTCGCGCAGTTCGGCCGGAATGCCGTGTCCCTGATCCCTGACTGCGATCACCCAATGATCCTGATCGGCCGCTGCCTGGATCTCGACGCGATCGGCGGGTTGTGAGGCATCGGCGGCGTTGCTGAGAAGATTGACCAGGACCTGGCAAAGACGTTGGCGGTCCCCATGCACGAACACGTCGGCGGCGATGCCGTTGCGGAAGTCGATCTGCTTGCCATCGCGACTCAGACTGACCAGACGCACGGCTTCCGCGACGCAGGATTGGATCGCCACCGGAGCCAGTGCCGAGGCGTCGGCAAGGTCCCGGTCGGCCCGCCCGGCATGACTGAAATTGACCAGGGTCTGCACGATGTCGCGGATACGATGGCTCTGTTCGACGATCATCTCGACAGATTCATGGATGGCATCCGGGTCATCCTCGCTGCGCAGTAGTTGCGCGAGGCTGGAGATACCGGTCAGCGGATTGCCGATTTCGTGCGCTACGCCGGCAGCGAGCCGGCCAATCGATGCGAGGCGCTCGCTGTGGGCAAGCTCAGCCTCCAGAGTCTGCACGCCGGTCAGGTCTTCGATCAGGATTACGTTACCGCCCTGATGCCGCCCCTGCTCAATGGGGAGGGGTTCGGCAATACTCGCTTTGTGCAGGGTGAACCAGCGTTGGTGGTGTCCGATACGGACCTGCCGCTTTACGCGCTCACTGCTCGGGTCATCAAGGAAGTCGCCGAGAAGGCCGTCCCAGGGGGTAGGCAGGGTGTCAATCGGTTGCGACAGGGCCTGAAAACGGGAAATGCCGGAGATGGTCCCGATAGCATTGTTCCACAGCACGACTTCGCGGCGCTCGCCGAGGGCCACCACGCCGAGCGGCAAGTGTTGCAGGATCTCGCGGTGATAACGGCGAAGCTGATCCAGCTCGGCGGCCAGACCGCGCAACTGCGTACGGGATTGTTCCAGTTTGTCTTCCATGAATCGCATGGTGTCGGCCAGAGCGCGGCCCCCACCGCCAGACAAGGCCAGGCGTTGCTCGACCACCATGCGCGCCAACTGAGGCCCGATCAGACCGGACAGGTTGCGCTCGATGCGATCGCGCAATCGGCGCAGTTCGCTGGGGCGGGTTTCCCCGGGGTTAAGTCCCAGGTCCGTCAGCGCACTTTCCACCTCGCGTTGTGCGGTATCGGCACCAAGTACGCGACTCAGGCGACTGGCGAATTGTGCCGGGGTGGTGGCTTCCACGAACCCGACCGGCGGAAGCAGGCTGTTCCGGCAGCAGGCTCCGGCGGCCTCCTGTTCGGCGTCGCTGGGGCGCGTGGCAAGGGACATGGCAGCAAACAAGGTCGCATTGAGGGCAAGGGACCAGAACGTTGCGAAGCTCCATTTGCCACCGTGCGTCATGGCGTTCCATTCCGACAATGCCGCACTGACCCCAAAGTCATGCAGCGTGAGCCCGGCGTTGTGTAAAAGGGGGAGGATCAGCGCCCAACCCCAGACCGAGGCGCCGCCCAACAGCCCGCTGATGAACCCCGCCCGGGTTGCTCGCGGCCAGTAAATCACGCCGACAATACCGGGAAGGAATTGCGCCACGGCCACGAATGACAGCAGGCCGAGTTGCACGAGTCCCTGATGCTTTTCAAGCAGTAACGTGAATCCATAACCTGCGGCAACGATCACCATGATCAGCAGGCGCCGCCCCCAGAGTACCCAGCGGTAGACATTGAGTTCCGGATCCGGATAGCTCGCCGGCAGCAACAGATGATTCAGGCTCATGGAACTGAGCGATAGGGTGGTCACGATCAACATGGCGCTGGCGGCAGACACGCCCCCGATGAATGCCACCAGAGCCAGCCAGGGATGACCGGAGTGCAGAGCGATTCCGAGGACATGGTAATCGGCGGGTGTGTCCAGCGCGGCGAAACTCGCTGCCCACAGAATCGGCGGGGTCGCAATCGCCAGCAGAAACAGAAAAAACGGCAAGGCCCACGCCGCCGTGCGCAAGGCATCGGCGCGCAGGTTTTCAGCAAAGAGCATGTGAAACTGGCGCGGCAACAGGAAAGCCGCCGCGAAGGCGAGGACCAGAAGGGTGTTCCATTCTCCATCCTGGGCCGGGCGGTACATGGCGACGAGCTTTTCCGGATTCGCATCCAGCCAGGCCTGCATGCCGCTTGGACCGTCAAAGATGCCAAACAGCGCATACCCTGCCACCCCCAAGAGCGCGGCAAGCTTGATCAAGGATTCGAAGGCAATCGCGCCTACCAAGCCAAGGTGCTTTTCTCGCGGTGACACATGGCGGGCACCGAACAGAATCGCAAACAAGGTCAGCGTGACGCAGAAGCCAAGGGCCAGAACCCGAGGAGGCGCTTCCTGGGTGAGGATGCCCAGCGATTCGGTAACGGCGCGGATCTGCAAGGCGATATAGGGCAATGCGCCGGCGAGCATGAACAGGGTGACCAGTGCACCTGCCGCCTGGGACCGATAACGGAACGCAAACAGATCGGCGAGCGAATTGAGCTGATATTCCCGGGTCAGACGCAGCAACGGCGCCAGCAGGACCGGTGTGAGTGCGAAGGCCACGGTCACGCCGAGATAGATGGTGAGGTACAGATAACCTTGTGACTGCGCGAACCCGACGCTGCCGTAATACGTCCAGGAAGTGGCGTAAACGCCAAGCGACAAGGTGTAGGTGACTGGATGAGCGATAAGGCGCGCCGGTATCCATCCTTTATCACCCGCGTAAGCAACCAGAAACAGGAGTGTCAGGTACGCGACGATCGACGCAAACAATGGGCCGAGTTCAAGACTCATTGCGGGGATGCGTCGTCGGGGTTTTCGCTGTCCGGTTCCGGCTCCACCCGAAATCCGCGCAGTGCCAACGCGATCATGGCGATGATCCCTAGCCAGATCAGATAGGGCAGATACCAGGCTGATCCATCCCGGCTCCACCAGGCGACCACCGGGGTCGATAACGCCAGCAATGTTGCCAGAAGGACCAATACGACACGGTCGTAATGGAAGTTTGGATCCGGATCATTGGAGAGGGGGCGCCACATCTGCTGGAAGATAGCAGAGGTCGATACGGTTTGTGTCGTTTGGTAACGATTCCCGGTGTGCGCCGACGACGCGCTTTGGGTCGGGTCGGGAAATGAAAACGGGCAAATCGGTTTACCCGATCTGCCCGTCTTACATATCTCGGCTTTGGGCCCGCAAAAAGTCGCTTCTACAGCGCGATGCGCTGACTTGGGCTTGCCAACCGGGAATGTCGAAGGTTCAACGTAGACCTTCGGTCAGGTGCGGCTGAATGGTCTTGACCAGATCGGCAAACAAGCGCGGTGCCCCGGCAACGATGTTGCCACTGCGCCAGTAGCCTTCACCGCCGGTGAAATCGCCGATCATGCCGCCGGCCTCACGAACCAGCAGCGCACCCCCGGCCCAGTCCCAGGGCTTGAGGCCGATTTCCCAGAAGCCATCGAGTCGGCCCGCCGCGACATAGGCGAGATCGAGCGCCGCACAACCGGCGCGACGGACTTCCGAGCAACGCTCGTAGATGTCCTTGAACATGGCGAGGTACTCGTTCAGATGCTTTTCGTTGCGGAACGGGAAGCCGGTGCCCAGGAAGGCGTCGGTGATGTCGGTGCGCGGGGTGACGCGCAGACGGCGGTCGTTGAGACGGGCACCGGCGCCCCGGCTGGCGACGAACATTTCTTCACGACTCGGGTCGTAGACCACCGCGTGCGCGAGCTTGCCTTTTACCTTGGCGGCGATGGAAACCGCGTAATGCGGGAAGCCGCGCAGGTAATTGGTGGTGCCGTCGAGCGGGTCGATGATCCAGATGACGTCCGCATCGTCGTTCTGCGAGCCGCTCTCTTCGCCGAGAATGCCGTGGTAGGGGTAGGCCTTGAGGATGGTCGAGATGATCGCCTGTTCCGCTTGAACATCGACCTCCGACACAAAATCGTTACGTTGCTTGGTGTTGATGGTCAGCGAATCGACACGGTCGGCGTAACGCATGATGATGCGTCCTGCGTTGCGCGCAGCGGACACAGCGATGTTCAGAAGCGGGTCTTGAGCCATGAGAAGAGCAACTTGAGGGCGACAGGCGAAACGCGAAGAATATCATTTCCTTCTAATGTCGGTCCGATCCAATTCCTGTGAACGAATTTCTTTCCCGAGTCCGTATCGTCCTTGTTGAAACCTCGCACCCCGGCAACATCGGTGGCGCGGCGCGTGCAATGAAGACGATGGGGCTTACCAAGCTCCATCTCGTGGCCCCTCGAGAGTTTCCCTGTGCGGAGGCCACGGCGCGTGCTTCAGGGGCTGACGACGTGCTGGCGGCGGCGACGGTTTGCGATTCCCTGGCCGAGGCCTTGCAGGGTTGTCATGTCGTCATCGGCACCAGCGCCCGTTTACGGTCTTTGAGCTGGCCGGAACTGAATCCGCGCGAATGCGGTGAACGCATCGCCGAATCGGTCGGAGCCGGGGAGGTGGCGCTGGTCTTCGGGCGGGAGAAGTCCGGCCTGACCAACGACGAATTGGCGCAGTGTCGGTTCCTGGTGCATATCCCCAGCAATCCCGCGTATCAGTCCCTGAATCTTGCAGCGGCGGTGCAGGTGCTCAGTTATGAGATTGCCACGGCGTTTGGGTATGGCGGCCAGCCCCGAGAGATCGGGGATGCCGGCGGCGCACCGGCAACGGCGGAGGAAATCGAGGGTCTGTTCAGACATATGGAGCAGGCCCTGATCGAGATCGAATACCTGGATCCGGGCAATCCGCGCCACTTGATGCAGCGTCTGCGGCGCCTGTTCAACCGTGTCGAACTGCGCCACGAGGAGGTGAATATCCTGCGTGGCATGTGTCGGGCTGCGCAGCGTCATGCCGCGCTGGCGGCAAACAAGCGATAATCCCGATCTGCAACCCGTCAGCCATCGGCAATATCCCCATGTTTGAAAGACTCCGCGAAGACATCAACTGCGTTTTTGACCGTGATCCGGCGGCGCGTAATGCCTTCGAGGTGTTGACCTGTTATCCCGGTCTGCGCGCGGTGCTCTATCACCGCCTCGCGCATCGTCTCTGGCGCGCCGATTTCAAATGGCTGGCCCGCTGGATCTCGACCGTGGCACGCTGGTTGACCGGGATCGAAATCCATCCCGGGGCACAGATTGGTCGCCGTTTCTTCATCGATCACGGCATGGGCGTGGTGATCGGCGAGACGGCCGAGATCGGGGATGACTGCACGCTGTATCACGGCGTCACCCTGGGTGGCACGACGTGGCTCAAGGGCAAGCGGCATCCCACCTTGGGCAACGATGTCGTGGTCGGGGCGGGTGCCAAGGTACTCGGTCCGATCCAGATTGGCGACGGTGCCCGGGTGGGCTCGAATGCGGTGGTCTTGAAGGAGGTCCCTGCTGGCGGCACCGTAGTCGGCGTTCCCGGCCGCATGGTCGAGCCGCGCGCCCCGGCCGACGTCAAACCCCATCGCGAAGCGCTGGCCCGCAAGATGGGCTTCGACGCCTATGGCATGAGCCGCGACATGCCCGATCCGGTCGCCAATGCGATCAACTGCATGCTCGACCATGTTCACGCCTCCGATCAGCGGCTCAAGGAACTGACCACGGCAGTTGCTGCGTTGGGCATCAAGGTTGACGACAGCGAACTGCCGACGCTCGACAATTGTGAGATCGTTCACGACGAGCTTGAAGCCGAAGAGCGGCATCCCCATTTCATGGACGGCTCGGGTGCGGTGAAGGCGGCAGCGGAATCTCCCGACAAGCCCGAGGTCAAAGACTGATCGGAGTTGTGTTTTCATCGCCCGATCACAACCAATTCAATCGAGGTCAAGCATGGCAATCTCACTGACGGAAGCGGCGGCAGCGCAGATCTGCCGCAATATCGACAAGCGTGGCGGCGGCCTGGGCGTTCGGCTGGCGGTCAAGCCGTCCGGTTGTTCCGGTTTCATGTACTCGATGGATTTTGTCGATGAACTGAAGGAGGGGGATGAAGTGGTCGAGCGCGACGGCGCCAAGCTGGTCATCGGTATCGAGTCGCTGCCGTTTATCGATGGCACCGAAGTCGGCTTTGAACGACAGGGCCTCAATCAGACGTTCGTCTTCAATAACCCGAATGCCGTGTCCACCTGTGGCTGCGGAGAAAGCTTCTCGATCGAGAAGTAGGTTTCCGTCGGGTTGCGTTGCGGTCGTTGCCGCTACGCCTTAGCCCGGATAAACTCAGGCCCAATAACGACAAACCCGCGCCTCGGCGCGGGTTTGGTGTTTCTGGATCAGGCACAAATCCCTGTCGCATTTGGGCGGGTTTCGCTGCACATCGGAGTCACTCATGGCCGTTGAACGCACTTTTTCGATCGTCAAACCCGACGCCGTTGCCAAGAACGCAATCGGTGAGATTTATTCCCGGTTTGAAAAAGGCGGTTTGCGGATCGTCGCCGCCAAGATGCTGCATCTTTCCCGGGCGCAGGCGGAAGGGTTTTATGCCGTCCATCGTGAGCGCCCGTTTTTCAAGGATCTGGTTGAATTCATGATCTCCGGGCCGGTTATGGTCCAGGTGTTGGAAGGCGAAAACGCCATTGCCCGGAACCGCGAGCTGATGGGCGCAACCAATCCCGCCGATGCGGCACCCGGGACTATCCGTGCCGATTTTGCAAAGACCGTTGATGAGAATGCCGTCCACGGCTCCGATGCGCCGGAGACTGCGGCTGTCGAAATCGCCTATTTCTTCAACGACGATGAACTCTGTAATCGCACCCGCTGACGCGCTTCCCGATCCGCTGAGCCGGGCCACGGCCGCCGAGGCGATCGCCGAGGCAACCGGGGCGGACGGTCGGGTCAATCTGCTGGACCTGGACAGGACGGGTCTCGAGACCCTGTTCTCGGGCGTTGGGGAACGGCCTTTCCGGACCGTGCAGTTGATGAAATGGCTGTATCACCAGCGCATTTCCGATTTCGATCAGATGACCAACCTGAGCCACAAGTTTCGGGACTGGCTCAAGGCGCATACCGAGATTCGCTTGCCGGAGGTCGTGACCCGCCAGGATTCCGTCGATGGGACCATCAAATGGTTGTTGCGCATCGACGGCGGTAACTCCATCGAGACGGTTTACATTCCGGATGGCAAACGCGGCACCCTGTGTGTCTCCTCCCAGGTGGGTTGTTCGCTGGAATGCCGTTTCTGTTCGACCGCCAAGCAAGGGTTCAATCGGAATCTGACGGCCGGTGAGATCGCCGGACAGATGTGGATTGCCCAGGATGCGCTCGCACACCTCAAGGAAGGCACGCATCGTGTGGTTACCAATGTCGTGTTCATGGGCATGGGTGAGCCGTTGCTGAATTACCGCAACGTGGTGACCGCCGCTGAGGTGTTCATGGACGATCTTGCCTGGGGATTGGGAAAACGGCGGGTCACGGTGAGTACATCCGGCGTCGTGCCCGCGCTGCATCGTCTGCGCGAATTGACCGATGTGAGCCTGGCGGTTTCATTGCATGCGCCGGACAATGCGTTGCGCGATGAACTGGTTCCGGTCAATCGCCGTTATCCGCTCGAAACGCTGATCCCGGCCTGCAAGGATTTCGTGCGCAATGCGCCGCGCCGTCATATCACTTGGGAATATGTGATGCTCAAGGGCATCAATGATCAGCCGGAACACGCACGTAAAGTGCTCAAGTTGCTCGAGGGTATTCCTTCGAAGATGAACCTGATTCCCTTCAATCCGTTTCCGGGGTCTGGTTACGAGACCTCGTCGAACAACGCGGTGCATCGCTTCCAGGACATCCTAGCGGCCGGGGGTTTGCGCACCACGATCCGCAAGACTCGGGGTGAAGACATCGATGCGGCCTGCGGGCAACTCAAGGGCCAGGTCGAGAACCGGGTGAAGCGGCTCGATCCCACCGTTCGCATCCATCGCGATCTGCATACCGATGGGGCAGGGTGAACGCATGAAGCGCTTATCGATTCTCCTGATCGTCTGCGTGGGCCTGCTCAGTGGCTGTCCGCAGACGGGCGATGTCAAAGAACCGGAAGCGGTCACGGCGGCGCAGGAACACGCCCGCCAGGTTGCCGAGATCAATACCAAGCTTGGCATCGAATACATGCGTCAGAATCGCAACGAGCAGGCGCTGGAGAAGTTCGAGAAGGCCCTGGCAAGCGATCCGGGTTATGCCCCTGCACCGGGCTACGCGGCGGTGCTCTACGAACGCATCGGGCGTCTGGACGATGCCGATGCCGCGTATCGCCGGGCCCTGGAACTGGAACCGGATAACGCCTCAATCCGGAACAACTACGCACGCTACCTGTGCAGCCATGATCAGTTCGAGGCGGCGGAAGAGAATTTCCGTCAGGTCATCGCCAACAAGCTTTACCCGACGCCCGAAATCGCGATGGTCAATGCGGGTCTGTGCGCACGTCTGGAGCCGGATCTGATCAAGGCCGAGCGTTATTTCAACGATGCGCTGACGACCAACCCGAACTTCGCGATTGCCCTGTATGAACTCGCCAAGCTGGCGTATGTACGTAACGATTACCTGCAGGCGCGTGCGTATCTGCAGCGATATTTCCAGGTCGCGGGATATTCGCCAGCCAGTCTCTGGTTGGGGGTGCGCGTCGAACGTGCCCTGAACGACCCGACCGAAGTGGCACGCTACACCTATCTGCTCAAGAGTCGTTTCGCTGACTCGCAAGAAACCCGTCTCCTCAATGAGTCCCAAACCGATGGCCGAAATACCAACTAACAAAATCGACGGCATGGAATTATCGTCGGTCGGACCGGGTCACCGGCTGCGTGATGCGCGCAAGCTCAGCAACCTCGATCAGAGCGACATCGCTACCCAGTTGAATCTGGATATCGCCACCATCAACGCCCTGGAAAAAGACGACTACGCGCGTATGCCTCCTGCCGTGTTCGTGCGCGGATACCTGCGTGCTTACGCCGGCATGGTGGGGTTGTCTGTGGACGACATCCTCAGCAGCTTCGATGCAATGCAGGGAATCGATCCTTCCGAGCGTAACTATCGCGCGGCGACGCGGATCACGGCGACGGGTGCGCCGAAACCACGGAGTAACG
Source organism: Gammaproteobacteria bacterium (assembly GCA_024234955.1). Classification (GTDB taxonomy): domain Bacteria; phylum Pseudomonadota; class Gammaproteobacteria; order JACKNK01; family JACKNK01; genus JACKNK01. Next base: position 315,670 of record JACKNK010000001.1, read on the forward strand.
TTGTTCCTGTCGCGCTGGTCCTGGTGGTCCTCATTGCGGCCATCGCCGGCGGTGCTTACTGGTGGTGGCAGCAGCAGTCTGCGCGTACCTCATCGCAGGTCGCGACGGAGTCCTCCGCCAAACCGGCGGTGGTCGAAGAGCCGGTCATTCCCATGGAGATGGACTCCCAGCAACAGGTGGCCCCAGCGGAGCCCGTCGCAATGCCCGAGCCGGTCATCGGTACGGCGGAAGCGATACGAGAGGGGATGACGGCACTCGCCGAGGACAGCGCGAGTGCGGTGCCAGTGGAGTCACCCGTCGATGCGAACAAGCCGGCGAACAAGCTGCCGGCACCGATCATGACGGACATGCCTGCGCATGCCGTGGATGGTGCGCCCGATACGTCTTCGTCGGATGAAACGATGCCCGCCAGGTCGGACGCAGTCGATCAGACAACTGATAGCGCCGATACGGCTATCGATCATCTGACCCTGAGCTATAGCGACAATTGCTGGACGCAAATCCGGGATGCCGCAGGCAAGCGCCTGGCTTTCGGGGTGATGAAGGCCGGTCAGGTGCTGGAATTGAGCGGCGTCGCGCCCTTCGATGTGACCCTGGGTCAGTCTGACGGTGTCACGGTCCAATTCAATGGCAAGCCGTTCGACCACACGCGCTTCAGTCGCGGTAAGATCGCGCGTTTCCAGATATCCAAAGACAGCGCCACCGCTGAGTAAGGGTTCGTTCGGTTCGCGTTTCATTTCCGTTTTCGGTCGCCGACCTGGTCGTCAGGCCGTCGCAAGCAGCACGCCATGTCCCAATTGATTCAATCCATACGCGGCTTCAATGATTTGCTTCCGCCGGTCACCGCCGCCTGGCAGTACGTTGAGGCGCAGGTCGCCGATCTGCTTGGCGCATACGGTTACAGTCAGGTTCGCCTGCCGCTGCTGGAAAAGACCGAGTTGTTCAAGCGGTCGATCGGGGAGGTCACCGACATCGTCGAGAAGGAGATGTACACCTTCGACGATCGCAATGGCGACAGCCTGACTCTGCGCCCGGAAGGCACTGCCGGGTGCGTGCGTGCGGCCATTCAGAACGCGGCGATCAGCAATGCCCAGGTGCAGCGCTGGTGGTACGCCGGTCCGATGTTTCGTCACGAACGTCCGCAGAAGGGACGTTACCGGCAGTTTCATCAAATCGGTGTCGAGGTGTTCGGGATCGCCGATGTGGATATCGATGCCGAGTTGATCCTGATGAGTGCGCGGCTCTGGCGCGTTCTCGGTTTGCGTGATGTCCGCCTGCAACTCAACTCATTGGGCAGTTCGGAAGCCCGCGCCGCCTATCGCGACACCCTGGTTCGTTATTTCGAAGCGCACAAAGACCTGCTCGATGAGGATGCGCTGCGGCGTCTGCACAGCAACCCTTTGCGCATCCTGGACAGTAAGAACCCGGCGATGCAGGCGATGATCGAAGCCGCGCCTCGCCTGCTTGATCATCTCGATGACGAGTCCGCCGGCGAGTTCGCGCGGCTGCGCGCCATTCTCGATTCCGCCGGAATTGAATACGACGTCAATCCGCGCCTCGTGAGGGGACTCGATTATTACGCCAAGACCGTATTCGAATGGGTGACGGACAAACTTGGGTCGCAGGGCACGGTTTGCGCCGGCGGCCGTTATGACGGTTTGATCGAACAACTCGGTGCAAAACCCAGTCCCGCCATCGGTTTCGCCATCGGCATCGAGCGCCTGGTCGAACTGTTGCAGGAAGTCGGCGCCCCGTTGCCCGATGGGGCCCCGGATGCGTATCTGCTGATCTTCGGTGAGGCGGCGCGCTTGGCGTCGCACAGCGTCGCCGAGTTCATTCGCGATCGTGTGCCCGGACTGAAACTGCAGATGCATTGCGGTGGCGGTAGCCCGAAAAGTCAATTCAAACGTGCCGATAAAAGCGGCGCGAGTTGGGCATTGGTGCTCGGTGATGACGAAATCGCCCAGCAAAGCATTACCCTTAAACCGCTGCGTGGCGAAGGTGAACAGCGCACCGTATTGCTCGCGGAGATCGCGGCGGCACTGGCCGCCTGACGAGGAAACAAAATGGTCGATATCAACGCATCCAACAAAGACGAAGCCGAGGCGCTCAAAGAGTGGTGGCGTGAGAACGGACGGTCCGTGATCGCCGGTATCCTGCTTGGGGTTTTTGGAATCGTCGGTTGGCAGCAATGGGGCAACTACACCAAGAATCGGGCGGAAGCCGCTTCCGCCCAATTCCAGTTGCTTGCGGATGCCATCAACAAGAAAGACGCAGCAGGTGCGGAACAGCGCGCGGAGTCATTGATGGTCGAGTTTTCCGCGACCCCGTATGCGCCGCTTGCCGGCTTGATGATCGCCAAGATGAAGGTGGCGAATGGGGATCTTGCTGGCGCGCAACCAAACCTTCAGTACGCCATCGACAACGCCAAGGATTCCGCGATCGCGGCGATTGCCCGTGCCCGCCTGATGCGCGTCCTGCTTGCGGCGGGCGATGTCGCTGCCGCCAAGGCCTTGCAGCCGAGCCCGGTTCCAGCCGGGTTCCTCGCCGATTTTGCGGAACTGCGTGGTGACATCGCGGTTGTGGAAGGCCGTCAGACCGACGCCCGGGATGCCTACAGTGAAGCTATTGCGAACCTCGCGGAAACCGACGGTAACCGGGTTATCGTCGAGATGAAGCGCGACGACCTGGCTGCGTCAAAGTAGCCTGATTGAACGCCTGTTGAGCCTCGTGGAGGTCAAGATGTTGAAACCTGTCATCCGATCTGCCGCGCTGTCCTTGCTGATACTTGGCCTGGGTGGTTGTTCGACGATTTCCGATTGGATGTTCGGCGGTGATGACAACCGTGAGCCTCCCGCTGAGCTGACCCCGTTGAGCAGCAGTATCGGTATCAATCAGTTGTGGTCGGCATCCGCCGGGACAGGGGTTGGCGAGGATTGGATTCGCTTCCGTCCAGCCGTCAATGGGGGACGGGTTTACGTCGCCGGTCGTGATGGCGAGGTGCGCGCGCTGAACGCCGCCTCGGGTGCCACCATCTGGTCGATTGATCTGGACATGCCGCTGTCCAGCGGCGCGGCGGTTGGCGACGGACTGGTCCTGGTGTCCGGCGATAACGGTGAGTTGATCGCATTATCGGACACGGATGGCACGGAACGTTGGCGCGTCCCGCTGACCGCACCTGCGTTGTCTCCGGCCGTGGTGAAGACCGGCATCGTTGTGGTTCGCACGGTGGACGGGAATATCGCTGGATTTGATGTCCCGACCGGTGGACGCGTCTGGGTTTATCCGCGTCGTGTGCCCGCCTTGACCATGCGCGGCGTCAGTGCCCCGGTGCTGGTCGGCAAGAACGGCGTGCTCAGTGGGTCGGACAGTGGCAAATTATCACTCGTTACCCTGGAAAAAGGGTTTCCAGTCTGGGAACGCGATATTGCGGTAGCCAGTGGTAATTCGGAGCTGGCGCGCATGGTCGATATCGACGGCGATCCGGTCGTGGTCGGGAACATTGTCTTCGCGGTCGCCTTCCAAGGGCGTGCCGCCGCGTTGAATGTGCAGGATGGTCAGGCGCTGTGGTCCCGTGAGTTGTCATCCAGCGTCGGACTCGGAGCGGATACCGAGCAGGTTTACGTCACGGACGAAAAGAGCGACGTGTGGTCCCTGGATATCAGTACCGGGGCATCGCTATGGCGGCAAACTGATCTGCATCGCCGGCAACTGACTGCACCGGTCGCGATCGGTAAATACGTGGCGGTGGGGGATTTCGAAGGCTACGTCCACTGGTTGTCCCGTGAGGACGGCCGTTTGGTCGGGCGTATCCAGGTGGATGCGGGCGGCATCCTCGGTCCGATGGTCGAGAGCGATGGCGTGCTCTATGTGCAGGGTCGCGGCGGTAATGTTGTCGCCCTGCGTCCGGGTGCCTGACGCCCTATTACCTGTTTTGAGCCTCCGACATGCTTCCTGTCATCGCCCTGGTCGGGCGCCCCAACGTCGGTAAATCGACGCTCTTCAACCGTCTTACCCGCAGCCGCGATGCCTTGGTCGCGGATCAGCCCGGCCTTACCCGCGATCGCCAATACGGTATCGGTCGCATCGGCGATCGCCCCTATGTGGTGGTCGATACCGGAGGGCTTTCCGGGGAAAAGGACGGCATCGATGTGCTCATGGAAAAACAGGCCATGCGCGCCGTCGAAGAGGCGGACGTGGTGCTGTTCCTGGTCGATGCCAATGCCGGCCTGATGGGCGAGGACGAAGAAGTCGCGCAACGTTTGCGACGCATGGGCAAAACCTTGTTCCTGGTCGTCAACAAGAGTGACCGGGTTAACGAAAACATCGCTTTAGGCGATTTTTATCGCCTTGGCCTGGGTGATCCGCTGCCGATTGCGGCGGTGCATGGTCGTGGCGTCGTCAGTCTGATGGAAACGGTGCTTGAAGCGCTGCCCGACGCGGAGGATGAGTCGGAAGACGTAGGTGGAATGAAGCTCAAGGTGGCCGTTGTCGGGCGGCCCAACGTGGGTAAATCGACGCTGATCAACCGCGTAATCGGGGAAGAGCGCGTGCTGGCCTTCGATCTGCCCGGAACCACTCGCGACAGCATTTTTGTCCCGTTCGAGCGGGATGGCGTCCATTACACCCTGATTGACACCGCCGGTGTGCGCCGCCGCAAGAACGTCAAGGAGATGGTCGAAAAATTCAGCATCATCAAGACCTTGCAGGCCATCGAGCAGAGTAATGTGGTGATCCTGGTGCTGGATGCGCAACAGGGGATGTCCGAACAGGACGTGACCCTGGCTGGGCATGTACTCGAGAGCGGTCGCGCCGTTGTCGTGGCGGTGAATAAATGGGACGGCCTGGACAAGGACGCCCGTGAGGCCTTTCGGATTCAACTCGATCTACGTCTGCATTTCCTGGACTTTGCCGAGCTCTATTTCATCTCGGCGCTGCATGGCACCGGAGTCGGACACCTGCTCGAAGCGGTACAGCGTGCCGATGCCGCTGCGCACATCGATCTGGCGACCCAGGACCTGACACGGGTTCTCGAAGATCTGGTTACCGAACATCAACCGCCGTTGGTGAACGGGCGCCGCATCAAGTTGCGCTATGCCCACCAGGGTGGTCGCAATCCGCCGATCATCGTGATCCACGGCAATCAGACCGAACGGGTGCCGGATGCCTACAAGCGCTATCTGATGAATCGGTTCCGTACGATCTTCAAACTCCAGGGAACGCCGATCCGCATCGAGTTCAAGAGTGGTGTAAACCCCTTTGCCGGGCGCCGCAACAAGCTCACGCCGCATCAGGAATACAAGCGCAAGCGTCTGATGAAGCACGTTAAATCCAAGAAAAAATGAGTTTGTCGAGGTCGAAAACCTTCCAGCTTGAGGTCCTCAAGGAAGACCTTCTCCATCAAGGCTTCTTCCGATTACGCCGCCTGACCTTGAGCCACCAACTGTTCGCCGGCGGGATGAGTTCGCCTATCGAGCGCGAAGTCCTGGATATGCGACGTGCGGTGGCGGTACTTCTTTACGACCCGGTGCAGGATGCGGTCGTCCTTATCGAACAATTTCGTGTTGGCGCGATGGGCCACCCTGACGGTGCCTGGGTGCTGGAGCTGGTCGCCGGAATCGTCGAACCCGGTGAGAGTGACGCGGATCTGGCGCATCGGGAGGCGATGGAAGAGTCCGGTTGCACGATCTCCCATCTGACCTTCCTGCATGAATACATGGTTGCGCCGGCGGCGACCACTGAACGTATTGCCCTGTACCTGGCGTGCGTGGACGCCAGTACCGCAGGGGGCATTCATGGCCTTGTCGAGGAGGGGGAGGACATACGTGTCCATGTGCTGGCGGCCGAGGAAGCGATTCGTGAAGCCCGTCCCGGAGGCCGCATCAACACCTCCACCCCGATCATCGCTATGCAGTGGTTTGGCGTTAATCGGGAGTCGATCAGGAAAAACTGGTTGGCTGAGAGGAAGAGGGACGGGGCCGAGTCAGGCCTGCCGTCCTGAGAAATCGGGAACTCGTTGATTACTGCGTCACCCGCGCACAGACGCTGAAACGCACAATCTCGGCGACCGAACTCAGCTGGAGCTTTTCCATGATTCGGTTGCGATAGGTGTCCACGGTCCGGGGGCTGACCCCGAGGTGGCTGGCGATCGTCTTGATCGACTTTCCGGCACCCATATGGCCGATCACTTCCCATTCCCTATCCGACAGGGGTGCGCACAATGGCGCAGGCACGTCTCCAGTGCTGACATTCGGTGAGATGCAGGTTTGACCGTCGGCGACGGTTTGGATCGTATCGAGGAGCTTGTCGAAGCCATCGTTGGCGAGCACGTATCCATGCGCGCCGGAACACAGTGCCGCACGGAGCAGGGCAAAGTCCGGACGCGGGCCGATCACCACCGAACGGGTCTCGGGGGAATGCATCGAGAGCCAATGAATCAGCTCATAGGCCTCAAACCCGGAATCGATCACCACGATGTTGACGGCGCTCGTTTCCACTAGCGCATGGACATCGGGCGTTACCGAGGCGTTTCCGATGAGCCGGAACCGATCCGAGCGTTCAATGAGGGCGTGCAGTCCTTCGCGCTGCAGCCGGTCTGTATTCGCGAGAACGATGGATGTCATATTTCGCATGTTGGCCTGGACAAGGTGACGACGTGATGCCCATTGGCGACGTAATCGTGAGGTGAGGCCTGCACGCAGTGCTATGTCCAATAGGGTGATGGCAGACGTGACGCCGCCGTGAACGCCGCAGGCGGAAATTCCTGTAATCGGAACATGTTAACGGATGCGTAAGTCTCGTGCCTGCCGATTGATGATGCGCAATTCACTGTTGTGGCTTGTCCGCCTGCGAACGCTGACAGAGAATCGGGATCTTTCGGGCGATCCGTTCATACGACATGAAACTTCACGAATTTCAGGCCAAACAGCTTTTCGCGAGCTATCGAATTCCAGTGCCGGCAGGCGAGGTTGCCGATTCTCCGGCGTCTGCCGCGCAAGTTGCCACCACGCTCTCGGGGCAGGGCTGGGTGGTGAAGGCGCAGGTTCATGCCGGTGGGCGCGGCAAGGGAGGTGGCGTGAAGCGGGTGGACAGCCGTGACGCCGTCGCTGATGCCGCCGCCAGCATGCTCGGACGCAATCTGGTCACTCCCCAGACCGATGCCGTGGGTCTCCCGATCCATCAGGTGCTGGTCGAAGTCGCGACCCCCTTTGTTCGCGAGTTGTATCTCGGGGCCTTGGTCGATCGTGCCGCAGAACGGGTCGTGTTCATGGCCTCCGCTGCCGGTGGCATGGACATCGAGGAGGTCGCCGTGCAGACCCCGGAGAAGATTCTCACCGTCCATGTCGATCCGGTGGTTGGATTGCAGGGTTATCAATGTCGCCGCATCGGATTCGGTCTGGGGTTGGATCTTGCCCAGATCAAACAGCTCAGCAGCATCATGATGGGCCTCTACAGCCTGTTTACCGACAAGGATGCGAGCCTGGTCGAGATCAATCCGCTGGTAATCACGGAAGCCGGTGAGCTGCTGGCGCTCGATGCCAAGATAAACCTCGACGATAACGCCATGTATCGGCAGAAGACCCTCGCGGAACTGCGTGACGAGTCGCAGGAAGACGAGAAGGAACGTCTTGCGGTCGAGCATCAGCTCAATTACGTGACCCTGGACGGCAGTATCGGCTGCATGGTCAACGGCGCCGGATTGGCAATGGCGACCATGGACCTGATCCAGTTGCATGGCGGTGAGCCCGCCAATTTTCTCGACGTCGGGGGTGGTGTCACCGCCGAGCGGGTTGCCGAGGCGTTCAAGCTGATTCTGTCGGACACCAAGGTCAAAGCCATTCTGGTCAATATCTTCGGCGGCATCGTGCGCTGCGATCTGATCGCCGAGGGCATCATTCAGGCGGTGCAGACCGTTCATGTCGGGGTGCCGGTGGTGGTGCGTCTGGAAGGCACCAATGCCGACAAGGGCCGTGCGCTGCTGGCCGAATCCGGCATGAACATCACCGCCGCCGAGTCCCTCACCGATGCAGCGCGCAAAGTCGTCGCCGCGTCGAAAGGTGCATGAAGTCGCTCCTACGGAAGCGCCGTTCATCTTCATTCGTTAATTCGCATTGCATTGCGGACAGATAAATATGGCCATCCTCGTCAACCAGCACACCAGGGTCATCTGCCAGGGTTTTACCGGCAAGCAGGGGACCTTCCACTCTGAACAGGCGATTGCCTACGGGACCAACATGGTCGGTGGGGTCACGCCGGGCAAGGGCGGCCAGATGCACCTGGATCGTCCGGTGTTCGATACCGTCCACGATGCGGTCGCGGAGACCGGTGCCAATGCCACCATGATCTACGTGCCGGCGGCATTTGCGGCCGACGCGATCCTGGAGGCGGCCGATGCCGGGATCGAAGTCATCGCCTGCATTACCGAAGGCATTCCGGTGCAGGACATGTTGCGCGTGAAGGCGGCGCTTTGGGGCTCCGGTGCGCAGCTGATCGGGCCGAATTGCCCGGGCATCATCTCGCCGGGCGACGCTCAAGTCGCCGGTTGCAAGATCGGCATCATGCCTGGCTTCATTCACCGTCGCGGCAGCATTGGTGTGGTGTCGCGCTCCGGTACCCTGACCTATGAGGCGGTCTATCAGACCACCCAGGCCGGCCTTGGGCAGAGCACTTGCGTCGGCATTGGCGGCGACCCGATTCAGGGCATGAACTTCATCGATTGCCTGGAAAAATTCGAAGCCGACTCGCAGACGCGCGGCATCATCATGGTCGGCGAGATCGGCGGCAGCGCCGAAGAGGAAGCCGCCGAATACATCCAGGCCAATGTCAGCAAACCGGTGGTTGCCTATATCGCTGGGGTCACGGCGCCACCCGGAAAGCGCATGGGTCATGCCGGCGCCATCGTCAGCGGCGGTAAGGGTACGGCAGAAGGCAAATTCGCGGCGCTGGAAGCGGCCGGTGTATCGGTCGTGCGCTCGCCTGCCGACATGGGTACGCGCATGGCCGAGCTGCTTGGCTAACACCGATGAGAGCCCCGTCGCGCAGCGATCGGGTGCGGGGATCAACCCGTGACCACTGAATCCCTCAACATCGCCGTCGCACAGCTCAACCTCAAGGTTGGCGATGTGCGCGGCAACGTCGATCGTGTCATCGCCGCCGCAATCGAAGCCCGCGATACCCACCGCGCCGATCTGGTGATGTTCCCGGAACTCACCCTGACCGGCTATCCACCGGAAGACCTGCTGCTTCGTCCCGGTCTTGAGCAGGCCGTGTCAATGGGGCTGGCGCGTCTGTGTCGAGCAATCAGCGGCATTGATGTCGTTCTCGGCTATCCCCGCAGCAGTGTTGGCGGACGGAGGAATGTGGCGGGATTGATTCGCGACGGCGAGATCGTCATGGAAGTCGCCAAACACAATCTTCCGAATTACGCGGTGTTCGACGAAAAGCGCTATTTCGATGCGGGCGAGACGGGCGCCGGGGTGGTCGAGGTGAACGGCATCGAGGTCGGTCTGACCGTCTGTGAAGACATCTGGTTCGAAGGCCCTGCGCGACATTGCGCCGCGCAGGGGGCCGAACTCATCCTGAACATCAACGCCTCGCCGTTCCATGCGGGTAAGCGTGAGCGACGCGAGGCGGAAGTCGCCAAACGCATCGCCGAGAGCGGCCTGCCTGTGGTCTATGGCAACCTGGTCGGCGGCCAGGATGAGCTGGTATTCGACGGTGAATCGTTCGCAATGAATGCCGAAGGCGAAGTGGTGATGCGTGCCCCGGCCTTCGAGGAAGGTCTCTACACGGTGCGCTTCGAACAGGGTCGTTTGCAGGCAGCCAGCGTTTGTGAGCCCTTGCCTCGGCTCGCCAGCATCTACCGCGCCCTGGTCCTCGGTACCCGCGATTATGTGTGCAAGACGGGTTTTTCCGGCACGGTGCTCGGACTGTCCGGTGGGATCGATTCGGCATTGGTCCTGACGATCGCCGTTGACGCGCTGGGCGCGGAGAACGTGCATGCGGTGTTGATGCCCTCGCGTTATACCGCCGACATCAGCGTCAGCGATGCCCTCGCCGAGGCGGAAATGCTCGATGTGGCGCACGACATCGTGCCAATAGAAGGCCCGTTCAAGGCCTTTCTCGATGTCCTGGAACCGGTGTTCCAGGGTGCGGAAGCGGACATCACCGAAGAGAACCTGCAGGCGCGTTCGCGTGGCGTGATCCTGATGGCGATCTCCAACAAACAGGGCCGCATGCTGCTGACCACGGGCAACAAGAGCGAGATGTCCGTGGGTTACGCAACCTTGTACGGCGACATGAATGGCGGCTACGCACCGCTCAAGGATTGCCCCAAGCTGCTGGTTTACGCGCTGGCGCGCTATCGCAATGCCATCTCGCCGGCGATCCCGGAACGGGTCATCACCCGGCCCCCGAGCGCGGAACTGCGCCCGGACCAGACGGATCAGGACAGCTTGCCGCCGTATGACGTGCTCGATGCGATTCTGGAGCGTTACATCGAGCGGGATTACAGCGTTACCGACATCATTGCCGATGGCTTTGACGAGGCGGATGTCCGGCGCATAGCGCGGCTCGTTGACATCAATGAATACAAACGTCGCCAGGCGCCCCCGGGGGTGCGCATTTCAGAGCGGGCTTTTGGCCGCGACCGTCGTTATCCCATCGCCAGCGGCTATAGCCATGTCGATCCGGCGCGGGGCGGCCATTACTGAGGTTTAGGAACGGCTTTGCGGTGGACGGACGCCGTTCAACGTCCGGAAAACATCTTCTGCCACCAGCGCTTGCGGTTGGCGGGCGGGGGAAAGGCGTTGGGAAGATCGGCAGGGGGCAGGGTGGAAAGCACCCAGCCGGGCAGGGGCGGGTTGTCGCTGTAACCGCAACTCACCCCGAGGTTGTGGGGATCGAAAATCTTGATGAAATGTGGATCGGCGAAGTCATCCGCATACACGATGCCGCAATAATCTTCCTCGTGATCTTTATGAAGAAGATTGTTTATTTCATTGATGAATTTCACAAAATCCTCGCGTGAGGAAGGGGTTTCCGGAACCGCGTCGCCGACGGCATAGACGTACCAGGCCTTGTCGTCGGAACGCACGGTGTCCCACAACGCATCGAGTTGATCCCAGCGCAGCACGCCTTTGAAAACGCCCCGGAAGCGGGTGAGGAAGGCGTTGTCGGCAACCGTGTCTGTGCTCACGTCGATGGCCTCGGTTCAGTCTCGCATCTGTTGCGCGGTGAGGGTGTTCTGCAACAGCGTCGCGATGGTCATCGGGCCGACACCGCCCGGGACCGGCGTGATCCAGCCGGCGTTGGCCTTGGCTGCATCGAGATCGACATCGCCGCAGAGCTTGCCGTTTTCCAGACGGTTGATGCCGACATCGATGACGATTGCGCCCGGCTTGACCCAGTCGCCTTTGACGAAATTCGGAATCCCGACCGCTGCGACCACGATGTCGGCATTGCGGACCTTTTCTTCCAGATTTTTGGTTTTGCTGTGGCAGATGGTGATGGTGCAGCGCGCAGCGAGTAGTTCCAGAGCCATCGGTCGCCCGACGATGTTGGATTGGCCGATGATCACCGCATCCTTGCCGACGAGATCTTCGCCGGTGTGCGCCAGCAGGGTCATGCAGCCGAAAGGGGTGCAGGGTCGCAGCAAGGGCATGCGCAGCGTGAGACGGCCCACGTTGTAGGGATGGAAACCATCGACATCCTTGTGCGGGTCGATCCGTTCGATCACGGTTTCCGCATCGATGTGTGCGGGGAGCGGCAATTGCACCAGGATCCCGTCGATACGGTCGTCGGCATTTAGCTCATCGATCAGTTTGAGCAGGTCTTCTTGGGTGGTCTCCACCGGCAAATCGTGCGATACCGAGACGAACCCCACCTGGTCGCAGGCATTGCGTTTGTTGCGTACATACACCTGAGAGGCCGGATTTTCACCGACCAGCACCACCGCAAGCCCGGGCGGACGATGCCCGCCCGCGACGCGCTCGGCGACCTGGGCTTTGACGAGTTCGCGAACTTCGGCGGCGATGGCTTTGCCATCGATCAGGCGGGCAGTCATGGTCGTATCCTGAGAGTGAAAACGCGCCAAGTGTCACACGGTCGGATCGACGATCCAACATGACGAGCGCGGTTCTGTCGAATCGCATGTTCTATGGAAATGCCGGACACGGCGCGCCGCTTTGGCGCGCGCAACGTGAAACGTCGGTCGTGACAGGCGCACTCCCCATAATCGGGATTGCCGTATCGGTGAATGTGGCATATGCCGGGTAAAAAGGACGCTGTATAAAGCCCGTCTGGTGAAACGTAGGTCCCGAATATGAAAACGACGCACTGCTTGATCGGATTTTTGTTGGCGCTTTTTTCACTGGGCGCAGCGCATGCGGTCGATGATGCGCGAGCGTGGGTTCCGATGCCTACAGCAATGCAGGAGCACATGCTTTCCAATATGCGTGATCATCTCGCGGCGTTGCACGACATTTTGCGGAACATGGCTGCCGGAAACCTCGATGAGGCGGCTGAAATCGCTGAGTCGCGCCTGGGCGTGAGTTCGCTTGAACGTCACGGAGCAAGTCACATGGCGAACCTCATGCCGGAGGGCATGCAAAGCGTCGGAACCGGTATGCACAAGGCGGCAAGCCATTTCGCTCTAAAGGCGCAAGAAGGCGAGGTTTTGCCGGCATACCGTGCGTTGTCGGAGGTAACTGCTGCGTGTGTTGCCTGCCATGCGGCTTATCGGATTCGATGAACCGGGGAACGCCGGTCATGGGTAATCGTATTGCGTTTGGTTTTCCATGACCCGGTCGCTGAAAAGAGGACGACCGGTAACGGGGAGTGATACCGGTCGCCCAAACCCGGGGGATCAATGCATGTCGGGATCGACCTTGAAGGCATTGAGGATGATGTCGCTGGCGATCTGTCCGGCGCCGTGAGTCAGGGCGTCGAAGATCTCGCGGTCGTCAGCGCCTGCGGCATGCAGGGCGGCGATGTCGTCGGCGGTGCCGCTGTTGGAGTCCTTGAGGATTTTGGTGACATAGACCAGCAAGGCTTTTTCCTTGGCGTTCAGGGGTGCGGCGGCGGGATCGGCCTTGATCGCGGCGATTTCCTCGACACTGCGCCCATGCATCTGCATGAGCATGCCGGCGTTGAGTCCGATGCAGTATTCGCAGTGCTCGATTTCCGACGCGAGCAGGCGAATGGTGGTGAACAGTTCGCCGGACAGGGTTTTGTGGCCGACGGCGTCCTGGATACCGGCCCAGTGTCGGGCCATGTGCGCCGGATTGATGCTGTCGAGCTGGATTGCGTTGGGAATGAAGCCGAACGCGGCTTTGATCTGGGCATACGTCTCGGCGACCTGGCCGGTGGCGTTTTCGGGGGTGACGGTGTGAATCAAGGGCATGGGGGTTCTCCTTTCTGGGTTAAATCCAGCGCCGGGTACGGCAGCAGTAATCTGCGTACTCGATGCCAAATATTCGCTGTAGCCGCCGTTCTTCCGGGCGGATGTGGCGAGCGGTGATCAGCCAGACGAACAGCGGGGGTAACAACAAGGCGAGTGGGTTGGCGAGCCATAAGGTCCAAGCGGTCAAGGCCAGCAACATCCCGAGGTACATGGGGTTGCGCGTGAAGCGATATGGGCCGCGTGTGACCAGGGCCGAACTCTCGCCAAACGGATCGATGGTGGTTCCCACCTGACGGAACAATCCGGCGGCGCCCAGCAGCAAAGGGAGGGCAAGCACGACGAGCAGGGCGATCAGCCATTCCGGGCGGTCTATCGTTGGCGTTGCGACAGGGAGCACCGACACGCCGTAGGCCAATCCGGCGAACAGGAGCAGCCACAGCGGGGGATACATACGAATCTGGACTTTCATCTCGATGGCCCTCACACAAACAGATTGACGTCGGCGGTGAGGGCACGGGGCAGAAAACTGGCCGCACCGACCCAGTCGTCGATGTCATCGATGAAATCGCGCCGCTTCCATCCGAAAAGGTCCACGGTCATCTGGCAGGCAACCATGCGTACCTCGGCCTCGACGGACAGCTCGCGCAGTTCTTCGATACTGGCCACACCTTTGGCTTGCAGTCCTTTCTTGAATAGCCGACTGGTGAATCCCTCAAACCCGGGTGTTATGGCCATGACGCTGGTGGGGATATCCATCTCCATGTCGCGCAACCACTGAGGACCGACCGGAAGCTTCATCGGCATCGCCGGGTTGCCGAGCGGGGTCACGCGCAGATTCAAGTGCTTCTTCAGCAGTTCGAGGCCGTAGAAGGTGAAAAAGATCGACACATCCCAACCAAGCGCCGCGCCGGTGGAGGCGAGGATGAACGGCGGGTAGGCCTGATCCAGCGTGCCTTTGGTGGCGATGATGGTCATCGATGGCACATGCGCGGCTTCGCGTGCGGCGAGGCGTTCGTCGAAGCGGCGATCGAACCAGTCGTTCAGGGCATTGAGGTCGTCCATCGGGGGTATGGCCGGGACGGTATTCATGTTCCTCACTCCTTCACGCTTTACGGATCATGAAGTGGTATTCGCCGGATACATCGGTCGTGGATAGCAGCTGGTCGCCGGTCTGCTTGCAGAAAGCGTCGATGTCTCTCACCGAGCCGGGATCCGTGGCGATCAGTTCCAGGATTTCTCCGGACAACATGGCGCCGAGAGACTTCCGGGTCCGGAGGATGGGCAAAGGGCAATTCAGGCCCCGGGCGTCGAGTGTTTGATTGGCGTTTTGCATGGTACTGACTCTCCGTTTTGCAGATTACAAGTAGACCGGTCGGTCTAGTTGGGGGGCAAAATTTTTTAGGTCGAAAGGGCGGACGATTTCAGGATCCGCAAGTCCGCTACAGCGGGGCCGAGTTCCAGCATCACCCGGGCATCGTTGCGGGTCTTGGCCATCAACAGGACGCCCTCCAGAAAGGCGAGCATGGCACGGGCCGTCGCATCGGCATCGACCTCCGGGGGCACGTCACCTCGTCCGATTGCTTCGTGGAGTGTGGCGGCAAACTGGCGCTCCATCAGCGCAAACACCTGATCGACCTTGCTGCGAATTCCGTCGTCCTGGGTGCTTAGCTCCGCCGCCAGATTGCCGAAGGGACAGCCAGGGATATGGCCCAGCACGGCGGCCATCTCAACCTGGAATCCATAGCCGATCTCCAGCAGCTTGCGGAAACGGTCGAGCGGGGCGATGTCGGGCGAAAAGGCCTGCGCGAACATGCGCTCCTTGAATTCGACCAGAAATTCATCGATGACCGCGAGGGTGAGTTCCTGCTTGGACGGAAAGAAGTGGTAGAAACTGCCCTTCTTGACCGACGCACGCTCGCAGATCGCGGCGACACCGACTTCGGCGTAGCTGCTTGCATAGATCAGATCGCGCGCGCTTTCGAGAATGCGCTGGCGGGTGTCGGTGCTGACGGCGTTCATGAGAGGGGATAATAGTAGACCGATCAGTCAAGTCAAGGGGGTGAGCAGGAAGCCGCTCAGTCGATAAGCCAAGCCAAGGGATAGGCGGGGACATTGATCCCGGTCCATCGGAAGCGGGAATTTCTGCTTGGGCATCAGCGGCATCTGGTCAACAATCGCGGTCATCCCATTCCGCCCACCGTTGCGTATTACCGCGATTGTTCGCCGCCCGGAGGATTGCCGCCTCATGCCGCGCCAGTTACTTATTCTCAGACACGGGAAATCCGATTGGGGAGTTGATATCGACGATTTCGAGCGGCCGCTCAAAAAGCGCGGGCGACGGGGTGCGAAGGCGATCGGAAAGTGGCTCAGGACGAACGACCTGTTACCCAATCATGTCTGCAGTTCGCCAGCGGTTCGCGCCATCGACACCGCAAACCGAACGTGCAAATCGGCGGGATTCGATAGCAGCGGGATCGTTCAGATTGAGTCGATCTATGAGGCGCGGCTCGACGATCTGCTGCGTGTGCTCTCCGCCTGCGATACGGCAGTGCGCCGGGTGATGATCGTCGGCCACAACCCGGGGCTGGAAGACCTGCTGCTTTATCTCACCGGGGGGCACATCCCGATACCGGAAGACGGCAAATATCTGCCGACCGCCGCCTTGGCGGTGCTCGAAATGCCGGAAGACTGGCTGACGCTGGAGGCAGGCTCAGCGACGTTGCATCGTTTGTTGCGCGCCAAGGATTTGATGCCGGTCCAGGACGACGACGAATCGGACGTCTGATGTCGTCCCTACGAGGAAGCGTTCTGCAATGACGAAATCCGATAACTCCAAAGTGGCCGATGGCAAAAAGCCCCGGGCAAAAAAAGCCGCATCGGGGGCTGCCAAGAAGGGGCGCGCCAAACAGGTCGACAAGGCGGTTCGCAAGGCCCGCAAGCGCGAACACAAGCTCGTGCTTCGCAATACCCGGCTTGACGACTACAACGACATTGCCGCGCTGATGGATCGCATCTATCCGGATTGGGGTGGCGCATGGTCACGCGAACAGTTCGCCTCGCAGATCGCACGGTTCCCGGAAGGGCAGATCTGCATCGAGGACAAGAATCATGTGATTGCCGCGTCGAACGCCCTGATCGTCGATCTCAAGCGCTTCGGGGACCAACATACCTACGAAGCAATCACCGGCGATGGCTTCTTCACAACCCATGATCCGAATGCGGACACGCTCTACGGGGCGGATATCTTCGTCGATCCCAATTACCGCGATCTCCGCCTGGGGCGGCGCTTGTACGATGCGCGCAAGGCCCTGTGTCAGAACCTGAATCTCAAACGCATGGTGGCCGGCGGTCGCATTCCGGGTTACCGCAAGCACGCCGACAAGATGTCCGCGCTGGAATACATCGAGCAGGTCAAGGCGCAGGAGCTGCGCGACCCGGTGTTGTCGTTCCAGCTCGCCAACGACTTTCATGTCCTGAAAGTCATCCACGACTACGAACAGCAGGACAGCGATTCCCGCGCCCATGCCACGCTGCTGGAATGGATCAACATCCATTACCGAGCCAAGGATCCCTTGTTGCGGGTCGATACCGCCGTGGTGCGTGTCGGCGCCGCGCAGTGGCAGATGCGCCAGGCGCCGACACTGGACGTCCTGCAACAGCAGATCGAATACTTCGTTGATGTGTTTGCCGGTTACAAGGCGGATTTCGTGTTGTTTCCGGAGTTCTTCTCGTTTCCGCTCATGGCGCAGTTCAATCAGGACAATCCGGCGCAGGCGATCCGCGATGTCGCGACCTACAGCACAACCCTGCGCGATCAGATGCAACGTCTGGCGGTGAGCTACAACATCAACATCATCGCTGGCTCAATGCCGGTCTATGACGGCCAGAAACTCAACAACGTCTGCTACCTGTTGCGTCGAGACGGCACCAGCGACGCCCAGTACAAGCTCCATGTGACCCCGGATGAGACCCAATATTGGGGGATGCAGGGGGGCAACGATTTGCGGGTGTTCGACACCGATGTGGGGCGCATCGGCATCCTGATCTGCTACGACGTGGAATTTCCGGAATTACCGCGCATTCTCGCCGAGCAGGGCATGCAGATGCTGTTCGTGCCGTATTGGACCGACACCAAGAACGCGTATGAACGGGTGCGGCGCTGCGCTCAGGCGCGGGCCATTGAGAATGAATGCTACGTCGTCATCACCGGCAGCGTGGGCAACCTGCCCAATGTCGAGAACATGGACATACAGTATTCGCAGGCGGCGGTTTTCACCCCGTCCGATTACGCCTTCCCGCACGACGCCATTGCCGCCGAAGCGACCCCCAATACCGAAATGGCACTGATCGCCGATCTTGATCTCGACAAACTCGTGGAGCTGCGTCGAAACGGCTCGGTGCGTAACTGGCGAGATCGCCGCCTGGACCTCTATCGAGTGCAATGGACCGGATTGAAGTCCGACTGATACCGACCTCGATCAGTAGGCCGCGCCGGCTGGATAGTCTCTGAATGGGCGAACGGGGTCGGCTTTCTGTCCCTCGAACAGCGGGTCGTCCGCCGGCCAGGCGAATTCCGGCAGTAAGCCCTGTAAGGCGCGCTTACGTTCCTGGTCCAGGTGGGCGGCCCAGCGGGTCTGCCCCGATTTGGCAGCGGCGTCATGGGCAATCGTGAGGGCGCGTGCGGCTTCCTGAGGCTGCGCATTGGCCGCCAGCGCGGCACCCAAGGCCGCCTGTAGCGGTGCGAAGGCGGCCTTATCGACTAATGCCCTCGCCAATGCCAAAGCGCGCTCAGGCTTGCCGTGCACCGAGAGCAGTCGGACCAGCGCGTATCCCAGCATGGGGTTGCCAGGCGCGCTTTCATGGATGGCGCTCAATTCGGCGATCAGGGTGTCCGGTGCTTCGCCCACCCGATAGCGGGCCACCCAGCTCAGGAGCTGCGCCGGAAAGTTGTTCTGATCCGCATCGGCCGCGTACTTGAGATGTGGACTGGCCGCGCGGTAATCACCGCTGCGGTACAGGAGTTGGCCTAGGAAATGGTGGGCGCCAGCCATATCGGGGTCGATCTGGAGTGCGCGTCGGTACAGGTCGGTTGCTAGCGCGTCGTCGCCTTTGGCGTCGTGCAGCACTCCCAGGAGAAAGGCGGCCAGAGGTACGGGGTGACCGCTGGCCAGAATGTGCTGGAGTTGGACGCGTGACTCGGACTCGTGGCCACTGAGGAACAGCATGCGGGCATAACTGATGCGGGCGGCACGGTTCTCCGGGTCGAGTGTCAGACCGGTCTCGAATTCGCTCACCGCCTGCTCTGGATCGTTGGCTTCCAGCGCCTTCATGCCGGCATGGAAATGCGCCTTTGCCCCGCTTGCCGCCGTCGCCACCGATTCGGCGAATTGGTCCGTGGCGTTCGGGAGGCCGGTTCCTTTTAAGGCAAGCTGGGCGCGTGCGGCCTCGTTGTCACCGAGCGCACGCAGGGCCTGAGCGAGCGGGTAATGGATTGCGGCGGCCTCGGGAGCCAGTGACAACGCGTCCTGAAAGTGATCCCGAGCCTGCTCGTAGTCATGGGCAAGCAGTGCGATCTGACCCAGAAAATACTGGCTGCGGGCACGCAAGCCGGGTTCATGCAGGGCGGATCGGAACGCCGTTTCCGCCTCGACAAGTCGGTTCAACCCATAGAGGGCCTCGCCGCGCCGAAGGGTGAGCGGGGGGTAATCCGAGCGCAGCTTGGCGGCCTCATCGAGCAAGTTGAGGGCATCGTCGTCGCGACCGCTGCGCAAGGCCATCCAGGCATATTGATAGGCCCAACGGAATTCATCCGGGTCGAGACGCCGCAGGTTCTGATAGCAGGTTTCGGCGCTGCGACGGGTGCCGATCGCCTGATAGACGGCACATAGTTCGCTCATCGGTTCGATCAGCGTGCGGGTCTCGCCGTCGGCGAGAATCTTGCCGATCTGGTGTCGAAGCTCATCCAGCCTGCGGGTGGTCGCCGTATCCAAGTTGCTGCGATCAATCGGAGGCAGTGCGCTCATATGGCGCTGCCATCGCTCAGGCAGGGCGGAAAGCGGATCGTCCGCCGCGAACGCCGGCGCCAACAGCAGTGGGCTGATCAACAACAGGACGGTCCCAAGATGGTTCACAGGGTGTCGTCCTCGGAGATCGTCAGGGTGGTATCGACGCGCTCGACCGTTCGGGTCTCGCTGCTGCCATCGGGCCAGGTTACGGTCAGCTCTTCAATCTCGGTTTCCTCCCCCAGGCCGAAAGTGATGGGCAGTTCGACCTGCGAGAGATAACCCCGGGTCGGCATGACTTCGCGAAGCTGATCGCCGTTTGCGGTACGGATGCGGACGCGCGCCCCGATGGCCTCGGGATTGGCGCCGGCGCCCTGCAGTTTGATCCGCAGCCAATGGCGCTCTCCGGGTAGCGTGTCCAGATCGTTTCGAAGCAATGCGATCGCGCCACCGTTGACGCTGATGGCGAGATCGAGATCGCCGTCTGCGTCAATGTCGGCGTAGGCCAGTCCCCGACCGACGCGACGTTGTCCAAGGTCGCCGGGATCGGTGATCGGACGGTACAGATCGCGACAGGCTTCGCCGCAGTTCCAGAACGCTTGTCCGGGCTGGGCATAGGTCTGACTGGGCTGGATGGTGTTGATTTCCGGTTCGAGATGCCCGTTTGCCTGGACCAGATCGAGACGTCCGTCGAGATCGAGATCCAGGAAGGCGACACCAAAGGTCAAGGCGAGGCGGGAGGCCGGGCCGATACCGTTGATCACGGCTTCATCGGCGAACGGGGTATGCCCCTCGGCGGTCACGAACAGGGAGCTCATCTCATTGGCAAAGTTGCCGATGACCACCGCGAGGTCCGCGTCGTTACGGAAATAACCGACATCGATGCCCATGGCGCCGGTGGCGCGTCCATCCCGGTCGTAAGCGAGTCCCTCGAATTCGCCGATCTCTTCGAAGCGCCCGTTGCCAAGGTTGTGGAACAGGAAGTTGCGTACCGTGTCGTTGGCAACCAGCAGATCGATCCGCCCGTCGCCGTCGTAATCGAACGGGCGCACGCCCAGCCCCTTGCCGACCGGTGACCCATCCGGGTTGTGGACTTGGATGCCGGCACTGCTCGAGACATCGGTGAAATGACCGTTGCCGTCGTTTCGGTAGAGATAGGAATCGGTGCCGGGGAAATGCGTGGGTGCGCCGTAAGCACGCCCGATACCGGTGAGCCGGAAGTCGATCTCCAGGTCGAAGCGGCGTGTCCAGAACACGTAATTGGTCACGAACAGATCGAGATCGCCATCGTTGTCCATGTCCAGAAATGCGGCAGAGGTGCTCCAGTCCTGGGTGCGTCCGGCGACACCGGCTTGCGCGGTGACGTCCACGAAATGGCCCCGGTCGTTACGAAACAGCCGATTCTCGTGAAGCGTGCTCAGGAACAGATCGGTCCAGCCGTCGCCGTCGAAATCGCCGAACGCGACGCCCATCCCGAAGGTCTGTATCGCCAGTCCGGCCTGTTCGGTGACGTCCGTGAACTGACCGCGCCCATCGTTGCGATAGAGATGCTGGGTAGGTACCGGCGGCGCATCGCCATAATCGTGATCCGGCCAACGCTCGGCATTGACCACGAACAGGTCCGGATCGCCGTCGTTGTCGTAGTCGAAGAAGCCGAGACCGCTGCCCATCGATTCCGGCATCAGACGTTCGCCATAAGCGGCGTTGACGTGCTGAAACGCGATGCCTGCCTGCCGGGTGATGTCGGTGAAACGCAGGGCCGGTGGGTTCTCCGGATTGACGGCCTGATCGGCTTGCTGCGTCGTATCCGGAACAGTCGCCACGATCTCCTCGATATGGGCCGTGTTGGTCTCATCCGGTCTGACCAGCAGCCATACCGCGACGATCAGCAACGCGATAAGCGCGAGTACCAGCAGGGACTGCATGAAGGCTTGGCGAATCGGATTCCGGGACATGGTGGCTTGAATCAGGCGACTACGGGAGCGCGGGTGTGTGGAGGGGATAGATGGCGATTGCCTCGGCGGTTCGATTGGCGATCGGATCCTTGCCGCGTGCGAGGCTCACGGCGCGTTCGACGGCCTGGTCGTCCGGTTTGTATCGGGCGTGCAGCGCACGATGCGCGTCGGCACGCGCCTCATCACCTCGTTGGGCATAGAGTTTGGCAAGGTTGTAATGCGCGCTTAGGTCTTCCGGGTCGATCTTCAAGGCCGCCAGAAATTGCGCCTCGGCGCGATCGAGCAGGTCCTCGCGTTGGGCCTTTCGCGCCTCGCCGCGTTCCCGGCGCGCCAAGTCGAACAGGCTGCGGCCGAGCAGGTTGCGAACACGGGTGTCGACACCGAAATCGAAACCGCGCTCCCTGGCCTCGTTGAAGCGTGTTTCGGCAATCGCGGCCAGGGTCTCGGTGGCCCGTTCCAGATTGCCGAGCTGGCGATCGATGCGCGCGCTGAACCAGGCGCGCGTCCAGGCAGGCGCCGGATGATCGCCGCGTCCGGCTCGGATCAGGTCGTCGCTAGCCTGTTGCAATGCACCTTCGCGGAAATGCACGCGTGCCAGATTGAGCGCGCCCGCACCGAATCCCAAGGCCTCGACCTGAGTGAAGGCCTGAGCCGCCTGACGCAGTTCGCCTTTGTTTGCGCCTTCGTCCCGGGTGTTGCGCAGCAAGCCGATGCCGTAATCGTTCCAACGTTGCCAAAGGGGAATGTCGCGCTGCTGGTCCGTCACCACGATACCTTGCACCGGCAGGGTTATCCGGTCCCGCGCAAGCGTGATGACCGGCAGGTCGTTGCCGAGGAAGGATGTACCTTGGACATGTTTCAGAAAGGCGCTGGTGAACTTGCGGTATTGCAAGGCCGCATCAATGGTGATGGGCTGGGCGGCATGGGCGGGGACGTCGAACTGGTAATGGACGACGGACGCCGCACCGGGGGGGATCTGGTGATCGTAGAGGGCGACAAAGATGTCCTGCGCGTTGCGTCGGTCGATCCGGTTACCGTCGCGATCGAGCAACCAGGCGTTCAGAAAATACGCGTCCGGGTCCACCTCTTTCGAGCCGTTCAGCGCACCGCTTCGGGCAATCACTCGGTCTCCCATGCGCACGGTGATCTCGAGCCAGAGTTCGTTGGAATCGGCGGTGCCCTGGGTCAGATGATGGCCAAGCTTGAGAGTCCGGATCACGGTGTCAAGCAGATAGCGTTTTCCCGGTTCCAGGCTCGGAAGCGTGGGACGCAGCGGGGCGATCAAGGCGCCATCGAGGCGGCCGTCCCGACGCAATGCGAACAGATCGAGACGTACCGCGTCCTTCAGGAACGCCGAGCGTTCGTCCAACCCCAGCGTGGGTTCACCACGCAGCGCGGCGACGCCGGTATTGGCGGCGGCAAAGCTGTGCTTGTGAATACTCAGGACACCGGTGCCGGTGATGTCGCGGGCAGCCGGATCGTCCGACGGAACGACGGGCATGTGACAGGCGGCGCAGTTTTCGACGGCCTTGGGTGGGTAGTAGAAACTGTCGATGCGGTGTCCGGACACCCCGCTGAACAGGAAACTGTCGTAATGGTCCTGCCCGCGCAGCCATTTGTAGTGGTTGAATGCCTGCGGTAGATGCACCTTGTGACAGGCCGAGCAGAACTCGGCGGTCTTGTGCACCGGCTTGAGCAGGGTGGCTTTGTGAAATGCCGGTTTGGCCTTGATCAGTTGACGATTGATGGCCTTGAGTACGGGACTTTCACTATGCGCGAACGGGTATCGGGGTGGATCGACGATGCTGTAATCGCCGTTGCCAAGCGGGCTGTCCACGCGCTGAATGGCATGACAGCCCAGGCAGGTGATGCCGGCCTGCGCGGAGGCGGAATCGCCGTCGAAATTCGGATCGTCGAAGGCGCCGGAAAACAGGGGGACAAGGTCATGACAGGCCGCACAGAGCCGGGTGGCCTGAACACTGCCATCCCGTTTCAGCATGACTTTGCGGGTGTCCTCGATACTGAATCGATAGGCGGGATTGTTGAACGAGCTGAAGCGATGCACGCTGAGTTTCGAGTGCGCCGCGATGTCGGCGTGACATTGCGCACACGCGTCATCCCCTATCAAGTGCTCGGCAGGGATGCGTTCGCCGCCGATTACCTTGGCAAGACCCGGTTCAAACCGAGTCACCGGATGGTTGGTGCCTGCATGTAGAACGTGCTGAATGCCCCCGGCACTCAGCGTCACCGCAACCGTGAGCACACCCCAGCGAACGCCCTTGCGCCACTGCAGTGACGGCCCCGCGAGCCGATGCAGCACGAACAGCCATACCACCAAAAGCGGGGCGACCACATGCAGCCAATAAGCGACTGTGCGGATGTCCGGGTCGTTGACTTCCAGGAAGCCGAAACGGGTCAGAACCAGGCCCGACAGGACCACCACCCAGCCGCTGATGAACAGTCCGAGCCCGGCACGCACTGCGTCCTTGTTGGCCCGCTTCCAGGCGCGTCGCAAATGGGCGACGCCAAACCGGGTGAACGGGACGATCACCACCAGGCCCAGGCCGAGGTGGGCAAGGAACATCGATAGATAGAAGCCATCCTGAAGGGACTCGCCGCTTTGCCATTCGCGCAGGGTGATCGCGGCGAGATAAACCGCGTTCACGCTGAGCAGCGCGAACAGCAGGAGCAGGGCGATCAGCCAGGGCCGCATGGGCGTGCTGATAACGGGGATCCGTAAACGAGGTTCGGACATGTGGAACGGTTGCAAAGACGGGAAAGCTGGGAGGATTTGAACGACGCAATCTTCGACCTGGGCGAAGATTTTAATCGTGCCGCTCCGCACCGATCATTGATTTTGATCGCGCTTTACCTGCCTAAGATCAGGAGAATTGAGGTCATAAGCTGGATTTGGTGCAGCCACAGGCTATAAGCAGAGATTATTTTGGTATAATCGCTCGCTTGTCGCCGTGGCTGTTTCGGTCAACGGCCTGGTTTTAACTCATCGATCAGGGTATCCCCATGGCAGATCGTCGCTTACAGGTCTTCCACACCGTTGCGCGCTTGTTGAGCTTTACCAAAGCGGCAGAGACCCTGCACATGACGCAGCCGGCCGTCACGTTCCAGGTGCGCCAGCTCGAAGAATATTTCGATACCCGCCTGTTTGACCGCACGCACAATCGCATCAGCCTGACCGACGCGGGGCAGGTGGTTTATCAATACGCGGATCGCATCTTCGATCTTTACAGTCAGATGGAAAATGCGGTCAAGGAAATGACCGGCGCGATCAGCGGGGCGCTGGTGATCGGCGCGAGCACCACCATCGCCGAATACATGCTTCCGGCGTTGCTGGGCGATTTCAAGGGGCGTTACCCCGAGGTCACCATTCATCTGCGCGTATCCAATAGCGATGGCATCGTGCATATGGTGGAAAACAACGACATCGACCTGGGCGTGGTCGAATCCCCGGTCGCAAACAAGAATCTGGTCGTGGAAACCTGCCGGATCGATGAACTGGTCGTGATCGTGCCACCCAAACATCCACTGGCGACCCGTGAGCGCGTCCCGGCCGGCGAGATCGCCGAATATCCGTTCATCTGTCGTGAAGAAGGCTCGGGTACCCGCGAGGTGGTCACCGAATACTTCAAGGAGAATGAGATCTCCATGAACAATGTCCAGGTCTGCATGGAGCTGGGCAGCCCGGAGGCGATAAAGGGCGCGGTCGAGGCCAGCATGGGTATCTCCATCGTGTCGCGCGCCACCATTGCCAAGGAACTGGAGCTCGGTCGTCTGGTCGCGCTTCCGGTCGATCCGCCGCTGGCGCGGCCTTTCTCGTTCGTGCACCAGAAGCAGAAGTTCCGGCAGCGTGCGATGGACGAGTTGCTCGAATTCGCACGGGCCTATTGCGACAAGAACGTCGGCGATATGACGCCGGCGAATTGATCAACACGGCACTGTGTTTCCAAATCCGGGGAATCTGCAGCGCGGCGATGCGGAAAGCCGCCGTCTGCTATCGATCTATAAATCGCTGAGCACGGCCGATCGCAAGACGCTGCTCGACTTCGCCGACTTCCTGGCCACCCGTGACCGCCCGGAGCAGGCCGCTGGGCATGCGGTGGCCGAACCGGCTCACGAGCCCCGTCCAGAGAAGGAAAGCGTGGTCCAGGCCATCAAGCGATTAAGCCGCATTTATCACATGGTCGATCGCGCCACGCTTCTCAACGAAACTTCGAGCCTGATGAGTCAGCATCTGATGCAGGGCAGGGCGGCCGTCGAAGTCATCGACGAGCTCGAAACCCTGTTTGAAAAACGCTATCACGCCCTGATCGGCAAGACCGTGGGTGAGGAATGACATGACGCTTTTGCGCGACTGGTTCAGCCGCTACTTTTCCGACCCGCAGGTGATCATCCTCGCGGTGTTGCTGGTACTCGGTTTCGGCTTTGTGCTGTTGTTGGGCGATATGCTGGTCCCGGTCATTGCCGGACTGGTCATTGCCTACCTGCTCGACGGCCCGGTTTGCTGGCTTCGGCATCGGTTCATGCCGCGTTCCGTGGCGGTCTGGTTCGTATTCATCGCGTTCATGGCCGGGGTCGTGGTGATTCTGATCGGTCTGTTGCCCGTGCTTTCGCGTCAGGTTCAGGGCCTGATTCAGGTGTTGCCGGTAGTGATTGCCAAGGGTCAGGAACTGCTGATGCGGCTGCCCGAGGCGTACCCGGCCGTGGTCACGCACGACCAGGTGCTGCAGATGATCAACAGCATTCGGGTCGAGATCACCATGGCAGGGCAGGAATTTCTCTCCACCTCGCTGACCTCGGTGGTGAGCCTGTTCACCTTGGTCATCTATCTCGTTTTGCTGCCCTTGTTGATTTTTTTCTTTCTCAAGGACAAGGATTCGATCATTCAGTGGTTTGCGGATTACCTGCCTGAAAACCGACGGCTCGCCCAGGATGTATGGGTCGAGGTTGATGTTCAGATTGCGAACTACGTACGGGGAAAGTTCTGGGAAATAATGATCGTCTGGGCAGCCACTTATATCGCATTTGTCATAATGGACGTTAACTTTGCGATGCTGCTGGCAGCACTTGTTGGCATTTCGGTTGTGGTCCCGTACGTAGGGGCAACGGCAGTCACCGTGCCCGTGGCGCTGGTGGGCTTCTTCCAGTTCGGCTGGACGCCCGAATTTGCCTGGGTAATGGCGGTTTACGGGATAATTCAGGCACTGGACGGCAACGTGCTGGTGCCGTTGCTGTTTTCGGAAGTCGTCAATCTGCACCCGATTGCGATCATTGCCGCGATCCTGTTCTTTGGGGGCTTGTGGGGCTTCTGGGGCGTGTTTTTCGCGATCCCGCTGGCAACCCTGGTGCAGGCGGTGTTACGCGCCTGGCCACGCAAAGCCAGAACTGCAGCGGCCTAGGGAACCTCTGATCGAATCATTCAGAGGTTCCCTAGGTTTCGTCGTCGGGCAGGGAAAGCAACGGGGCGTAAACCCAGACCAACTCGCCGGTGCCGATGATGCCCGCGCGCAGCCATTCGCCTTTGTGCGTCAGGACCAGCAGCTTTGTGCCTTTGTCCAGGGTCACCACGATACTGTAATTGGTACCCGGGCCACTGCGCACATTGGCGCGGTCCGATTTGATCGTCGCGGCTTTGCCGAGTGCCTGCCATTTCCCTGATTTGAGCAGTTTGCCGACCGCACCTTCTGCGGCATCCACGCCCCGTCCGGCCATATCGAGCAGGATGACCTTGGCGTCCTCCAGACCGGCCGCAGCCGCTTTGATCAGCCATTGCGATGCAACATCACGATCCTGCTTGACGCCATCTCCGTACATGTAGGCCATCGCGACGGCGAATTGCGCATCGGCGTGCCCGTGCTCTGCAGCGCGTTTCCACCAAGTGAGCGCTTGAGCCTCATCCATCGCCAGGCCATACCCGTTGGCGTACATCCAGCCCAGGCTGTATTGGGCTTCGCTATAGCCTTGTTCGGCGAGCGGCTTCCAGAGGCAATAGGCATCGGCAAAGTTGCCGGCTTCCATCGAGGCGACACCGCGTTTGTACACATCCGCCGAACGCGGGGGCGGCGTCGCGGTGAGGGTGGCTTCGCTAAGGCACAACCCTAGAATGATTGGCAGCAGGGAGCGGCGGTTGAATGCGGGCATCGTTTCGCGACGTTGTTGTTATGAATCTGCGGGCGAGACTGCGTTCGGATCATAACCGTGTTACCGGCTTACGACACCGTCAGTGTCGGTAACCGGAGGATGCATCCGTGCTACTGGCGGGAACAGGTAAACCTGCGATCCGGGATGCCTGGTTGACCGGCCCCCCGGGGAACAGTTGATAGAGATAACGTCGCCCGCCGCAGGGGGCGAATTTCTCACAGAGCAGATTGAGCAATTCCCGCGCATTGCGGGCGATGCCGTAGTCGCGGTAGTAGGCACGCAGGAAGGTCACCACTTCCCAATGCGCCGGATACATCCAGAGATCCATCTCTGCGGCGGTCTGCAGGGCGATTTCCTCGCTCCAGGCATTCAGCGAATACAGATTGCCGTGGGGGTCGTCGATCGCCGCGTCAGGGTGGCTGATCAAGTGGAGAATGGCAGACATGGTGGACACTCCCTAGCTGCTTACCTGGGCCAGTATAGAAGGCGCTACGCCACCTAACCGTCGCCGTGTGCGCCCGGTCTGTCCTGCTACTATGCGCTGGCGACCGTAATCATCGAGGGGGTTGTGCGTGCAATACGTGATTTCCGAACGGCCGGGCGCCGTGCTGTTGAGCCTGGCGGGTGAGATCGACCTGTCCAATTCGCCGCAAGCACGCAAGTTGATCCTTGCGCAGCTCGATTCCGGTCATGCCTTGGCGGTGGATCTGTCTGCGGTCAGCTATATCGACAGTTCGGGTATTGCGAGTCTTGTCGAGGGCTACCAGAAGGCCCGTTCCGAGAACTTGCGGTTTGCCTTGGTGGCGGTCTCCGACGCGACCATGAAAGTGTTGCAACTGGCGCGCCTGGATCAGGTTTTTCCGCTGGTTGCGTCGATGGATGAATTCAACGCTTAACCCCATGCGCGGCGTATACGGCCTGGAGCGACTGGGTCGGGCGACCGTGCGTGCCGTGGAGGAGATCGGCTACCTCGGTGCGTTACTGATCGAGAGCTTGTTCTGGCTGATTGTCGGCCCGTTTCGACGGCAACCGGTGCGGATTGCGGCGGTGTTTCAACAAATGACGCAGATCGGCGTCAATGCGGTACCGATCGCCCTGGTTCTGGCATTCGGAGTCGGCGTGATGTTGGCCATTCAAGGCATTCACACCATGAAGACCTTCGGCGCCGAATCAAAGGTCGTGATTGGCATTGCGCTGTCGGTGACCCGTGAATTTTCGTCCCTGATCGTTGGCATTCTGGTGGCGGGGCGGTCCGGGTCCGCCATGGCGGCTCGCATCGGGACCATGGTGGTGAATCAGGAGATCGACGCGTTAAGGGTGATCGGGATCAATCCGATCCGTTATCTGGTCGCACCGTCCCTGCTTGCCTTGTCGATCGTGTTGCCGGCGTTGACGGTCCTGGCCGACTTTGCGGCCCTGTTTGGTGGCGCGGTATATACCTCGATGGATGTCGGTATCAGTCTGGCGGCTTATGCGCAGGACACCGTTGAGGTGTTGAAGGTCAATGACGTGATGCAGGGGGTGAACAAGGCCTTCGTGTTTGCGATATTGATTGCCTTGATCGGCGCCGGAAACGGGTTTGTCGCCACCGGAGGCGCGGAGGGTGTGGGTCGGGTAACGACCCGCTCGGTGGTCATGTCGATTTCCGCGATCGTCATGGCCGACATGATGTTCACGTTCTTCCTGACGCGATGAATACGGATCGGGAGCCGGTTATCCGGGTTCGGGATCTGGTCACCCATTACGGTGAACGGCAGATACTCAAAGGCGTATCACTGGACGTCTATTCCGGGGAGATCATGGTGATCATGGGTGGCAGCGGATCCGGCAAGAGCACGTTCCTGCGATTTCTGCTCGGCTTGCACGTTCCGACCTCCGGAAGCATCGAATTGCTGGGGCAGGACATCACCCAGCTCGACTCCCAGGAAATGTACGCGCTACGCAAGAAAATGGGCGTCTCGTTTCAGGGCGGCGCCCTATTCAACTCCATGACGGTCGGTGAGAACGTTCAGCTCCCTTTGCGGGAACACACCGATCTGGACGATGCGACCATCGAAATCATGTCGCGTCTGAAGCTCGAGCTGGTGAATCTCGGGGGCTTCGACAAACTGATGCCGGCCCAACTCTCGGGCGGTATGGTCAAGCGCGCCGCGTTGGCGCGGGCCATTGCCATGGATCCACGGCTGTTGTTCTTCGACGAGCCATCCGCCGGTCTGGATCCGGTGGTTTCCGCCGAGCTGGATGAATTGATCCTGAAATTGCGCGATGCCCTGAACATGACCATCGTCGTGGTCACGCACGAACTGGATTCGGCATTCAAGATCGCCGACCGGATCACCGTGCTCGACCAGGGCGATATTCTTCTTGTCGGGACGGTGGAAGAAGTCCGCAATAGCGACAACAGCCGCGTTCAGGATCTGCTCAACCGTCGCCCGCGCGACGAAACCATCGATCCGGATGCCTATATGGCACGGCTGACCAATGCCTGATACGACGATCAACACCATGAACGAGATACGCCGTCCTGTTGGAGTGACCCTGGCATGAAACACGACCGCATCAACTATGTCGTCGTCGGCGTCTTCGTGATCGCCAGCTTCGGACTGCTTTTGTGGTTCCTGTCCACGGTCTCCGGCAAGTCCGGCCCCGCCGATCAATATCATGTCGTCTACGACAACGTCAGTGGGCTGCGCTTCGGGACCCGCGTGTTCTACGAGGGTTATCTGGTTGGGCAGGTCGAAGCGATCACCCCGATACGGAAAGCTGAGGGCGGGGCCGGAACGGTCTATCAGGTCGATTTCAGCGTGCAGCAAGGGTGGTCGATCCCGGAAGATTCCGAGGCGCGAGTGACCGCATCCGGTTTGCTCGGGCAGATTTCCATCGAGATTCGCGAAGGCAGTGCCAAAACGGCGCTGACACCGGGCGATGAGATCAAAGGTCAGACCGGCGGCAGCATGATGGCGGCGATAAACGATGTCGCCGGGGAGATGCGCAGCCTGGCACGCGACGTGGTTCGCCCCATGCTGACGCAGTTGAGTCAACGTGTGGACAGTGTCTCCGGGGCGCTGGAGAAAAGCCTCGAAGGCTTGGCGGACACGGTCAATCTCGAGAATCGCCAGAATCTGTCCGCATTGCTCGCCAACATCCGTGAGAGCACCGAAACCATGAAGGAAGCGGCAGAAGCCATTCATGCCACCGCGACCAGTACGCGGGAACTGGTCAGTGAGGTAAACAAGGGCACAGTCACGGACATCCTCGATGACTTTGCGGTCACGGCACACAATGCCGCGACCCTGAGCGCCGAGCTGCATGCTTCCCGACAGCGCCTCGACAGCACCCTGGGACAGTTACACGAAGCGGTTGCTGAAAATCGTCCGGAGTTGCGCGATGCGATCGCCGACCTGCGCACCACCATGCATATCGTGGTCGGGAACATCGATAACCTGATGCAGCAGCTCGATTCCACCAGCCGCAACCTCAATGACTTCTCGCGCCAGGTCAAACGCAATCCCGCCGCGTTGATTCGCGGGGACTACCCGGAGGCCAATCGATGAAACGTTCAGCCTTGATGCTCGCCACGACACTCCTGCTTTCCGGTTGTGCCAGCGTCGGCCCGGCGCCGGATGAGGTGTTTTATCGGCTGCCTTTCGCCCCGGTCACCCAGGGGGAAAGGAAACTTCACGGGGTATTGCTGATCGACAACTGGCACGCAGGCGATCTGCACGGCAGCCCGCAGATGCTTTACAGCACGGATCCCGCCGGGGTCAGCCTGCAGCAATATCACTATGACCTTTGGGCCGATCGCCCGACGAAATTGATCGCCGACTTTGCGCAAGCCTGGTTGAGTCAGCGTGGCGTGGCCGATGCGGTCATGCCGGAGGACAGCGGTGCGATCGGGCAGTGGCGCCTGACGGGCGAAATCCGACGCCTGGAGCAGCTCAATGGTGCCGCGACGCCGGAAGTTGTGGTTGGTGTCGATCTGCGCCTGATCGATCTCTCCGACCGGGATGCAGCGCCGCGTGGCGGATACTTCGAAGCCAGAAAAGGCATCGCCTCCGATGCGCCGATGAGTGCGGTAACGGGCTATCGGGATGCCTTGAATGCGGTTCTGGCCGAGTTTGTGGCGGGTCTTTGAGACATCCGGTCAGCTCATCGCGTCGAGTATCTCCGCCAATTGGTTTCGATCCACCGGGTGCGGCAATGCCGCGTGATACGGCGCAAAGTCCCGAGTAAAACGTGACAGCGCCGGGGCGTCCTCTTCCTCATAAAGCAGGATCAGCTTGACCTCGGGATTGATGATCGGGAACTGACTGGTGAGGGTGCCGACGTTGCAATAACGGTCGCGATAGTCCGGCTGGAAGATGAACTCAGAGACGATGACATCCGGCTTTTCGTCCCGAAAAAGCTTCAGCGCCTTGCGCTGATTGTTGCTGCTGATGATGCGGAACCCGGCAGATGTATAGATCGGGGTCATATCCGGATAGCCGCCGATCTCGACAATGGACAGCAACGTCTTTGCTGTCATATCAATTACTTGCCAAGTGTTTCTACAACGTGTTCGAGATATTTTCCAGGGCCGTCCAGGGTCAGTCGGATGTGATCGTTCCCGGTGATTGTCAGCTGGCGACCGGTTTCCAGCTTCAATTCGATGCTGGCGTAACCGGTCTGATCCAGGGGCAGGGCGATCATGTCGCGGTAGGTCATGCCGTTCAGGGTAATGTCCCCGGTGGCGATCCGCGCCGGCAGCTCAGGCAATTCGCCTTCGACTTCGGCTTCCTCGAATTCGATGGTCGCGGCATTGCGCCAGCGGGTGCTTTCGTTGACGCCCGGAATGCCTTCGGATTTGAGCAGGGTCAGGTCGCCCAGACGCAGGCGGACGGTACCGAATTGGTCTTCGACCGATGTGACTTCGGCGTGGGGGAGTTCAATGTAGCGACCGGACATGACAATGGATTCGTGAGAGTGGGGAACCGGGATGGGTTGAATCAGGCAAAGACTACCCAGGTCGTCGCGATGTATTTCACACCGGCTTCGAGGGTTACGCCCCGGTGTTCATGGGTCCAGAACGGCGGAAACAGCACTAGGCGTCCCTGTTTCGGCTGGACCTTGACGTCCTGGAACAGAAATTCGGTTTCCCCACCCGGGCCGGGCACATCGTTCAGATACCACACCGCGACCAGTTGCCGCTGACTGAAGTCGTGGCTGCCCCCATCGATATGCCAGTGGTAATGCTCACCGACATTGGTGCGCTGGATGGCGTAGCCGCTGTCCTTGAACGGGCCTTTGAAATATGGATACCGCTCGCGGAATTCGCGCATCGCCAGAGCCAACGACTTGAACAGAAACCCATCCACGTCCTTCCAGTCGGCTTTGTTGCTGACCACCAGATCGGTCGATTTCTTGATCGAGCGATCGCTGTGCGCGTCCTGACCGATACGACCCAGGTATTGCTGATCCGGATTGGCCTCGAATCGACGGATCATCTCCGCGCAGATCGCCGGGGGAAGGGCGCCGTCGATGGTGAAGATGAAGGTATGCGGCTTGGCTTCGACCAGGACATAGGGATCGACCTTGGTCTGGATTTGCGGATTGTTCACGGCAACGTCTCGGAGTTCAGTAAGCCAGGGCAGGCGATCGGGGGATGCAGTTTGGGGATGCAGTTTGGGGATGCAGTTTGGGGATGCAGTTTACCGGGGACTCATAGGCGACGGGATTCCGCTGCCGCGACAAGGATGCCCGCATCCGGGCCGTGTTCCCGGTAAAGGGTGAGCAGGGTAACTGCGAGGTCCAGCCAGTGTCCTTGCGCGCGGTCAACGAGGATGCGCAAGGCCTTGTCGTCGTTACTTTCACGCCATGCCTCATAGGCAGAAACCAGGGACGGGAACAGGTGTTTACGCATATTGGTGAGGTTGCCGACATAGAAATGGATCGACGGCGCGTTACCCGTTTCCAGTAACGCCGGCAAGGTCACCAAGGCATCGGCAAGATGATCGCGCACGCTGCGGGCAATGAGTTCCGCTGGGGTGTGGCTGATGGCCATCAACATCGCACGCCAGGCGTCGTTGCCGAGGCACTCACCAGCCCGTATTTCGCCGATCTCATGCTGCAGCGCGGCATTGAGTTCTGCCTCGGTCATGGCATCCAGGGCCGCATCGACATCGGTCTCGAACGGGTAGGCGGCAATCGCGCGCCCCATCGCGTTATCGGCCCGGTTCCAGCGCCAGGTTTCGACCCGTTCCCAGAGCAGTCGGCGAAATGCCTCGCGACGCAGGAAGATGTTACGGCCCTGACTCATGGCCGGAGGCGACGTCAGATCCCGCGCCAGTTCGCGTCCGGCTACATGAATCGTGAAATCACCGTGGGTTTCGTGATGATCCAGTTCCGCCAGAAAGAAATGCTCTGCGGCCTGCATGCCCAGACCCGCGCTGTAGACCAGACCCTGGGAGAACAGCGCGGCGTTGATGGTCTCGGCATCGAACGGGGCGACCTCGATATCGCCCACGGGCAAACGCTGATAATCGTCTTCATCGAGCTCGGCCCAGCGTTGTTCGCGTTCCGCCAGCCAGGGACCGACTTCGTCCTTCGGCAAGGTGGCGTTGAAGCCGTATCCTTTTTCCCAGCGGAAATATTCGCGCATCTTCATCAGATACACGCACATGGAATAATTCGCGCCATGTCGGGCGTCGGCAATATCGCAGTTGTGCTGCACGCGACGGGTGAGCGTATCGATCGGAATCTCGGACATCGGGCATTCCCTGATGAATTCGTGCGGAAACGAAGCGGTCGGCTGCGCTTAGAATCCCGGTATAGCGCTTTTCGACGGGCGATTAACACTGCGTAATCCCCGCAAATTCGACTTCTGGAGCATCACCTGTGGCACTGCGAATCAAGAGTTCCTGGCACCAATCCGACCGTGAAGGCAACGAGGCCGCCCGCAAAGGCCTGGAAGAGCAGGCTGGGGCGCTGGCATTCATCGCCTGGCGCATCGCGCTCGATCGCGCCAAGAATCTGCATGGCGAAGACTACATCTTCAATGACGACATGCAGCGCATCGCGGTGATCTGTGAATACCTCGCCTATGAGGTGGCGTTGATCGATCGCATGGTGTTCGACGGTTTGAGTTACGAAGAGCGCGAGGTGTTGATGAACGCCCTGGGGCAGCGCGTTGGCGATCATGTTCAGGACAACGCCCAGGACCTGTTCGGCCCGCGCGACTACAAGTCCGGATTTATCGACAACCTCAACGATCGCCTCAATGCCTACGCCGAGTTCGGTTACGGCGATGGCGGACCCAGTTATTCCTTCAATCATTACCTGGGCAAGCGTGTCCAGGCCCTGATGGGCGTCGATCAGACCAACAAATGGTCCATCGATCAGGCCATGGAGATCGATGCGCCGGAGACCTACAAACGGGTTCGGAAGGCGGTCGAAGATCTGATGATGACCGCCGGTTGATGAGGAGCCGATAGACCATGTCTTTCCAGAATGCACTGAGCGCGGCAGACCTCGAACCGGGGCAGATGACCAAGGTTCTGATCGACGGTCGGGCGATTCTTATCGCCAATGTCGAAGGCGAATTCTTCGCTTCCGACGATTCCTGTACGCATGAGGAAGTCTCATTATGCAAAGGCGCGCTGATGGGACATCTGGTGATGTGTCCCTACCACGGCAGTCGCTTCGATCTGCGTAACGGAAATGTGCTTGAAGACCCGGCAGAAGAGGCTTTGCGGGTCTATCCCGTACGTCTGATCGAGGGTGTGGTACAGGTCGATATCGACTGATGTGCGACGGCACCGTGTCGCAATTTGCAAACGGCTGCTAGGATTGCGACAAGCCCGCCCCAAAAAAACGATCAAATAACGAACCGGGCGGTTCGCCACGGGAAGAGAAGCCGCTAAATGAGTACTTCCGAAGCGTCAGGCAGCGCCGCAAGGGTGCTGCTCGTCGAAGATGTCAATACCCTCGCATTGACCTACCAGGGGTATCTCGCCAAGGACCCTTATGCGGTAACCCGCGTGGATTGCGGGAAGGATGCCTTGGCGGAACTGCAAGAAAATCCGCCGGATGTCGTGCTCCTCGACTTGATGCTCCCGGATATGGATGGCCTCGACATCCTCGCCTGGATCCGCGAGCAGGGGATGACCTGTGCCGTGATCATCATCACCGCACACGGCAGCATCGATGTCGCGGTCAGCGCAATGCGCCAGGGTGCCTTCGATTTTCTCGAAAAACCCTTCACTGCAGAACGTCTGCGCATGGCCATCGCCAGTGCATTGACCCGCAAACAGTTCGACCCGATCGGCATCTCCGAAGATGCGGAAACCCGTACCCAATATCAGGGCTTCGTGGGTGCGTCCCAGGCCATGCGCAACGTCTATCGCACCATCGATAACGCCGCGCCAAGCCGCGCGTCGGTATTCATCACCGGCGAGAGCGGCACCGGCAAGGAAGTCTGCGCCGAGGCCCTGCATTACAAGAGTCCCCGCGCGGAAAAGGCGTTCGTAGCCTTGAACTGCGCCGCGATTCCCCGCGATCTCATGGAGAGCGAGGTGTTCGGCCATGTGAAAGGCGCGTTCACCGGCGCAGTGGGTCACCGCGAAGGGGCGGCCGCTCGCGCCAACGGAGGCACCCTGTTCCTCGACGAAATCGCGGAAATGAACCTGGATCTGCAAGCCAAACTATTGCGCTTCATCCAGACAGGCAGTTTCCAGAAGGTGGGCAGCAGCAAGACCGAAACGGTGGATGTGCGTTTCATCTGCGCGACCAACAAGGACCCGATGGAAATGGTTCGGGCCGGGCGCTTTCGTGAAGATCTGTATTACCGCCTGCATGTCATCCCGCTGCATCTGCCGCCTTTGCGGGACCGTGGTGAGGACGTGGTTCAGATTGCGAAACATTTCCTGCGCTTGATTGCTGAAGAAGAGGGCAAGGAGTTTCAGCGTTTCGATGACGCCAGTCTGAAGCTGCTGCGCCGTTACCCCTGGCCGGGCAATGTGCGCGAGCTGCTCAATGTGGTGCGCAATGTCGTCGTGCTTCACAGCGGCCAGGAAGTGCGCGCGAACATGTTCCCGCCGCCACTCAACGATCAGCAGGGGCGTTTCGCACATCCTTCGATTCGCGAGCCGCTGGAATCCGGAGATGCGTCCGCTGGCAGCTCGCCCGTCGAACCGATGACGTCATCCGGGATTCGACCGCTGTGGATCGTCGAGCGCGAGGCGATCGAACAGGCGATCGACGCCTGCGACGGCAACATTCCGCGCGCGGCGGCGTTGTTGGAAATCAGTGCCTCCACGGTCTATCGCAAA
Organism: Gammaproteobacteria bacterium; assembly: GCA_024234955.1. Lineage (GTDB taxonomy): Bacteria > Pseudomonadota > Gammaproteobacteria > JACKNK01 > JACKNK01 > JACKNK01. Next base: position 352,490 of record JACKNK010000001.1, read on the forward strand.
TTGCAGACCTGGAAAGACATCGACGAAGGCAAAGGCTCGCCCGGCGAAGCCTGAGCGCATGTACGCAGGCGCTTACCACGCGGCACGATTGCGCCAGCAACTGCAGTCGAAGCAGGTGTCGCTGGCCGACCTTCATGTTGCGGAAAGCCTAGATTCCACCAACGCCGACGCCTTGCTGCGCGTCCAGGCGGTGTCGCCGGATCGGTTCGTCGTCACGCTTGCAGACACGCAGACCGCCGGACGAGGTCGGCGGGGCAAGCGCTGGGAGTCGCCGCCGGGCGGAAGCATTTATCTCTCGATCGGCTGGCGATCGAATCTGCCCCTGGATTACGAGCCCGGTGCGTTGCCGCTGGCAATCGGCACCGCAGTGGCGGACGCTTTGGCGAGCCAGACCGGCCTGAAACTGGCACTCAAATGGCCCAACGACATCTATCTGGATGCGGGAAAACTCGGAGGCATCCTGCTGGAAAGCCGCGTCAATGCGCGCACGATGTCGTTGGTCGTGGGCGTCGGCATCAACCTTGTCCGCGATGCCTCCATCACCGGCACGGTCAGGCAAGCCGTGCGGTTTCTCGATGATCATGCCCCCGGCCAGGACCGTCAGGCGCTGGTGGTGGCGATCATTGCCGAGTGCATCCAGGCAATCGGGCGCTTCCGCCGCGATGGCCTGGCGGGGTTCCATCCCGCCTGGGAAAAATACGATCTGCTGAACAACTCAGAAGTGCGTGTGCATGCGGCGACAGACCCGTTCAACGGTATCGCCCGAGGCATCAGTGAGAGCGGTGAGTTGCGGGTCGAGACCGCCGACGGTTTGCGCCTTTGTCACGCCGGAGAGGTCTCGGTAAGGGTCGCGGAATGATCGTTCTGATCGATGTCGGCAATACGGCGGTCAAGGTGGCCTCCTGCGCAGAGGGTGACGTGCAGCCCATATTTCGGGCGCGTCACCGGGAGCGCGGACTGACGGCTGTGGCGGTTGAACTGCTGGCGGTCGCCGCACCGCCCACGGAGGTTTGGCTGGCGAGCGTTCTGAGTCGTTCCGATACGCAGGTTTTGCGCGACCGTTTGCAGACGGCTTGGGCCTGTCGCTGGCATCATGTCGAAACCGCATCCGCGCATTGCGGCGTCGAAATCGCGTATGCGGAACCGGACCGCCTTGGGGTGGATCGGTGGCTTGCGCTGATCGCGGCCCATGCCGCATACCCGGGTGACAAGGTGATCGCCGATCTCGGTTCCGCGCTGACCGTCGATGTGCTGCGAGCGGATGGAAAACATCTCGGCGGGATCATCGTCCCCGGCTTCGAGGCCATTTTGCGCGGCCTGAATGCCGGTACGGCGCTGGGACCGGTGCAACCCGCACAGCCGAATGCACCCATGCTCGGGGTCGATACGGACTCCGGTATTGCCTCGGGGGCGATGCTGGCCCTGGCCGGTGCCGTCGAGGGGTCGGTTCGCTTGGCACGCGAGCGTCATGGCCTGTCGCCGCAGCTGCTGATCACCGGCGGCGATGCAGAGAACCTTGCCAAGGCGGTCGCAAGCCCATCAATGCTCGATGAGCATCTGGTCATGCGGGGTCTGGCGCTGTTATCGGCGTCGGGTTCGGCTCCGGCTTCCGACTGATCGGGCGACCTTGGGCGGGATGTCGTCACGCCATGCTCCGGGCGCCAACCCATCGAGGGTCCAGGGCCCGATGGCGAAACGGATCAACCTGAGCGTGGGGTGACCCACCGCCGCCGTCATGCGGCGCACCTGGCGATTCCGACCTTCGTACAAGGTCAGTTCGATCCATGCGGTCGGAATGTTTGCGCGATGTCGGATCGGCGGATCGCGTGGCCACAAGGACGCCGGTTCGTCGATCCGGCGCGCTTCGGCGGGCAGGGTGCGACCGTCCTTGAGTTCGACGCCGACGCGCAGGGCGATCAAGGCATTGGCGTCGGGCACTCCTTCAACCTGCGCCCAATACACCTTGGCCAACTTGTGTCGAGGCTCGGCGATCTGAGCCTGCAACTTGCCGTCATCGGTCAGCACCACCAGCCCCTCGCTATCCCGATCCAGCCGACCGGCAGGGTAGACGCCGGGCACATCGACATAGCGCGCAAGGGTAGGGCGACCGGCCTCGCCGGTGCTGGCGTCACCGAACTGGCAGAGCACATCGTAGGGTTTGTTGAGCAGAATCAGGCGGGACATGCGGGTTCGTCGGTCCATGAATCGGCGGAAATTGCCCCGATCATGCCTCGTTCCGGAATCGCGGCAACCCCGTCCTGGCCTATGATCAAGCCAGCCTTCCCGACACGAACCGAAATATGTCGTCCACCAGCGCGGTTTCCACGCCTTCCGACAGCTTCCCGCTCGATGCCGAACGAGCCCAGGAGTGGGCGTTGCTCGCCGATGTCACGGCGGCGTTCGCCCAGAATCCGAACATCCACGACACCTTGTCGGTGGCCCTGAATCGGGTCATGGAGCTGATGCGTGCCGAAGCCGCTTCGATATTTTTGTTCAACGCCGCGCACACCCATCTGCGCTGCGAAGCCTGTGCCGGTCCGGATCCGGTCTGCGCCCAACTGGCCAATATCCGTCTCCCCGCCGGTACCGGCATCGTCGGGCGAGCCGCCAACGCCAGCGCACCGATCATGGTTCGGGACGTCTCCCACGACCCCGATTTCGCCGCGCATGTCGATGACATGACCGGCTTTCAGTCGCGCTCGATCATCGCAGCGCCGCTTCGCGTCTCCGGACAGGCGCTCGGGGCGATCGAGGTCGTCAACAAGAAAACCGGTTCCGGCCTGTTCAATGCGTCGGATAGCGCCGCATTGTCGATGCTGGCAACGGCAGCGGCTCTGGCGATCCGCAACGCCAGGATTACCGCAGAACTGGTCGAACAGGAACGCATGCGCCGGGAACTCGAACTCGCCCGGGAAATCCAGCGAAGCCTGCTGCCTAAGCCCAGACCGGGCTTCCCGGTGATCGGCATGAACATTCCGGCCAGGGAGGTTTCCGGCGACTTCTTCGATTTTTTTGAACTCGATCCGGATCACATCGCGTTCAATCTTGCGGATGTCTCCGGCAAAGGATTGAACGCGGCATTGCTCGGTGTGAAAGCAGCCAGTTTGTTGCGGGGTCTGGCTCGCCGTGGCCTGCGTCCGGGGGCGTTGCTCACTGTGGTCAATGACGAGATTTGCGAAACCGCGACCCGGGGCATGTTCGTCACCGTCATTACCGGGATTTTCGACCGCCGCAAGGGGCGCGTATGTCTGGCCAACGCCGGGCATCCACCACCTTTGATGCTCGATGGTGGCAAGGCGCGTCGTCTCGACAACGCCAGCGCACCGCCATTGGGCATCCTGCCTGGGCAAGCGTTTGCGGAGACGGAGTGTGATCTCGGAGAAAGCCGCCTTTATCTCTACAGCGATGGGCTCAGTGAAGCCCTGGACAAGAAAGGCGGGGAGATCGGCATTGAGGGGGTCATGCACCGACTGGAAGGGGTCGCCGACATGCCGGTTGCGGATGGACTCGAGGAATTGGCCAGGGTCGCGGTCAGTGCTGCCGACGACCAGGAGCAACGTGACGACGTCACCCTTTTGTGTGTCAGTCGCTGATGCAACTCCCTGCCAACACCCTCGTACGCATGTGCATTCCGGCCAAAGCCACCAGCCTGCGTCTGATGCGTGCGGTGGTCAGTCGGGCCGCCGAACTGGCCGGTGCCGATCCGGAACTGACCGAACGCCTGGTGCTCGCGGTCAACGAGGCCGGCATGAATGTGATCCAGCATGCCTATGGCGATCAGGGCACCCGGGACGAGCTCGAGGGCGATCTCGAAATCGAGATTCAACAGGACGCGCATGAACTGGTGTTCATCATCCTCGACCATGCGCCGCCGGTATCACCGGAACGTATTCACAGCCGCCCCTTGGATGAGGTGCGACCCGGTGGTCTGGGCGTGCATTTCATCCAGGAGATCATGGACAAGGTCGAATACAGCCATCTGCCGAACGGGGAGGGCAACCGGCTGGAAATGCGCAAGCGCCTGGCCTGAACAGGACGCGCCGAAGCCGGTGCCGCCTGCGCACCGGTTTTCCCGGGTTCAATCTACGCAATTGCCGATTCGACGCATGCCAACCCCCGGTCCAGCGTCGCCACCGAGGTATGAAAATGCGGTGAGAATCGCACGCCACCCCCTCGCGGCACACATACCACGTCCGCTGCCACCAAACACGCGTGCAGCGCCGCTGCGGAAAGCTTTTCATGGCGGAAGGTCACGATCCCGGCACGACGATCCGGCGATGTCGGGGTAATCACGGAAATGCCGGGCAAGGCGCTCAAACCGCCGATCAGATGGGCGATGCGTGCGTTCAGGGTCGCCGCGCATTCCTCGATTCCGAGTTCCTCGAACAGGGAAAGACTGGCGTTGAGGGCGGCAATTCCCAGCAGGTTCGTGGTGCCCGGTTCGAAGCGGCGCGCGGAGAACGCAGGGCGCCATGTTTCGTTATCGAAATCGCCCAGATTCTCCGCCATGTGCCAGCCAAACGCGTGCAAACGCAAGCGCTCGCGCCATTCCGGCTTCATCCATAGCACCCCGATGCCTTCCGGCCCGAGCAACCATTTGTGGGAACCCAGGGCGACGAAGTCCGCGCCGCAACGCTGGACATCGAAGGGCAGGGCACCAACCTGTTGAATCGCATCCACGCAAAGCAGCACGCCGCGCTCACGACAGGCCGCTGCCAGTCGCGGCAGGTCCATGCGCAAACCGCTGGCGTATTGCACCGCGCTGACTGCCAGCAATCGCGTATTGGCATCGATGGCGCTTATCAATGCCGACTCGGGCGCGTCCTCCAACGCATCGACATTCAGATTCACCCGGCGCGCTTCCACCCCGAATTCGCCCAGCGACTCCCACGGATAGCGGTTGGAGGGGAACTCCTCACGCGCGTAGACCACGTTCTGTCCCGGTTCCCAGCGCAGTCCACGGGCGATCATCGACAAGGCGTCCGAGGTATTGCGCACAAACGCAACCTCATCCGCCTGCGCGCCGAGGAGGGCGGCCATACGCCCATGCGCAGCGGCGTCCAGCTCCGACCAGCGCGAATAACCTACGGCGCCTTGATGATGAATCTCATCGGCGATGGCGACGACCGCGTCCCGAGTCCGTTTCGGCCACGGCGACATGCCCGCGTGGTTCAGATAACAAAATCGAGAATCAACATTAAACTCGTTGGTTATATTCATGATTTAACGTGTAATTACAAGGGACTGTTCAGCCAGGACGCGGTCATGGGGCGATCGGCCCGCCGCAGTGCCAACGGCCATACCGGAACATGGGCGATTAACGCCCTGGCTAGCAGCGGCGGCAAAAACCAAGCAAGTCACACAGGAATCATAACTTGAAGCTAAGCCACTGATTCCTTAGCATTCCCGAAACGAACAGCAAGGGTTGGTGGTTTCTCCCAACCTCGCCAAGGAACCTCTGATTGAATCAGGCGCGGTTCAGCTGAATGGCTGTAATTGCCGCTTTCAAGGCGCGGAACGCAGGTAATAGCCGGTCTATTGCCAAGTTTCGCAACGCAGAAAGCGGCAATTTCAGGCTTCAGATGTCCGTGAATGATTCGATCAGAGGTTCCCTAACACCATTTCACGGAATTTAAACGAGCTTGCCATGATCACCCAATGTCTCCGTCGCGCATTCCGCTGCTACGGCATCGGCATCGCCATCATCGCCGCGCCATTGGCTGCAATCGGCCTGTTCGGCCTGTTCAACCGCGAAGACTTCGGCCCCGTGTTCCTGCTCGCCGGGCTCGGCGCACTATTGATCTTCATGGCCATCGGTGCCCGATGCCCTTCTGATCAGGCCAGCTGCCCGGATTGTTGCTGACACCGCAGCCAACCCGATTCAACGCAGCATCCTGACCGAAACGCCACCGTACAAGCGGTGGCGTTTTCGTTTCTGCGACATATATTCCGACTAGCGGATAGGTTGCCAGCAGGCGGCATGATGATCGTGACCCAAGCATGGACTTGGACTGCCCATGCCTGGTTAGACCCGCATACACGACAAGCCAATCAAACCATCCGTGTAGTCGGCCACCCCTGCGGTCAATAGCCAGCATGATAAATGATTGTTTTTATCCGAAATTACACACACCCAAATCACCAGGCAAAATGAACAATCCGGCGTGCCTGGTATGCAATTTATCCCGGCAGCCGTATTTGCCAACGAACGTGGCTGCCGAATAACAAACTGTTCTGCGAATAGGAGAGAAAGGTGGCAGATAGACCAACTGTAAAACCAGGCGATTGGATAACATTTGGTAATAGGTTATTTCCGAAGAGCGCAGTTGTTTGTTCGGTTCATCAGGGGGCGCCACTGGGTGAGATTGAAGTTGTGTACCTGGATGACAGAGACCGCGCAATAAATGAAGAAATGATATGGAAAGATAATCAATGGGAGTTTAAGCATTCTGGTCTAAACGGCGGATATGCGGACAAAAGTGATCGGCTCAGAAGCTTTGTCTCGCAGCTTCGGATAAGTCGGCGTTAATTCGCGTCGTATAACAATGTGCTCATGTGGGACGCATCGCCGCGATGGGGCTCGCGCCCCACATCTAGCCGTACGGAAAAGCATCATTTGCCGCACATTCATGCAGAGTATCAAGGGCAGGTTGCGGTCTACTCGATCGAAGACGGATCGTTGCTCGCAGGTGAATTGCCCAAGAAAAAGCATAAGCTTGTTGTAGCTTGGATTGAAATTCATCAGGAAGAGCTCATGGCGGATTGGCAGTTGGCGGTCAACGGTAGCAAGCCATTCCCCATGCGATGGCTAGATCAATGATTATTAAAGAAATTATTGCGCTCGATCAGCATCGTCTTCTGGTGGTTGCGGAGGACGGACGGCGCGGTGAGTTTGATGTATCCCCGTACATCCAGTCAGAGGCGTTCGCCCCCCTAACCGACCCAACAGAATTCCGGAAGGTGACAAACGGCAGGTATTTCGTTGAGTGGGACTGCGGCGCTGATCTCTCGGCAGACACCATCGAAGCCCATTTGATCACACAGAGGAAAACTGCCGAACAAGGCGCTCCGGTCGACACTCGTATCTCGCGCATCTGATCGAAACGTTGGGCAAAAGAGTTTTGCTGCGATCTCAGATTACAAAATAAGAATCACATCAATGGGTATTTGGTGATATGCATAATGTATATTATGTTAAGTATTGGATGGGGGCGAGGTACTGGCACATCGGCATCCCACTTACCCCTATCCCACTACCGTCAACTCCTCAATAACCATCTGTGCGTTACGCACGCCGCGAAATTCGTTCACGTCCAAGCGATATGCGAGTTGCACGCGGGCATTCTCTGGCGGGATGCCGTCATCGACCGGATAGTTGAACGCGATCCCGTCGATCGCCGCCGGGCCGTCGCCGAGAATGATTTCGAGCTTGAGATGCCGCTCACCGACGACGCGGCGTGAACGCAAACGGAACACACCGTCGAATACCGGTTCCGGGAATCCTTGCCCCCAGGGCCCGCCGGCACGGATGGCCTCGGCCAGTTCGACGCCGATATGTTGCCGCTCCAGTTCTCCGTCACTGACGATCACGCCTTCCAGTGCTGACGGTTCGACCACCCGCCGCACTTCCTCATCGAACGCGCGCGTAAAGACGTCCAGCGACGCAACCGGCATGGACATGCCAGCGGCCATGGCGTGTCCGCCGTACCGGGTCATCAATCCGGGATACCGGGTATCGACCGCTTCCAGGACGTCGCGGACATGCAAACCGGGAATGGCGCGTGCGGAACCTTTCCATTCCCCCTTCGGATCGCCTTGATCAGCGGGCGCGAGGGCGATCACGGGGCGATGAAAGCGGTCCTTGAGGCGGCTGGCGAGGATCCCGACCACGCCTTGATGCCAGGCCGGGTCGTGCAGGACCAGGCCCCAAGGCAGACTCTTGCCGTCAAACAATCTCAGCGCATCCATTGCCCTGTTTGCTTCATCCTGCATGCGCTGCTCAATGGCACGACGATCCCGATTCAACTCGTCGAGTTGCCCGGCCAGCATCAGCGCGGTGTCCGGATTTCCGGTAAGCAGGCATTCGATGCCGACACCCATGTCTTCGAGGCGACCGGCGGCATTCAGACGCGGCCCGATGGCGAAACCGAGATCGGACGCGGCCAATGCCTCGCGATTGCGACCGGAGACCTGAATCAGTGCAGCGATCCCGGGGCGACAATGCCCGGCGCGAATGCGGCGCAGACCCTGTTCGACCAGGATCCGGTTGTTACGGTCGAGCTTGACCACGTCGGCCACCGTTCCCAACGCGACCAGATCGAGCAATTCCGCCAGATTGGGACCGTTCCCCTGCCCCTTTTCCCTGCGCCGCGCACGCAACGCCAGAAGCACGTAAAACATCACCCCGACGCCCGCCAGATGCTTGCTCGGAAAAGGGTCTCCGGGCTGATTCGGATTGACGATCGCATCGGCGGCGGGAAGACGTTCGCCGGGTAAGTGATGATCGGTAACCAGGACCCGTATTCCCCGCGCACGTGCCGCTTCGACACCATCGTGACTGGCGATGCCGTTATCGACGGTGATGATCAGATCGGGATTGGATTCGGCGGCAACGGCGACGATTTCCGGCGACAGCCCGTAACCGTACGCAAAGCGATTCGGGACAACGTACTCGACCGAGTGGGCGCCAAGCGCGGTAAGGCCTTTGACGGCCACGGCGGTGCTGGTTGCGCCATCGGCGTCGAAGTCTCCGACGATGACGATTCGCCACGCCTCCTCGATCGCCTTGTCGAGCAATTCGACGGCGACATCCATGCTCATCAGGGGCGATGCCGGTAACAAGCCCTGAGCGCCGTATTCCAGTTCGGTGCCATCCTGAACCCCACGCGCTGCGTAAATCCGGCGCAGCACCGGATGCAGTTGTTCAGGAAGGTTGATGCCGGAATCGGGGATGGAGCGGCGTTGAATGCGTCGGGACATGGGCTCTTTGTACGTGTCAGCGGCGCCAGAAGCGCCAGAGATGGCGCCGCCGAAGCCGCCAGACATTGCCGCTGCTGCCGATGACCCGCAGCTCGTCGATCTGGCGTGCATGGAGGGCGGCCAATCCCGGTTCGATCCAGCGTTGCTCCAAGGCTTCACGCTCCGCCTGCCAGCGTTCCGCTTCGGCGTAAAGACTGAGGCGCAGCAGGCGGTGATCGACGAGGATGCTTTCCATCGCAGTCAGAGCCCGTGGGTTTTCGGCGTCGTTGAGCGACCCGGCTTCCATGCCCATGTAATGCGCGAGCGCGATCGCGAGTGGATCGTCCGACGTAAGCCGCCCATCGAAAACGACACCACCCGTCGTGGGACTGGGGCCATTTCCCCAGAACCAGACGCTGTTGACCGGCAAGCGCCCTTGCCTTTCCCGCCGGGCGTTGACCTCGGACATGTGCAGCACCATCTGCATCTCGGTCATCAGCGCGTGCCAACGATTCCGCTCCGGGCCGGTCGGGAGAAAGGGATCGACGACCCGACCCACGATCTCGCTGGGCGGGACGGTAACAAGGTCGGGTTCCGCATCGACGCGCAGATACCATCGATCCGGCGCCGCAACGTGCAGTTGCCAGCCGAGGTCGGCATAGATCGCCCCAATCTCGGCGGCGAGGGTCTCCGCCTCTTGCTGGGTCAATTCAAGAACGTGGGCGTCAAAGAAGCGCAAATGATCGCGGTCGGCGCGCAGATAGACCGGATCGGCACGCAACCAGACCCCTGCCTGTTCGCTATCCGGCAAGTCCTGTGTGACCGTGACCGCTGCGACCGGCGCCGGTTTCGAGGTCATGCCGAACAGCTGAAACAGCGCTGCTTCGTAACCGGATACTGGCCACTGCTCGCGATCGGCTTTGGCGTCGATCCGCGCCCAGGCCGGAAGATCGAGCTTGAGCGCCGCACTTCCCTCCCGCAGCTCGGCGAGTCCCTCGACACCGGGCAGCACCAGGGTAAGTCGCTTCATTCGGCGATGAACACGCGGGTTCCGACGGGGACGCGCTCGAAGAGTTCGATCAGGTCGGCATTGCGCATGCGGATACAGCCGTGCGAGCGCGCTTCGCCCATCGGTTCCCGGTCCGGCGTGCCGTGTATGTAAATGTAACGACGCAAGGTATCGACCGAACCGCCCCGGTTCCGACCGGATTCCAGGCCCGTCAGCCAGAGGATGCGGGTGAGTATCCAGTCGCGTTTGGGGAAGGCCTCGGCGAGTTCGGGCGAATAGATTTCCCCGGTTGCGCGTCGGCCTGTGAAAACCGCGCCCTCGGGACAATCGGCGCCGATACGTGCGCGTACCCGGTGCCAGCCACGCGGCGTGCAGCCACTGCCGTTCTCCTCGCCACAGCCGTTGGCGGCGGTGGACACGGCGTAGCGTTTCAATACCCGCTCGTCGTCGCGCAATTCCAGGGTCTGGCTTGCGACATCGACGTGAATCCGGATGTCGCTCATTGCAGGTTTACCTCGGACAATCCGTCGTAATTGCCGTCCAGGGCAAGACGGTAGCCTTCGATGCCGGTCCGTGACACGAATACATGGTCTTCATACCACAGCGGCACGTAAGGCAACTGTTCGAGCAACCTGGCTTGCAGACGGGCGTAGAGATGGGCGCGGGTTTCAAGGTCGGACTCGGTCTCTGCCTCGTCGATCAGCGCGTCCACCTGCGGATCGAGGAAACGCCCTCGATTGGCCCCGGCAGGCGGTGTGGAATCGGAGCGGAATACATAGCGAAAGATGTCCGGAGTCTTGATGCCGACCCAGCTCAGGCTGTACATCTGGAAGCGCCCTGCCTTGATGTCGCCGAAAAACGTGCCCCAATCGTAGCTGCGCAGATCGACGACAATCCCCGCCTCTGCAAGCTGGCTTTGGATCAGGGTGGCGAGCCGCACCCGAAACGGGTCGCTGGAGGTCTTGTAGACCAGTTTCAGCGGGTGATCGGCGCTGTAGCCTGCGTCGGCCAGCAAGGCGCGGGCTTTGGTCAGATCGCGCCTGAATTCGGGCAGGTTTCGCCCCCCGGCCCAGTGGCTTGGCGGCAACAGCGATTGCGCAGGACGTGCGGCGCCGGCGAGCACATATTCGATGATCGCCTGTCGATCGATGGCAGCGGCGACCGCCGCACGCACCGCCCATTTCCCGGTATCGGGATCGTCGAGATTGAACCCGAGGTAGCTGAAATTGGAGCCGGGCGCACGCTGGACCTTTACGTTGGTCTGCGCACTCAGATACGCAACCAGCTCCGGCGGGATGTCGTTCTGCAGCATGTCCACTTCGCCTCGGAGCAGCTTGAGGGCGCGTACCGTCGGGTCCTTGACCACGACGAACTCCACAATCCTGCCATCGGCGACGCGGCGCAAACGCAGGCGACCGTCTTCCGGCCAGGATTCAAACGCGAACGGCCCACTGCCAATGCCGACACGGGCCAGGGTTGCGGCATCCGCATCGCGCGGCACGATGCCGATCACGAGATAACCGGGGAACAGGGCGTCGGCCTTGTTGAGATGAAAATCGAGCGTATCGGCATCGATCACCTCAATGGTCTCGATCAGCGTCAGCGCGCCCCGATGTGGTGAGGCGTTGGCCGCATCCAGCACGAAGTCATACGTGGCTTTGACATCCTCTGCGGTGAGGCGCTGACCGTGATGGAATTGCCGATTGCGTTCTCCGAGCCGGAAGCGATACAGCGTCGGCGAGCGCATCTCCCAACTCGCCAGAGCGGGTACCGGCTGCAGGCGCTCGTCGAAATCGACCAATGGTGCATACAGCAGCCGATTGATACGCGATGAGGCCGCATCGGTCTCCAAGCGTGGATCCAGGGTGGTTACCGGACTGGCCAGCGCGAAACGCAGACCGTCCGCAGGCGGCTGCTCACAGGCGGACAGACCCAGCCAGGCGAGACACAGCACCAGGAAACGCAGCCACCCGGTCATGGGGAGATCAAGTCCAGTCCTTGTACGGATGTTTGCCGAGATTGGAGTTGTAATAGCGCACGTCGTCGGAGACCTCTTTACCCAGCCAGTCCGGCTTCTCGAAGCGTTCATCGACCGCACCGAGTTCGATCTCCGCGACCACCAGTCCTGCGTTGTCTCCCTCGAACACATCCACTTCCCAAAGATGCGCACCGTGACGAACGTAGTAGCGCACCTTTTCGACCAGGGGCTTCTCGCACAGGTCATCGAGGATGCGCTGCGCATCTTCCAGCGGCATCGGGTATTCGTATTCCTGACGACGCACCCCCAGGGTTGCGCTCTTGATGTTCAGACGCGCCTGATCCCCGGAGATGCGCACCCGCACCGACGCCTTTTCGCTGCCGATCATGTAGCCCTGCCGATACGCCTGAAAGCGTTCCGCTTCCACCTTGAAAGCGTCGCTGATGACCAGGAATTTGCGTTCGATCTCTATAGCCATTCGGGAACCTTGTGCGCCGGCAAATGAGGTGCGCGGAGTCTAACGCGATGCCGGACTAATGATTCAGGGAGGCGGCACTGACCCGCTTTACCCGAGCCTGCATTGCCGGCGTCATGTGCAAATGGCCTTGTTCATCGACCAGCAACACCTGATCGAGCTGCATGCCGGTCACCACCTCCTGCCAGTGCGCAACCCCGGCCACCACCAATGCCGTGGCGGCGGCATCGGCCCAATCCGCGTCCTTATGGATGACGGTTGCCGAGGCGATGCCCACCACCGGATAGCCGGTCTGAGGATCGAGGATGTGGGCGTAACGTACCCCGTCATACTCGTTGAAACGCTCATAATTGCCGGAGGTGAACACGCTCTCATCACCGATCACCTCGATTTCCGCGAGCGCCCCGCCCTGCTTGGGGTGACGCACGCCAATGCGCCACGGCAAGCCATCGCGAGAACCGACCGCCCGCAGATCGCCGCCGGCGTTGACGATGGCATTGTCCAGACCATGTTTACGCAGAATCCCGATCGCGGCATCCACGGCACTGCCCTTGGCGATACCGCCGAAATCCAGCGACACCGTCGGGTTGGACGAACGCACGCAACCCGCACCGTCGATGCTCAGATCGGTAACTCGGGGCCTGGCGGCCACGAGCTTGCGAATCACCTCGGCCGCAGGCGGTGGATCGCCGGTCAAGGGCTCATCGGTATGAAACCCCCATAACCCGATCAACCCGCCGATGGCGGCATTGAATCGTTCCCCACTGGCACGTTCCGCCTGTGCGCTGCGTTCGATCAATTGCACGATCTCCGCGCTGACACACCGGGTTTTGCCGCTGGCAATGGCGGTATTGAGATCGACCAACATTCCCGGCTGCCAGGCATGCAGGGCGTGATGCATGCCTTGGAAGCGTTGCTCGATCTCGCGCATTGCGGCGTCAAACGCGTTCCGGTCGGCACTGGCCACACGCACATCGACCAGCGTGCCGAACACGTACAAGGTGCGTTGTTGAATTGGGGGCGGAGCGCAACCGCCGAAAAGGTTCAAAACGCCGATCAGGAACAGCAAACGTGCAAAAGCCAGCATTTCGTCGGTTTAATCCTTCGGCCAGGTTTCTATAATTGCGCGCATTCTCACCCCAGGAACGTCCCGATGCCCTATTTCGTCTTCAACGTCTTTCCGAACAAGAAGGTTCAGGAAGTCGATTCCTTCGGTGCGTATCGTGAAGCCCGTAATTTCGCCCGCGACAAGCGCAATGAATTGACCGCCGAGGACGAACACGTCGTCAAGGTCATCTTCGCCGGCAATGCCGATGAAGCCGCGCGTCTGCTGACCACCGAACGCGAGGCTCGCCCGCTGGGCGAAGACGCATAGGGCATCGCTGCCTGCGGATACGAAAAAGGCCCGATCACCGATCGGGCCTTCTTGTTTTCAGCGTCGTGCGAGGATCAGACCGCTGCGTCGTCTTCCTCACCGGTGCGGATACGAACCACCTTGGTGACGTCGCTGACGAAGATCTTGCCGTCGCCGATCTTGCCGGTACGCGCCGCACCGACAATGGCCTCGATGACGGCGTCGACACGATCGTCGCTGACCACGATGTCGAGCTTTACCTTGGGCAGGAAATCAACCACGTACTCGGCGCCACGGTACAGCTCGGTGTGGCCTTTTTGACGCCCGAAGCCCTTGACCTCAACGGCGGTCATGCCGGTAACGCCAATCTCGGACAGCGCTTCGCGCACGTCGTCGAGCTTGAAGGGTTTGATGATGGCTTCGATTTTTTTCATTTTCTCCGGCTCCTCGCCTCGGGATGTGTGCGACCGGTCGATTATATACAGGCTGTCGCCGGATGGCGGGACGCACGGCTAGAACTTGTCGCGGAACATGAAAAAAGCGGCCCCCAGAAGGCATAACGCCGCCCACAGATAGTCCAGTTTGATCGGCTCCTTCATGTAAATCACCGCAAACGGCACGAACACCGCGAGGGCGATAAGCTCCTGCATGATCTTCAACTGGCCGAGACTGAACACCGTGTAGCCGATGCGATTGGCAGGGACCTGCAGCAGGTATTCAAACAGGGCGATACCCCAACTGATCAGTGCCGCGAGAATCCAGGGCCGACCGCTCAGTTCCTTTAGATGCGCGTACCAGGCAAAGGTCATGAAGACATTGCTCATGACCAGCAACAACGGGCTGACGAATACCGGGCTCATTGCGGGACCTATCGAGACTGGCCGCCAAAGCGCGGCGACGGATCATGAATCGCCGCTTATCCCGCCGCAATCCCGCCGCGATTTCACCGTCGTCGCGGGGCGGATTCAGAGGGTGCTTACAAAAACCTGGATACGCGGCGTCAGCGCCAAATCGCCGTTTTTCAGGTCCATTCTGGTCGCTCAGGGAGCTTGTAGGAGCGGCTTCAGCCGCGATCGGCAACAGGACAATCGCTGCCGTCGATCGCGGCTGAAGCCGCTCCTACAAAATGCCGATACATGGACCGATTACCCCGGATTTTGCAAACCCCCTCTCAGGTCTTCTCGATCACTTCGACCGCATTGCCATCGGGGTCGCGACAGAACAGCGCCCGTCGCCCGGATCGGCTCAAGGTATAGGGCACGTTTGCATCGTCGAGCGCCATCGTCAGCGCGTCGATGGCGTCCACGGTGACCGCCAGATGTCGATCGCGCCCACCGTGCGTCGGTCGTCCGGAGACCGGGTCGGGATTGGGCAACTGCAGCAGATGAATCTGGCGACTGCCGAGGGCCAACCAGGCCCCGGGATAGCCGAGATCGGGGCGATCCGGGACCACCGGCAGACCCAGCAGCCCGCGATAGAAGTCCAGCGCCCGTTCGGTGTCGGCCACGATCACGCTGACATGATGTAAATCGTCGATCTTGAAACCCATGCAGACTCCACCCGTTGTGGGTTTGGTTGGGACCATGCGGAACCTTATACTGCCGCGCATCGATTTCCTCGTCGCCCTGGCCCATGAATCCCGACCTCGACCGGCTCCACGACTACCCGTTCCAGAAACTCGCCAAGTTATTCGCGGGCACGTCACCGCCGACGGATCGCAGCGACATCAAGCTCTCGATCGGGGAACCCAAGCACCCCGCCCCGGCGTTCGTGCGCACGGCGCTCATCGATGCGCTGGATGGCTTGGGCAATTATCCCCTGACCAAGGGCAGCGTGGTGTTGCGGAATGCCATCGCCGCCTGGCTGAAGACCCGGTTCAGGCTGGACGTCATCGATGCCGAACGTGAGGTCCTGCCCGTCACCGGTACGCGCGAGGCCTTGTTCGCGTTTGCACAGGCCGTGATCGATCGCCGCTCCGATCCGCTAGTGGCCATGCCCAACCCGTTCTATCAGATCTACGAAGGCGCCGCGTTACTCGCCGGTGCCGAGCCCCATTATCTGAACACCACCGCAGATCACGGATTCCAGCCGGATTTCGATGCGGTGCCAGCGTCGGTATGGGAACGCTGCCAGTTGCTTTACCTGTGCTCGCCCGGCAATCCGACCGGTGCCGTATTGAGCGCCGAGACTTTGGGCCGGGTTATCGAACTCGCCGACCGCCACGATTTCCTGATCGCTTCGGATGAGTGTTATTCCGAACTGTATCCGATCGATGCCGAGCCGCCGGTCGGTATCCTCGAGGTCTGCGCGGCACAGGGTCGCCACGACTATCGTCGCTGCATCGCGTTCCACAGCCTATCGAAACGTTCCAATCTGCCCGGCATGCGTTCCGGCTTCGTTGCGGGCGACGCCGAAGTGCTGGAACGCTTCCTGCTGTACCGTACCTATCACGGCTGCGCGATGGCGCCACCGCATCAGGCTGCCAGCACCGCCGCCTGGCAGGATGAAGCTCACGTCGCCGAAAACCGAGCCCTGTATCAGGCCAAGTTCGACGCAGTTCTGACCATCCTCTCCGGCCACCTTGATGTGGTGCGGCCGGATGCCGGCTTTTATCTCTGGGCACGCACGCCGGGTTCCGATCTCGATTTCGCGCGTGGCCTGTATGATGCCGAGCACGTTACTGTGCTCCCCGGCAGTTATCTGTCCCGCGAGGCCGACGGCATCAATCCCGGTTCAGGCTATGTGCGCATGGCCCTGGTCGCCCCGTTGGCCGAATGCGTCGATGCCGCCCGGCGCATCCGCCGATATATCGAATCCCTTTAATCCCCTTTTTGACCCCGATCTGGAGAATCCCATGAGCGATCTGCAAGCCATTATCGAAGAGGCGTTCGAACGCCGCGCCGACATCACCCCGCGCAACGTCGAAACGCACGTCAAGGATGCGGTGATGGAAGCGATCGAGCTGCTCGATTCCGGCAAGCTGCGCGTTGCGGAGCGTCATGGCGTCGGCCAATGGACTGTCAATGAATGGCTGAAGAAGGCCGTACTGCTGTACTTCCGCATCGAAGACAACGACTTCATCAAGGGCGGCTTCACCAACTACTGGGACAAGGTGCCGAGCAAGTTCGCGGATCACAACTCCAAGGCTTTCCGCGATGGCGGCGTGCGCGTGGTCCCGCCGGCGGCGGCGCGCAAGGGTTCCTACATCGCCCCGGGCACCGTGCTGATGCCGTCTTACGTGAACATTGGCGCCTACGTCGATTCCGGCACCATGGTCGATACCTGGGCCACAGTCGGTTCCTGCGCACAGATCGGCAAGAACGTGCATCTGTCCGGCGGCGTCGGCATCGGCGGCGTGCTGGAGCCGCTGCAGGCGGCACCGACCATCATCGAGGACAACTGCTTCATCGGGGCGCGTTCCGAGGTCGTTGAAGGCGTCATCGTCGAGGAAGGCTCGGTGATTTCGATGGGCGTCTACATCGGCCAGTCCACCCGCATCTACGACCGCGAAACCGGCGAGATCATGTACGGCCGGGTGCCCGCCGGTTCTGTGGTGGTGTCCGGCAACCTGCCGTCCAAGGACGGCACTTACAGCCTGTACTGCGCGGTGATCGTCAAGAAGGTCGATGAGAAAACCCGCAGCAAGGTTGGCATCAACGAGCTTCTTCGCGACATCTGATGCCCGCTACTGGCGGGCGAATTTGGAGGAGGCACGCGGTGCCGACGATCTACGGTATCCCCAACTGCGACACCATGAAAAAGGCCCGCGCCTGGCTGGCCGATCATGGTGTCGAGGTTGTCTTCCACGATTACAGGAAGGCCGGGATCGACCTCGCTCGCCTGCGTGACTGGGATGCCGCCATCGGCTGGGAAACGCTGCTCAATCGTCGTGGAACGACCTGGCGCAAGGTGCCGGAAGAGCTGCGGGCGAAAATCGATCGTGACTCGGCGCTACAACTCATGATTGACAACCCATCGATCATCAAACGCCCGATCCTGGCGCTGGATGACGGGCGGTATCTGGTCGGTTTCAACGCCGATGACTATCAACAGGCTTTCGGTAACTGAATCCATGTCCGACACTCTCGACCTCGCTCGCGATCTGATCTCGCGCCCCTCCGTCACCCCCGACGACAAGGGGTGCCAGGATCTGCTGCTTGGGCGTCTGGAAGCACTTGGATTTCGCGGTGAGCGTTTACGTTTCGGCGAGGTCAGCAATTTCTGGGCGCGGCGTGGCAACGAGGGTCCGGTGTTCTGTTTTGCCGGCCACACCGACGTGGTGCCTACGGGTCCTGAAGCTCGTTGGACCCATCCCCCGTTTGATGCCGTCGTCGCCGATGGTGTTCTGCACGGGCGCGGCGCGGCAGACATGAAAGGATCCATCGCCTGTTTCATCACCGCGTGTGAGCGTTTCGTGCGCGCACACCCCGAGCACAAGGGATCGATCGCGTTGTTGATCACCAGCGACGAGGAAGGCCCGGCTACTGACGGCACCGTGCGCGTGGTGGAAACCCTGGAAGAACGTGGCGAGAAGATCGATTGGTGTCTGGTCGGCGAGCCCTCCAGCAATGATCGCCTCGGCGATGTGGTCAAGAACGGTCGTCGAGGTTCGCTCGGGGCCGTGATGACGGTGAGCGGCGTCCAGGGTCATGTGGCCTACCCGCACCTGGCGGACAATCCGATTCACCGCGTGGCCCCGGCATTGGCGGAACTGGCGAGCACCGAATGGGACAAGGGTAACGACCACTTTCCCCCGACCACCTTCCAGATCTCGAACATTCATTCCGGAACCGGTGCCACCAATGTGATTCCGGGGACCATCGAGGTCATGTTCAATTTCCGCTTCTCCACCGAACAGACCGAGGCCAGCCTGCGCGAGAAGGTCGAAGCCCTGTTCGATCGTC
Organism: Gammaproteobacteria bacterium; assembly: GCA_024234955.1. GTDB lineage: Bacteria > Pseudomonadota > Gammaproteobacteria > JACKNK01 > JACKNK01 > JACKNK01. The sequence goes on from JACKNK010000001.1 coordinate 371,168, forward strand.
ACGGCCTGGATTACCGCATCGACTGGAATCTGTCCGGGAACCCGTTTCTGACACCGAAAGGCGAACTGGTGGCCGCCACCCAGGCCGCCATTGCCGGCGTCACCGGGTATGAGACCCAGCTTTCCACTGCAGGCGGCACCTCGGACGGACGTTTCATCGCGCCAACCGGCGCACAGGTGCTGGAGCTGGGGCCGCTGAACGCGACCATCCATAAAATAGACGAGCACGTCGCGGTGCGGGACCTGGACGTGCTCTCGGAGATCTACGAAGGCATCCTGAATCGGTTACTCACCGATTGAAGGCTGCCCTGTTGTAAGTCGGGCTCAGTCGACCCGGGCTGGCTGCAGCATGCCAATGAAGCTGCCCAACACCGATTCCGCCATGTTCAAACGGGTCTCTATATCGGTCTTGGTATCGCATACCCCGTTGTACATGCGGGCGGCCAGATTGGCGCGTTCGCTGCCATTCAGGTGATAGCCTTGCTCTGCCGCCATCCTGTCGATAATCCGCAGAACGCCGGCCAGCAATGGCACGTCAATTTTCTGCGAGCCATTGCCCAAATGATCGCGATTGGGGGTGGGTGCCATCGGGCCGACTCCGGTGGCAAGCCACTCGATGCTGACACCGGCGGCACGGGCGAGCGTCACAACGATACTGACGCTCGGTGTGTTTTCTTCATTGATGTAGCGATAGATCTGGACTTCCGAGACGTTGGCGACGCGCGCCATCTCTTTCTTGCCGCCGAGAATATCCGCAAGCTTGCGAATCCGGGTGCCAAGGCCGCTTTGCGCAGCATTGACGCCAGTACGACTACCCAAGCCACTCTCGTCCATCATCGCCATGCTGACCACCTTCACCGATTGGCTAAAACTGTCAGGCGACAGTATGGACGAATGTCCAGGACTGTGCCGACGGAGACATCGCGTTTGATACCACAGAAAAAACTTACTTGTCCAACAACAAGTTGCGGACACTACCCCGGTTACAGACAGAAGCCATGAACACATTCCAGGCCCCCACATTGCGGGGAGACATCGACACCGCGTCGTTTGTCCGGGAAACCTGGCAACTGCGGCCCCGGCTTTTTCGCCAAGCATTTCAGGGTTTTTGCCTGCCGCTGTCGTTGGACGAGGTGGCGGGGCTTGCTTGTGAAAGCCAGATCGAATCCCGCCTGATTCTGGAAAAAGACGGCGCCACCCCTTGGGCGGTGCAACACGGGCCATTTGATGAGACGGTGTTTGCGAAGCTGCCGGCCAGCCATTGGACGCTGCTGGTCCAGGACGTGGACAAATGGGTGCCTGAAGCGGCTGCCTTTCTCGATACCTTTCGCTTTCTTCCCGACTGGCGTGTTGACGATTTGATGATCAGCATTGCCGCCGATCAAGGTTCCGTCGGGCCGCATTGGGACGATTACGATGTATTTCTGATCCAGGGCGCCGGTCGCCGGGAGTGGCGCATCGACGAGCGTCCGGTCGCCCCGGACAACTGCCTGGATGGGACCGACCTGCGCATCATGCGGGATTTTCAGACCACGCAGTCCTGGGTCCTGGAGCCGGGCGACATGCTCTACCTGCCACCTCGCCTTGCCCACCACGGCATCGCACTAGGTGACGGCTGCATGACCTTGTCGGTCGGTTTTCGCGCGCCGGATCAGGCGGAGCTGATCGAAGATTTCGTGGCCGATCAGCTTGCCTCGCTCAGCGCCAATCCGCGTTTTCGCGATCCCCACCGGGTCGGTGGCGCCAATCCCGGGATGATCGACGCCGGCAGTATCGACACCTTCCGAACGCTTATCCAATCCGGTCTGACCCGGAATGCGGACCAATTCGCCGAGTGGCTGGGGCGTTTTCTGACCCGCGCAAAACCCGGAATCGGGCCATTACCGCGCGACGACGCGACGTTGATCGTCAGCCGTGATCTGCCGGTCATCCTACTTCAGGGCCGCGTCTGGATCCGCGATGGCGCGAGTCGTTTCGCGCTCATCCCGGCCGGCGTTGGGGAAACCACGCATCGCTACGGCTTTGTAAACGGACAGGCGTTGGTGCTGGACGCCGCGCAGTTCGCATTGTTCGACTTCCTCTGTCTGCACACGCGGTATACGGCGGCATCGTTGACGGCGCTAAGCCAGACTCCGACCACACGCTCGTTACTCACCCAACTTATCAACGAAGGCCATCTCTATGCCCTCGACTGAGCCTGTCGCGATCGCCGTGACCCGTTGGTCGGATTCCGCAGCGGAACTCGCCGAAATTCGTCGCCGCGTCTTTATCGATGAGCAAGGTGTCCCGGAAGCGATGGAATGGGACGGGCTGGATGACCAAGCGGTGCATGTCCTGGCAACCCATCAGGGGCGACCGGTCGCCTGTGGTCGTTTGTTGGCGGATGGTCACATCGGCCGCATGGCCGTGTTACCGGCTTGGCGTGGGCGGGGGATTGGACGAGCGATGCTCGACACCTTGTTGCAGGTCGCACGGCAGACCCAAGCGTCCCGTGTGTTTCTCAATGCCCAGACCAGCGCGGTCGGGTTTTATGAGAAGGCCGGATTCCAGTGCGAGGGCGACGAATTCATGGATGCGGGCATCCCTCATTGCCAAATGATCCGGTCACTGTCCTAAGTCCGCTTTGCTACTTGTACCCACGCATCGAATCGATCAGTTCGGGCAGGAACAGCGACACCTGTGGCACATAGGTGACGATCATCAGGAAGATCAGCAGCAAGCCCAGCCAGGGCAGCGCGGCGCGAATCGCCCAACCCATCGACTCATGGGTGATGCCGGCCGTCACAAACAGGTTGAGACCGACCGGCGGCGTGAGCATGCCGATCTCCATGTTGACCACCATGATGATGCCCAGATGAATGGGGTCGATACCCAGTTGAACCGCGATCGGAAACAGGATCGGCGCCATGATCAGCAGAATCGCCGACGGTTCCATGAAGTTGCCCGCCGCCAACAGCAACAGGTTCACCACGATCAGGAATACCCAAGGCTCCAGACCCCATTCGATGATGGTCTCGGCGATGTGATGGGGGATGCGTTCGGTGGTCAGTACATGAGCAAACAGCATCGCATTGGCGATCACGAACAGCAGCATGATGCTGACCTTGGCCGCATCCATGACCGCCTTCTGCACCTCGGGATCAAAACCGCTGCGCGGCAATGCCCAGAGCATCTGCCATACGTTGCGTAGAACGACTCGATGCACCCCCTCACCCGGCTTGCGCCACGGCTGATTCTTTAATGGACCGATGTCGCGATAGCCGAACACGGCGACCAGATAGGCATAGACCGCCGACACCGATGCGGCCTCGGTCGGGCTCGCAATGCCACCATAAATCGAACCGAGCACGATCACGATCAGCATCAGCCCGCCGGATGCACTGAACGCGGAACGCAAAAACGCACGCCACCCCGGCCAATCCTGAGCCGGCAGACCCTTGATTCGGGCCACCACGTAGATCGCGGCCATCAACATCAGTCCCATGAGAATGCCGGGGATGAAACCCGCCATGAACATGCGCGCTGCGGATACCTCGGTCGCCGCCGCGTAAACCAGCATCACCAGGGAGGGCGGGATGAGGATGCCAAGCGTGCCCGCGTTGGCGATGACTCCCGCCGCCAGGGCTTTCGGATAGCCCGCCTTGACCATGCCGGCGATCACGATACCGCCGACCGCCGCAACCGTTGCGGGCGATGAGCCGGAGACCGCCGCAAACAACATGCAGGCCAAGACCGAGGCCATCGCCAGCCCCCCGCGAATATGTCCCACCGCGTCGATCGCGAACGCGATCAAACGCCGTGCGACCCCGCCGGTGGAGAGAAATGACGACGAGAGAATGAAAAACGGGATTGCCAGGAGCGTGTAGTGCTCGGACAGGGACTCGAACAACTTCAATGCAATCGAAGCGACGGAATCGTTACTGAACCACAGGATGGTGGTGACACTGGCAAGCCCCAGCGAAATCGCCACCGGGATACCCAGCAGCATGCACAGGAACAGCAACGCAAACAGCACCGCCGAGGTCATGACTTGTCACCGGCAGCGGCTTCTTCCGCCAGTCGAACGCTTTCCTCGACTTCCCGACCGTGCGGGAATCCCTCTGCCCGTCCCCGAGCGACCGTCCAGAGCAGGATGAGCAGGCGCAACGCGAGCATCCCCAGACCGATGATCAAAATACTGTGCGCGATCCAGGCCGGCACCGGGATGTCTTCCAACTCGATACCGATCAGGTTCATCTTGGCGAGGTATATCCACGAACCGTACAGAAACAGGCCGCAGTAAATCAGGCTCAGCATCACGGCCACAACGGCGGCGACCCGTTGAGCCACGCCCGGCAGACGACGCACCACTGCATCGACGTTGATGTGTGCGCCAACCTTGAGTCCGTAGGAAACGCCGAACAACACGAACCAGGCAGACATCAGCAAAGTGGCTTCCTGCACCCAACTGATCCCCGTGTTGAAACCGAAGCGCATCACCACCTCGACAAATACGAGCAAGGTGATGGCCGCCAACAAAAGGCCGATCACGGCCTCTTCCATTTTATTTAATAACTTTAGAATCATTCGTTAAGCAACTAATTTAATAACGTTATTTCAAAAACATTGCGTTGTCGGAATCCGACACTCATCCGCCAAACCACCTGCCTGGCTGGACCCGGGATGAACGTGCCATGCAGCGCCGCGGCTGGATCGGCACGTTCATCCCGGCGACGCATCATCGGTTGTTCGCCGCCAGTGCCTTTTCGATCAGATCCTTGCCGATACGGTCCTCAAACTGCTTCCAGACTGGACGCATGGCATCGACCCACTCCGCGCGTTCCTCCGGGGTCAGCGCAATGACCTCCGAACGACCGGAATCGATGATCGCCTGACGATCCTGACCCGCCTGTTCCAGGGCGACCGAGTTGCCGTACTCCACCGCCTCTTCTATCGCTTTCTTCAACTCGGCACGGATATCGTCCGGCAGGCCCTGCCAGAATTCCGTCGATGTGACCACCATGTAATCGAGCACGCCGTGATCGGTTTCGGTGATGTATGGCTGCACCTCGAAGAATTTCTTCGAGTAGGTGTTCGACCACGGGTTTTCCGTACCGTCGATCGCCTTGGTCTGCAGCAGGGTGAACACCTCTGAAAATGGTTTCTTGACCGCCGTCGCGCCGAGTACCTCGAATTGTGCCGCCAGCACATCGGAGGTTTGCACGCGGAATTTCAGTCCCTTCGCATCCGATGGCTTGTGCAGTGGGGTGTACGCCGACATCTGCTTCATGCCGTTATGCAGATAACCCAGTCCGATCAGGCCTTTGTCGCGCATGGAATCGAGCATGGCCTGTCCGGCCTCACCCTTCTGGAAGCGTTCGACAGCGTGCAGGTCCTTGAACAGGAACGGCAAATCGAAAATCTCCATGGAACTGGTGTAACGACTGAATTTGGATAACGACGGTGCCCCGATCTGCACATCACCGAGCAGCATTGCCTCCAGGACCTTGTTATCGCCGAACAACTGCGAGTTCGGATACACCTCCACTGCCACTTTCCCAGCCAGGCGTTCCTCCACCAGCGCCTTGAAACGGTTGGCCATCTTGCCCTTGGGCGTGTTCTCCGCGACCACATGGGAAAACTTGATGACGATCGGCCCGGCCGTTGCCGGTCCGGTGATGAACGCGGCCAACAACGCCGCCGCAGGAAGCCATTTACGCATGTTCTGTTCTCCGATTTTTATGCTGTTGCGCGACGGACCGCCGTCCGTTTGCCCAGCTTAGTCAGCAAACCGGGTCGCGGTAGCTAAGAAGGGAAAATAGCGGTTTGTAAACCACTGCAAATCAGGAAACCCGGTCGCGGTTTTCAGGGCCACTCCCCGCTTGAATGATGTCCAGAACTTGCCCGGCCTGCATCCGGGTGACTTGCCTGGCAGGAGAGCCCGCCCATGAACATGATTGCACGCTTCCTCATCGACCAGCGTGGTACCACGGCGGTGGAATACAGCGCCATCGTGGCGGTGTTGTCCGTGATTGCCATTGCGGCCTACCGCCTGATCGGCGGCAGTCTGGGATCGATGGTCAGCGCCACCGCTTCCTCCATCGTCGGCGGCTGACCCGATCATGCCGATCATGGTCCTGGTCGCCTTTTCAACCGTGTTGCTGATGGCAGCGGTGACCGATGTGCTGCGGTTTCGCATCCCCAATACCTTGATCATGGTCTTGCTGATCATGTATCCGGCTTGGGTCCTGGTCAGTCCTGTGGACCAACCCTGGCTGATGTCGCTGGCGGTTTTCACCCTCACGCTACTCTTGGCGCTGGTCGCCTTCCGCTTCGGTGTGCTCGGCGCCGGGGACGGCAAGCTGTTGGCGACCGTGTTGCTTTGGGCGGGTCCGCACCACGCCACCGAGGTGCTGTTGGTCGCAGCGGTCACCGGCGGGGTGCTGGCGTTGATCTACGGCACCAATGCCCGATTTGCGTTGGCCAACACCCTGGAACGCATCGGCACGCCAAAACTGCGCGACAACCTGCTGGCGGAGCGCCTGCCTTACGGCGTCGCAATTGCGGTCGGGGGAATCGCCTTTGCCGTCGGCGTAATCCGGCTCTACCCGGCCTGATCGGAGGAAATTCGTCATGCGCACCATCCTGCTGTTGATCGTCGCCATAAGCGCTGCGGTAGCCGCCGCGTTAGGCGCCCAATCCTGGCTTGCCGCCGAACGCGGCGCATTGATCGCAACCCAAGATAAAACCGCGCCGGAACCGAGTACCCAGGTCGAAGGGACTGAGGTTTTGGTTGCCGCCCGAAATCTCGAGCCCGGAAGCTTCGTCCACAAAGAAGATTTGAAATGGCAAGTCTGGCCAAAAGAGGGGCTGAACCCCGCCTATCTGGTAAAGACGACGTCCAAACCCGATGCCGAACTCAGCTTCGACGGCGCCGTGCCGACGCGCAGCATTCCGGCGGGCCAACCGATCTATTCGGCCTTGCTGATCAGCCCGGGCGAACGCGGCTTTCTGGCAGCGGCGCTGAACCCCGGGATGCGTGCGGTCACCCTGCCGGTCAATGCCACCACCGGGCTGGCGGGTCTGGTGCTGCCCGGCGATCAGGTCGATCTGATTCTGAGTCGCGATCTGGAAGGCTACGAAGGCCGCAAACAGCACGTCAGCCAGACCGTGCTCGCCGATGTGCGCGTTCTTGCCGTGGATCAAAGCCTCCGGGGGTTCGATCCGGGGGAATCGAAAGCCGAAGAAACGGTCAAGAGCCGGACCGTCCTGCCAGCGAAAACGATCACCGTCGAGGTCACTCCGAAACAGGCCGAGAAAGTCAGCCTCGCCCTGGCGATGGGCAGTCTCTCGCTGTCGCTGCGCAGCATCGTGGAGAACGACGCCGCACTGAGTCCCGACGGCTTCACCGCCGACAACGTGTTTCCGACACCCGCCCGCCCGAAAGCGCCCAAGGAGAGCGATCTCGGACGCGGCCAGGCGGTCACTGTGCTGCGCGGCTCCCCTGCGGGCGCCGGCTGAGGATGCAGACATGAAGATCATGACCCTCCTGGTTTTGTTGCTCGCGGTGCCGGCTCCGGTTCAGGCGGGCGATCCGCTCTACCTGCAAGCGGGCGGCGCCCGCCTGATCCGGCTCAACGCGCCGGCGTCCAATGTCTTCGTCGCCAACCCCAACGTGGCCGATGTGCAGGTCAAATCGCCGCGACTTATTTACCTCTACGGACGCCAGGCCGGGGAAACCACCATGTTTGCGGTGGGCGCCAACGATCAGGTCCTTCTGGATCGCAATGTGGTGGTCGGCGCCAACATCGATCATCTCAATCATTCGCTGAAGACCCTGTTTCCCGCAGCGGATGTCCGCGCCAGCATGGTCAACCAGAGCCTGATGCTCTCCGGGCAGGTCACCCGCGCCAGCGATGCCGATCAGATACGCCGTCTCGCCCTGCAATACATCGATGATGAGACCAAACTGTTCGACCGGACGGTCCTCACCAGTCCCAATCAGGTCACCTTGCGGGTGCGAGTCGCCGAGGTCTCCCGCGAGATCACCAAGCAGCTCGGGGTGAACTGGGATTTCACCAAGACCCTTGGCGGTCTGACCTTGGGCCTGGTCACCGGCAATCCGGCGGCGGCGCTAATCCCCAACGCGGCCTCCATCGCGCGCAGCGGCAGCTTGAATTTCGAGGCGGTGGTCGATGCCCTCGACGAACAGGGCATGATTTCGATCCTTGCAGAACCGAACCTGACCGCCGTCAGTGGCGAAGAAGCGTCCTTTCTGGCCGGTGGGGAATTTCCCATCCTGGTTCCGACGGGCAATGGCGACGTGACCGTCGAGTTCAAGGAATACGGCGTTCAGCTCAAGTTCACGCCCACGGTGCTGGATTCCAATCGCATCAATCTGCGCGTCAATCCGGAAGTCAGCCAGCTTTCTTCCAGCGGCGCGGTGGAGATCAGCGGCTATCAGATACCGTCGCTGACCACGCGACGCACCGATACGGTGGTTGAACTCGGAAGCGGGCAAAGCCTGGCCATCGCGGGCTTCCTGCAACGGGACAGCGAACACGACATCAACAAATTCCCGGGGCTCGGCGATGTCCCGGTGTTGGGCGCCCTCTTCCGTTCCGACGCCTTCCAGCGCAAGGAAACGGAACTGGTGATCATGGTCACCGCCTATATCGTCAACCCGGTGGAAAGCCTGCGCCTGGCGGCTCCCAACGATGGTTTCCAACTGCCTCATGACCGGGAGCGCATTCTTCATGGCGCGCAATGGACCGATACGCCCGAGCCCGACAGCAACCCGGAAGGTGCGGTGATCGCGCGACTCGGTGATTCGGAACGACTTCAGATGGATCTCACCGAGCGCGGGCCACAAACCGCCCCTTCCTCCAGCGCTCGACCGACCCCGACCGCGATCACAGCGCCGTCCGGTGGGCCAAGCCTGATCGGCCCCATCGGCTTCGAATACGACTGAGGGCACTGACATGACCATCCGGAACCCGATCCTCGTCGCCGGCACAAGCCTGCTGCTAAGCGCCTGCATGAGCGCGCCACCGCGCTGGGAGCCGACCCAACTGGTCAGCCGTACCGAGGCCGCACCGATGGAGCTGGTCCTGCGTGGCGGCGACCGTCTTGATGAAGACGAGCGTCGTGCGTTGCAACAATTCCGGGATGGCTATCGCGCCACCCCAGGCGATCGACTGCTTCTGACGCATTCCCCAGCACGTCGCATGGCCGCCATCGATGCGGCGGAATGGCTGGCACAGCGCGGGCTTTCCGTGAGTCTGACGACCGATCCGCTGTTGCCTGCCGACAGCCTGCATCTCGGTCTGTGGCACAGCGAGATCGTCTTGCCCGAATGTGGCAACTGGCAGGGTGCGACACAACCCGATTATCAAAATCAACCGTGGCCCGGCTTCGGCTGCAGCGTGACCCGCAACCTCGGCCTGATGATCGCCGACCCGGCCGATCTCAGCCTGCCGAACCGGCTGGGCCCGGGGGATGCGGAGCTGGCGGCCAAGGCCATCACCCGTTATCGCAATGCCCACGATGAAGCGGCAAGCAGCACCTCCCCGATCTCCATCAACCTCGGCGGCAGCGAGGCCACCCAATGAGCAAGTCGGACAACGATCATTCCCAGAACAACCAACGCAAACCATTCGTCGGGTTTGCGCTGGATCGAGACACGCTGGAGTCCGTGGTGCAGGCCATAAAAGGCCTGGGCTGGGGGCCGCAGAACGTCCTATATGGCGATGTCGACATGGCGGTCACCAATCTCAAGGACGTACCGACACCGCACCGGGTGTTGGTGGATTTGTCCAACAGTGACGACCCCATCGCCGATCTCGGGCAACTCGCCAATGTCTGTGATCCGGGCACCCAGGTCACCGCCATTGGCACGCATAACGACCTGAATCTGTATCACCGGATCAAGGAATTGGGGGTCACCGAGTATCTGTTGAAACCCATCGACCCAGTGCAGCTCTCCCTGACCTTGAATCCACCGGAAGTGGTCCGCGACGCGGAAGAATCGGAATGGGGAAATCGCATCATCGCCGTGGTAGGCGCCGCCGGTGGCGCGGGCACCACCACGGTGGCGACCAGCCTGGCCTGGATGATTGCCCACCATGAGGGCCGCAAGACCGCCCTGCTCGCCCTCGATCCCTGGTTTGGCACCGCCGCCTTCAACCTCAATCTTGAGCCGGGCAATGCGATGGTCGAGGCGTTGCAGGACCCGACCCGCATCGACTCGCTGTTCATCGAGCGCGCCATGGCCGCCGAGAGCGACAACCTGCATGTCCTCAGTTCGGAGCCGGATTTGCGGCAGGCCGCCTCGATCCGTGCCGATTCTGCCGGCATCCTGATCCAGCGGCTCGCCCCGGAATTTGATCGCGTGGTGCTGGATCTGCCGCGCTGCAACGCCGGTCTGCTGCAAGGAGGACTTGGCCAGGCGTCGCGGGTCCTGATCGTTTCGGATCTCTCCATGACGGGGGTTCGCGACAGCGTTCGTCTTGCCGAACTTGCCGAAGCCGTCTCCCCAAATCTGGAGCTGGGCATTGTGCTCAACCGGGTGGGTGACAAAGGGCGCGGACAGGTCACCGAGAAGCAGTTCCGACGCACCGTCGACCGCCCGGTGTTCGCGGTGTTTCCGGAAGACTCGAAGACCATGGCCGCCGCACTGTCCGCCGGTGTCGCGGTACCGGCCAACGCCCCGAACTGTGGCATGGTCAAGGCAATCCGGAAGCATTGGCCGGAACTGACTGGCAGCGAGGCCCGGCACCGCACGCCGTTCTGGCAACGCCTGCGGCGCAGTGCCTGAACGGAGGTGTGTCATGACGCCCTATCATCCCGCGCTCGAATACCTGATCGCTGTCGACGAGCGCAATCACCTGCACTCGACACCCAAGCCGGTCGAACCGCGTTCGGCGCACACCCAATCGGGTGTCGCCGGGGAGAGGTCTGAACCCGTCGAGCGCAAGGCGGTACTGACCCTGCGCTGCCCTTATTGCGCCGAGTCGGAGTCCTGACCATGTTCGGTCGTCGCGACACCAACACCGCCGTTGCGGACGCACCGGCCGCACGTCCGGTCGCACTTAAATCACCGACGGGCACCGTCCCGGCTGGCCTCGGCCCGGCACCCGGTGGCGAATCCGGGGCGGACCCCAAGTCGGTATCGAGTGCCACTTCCAGACCGGAGCCCAAGCCGGTCAACAGTATCGTCGAACTGGCCAAAGGCACCATCCAGCCGGTCATCCTGGAGCGGATCGATCCCGCCGAAGTGGGCCGGATGGACCGTTCCCAGTTGCGCGCGCAAATCGCCAGCGTGGTCGGTGAAATCGCGATCGAGCAGAAACTCAAGCTCAACGCCAATGAGCAGCAGGTGGTGGTCACCTTGCTGCTGCACGACATGCTGGGGCTCGGCCCGCTCGAGCCGCTGCTCGACGACGAAGCCGTCACCGACATCATGGTCAACGGCCCGAAACAGATCTATGTGGAGCGGCGCGGCAAGCTCGAATTGACCGATGTCACGTTCCGCGACAACGCGCATGTGATGAACATCGCGACCCGTATCGTCAGCCGCATCGGGCGCCGCATCGATGAATCCGTGCCCTTGGTGGATGCGCGCCTGGAGGACGGTTCCCGCGTCAATATCATCATCCCGCCGCTGGCCATAGACGGACCGTCCATCTCGATCCGCAAGTTCGCCAAGCAGAAGATCACCCTGGACAAGATGGAGGCGCAGAACAATCTGTCTCCGGCTATGGGTACGGTATTGCGCATCGCCTCCCGCTGCCGATTGAACATCCTGATTTCCGGCGGTACCGGCTCCGGGAAGACCACCTTGCTCAACGCCATGAGTCATCTCATCGACGTTGGTGAACGGGTCGTCACCATCGAGGACGCCGCCGAACTGCAACTCCAGCAGCCGCACGTCGTGCGTCTGGAGACCCGTCCCCCCAACCTGGAAGGCAAGGGCGAAATCACCCAGCGCGATCTGGTCAAGAACTGTCTGCGTATGCGTCCGGATCGCATCATCCTCGGTGAGATACGTGGCGCTGAGGCGATCGACATGCTTCAGGCGATGAATACCGGCCACGACGGTTCGATGGGCACGGTGCATGCCAACAACCCCCGTGAAGCCCTGACCCGCCTGGAGAACATGGTTGCGATGAGCGGTTTCAAACTGCCCACGGACGCGGTGCGCCAGCAGATTTCGTCTGCGGTCCACATGATCGTTCAGGTCAGCCGCATGCGTGACGGCAAGCGTCGCATCATCAGCATCACAGAGGTCGTCGGCATGGAAGGCGACATCATCACCACCCAGGAACTGTTTTCCTTCAAGTTCGAAGGGGAGGATGCGCAAGGTCATCTGAAAGGTCGCTTCGACGGGCACGGACTGCGCCCCCATTTCTCCGAGCGCGCCGCCTACTTCGGCCTGGAACGCGCGTTGCTCGAGGCGGCAATGTAATGCACGCCGCAACCCCCACTGTCTGGCTGATGGCGCTGATTTTCGTCGCGGTATTTGCCGTGATGGCCGCTTTGCTGCTCGCTGTTTTCAGCAATGGCCGCAGTGGAAAGGTGGTGCAGGAGCGACTCGACAAACTGGTCACCGCGCACGCCGAGAGCCCGGCGCAGGCGCGCCTGATTCAGGAACACGCGAAAGTCCTGCAACGCGCCGAACCCAGCCTGACCAATCTGCTTGAATCGCTGCTTCCCCGACGCGACATGCTCAAGCAACGTCTGGTTCAGGCGGGATTGAAAACCACCCCCGGCGCCTATGCGGTGTATGCCCTGCTCGCCGCATGCGGCGGTTTCGTCATCGGCCTGACCGCAATGAAACTCGGTCTGGGCCTGGCGATGTTGTTCGGTCTGGGGAGCGGCCTGGTGATTCCCCACCTGATATTGAATCGCAAGATTGCGACCCGCCGCGCCGAACTCCTCGACAAGGTGCCGGATGCGCTCGACCTGATCGTGCGCAGTCTCAAGGCCGGGCTTCCGATCTCTCAATCCATGCAGGCGGTGGCCCAGGAGCTGAAGGGGCCGCTCGCCGAGGAATTTCAGGCCATTGTCGATACCACCCGCCTTGGCACCGACATGGAAGACGCCCTCTGGGAGGCCGCTCGGCGAATCGGTCTGCCAGATTTTCGGTTCTTCGCCATCAGCATCGCCGTGCAACGTCAGACCGGCGGAAATCTTGCGGAAACCCTGGAAAATCTCGCAGAGATCGTGCGCAAACGACGTGGTCTGCATCTGAAGATTCGCGCCCTGTCCTCGGAAGCGCGCGCCTCCGCATACATCATCGGTTCCCTCCCCTTCATCATGGTCGCACTGCTGTACGTGCTGAACCGGGATTACATCATGACGCTGTTCACCGATCCCCGTGGCCACACGCTGCTATGGGTGGCTGCCGGGATGCTGACCATCGGCGCGCTGGTGATGCGTAAGATGGTGCGGTTCGACATCTGATGGATACCTTCAGCAGCCCGACCCTGATCTCCCTGTCTGCCGCCAGCGCAGGCTTCCTGCTGGTTCTGGTCATCTGGCAAGGCGTGCTCGTGCCCTGGGCAAGCCGACAACGCCTGAAGGACCTAGAGAAGCGCCGGCGTGGGTTGAAACAGCAGCGCACCGCCAGCCCGACCCGCCACAAACCGTTCGCACTGGGGCTGTCACTGATGCGTCGTGCCACGGATCGGTTGAACCTGATGAGCAGCGAACTGGCCCAGGAAGCCGGAAAACGGCTGTCTCAGGCGGGGTGGCGCAGTCGCGACGCCTTGGTGGTCTATCTGTTCGCGCGCCTGGTCTTGCCCTTCGTGCTGGGCGGACTGTCGCTGGCCGCCAGCAATCTGGGCGACAACCCGGATCAGACCCTGCTGGATGTCCTGTTGTTTGCGCTTCCTCCGGTCCTGCTCGGCGCCTACCTTCCTGAATTGCCGCTACGTCGGGCGATCCGCCTGCGCCAGGACAGCATCGCCAAATCCCTGCCGGACGGGCTCGATCTGCTGGTGGTCTGCGCCCAGGCCGGTCTAAGCATGGATGCCGCCCTGGACCGTGTCGCCCGGGAAATGCAGGACGGCGCCCCGGAACTGGCCGACGAGCTCCGATTGACGGTGCTTGAGCTCGGATTTCTGCCGGAACGTCGCAAAGCCCTGACCAACCTCGCCTCACGTACCGGCGTGGTGCAAATGGAAAGCGTCGTCAACACGCTCCTGCAGAGCGAGCATTACGGAACCCCGCTGGCGCAGTCCCTGCGCGTCCTCGCTGCGGAATACCGCAATCAACGGCTGATGAAGGCGGAAGAAAAGGCAGCGCGGCTGCCCGCGATCATGACCGTGCCAATGATCCTGTTCATCCTGCCGGTGCTGTTCGTCGTATTGCTGGGCCCGGCGATCATCAATGCGATGGACGCCTTCGCCAAATAAAGACCGTCTGACCTGTTTCACCCGGAGATAGGAAAAAAGCCGGTCATCTGACCTGCCTTTTTTGGAACACGAGTGCTGATCACGCGCTGTTAACGCGCAGTTGAGGTTCTTGATCGACACGCTCAGTGCCCCAGCATCGCGATAACCACGCTGATCGCCGTGACCGTTCCCGGCAGAGGTGATCAACTCACCACCCTGGTGTGATGCCAGGTCAGCCACATGGGAACCTCATCAATCAGACCGTGCTAATGTTTCTGGTTTCCCGAACGATCCTCATTTGGTCCGCACGCGATGAAACGTTTCACTGAAATCGTCAACGAGCACATCCCCCACATCCAGGAGCTGTTCCCTTGGGACCTGGACGCCCGGATTCAGGAAGGCAACGACCTGCTGCTTGTGGACATCCGCGAGCCCTATGAATTCGATGCGATGCATATCGACGGTTCGATCAATGTGCCGCGTGGGATTCTGGAGACCGCCTGCGAATACAACTATGAAGAAACCGTGCCCGAACTGGTCGAGGCGCGGGAACGCGAGGTCGTGGTGATCTGCCGTTCCGGCAATCGCAGCGTGCTCGGTGCCTACATGATGCAGTTGATGGGCTACCGGAAAGTCGCTTCCCTGAAGACCGGGTTACGTGGATGGAACGATTTCGAACTCCCCATGCGCGACAAGGATGGGGGCGAAGTGGACATCGATGACGCCGACGATTACTTCACCCCCAAGCTCCGCCCGGAGCAGATGGCTCCGGCGAGCTGAACCGGGTTATTACCAGCCGGCCTTGACCAGATCCAGGACATGCTGGGCGTGCCCGCGCGGGGCAACGCCATAAAGGGCATGACGGATGTTGCCCTGCTTGTCGATGATGAACGTGGAGCGGTTCACGCCCCAACGCTTGATGCCGTCGCGTTCCTTTTCGACCCAGACGCCGTAGGCCTCGATTGCGTCACGCTCCATATCCACCAGCAGGGTCACGCTGAGGCCGTATTTGACCGCGAACGCAGCATGACTGACGCAGTCATCCGGGCTGATCCCGAACACCACCGTATCAAGGGCATCGAAGTCATCCTGCATACCCGTGAAATCCTGCGCCTCGATGGTGCAGCCGGGGGTGTCATCCTTGGGATAGAAATACAGCACGACGTTCTTGTTGCCCTGCAACGTGCTTAGCGTGACCGGGGTCATGTCGGCATCCAGCAGGGTGAAATCGGGCGCAGCGTCACCAGCGTTGAGCATGTTGGTCGAGCCTCATTTTCTGAATTTGGGAATATTGTGGCTGTGGGCATTAAAGCACAGCGACACGTCCGCTGAAGTCGCCTTCCCGGGGCGGGAATACGCTTAGAATGCGGCGATGAGCCTTCAATATGAACATATCGTCCGTCTCGGTTTCGAAGCTGCCCGCCAATTGCCGGATCGTAATCATCCGGACAATGGCTTGCGGCACGCCGGACACAGCTTCGCCCTGACCGTGATCACGCCCATGCAACGCGAATACGGAGACGGGCCGCGTTGCGCACCGAGCCTGATCGCGCTGCGCGAACATGTTTGCGATGTCCTGCGCGAAATTGACTACGGTCTGCTGAACGAACGGCTGACCGAGCCGAACGATGTCGCCCTGCTCGACTGGTTGCGCCAACGTCTGCGCCTGGACCCGGACACTGTCCTGCTGCTGTGCTCTGCGCCGAGACAGGGGGCAAGCACGGATGAATATCTTGATCTGGTATGGCGTCGTTTCCGGTTTGAAGCGGCACATCGGCTGCCCAATGTCCCGGAAGGGCATCAATGCGGACGCATGCATGGACACGGCTTTGAGGTCACCGTGAGTTGCCGGCTGGATGCGCAGGATCCCGGGCTGCTCGATGCCGCCATCTGCCGGGCCTGGACACCCTTGGCGGCGCAACTCGATCATCATTGCCTCAACGATATTGCCGGTCTGCACAACCCAACCAGCGAGGTCATTGCTGCTTGGCTCTGGCCTCAACTTCACGCGCTGTTGCCCGGTCTGCATGAAGTGGCGGTTCAGGAGACCGACACCGCCGGGTGCCGATTCGATGGCAACACCTTCCGCATCTGGAAAGACCAGCGATTTGAGAGCGCCGTGGTGCTCGCCGAGGCCGAACCCGGAGATCCGCGCAGGCAGTTGCACGGGCACAGTTACCACTTGCGTCTGGGACTGAGTGCGCCCCTGGATCAGGTGTACGGCTGGACTGTGGATTTCGGTGACGTGAAGACCTTGTTCAACCCGATCTACAAACGTCTCGATCATCATACGTTGAACAACTTACCCGGGGCGGAGAGCGGCGACATCTGTGCCCTGCTCGCGATGATTCAAGCGCAGGCGGGGCACTTGCTTCCGCAATTGGAAAGTATCGAGCTGATGGAAACGCCCGAGATGGGTGCGCGGGTGCGTTGGTAACGACGACCCATCCACTCTTTCATCCCGCCAACACCACGATTGCCGCGCCAGCGACCATGATCGCGCCTGCGATGATCCGCCTTGGCCCGGCCTCCTCACCCAACCAGATCACCCCGATCAACACCCCCCAAAGCAAACTGGTACGTTTGACCGCGATCATGCTCGCCACTTCGATCAGACGGAGTGCGGCGAAGTGCAGGACCACCATCGCGCCCATCGCCCCGGATACCAGCCACAACGTTCGTGGCCCACGCCACATCACCCGCCAGACCGCGATGCCGCGCAACCCATTCCAGGCCAGGATCGTGAACGCCACGAAGCTCAGATAGAAGGCCCCGAAGAACACCCCATCGGTGTGTCGCACCGCGCCCCGTGTGGTGACCGCCGTGATCGAATACAACATGGCCACGCTGAGCATGAGACGCGCACCGCGCTGCTCGAATACGGCTTTCACCACGTTGCGCGGATGTCGCTGCCGATCCGAGTTCAATATCCAGGAGCCCAACACCACCAGGGCGATACCGGCAAAGCCTTCGGTCGATACGTGCTCCTCCAGCAGCAACCAGCCGGTCAGCGCGACGAACACCGGTGTGAACGCCATATAAGGCAAGGTCAGCGATAAGGGCCCCTCGTGGAGGGCCCTGACGTAAAGGTGCATTGCAAACACCTCCACTGGCAGGGACACCAGTACCCAAGGCATGAATTCACCCCAGGCAGGTTGTTCAGGCAGGCTTGCATAGGCCAATGGCGCCAGCATCATCCCCGGCAGCGCGAGTCTTATGAAGACCCGTTCGTTGTCGCCCAGTTTGCTCAACCAGACCTTGGTGCCGACATCCGCGAACGCCAGGCTGATCGCACACAGCAGGGTCAGGCCCAGCCACGCCATCAGCGCGACGCCGGAAACTGTCGGTCAGACCACCTGCTCGCGGTCCTCAAGCGACCCGCGCGAACAGGCGATGGAAATTCTCGGTGGTGGCGCGTGCAATGTTCTCGACCGAATCGCCGCGCAATTCCGCAATATGCTCGGCGACGAAGCGCGTGTAGCCCGGTTCATTCTGACGACCGCGCAAGGGGATGGGCGCGAGATAGGGGGAATCGGTCTCGACCAACATGCGATCGAGCGGCACCCGCTTGGCCACTTCCTTGAGTTCCTGAGCGCTGTTGAAGGTGACGATGCCGGAGAACGAGATGTAAAAGCCGATGTCCAGCGCACGCTGCGCGGTTTCCCAATCCTCGGCAAAGCAATGCATCACCCCGCCGGCATCCCGTGCATTCTCCTCCTCGAGTATCTGCAAGGTATCGGCGCGCGCCTCTCGGGTGTGGATGATGAGCGGCAACCGAGTCGCCTTGGCGGCGGCAATATGACGGCGGAAACGATCATGCTGCCAATCGAGATTGCCCTCGCTGCGGAAATAATCGAGACCGGTTTCACCGATCGCGACGACTTTCGGATGTGCCGCCAGTTCGATCAACTCCTGGACGCTTGGATCGTGGCCTTGATCGTGATTCGGATGCACGCCGACCGATGCCGTCACGCGATCGTGCGCTTCGACAATACGCATCATTTCCGGCCAGTCTTCCAGATTTACGGCCACGCACAGCATCTGCCTGACCCCCAAGTCGCTCGCGGTCGCCATGACCTGATTCATGCCGTCGGCATGCTGATCGAGCTTGAGCATGTCCAGATGACAATGCGAGTCCACCAAGGTGTGCTGCAAAGGAGGCAATTCGGGAAGCGGCTTGTGACCCATGACGATGATCCGGGACGAAATGAGCGAACTGCGATTCTAAACAATGCGAAGGGCACCCACGGTTGAACCTTGCCGGGAATTCGCATCCAATCTCCCACGGAATTTCCTGGGAACCTCAACCATGCATAGCCTTTGGAACGACACCGACGCCGCTGCCCTGACGAATGATCTGGCACTGCGCGTCTACAGCTCACGGCTTCTGGGTCAGGAACCCGCACTGGTGCTCCACGGCGGCGGCAACACCTCGGTGAAGGTGCGTGAGACCAATACGGTCGGCGAACAGGAAGATCTCCTCTACGTCAAAGGCTCCGGCTGGGATCTCGCCACCATTGAAGCGCCGGGCTATGTCCCGGTGCGCCTCGCGCATCTGCTGAAACTGGCCCAGCTCGAGGAGCTGTCCGATTCCGCGATGGTCAACGAGTTGAAGACGCATACGACCATTGCCTCGGCGCCAACCCCGTCGGTCGAGGCCATCCTGCACGCCGCCTTGCCCTACAAGTTCGTCGATCACACCCACGCGGACGCCGTGGTGACGATTACCAACACCCCGGATGGCGAAGCGCGCATCCGTGCCCTTTACGGTGACCGGGTTGTCGTCATTCCTTACGTGATGCCCGGCTTCGACCTGGCGCGGCTGGTCGCCACCTTGTTTGCCAAGCAATCCGGCCCTCACACCGTCGGCATGGTGTTGATGAACCACGGCATCTTCTCCTTTGGTGAGTCCGCAAAGGAGTCGTACGAACGCATGATCCAACTGGTGACCGAGGCCGAGGACTACCTCGCCGAGAACGGCGCATGGATACTGCCTGAGCCGGTGCAGGTCGAAGATGTACCGCCGTTGCGTGAAAACATTGCGCGGCTGCGCGCCGACATCTCCGCGCATCTGGGGGCCGCCGCGATCGTCAGTCGCCGTGACGATCCCCGCGCCTGCGAATTTGCTCGCCGCGACGATCTGGCGCGTATCGCCCAGCAAGGCCCGGCTACGCCCGATCACGTCATCCGCACCAAGCGCGTGCCAATGCTAGGCCGCGATGTCGCGACCTATGCCAGCGATTACCGCACCTACTTTCAGGCCAATGCCGCGAAATCGCGGGTTCCCGTCACCATGCTGGACCCGGCGCCGCGTGTGATCCTGGATCGCGCGCTGGGGACGCTGACCGTCGGGCGCAGCAGCAAGGAGGCCGATATTGTCGGGGACATCTACCGTCACACCATCGACATCATCAGCCGCGCAGAAAAACTGGACCGTTGGCAGGCGCTGCCCGAGTTCGACATTTTTGAGGTCGAATACTGGGAACTGGAGCAAGCCAAGCTGAACAAGGGTGGCAAATCGCCGATGTTTCAGGGTGAGGTCGCCCTGGTGACCGGGGCGGCGTCCGGGATCGGACGCGCCTGTGTCGAAAGCCTGCTCAAACGGGGGGCGGCGGTGGTCGGACTCGATCTCAATCCAGAAATCATCAACCTGCTGCCGCGCTCGGACTTCCTGGGCGTACGCTGCGATGTCACCGACATGACCGCCATTCAGGCCGCACTAGAATCCGCTGTACGCCGCTTCGGCGGCCTCGACATGGTGGTGTTGAACGCGGGAATGTTCCCGGGCGGACGTGCCGTGGCGGAACTGGATGACGAACTCTGGCGCAAGGTGATGGCGGTCAATCTGGACGCCAATCTGAGCGTGTTGCGCGAGTCCTACCCCCTCTTGAAGCTCGCCCCCAACAAAGGCCGTGTTGCCGTGGTCGGCTCCAAGAACGTCCCCGCGCCCGGACCGGGTGCGGCAGCCTATTCCGCCTCCAAGGCAGCACTGAACCAGTTGATCCGCGTGAGTGCCCTGGAATGGGCCAAGGACGGAATCCGGATCAACTCCGTCCACCCGGATGCCGTATTCGATACCGGTCTGTGGACCGACGAAGTTCTGGCGGCACGGGCCGCGCATTACGGCATGACCGTCGAGGCTTACAAGACCAAGAACCTGTTGCGCACCGAGGTGCATTCAGCGGATGTCGCCGAGATGGTTGCGGAGATGCTCGGGCCGCTCTTCGCGAAGACCACCGCCGCCCAGGTGCCCATCGACGGCGGCAACGACCGGGTTATCTGAAGATTCGATCAGCCGGTCTCGTCCTCGGACCCTGTGTCGTCGTCGCTACTCCTGGCGCGTTCGGCGCGATGCCGACGAATCCACATCAGGGTAAGCACCGGGCCGGATACCACGTAAACCAGGAAACCGCCGAAAACGACCAATGCCGGGTTGATGGCAATCAGTGGGAACGCCAGCGCCAGGATGAGAACGTGCAGAAAACGGATGCGCCCACGCAGATCGACCTGCTTGAAGCTGTAATACCGGACATTGCTGACCATCAGAACGCCGGCAAACACGGTGATGCACAACGCAAGCAGATTGAGATCATCACCGGCAAAACCGAATTCATTGCCGAACCAGACCATGCCCGCAACCAGCGCGGCGGCGGACGGGCTCGGAAGACCCTGAAAGTAATGCTTGTCGGCGGTATCCACCTGGGTGTTGAAGCGCGCCAGCCGCAATGCCGTTGACGCCGTGTAAACGAACGCCCCCATCCAGCCGATCTTGAGCCCGAAGCTGCCCCAGCTGCCCAGACTGTGCAGCGACCATTGGTAGGCAACCAGCGCCGGCGCGACCCCGAAAGCCACCATATCGGTAAGGCTGTCGTACTCCATGCCGAAATCGCTGGTGGTGTTGGTCAGGCGGGCGACCCGTCCGTCCAGACCGTCCATCACCATGGCGACGAAGATCGCAATCGCCGCGTTGGCGAAATCCCCCGCCATCGCCGCGAGGATGCTGTAGAAGCCCGCAAACAGGCCTGCCGTGGTGAACAGGTTCGGCAGCAGATATATGCCGCGACGGGGTTTGCGACTGAGATCGGTATTCGTTTGCTTGGTGCTCATAGGCCAGTTTGCGATGGTGGGATAACGGTCAGTTTAACAGTCGCCCAGACGCCCGGTTATGGCGAGGCGTTGTATGCCATGGAAAATTCGGCGATGGCCGCCGCTTTGTCACCTTGCGCACCGATACGTTCCCAGAACACATCGAAATCATCGCTCCCGGACTCGATGTCGAACTTCATCGCGTTTTTCCGACCGGCCAGGAACTGCGAGATATTGATGTTGACCGTGGTGACGTAATCCCGCGCTGCCGCCAACGCGGTGTCCTCAATGATTTCTGGCTGGTACAGATGCACCCCGTGTATCCAAGCGGGGATGATGAGTCCGGCCTGGGTGCGGCGCGCGTAACTGCGGGCCACTGCTTCGGGGTCGCGGCGCAGATGCACGTAAAACACCTCGTTGGGGAAAGCTTGGTCCAGACGACCCAGAAACCAGGCCAGGCGATTGTCGGACTCGATGTGATCCTTGGGATAAGCCAGACGTGCTGGCCCGAGTTCGGCAACCCGTGTCTCGTGTCCGCTGCTGAAATTGCGGATATGCCGACAGGCCCGATCGAAGGTCATCGAACCGCAACGCCCGGTGCTGAGGACGAACACATTCATGCACGGCTCCGAATTGCGGTCAGGGACTGGCTCCAGGCGGCGCGATCGGCGTTCAAGGCCAACAGTGCATCGCAGATCGCGGCTCGGCGAGCTTGCGAGGATTCGGCGACTCCTGGACGTCCTTCATGCCCGCCAAAATTGCGCGCGATGTTGGCGATGAAGGCATCAAACCGGCGCGATGTCTGCGCGTCGTTGAACCCCTTCCCCGTCAAGGCCGAAAACGCGCTCTGCACGCGTTCGAGTTTCACGAGGATGGTGCGTTGTTTGTCGATATAGCGCTGCTCCAGTTCTGCCATGGCCGCATCGACCTGCGCCTCGATTGCAGCGCGCCCGACGTCGGTTTCCGGGTACCCCTCGGCAATCAGGCGCTCGACGGTGAACAACATCACATCGCCCCAGAATTGACGCTCGAACTCGCCGGACAGATCGACCTCGTTACGGACCCGGTCCACCCCGGGTCTGAATTCGGCACGTCCGGAACTGGCGGCGGTACGGGTGTGCAACAAAGGCAGATTCGCGGATACGAAGCGCCCCCCTAGCCGCGCCTTGATCAGCCGTCCAAGTACCGGCCCGGCCATCCGCAACTTGAGTGGGGCAAAAGGGATGAAGTGCTCCAGGCCCCGGGTATTGATCACATAGTTGCCGGTGTAGACGGTGCGTGCCGGCGTCGTGTCGTCCAGGGATCCGAGGTATTCGAAATGGCTGAGCCGGGTCGGATGCTCGCCATCGAAGAATCGATCCAGATGCGCGGCAAAACCGGCAAGGCAATCCCGATGATCGTGATCGCCGTTTCGCGTGCAGCGATAGCGGAAGGCCTCTGCCGGCTTGAACCCGAACAGATCGGCCATGTCGTGATAGGCCGCATCGTTAGCCTGCCGGGCATTGTCGCCATGAAAGGTGCAGGCCGCCGATGGCGCCAGATCACTGAGCTCATTCAGCAACAGCAACACATCGTCGAGAAAATTGCCGGCCATCACCGCTGGCGAAACCGGCGGATCGCCGACCACCTTGCCGGTCAACACATCGACATCGCCGCGCGAAAAGATCCGATCCAGGGTATGGAAATAGCTGATGCCATTGACGTCCCGGCCGCGATCGCCGTCGGGGATACGTACCTTGAACTGTTCATCGCTATCGACGAAAAAGAACAGGCGGTCCGGGGTCGCCAGTTCCGCGAGGCGCAGGTAAGCGAGATTGCGGCTTACCGAGGCACCTTTATGCGGATGCGCGGCACGGGCACCAAGCACATGATCCAGTGCCCCGCGATCCGGCAACGCTGCAAGACACCGATGTTGCGCGTCCGTGCCGAAATATTCGGTGTTCAAGCCCTGAGCGCTGAATTCCTCCGCCAGATTCCGGTTGGCCGCCACGTTCCTCGCACTCGCCGAATCATCCGCAATCAGCGCGCGCACCTTGCAGAACTGGCCATCTGCCATTCCGCCGTAACGAAAGTCACGACACTGACCGAGCAGCGAATCCAGAACCGCCCGCAATTGTTCCGGTCGATCCGCGACCGGAATCACCACGATGAATTCATGGCGTCCTGCAACGGGCAACGCATCGCGGTAGGAAGCAAGCGCTGAGGCCGACGCCCCGGTCTCCCAGACTTGCGCCTCGCAATTCGCGATCTCCGTCACCGCCACCTCGCAGCGGTGCATGGACAAGGGCAAACATTGCGCCCTGGCGCTGCGTTCGCAAACACAGTACGACCCGCCGCGATCACCGGTTGGTCTCGTAATTCGGAAAGGCATCCTTGTCGATGAACAACTCGATCAGGTTGATGCCCGCCACAAAATCGGCGGCCTCGAATGCCGCATCGAGATCGGTTTCACGCTCGATCCGGAAGTGCGCGATCCCGAACGAGGCGGCGAGTTGGGCATAGTCCGGATTGACGAAATCGCAGTCGATGTAGCGTTGTTCGTATTTCTGAAACTGGTTCTTGCGAACCAAGCCCATCGTCGCATTGTTGAACAGGATCACGGTCAACGGGATCCGGTAATTCACCGCCGTCATCAGTTCCATGCAACACATCTGGAACCCGCCATCCCCGATAATCGCGAAAGTCGGACGATCCTCGGCAAAACGCGCCCCGATCGCGGCGGGAATCCCGTGCCCGAGCGACGAGATGCCGGAATTCGGATAAAAACGGTTGCCGCTGGAAACCCGGAAAAAGTTCTGCGCAAAGATGATGTTGTCGTCGAAGACCTGAATCCCGTCCGGAAACCGTGCCTGCAACACCTCAAAGAAGTGCTTGACCAAGCTGAACTGCGCATCGAAGACCGGCGAGCCGACCGCCGTAAAGTCACTGCGACCGGGTAGCGGCGCGATCTGCTTGGCGGCGACGCCGCGCGCCTTGAGTCGGTCGCGGAGGTCTTCGAGCACGTCCTTGAGATCGGCGCAGATCGCCACATCGGCGCGGAACACTTTTTCGAGCTGATCCGGATTGTTGTCGATCTGGGCAATGCGCTTGTTGTCAAGCAGACCGTGATCCCACAAATAGCTGGTCCGCTCATTGAAGGCCGCGCCCAGAAACACGATCAGATCGGCATGTTCGACGATGTACTGATAGGCCGAGCCATCCGAAGTCACCCCCAGACTGCCCAGCGACAGCGGCCCCTGTTCACAGATGACGCCCTTGCCCTTGAGGCTGGTGGTGACCGGCACGTTCAACATCTCGGAGAGATCCGACACCACATTGCCGGCATTGGCGAGCATGCAGCCATAACCCGCCACGATCACTGGATTCCTGGCATCCTGAACGAGGTCGGCGAGCCGGTTGTAAAGCGGCGATTCCCGGGCATCGCGGCGGCTGGCTCGGCGCGTCAGCACCTTGTCCAGGACCGACTCATCGACCAGCTCCTGTTGCACGTTGTACGGAAAGCTCAGCAAC
Organism: Gammaproteobacteria bacterium; assembly: GCA_024234955.1. Taxonomy (GTDB): domain Bacteria; phylum Pseudomonadota; class Gammaproteobacteria; order JACKNK01; family JACKNK01; genus JACKNK01. The sequence continues at coordinate 396,138 of JACKNK010000001.1, forward strand.
ACCGGCCCGGGGTTGTCGGAAAGCAGAATCTGCGAGGCGCGATTGAGCACGTTCGCCAGGTAATCGCCCCGCTCGACGATCTTGTTGTAACGCGTGATACCCGAGAACAGCGCGTTCTGATCGACACTGCCGCCCTCCCCCGAGCTTTCCTGCATGCCACCCTTGCCGAAAATATGCGTGGATGTCTCACCCGTGATCACCAGCACCGGCTGCTTGTCCACATAGGCGTTGGCAATACCGGTCACCAGGTTGGTCGCACCCGGACCGGCGGTGGTGATGCAGGCGCCAATCTTTCCCGAGGCACGCGCATAGCCCCCGGCCATGAACGAGGCGCCTTGTTCATGCTTGACCAGTACCGTCCGGATGGCAGACGCAAAGAGGCCGTCGTAGACCGGCAGGATGTGCGCGCCAGGCATTCCGAAGATCACTTCGATGCCAAGGCGTTCCATATAGCGAACGAGCAATTCGCTTACTTGAACGTTCATTCCGATTCTGACCGTGTGTTGCGCGACCGGTGGCTACCTGACCACCCCGGACGATCAATGTTTTAGTTTGAGCACACCCAGGACGTGCATCGGGCGAGACCAGCCGAAATTTAACCCAGATCAGCCACCCGAACATCCACGCGCTCTCCGCCCCAGTAGTGATGCGCTATCCTGACCAAGAACCGGTAACCGGACGGAGACAACAACAATGGGATCATCCCGAAAACTGGAAGACCTTACCGACGAGGTCGCCGCCAACGCCAAACGCGTCGTCGAAGTGCTTGATGGCGTCGGTATCGATCTGCTGATCTATTGCACCCTTCGACCTCTCGAAGAACAGGCGCGCTTGTACCGCCAATCGCGCCCCTGGTCGAAGATCAAAAGCAAGATTCTCGACTTTCAGAATCGCGGTTACGGCTACCTCGGCGACGTCCTCGAACAAGTCGGTCCGTGCAGCGGCCCACATGTCACCAACGCCGCGCCCGGCGAATCCTGGCACAACTACGCCGAAGCCTGGGATGCGGTGCCATTGATCGGTGGCAAACCCGCCTGGAGCTATTTCGACGCCCGTCCGGAATGGGACGCCTACGGGGAATGTGTGCGCCAGGTCGGCATGGTATGGGCTGGCGACTGGACCAACTTCCGCGAATACCCACACGCGCAGAAACGTCCGGGCGGAAATCCGCTTCGGGAATCCGATCCCGACACCATCCATGAAATCCTGGTCGGCAACGGCCTGCTCACCACCTGATACCGGGAGGAAACCCAATGTCTTTCTCTATCCCCTTGCTGGCCATGTTGCCCTCGATCTTCTCGACGGTCGCCAAAGTGACCGATCTCTTCAACGCTGGCAAAAAGGTGGTCGAAACCGTTACCGGTGAACCGTCCAAGGCCTCGAACCCGACCGAACTGCAGCAAGAAGTCACCCAGCTCCCACAAGCCAAACAGGCTCAATGGGCGGAGATCATGAGTCAGAAAATCGATCTCTATAAGGCCGAAACCGATCGCTTGGAAATCGAAGAGGGGCGGATCGACCGCAACATCACCAGCAAACTTACGCCGAAAGCCGCCAACGAAATCGCCATCATGCGTCAGACTACGCGCCCCTGGGCGGTGCGCATGATGGTGCATTACGTATTCTTTCCCTGGTATCTGATCGTCATCGATCTCGTTCAGGAACTCTTCAACCGCTGGATATTGAAGGGGCTGTTCCAGGCAGAACACGGCGTCGATGTGTTCAACACCTTCAACCACGTCTTCGGAACCGTGGTGCGTGGCGCGCAGGAAGCCAGCGAAACCAACGCCGCAGAAGCCATCCAGATACTGACTTCCGGCGCCACCACAATGAGTGCGATGTACATGGAGTCGGTTGGCTGGGCCACCGCCATCATCATCACTTACATGGGCCTGCGCGAATACAGCAAAGCCAAGGGCACCAGCGGCGACACCCCGAACCCAGGGATCGTGGCTGACCCCAGCAAGGATGTGATGGAGAGCGTGACCGGCGTACTGGAAGGCAGCGCGGAACTGATCGCCAAGGTGCGGCGTGCCTTCGAGAAATGAGTTTATCCTCGGTGGCTGTCCTCGCTTGACAGCGACCGAGCAAGACCTGAATCTTGGCTCCATGAATTCCGTGATCGTACTCGGCACCAAATCCTGGCTACGTTGGCAACACAACGTCGCCGTTGCCGTGGTGTGATCAAGGTTCTCCCAGCCTCACTCTGATACCCCCAGGCAGCCGCAGATCACCGTCGCGACTGCCTTTTGTTTTCTGCCCTTTCCGTTCCGCGTCATGTGATCCCGGCTCCGCTACTGCAAGGAGCGACACATGTCCCCAGTCCCTACTCCCCCTCCATCCGTTCCATTGAGCGGCGTATTTCTGGTCGTGCTCGGCTCGATCGCATTTTCCTCCAAGGCGATCATGATCAAGCTCGCCTACGCAGTCGGCGTTGATCTCGATGCCATCACGTTGATGACGTTACGGATGGGCTTCGCGCTGCCATTCTATCTGGGCATGTTGTGGTGGCTGCGCGACGCGGATCATGCCCCACTGAGCAACGTGCAACGGCTGTTGTTGGTCGCGGTCGGCGTCTGTGGCTATTACCTGGCCAGCCTGTTCGACTTCTGGGGGCTTGAATATATAAGCGCCAGCCTTGAACGCCTGATTCTGTATCTCTATCCGACCTTGGTGATCCTCATATCGGCGGCGCTGGAGCGACGTCGGCCCCGGCGTGAACAGATTGTTGCGCTCACGATCAGCTATATCGGGATTGCACTGGTGGTCGCCAGCGACTTTGACAGTAGCAATGACAAGATCGGGCTGGGCAGTCTTCTGGTCTTCGCCAGCGCCCTTTCCTACGCATTATTCCTGGTCGGCAATGGTCGACTGGTCGGTGTGCTGGGGTCGCGCCGGTTCACTGCCTGGAGCATGTTGATCGCCACCGCCGGGGTATTTCTGCATTTTGTCATTCGCGCCGATTTTTGCGCCCTGAATCAACCCATAGAGGTCTATGCCTGGGGCCTCGCTCTTGGCGTGATCTCCACGGTGGCAGCGTCATTCATGCTCAACGCAGGTCTGCACAGACTCGGCGCAGATACCACCGTCCTGCTGAGCATGGTCGGCCCGGTGTCCACACTGACGCTCGGCGCATTGGTCCTGGATGAGCACCTGCTGCCGGTGCAATGGCTCGGCGCTGCCCTGGTCCTGGCCGGCGTGGTGGTAACCGGTTATCCGATGTCGCGCCGCAACCGAACATAGCGGTGTTGACGCAAAAACAATCACCTGGGCGCGCGCATCGAACCGGCATTGGATGTCACGCCGCGTTCACGGATCTGACCCAGGCCTGTCACCTGTGCATCGCACGCTCTGGCGCAAATTCGGATCTGACTCATCAGATCCATTGCCGCAGCCGAGCGTATGTCATCCGTACCCACCTTCGTCGACACGCCACCGCTTTCCCAGACGTCCTCGTGGGCATCGAAGCCCTTGCTGGCTTTCGCGCCTGCGCCTTCAACGGTTCAAACGGCGGATCGTGCGCTTCGTCTGCACGAGGCATTGATCGCCCTGGGACTGGATCGCCCTTGGCACAGCATCGATTTGCACGCCTTGCCGTTTGCACCGGGAGACATAACAGTCGGATCGGAAAGCGAATTGCAGACCGCAGTGATCGGGAGTGCGGACAAGGTTGATCTGCCGCGTCGCATTCTCGACTCCGATTACTTCGCCAATATTGCGGAACGTGCACAGCGTGCCGAATCCTCACCCCGCCCGGCGACTCGATTACAACGCTTCGTCGAGGAAAATCCGGAACAGGTCTGGGAGAACGCCTGGGTGCGCCTGCCTTGGGCGAGCCTCAATCCGCGTGCATGCCAGCTCTGGTCTCAGGACATGCTCCGCGACCGCGAGGACCCAAGCAAAGGTCCCCGCAGCGATCGGGCACGGTTCCATTCGCTCGATGAGCACGGCGCGCTCTGGCTTCGGGTGCCGATCAGCTATCTGTTGAAACTCGCGCTCGCCCAACTGGCAGGCGATTACGCACCCCGATCGGCACACCGCGCCGAAACCGCCGAGCGCCTGATGGCGCATTTTCTGAACGACAACTCCTCGCCGGAGACGTTCTCCTTCCATGTCAGTGAGCCCGTCGGTCGGGACGGTTCGGTCGGCGAGGCGGTGGCCGTCGAAACGGGCAAACGCTTCCTGTTGACGCAATGGTTGCTCGCCTATGCCGAACAGGCTTTCGCACTGGCCGCCCACGGCCAGCGTCCGCTGGCGTATTACTCGCCACACGCGCCGGTGCGATTGCACGATCTGAACGATTCGGTCTCCGACAGCTTCTTCCGCGAACTGTTCCTGTCACCCTGTCTGTCCGGGTGGCGACATGGGGAGGAAAAACACCGCTATATGGCCTTGTGTCACACCGTCCTCAGTCGCAGCCAGTTGAACGGGCTTCAGGTATTGCGCGAGGCCGGCGTCATCGTCAACAACCTGGTGGTGATTCCGCGCACATCCAATCTCAGCCTGGCGAACAACGGCACCCACATCAGCCTTGGCAGTCGCCGTCTCAGCGCCCTGCTCGACGCCGGCTCGCCGGTTTTCCGGCCCGCCCATGAAAAGGTCTTCGGTGATCTGGTCATCAAGGTCGTCGAACACTTCCTGCCCTTGTTCGTGGGCCTTTACTCGGCGGCGCCGTTCCGCCTCGACTACGCGGACTTCCACCCCGAACGGGTACTCGGCTTCCTGCCCCACGAATTGCATGGCGCACACCTGCGCATGCTGTGGCGTAACTGGAAAGCCAAGGCGCGACTCAATCTCATACCCGGCACGTCGTTGACACCGATGGGGCCGCAATGGCTCGATCGGACCATCGCCACCGTCTTGCGCAAGCGTGGCGACCGCGTTCCCGATTACCGCTTGATCGATTATCTGGTCGCGCTTGCCAGTACTGACCGCAGCCCCGCTCTGGATGGCACACCCGGCAACCAGCAAAGCCTGCTCAACGATCTGGACGATCTCGGGGTATTCGATCGCGGCATGTCGCTGTATCTCCCATTCAAACAGCGGGAACACGCGAAAATGGGGTTCAGCGGCTTCGAGGCGCGTTGGTTCAGTCTGTTCCCATCGTTGGACAGGGATCTGGCGAAGGCCGTCGACCTGCAGGTGCTGCTCACGGCCCTGGCGGTCAAACTGATCAGTCAGGGCCTCACCCACGAGGACATCCCCGACACCCGGTTCTGCGAGAGCGAACGGCGGCAATTCTTGTTCGTGGCCGCCGCAGGACTGCGTTGCGGCTATGTGCAGCGAAACACCGACCGACCTCAAAACCGTTTCCTTGATCGCCTGCTGGAGGACACTCGCCGTACCCGCCCGAGCCGTCTGTACCGTCACTACGCCAAGGTTTACCTGGACGACTACCGTACCGGGTTGCTCCGCTTTATCGAACATGAAGCCGCCGACCTGATCGCCGCTTTCGATATGCAGGGTGTGATTGACGACCTGCACCAGCGCCTTACTCATAGCGCCGACAGCGCCCTCGATCGGGAAATCTGTGCCGGGCTCGGAATCCATAATCCGCTGCGAGCGACCGGTCGCGAATACAACGCCCAGGCCGAGCGGCTCTATCGCGAGACCTTCCGTGAAAGGCATCGCGACGAAGCCATCCGGCATCTCGCTGACGAGATCGGCGACGCCGACCCCGACGCACAGACTTTATTGCGCAACCCCGATCCGGCGTCCTTACCGGAACGCATCGGCCTGCTCCTCGACAGCCTGGCCCGGGATGCCATCCGAAACCGGAGCACCTCGGCATGAATTCCGGCCAGCCCCTGGCGCCGAGTCCCGCGCCTCGAAACGCAACCCGTTCCCACCAATACATCGACCGACGGACCGGTCAGGTGCTCGACGAGCATCTCTATGCGGACCGGCTGATCCAGTTTCTGTACTCGACCGCGCGCGAACACAGCCCGAACGTGTTTCGGATGCTCACCGGACCGCGCATGTCCGGTCTGCTCGGCTATCTGAACTACGACCTGATGCTGGGCGCGCGCCTGACCGGCAATCAACGTTTCCTGCGCAAGCTCGGCATCGACCTGGGCGAATGTCTGGATGCGGCGCAACTGACGACCGCGCGCGCCATTTTCGAACGGCGCATCCGCTATTGGGATGTGCGCCCGATGCCGGTGGACAATCGCATCGTGGTCTCCCCCGCCGATGCCCGGGTTCTGGTGGGATCGCTGAACCAGCATTCGCGCTTTTTCATCAAGGAGAAGTTCTTTCATTTCGAGGAATTGTTGGGGCCACACAAGCGGAATTGGCTGGAAAGACTCTCCGGAGGCGAGTTCGCGGTGTTTCGCCTGACTCCAGACAAATACCACTACAACCACTGTCCCGTGTCCGGCCAGGTCGTCGATTTCTACACCGTGTCCGGCCGTCACCACGCTTGCAACCCCAACGCCGTGGTGCATATCGCGACGCCCTACAGCAAAAATGAACGTGTTGTCACGGTCATCGACACCGATGTGCCCGGCGGCTCGCAGGTTGGCGTGGTCGCCATGATCGAGGTGGTCGCGCTGATGATCGGCCAGGTGGTACAGACGTACAGCGAACATGCTTACGAGCGTCCGGTAACGATGCGCCGGGGCCTGTTCCTGCGACGTGGACAACCCAAAAGCCTCTACCGCCCGGGCAGTTCCACCGACGTCTTACTATTTGAGCCAGACCGCATCCGGTTCGACGGCGATCTGCTCCGCAATCGCCTGCATCGCACCGCGACCAGCCGCTTCAGCCTGGGGTTCGCGGAGAATCTGGTCGAAACCGACATCGCCGTTCGCGCTTCGCTGGCACGTCGCCTCGGAGATTGATCATGTTTTCGACATTCGCCCCGGAGATGCTGATCCTCGGCCTCAGTCTGCTGCTTGCACCCTATCTCCGCTGGGGTTTCACCACCCTGGTCGGCGAGCGTTGGCAATTCTTCGCCACCATCCCGACACATAAGGACGACGACGGACGCTGGCATGGCGTCAATCTGACCTTTTACGGACTGCTCTCGGCGAACGCCTATGTGGTCGCGTTGGCAATCTTCATATTGCTCTGCGGCAGCGCGGGCGTGTCGGCGCCAATCAGTCTGTTGACCCTGGCCTTGATGCTTCTGGTCTGCGTGCCCGCTTCGCGCTATGTCGCCTGGCTGGTGGAACGCAAATGGCACAGTTTTACCGTTGGTGGCGCCTTCTTCGCCGGTGTCGTGGCGGCGCCTGCGGTGATCGCGATCGTCAATGGCGCGATCGGGTTCGGCAACATGTCAGCCGCTACGCCGGTTCCGGTTCTACCCACTCTGGCGGCGATGGCGATCGCCTATGCCTATGGCGAGGGCCTGGGGCGCTTGTCCTGCATCAGTTTCGGCTGCTGTTACGGAAAACCGGTCGATCAGGCGCCCGATTGGGTGGCGAGGCACTTCCAGCGCTGGAACTTCACCTTTTTTGGCAATACCCGAAAAGTCGCTTACGCAGGTGGACTTCAAGGCGTGAAACTGATCCCCATCCAGGCCATTACCGCCCTGACTTACACCCTGATCGGGCTACTCTCTACCTGGCTCTATCTGCGCGGCATGATCACTGCCGCCTTGTTCACGGCGCTGATCGTGACCCAGATCTGGCGATTCGCGTCGGAGATGTTGCGGGCCGATTATCGTGGCGATGGTCGTATTTCCGCATATCAGATCATGGCGCTGGTCGCGATCGCGCTCACCGGCATTTATGCCCTGATGGCGCAGGAATCGAGCACGACATTTCGGGTTATCGATGGGTTATCGGCCCTCTGGAACCCAGCGGTGATTCTCAGTCTGCTGGCAGTCTGGGTTCTCATCTTCACCTACATGGGCCGTTCGACGATCACCGAAGCCACACTTCAGGTCCGGGTGCGCACCGATCAGGTGCGGATGCCGGCAACGATGGCGGCACCGACGCCGCGCCCCGTCAACGAGGTCGGATCGCCTTCGAAACCTTCCTGAAACCTGGCACGTTGACGTCAGGATTGCCGGTGCGATGTGCGCACCTCCGGCTCGTCCCGCACCCGGATGGGCGCCGACAACGCTCCTCGTAGGGCACGCAGGCGCATGAAATCGGCGGGGACGGCCCGCACAGCGGGTACGCCATCCCGAGGCAAGGCGCCCAGCCGCTGGTAGGCCACCGCCACCAGTTCACTACAGAAGGTACCGGCTCGCGGCCCGGCCCAGCGCCGCTTAGGCCACCAATACGACAGCAGGTGACCGCGCAGATAGTTGCGATACGGTGCGTTGCGCAAGATCCGGATCATGGTTTCCAGCCGCTTGAGCCGCGCCTCCGAGATCAACGCGTAATCGATTCGCCGTATTGCCACGTCGCCCGGATACCGCGTGATCTTGTCCACCAACGGCACCAGGGCCACGCCACGATGAATCTGGCCGCTGTCAACGTCCGCCACGTTGCTGAAGGTGGTCGCCTCCCAGATGAGGAGCCGGTCGGCCTGCAGGTCGTGAACCACCATACCGACATGGGACCAATGGCAATTAGTAAGAAATCGGATGCTGCGTGCGACCATTCCACGGCCTGAAAACAACACCAGATCGCCGGTTCTCAGTATCGGCAGCAAGGCCGTCAAGGAGGTCTCACGCATCTTTCTTGGGCCGGAAACTGCGGTATGGATGCGCTGAATCACACCGCGTCGCCAGATCCGGATGCGGAGCCGAGACGCCCACGCTCGAGAATGTCTGAATGTGCTACCGAGCACCATGCTGCGCATTGCGTCCATTGGTGTTTCGAAGACAGCGATTCTCACTCGGCAGTGTGACAGCGATGTTCCGGAACTGAACCAGCTTACGCCAGGGCCAGACGGGCATCCTGTATCGCCTTGATCTGATCGCGAACCCGCGCGGCGTCTTCAAATTCGAGATTGCGGGCGTGGGTATACATCTGTTCTTCCAGCACCTTGAGCTGTTTCGCCAACGCCTCCGGCGTCAGCGCTGCGTACTTCCCGATCTCCTCCGCCACCTTGGCCACCTTGCGTCCACCACCTTGCCCAAGCTGCATGACGTCGGCGACCGCCTTGGAAATGGTCTGGGGGGTGATTCCGTGCTGCTGGTTGTATTCGATCTGCTTGTTCCGCCGACGCTCGGTCTCGTCGAGGGCGCGACGCATCGAATTGGTCACACGATCGGCATAGAGAATCGCCTTGCCCCTTGCATTGCGGGCGGCGCGACCGATGGTCTGGATCAGCGAGCCTTCCGAACGCAGGAAGCCTTCCTTGTCTGCATCGAGAATCGCAACCAGAGATACTTCTGGAATATCAAGACCTTCTCGTAACAAGTTAATGCCAATTAATACATCAAATTCCCCCAGACGCAGATCACGGATGATCTCCATGCGTTCCACGGTTTCGATGTCGGAATGCAGATACCGCACCCGCACGCCATGTTCGTCGAGGTAATCGGTCAGGTCTTCAGACATGCGTTTGGTCAGGGTCGTGACCAGCACCCGATCGCCCATGCCGACCCGCGCCCGAATCTCGGACAGCAAGTCGTCCACCTGGCTGCCAACCGGACGGATCTCCGTCTCTGGATCGATCAGGCCGGTTGGGCGCACCACCTGTTCGATGACTTCATCGCCGGAGTGCTGCTTCTCATACGGCCCCGGAGTGGCCGATACATAGATGCGCTGCGGCGCCAGTTTCTCGAATTCATCGAAGCGCAAGGGACGATTGTCGAGCGCGGAAGGCAGGCGAAAGCCGTATTCGACCAGAGTCTCCTTGCGGGAGCGATCGCCTTTGTACATGGCGCCGATTTGCGGAACCGTGACGTGCGATTCATCGATCACCATCAGGGAATGGTCGGGCAGGTAGTCCAGCAGAGTTGGTGGGGATTCGCCTGGGGCGCGGCCGGACAGATGTCGCGAGTAATTCTCGATGCCGTGACAGAATCCCAACTCAAGGATCATCTCCATATCGAATCGGGTTCGCTGTTCCAGACGTTGAGCCTCGACCAGCTTGTTGGCCGCATAAAGCTGCTCCAGCCGTTCCTTGAGTTCGAGCTTGATCGCATCGACGGCTTCGAGCAGCGTCTGCCTGGGCGTCACATAGTGGGTTTTCGGATAAATGGTCAGGCGCGCGACCTTGCGCAGCACCTCGCCGGTCAAGGGGTCGAAGAAGGCCAGGCTCTCGATCTCTTCGTCGAACAGTTCGATGCGCACCGCCTCCTTGTCCGATTCTGCTGGATAGATGTCGATGATCTCGCCGCGCGCGCGATAGGTGCCGCGCTTCAATTCGGTCTCGTTGCGGGTGTATTGCAACTCCGCCAGCCGCCTCAGGATCGCCCGCTGGTCGATGATGTCCCCGGTCTTCAGGTGCATCACCATGTTCAGATAGGCAACCGGATCGCCCAGGCCGTAGATCGCGGATACCGTGGCGACAATCACCGCGTCCGGACGTTCCAGCAAGGCACGGGTAGCGGAGAGACGCATCTGTTCGATGTGCTCGTTGGTGGAGGCGTCCTTCTCGATGAAAGTGTCGCTGGCAGGAACGTAGGCTTCCGGCTGGTAGTAGTCGTAATAGGAAACGAAATATTCGACCGCATTGTTCGGAAAGAACTCACGCAATTCGCCGTAAAGCTGGGCCGCAAGCGTCTTGTTTGGGGCCATGACGATGGTCGGGCGGCGCACTGACTCGATCACATTTGCGATGGTGAATGTCTTTCCTGACCCGGTAACGCCCAATAACGTCTGATGGGCCAGTCCGGATTCGACGCCATCGATCAGCTGCGCAATCGCGGAGGGTTGATCACCTGCGGGGGCATAGGCGGATTCGAGCTGAAAAAAACGTGACATTTAATGCTGCGGCCAAAAAACGAATTTGCGTATCATAGCCGTCTGCCCCCGGACTCATCTTCAGCGCCCAGAAATTCGCAAATGCCCGTATCCCTCTCCGACCGCGTGCAGCGCGTCAAACCCTCCCCTACTCTCGCGGTAACCGCCCGCGCCGCCGAGCTGCGCGCCGCCGGTCAGGACATCATCGGCCTGGGTGCCGGCGAGCCGGATTTCGGAACCCCCGAGCACATCAAACAGGCGGCGATTGCGGCGATTCAGGCGGGTGAAACGCGTTACACAGCGGTGGACGGCACCCCTGCGCTGAAGAAGGCGATCATTGCCAAATTCCAACGCGACAACGGTCTGGAATACGCCCCCGATCAGATCCTGGTGTCCAGCGGCGGCAAGCAGAGTTTCTACAACCTCTGCCAGGCGCTGCTGAACCCGGGTGACGAAGTCATCATTCCCGCTCCCTACTGGGTTTCGTATCCCGACATGGTGTTGCTTGCCGATGGCCAACCGATCATTGTCGAGTGCCATCAGGCGCAGAATTTCAAGCTGCAGCCGGAGCAACTCGATGCGGCGATCACCGGGAAAACCCGCTTGGTGGTGCTCAACAGCCCGTCCAATCCGACCGGCGTCGCGTACACGCGCGACGAGCTGGCCGCACTGGGCGTTGTATTGCGCAAACACCCGGACGTCCTGATCGCGACCGATGATATGTACGAACACATCATCTGGGCGGACGAACCGTTCGCAAACATTCTCAACCCGTGTCCGGATCTGTATGACCGCACCCTGGTACTGAACGGCGTTTCCAAGGCGTATGCAATGACCGGCTGGCGAATCGGCTACGCCGGCGGCCCTGCGGCGATCATCAAGGCAATGAAGAAGATTCAATCGCAGAGCACCTCCAACCCGGCTTCCATCTCCCAGGCCGCGTCCGTCGCCGCGCTGAACGGCGACCAGGGTTGCATCCAGGAGATGTTGCACGCTTTCAAATCCCGACACGACATCATCCAGAAACGACTTGATTCGTTGCCTGGCGTGGAGTGCCTGCCCGCCGATGGCGCGTTTTACCTGTTTCCTCGCGTACAACATGCCATCGACAAACTCGCCGGAATCGATGACGACGTCGCGTTCTCTGAGTACCTGCTCAAGGCGGGTGTGGCAGTAGTACCGGGCTCTGCGTTCGGTGCGCCCGGGCATGTTCGGATTTCGTTCGCAACCAGTCTCGACAACCTGAACAAGGCCGTCGATCGAATCGCCGCCGCACTGCCCAAATAGTCCTGTTTGGCCTTGACCCTAATCGGTCGTATCCGTAACATGCGCGCCTTCGTTTGATGGCACGCCTTGAACGAAAATTCCCCGGTAGCTCAGTCGGTAGAGCGGATGACTGTTAATCATTAGGTCGGCGGTTCGAGCCCGTCCCGGGGAGCCAAATCCAAAGCCCGAAGTGGTCTAACCGCTTCGGGCTTTTTCGTTGCACGGTGGCAAAGCTCGCCCCGCCGACTGCGTCGCCGGTGGAGGCCGGACTTCCCTGCCCGGCCCCGCTTCGCGGCGGCCTGAAGGCCGTCCAATTCCGTTCCCGACGGAATTGTCGAGCCCGTCCTGGGGAGCCAAATCTAAAGCCCGAAGTGGTCCAATCGCTTCGGGCTTTTTCGTTGCGCGGCGGTAAAGCTCGCCCCGCTGACTGCGTCGCCGGTGGAGGCAAGCCCATCACTTCTGAAACACCAATCAAACGAGCCCGACGCAAATGAGTCGCCTGGGCTCTCTCGATGATTTCGCTCGACACCGGGGCGAGTATCGGATTTGCGCTGCGGCAGTACGTTTAACCGCCGATGAAATCCGAAATCATGTCTGCGGCGTCTTCCAGATACAGGTCACGGAAGAAGTGATCGGCACCGTCGATGATCTCCAGCTTCACATGGTCTCCGTCGGCAACGCTTTCCATTTTCGGGATCAAGTCATTGACGACGGTATCGGCACTGCCGGCAATGACCAGCACAGGCGCCTTGATGCGTCCGACCACACGCGGGGTGTCGAGGTCCGCGTCCGGCCGGTAATAGCCGACGAATGCATCGGCGGTGGCTTCAGTCTGCTTGCAGTAAATGAAGTCGATGGGATTCATGACTTCATCCCCTTTCCCGGCGGCCACCAGGGCTTCCGCTTTGGCAAGCAGGGGTTTGAGTTCGACGCCGTATTTCTTCTTGTAATCCTCGGCCTCACCGTCCTCGCTCCAGGTCATGGGTGCAATCAGGATTGCGGCGTGAATCGCGCCTTCATCCTGAGCGGCCGCGAAACGTGCTGTTTGATTGCCGCCCCGAGAATGACCGAGCACGGACACATTGGTCGCGCCTTCGGCCTTCAACCAGTCATACCAGGCACCGATCTCGCCGATGGCATCGGTGTGTTTATGGTTATGACGCACCGCGCAGTCATACATGGATTGCGCGCGGTCGTTGATGCCGAGGCTGAGGTTGATTGCGAGGGTGTTGATGCCCCGCTCGGCCAGCAGGTGCTGTAGCCCGCTGATTATCTCCATGCCTGCATGTGCGATGGTGCCGTGGGTGATCAGCACGGTCGGGGCGCCACTCAAGCCTGCGTCAACGGTCTCCAGGTTTGCATTCAGCACGACACCGTCGTGCGTAATGCGCACCTCATCGGCGTGCACAGCCGGGCTGTGCAACCCGATCAAGAGCGGTACGGACAGGGTGGCCAAGGTCGTAAGCAGTTTGCGCATGATGTTGTCTTTTCGAGTGGTAAACCGTGCCGTGACGGAGAGCGATCAGAATAGGCCAAGAATGCGTTTCAGAAGGGCCTGGTTGGGGTGTTCGGCCCGCTGCATTGCGAAGATCTGACGCTTGAATTCCGGGGCGTCTGCGACCGGATACAAACGCCCGGCTTCCACCAGGTTTTGCGCCATCGCCTCGGGCAGGTAAGCCGAACCGTCCAGTGCACCAAGCAAATCGAGGGCCACCGAGCCCTGACTTACCTGAAGACGACTGGACTGGATCGCTGGCAAGGATTCGTTCTCCCCACTTGCCAGATTGAAGCTCCCCCCCCAATCCACACTGATATGCGATGCGTCCGCGATCTCGTTGGTTTCCCGCTGGGGTTCGGTGGCATAAAGGCGCAAAGGCACGTCTGCCATCGGCGTCACATGCAACCCGTTGGTGTGCGAGGTTTCGAGTACAAAGGCCAGGTCGAGCGAGCCGTCTCCAAGCTTCCGGATCAGCGTATGGGCGTCACCAATCTCCAAATGCAAGGCAACATCCGGCAGTTCCAGCCGTAGACGAGTGACCCAGGACTGCAACCAGGGCTGCCACAGGTCCAGCACCCCTCCAATGGAAACGCTCGCGGATTGCCCATCCCTCAAGGCGACCTCCGCTTTGGCCCGTCCCCAGGAACGAACGATGATCTCGGCGTGACGGCTGAGTCGTTCACCGGCCGGGGTCAGACGAATATCGTTGCGACGCCGGTCGAACAGGTCTACACCAAGCGTGGACTCAAGCAATTTGATGCGCGCGCTGACCGCAGATTGGGTAACGAACAGATTGTTCGCCGCGTTACCGAAGTGACGGGTGCGTGCGACTTCGAGAAAGGTGCGTAATAAGGCGATGTCCATCGGGAATTGGCTCTCTTACGACAAGTGATGATGATCTTCACGATCATGACATTTCGTTAGCGTAAGCGTCGATGGACATCTACAAAGCGCGGAAACGTCGGGCAACCACCCGACCTTCCTTCCTGATCGGCAGTGGTCCTCACGAGCAAGCCGATCCCTGCTTTCCCGGCATTCTGCCGGGTTGCAGAAATCTGGAGAACACAGCCATGGGCGATTCTGACGATGATGACTTGATTGATGATGATGACGAATTCAGCTCCGATGACGACCTGAATTTCGATTCCGAGGATGAGGAGGTTGAACTACGCCATCGTTCACCGCTCGAACTTCGACGCCAGCTAGAGCGTCGTCGTGAGTTATCCGAACTCCGACGTCTGCTTGACGACCCCTTTCTGGAACTTGATTGAACCAACAACATTCGGCGACCGCTCCAGCCTCCTCCGCACCTGATTCGACGGTCCCCTCCGCGTCGTCATTGCCGATTTCCAAGGCCGTACCACGGGTCGCGGGCAAAACCGACCTGGACTCCTTAGTCGCCCTGGAAGACCGCTGCTTCGCCAGCGATCGCCTGAGCCGCCGGCAATTCCGTCACCTGCTGCAACGCGGCAACGCACAGATTCTGGTCATCGACGCCGATGCGCACGGCCTCGCAGCCGCCATCGTCGTCCTGTTCCGCCGTGCGACCTCCATTGCCCGTCTGTATTCCATCGCGGTGGACCCGGATCAACGTGGGCGTGGTTTCGCCCAGACCCTGGTTGCGGCTGCAGAGGCGGAGGCGTGGGCGCAGTCGCGCGCGTGGATGCGTCTGGAAGTCCGCAAGGACAACACTGCATCCATCGGGCTGTTTGAGCGCCTTGGGTATCGCCGTTTTGGCGAATACCGGGACTATTACGAAGACCATATGGACGCCTGGCGCTTCGAGAAGCAGCTCGATCCTGGCCTGAAGCCACCGTTGGCACGGGTTCCTTATTACGAGCAGACCCTCGATTTCACCTGTGGCGCGGCCTGTCTGATCATGGCGATGCAGGCCCTGAAGCCGGATGAACAGCCGGATCGCAAGCTGGAACTGCGCTTATGGCGTGAAGCCACCACCATTTTCATGACCTCAGGTCATGGCGGCTGTGGCCCCTATGGCTTGGCATTGGCCGCCAAACATCGTGGTTTCGACGTTCAGGTCTTTGTGTCGGATCGTGAACCGCATCTCATCGAGTCGGTGCGCAGCGACGCAAAAAAGGAAGTCATGAGCCTGGTCCAGGAAGATCAGGAAGAGCAACTGCAGCGTGAAGGCGTCCCCATTTCGACTGACGTCCCGGACATCGTTGCACTCGAAGCCTTGTTCCACGATGGTCACATACCGCTGGTGCTGATCAGCTCGTGGCAGATTTATCAGGAACGATGGCCGCATTGGGTGGTGATCAATGGTTTCGATGAACATTTCATCTATGTTCATGACCCCTTCGTCGATTATGACAACGGTGAGAATCGCCTGGATTCGATCAACATGCCCATCAGCCGCGAGCAGTTCACACGCATGGCCCGTTACGGTCGGCGCGGTCTGCAAGCGGTCATCACCCTGCGCTGAGGCTATAGAGCATTGAGTGAACACATCCTGCTGGTCGAAAAAACCAGCGAATGGAAATCCGAGTACCCGCCTTATCCGGTGGTTGCAGCCAGCGACTATCTGACCAATTCCGAGTGGGCCAATCGCAAGGGCCTGCGCGTGGTGAATCTGTGTCGCAACTCCGGCTATCTGGGCATCGGTTACTACTGTTCCTTGCTTGCTGAGGCGCGTGGACATCGTGTCGTTCCCGACATTCGCACCTTCAACGACCTGAGCCGCAAAGCGTTCTACGGTCACGATCTCGAGGAACTGGACCGTCGGGTACGTCGGGTTCTGGGGCGCCGCAAGTCCGGACTGGAAACCACCCGCTTCGAGATTGTCATCGTGTTCGGGGAATGTCGGGTCTCCGAACTGGCCGGCTTCGCTCGTGAATTGTTCATTGCCTTCCGTGCACCGCTCATGAAAGTGGTGTTTGAACGCACCCATCACTGGCGTATCGAAGCCGTGCGCCCGGTGACGCCGGGACAACTGGATCCGGCCAACCGGGACTTGTTCTTCGACGCCCTGCAGACCTATCTGGGCAAACCCTGGCGCCGTCCGCGCACCAGGAAGGCACCGCGTTACGACCTCGCGATCCTGCACGACCCCGATGAGGCCATGCCGCCATCGAACCGACAGGCCCTGGCCCGGTTCATCAAGGCAGGCAAAGCCGCCGGGATCGCCGTGGAGCTGATCACGCGCAAGGATTTCGGTCGCCTCGCGGAATTTGACGCACTGTTCATCCGCGAGACCACCTCGGTGAACGACCATACGTATCGCTTCTCGCGCCGTGCGCAAAGCGAGGACATGGTGGTGATGGACGACCCGGAATCGATTCTGCGCTGCAGCAACAAGATCTATCTCGCTGAACTGCTCACCAGCAATGGCGTCGCCGCACCCAAGACCGCGATCGTGCGCCCCGAGAACCTTAACGAACTCGAAAACAGCCTGAATTATCCGATGGTGCTGAAAGTCCCGGATGGGTCGTTTTCCCGGGGTGTCATCAAGGTCGAAGATCGGGAAGAACTCGATGCGGGTGTGAAACGGCTTTTCAACCAGACCGAACTGGTATTGGCCCAGGAATTCGTCCCGACGCAATTCGATTGGCGCGTCGGGGTGCTCAACGGTGAAGCGCTGTTCGTCTGCCAGTACGGCATGTCGCCTGGCCATTGGCAGATCATCAACCACAACTCCGGCGGCCAGTCTCCGCGTGAAGGCGATCATCGCACCATCTCGGTCGAAGACGCGCCGCCCAAAGTGGTCAAGACGGCCATCCGCGCGGCGCGACTCATCGGCGACGGTCTGTACGGCGTGGATCTGAAGGAAACCGCCAAGGGCGTCCTCGTGGTCGAAGTCAACGACAACCCGAATATCGACGTCGGGGTCGAAGACCAGTTCCTCGGCGACGCCTTATACCAACGAATCATCAGCGAATTCGTGCGTCGCCTCGATCAAAGCCGTCACGCTGTCCGAAGCGGCCCCGCAAACGCATCGTGATTGCGCGATTCTGGCTTCTGTCGTTGGCATTTTCAGCGCTGGCTCAGGCCGCCGCAGGCCCGCTGTCGGTGGATGCCATCCTGCAATTCCGGGAAGCACCGCCTGGTGTCGTGTTCGAGATCATCGAGCCGTCGCCGGAGCAACTTGCGCCTGCGCTGTTTCAGGCCCAGACGGATGCGGCACGTCTGCGCGACAAGTTTCCCAAACTGCCCATCGCGATCGTCAGCCACGGTCGCGAACAGTTCGCCCTGCTGCGCGAGAACGCCAATCGCTTCGAAGCCGCGCATCGGGCTAGCCACGCACTCATCGACAGTGGCGTCGAAATCAGCGTTTGCGGCGTAAACGCCGAACGTCGTGGCAAGACCGCAGAAGACTTCATGCAGGAAATCGACGTCAGTGCGGAAGGTCCGGCCAGAATTCGCGATCTGGAAGCGCTCGGTTATCTTCGGGTGCGCGTGCGTAGCGCCAAACCCTGAAACGCAAAACGCCCGTCAGTATCGGTTGACGGGCGTTCTGTTTTTGAGCTTGAGGACGACGTGTTACTTGGCGGGCGGTGGCGGAGGTGCGTCCAACAACAGATCGTCTTCGCTGAAACCGCCCTTGGCGACCGTTTCGGCGCCGTCCGCAACCAGATAAGCACGACGCTGCAGGTAGGAATCCCGCAGGGTCTGATACGGATCGTAAGCCACCTCATCCAGAACGTCGGTAGCGGTCAGCAGATCGGCTCGGGTATCGATGGCACGCAGAATCACCGCAACCCAGCGATCCCGCTCCGGATGGACATGGGCAACCGGGTCGATATACCACTCGGCGACAAAACCGACGCCATCACGAACGTTGCTCGGACCGAAGATTGGCAACACCAGATACGGACCGGTGCCCATACCCCAGTAACCCAGGGTCTGACCGAAGTCTTCATCATGTTTTTCCAGACCCCACATGGTCGCCACGTCGAACACACCGAGGATGCCGAAGCTGGTGTTGACCATGATGCGGGAAAGATCGGACAACGCGTTGACCAGCTTGAGCTGCAGGACGTTGTTGATCATCACACTGACATCGTCAATGTTATTGAAGAAGTTGGTGACGCCTTTATCGACCACATCCGGGGTCACGGCCTTGTAAGCTTGTGACACCGGCTTCATCAGAGCCCGATCAAAGGTCTCGTTGAAGCTGTAGATGCCGCGATTCAACGGCTCCAGCGGATCTTCCGGATGAGCGTTCGGCCCGGTGGCGCAGCCACTGAGAACAGATCCGGCAACGAATAAAAGCAAGAGCTTGCGAAGCATGATTGAAAATCGACCTTGTAATGGTTCGGCAACAGCGTGGACGGCGCCAAGAATATCAAAACCTTCGGTTTGGTAACGGGAAAATCATGATCCCGATGGCAATCTCATCTCACGCCCGACTCCTCGGCCACCCTCCGGTACGCACTGCGACCTTACAGTGGTTGTTGCTGACGTTGACCTTGATTGCTGCCCCTCATGCATCGTGGGTGCCAATCTGGATAACGTTGCTGTTCCTGGCGATTGCCAGCTGGCGTTGGTTTGCCGGACAACGCAACTGGAACCTGCCGAATGGCTGGATCCGTGCCGCCAGTGCACTGCTGGGCGTCAGCGCCGTGTATGCGTACTACGGCACCGTGTTTGGACGCGAGCCGGGCGTCTCATTGTTGCTGGTCATGGTGGCGCTGAAATTGATGGAGCTGAAGACGCAACGTGACGAATGGGTATTGCTGCTGCTCGGCTACTTCCTGTTGTTAACCGCGTTTCTGTTTCAGCAGGGAATTGGCACCGGCGTTTACATGTTGACTATGGCCATCCTGCTGACCACCCTGCTCACGACGATCAGCGACGCCCGGCGTCCAGGCCTGGAAACCCGGCATTGGCGCATGGCGGGATTGATGATGTTGCAAGGGCTTCCGCTGATGCTGGCCCTGTTCATCCTGTTCCCACGTATCGATCATCCCTTATGGGGCATGTCTGAGTCGGCGGTGGGCGCGCGGACCGGACTGAGCGATTCGATGAGCCCCGGCGCGTTCACCAATCTGACCTTGTCGGATGAGGTCGCCTTCCGGGTCGATTTCGACGGCGATTTACCGCCCATGTCGAAACTATATTGGCGCGGCCCGGTGTTTTGGCGCTACGACGGGCGGGAATGGCGTCGTGGTGGACCCAGTGGGCCGCGTCGGCTCGACTTCAGCAAACTCGACCACGCCGTCGATTACACCGTCACCCTTGAGCCTCATGACCGGCTCTGGCTGTTCGCGCTCGACGTGCCGGGCGATGTCCCGGACAGTGCCTACTTCACCACCGATTACCGCCTCGAAACCGACCGCCAGGTCAAGGACAGGCGGGTATACCGAATGCGCTCCTGGCTGGACTACCGCATCGATGCAACGCCGCGCCCGGAGGACCTGAAACTGGCCCTTAGCCTGCCGGATGGCCGCCATCCCAAGGCGCGTGAACTCGCTGCCAAATGGCGTCAAACCTACGGTGACGATCATCTGGGCATCGTCAATGAGGCGCTCAAAAGATTCCGCGAATTACCTTATCGCTACACCTTGTCGCCACCTCTGTTGCGCCAGGATCCGGTGGACGAATTCCTGTTCGAAACCCAGGCCGGGTTTTGTGAACATTACGCCAGCAGTTTTGTCGTGCTGATGCGCGCCGCCGGCGTCCCTGCCCGCATCGTTACCGGTTATCAGGGCGGCATCTGGAACAAACTCGGTGGCTATTTCATGGTCCGACAAGCGGACGCCCATGCCTGGGCGGAGGTGTGGTTGCCCAAGGTGGGCTGGTTACGCGTCGATCCCACCGCAGCGGTTGCGCCCCAACGCATCGAACGCGGACTCGGTGCGGCGATTCGCGATGAACAGCGCGCGCTCGCCGCGATGGCCCAAGCGGATGAAGTTGGCGGTTGGCGCTATCAAGTGGCCCTGGCCTTGGATGCCCTACATACCAATTGGGGGCGCTGGGTGGTCGGCTACAACGCCAAGCGCCAACGCAGCCTGTTGCAGGCATGGGGCATGGATGAGGTCTCCCCGAATCAACTCGCCCAAGGCATGGTATTCGTCGTCGGCGGTTTGTTGCTGTTCTTCTCGGCGCTGATGTTTCTGCGCCGCTCACCAAACACCTTAACGCCAGTGCAGAAGGCATGGCTGCAATTCACCAATACGTTGGAGAAAGCCGGACTGACGCGTGGTCCGCATGAAGGCCCGGTCAACTTCGCCAACCGGGCGGCGCAACGGTTTCCAATGTCCGAGACGTCGATCTCTGCGATCGTTTCCGACTACGTTGAATTGCGATACGGACGACAGGTCGACGACGACAAACGCTTGTCACGTTTGCGCCGTGCGGTGCGGAGTTTCCGACCGAAGTAGGTGCAAGGATCAGCCGGAAAGGCTTTTGCTCGCCACCTCGAAGCAATCCCGAGAGAGATTGTTATGCACAACGATGCGCTCCAGTTCTGCACGCATCAGTGACTTGCGATCATCGTCGAAACGTCGCCAATGGGCGAGATTGCCGAGCAATCTGGCGGCAATTTGCGGGTTCTTCATATCGATCTGCAACACATGGTCGGCGAGGAATCGGTAACCGCTGCCATCGGCGGCATGAAAACAGATCGGATTGGCCGCGCAGAACGCGCCAATCAGGGCGCGGATTCGATTCGGATTCCGAGCGTCATAGGCCGGATGGGCTTCGAGGCTGCGAACGCGGGCCAGCGTGTCCGCCATCGGTGCGGTTGCCTGCAGGCTGAACCATTTGTCGAGTACCAAGGGATCACCGTGCCAACGCTGCGCAAAGCGGTCGAGCACGGCTTCCTGGTGCTTGTTCGGGTGATGCGCCAGGGCCGCCATCGCCGCGATGGTGTCGGTCATGCTGCTATCCGCATCGAATTGCTTCTTGGCGAGCTCGATCCCGACCGGCAGGCTGGCGAGATAGCCAAGACAGGTGTTACGCAGCGAACGCCGACCGATGGCATCCGCATCGACCTGATATGGGCCGCTGGCAGCCATATCGTCGTATACGCGACGCAGTTCATCGGTGAGCGCCTTGGCCAGCGCGTGTCGAACGAATTCGCGGGCGGTGTGAATCCCGTCCACGTCGATCGGGCTCATGGATTCTGCCAGGGTCGCTTCGGTCGGCAAGCGGATCAGCTCGGCACGGTAATCGGCGGGCAATGTCGCGTCGTTCAACGCCGCGCTAAACGCCGCGATATAACTGGCATCGAGATGCAGTGTGCGACCGGCTTTGTGCGCTTCGATCAAGCCCATAATCACCCGTGTAGCCAATACCTGACCGGCCTCCCAACGGTTGAATTCGTCACTGTCATGCGCCAGCAGGTGCCGCAGTTGTGCGTCGCTGTAGTCAAACTCGAGTCGTACCGGTGCGGAGAATCCGCGCAACAAGGACGGCGTCGGCTCCACATCGAGATTGATGAATTCAAACCGTTCAATCGGGTTCCGCAAGGCCAGCACCCGCGTGCCCGTCTGCGCGACCGCCTCCCCTTCCAGACGCAGTGGCAGCTCCTTGCCATCCGGCCCGATCAAACCGATCGCGAAGGGGATATGAAATGGTTCCTTCTCGCTCTGCCCGGGAGTGGCCGGGCAAGTCTGGCTGCAATGCAGGGTGTAACGACCGGTGCTGGCGTCGTATTCGGGCTCGACAATGACCCGAGGTGTCCCTGCCTGGCTGTACCACCGGCGGAACTGGCTCAGATCGATTCCGTTTGCGTCTTCCATGCAGCGGACGAAATCGTCGGTGGTCACCGCCTGGCCATCGTGACGCTCGAAATACAGGTCGGTGCCTTTACGAAAGCCCTCCGCACCCAACAAGGTGTGCTGCATGCGGACCACTTCGGCCCCTTTTTCGTAAACCGTGACCGTGTAGAAGTTGTTGATCTCGATATACGAGGCCGGACGTACGGGGTGCGCCATCGGTCCGGCGTCTTCGCGGAACTGATGCTGTCGCAGCAGACGCACGTCGTCGATGCGTTTCACGCCACGCGCGCCCATATCTGCCGAGAACTCCTGATCCCGGAACACCGTGAGTCCTTCCTTCAAGCTGAGCTGGAACCAGTCGCGGCAGGTAATGCGGTTACCGGTCCAATTGTGGAAGTACTCGTGGGCCACCACCCCTTCGATGCCCAGGTAATCCTGGTCGGTCGCCGTATCGGGTCGGGCGAGGATGAATTTGGCATTGAAGATATTCAGCCCCTTGTTCTCCATCGCCCCCATGTTGAAGTCGTTGACCGCAACGATCATGAAAATATCGAGATCGTATTCGCGGCCGTAAACCGCTTCATCCCAACGCATGGCGCGCTTGAGCGAGTCCATCGCGTGCTGGCAGCGATCGATGTTTTGCGGCTCGACGAAAATCTGCAACGTGACTTCGCGCCCGGAAGCCGTGGTGTAGCGATCCTCGATGTGTTTGAGATCGCCCGCCACCAGTGCAAACAGGTAACAGGGCTTCGGAAAGGGATCTTCCCAGGTCGCAAAGTGGCGCCCGCCATCGAGCGGGCCGTGCTCGACCTTGTTGCCGTTTGAGAGCAATACCGGAAAGCGCGACCCGTCCGCCTCGATGCGGGTGCGGAAACGTGCCATCACATCGGGGCGATCCGGGTAATACGTGATCTTTCGGAACCCCTCCGCTTCGCACTGGGTGCAGTAGAGGTCGTTCGACCGATACAGCCCTTCCAGGTTGGTGTTGTCCTGAGGGCGGATGCGGGTGACGACTTCCAGTTCGAAATCGTCCGGCACCTCGTGAATCAGCAGCGATTCCTCGCCCAGACGGTAATTGTCGATATGCACCCGTTCGCCATCGAGTACGAGCGACACCAGTTCCATGTCCTGACCATCGAGGTGCAACGGTGGCGACTCATCCCTTTCCAGCGCCGGATTACGTCGGATGCGACTGCGCGCGGTCACCGTAGTGATGTCATCGTCGAGATGGACGTCGAGATCGACATGGTCGATCAGGTAGGCGGGCGGCTGATAGTCTGCGAGGTAAATCGTGCTCGGTGCGGTGCTCATCGTCGACCTGAAGTGCTTTGGACTGCTCACCAGTGTAAAGGGCACCGCCCTCCTCAAACACCTTGTTGATACGCCATGAATCAAGCCGCCTGTGGAACCTGGAAATCACCGATCAGTGCCTCCGATGTTGCGGATTCCGGGGTCTCACTGTCTTCGTTGACGGTCGTCGATGGACGTGCAAACTGGCTTGAACGTCGCCCCCTGGAAGGGGGGCGCAGCGTGTTGGTGAGTGCGCGCGATGGGCGTCTGACCGAGCTTTCCGCTGCCGGATTCAGTATTCGCTCACGCGTGAATGAATATGGGGGTGCACCCTATTGCCTTCACGGCGACACACTCTGGTTCTGCAACGATGCCGATCAACGCATCTATCGGCAGGCAGCCGGTGATGCGCCGGTCCCGCTGACCCCTGCCCAACCCCATCGTTACGCCGACCTGACCTTCGATGCATGGCGAAACCGCTTGCTCGCGATTCGCGAAGACCACACCCGGGACGACCACGAACCGGCGAACGCGATCGTCGCGATTGCCCCGGACGGCACGCTAACCACCCTGATCGACGGTGCGGACTTCTACGCCAGCCCGGTGTTCTCACCCAATGGTCGGCAACTGGCCTGGCTGAGCTGGAATCATCCCGACATGCCGTGGGATGCCACCGCGCTCTGGCTGGCAGACATCGACGCATCCGGACTGCCGCAAAATGCTCGTCAGGTCGCCGGCGGGCCGGAGGAGTCCATCTTCCAGCCGCAATGGTCGCCCGAAGGTCAGCTTCATTTCGTTTCCGACCGCAGCGACTGGTGGAACCTTTACCGGATCGACGCCCAGCGCCAGACCCCGCTTTGCCCCATGAACGCCGAATTCGGCCGCCCACAATGGGTATTTGGCATGAGCGCATACGGCTTCACGGCGCACGGCGACATCGTCGCCTGTTACAGCCGCGACGGTCGCTGGCATCTGACCCGCATCGATGCCGATGGCCACCATGATTACGACCTGCCCTACGACGACATCCAGGAACTGCGAGTCGGTGGCGATCAGGTCTGGTTGCTTGCCGCAGCCGCCGATTGCCTTCCCGGCATCATCGAGATCGACGTTCGTGACGGTCGCCATCAGCGACTTGCGCACGGCGGCAGCGCGGGACTCGAGACCGCCATGATCGCCATACCCGAAGCATTCAGTTTCGCCAGTGGCAAGGCGATGGCGCACGCGTTCTATTACCCGCCAACCCATGCCGACTTCGCGCCTCTGCCGAACGAGGCCCCACCGTTGATCGTAAAAATCCACGGAGGCCCGACTGCCGCGACCAGTACCGCCCTGAATCCTCAGATCCAGTTCTGGACCAGCCGGGGATTTGCCTTGGTTGATGTCAATTATCGCGGCAGCACGGGCTACGGTCGGCGCTATCGCGAGGCGCTCCACGGCGAAGCCGGCATCGCCGACGTTGAGGACTGCATCAATGCGGCACGACATTTGATCGCGGCAGGACGCGCCGATGCCAACCGGTGTCTGATTCGCGGCAGCAGTGCTGGGGGATTCACGGCACTTGCCGCCCTGACCTTCCACCGGTTTTTCCGCGCCGGGGCCAGCTATTACGGCATCGGTGATCTCTCAGCGCTCGCGCGTGACACGCACAAATTCGAGGCACGATACATCGATCGGCTGGTAGCACCCTGGCCAGAGGGTGAGGCCTTATACCGGGCGCGTTCTCCGCTTGAACATGTGGCACAACTCGCGGCCCCGGTGATCTTCTTTCAAGGTCTGGACGACAAGGTCGTGCCGCCGAATCAGGCCGAAGACATGGTCAACGCACTCGTGCGCAAAGGGCTGCCGGTTGCCTATCTCACGTTTGAAGGCGAGGCCCATGGTTTCCGCCGCGCAGAGACCCTCATTCGCACCTTGGAAGCGGAATTGTCGTTCTACGGTCAGGTGCTCGGATTCGAGCCCGATGATGACATCGAAGCCGTGGCGATCCGCAATCTTGACGCCAATGCATGAGGTTTTGGGCTCGGCCCTAGCGATCGGTCAGTCCCAAAACGCGAAGGCGTGCATGCCCAGATTGCCGTAATCGAATCCCTCGTGGAGCACTTCGCCCCCGGCGCGCGCCGCGCCCCAGGCCACAAACAAAGGTAGAAGATGCTCATCGGTCGGATGTGCCCGTTCCGCGAACAGCGCCTGATTTCGATAATCGTCCACACGCTCGCGCCGATCCTGGGTCACCGTATCGATCATCCATTCCGCAAACCCACTCGCCCATGCCTCCGGCGACGCCCCCGGCTTGCTCAAGGCGCTCAGGTTATGGACGAGCCCCCCGGTCGCCACAATCATGACCTTCGCGGTGCGCGCCTCTCCCAGCACCTGCCCAAATTGCATGAGTCGCGAAGGTGGCCAATGCACCGGCAGCGCCACAGGGACCACCCTGACATCCGCTTCCGGATACATGAGGCTGAGCGTGGTCCATACACCATGATCAAGTCCCCGCTGCGGGTCGCATTCCGCAGACATGCCTGATTTACGCAGGTGATCGCACAATCGGACCGCCAGTTGGGAATCGCCCGGCGCGTCGTACCGTCTGGATGAAAGCTCAGGCGGAAACCCGGAGAAGTCATGGATTGTCGTCGGACGCGGCGCACTGCCTACGATCGGGTTTGGCGCAGACCAGTGCGCCGAAAGCACGATCACCGACTGTGGACGTGGCAAGGAGCGCCCAAGGTCACGGAGGAACTCACCGTGCGGGGTGTCGCGCAATACGATGTTTGGCGCACCGTGGCTGATAAATAACACTGGATTCATGACATGTTGTTACGCATGAACTACGTATCCGGATGTGCTTATCGCCTTTTTACACCTAAAAACAACGAATTAGTAACCCAATGGACATCAATAATCTTTTCGCCAACCTGTGCGCCAGCGATCGTTTCGGCGAGGAACAGTTCGACACACTCCTCCAAAGCGACACCTTTCGCCTGGAGCGAATCGTCTCCACCGGCCACGCGACGCCCGTCGGGACGTTTTACGATCAGGAATGGGATGAATGGGTGATTCTTCTGACTGGAAGCGCTGAAATTCAGTTCATCGACCCCGACGAGCGCATCCGCCTCTCGCCGGGAGATCACCTACGGCTACCCGCTCATCGGCTGCATCGTGTCGACGCCACCGACCGAAATGAGGCGACCGTCTGGCTCGCGCTACACTATCAACCGATCCGATAAGGCCCCGTGTTGAGCCGGACAAGGTCGCTCAACGGAATCAAAAACAAAAAAACGGCGCTCTGGACTACAGAGCGCCGGAAAACCAGCGGAGTTGAGAAATGGCTACAGACCGGTGGACATCGTCCTGATCACGGCCTGAAGATCACCCGAATCCTTGGACGAGAACAAAGGCCGACTGAAATCAGCCGCCTTTGATGCGTATCGTCCCAATTACTCGAATCCCGCTCCATGATCTGAATCAAAAAAGCCCCGCGTATGAACGCAGGGCTTTTCTGAAACGACCGAGCGACATCCTCGGCTGCACGACCAAACGGGAATCAGAAATGCCAGGTTGGATTGGCCTGATCCGCCGCTTGTTTCTGAGCCAACTCGGCCTGCTGCTTGGCCTTGGCAACCAGCTTCATGGCCTTGCCAATATCCCCTTCCTTCGCGATCTTGTCCGCGTCTTCCAGGAACTTGGCGGTATCACGCCATTCAAAGCCGGTGCTACCTGCTTTCTTGATCTCCGCTTCCGCAGCCGCGCTGGCTTCCGCAAACGCCTGTGCCGCCGGATCAACCTTCGGGGCGGCATCGTCGGACGCCATGCTGTGACCCGCCAAGGCAGCCAGAGACAGGGCGCTGCCCAGCAGTACGGCCTTCTTAAGGGAACGCTGTTTCATGTTATTTCCTCGCTATTGTCCGCTTACTTACGAGCGCCGGGGCCGTTGACTTCCAGGCCGTTGCTCAAATAGGTGTGGAAGAACTCCAGCGCGCGATATTCCTCGCTCTGGGCCTTGAACGGCTTGGCACGGACCTGCTTGTTGCAGCCGCCGTAACGACGATGCAGCGTGCCCAGCTCGCCCCACTTGGAGCGGTACACCGGGAAATGGGTGACGTGCCCAAGAGCCGGAGACAACAGATCCGCGCGGACGTAGTTGCCGGCGTTGTAGACGTGGCAGTCCGCGCAAGCCAAGTTCAGCTGACCGCGCTTGGCCAGGAAGTGGTCACGACCGCGCTTGTACCAAGCCAGGGCATCCGCACCTTCGACCTTGACATCGAACTTCTTGCCACGGGACTTGAACGCGAGATAGGCAGAAATATCGGCAATCGCACCCTTCTTGTAGCCCAGCGGCTTTTCGCCGTTGGCTTCACGGCACTGGTTGATGGCCAGTTCCAGGGTAATGACCTGCTTGGTCGCCTTATCGAAGAACGGATAGTTCTGACGAACGCCGTTTTCATAGCCCGGGAAGCAGTCAGCCAGTGACTTGCCGTTGGCAAACGCGGTGTGGAACAGCTCATCGCCCTTGTCGATGTTCGGCTCGTAGGGCGGGAACTCTTCGATGGCTTCCCATTGCGCACGGGATGCAGGATCGATGGAGTAGACACCATTGATGTAATCGTTGAACGGGGTCTCCGGGAACTTCTTGGCAAAGTAATCACGCACCGCCTTCAAATCGGCAGCCGGATCGACATTGCCTGCCATGACCGGTGCGCTGAGCAGAGCACCGACGACCGCAGCCGCGGTCAGAATCCGCATGGTTTTCATATTTTTACCTCTGATGGGTTAGGTCGCGTTCGCCGCGTTACAGGGTCCAGATGAAATCGGTGATATCCGAAATCTCTTGATCGCTCAGCGCCTTGTGACGACCGAACGGCGGCATGGCCGAATTCGGATTGCGCTTGGTGGCGTCATAGATCTGGTCGTACAGCTTCTGGCGATCCGGGTAACGCGCCTTCATCGCAATCAGCGGTGGTCCGATGTTTCCCGGCAGGTCGCCGCCGGCGATGGCGTGACAGCCCAGGCAGTTGCCCTTTTTGCGATCGAACGCAACTTCTTTGCCCTTCTCGACACTGGAGGCTTCGTCAGCGGCGCTGACGCTCATCGGCGCCAGACCCAGGCTCCCGAGAAGCGCGGCAACCGAAACCGCCGTGGCGATTGCGTGCTTGAACGTCTTCATTGTTGTGTACCTACCTTTGTTGGTCGTTTGAATAACCGTGAAGAGCCCCCATAACCAGTTATTAATCCGGTCTCAGGATGGGTTCACTCGCTTGGATGCTAAAGAATGCCCACTACCAAAATCAATGCAGAATTCGGTAATGAACGAGGCGAATTCCGGAGCGCTTCAGATTGCAATCCGAGTCAATGCAATCCGCAATCAGGGAAGACCAAATTCCATTATTTTTCAAGCTGCTCTGGATCGTTCCAGTCAGGACACAGCGAAAGCCGTGCCAACCTCTCATAGCGTTATAGGTCATGTCGGAGAGTTTGGGACAAGAATAAGTTTTTTATTAAAATCTAATTATTAATTATCGATAACTTGCGTTCGAGACCCCGATCAAGGAATCAGGCGGTCAAACACCCATGATTGGTAGATTTTCCCCGACCGAACAGGATTAATCCTCCCTCCTCCGCACCGACGCGACGCCGATGAAAGACCTGCACACCCTGGAACACCGTACACTCGCCCTCGCTGGCATATATCAAGCTGCCTCGCTTGTGGACCAGATCGCACGTCGTGGCGATACCGTGGAGTCGGAAATGGCAACACTGATCGGCAGCGTGTTCCGGCAGGAATCGGAAAGCGTGGTGGCGATTTATGCGGGGGACAATCTTCCCGCGCACGTCGCTTTGCAGCGCGGTCTTCGCACCATGTTGGAGGCCATATCAACTGGAAAGCACCGCGAGATCACCCGCTACGCGATGACCTTGGTGCAACTCGAAGGTAAACTCGGTAAGCACGTCTCCCTTCTGGATCGCATCGGTTCCGGAATTTCCGACAGCGCCGATCAGGTGCGTTATTTCGGGATGACGCATGAGAACGTCCTGGCCCGCCTCGCCGATCTCTACGTCAACACCATCAGCACGCTCTCCCCCCGCATCAATGTATTTGGCGAACCCGTTCATCTCGAAAACGTGCGCAATAAGAACGCAATTCGCGCCTTGTTACTCGCAGGAATGCGCTCTGCGGTGCTATGGCGGCAATGTGGCGGAAGCCGGTGGCGTCTGCTGTTCGAACGCCGGGCCCTGATCAACACAGCCACCGCAATGCTCGGTCACGCCTGACCGCACCCGAGCTATCGATATTGGTCTGATTTGGGGATAATCGCGGCTCCCGCGCGTCGTGTGCTCGACCTCGGCTCCGCGCCCCGAGCCCCCCATCCCGGAGTATCCCTGCCCATGAGCAACAGCTTCAACGCCCGCGCGACGCTCGATGTCGCCGGCAAGTCCTACGAAATCTTCCGCCTCGATGCCCTGTCGAACGCCGCCCGCCTGCCGTTCGCGACCAAGATCCTGCTGGAGAACCTGCTCCGCAACGAAGACGGCATCACCGTCACCAAGGACGACATCCAGGCCCTCGCCGACTGGGACCCGCAGGCCGAACCCGATCGCGAGATCCAGTACCGCCCGGCGCGCGTGCTGATGCAGGACTTCACCGGCGTGCCGGCGGTCGTGGACATGGCCGCGATGCGCGACGCGATGCGCGCGCTCGGTGGCGACCCGGAGAAGATCAACCCGCTGCAGCCGGCCGAGCTGGTCATCGACCACTCCGTGCAGGTCGACAAGTTCGGCACCGACAGCGCCTTCGGCGAGAACGCCGAGATCGAATACGCGCGCAACCAGGAACGCTACGCCTTCCTGAAGTGGGGCCAGAAGGCCTTCTCCAACTTCAAGGTCGTGCCGCCGGACACCGGCATCGTCCATCAGGTCAACGTCGAATACCTCGCCCGCGTGGTCATGGCGCAGGCCAACGGCGGCCCAGACGGAAATAAAGTGCTCCAGGCCTACCCGGACACCCTGGTCGGCACCGACTCGCACACCACCATGGTCAACGGCCTGGGCGTGCTCGGCTGGGGCGTCGGCGGCATCGAAGCCGAGGCCTCCATGCTCGGCCAGCCCGTGTCCATGCTGATCCCCAAGGTCGTCGGCATGAAGCTGACCGGCCAGCTGCCGGAAGGCGCGACCGCCACCGACCTGGTGCTGACCATTGTCGAGATGCTGCGCAAGCACGGCGTGGTCGGCAAATTCGTCGAGTTCTACGGCGCGGGCATCGCCTCGCTGCCGATGGGCGACCGCTCCACGATCGCCAACATGGCCCCGGAATACGGCGCCACCTGCGGCCTGTTCCCGATCGACGACGAGACCCTGAACTACCTGACGCTGACCGGCCGCGCCGCCGACCAGGTCGCGCTGGTCGAGGCCTACGCCAAGACCCAGGGCATGTGGCGCGACGACGCCTTCGAGGCCGACTACTCCGAGACCCTGAGCCTCGACATGTCGACCATCGAGCCGAGCCTGGCCGGCCCCAAGCGCCCGCAGGACCGCGTCACCCTGAAGAACGCCTCCGCCGGCTTCGTGCAGGCCAAGGACGCGATGCACGCCGAGCGCGGCATCACCTCCAAGGGCCCGGTCAAGGCCACCATCAACGGCCAGGACGTCGAGATCGACGATGGCGCCGTGGTCATCGCCGCGATCACCTCCTGCACCAACACCTCCAATCCGTCGGTGATGATCGGCGCCGGCCTGGTCGCCAAGAAGGCGCGTGAACGCGGCCTGCTCGCCAAGCCGTGGGTCAAGACCTCGCTCGGCCCCGGCTCGCGCGTGGTCACCGACTACCTCGAAGGCGCCGAGCTGATGGGCCCGCTCAAGGAGCTCGGCTTCCACGTCGTCGGCTACGGCTGCACCACCTGCATCGGCAACTCCGGCCCGCTGCCGGCCGAGGTCTCCAAGGCGATCGCCGAGGGCAACCTGTCGGTCGCCTCCGTGCTGTCCGGCAACCGCAACTTCGAAGGCCGCGTGCATGCCGAAGTGCGCATGAACTACCTGGCCTCGCCGCCGCTGGTGGTCGCCTACGCGATCGCCGGGCGCATGGACCTGGACCTGACCAGCGAACCGCTGGGCCAGGACAGCGCCGGCAACGACGTCTACCTGAAGGACATCTGGCCGACCCAGCACGAGGTCGCGGAGGCGGTCGCCGCCAACGTCACCAACAAGCAGTTCACCGAGTCCTATCAGGACGTGTTCGCCGGCGAGACCCGCTGGCAGACCCTCGCCAGCCCGGCCGGCGACCTGTTCGGCTGGGAGGACGACTCCACCTACATCGCCAACCCGCCCTACTTCACCGGCATGTCCAAGGAAGTCGAACTGGGTGGCGATCTGGACATCAAGGGCGCCCGCGCCCTCGCCAAGCTGGGCGATTCGGTCACCACCGACCACATCTCCCCGGCCGGCAACATCAAGGCCGACTCCCCCGCCGGCAAGTACCTGCAAGGTCGTGGCGTCGCCCCCAAGGACTTCAACTCCTACGGCGCGCGTCGCGGTCACCACGAGGTCATGATGCGCGGCACCTTCGCCAACATCCGCCTGCGCAATCTGATGGCGCCGGGCACCGAAGGCGGCGTGACCCTGCACCAGCCCTCCAATGAACCGATGTCGATCTACGACGCCGCGATGAAGTACCAGGCCGACAACGTCCCGGCGATCGTGCTGGCCGGCAAGGAATACGGCTCCGGCTCCTCGCGCGACTGGGCCGCCAAGGGCCCGCGTCTGCTCGGCGTGCAGGCCGTCATCGCCGAGTCCTACGAGCGCATCCACCGCACCAACCTGGTCTGCATGGGCGTGCTGCCGTTGCAGTACAACGACGGCGACACCGCCGAAAGCCTCGGCCTCAGCGGCTACGAGACCTTCGACATCGTCGGCTTGGGCGACGGTTCCGCGAAGTCGGTCACGGTCACCGCCACCGCCCCGGACGGCAGCGTCAAGACCTTCGCCGCCCGCGTGCGTATCGATACCCCCAACGAGGTCGAGTACTACCTCAACGGCGGCATCCTGCACTACGTGTTGCGCAAGCTCGCGGCGTAAGCCGGAAACGCGAATCGGCACGCTTTCAAACAGCTGTGTCAACAGAAAACGGCGGCCTGAGGGTCGCCGTTTTTTTCGCCCACGCAGGCGTGTGAGCGAATTGGAAATTCTCGCAGGACGACCGCCCGTGGTTCCGAGAACCCTGTGTCAATCCCAGGTCAGAATCCAGAAAACAGGCAGGTAATTACTTTAATAAAGTTAATTAACTTATTGATATAAAAAAGCCCGTACTCTTTCGAGTACGGGCTCTCATCCCAAACGGGACTAACGCAACGATTGCAATCAGGTACCGCTGAACATGTCACTCATGATGTTCGCGTACCAGCTCTGCGCGTAGATGGCTTCCATCTGATTATTGCCATCGGCCGGAGTCAGACCGCCAGAGCCCTTCACCTTGCCGATCTTTCCGTCGGCGGTGTAGTCATAAACCATCGCCACAGAAATGCCGTGGTTCGGGGTGACCAGGGAATAACAGGTGTTGACCCAAGCCGGGGTCCCGACATCACGACCATTCATCAGGTCAACGACGGCGGCGGCACAGACCTTGGCTTCCGAGTTCGCGGCATATCCGGACTTCGGCAGCGGAGAGGCGATGGAGGCGTCACCGATGACATGAATGTTCGGATGAATCGTGGACTCGAAAGTCTTGTGATCCACCGGACACCAACCGGAGTCGTCAACCAGACCGGCAACATGCGCAATGTGACCCGCCTTCTGCGCCGGGATGACGTTCAACACGTCCGCCTGATGTTCGCTGAATTCGGTGATGGCAACGCGCTTGTCAGCATCTACCGCCTTCACAGTGCCGTCGTTCGCCTTGGATACCCAGGTGATCATGCTGTCGTCAGTGCCGTAGCCGTAATGCTTGGTCCAACCAGCCGTGAACAGGCCCTGCTTCGAGAACTTGTCCTTGGAATCCAGGACCACGATCTTGGAATTCGGCTTGTGGTTCTTGAAGTAATTGGCGACCAGAGAGATACGTTCGTACGGCCCAGGGGGGCAGCGGAACGGGTTCGGCGGCGTCGCAATCACGAAGGTGCCGCCGTTGGGCATGGCTTCCAACTGAGCGCGCAGCAGCGAAGTCTGCGGGCCGGCCTTCCACGCATGCGGGACCTGCCAGGAAGCCTTCTCGTCGTAACCTTCAATGGTGTCGTAACGGAAGTCGATACCCGGCGACACGACCAGACGGTCATAGCTCATGGTGCTGCCGCTGACCGTGGTCACGGTGCGCTTGGCCGCATCGATACCGGTGACGGTGTCATGAACGATATTTACGCCATGCTTGGAAGCGAGGCCGTCATAGGTGTGTTCGATGAAACCGATGTCGTTCAAGCCACCGATGACGGTGTTGGAGAACGGACAGCTGTGGTAGGTACGGTTCTGCTCAATCAAGGTGACCTTGATCCCGGCATCTGCCATCCGGATGTACTTGGCCGCGATGGTGCCACCGTAGCCGCCACCGATCACGATGACGTGGCCGCCGCCGGCCGCCGCCTTCATCGGCATACCCATCAGACCCAAACCGGTCGCCGCGCCCGCAGCGCCGGCAACCTTGATAAATTCACGACGTTTCATGTTGGACATTGTTATTGCTCCCTCTTATTTCATGCCGCCGAAATAGGCTGCCATCGCGTCGATGTCGGCGTCGCTGTAGCCCTTGGCAATGCGGTTCATGATGGTGGCGGGGCGTTTGTCCGACTTGAAGTCATGCATCGCCTGCTTCAGATAATCGACCGGAAGTCCTTTCAAGGACGGTGCAGCACCGGCGCTGACACCATGAGTGCCGTGGCAACCCGCGCAGGTGTTGCCGAGCATGGCGCCTGAGGCACCCGCATTTACGGTACCGGACAGGCCAAGGCACAACAGGCTGGCCGCCGTCACCGCGCTCGCTTTGAACAATTTATGAGTCATGACTCCTCCCAGAGCATTCCCGTTTGGTGGTTTTTTCTAGCCCGATCTGGTCGGGTGCGGCCATCCTAGAGGAATTTATTGATACAGGTAAAGTTTTGGTTAATGCTTATCTAAATATAAGTAATTGCAGATATTTTTTATATACAACATCCCAACGCCGGATCGATGGCGCGGCTTTCAACATAAACATCACGGCAGATTCGGCCATTTCGCATATATTGCGTCGGGAAGGTGCGCCAAGCATCGTTGTCCGGCAACCGATCGCCATGAAACAACGCCTCCAATTCCTCGTTCCGTCTCTTGAGTCCTGCCATGCCATCTGCGCGGAACTTGAAGGGGCAAAAATTTCCGAAGCACACATTCATGTTGTGGCGGGACATCGGTACGACCTGAGCGCATTCCGGCAAGCAACCTTATTGCAACGCAGCGATCTTGTTTACGGCATTGAATGGGGTCTGATCACAGGCGGCGGTGCGGGTCTGATCGGCAGCCTGCTGGCGCATTTCTTTCCTCCGGCTGATCTTCAGATCGGCTGGATCGCAATGGTGGCCAGCACCTGTATCGGCGCCGGGTTCGGTGCCGTGGTGGCTGGTCTGGTTGCCAAAGATGTTCCGAATCATGAGCTGGAGCCTTTCCAGGAGCGGATCGATCAGGGTGACCTTCTGATGCTTGTCGATGTGCCGGTACGTCGTGTTCGCGATGTCGTGGCGATGATCCTGAACCACCACCCGGAAGCTGAGATTGTCCAAAAGCGTTCGCCGGACTGACGCTGGGAAACGGGTTTATCTCCCTCTGCAATCGTTGCACCTCTACCGCGCCGGCATTCGGTAAAATGCACGTTCCGCCCAAAGATCGCCTGATTCGATGACCAACACTGCCGACCTCATTCCGGCGCGTCTGTCCGCCGAGATTGCAGCGCAAGCCCTGCGTGCGCCGCAAATCCCGCCGCTTCGCCCAGCCGATCGAAGCGCCCTGCTCGATCGTTGTCGTCGTCTGCTTCGCGAGCGCAATGCGGTGTTGGTCGCCCATTACTACACCGATGACGATCTGCAGTACCTTGCCGAGGAATCCGGGGGCTGCGTTTCGGATTCACTGGAAATGGCGCGTTTCGGGCGGGACCACCCTGCCACCACGCTGGTCGTGGCGGGCGTCCGTTTCATGGGCGAAACCGCAAAAATCCTGAGTCCGGAAAAGCGCGTACTGATGCCGACGCTGGATGCGCAATGCTCGCTGGACCTCGGCTGCCCGGCACCGGAGTTCAGCGCCTTTTGCGACGCGCATCCGGATCGCACCGTCGTCGTCTATGCGAACACCAGCGCCGAAGTCAAGGCGCGTGCGGACTGGATGGTCACCTCCGGCATTGCCCTGAAAATCGTCGAACATCTGCACGCCCAAGGCAAAAAGATCCTCTGGGCTCCGGACAAACATCTCGGAAACTATGTGCAACGCATGACCGGCGCCGACATGCTCATGTGGGGCGGATCCTGCGTGGTGCATGAGGCTTTTCGCGCCAACGCACTGGAGGACCTGATGAAGCAGCATCCGGACGCCAAGATACTGGTGCATCCGGAATCGCCGGAACCGGTCTGGCGGCTCGCCGACGTGGTCGGCTCCACCACGGCGCTGATCAATGCCGTTCGGGACATCGATGCCGACAAATTTATCGTCGCTACCGACCGGGGCATCTTCTACAAAATGCGCCAACTGGCCCCGCACAAGACGCTCATCGAAGCCCCCACAGTCGGAGAGGGGGCAACCTGTGTCAGCTGTGCGCATTGTCCGTGGATGGGAATGAACGGTCTGGCCAATCTTGCCGATACGCTTGAAACCGGTCGCAACGAGATTCACGTAGACCCGGGCGTTGGCGCACGCGCCGTCCATTCAATCCAGCGCATGCTCGATTTCGCCCACGAACACGGCATTGGCACTGCGCGAAAGTAGACCCCAGGGCCGGATACCCGTTCCGGCGCATCCCGCTATTTCAGGAATGCAGCAAGCCGGGCCACCCCCTCCTCCAGTTTCGGCATGGTCGTCGTGTAAGCGAAACGCAGGTATTCATGGGCTCGATGCGTGCCGAAATCGATCCCTGGGGTAACGGCAACGCCCACCTCGTCGAGCAAACGATTTGCCAAGGTAAAACTGTCATCCGTGAAGCGCGATGCCTTGGCGTAGAGATAGAACGCCCCCGCCGGTTCGGCGTCGATAGCGAAGCCGATCTTCCGCAATGCCGGCAATAGGTAATCGCGCCGCTGCTGAAATTCCGCCCGCCGCGCCTCCATGATCGCCATCGTCTCGTTACCGAAGGCGGAAAGGGCCGCATATTGGGCCGGCGTGGGCGCCGCCAGAAACAGGTTCTGCGCCAGCCGATCGAGTGCCGGGATGTAGGCCTGAGGGGCAATCAGCCAGCCCAGACGCCAGCCGGTCATACCGAAATACTTGGAAAAACTGTTGATGACGAAGATGTCATCCGACACCGACAAAGCGGTGGGCGGATGCGGGCCGTAAACCAGACCGTGATAAATCTCATCGACGATCAGATGCCCATCCCGCGCAAACACCGCCTTCGCTAGATCGCTCAGCTCGGCCTGCCCCAATATTGTGCCGGTGGGGTTCGACGGAGAGGCAACCATTGCCGCGACGGTTTGCGCATCCCAATACGCGGCGATGTGCGCCGGGCCAAGTTGATAACCGCCCTCCGCTTCGACGGGTATGGACACCGGTACGCCATCCACCAGACGGACCAGATGACGATTACAGGGATACCCCGGATCGCTAAGCAGGACCTTGCGACCCGGATCGACCAGCACCGCCAGCAACAGGTGCAACGCACCGGATGCGCCGGGCGTCACCACCACGCGGTCCGGGTCGATTTCCACGCCGTACCGGGTTGCGTAGTAGCTGGCGATCGCCTCGCGTAACGCGGGCAAGCCCAAGGCCGGGGTGTAATGCGTGCGACCTTCCGCAAGCGCTTGACGCCCCGCAGCGATGATCGGCCCGGGCGTTGGGAAGTCCGGTTCGCCAATCTCCATATGGACGATCGAGCGTCCGTCCCGCTCCATGCGCCTCGCCCGCGCCAGCAAATCCATGACGTGGAATGGCGCAATGGCATCCATGCGTTCTGCGATACGGCTGGGTTGGCTCATAAACCGGAAATCGAGGACGTGCGAGACAGAAGAGGATATTGGATCAAGGGGCCAATCATGCGCTGAAAACCCCGGGGGGTATCAACCGTGGCTCGCCGCATGGAGCTGCCGCAGGAAATCCAGGGTCACATGATCGGCACCCAATACATCGCCGGCCAGCACTTTGAATGGTGTCCCCGGCTCCCCG
Organism: Gammaproteobacteria bacterium; assembly: GCA_024234955.1. Lineage (GTDB taxonomy): Bacteria > Pseudomonadota > Gammaproteobacteria > JACKNK01 > JACKNK01 > JACKNK01. Next base: position 433,994 of record JACKNK010000001.1, read on the forward strand.
AGTTGATCCAGAATGACAGCGGCGCCACTCAAATCCTCGTTCTCGGTGTATCCGTTGACGGTAACCAGCGTGGTCAGTCCGGCACCGGTAGAAGAACGGACCCCGTTCTTCGAATCCTCGAAAGCCAGACACTCGTCCGGCTTGAGGCCCATCGTCGCCATCGCCCAGAGATAGATATCCGGGGCCGGTTTCTTTGCCGGGACAATATCGCCTGCCGCAATCACCTCGAACCAATCCAATCCGTCTTCGGCCAGACTATGCGTCAACAGGGCGGAAACATTCTCCGGGGTGGTCGTGGTCGCCACGGCAAGCCGCAAACCCGCCGCGCGCGCCTCCTCAAGCAGACGACGGACTCCTGGTCGCAACTGCACCGCGCCGTCGGCAAGCATGGCGGTGTAATGCGCGGTCTTGGCCTTGTGCAGACCCGCAACGAAGCTGTCGAGATCCCCTTGCGCCTGGAAATCCGGTCGATGACCGGCCAGGAAATGCTTGATGCGTTCCTTGCCACCGGTCACGGCCAGCAACTGTCCGTACAGCTCCACCGACCAATACCAGTCCAGACCGGCATCGGCAAAGGCGCGATTGAAGGCGACGCGATGACCATCGCGTTCGGTATCGGCAAGCGTGCCGTCCACATCAAACAACAGGGCTTTGAGCTCGGACATTTCCACCTCTGGGCGACATAACAGGAACGCTGAAAAGCGCGGCGAGGATAGCCTGAGGGCACTGCGAAAAACCCATCATGATTTGCCTGCAATCGCAGCGGATCGCGGTTTTTTTGACCGGAAATCAATGATGGGGCGTATCTTGCTTGCCCCACCCGCCCGGGTCTGATAGAAAAGCGCGCTGCCTCGAATCCGCATATTTGCTAGCCCATTCAGGAGAAGGCGAATGGCCAATGACGTTTCTTCCGCCAGCTTTACCCCTTACGAGGAGAAGGACGGCGAGGAGTACATGAATCCCGCTCAAGTCGAGCACTTCCGCAACATCCTCATGGGTTGGAAACGTGAGCTGATGGAAGAAGTCGATCGCACCGTGCATCACATGCAGGACGACGCCGCGAACCATCCGGACCCGGCGGATCGCGCCACTCAGGAAGAAGAATTCAGCCTCGAACTGCGCACCCGCGACCGTGAGCGCAAGTTGCTGAAAAAGATTGCCGAATCTCTGAAGGATCTGGATACCGGTGAATACGGTTATTGCGAATCCTGCGGCGTGGAGATCGGCATTCGCCGCCTCGAAGCCCGCCCGACCGCAACCCTGTGTTTCGATTGCAAGACGCTCGACGAGATTCGCGAAAAGCAGCGCGCTTGAGAGGCATCTGAAAACGACGAGGGCCGGCAATCGCCGGCCCTCGTCCGTTAATTACGTGCGCTGGGAATCAACCCCACTCACCGCCGTTGGTGATCGCGCAGATCACCACACATTCCGCGCCACGTCCCTGCAAGGTACAGCCCTTCACGCAGCGCCCTACCGCGCCTGAATCGTTCCATCCCCGGGATGCAAACGAATTGAACAGCATGTCGGAGGCGGTCTCGGCCCGAGTGATATTGACGTCGTCACCCTGTACTTCGATGCGCATGATCTCATCCAGACTGTCCGGGTCGACAATGACCACGGTGTTTTCGTCAACGACCCGATATGCGCCCTCTTTACCCGTTGCCTCATCCTTGACCCGTTTCACTTCATTCGACATGGCTTGGCTCCTCTGATTTCTTCTGTGGAAACCAAACCCTACTAAGCTGAATTCCGCATTTCCAATGCGGGATCGTTTCAGATCAATCGTTAGAAACGACAAGGGCCGACATTGTCGGCCCTTGTCGTTACGCACGCGTGCGACGATCAGCCGGCCAGAAGCTTGTTCATACGGCGCACGAAGCCAGCGGGGTCTTCAAGCTGTCCCCCCTCGCTGAGCATGGCCTGGTCGAACAGCACTTCGGCGATGTCCTTGAAAGCCTCATCGCTGTCGGTGGCCTTGAGACGCTGCACCAAGCCGTGATCCGGATTCAGTTCCAACGTGGGCTTACTGCTCGGCAGATCGTGTCCGGCTTCCTTCATCAGCCTCTGCATATGCATTGCCATGTCGAAGTCATTGAGCACGATGCAGGACGGCGATTCGGTCAGACGATGACTCAGTCGCACTTCCTGGGCCTTCTCGGACAGCACGTCACCGACGCGGCTAAGGAAGTCCTTATTCTCCTCGGCGACTTTTTCCGCATTCTCCTTGTCGTTCGCATCATCGAGCTCGCCCAGATCGAGGTCACCCTTGGCCACGGACTGAAGCGCCTTGCCGTCGAATTCGTTGAGATGCGAAACCAGCCACTCATCGACCCGATCGGTAAGCAGCAGCACCTCGATCCCCTTCTTGCGGAAGACTTCCAGATGCGGGCTGTTGGCCGCTGCGGCATGGCTGTCGGCGGTCACAAAGTAAATCTTCTCCTGACCGTCCTTCATGCGCGCGACGTATTCCTCCAGGCTGACCTTCTGGTCCTTGGCGCCGTCCTGGGTGGAGGCGAAACGCAACAGCTTGGCGATGCGTTCCTTGTTCGCAAAGTCTTCGCCCGGGCCTTCCTTGAGTACCCGCCCGAACTGACGCCAGAACGCCGAATATTGCTCCGGTTCGTCCTTGGCCATGGATTCCAGCATGCCGAGGACGCGCTTCACCGAGGCGCCACGAATGGTGTCGATCATGCGATTGTGCTGCAGGATCTCGCGTGAAACGTTGAGCGGCAGATCATCCGAGTCGATTACACCCTTCACGAAGCGCAGGTACTGTGGCATCAGATGTTCGGCATCGTCCATGATGAACACCCGCCGCACGTAAAGCTTTATCCCGGTCTGGCGATCGCGATCCCAAAGATCGAACGGAGCGCGCTTCGGCAGATAGAGCAGCGAGGTATAGCTCTGATTGCCTTCGACCCGATTGTGGCTCCAGGTCAGGGCATCCTCGAAATCATGGGAAACATGCTTATAGAAGGCTTGATAGTCGTCGTCGCTGATCTCGGACTTCGATCGCGTCCAGATGGCCGACGCACTGTTTACCGTCTCCCACTCGATCACGGTTTCCTTGTCGTCACCCTCGCCTTCCTCGCGCATGTTCTGCATGCGGATCGGCAGGGAAATGTGTTCGGAATATTTGTGAATGATGTTGCGCAGGCGCCACGCATCGAGGAACTCACCTTCCTCTTCCTTCAGGTGCAACACGACCTCGGTACCGCGCTCGGGCTTCTCGACCGTCTCCAGTTCGAAGCTGCCCTCGCCTTTGGAAGTCCAGCGGATACCGTGTTCCGCCCCCATGCCGGCGCGACGAGTGGTGACGGTGACCGTATCGGCAACGATGAACGAGGAATAGAAACCGACGCCGAACTGACCGATGAGCTGGGCATCCTTCTTCTGATCGCCGGAGAGAGAATCCAGAAATTTGCGGGTGCCGGAGCTGGCAATGGTGCCGATATTGTCGATGACCTCCTGACGATCCATGCCAATGCCGTTGTCCCGAATGGTCACGGTACTCGCATCCTTATCGAATTCGACTTCGATGCGCAGATCCGAATCGTTCTCGAACAAGGCATCGTCGCTCAAAGCTTCAAAACGCAGCTTGTCGCAGGCATCCGAGGCATTGGAGACCAACTCGCGCAGGAAGATTTCCTTGTTCGAATACAGCGAATGGATCATCAGATGCAACAGTTGGCGGACCTCGGTCTGGAATTCCAAGGTCTCTTTATGGCCCTCGACACTCATCGTAAATCTCTCCCATCGTGATTCTTGGATTGAAACGAGCGATGAAAATGGTGGCGGGTGGCGCGATTTCAAGTGGTAAGGAAACGAGTTTTTTGTCGCGGTCGGTCCGTCCCCGTTGCCCGGTAATGCGGCCGACAAAAACCGACGCGACGACCGCCTGCGGTCACCGGCGATTCCCGCCCCATCAAGGCGTTAACAATCTTTTACCGAAAACTGCGCAAACCACGGACAGACATCGGCCCACCTCACGGGAATACTCGCGCGCGCCCTTGTTGCTCAAAACGAGGGGTATTTCAAACGCACGTAGAGGGGAACCTGATGAGTCTGAACCGAAGTGGGGCTGTCGCAGCCCTGGCCGGCATATTGGCCATGCCCGTCCAGGCGGGAACGTCACTGGACGCCATTGCCGCAAAACTCGATGCCTTGATTGCCGAAAACGCCGAGCTGAAGGCGCGAGTTGCGCAACTGGAAAGTACGCAAACCCAGACCGCGACCGCAGTCCAGGAAGCGAAGGAATCCATCAGCGCGGTCAGCGAAGCCAGCCGCAGCGCCAACGTGGTCCGCACCGACCACGATTATTCCTATGCCATGCTGGACCCCAACACCTGGGTCAATCGCAAGGAAAAGCTGCTCCTGGAACGCCGCAAAAGCGGGTCGATCCCGGCCAATACGGTCATTCTGAGCGGCGCCGTGACCCCGATCGTGGACATCCAGAAGAGCAACACCGAAGACAAATTCGGCTACCTGATGCGCCATCCGACCGCCTCGAATCAGCGCACCACGCAAGCCTCTGAAGCCGTCGTCCACTCAGCCCAATTGGGCGTGACCGGCACCATGGGCGACTGGATTACCGGCTACATGGAGATGCTCTACAACCCGACGCAGAGTTTCGGTACCGGCACCCTGACGGACATCAACCGCAACCAGGTTGAAATGCGCAAGGGCTACGTAATTCTGGGAAATCTAAATGAGTCCCCGTATTACGCCCAGATCGGCAAGATGGACACTCCGTTCGGTCTCATGGATACGGTGAACCCCTTCACCAGCAACACGGTCTGGCACGCCTTCGGTGGCCTCGCATACGGACTGAATCTCGGTTATGACAGCTACGACTGGGACATGAATTTCATGGCCATCCAGGGTGGCGCACAGTTCCGGGCACACAATGTACCCGTCGATCGCAGCAACGTTCCGAGCAAGCTCAGTAACTATGCGGTGGACGTGAACCGCACCTTCAGTTTCGACGATGAATCCTGGCTCCTGGTTGGCGGCTCCTACACCAAGGGCAGCGCCTACTGCCAAGGATTCCCGGTCACGCACTTCTCGTCCTGTGCCGAAGCGAACGGAGCATTCGACGTATACGGCCAATATGTGGACGGCGATCTGACGCTCGAAGCGGAATTCGCCAAGACCACCAAGGTGTGGCCAGGGACTTTCAACCCGACCATTCCTCAGTTCGAAGCGTCCAAGGTCACCAGCTTCGGGGTGGGTGGAAAATATCGCACCCACTGGTTCGACAAACCCACCGATCTTTCCGTCGAATTCAGCCGCTTCATCGCCGGACCGAACGGCGCCCCGTGGGAGAAGCAGGACCAGCTTGTCTTCGGCGCCGCCACCTTCATCACGCCCAGCGCCAAGCTATTCGGCGAGGTCATTCACACCGCCGGATTCGCGCCGCTCAACAACATCAGCGGCGACGGCGTGACCGCAGGCGTGACCATCTCCGACAGAAACGCCCGTTCGAACATCATTCTGTTCGGCGCCAACGTCGCGTTCTAGCACCAAGCGGTAATCCACCCGTCGGGACGATTCGCAATGAATCGTCCCGACGTTCTTTGTTCTATCCGCGCCCAACCCGGGCAAGCGCAACGCGCGACGCCGGACGTTCTCCCCGTTCGTGCGCCAGCAGCCATTGCTTGGCGGCCACCCACCCGCCCTCTGCATCCCCCGAAAACCCCCCTATTCCCTGCGCGGCAACGACCCGATGACAGGGTGTGAGCAACGGTATCGGATTGGCGCGACACGCTCCTCCTATTGCACGCGCGGCGGTACCCAGCTGGGTCGCCAATGCGCCATAGCTGATCGGTGCGCCACACGGAATCCGCCTCAAGGCTTGCCACACGCGTTTCTGAAACACCGTTCCACGCTCGTCAAAAGGCAATTCAAAAACGAACCTGGGATCGCGGAAATATTGCGCGAGCTGCGACCCGACCTGCTTGCTGAACAGGTCCTCCGGCGGTGTCAATTCGTGCGTGCCAAGAAAATCGATCCCAATGAGACGGTCTGCGTGGACACGAATTCCCAAAGCGCCGATCGGGCTGTCAAAAATTGCGGAATACCGGCTCATGGTCTCGCTCCTTTTGCCTTGAGGCGGAGTTGATGAATTCGGCCTTGCAACATGGCACGTCGGGCGGGATCGCGAGTAACCCCCAGAAGTCGAAAATAGATCGCCTGAGCATCGAGATACAGTCCGGCGACCGCCAGCTGGTCTGCCGCCTGATAACGCGCCGTCTGCGCCCAGGGATCCATCGCATAAGGGTCCTGATCGGTCGCCGACGCCAGATAAGCCCGTGCGGCAGCCACCGAATCACCCAGCGCTTTCTGCGAATCTCCGATCCAGTACCATAACTCCCGTCGCTCCTTGCCGCTCTGTGCAGACGACATCAAGGTATCGAACAACTCAATCGCAACCGCATGACGATCGGCAGACTGAAGATCGAACACCACTTGCACGAACCGATCTCTGTCGGCGGTGTTGGCGATGGCCGGATCCCGGACCAAACCGAGCAACAAGGCGATTGCCTGACGATAACGCCCTCCCAACAACAGCACCCGGGCTTGGCGCAGGCGCCAATCGAACGCGACATCATCCGCCGGGGGCTGATCCAGGCCGACACTCCAGCCGGCAGCCAGTCCGACCTCGTTCTGGGCAACTGCGAGATCGATCAATCGGTGACGCAGTTCGACGGGCATCGCCGCCGCATCGGAAAACCATCGAGACCCGGAAAACAAACGAAGTATCAGGCGCCTTCCCTGATCTTTTTCGACCAGCAGGTCGATCAAACCCAATGCCGAATCGCGCCGCACCGACGCTTCCTTTGCGTCGGCCATCAACAAGGCATACAGACCTCGCGCCGCAAATGGCGACTCCGTGACGGCCGCCTGCGCAGTCCGTAGCCATGCGGCATCGTCGCCGACCAACAACTTCCAACTATTGGCAACCCAACGCCCGTAAGCGATATAGGCATCCCAGAGCCGATCCGGGTCGAGACGAAACAGGCCATGCAGCGATGCACTCAAGACTTCCGCATCGAAGAGGCGCTCCAAAGCGGAAATTCGGCCTGGAAGATGATCGGATGCTTCCGCCGCTTCCGCCATCAAGGCCAACGCCTGCTGACGGTCGGACGCCGACAATCGAAGCTGCGCCGCCAATTCCGTGGCCGCTTTCAACACTTCACGGTGGCGACCATCGTTCAGTCGCAACACCGCCAACCAACGCAGTAGATCGGCCTCGTCCGACTTAAACCCTGCCAGCAGGCCAGGTACCGCATCGAATCGACCAAGATGCAAGGCGATACGAGCACGCAAAAGGGCTGCCTCGATCTTGTCCTCGCCCTCCTCCATGTAGCGGGCCATTACCCGAGCTGCGTCTTCCCCGTTACCGCTCCGCAGATAGGCCAGCGCAATCTGACGTTGCCATGCACCGAGCGCCACGTCGTTATCCGGCGGCGCCCCACTCCACAGCAGCCTGCGCAGCGTTTGCAAAGCGCGTTCATAGGCCTTGTTCTGCAACTGGGCAGTCGCCAGTTCACCCAACGCCCAGACCGCCACGGGGTTGGACACCGGTTGCGCCAGGATTTCGTTGAGTCGCGCCACCACCATTTCGCCACGGTCTTGCAGCTTCAGCAGTTCTATCCGCTCCCGCTCCCAACTGAACCAGTTGGCCGGTTGATCTCGAAGCGCGGGTTGGTGCCGCGTCAACAGACGTTCGGCAAGTTGCGGCGCGCCTTGCCGGGCCAGCTCCCGGATCGAGTCGAGATCGTCCGCTGCCGAGGCCGACTCAGCCCCCAAAAGGACGAGCACCCCCAGCAAAAACGCAAAACGGGCGCCCACTCGCGTGGAACGCCCGTTTGCTTTCATCGGAAGCGGCGTCCGATCAACGAGTCGCCAACTTTTCCTTGATACGCGCTGCCTTGCCTTCGCGACCGCGCAGGTAGTACAGCTTGGCGCGACGGACCTTGCCACGGCGCTTGACCTGGATCTCGGCAATCGCCGGGCTGTAGGTCTGGAAAACACGTTCCACGCCCGTGCCGCTGGAAATCTTGCGCACCGTGAACGCGGAGTTCAAACCACGATTGCGTCGCGCGATGACAACGCCTTCGAACGCCTGCACCCGCTCGCGATCGCCTTCCTTGACCTTGACCTGCACGACAACGGTGTCGCCCGGACCAAAATCCGGCACTTCGCGGGTCATCTGCTCCCGTTCCAGCTCTTGAATGATGTTGCTCATGTCTGCTCCCCGAATCCGCGAATTCCCGATCCGCTCGTTAAATCGAAATCACTAATCAACAGGTATCGTTGCAGCGTATTCTCGCTGAAACCCTTCCAATAACCCGCGTTCCTCATCGCTGAGTTCGCGAGCCGCCAATAACTCCGGGCGACGCAGCCAAGTGCGCCCTAGTGCCTGTTGCAACCGCCAGCGACGAATCGCCTCATGATTGCCGCCACGCAGCACCTCAGGGACTGCGTGCCCCTCATACACCTCAGGCCGGGTGTAATGAGGACAATCGAGCAGGCCGTCCATGAACGAGTCCTGCTCTGCCGAGTCGGCGGCGCCCAGTGAGCCTGGCAACATCCGCGTTATCGCGTCGATGATCACCAGCGCGCCAAGCTCTCCCCCACTCAACACGTAATCGCCGAGGGACCATTCCTCATCGACCAGGGTCTCAATGACCCGTTCGTCGATGCCCTCATAGCGCCCACAGACCAGAATCATCCCGGGCCGGGTCGCTAACTCGCGTACCGCATCCTGATCGAGGCGCCGCCCTTGCGGGCTGAGGTACGCGACCTTCGTTTCCGGATCCGCAACCGCTTTCGCATCGCGGATCGCTGCTTCCAGCGGCCCGGCCAGCATCAACATGCCCGGCCCACCGCCGTAGGGACGATCATCCACGGTGCGATGCACATCGTGGGTGTAATCCCTCGGGTTCCAGGTGGACAACGCCACCAGACCCCGACTCAGCGCTCGACCGGTGATACCCGGTTCACACGCCGCCCGGATCATCTCCGGGAACAGGCTGACGACATCGAAACGCATCAGCCTGACTTAGAACTCCGGGTCCCAATCAACCTCGATCAGGCCCGCTTCCCTATCCACGCGCTTGACCGCGTAGCCGTCTTCATCGCCAATCGTGAACGGAATCAACCGTTCCCGATCTCCCTGGACGACCAACACCTCGTTGGCCCCGGTATCGAACAGATGCGTGACCTTGCCCAGTTCGACACCTTCCAGATTGACGACGCGCAGACCCTCCATGTCCACCCAGTAATATTCACCCTCCGGCAGAGGCGGCAACTGATCGCGGGGAATCGCGATGGTGGCTTCGACCAGGGATGCCGCCGCATCGCGGTCGTCGATACCCGCCAGTTTTGCGATCACGCCCCGACCGTTGGCTTGCCCATCCTCGACCTTCAGTGCCCGCCATTCGTTGCCGATGCGAATCTGCCAGACCGGGTAATGGACAATGTTTTCACGCGGTTCGGTGTAGGAGAACACCTTCACCCAACCACGCACCCCGTGGAGACCGGAAATCCGGCCCAATTCCAACATTCCGGGGTACTTTGACGCCGGCCTTAAGCGGCCTTACGCGCTTCTTCGATCAGTTTCGCAACGCGTTCACTGGTCTGGGCGCCCGTACCGACCCAATGATCGACGCGGTCCAGATCAATGCGCAGGCGCTCTTCCTGGCCACGGGCGACCGGGTTGTAGAACCCGACGCGCTCAATGTTACGACCGTCGCGCGCGTTACGGCTGTCAGTCACCACGATGCTGTAGAACGGCTGGCGTTTGGCACCACCGCGGGACAAGCGAATCGTCACCATGTAGGAATACCTTCTGAATTCTGTTTTCGGAGACCCGATAAAATCACCGCCCGGGCCACGTAGCGATACGCGGAACCGGGCGGACGTAAACGGCGTATTGTACGAATATTTGTACGAAAGAAAAGTCCATCTTCACTTTTAACGTCCTTCTCAATGCGTATCCGGGACACCATGAACACGACCGCGCGTTGTGACAACGAGATGTTTTCTGCAAGGACCGTTTCCAATGCCTTCTTGCGCCCTCTTGTCGCAGCAACGATGGTGGAACTTTTCATGCATGAACAGATCAATCCAGCCCGATGCACCAGGTTCCATTCCAGGGTAAAAATAAGGCCCCGAGAAAAACTGATAGGGCACATCAAAAAGGAGTCGTCATGCGCAAACCCGACATCACCGAAGACATGATCTTTGAATGCTTCGCCGCAGCCCGTGAGGCCTCATCCCTGGAAGATTCGGCGGCATCCTTTGTGGATGTTGAAGAATATGAAAATCAGGTCATGTATCCTGAATTCGCCCGCTGGGCCGATACCGCAGGCGAACCCGAACTTGCCAGCCTGTTTCGCAAGGTTGCCGGTGAGGAGAAGCTGCATGCGGTCTGGCTCCGCGAGCTCTATGCCGATATTGGTATCCCCAAGCGCGGTGAAGACACCCAGCGCGCCATCGATGCCTTGACCACCATCCGTGCGAACTGCGACGCCCTGATCGCGTTGAACCCCGAGGGGGTCATCGAAAAAGCCCTGACCGTCGCCATTCGTGTCGAAGAACGCGAATACGCCGACATTTACCCGCGCTTCCGCGATCAGGCATTGGCCGCTGGCGACTCGGCCACTGCGGCCGTTTATCAGCGGGTCGTCGATTCCGAACAGCATCATGCGGTCTGGTTTGAAAACGCCTTGGCGGATTTCCGCTCCCGTATCCCCTCAAACCTTTCGGCCTGCTAGTCGCCCTTGCGTACCGAGCCACGATGGTGGGTTGCGTTGAACCCACCCATTTACCTGATCTCGGTATTGCCGGGAGTCGCCGTCTGGCTGATCAGCGGCCACTCCCACTCCGAGATCAAACCCGCGCTCGGTCTGTTGATCGCTGCCACCGTGGCGGTCACCCTCATTCAACATGCCGTGAATCTGTTCAACGACGCCAAGGATTGGCAGTTGGGTGCAGACACCGAAAAGTACGATTCCTGGGTACGGGTGCATGACGAAGCCCCGCGCGTAGCGATCTGGCATGGGACAATCGCGCTGATATTGGGGAGCGTTCTCGGGCTCACCGTCCTGGTTTCTGCCGGTCAGCTGTGGGTACTGAGTTTCACCCTTCCATTGTTTTTTCTGGGTCTCGGGTATAACGCCGGGAAACGACCGCTTTCCTATTCTGCCTGGGGCGAATGGGTCACCGGAGTGTGTTACGGGCCGGGCGTGTTTGGCGGACTGTGGTTTGCCGCCGGATTGCCTTTCGAGGCGATCCCCCTTGGCCTGGGGATGTTCACCTTCGCGGCGTTGGCCACCGCCTTGCTCCTATCGCACCAACCACCGCAAATCGACACCGACCGGGCCGCCGGCAAGCACACGTTCGCGGTGCGTCACGGGGCCCCCGCCGCACGCCGTGCCGCGACCCGCCTGCATGTTGCCAGTCTGATCTCGATGACGGCGGCGATGGGGTTTGCCCACGATGCCCCATTGATCACCCTCGCCTTTGCGGTTTTCGGACTGCTCGCGATCATGGCTGTGGGTTGCCCAGGGGCGAACCCCAAACGCATCCTTTTATCGAGCACCACCTTGTATGTCGTGGTGTCCGGCATCGCCCTGCTGGTCTGAAGCCGGCGATTCACGATTCACATCGATCCTTCATCGCCGCTCTGGCACCCGGCAACACCGAGCGCAGGAAGGTGGATACCAAGATCACCAGGGCAAACAGCAAAAGCAAAAAGCCGATCGCCGTAATCAGGTGATGCAGATAGAACACATGTGGCAGCAATTTGAGTCCCGCCAGTGCCATCAGGATGCCGGCTGCAAAGAAGGCAAATGAGAACACCACGCCTTCCTGCATGGTGACGCAACCAAGTTCGCCCGGGACAACCATCTGAATTAACGAATCGAATGCTCTGCGGGTAACGGAGCTAACCGGTGCATCGCCAAACGTATAGTCCGACCGAGCACGCTTGATGTCGGCAATCCACGGCTTCATATTCGCAGGCATGCTGTCATTCCAACCCCTTCGTTTCCTTTCCATCCTGATCCTGAGCGTGCTGGTCACCGCATGCAGCACCACCCGGATGCTGTATGACAATGCGCCCTGGCTGCTGCAAACCAAGGTCAGCGCCTACCTGGACCTCGACAGTACCCAGAACGAAACGGTCGGACAGCAAATCGATCGCCTCTTCCTATGGCATCGGGAAACCGAACTCCCTATTTATGCCGCGTTGATGACTGGCCTGGCGGACGATCTCGCAGACGGCCTGAGCGCGCCTGAACTCGAACGTTTCCTGCGTGGCCTGGAACGAGCAAGGTATCGTCTGGTGCAACAGGCGGTACCGGAAATGGCAAAGCTATTCACCCAACTGAGCCCAGATCAGATCGCGCACTTCGATGGGCAGGTCCGGGAAAGCTGGGCCGAGGAAAAAATCCTCTCCGAGATGCCCATCGAAGATCGCCAAGTCAAACGGGCGGCACGCTGGATCGATCGATTCAGTGAGTTCTACGGTGCCCTTGAGCCTGACCAGCGTCGTCTGATCCAGAGCGCCATCACGAACGACCCCGACTTCCAGCCAATGCGGCTTAGACAAAAGCTGCAACGGCACACGGAGTTCATCGCTTTCTTGTACGAATTCCCAAGTCCCGGCGCGATTGCCGACCGATTGCACTGGGCCTGGGACGACCTCGACGCCTCGCTCTCCGCTACATATCGAAATGCGCAAACCGCAAGTCTGGAGGCGACCAAGCGCATGATCCTCGATGTAGACGCGCATATGTCCGGGCCACAACGCGCGCGTGCCATTCGCCGGATTCTCAGCTATCGCGACGACTTCACCGCCCTGGCGGCTGATAAATAGCGCAGACAGCTACCCCAACCCTGTCCCGGGCTTTGTCCTGGCGCACATGTGATAATTGCGCCATTGAACCATCCGGATGCCAAAACCATGACCGACGACAACACGCCCAACGACACCACCTCCAGCGATATCGATGCAGCCAAACTCTCCAAGGAACAGAAGGTCATGCGCGCGATGCGCAAGACCCTGGGGATCATCATTCGGGAAACCACACCGCAACCGGGCATGCATCACCCGTTGAGCCGCGAATGCATCGAAGACATGCGTCAATGTCTGGCGCTGATCGCGGCACGGGAACGGGAGATCGGCGAGGAACTGGGGCTCGACATGAACATGCGGCCGGTCTATCGCGACAGCATCACCCGCAGCGCCAAGGTCGTCCCGTTGAGCAGCATCGGGCGCAAGAACAAGGACAGCGAATAACCGCCGAAACAAGGCCGAAGACAAAAGGCTGCAGACAAAAAAGGGGCGTCGATGTAGATCGACGCCCCTTTTTCATTTTCCGACCAATCGGATGACGATCCGTCTCACTCCTCGACGGCGTCGGCTTCCGGCTTGTCTTCAAGACCGGCCGCCTTGCGGAAGGTCTCTTCTCCGATGCTAAGGCAACCTAACGGCACCACCAGCAAGGTGAGGATCGTCGACACGAACACACCGAACAGCAGCGAGATCGCCATGCCTTGGAAGATCGGGTCAGTCAGGATAACCGCTGAACCGAGCACCAGCGCCAGCGCGGTGATCATGATCGGACGGGTTCTGGCCTTTGCAGCGGTAATGACTGCGTCGTAGAGCGACAGACCATCGCGGATCAGAACCAGAGTGAAGTCCACCAGAAGGATCGAGTTACGCACGATGATGCCCGCGAGTGCGATCCAGCCGATCATCGAGGTTGCGGTGAAATCCGCTCCAAACAACATATGCCCCGGAACGATACCCAGGAGGGTCAGAGGAATCGGCGCCATGATGATCGCGGGGATCACGAAGTTGCCGAACTGCCAGACCACCAGCATGTAGATCGCAATCAACGCGATCGCATAAGCGGCCCCCATGTCACGGAAGGTTTCAAAGGTAACGGTCCATTCGCCGCCCCATTCGAATCCGGACTGCTGATCAGTGGGAGGCGGGCCTGCGTACTCACCGGAGAGCTTCACCCCGTCCGGCGCGGTATAGCCTTCCAGAAGCTCATCGACATCAAGCTGCGCGTACACCGGCGCGGCAAGGCGCCCCTTGGCATCGCCAACCACAAACTCCACCGGACGCAGGTCCTTGTGGAAAACGATGTCGTTACGTTTCTGCTCGACGAAGCGACCGAGTTCACCCAGCGGAACGGTGCCCGACTGCATCATGTTCATGACCGGCAGGTCACGCAGACCCGCCAGGTTCGAACGCTTCGACAGCGGAACCTGCATCAGGATGTAGGTCGGCTCTTCCAGGCCGCGTTCCTTGAGATCGCCCACCTTGAACTCGCCCATGGCCATGGCCAAGTGCTTGTTGATGCTGTCGATGCTGACCCCGTTCAGCGCCGCCTTCTCGGTGTCGATCTCGAAGCGCCATTCAGTCATCGGGTCACGAATCAGCGTCTGCTCTTCACCGACGAAATCGGACTGATTGAAGATATTGCTCAGGTCGCGAGCGACCTGCTTGCGGGTCGCGGCATCCGGGCCGTGAACCTCGGCCACCAGGGTTTGCAGCACTGGTGGACCAGGCGGCATCTCGACCACGGTCACCCCTGCGCCATCGTGCTTCTTGATACCGGAGGCATCGATCAACCCGGCAAGTTTGCCGCGAATCTCATTGGCGATCTCATGGCTGTTGCGATGTCGATCTCCCTTGTCGGTCAGGATCACCTGAATCTGTGCCTGCCACGGAAACTGGCGCAGATAGTAGTGACGTACCAGACCGTTGAAGTCAAACGGGATCGCGGCGCCAACATAGGTCTGCACCGACAACACATCCGGGTCCTGACGCACGATCTCGGCAATGTCGGCGGTAAAGCTGGCGGTCTCCGGGAGCGCCGTGCCGGCAGGCATGTCCACCGCGATCTGGAACTCGGCCTTGTTATCGAACGGCAGCATCTTCACGGTCACGCCGGTGGTGTAGAACATCAACGCCGACAGGAAGAAGGCCACAAACAGGCCGATCAGGAAGATGTTGCCCCACCTACGCTCCTTGTAGAGGGTGCCAATAGATTTCTGATACAGGCCATCGAGCTTCTCGGCAAGTTTCTCCTCGTCGTGATGCATGGCCTTGAGCTTTTCCATACTCGGCACGATGCGCATCGCCAACCAGGGCGCGAACACCAGCGCGGCAAACAGCGAGAACACCATTGCGACCGAACCCAAGGCCGGAATCGGTTCCATGTACGGTCCCATCATTCCCGAGACGAAGCCCATCGGCAGCAACGCCGCGACCACGGTGTAAGTCGCAAGCACGGTGGGATTGCCGACCTCGCGCACCGCATCGACGGACACATCGGTCGATGGCTCGCCATGCATCAGCCAGCGTCGGTAGATGTTTTCCACGATAACAATCGCATTATCGACCAGGAACCCGATGGAGAAGATCAACGCAAACAAGGACACACGGTTGATCGAGTAGCCCATCAACATTGCCGAGAACACCGTGATGACCAGCACCACCGGAATGGTCAGCAGGACTACGACGGAGGGTTTCCAACCCATCGAATACCAGACGAGCAGGGTCACCGCTGCGGTGGCAACAAACAGTTTGAAGAGCAGATCGTTGACCTTTTTGTCAGCGGTCTTGCCGTAATTCCGGGTGATCTCCCAATGCACGTTGTCGGGGATCAAATAACCCTGAATGCTCTCCATCTCGGACAAAACCGAGTTGACCACATCGACGCCGTTCGCCCCCTTCTGCTTGGCAACCGCGATGGTCACCGCCTGGGCGTAATCGACACGCTCACCGGTGTTTGCGGCACCGGTGGCGAAGGTCACCATCTGCTTGACGTCTTCCGGACCGATGCTGACGTTGGCCACATCGGACATGTAGATCGGACGTCCTTCATGATTACCGACAACCAGCTTCTTCAGTTGATCGATGTTACTCAGGAAGGCCCCGGTCACCACGTAGGCGTACTTGCCTGCGCTTTCGGTAGCGCCCACGGTCATTTCGGCATTGAAGCCCTGAACCACCTGCGCCATCTGAGCCATGCTCATGCCGTACGCAGAAAGGCGCTCGGGCTGGACGTCGATACGGGCCTGACGGGCACGACCACCTACCACAAAGGTGTTGCCGGTTTTCGGCAACTGCTTGAGGTGTTGCTGAACGGATACCGCCAGTGCACGCAAGGCATCGTCATTAACCTCCTTGGACCACAAGGTCAGCGTCACCACCGGAACGTCGTCGATCTCCTTCGGCTTGATCTGCGGATCTTCCGCCCCCGGTGGCAACAGATCGTGGTTCGCACGGATCTTGTCCCCGGCACGCACGATCGCGGCATTCATATCTTCGCCGACCTCGAACTCCAGGGTGATCATTCCGTATTCCTGATCGCTCGCCGAGTAGACGTGCTTGATCCCCGGAATTTCCGAAAGCACCCGTTCCTGAGGGCCGATCAGCAATTTCGACACCTCTTCCGAAGACGTACCTGGCATGCGGTAGAAGATGTCGATCATCGGCACCGAAATTTCCGGGTCCTCCTGACGCGGCGTCGCCATCAAGCCGTAGAAGCCCAGCAGCATCATCGCCGCAAACAACAACGGCGAGAGCGGCGAATGGATGAAGGCCTGTGCGAGCTTGCCCGCGAAGCCGAGTTCCATTTCGGCGATCAGATCCTCCGGCGTTTGATGATGTTCGTGGTGTGCGGATTCACTCATGGCGTGTGTTTCCTGAGGTACTCAAGGCAATTCGGGAAAGCGCAGTGCGGAACAGGGCCGGCACGACGCCTGGCGGGCAAAGCGACGAAACACCCGTAAGTGGCGTCACCATTGCCCGCGCGCGTTCGATCAGGAACCGGAACGGGTACCGGCAGAGGGATTGGCGAGAATCTTGTCGCCCACCTTGATGCCAGAAATCACGCTGACCACACCGTTCGCAGAGGTTTCGCCAACTCGGATCAGGCGCAGCTTGAGTTCCCCGGCATCATCGACCAGGAACACTGCCGGCAGGCTGCCACGCCACAGGATCGAGGACTTGGGAATGCCCGGATACGCCGAAGCCTGCTTGGACGGGTCGGGAATCAGCACTTCCGCGTACTGGCCGGAATGCGCCAGTGTACCGACCGGGAGATTGAATTTGACGGTGGTGGTATGACCTCCGGGATCGGCCATCGGGAAAACGCGATCGACCTCAACGTCAACCGGCGCTGCATCGTTGTCGAGCTTGGCCTGGAACACGCCACCCTGCTTGATGGCGTTGAGCACGCCGGTCGGCACCTCGACCCGAACCTGCAGTTTGGTGATGTCGGCAAACGTCACCAGCGGCATGCCCGGCTGCACGATATCGCCCTGCTCCACCATCTTCTTCAGAATCACCCCATCGAACGGGGCATAGCTGACCGCGTTCTCCAGCGAGTCATCGAGCTCGCGCAGACCGGCGCGCGCCTGTTCGACGGCATTGCGCGCGGTCTCGATCTGCACGCCCTGCCCGTAAAGGTTGGAATGACGCTCGTAGCCGGGGCTGCCCTGCCCCATCACCGAACGCATCGGATCGGAGAACATGCTGAACATGCCCGGCATACCGCCGAGCATCGAGTTGGACTGGGAATTCGGCGTAAATACTTCGCGGTTGTACTGAACCAGCGAGTTGCGATAGCCCGCATCGGCCGACGCCAGCTGGCTCACTGCCTGCACCCGCTTGGCCTGCAACGCGGTGGTATCCAGCGCGACCAGACGGTCACCCTTCTTGAATTCGTCGCCTTCCGAACCCCCGACGAATTCCACGTCACCGGGCATCTGGGCAGACAGGTTCACGATCTTTTCCGGCATCACGGTGCCGCCCAGAACAACGACGCCGCCGCTGCTCTGGCTCTTCACGACAATGATGTCGTGCGCGGCAGCCGGAGTGGGTGTTGCACCCTCGCCTTCAGCCTGGACGGTGGAGAGTTGAAGACCGGCGGCCACCAGGCCGGCGATCAACACAGAAGTGACGGCTTTGTTCATACCTTGCTCCGTGTTGCGCTGCGTTGCGATGCAGGTTGCAAAAAATTCGCGCGAGCTTACCTGAAATTTACAGTTTATTGAAGCACTTATGGAGTTTCGCAGGGGTTCGCGGCAGGCGCCGCCAAGCGCTTGCACTGGCACAAATTCTAGACGCCCGGACGCAACTGTCTGCAAAGTTCCGCGAATACTATTGACCGATGTAGTCACGTCGTGCGGTGACGACCTTGAGCAGATACCGCCGCGTCTCTTCAAACTTCAATCCGCCACGCAGACGTTCATAGACTTGCGCGGCATTCAGCCGATTAATGGCTTCCACAGCCCGTTGCCGATCCGGGTCGAATGTCTTGAAAACATTGCCCGCGCCGCCGTTGTAAGCGGCAATCACACAATATTCCCGCGCCACCGGATCGATGATCGCGGCGAGATAGCGGCTGTCGAGCAGATTCAGGTAAGCCGCCCCCAACTCGATATTGTTGGCCGGCTCAAAAAGGAAATCTCGACCCGGAATCGCATCGGTACCACGCGCATGGCGATAGGCGTCGCGGCCACCGCTGGTGGGCACCAACTGCATCAATCCGTAGGCGGGAACATGACTGACGGCGAAGGGATTGAAGGCACTTTCCACCTCCATAACCGCATAAATCAGACTGGAACTCACCCCGAACCGCGCCGCGTTTTTCTCGACCAGACCGGCATAACGCCTTGCCTGGGCATGAAGATGACCCGCAGTCAGCCGAAACTCAACCGCAAACACGGTCTCATCGCCACGAGGCGTGCGCAGACGACTTCGCTGCAGTGCGTTATCCCAGAGCCAATGCGCATAGCGTTCCGCGTCGTAGCGATCGCGTATGGATCTACCCGCCTCATCGACCACCAAGCCATTGAGATAAGGATCACCCCCCAGTTCCACCGGCTTGGCGGAATACACATCGACGGCACGGGGATCATCGGGGGTCAGCAAAGTAACCACGACCGCTTCGATCAGACTTTGCTCGGGATGGCCCTGATCCAGGGTCTCGATACGCACCGTGCCGCTGTCGAAATCGATGATCGCGCGACTGCGGTAACTTTGTGAGTATTTGACGTAGACCTTGCGATCCGGCGTCTTCGTATCTTTTCCCCAGACTTCACCCGCCTCACCGCGTAATACCGCCACCAGTTGATTGAAGGCGTCGCGTACCCCTTTTGCATCCTTGATCAGGATTTCCGGGTCGCGTGCATAACTTTGCAGGCGACCGGTCACCACCCGTCGCGCTGCCGTGACCGGATCACCCGCAGTGACCACATCCACCGCCTGTCGGACGCTACATGCCGTACTCACGCCCAGCAGACCGGCAATACCCGCCACTGCGGCGGCACGACACCCAAGCTTCGGTCGCATTCTCATGGCCGCACATCCTGCCAGAAGTGGGCGCCAACCGCTTGGACCGGGCACGCCGGTTTCGGGGTTGCCCTTGGGATTGAGGCAGCACAACATTCGAAGTCGCCGCCCACCCCAAGTTTGCGTTCAGGCCCATGAGCTATCTCGACCATATCCGCCATCTGAACACCCACGATCTTGCCGAATTCCGGCCCTGGCACATCGGGGACCGTCGTGTCGGCTGGTTACGCCCCGGTTTTGTCGAGCATCTGCGTCAGTGGCCCGAGGTCTTCGAGATCACCCCCGAACGCATCGCGCTGGCCCCGGCGCTGCACGACTTCCAGTCCCGCAGCGCTGCCCTTGCGTCCATCGGTCAACAACTGATCGCGGACGGTGTCATCGCCCGCTGGCATGGCGAGCCGTACGGGGTGACCGAGCATCACCGGGATCAGGCGCTCTGCACGCTCGATCGCGCCAGTGCCACGCATTACGGCATCCTGTCCTTCGGTCAGCATATGAACGGATACGTCCGCGATGGCGACCGGTTGTATCTATGGATTGCAAAACGCGCCGCCGACAAGATCACGCACCCGGGCAAGCTCGACCACCTGGTCGCTGGTGGCCTGCCGCACGGCATGAGGCTGCTCGACAACCTGATCAAGGAATGTGGCGAAGAAGCGGGGATCTCACCCTCGTTAGCACGCCAGGCCCAGCCGATCGGCTGCATCACATATTGCGGCCAGAATCAGGCCGGCCTGAAACCGGATGTGCTCTATTGCTACGACCTGGAACTCCCAGCCGATTTCCAGCCCACGCCGGAAGACGGTGAAGTCGAATCCTTCCAGCTGTTACCGATCGAGGAAGTCGCAGAAATCGTCCGCGACACCGAGGAATTCAAACCCAATTGCAACCTGGTGGTGATCGATTTCCTGATCCGCCACGGCGTGCTCGGCCCGGACGACCCGGACTATGTGGATCTGATCACCGGGCTGCATCCGCCCCATCCCTAAGGAACCTCTGATCTATTCATTCACGGACATCTGAAGCCTGAAATCGCCGCTTTCTGCGTTGCGAAACTTGGCAATAGACCGGCTATTACCTGCGTTCCGCGCCTTGAAAGCGACAATTTCAGCCATCCATTTGAGCCGCGCCTGAATAGATCAGAGGTTCCCTAAGCCCCCCGTGCCCATCGTCGAAAGTAATTTCGTGGCCCCTGCCTGGCTGCGCGACCCCCATCTACAAACCCTCTACCCGGTCGGTTTTCGAACCCGACCCGACCTGTCGCTGCGACGCGAGCGTCTGGAACTCGCCGATGGAGACTTCCTCGATATTGCCTACGGAGGCCCGGAAACCGGGCCGATCCTGCTCATGTTTCACGGCCTCGAAGGTTCGCTGAACTCGCATTACGCCCGGCCTTGGATGCAGACCTTCCACGAGGCTGGCTGGCGCACGGCGTTCATGCATTTTCGCAACTGTTCCGGCGAACCCAATCGCCTGCCGCGTGCCTATCACTCCGGGGAAACCGGCGACATTGCCCATCTCATCGGCACCCTTCACCAACGCGAACCGGACACCACGCTCACTGCCGTCGGCGTTTCCCTGGGCGGGAACGCCCTGCTCAAATATCTGGGTGAACATGGCACGAATACGCCTTTGCAGAAGGCGATCGCCGTATCCGTGCCATTCCGTCTCGATCGCGCTGCCGACCGCATGGAACGCGGCATGTCTCGTCTCTATCAATGGCATCTGCTACGGCATCTGCGGGCGCACACTCGGGAAAAATTTCGCCACATGCGCAGTCCCATCGACCTTGCTCAGCTCGATGCGATGACCACCTTCCGCCGATTCGACGACCAGGTCACCGCGCCGCTGCACGGCTTCGCCGATGTGGACGACTACTACCGGCGCAGCAGCTCCCGACCGTTTCTCAGGGACATCCGGATCCCGACCCTGATCCTTCACGCCGAGGACGATCCGTTCATGACCCCGGACGCGATCCCGCTCGAACCCGAACTCAGCCCCAGCGTGACGCTCGAACTGAGCAGACACGGTGGACACGTCGGATTCGTTGCGGCGGGTACGAACCGCTACTGGGCCGACCGGCGCATTGTGCGTTTCCTAAACGACTCGCGTTGAGCTGCGGTTCCCGATTTTCCTACGTTCCGCGCGGCTTCGCGCGTGCCGTCGGCTCGGCCTGCAAGGGATCATCCGGCCAATAATGTTTCGGATACCGGCCCTTCAGCTCCTTCTTCACCTCCGCGTAAGTACGATCCCAGAACCCGGCAAGATCGCGTGTCACCTGGATCGGGCGTCGGCCCGGTGAAAGCAGATGCAGCAACACCGGCACCTTGCCAGCGGCCAATGCAGGCGTCGCCGTGGCACCAAACATCTCCTGCAGGCGCACCGCCAGTATCGGAATCTCACCGCTGGCGTAATCGATGCGAACGCGGCTGCCGCTGGGGACGACCAGGTGTGTGGGGGCCAGATCATCCAGCGCTCGCTGACGCTGCCAACCCAGCGCCGCATGCAAGATGTCAGTGAGATTCAAGGCCTTCAGATGATCCAGTCGGCGCATGTCGTTCAGATACGGCAGCAACCAGGTCTCCAGCGAGTCCAGCAACGCCTTATCCGACCAATCCGGCCAATCCGGCCAATCCGGCCAATCCGTCTCCGGAAACGTGCGCGAAACAAACGCAACACGGCCACGCAATGCCTGCGCATTGTCGTTCCAGGGCAATACCGTCAGACCCTTGCGACGAATCGCATCGAGCAGGCCGAGTTGCTGCATCGCCGCCGGTGGATCGAGCCACGGTTCGCTGGACAGAACCAAGGCATCGAGACGACGTTCACGACGTGCAATCACACCGTTGCTTCGCTCATCCCAGCTTGCCGCCTCAACCGTCACGATCCGCTCCGCAAAATCCCGTTCAATATCTGTCAGCGCAAGCCGCGCTGCGCTCTGAATCTTCGCCTCGCCTTGACCGGCATCCAGGCGGGCGGCCAGTAGCCAAGATGACTGTGCAAGCGGATCGCTTGCCGCCAGCCAGGCGCCCTTGCCGTTGGCAAGCCGATACCGGGCCGGGCTCCCATCGCCTGGCAGATCCCGCCGCTGCGCAATGCGATCCGGGAAGGCATACATGAGCAATCGCCCGGCCTGCGTGCCATCGGGTGTTCCGTCGGCACCAAACTGCTTTGCGACCCGTGCAACCTGACCACAGGCAGCCGGATCGGCATCGAGCTGGCGGGCGGCCTGTCGCCCTCCCGACCGAAACGCGGCCAGCGCAGACAGGCGATCTTCCACATCGACCCCGACATGGCGTCCCGGACCTCCCGGCCCGGCGCGGAACACATCCCGTTCGCTCAGCAACGCCGCAAGATCCGCCGCCAGAGGGCGAAGACCGAGTCGATCCGCCTCGGCCAGCATCGCGGCGATGCGCGGATGCGCGCCTTGTCCCGCGAGTTTGCGGCCCAGTGCGGTGATCCGCCGATCCCGATCCAGCGCCCCAAGTTCCTGCAGCAAATGGATGGCCTGGGCGTAGTGGCCGATCGGTGGTGCATCGATCCAGGCCAGTGAACCGGGATCGTCGACACCCCACAAGGCCAGTTCGAGCGTCAGAGGCGCCAGGTCGCTGACCGCGATTTCCGGGGGCAGATGGGCCAGCAAACCCTGCTGTGTCGATTCGCTCCATAACCGGAAACACACGCCCGGCCCCTGTCGCCCCGCCCGACCGGCACGTTGCTCCGCCGAGGCACGCGAGATACGCACGGACGTCAATTTACCCAGGCCGCTGACGGCATCGAAACCCGCTACCCGAGCGAATCCGGCATCGACCACCACGCGCACGCCGGGAATGGTCAGACTGGTCTCGGCGATCGGGGTTGCGAGCACGACCTTGCGACGTCCGTGCGGATCCGGCGACAAGGCCAGATCCTGAGCCTCCGGAGCCAGATCACCGAACAGCGGCAGGATCACCGTTTGCGCATCCTGAGGCAGACGCTCACTGACCCGCTGAATCTCGCCGCCACCGGGGAGAAACACCAATACGTCTCCCTCGGTCTCGCGCAGCGCCCGCTGGATGCCCGCTGCGGCGACATCCTCGATCCGCGCATCCGAGTCGCGGGGCAGATAGTGCATTTCGACCGGATGCGCCTGTCCCGGGGCCTCGATCAGCCGCACCTCGCCCAAGGCTCGTCTTAGCCCTTCGACATCCAGGGTCGCGGACATGATAAGTATCCGCAGCCCGGGTCGCAGCCCGTTCTGCACATCACGACACAGGGCGAGCCCGAGATCGGAATGCAGATTGCGTTCGTGGAACTCGTCGAAGATCACCAGACCGACGCCGTTCAATTCCGGGTCGTTCTGCAGTCGGCGCGTCAGGATCGCCTCGGTGACCACCTCAATCCGGGTGCGTGCCGAAACCGTATTGTCGAAACGCACCCGGTAACCGATGGTGTCGCCGACGTTTTCGCCCCGTTCTTCCGCCATGCGCCGCGCCGCAGCACGGGTCGCCAGTCGACGCGGTTCGAGCATCACGATGCCCTGCCCGCTTAGCCACTCCGCACTCAGCAAGGCAGGCGGAATGCGTGTGGTCTTGCCTGACCCCGGTGGCGCAGACAGCAACACGATCATCGAGTCAGACAAGGCGGCACGGATCGCGTCGAGGTGCACATCGATGGGCAAGCTAACGGTCATGCGCGCCTAGGCCCCCGCGCAGACAATAATCATGCGGCGTTGCAATCGCCGACGATCCCGGAGCCAGTGGGCGCCGCTCACACTCTACGACACACTCAGATCGGCCAGAAAACCGAGTGCGATGGATGCCTCGCGCACCCGAGGCATCGCGGGCAGGCTGTCGAGGAACACCCGCCCATAGGGCTTGCCGCTCAGACGCGGATCGCAGAGCACTAGTACGCCGTGATCATCGACATCGCGGATCAGGCGACCGGCCCCTTGCTTCAGGGCAATCACCGCATTCGGCAACTGATGATCCATAAAAGGGTTCCCACCATTCCGGCGCATGGCCTCGATACGCGCCTGCAACACCGGATCGCCGGGCGACGCAAACGGCAGCTTATCGATCACCACCAGCGTCAGGGCATCGCCACGCACATCCACGCCTTCCCAGAAACTGGCCGCGCCCAGCAGCACGCTGTGCCCGCCATCGCGGAATCGGCGGACCAGTTCGTCACGCGGGGCCTCGCCCTGCACCAGAAGATTGAACTCACTTTTACGCATCAACAGTTCGGCGGCCTGTTGCAAGGCGCGGTGGCTGGTGAAAAGAAGAAAGGCCCGGCCACGGTTGGCGTAGAGCAGGGGCAGTACGACATCGATGACCTTCTCGGTGTAGCGAAAGTCATTCGGCTCCGGCAGTCCCGGCGGGAGATAGATCAGCGCATTGCTCTCGTAATCGAAGGGGCTGTCCAGATGCAGGGTTTCGGCGTCGTCGAGCCCCAGCTGACGCGAGAAATGCGCGAATCCTTCACCCACCGCCAGGGTCGCGGAGGTGAATACCCAGGCGCAGGGACGTGCTTCGACATGACCCGCAAAGATCGGCGCGACGTCGAGCGGCGTCAGCGAGATCGAAAAGGCGCGGGTATAGGTCTCGTACCAATGGATATAGCCATCCGCGCCATCGGGCTGGGCGCCCACCTTCATCAGTTTGAAGCGGGCCTTGATGGTCTCGGCACGGCGAAAACAGGATTCCAGGCCTTTGCCGCGCGACGCCGCCGGCTCCAGTTGCGCGTGCAGTTCGTCGATCGCGTCACCGAGAATGTCCATCGCGGCGACGACCTCCTGACGCCGCGCGATCTGTCGCCACGGGGCACGTGTCGTGCCGGTACCGAAGGCAAGACGCAGGTCACGAACCGCTTTCTCAAGCTCGTCGGCGGCTTCCAGGATGCCAGGCATGTCGCCCGCCTCCTTGTAATGCTCGGCAATCGAGTCGCGAGCCAGATCGAGCATCTGTCGGCTGGACAAGGTCTGGCCAAAGAATTGCGGCGCGATCTCGGCAAGCTGGTGCGCTTCATCGAGGATCAGCGCATCGCATTCCGGCAGCAATTCGCCGAAGCCGTCCGCTTTCAAGGCCATGTCGGCAAACAGCAGATGGTGATTGATGACCACCAAGTCAGCGGCCTGCGCCTCCCGCCGCGCCTGCAGCACGTAACAGTCTTCGATCTTGGGACATTCCGTACCCAGGCAGTTATCCGCCGTCGAGGTCACCAGCGGCCACAACGGGGAGTCCTCGGGAAGATCGGTGATCTCGGCGACATCGCCCCGCCGGGTCCGTTTCGACCAGTTGCGGATCATGTTCAGCGACGGTCTCAGACTGATCGATTCAAGCTGCTCTTCCGCCAACTCCAGGCGCTGCGGACACAGGTAGTTGGAACGCCCCTTGAGCAGCGCCGTCCTGGCGCCGCTACCTAGCGCATTGCGCACCAGCGGAACGTCCTTGCTGAACAGTTGGTCCTGGAGATTCTTGGTGCCGGTGGAAACGATGGTCTTGCGCCCGGACATCAAGGCCGGGACCAGATAAGCGAAGGTCTTGCCGACGCCGGTACCGGCTTCGCAGATCAGGCGGCCCTGACTGGCGATCGCCCGCGCCACGGCGTCCGCCATCTGCTGCTGCTGGATACGCGGCGCGAAGCCGTCGATGTGCTCGCGAAACGGACCATCGTCGCCGAGCACTTCGGAGGGGGAAAACATCTTTCCGCCCTTGCCTGGAACCGTTGCTTACTTAACCTGATCCATGACGATCTCAACCTTGCTGCCCGCCGTCACATCGACCGGACTGACCTCGCCAAAGACATCGCCTTCCTGGGCGATCGCCTGGCCGGATTTGGATATACGCGCACCCACCACGACCTGCGAGAAGTTGGACAGACGCATCGCCGGCATCATCGCCTGGGCATCGTTGAGTTCGGTCTCAAACGGCAGATCCGCCGCCGTCACTCGCACGATGGCGAGGGGCATGCGCGGCCCCTGCAAGGCACGTGCATACACGAAGAGGGTGTCGCCGGGCGCAATCCGGCTGGCCATTTCCGCCCCCAGCGAGACCGAGACCTTGATTGCGGCACCCTTGGCAGCGGCGGGCTGCGTGGCCGGTTTCGGTGGTGACTCGACTTCCGCCTGAGCCAGCATCGGCGATGCCTGGATGGTCGGCAAGGTATCGACGCGCGCGGCAAGCGGTGGCTCGAAACCGCCATAACCGGAGGCTTCCCGGATGATCTCGGCAACCTGCCCGAAGGCTTCGGTACTTTCATCCATCTGCACCAGCAACAGCATCCACATATCGACGGCTTCCCGATATTCGGTGCCCGTCTGGAAGCGCGCCATACCCGCATACCACAGCGCCTTGCCGTGTTGGGGATTCGCCTTGAGTGCCTGGTCGATCAATTCACGCGGCTGACCCTGCAAGCTGCCCTCGCTGCTCATTGCCAACGACTCGGCGAGGTTGACCATCAGGTCGGGATCTTCCGGGGAAAGCGACCGTGCCATCTGATAGGCGGATGCCGCGTTCGCGTACTGTTCCAGCACGTCGTAGGTACGTGCCAACATCACCCAGCCTTCGAGGTTTTCCGGATCCTTTTCCATCTTCGCCGCAAGCTTGGCGGCGAGATCGGCGATCGGCGGCATGGCGCTGGCGTCACCGGCATTATGCGGGTTACCCGACGCAGTCGGCACAGTTGCCGCCTGCGGTGTCGCGACCGCACGATCGATCGCATCGGGATCACCAAGCTGAAGGTACAACCAGATGCTGAGTGCCGGAACCAGCGCGGCGACCACAACCGGGCTCCAGTGCGCCCAGGCCCCACCTTGCTGGGTGGTCTGCTCGCCTTGCGCATCGACATCATCGAGCAGTCCGCGTTCAATTTCATCGCGTGCGACTTGATACGCGTCCTCTTCCATCACGCCCTGCTCGAATTCGGCTTCCAGCGCGGCGAGCCGTTCCCGGGCGATGGAGGCATTCAGGCCATCGCGATCGATCGCAGCCATGGCCTTGCCCTTTCCGAGCAGGCTGGGCAACAGAAACAGCAACGCCAGCGCAGTAAGCACGCCGACGACGATCAAAAAGGTCATCATTTGGAGGAATTCTCGTTGGCTTCTTCGGCCGCCGTGTTGCCGGCCTTGTTCAGCAGGGCTTCGGCACGTTTACGGTCGTTTTCGGAGAGGTTCGCGGCCTGCTCCGGATCCCGTTTGCGCTGGCGCACCAGAACGATCACCACGATCAGACCGATGCCGACCAATACGAATGGCCCGAACCACAACGCCCAGGTGGTTTTCTTGACCGGCGGACGATACAGGGCGAAATCCCCATAACGAGCGAGCATGAAATCCTTGATCTGGTCGGCGCTCTTGCCGTCCTCGACCATCTCGAAGACTTCCTGGCGCATGTCACCGGCCAGTTCGGCATTGGAATCCGCCAGATTCTGGTTCTGGCACACCATGCAGCGCAGCTCTTCGACCAACTGTTTGTAGATCGCCTCGCGCGCCGGACTGGTGAAATTGTGCGCCTCGATGCCGGCGACAGCCGGCATCGCAATCATCGCCGCGAGGACGATCAGCAGCGGGGCAAAACGGATGGGTACACTCATGCCGGTTCGGCCTCCAGTTGTTTGATCAGCGGGATGATCTGATCCCGGGCGACATCCACCCCGACAGCACCGATCTGCTTGAAGCGAATCACCCCCTTCTTGTCGATGATGAAGGTTTCCGGCGTGCCGGTGACCCCCCAGTCGATGCCGACGCGACCGTCCTTGTCGAAGGCGTTGACCTGGTAGGGGTTACCTTCCTGTTTCAACCAGCGGATTGCGGCGGCACGCTCGTCCTTGTAGTTCAGACCGACGATTTTCAGACCGCCGCGCTGCGCCAGAATGTTCAACACCTCGTGTTCCGCCTTGCAGGTCACGCACCATGTCGCCCAGATATTCAGCAGCCAGACCTGCCCTTTCATGTCGGCTGGGGAAATGGTCTTGTCCGGGTCCTGCAAGGTGCTAAGCGTGAATGCCGGGGCCGCCTTGCCGATCAACGGCGACGGCACCAGTTTCGGGTCCTTGCCGAGCCCGTTGTAAAGCACCACCGCGAGCGCCATGAAGATGGCAAGCGGCATGATGAACTTGAGGTTCTTCATGCGCGGGCCTCCGCGCCCTTTACCGGGACAGCGGCGACCGATTTGCGGGTCTTGGCACCCAGGCGATAACGCCGGTCACTGGCCGCAAGCAGGCCGCCGATACCCATGAAGATGCCTCCCAGCCAGATCCAGCGGATGAACGGCTTGTGATAAATACGCACCGCCCAGGCATCCCCGTTTCCAACCGGTTCACCCAGTGCCACATACAGATCACGGAACAGCCCGGGATCGATCGCGGCCTCCGTCATCGGCATGCGTGTGACCGTATAGATGCGCTTCTCCGGGTGCATGGTCATCAAGACCTGATCGTCCTGCAACACCTCGATGGTGCCTCGATCTGCCCGGAAGTTCGGGCCGTCATGCGGTTCAGTGCCGACGAAACGGAACTGATACCCGCTGGTTTCGTAGACATCGCCCGGCGCCATGCGCAGATCCTTCTCGACGCTGTACAGGCTGGTCAGGGTAACCCCGGCAATGAAAACCCCAATGCCGATATGCGCCAGAGTCATGCCATAGAAGGCGCGCGGAATGCTCTTCAGACCGACGATCAGATCGCTCTTCTTGCGCGCCCGGTCATAAACGATGAACAAGGCGGACAGGATCACCCAAGCGGAAAGCAGCCCCCCGAAGATGGCCCCGGCGGACAGATCGCCTTCCAGGGACAGCGGCCAGGCCACACCGGCCACCAAGGCCGCAACCATGACCCACTTCAGGCGTAACGCGATCTCCATGAAATCGGTCTGCCGCCAGCGCGCAAGAACCCCGAATGCGACCAACACTGCCAACGGCGCGGTAAGCGGGATGAACACGAAATTGAAGTAAGGAGGGCCGACTGAAATCTTGCCCATATCCAGGGCATCGAGAATCAGCGGATATACCGTACCGAGCAGAATTGCGCAGGCGGCAATCACCAACAGGATGTTGTTGACCAGCAGCGCGGTTTCCTTGGAAAGCAGGTCGAACTTGCCATGACTCTTGATCTGCGGGCCGCGCCAGGCAAACAGCGCCAGGGAACCGCCAACCACGACCAGCAGGAACATCAGGATGAACACACCGCGTTCCGGATCGGAGGCGAAGGCATGTACCGAGGTGAGTACGCCGGAACGCACCAGGAAGGTACCGAGCAGGGACAGCGAGAAGGCAAAGATCGCCAACAATACGGTCCAGGCCTTGAAGATGCCTCGCTGTTCGGTCACCGCCAACGAATGCAGCAACGCCGTGCCCACCAGCCAGGGCTGGAACGAGGCGTTCTCAACCGGATCCCAGAACCACCAACCGCCCCAGCCCAACTCGTAATAGGCCCACCAGGAACCCAGGGCGATGCCGATGGTCAGGAACACCCACGCCACCTGCGTCCAGGGACGTGACCAACGTGCCCAGGCCGCGTCAAGTCGGCCACCGAGCATCGCGGCGATCGCAAACGCGAAGGCCACCGAGAAGCCGACGTAACCCATATAGAGCATCGGCGGATGAATAACGAGGCCGAAGTCCTGCAGCAGTGGGTTGAGGTCCCGACCGTCCATCGGCGCGGGGAAGATGCGCTCGAACGGGTTGGAGGTAATCAGCGTGAACAGCAGGAAGCCGATGGAGATCATGCCCATCACGGACAGCACCCGGGCGGTCATCTGCGCCGGCACCGAACGGCTGAAGAAACTCACCGCACCCGCCCAGATGTTGAGGATGAACACCCACAACAGCAAGGAGCCTTCGTGCGCTCCCCAGACCGCCGAGATGCGATATTGCAGCGGCAACTGCGAGTTCGAGTTGGTCGCCACGTACTTGACCGAGAAATCATTGGTGATGAACGCATAGGTCAGCAGTACGAAGGACAAACCCACGAACAACAGTTGCGCCCGTGCGGCGGGTTTCGCGACCGCGATCCACGACGGGATCCCGCGCTGGGCGCCGATCAGCGGCAGCGTCGCCTGCACGATGGCTATGCACAGCGCCAGCAACAATGAGTAATGACCAATCTCGGGGATCATCGCGAGTCCTCTGTCCTGTTAAGCGCCACCGCGCCAAGGATTCAAATGGTGTGTTGTTCTTGGCGATCTTCGCGTCCGAGCGCCTCGGCACTTGACGCAGTCGGTATTCAGTTTTTGATCGACTCGGAGGCCTTCTGCGCGGCCAGCGCATCGGCGACTTCGGGTGGCATGTAGTTCTCATCGTGCTTGGCGAGCACTTCAGCGGCGGTGAACACACCGTCCCGACCGAGCTTGCCGTTGGCGACGATGCCCTGTCCTTCGCGGAACAGGTCCGGCAGGATGCCTTCGTACTGAACCGGCACCGTGCCACCACCGTCCGTGACTCGGAAACTCACTTTCAAGGTGTGCTCATCCCGCTGCACGCTGCCCTGCTCCACCAGTCCACCGATACGGAATTTCCGCTCGTAAGGGGCCTTGCCGGCCGCCACGTCGGCGGGACTGAAGAAGAACATGATGTTCTGGTTGAAGGCGTTCAGGCCCAGACCGACGGCCAGGCCAAGACCCGCCAGAGCCAGCACGATCAACACCAGTTTCTTTTTCCGCTTGGGGGTCATGCCTTACTCCCTTCGTTTGATTCCGCTTTTGCGGCGGCGCGCGCCTCACGGCGCAGACACCGGGCGATTTCCGACAACAGACGGCGACGACGCATCGTCGGCGCAGCGATATGGGCAATCAGAATAACCAGGCCAAGGCCATAGGAAGGCCAGACAAAGGCGGCATATCCACCCATCGAGAAGAATTCATTCATGAAGGCATCTCCCCGGCCTGTGCCTGGGCCACGTCTGCCGCCCACTTCGCGTTCTTGTCCCGATCAAGGACCTCGGCGCGGGCTGAACTCAGCACCACCCAGGCGTAGTAAAACTTGAACGCAAACGACATCAGCAGCAGCGGGATCAGCATCGACAAGTGTATCGCCGACTTGCCCATGACCTTGACTGTGGACGGCTGATGCAAGGTGCTCCACCACTCCACCGAGTAATGGATGATCGGCAGATTGACAACGCCGACCAGGGCCAGCACCGCGCCAGCACGGGCGGCGGTACGCTTGTCATCGATCGAAGTGGTCAGCGCGATATAACCCAGAAACAGGAACAGCAGGATCAGTTCGGAAGTCAGCCTTGCATCCCAGACCCAGTAGGCACCCCACATCGGCTTGCCCCACAGCGAGCCGGTCACCAGGGCCAGGAAGGTGAACGAAGCGCCGATCGGTGCCGACACCTGGGCGACGATGTCCGCCATCTTCATCTTCCAGATCAGCGTAATCGCGCCAGCCAGCGCCATGACGCCGTAAATGAACATACTCATCCAGGCCGCCGGCACATGGATATACATGATGCGGGCACTCTCGCCTTGCTGATAATCCGGTGGCGAACCGATCAGCGAGTAATAAAGGCCGGGAATGAAAGTCAGGAAGAACAGCGCCGCCATCCAGGGGGCCCAGCGACCGGACATGTCGTAGAAATGCTTGGGCGAACCCCAGCGGTGGAACCAGGCAACAAATCGATTCATTTGGTGTGTTCTGTTTGTCGCCATATGGCGATCGTTTATCGTTTTAATTCAACTAAATATCGAGACTAGCTCACGCTAATCCTCAAAGAGGCGGCGGTCGCCAGCGGCGCTAACGTCAACGCCAACGCCAGCAATGCGCCGAGAAACGACAGCTGGGCGGCAATGGGGAAACCCACCCCCGCAACTTCAACCGCACTGGCCGCAAAGATCAGCACCGGGATATACAGCGGCAGAACAAGCAGCGACAACAATACGCCACCTTTGCGCAACCCCACGGTCAAGGCCGTGCCAATTGAACCGATCAGACTCAGAACCGGCGTCCCCAGCAGCAGCGTCAACACCAGTGCGACAATCGATTGGCTCGTTAAGTTCATGAACATGCCGAGCAAGGGTGAAAGCAGGATCAGCGGAAGTCCTGACACCATCCAATGGGCAATGACCTTGGCCAGCACCAGCACCGACAACGGGTGCGGGCTGAGTAGAATCTGTTCCAGCGCGCCGTCGTCGAAATCGGTGCGGAACATGCCGTCCAGAGAGAGCATCGACGCCAGTAGCGCGGCCACCCAGATCACACCCGGTGCGATGGTCTGCAAGGTGTTGGGTTCGGGCCCAATCCCCAATGGGAACAGGGTCACGACGATGATGAAGAACAGCAAAGGATTGGCAATTTCGGCCGGTCGGCGGAACGCCAGCAACAGATCGCGACGCAGCAGCGTGAGAAAGGCGCGTCCCAATTCGGGCTCGTTCGGAGTGACGTTCATCGGCCGAGGTGCAGGTTCTTGACCACGCACCGATGCAGGGCCATTTCATGATGCGTGGTCAGAACCACCATACCGCCAGCCCCAACATGACGCTGGATCAATGCCTCGAGATCGGCGCGCGTCTTTCGATCCAGGGCGGTGAACGGTTCATCCAGCACCCATAAACGAGCCTGCCGGGCAAACAATCGCGCCAATGCGACTCGGCGTCGCTGACCGGCAGACAGGGTGCGCCCATAGGCGTCTTCGTAATCCCCCATCTCCAGCTCATCGAGCGCGGTTTCGGCGTCCATATCCGCATGCGCACGCCCCATGGCGCGATCCACCCGGAGATTCTCAAGCGCGGTCAATTCCCCTTTCACGCCGTGCGCATGGCCAACGTAATTCAGGTCGGCGAAGTACTCACCACGCACCTTATTGATGGGCTTGCCCTGCCAGAAGACATCGCCTTCGCTGGGCAACCCAAGTCCGCACAAAACCCGCAGCAACGTGGTCTTGCCGCTGCCGTTGTGACCTTCGATCTGGAGCACTTCCCCATCATCGAGCGCAAAGTCGAGACCGCTGAACAACACACGGTCACCACGCTCGACGGCAAGATCTCGGACTTCCAGGCGCATTAATTGAACAGGTGGTTAGAAAAGGCGGGCCGGATACTGACACAGCCCACCCTACGGCGCGAGCGGTGTCTATGACTTTGCACAGTGCCGCCCACTACGGCATCCGGTAAGCGGGCTTACGCTGCAAAGCGGTAAAGCTTGAGACCCTCGATCACCCCGTCGCCGTATTGCTGGCTGGCGACATAGATATGCGCATCGGGGCGCTCGCGACGCAGGCCCTGCAACTCGGCGCGTGCGGCGTCCGACGCATTGCCGACCAGAACCCCGCGCAGGCCGCTCAGCAGAGCCCGCACATCGCTCCGATCGTCGCCCGCAAAAAACACCCGGGTTAACGGCAGATCGGCTTCTGCCGCCAGGTGATGGATAGCGGCGGTCTTGCCGGCGTGGCTGGGGAAGATGTCGATCAAGGTCCGACCGGTGCGCTCCTCTTCAATATGGGAAAGCGTCAGATCCTCCCGCACATTGCGCAGTCGCCCCCGCAATTCATTGAGCAGCATCGGATCAAGCGGTCGGGTATACAAAAACGAGATGGTATAGGGGCTTTGATGCGCGCCATGCTGAAGGGTCAAGCCGTTAATGCCGTAAAAAGCCTGTCGGATCGCTGGCCCGTTCAACGGCGCCCCCAAGCGGGCAAACCAACTTTCATTGCGCCGACCCTGGCCGTCGTAGACCTCGGTGCCGGACAGGCAGATCCACCAGTCGGGCGTTGGCAACCGGAAGGTTTTCGCACCTTGGCGTGCCGAGTTCGGTGACCGCCCGGAAACAAACACGATCGGGATCCCAGCCGCGCGCATTTCTTTCAACACGCTCTGAGTCCGATCCAGTCCGCCTGGCGCGACCGCCCCGCCTTTACTGGGCAACAACGCCCCATCGAGGTCGGCACAGAACAGGAAAGGTGCAGGGAATTTCAACCGAAAGCATCCGAAAAAGGCAACGAACTGGCGAGAATCAACCGATTCCCAGCCGAATTCCAAGCATTCTCAACACTTCGACGCCTATTGTCATCCCGACATTCGCCTTGACGACTCCTTATCCATTTCTCCCCGTCGCTTTTGATAAACTCGCGCGCCCTCGCTCACCTTATTGAAACGGCCCGCCGTCCATGACCGTCCGCACCCGCTTTGCTCCCAGTCCGACCGGCTATCTGCACGTCGGTGGCGCGCGTACCGCGCTGTTCAACTATCTGTATGCCCGCAAGCATGGCGGCCAGTTCGTGTTGCGCATCGAGGATACCGACCTCGAGCGCTCCACCCCGGAATCGGTCAACGCCATTCTCGAAGGCATGACCTGGCTGGCCCTGGATTACGACGAGGGACCGTTCTATCAGACCCATCGTTTCGACCGCTACAACGCCGTGATCGACGAGATGATGGCCAAAGGCCTCGCCTACCGCTGCAACTGCTCGCGCGAACGACTCGACAAGCTTCGCGAGGACGCGATGGCGGCAAAGGAAAAACCGCGTTACGACGGGCACTGCCGCCATCAACATGTCTCCGCCGATGAACCGCATGTGATCCGGTTCAAGACCCCGATGGAAGGCAGTGTGGTGATCGACGACCTGGTGCGCGGTCGCGTGGTGATCCCAAATTCGGAACTCGACGACCTCATCATCCGCCGTACCGACGGGTCTCCCACCTACAACCTGACGGTGGTGGTCGATGACCATGACATGGCCATCACCCATGTCATTCGAGGTGACGACCACCTCAACAACACCCCGCGCCAGATCCACATGTATCAGGCAATGGGCTGGGAACTCCCCGCCTTCGGCCATGTCCCGATGATCCTTGGCGACGATGGCTCGCGCCTTTCCAAGAGGCACGGCGCGGTGTCGGTGATGCAGTA
The DNA here is from genome assembly GCA_024234955.1 of Gammaproteobacteria bacterium. GTDB lineage: Bacteria > Pseudomonadota > Gammaproteobacteria > JACKNK01 > JACKNK01 > JACKNK01. Next base: position 469,208 of record JACKNK010000001.1, read on the forward strand.
TCGCGATGACGGCTACCTGCCTGAAGCGTTACTCAACTATCTGGTCCGTCTGGGCTGGTCGCATGGCGATCAGGAAGTATTCTCCATCGATGAAATGGTTGCGTTGTTCGACATCGCGGACGTCAACAAATCGGCCTCCAGTTTCTCCACCGAGAAGCTGCAATGGCTGAATCAGCATTACATCAAGGCCAGCGAACCGACCCACCTCGCGCGCTTGCTCAGCCCCCAGTTCGCCAAGTTCGACATCGATCCCAGTGACGGTGCGGACCTGATTCAGGTCGCCATCGCCCAGCAGGAACGGGCCAAGACGCTGGAGGAAATGGCCGAGATCAGCGCCTTCATCTACCACGATTTCGATGACTTCGAGGAAGCCGCTGCCAAAAAGCATCTGCGTCCGGTTGCGGCCGAACCGTTGCGCGCCGTACGCGATCGCCTGGCATCGCTGGACGACTGGTCGCCGGAACCGCTGCATGCTGTGGTGCAGACTCTTGCGAACGAGATGCAGCTCAATATGGGCAAGATCGCCCAGCCGCTGCGTGTCGCCGTGGTGGGTCGTGCGGCGTCTCCTGGCATCGACGTGACGCTCTATCTGGTCGGCAAACCAGCGGCCCTGCGCCGAATCGACAAGGCCCTGGCGTTCATTGAAGCACGGGCACAGAACTGATTCCGGTCACGGCATCAAACCGCAAAACCACGCTCTGACATCTACTATTGTGGGCTCTTCGCACGGGAACGCTCCGGCGATCCTGCGTACCAATTCGGCCAGCCTCAGAAACCCCAACCCATGCACGAAGAACCCCATACCCCGAAGCCGAACTTCATCCGCCAGATCGTCTCCGACGACCTCGCCGCCGGTAAGCACGGAATCGTTCACACGCGCTTTCCACCGGAACCGAACGGCTATCTCCATATCGGCCATGCCAAATCGATCGTGCTCAACTTCGGGCTTGCCGAAGACTTTGGCGGGCTTTGCAACCTGCGCTTCGACGACACCAATCCGCACAAGGAAAATCAGGAGTTCGTCGCCGCCATCAAGGAAGACGTTCGCTGGCTGGGTTTCGGCTGGGACGACCGCCTGTATTTCGCTTCCGATTACTTCAGCAATCTCTTCGACTATGCCCTGGAATTGATCGACAAGGGCCTCGCCTACGTCTGCGAGCTTAACGCCGAAGACATGCGCGAATACCGAGGCACCCTGAAGGAACCCGGGCGTGATTCGCCATTCCGTGATCGCAGTCCTGCCGAGAACCGGGACCTGTTCCAACAGATGCGCGCCGGCGAGTTTCCGGATGGCAGCAAGGTATTGCGCGCCCGGATCGACATGGCGTCACCGAATATCAATCTGCGCGACCCGGTGCTCTATCGCATCCGCCACGGCGTGATTCATCATCAGACCGGCGCTGAGTGGTGCCTGTACCCGATGTACGACTTCACGCACCCGATCTCGGACGCCATCGAAGGGGTCACCCACTCCCTTTGCACCCTCGAATTCGAGGATCACCGCCCGCTCTATGACTGGATCGTTTCGAACCTGTCGGTGCCCACCCAGCCCCGTCAGATCGAATTCTCCCGACTCAATCTTGAATACACCGTCACCAGCAAACGCAAGCTGACGGAGTTGGTCAGTGAAGGCCACGTCAATGGCTGGGACGACCCGCGCATGCCGACCCTGTCCGGTCTGCGACGTCGCGGCTACACCCCGGCCGCGATCCGCGATTTCTGCCAACGCATCGGCATCACGAAATCCGAAAACCGGATCGAAATGCAGCTCCTCGAAGACTGCATTCGCGACGATCTCAATCGCCATGCACCACGTCGTCTGGCGGTGATCAACCCCATCAAGGTCGTACTCAGCAATTACGACGACAACGCCTGCGAATACCTGCCCGCACCGAACCACCCCCAGGACCCATCCCTCGGTGAGCGCCGTTTGCCTTTCTGCCGGGAACTCTGGATCGATCGCGCCGATTTTCAGGAAACCGCCAACAAGAAATACAAGCGACTGGTCAGCGGAGGTCTCGTTCGCCTGCGCAACGGGTATGTCATCCGCTGTGACGAGGTCATCAAGGATGCCGGCGGGGAAATCCAGGAACTCCATTGCCACTGGTATCCCGACACGCTGGAAAACAACCCGGATGGTGAAAAAGTGCGTGGCGTAATTCACTGGGTATCTGCGCGTCATGGCGAACCGGCCGAAATCCGCCTTTACGATCGTCTCTTCAATATCGCGAACCCGGGCAAGAAGAGCGGTGACTATCGCAGCGACATCAACCCGGATTCGCTCCTTACCTGCGTGAATGCCGTGGTTGAACCCTGTCTTGCCGCTGCGACGCCGGAACAACGCTTCCAGTTCGAGCGTGAAGGTTATTTCTGCCGGGATTCAAGCTCAGAAAAGCTCGTATTCAATCGCACCGTCACACTGCGCGACACCTGGGCCAGGAACACCTCGGAGGAGACCTGAAAGCATTCCCCAAACAGGCCGCCTGCTGCGCTTCTGTTCCGCACAATCCTTGGGTTTCCAAGGTCCAAAAAAGCACCTTGATCCGCTTGACACCCAACAGTCACAACACTAACATTCGCGCTCGCTTTCGGGGCCATAGCTCAGCTGGGAGAGCGCTACAATGGCATTGTAGAGGTCGACGGTTCGATCCCGTCTGGCTCCACCAAGTTCAAAAATCGGCCGGTCTCGCACCGGCCTTTTTTTCAACACTGTCCCCATCGTCTAGAGGCCTAGGACATCGCCCTTTCACGGCGACGACAGGGGTTCGACTCCCCTTGGGGACGCCAAATGAGAAATGCCGGATCAAGAAATTGACCCGGCATTTTTTTTGGCGCGTTCATGCTGTCTCTTCGCTCATGCTTCGATATCCACCAATCTCATTTATTGGTCACAGTGCAACCACAAAAAAAGCCCTAGAAGCATGGAACTTCCGGGCTTTGTCTCGCCGACCAAACTGATTCTTTAATCCACCGCTTCCGCCTGTCTTGCCTTCAATGGCTTCAGGTCAAAACTAAGCGTGTCATTGTCGACATCGATTCGAACGTGGCCACCGTTCATCAATTTGCCGAACAGCAGCTCATCGGCCAGTGGCTTCTTGATCTGATCCTGAATCACCCGAGCCATCGGGCGGGCACCCATCTTGCTGTCATAGCCACGTTCCCCCAGCCAATCCCGGGCCGCCGGGGTGATCTCGATCGTGACCTTGCGATCGGCCAGCTGCGCTTCGAGCTCAAACACAAATTTCTCGACCACGTTCCCGATGGTGTCGCGGCCCAGGGCCTTGAACTGAACCACTGTGTCTAGGCGATTCCGAAATTCCGGCGTGAACAGTTTCTTGATCGCCTCCATGCCGTCGCTGCTGTGATCCTGCTGGGTGAAACCGATCGACGCACGGCCCATTTCTTCGGCACCGGCGTTGGTGGTCATGATCAGAATGACATTGCGGAAATCGGCCTTACGTCCGTTATTGTCGGTCAAGGTTCCGTGGTCCATGACCTGGAGCAGCAGATTGAAGACATCCGGATGCGCCTTTTCGATCTCATCCAGCAACAACACCGCGTGCGGGTGCTTGGTGATGGCCTCAGTAAGCAAGCCGCCCTGGTCGAATCCGACATATCCGGGCGGCGCGCCAACCAGCCGTGAAACCGTATGCCGTTCCATGTATTCGGACATATCGAAACGCACCAGTTCGATGCCGAGAATACGGGCAAGCTGGCGGGTGACCTCGGTCTTGCCGACACCGGTGGGTCCGGCAAACAGGAAACTGCCAACCGGCTTTTCCGGATGTCCCAAACCGGAACGCGCCAGTTTGATGGCCGTGGAGAGGGCCCCAATGGCCTCCTGCTGACCAAACACGACCATATTGAGATCGCGCTCCAACGTTTTCAGGGCCTCGGTATCACTGGCCGAAACGCTCTTCGTCGGTATCCGCGCAATCTTGGCAACAATGCGCTCGATATCGGCAACGCTGATGGTTTTCTTGCGCTTGGACGGGGGCTGCAGACGAACATTCGCACCGGCCTCGTCGATCACGTCGATGGCTTTGTCGGGCAGATGCCGATCATTGATGTAACGCCCGGCCAATTCCGCTGCCGCACGTAGCGCGGTCGCCGAATAGCGGACTTCGTGATGCTCTTCGAAACGGGTTTTGAGGCCTTTCAGAATCTGGAAAGTCTCATCGATGCTCGGCTCAAGAACGTCGATCTTCTGAAAGCGGCGCGCGAGAGCGTGGTCTTTCTCGAATATCCCCCGGTATTCCTGATAGGTCGTCGAACCGATGCAGCGCAGTTCACCGGAAGCCAGCATCGGCTTGATCAGGTTTGAGGCGTCCATGACACCGCCCGAAGCCGACCCGGCGCCGATGATGGTGTGAATTTCATCGATGAACAGCACCGCATGCGGTGCCGCCTTGAGCTCGCGCAGCACCGCCTTGAGGCGCTTTTCAAAGTCGCCGCGATACTTGGTACCGGCGACCAGACTGCCCAGATCGAGCGAGTAAACGGTGGCATCGAGGAGTACGTCGGGGACGTCTTCCTCGACGATCAACCGGGCAAGACCTTCGGCAATCGCGGTCTTGCCAACGCCAGCCTCCCCCACCAGCAGGGGATTGTTCTTGCGGCGACGGCAGAGAATCTGGACCGTACGTTCGATTTCATCTCGCCGCCCGATCAACGGATCGATTCGACCTTCACGGGCAGCTTCGTTCAGATCCGTGGCATAGCTGGCCAGCGCCGATTGCTTGGCGCCCTCTTCGCCTTCCTCCGCCACATTCGCGCCGGGTGCGCGGGCCGGGGTTTCGTTATCGTCCGCCACCTTGGAAATGCCGTGCGAGATGTAATTGACCACGTCGAGCCGGGTCACATCCTGATTGTTGAGGAAATAAACCGCCTCGGAATCCTGTTCGTTGAAGATCGCGACCAGCACATTGGCGCCCGTGACTTCCTTGTTACCGGACGATTGAACATGAAACACCGCGCGTTGCAGCACCCGTTGAAAACCCAGCGTGGGCTGGACTTCACGCTGATCCTCGCCTGCGAGCGTCGGTGCGGAAACACCAAGGAAATCGACCAGCTCACGGCGCAAGATATCGATATTGGCACCGACCGCACGCAACACACCCTCCGCAGAAGGGTTGTCGAGCAGCGCGAGCAGCAGGTGCTCCACGGTAATGAACTCGTGGCGCTGATCGCGGGCTTCGCGGAAGGCCTCGTTCAATGTAACTTCGAGATCCTTACTCAGCATTCTTATGTTCTCCGCCCAGTAATTAGGCCAGTTCCATGTCGCACAACAGCGGATGCTGGTGCTTTCTAGCGTATTCGTTGACCTGCATGACTTTCGTTTCTGCAATCTCCCGGGTGTAGACGCCACAGACGCCTTTGCCCCGGGTGTGAACATGCAACATGATCTGCGTCGCCTTACTGCGATCCAGGCCGAAAAAGTGCTCAAGCACCTCCACCACAAATTCCATCGGCGTGTAATCGTCGTTCAACAACACGACCTGATAGCGCGGCGGCTTCTTCAGCTTAGGCTTCGCGTCCTGCAACGCCAGTCCGTCGTCGTCGTCAAATTGGTCCGGTAAATTCGCCATCGCGGAAACCCAGTTCACAAAGTGACGCAAGGCGGCTGACCGGAACTCCGGCGCGCCGCCTTGCGAATGAGTATAGGCAGAGTTTACGGGGCCGCTTCACGACCCCAAACCCGCTACCAGACAGGAAAAAGTGCCGCAGGACGATCCCGGTCTGAGTCCGTTGACGCGGCCTCAAGCCGGAAACGCAATCCCTGAACCTGCGCGGACACCCCCCTTACATCCGTCTCTTACATATTGGCGATGATCGCGTCACCAAATTCGGAGCATTTGAGCAGGGTCGCGCCTTCCATCAGGCGCTCCAGATCGTAGGTCACGGTCTTGGCGCTGATCGCGCCGCCCAGTCCCTTGACCACCAGATCGGCCGCTTCGTTCCAGCCCATGTGGCGCAGCATCATCTCGGCGGAGAGGATGATCGAGCCCGGATTGACCTGGTCCTTGCCGGCGTACTTCGGTGCGGTGCCGTGGGTGGCCTCGAACATCGCGACGGTGTCGGACAGGTTCGCGCCCGGGGCGATGCCGATACCGCCGACCTGCGCGGCCAGGGCGTCGGAGATGTAGTCGCCGTTCAGGTTAAGGGTCGCGATCACGTCATACTCGGCCGGGCGCAGCAGAATCTGCTGCAGCATCGCATCGGCGATCACGTCCTTGATGATGATCTCCTTGCCGGTATTCGGATTCTTCAGCGAGCACCACGGCCCACCATCGATCTCGACCGCGCCGAAATCGGACTTCGCCACCTCGTAGCCCCAGTTTTTGAAGGCGCCTTCGGTGAACTTCATGATGTTGCCCTTATGCACGAGGGTGACCGAGGCGCGGTCCTGATCGATCGCGTACTGGATCGCACGCTTGACCAGACGCTTGGTGCCCTCGCTGGAAACCGGCTTGATGCCGATACCGGAGGTCTCCGGGAAACGGATCTTGGTGACGCCCATTTCCTTCTGCAGGAAGTCGATGACCTTCTTCACCTCGGCGGTGCCGGCGGCCCATTCGACGCCGGCGTAAATGTCTTCGGAGTTCTCTCGGAAGATGACCATGTCGGTCTTCTCCGGCTCCTTCACCGGACTCGGGGTGCCGTCGTAGTAACGCACCGGGCGCAGGCAGACGTACAGATCCAGGATCTGGCGCAGCGCCACGTTCAAGGAGCGGATACCGCCGGAAACCGGCGTGGTCAGCGGGCCCTTGATCGACACCGCAAATTCCTTGACCGCCTCCAGGGTCTCGTCCGGCAGCCAGACGTCGCCCCCGTAGAGGTTGTTGGCCTTCTCACCGGCGTAGATCTCCATCCAGGAAATGGCCTTCTTGCCGCCATAAGCCTTCTTTACCGAGGCATCGATGACCTTCTTCATCACCGGGGTGATGTCCACGCCGATACCATCGCCCTCGATGAACGGGATGATCGGGTTGTTCGGGACATTCAGGGAGAAGTCGTCGTTGACGGTGATTTTCGCGCCGTCGGCGGGGACGGAGATCTTGTCGTAGGCCATGGATGGGCTCCGTGATTCACTGATGGGAGTACAGGTGGGACAATGCGCCCGAGTCTATCACCTAGTTCTAATATCCCTTAGCCCACATGCGCAAAGTCATTGTCGGTCTGTCCGGCGGGGTCGATTCGTCGGTCGCCGCATTGCGTCTGCTTGAAGAAGGCCATCAGGTCGAAGCCCTGTTCATGAAGAACTGGGAAGAAGACGACAGCGCCGACTACTGCTCCGCTGCCGAAGACCTGGCCGACGCCCAGGCCGTTTGCGAACACCTCGACATACCCTTGCACACGGTCAATTTCGCCGCCGAATACTGGGATCGGGTCTTCGAATACTTTCTCGCCGAATACCGTGCAGGACGCACACCCAACCCGGACGTGATGTGCAACAAGGAGATCAAGTTCAAGGCGTTTCTCGATTACGCGCTGGACCTCGGTGCGGACGCCATCGCCACCGGCCACTACGCACGCGTCGAGGGGTCACCCGGGCAGCGGCGCATGCTCAAAGGCCGGGACGACAACAAGGATCAGACCTACTTCCTCTACACCCTCGGCCAGGCGCAGCTCGGCCCCACGCTTTTTCCGATCGGCGACCTGCCGAAACCCGACGTCCGCGAGCTCGCCCGCAAGGCCGGTCTGATTACCCATGAAAAGAAGGACAGCACCGGCATCTGCTTCATCGGCGAACGAAAATTCCGTGACTTCCTGGCGCGCTTTCTGCCCGCCCAGCCGGGAGAAATCCGAACCCTGGACGGCGCGGTGATCGGGCAACATGCAGGGCTGATGTATTACACCCTGGGACAGCGTCAGGGCCTGGGTATTGGGGGAGTCAGGGGCTATCCGGACGCCCCCTGGTTCGTGCTCGGCAAGGATCTTCAAAACAACGTATTGATTGCTGGCCAGGGACACGACCACCCCGCGTTGTTTCACCCTGGCCTGACTGCCGACCGGCTGCATTGGGTCGCGGGTGAGGCACCGCCCCTGCCCTTCCACTGCAAGGCCAAGTCCCGCTATCGGCAGAACGAAGAAGCCTGCACCATCGAGCGCATCGATGACGGCGTCGCCCGAGTTCGCTTTGCGCGTCCCCATTGGGCCATCACGCCGGGACAATCGGTGGTTTTCTACGACGACGAGTTGTGCCTCGGCGGCGGAACCATCAGCGCCCCGATCGACTTTTGAGCGATCAATCCGCCGCGCGTTTACGCCCGGTGATCATGGCGCGAACCAGGTTTTCCCCGTGCTGGAAACTGGCAAGCAGCACCCCGGCGACATGCACGAACACCAGAAAGATCGAGAAGTTCGCAAACAGCTCGTGCAACTCCTCGAACCATTCCTCTGCATCGTGACCCAGGTCGTGCAGATTGGCGAACAGGCCGGTTCCCGACTGGACGCCTTCCAGCCCCATGCCGGTGAGCGCAGTCGCGATCAGGCTCAGCAGCAACGCGACGACCATCGCCCCTCCGGCGGGGTTATGGCCGAGATGGCGCTGCGCACGGGATCTGGCGATGTCCTGCAAATACGCAAGAACCGTAGCCGGACCCCTCACGAAATCCGAGAACCGCGCATACCGCGTCCCCAGCAGACCCCAGATCAGGCGAACACCGATCAGGGCAAGAATGGCGTAGCCGAACACATCATGCAGTGCAGACTCATCCTCACCGGTCAGCCAGGCCGCCGCGAACGTCAGCGCCAGACTCCAATGAAACACCCGCACCAGCGGGTCCCAGACACGCACCATCGTCATCCCCTGCATCGCACACCTCGGCTCATGAATACTGCTGAGGATTGTGCCGACCGATTCTGAACCGAAAATGAAGACCGACCGCGTGCCAAGCCTCGATCCAACTCGGGTCGATATTGGTTCCGGGGTAAACTCCGGCCTCCTGATTCCTTTTCCCGTCCGATACCATTTGAACCCGATCAATCAACGCCGCTGGCAACAATTCCAGGCCAACCGCCGTGGCTGGTGGTCGCTCTGGCTGTTCATGATGCTGTTCGTCGCCAGTCTGGGCGCGGAATTGATCGCCAACGACCGACCGATTCTGGTGAGCTATCAGGGCGATTGGTATTGGCCGGTGTTTACCGATTATTCGGAAACCCGTTTCGGTGGGGATCTGGAAATCGCGGCGGATTATCGCGACCCGTATCTCGCCGACCTGATCAGGCAGGGCGATGGATGGATGCTCTGGCCACCGATCCGCTATCACTACAAAACGATCAACTACGCGCTACCGACCCCCGCGCCTTCCGCCCCCACCGCCGACAACTGGCTCGGCACGGACGATCAAGGGCGCGATGTGGCCGCCCGGCTGATCTACGGGTTCCGCATCTCGGTGCTGTTCGGCCTTGCCCTCACCCTGCTCAGCTCGGTCATCGGGGTCATGGCGGGCGCGGTACAGGGCTTTTTTGGCGGCATTACCGATCTATTGTTCCAGCGCTTCATCGAGATATGGAACGGCCTTCCGGTGCTGTATCTGCTAATCATCCTCGCCAGCGTGGTGGAGCCGACCTTTGCCTGGCTGCTCGGACTCATGCTGTTGTTCTCGTGGACCGCCCTGGTCGGTGTGGTCCGTGCCGAATTCCTGCGCGCGCGCAACTTCGATTACGTGCGTGCGGCCCGTGCGCTAGGGGTTGGCGACCTGACCATCATGGTGCGGCATGTATTGCCGAACGCGATGGTGGCCACGTTCACGTTCATGCCGTTCATCCTCACCAGTTCCATCACCACCCTCACCTCACTGGATTTCCTCGGTTTCGGTCTCCCGGTCGGCTCGCCCTCCCTCGGCGAACTGCTGGCTCAGGGCAAGAACAATCTCCAGGCGCCCTGGTTGGGAATAACCGCATTCGTGGTGCTCGGCGTGATGCTGTCCCTGCTCATCTTTGTCGGCGAAGCCGCCCGTGACGCCTTCGATCCGCGCAAGCAAGGCATCAAGCCATGAGCACGCCGCTGCTTGAGGTACGCGACCTGGCCGTCGATTTCGGCGACGCGCCCACGGTGCGCGATGTTTCCTTCACTCTCGATCGCGGCGAGACCCTCGCTCTGGTCGGTGAATCCGGTTCCGGCAAATCGGTCACCGCGCTGTCGATCCTGCAACTGCTGCCTTATCCCACCGCCCGTCATCCCGGGGGCAGCATCCTGTTTGAAGGACAGGAACTGATCGGCGCTCCGGAACAACGACTCACCGAGGTTCGGGGAGATCGAATCGGCATGATCTTTCAGGAGCCAATGACCTCGCTGAATCCGCTGCATACCGTGGAACGGCAGATCGGCGAAACCCTGCTGATTCATCGAGGCATGGATACCCATGCGGCACGGGCAAGAATCCTGGAATTGCTCGACCTGGTGGGCATCCGTAATCCGGAACAGCGCCTGCGCAGCTATCCACACCAACTCTCTGGCGGACAACGTCAGCGGGTGATGATCGCGATGGCCCTGGCCAATGAACCCGATCTGCTGATTGCCGATGAACCGACCACCGCCCTTGACGTCACCATCCAGCAACAGATCCTGGAACTGCTTTCCGACCTGCGCGAGCGCCTGGGCATGGCGCTGCTATTGATATCGCATGATCTGGGTATCGTGCGCCGGATGGCGGATCGGGTTGCTGTGATGCAGGGTGGCCGAATCGTGGAGCAGGCCTCAAACACCGACCTATTCACCCAGCCCCAGCATCTTTACACCCGAGAGCTGCTCGATGCCGAACCGCGTGGTCGGCAGGAACCGATCCCCGAAACGGCCCCGGAGGTGTTGACCGGCAGGAACATCCGTGTCTGGTTCCCGATCCAGCGTGGCCTGCTGCGGCGCACCGTCGGACATATCAAGGCCGTGGACGGAATCGACATCGACGTGCGCGCCGGGGAGACCATCGGTGTGGTCGGGGAATCCGGCTCCGGCAAGACCACGCTTGGCCTCGCCCTGCTTCGCCTGATCGACAGCCAGGGCGCGATCCACCTTGATGGCGAGAATCTCCGGCAGGTCCACAAAACGGCGTTACGCCGTCTGCGCAAATCCATGCAGATCGTCTTCCAGGACCCTTTTGCCAGCCTCAACCCACGCTTTTCGATCGGCCAGGTGATCGCGGAGGGCTTGCGCGTTCACGCCCCCAATCTGACCGCCGCCGAACTCGATGCCCGCATCGGTAACGCGTTGACGGAAGTCGGCCTCGATCCGGATTCCCGCAACCGCTACCCGCATGAGTTTTCGGGCGGACAACGTCAGCGCATCGCGATCGCTCGGGCACTGGTACTCGAACCCCGTCTGCTGATCCTCGACGAACCTACATCCGCGCTGGATCGTTCCGTGCAGTCCCAGATCGTCGATCTGCTGCGTGCGCTGCAGCGCCGTCACCGGCTCGCTTACCTGTTCATCAGTCACGACCTCAAGATCGTGCGCGCATTGGCGAATCGCATCATCGTCATGCGCGACGGCCAGGTCGTCGAACAAGGCTCGGTCGAAGACATCTTTACCCGACCGACCCAGGAATACACCCAGAGGCTGATCAACGCCGCCTGGTTCTCCGCCTGAACCCACCTCCCTCATCGGCATCCGATCCTTATCGACGCCATGTCCTGAGAGGCCCTGGCCTGCAGATTGCTCTACTTTTCCAATAACGCATCCCGATTCTCGACCGATGCCCCGTTCGGCCTACGCTTTTCCCGATCGAGATCCGGTAATTGTTGTGCAATTTGCAATCGGAGGAATTGAACATGCCCCGTTTCCTGCCCCGGCTGGCGACATGCGCGCTCGCGTCCTTGCTGTCTACAAGCGCCCTCGCCGAAAGCTATACCTTGGCAACGCCGCCGCTGTTGTCCCAGATCGAACAGAAACGCCAATACGGACCGCTGGCCAGTTATCTCTCCGCCGCCACCGGCGAAGACATCCAGCATCTCACCTCCGTGAACTACATCAGTTACTGGGAACGCATGCGGCAGGATCGTTATTACGATCTCGTCCTCGACGGCGCCCATCTTGTCGATTTCCGCATCAAGAAGCTCAAGCACATCCCCATTGCCAAAGTCACCAACGTGCTCAGCTACTCTTTCGTCACCGCACCGAAGACCCAGGTATTCGACACCAGCGAACTGGTCGGCAAACCGGTCGCCGGATTGCCCGCCCCCAGTCTGGGCGCGGTCCAGCTTCTTAATCTTTTTCCGAATCCCGTTCGACAACCCCTACTGGTTCAGGTCGACAACATCGATCAGGTCATAGAACGCCTGAAGAACGGTTCGGTGGTCGGGGCCTTCATCCCCACGCCAATGGCGGCCATTTACCCGGAGCTCAACGTGGTCCAGACCACCGAACAGATGCCGCATATCGCCATGACCGCATCACCCCGGGTGCCGGAAGCGGTGATCGCCAAAATTCGCACCGCGCTGCTTGATGCCGGTAAGAGCGAAGCGGGCAGAAAGATGCTGCAATCCATCAACGTCGAGGGTTTCGAGCCGACCGATGCCGCCACCTACGATGGCTTCTCGCGTCTGCTCGATGGCGTCTGGGGTTACAACAAGACCGACTGATACGCCCGTATTTCCGACGGCTATCCAATCGATAAGACACATCGCGCTGATCAGGGCGCGCCATTCATTGAACTTATCGGTGCGATAAAAATTGTGTTGACATATCAGAATATACTTATATACTTCTTCCCAGCGTTCACCCGAACACCTTACCTCCCTAAACAAACTCCTCAGGAGATACACCATGAAGACTTTCGCTCGCGCTGCCATCGTCGCCGCTTCCACCCTGGTCGCCACCTCCGCTTCCGCTTGGTGGGACATGCCCTTCTTCGGTAACGGCCTGGGCAACGGCTTCGGCAACGGCACCGGTAACGGCGACGCCGCCTTCGACATGAGCTTCTCCGCCAAGTCGAACGTCAACACCGCTTCCAACTTCGCCGGCAACGGCTATGGCTACGGCTACCAGGCCCCGTACTACGGCTATGCCCCGTACGGCTACGCCCCGATGGCTCCGGTTGCCCCCGTCGCTCCGGTCGCCCCGGAAGCCAAGTAAGGAATCATCCCCAGATTCCCTGCCTCTTCGACAGGACGTCGATGAATAAAGGGCGCGTGACTTCGGTCTCGCGCCCTTTTTTGTTGTCTGACGTCGCCCCATATGCCGGGTACGGGACCGTCCCACTCCATGTTATTAGGCGCCAGTGACGGTCGATCCTTGACCGTAACCGCCAGGCGGCAAAAACTCGCTTCCTCCGCCCGCCGCTCATTCACCCCACGGACATACCGTCATTGAGTTGCCGCCATCCATGAATCGCACCATCAATCTGTTGCTTGGCTGGCTGTTTTTCGCAACCGGTTTCGTCGGCATCTTTCTGCCGCTGTTGCCAACCGTGGTGTTCTGGATCCTCGCCGCGTGGTTCTTTGCCCGCAGCGCACCGCATTGGCGGGATCGCATTTACGCGCATGCCCAATTCGGTCCCCCGGTTCGAGATTTTCTGCAATGCGGTGTCCTGTCCATTAAAGGAAAGGCCTTTGCGGTCGGCGGCATCGCATTCGGGCTCAGTCTCAGTTATCTGATCTGGTCCCCTCCGCCAGTCGCTGGCTGGACCTTGCTGATTGTCATGCCCCCGGTGGTCATCTGGCTGATCAGCCGACCGGGCAAACTGCCTGCCAGCGATCCGCAAACCATCGCGCAAGCCACATTGATCCTCGATTCCTACAAACATTGGACCGGCGAGGATCTGCTCCCGCGAAGCGGCGACGCGGCCACCGATGCCCTAGCCTTGTTTGAACACCCCGCCGTGGTCGCGAGCCACGGTACCGAAACCAATCCGGTGTTGAATTTCGGCAATCGCGCCGCGCTGCATCTCTGGGACATGTCCTGGAAACGTTTCACCCGAACCCCATCCCGAGAAACCGCCGAGCCGGATGCCCGGGAAGACCGGGCGGCGCTCCTGCAATCGGTGGCCCGCGACGGCTTCTCCCGCAACTATTCGGGAATCCGAATCTCTGCGCACGGCAATCGTTTCCGCATCCACAACGCGACCGTGTGGAACCTGATCGATGCCGATGGCGTTCTGCATGGTCAGGCCGCCACCTTCGCCGACTGGGAAGCCCTATGACATTGCGGTTTCTGATCCTTGCATGGCTCCTCGGGTCCAGCCTTGCATTCGCCGACGACGACACCCTGATCGTCGCCACCGACAACGATCAGGAAATCACCGTCCATGTCTATCCCAACGAGGCCGACACGCCGCTTCTGATCTGGCTCGAAGAGCTCGATGACGCACGTCCGGCGTTCGAAAGCCTAATGCTCGACCTTCAGGCCAACGGCTTCACGGTCTGGCGCACCAATCTCCTTGACGCCTTCTTTCTGGAGCGCAGCCCGACGAATGTGCGCGGCCTCGACGGTCGCGGTGTGCTCGCGCTCCTGCGCAAGGCCGAAACCACCGGCCAGCCCTATATGCTGGTCAGCGCCGATCGCATGAGCATCCCCAGCTTGCGCGGGGCGCGACGATGGCAGGCGGAAATGCCGGCAGGCCATCATTTTCTTGGCGCAGCCCTCGTCTATCCGAATCTGTTCGAGCCCGCTCCGCCCGCCGGCATCGAACCGGAACTGATGTCGATCACCCGACACAGCTCGGCGCCCATCTACCTCCTTCAGCCGGAATACGGCGCGCTGCGCAGTCGCATGACGACACTGCTCGACGCACTCGGGACCGGTGGCGCACCGACCTTCAGCCGCATCGTTCCAAAGGTTCGGGACTGGTACTTCATGCACGAACGCGGCGAAAACCCGGATGAGGATGCAGCGACGGCGCAAATGCCCCGGCATCTGCTTGAAGCCACCAAGCTACTCGGAAAGATCGCACCGCGTATGCCCCGGGGAATGGCCGCTGAGTTCCCGGACCCCACTCCCACGACCCACGTCAGGCGGGGACTGATCGCCTTCCCCGACACACCGGCGGCGCCAGGCTATCGCCTGTCCGCGACGCTCGGTGGGGAACAGTCGTTTGACGATGTACGGGGCAAGGTTGCCCTGGTCAACTTCTGGGCAACCTGGTGCCCGCCCTGCGTTCACGAGATTCCCTCCATGAACCGGCTCGCACAGCAATTCCGCACCGACCAATTCCGCATCGTGTCGATCAATTTCAAGGAAGACCCCGCGCACATCCGCGAATTCATGAACAAGGTCCAGGTCGATTTTCCGGTACTCATCGACCCGCAGGGACACACCGCCGATGCCTGGCGCGTATTTGCCTTCCCCAGTTCGTTCCTGATCGATCGAGCCGGTCGAATCCGCTATTCCGTGAACAGCGCCATTGAATGGGATACCACCGAAGCAATAACCCCGATACAAGGGCTGATCGCAGAAGACACTTCCCTTCCCGCGCACTGACTTGATTTAGGGCAATCCCGAGGCACGTTCGCGCCCGCTCCACGGCTTATTCGTCCACCGACCGCCAGCGACTTACTATCCTTGGTCGCGTAGACCGCCTGTCACCATCGACGACCCTCCGCGAGATTCCCGACAAGCCCTCCTCTCATGCCATTGAATTCCCCCACCCCCGCCGCATCCCTGCCCAACGCGGAGGAGTCACACCATCCTTGGGTATCAGGTGCCCGGAATCATCCTCTGCCTTTCATGGGCCGTGCCCTGAGCTGGCTGGCGTTGGGACTGGTGATTCTGGCGCTTGCACTGTCAGAAAACTTCCTGGTTTTCCACACCTTGGTGGAACTGTTCACGGTCGGCGTCGCCGTAAGCATGGCGATCGTCGCCAATACCACTTACCCGCTTTCGCGGAACGCGTTTTTCCTCGCAATCGGTAACGGCTATTTCTGGGTCGGCGCCATCGATTTGTTGCATACCTTGAGCTATGCGGGCATGGGACTGATCGGCAAGGGAGATGCCAACCTCGCGACCCAGTTGTGGGTCTCCGCCCGACTCCTCGAAGCCTTGGTTCTGGTCTCTTCCTTCGCCTTTTTGCATCGCAGCCCACGTTCATCCTGGTTGTTGGCCGGATACGGGTCGGTCGCGATGGCGCAACTGGCGCTGATCTGGGCGGGCACATTCCCGGTCGCATTCGATCCGGTCGAAGGGCTCACCACGTTCAA
Organism: Gammaproteobacteria bacterium; assembly: GCA_024234955.1. Lineage (GTDB taxonomy): Bacteria > Pseudomonadota > Gammaproteobacteria > JACKNK01 > JACKNK01 > JACKNK01. The sequence continues at coordinate 485,342 of JACKNK010000001.1, forward strand.
GGTCAGCGCTGAATTCGTCGTCATCACGCTGATCGTGATCGCGGGTCTGCTTATCTATTTCAACCGTCGGTTCATCGACCCGATCATCCGCAAACTGGTATGGGCCGCGCTGGCCTTCACAGTCATTGCTGAATTGTTCTTCGTCGGCTACGAGAGCGTGGACGATGCCTTGAACGCGACAGGTCATGTCGCGAAGTTCATCTCCTATTTCATGCTCGTGATGGCGCTGACGCGAACCTCCTTGACCAACCCGGTTGCCATGATGCGTCGGGATGCGGGGATTTATGAGGCCATTCCCGAAGCGACCATGATCGTCAGCCGGGACGGGGTGGTCATTCATGGGAACTCCGCCGCTCGGGCCGCCGGGGCCGGTGGCCCCTATGTCCAACCCGGCTCATTGGCGGGCCTGGACGTTCACACCCTGTTTCACGACCCCGCGACGCCCAGCGGGAAATGCGCGGCGTGCCAGGCGTTGCGCCGTGGCGACAGCGAATATCAGGGTGATCTCCATTTCGCCGACGGTCGCTGGTTCCACTGGTCCCTCGCCCCGTTCAGCGTGCCGACGGACGACACCGACCCGACCGAACCCTTCGTGCATGTGATCTTCGACATCACCTGGCGCAAGGAACAGAAATCGATCGCCGAGCGCAACGAGCGTCAACTCCACCGGCTTATCCGGGAACTCGCGGAGGGCGTTCTGGTGGTGGATCACGAAGGGCTCGTTCGTTTCGCCAATCCCACGGCGCAACGCCTGCTCGATCGCAGCCAGGATCGGTTGATCGGCCACCCTCTGGGGATCCCGCTAGACGTCCGATCCGACACCGAGATGGAGCTGTTCGGCGCCAGCGCGACGATGCACAACGTCATTGCCCGATCGGTGGAAATCGAGTGGCATGGCGATCAAGCCACCCTGTTATCGCTCACCGACATCACGGAACACAAGCGGTCCGAGCGACGTCTGCGTCTGGCCGGCGCGGTGTTCGACAACACCAGCGAAGGCATCATCGTCACCGACCCGCAGAACCGCATCGTTCGCATCAATCACGCATTCACCGAGATCACCGGTTACGACGAAGCCACCGTCCTGGGCCAGGACCCCAGGATCCTCAGTTCCGGACGCCACGACCCAGATTATTTTCAGGCGATGTGGAAAGCGCTGGCCGAGGAAGGGTCCTGGCGCGGCGAAATCTGGAATCGCCGCAAGGACGGAGATGTCTTCCCGGCCTGGCTGGCCATCAGTTCCGTGCATGACGACGATTCCGGCGAGGTTTATCACGTCGGCGTCTTCAGCGACATTTCCAAGCTCAAGGAGTCCGAAGCCCGCCTCGCCCACCTCGCACACTATGACCCGCTGACCGAACTGCCGAACCGGCTGCTTTTTCATGCGCATCTCAGTCAGTCCTTGCAACGGGCGCAGCGGAGCAAGAACCTGGTCGCGCTGCTTTATCTCGATCTCGATCGATTCAAGAACATCAACGACAGTCTCGGTCACCCGGCTGGCGATCAACTGCTCCGGGAAGTCGCCCGGCGCTTGCGGACCAGTCTGCGCGGCGATGACATGGTGGCGCGGCTCGGTGGCGATGAGTTCGGCATCGTGCTGGAAGGGCTGAACCATGCCGACGGCGCCCTGCGGGTGGTGCGCACTATTCAGAAAGCCCTGAGCGAGGCCGTGGTCCTGGAAGGTCATCAGACCGTTCCGCAGATGAGTATTGGTGTGAGCTTCTACCCCCAGGATGGCATCGACCAGGACACCCTGATCCGGAATGCCGACGCCGCCTTGTATCGAGCCAAAAGCGCGGGCCGCAATCGTGTCGAGTTGTATACCGAGGAAATGACCGAGAGTGCGACCTCGCGCATGACCATGGAAAGCGCGATTCATCAGGCCTTGAAAGATCGCGAATTCCTGCTGTATTTCCAGCCCCAGGTCGATATGAGGGACGGTCGCATCCTTGGCTGCGAGGCGCTGATCCGTTGGCGGAAAAGTACCGGCGAACTGGTCAGGCCCGACGAATTCATCCCCATTGCCGAAGAATCCGGGCTGATCGAGCCACTGACCAACTGGGTCATCGACGAAGCCACCGCGCATGCGATCCGCTGGCGGGATTCCGGCCTGGAACTGCCGTTACTGGCCATCAACATCGCCGCCCGAAACATCACCAACCCGAATTTTCATGACCGGATTGCCGCTGTCATCGCTTCCGCCGGCGTGCCCTTCGACAAGATCGAAGTGGAAATCACCGAGAGCGGCCTGATGACCGATCCCACCGCCGCCGGTCTTAACCTCAAGGCCCTCAGTGAACTCGGTGTCAAAGTCGCCATCGACGATTTCGGCACCGGTTATTCATCGCTGGACTACATCAAGCACTTCGATGTCAACCGACTGAAGATCGATCAAAGTTTCGTGCGGGATATTCCCGGGGCAACCGATGATGAAGCCCTGGTCCGGGCCGTGATTGCGCTGGCAGAAGGACTCGGCGTCTCGGTCATCGCCGAGGGCGTGGAAACCGTGGAACAACGCCGCTTCCTCACCGAGGCCGGCTGTATTGAGGCACAAGGCTACTTCTATTCCCCACCGGTCCCCGCAGACGAGTTCGCGGCATTACTGAAAACGGGTTTCATCACTCCGGCGAAGACCGCGCCCAGTGCCTGATCCCGCGCGGGAGACGCGGAATCGCCGCCTCGCTTAGGAAACCTCTGATTGAATCAGAGGTTCCTTAGGGTTCCAGCGACAGCATCACGGCAACCCGCTCGACATCCGCAAGATTACCGATCACGCGCTTTTCACCATTGCCTTCAAAACTTGCCACCAGGGTTGGTGTGACAATCACATCCGCCGCCTCGGCCAGCTCCGGCTGTTGCAACACGTCCACGACACTCAGCCTGCCACGACCCTGCAGCAAGGGGCCGAAGAACCCTTCCAGCGCGGCCGCGACGCGTTGATTTCGCGGCGCCTGCCCGGAAACGAACAGGGTCAAGGTGATACCGGTTTCTGTCTTCGTATTCTCGGTCATTGTGCCTCCATGCTTAAAACATCGCCGCCTAACTGACTGTTCACAATCATTCGAATCTGCGAACCGTCCATTGGTTTGCGGGACAACTCAAAGGTAATACCCTCCTCGTTCGCCTGGCGTAACTCGGACAGATACTGCTGATAGAACGCAGTCATTATGTGGACGTTGAGGTCCGGGTAGAGCTCCCGCAGTCCACGCAAGGTCTGCACCCCGTTGATACCTGGCATGCGCAGATCGAGGAACACCAGATCCGGACGGCTCGCGCGCGCCTTCTCCAGGCCCTGTTCGCCGGTCTCTGCGGTCTCGACCACATAGTCGGTATCGAAAAGGGCCATCTCGAACGCGTCACGGACACCCTCTTCGTCATCAATGATCAGAATGCGCTGGCTCATGGTTACTCTCGCACTTCAGGTACTAACTGTCTGACCCGCTATCGGCGGTCGGCCCAACGGCGACTGCCTGATCATCGAGTCCACTGCCCGCCTCATACTGCGGCAGGTCTATATCAAAACGCGCACCGCCACTCTCGGCGATCCGATAGCGGATGGTACCGCCGAAGCTCTGTACGATGCGTTGCGAAATTGCCAATCCCAAACCCGTTCCCTTGCCAGGCGGCTTGGTGGTGAAAAACGGGTCAAACACCTTGCGGCGAATCTCCTCCGGGATACCCGGGCCGCTATCGGCGATGGCGATCGTCACAAAACCGGGGCTTCGTCCCGCTTTGGCGATGACCTGAATTTCACGCTTGTCCACGGTTCGCAACGCATCCCGGGCATTGACCATAAGGTTGACCAACACTTGTTGCAGCCCCGCTTCCGAGGCCTGCACATCGGGCAATCCCTCAGCCAGATCCACCTGCACCGAGATGCCGGCCACCTTCATCTCGGGCTCGAGCAGTTCGAGTGTTCCCATGATCAGGGTCTTCACCGCAATCGCCCCCACCTCGGGGTTGCGTTCCCGCACGTATTGCAACATCGACTTGATGACCGCAGTTGCACGTTTGATGTCACGCTCGGCTTTTTCCAGGACCGTGCGCAATTTCTCATCCCCGGCGTGCTGAACGCCGAACTGGACATAATTGAGCGCCCCCATGAGCGGGTTGTTCAGTTCGTGCGCAATGCCTCCGACCATGGTGCCGACCGCCGAGAGTTTCTCGCTCTGAACCATCTGTTCTTCCGCATCATAAAGCTGCTTCAGCGCCCCTTCGAGACGGACGTTGCTGTTATGCAGTTCGCGGGTTCGTTCGCCCACCTTCTGCTCCAGCGACCGATTCAAGGCCTCCATGGCGTCCTGATGACGCCGCCGCTCGGTAATATCCCGGGCGACACCGACGGACCCGATAAACCGGCGCGCCATACTCTTGGGATCCACCACATAGATCCCTGCGCTGTTGACTTCGGCAATACGCGGTTCGCTTGCCTCATCCTTCTGCTTGGCGCGCAAATGCACTTCAAGTCCATGCGTTGCGCGCACTCCGCTACGACGTTCGTCGAACAACCCCGGTGGTTTGACATCGCCGGTGCTCGAACCGGACATCGCAGATAGCACCGCGTCCCTCGAAACTCGTGGCACATCCTCATCGGAAAGCAATACGGAGAAATGCTTGCCGAGCAAGTCCTCGGCCCGATAACCCAGGCTGCTCACTGCGTCGTTGACATACTCAAGTTCCCCTCGCCCGTTGATGCGATAGATGATGTCCGGAACCAGTTGCATGATCGATCGCAAGCGCTCCTCGCTCATGCGCAACGCATTCTCGGCCGTGGTTCGGGCCGTGACATCGTTGATGAACAGGTCGTAATACGGATCGCCGTTATCGTCATGTTCCTGCCGGGCATTGATCTCGACAACGATTTCCCTGACTTCCTCACGCCCCTCGGTCGAGGTGGTGGTCAAGGAGAAATGCGCCGGGAACGAGCTTACCCCGCCCTCCGTCCGCAACGCCGTAAACAGACGCTCGGACTCGGTCGGGTCGCCAAACAGCGCCGTCATGTCATTCAGCTCGGCCAACTGCTCCGAGGTCAGAGCGATCATCTCGGCAAAAGCGGGGTTGTGCTCCAGAAGCCGGAGATCCTCATCCAGGCGCAGGAAACCGCTGTAACTGTCGGCCAGTAGATGTCGGTAACGCCGATCGGCCAACTCCAGTTCGGAGACCTTATCGGCCAGATCGCGCTGCGCCAGACGCTCCAATTCGTGCACATCGATCAGCTCACCGTTCTGGCGAATGACATTCTCGTAAGTCGTTATCAGAATCCGCAGAATCGATGACGCATCGTCGGGGATGTGCGCCATCTCCCCGAGATAGGAAAACGCGAACTGCCCTGTTGCAGGAACATGCGGACCGCGCGCAAGGGTCTCCTTGATCTTGGTGCGCAGCGCATCCGGCTCGTAAGGCTTGATGACGTAATCGTCTGCACCAGCCACCAATCCCCTCAGCACATCCTTCGACTCAGCGAGGGTGGTCAACAATATTACCGGGACGGTCGCCGTGACATCATTGGCCCTCAATGCCTCACAAAGCGCATAACCGTCCATCTCCGGCATCATCACATCGCTGACCACCAGATCGGGGCGATCAGCAATGGCTTTTTCCAGTCCTTCGTGACCGTTCCCGGCGGATTCCAGACGATAGCCGTCGGTCGCCAGATAGCGCTCGAGCAACCGCCGTTGAATGGTGCTGTCTTCGACGATGAGTACGTGCGCGGACATGGTGTCAGGCAGTCTCCGCCGCCTGATCGATGCGCGCGACCAGTGCGTCGGCAATCTCGACCGGACTGCCTTGATGATCGACGGCGCCGATCTCGACCGCCACTTTCGGCATTCCGTAAATCGCACTGCTGGCTTCATCCTGCGCAAAGCAGAGCGCACCGCGATCATGCATGGCACGCAGCCCGAGCGCGCCGTCGTCGCCCATCCCGGTAAGCAGCACGCCGATGGCCTTGTTTCCCAACACCTCTGCAACCGACTCGAAGAAAAGGGTGATCGACGGCCGATGACCGTTGACTGCCGGGGTATCGAGCACCTTGAGCCGACCTTGGCGGTCCAGAATCAGGTGCTTGTTGTCCGGCGCGCAGTAAATTTTTCCTGGCACCGGTTGGTCGCCGTCCTCGGCTACGGTGACCGACAAGGCCATATCGTGGTCGAGCCAGCGGATCAGACCCGCGCCGAATCCCGGGGCAATGTGCTGCACGAACACCACCGGGACAGGGAACTGGCCGGGTAATCGACTGAACAGTTCATACAAGGCCATCGGCCCACCGGTCGATGCCCTGATCGCGACCAGTTCCGTCGGTGTCTGATCCGGCTGTCCGGACCGTAACGGGGCCTGTCGCGAGTAAGAACGAATCATCGACCGACCAAACACCTTCACCCCGGCGATGACCCGGATGCGGCGCGCCAGGCTCACGAAGAGTGCTTGGTTATTGCTGCTCAACCCGCCTTTCGGCTTGGGATACACATCCACGGCACCCGCCTTGAGCAGAGAAAACACGTTGTGTTTGTCTTCCGGAAAAACCGACACGCTGATCACCAGGATCGGGGTCGGATAATTGGCCATCACCGCCTTGACGAACGCCAGACCGTCCATGCCGGGCATATTCAAATCGGTGCAGATGACATCCGGCCGCACCGCCGGAATGGCCTCGAAGGCCGCGCGTGCATCGCGTTCCGTGGCGACAATCTGAATGTCCGCGAAACCCGCCAGGCCGCGTTTGAGTACGGTCAATGTCAGCAGGGAATCATCGACCAACATCACCCGTATCACGGATTTTTCCTGCAATTGGTCGGGGTTGTCTTCACGATTCATCGGGGAATCTTTCATAACAGACGCTGCAGGGTTGCCAGCAACACATCGGGGTCGAAAGCCGGCTTGGTCAGATAGGCGTCGGCGCCCAGTTCAAGGCCACGGCGGCGATCGCCATCCTCGGCACGCGCCGTCACCAGGATCACCGGCAATTCCTTATAGCGGTTATCCGCACGCAGTTCGCGGACCAATGTCATGCCGTCCATGCGCGGCATGTTGATATCCGAAATCACCGCAGCGAACCGGTCCTCCGCCGACTGTCGCTGAAGCTGTTCCAACGCATCCACGCCATCGACCGCCATCACCACCCGATAGCCCGCACCTTCAAGAATTCGGCGTTCGCGAACCCGCGTCAGCAAGGAGTCGTCTACCAGAAGCACGGCTGGCTTGCGGAGCGTGGATGCCGCAGCGCCATGAGAACCAACATGCCCGGTATGCAGCGCCTGTGTGATGAGGTGGCTCGCGGAGAGCACCATGCATATCTCGCCATTCGCGAGCGCGGTGAATCCGATCAGATTCCGGACCCGACGAATCACCCCGCCGAACGGTTGAACCACCACCTCCTGCTCATCGATAAACTCATCGACCCATATCCCCAGACGATCTTCGCCAATCTTCAGAACCGCACAGGGTCGCAGCCCAGCCGAGTGATCGGTTCTGCCCAGCCCCAGCAATGCATCCAGCGCGTGACAGGAAAAAACCCCGAACTGATCCTTAAGGGTCTCCTTGCCATCGACCTTGAATATCTCCGAGACATCACGTCGTTGCAGATCGCCGATCCCGTCGAGCGGCAACGCGAAGGTCAGACCGGCGGCGCGCAGAAACAGCACCCGAGTCGTGGCGATCGAGACTGGGATCTTCAGGTGAATGTCCGTGCCTTTGCCTGGTGCAGTAGTAAGGCTGATTTCCCCCTTCAAGCGATCGACGTTGTGGCGCACCACATCCAGGCCAACCCCGCGCCCGGCCAGATCCGTGATCCTGCGCTCCGTGGAAAACCCGGAATGAAAAACCAACGCAAACAGCGCCATGTCCGTCAGCGGATTGTCCCCGGTCCCCGGTAACAGACCGAGTTCCCGTGCGCGCCGCACGACACCGCCCTGATCGATGCCCTGACCATCGTCCGCGACGGTGATCTCGACCGCAGAACCATGTCTGCGGGATTGCAAACGCACCGTGCCGACCGGGTCCTTGCCCGACTCCGTGCGCCGAGCCGCAGATTCGACCCCATGATGGATGGCATTCCGGATCAGATGCATCAGCGGATCCTTGAGGGCCTGGATGACCTGCTTATCGACCCGGACATCGCCCGCGTCGATCTCCAGGCGAACCTGCTTTCCTTCCGCTTCCGCCAATTCCATCACGCTGCGAGGAAACATCTCGAACAGCACCGACACCGGTAAGAGACGAGCATCTGCAATGTCGGCGGACAGCGCATGGGTGACCTTTCCGAGACGATCGCCATCGCCTTCCATCGCCTGCTTGATCTGTTCCAGTCCTTGCAGAATCGCATTGAGTCGACCGACCTGCGCATCCGGAAGGCGTTGTTCCGCCCCGGCGTCACTGGCCCAACGCTGCAATTCATCGAACCATTGCGAAAACGCCGTCACCTGCTCCTGACAACGCCTTTCGGTAACGACCAGTTCGCCGCTCTCCTTCATCAAGGTGTCGAGAAGGCGCGTCGAGACGCGCAGCGATTCAAAGCGGTGATCGACCGATTCAGGCCGGGGTCGATTGTCATCCACGGTATTTACCGGCGCACCGACCGCTTCGACTTGCTGGGCGGATATAGCCTTCTGATCCACCGCAGCGCCGGACATCGCAGGGACCGACGTCGCAGGGATCGACGTCGCAGGGACCGGATGCCCGGGTGAATCCGGTCCGGCCTGGCCGGAGTCCGGCACCGGCATGAGCCTGGGACTGCGTTCCGCTTCGATCTGTTCGCCGCCCGCTTCCGCCAGCGGTTCATCGATGTGCGGGTCGATGGAGGGTAACGCCTCGATGGCCGATTCGTCGGGCAATCCCGCCGTCTGCGAACCGGGCGTGATCCCGTGCAACGCCCCCATGACGGCACGAAGGTCGACCGACGCCCGCGCACCACCCAGCGCTTCCTTGACCAGAAGATCGGTCGCATCCAGTGCGGCCAGAAACGGTTTCAGGTCGGCCACGGCCCGGGGTTCGCCCTGCGCCTGTAGACCGCGCATCCCGTCTTCCAGCGCGTGCATCAGCATTTCGATGTCGCTCAGGTCCAGCATCCTTGCCGCACCCTTGAGGCTATGGGCCTCCCGCAACAGCTCATCCAGGGTATCGGCCCCCGCCGTCGGGTCACGAAGCTGAACCACCCCATTCTGGAGCGCCTGCAGATGTTCCTCCGCCTCGGCCTGGAACAGATCGCGCAGTTCGGCGTCGTCGATCATCGTGGCAATTACCCAATCGAGCCGGATCAGAGGATGCGCTGTGTGTCGCTGACAACCTGCTGCAGCTGATCGATCCCTTCCTTGGTCTGACGCAGACCTTCAACCGTCTCCCGTGCCTGGTTGTTGAGTGCATCCATGGCGCTGACGACCTGATCGATGGCGGCGGCCTGTTGCTTTGCGGTAAGGGAAATCTGTCTGACCTTGTCGCCGGTTTCCTCGAACGAATCGAGCACGGACTTGAATACGGCACCCGCGTCTTCGACCACGACCAGCGCATCCTCCAGATTCTTCATGCTCAACTGCGAGGCATTCAGGCTTTCTTCCCGGACCCGCTGGCTCGAGCCGACCAGCTCACGGATGCGGTCAGCGGATCGCTTGCTTTGATCGGCCAGCTTGCGGATCTCCTGCGCAACGACGGCAAAGCCACGGCCATGCTCGCCCGCGCGCGCCGCTTCCACCGCCGCGTTCAATGCCAGCAGATTGGTCTGATCGGCAATATCGCCGACATCCGCTGTGGCCTGACCGATCTGCAAGGTCTGGTCCCCCAATAGCTGGATCCGCTTGCTGTAATCCGTCATGTAGGTGCGCAGGCCCTCGATCTCCGCCAACATCGCCTCCACCTGATCGCGTCCCTGCAGCGCCTGTTCCGACACGGTCTCAAGCACCGAGCCCACCTGCTCGGCCTGCGCGTCGGACTCCTGGGCCGACACCGCCAGCTCCTCCATCGTGGTCGTGGCCTCATCGACGGATACCGCCTGCTGATTGGCGATACGTTCATGTTGCTCGACGGTCACCAACATCTGGGTGGTGGCGCTGGCGACCGTTGTCATGCCTCGTGCAAGTCGCCCGGTGACGCGCCAGGCCACCACGCCGGCGGCGATTATCACCAGCAAAACCGCCACGATCCGCAAGATGAGCCCCATGCTCCGGGATTCCTTCATCTGATAGGACAGCGACCGCAGGGTCGAATCCGAATACTTGAACACCTCGCTGATCAGGGTCTGCAGCCGAATCTTGCTGCGTTGTACCACCCGCTGCACGTAAGGGTCGGACGTACTGGGGTCCAGGATGTCTTTGCTCAAACGTTGATCGAGTTCGTTGAAATCCGCCTCAACGTGACTCAGCGACAACCTGAGTGCGTCCGATTGTTCCTTGTTGATCGCAGCGTTCTCGATGAGACGATTGCTGATCTTGGCATTCACCCGATTGAAGACCACGTGCCATTGCTCGCTGATACGGGCACTGGGGCGATCGACGAATTCCTGCATCAAGCCGGAGAGCAACACCACATCAACGATCATTGGGTGGATTTCGGCGTGCGCGTCCAGACCCTGCCTCAGCGCGGCAACGCGCGTCTCGTTGAACACCCCGACGACAACGACGACCAGCACGGTCAACGCGGCGATTCCCAGTACCTGGGTCTTGATTCGCATGCTTCCTACCTCAACGGGTTATGCAGACGGGGTCGCTTTCGGAGCCAGGTAGCCTGATCCCCGCGAGAATTCATTCCATTACGGTTGCCACACCCGGCACCGCATTGTTGATCGGCCGACTGTCGAGCCAACGCAGGACATTCGGGAGCTTGCCCTCGACCAGTCCGGCGCGAACCGCCCAGGCCATCTCATCTTCAAGGGCCGCCAACAATTCCTGGGGCAGCGCAATCCGCTGTATCGATGCCTGCAGCACCACGGACACCTTTTGCGGATCCGCCCCAAGGCGTCGGCTCACGATATCGACCGTTTCATCCGGGTGTTTCGCCACCCATTCTTGCGCTGCCCGCAACCCGCGCAGGAGCCCCTCGATCGCCACTTCGCTGTCCCGAAGTGCCGATTCGGACGCAGCGAGCACCTCAAACTGCGGATACAAGCCCGGCTCTTCCATGACTAACGCATTGCCTCCGAGTAGCTGCTGCGCCTCGCTGACATACGGTTCGCGCATGGCGAACGCATCGATCTCACCCTCGGCGAGGGCCTTGGGCAACTCCGCGCCGGGCATGTATATCGCGGTGATGGCGTCTTTCGAGATGCGATGTCTCAGCATCACCAGATGCAGGAAATAATGCACCGCCGACGCTTTCTGGGTCGCCACACGTTTACCGAGCAGATCGATCGGTGCGCCGATGCCCGAAGCGCGATTGGCCACGATGCGATTGGTGTTCTCGGACAGGTTCACCGTCGCGATCAGTCGGAAGTCGGGGTGCAGAAACATTGCGAACGCGGCAGGCACGTCCGCCATCTGCGCCATATCAGCACGGCCACGTAACAGCCCATCGAGCAATGCGGCCTTGCCGCTGGGGTATTCCTGGACCTCGACGGCCACGCCCTGGGCAGCGATGAAGCCCTTTTCCAAGGCCACGATGAGCAGACTGGCAGTGGGCTGTAACGGCAGGGCTATCCGCAGCGGTTGCGCCGCACTCACCGATGCCGACATACCAACCGCGCCGATCACGAGCCCTCGCACCAGAAGTCGCCCCAGAAGTCGCCCCAGAACGCTGAGCACGCTTTTCCACCCACCGGCGCGGATCACACGGCCTGAATCTTTCAGCAACATTTGCTTTCGCCTCCGCTTGGAGAATGCAATCCCACCCACAGTCTTAGCAGGCAGCAACGAGGAACGGCAGTGATCTATGTCATGTCGCCGCGCTCGCCATCTCCACGGGCTGATCGACGACGAATTCAGGATCGTTCACCAGCAATGTGAGATCAATCACCGGCGTCGAATCCCCGCCGAGATCCAGCATTCCCAGCGACCAGGCCCCCTGCGATTCCCGCGCCGATACCGGCAGCGGCTTGAGCGATTCGGTCACCGTGACCACATCGTCCACGCTATCCACGGCGATTCCGATCAAGTGCTCGTCGAGTTCGGTCAACAACATCAGACCCGGTTCCCATAAAGGCCTCGCGACGACATCCAGCGCACTTCGCACGTCCAGGACGGTGGCCACTTCGCCGCCGACCGATGCCAGCCCGAGGACGTGCGCTGGCACACCCGGGATCAGGCTGATCGCACCGATCGCATGGATATGCTGGATGGTGGTCGCCGGAGCCCAGAACGATTCCCCCGCAATCTCGAATCCCACGTACAGGATTTCCTCCGCACCGCTTGTCGCGGGCACGGCACGCAACGTGGTTGCCCGCTCCTCGAGCACGTCGGCATAGGCGGCATCGAGGGTGCGAAGGTCCGTCGCCGGTTCGGTTCGCCCCATCCCGGGCTCATCGCTGAGCAACGAATCGGGATCGATGATCAGGAATAGCTGCCCTTCCACTTCCGCTGCGCCGATCAAGGCACCCCGGGAGTGACTGAAATCGCCGCCTTCAAGCCTGCGATCCGGTACCCGGACTTCATCCACGGTCGATGCCAGCACACCGAGCAAGCTTCCGCCCTGCAACGCGAGGACCACGAGCAGGTCATCGATGGACATGGCGCGTCCCGGATGTCCCAATCGTTTTCTCAGGTCGATCACCGGGGTCAATGCGCCATGAAAATCGACCAGGCCAACGACGGAGGCAGGCATCCCTTCGGGCGCCTGCAGCGCCGGGAGACGGACCACCGCACGGACCGCATTCACCGGCAGCGCAAACCGATGACCCTGATCACTCATCAGCAACATCGCCTGATCCTGCATCATGTCTTCGTCGCCTTTTCGGAAGAATCCGGCACCATGAACTGAAGATACGTCCTGAGCTCGGCCACCGTCACACCCTCACTCTCGCCAGACGCAAACAACACTTCAAGACGAATGTCATCGAACATCCGCACACGAACCTCCGGCGCATATTGTTTGAGCAAGGTAATCGCGGCCCGCCGCAGTTGATTCGAAGATCGGACATGGCCTTGTTGGGCGCGCAGTAACGCGAGATCGACGTAAGCATGCACGCGCGCCGGTTCCAGAAAGATCACCCTTTCAAGATGCTGTGCGGCCTTCAGGGCATCTTCAAGAAGCTCCGCGAGTATCGCGGCGACATAGTGAAACCGGGCATCGAACGGGTTTCGGCGGAGTAAATCCTCCACCCAGGCCGACGCCGCTTTCCAGCGCATTTCCGCAAGCAGTCCGCTGAGGTCTAGCACCGGGTCATCGATCCGGACCGGCGTTTTCCGGGGCACATTCGACGCGTCCCTGTCCGGGATGAGACGTTCACGAACCGATGCCAGCCGGGGCAACGGTTTCGGTGCCCCGGACGCATCGGGTGCCGTTCGCGACTGGGTTTGCCGGCAGTACACGACGTTCTGGGGGAACGGTTTGGTATCGAAACCTTGCAGAATCTTGCCCAACAACTCACCTTGTCCGATGAGCAACCAGCCGCCGGGTCGCAAGGCACGATGAAAATGCTGCAAGGCATGGGCAATGGCCGGGTCGTGCAGATACAGAAACACATTCCGACAGACCACCAGATCGATGTCGGTCATCGGCGGCAAGTCATCACCGGCAAGGTTGAACCACTTGAATTGCACCCCTGGCGGCCTGGGCCATAGGTCGAAACCCTGACCCTGCTGTCGGAAACGCGTTTCGCGTTCCGCATGCGGCACACCGCGCAAGGACCACTCCGAGTATCGCGCCGCCCGGGCAATCTCCAGCGCGGAATCGAGAATGTCGGTACCCAGTATCGTGACCTCGACATTTGGAAAATCCACGCGCAGATCGGCGCAGATCATGGCCAGGGTCCAGGCTTCCTCACCCCGGGAAGTCCCGGCACTCCACAAACGCAGCGGACGACTTGCCCGCTGCGCCTGTCCGAGCAGGTTGGGCAACAGATATTCCCTCAGAAACTGGATCTGAACCGAGCTGCGGAAAAAATGACTCTCCGTGTTGGCCACCGCATCGAGGAGCTCCTGCCAGCATCGAGACCGCAGGTTCGCGCTGTTCACGCAATCCCGGGCGAACTGGGCAGCCGTGCCGCCCTGCCGGGCAAGCAAACTGGCCAGATGCGCACGTACTGCGGGACGCCCTACAAACTCCGCTCGCAATCCGATACGGCTTGTCAGGAGTGACTCGACCGGCTTGAAGTCGGGCGGGTTCTGAGCGGGAGATTCAATATGCGTCACGACCCTTCCCATTGTCAGACCGGGCATCGTCATGGCCAGAAGACGAACCTGACCCCCAGGAGACCGAATACATCGAGCGCTTCGGCACTACACGGCATACCGGCACAGGTGCCCTATGCAGCAAAGACAGCACATGGGTCGAGTAAAGACCGCCTGGCCGGGCGTGCCAGCCCGGTACACCGATGTAAGGATCGATCGGCCTGCCCGGATCGACACTCCCGAATCCTTCCGGGCGGGGACCGATCAGCTCAAAGATCCTCGATCATCTCGATGTAACCGCAAGGGCATTCGGCAGCACACAAGCCGCACCCCTTGCAGTAGTCGTAGTCGAACACATAGTGACTGCCGTCGCTGGCAATCTCCTGCGTCTTGAGGACCGCCGAGTCCGGGCAGAGTGTCCAGCAGTTGTCACAGGCCATGCAGTTGCCGCAGGACAGGCAACGGCGGGATTCCGCCTCCACTTCATGTCGATCCAGGCCGAGATCGACTTCGTCGCATTCGCCGCGTTCCGCGACCGGAAGGACACGCTCGACGACACGCGGTGCCGGCTCGTGATAATGCACGTTAAGCTGGGCATACGGCACACCCAGACGCGGCGCTTCGATGACCGGATCCTCGCCACGCAGCAGTTGCGCGACCGCTGCCGCTGCCACCCGCCCCTGACCGACCGCCGCCGTCACCGTGCCCGCATTGCCGCCCGCATCACCGGCCACGAACACATTGCGTTGCCCGGCGACACGCATTACATCATCGAGATCGAACCAGCCCTGCCCGCCGAGCAGCCCCTCAAATCCGCGCGTGTCGAGCACTTGGCCGACCGCCGGAATCACCTGATCGACATGCAACACCGTTTCCGTGCCGTCGAAGGCCACGCGCGCTAGCCGACCGTTGGCACGACGCAGCTTCTTCATGTGCACCATTTCAACGCCGACCACGCGCTCGCCACGCAGCAGCAGGCGGCGCACCCCACGATGTTCATGTATCCGGATGCCCTCTTCCTCAGCCTGGGTGATCTCGCGGGCCAGCGCTGGCATCACATCGTCCTCGGGGACGCCCGGTCCGGGCTTGGCCTTATGGGAGATCACATGCACTTCGGTAACGCCGGCGCGCTTGAGCACGCGGGCGACATCGATCGCGGTATTGCCCGCGCCGACCACGGCGGCGGAATACGGCGCCGGGGCGCTCTGATGACCGTTCCAGCCTTCAAGAAGGGTCAGCCCCTCGTGCAGGTCTTTCGGGGTCACCCCATCAACGCTCCAGGGACGCGGTTTCTGTTGTCCCGGCGCCAGGATGATGGCCGCATATTGCTGACGAAGTTCGTCCAGCGAGACTTCGCGGCCCAGGATCGTGCGGGGGCGATATTCGATCGGCAGACTCAGCAGATGTTCGACTTCGGCATTGAGTACATCGCGAGGCAGGCGATAGGACGGTATCGCCGTCAACAGAGTGCCACCGGCGGTGGGATTCTTGTCGAACAACACCGGACGAAGCCCCCGTTTAAGCAGGTGGTAAGCCGCCGTCAAACCACCTGGACCGGCGCCGATCACGGCCACCTGACGGGCATCGGCAGGGGGTGGGGCCAACCCGAAATCCCAGCCATTTCGAATCGCCTCGTCGCCCAGATAACGTTCCACCGCATGGATCGCGATCGGTGCGTCCATGTCCCCCCGGTTGCACGCCGATTCGCAGGGATGCGGGCAAACCCGACCGGTGACCGCCGGTAACGGATTGACCGAAACCAGGGTCCGCCATGCCGCCTGCGCATCGCCTTCATCGACCTTTGCCAACCAGGCTTGAGCGTCTTCACCGGCGGGGCATACCGCATGACACGGTGCCGCTGCATGCACATGTCTCGGTTTTTGCACCCGCCATGTGCCGGTCTTGAACGCCAGGGAGCTTCCAGGAAGCGCGTATCCACCTCGGGTATAAATTGTCATTTTATCAACCGATTAGGCCACATAGTTAATCTTGATGATCATGCCCACTTGGCGCCCCCGCGACGAACGCTGTCCACGCCGTTGGTATCGAGCGGATCGGGTCCGTCACCGAGCAGCCCGTAGACCTCGATGTTGTAATCGGCGAGCGCCTGCAGGTGTTCGAGTTCCTCGCGGGCGCGCGCATCATCGGCAAACAGATGACGAAAACGATTCTGCAGTTTCAGATATTCGACCACCGGTCGGGGGTGCCGGATCGGCATCACCGAGGTCAGTTCGCCACGTTCGAGCTCAATGATCGGAAACAGGCCCGTCTCCACCGCCAGCCGCGACACCTGAATGCTCTTGTCGCTGTCGTGCCCCCAGCCCAGCGGACAGGGGCTGTGGACATGCAGGAAACTCGGCCCTTCCACATCGATGGCGCGGCGCACCTTCTTGCGCAGATCCGAGGGATAGGCAACGGTCGCGGTGGCGGCATACGGGATGTGATGCGCAGAGATGATGGAAACGATGTCCTTCTTCAAATGCCGCTTACCCATGCGCTCCCGACCCGCCGGACTCGTCGTGGTGGCCGCCGCATGCGGCGTCGATCCACTGCGCTGGATGCCGGTGTTCATGTACGCCTCGTTGTCGAAGCAGACGAACATCACGTTGTGGCCCCGCTCGAGCATCCCGGAAACCGCTTGAAAACCGATGTCGAAGGTGCCGCCGTCACCGGCGAAGGCCAGGACCTTTGCCGTCTGACGCTGATGTTTCAGCGCGGCTTCCATACCGGCAGCAACCGCTGCGGTGTTCTCGAACAACGAATGCACCCAGGGCACCCGCCACGCCGATTCCGGCCACGCCGTACTGAACACTTCCAGGCAGCCGGTCGCGTTCGCGATCATCACGTTCGGGCCGGCCGATTCGA
Organism: Gammaproteobacteria bacterium; assembly: GCA_024234955.1. Taxonomy (GTDB): domain Bacteria; phylum Pseudomonadota; class Gammaproteobacteria; order JACKNK01; family JACKNK01; genus JACKNK01. The sequence continues at coordinate 502,453 of JACKNK010000001.1, forward strand.
GGACCAGTCGCGCCGCCAAGGCTTCACCACAACCGAGACAAGCCCGATGCCCGGACTCCAGGCCCTGAAAACGCGGCTGCCGACGGCGCAGTTGCGCGATATCGACTTTGACTTCAGCCGTTTGGGAATCGGTAGCACTCATCGGTCTTCCTCCGGCAAACGGGACAGATCCACATCAAGGATCTGAAAGCGGGTGTCGTCCCCGGCGATCGCATCGAGGATGCGTGGGTAGATGGTCAAGGGAATATCCCGGCCACCCAGCCCGATCGCGTAGTTGTAGACCGTGACGCCGGGCACGTTGGCACGCACCTCGGTCCCCACGATGCCACCCATACCGGCCGAGAACGCACGTTCGATCACGGCCAGTTTGCGCAGTCCGGCACAGGCGGCACGCAAGGCCTCGATCGGGAACGGGCGGAACACGCGCAACTTGATCAGTCGGACTTTCGGATAATCCGGAAATTCCTCCATCGCTTCCGCCAGCGTGCCGATGGTGGAGCCGATGGCGAGAATGCCGATCTCGGCGTCCGGATCGCCTTCGACGGTGAGCAAGGCGCCACCGTCGCGACCGCAGACGGCGGCCCAGTCGGCATTGGCGCGTTCGATCTCCGGAATCGCGTTGATCAATGCCTGGTGGTGGCTGTGGCGGGCTTCCGGAAACACATCCGGCCCCACCAGAGTGCCTTGAGAAATGGGCTGGCGCACATTCAGGCTGCGTCGATAGACGTAATCCGGCAGATAGCCGTCCACCTGTTCCTGGCTTGGCAGTTCCAGAGATTCGAGGGTGTGCGTGAGGGTGAATCCATCGACACAGACCATGACCGGCAGCTCGGTGCGCTCCGCGATTCGATACGCCTGCACGGTGCTGTCGATCGCCTCCTGATTGTCGGCGCAGTAGATCTGTATCCAGCCCGCGTCGCGCACGGCCATGGAATCGGACTGATCGTTCCAGATATTGAGCGGCGCCCCGATCGCCCGGTTCGCGCAATGCATGACCAGCGGGATGCGCAAGCCCGAGATGTTGAACAACACCTCGGACATCAACAGGATGCCCTGGGATGCGCTTGCGGTGTAGGCACGCGACCCCGCCGCCGCCGCACCCATCGCCACCGATGCGGCCGAGAATTCGCTCTCGACGCTGACCAGTTCCAGGTCGGTCACACCATCGGCAACCAGTTTGGAGATGTTCTCGACGATGTGCGTCTGCGGCGTGATCGGATACGCCGCCACCACGCCGGGGCGACAGAGAACCACGGCACGGGCAAGTGCCTGCGAGCCTTCGAGGGCTTCAATCATTGCGATTCTCCCGCCAGACGCCACCCGGAACCTGCTGAGCGGCGTCTTCGATCAGGCTCAGGTTCTTTTCCAAGACTTTTCCCTTGAAACGCTCGCTCAATGCCGCCGCCAGCGATCCCAGTGGCAGCACCTCGGAAAGGCTCAGGAAAGCGGCCAGCAGCGCGGTATTCGGCACGGGTCGACCGAGATGCCGTTGGGCCAGAGCGGTGGCGCCAAACGCAATGGTCGGGTGCCCGAGTTGTTCGGTCAGTTGCTCACTGCTGTCCACACTGTTGACGAGAATGCCGCCCCCGCTGCGCAGGCCGACCAGCACACCCGGAACATGCAGCAAGGCCTGATCCTGAACGATAAGGAAATCCGGCTCCGCAACCTGCGAACGCCTACGGATGGGCGCGTCGGCGATCCGCACGAACGCCTGAACCGGTGCCCCTCGCCGCTCCGCGCCAAAGGCGGGAAACGCCTGGCCGTATCGTTGTTCCTTGATGGCCGCCGCCGCCATCAGATAGGCCGCGACGACGTTACCTTGACCGCCTCGGCCATGGATACGCAGTTCGATCATGGGAAAGGTGCGCCTGACTCGGTGAATGTGCGTTCGAGCATAGGCACAAATCGATCAGGAACGCATGCATCGCCACCCGACGAAACCGAGCCACATCAATGCATGGTTAAAGCGCGTCATGGCATTGCGAACGCAAGCCACGGAAGTCACTCAGGAATCTTGTTCCGCCGCCTGTGTGAGCATGGCCTTCTTGGCCTGATGAAGGAGATCCGGATCCATACGCTCACTGAGTTCACGGAGCCATTTTGGCGCCGTCCGACTGCCATTCACGACAGCCAGACTGAGCCATTGGAACGCGAGCTGATCGTCGCGGGCGACATATTTGCCCTTCAGCAGGAGTTGACCCAGCTCGCATTGCGCCGGTGCAAAGCCCTGATTCGCGGACAGGCTGTACCAATGCAACATCCGTTCAGGGTCTTTGGCAACGTCATAGCGGCCGTATCGATAAATGGTCGCGGCAAAATGCTGATCACGCGGATCGCCCTGCTCCGCCGCTGCCAGATACCAATGCACGGCCTTGCCATCGTCCGCCTCGACCCCCAGCCCGTTCGAATACAGCCATGCCAAGGTCCGCTGCGCCAAAGCCAGACCGGCCTCGGCGGCCTGGCGGATCCAGCGCGATGCCTCGACGTAATCGAGTTGCACCCCCTCCCCATTGGCATAGGCCATCCCCAGTTCATAGGCCGCACGGGCATCGCCGGCTTCAGCGGCGGCACGCACCTTGGCGACCACGGCGGGGTCGATCGGTGCAGCGGCGGCAGCAACGCTTGCGGAAGGAGACGACGATTGAGACATGTGGGGAATGGGAGCCGAACAGGACAGAAAGGCCGATCAGTTTAACAGATATGGGTAAAAGCCGAACCGGTTGGGTACGGTCTTATAGCCCACTCGGGATAGTGTTATATCAATGTTGGCTGGTACCATTAGCGCTTCATGATTTATTGATGGGTGCGCAGGACTCAAGTCCCCTGTTCGCTCTCCTCGGCCACCCGGCCCCTTTTCGAATCCCAGGAACGTTGGAGGTTAAACATGTCCAGACGGCAAGAAGTGATCACTCGTATGCTCGAGCTGCAGAAGCAGTTTATTGACTACGAGCACGCCAATGGCCTCGACCCCAAGGACTACTACGCAGACGAGAACTTCCTCGGCGGCTTCCGCAAGGAATACTACGATCTGGCCAAGGAACTCGTTGACCTCTCCCATGCGGAGAAGGGTTCCCACCGCTAAGATCCGGCCCTTCGAGGCGAATCGCGCAGTATAAAAAAGGCCGCTCCCTGTGAGCGGCCTTTTTTATGGTTCATCACACTTTAGCGGGGCGACAAAGCGAGGTAGCAAGGTAGGGCGGAACCCGAAGGGCTTCCGCCGTCGGCGCGGACATGGCGGAAGCCCTTCGGGTTCCGCCCTACCTCGCGATCCGCCGGGGGTGGAAACGGAAGCGCCGGTGACGGGTTCGCCGCACCCGTGGACACCATCGCCGCAGCCTTCGATGGCCACGATCAAACCCTGCTCGTCCGGGGTCGTCAGGGGGCGTCCGATCCCGGACATCAAATCCGCGAAGAACCTTTTTTATTTTCCGATCGTCAACCTCCTCCAATCCGGAGTCACATCATGCTTCTGACCCTGCGCAAAGTCCTATCGCAAGACGATCTCGCCGAGCTGCATCGGATCATTCAGGCCGGTCAGGCGGCGGACGGACGCCTGACCGCAGGCAAGGCCGCTGCCCAGGTCAAGAAAAATGAAGAGATGCAATTCAGCGACAACCAGCGTCTGAATATCAATCGGCTGTTGATGCAACGCCTGGGCGCCAACGCGGACTTCCGCAACGCCACTTTCCCGCTGCGCGTTGCGGACCCGATCATCGCCCGCTACATCCCCGGCATGGCCTACGGGGAACACATCGACGATCCGATCATGGGCAGCGGTCAGAAATTCCGTACCGATGTCTCGATGACCATTTTCCTCAGTGAGCCGGGCACGTATGAAGGCGGCGACTTGATCGCGGAAACGCCCTTCGGTCGGCAGACCGTCAAACTGCCTGCCGGCGACGCCGTGATCTACCCATCGGGCAGCCTGCATCAGGTTGGTGAAGTCACCGCCGGGGAACGTCTGGTCGCCGTGGCCTGGATTCAGAGCATGATCCGCGACCCACAACGCCGACAGTTGCTCTATGAACTCAATCTGGCGAGGGAAAAGCTGATGGTGATCTCACCCGGCAATAGCGAGACCCGGCAGGTCGATCATGCCTATATCAACCTGGTGCGTATGTGGGCGGAGTTGTAAAAACCGCTTAAGGCTTCCCGGCGCGAAAGTTTTCGATGCAACGCGCAATCAAAGGCTCGAAACGATCCTGCATGATCGTGTCCCAACGATGTTTTTCGAGCACCCGCTGGCGACCGGCCAGCGCCAGACGCGCACGTTCCTTCGGATCGTCAAACAGGCGCGACAAGGTCTCGATCCAGTCCTCGGCACTGTCCGCCGCGAGCAGATGCTCACCCACCACGGCATCCACACCTTGCGCGGGTTTCGGGCTGGCGACCACCGGCACCTGTAACGCCATCGCTTCGAGAATCTTGTTCTGCATGCCGCGCGCCAGCTTGAGCGGCGCAATACTGACCGTCGCCCGTCGCACCCAGGAATGCACCTCAGGGACCGTGCCGGTCACGGTAATCCCGGCTTGATCGCCGAGCGCACGTACGACCGGCGTGGGATCGGCGCCAACGATATACAAGCGAACATCGGGATAACGCGCTCGCAGGCCCGGCATCACTGCGTCGCAGAACCACACCACGGCGTCTTGGTTGGGGAAATAATCCATGCGCCCCACGAACACCAGACTGTGCGCTTCGGCCTCGCCCGGAGCCGGCACACAGGCCTCCACGTTCACGCCATTCGGATACCAATGGTTGTCCGATCCCGGCGCGATCGCCTCGAGTGACGCCAGTTCACCCGGCGTCACCACCGCGTTGAGATCGAACCGGTTCGCCAGACGACGCTCCGCACGTTCCAGCTTGATCCCTTCCAGCCAATAACCAAGCGATAACGGGAAGGATTTGAATCCCGCGTAGTCCAGCCATTTCTGCGAATCCATATCGACGAAATCGAGCAGCTTGGGAACATCCGCAATGTCTTCAACGTAGGTTGCCACGGACGAGGAATGCACACAGATGAGGTCGAATCCGTGCGTCTGCACCGCTTCCCGAATCTGTCGCGCCAGCGCCCTCGAATGGAAATACCCCATGCTGGAAGGACGCATGCCCGCCAGGCACGCCACCATGCGCAGGCTCTGCATCGGTGCGTTGACCTGGTCGATCAGTACTCTGTCGCAATGCGCGAGCAGCCCCGGAACCGCATCCATCTCGGCTTGATTGCGTGCTGGAACGGCAACCGTGACCTCGTGCCCCTGCCGATGTAGATGATCGATGCAATGAAATGCCCGCACGCGGGCGCCATCGGAAGGCGGAAACGGCATGCGATGCGTGACATAAAGAACCTTCATAAGTCTTCCAAGTAACGTGAGCCGCCAAGATTGTGCATTTGCCGAAGAATCCAGTCGCGTCGGGCCAGGACCCGTTCGCTCGGTGCCTCCACACGGTAGACGACCGGATTGGGCAACACCGCCGCAATGAGCGCAGCTTGCGACTCGGAAAGCGCGTGCGCCGGGACATCGAAATAGCGCCTTGCGGCCGCCGCAACACCGAAAGTTGCCGGGCCTGTCTCCGCAATATTCAGATAGACCTCGAGGATGCGCTGTTTCGGCCACAGGATCTCCAGCCACATCGTGTACCACGCCTCCAGCCCCTTGCGGACGAAGCTGCGGCCCTGCCAGAGAAACAGGTTTCGGGCGACCTGCTGAGTGATGGTGCTGGCCCCACGCAAGGACTTGCCTTCGAAGCGATCCAGAATCGCCTGCCGGATCGCGCCGCCATCGAAACCCCAATGTTGCGGAAACAACTGATCTTCCGAGGCGACCACCGCCAAACGCATGGACGGACTGATACGTTCATAACGAACCCAAATCATGTTCTGGACCCGCCCTTCGGAAAAATGGCGCTGCCACATCACCGCTGAGCCCCCCGGATCGACAAACCGAAACAGCAATACCGGCAACAAACTGATTCCGATCAGCCATACGAATGCCCACGACAGCCGCCGTCTGGCGACCAACCAAGCGTTCCGAACCGACGATTTGAAGCGGGCGTTCACCGATAAGACCACTCACATCGGACCGCAATAACGGCATCCCCTCCCCAAGGCCGAAACAAGGTCAAACCGCACCCGTTCAGGCCAGACTGAAACCGAGATAGATCACCTCGATCGCCGCGATCCAGCTACCTGCCACCCGCACACCGATTCGTGCCCAGTCCGCACGCGCCGATAACGCCAACATCGCGGCCCCACCCTGGACGATCATGGTGCCCAGCATGGTCCCGGCGACAAACCAGACCACCGCGCTATCGGGCGCATCGGCGCGCATCAAAGCATAACCACAGAGCGCGCCAACGAGGGCGATCAGCGCCATAACCAGACGAACGTGCAGCGACGCCGCCACAGCCACCAGAACACCCACGACGATCACCGCGAGTTGACCGACGACGATCAGGACCGACGAATCCACTCCGGAAAGCGCCAGGCCGGCACCCAGCGCCATCGAACCCGGCAACAGAACTTGCGCCCTTGGCAACACAATCCGTCCTTGCTGGCTTGCCAACAAGCCGACCGCGATCAGCGGCAGCAACACCGACACCGACATCAATACGTGCATCACGCCGCTAAAAAAGGGCGTGCCCTGGCCGAATCCGCCATGCGCCAATGCGACGCCAGGCGCAAGCCACAAACCGATCGCAACGCGAAAATTCATGTAAACAGGAACCAGCCGCCAACCACGGCGATGACCGCACCGCTGCCCCGCACCACCCATCGTCCCTGCGGCCAGCGCCACAACAGACCCAGTGCAATACCGCTCAGGTGCAGCAATCCCGTGGCAATCACGAAGCCCGCCGCAAACGCCAATGGGTTCGCAAATCCAGGCATCTCCGCACCATGAGCGTGACCGTGAAAGATTGCGAAGAAACTCACCAACAACACCGCCACCCACAACGGGGGACGCACATTGCCCAACACCGCCAGCCCCAACAGCAAACCCGACGCCGCAATCCCGATCTCGATGCCCGGCAGCGGCACGCCCGCCGCACCCACCGCTCCGCCCAACGCCATGATCATTGGAAAGGCAACCGGCAACAGCCACAGCGCCGGCATCCCCAACTGCGCGCCCCACAACCCCACGGCAACCATCGCAATCACATGATCCAGCCCGGTCACCGGATGAATCAGGCCGTTCACGAACCCAGTGCCACTGGCACCGCCATCACTGTGGGCCAGCGCAACCAGTGGCAGAAACAGACCCGCAAGCACCAAATACCGCGACGAAACCATGACCTCACTCCTGGCGGATGACCTGCGCACTGTATCGCCACCGACGCGAATCCGGAACGCCGATCCCGAAACGCCGATCCAGGCCGGCAACGCGCCGATTTACGAATCAACAACTAACATCTGTTTCTGATCGTGATTTATTGCCTTTGGAGAGAGGTACATTCATGGACATCAAACGCCCGCTGATCGCACTCACCAGTCTGCTGTTCGCACACGTCGCCAACGGCGCGCAAAACGCGGCGTGCCTCACCCCAGACGCGGACTTCAGCAAGACTTCGCCGATCGCACTTCGCGCCATCGCCACCAGTTGTGAGAACCCGGATATCGAACGCCTGTTCTACAACCGCGCCTACGCGAGCGACCTGCAAGCCGATTACCACACCTACCTGAAACTGATCCCCTACCGCCGTATCGACAGCCAGGATCAGGTCAATTTCAACGCCTATCGCATGTTCCTGGGCCTCGCCGAAGCATTCAGCACGCAAGTCAATGGCACCGAAGGCGACCGTATCGCCTGGCTGAATCGCGCCTATGAACAAGCCAATGAACTCGCCGAATTGCGCATGAAAGGTTACGACCGGATCGCCGATCGCCGGGTACGTGAAATGCAAAGCGACGAGTCGAATCTTTGAATCAACGCCAGACCCAGGGGTGTGACATTCATTCAACGCTACCAATCACCGGATCCGAACACCGGCTTAGCATCGTTACGTTGCAATCAAGCGAAAAAAGCCGGGCCTATTGCCCGGCGCTTTCTGCGAAAATTATCGATGGCGTGCGTCATTCCAGATCAGACACGAGGGAATGCCGCGAGTCATCCGACAAGATGACATCACCCTGATAGTTTGGATGATCTATACCCATGCGGATGGCGGCACCCGCCTTGGCGGCAGACGCCATCGCCGGGCTCAGCTCGATACGCATGAAGTGAACCGACGAGGTCTTTTCCTCGGTGGTCCGTTCCAGGTCTTCGTTGCTGATCGGAGTGACTCGATCGAAGCCATCGATCTGGACCCAGACGGCCTGCTCGATGCCAATCAGCTTGGCGAGTTCGACCTTGCGCACTTCTGGGTCGCCGTATTCGATCATGAAGGTGGCTTTCCAGTTGCTGCCGTCCGGAATCAGCGGGTTGTAGGCATCCAGCTCTTCCTGGATGGCTTCCGCTTCGAAGATGCGTTCGATACGCAGCATTTCCTGAATCTGGTACTGCATGGTCATGCGGTCTTCGAAATACAGGTTGGCGTGAGCGCCAATCGCGATTCGGCGCGGCTTCTTGTGCGCCATGACCTCCGCGCGGAAGTCCTTACGGATGGCGGAATACTTTTCCAGGGAATACAGATCGTCTCGGGTGAGTTTCTGCATGGTGAGAACTCCTGTGGAACATGTCTGGGTAGTCGGAGCCGCGTCAGCCGCGATGGGCGCGGATGCAAAGCCCATCGCGGCTGAAGCCGCTCCTGCATGGATGGCGTTCAGCGGTAAATCACCCGGCTTGAACTGATTTCAAGCCAAATTCCAACCGCAGTCCCTTAGATGCCGTAGGCGGTACGCAGCAGGGTCAGGGGATGTTCATCGCGACTGCCGTCGTCCAGGCCGTGAGCGACATGATGTCCGGCCAGCGGGCAGTCGGAGCCATAATGATCCGGCTCCTCCTTCTTGACCCGATTCGCCAACGGCTTGACCAGCTTCATCGCAATCTCATGGGTCTCCTTCTTCACGGCGTACGTACCGTCGTGGCCGGAGCAGCGTTCGATCGGCACCACCTTGGTATCGGGCACCATTTCCAGCACTTCGCGGGTACGCATACCGATGGCCTGGACCCGTTGATGGCAGGCGACGTGATACGCGACCTTACCCAGGGATTGCTTGAACTCGGTGTTCATCAAGCCTTCGCGCTTGCGCTGCGAGAGATACTCGAATGGGTCGTAGAAGGCATTTTTCACCTTCATTACATCCGCATCGTTCGGGTACATCAGCGGCAGTTCCTGCTTGAACATGAGCACGCAGGACGGAACGATGCCGGTCAGGTCGTAGCCCTCATCGACCAGCCGGGCGAGCATCGGAATGTTCTTCTCCTTGGCCTCGTTGACCGATTCCAGATCGCCGAGCTCCAGACGCGGCATGCCGCAGCAGGCGGTGTCACCGGCGGCGATGGTCGGGATGCCATTGTGTTCGAACACGGCAGTCAGATCGTCGATCAGGCCGGGCTCGTTATGGTTGCCGTAACAGGTGGCGAAGATCGCGACCTTGCCCCTGGTCTTCTCGCCGGCCTTCACCTCGAGCGATGGCTTGCTACGTGCGGCGTCGCGCTTGGCGGCATTTCCGGTATGAAACTTCGGCAGTTCGGCGTCCTTATGAATGCCGAGTGCCGATTCGACCATGCCCCGAATTGCCGGACTCTTGTTGGCGGCATTGACCACGCCGGCAATGATTGGAATACCGAAAAACTGGCCCATGCTGTCCGGTTTAGTCAGCAATTTGTCGCGGAAGGAGGCCCCCTCCTTCTTATACCGCACAGCCTTGGCGCGCAACATCAGATGCGGGAAATCGAGGTTCCATTCATGTGGCGGCACGTACGGACACTTGACCATGAAGCACAGGTCGCAAAGGAAGCAGTGATCAACCACCTTCCAGTAGTCCTCCTTGGCGACGCCATCGACTTCCATGGTGTCGGATTCATCGACCAGATCGAACAACACCGGAAAGGAGTTGCATAGGCTCACGCAACGGCGGCAGCCGTGGCAGATGTCGTAAACGCGCTCCAATTCCTTGTTCAGCGAGTCTTCGTTCCAGAAGTCCTCGCTATGCCAGTCCAGGGCATGTCGGGTGGGCGCTTCAAGATTGCCTTCGCGGCGACTTTCGGTGGGTGCGGACATCTGAGCTTCTCCGGTGGTTTGCCTGTGGCTTCCGTCGTCTTGTAGGCCGGTTTAAGGAGCGGAGCGACGTAGCCGGCTTGAGGCTTCGATCGTCGCATCAAGCCGGAAACGCTTGGCTTATTCCGGCCTACATCTGGGGAATTCGTTTTGTTCAACGAAAGAGGGCCGGCTCCGTGGTCGGATACCGGCCCTCTTCGTTCACATCGCGTGCTTCTTAGGCGTCCAGGGAATCCAGGGCCTTCTGGAAGCGATTGGCGTGAGAGCGCTCGGCCTTGGCCAGGGTCTCAAACCAGTCGGCGATCTCGTCGTGCCCTTCTTCACGCGCATCGGCCGCCATACCCGGGTACATATCGGTGTACTCGTGGGTCTCGCCAGCGATGGAGGCCTTCAGATTGTCCGAGGTACCGCCGATCGGCAGACCGGTGGCCGGATCACCGACTTCTTCCAGGTACTCCAGGTGGCCGTGGGCGTGACCGGTCTCACCTTCGGCGGTGGAGCGGAACACAGCGGCGACATCGTTGTAGCCTTCGACGTCGGCCTTGGATGCGAAGTACAGATAACGGCGGTTGGCCTGGGATTCGCCAGCAAAGGCGTCTTTCAGGTTCTGTTCAGTCTTGGAGCCTTTCAGGGACATGGTGTCTCCTCCTGTTGCAGTGACTGCGGGTGGAAAAATCGCTCTGCGGGGGGTCGCAAGCCGTCACAATCGGCGGCAGCAACGCCATGAGGCGCGATGGATTTTAGAGCAAGTCTAAATCGATGCAAGGCTGTTTTAGATTAATTCTAAATACGCACGGCAAATCTCAGGTAAACGATGAACGTCCCAACCACCGGCACGCCCATCCCGAACCGGACCCGCAACATAGCCTTTAGCGGCGCAACCTGCACGGATTGAAACCGGTAGCATCGGTGGGCTACCGTGCCACGCATATCCAAGGAGTCCATATTGGCTACCAAGACCCAAAAAAAGGCCGACCCGGCCACCCCCGATTTCGAAACGGCGATGAGAGAACTGGAACAGCTCGTCGATTCGCTGGAAAACGGCGATCTGACACTGGAGCAATCGCTTGCCCATTTTGAACGAGGTGTCTCCCTGACGCGGATTTGCCAGAAGTCCTTGGACGCGGCGCAACAGAAGGTGGACATGCTGCTCGACGCCGGTACCGACAGCGATGGCGAACTCGTCGAGTTCAACGACCTGAACAATGCCGAAGACGGCAACAACGACGGCCAATAACCTCTGTGACTTCTTCCACCCTGTCCGACCAGGACCAGCTCGAAGCCCTGCTGGCGGCCCTTGCCGCACGATCCCGTACCGCCATTGACGCCAGTCTTCCCGGCGCGACCACCTTGCCGACCCGTTTGCATGAAGCGATGCGCTATTCGGCACTGGATGGCGGGAAGTGCATTCGGCCGATGCTGGTGTATTCCGCAGGCAAGGCCGTTGGCGCCCCGGATTCTCGTCTCGACGCGCCGGCAGTCGCGGTCGAACTGATCCATGCCTATTCCCTGGTACATGACGATTTGCCAGCGATGGACGACGACGAGCTTCGGCGCGGCCGCCCGACCTGCCACAAGGCCTTCGACGAAGCCACCGCGATCCTGGTCGGCGACGGGCTGCAGGCCCTCGCCTTTCAGCAGCTTGCCCAGGACCCGAACCTGGACATCGACCCAGCCGTAAAGCTCCGCATGGTGCAGATACTCGCCCAAGCCGCCGGTTCCCGAGGCATGGTCGGAGGGCAGGCCATCGATCTGGAATCGGAAGGCAAGCAACTCAATATCGCCGCACTGGAAGACATGCACATCCACAAGACCGGCGCACTGATCCGAGCTTCCGTCACGCTGGGTGCATTATGCGCGGACGGCGTCGATGAATCCCGGCTTGCCGGACTGGATCACTACGCCAAATGCATCGGGCTTGCTTTCCAGATCCATGACGACGTGCTGGACGTCGTCAGCGACACCAAAACCCTGGGCAAGACCCAGGGTGCAGACCAGGCCCGCAACAAGTCCACCTACCCGGCCCTGATGGGTCTGGACAATGCCCGTCGCCGCGCCGATGAGCTACGCAACGACGCGCTGGCGAGTATCGCCGACCTGGATGAACGCGCCGACCCGTTGCGATGGCTGGCGAATTACATCGTTTCCCGCAAGCGCTAGCGCGCCGGGGAATCTCTGGATTGAATCGAATTGCTGCCATCGCGGCTGAAGCCGCTCAGACATAGATCTAACCAGTCGCAGGAGCGGCTTCAGCCGCAAGCTGATTCGATCGGACGTTATGCAGACACGCTCCACCATGTGCGGTGGATGCGCCCCTGCGGTCCTTCGCCAACCCTGCTCACCCCTATCGCGGCTCAATTGAAGCTCTGCTCCCGGGTGGCACGGAAGCGGATCTCGGGATGGCGCTCCTGGGCCATCTGCAGATTGACCCGGGTAGAGCCGAGATACACCAGCTCGCCGCCGTGATCGACGGCCAGATTCTGCTGGTTCTTGTCCTGAAACTTTTCCATGTCGCGATCGGTTTTTGCAGACACCCATCGGGCGGTCGCGACGTTGACGGCTTCGAAGGTAGCCTCGACGCCGTATTCATAGCGCAGCCGATGCGCCACCACGTCGAACTGGAGCACACCGACGGCACCGAGGATCAGGTCGTTGTTCATCAACGGCCGGAACAACTGGGTCGCCCCTTCCTCACATAATTGCTGAAGACCTTTCTGCAACTGCTTGATCTTTAATGGATCACGCAACTGGGCTCGGCGAAAAAGCTCGGGCGCAAAGTTGGGGATGCCGGTGAAATGCATCACCTCGCCTTCCGTGAAGGTATCGCCGATGGTGATGGTTCCGTGATTGTGCAGACCGAGAATATCGCCCGGATAGGCCACATCCACTGCCTCACGATCCGAGGCCAGGAAGGTCAAAGCATCGGCGATGCGGACATCCTTGCCGGTTCGCACCTGCCGCAGCTTCATGCCCGGCTTGAAGATGCCGGAACAGACCCGCAGGAAAGCAACCCGGTCACGGTGTTTGGGATCCATGTTCGCCTGAATCTTGAACACGAAGCCGCTGAAGTTGCTCTCGCTGGGTTCAACCTCCCGCACGGTGGTCGCACGATGTTGCGGCGGCGGCGCGTACTCCACAAAGCCATTCAGCAGTTCGCGCACGCCAAAATTGTTGATCGCCGATCCGCAATACACCGGTGTCAGCCGACCCGCCAGATATTCGTCGAGGTTGAACTCATGACTGGCACCGCGCACCAGTTCCATCTCCTCGCGGATGTCGTTGGCGAGATCGCCGATCGCCTTGTCCAGATCGGGATTATCCAGTCCGTCGATGGCGCGGATGTCCTGCACCCGTCCTCCACCGCGACCCGGCTCGTAGAGATACACCCGGTCTTCATACAGGTGATACACCCCTTTGAAGCCCTTGCCGCTGCCAATCGGCCAGGTGATCGGTGCGCAGGCGATCTTGAGCACATCCTCGACCTCGTCGAGCAACTCGATGGGCTCCCGGCTCTCACGGTCGAACTTGTTGATGAAGCTGATGATCGGGGTATCGCGCAGGCGGCAAACATCCATCAACTTGATGGTGCGCTCCTCGACGCCCTTCGCCGCGTCGATAACCATGAGGGCGGAATCGACCGCCGTCAGGGTGCGATAGGTATCCTCGGAGAAGTCCGCATGGCCGGGGGTATCGAGCAGATTGATCATGCGATCCCGATACGGGAACTGCATCACCGACGAGGTCACCGAGATGCCACGTTCCTTTTCCAGTTCCATCCAGTCCGAGGTCGCGTGACGATCCGCCTTGCGCCCCTTGACGGTCCCCGCCATCTGAATCGCGCCCCCGAAAAGCAGCAGCTTCTCGGTCAGCGTGGTCTTGCCGGCGTCGGGATGCGAAATGATCGCAAACGTGCGCCGACGTGCGAGTTCATCGTGTAGCTGGGCCATGGAGTAACGACTCTGAGCTTGTCGCGAAAAGGCGCGGAGTATATCGAACGCCACGCCATTCTTGGCTCATGACCCGCACGGCATCTCGATTCCGCGTGCGCAACGTTTTGAAACTGTCATCCCATTGTCACTGTTATGTCGCAAAAACACGGTAGCGCCTCCTGGACGGACCGTTATCATGAGCGGCTTCCTGTGCCATGCGGATACCGTTCCGAAATGCCCGTAGGTCAGCTTTATTTCCGCCTTCCCGAAGATTGCACGCGAGCCGCACTGCATCGCGCCCTGATCGACGAACTCGGTCTCAGCGATGACGGACAACGCAGCATAAAGCGCGATTATCTCGACAGCTTCGACTGGCGCATCGCCAAAGCCGGTTACCTGATCGAGACCGAGGCCAGTCCAGGCGGCAGCATTCGCCTCACCCGACGTTCGCTGGACCCCACCCATGCTGGCGTCCGCCCTGTGCATCTTGTGCTTCCAGCCGTTCCGCGCACCGCCGAGGACATCAACGCCTCCAATCTGAAAACCTGGCTCGGCGAGCGCCTCGGACTGCGCGCGCTGACCCTGGTCGCGCATCTGGAAGGCAAGGTTCAGCATTATTCGTTGCGCGATGAGGACGGCAAGCAGCGGGTCCGGATTGCAATTCAGCGTGACCGGATGATCGACGCAAAAAACACCTCCCACGAGCTGCCGCGCCGTCTGATGATCGAAACCCTGCGCGGATACGAAACGGACGCCGAACGCCTGTTCTCTGCGCTTCGGAGCCATTGCAAGCTGAAGGCCTTGTCCACGGATCCATTCCATCTCGCCGTCGCCGCCAATGGCCGAGTGATCGGGGATTACGACCAGAAGGTCAACTTCGACCTCAATCCGAACCAGCGCACCGATGTGACCGCGCGCGAGATCCTGCTTGCATTGCTGACCACGATGGAGCGGAACGAGGATGGCATCGTCGCGCAGATCGATACCGAATTCCTCCATGACTATCGCGTCGCCGTGCGTCGCAGCCGTTCTCTCGTCAGCCAGGTCAAGGGCGTTTTTCCACCGGAGGAACTGGCGCGCTTCAAGGCCGATCTTGGCTGGCTGGGCCAGGCCACCGGCCCCGGTCGCGACATGGACGTGTACCTGCTGGATTTCGACAAACTCGGCGAAGGCCTGCCGGAGGCGCAGCGCGAACACCTCGCGCCGCTCAAGGATTTTCTCAAACAACATCACGCGCAGGCCTACCGGGAACTCGGCACGTTGCTGCGCAGCAAACGATACAAGACTTTCCGCCGGGACTGGCATCGCTTCCTGAGCACACCGCCCGAACGGGTAACCGAACTGCCGAATGCAATGCGCCCCATCCGGCACGTTGCCGACGAACGTATCTGGCGGCTGTATCGGCTGGCACTCACCGAAGGTGGCGCGATCACGCCGGATTCCCCGAACGACGACCTTCACGAATTGCGCAAGACCTGCAAGAAGCTGCGCTACCTTCTGGAGTTCTTCCGCTCGCTGTATCCGCCGCGAAAGCTCGACGCCAACATCCGGGCATTGAAAAAACTTCAGGACTTTCTCGGCCTGTTCCAGGACCTGGAAGTCCAGTCCCACAAACTGAACGAGTTCGAGGCCCGGATGCGCGCCGAAGGTACACTGCCTGCGGAAACCGGCGCGGCCATCGAGGCACTGGTCACACATATGCTCACCGAACAGACCGCCCTGCGCGGCGGCTTTGCCACCCTGTTCGCGCACTTCGCCTCGGCAGAGAATCAGTCCCACTACCGAGAATTGTTTGCCGCAAATACCTGATGAAGATCCTAGCGACCTACAACATCAAGGGCGGTGTCGGTAAGACTGCCACCGCCGTGAACATGGCCTGGCTGGCCAGCCGCCACGGATACCGCACCCTGATCTGGGACCTGGACCCGCAAGGTGCCGCCAGCTTCTATTTCCGGGTCAAACCCAAGATCGCAGGTGGCGCCAGAGGTCTGCTCTCCGGAAAGAACGAACTCGACGACGTGGTCAAAGCCACCGACTACACCGGTCTCGACCTGATCCCGGCCGACTTTTCCTACCGCAATCTCGATCTCACCCTGGCCGACAGCAAGCGCCCGGTGAAACAGCTGATGAAACTGCTGCGTCCGCTGTCCGGTGAATATGACCTGCTGATCATCGACAGCGCGCCGAGCATTTCGCTGGTCTCGGAAAACATCTTCCACGCCGCCGATGCGCTGCTGGTGCCGATGATCCCGACCACCTTGTCGCTGCGCACTTACGACCAGTTGCGAAAGTACTTTCGCAAGAAAGACATCAGCGGGGTTGCCATCCTGCCGTTCTTTTCGATGGCCGATCGTCGCAAATCCATGCATCGCGAGATCATGGAACAGGCCTGGGCGGATGACCCCGCCGTGCTCAAGACCGACATCCCCTACTCCGCCGATGTCGAACGCATGGGCCTGACCCGCGCCCCGGTCGGCGCCTACGCCCCCAGCAGCGCCCCGGCGCTGGCTTACGAAGCGCTGTGGAGCGAGGCCACGGAGCGCATGGCGATCCGTTAATTGCCGGCCAGCAACTCAAGGATCAGTCGTACTCGCGATCCTTCCACTCGCGCAATGCCCGGAACACTGCCGCGTCGCTGTCCAATTCCCTTCCGGCATTGCCCGCTGCGGCAGCAATCACGGTCGCCACATCAAAGCGCAAGAACGGATTGGTGGCGCGCTCCTGCGCCATGTTCGAAGGCAGCGTCGGTCGATCTGCGTCGAGCGCCGCGTGACAGTCGCGTTCCCGTTGAAGCAAGGCCGCATTCTCCGGCTCCACCCATTTCGCGAAACCGATGTTATCCAGGGTGTATTCATGCGCGCAGTACACCGCCGTATCGCCGGGCAAGTCGCGCAAGCGCGCCAATGCCGCATGCAACTGCTCATGCGTTCCGGAAAACACCCGCCCGCATCCGCAGCCGAACAAGGTATCGCCGCAGAACACGGCGCCTTCGCCGACATACGCGATATGGCCGGAGGTATGACCCGGCACATCCCAGACCGTGAAGCCGATGCCTTGATCGCCCACGTCGCCCAATTCAACCCGATCGCCTTCTGCAAGCGGCACATCGATATGTGGGATCCGCTCATTGGCGGGGCCATACACGGTCAGATCGGGATACCGCACCCGCAACGCGGCAATGCCACCGACATGATCGCCATGATGGTGGGTAATCAATATCGCATTGGGCGTGACGCCAAGCCGATTACAGACCGCAATCACCGGCGCGGCATCCCCCGGATCGACCACGGCGACGCGATCCCGCCCGGAATCGGGGATCAACCAGATGTAGTTGTCGCTGAACGCCGCGACCGGCAGGATTTTTCGCATCCGCAAAGGATAAGTCAGGCCGCAACGCCCCGACCTGCCGCCGGGACGATTTGCGGTGAAAAAAAGGTTCATCGCACTTTAGCGGGAAAGGCATCGCGGATTTTCAGCAAGGTAGGGCGGAACCCGAAGGGCTTCCGCCGCCGACGCGGGCATGGCGGAAGCCCTTCGGGTTCCGCCCTACCTCGCGATCCGCCGGGGGTGGAAACGGAAGCGCCGGAGACAAGTTCGCCGCGCTCGTGGACACCATCGCCGCCGCCTTCGATGGCCACGATCAGGCCCTACTCGTCCGGGGTCATCCGGGGTCATCCGATCCCGGACATCAAATCCGTTCCCGCCAATCCGCGAAGAACCAAAAAAAAACGGGATCCCGGTATCGGGATCCCGTGAACACCGCGTTTCCGCGGAGGGAGGATTCTGCGACGCGCCACGCACTCTCCGATATGCGGAGTGTTCGTCAAATAGAAAGGTCTGCCCATGACATTCCACAAGAACATGGCACGCGTAACGATCTGCCTGAGACCCAGCAAAGGGTGGGCCAGATTTGCCAAACAGACACCGCCACCGGTCACTTGGAGGCTCGCCTCTGTCCACGGAGCCGATCGACCCGGCATCCCAAGATTGCGCACTGCAATCCGGTTGCACAAAGCAATCGGGCAACGATCACTCGCCGGCGCGAGCACGACCTGAATTCCCGTCCTTTACGCTGTTACTATCGCCACACCCTCACCCCGGCTTAAACGCATGTATCGCCTGCTTTTGCTTATTCCCGCTCTGTTCACTTCCGTCTCGTCGGGCGCTGGTGAGACCGTACGGGTGGACGCGCGTCCCCTCGCGGAAGTGCGCACCTTCGAACACGGTGAGGCGCCGGCAACGGTTGCGAGCCTGAACCTCGTGACGCCGTCCACCGAGATCAATGCGCGCATCGTTGAAATCCCGGTACTTCCCGGTGATCAGGTCGCGTCGGGAGATCCGCTGGTGCGGATGGATTGCGACCGCCATGAGCTGAACGCAGCCCGGATCGAGCACAGCATCGAGGCGCTCGTGGCGCAGCGTGTTCTCGCGCAAGCGCAACTCAAACGCGCCGAGAAATTGATCAAACAGAAAAACGCTTCCGAAGAACTGGTTGACCAGCGCCGCGCCGATGTACGCCGACTGGACGCCGAGATTTCCGCTCAGCGCACCGAGTTGTCGCTGCGCAACCGGGACGTGACCGATTGCACCGTGCGTGCCCCATTCGACGGCATCGTGATCGAGCGACTGCGCAACGTCGGCGATTACGCGACCGTCGGCACCCCTTTGCTGCGTCTGCTCGACAACCGAAATATCGAAGTCAGCGCACCGATCCTTCCCCAACAGATCGCCCTGTTGACGTCAGCGAACGCGTTGTCCTTCGTTCAGGATGGGCTGAGCATCCCGGTACAGCTCCGGGTTCTCATCGCCGCCCAGGACCCACTCACCCGTACCCGCGAGGCGCGTCTGACTTTCATCGACCAACGCGCCCTGCCCGGGTCGGCGGGTCGCCTTCACTGGCAGACTGCCCGTGCGAGCGTGCCCGCCAACCTGTTGGTCCGACGCGGGGACGCAATCGGCGTCTTCGTGGCCGACGCGAACAAGGCGCAGTTCATTGCCCTGGACGGCGCCATCGAGGGTCGATCTGCCACGGTCCCGATCGACATGAACCCCGACGCGCTGATCATTACCAACGGTCGCCACGCCCTCGCGCATGGCGACACCATCGAAATCGGCCACCACTAGCCAGGGGCGGAACGGATGCTTGCCCGCTTTCTCCAGAACCATGTCCTCGCCAACCTGCTGTTTCTGTTGGTGATGGTGCTTGGCACCCTGCATTACACGCTGATCCTGCCGCGCGCCAAGGACCCGGAAGTCAACTTCAACTGGGTGAATGTGATCACGGTACTTCCGGGCGCATCCGCCGAGGACATCGAACGACGGGTCACGGATGTGATCGAACGCGGCATCGCCAAGGTCGGCGACATCGATTTCGTTTCCAGTCAGAGTCGCAACAGCGTTTCCAGCATCCTGGTGCGCTTCGAAGAGATCGACGACCGTACGTTCGATCGCCGCATCAACGATCTGCGTCGCGAAGTCCGCAACAAGGAAGACGAACTGCCCGACGCCGCTGAAGAACCGCAGTTCTTTGAACTCACCTCATCAAACGCCTTCCCGACCGCCACGCTGGTGATCACCGGTCTGGCGGACGACGACAACCTGCGCCGTCAGGTTCGCGACATCGAGGAAGACCTGGAACGCCTTGCCGGTGTCGATCGGGTCGATCCCACCGCACTTCATGACCCGGAGTTGCAGATCCGCTTCGACCCGAAGCGGCTCGCCGATCTCGGCCTCAATCCGACCGATGTGTCCGATAGCGTGGCCGCCTATTTCCGCGATCTGTCCGCCGGCAAACTGACGCTCGGGGACCAATCCTGGAATCTGCGCTGGCTGGGCACCGATCCGGATCCGGGCTACCTGGCCGATCTCGCCATTCTCGGCACCCGGGGCGAGGTTCCCCTGTCGGACATTGCCGAAGTGCAGCGTGGCCGCGAACGCGCCGACAAATACGTGCGCTATCAGGGGCAGCCCGCGATCATGCTGGCGGTGTTCAAGAAGCCGCGCGTGAATACCCTGGAACTGCTGGCCCGCGTCAACGCCTATCTCGACGAACGCAACGCACTCTACGATCGGACCGGCGTAAAGCTGATCCTCGCTGACGATCAGACCGACACCACCCGGCATGCCATCAATGTGATGCAGACCAACGCCCTGCTCGGTCTGGGCCTGGTATTCCTGACCGCGTGGCTGTTCCTCGGCAGCCGCATCGCCGCGCTCACCACCATCGGCATTCCGTTCACGCTGGCCGGCACCTTCTGGGTGCTGTCCAACATGGGCGAGACCTTGAATACCCAGGTCCTACTCGGCACCGTGATTGCGCTCGGCATGTTGGTGGACGATGCCGTGGTCGTGGTGGAAGGCATCTACTACCGTATCGCACGCGGGACCGATCCCCTTACCGCCTCGTTGCATTCCTTGCGCGAGGTCTTTGCCCCGGTTACGGCGTCGGTACTGACCACGATGGCGGCATTCCTGCCGCTAATGATGTTGCCCGGCATCCTCGGCGACTTCATGCGGGTGATTCCGCTGGTAGTCACCATTGCGCTCGCAATCAGCCTGATCGAGGCCTATTGGATGCTGCCGGCCCACGTCATGGCCGCGAACATCGACCCCAATCGCAACAGCCGGCTGCACGACCGCCGGGAACGCGCCACCCGCTGGCTGCGCCACAGCTACGCCAAGATTCTGGTTTGGGTGATGCGTCGACCGAAGCGATCCCTTACTGCTCTGGGCCTGTTGATGGCCGCCGCGCTTGCCGCGCTCGCCGCTGGCATGGTGCATGTGAATTTCTTTGCCCTGGAGAGTTATCGCCTGTTCTACGTGAACGTGACCATGCCCGCCGGCACCCCGGTGGAGCGGACCATGGCCTACACGGATCAACTCGAGCAGCGGGTGCGCAGTCAGTTGCGCGATGACGAATTGCGCGCCGTGGTCAGCTATGCCGGCCAGCAGTTCACCCAGACCGAACCGCTGTTTGGCGACCGCTATGGCCAGATCATGGTCAGCCTCATTCCGAACAATGGTCGCCTGCGCCCGGTGGAGGATGCGGTGAGCGCCGTGCGCGGGGTGATCGACGACCTGCCTGGCGCGGAGCGTGTGGTGATGTTTCCGCTCAAGGACGGCCCACCGACCACCAAGCCGATCAGCGTCAAGGTGCGCGGTGACGAACACAAGGAACTCCGCGATGCGGCCCAGGCATTGAGCACTCTGATCGCCGGAATTCCAGGGACCTCGGACATCAGTGACGATGCCGGCGCCGGCGCCCAGGAACTCAATCTGCGCATCAATAGCGATGCCGCTCGTCGCGCCGGCATTCCCCCCGACACCCTGATGCGGACGCTGGTTTTGCTCGGCGATGGCGAAGTGGTTACCGACTTCCAGCATGAAGGCGATGAAATCGATGTCCGAGTACGTGCCCGCGACCGCGACATCGACGACATCGCAAGGGTCCTGGAAACCACTCTGACGCTGCCGGACGGGCGCAGCATGCCGCTTGCCGCGCTGATTCATGCGGAAACCCGCACGGGCCAGAGCCAGATCCGGCATTACAACTTCCGTCGCGCGATCACCGTCGAGGCGGAGATCGACAAGGAACGGATAGATACCGTCACCGCAAACAACATGGTCATGGAACGTTGGGCGCAGATCGCAGCGCAACACCCCAATATCGAACTCGATTTCCGGGGCGAACTCGATGACGTTCAGGAAAGCATCGATTCCATTGCCGTGTTGTTCGGCTTCGGTATCGGCCTGATCTATCTGATCCTCGGCACCCAGTTCCGCAGCTATTTCCAGCCTCTGCTGATCCTGGTCACCGTGCCGATGGCGTTCAGCGGCGTGGTCGCCGGACTGATCATCACCGGGCATCCGCTTTCGCTCTACACCCTGTACGGGGTGGTCGCCCTGGCGGGCATTGCGGTCAATGCGGCGATCGTCCTGATCAGCGCCGCCAATCAGCGTCTGGACGCCGGAATGAGTGTGCTGCACGCCACCATTTATGCCGCACGTCGCCGGGTCGTCCCGATCCTGATCACCACCCTCACCACCATCGCCGGGCTGTTCTCATTGGCAACCGGACTCGGTGGACAGTCGCGCCTCTGGGGGCCGGTCGCCACCGCGATTGTCTGGGGCCTCGCCTTCTCGACGCTGCTGACCCTGTTCGTGATTCCCCTGCTCTACCGCATGGTGATGAGCTGGAGCCGCAGCCGGAAGAAGGCCGCCGATTGCAGCGCCGCTCAGCCGTAGCGACCTTCGATGTAATCTGCGGTCTCCGCCTGGGCGGGGGTGACGAACATTTCCTCGGTGGCACTGTGTTCGATGACCTTGCCCATCAGCATGAAGATGCACTCTTCGCTGGCACGACGGGCCTGGGCCATGTTGTGGGTGACGATGAGGATGGTGTATTCCCCACGCAACTCCCAGATCAGTTCTTCCACCGCCTCGGTGCCTTTCGGATCGAGCGCCGAGCAAGGCTCATCCATCAACAACACGCTGGGCTTGACCGGTAACAGACGGGCAATGCAGAGCTTCTGCTGCTCCTCCAGGCTCAGCCCGGTGGCCTTGTCCTTGAGACGGTCCTTGACCTTGTCCCAGAGCAGCACCTTGCGTAGCGCCTCTTCGACAATGTCGTCCTCATCACCCTTGGATTTGCTGTGCAGGCGATGCCCGAACAGGATGTTGTCGCGGATCGAGATCGGCAATGGATTGGGCCGCTGGAACACCATGCCGACCTGTTTACGGACTTGGATCAGTTCGACTTCCGGGTCGTAGACATTGCGCTTCATGACCTCGATGGCACCCTCGATCCGGGCATAACCGAGGCGTTCATTGATTCGGTTGACGCTGCGCAGGAAGGTCGATTTTCCGCAGCCGGACGGCCCGATCAGCGAAGTGATCATGCCCTGTTTGATGTCCAGATTGACATCGAACAAGGCCTGGAACGAGCCATACCAGAGATTCAGCGCGCGGGTGTGGATGGCGAAGTCCACGGCGCTTTGCGGCGACTTGCTCATCCAAAACGTCCCTCGATGTAGTCGCGGGTTTTCGGGTTCTGCACCTCGCCCTCGAACAAGGCCTCGGTATCGCCGATCTCAACGCAAGCGCCGTCCAGAAAGAATGCGGTGCGATCGGCCAGCCGCCTCGCCTGCTGAACGAGATTCGTCACCAGGACGATGGTCATCTCGGAGCGCAGTTCCTTGAGCACATCCTCGATACGCATGGTGGTGACCGGATCGACCGCGATGGAGAACTCATCGAGCATCAGCACTTCGGGCGATTGCGATAAGGCCCGGGCAATGGTCAGGCGCTGTTGTTGTCCACCGGAAAGCAGGCTGCCCAAGGAATTGAGGCGATCCTTGACCTCATCCCAGAGCGCCGCGCGGGTCAGACAGCGTTCAACGATCACGTCCAGTTCGGCGCGATCGCGGATACCGGAGAGTCGTGGCGCCAGCGCCACATTCTCGTAAATGGTCATCGGCAGACCGACCGGCAAGGGAAACACCACCCCGATCCGTTTGCGCAGGGCGTAAACGTTGCGCAACTGACGCACATCGCGGCCATTGAATTCGACCGTCCCATCCACGCGCATCGCGGAATCGAACATATCCATCCGGTTGAGCGCCTTCAGAAAGGACGTCTTGCCCGCGTTTGCCGGCCCGATGATGCCGAAGATTTCATGTTCGCGGACTTCCAGACTCACGCCGCTCAAGGCGACATGATCGCCATAACGGATGTTCAGATCGCGCACCGCAAGCTTGTGCACGACGCCCTGCGCCGCGATCGCTGCCGCTACCATTTCTTCTTGCCTCGCAGATACATGCGGAAGGCAATGGACACGCTGTTCATCAACAACACCATGGCAATCAGGACCAGGGCCACGCCGTAAGGCAGGGCCTCCGGCACACCCGGCACCTGGGTCGATACCACGAACAGATGCAGCGACAGCGCCATGGTCTGATCAAAAACGCTTTGCGGCAGGAACGGCAGGAAAAACGCCGCCCCGGTGAACATGATCGGCGCGGTCTCGCCGGTGGTACGCGAGACTTCCAGAATGACGCCGGTAAGAATGCCGCTGACCGCGTTTGGCAACACCACCTTGCGGATGGTTTGCCAACGGGTTGCCCCCATGTTCCAGCAGGCTTCGCGGAAGGCATGCGGCACCGCCTGCAAGGATTCACGGCTGGCGACGATCACCACCGGCAAGGTCATGATCGCCAGAGTCAGACTGGCTGAGAGGATACTGGTGCCAAAGCCGAAGAAAATGACGAACGCGCCGACCCCGAACAAGGCATGCACGATGGACGGCACGCCCGCGAGATTGATGATCGCGAGATTGATGACCCGGGTCATCCAGTTATCCGGCGCGTACTCACTCAAATAGATCGCGGCGGCAACCCCCAACGGCACCGATACCAGCAGCGCAACCGCCACCAGCCAGATGGTGCCGAACAGGGCCGGGAAGATACCGCCGGCGGTCATGCCATCCGTCGGGCTGGTGAACAGAAAATCGACCGAAAGCACCGGCCCTCCCTTGACGATGAGGGTGGTGAGAATGATCAAGACCGGAACGATCAACACCAGGGTCATGAGCAGGAACAACATCCTGAACAGGGCCTGCGTCCGATCGTTCCTGCGATTGAGTGCCGTGGCTTCGAACATGGTTTTCAGCCCTTGCGTACGCCACGGACGATGAGGTCTGCGGTCATGTTGATCACGAAGGTGATCAGGAACAGGAAGATGCCGATGGTGAACAGCGCGCCATAGTGCTCGGAGCCAACCGCCGTTTCGCCCAGCTCAGCGGCAATGGTCGCGGTCAGGGCGCGCACCGAATCGAACACGCTGGTCGGCAGATTGACCGAATGGCCAGTCGCCATCAGCACCGCCATGGTTTCCCCGAAACCGCGTCCGAC
Organism: Gammaproteobacteria bacterium; assembly: GCA_024234955.1. Classification (GTDB taxonomy): domain Bacteria; phylum Pseudomonadota; class Gammaproteobacteria; order JACKNK01; family JACKNK01; genus JACKNK01. The sequence goes on from JACKNK010000001.1 coordinate 527,447, forward strand.
ACCAAGAAGCACCGCGCCAAGCAGGCCATTCTTGGCCGCCGGGAGCACGACTTTGACGATCACCTGCCAACGGGTCGCGCCCATGGCTTCGGCGGCTTCACGGTAGCGGTCCGGGACCGCTTTCAGCGCATCCTCGGCGATCGAGGTCATGATCGGCGCCGCCATCAGGCCCAGGATGATGCCGGCATTGAGCACGTTCAGTCCGACCGGCACATCGAACACCGCGATGATCAATGGATTCATGATCGAAAGCCCGATGAAACCCCAGACCACCGAGGGGATCGCGGCCAGAAGTTCGACCAGTACCTTGAGGAACTCGCGGGTCTTGCCGGTGGCGAATTCACCGATGTAGATCGCCGCACCGAGCGCAAACGGGATCGCCACCAACATTGCCAGACCGGTCACGGCGGCGGTCCCCGCGATCAGGGCGAGAATGCCGAATTCGGGGGCATCCTCATCGCTGGGCGCCCAATATTCGGTCGTAAAGAACTCGACCGGATCGAAATCGGTGGTCACGAAACCCAGGCCTTCCTTGGCGACGAACAGGAAGATCCCGAGAATGAACACGATCGCCGAGAAGCCCCCGATAAACACCAGGGACTGCATCAGTCTGTCCACGTACCAATCCGGGGTACGGCGATCGAAATCGTCGAGTGAATGCGGATTTTCAGCCATACAAGTCAGCTGGCGTCGTCGCCACGAAGCAAGAACATCAGATCTTGAATCCGGGCACCCAATTCGCGATGTACCGCTTCACATTGCTGGCGTTGATCTTCCGGCGAACTCGCCAGACCTTTCTCCGCACCCACATCCCAATTCAGCGGCGTACTGTGGAACGGCGTCTTCGGCAAATAGTCGCCGACCGGTCCCTGAAGGCTGACGATGACGTGATATTCGGCGAGCTCCGCCTCGCTCAGATCGAGACGACGCGGCGCCAGATCGTCCAGCGCAATGCCGCGCTGCTGCAGATGCTCGGTGACCGACGGCAGAAATGCGTCAACCGGTTCCAGACAGGCGATGTCGTAGATGCCGCTGTTGGGAAACGTATTACGCGCCAGCGCCGCCGCCATCGGCGCAACGCAGGCGTTACTCTCGTCAAGAAACAGAATCCGGTAGACCTTTTTCGCCTTGGTCTGGCCGGTGGCGGCGAAAACCGTCTCTTCACACAGGTTCTTGGCCTGATCCGCAACCCGCTCCAGGCGGTGATAGACCACGAACAAGGCGAAGCGATCTTTCAACGGCATTTCGTTTTCGGATTGCAGAAGGTCCGAGAAAACATTGTTGAAAATGGTCTCGACATGGTGCGCCATGACCATCGTTGCCTTCGCCATCTCTGCATTGCCGGAGGCATAGGCCTGCACCGCCTGACTGAGCATGGTGCGAGCCTCACTCGCCATCAACTCAATGCCTTGCGCCATCATCCCGCTCGGATGATTGGAAAGTTGGAACAATTCGCGACAGATCGTGACCGCGTAATCCCCGATTCGCTCGAGCATCACGTTGACGCGAATGACCGACGAGATCAGGCGCAACGGCCCCGCACTGGGCAGATGGATCGCGATGAACCGGTGACACAAGGCGTCTATTTCACGCATGTGCCGATTGATCGGGCCATCTTCGAGAATGGTCTGGGCGGCCAGTTCCCGGTCATTCGACATCAGGGCATGGACGGCATTCTCCAGGCCTTTTTCAACATGCGCGGCGAGACTCGCGACCCGTTCGCGTATCCGGGTGAGGTCTGCTTCCAGTCGGCGTTCGTGGTGGCTCATGATGCGATCTCGTGCAGGATGACAACGTCACTATAGCGGCGGTGGGCACACGGCCCGGTCAGCCCGATTCCGGGCGCCCGCCATACGGTTGATCAATCGATCACGGGCACTGCACTGCACGAACTGGCGCATAGCCCTTCTTCAGAATGATGCACTGGCCTTCATCGCTAAGGATCCAATCCATATACCCCTTGATGTCGCCCTTCGGTTCCCCATTGGTGTACATGAACAACGGACGAGCGATGGGATAACTCCCGTCGCTAGCCGACGCGACACTCGGATTCACACAGGACGACTTGTCGTCGGTCGCTACACAAGCCAGCTTCACATGATCGGTTGCATACGCAAGACCGCTATAACCGATCGCACAAGGCGTTTTCTCAACCAGATCGACGACATCCTTGGAGCCATGCATGTCCAGGGTGCCGGACCGGTATTTGCCGGATTTGCCCAGTACCGCTTTCTTGAAGTAGGCATAAGTGCCGGAGTTGTTCTGGCGACTCACCACAACGATCTCGTCGCTGCTGCAACCGGGAACCTTAAGGCCGAGATCGCTCCATTTGGTCGCTTTGCCATCCCGGATATAAATCTGCTTGAGCTGCTCGATGGTGAGCTGCGTCGCCGGGTTGTCCTGATGCAGATAAACCGCAAGGGCGTCGAATCCGACCGTATGCTCAACAGGGTGATGACCCTGCTCATCGGCCATTTTCACCTCCTTGTCCTTCATCTTGCGACTGGCGTTCGCGATGTCCACCGTGCCGTTGATCATCGCGGCGATGCCGGTACCCGATCCCCCGCCGCTGACGGCAACCGCAACATCGGGGTTAACGCTCTGATAGGCCTCCGCCCATGCCTGGGCGACGTTGACCAGCGTATCGGAGCCCTTGTTCTGGATGAGATTGCGCGCCTGGATTCCAGAGGCGGAAACCAGCATGGCGGTGGAGATCGCGGTAACCGCGAGGCGCTTGAACTGCATGAAACCTCCCTTGATCACGACACAACGCCGTGGCGTCTGGAAAGTTTCTAAAGTGACAGATTTATTGCCGTTGTGTGAAGTCTTTACAACTGTTATTTGACAAAAATCAGTCAGAAATTCTTGTTTTAAATCAGATGTATATATGTATTTTCTAATAGATTGTCATCTATTTGTAACCTTACTGTCATAGTCATGAAGGTGGCGATCGCCTCAACGTTTTCCCCGACCATCGGAGATCCTGCGGATCGCGTTCTCAACCGGCCATGGCGAGGAGCAGTTCGGGCATGGATTCAGCCAGACCGAGATAGGGAACCAGTTCGATTCGAACCTCGGGATGTTCCCGTTGCTTGCCCTCGACTTCGCGGGGGATATCTTCAATCACATGTCGCCCGGCCGACAAAAAATACGGCAACACCTTGACCGAACTCGCCCCGGCCTGAATACATTCCTCAATGCCATCCGGAATGGACGGCTCGGCCAGTTCCAGAAAGGCGCAGCGCACATCCTCATAACGCCGACCGGCGTCGTGTTCCCGCACCTTCTCGGCGAGGATGCGAATCTCGTTGTTCGACGACACACGGCGACTGCCGTGCGCAACCAGAAGCAATGCGGCCATGTTCAAATATTTCCGCTCGCGGGCGCGAGTTTCTCCAGCGTATTCATAAAGTCACGCGACGCACCGGGGATCGTTACCACCCGACCGGCGATCACCTCCGAAAACTCGGCCCCGTACAAGGACGCGTTGGCCTCGAGATCGGGCGACAAATCCGCGCCCTCAAACGACAACCCCGCATACAGACCGCGCACCCGCGAGTAAGACTCGACTTCGGCGCGGTAACCGGTCTCCGGCGTTACGTCGATCTGTCGCCCGGTGTGACCCACGGCAATACCGACATCGCCACCAAGATTGAGCTTGCCGTCGATCAGCTTGCGCATGCCCTCCTCGCTACGGAACACGAGCACGACATCGCTGCTTTCGACACCGGCCTGCCAGCCCACGCTGCCGGACAACAACTTGATGAACGCCGGTGGTCCCCAATGATCGTCCGGCCCACGCACGCTGATGACCCCTTCGCCCACCTGACCGCCCAGCACCAAACCGACCTTGACGACATCGGGCAGCACAGCGACCGCGCGGGCACGCTGCAGGTGACTGAACGGTGCGGCCGCGTCCAGATCGGCCTGAATCTCGTTGAGGGCAGACGCCGCCGCAACCAATCGTTGCGCCGGCGTCTCGTCTGCAAACAAGGGTCCGGACAGAACGACCGCGATCATGAGGCCCATTGCGGCCATCAAGCCCCGCATACGATCAACCGGCGTAGACCTTCTGCGCGGCCGCGACGGCAACACCGGAAGCAATCCGCGCACCCATGCCGCTGAGAACCCCGTCCAGCGCACCGAGGCAGAACAGAACGTTGGTTTTGTTGGCGCCATAACCCATGAGTCCGATGCGCCAGACCTTGCCAGCCAGCGCGCCGAGACCGGCACCGATTTCGAGGTTGTAATCCTTGAGCAACTGGCCGCGAACCTTGGCATCGTCAACACCTTCGGGAATGGACACAGAGTTGAGCTGCGGAAGACGCTCGCCCTCCGGCACAACAAAGCTTAGACCCATCGCCTCAAGGCCTGCACGTAGCGCTTGATGATTCGTCATGTGCCGAGTCCAGGAATTCTCGATCCCTTCGTTTTCGAGCAGCACGAGTGCTTCGTGCAGGCCATAGAGGGCATTGATCGGTGCCGTGTGGTGGTAGGAACGTTTGCCTTCACCGCCCCAGTAACCCATGACCAGATTCAGATCCATGAACCAGCTCTGCACCTTGGTCTTGCGATTCTTGATGACATCGATGGCCGCCGGACTGAAACTGACCGGAGACAGGCCCGGGGTGCAGGAGAGGCACTTCTGGGAACCGGAATAGATCGCATCGATACCCCATTCCTCCACCTTGAGCGGCGACCCGCCCAGAGAGGTCACCGCATCGACGATGGTCAGGCAGCCATGATCGTGGGCGAGCTTGACCAGGGTTTTGGCGTCGGACATGGCACCGGTGGAGGTTTCGGCATGCACGAAGGCGACGACTTTGGCGTCCGGATTGGCCTTCAGCGCTTCCTCGACCTTCTGCGGATCGACCGCACGGCCCCAATCGTCCTGAACCATCACGGCGGTACCACCACAACGTTCGACGTTCTCCTTCATGCGCCCGCCGAACACCCCGTTCTGGCAGACGATGACCTTGTCACCCGGCTCAACCAGGTTGACGAAGCAGGTCTCCATACCCGCCGAACCCGGCGCCGACACCGGCATGGTCAATTCGTAGCTGGTCTGAAAGGCATAGCGCAGCAAATCCTTCATCTCGCTCATCAGGTCCACGAAGACGGGATCGAGGTGCCCGACGGTCGGACGTGCCATCGCGCTCAGGATGCGCGGATTAACGTCCGACGGACCAGGGCCCATCAACGTGCGAACGGGAGGATGAAAGGACTGGCTGCTCATGAGGGCCTCGGCAATAGTTGGTGAACAAACGGTGAACAAGAGTGCCTGCGACGATAACAAAACCCGATTTACCAAGTCCCCCATGCCTGCGGGGATTTTCCAGGGTGCAATCTGCTTGGCCGACCCGCTAATCGATGGCCTTTCGACCCGGAACAACGTCGCGAATGTCGGGTTTACTCCCCGGCATGCAATTTCAGCTTGGCAATTCGGGCCTCGATCTTGTCCACGACGGCGTTATATCGAACGCTGCCGATTCGCTCGTACTCCTGCTTGAATCGCTCGGCACTGAGGAATTCCGGCAAATCATCGACTTCAGGCATGAAGTCGCTCTCCCACGGTCCATCGGCAAACACGGACTGCAACCGTTTGGCCTCTTCCGCGCTGCGCACCGCCATCTCGCCAAACCGGACCCCGGCACGATCAGCGGCGATGTCGTTGAACGAGAAGCCGGTACCGCCATGTGAATCATCCACTTCCTTGAACAGGCCGATGGCGTCCGCGAGCTTATCTCCACCCGCAACGGTGATGACGGCCGAGGTAAGAAAATGCTGGGCAAAATCGTGGCGGCTGCGCAAGGTCAGCTCATGAGGTGCTGCCTCGCCAATGGTCTCCACTGGGACCCCGATGAGTCGCGCAACGTTGGTGCCGTTGACATAGAAAGACATCGCCGTAACCAATGCGCGGTTTTCAAGAATCGGGTCGCCGCCGCGTTGGGTTCGGTCTTCCGCGAGTTTGAACATGGGCTGCAGGAAACGAATCAGCGGGACACTATTGTCGAGATATGGGTCGCGGGAAATTTCCGCCGCACGTTTGGCATACGCCGCAATTGCACGCTTGTCCGCATCGGGGATTAGCGCGCCCTTGCCCCGGCCTTCGAGTCGTTTCACCAGATCCGGCTCCCACTGATACATGACCATCGCGTACTGCTCGGTGATGCGATACCCGTTGATGGCCTCCAATACCGCGACATAGTCCGGATCCTTGCGGCCGAATCGGTCCGCCGTATCCAACAGCCACTGGGCAAGTACCCGGGGGATCCGCACATCGCCGAATTGCAGGCGCTGAACCTTGACCCGCCCGGCGGCCTGATAGACCTCGAGATAGAGGTTCAGGTAATCCCCGACCGGGTTATCGGGCAATTTCACTGTGCCACGTACCGAGGCCGCACCGGGCTGCAGATCGATCAAGACCCCACCGTTGATGAAACGCTCGATCGCGTAGTTCGCAAGCAGGTTGATGTCCGCCTCGGACAAGGTGAGGTTATGCACCTCGCCCGGGGTCATCTTGCGCGGATCATTGGCCTCGGCCAGCGCCTTGGCACGCATGAGATCATCGGGACTGAATTGAATCTCCGTGGTCAGTGCAGGCCGATCTCCCACCGCCATGACCAGCACCACCATCGGTACGACGACAACGATCAATATCAGTAAAAACAGCACTTTACGAATAAATTTAAACATCTGTTTCCACTCTCTCTTGTCCCCACCATGATCGGCGTTGTCGGTTCAACGTGTGTCCGGCGCTTCAGGCGCGAGACATGTATTTGCCCGTTTCGGTATTGATCCGTATGACTTCGCCGATTTCCAGATACTCCGGGATCTGAACCTCGATGCCCGTTGCCAGAGTTGCCGGCTTGCTGCGGGCACTGGCGGATGCGCCTTTGATGCCCGGAGCGGTATCGACGATTTCCAGGTTGACCGAGGCCGGAAGCTCCACCGCCACCGGGTCACCATCGATCAACATCGCCATGATGCCGCCGAGGCCGTCCACGAGATAACCGATCTGCTCGCCGATGTCTTCTTCGTTCAGGGTGAACTGGCTGTAGTCCTCGTCATCCATGAAGGTGAATTCTTCCCCGGCCCGATAAAGGAACTGCACCTTGCGGCGCACGATGTCGGCCTCCTTGATGAAATCGTCCCCCTTGAACTGACGGTCGATATTCTGCTGGGTGCGTGCATTGACGAGCCGGAACTTGTACAGGGTCGATGCCCCGCGTGCCGAGGGACTCTTTACTTCGATGTCCCGAACCAGAAACGACTCACCGTCAACTTCAACAGCCGCACCGCGTTTGATCTCATTGGCCTTGGGCATCGGAAAAATCTCAGGGGAAATGACTGGGAATTATGCCGTAACTGAAACCCTGCGGGCAGGCGACGCGGACCACCACGACGCGCTAATGTATTGCCCTCATTTTTCTCAGGGTCATGCGGCCATGTTCTCCGCGTTACGCGCTTCGATGAACGAGGACCGAACGTTTCCGGTCCTGCAGGCGAATGTCCTCGCGGGCCTGACCGTCGGCGTCATCGCCCTGCCATTGTCGATGGCGTTGGCGATTGCCACAGGCGTATCGCCGCAACATGGTCTGTATACCGCCATCGTCGCGGGAATCGCGATTGCGCTTAGCGGTGGATCACGGGTCGCTATTTCCGGACCGACCGCCGCATTCGTGGTGATTCTGTTGCCCATCGTCCAGCAATTCGGGGTCGGCGGATTGATGACCGCCGGGTTCATGGCCGGGCTGATTCTGATCGCAATGGGGGTTGCACGCCTTGGCCGCTTGGTCGAAATCATCCCCTATCCGGTCACGATCGGTTTCACCGCCGGTATCGGCACGGTGATTGCGACACTCCAGATCAAGGATTTTCTCGGGCTCGAGGTCACCAACCTGAATGGCCATTTCACCGACAAGGTGCTCAGCCTGTTCAGCGCCCTGCCCAGCCTGGACTGGGGCGAATTCGGCATTGGCGGCCTGACACTCACGGTATTGATCCTGTGGCGACGGACACAATCGCGGATTCCGGCCCATCTGGTCGCCCTGCTGGTGGGCACGCTGACCGCCTGGGTCCTGGGCCGCGTGAACGGGTTTGATGTCGATACCATCGGCTCACGGTTTTTCTACACCCTGAACGGTGTCGTCGGGCAGGGCATCCCGCCGATGCCACCTGCCTTCAACCTGCCGTGGAACCAACCGGGTCCCGATGGCCAGCCGCTGGGGCTTTCCTTTGACCTGATCCGCAATCTACTCGGTCCTGCGTTGACCATCGCCGCGCTGGGTTCGATTGAATCGTTGTTATGTGCCGTGGTGGCCGAGGGCATGTCCGGGAAGCGCCACAGCCCCAATGACGAACTGATCGGACAGGGCCTGGGCAACCTGATCGTGCCGCTGTTTGGCGGCATTCCCGCGACAGCGGCCATCGCACGAACGGCTGCCAACGTCCGTGCAGGAGCGACTTCGCCGCTGTCGTCGGTCGTTCATGCGCTGTTCATCCTCGCCGCCATCCTGTTCCTCGCACCCTTGCTGGCCTACATACCCATGGCATCCATGTCCGCGCTGTTGCTGATGGTCGCCTGGAACATGAGCGAAGCCCCGCATTTCCTACGCACCCTCCGGGTCGCGCCACGTCCGGATGTCGCCGTCCTGCTCACCTGCTACGCATTGACCGTACTGTTCGACATGGTCATCGCGGTCGGGGTCGGACTCTCGCTGGCTGCCGTGTTGTTCATCCGCAGCAGCATCGGGCTCACGCAGGCCACTCCCATCAAGGCCAATGCACGCCCGGACGACGAACTGACGGTCGCGGACAGCGTGATCGTCTACGACATCAACGGGCCGCTGTTCTTCGGGTCCGCACAAAAAGCGCTCAAACTGATCACCACGATCAATCCCAACATCCGCATCGTGATCCTCGACATGTCCGGCGTCACCATGCTCGACATGACCGCCATCATCGCGCTGGACTCGATCATCGATAACCTTCGCACCCGTAAGGTGGAAACCATCATCGCCGACCTGCAACCGCGCATGATCGAGAAGCTGCATCGCGCCGGCATCCACAAGCAGCGTGGCCTGCTTCGGTTCGCCCACTCGCTTCCCGACGCCTTGATCCTGGCCGATCGTCATGCTGCACAGGCCAGTCCCGATGGGGATCACTCTCATATTCAGTTGTGAGACAATGCGCGGTTTCCGCAAATACGGAGCCTGTGTCTAATGGATGCGCGCCCCTACCCCATCGCCCGTATCGGCATCATCGGCGGCGGCCAGCTTGGTCGCATGATGGTGCAGGCTGCCCATCGTCTCGGCTGCACCTGCGTGGTACTGGACCCGACACCAAGCTGCCCGGCCGGACAGGTATCCGGGCATCAGATCGTCGGCGATTTCCACGATCCCGCCCGCCTGCGTGAACTGGTCGAATCCTGCGACGTTTCCACCTTCGATATTGAGGACATAGGCAGCGACACGCTGATCGAGCTCGAATCAGAAGGCAATGCAATACATCCCTCGCCAAAGGTACTGGCGGAGATTCAGGACAAGCTTACCCAGAAGCGCATGATGGCCGCAGCGGGAATCCCCACGGCCGAGTTCATCGAGATGCCGACCCCCGATGCCGACGCCTTCGCCCAGTTCGGTTACCCCTTGGTCCAGAAAGCCCGTCGTGGTGGTTACGACGGTCGTGGCGTTGCTGTCATGCACAGCGCGGACGATTTCCCGCGCAATCTTCCCGTTCCTGCCCTGATCGAACGTTTCATTCCGGCCAGCAAAGAGCTGGCCGTCCTGGTTGCGCGAGGCAGCGACGGCGAAACCCGTTGCTACCCCCCCGTTGAAATGGTCTTCCGGTCCGGGGAAAACGTGCTTGATCTGCTGCTCGCCCCCGCGTCGATCTCCAGCGACATCGCGGATGCCGCGCAAGCCCTGGCGATCCGCACCGTCGATGCGATGGGCGCAGTCGGCATTTTCGGTATCGAAATGTTCCTCACCGCCGACAACAACCTTCTCGTCAACGAGATCGCACCACGAACCCACAACTCCGGACATCACACGATTGAAGCGTGCGTGACCGATCAGTTTGAACAACATCTGCGCGCAATACTTGGACTTCCTCTTGGCAGTACGGAGCAACTCTCACCGGCGGCAATGATCAATCTGCTCGGCGCACCCGATCGCATGGGCCGCCCGGTCATTCAAGGAATGGCGGCGGCTTTGGCGCTGGACGGTGTCTCCGTTCATCTTTATGGCAAGGCATCAACCACCCCTTTCCGCAAGATGGGGCATATCACCGTGCTCGACGCAAATATCGATGACGCGCGCCGCAAAGCCGAGAAAGTCCGCGACACCCTCATCATTTCGGGAGAAAACCACCCATGACCAGAGCGGCATCCCTGAGCACCTCGGCCACACCTGTGGTCGGCATCATCATGGGCAGCGACTCGGATCTTCCGGTCATGCAGGCGGCGGCGGATCTGCTCGATGAGTTCGGTATCCCGTTCGAGATGACCATCGTTTCCGCTCACCGCACCCCGACGCGCCTTTACGACTATTCAAAAAGTGCCATCGAACGCGGCCTGAAGGTCATCATCGCCGGGGCCGGTGGCGCCGCGCATCTGCCGGGCATGGTCGCTGCGATCACCGCACTGCCCGTCATCGGTGTGCCGGTAAAAAGTTCCACCTTGTCCGGCAACGACTCCCTTCTGTCCATCGTTCAGATGCCCCCTGGCGTTCCGGTGGCGACGGTAGCCATCAACGGCGCCAAGAACGCAGGCATCCTCGCCGCGCAGGTTCTGGGCACATCCGATCTGCATATCCTTAAACGGGTGCAACGCTTCAAGGATGAGATGGAGCAGATGGTGTTGATCAAGGCCGATGCAATGGAGTCGGGTCAGAAAGCGGAGTAGACCCGCGTTTTCACCCGGTTCAACGCCGCGTACAAACCTTGAAAATGAAATTGGCCGGTCATCTGACCGGCCAATTTGCGTTCATGCAGCCACCTTTCCGCTATCAGGAGCCCAGTTTCCAGAGCAACGGCAGGTAGTGATCGACCAACAGGAAGGCAAACAAGGCCATCAGGTAGACGATCGAATAGCCGAACGTCTTCATCGCGATACCGGGCTCGGAGTCGGCCTTGAGTTGATAGGCGTAATACAGGAACCCTGCACCCAGACCGATCGCGCCGATCAGGTAGAACACGCCGGACATGTGCACGACGAACGGCAGGATGGTGACGATCAGTAGTATGTAGGTGTACAGAAGCACCTGCAGGCGGGTGAACGGGATGCCGTGAGTGACCGGCAGCATCGGAATGTCCACCTTGGCGTATTCGTCGCGACGATGAATCGCCAGAGCCCAGAAATGCGGCGGGGTCCACGCGAAGATGATCAGGAAGAGCAACAGACTGTGCGGGTCGATGGTGCCGGTAACAGCGGTCCAACCCAGTACTGGCGGTGCAGCACCGGCCGCGCCACCGATCACGATGTTCTGGGGTGTCGCCCGTTTCAGCCACATGGTGTAGACGATTGCGTAGCCGATCAGCGAGATGAAGGTCAGCACGGCAGTCAACGGGTTGACCAGGAACCACAGCACCACCATCGACACCGCCCCCAGTCCAATCGCGAAGGTTGCCGCCTGAGTGGTGGTCAAGGTGCCTTTGGGCAAAGGCCGATATTGCGTGCGCGCCATCACCGCATCGGCCCGCCGATCAACCAGATGATTGATGGCGGCGGCGGAACTCGCGGCCATGCCGATCCCCAGGGTTCCAAATACCAGCGGCATCCACGGCACCATGCCCGGAACAGCCAGCATCATCCCGACCACCGCCGTAAACACGATCAGCGCCACGACCTTGAGCTTGCACAGGCCGAGGAATTCGCGCCAAAGCGTACCGAGGGCCGGCTTGGTTACGGTTCCGGCATCGACCGCGACACTGGCATCGCTGGAGGCCGATTTCATGTTGCTGCCCTCGTCAACTGGGTTCATACGTCGATTTTCGCTGCTTTGCGCCTGGGCGGGTGGTTAACGATACCGGGAGCTGGCGTGCGTCAAGGTCACCAGGGACAACAATAGCAAGGCTGCAACCCCGTTATGCGCAACGGCATTCGCCAGCGGCAGGTGTAGAACCACGTTGGCGATACCGAGGCTGACCTGAATCAGCAGCAATACCCCGATGATGAAACCCAGGCCGCGCCCACTGCCGCGACTCACACTGGATACCTTCCACGCCAGGAACGCGAGATACAGAAACACGATCAACGCGCCAATCCGGTGGGTAAGGTGTATTGCGACCCGCGCGGGATTGTCGAGCACCCCGAACTCGTAGTTCACACCCAACCCACGCCACAACACGAATCCTTCCGCGAAATCGGCATTCGGCCACCACTGGTCGTGACAAGTCGGAAAGTCGGTACAGGCCAACGCGGCGTAATTGGAGCTGGTCCAACCGCCCAGACTGATCTGCGCAATCAGCAGAATCAGGCCGATCCAGGCCAGCGGTTTGAGGTCGTGCAACGCGCTGCCGTCGTAGTTGAACCACTGGCGTTGCATGGAGACCATGAGCCAAAGTAACGACAGGGTCGCGAAGCCGCCGAGCAGATGCCCCATTACCACGACCGGCTTCAACAACAGGGTCACGGTCCACATGCCAAGTGCGGCCTGGAAGATGACGAGCCCGACCAAAGCAACCGGCAAGCCCTTTCCTGGACGCTTGATCTGCCGGCTGAACAGGCGAATCAGCATCAGCGCGAGGATCACCAGACCCAGGGAGCCCGCAAAGTAGCGGTGCACCATCTCTTTCCATGCCTTGGGTGCTTCCACGGGACGTTCCGGGAAAGCCTGCTCGGCGGCAGCAACTTCATGCGCGTCCTCAGGGACATCGATATGTCCATAGCAGGTCGGCCAGTCCGGACAACCCAGACCGGCATCGCCGAGTCGCGTGTAGGCACCGAGCAAAACCACGCAGAGCGCCAACAGCGCGGCGAACAGTGAGAGCTTGTAATAGCCTTGTTGGGACATTCAGAAATTCCAGACTGAAAGACGAAAGATTCAACCGACCTGAGACAGCTTGAGGAGACGTTCCAGATCCTTACGCAAACCGGTCGGATCGAAATCCACCGGGTAGCGCATCATCAGGTTGCCGAGCGGATCGATCAAATAAGTCCGTTCGAATACAGGCCCTTCCATCGCATCCACTTCGAAATTACCGATGGTTTTGCGCCTGTCCTTCATGATCGGAGCCATGGTGATCAGATCGGCCTCCGGGCGCAGCCATTCAGCGAGCGTCGCGAACCCGGACTGACCGGACATCATCAACGCAACCTGAATACGATCGATATGGCGATTCTGCCCCAAACGAATCTTCGCGAGGGTAATCACACGCTGTCTACAAGACTCGTCGCACGCGGTGTCGGTCAGATACAGCAACGTCCACTTTCCATACATCCAGTCTTCCGGCACCGCCTTGCCGAAACGGTCATCCAAAATCGGTGTCTGCAAGGGCCGGGCGGGATGAATCAATTCCCCGTAATTGACCGTGCCGACCGGCTTCCACCCACTGTAAAAAAGGGACCAGGATAGCGCCACCGGGATCACAAACAGGGCAATGATCGCAATCATGCCGATACGGTGAGCCGTCAGACCACGGGGCGGGTCGCCAACAGGATTACGTTGTGGCTCAGTCATGATCTTCTCCAGTAGGTTTGGTGCTTGCGCCCCGGTCCGATTCCCGCCGGGTGTTGACCATCACGAAGATCACCAACACCGCGAATGCGAGTGCAAACCACTGGAACGCATAAGCGCGATGTTTGACCGGTGGAATGTCGTAATGGGCCTGCCAAACCCGGGTGTATCCGAACGAGGCGGACGGATCGACCAGTGCCTCCACTTCCAGCAGCGGCACTCCGAGCCAATCCGACAACACCTTTCGATCCAGAACCGGCATCACCAGACGCTTGCCGTCGCGCACATCGAGGGCGGTACCGAGGGCAAGTACCGGATCGCTGATCGGCTTGAGACGGGCGAGAAAGTGCTGTTCACCGGTCGGTAGCGAAACCGTTGGCAAGGTTTCCCGACCGCCGATGAGCGGCAGCCAGCCAAGATTAACGAGCAAACCTGGCTCATGCCCGTCGGCGTGAAACACCGCCAGCGCGTGATAACCGAGTTGTCCGGCGTGGGAACGATTATCGAGATAGATCACTTCCGGACGGTCAAAACGACCAACAATATCCACGGTGGCAAATCTCAACGCATCGAATTGCGCTGGGCGAACAGCCGAAAACACCGGGGTCACTTCCCCTCCCCTGCGGGAAAAGTCCGCCAGCATCGCTTCCTTCTCAGCCGCCCGATGCCATTGCCACGAACCAAGCTGAAGCAAGAGCACCAGGGTCACAAAGGCCAACAGCGCCGGCCACAGTGACGGAAACCGGAATCGATATGAACCAAAACGCATGATGAACCCCATCTCAATACCAGTAATGGGGCAGTACGCACGGGCGACGCCCGTATAATTGCGTTTTTGAATCGGGAATGAAGCGAATGTGGGTCAAGATTCTTATAGTGCTGGTGCTGTTAATGATTCTCGCCAGCTTGGCCAGCGGGATGATCTACATGTTGCGTGATCGGGGAAACTCGGAGCGCGCCGTCAAAGCGTTGACCGTTCGAATCGGCCTTTCGGTGACCTTGTTCGTGTTGCTGATGATCGCTTTCGCAACGGGCATGATTCAGCCTCATGGTCTGTTCCCGCCGCAACCCTGAGCGAACGCGGTTTTCAGCTCGCCAGGACAAAGCATCCGGACAAAACAAAGGGCGTCGCAAATGCGACGCCCTTTTTGGTTTCCGATGTCCGGAATTACAGCCAGTACACGAAGATGAACAGGCCGAGCCAGACAACGTCAACGAAGTGCCAATACCAGGCCACCGCTTCGAAACCGAAGTGATGCTCGGCCGTGAAGTGACCCTTCATCGACCGGAACATGATCACGGTCAACATGATGGCGCCCATGGTGACGTGGAAGCCGTGGAAGCCGGTCAACATGAAGAAAGTCGAACCATAGATGCCGGAACCCAGCGTCAGGTTCATCTCGTGATAAGCATGGCTATATTCCATCGCCTGCAAGCCCACGAAGGTGAAGCCCAGAACGACCGTGGCCAGCAAACCCAGAACGAGCTGAGAGCGATTGCCTTTCTTGAGCGCCCAATGCGCCCAGGTGACGGTCACACCGGAGCTCAACAGGATCAGGGTGTTCAGCGCCGGAAGCCCCCAGGCGCCCATGACTTCATATTCACCGCCAACATTGGCCGGACCGTTGGTGGGCCAAGCGGCTTCCCAGCTGTTCCAGAGTTCCAGATTGGTCATCATGTTGTTGCCGCCGCCGCCGATCCAGGGAATCGAGAACTCACGGGCATAGAACAGCGCACCGAAGAACGCGGCGAAGAACATGACTTCAGAGAAGATGAACCAGCTCATGCCCCAGCGGAAGGAACGGTCGACCTGCTCGTTGTAATACCCGCCTTCGCTCTCACGAATCACGGTGCCGAACCAGCCGAACATCATGAACAGGACGATGAGCACACCGGCAATCATCAGCTTGCCGCCCATGGTGGAGCCATTGAGCATGGTGGCGAAACCGCCCAGCAGGGTGGTCAGGCCGATGGAGCCCACGATCGGCCAGTGACTGCCGTGGGGTACGTAATAATCGTCATGCGTTGCAGCGGACATGATTTCTCCTCTCTAACCTTTTGGTTTCCTCGCCATCCCGATGAAGGGTAATGGGTCGGGTTGTCGTTTGGTTACGTCTGATTGTGTTTTGGGGTCAACGAACCGATCAGGGATGGCTCGCCAACTTGGCTAAATCGAAAAATGTGTAAGACAGGCTGACAACGTGAACATCGTCCGGCAGCGCAGGGTCAATAAAGAACGTGACGGGCATGTCACGAACCTCACCCGCTTTGAGTGTCTGCTGCGTAAAGCAGAAACACTCCGTCTTTTTCAGGTATTCGGCAGCCTGACCGGGCGCAACGCTGGGCACGGCCTGCCCGTTGACGTCCTGATCCATGCGGTTGCGGACCCGATAGTTGACGGTTTTCAGCTCACCGGGATGAACCGTGACCTTGTGTACTTCCGGAGCGAATTCCCACTGCATGTACTCGTTTAGCGTGGCGTCAAACTCCACCGTCACGGTGCGACTGGTATCGACGATTACCGGCGCGGTCGCGACCTCATCGGAAGTTTTGCCATTGAGGCCGGTAATGTCGCAGAACACGTCGTAGATCGGCACCATCACGTAACCGAATCCGAACATCGCGACCACCACCAGGCCCAGGCGGGCAACCAAGCGGGCAGTCGAGAGTTTGGGTTCGGTATTCACGCTCATGGAGTCGGATTGCTGTAAACGAAAACGCTCATCAGGATGAAGCCGATATAAAACGCAATGGCCAGCACCCCAAGGCCAATGGCCATTCGCCGGGTACGCTGCTTACGTACGGAATCTTCCTGAACTGGATTCATGGTCATCATTGTCTTTGCTTTTCGTAATCACCCTGCCCCCGCGCCAATCTGGGCGTGGGACAGGGTGAACGATGTCTTACTTAACTTCCGGGGCTTCGGTGAAGCTGTGGTACGGAGGCGGAGACGGAAGCGTCCACTCCAGACCCTTGGCACCATCCCACACTTGGTCGCTTGCCTTCTTACCGCCACGGATCGTGGAGATAACGATGTAGGCAAACATCAGCTGTGACAGACCGAAAGCAAAACCACCGATCGAGGAGATCATGTTGAACTCCGCGAACTGCACCGAGTAGTCCGGGATACGGCGCGGCATGCCGGCCAGACCCAGGAAGTGCTGCGGGAAGAACAGGATGTTCACGGTGATCGTAGACAGCCAGAAGTGCCACTTGCCCAAGGTCTCGTTGTACATGTGGCCGGTCCACTTCGGCAGCCAGTAGTACGTACCGGCCATGATCGCGTAGATCGCACCGGTAACGAGCACGTAGTGGAAGTGAGCCACGACGAAGTAGGTGTCGTGGTACTGGAAGTCGGACGGGGCGATGGCGAGCATCAGACCGGAGAAGCCACCGATCGTGAACAGCACCACGAAGCCCAGCGCGAACAACATCGGGGTCTCGAAGGTCATCGAGCCCTTCCACATCGTGGACACCCAGTTGAACACCTTCACGCCGGTCGGCACCGCGATCAGCATGGTGGCGTACATGAAGAACAACTCACCGGCGACCGGCATGCCGACCGTGAACATGTGGTGCGCCCAGACGATGAAGCTCAGGAACGCGATCGAAGCGGTCGCGTAGACCATGGAGCTGTAACCGAACAACTGCTTGCGCGCGAAGGTCGGGATGATCTGGGAGACGATGCCGAAGGCCGGCAGGATCAGGATATAGACCTCGGGGTGACCGAAGAACCAGAAGATGTGCTGGTACATGACCGGGTCACCGCCGCCAGCGGCGGTGAAGAACGAGGTATGGAAGTACTTGTCGGTGAGCAGCATGGTGACCGCACCGGCCAGAACCGGCATGACCGCGATAAGCAGGTAGGCGGTAATCAGCCAGGTCCACACGAACAGCGGCATCTTCATCAGGGTCATGCCCGGGGCGCGCATGTTCAGAATGGTCGCGATGACGTTGATCGCGCCCATCACGGACGAGATACCCATCATGTGGATGGCGAAGATCATGAACGGGAACGCATCACCGGTCTGCAGGACCAGCGGTGGGTAGATGGTCCAGCCGGCAGCCGGTGCACCACCGTCCATGAACAAGGTGCCGATCAGCATCGAGAACGCGAACGGCAGGATCCAGAACGACCAGTTATTCATGCGCGGCAGTGCCATATCCGGCGCACCGATCATCATCGGCAGCAACCAGTTGGCCAGACCGACGAACGCCGGCATCACCGCGCCGAAAATCATGATCAGGGCGTGGTTGGTCGTCATCTGGTTGAAGAAATACGGATCAACGATCTGCATGCCCGGGGCAAACAGTTCGGCACGGATGACCATGGCCATCGCACCGCCGACGAAGAACATCAGCAGGGAGAACAACAGGTACAGGGTACCGATGTCCTTATGGTTGGTGGTCGTCACCCAACGCATCAGACCTTTGGCCGGGCCGTGGTCGTGATGGTCGTGGGCGTCGTGAGTCGTCGCTTCAGACATTCGTGTGTACTCCTGGAAGATACAAACTTAGTTAACGGCAGCGACGACGGTCGCAACCGGAGATTTGGAATTGCCGGCCTGCGCCTTCTGCGCGGCGACCCAGGCGTCGTAATCCGCCTGCGCCTTGAACTCGACAACGATCGGCATGAAGCCATGATCCTTGCCACACAGTTCCGCACACTGGCCGCGATAGACACCCGGCTCTTCGACGCGGGTCCAGGCCTCATTGATGAAGCCGGGGATTGCGTCCTTCTTCCAACCCAGATCGCGCACCCACCAGGAGTGAATGACGTCGTTGGAGGTGATCAGGAAACGAACTTTCTTGCCCACGGGGAGAACCAGCCGGTTATCGACGTTGAGCAGATAGTCCTCGACGGACGCGGGATCAACGCTGGAACCCAGCTGACGAGCTTCGTTGCTCTTGGCATCCAGACTGGAGAAGAACGCAATCTGCTCTTCTGGGTAGGCGTAATGCCACTTCCACTGATAGCCGGTGATCTTGACGGTCATATCCGGATCGGAGGCATCTTCCAGATTGATCAGCGCCTTGGTGGCAGGAATCGCCATACTGATCAGGATCGCGAAAGGAATCACGGTCCAGATGATCTCGACCGTGGTGCTCTCATGGAAGTTTGCGGCTTCGGCACCAACCGACTTACGGTGCTTCCAGATCGAATAGAACATCGCGCCAAAAACAACCACCGCGATCGCGCAGCAGATGTAGAAGATCAGCATATGGAGGTGATAGACCTCACCGCTAACATTGGTCACGCCCGGGGTCATGTTCAGGCCATATTCGGCGGCGGCGCTGCCGGCCCCCAAAAGCATTGCGCCACCAAGCAGGGCGCGCTGCAGCCATACTGATTTCTTATGACTCATTCCTCTCAATCTCCCCTCGTTAGGACTTTGTGTAACGTGAGCTAGTTGTTGTCATCCACCCAACGGTGACCGCAGTCGTCATCGCCAGGCATCGATTTCATATCGCGCCAGCCGAGCATGTTACCCAGCGCTGTCGCGCAGCTGCGTCTTTCTGCAACATGCAGAAAGTCGCCAATTTCAATCTCCCGCCCATGTGCCCCTAGCACTAGGCGACACGGATACCAGGGATGCTCTGCCCGCCGATAGGCAACCCGCACCCAGGCCCGTGGGAATGTGGTGGTTTCGCGAGGCTGGGATCCCGGGCGGTCAACGCCTCTGGCAATCTCGACTTCGTCATGTCGAATTGAAATCACTTCCACCTGATGTCGGCGCAGCACCGTGAGGTAAAGCCCGATCGTCAAGAGTCCGATTTCCAACCCGGCGAATGGTAAAACCAACCACAAACCGATGACCGCAAAGCCGATTCCGATCGAGAACGAGATAGCCGCGACGGAGCCGACAAATAAGAGATTGCCTCGCCATGACAATGACCGATCCGGCCGGAGGATGAATCGATAGTCGTCTTGGCCCGGTCCGGGGAGCGTGGTCACCATTGGGTGACCTCCGCAGGCTTGAAACCCGCCATCAATGCGCCTCGGACCGCATTCGTTTTGACCCAGGTCAATGCGGCAAATCCCATATTTCGGTCGGGCGGCATCCTAAACGAAGCCCGTCAGAACTGACAAGCACATTGGTTCATTACCGGAAAATAAAGTTCTACTTTGCTATTTTTCTAATATTTGCAGACAGTTATCGACTGTCATATATGACATAACCGTTTTGAACTTTCCGGTTATCTGGAATATGCCTGCGGCGTATCATTGATGGCCTCAGTCGCCACCGCCCTAACCGGAACCATTGATCGCATGAACCAGCCTACCGAACCGAGCACGCCCACCTTCATGCAGACCTTCAAGAGCAGTCTTGCTGCCATGTTCGGCGTGCAGAGCAGTGAAGCGCACAAACGCGACTTCACACGCGGTAAACCGAGCCATTTCATCTTCATGGGGATCATCCTCACCACCCTTTTCGTACTCACAGTCTGGGGCGTGGTGAAACTGGTTCTGTCTGTCGCCGGGGTCTGATCCCCTACCCATCCCTGTACCGCCCCTGGTTGGTTCAACACACTGCAAGACGCCTGACTGCACCGCCATGCAAACGTCGATCGACCCGAATCTGTTGCAGACCGCAGCTGGCAAGGAGGCGGAGGCCATTCTTCGCAGTTGTGTGCATTGCGGCTTCTGCACTGCCACCTGCCCCACCTACCAACTGCTTGGCGACGAATTGGATGGGCCGCGCGGTCGCATTTATCAGATCAAGCAGATCCTGGAAGGTGCAGAACCGGCGTTGACCACCCAAGCCCACCTGGATCGCTGTCTGGCCTGTCGGTCCTGCGAGACCACCTGCCCATCCGGTGTGCGGTATCACCGTCTCCTCGAAATCGGCAAAGCCGAGCTCGAACGTCGCCAACCCAGATCGCTGGCCGAACGCATCAAGCGTCGCGTCATGTTGAGCGTGATCCCCTATCCGACCCGATTCACCCCGCTACTGCGTCTCGGCCAGATGGCGCGACCGCTCATGCCACCCGCGCTCAAGCGTCGTATTCCCGCCTGGAAAACCCCGGGACGGGTGCCTACCCGCCCTCACAACCGCACGATGTTGGTCCTGAACGGGTGCGCGCAAAGTGGGATTGCCCCCAACATCAACGCCGCCGCGACCCGGGTGTTGGATCGTCTCGGAATCCGTTTGCAAGGTGCGCCGGAAGCCGGATGCTGCGGCGCCATGCACCATCACATGAACGATGAAGCAACCGGTCTGGGCATGGCGCGCCGTAATATCGACGCTTGGTGGCCGATGATCGAAGCCGGTGCCGAAGCGATCGTGATGACCGCCAGTGGGTGCGGCACCCAAGTCAAGGAATACGGGGAACTGCTCGCCGACGATCCGGATTACGCGGACAAGGCAATAAAAGTGTCGAGTCTCACCCGTGATCTCTCCGAGATTTTGTCAGAGGAAGACCTGGGCGGTTTGAGATTGAACGGCAGCCACCAACCCAGCGTCGCCTTCCACACCCCGTGCAGTCTGCACCACGGCCAGCAACTCAATGGTCGCGTGGAAGGCATTCTCGGTCAGCTCGGGTTCACGTTGACATTGGTGCGCGACGCACACCTGTGCTGTGGCTCCGCCGGCGCGTATTCGATGTTGCAACCGGAGATTGCCGGACAACTGCGTAAACGCAAACTCACCGCCCTGCTCGGCGGCAAACCGACGAGAATCGCCACCGCCAACATCGGCTGCCTGACCCACCTCGCCAGCGGCACCGATGTGGAAGTCCTGCACTGGATCGAACTACTCGATTCCACCGAGTCCGCCTGACCCTCAGGCGTCGTTGCGCTCCACAAACATCGCATCGCCATAACTGAAGAATCGATATTCCTGTTCGACCGCGTGCCGATACGCCGCCATCACCGCCTCGTAGCCACCGAATGCGCTGACCAACATCAGCAAGGTGGATTCCGGCAGATGAAAGTTGGTCAGCAAGGCATCCACCAGACGGAAATCGAATCCCGGTCGGATGAACAGGCGGGTGTCCCCGGCAAACGGCCTGCATTCGCCGCCTGCCGCCAGCGCGGCGCTTTCCAGACTGCGCATCACCGTCGTGCCCACGGCGATCACCCTACCCCCATTTGCACGGGTCTCAGTGACCGCGTTGCAGGTTTCCGCCGATACCGACAGCCACTCGGAATGCATCTTGTGATCGTCCAGGTTATCAACCCGGACCGGTTGAAATGTTCCCGCGCCGACGTGCAGTGTCACCCAGGCGCTGCGAACGCCTTGCCTGGCCAGCAGTTCGAGCATGGCATCATCGAAATGCAGACTGGCCGTCGGCGCAGCAACTGCCCCCGGATTGCGGGCAAAGACCGTCTGGTATCGCTCGCGATCCGCACCGTCATCGCTGCGCTCGATATACGGCGGCAATGGCATGTGGCCGAATCGTTCCAACAGTTCAATGGCCGTCTCCCCACCCAGGAACCGGAGCAGGAACAGGTCGTCGTCCCGGCCTTCGACCTCGACCTCGAGTGCACCCTCAAGAATCAGCCGACTCCCCGCCTTCGGCGACTTGCTGGCACGCACATGCGCGCTGACTCGGTGCGCGTCCAGAACCCGCTCGACCAGGACCTCAACCCGCCCTCCGCTCGCCTTGTTGCCGTGAAGACGTGCGGGAATCACGCGGGTGTCGTTGAAAACCAGCAGATCGCCTGCGCGAAGCAGGCCTGTCAGGTCGACGAAACGACGATCCCGAATCGGTCCGTTCGCAGGAAGATGCAGGAGTCGGCTGGCGTCGCGTCGCTCAGGCGGACGCTGCGCGATAAGTGCTTGCGGGAGGTGGTATCGGAAGTCGGAAAGTCGCATGGCGCGCGATGTTATCAGGGGATCGCCAAGACTGTTCCCGCTCGCAAGCAAAAGCCCTATACTCCGCCGCTCATTTTGCCGGGGTGGTGAAATTGGTAGACACAGGGGATTCAAAATCCCCCGGTAGCAATACCTTGTCGGTTCGAGTCCGACCCTCGGTACCAGATAGCGCAAGCCCGCATTCGGTCACACACCGATGCGGGCTTTTTTGTAGCCGTTGATTTTCCAGGCTGGTTCAGCGCAATGCACGGATGCTAGAGCGCGGTCAGCCTATGGCCATAATCCTCAAGCGCGGCGAGCAGTTCGGACCGATCGGGACGCTCAACGCGCAAGGCTTCGATCCGTTCGAAGTAGTCATCGATGGTCTGACTGACACCCGGCCCCGACTCCATCAGTCGATACTCACGATGTTCCTGCCAGACCGCCTGCTCGTCATCGCTCAGGCTTTCCGGCCAGTTTCTCGCCCGGTAGCGAAACAACATTTCCGGCAGACGTCGATCTTCGAAGTTGAATTTCGCACCGGCCAGCTCCGCCGGTCCCAGTTCACGAATGCGCATCATCAAGCGCTTGTCGTTATCGCTGAAGAAGCCACCCGCATAGATCATCAAATCCGGGTCGCTCGGTTTCTCGAAGTGATCGCCTGCAAACGCCTCCCGCACCCGTTTGTCGAATCCGGGCACCGTCAACAGGCGCTGGTGATGGCGCGTGATCGCCTCCATGTCCAGGTTCGTCCTGATCCGCGCCGCTTCATCCAGCGTCTTCAAGGGCGCGACGACCGGGCATTTGTTGACATGGATGGTTTTGACCGGCAACCGTGGATTGTCGTCCCCCAATTGTTCGCGCGATGTGAACAAGCGTTCCCGCAAGGCCTCCACATCCAGGTCGAAGAACGGCTCCGGGTCTTGTCGCAGGTCGTACACCAAGACCCCGTTGTTATTGACCGGATGCCAGGCCAGAGGCATCACCACCGAACACGCCAGGGTGTCGCCCGGATACATGCCCGATACATGCACCACCGGCGTGCGATGCGCCACATCGAGCAGGGCCGTCACTTCCTGCTTGCGGCGTAACTTGAACAGATAGTCATATAGACGCGGTTGCGCCTTGCGCACCAGCCGCGCCACGGCAATGGTCGCGCGCACATCCGAAACCGCATCGTGCGCGGCTTCATGACCGATGCCATTGGCGACCGTCAGATGTTCCAGCCGCAGGCTCGGCGACCCATCTTCATGCACCGGCCATTCGATGCCTTCCGGGCGCAATGCTCTGGCCGCGCGCAGCAGATCGATGATATCCCAGCGTGAATTCCCGCCCTGCCACTCGCGTGCATAAGGATCGAGAAAATTGCGGTACAGGGCGTTGCGCGTGACCTCGTCGTCGAAACGCAGGCTGTTGTACCCAACGCTGCAGGTATGCGGCACCGACATTTCCGCATTCACACGGGCAATGAACTCAGACTCCGGCAAGCCCCGCTCAAGCGCGCGTTGTGGCGTGATTCCGGTAATCAGGCAGGCATCGGGTTGCGGCAGATAGTCATTCGGCGGCTTGCAGAACAGTTCGATCGGCTCGCCGATCTCGTTCAACTCCTCGTCGGTACGAATCGCCGCGAACTGAGCCGGGCGGTCTCGCGCCGGATCGATGCCAAAGGTTTCGTAGTCGTGCCAGAGCAGGGTGTCAGTCATGAGGGCGCGATTTGCCAATTCCGTGATTTCAGGAACATGGTTCCGAACGAGTTGCTGATCCTAGCAACCAGAGCAAGTCCCCGTGGAGTTTGCATACCCAGGTCAGCGCTTAGGCGCTCTAAAAATATCGAGGCATCGGGACTCCGGCTTAACCAGGGTGGCTGGCTGCCAACGTGACATCCTTCGCCTCAGGCTGCGTCAGAACCTGGACGTTCCGCGCGATGCGCTTGGCGTAGTAATAGATGCGCCAAAGCTTTTCGATAACGGAGATTTCCATGGTGTACATCTCCAGGCGGTGCGGTGCGTCGGCGCGCAGGCGTTCGGCCATGTTCGCGCTGGCGATGTCGGCGAGGTGCTTGATCTCCCGTTTGTTGACGATCACTTCCCGAGCCATGTCCGGATCGAGTTCATCAATGGCCTGGATCGCAGTACGGACCGGACCGAATCGACGACAGCGGCATGCATATCTTCGAGCACGCCCTGGCTGATCTCGCTCATGATCAGATGCTTGCCCGCACTTTCCAGCCCCATTGACACCAGATCGGTTTCGACCAGGTCGCCGATCCCTTCCATGTCGTTGACGATGGCCATGAGCGCGCTCAACTCCCGGGATTCCGCATCGGACAAGGTCCCCCGGCTGATCTTGCCGAGGTATCGGATGATGTGACCATGCAGGACATCCACGTCATCGTCCTTGCGGGCTACGGCGTGCAGCTTATGACGATCGCCGGACACAAACGCCGGGCCGATGTCGGTGAGCATGCCGTTGATGATGGACCCGACCCGAAGACATTCAAGCCGCACCCGATCGAGTGCCAGCACCGGTGTATCGACGATGCTTTCCTCCAGATACTTTGGCTGAATCACGGCACCCAGATCGATCGGCTTGTCGGGGACCAGCCATTCGACCAGACGCGCAAACACCCCGGTGAACCCGATGAACAGCACGGTATTGGCGATGTTGAATACGGTGTGGGCATTGGCGATCTGTCTGGGCGCTTCATGTGCCAGACGATCGACGCCCTGCAAATCGGCATGAACGGGTGACATCGCCGTGACCAGCAGCGCCAACTGGTCGATGAAACCGACCCACAGCAACACCCCGAACACATTGAACAGGACATGCACGACGGCCGCACGCACGGCCTCCCGGGGCTTGCCCAGGCTGGCGATCACGGCCGTGACACAAGTGCCGATATTGGCCCCGAAGGCCAATGCGATACCCGCTGGCAGGCTGATAAAGCCCTGGCTGGCCATCACGATGACGATGCCGGTAGTCGCCGATGAGGACTGAACCAGGGCGGTGAACAATGCGGAAACAAGGATGCCGAGCAGCGGGTTCTCCATCTCGATCATCAGGTCCAGGAACGGCTGATAGCTGCGAAGCGGCTGCATGGCCTCGCTCATCACATGCATGCCGTAGAACACCAGGCCGAGACCCATGATCATGGCACCGTAATCGCGCACCTTTTCGCGCTTGGATATGAACAACATCGCGAATCCGGTCGCGATCATCACCATCGCGAACTTGGTGACCTTGAAGGCAATGATCTGCGCGGTGATCGTGGTGCCGATATTTGCCCCCATGATCACACCGATCGATTGCGCGGTGGACATGAGTCCTGCAGAGATGAAACCGACCACCAGCACTGTGGTGACCGACGACGACTGGATGACCGCCGTCACGAACGCACCGGTGATCGCGCCCATGAAGCGATTGGTGGTAAGTCGCGACAGGATCGTCTTCATGCCCTCGCCTGCCACCGACTTGAGCGCATCGGACATCTGCTCCATGCCGAACAGGAACAGGGCTAGACCGCCGAGGAGATTGGTGCCCATCACCAACCATTCGGGTTGCGCCTCCCCGCCCGCGATCGCCGCCATCGCTGGCGCAAAGAAAAACAGCAGACCAAGGGCGATCATCGCTGCCAGTGGCCAGACGGGAGAGATCACCGGGGCCTGGCCGAAGCGCCCGCATTTGGGCTGAAACGGATTGCCGAGACGAAAGCGCGGAATGGTGCTCATCAACATGCCGACCGTAAGGATGAGGCCAACGGGTTCATCACGACGTTGCGCCTCCATGCGTGGGGGATTTGACGATCGTTACCGGGATCGGGCACAGCCGCAGCACCTGCTCGGCCTTGGAACCCAGCATCAGATGTTTGAGTCCGGTCCGGCCCTGGCTGCCCATGACCAATTGCACCGGCTCAAGCTGCTTGACCACCTCGATGATGCGGGTGACCGGCAACCCGACGACCAGCAAGGTGCTGGCCTCCTTCAGCGCCTTGTTGGACGGGAAACGCTTTCGGATTTCGTCCAGAAACCGGGTCAGAAGTTCGCCGGCCATGTCTTCGATCCGAGTCAGGCGTTTGCGTTTGACCATCTTCAGGTAGTAACCGGGCATTTCACCCGGGTCGTGAACCACATGCAGGACATGCAGGGGCACACCCATGCAATCCGCCTGCACCGCAGCGAATTCCAGCGCGGCCCGCGAATGTTCGGAGAAATCGACCGCGACCAGCAGACCGCGCTTTGATGAGGCTTTCTTTCCCATATCCCAATTCACTGAATGCCCTCATGGCATACAGCGCGTCACCACGCTGTAATGAAAATGAAGCATGGCAGACACAATCCAGCGCAACATGGCGAAATTCGATCTTGATCAAGTTTCGGCATCCACCCTTCATCGCCGCTGCACATCGCTGTTGCCAAACCCGCCGGATTGATACGCCGCCCATGAGGCGACAAAACAATTCCAGCTCGAGGCCATCGTTTACTACCCTGATATGACGGTTCTGCGACGTATCCATGACACGCCGGGACCCACATCGCTTTACATCAACGGGGCGTCATGAAGAAAACTGTCGTCATTCGCGAATCCGAAGGGGAACAGGTGCCGTTCTTTCGCGGCATCCTGGTCAAATCGTTGGTCGAGATCGACATCGCTTTCGACGACGCCTATGAATTCGCCAACCGGATTCGGGACGAGCTGCGCGATGTCTCGGAAATCACCACGGATGAATTGCGCAGGCGCGTGGCAAAGCGCATGGAGCGTCGATTCGGGCACAGCAAACGGGAGCGCTATGAACTTGCCCATACCCGGGATCGCCGCATCCTGGTTCTGGGTAACGCCCGGGTCGATTGCTTCTCCCTGGGTGTATTGCGTCATTCCCTCAAGGCCTGTGCGATCCCCAATGACACGGCGAATGCGGGTGCGATCAAGGTGCACGACATCCTTCGCGCGCGCGGAGAACGGGAGATCGAGCGCAGCGACCTGCGCAACATCGTCTATCGCTGCCTGCGCGAGCACTTCTCCCGGGTCGCGGCAGATCGATACCTTGCGTGGCGGCATTTCAAGGACTCCGGGATTCCGCTGATCCTCATGATTGGCGGTTCCACCGGGGTCGGCAAAAGTACCGTGGCGGCGGAACTGGCCTATCGCCTCAATGTGGCCCGCACCCAATCCACGGACATGATGCGCGAGGTGATCCGCTCCTATCTCACCCCGGAAGTCGCCCCTACCCTGCAATATTCCAGCTTCGATGCCTGGCGCGGTCTGCCCCTGCAACACAACGCCGAAGCCGAGAGCAATTCAGATCGCGTGGTGGACGGTTACCTCTCGCAGGTCGCAACCATGCGCCCGGCGATCCAGGCCGCGATGGACCGTGCCATTCAGGAGCAGGAACCTCTGATCCTGGAAGGGGTTCATATCCTTCCCAGCCACCTCGACCTTGCGCGTATTTCTGAACGTGCGATCGTGATTCCTCTGATCCTCTCAACCATCGAAAAGGACGTGCTTCGCCAACGCCTGTCCCGGCGGGGCTCGGAGACCCGACAACGCAACGCCTCCCGCTATCTGGAACATCTCGAAGCGATCTGGGAACTGCAAGGTTTCCTCACCCAGGAATCCGAGGCCGCGCACATCACGGTATTGCCGACCGGCGATATCGAAACCACGGTCAGCGAAGTACTCGACGACATCGCCAAGGAAGTGACGCGCCGTTTCCCCCCTCACCCAAAATCGCTGCGGGCAAAGGACTGATCCATGCGCCTGATCGTCGTGCGCCACTACAAGACCCATATCAACCTTGAACAACGCATCATGGGTTGGGGGGATTCGCCACCCGCCGCCGGATGGGAAGCGGACCTGCTCGAAGTCGATCAGCGTCTCGCCAAGGCCGGCATCGACATTGCCGAGGTCCACACCAGCAACCTGGAACGTGCGCGCCGCACCGGTGAGTTCTATGCGCGCCGGCGGAACATCCCGGTGCAATGTGCCAGCGAAGCGCTGAATGAAGTGAACTATGGCGCGCTGTTCCAGCGCAGCAAGAAGTGGGTCGAGGAACATATCCCGGAATACAAGACCGACCCCGATTACGTCTTTCCGCAAGGCGAAAGTTTCCGCCAGATGCAGCGCCGCAGCGTGGCCCACGTGCAGGCGCTGGCCGAGCGTCATGACGATCAGACCTTGTTGCTGGTCGTCCATGCCGGCGTGGTGCGCGGCCTGATCTGCCACTATTTGCACCTACCCTATGCGCCCCATCTGGCGCGACGTGTCTCCCACCGCTATATCGGCGTATTTGAGTTCACCGATGGGCATTGCCGGCATTATTCGGAAATGGGCTCCCACTCGGATTTTATTGCCGACGGCATCATCCGCAGCCCGCACCACTGCGCTCCGCCCACCATTCCGGGGGGCACGCCGGCGACCACGGCGATCTGACCGTCAACGTCCGAAGCGACAGACACGCCAATCCCGGCGCGATCCCGATCTCGAAAATCACCCGTGACGTCCGAAACCCGAGTAAATTTGCCGACATCTTCGCGTAGCATGCGCGCCCTGCTCTCCCGAGATGCCCACCATGTCCAGCACCCCGAAATTCACGATCCGAATCGTCCCGACCGACGACACCTGGCGGGCCGAAATCGTCCGCCGGGTCACCGCCAAAAGACATCATGTCTCCAAAGCCCAGGACAACTTCCGCTCGGAAGCCGAAGCGCAATCCTGGGCCGACGCAGAACTGAAGAATTTTCTCGCCAACCTTGCCAAACGCACTCAGAAAGATCTGACCCGCCGCGTGGAAAAGGCCGCCAAGGGCGGTCGTGGCTAGCCCGGCCTGACCGCCTGACCGCCTGACCGCCTGACCACCTGACCACCTGACCGGAGGAAAACGCGCTGTGGCCGGTGATCAAGCCAACATTAGCCTTTGGAGTCGGGGTTCTACCCCGTTTTGGCAGCGTATGCGGGGCATACGTGACATCCGCAGGGCAGTGCTGGAGCGACTTTACCCAACACGCAACGGCGGCTACTGCCCGAATGGCAACATCCAGTGAAGTTGCCCGGGATCCGGCTGGTCACGGTCGCGTAGTTCATGGTTGGCAGACGGACATATTCGACAGCCGCCTGATCAGACAATCTCAGCGGATGTGGTCACGCCTGATTGGCATGACAGAGCATCTCAACCGGGTTTACGCAAATGATCCCCGTGCTGTTAGCAATCACAAACGGGTAGCAGAGACGACAAACATCGGGTCGGATGTCCGACGTTGCGCTGCGTATTTGTCGTCTCTGGGCCGGGCGATTCCCTGTATCGACTCCGCACGATAATCCGCAAACATGCCGCTCTCACGCAGGTAATGCAGCACCAGCGCAGGTCTCTGAAAAGGATGCAATTCACCCCATATCTGGACCGCCTTGGTCGGAAACCAGCGATCCGAAAAGGCAATCATCACCCGTCCGCCCGGCTTGAGCACACGTGCAACGTCGGTCAACACGGCAACAGGGTCACGCAGATATTCGACCGACGCCGTACATAGCACCAGATCGAAGCGGCCCACCTCCAGGGACATGACCGGATTCCTGTTCAGATCGTGGCAAAGACGCTCGGACAAGCGCGAATTGGCCATGAGTTCTTCCAGATTCATGCCTAGCCCGACGACTTCCAGCGAATCGGGCTGATCTGGCAGATGCGAGGTCCAGCTACTCATCAGGTCGAGGACCGTCATACCCGGATGCAAAGCCTCGCCGTAATACCTGGTCAACCAGGTCCGGGCATTCGCGTCGAGGTGATGAACCAGACGTACCGGACGATAAAACTGATCGTCCGCAGTCATATCCTCACAGCGCAACGAATTTTCATCGAGCCAGTCTACCGATAGATCGCCTGGCGGCATTGCCTGCATGCCAATACCGGCAATACGGAGCGTATCCAGCGGGGCACCATCCAGGGCACTTTCCCAATCCGAGTCGGCGACCTGAACACTCGCCGGGAAGCTGGCCAACGGGGCATTCAGATCGATGCGCACATAACCGTCCCTGACATCCAGCACCCGCATGGGCTGAGTCGCATCGCCATCCGCCACCCCGGTGCCAGCCAGTCGCCGGGGGTAAAAGCGACCGGCATGCAGGGTCAATGGCTGACCATAACGACGAGCAAGCGCCATCTCCTCAAGCGGCACGTCCCGAACCAGCGATGCATCCCACATCGGCACCAGATCACCGACATCAAGTTCACCGTCCCTGACGCCCATTGCGTCACCAACGACGATACGGTCGATGAATCGCACATCTCGGTCCTGCCAGCTCAAGCGGACTTCCACGCTCACACCGTTTCCCTCCCGATTAAAGCGTCTCAACATGGCGAATGACTATTTTGACTCGCCACGTCGAAATCAGGGAAAACGCCGGACAGCACTCCGCTGGCAATCTTGGAACAACAAACCGATGGGGAAATGATCGCGTCAACCGCCCCACCCGGATCGATGCGTTGATCTAAGCCGCATTATCGGCATCGTCACGGAACCGATCCGGTGCGATGCCATGCTTATCCAATAAACGGGTAAAGGCTCGACGTTCCTTACCTGCCCGACGGGCCGCTGCAGATACGTTACCGTTCGTCGTTTCCAGAATCCGACGCAGATAGTCGCGTTCGAAGCGCGCCACCACCCTCGCCTTTTCGTCCTGAAAATCCCCCAGAGCCGCCGATGGCGACGCCCCGCCACCGATCTGCACCGGTTCGCCCATCACTGCCGGGACGCAGATGCTCGGCCCGGAACACATCACATGGCTGCGATGCAGCTGGTTCTCCAACTCACGCACGTTGCCCGGCCAGTCATAGGTATCCATCCAGCGAAGGGTCAACGGATGCAGACACTTCTGCGGCTCCTCATACTGCCGTCCGAGATGACCGAGAAAATGTTCGGCCAACAATTCAACGTCGCCGTGGCGTTCCCGCAAGGGCGGCACCGTGAGATCGACCACATTGAGCCGGTAATACAGATCCTCACGAAAATGTCCCTGATCGACCCAGGCGTGCAGGTCGCGGTTGGTCGCGCAGACCACCCGCACATCCGCATGAAACAGACGTTCACTGCCCACCGGGCGATATTCACGATCCTGCAGGAAGCGCAGCAAGGCGCCTTGAGCGCGCGCTGAAAGACTGTCTACCTCATCAAGGAACAGGGTGCCCCCATCGGCCTGAGCAACCAGACCCCGACGTGCCTGTCGTGCGTCGGTGAACGCGCCACGTTCATGGCCGAACAATTCGGCAAGCAGCAGGTCGTCACTCAAGGCGGCACAGTTCACCGGGACGAAAGATCGATCCTGGCGGGGACTGCAGTAATGGACGGCACGCGCCACCAATTCCTTACCTGTCCCGGTCTCTCCCGAGATTGCCACCGGCGCTGTATAAGCCGCCACGGTGGGAATCTGCCGGCGCAAACTTCGAATCGCCTCGGAACGCCCGATGATGTTGCGTTCCAGCAGATCGACGAGCAACGGATCGCCACCGCTTTCACTGGCTATCGCGTCGATACAACGAGCCAGCAACGCCTCTTCGAAGGGCGCCACCAACACCTGCCGACAACGAGCCAGCAACCCGGCGCAATCGAGCACGCCGGCATCCAGGGCGACCAGCAAATCGATGTCGGCAACGGCACGCGCTGCGATTTCGCTCAACGCCGCGTGGTCGGCTGAACCCACCACCAGAATCCGTGCTTCGTGTACTGACAACCCGATCTGATGCAACAACCCACGACAGCGGTTTTCAACGGCTCGTGACTGCTCCGTGCAACCCGAACCCGATATTCCTGACGCAACATCGGTCGATGACGACAAGGTCATAGCTCCTCCGACGATTCTTGTTTCCGTGCTCCAGCACAGTGCTTGAATTTCTCTGACGGTTGCCGCCTCGACTCATACATTCAATCACTTGGATTCGAATATTCGAGCCATCTGCCATGTGCGCGCATACGCGCACGGGTTGGTGATGCAACGGGCTTGATCATAGACGGCTCGACAGAAAAGCAAGTGGCGAATTGTAAATTCGTGCGTTTTTGCCGGACGCGATGCGAATTCTGGGGCAACCACACCTCGGTATGGGGTTTCTCTGCCCCACCCCCGGCAAAGCCCCTTTCCTCCCCGCTTTCGGCATCTGCCAGGGCCCGATGGACTGGGGCATTCCTGCCTCAGCCCAAAGCCCGAATATGCATATTAATTTCATGTATTTTCAAATACTTAATAAGTTTTTCTCACCTTGGCACGGCACTTGACAGGGTAAGTCGTGGAACCTCCACCGAAACCGACATATTCAGTCCAGGGAGAAACACACCGTGGCGCAACAAAAACCGAGGCCAACCCTGAAGCAAGCCCCCAAGCAGGTCACCGATACCGCTGCCGCCATCGAGCGTTATCTGGGTTCCCGACCTCAGGCGGCCGAAACGGTGGAAGGCATTGCCCGGTGGTGGTTGCACCGCCAGCGTTTCGAGGATTCGGTGGAAATGGTTCAACGCGCGCTCGACCTTCTGGTGCGGCGCGGAGTGGTCGAACGGCTTGCCCTGTCCGGGGGCCAACCGATGTACCGGAAGGCGCCCGGAGAGTCGTCAAGTGAAGTTCGGGCCTTGATGTAACGCACGCCGACGCAACGGCATTGAAGAACAGAGGAGTGGCATAGCCATGGGCGAGAGCATTCAACAGGCGCTGACGAGGGTTCGTCCCCCACGCGTCAAGATCACTTATGACGTGGAAACCGGCGGCGCGATGGAGAAGCTGGAGCTGCCGTTCATCGTCGGCATCTTCGCGGACCTCACCGGCGATCGTGACCCCGAGGTGGAACCCACCCCGGTCAAGGCACGCAAGCTGGTCGATATCGATCGCGACAACTTCGACGATGTACTTGAGTCCTGCGCGCCCAGGGCGAAGATTTCCGAAGTCCCCAACGTGCTGCCGGGCAAGACCGGCAACCTGTCCGGGGCCATCCAGTTCCACAAATTTGACGATTTCGAACCCATGTCGGTGATCCGCGCGGTCCCCGACCTCGCCGAGATCTACGCCGAACGCGGTCGCATCCGCGCGTTCCAGGCCAAATCCGAGGCCTCCGACACCCTGGCCAAAATCGCGGATTCGGCGGTCAGCTTTGAACCCAAGCTCAAGGACGACGGCACGCCGGACGGCACCGTCGGCGACGATGTGCGCAAGGAACTGTCCGCCGCCTTCGCCGCCGACAAGCCGGAAACCTGGGGCGACGCCGCCGATGCCGACACCGTCAAGGAGATCCTCGACAGCATGCTGCGCGGCGACGACCGCGCCGATGCCGCCAAGCTCAAGGCCGCCAAGGAAATGATCGGACAGTTCGTCAAGGACGTGCTCACCGACATCAGCGACACCAACAAACTGGTGGCCGGCAAGCTCATGGATCAGCGGGTCTGCCAGATCGACCGCGCCATCGGGCGTCAGCTCGACCTGATCCTGCACAGCAAGGGCTTCCAGACCATGGAAGGCACCTGGCGCGGCATGCATTACCTGGTGTTCAACACCGAGACCAGCAAGACCCTGAAGCTGCGGGTCATGAACATCACCAAGGGCGAACTGCTCAAGGAGATGGAAAAGGCCCCGGAATTCGACCAGAGCCACATCTTCAAGCTGATCTACGAGGCCGAGTACGGCACCTACGGCGGCAATCCCTACAGCCTGCTGGTCGGGGATTACGAATTCGGTCGCGACGGCCCGGACCAGGCCCTGCTGATCAAGATGTCGCAGGTCGCCGCCGCCGCGCACGCGCCCTTCATCGCCGCCGCCTACGCACAGTTGTTCGACCTGGCGACGTTCGAGGACCTGTCCCGTCCGCGCGACTTGACCAAGATCTTTGAGAGCATCGAACTCGCGGAATGGACCGCCTTCCGTGAAAGCGAAGACTCCCGATACGTGACGCTGGCCATGCCGCGTGTGCTCCTGCGGACCCCTTACGGCGAAAAGACCAACCCGGTCGATGGCGTCGCCTACGAGGAAGACGTGGACCTCTATCCGGACCCGGACCCGAACGCCCCGGCCGTCGATCTGTTCGCCAACGACAAGACCGAATGCGCCTGGGACGACAAGCAGCGCGCCGCCGAACTCGCCAAACGCACGCCGCGTGGCAAGGACGGACGCAAGTTCCTGTGGGGCAACCCGGCTTATGTCCTCGCCGAACGCATCACCCATGCCTTCGCGCTGTACTCCTGGACCGCCGCAATCCGTGGCGTGAAGGGCGGCGGCCTGGTTGAAGGCCTGCCGGTCTACACCTATCGCACGGCGGAAGGCGACGTGACCATGACCTGCCCCACCCAGGTGACCATCACCGACCGTCGCGAGAAAGAACTCAACGACCTCGGCTTCATGGCCATCTGCCACTGCAAGGGCACCAACAAGGCGGCGTTCTTCGGCGGCCAGACCACCAACTCGCCGAAGAAGTACTTCAGCGCCTCGGCCAACGCCAACGCCAAGCTCAGCTCGATGCTGCCGTACATGCTCGCGGCCTCCCGTTTCGCGCATTACCTGAAGGTATTGATGCGCGAACGCATCGGCTCGTTCATGACCCGCGCCAATGTCGAGAGCTTCCTCAACGACTGGATCGCCAACTACGTGCTGCTGGACGACAACGCCCCGCAGGAGGTCAAGGCGGCCTATCCGCTGCGCGCCGCCCAGGTCAACGTTACCGACGATCCGGCCAACCCCGGTTCGTACAAGGCCACGGTGTTCCTCAAGCCGCACTTCCAGCTGGAAGAACTCTCCACGTCGATCCGTCTGGTCGCCGACCTGCCGGGTGGCGGTTGATCCGCCCACAACGACCACACGCAACGAATCAATTTAGGAGAACACCATGGATCTCATTCTTCTGGAACCCGGCGACGACGCCGTGTTCGGCGGCGAAGCCAACGACTGGGCCACCGGCGGCACCTTGATCGACAACGCCTGGCGCGACGAAATCCTCAAGCACAAGCAGAGCATCGAGCTGGTCTCGATCCATCAGGGCTTGAAGCAACAGGTCACCACCGACGTCAGCAATTCCGCCCGTACCTCCGGCCGACCGGTGATCACCGAATTCACCTGCGTCAAATACGTCGATAAGACCTCGGTCGCGATGTACGACTACTGCCTGCGCGCCCAGCCGCTCGGCAAGGGCGCGGACCAGCCGACCAAGATCTACATCATGCGCAACTCGGGTGACGCGACCGCCAACATCATGACCTTCTCGCTGCGCGACGCGATCATCTCGGAGATCCAGTTCCAGTCGCATCCGGACGACATGCCCACGGAACAGTTCAAGATCAACTTCACCGAGATCCTGTGGGAGTTCACGGTACAGACCGCCGACACCTCGCGCACCTCCGGCAAGCACGCCGCCGGCTGGTCCGTGGCCCGCAACCGGCCGATCGGCGCCTTCACCGGCGCGAGCGAGTAACCGACCTACCCGGTCGGACCGGCCATCATGAACAGCGGACGCCGCTTCCTGTTCGAACGTCTCGCGGGTATCGAAGCCGATGGTTTCGATCCGCGCGAGGCGGTCGCACAGCAGGTGCAACGCATGGTCGATACCATTCCCATGGAAGACCCGGACGACGCCCTGGCGGACGGTGCCCACCTGCTCAATTTCGGCCTGCCGCCGGTGGTCGATCTGGGCCTCTCAACACCCGCCGAACGTGAGCTCTACGCCGATCATCTGCGAAATCTGCTGCGTCGCTTCGAACCGCGTCTGGCCAACCCGAAAGTGGCCTTCAGCGGCGCTTTGAGCGGCCCACACCCCATTGGCATCGACATCACGGCCCGTCTGGACGCCGGCACCGAAGACGAAATCATCCGCTTCCACGTCGATGCCGACGGCTTGACCGACCGCACCACCGGAGGCTGAGCCATGTCCTCCGTGACCGGACTCCGTTCGTACTTCCAACGCGAACTGCGCGGTCTGCGCGACGATGCGACCCGCTTCGCCGCCGATCATCCCGGCATCGCCCGCGAACTCGGTCTGGCCCGTGGCCAGTCGCGCGACCCGCAGGTCGAGTTGCTGATGCAGAGCTTTGCGTACCTGACCGGTCGCCTGAACTTCCGCCTCGACGAAGACCGGGGGCTGATCCCAAACCTCTTGCTCGGTCTGCTCTATCCCCATCTGCAGGCCCCGATGCCGCCGATGGCGGTCGCCAGAATCGATGTCAAACCCGATGGCGCGAACTTCGTCGAAGGCTGGACCCTGAAACGCGATCGACAGATTTACGCGACCGCCACCATTCCCGGCGGTGCGGAAGTGAACTGCCGCATGCGCACCGTCTACGACACGCCATTGCTGCCCTTGCGGGTGGAATCCGTGGAGCTGGCCTCGGCCAACGAGTTTGGCCTGATCGCGACACAAGGTGGCACCCGGGGCCGCCCGGCGCAGAGCGTGCTGCGCGTCGATGTGGTTCGTGAAGGCGATGAAGACATCAAGAACCTCAATCTCTCCAGCCTGCGCTTTCATATCCAGGGCGACGACCGCAACGCTTACGCGCTCTACGAACTCATCGCCCAGCATTGCACCGGGGTCGCGGTCCGCGCCAACAAGGACAGCCCGGCACGCATGCTCGGTACCGACGCCATCCGCTGGCTCGGCTTCGAGGCCGACGAAGCCGCGCTCCCCGCATCGCCGCAGACGCACCCGGGATTCCGGCTGTTGCAGGAGTACTTCGCGTTTCGCGAGAAATTCCTGTTCTTCGACATCAACGGGATTGACGCCAGCGACACCGAGGGCCGTTTGCAACTGCTGTTCCTGATCGACAAGGCCAGCAATCCGAACGCCGTCGTGCGACGCGATGCGCTGCAACTCAACTGCGTGCCGCTGATCAACCTCTATCCGCAACGCATCGAACCGCTACGCCTGGATCAGCGCGACTACGAATACCGCCTCGTCGGCGACGCCTCGCGGCACCGTTTTTGCGAAATTCACACCGTGCTCGAACTGTCGGCGCTGCAACCGGACGGCAGCGAACGCGAACTCGCGCCCTATTTTGCCGCTGCGCGTTACGACCAACTGGTCGCACACGACTATTTCTATCTGCCGCGCCGGGCCTTGAGCCAGCTGCCATCGGTCCCCGGGACCGAACTGCATCTGTCCTTCCTGGACTTGAAGCTCTGCCTGGGCAAACCGCCGGGCGACGCCATCGTCGGGCGTGCCCTATGCACCAACCGCCGCCTCGCCGAGCACCTCGGTCCCAGCGACCAACTGGAACTGGAAGGGGCCGGGCCGGTGAACGGCATCCGCCTGCTCGGCAAACCCAGTCCGCACCGTTCACCGCGTGTGCTCGGCATCGAACCCTGGGCGCTGCTCGCACAGCTCTCCCCGAATTATCTGTCCCTGTCCGACCACGTCGATTCGCTGGGCGCACTCAAACGCATGCTGAATCTGCACTGCGACGCCGATGTGCCTGCCAACACCCGCGAGATCGACGCCCTTCAGGAACTGCATTGCCACCCTTCCGTGAAACGCTTGGGTGGTGGCGGTGCCTGGCGCGGTCTGACTCGCGGGCTTGGCCTGCGATTGACCGTCAATGACGACGCCTTCGACGCCGGCAGCGCGCTGCTGTTCGGTGAAGTGCTGCAACGTTTCTTCGCCCTCTACGCCGCCGTCAACAGCTTCACGACGCTGTCGCTGGTCGGCAAAACCCAAGGAGTCACCAAGCAATGGCCGCCCATGGTTGGCGATCGCATCGTGCTCTAGGCACGCAACTGGTCGAGGATTTCGCCGGCTTCGATTACTACCAACTGGTACGTCTGAGCCGTCATCTCCTCACACGCGCCGATGCCACCGCGTCCGAAGCGAACATCGACGCGCGTCTCGACGTGCGCGCCGATCTGTCTGCCGCATTTGGTGCCTTCGAAGTCAGCGCCTTCGAACGCAATGCCTATCGCGACACCGTGACCCTGCGTTCCCCCAACTACTGCGTGGCCGGCAGCGCCTCCCCCCTGCCTGCGCCGTTCGTTGAATGGCTGCGCGATCTGGTTCGCGATGGCCATCACGCGATGGCGGACTTCTTCGATCTGTTCAATCGCCGCGTGCATATGTGGCGCTGGCGCATCAAGTCGCGCCTTCATCCCGGTCTGCACAACGCCCACCCGGATCAAAGCGACTTCGCCGATTATCTCGGCGCCATCATCGGCCTTTCCGATCCGGAGCTGGTCCGTCACCTGCCGCTGCCTCGGCGTGCGCTGTTGGGCCTGGCCGGTCTGCTCGCCGACGGTCGGCGCAGCGCCGCCACCCTCACCCAATCGCTGACCGTGTTGCTGGGAGCGAAAGTCCGTATTGAACCGCTGATCGGTCGCTGGCTGGCGATCGACAACGATCAACGCAATTCCCTCGGTCGGACCAACTCCCGTCTCGGTGAAAATATCGTGCTCGGTCGTCGTTGGTTCGATCCACAAGGCGCGGTGGAACTGCGGGTCGCGGCACTGCCCTACACCCTGGTCTGCGACCTGCTCCCCGGTGGCGAGCGACACGATGTCCTGCGCGACCTGCTGCGCCTGCTGACCGAACGCCGCGTGGACGTCTGGATGGTGTTCACCGTGCTCAGCGACAGCGCGCCGCGCATCCGCCTCAGCGGCAACGAAAAGGCGTGCGCGCCCCGGCTCGGCTACACCGCCGTTGCGGGCCAACGCTTCGCCCCGGGCGAAACCCGCGAAGTGCGCTTTCTGGTGCCCGCCTTCGATTGCGATGGAGGTGAGGTATGAACGCCCCGGTCACTACCCTGCCGGACATCGGTCGGACCCGCATCGGCTCGGGCGATCACGAAGGTCTGATCCAGCATGTCGCGATCTTCCTCGCCGACGGAAAGATACTTTCGGACGAAACCTTCAAGCTGCATTCCTTCCAGGGACAGGAACAGATCAGCGGCCCGTTCGAACTGCACCTGGAACTGCATGCAAATACCGATTCCAAAGGCAAGGTCGCGTTTGCCTTCGAGGACATCCTCACCCGCCCGGTGACGGTCGGACTGAACCTGCCCGGTGCCGGACCGCATGACTTCGCCCGCGCCATCAAGGGAGGCAGTGAAGAACACCTCGCGCTCTGGAACGGCATTGCCAGCGATTTCGCCATGGGCGTACCCGGGGTGTACCACCTCACGGTGCGTCCGGCGTTGTGGAAACTGAGTCTGACCAACCGCTACGAGATCCACCGCCAGCGGAATATCCGGGATGCCATCGAAACCACCCTGGGCGCCCACGGGATCGTGCCGGCGACCACCAACGGCACCCGCAACAGCGTCTCCCTGAGCGCCGTTTCCGGCGCCGACAATCCTGCCGTGACCCGCGTTCAGGACTGGTTGCAGGCCGGGGAAAGCGACCTGGACTTCATCCAGCGCCTGCTCGGCAAGGCACACATCTATTTCTACTTCGAACACCATGCGACTCACCATCGCGTGATCTTCGCCAATCGGCCATCGTATCCACCGACGCTGCCCGATGGCCGCAAGCTGCGGTACGCCGAGACCGGCACCGATCCGCTCGGGCTCGACCAGGATGATCTGGTGCTCGGTTACCAGTATTCGCAGACCATGACCTCGACCAGCGTCACCGGCACCCTGGCGCGCCAGCATGCCGCCTGGGAAGAAGACACCGTGGCCCAGTTCGACACCTATCGCGCACAGTCGGCGGCGCAGCCCGGCGATCTGCCCTTTCATCGCTTCCAGGTCTATCAATACGGCGGCAGCGATGGCGAAGTGCGCTGGGACACCGAGACCTGCGACCACACCCGCAACACGTCCGCGACCTCGATGCAGGGCAGCAGCACCTGCCCGTTGATGCACCCGGGTTTCACCATCACCCTGGACGAGGCCAGCGCCCCCGAGGTGAACCCGATGCAGATCCGCCCCACCCTGGGCGATCGCAGCTTCGTGCTCAACTCGGTCAAACATCAGGCAGATCTGGGCGGCACTTATCGCAACCAGTTCCAGGCCACCGAGTCGTATGGGCAGATCGCGTCCTTCTCGGTACGGGACACGCAACAAGGCTGGGTGCTGGCGCAGGTGGTCAAGCACGACAACGGCGAATATCCGAAGGATTGGCGCTACTACCAGCGCAGCGCCTTCGACCCGGAGACCGACAAGCTCAAGGACAGCACCGCCAATCCCACAATGCTGCGGCCGAAAGGCGTTTATGTGCGGTTTGCGACCGCGAGTCCGGAATCCGCGCCGGTCTGGATCAAGCTGGCGCAACACATGCTCAGTGCGCCCGAGCTCGGGGTCACGGTGCTGGTCTCACGCGCCAACGATTTCAGCGAACTGCCGGAAATCCAGAGCATCGTGCAGAACAACGGCCACAAGACCGTGACCCCGTCCGGCTGGACCGCCAACACCTCGGTCGGCAGCAACTACTCGACCAACTACGGCGACAGTCGCGGGGTGCGCTTCGGCCTTAATTCCCCCGGCAACCTGGCGCCCGCCAAGACCTGGGTGGACGACAAATACAACAAGGGCAATTCCGAGGTCTCCGGCTGGTTCTCGGGGGTGCATCTGCGCGACGTATCCTGGTCGCAAGGTGGCAGTTCCAATTATTCGATGGCGGAAAACGGTCGCGCCGACGTGCTGGGCGAAAGCATTTCCATCGGCAGCAATTACAGCAAGCAGGACGCCTACGAGAGCAAGGGTATCTCGGTGGTCGATCACAGCTGGAACCAATCCACCAGCATCACCACCTACAGCGACAGCACCGTCAGCGGGACGGCCGAACGTCACGACAAGGTCACCACCAGCATCTCGACCAGCGACACCGGCACATCGACCAGCGACAACAAGGTCGGCATCACCAACAGCACCTCGCTGACCGGCCTGAGCAACAGCGCCAGCGCCACGGGCATGGCCAACAGCGTGTCGGCGACCGGCATCGTCAATCGCGCGGACGCGACCGGCATCAGCAATGGCATCAATGCCACCGGAATCAGCAACAACCTCGGGGCCACCGGCATCGATAACCGATTGAGCCTGACCGGCAGCAGTGTCAACCTCTCGCTCACCGGCGAAAGCACAAGCATCGGCGCGACCGGCACCGAAACCCGCATCAATGCGACCGGTGCGAGCACCTCGATCGGCGCGACCGGCGCCAACACCTCGATCAGTGCCACCGGCGCGAACACCAGCATCTCCGCGACCGGCAGCAACACCAACATCTCTGCCCTGGGCGAGAGCACGGACATCAGCGCCGTCGGCTCGAGTACGCGAATCGGGGCAACCGGTGTCTCGACCAATATCAACGCGAGCGGCGTCTCCACCGACATCAGCGCGACCAGTTCATCGACCCGGATCAGCGTCACCGCCGATCTTCAGGAAATCAGTCTGGTTGCCGGCGGTCTTCACCTGCGCGTGGATCAATCCGTGGAAGGCGAGCTCACCGATCTCGGTGCCCGTGTAGTCTCCGCATTGTGGGCGATCGTCTGATGCCGGCGCGCACCGTCAAACCGATGACGCTCAGCCTGATGAGCAAGGCCTACACCTGTGCCGGCGCGCATCGGGCGGTGATCGTCGCACTCGGCTATTTCAAGCTCGGCGAGCCGGTCACCCGCTTCCTCAACGAACACGAAGCCGCACCGCGCATTTTCGCCGCGCTGCCCAAGGGCGAACCGCTGGACGCCCTCTATCCGAAAGCCTGCGGCGAGTTGCTGCTGATCGCGAATGCGCACGCGGTAAACGGTAAGCCGGTCAATTCCATGAACGTGCGGGTTCAGATCGGGGAAGCCAAGAACCCCGCGATCGACAAGACTCTGAAAGTCACCGGCGACCGCTCGGTCAAAACCGGGATTCTGGGCCAGCGTGTCTCGAATCCGCAGCCGTTCATCACCATGCCGCTGGACTGGGCGCATGCCTACGGTGGCCCAAGCCACGCCTGCAACCAGAGCGGCATCGGTTACACCGGCAAACGCTCGCTCAGCGCGCTGCCGAATGTGGAATATCCGGATAAAGCGGTCCGCCACGGCAATCAGAAACTCATTCCCGCCGGTTTTGGCCCACGCAGCGTGCTGTGCCCGGATCGCCAGAAGCGGATGGGCACCTTCGACCAACGCTGGAAGGCGCAATACGCGCCACACCTGCCTGCCGATTTCAAACCCGCCGCGTTCAACGCCGCACCGCCCGATCAGCAGTTGAACGGCTGGTTCAGGGGCGGCGAATCCTATCGTCTCGAAGGACTGCATCCATCGCAGCCCGTGATGCAAGGTCAACTGCCTGACTTCCGGGTTCGGATGCTGGTGTTGCGTCAGGGACAGCAGGCATCGGAGGCGGAAGCGGTCGAAGTGCATTTCGATACCGTCTGGCTGGTCCCGCATCTGGGTCTGGGCGTCGCCGTGTATCGGGCCGAAGTGGCATGCGCCGACCTGGACGGTGAAGACATCAGCGCCCTCTTCGCCGCCTATGAAGACCGCCATGCCAATCCACGCAGCCTGACCCATTACCGCGACACCCTGGCGGCGCGCATCGACCCGGCCACCCGCCATCTGCATGTCTTCAACGACACCCCGCTGTCGCCGGCATTGTCGGCAGACGCAATCGCCGCCCGCCGTGCGCGCATGGCCGACGCGGAAGCCAGCAAACTCGCCGAACAACAGGCCCTGCTCGACGAGCTCGATGCGGAGTTCTGGGCGGAACACCCGGACCTGAGCAAACCCGACGATCACACCCCACCCAAGGCCCAGCCCAGCCCGCTCGGTTTCATCACGGCAGAAGGTGTCCTCAACGGCGATGTCGATCTCGGTGACGTCATTGCCAAGGCCCAGGCCAAGATCGAAGCGGTCAAGCAGGACGCGGAAGCCAAGCTTGCCGAACTCGAACAACGTCGTCAGACGGGCGATCTCGCCGAATTGGAGCGCAACGCCGCCACGCAACCCAAGCCAGACCCCGCCGAACAACTCGCCAAGGACAAGGCCGACGCCGCCGAGCGCGCCTCGGCGCAGCCACGCTCGCCATTGGCCGACGCCATCGACGCCGCCCGCGACAGCGGCAAGGTGGATGCGGCTCAAATCCAGGCGATGATCGAGGCCGACGCCAAGCTCGTGGAAATGCAACGCAAGGCCCGTGCGATGTCCCCGTCACCGAGTGCGGAACCGGTCTCCCCGGTCATCGCCGCCTACCTGCGGGAACTGGTCGAACTGTGGCTTGCGCAAGGGGACTCGCTGGCGAATCGCGACCTGCGTGGCGCAGACCTGTCCGGGCTGGATCTCAGCGGTCAGGACCTCTCGCGTTGCAACCTCGAAAGCGCCGATCTGCGGTCGGCCAGACTGCGCAAGGCAAATCTTCATGAAGCCAGCCTGACCGCTGCCCAGCTTGCGGATGCGGTACTCGATGGCGCCGACCTGACTCAGGCCAGTCTCAATCAGGTCCAGGCTCAGGGCGCCTCGCTGCGGGGCGCCATCCTGAATCAGGTCATCGCGAGCGATGCCGCGTTCACCGGGGCCGACCTGAGCGACGTCCGGGCTGCCACGTTAGTCCTGACCGGTGCCGATCTGCGCGGTGCGGTCCTCGATGGCACGCGATTCAACAAGGCCATGCTGGTCAACATGCAGGCACCGGAAAGCCGCTGGCATGGCGCGGTGCTGAACGAGACCATCGCCTACGGCGCGCAGCTGGCTGCGGCCTCGTTGGATCACGCACAGTTCACCAAGGTCGTGTTGACCGGTGCCGAAGCCCCCAACAGCCGCTGGCAAGGCGCGCGTTTCACCAAGACCCTGCTCAATCTCGCCAAACTCGGTGGCGCGGACTTCCGTCACGCCCTCGGCAGCCAGAGCTGCTGGCGCGGCAGCCAGATGCACCGTAGCGACTGGCGCGATGCCGGGATGCATCGCTGCGATCTGGGCGAAGCCCTCCTCCCCGCCGCCGATCTGCGCAACGCCAGCTTCGGACAATGTCTGCTGATGCGCGCCAATCTGAATGGGGCGGATGCCCGAGGCACGGATTTCTTCCAGGCCATGCTGCGCAAGACCGATCTGCGCAACGCCGATCTGCGCGACGCCAATCTGGTGCGCGCACTCGACGAAGGCGCCGACTACCGCGATGCCAGGCTTGATGGCGCCGTGCGCACCAAACTGGGGGAAGCGGCGTGAGCGGCATCACCTACCAAGCCATCGACATGGACGAACTGCGCCAGTGCCTGCGACGCGGCAAACCACTGCATCAACGTGACCTGTCGGCGCTGGACCTGACCGACCTCGATCTCGGCG
The DNA here is from genome assembly GCA_024234955.1 of Gammaproteobacteria bacterium. Taxonomy (GTDB): domain Bacteria; phylum Pseudomonadota; class Gammaproteobacteria; order JACKNK01; family JACKNK01; genus JACKNK01. The sequence goes on from JACKNK010000001.1 coordinate 572,107, forward strand.
GCGCCACCCTGGTCGCCTGCAAGCTCGCCGGCGCGACCCTCGGCGACGTGCGCCTCGGAAACAGCGTGATGCAAGGCTGTGATCTCTCTGACCTGGACCTTCGCCGCTGCGATCTGAACAGCGCCAACTTTGTGAAATGCGACCTGCGCGGCTGCGACTTCGGGGATAACGCGGTGGAAAACATCACCCTGACCCGCTGCGATCTGCGCGGCGCGCGCTTCACCGGCAAGGCGATCGCCAAATCGCATCTGCTACGCAATCAGTTCGCCGGCGCAGACCTGAGCGGCACGACCTGGTTCAAGGTGGTCGCACTGGAAAGCGACTTCGCCGCCGCCGACCTGAACGCCGCAAGCCTGCGCCAATCGGTATTTCACGAAACCGATTTCCGCAGCACGGCCTTGGCCGACCTGAGCCTGCTCGAGTGCATCCTGGTGAAGTGCGATCTCAGCGGCAAGGCGCTCGCCGGACGCCCGCTTTCACGCACGACCTTCATGAAGTGCGACCTGTCGGACACCAACCTGCATGGCGCCACCCTGAGCCAGGGCACCTTCATCGGCGCGCGCCTGCACCGGACAGATCTGGGAGCCGCGCACATCGATCAGAGCATGTTCTTCCAGGCCGATTTCGACACAGCGGACCTGCGCGATGCGATCGCCGACAGCAGCGTCTTCCAGAAGGCAACCCTGACCGATACCGATCTGCGCAACGCCCGCCTGAACATGAGCCAGTGGCAGCACAGCACCCACAGCGGCAGCGACTTCCGCGACTGCGCGATGTCGCACGCCGATCTATCCCACATCCAGGGTGAGGACTGCACCTTCCGGGGGGCCGATCTCAGCCGCGCCAAACTGCATTGCGCCCGCTTGAACAAAAGCGCGTTGCGCGGTGCCGACACCACCAATTCAGAGGGCGACAACAAGAAACTCGCCCAGGCCGAACAACGTTCGCTGCACACCGAGGCCCAGCTATGAGCGCCGTACGCAAAGAGATTGATCCCCATCTGGACAACTGCCCTGACCACCCAGCGAAGGACACCCTCTCCCCGGGGATGAGGACGGGTGGGACGCGAGGATTTGCACCGAGCTCAAGCCCCGAGCCAACGGTTCTGACGGGGCTTCGAGGGGAGCCGATCGCGGCTGGCAACGTACCGACCCGGAACCGGCAGGTGCTGGGAAGTGATGCGCGGGTCACGGCGATCGATGCCGATGGCTGTCATCTCGACGACGGTCGCCGCGTCGCCACCGCTGCCGGCTGTCTGCTGCAGCCCCGGATCGGCGACAGGGTCCTGGTTGCCGATTCGCCCGCCCTGATTCTCACCGTGCTGGAACGCGAGCCCGGGCAGGAAGCGCAACTGAGCGTACCCGGTGCGGACACGCTGCGGCTCAGTCAGCGCGCCATCGCCATCGAAGCGCGCGACCAGCTTGCGCTGCGTTCCCTGAAGGACGCGGAACTCACCGCCGCGACCGGCACCCTGAGCGTGCAGGCGCGGAACCTGTTCACCACGGTGATCGAAACCATGGTCGAACGTGCCGCCGATCATCTCGCCAAGTTCGGCAACTACGCCCTGGACACCGCCGGTCTGCTGCGCCTGCGCACCCGCCACGGCATCGTCACCGCCGACAGGCAACTGCGGCTCGATGCCGACCAGATGCATCTCGGTTAAGGAGTCTCTTATGCCCGGTCCGGTCAACAATTCGCTCGCGACCCAGATGGAACCCGCCGAACCGGTGGTGACCTACGTCGGCGTCCCCGTCGTGACCGTCAATGTCGCCCTGTCGGTCACCCACGTGCCGGTGAACCTGCAAATCTTCGTCGGCCCCGGCATGGCCCAGGACATGCTGTGCGTCGGCACCGTCAGCCTGGGCGACCAGATGGGGCTGGGCGTGGCCTCGGGCATCAATTCGGGGCCGGACATGCCGACGGTCGGCAACCCGCAATGCTTCATGGGTCCGGCACCGCTGACCAGCCTGGCGCTGCCGCATCTGCAGGACCTTTCCAACGGTGCCGGGATGTCCGCGATCCCCGGCCAGTTCAGCGTGATGTCGGCGATATGACCATGAATCCACTCCGCCTTCTCATGCTGATCGTGCTGAGTGCCCTGTTCTCAGGGTGCTCGAGCATCGGCGAAGCCTTGAAGACCGCAGGCGATTTCGTCACCGGGTCCGGCGTGGTGCGTACCAGCCTCGACCAGATCACGGTGGTCGCCAAGGCGGATGCCAACAAGACCAGCGCCACCGCCGTCGATGTGGTGTTCATCTACGACGAGAAGGTCCCCGACCTGCTGCCCAAGGACGCGGCGGACTGGTTCGCGCAACGCGACGAACTGCACGCCAATCTCTGGAAGTACCTGGACATCGCCTCGATCGAGGTGCCGCCCGCCTACATCGTCGATGCGGTGACCCTGCCAAAGCGCTATTCGACCGCGATCAAGGTGATCGCTTACGCCAATTACCTCAACAAGAAGGGCCGCAAGGTCATCGACCTGACGACCTTCAAACACGCCCAGCTCACCCTCGAAGCGAAGACCGTGGACTTCGCGGAAAGCACGGAGGGGAAATCGTGAGCATCGATGATCGCCTGGGCGTCCCGCCCCAACCTATTCGGACGGAGGTCTCGTCATGAGCGCCGACAACCGCGACTACCTGCCGGAACCGCTGCAATGGACCGAGGGCATGTTGCTCTCGCCGCAGCACTTCCAGCAGAACGATATTTACTGGGGTCAGCAACTCGCATTGCGTACCCGCTGGACCCGACCGTACGGCTGGGGTTTGTGGCACCTGGAACTCGACGAAGGGGCGTTGTTGCAAGGGGAACTCATCGTGCGTCGGCTCGAAGGTCTGCTCCCGGACGGGCTGGCGGTGCAATACCCGGCGGCACCCGGCGACAACGGGCTCGAACCGCTGAAGATTGCCGATCACCCCAAGCTCGCCAACCTGAACGGGCGGGTTCGTATCCATCTCGCCATCGCCAAACGCATGCGCGGCGCGGCCAGCGATCACAGCGATCTGCGCCGTTACAAGGGCGTGCCGGGCGACACCGTGCTCGACGAGAACACCGGCGGTAACGAGATGGACATCGACCGTCTGCGTGCCTGCCTGTCTCTGCTGCCGGAAGACAAGCTCACCGGCGGCCATGCCCACATGCCGCTGTTCGAAATCACCCGTCGCGGCAAGAACTTCGCGCTATCGGCCTATCACCCGCCGCTGCTGCGCATTGGCGCCTGCGATTTCCTTTCCCCGGAAGAGTCGGTTCTCGAGCGCGTACGCAAACAATTACGCCACGTCATCGAGCGTGCCAGCGGTCAAGCCGGAGACGCGGAAGGTCGGCGCATGGTTGGCGCCCTGACGTCGGCCCTGCCGCAGCTCGATGTGATGACCCAGTCCGGCGAGGTCCACCCGTTCGATATGTATCTGGCCCTCGCCGGACTGCTCGGTCAGGTCGCGCAGATCGCCTCCTCGCCGCTGTACGCCTTGAACATCACGGAATACGACCACAACGACATGCAGCGCGGCTTCGAAGAGATGTTGAACATCATCGACAGCCAGTTGCAGACGGTGCGGGTCGGGCACCAGACCGCCGCCTTCCGCAAGGTCGAAACCGGCATCTTCGAGATCCCGCTGGCCCACAACTGGAACCTGGATGACCTGTACGTCGAACTGCGCGGACGCGATCGCGCCAGTCTCGAATTCTGGATGCGCGATGCGCACGTCGGCGACATCAGCCTGCATCAGCAGCTCAGCCGCCGACGTCTGCCGGGCGCCGGTCGTCAGATTGCACGGGACGACCTGAGCCGTCGCCTGCCGGTTTCCGACAATGGCGTGCTGTTCGGACTCGCCAACGCGTTCCAGCATGACGACGAGGGCAACCCGCAAGCCTTGATCCGTGCCGACGGCACGTTGCGGGTCAGCGGCCCGCGCGACAAGACCCCGGAAGAAATCGTGCTCTATTACCGTCAATCCGGGGGTCAATCCGGGGGTCAATCCGGTAGTCAGTCCGTCGCTACCCAGGGTGGAGGCCATGCGCACTGAGCGCCTGATGTCGTCCTGCTTCGCCGAGTTTTACGAAGAACTCGCGCGCATCAAGCAGGCCGTCGCCGGGGGACGTCTTGCGTCCTATCTGGGCGGCAAGAATTCGGGGCCGGATCTGGCCGCGAGCACCGGCGCGCGCCTGCTCGCCCTGCTTGCCACACAGGAGCAGCGCGTCGGCGCCTCCGCCAATCACATGGAACTCAAGGCCTACGGACTCGCCCGGTATTTCATGGCTGCCCTTGCCGATGAAATCCTCGGCGTGAATCTGAATTGGGAAGGCAGCGATTACTGGAACGATCATCTGATCGAGCGCGCGCTGTTTCAGCGTGCCGTGGCCGGGCGCGACTTCTATCTGCTCGCCGACCGGGTGCTGCATTCGCGCGGCAACAACCCGGTCATGGCAGACCTGGCGGCGGTCGCCCTGATGTGTATGCAGCTCGGTTTTCAGGGCCAATATCGTGGCAAGACCGGGGCCGAGGCGCGTGAGCGCTATCGGAAGAAGCTGTTGCATTTCATCGGTGTCGGCGCGGACGTCCACAGCGCGGGGGGAAATTCCAAGCCCTTGTTCCCGTCCGCTTACGCCGGACTGATTTCGGAAACCACGGAGAGTCGCCTGGCGCCCTTTTCGCGCTGGTATCTGCTTGGCCTCGGCGTGGTGTTCATGTACCTGATCCTGTCCACCGGGGTCTGGGTCTACAACATCCGCGACCTGACCTCCGTCGTGCCCTATCAGGGCGTCTTCGACCTGTTCACACCGTGATGAACATCGACGACTTCCTCGCCTTCCTGTCGCGCATCGGCCACCGAATTGCCGGGTTCATGGCCGAGTACGGCACTTGGCTACTGGTCGCGGTGATCTTGCTTCTGACCGTGCTCGCGGTCATCTATCTGCGTCGCAGCAAATCCCGATGGTTGCAACTGGGGCCGAAGCGGCTGGGTACCTGGTCACTGAACCTGATGCGTGGGCTGCGCTATTTGTCTACCCGTCGGGAATGGCGCTATCACACCCCCTGGGTATTGATTGCGGGCGACGCCGATTCCGGCAAGAGCAGCATCACCCAATCGATTCAGACCTGCCGCCGCAGCGCCCTGCTGTTACGTGAGGCGCACCTCGCGGTCGCGGATTCGGAATGGGGGTTCTTCGATGGCGGCGTGGTCATCGATATTCATGCGCTCGACGATCCGGACCCGGAAAAGGTTCGGGATCATTGGCACAAGGTGCTTGCCGACATCGATGCCCAGCGCCCCGAGCGACCGCTCGACGCCATCGTGTTGACCTTATCCGCTCAGGCGCTGCTCACGCCGCCGTCCGGCGGGCTGCAGGCCCTCGCGGAACGCAGTTACCAGCAGTTGTTCACGCTGCAGAAGCGTTTCAGCTTCACCTTTCCGGTCTATGTACTGGTCACCCATTGCGACGAGGTCGATGGATTCGATGCGTTCTGGCAGGCCCAGCCGGACGCGCGCCGGCGGGAAATCCTCGGCTGGTCGAATCCGTTCTCGCTGAACCACCGCTTCGACCCGGACTGGGTGGACGAGGCATTCAAGCAGATGCGCGAGGATCTGCATGCGGCCCAGCTCGACGCCGCCGCCCATGCCGACATCGCCGATCCGGATGCCTTCTTCCTGTTCCCGCAGCGCTTCGAGGCGCTGCGTGCGCCGCTGCGGACGGTCCTGGAACAGGTCTTCCGTTCCGCCGCCTATCACGAGGATTTTCTGGTTCGCGGTCTGTACTTTGCGGGCCGGGTCGAGACCACCGAAGTGGATCCGGAGAAGCCTCTCGACGATGTCGCCTTCGTGGATGACCTGTTCAATCAGCGGGTGTTCCGCGAACGCAATCTCGCCCGCCCGACGGTCACCGGAGTGCTCTCGCGCAACACCCTGATTCGTCGTTTTCAGATCGGCATGCTTGCGGCGGTGGTCGGCCTGATGGTCATTCTTACGCTGAACGCGATGCGTCTCGACAATCAGATCGATGCGGCCATTTCCGGTTTCAACGTTATCCAGAACGCCGATCAGGTCCTCGACAGCGAAGGCGGTACCTGCGACCGGGGCCATGTGGACGTGATCTATGACCTGTTGACCAATCTTGCGCAGATGGACATGGACTGGACCTATCTGTTCATCCCCGCGTCCTGGTTCGACGACGGTGTTGCCAATGGTGCCGCCCAACACATCGCCAACCGGGTATTCAAGGAAATCGTCTTCCCCAGTGTGCGTTGCCGTCTGGAAACGCGCGCCCAGGAGCTGGTCACCGGCGACTTGGGCACGGTGCCCGACAACCAGGACCCGGCCGCCGAAGTTACCCAGGCACGCACCCTGGCCTCGGAGTACCTCCAGGCGGTGATCGACCTGCAGAACGCGATGCGGACCTACGTCTTCCTCACCACCAGCAGTTCCGGCAATTCGACCGCGCTGCAGACCGAGATGCTCCGGCAGTTCAACACCCTGGCGACCTACGCCTACGGCAAGCCCTTGCCGGAGATTGTCCAGCGTCGTCGAGGCCAGCAATTACGGGCCCTTGGCTTCATCACCGTCACCGATATGCCCGCGCAGCCGAAGAACTTCCGCAAGCGCGTTTCCGAGCGACTGGATGAATACCTTGTCCAGGCTCGGCAAGTCATACGGACCCGTGTCGGGGAAGGCGAAACCCTGGCGCGGGCGATCGAAACCGACGACCGCCATGTCGATCTCAATCAGGTCGCCAACTGGCTGGAATTCGCCCATCGCGACTGGTTGAGCACGGACGGCGACAACAATCCCTGCGCACTGGTGGTGTCCGCGATGGAACCGGGAATCAAGGACCTGAACGGCAATTTCGGCTATCCGGCGGAGCTGATCGACAGCCTCGATCGCTTCCGGCGCAACGACGCCGCCAATCCGGAATCCAAAGGGTGCTTTGTCGATTCACTGGATGCCATCGAGGCCACCAGCATCGCCCCCTACGGCTCGATCACGCAGCGTGTGAGCCGCTCCGGAAAGGGTGGCAAACCGTACACGATCCGCGTTCTGGCCCCCTGGGTCAGCGATGAACTGGCCGGTTTGCAAGCGGTGCGCGATCAGCGCTTCATGAGCGCTCCGAGCGGCGCCGGATTCCGCTGTGCCGCCCCGTTGCGCGGCTGGGATGGCGCCCGGCTCGCCGAGGCGGTGAGCTACACCCACGACTACCAGGCCTTCCGCGAGCAACACCAACTGCCACCACCACAGACGGTCGATGCCGACAAGAAGCCGCTTTATGACCGCCTTGCAAGGCGCCAGCTCAAGGCCGTTCTCGATGAGCTCGCCAATCGCGCCCAGCAGCCGTTATCCCTGGCCGATACGGCCGCCTCCCTATGGCTTTCGCCGCTATCCACCGGCGATGAGCGTCTCGGCACCCGCTCCCGCGCCTTTGCCCTGACCGCTCCGCCGTTGCAGCAGGTTCTGGCCCTGTACGCCCAGTTCGGCATGGATTCACAAGGCATTCTGGCGTGTGCGCGCGGCTTCGCCAACGGCGAGCTCGACGCCGCCAATCGACTCGCCGAGGCCAGCGGTCTGTACGAGCCGGAGACCGATGCGTCCGCCCTGAACCCGCAGAACGGCGCACATCTCAACTATTTCGATCTCGGCACACCCGCCGATACCAAGGAATATCTGCACCAGCAACTTCAGCGTGCACAGGTATTGGCCGGTTACGCCGAACCTTTCGTGCGCTTCCTTCAGAACACCGATCAACCCACCGTCAATGGCCCGGACAATCGTCAGGGGGTCACCTTCTGGCTCGCCACCATCAATGAGATCGACCGTTTCATTCAAGGCAAGGACCCCAAGAGCCAGGTCGCGCAACTGAACGACTTCGTGCAGAAGGATCTTCGCGAGATGAGCCAGAGCAACTGCGCGGACACCTTGATGAAACCGGTCAGCGCCGACGACGACCCCAGCCAGGGCAAAGGACTGTTCAGCGATCGCCGCAGCAGCCTGGGGGCGCAATCGGCGGATTACTGCACCTCCGGTAACAAGGTTCTGGCGCGCGGCGACTACCGTGCGCTGGCCAAGCGCTTCAACTCCGAACTGGCGGGGCTGTTCCCGTTCGGCCCGGCCAGTAACGGCGACGCCCCGTTGGCCGCCGTCAAGCGTTTCTTCCTGGATTACGCCGGCCAACGCGAAGGCCTGCGCAAGAAGGTCGAGACCGCCGGCAATACCAAGCGCTGGCAGAAGGTCGCGGAGTTCCTCGATCAACTCGATGCCACCGCCGATTTCCTCAATGCCTCGCTCGCCGCCGGGGTCAAAAGCCAGCCCTTGGGTCTGGAAGTCGGGTTCCGTTACCTGCCGACCGACGCCAACCCCGCTTTGGGTGGCAGCTCGCAGCTGATCGCCTGGGAATTCGAAGCCGGCGACAACGTCGCCCGTTATCCCAACGGCGATACCGCGCTGAACTGGCAATTCGGCCAGCCGGTCACCCTGACCCTGCAATGGGCCGGTCTTTCCGCCTACCGGCCACGGAGCGACGACACCCAGCAGCATCTCGACGTCGATGACCGCACTGCCAGCTTCAGCGCCAAGGGCGCCTGGGCTCTGTTAAGGCTGATCGACGCGCATCGCGATACCACACCCGGGGTGGCCGATCCGCTCAACGATACCCGCGTGATCACCGCCTTCGATATTCCGCTGAAGCTTCAACAGCCCCCCGGCACGGATAAGAACAAGCACGCCAAGCTGCGTCTGGCCCTCGATCTGGTCGCCAGCGGCGCGGATGGCAAACCCGGTGCGCCGCTCGACCTGCCGGTGCAATTCCCCAACAAAGCCCCCTACGTCTGGTGAGGTAACCGCCATGAATGCTACCGCCCTCGCTGCAACTCCGCTGTTCGACGACGATTTCGACACCGGGGAGGAGCCGGTCTCCGGCGCCCCCAGCGATGCCGATCTAGGACTCGCCGATGCGTATTTCCACGCGGCCTACGGAATCAATCTCGGTGACCTGCTGACCCCCATCGCCGATGAACAGAGCCCCGCCGGGGAAGACTTGCGGGGCAGCAGCCTGTATCGCCGGATCCAGGAAGCCCGCCGTGCGGACGACCCGAACCTCCCGCTCGGGCCTTGGGAACATGAACTCAAGCGCGCCGACTGGTCCCTGGTCGGAAAACTCGGCTTACAGACGTTACGCCAGCGCAGCAAGGACCTGCAGGTGGCGGCCTGGGTCCTGGAAGCCGGGCTCAATCAGCACGGCCTGGTCGCGCTGGCCCCCGGCCTGACCTTGATGCATGTGCTGTGCGTGCAGTTCTGGGATGGCTTGCACCCGGGCATGACCGATGGCGACACCGAATACCGCACCAACCTGTTTCGCTGGGTGGACAACAAATTCCCCAACATCCTGGCGGTGCTGCCTCTGACCAATGCGCGTCTGGAACAAGGCGAACTGTCCCTGGGCGACTGGCGTCGCGCCAATCTGCCGAACGCCAAGGGACGGCATGAACCCAAAAAGCAGGATCACTTCCTCGCCGCGCTGGCCGCGACGCCGACCGAACATCTCGCGGATCTGGATGCCCAGATCCGGGCGGCACGCTCCGCCATTCATTCCCTGGATGCGAGCCTGGATGCCCTGGTCGGTGACGATTCCCCGGGATTCGCCGGGCTCAACAGCCTGCTCGACGAGATCGAGGCCTTGATTCGCATGGAGCTGGACCAGCGCGGCGATGTATTCACCGAAGGCATGGACCCGACGGCGGGCGACGACGCCATCGAGGCAGAGACCCCAAACCCCGACACCGAGGCGACCCATCCCGGCAATGCTTCCCACGCATCCCCAAATCGTCGCCAGGAGGCCTACGCAATGCTCGCCCAGGCCGCCGATTACCTGATGCAGACCGATCCGCACAGCCCCGTGCCGTATCTCGTCCGTCAGGCGATCGCCTGGGGTCGCATGGATACCCGTGCGCTCTATCAGGAGTTGTTCCTGGAAAAAGGCGGGCAGATCAACGTGTTTCATCTGCTCGGTCTGAACCCTGGTGAGAACGCCAAGGCGTGACCGTCAGGCGTAACAGGACAGGTAACGACCGATGAGCCTCGGCAGACGAAAAGCGGACGACGATGCGGCCCCGGCGGCCAAACGTGTCCAGCGCCCGCCGCCGGCGGGACCGCTCACGCCGCTGACAATGCCTGCGTCGATGCGGCCCCGCTTCGCGGTGGCACCCGCTGCGATCGAGCAGCCGATCCTGCGGATGCAACCCCGCGCGGCGATCGCACGCGCCTTCCCCGACACGTTTGCCGACATGGCTCGCACACGCAGCGCCGAACTGGCCGCGAACACGCCAAGGCATGCGACGCGCATCCAGGCGGTGCAGCACTTCCCACGCTTCTCCGGCAATGCCAGCGCGGTTGCCGCGCTCGGCGAAGCGCATCTGGGCGGCCTGGGCGGCGGTTTTCAAGGCGGCATGTACCCAAGTGGCGCCGGCATGACACGGGATTCACTGCCCAGTCATATCGATCTCAGCCGGCATCGGCCATCCCAGATGCTGTCGCAACTCAGCGAAGTCATGATGCATGGTGCCCGCAACGCGGGTCTGGCCCATGAGCCCGTCGAGATCCAGTTCGGCTACGGCATGAACGCGCATGGCGAGCTCGATGTCTTCGCCAGTGCCAACAATCCCGATACCCAGAATTGGCTGGAAGCCGCGATGGCCGCCCCGGCCGGGACGCATCTGCTCGCGGCGGCCACTGCCGCCGGCCCCGCCCCGCTTCCTGCCGACGCCAGCGCGGCGCAACGTGCCGCCACCGTCGCGGCGGCCGCCGAGACCGCCGAGTTGCACAACATCGGCGCGAAGCTCCTGTTTCATGACGAACAGCAGCAACGTCGAGGCGCCGCTGTCCTCGGAGCGCCGGATGAGGATCAGGTCCACCACGACCTGGCGCTGGCGAGCGCCATCCGCGCCAAATTCCTGTCGCGCGACATCACCATCGTCAAAAACCCATCCGGCATGTCGGGCCGGCATGCGGAACAGAACATCGGTGTGGCCCTGCATCAAGGCGGTTACCCGTTCGCGGACATTCAAGGCACCAAGATTCGCTGCCATTCGTGTCGCGCCGAGCTCGGCTCGAACCTCACCGACGAACACGGCATGCATGTCTCGGGGAAGGTCTACGGCAGTCAGGCCTCGACCGCGCACCTGGCCGCAAGCTTCCAGCACATCCAATCGGGACACGAGCAGATCGCGACGCCGCTTCCAGCCCGTCCGCGCGCCGACAGTTTTGCCAGCCTGCCGGCGGTCGCGGTCGCCGCAGCCGCGTCGGCAGCCCCGTCGGCAGCCACGTCGGCAGCCAGCGGTGCCGGCACACCCAAGAGCGGGGAACACTGAAATGAGCGCCGCACTGAACGCCCCATTCCCGGATCCGTCAGGCTGGCACGCGCTGCTGGCGCAGTGGGAAATCCCATCCCGCATAACACCCGAGGAGCGCATCACGCTGATGAACGCCTTGCGCGTACAGCTCGACCGGGAACCCGAGGTGCTGCATGCGCCCGAGAGCCGGGATTTGCGCGACCGCATTCAGGCACTCACCCTCGCCATCGACGACCTGACCCTGGCGATCGTCATCGGGCAGGCCCGCATCGCCCGCGACGAGGCCAGCGTCGATGAAGCCATCGACGTCGCGATCGCCCTGTGGCGACACGGGCATGGCGCCGACGCCTTCGCGCTGTGCCGGCGGCTGCTGTTGATGCACCGCAAGGCCGAACGCGCCCTGCACGTACTGGACGACATCCTCGCCTGGGAGCGCAAAATCTGGCCGCTCCCGCTGCCCGATGCGACGTGGTCCGACGGCACCCTGAGCCTGGAACCGCTCGGACACCAGCACCTCAACGACTTCGCCTGGGCCTACGCCGACCCCGACATCGCCGAACGCTGCTGCCTGCCTCGGTTCGACAATAACGATCAGTGGCATGGCTGGCTCGATCGGATCAGCGGTTACAACGACCAGATGACCTTCGGCGTCTGGCACGCGGACTGGGGCTTCATTGGCTCGGTCAGCCTGGTCATGGCCGACGACATCGGCTTCTTCTACTACTGGATCGCCAGCGACTTCCAGAGCCTCGGCCTGGGTCCGCGCGCGGCTGCGCTGTTGTTCGATCTGGCTGAACAGGCCTGGGGCATGCGCTGCTGCTACGCCAAGGTATTCACCGACAACATCCCCTCGATCCGCGCCCTCACCAAGCTCGGCTTCACCAACACGAACATCGCGATTCGCAGTGACGATCGGGACGAATGGCTGTACCGCTGGTCGCCCGAATCCGATTTCCCCGCCCCTCCTGCACTCAGAGCCGAGGCACACCTACTGTTCGAGCGCATGGGCAGTACGACGCGGGTGTTGAGCCTGCTCGCACCGACAGAGGCAATTCACCGACCGCGCCTAGCACACGCCAAAGTTGAACGGCCCGCAAAGCAAGACCCTGATGCCACGACAGCGAACGATAACCTCACTCCGACGTACCTAGAGGTATTCAACCAAGCTGTCTGCAACCAACGCCCGATCCACTCGGATACCGGAGACCAACCAAACCAAAAGTTCTGTCCTATTGGCGTCTCGTGCGGTCGATAGCCGAGAAATTCTAATCATTGGAGTATCCAACGATGCCAAACCAACCTGCCAGGCGAAATTACGGTCGAAGAATTGGCCAACACGAAGACCATCAAAATATGGCCAACGAGGCGAGCACAATTCACCAGGAGATAAAAGAAAGATTTGCCGAACGGAGACAACAAGTTGACGAGGAACACAGACCACGGTGGTATCTCCCGGAGCGCTTCAACGAAGCCAAACGATCGGCGCTCCCTCACGAGCATGCCTCGCTAACGCGACAAGAAGCATTCGAACATGCCTCTGTCGACATTAGTTTTTGGGAGCAACATGTAACCCGCATCGAGAATGGAAACCGACAGTTCCCCGCGAACAGTGTGCTCGATGGATATAGGCGTGCCCGAGGCGCGTTATTGGTAGCGGGTCCAGTCAACCTTCAAACGATGAGCGAGGCCGACGATGACGTTGACCATGTCGAGCGTCGCCTTGGCCTCTCGACGCCGTCCAGCCTCCTTCCTGCTCCCCGCACAACTAGACGACTCGCACCAATCCCCGCTCGCAATATCCGCCCAGGCGCGACCAGATCTGCGAGTAATTCGGCCAATCCAAACGCTCTCCTCGCCAGCAACAATCTCCAAAACACGACGCTGCCTCAAGGTCAACCACGCACCCCTCCCGCTACCACTCCAAAGTGGTCGGACAACCGCACCCCCACACCGCCCCCGCGGCGACCACCGCTCCCATTAGCCATAGACCTGCCTCTCGACTTTGACAGAACTCCTTTTCAACTACCCGACAGACAGCCCGGCAACACGACGGCATTGCTCGACCGCACTGCGGCTAACAACCCTAACCAACCGTTACTCCGTGAGTTGCACGCTGTTTCGGCCTCCAAGAATTAGAGCCATGCTCATGCGCATTTTCTGCTCGACATCCAATTGGAACCTGCCGATCGGCGACGTGATCCATGCCACACGCTCGCCAACCCCATCGCAATAGTGCATTCACGGACCACATCATGAGCAACGCACCCAAAGGCGGTACCTCGCACCATTTCCCGTCACTGGCGTCACTCCCGGACGCGCGCGCGAACTCGAACACCCGTTCCGGTTCGCTCTCCTCGCTGTCCGGGGCGCCGCCGATGCGTGCCCAGAAGCCCACGCCGCCACCGCCGTCGGACAGCCTGGGTTCGCTGTCCGGGGCGCCGTCGATGAGCCCCAGAACGCGGCGGATTCTCGACAAGCCCGGGGTGCTGGTGCCGCCGCACGCGCCGCCGCCACCGCACGAGATCGGCATGACGCCGAAGGAGGCGACGGCGCTGCGGACCTTCGCGGTGCGTAAAGGGGCGGACGTGTACGTGCGCGACGGCGGCCCGACCCGTCTCCCCCACGTTGGCAAGACGGGCACGCGACCGAAACCCGCCGGGCTGTACAACAAGACGGACAAGACCGGCGACCATCCGGGACTCGTGGTCACCGGCCCCGGCAACGCGCTCGACGACCATTCCGGCCTGGGCTTCGACGACCCGGCCTCGGTGGTGCGCGACAAGCACGGCAACACCGTGCACGGCGACATCGACCTGCAACGCGTGGACCGGGGTGGCCAGAAGGTCCCGGCGCCGGAGTACATCGAGGCGCTCAACGCGCACTTGCGCAGCTTCAGCGAGACCGCCCGACCGCATGGCCCGGATGAGACCTACACGGCCTTGCGCGTGCACACCGACGACAAGGTCCAGCACGGCGCGCACGACGAGTGGGCGGAGCGCAACAGCATGACTTACAACGGCGGTCGCAACGCCGGCCCGCTTCCGGGCGTGACCAAGTTCAGCGGCAACCCGAAGGCACGCGGCGAGCACTACTCGACCACCGCCGAATACCGCCAGGAACTGCGCAGCAAAGGCGCGGAATCCACGTATTCACGCGCCGCCTACGCCCGTGGCGCGCAGCGTGATACGGAGGTTTCGGCGCCCCATTCAAACCCGGTCCAGATAACCGGCCTACTCCCAAAGATCAAGCCTTGATCCTTGATTATCAGACATTTAAAGGAACTATCTCATGTCTTATCTAATCCGTGGTCGGACCTTCGTAATGCACCCGACGACCCAAAAGGCCGTCAGCGTTTCGCGCAAGGAACTGATGGCGAAAGTCGCGCCGAAGCAATACACGAAGGTGGACGACGTCACCGAGCGCCTGCGCAGCGCCAAGACGCAATCGCCCACCCTTGAACAGCTCGACACCGGCTTGTTGTCCGCCCTGCAGCAACGGGTACAGAACACGGTGCAAAGCGCCGTGGACACCTATCAGCGTGCCTTTCCCTTTGGCCACCTGGCGCCCGAGCACGCCCCGGAGAACATCGCCCGGGTGAAGCTGGCCAACAGTTTCAAGCCGCTGACCATGGAATATCACCCTGGCATCGCGCCGCATTACGACCCGAAGGCCAACAAGGTCTCGGTCATGATGCCGGACGACCCCAGCGCGCTCGGACACGAGCTGAAGCACGCGCATGACCATTTGTCGGGCTTTCTCGACCTCACCCAGGACACGCACAAACTGTTTTCCGAGGTTCGCGCCCACGCCGCGCAGGGACTGATCTCCAAAGAGCTGACCGGGGATAACCCACCCAACTGGGAAGGCCGTAGCGCGCTGCAGATGGCGCGCTCCTACG
Organism: Gammaproteobacteria bacterium; assembly: GCA_024234955.1. Lineage (GTDB taxonomy): Bacteria > Pseudomonadota > Gammaproteobacteria > JACKNK01 > JACKNK01 > JACKNK01. The sequence goes on from JACKNK010000001.1 coordinate 587,340, forward strand.
AAGGCAAGACCCAGAAAGGCTACCGGGGGACCCTCGAAAGCTCGGAACACGCCGTGCTGGCGTGGCAGAAGAAAGGCAAATACTGATCCTTCCACAGGAATCCTCATCATGTCCGCCGTTACCGAAAGAAACCCTCAACGACACGTTTACCTGCCAGGTATCGGCGCGAACGATGCCCACCATGTGCGCGCCGCCAGCATGGAACTGCGTGCCGACAAGGAATATTGGAGCGGACGGGGCGACAAGGACTTCACCCCTGGCTTCATCTTCGTCGAGAAACAGGACCATATCGGCCAGGTTCAGGCCCATCTGCAGACGCGCAAACAGGCCATCGAAGCCAAACCGCTCGGCAACCGCAGCCAGGGCGAGCTCCGCGAACTGGCGGGCATCGAACATGCCCTGACCGCCGGCAACATCCGCACGCTCAGCGATCCGTTACCCGCGCAAACCCAACCGCGTGGCGGCACCCGCGACAAGCTTTATGTGAAAGGCCACGGCAACGCGGGCAACGCCAACTACATCACCGCGCGCAATACCACGTCGGACGAACTGACGACCCAAGGCCCCAGCACGTTCGGGGCGCCGGGAGGAGGTGTGGATTGGCACAGCCCGGGGGTATTGCTCAACGAGCAGCACACCGCGCAACGCGTCGCGACCAATGTGCTGGCCATCGGCAAGACCCTGGACACGAACAGTCTCGACGTGCGCATCACCTCCTGCGGCGGCGGTGGCAGTTTCGGTGTGGACGCCCAGGATGCGGTGACCGAAACCCCCGCCGATCAGACCTTCGCCGGCTCCGTGAAGGCCCAGATCGAGGCCCGTAAGGGCGCTGCCGGACAAGCCGGTTTCACCCCCGTCGTGCATGGCTATCAAGGCGATACCAATCGCACCTTCATCGCGAAATACGGCACGGATAAATACGGCTACGACCGGTTTGGGTTTCATACCGCAATCAAGCTCGGCGCCCACAAGACCGATGCAATCCCAAGCGCCGCTGACCGAACCCATTTCGACGCCATCAAGCAGCACATGACCGGCAAGGTGCAGGCGGTGGACCCGCATACCCCGATCAAGACCTCGACACCGCCTCTGACGCTGGGGGCGGACCCGCAGACCACACGCGTACTCAACAAGATGACCAACACCCAGGTCGGACGCCTCCCGGATGTCGTCGGTGAACCGCGTAAAGCCAGCGCACGTCGCTGGAATCGCCCCGAACCGACCGGCACCCAGGACAACGTCATGCTGGTCCGCCGCTCCCATGCACGGCGACAGGTCTGATAACGCACTCACCTACATTGAAAAGGAACTCAAATCATGGCCAATGACACCCGCGCGAAACGTCACGTCTATCTGCCAGGACTCTCGGCGTTCGATACCAATCACCGCAGTGCAGCGCTGCATGAAATGGGCTTTTCCGGCAACAACGAATTTCGGCCCGGCTCGGTTTTCGTCGATACCGTCGAAGCACAAACCATGGTGCGCACCAGGTATCAGCTGCGCCATACCGAGGTCATGGACACCTTGCTCAAAGGCGGCCTGTCGAATCGGAAGAAGCTGTCGCTGCAGCGTGAATATCGAGCGCTTTCGTCAGCCATCCACAACGTGCATGTGGTCAATCCGGACGCGGGCGGATTCAACAATCAGGACAACCGCAACCCCGATGTTCTCTTCGTCAAAGGTCATGGCAGCCCCAACAACCCCAATGCCATTTCCACCCGCGCGACGCCGGTCGACATGCGCTACACGTTTGACCCCCAGACCGATCAGCACACCCCGTTCGAGCATCAGACCACCGTGCGCATGCAAAGGGGGTTCAAGGTCCGTCATACCGCGACGGAGATCGGCACCAACATCCACAACATCTTCAAGTCGATCGACAGCCCCGGTCTCGATGTCCGCATGACCTCCTGCGGCTCCGGCGGAACCGTGTCGCGCGACGACGTGGACACGCGCCAGCGAGACCTGACGCAAACCTTCGCCGGGCAGGTTTCCGGGCAACTGGACACGCTGCAAACCGATCAGCGGGTCCGGGTCAGCGGGTATCAGGGGGACAGCAACTCCTCGCTGCCATCGCGCCACGGTGGCGGCCCCGATGGGTTCACGACCAAGCTCAAGCAGCGCACCGAAAACCTTCAGCGTCACGACCGCTTCCAGAACGCAGTCGAGCGGCAGACCGCCAAGCTCGGTCCGCTCACGCAGCAGCTCGAGTCCATCAAGCAACCCCTGCGCGATATGGAAGTCGGCAACGCCATGCGGCAACTTGCCCCGGCGCCGCAACCGGAATCGATGGGCGTGTCCGACACCTTGCGTCAACGCATGCGGGCGTTCACCAAGATCACCACGACCGACGCCGTCAACGTCCGACAGGTCGCAATCGGGCCGCGCATGAACGCCAGAACGCCGATTCCGCGCAACTAGACCCCCATGGACGCCATCCAAGCTCGGCAAATCATACGGAGCTGGTGACCAGTGAGCGCACTTGACCCCGATGACACTTGGCCGACCAGCGCACGCGCCCATATCGCATCCAGTGATTTGGTCGCGCCTCCTCCGTTAAAAAAACGGCGGCTTGCATCCGGCTGGGTAGCCAGCAAAACGCACACCAGCGGCTACGACGAGATCCTGCCAACCGACACGCAGACCAAGCTGCTTAGCGACATGGCCGGTTCTTCATCGAGCATCCCTGGGGGAACCCTTCCTTCGCTGGGCGGCAAATTCACCGGATACAAACGCAAGCGTGCCGACGATCTTTATTCCGCAGCGGAAGGGGTCCGTACCGATACCGCCAACACGCTTCTGGCACTCCCCGGCGGCGATGTCGCCTTTCATTCCCATGCCGGTGGCCCCACCACCGGGCAAGCCGAAGGGCACCACCTCCGACGTCGTGCTTTTGCTCGCGCCTTGGCCCAAAAATGGTCGGCAAAAGCGGACTCGGTTTTTGCCGGCGCAGTGCTGCTGGCTTCACGACCGCCGGGTGCCCAGGCGCGTTCTGCGGTCGATACCACCAAACTGCGCGACCAATCTGCGCTGACCCCTTGGGAAAAAAATCGGGAAACGGCGAAAAGCATGGTCAATCAGGGATTCGCAGCGCTCCCACCGGTTGAACGGACTGCGTTACGAAAAACCATCCAGTTGAGTTTCGATGAGCTCAACAAAGGTGCGCCACCGGGTTTTCACCGCGAACTTGCCCCCGCTGTCCCAACCTCACCACGGCGTTCGACGGCACCGGATCCCGCCAAGCCATTCGCCGCAGCGGGTGGCGACTACCTGTTGCCCAAGGCTGCCGTTGCCCCTGCGGCCCCGGTATCCGGGGAGACACCGGGTGCTTTCGGAAGACGCGTAAGCCAACCTTTCCGGGTAAAACGCTAATGCTTCCGATCAGCCCGCTATTTCCGGCCTCGATTCGGCGGCGGCTGCACCGCCCCGTTCAACATGGCGCGGGTTTCCGAATCGGCTTGGTGCGAGAGAACGGTCTCGGTCCGCTTATCCAGGGGTTGGTCGATGTTCGCCGGCGCGTGCGCACGCGGCGAAGAACGATAACCTTCATACGCCGCCACCGCACCAACCCGACGCCGCTCGGCATCCTCGTCGAGCGTATCGTCCGGGTGCGCACGCACCAGTTCCATGCCGGCGCCGTCCGCGCGTTTGACCAGTTGATAGGTGCGCTCGCCGATCTTCACGGTCTTGGGAGTCGGATCTTCGTCGTTCATGTCCCGCAGTATGGGCGATACCGACCGTTTCAGGTGGCCCGATCCGGCCTCGGTCCCGTCCTGTGAGCAGCGGACGCAACCCCTTCGAATCGGCGTCCAACAGTAAAAAGACGCCCCGCTCCATCCCATTCCAAAGCGGGAACGCCAGCGAGCTGGCGAGTGTGGAGGGGCCCAGGAAAAGACCACGCAAAACCTACGCGCAAGCTGGCAACCAGACCACGATAAGCCCGCTCAGCGTCGCGCCAGCGCCTCAACCCCAGTCCTCATCCGGGTTTCAGCCCATAGCACCACGACGCGGGCGCAGCACCACGCGGTCATCCGGTTTCGTGACGCTGGGTGAACAGCGCCGGTCGCCTTCTCCGCCACCGATGTTCATGGATTTGGGATCGTTTTCGTCCTCGTCGTCTTCATCGTCTTCATCGTCATCGTCCTTGTCGTCTTCATCGTCATCTTCGTACTCGTCGTTTTCGTCGTCCTCGCTGAGTCAACGGTCGCGCACTGTCAGCCGCCTGGCGCAAACACCATCGGTCGATTCCAGTTCCTTCTCCGTTCCCAGGATCGCGCTGAACGCCAACCGGACTTACGCGCTCGACGACCTGATCGAAGATGGCTCCCCGGTCAGTGGCCAAGGCGCGCATTGGCATGAGTTTTCGACCATCCGCTTCGCGTCGGAAGCGCAGGCGGAGGCGTACCGAACGGCAACCGGACTGACGACCGACACCGGGGTCAGTCAGAACTGGGGGCAAGGCGCGTCGGGAAGGCTGTACCGCTCTCGCCGGGGTTCGGTCAGCGGATCGGTCGTCAACCCCGGAGACGGCAGCGTCTCGACGTTCCGGTTTTCATCGTTCGCCACCTCCGAAGCCCTTCGCCAAGGCGGTGATAGCGACGAATTCAGCGACGCCTACACCCAAGCCATTCAAAAGCTGTCCACCCGGGCCAAAAAATCGAACGACACCACCGACAGCATCAATGCGGTTGCCTCGGACATCGGCAAGGTGGAATTTGCCGATGGCGGTTTCCAATTGACCCGCACCACCCACGCATCGGGATTCTCCGGTAAAGGCCTGGGGAAAATGAGCACATCGGACAAGGAGTCCGTGTTCCACCACGCCATCGAGACCGCCGAAGCCCTCGGCAATACCCCGACGGCGGCCCAGACCTACCATTCCGAACCCATGGTGCTGGCACTTCATGAGCAGGAACGCAACAGCGCGCTGCGTGATGAATCCGACCTGATCGCGATGGTGACCAGCATCCCCAACCAGGTCTGCCGCAACTGTGGTAACACCTTCATCAAGGCGATGGGTGAGAACAGCTTCGTTTCCGGTATGCCGGGTGTGCCATTCGGCGGGCAGAAACCGGGCATCGAATCCAATCCAACACTGGGTCGGGGCACGAGCAGCAAGACCCCTCCGGCCAGGGACCTGCGTACGATGCGTGACAATCTCCGGGAGGTCGAACAGATCCACGCCTATCACGGTGGCAACGGTCGTCCATCACCCAGCCCGTCATCGAGCTCGTCATCGAGTTCGTCATCCAGCTCGTCATCGTCCTCTTTGCGGCGTTCCAATGGCTGAGTCTTTCTCACCCATCCGCCGCCGCCCTACTCCCACGCAGAACGGGATGCACTGACACGCATGGCGCGCGTCTATCAGACTCGGGACATGGGCATGGCGGACATCCGCGCGGCCCTGGTCGATCACCCCGGCGAGGCCGATCTGTGCGTCCTGAGAGTCGGTTCCTGGGGTTTCGCGAACGGGGACGCACGTTGGTACATCTGTCGGAATCGTCAGGACGCGCAGGTTTGCGTCTGGTTCGGGAGTCGGGGCATGGCGGAGGTAAAGATCTGCTTCGTTTCCGATCACACCCAGGCCGGGTGGAAAACCGCGCATCGATTACGCGGGCGATTCAGCCGCTGATCGACCGAATGCGCAGCCTTGCTGCGTCACTTCTTTGCGGGCGGTGGCGGGATCAGGACGATTTCCGGGGCCGCCACACCTTGCAGGGCGTCTGCGAGGATGGAGCGATCCCGTTCCGCATCGTCTGCATTGTCGTATTCCCCGGCAATCAGCATCTGCCAAACGGACCCGCTGTCGTCCTGCACGGCGACGAATTGCAGAGCATATCCGAGCTTGGCCACCGTGCCAGCGAGTGCGTCTCCACCTGGTGTGCTGGCATACAGACCCAAGCCGAGACCGAGCTTTTCGCCCTTCGCGAGACTGAGCGGGCGTTGCATGTCGGCGTATTTGACCGGCGGCGGCGCGTCCTTTCCGGCCGTTGCGGTCGAGGCCGGAGCGGGCGCGCTGGCCGGGGCCTTGCCGGTCACCTTGTTGAGCTGATCCTGAACGGCGTTGCGCCAGCTTTCTGGTGCGAGCATGCCACCCGCAAATACGCCACCGACCAGAGCCGCGATGATGAGTTTGTTCATGCGGTCCAGTTTACTGCCCAATTTACTGCGTCAGCAGGGCGCGCCATACCGTTTACGCTTGAGCGCATCGTCTTGATTCCGGAACCCTCGTCATGACCCGCATTCTAATGCTCCTGGCCTTCCTGCCATCGTTTGCGTTGGCGATCGACAGCGAACGCCAATCCTTCCAATATCAGGTCGTTGCGGACGGCCTGTCCCATCCCTGGTCGGTGGCGTTTCTCCCGGATGGCCGGACCCTGGTCACCGAACGCAGCGGACACCTGCGGATGATCGATGCCAAAGGGGATTTGCTGGCGGAATCGATCCGTGGCCTGCCGCCGATCCGGCAACACGGTCAGGGCGGTCTGCTCGAGGTGATGCCGCATCCGCAATTTGCGCAGAATCGCTGGCTCTATATCTCCTACGCAGAAGCCGGGCGGGACGGCTACGGCACCGCCGTGGGTCGGGGTCGTCTCGATGGCATGACCCTGACCGATTTCGAGGTGCTGTTTCGGCTGTTGCCCAAGACGGGCACGCCCTATCACTTCGGTTCCCGGTTGGCATTCGACCGGGAGAACCATCTGTTCATCACCCTGGGCGACCGGGGGGAGATGGATCGGGCGCAGGACCTGGGCGACCACGCCGGGTCGCTGATCCGCCTTCACGATGATGGACGCATCCCAGCCGACAACCCGTTCGTGAATATCCCCGGCGCGCTTCCCGAGATATACAGCTACGGCCATCGCAACATGCAGGGCGCCACCTTGAATCCATTTACCGGCGAGCTCTGGACGCACGAGCATGGCCCGCAAGGCGGAGACGAAATCAACCTTCCGAAGGCGGGCGTGAATCACGGCTGGCCGGTGATCACCTACGGCGTGAACTACGGCAGCGGCACGCCAATCGGCGAAGGCACGGCGAAATCCGGGATGGCCCAGCCGTTGTATTACTGGGTGCCGTCGATTGCGCCGTCCGGCATGACGTTCTATGACGGCGACCGCTTTCCGTCATGGCGTGGCAATCTGTTTGTCGGTTCGCTCAAGTTCCGCCTGCTGGTTCGCCTGGAAATCGAGAATGGACGCGTCGTCCACGAAGAACGCCTGCTCAAGGATGAACTGGGGCGTATCCGCGACGTGCGCCAGGGACCTGACGGCTATCTTTACCTGCTTACCGACGCCGACGACGGGAAGCTCGTTCGGCTGTTGCCGGAATGACGGTGCGCGGATGCTTTGCAAAGTGCGATGCCCCGAGCACACTTCGCCCATCTGTTTGTGAGCATTTGTCATGGGCCGCTATCGTCCCCCTGCGTCGCCAAAATCGCCGTACATCACCGCCGCCGGATTCGCGGCACTGCAAGCCGAGAGCAAGGCTTTGTGGACGCGCCGTGCGGAGGTCACCAAAGCCGTGACCGCTGCCGCCGCAGAAGGTGACCGATCCGAAAACGCGGAATACATCTACCGCAAAAAGGAGCTGCGCGAGATCGACCGCCGCATTCGGTATCTGCAGGTGCGCCTGCCGAAGCTGCATGTGGTCCGGGAAAACCCGGACGACCTCGATCAAGTCCGATTCGGCGCCTGGGTCACGCTGGAAGATGAAGCGGGTAACGAAGTCACGCACCGTATCGTGGGGGCCGATGAATTCGACCCGGCGCAACGCTGGATCAGCATTGACTCACCGGTTGCCCGCGCCCTGCTCGGTCGGGGACTGGATGATGAAGTCGCGGTGACCACCCCCAACGGGTCGCAACGCTATTGGGTCGTCGCGATCCGCTACGACACCGACTGAGCGCAAACATCGGCGATGCGCACAGATCTGATGAGGGCGTAAGCCAAGGAAACCTTCATGACGGACTCGGCACTCCCCCTCATCTTCGTTTACAACGCCGACAGCGGGCGCCTGAATGCGTGGCTCGACATCGGCCATAAACTGCTCAGCCCGCGCACCTACAACTGTGACCTGTGCCACCTGACCCACGGGGTATTTCGGGAACGCGCGGCCTGGAAAGCGTGGCGCGAGCACAGCAAGCGGCCCTTGCAGTTTCTGCACCGCGATGAGTTCGAGGCTCGATACGGTGCGACCGGTTATCAATATCCGATCGTCCTGAGCGCACGCGCGGACGGCGGTTTCGACGTCGTGCTCTCCGCATTCGAGATTGCCGAGTTTCAGGACCTGGACGCGTTGATCCGTCACCTGCCCTGAGGAACCTCTGATCGAATCATTCACGGACATCTGAAGCCTGAAATCGCCGCTTTCTGCGTTGCGAAACTTGGCAATAGACCGGCTATTACCTGCGTTCCGCGCCTTGAAAGAGACAATTTCAGCCATTCCGCTGAACCGTGCCTGATTCAATCAGAGGTTCCCTGAGACACGCCGGGATCGATCTACTTCAGGGACTCCCAGGTCACTCGAACCTGATGGCGATCGTCGGAAACCCAGGCTTCGCCATCCTGGATCATCACCTGAAAGCGCATCCCGCGTTGCACCAGAACGCCGAGTTCCGCCGCGACCGTATCGGCCAACACCCGCACCTGCAGATGATCGAAGCGGCTGAGTTTGCCCTTGATCTGTTCCCACCAGACCCGTGCCGCACGAGCCTGGTAACCGTAAACGACCACACCTCGCGCTCGACCGCAGGCGCGGCGGATTCGCTTTTCGTCGGGCTGGCCCAGCTCGATCCAGAGCGCGATGTCGTCGTTCAGCGCGCGTAACCACAGATCCGGTTCGTCATCGGTACTGATCCCGCGCGTGAAACTGAGCCGCTCGTCGGCGTGCAGGGCGAAAGCAAGGATGCGCACCATCATGCGTTCGTCGGTTTCCGAGGGATGTTGCGCAACCGTCAGATCGTGGGTCGCGTAATAGCCGCGATCCATATCCGAGACCTGCAACTCACAACGGAACACGGTTGCCCCCAGGGCCATGTCAATGTCCCGCCTCGCCGCCGCGCAACACCTGCTCGATCAGCGCCTTGTGGTCGCCAAGAAAGAAATCCGCCACAGCTCTCGCCTTCACCTTGCCATCCTTGCCCACCAGGAACGTCGCCCGACGTACGCCGATACCCAACGGCCCCTGGACTCCGAAGGCTTTGATCGCGACCTTTTCCGGGTCTGCCAGCAACGGAAACGGCAGTTCATGCTCTGCGGCAAAACGCGCGTGGCTGCCTTCGTCCTGCGGGCTGATACCGACGACGCGCACGCCCAGGGCCGTGAGATCGGGCCATTGATCGCGGAAGGTGCAAGCCTCCCGGGTGCAGACCGGGGTGAAGTCCGCCGGGTAGAAATACACGATCAGGCCGGTCTCGCCGATCAAGTCCGAGAGCGTCGTTGCCTTGCCCTCCTGATCGTTAAGGACAAGTTCCGGCACCGCTTCACCGACCTGCAACATCGTGTCTCTCCCCGTTTCATTCGACCCACAGGCAGTTAGCTGCCACAACAGCAAGACCGCCAATAGCCACTGGACGAACCCGTTCCGCTTTCCCCGGCGCCGTGCGGACATTCCAGGTTCAGCCGTTGACCACACCGCTGGGGACATGCCCGGCGGCGACGTGTTCGACCGCGTTCTCGCAATGCCCAGGCTGATCGTCGAAGAAGATGTCGGCGCCAAACGCTTTCAGGAACTCACCCTTGGCCATGCCGCCCAGGAACACCGCTTCGTCGATGCGAATGCCCCAGTGACGCAGCGTGAGAATCACCCGTTTGTGCGCCGGGGCGGCGCGCGCCGTCACCAACGCAGTACGAATGGGCGACGATTCCGCCGGATATTCGGCCTGGATACGATGCAAGGCATCGAGAAAAATGCGGAATGGGCCGACTTCCAGCGGCTTGTCGGCAAATTCCTGTTCGCTGCGGCTGAACGCATCCAGCCCCTGCTCCTGATAGACACGCTCGGCCTCGTCCGAGAACAATACCGCATCACCGTCGAAAGCGATGCTCAGTTGTCCCGGATCGCCTTCGCCCGCCCCTGCCGCCTTGCGCGGAAACACCGTTGCAGCGGCGATACCTGCGCCCAGGGCGTTCCGCACATCGTCCGGGTGACTCGAAAGGAACAGATGTGCCCCAAATGCGCCGGCATAGCGATAGGGGCGATTGCCGCCCGTAAACGCGGCGCGGGTAATTCCCAGACCGTAGTGCTGGATCGAATTGAACACCCTCAGGCCGGTATCGGCGCTGTTGCGCGACAGCAGGATCACCTCGACCCGGGGATGTTTGGGGCGATCCTTGTTCAGCGCCAACAGCTTCTCGACCAAGGCAAATGCGCCGCCTTTAGCCAGCACATCGTTTTCGTGTTCGATCTGGTAGTCGCAATAGGCCTTCAATCCCTGTTCTTCGAAGACCCGGTTACTCTCGTCCAGGTCGAACAGGGCGCGCGAGGAAATCGCCACCACCAGTTTGTCATTGAGATGTTTCGGCATGGTGCTTGTATAACTGATTGTTCAATGGCTGACCATCCGCCCCGATCCGGCATGAGTGCCGCATCGAACTCTGTTGCCCCGCACACTGGTTAGCGCGCCACTTCGGGTTTAGCCTTGCAGCTTCGCCCACCGTTCTTGCAGCGAGGATCACATGCGTATTGAAACCTATCGCCACTCGGTCGTTGATGGATGGTCGCAGCCCTTCGACACCGCTCTGGACAGTGCCGACACCCTGGTTCTCGCATTCGGTGGCAGCACGCTTCTCGACAACCCTGCCCCCATCGCTGAGCTGGCCTCCGCCTACCCCGGTGCAATCATGATGGGCTGCTCCACATCCGGTGAAATTCTCGGCACCCGGATTGATGACGATACCGTCGCGGTGGCCGTCACCCGTTTTGATCGCAGCCGTATCCGCAAAGCCCTCGCCAGACTCGATGACAACACCAGCTCCTACGACGCCGGAACGAAGCTCGCCGACCAACTTACCGCCGATGACCTGCGCGCCGTGTTCGTGCTCTCCGATGGCTTGTCGGTGAATGGCAGCGACCTGGTGCGCGGCATCAACGACCGGGTTTCGGATCAGGTCGTGGTCACCGGCGGTCTCGCCGGCGACGGCGACCGATTCGCCCGCACCTGGGTGATCGCAGATCGCGCTCCGGCCTCGTTGCACGTCACCGCAATCGGGTTCTACGGCGACCATATCCGCGTCGGCCACGGGTCAAAAGGCGGTTGGGACATCTTTGGCCCGGAACGCAAAGTAACCCGATCGGAAGCCAACGTGCTGTACGAGCTCGACGGCAAACCGGCGCTGAATCTGTACAAGGAATACCTGGGCGAACTGGCCGCCGGTCTCCCGGCAACGGGTCTGCGTTTCCCGCTCGCCTTGCGTGAAAACCGCGATGCCGAGAAGCAATTGGTGCGCACCATTCTCGCCGTCGATGAAGATCAGCAATCCATGACCTTCGCCGGCGACATCCCCCAGGGCTGGATGGCGCAGTTGATGCGCGCCAACTTCGACCAATTGGTCGAAGGCGCGGAAAACGCCGCCTTGATGACCGCCAATCGGGGTGAAGACGCAATCCCGGAGGGTGAACCGATGCTGGCGGTCGCAATCTCCTGTGTCGGACGGCGCATGGTCCTGGGCGAAGGGTCGGAGGAAGAAATCGAGGCGACGCAAGCCATCTTCCCCGACAACACCCGACAGATCGGCTTCTACTCCTACGGCGAGCTCTCCCCATATGCGACCGGCACCTGTGACTTGCACAATCAGACCATGACGCTCACCACCTTCCACGAAGTCTGAACCGCCACCTGTCAATGGCACTGCATCCCACTCTCGTCCGCCAGTTGCGGCGTCTGCGTCTCGACCCGGACACCGCACCGGCGGACCCGGCCCAGTGGCAGCAATTCCTGGAGCGCATCAGCCAGGCCTATGTCGATGCCCGTCAGGACATGTATCTGCTGCAACGCTCGCTGGAAGTGTCTTCCCACGAGATGCAGGAGCTTTACGCGCGCGTCGAGGCCAGTGCGGAAAGTCGGGTTGCCGCCGAACGCGATCACCTCAGCGCCATCATCAACGCGTTTTCCGATGGCTTTTGCCAGCTCGAACTGGATGGAAAGGTGGTTGCGAGCAACCCGGCTGCGATCGACATCCTGGGTCTGGACCCGCATGGTCAGCCACTGCTTGAGCGCATTGCGCTTCACGAGAACGGGAAGCGCCTGGACGCACGCGAATTGACCGATCGTCTGTGCGCAGGTGAAACCCTGCGTGACGACAACGCCCACCTGAATCAGCACGACGGCAGCACCCTTCCGATCGCCTTGTTGCTGTTTCCAATCACGCAAGGTGGCGAAATCACCGGCCTTGGCGTGACTCTGCGGGATATTCGGGATCGTCTGGCGTCGGAGCGCGATCTGCGTCGCCTCAGCAAGGCCATTGGCGCCAGTGCCGACGCCATTTTCATTACCGATCCGGAGGCACGCATCAATTACGCCAATCAGGCGTTCACCGACATCACCGGCTGGAGTATCGAGGCCGCCCGGGGTCAGAGCACCAACATCCTGCGTAGCGGTTACACCCCATCGACCACCTATCAGTCGATGTGGGACACCTTGCACGCCGGACGCCAATGGAGTGGCCGACTTCGCAACCGCCGCCGCCATACGGAGGAAAATCCCGACGGTCGCCTGTATTGGGCTCAGACCACCATTACCCCATATACCGACGACAACGGGGTGTTGCTTGGGTACATCGCAGTGCAGCGCGACATCAGCGATGAAGTCGCCAATGAACGACTTCGTGAGATCGAAGCCAACGCCACACGGTTGCGTGCGGAGATCGCCGCCCTGCTGCAGTCGGGCGAATCCATCGACACCCGGCTGCGTGCGGTCATCACGCGCATCAGTCACGCGATCGACGGCCCCGAATTGCCGGTCAACGGTGTCGCTACGCTGCGTAACGAAGACGGATCGCAGCGCGACATCCTGATCGGCGATAGCGACAAGCTCGCTGCGAACTGGCGCGATGAACAGCCCGGCAACGATCAGAAACGGGTCCAGGTGATCGAATCCTGCCAATGCCTGTCTGTCGCCTATGGCAATCGGGAACATGGCGCCGTTTTCATCCCGATCAACCATGCCCATCAGGTACAGGGCCAGTTGCAGATTTTCACCGAGTCGGTCCCGGGCGACGATCCTGCCCTGCTGGAAAACTATCAGCTGATCGGCGAGATGCTGGGCCTGGCGGTCGCTGAAGATCGCACCCGCATGGCCGCCGAAGAGGCACGCCGCGCCGCAATCGGCGCCGCTGAAGCCAAATCCAAGTTCCTGGCCAACATGAGCCATGAGATCCGCACCCCGATGAACGGGGTACTTGGCATGCTCGACATCCTTTCCCAGACCGAGTTGACGGCAAAGCAGATCGAATACATCAACGTCGCACATGGCTCTGCAGAGAGCCTGCTCACCGTCATCAACGACATCCTCGATTTCTCCAAGATCGAGGCCGGCAAGATGCAGATCGAGCGCATTCCCTTCGACGTGCGTGCCGCCACCGAGGATGTCGCGACCTTGTTCAGCGCCCCCGCGCAACAGAAGCAAATCGAACTCGCCTGTTTCGTGCCCTCGGACATCCCGCAGAGCGTGGAAGGCGACCCGACGCGGCTACGTCAGGTGTTGACCAACATGATCGGCAACGCGATCAAGTTCACCGGCGACGGTGAAGTCGTGGTCCGTGTCACCGCGCTGCCGGAAAGCCCGGACCAGCGTTTGCGGTTCGAGATCCAGGACACCGGTATCGGTATGAGTCGGGAAACCATCGACAACCTGTTCCAACCGTTTGCCCAGGCCGACGGCAGCACCACCCGTCGCTTCGGCGGCACCGGCCTCGGCCTGGCCATCTCCAAGCAGTTGGTGGAATTGATGGGCGGCGAAATGGGCGTGGACAGCAAGCTCGGCGAAGGTTCCCGGTTCTGGTTCGAACTCCCGCTCAAGGTCCTGGCATCGGCGGGTACCGATGGCGACCAGATCCACGATCTGACCGGCGTCCGTGTGCTGGTGGTCGATGACAGCCAGACCAATCTGGACATCCTGTCCCATTACCTGTCCACCTGGGGTGTCGAGTTCGATACCGCACTCGACGGGTTTGAGGCGCTCGATCTGTTCCGTCAAAGCGTCGCGGACGATCGTGCCTATCAGATCGCCCTGCTTGACATGCAGATGCCGAATCTCGACGGCGGCACGCTCGCCACCTACATCAAGGCAGACCCAAGCTTGGCCGATACCGACCTGGTGATGATCAGTTCGACCGGTCTCGATGCCGAAGAAATGCAATCCATCGGCGTCCGCTATGCGCTGACAAAACCGGTTCGCCAAGGCGTGATCCACGACATCCTTCTGGAACTCAGTGGGCGCCACGGGTCGCACCATCGTGCCGACAGCGTTCCTCGACCCAAGGTCGGTCGGTTGCACGGTCATGTCCTGCTCGCCGAGGACAACCTCGTCAATCAGCAGGTCGCGCGAGGCATGCTCGACAAACTTGGCGTTCAAGTGCGCATTGCCGAAAACGGCGAACAGGCCCTGGAAATGATCGCCGAGGAGAAATTCGACCTCGTTCTGATGGACTGTCAGATGCCAGTAATGGATGGGTTTGAAGCCACACGGAATTTACGGGAACGGGAGCAAGGCACCCGACACCTTCCGGTGATCGCAATGACCGCCAATGCGATGAGCGGCGACCGGGAAACCTGCATCGCCGTGGGCATGGACGACTACCTGTCCAAGCCGGTTAAACTTCAGGAACTGCACGACATGCTCGAGCGTTGGCTGGATCACAAGCCCGACGCCGAAGCGGACGACACCGACAACGAACCCGAGCCCACCAACATGACTGCCGCCGCTCCTCTGGACATGGACACGCTGAACGTTTTGCGCGAAATCATGGACGACAAATTCCAGGTACTGATCGACGCATACCTGACGGAAACCCCTAAGTTGCTCGCCGACATGGATGCCGCCATCGCGTCCGGCGACGGAGCGGGATTACGTCTCGCCGCACACTCCCTCAAATCCAGCAGCGCCAACATGGGCGCGATGGCCTTGTCGGAAAGCGCTCGCGAACTGGAATATCGCGGACGCGACGACAAGCTTGAGGGAAGCGCGGAACTCGCGGCCACGGCACATCAACAATTCAATGCCGTACGCGATGCCTTGAACGCGCTCTGAACCCCCACACAAAACGCAAACCTGAACGGCCCTGTCGCCAGCAAGGGCGGAACCCGAAGGGCTTGCGCCGCCGGTGCGGACATGGCGGAAGCCCTTCGGGTTCCGCCCTACGTCGCGATCCGCCGGGGGTGGAAACGGAAGCGCCGGAGACGGGTTCGCCGCACCCGGGGACACCATCGCCGCCGCCTTCGATGGCCACGATCAGGCTCTGCTCGTCCGATCCCGGACATCAAATCCGTTCCCGCCAAGCCGCGAAGAACCGCACAAAACGCAAACCTGAACGGCCCTGTCGCGCCAGCCATTCAGGTCAAGGCGTCGCCCAGCATGCCCTTCAAGGCGACATGCGCCTTGTCGAGCGCTTGTTGCAAACCCTCGATTTCCCGGGCACCCGGTTCTGCCGGCAAGGCCTTGCAGACATCGGCGACGCCCCGCACACCAAAGCTGGTCGCGGCCTGACAAAGCTTGTCGATTTCCGCTCGGCAATTCTTCGGCTGTCCGAGGAAACCCCCGATTCGTCTGATCCGACGGCTTGATTCATCCAGAAATACGCGCAGCACACGGGCGGCACCCGACTCTCCCAAACGACCGATGAGTTCCGAAATCGCTGCCGAGTCCACCACGCCCTGGACGGCCGCATCGTGACGCACCCAACGTGACACCGCCGCGAGCAGATCGTTACGGCGGATCGGCTTGGCAACGACTTCTGCCATACCGGCATCGGCGCAGGCCTGCAAGTCGTCCGGGAACACATTCGCGGTCACTGCAACGATCGGAACCTGACCTCGACGACCGTCCAGCTTGCGAATCTCCTTGGTCGCCGTAATCCCATCCATGACCGGCATCTGCAAATCCATCAACACAAGATTCCAGTCCTCGTCACGGACTCGTTGCACCGCAATCGCGCCGTTTTCCGCCGTCGCAACCTGGTAGCCCGCTTTCTCGAGCATCGCGCTCGCCACCATGCGATTTGCCGGGCTGTCCTCGACCAGCAACAAGCGTGCGCCTTCGGGCGCCAGATCGCTTGTACGGGCCACTTGCGGCGCGTTCTGAATGCGCTGCCGCTGCAATGCCTCGGACAACCAGTGCGCCATGCTCCGTTGTCGGACCGGTTTTACGAGGAAGGCGTCGAATCCTTTGTCATGCAGACCTAACGACGAGCCCGAATCCCGATCGCCGACCATCGAAATCAAGGTGAGCGTTGAGAAATCCTTGATCGCACGAATACGGTTGGCGAGTTCAGTGCCATCGAGATCGGGCAGACTGAGATCGACAATCGCCAAGTCATAGGGACGATTGGTTTGCACCGCATCCTGCAGAACACGCACCGCCCGAGCACCGTCCTCGACGGTATCGACATTGACGTGCCAAGCGTTCAACTGCTCACGGATCGCGGTCAGACTGCTGCGATTGTCGTCTACCAGGAGACAACGCGCGCCTTCAAGTTGCTCCCGGTTCGCGGTCCACACGTCCGGCGCCGCGCCCCCGTCGGCCAGTTTCAAGGCAAACTGAAAACGGGTGCCGTCTCCCGGTCGGGAATCGAATTCAAGTTTGCCGCCGAGCAGTTCAACCAGCCGTCGGGACAAGGGCAGGCTGATATCGACGTGCCCCACTTTCGCCACATCGACGCCCGACAAGTCGTCGTGCCACACCTTCAGAGCCGCCTTGCTCAAACCTTGCCCGGAGTCACTGACCTCGAAAAGCAATGTGCCATCGACCGGCACCTGACGCAGGCTGATCACCGCGCCACCGACCCGGGTACTGGCTATCGCATTACGCAGCAGACTCATCAGTACCTGCTCGACGCGCTCGGCATCGCCCCGAACCCGTGACGGGACGCCGGGATCGACAAAGCTGGCCAGCTCGATGCCGCGTTCCCGCGCCAGCGAGTTCCAATAACCGACAACCTTTTCAACCAGTGCGCCCGGATCGAACACAACCTCATCCGTCGTCAACGTGCCGGCGCTGAGTTGCGCGTAATCGACCACATCGCGCACTGTGCTCCACAATTCCTGCGCCGAATGTCTCGCATTGTCGAGCAGCTGCTTCTGCTTGATGTCGAGTTCGCTTTCACCAAGCAGACCCAAGGCGCCCAGCATCGAATTGATCGGGGTACGAAGCTCCTGATTCAGGGCATGCATCAGGATGCCGTTCCGGTCTTCATCGAAGCGATCCGACGTTTTGAGCACGGGCAGCGCGGCAACGGCTTGTGCGAGTTCCCGCATTCTGGGATCGGTCAAAGCCGGGAGCGTGGTGTCCGCCATCTCCGCGCGTTGATCAATGTAACGCCGAAGAGCTTCGAACTGCGCCTCCCGATGGGTGCTCACCGATTGCCAGGCCGGCCAAATCAGCGCGATGCTGGCAACGAGCAGAAGCACTGGCAACAAGACGCTGAGCAGCGGCATGCCATGCCCGAACGCAATCGCCAGCATCAACGCACCGGCGATGACCTGTAGCGTCAGGGAGAGCAGAAACCATCGATTGCGCTGGGCCAAAACGACTGTCCGGATAAACAAGGGCTACGCAAGCCCTATTGCAAAAATCAATCCATTCAAATTTCATCTTTAAATTCAATTCGTTAACAAACACGCGTAACTCAAAGACCCGACTCTCGACCCATTGACGGAGAAGGAAATTATTTCGGAAATGCAAAGCAGTTCGCGTTCTGCAAAAAGGTTTCGCCGCACAGGCTGGTAAACTCACCCCTCGCTCATTGGTCCATGTTGTCCGAAATGTCATTCCGACTTGACGCCCTCGTCATCTATAAACGCCGCCCGGCGCGTATCATCGGGCTTGGCGAGAAACTTGAAATCCAGACTCTGGACGGTAAAAACAAGCGTGTTCGGGACAAGGATGTCACGCTTTTGCACCCGGGTCCGGCCCGGCAGTTGCCCACGGCGGAACGCGCTGAAATCGGCGAAGAATCGGTTCGCGAGGCCTGGGAATTACTCGATGGCGAAGCCACCACCCTGACCGACTTGGCGGAGCTGCTGTTCGGTCAAGCCGATCCTTCCGACCTTTGGCATGTGTGGTTACTGCGTGACGATGGCCTCTGGTTCGAAGGCGACGGCGATGCGGTTCGACCGCGTGGCCGGGAAGCGATCGAGGCAGACAGGGCTGAGCGCGCACGTAAAGCCGATGAGGCGGCGGCTTGGGAGGCTCTGCTCGAACGCCTGCGCAAAGGCGAGATCCTCGACGGCGATCGCAAGCCGCTTGCCGAGGTCGAACGGCTCGCCCTGAATGCCCAAACGAGCAGCCGCATACTCAAAGCCCTGGATCAGTCCGAAACCCCGGAATCCGCCCACCAGACTCTGCTGCGTGTCGGCTACTGGCCGGAATCGTTCAATCCCTGGCCGCAGCGATTCGATCTCATCCTTGGCGAGCCGGATATCGCCGTCCCGATGCTTCCGGAAGAAGAACGCCTGGACCTGACGCATCTGGAGTCCTGGGCCATCGACGACGCCGGCAATCAGGACCCGGACGATGCCATCGCCGTGGACGGCGACATGCTCTGGGTCCATGTCGCCGATGTCGCGGCCTTGGTCCCGGCGGACAGCGCACTCGATCTCGCCGCACGCGAACGCGGCGCCAATCTCTATCTGCCGGAAACCACCTGGCAGATGCTTCCCAGCGCCATCACCGAACGCCTGGGACTCGGACTTGCGGAAATATCGCCCGCCCTGTCCTTCGGGATGCGTGTGCGCGAATCCGGCGACATCGAAGACATCCGCATCGCACCGAGCTGGGTGAAGGTAAAGCGCGTCAGCTACGAGGAGGCAGACGCGATCCTCGACGCGCCGCCGCTGGCCGCCATCAACGCGCTCACCCAGCGCGGCTACGACAAACGCATGGCGCGCAGCGCCGCCACCATCCGCCTGCCGGAAGTACGGGTCCGGGTCACCGATGGGATCGTGGAACTCCGTCCGCTCCCTGCGTTGCGCTCCCGCACCATGGTCACCAATGCGATGCTTCTCGCGGGCGAAGCGGCAGCCCGTTATGCCGACGCGAACACCATCCCCTTCCCATACTCGACCCAGGCCGCGCCGGACAACGTCGAGACCCCGGAAACGCCGTCGCAGATGTGGGCCTATCGCAAGAAATTCAAACGCACCCAGATGCAGACCAGCCCGGAACCGCATTCCGGATTGGGACTGGAAATGTACGCGCAGGCCACCAGTCCGCTGCGTCGCTACCTGGACCTCGTGGTGCATCAACAACTGCGTGCCCATCTGCGCGGGGAACCGGTGCTGGATCACGACGCCATCGTCGAGCGCATCGGACGTGCTGACGTCCTGATTGGCGCGGTGCGTAAAGCCGAACGCCAATCCAATCGACACTGGACCCTGGTCTGGCTGCAGCAACACCCGGAATGGGAAGGTGAAGCCGTGGTGGTCGATCGACGTGAACGGCGTGGCACCGTCCTGATTCCGGAGCTCGGGCTCGACACCATGATGAGCCTGGCGCCCCAGCTCACCCCCGACGAGACATTGACCTTGCGCTACAAGGGTGCCAATTTCCCGGACCTGAGCGTTACGTTCGCAACGCAATAACAACAACTCGAATCAACGCGTCTGTCCACGCCTCTTTCTGGATCGAACATGAACCAAACCGCCACCTCCGAACGCCGTAACCAGCAAGTCATCAACGAACTGCTGAGCGAACGTCAGGAAATGCTTCTTGAATTCTGCGCCCTTGCCGGCCTGGAACCTTATGCCGGCAGCAAGCCCGCGCTCGACAAACTGCGTCGTTTCATGCAGGTCATGGTGGATTACATCGCCCTGGGTCATTTCGAGGTCTACCAGCACATCGCCGAAGGACGCGAGCGTCGCAGCCATGTGCTTGAAGCCGCCAATGGCGTGTATCCAAAGCTGGTTGAGGCGACCGACGTCTGTGTGGCGTTCAACGACAAATATGAGGGGGTCGATGACACCGAGGATCTCGTCGGTCTGGATCAGGAACTCTCCACCCTGGGCGAAACCCTCGCCACACGTATCGAACTCGAAGATCGCCTGATCGCCGCCCTGCGCCGCTGACATCATGCTCTACGGCCAGGACCGGGACGCCTATCGACGGGTCTTCGTGGAAGCCTGGCGCAAGGCCCAGGCCGGCGAGCGATTGAGCGACATGGAAGCGATCCTCGCCGATCTGATTGCGATTCACCCGGAATACCACGGCATCCTCAAAGCAGAGGACGCCGCCGTCGGGGCCGAATTTCCGCCCGAACTGGGTGAATCCAACCCGTTCATGCACCTGAGTCTGCACCTCGCCTTACGCGAGCAGCGGCACACCGATCAGCCGCCGGGGTTTCGTTATCTCTACGACGCCGTCTGCACCTACATGGACGATATTCACGACGCCGAGCACGCGATGTCGGAATGCCTGGCGCAGATCATGTGGCAATCGCAACGAGACGGTACGCCACCCGACGACAAGGCCTATTTCGCCTGCCTGCGCAAACTCGCGCACATCGCACCCCAGTTCGGCGACTGAGGGCGCCTGCGTTACCAGTCCATCCCGTCCGGCACGCCTTCGAAAAACTGCACTTCACCGGTATCGAGCAGGTATTCGGCGCCGACGATGAGCAGGTCTTCCTTATCGATCAGACGCTCAATGATGTCCGAGCCGTGGCGCAACTGATTGACCGATGCGCGCACATTGGCGCGGACCGCTTCTGCCATCAGGGCATCGTGATCGTGACGAAGCGGCGTGGACATCAGGCTTTCGACAGAAGGACGAATGCGCCCGACGATGGAGGCGATATTGGGCGACGGATTCAGCGTTGGCGCTTCCATCGCCTGCACGGTCGCTGCCACGGCACCACAGCTGGAATGCCCCAGAACCACGACCAGCTTGATGTTGTACAGCGCCGCCGCAAATTCCACGCTGCCGATCTGTGACGGGGCGACAATATTGCCGGCAACCCGGATCACGAACAGGTCCCCCAAGCCTTGATCGAAGACGATCTCCGCCGGAACTCGGGAGTCCGAACACCCGAGGATGATCGCGAGCGGTTCCTGACCGGCGAGCAAGGCCTTGCGGCGGTCTGCCGCGATCATGTTGTCCTCACTGCGCAGGTCCGCGAGGAAGCGTTGGTTTCCCTCACGCAGGCGGCGCAGCACGCTGATCGCGTCCCTCATCAACCCACCGCCTTACGGGCGTTGCGGAACATGCGCAGCCACGGCCCGTCCTCACCCCATTCTTGCGGGTGCCAGGAGAGCTGTCGGGTCAGGAACACGCGCTCCGGGTGCGGCATCATGATCGTGAAGCGGCCATCGGTATTGCTCAAACCGGTGATACCCAGTGGCGAACCGTTCGGATTCAACGGGTACGTCTGCGCCGCATGGCCGTGATGATCGACATACCGAAGCCCGACCACGCCCGCATCCAGCGCCGCCTGAGGACCGGACTCATCGGCCCACTCCGCCCGGCCTTCGCCGTGCGCGACCGCGATCGGCAAACGCGAACCGGCCATGCCCTCAAGGAACAGCGACGGCGTTTCCAACACCTCCACGGTCGCCAGACGCGCCTCGAACTGCTCCGAACGATTACGCACGAAATGCGGCCAGTTTTCCGTTCCCGGAATCAGTTCATGCAGGTTGGACAACATCTGGCAGCCGTTGCAGACACCCAGACCGAAGGTGTCAGCCCGATCCATGAAGGTCTCGAATTCATCGCGGGCGCGGCTGTTGAACAGGATCGACTTGGCCCAGCCCTCACCCGCGCCAAGCACATCGCCGTAGGAAAAGCCGCCACAGGCGACCATGCCGGTGAAATCCTGCAGGCTGACCCGTCCGGCGAGAATGTCGCTCATATGCACATCGACCGCCGCGAACCCGGCCCGATCGAAGGCAGCGGCCATTTCCACCTGTCCGTTGACACCCTGTTCGCGCAGCACCGCCACCCGTGGGCGCACCCCGGTCGCGATCATCGGCGCGGCGACATTCTCCTGCGGATCGAAACTGAGTTTGGCATTCATGCCCGGGTCGGACGCATCCAGCAGTCCGGCGAATTCCTCGGCGGCGCAATCCGGGTTATCGCGCAATGACTGCATACGCCAGGTGGTCTCGGACCAGGCACGCTGGAAGGCGACGCGACTGTCGGTAAGGACGACGTCTCCCCGATGCGTGAAGATCAGGCTGTCGTGATCGTTGAGATGGCCGATTCGGTGACTGCAATGCCCGAGCCCGGCACCTGCGAGCTGCGCCATCACGACTGCCACATCGTCGGCTCGAACCTGCACCACGGCACCAAGTTCTTCGCCGAAAAGTGCCGCGACCGGATCATCACCCAGGGCGTCGAGGGAGACGCTCACACCGCAGTGCGCGGCGAACGCCATCTCCGCGAGGGTCACGAACAGCCCCCCGTCGGAACGGTCGTGGTAGGCCAGCAGTTTGCCGTCGGCATTGAGCGTCTGGATGGTGTCAAAGAACGCCTTCAGCGCCTTGGCGTCGTTCACATCGGGCGCGTACTTGCCGATCTGTTTGTAGACCTGTGCAAGCGCACTGCCGCCAAGACGGTTGTGGCCGAATCCGAGATCGATCAGCAGCAGTTCGGTCTCCCCCTGGTCCTCGCGCAACTGGGGGGTGAGCGTGCGCCGGATGTCGGTGACCGGCGCGAACGCGGAGATGATCAGGGACAGCGGCGCGGTCACCGCATGGGATTTGCCCTGCTCCGTCCATACCGATTTCATCGACATCGAATCCTTGCCGACCGGAATGGTCAGGCCGAGCTGCGGACACAGCTCCATGCCCACCGCCGCAACTGCGTCGAATAGGCGCGCATCCTCACCCGGATGCCCCGCCGGGGCCATCCAGTTCGCGGACAGCTTGATGTCGCGCATCGCCCCGATCGGCGCGGCAGCGATATTGGTCAAGGATTCCGCCACCGCCATGCGCGCGGAAGCCGCCGCATTGATCAAGGCGCTGGGGGTCCGCTCGCCCATGCTCATGGCCTCGCCGGTAACGGTGTCGTAACTGGTCGCGGTGACCGCGCAATCGGCGACCGGCGTCTGCCACGGGCCGACCATCTGATCGCGCGCCACCAGACCGGTGATGCTGCGATCCGCGATGGTAATCAGGAAGCTCTTGTCGGCAACCGTGGGCAGTCGCAGGACCCGCATTGCCGCTTCGTGCAGATCGATCTCGGCGGTCGCGAACTCACGGAGCCGGTAATTGTGATGCGAGACATCGCGAAGCATCTTCGGTGGCTTGCCGAGCAGCAGATCCATCGGCAGATCGACCGGGGTGTTTTCGAAATGCGCATCGCCGAGCATCAGCTTGCGTTCCGCGATCACCTCGCCGATCACCGCATATGGGCAGCGTTCGCGTTCACAGATCGCCTCGAATTCTTCCAGCTTGTCGGCGGCGATTGCGAGCACATAGCGTTCCTGGGACTCGTTGCACCAGATCTGCATCGGGCTCATGCCCGGCTCGTCGTTGGGCACCGTCCGCAGTTCAAAGCGACCGCCGCGATCTGCGTCGTTGACGATTTCCGGCACCGCATTGGACAAGCCACCGGCACCGACGTCGTGAATCGACAAGATCGGAGTGGCGTTCCCCCGTGCGCAGCAGGTATCGATGACTTCCTGGCAGCGTCGCTCCATTTCCGGGTTGGAACGCTGCACGGAGGCGAAATCGAGGTCCTCCGCGCTCGCGCCGGAGGCCATCGATGAGGCGGCGCCACCGCCCAGGCCGATCAACATCGCCGGGCCGCCGAGCACGACGATCGGGGTTCCGGGTGGCAGGTCGGATTTCTCGACATGCTCGCCCCGGATATAGCCGACACCGCCAGCAAGCATGATCGGTTTGTGATACCCACGAACCTCATCGCCGCCGTCCGGGCCGGGAACCCGCTCTTCAAAGGTACGGAAATAGCCGCACAGTCCGGGACGCCCGAATTCGTTGTTGAACGAGGCCGCACCGATCGGCCCTTCAAGCATGATGTCCAGCGCAGACACGATACGGCCCGGCTTGCCGTGATCGGTTTCCCAGGGCTGAACGCCGCCCGGCAAACGCAGGTTGGACACCGAGAACCCGGTCAGACCTGCTTTCGGTTTGGAACCTCGACCCGTCGCACCTTCGTCGCGAATCTCGCCACCCGATCCGGTGGCGGCGCCAGGAAACGGCGAGATCGCGGTCGGGTGATTGTGGGTCTCCACCTTCATCAGGATGTGAATATCCTGCGGGTGATAGCCGTAATTGCCCTGCTCGTCCGGATAGAAGCGCCCACCCGGATTCCCTTCGATGACCGAGGCATTGTCGCGATACGCCGAGAGAATCCCGCCGGACCAATGCTCATAGGTGTTGCGGATCATCTTGAACAGGCTCTTGTCCTGCTCGCGGTGATCGATGATCCAGTCCGCGTTGAATATCTTGTGACGGCAATGCTCCGAGTTCGCCTGCGCGAACATCATCAACTCGACATCGGTTGGGTTGCGGTCCAGCGCCACGAAATTCTCCACCAGATAATCGACTTCATCGGCGGAAAGGGCGAGGCCAAGCTCGGCGTTGGCGCGCACCAGCGCATCGCGACCACCGGACAGCACATCCACCGAAGTCATCGGGGTCGGGGTGGCATGCGCAAACAGATCATCGGTGTCATCGAGTGAGGTAAATACCGAATCGGTCATGCGGTCGTGCAACTGGGCGACCACCGCGTCGATCACCTCCGCCCCGACCGGCGCACCGGCGGCATCGCGAAGGTAATAAGCGGCGCCACGTTCGATGCGTCGCACTTGCTCCAGGCCGCAGTTATGCGCAATGTCGGTCGCCTTTGACGACCAGGGCGAGATCGTTCCGATACGCGGCGTCACCAAAAGCAAGGCGCCGTCCGGATGCAGCTCACCGTGTTTCGGCCCGTAGGTGAGGAGTTGATCGAGTACCCGACGGGCATCGTCACCCAAGGCTTCATCGACCTCGACGAAATGCACGAATTCGGCATCCACCGCCGCAATCGCAGCGTCCTGCTGACGCAACGATTCCAGCAATTTCTGAAGACGGAACACGGACAGCGACGGCGCGCCGCGTAGTTTGAGCATGGTCATGTTCGGGGCGGCTCGTTCAGGACGGCTTGGGGACAGGACAATCGACAACTCGGTGAAACGCACACCGCCGCAGATGCGGCGGTGTGTTCGATCACTACTTCAACTGTTCGTACATCAGCGCCAGGATGCGAGACCCGGTATCGCTGGTATCCAGCGCCCCACTCTTGTCGAGCACGGTAACCCGGGTACGCTCGCCTTCGGTGGCAAGCTTGATGCGGTATTCGGTTTCCTTGGGCTTGTCGTCGCCCCAGAACTTGAGCTTCGAGAAGAAGCCCTTCTTCTCGACACCCGCCAGAGGATCGTCGTAGACGACGTAATAGACACCCGCATCGCGGTCGCGATCTTCCACCGTGAAACCGACACGATCCAGCGCCAGACCGGTCAACTGCCAGGTCCGGTTGAAGCGTTCATCGACCAGCAAGGACGGCGCCTGACCTTCATCGCGAATCAGCGCGGCACGCGCCGCGCGCGGCTTGGCCGAGGCAATCTGACTTTCGACACGCTGCTCATCGACCCCGAAATACAGCATCATGCGACGCAGCATGGCGGCCTCGAGTTCCGGATCGGCCGGACGCTCCTGCCAGACGAACTGCTCGCCCTGGGATACTTCCTCAATGCCACGATGCGCGAGGAACAGCTCGGTGGTACCCGGCTGCTCACCCGGCTCCAGACGCACCCGATATTTGTCGCGGGTACTCGCGGAATACAGCGAATCGAGCACCCCCTTCAGGAAGTCACGCACCATGCCCTGCGCAATGTCGGCGCGATTTTCCGCCCAATCCGTTTCCAGAATGCCGATCGCCGGATTCTCGGTCTTGATCAGCCAGCCGTTCTCGACCCAGAAATCACGCATCTTCGGCCAGACTTCATCCGGGCTGCCCTTGATGACCAACCAGCGCTTGTCGCCATCGCGGCGGACTTCAATGTTGTCCTGCGCCGGTAAAACCGTTGCACGGGACACGCCCCCGACCTGATTGCGCTGACCCACATACTGGGAATACGTGGTGCTGCCTCCGACCGGTGCGGTCTCCGCCGGGATCACCATGGTGTCACTGACGTTGGCGCTGGACAGATCGGGCGGAATCTCCAGCGGCGGCGCCGAGGACGCCTGCTTGTAATCCAGTTCGCGATCGCGAATCACACCATCGTCTCCACCAACCATTCCGCAGCCGGCGAGCAACGCCGCGAGCGCGACAATCAGGAGGTTTCGTAATTCAGTCATGGGTCAGATCACTCCGGCGGCGATCATGGCGTCGCGCACCGCATCGTGGTGGATCGGAGACAGTGGGGTCAGCGGCAGGCGAATCCCTTCCGGAATCAGGCCCATGCGCGCGACCGCGAATTTGACCGGAATCGGATTGGATTCCAGAAACAGGGTCTTATGCAGCGGCTGCAGTTCTGCATCGATGGCATGCGCACGTTGCGCGTCACCGGCAAGCGCCGCGTCGGTCATATGGAACATCTTCAACGGCGCGACGTTGGCCGTGACCGAGATCACGCCGCGCGCACCGGCGAGAATCGCCGCGCATCCCAGATCGTCATCGCCACTGAACACGTCCATGCGACCGTTGCAGCAGGCAACCAGTTCCTGGATGCGCTCGACACTGCCGCTGGCTTCCTTGATACCGACGATATTGGGGATCGGCGCAAGGCGGGCGACGGTCGCCGGCTTCATGTCCACCGCCGTGCGGCCCGGGACGTTATAAAGAATCTGCGGAATTGCGCAGGCCTCTGCGATCGCACGGTAATGGCGATACAGGCCTTCCTGGGTTGGCTTGTTGTAGTACGGCGTCACCAGCAACACGGCATCGGCCCCCGCCGACATCGCGCACCGGGTCAAGGTGATGGCTTCGGAAGTGGCGTTGGCGCCGGTTCCGGCGATCACCGGAACGCGCCCGCCAACCATCTCGACCGTGCGGCGAATGACCTCGCAATGCTCGTGCTCGTCTAGCGTGGCAGACTCGCCGGTCGTGCCCACGGCGACGATCGCGTTGGTCTCATTCTCAACATGAAACTCGACCAAGCGTGCGAGCGCGTCATAATCCACACGCCCATCGTCATGCATCGGGGTAACAAGGGCGACAATGCTGCCGTGAAACATCCACAAAACTCCGGCTGAGAGTGGCACTGCGGAAAGCGGCTGATGGTATAGACGCACCCTGTGGATGACAAGGCGAGCGACCGGCCAGCCAACGCCGACAACCGGACTATTGGCGCATCGACGCTTTGCCGATAGAGTCACCGAATCCGTTCCCCGCCAACCGCCCATCGCCGCCATGACCAATCCGAAACAAAACAGCTATCTCGTGATCTCCGCAATGGGCGCCGACCGTCCCGGCATCGTGGACGAACTCTCCGGGCAGATTCTCGAATGCGGTTGCAACATCGAAGACAGCCGCATGAGCGTACTCGGACGTGAATTTGCGCTGATCCTGCTGGTTTCCGGCCGCTGGGATGCGATCGCCAAGCTGGAAACCGCGCTGGAACCCCTGGGCAAGCGCCTCGACCTGACCGTCAACCACCGCCGAACCGACACCCGAGAGCAGACCGGCAACATGCTGCCTTATGCGGTCGATGTCTCGGCGATGGATCAGCCCGGCATCGTCCATCACATCTCCAAGTTCCTGTCGCAGCGCAACATCAACATCGAAGACATGTCCACTGCGCGCTATGCCGCCGCGCACACCGGCACCCCCATGTTCGCCGTGCACATCACCATCGGCATCCCCAGCAGCATGCAGATTTCCGCACTGCGCGACGACTTCCTCGACTTCTGCGACCGCCTCAATATCGATGCGGTCATGGAACCGATCAAAAACTGAATGACCGACCGCCGCCGCACAGACACGCCCGCGTCACCTGGGACGAAGCTTGTCCATGCCTGATGCGCATCCTCTCGCGGCAACGCACCCGTGCGGCGCGCGGTTCTCTCCCATCGACTAAGGAGAAACGATGACCGCACCCGCGATTGGCGACACCCTCCCCGACTTCAAACTCCCCGCCACCGGCGATCAAGACATCGCCCTGTCCGCACTTCGTGGCAAATCTGTCGTCCTGTTCTTCTACCCCAAGGCCAGCACCCCCGGCTGCACCAAGGAAGGTCAGCAGTTCCGCGACCTGCATGCGCAATTCGTCGCCGCCAACGCCGTCGTGCTCGGTATATCCCGCGATGGCGTGAAAGCGCAGGAGACCTTCAAGGCCAAGCAAGCCTTTCCCTACGAATTGCTCTCCGACAAGGACGAACAGGTCTGCACGCTGTTCGATGTCATCAAGATGAAAAACATGTACGGCAAGCAGGTGCGCGGCATCGAACGCAGCACCTTTCTGATCGATGCCAACGGCGTCCTCCGCCAGGAATGGCGCAAAGTCAAAGTGGATGGCCACGCCCAAGCCGTGCTCGATGCACTGGCCGAATGAACCCGCTCTTTGGAAACCACCCCTGGACCTAAAAAACCAATGAACGACACCACCAAAGCTCGCAAGTCCAGTAAAGCCAAACCCAAAAACAAGCGCCTGTTCGTCCTCGACACCAACGTGCTGATGCACGACCCGACGTGCCTGTTCCGCTTTGAGGAACACGACATCTATCTGCCGATGGTGGTCCTCGAAGAACTCGACAACGCCAAGAAAGGCACCTCGGAAATTGCCTACAACGTGCGCCAGGTCAGCCGCTTCCTCGACGAAGTCATGGCCGATGCCACCAAGGAAGAAATCGACGCCGGCCTGCCGCTGCCCGCGCCGCTCAAGGCCACCGAAAGTGGCGTCCCACCCGGTCGCGTCTACTTCCAGACCCGCACCCTGCCGCACCAGCTTCAGGAAGGGCTGCTTCCAGGCACCAAGGCCGACAACGCCATCCTCGGCACCGCGCTCGGTCTGCAGGAAGAACGTCCCGACATCACCGTCACAGTGGTCTCCAAGGACATAAACCTTCGCATCAAGGCCGCCGTGGTCGGCATCCGCGCCGAGGACTATCACAACGACAAGGTCCTCGAAGACGTGGACCTGCTTTACTCCGGCAGCGAACAACTCCCCGATGACTTCTGGGAGAAACACGGGGAAGAACTCGAATCCTGGCAGGAGGAAGGCCGCAGCTACTACCGCATCCACGGCCCGCTGACCGATACCTGGTATCACAACCAGTGCATCTATCTGGAGGGCGAGAACGGCTTCGAAGCGATGGTACGCGGCAAGGAACCCACCGCAGCCATCGTCGAATACACCCGCGACTTCCGCAACGAGCGCAACGCCGTCTGGGGCATCACCGCACGCAACCGCGAGCAGAACTTCGCCCTAAATCTGCTCATGGACCCGGACATCGACTTCGTCACCCTGGTCGGCGTCGCCGGCACCGGCAAGACCCTGCTCACCCTCGCCGCCGGTCTCGCTCAAGTCCTGGAAGACAAACGCTACAAAGAGATCATCATGACCCGCGTCACCGTCCCGGTGGGCGAAGACATCGGCTTCCTCCCGGGTACCGAAGAGGAAAAGATGACCCCCTGGATGGGCGCGCTGATGGACAACCTCGAAGTCCTCACCAAGACCGACATGGGCGGTGACTGGGGCCGCATGGCCACTAACGACCTGCTCCACAACCGCATCAAGATCCGCTCCCTCAACTTCATGCGCGGACGCACCTTCCTGGAAAAATTCATCATCATCGACGAAGCCCAGAACCTCACCGCCAAACAGATGAAGACCTTGATCACCCGCGCCGGCCCTGGCACCAAGGTCATCTGCCTCGGCAATCTCGGTCAGATCGACACCCCATACATCACCGAGACCACCTCTGGCCTCACCTACGTCGTGGATCGTTTCAAGAACTGGGAACACAGCGCCCATACCACCCTCATGCGCGGCGAGCGTTCCCGTCTGGCGGACTACGCCACGCAGGTCCTTTGACACCCAGACCACCGATCAACCACCAAGGAAAAACCCAGCGTAGATGCTTGCCCCCTCACAAGCGCCTCAAATACTCGCCCCCAATGATATTAGAACCCCGAAAGACTCCGATCAGGCTTGCCTCCGCTTAAAGGACCGCAGTACCCCGACACCCGCAATCCACCCCAATAACGCCCCCCCAGCCAAGCATTGCTTCCTCCGGACAGTGCAGCCTAGTCCCGGACAACCGCGCAATAAAAAAGCCCGCAGTTACGCGGGCTTAGTAAACATTCCGGGATTTTCTCGGATTTTGAAATGGTGGGCGATGCTGGGATTGAACCAGCGACCCCTGCCGTGTGAAGGCAGTGCTCTCCCGCTGAGCTAATCGCCCGAAGTGCTTCACGGTCGCGAGATCACCGTGGAAGGCCGGGTATTCTAGGGTTGGGTCGATGAGGCGTCAACGCCGCATTCCATCGGGACGGAGCACGCCTACAACCGTTATATTGCCGCGCCTGAACCAAGGAGCTTTCTCATGCTTGCCATCGTCAAACAGATTCATCTCATCTCCGTCGCCCTGTCTTTCCTGAGTTTCTTTCTGCGCGGCGTATGGATGTTGACGGAGTCCCCTCTGTTGACATCCAAGCCGAGCAAGATCCTGCCCCACATCATCGATACCGTGTTGCTGGTCAGCGGCATCAGCATGGTGGTGATGATGAGCCTGTCGCTGGGCGCGGAAACCTGGTTGATCGCCAAGATCGTCGCCCTGATCGTCTACATCATCATCGGTACCATCGCGATCAAGCGCGGCAAGACCAAGGCCGTCCGCACCGTGGCGTGGGTGCTGGCAATGAGCGTGTTCGTTTATATCTATCTGGTCGCCCGAACCCATAGCACCATGCTCGGACTCTGAGGCATGAAACCGACGGTGGATTTTCTGGCCGAGCTTCGCGCGGACCGTCATATCGACGCGACCCTGTGCGGCCAGCATTTCGACTTCCTGACCACATGGGGACTGTTCTCGCCGAAAGAGATCGATGAAGGCACCCGCCTGCTCCTCGATCATATGGAAGTCCAGGAGAACGATGACTGTCTCGATCTGGGCTGCGGTTACGGGCCCATCGGCCTGACCCTGGCGAAACTGGCGCCCAACGGCCAAACCCTGATGATCGACAACAACTTCGTGGCCGTCGAATACGCGAACCGCAATGTCGCCCATAACCACATCCCCAACGCGGAGGCGCGGATGAGCCACGGGTTCCGGGACATCGCCGGACGGCGTTTCGATCTGATTGCCTCGAACCTCCCGGCCAAGGTCGGCAAAGAGATGTGGTACCTGTATCTGTACGACGCCCTAGCCAGCATGAACCCGGGCGGTCGTATCTATCTGGTCACGATCAACGGATTGCGAGACTTCGTGAAGCGCGCCTTCAACGAAGTATTCGGGAACTATGACAAGGTCAAGCAAGGCAAAACCTACACAGTCGCCCTGGCCTACAAACCGGACGCCTGAACCGGAACGAAAAAGGGGCAACTCGCGTCGCCCCTTTTCTCGTTCCCCGTGATGATGCGACCGGGTTGTCTCAGTTTTCCACCCGGTAGTTCGGCGCTTCCTTGGTGATCTGCACATCGTGGACGTGCGATTCACGCATACCCGCGCCGGTTACACGGACAAACTCCGGCTTGGTGCGCATCTCGTCGATGTTGGCCGCACCGACATAACCCATCGATGAGCGAACTCCACCCAGCAATTGGTGAATCACCACGCCCAGGGCGCCTTTGTAAGGAACCCGGCCCTCGATTCCTTCCGGAACCAGCTTGTTGGCGTCGGTGGTCTTGTCCTGGAAATAACGATCCGAGGAACCTTTCTGCATCGCGCCGAGCGAACCCATGCCACGGTAGGACTTGTAGGAGCGACCCTGGAACAGTTCTACCTCGCCAGGGGCTTCCTCGGTACCGGCGAACATGCCGCCCATCATCACCGAGTACGCACCGGCTACCAGCGATTTGGCGACATCGCCCGAATAGCGGATACCGCCATCGGCGATCAACGGCACACCGGTGCCCTTCAACTCTTCGGCCACATTGGAAACCGCCGTGATCTGCGGCACGCCGACACCGGCGACGATTCGGGTAGTACAGATGGAACCGGGACCAATACCAACCTTGACGGCGTCCGCACCGGCGGCGACCAGATCGCGTGCGGCGGCGGCGGTGGCGATGTTGCCACCGATGACCTGCAGATCCGGAAAATGCTGTTTGACCCAGCGCACCCGATCCAGAACGCCTTGGGAATGCCCATGCGCGGTGTCCACGACAATCGCATCGACACCGGCCGTAACCAGGGCCTCGACACGCTCATCGGTACCGGCCCCGGTGCCAACCGCTGCGGCGACCCGCAACTGTCCCTGGTCGTCCTTCGCCGCAAACGGGAAATCAGTAGCCTTCTGGATGTCCTTCACGGTGATCATGCCGCGCAGATGGAAGTTGTCATCGACGACCAGCACCTTCTCGATCCGGTGCTTGTGCAACAGCGCCTGGACCTCATCACGGCTGGCACCTTCGCGGACCGTGACCAGACGTTCCTTCGGGGTCATTGCCTGCTTGATCGGCATGTCCATGTGGGTTTCGAAACGCAGATCGCGGCTGGTCACGATACCGACAAGATGTTCGCCATCGACCACCGGGACACCCGAAATACCGAATCGACGCGTCAGGTCGAGCACATCGCGAACCGTGGCCTCAGGACCGACCGTGACCGGGTCCTTGATCACCCCGCTCTCGTATTTCTTGACCTTGCGCACCTCAGCCGCCTGCTGTTCGGCGGTCAGATTCTTGTGAATCACGCCGATACCCCCTTCCTGGGCCATGGCGATCGCCAGACGGCCTTCGGTGACTGTATCCATGGCCGCCGAGATCAGCGGGATGTTGAGGGTGATTTCACGGGTAAACTTGGTCGCCAGACTGACCTGATTGGGCAGCACGATGGAATGCGCAGGCAGCAGGAGGACGTCGTCGAAGGTGAGAGCTTCTTGAACGATACGCATGGGCGACCTCCTCAGGACGGCGAATTGGGCGGTTTCAGGAAGCCGGCGATTATAACGTCGGGCCGTTACCTTGTCCCGACCAAGCCTTGCGCATTGCCACGAATTTCTTCCGGAAACGGCTCAGGGATGCCGCCTTTCACGCGCCGGGCTACCATCGGCCCATGAACATCCTCACCGCCCAGCGCGACATCTATACCGTCAGCCGCCTCAACACCGAAGTCAAAATGATGCTCGAAGGCAGCTTTCCGCTGCTCTGGATCGAAGGTGAAATCTCCAATCTGTCCCGCCCCAGTTCCGGACACCTCTACTTCACGCTCAAGGATGCCCATGCCCAGGTATCCTGCGCGATGTTCCGCAATCGCGGGCGTCTGCTGTCCTTCCATCCCGGCAACGGTCAACAGGTGTTGGTGCGGGCTCGCGTCACGCTTTACGACGTGCGCGGCAATTACCAGCTCAGTATTGAACATATGGAACCGGCAGGCGATGGCGCGCTGCGTCGTCGCTTCGACGAACTCAAGGCGCGCCTTGACAAGGAAGGCCTGTTCGCGGAAGAACACAAGCGTGCTCTGCCCTCACTCCCGAAGCGCATTGGCGTGATCACCTCCGCCAGCGGAGCGGCAATTCGCGACGTACTTACCGTACTGCGACGGCGCTTCCCGGCCGTACCGGTACGCATCTATCCGGTTCCCGTTCAAGGCAGCGATTCCGCACAACGTATCACCGATGCGATCGCGCTCGCCGACCGACGTCAGGACTGCGACCTGCTGATCCTCACACGCGGCGGCGGATCGCTGGAGGATATGTGGAGCTTCAACGAGGAAATCGTCGCCCGTGCCATCCACGCGGTATCGATCCCGACGATCTCCGCTGTCGGTCATGAAATCGATGTGACGATCGCGGATTTTGTCGCCGATCGTCGCGCCGCGACGCCATCGGCAGCGGCGGAAATGGCCGTTCCGGATCAACGTGAGTTGCAATACCGTGTCGCCCAGCTTGGCCGGCGACTCGCCCAACGAACTCATGAGCGCCAACAAGCAATTCAGACCCGTTTTGCACATCTGCTTTCACGCCTGCAACGCACCCACCCTCAGGCGCAACTCCGCACTTCCGCCCAACGTCTGGATGAGTTGGAGATGCGAATGCAGCGAGCCCTGAAACAGCATCAGGCGCATCGTGATCTAGCGTTGCAACACCTGAAGACCCGGCTGGAACAACGTCATCCTGAACGCCAGCTAGCCGAAGTCGGACAACGCCTGCACGCACTGGATCAGAGTCTGGGAAACCGGGTTCGTACCCGACTGCGGGAGCACGTCGCGCGGCTGACGAACGAAAAACAACACCTCGCCGCCGTCTCGCCAGCCGCGAAGATCACGCTTGAACGCGTCCGCCTCGATGCGGTGACACGCCGCCTGCGCAGGGCACAGCGATACCGTTTACAGGCTGGACAGGATCGACTTCGCGGTAGCGTGCGGTCGCTCCATACGATCAGTCCGCTGGCAACCCTCGAACGCGGATATGCGATTGCCCGCGACGCAAGTTCAGGGACCGTCCTTCAGGATGCGAAACAGGTCTCGACCGGGGACAAGATCGAAATCCGATTGGCCAAGGGTGTAGTCGATTGCGTCGTCACGGGCACCCACGAAACACCTGGCCGCTCGTAGCTCACAAGGTCTCACTGCCGTTCCACGCAGCTTGATCGCGACTTGGAGCGTGTCGATACGCACAACTAATTGCAACTTTCTTTTATTAGTATTGTCTTATACTCTAACGTCACAGCCAATTCAGGCTAATGAACTGAGGAGATAAGCATGGACATCGTCCTGACTGTAATGGCCGTTACCCTGGCCTTGTTACCCATCGGTGTAGCGTTCTACGTGCGTCGCCGTCAGCCAGCGCACGCCGATGACTGAACGTCCTTCATCCGATCGCCAACACGAAAAAGGGGCGGGAGTTCAGACTCCCGCCCCTTTTACTTTGCTTGGCGCTGTCGGCAATCAATCCTGACCGGAATTGCATGCCTTGCGCGCAATCCAGTAATCCAGGCTCACGTATCGCCCACCGCCGATGAAGAGCAACGCCAGCAACATGATCAGATAAGTGGTGGCAAACTCGATACCGTTATTGAGGATCGCGACACTGCCATTCTGAGTAAGCCAGTCGTAGTTGCCGTGCTCCCGCAGGATGTCCTTGATGCGATCCAGACGCTCGATCGCGCCAATGGTGCGCTCGGACGCAAACAGCGATCCCGAACCTTCGGCAATCGCCAACCAGCCGTTCGGCAAATGCACGGTAAAGATCGCCACCAGCATGGTCACGATCAGGGGGATCGAAATCCAACGGACGGCAAGGCCGAAAAGCAACAGAATGGCGCCGCCGACCTCGGTCAAGGTCGCAAGCCAGGCCATCAGCTCAGGGAAAGGCAACCCCAGCCCCCAATCCGGATTGCCGAACCACTCCGCAATGCTGTCGATGTCGGCCAACTTCTTGGTGCCCGCCATCCAGAAGATCGGCACCAGATACAGGCGTAGCGCCAGCGGCGCGAGGAAATCCACAACACGGGTCTGATCCAGCAGACCTTGCAGCTTGCAACCCAACGACAGGAACGGGTTCGACATGGGTACTCCCTGGTTTATGAAGAATACAGAATGCGCTTCGCGCTGCGCTGCCTGCCTCATTGCCGAGACAGCAACGACCGTTGCGGGAAGACTGACTGCCTTCAGAGACCGAGAGTAACAGGGGATTCTTGCAGCACCGCAATGAACGCGGCAGGCGGGGTTTCAGAGTCGGCAGACGTTGCCGTATACCGCCATGATGGATTTAAGTTCGTGGAGCACCACATGGCGACTGTTGCAGTCCAGGCGCTCGCACTCGGGAATGATTTCCCCACGCTCCAGGGCATCGATCTTTTGCAGTACCGTCTTACAACCCGCCTGACACATCTGCTCGATAACGTCTTCGACCAGATGTTCCGGACTCTGTTTACGTTGCGCGACTTTGACTGCCATGAATCTCTCACCCAGGGTCAGGACCGACACGAAGCGTGTAATATTACTATCTTCGCATTTCCTAAATAACCTCCCCTTGGAGATAAAGCAATCTCCCAGCCCATTTCCCGTCGCGCTCACCAGGATGAGCCGTCGGATTTAAGCCAGCGCAAACCGTGCGTGATTCCAGGTACGGCGATCACTTGGCCACGCGCATTCCACACCATAGGCAGATGCGGTCGTAACCACGGCGGCCACCCTTGCTCACGCAAGATGTCCTTGAGCGCCCGATTTGGCCGCGCATCGCCACTGCGGAAACGCTCCCCCCCTCGACGCGGTGCGACCAGTAACGCGGACAAGGACGGTGGTTCGACCCAATCCAGGGTCCCCAGGCCCAACGGCAATTCCAGGGGTTCGTTCGGATCGGGCCAATCCAGATGCCAGTGCTGAACCGATGGCAGTGGCGCTACCCAATGAATGTCGCCTTGAAAGCGCCGTAACGATCCGTTTCGGCCCAATGGAATGACAGGCGAAGCATCGGGCCGTGCCGCCGCCAGTTCTGCGATGATCCGGGTAAGCATATGTTCACTGGGCGTCGGCGCGTTTCGTTCCGCAAGCCACTGCCGCAAGACTTCTCTGGCCCGAGTCCCATCGAGCGCCATCAGTGGAAGTACCGGCAGCGTGCTCCCGTCCGTTGTCCGGATCGAAGCCAGATCGGTTGCCGCTTCACGCGACAGGGCCTCGGCCGCCGCCGCGCTCAAGCGTGCGGAACGGGCAACGGTTTGCGCCGCCGAGGGCCAACGCTTGCGCAGCACGGGGATGACTTCATGGCGCAAGTAATTCCGATCAAAACGGGTATCGCCATTGCTTGGGTCTTCAAGCCACTCCAGATCGTGGCGTTGCGCATACCCAGCCAGATCACGGCGATCAAAATCCAGAAGTGGCCGGAGCTGGTGCCCTGCCCCCAGCGGCGCAGATTCCGGCATCGCCGCCAAGCCTTTCGGTCCGGCGCCGCGCAACAGTTGCAGCAGCACCGTTTCCATCTGGTCGTCGCGATGTTGTGCGGTCACCAACCAGTCGCCCGGTGACATCAATCCTACAAAGGCGGCATATCGGGCATCGCGCGCGCTGGCTTCCGGGCTTTCACCTTGTCCGGGCGAGGCGTCGACGCATACCGACCTATAGGGCACCTCAAGGTCCGCGCATACGCGGCGACAATGATCTACCCACGCCAGCGAATCGGGATGCAGGGCATGATCGACGTGAATGGCATGCAGACCGGGATAATCCCGACTGGCCAGTGCATGCAGCAAGACATGGGAGTCAAGGCCGCCACTGTAGGCGACCCAGCAATGACTGGGTGGCGGCAACGCCCCGGTCAGCCGACGCAACGTGGCGACAACAGCGGCAGCGTCCAGCCCCTCACTCCTTGAAGACACCGAAGCCCATCAGCCGGGCATAACGGGCGTCGAGCAATTTGTCCGTGGTCTGGCCATCAAGACGTTCAAGACTATCCAGCAACGCATGCTTGACGTTGCGCGCCATGATCTCGTAGTTCCGATGCGCACCGCCCAAGGGCTCGTCGATGATGTGATCGATCAGCCCCAACTCCTTGAGCCGACCGGCGGTGATGCCCATCGCCTCCGCCGCTTCCTGCGCCTTGTCGGCGGATTTCCACAAAATGGAGGCGCACCCTTCCGGCGAAATGACCGAATAGGTGCTGTATTGCAGCATGTTGACGCGGTCGCCAACGCCGATGGCCAACGCGCCGCCAGACCCACCCTCGCCGATAACGGTACAGATAATCGGCGTCTTCAGCGCCGACATCACGAACAGATTGCGGGCAATGGCCTCACTCTGACCGCGCTCCTCCGCACCGACGCCCGGATAGGCGCCCGGGGTATCGATGAAGGTCAACACCGGCAGTTTGAATCGCTCCGCCATTTCCATCAGGCGCTTGGCCTTGCGATAGCCCTCGGGACGGGGCATGCCGAAGTTGCGTTTGATCTTTTCCTTGGTATCACGGCCTTTCTGCTGGCCGATCACGATCACCGGTCGCCCATCGATACGCGCCACGCCACCGACGATCGAGGCGTCGTCCGCATAAGCGCGGTCGCCGTGCAGCTCATCGAAATCGGTGAACACGCGCTCAAAGTAATCCAGCGCATAAGGCCGCATCGGATGCCGGGCGATCTGCGAAATCTGCCAGGAATCGAGCTTGGCGAAGATGGATTCGGTCAGGCTCTGACTCTTGGCTTCGAGTTTGGCGATCTCTTCCGAGATGTTCAGCTCGTTGTCGTCGCCGACATAACGCAGCTCGCGGATCTTGGCCTGCAGGTCGGCGATCGGCTGCTCGAATTCGAGGAAGTTCATGTCCATGGTGTGTTGTGGACTCTTTTCGCTTTTAGCGTCAGTTTAAGTTTGATTTATATCTGACTGATTTAAGGCGTATTTTTGACTATCAAAAATCAATAATCAAGGCGCGCCGACGCCCCTTCTCCCAGGCTTTGTATATGCGCCATCAGCGCATCGCTGGGACGGATGCGCCAGTCCTCGCCCAGCGAGAACGCGGCGCTAGCCGACGCCGAACGATACCGCACGAACACCGGACATTGCCCGCCCCGATGCGGCGCGAGCAAATCGACCACCGGTCCGATCACGTCTGCACCGTTGATCGCATTGATCTCCAGGACCATGCGCTTGGCAAACATTTCCCGCGCGCCACCGATGTCCATGACCCGTTCTGCGGTGACCTGGGCGCTGCCGGCGAAGTCGTCGTAACCCAGCTTGCCTTCGACCACGATCACGCTATCACGGACCAGGATCTCCTGGAACGCAGAGAACGCCTCGTCGAACAGCTTGACCTCGATGCGCCCGCCGCGATCATCCAGGGTCAGGATACCCATGCGCCCATTACGCTGCTGCCGCACGCGAATATCGATCAGCAGTCCGGCCGCCACGACCTTGCGACCGCGTTGCCGCCAACCGCCCCGCTCGCCCTGTTGCTGGCTGCCGTCCGGAATCACCGATTCGGCCAGGGCCGACAAGCGTCCGCTGGTGAACTTGCCCAGTTCGTCGAGAAAGCGCGTGATCGGATGCCCGGTCAGGTACAACCCCAAGGTCTCCTTCTCGGCGGCAAGGCGTTTGTCCTCATCCCACTCCGGCATCGGCGTCAGGCCGGGGTTATCGTCCTCAGCCTCCGGCTCGGCGGCAAAGCCAAACAGATCGACCTGACCCGCATCGGCATCCCGGGCGGCTTGATCGGCTATCCGCACCGCATCCGCGACACTGGCATTGAGGCTGGCGCGGGGCGCGTCGAAACAATCCATCGCTCCGGCACGGATCAGGGCTTCGAGCACCTTCTTGTTGACCTTGCGCAGATCGACCCGGCGGGTGAAATCGAACAGATCCGTGTAAACACCGCCAGCCTTGCGCGTCGCCAGCATCTCTTCGATCGCGTTCTCACCCACGCCCTTGATCGCGCCCAGGCCGTAGACGATCTCGTCAGCTTCGTTCACGGTGAAGCGGTATTGCGAGACATTGAGATTCGGCGGCAGGACCTTCAAGCCCATGTCGCGACATTCCTCGATGAAGATCACCACCTTGTCGGTGTTATCCATATCCGAGGACAGCACCGCCGCCATGTAGGCCGCCGGGTAGTGCGACTTCAGCCAGGCAGTCTGATAGCTGACCAGCGCGTAGGCGGCGGAGTGCGACTTGTTGAAACCGTACTTCGCGAACTCGGCCATCATGTCGAAGATCGAAATCGCGGTGGCCTCATCGACGCCACGCCCGGTCGCGCCCTCGACGAAGATCGCCCGCTGCTGATCCATGACCTCGGCCTTCTTCTTGCCCATCGCACGGCGCAGCAGATCGGCCCCGCCCAGCGAATAACCGGCCAGCACCTGCGAGATCTGCATGACCTGTTCCTGGTACAGGATCGTGCCGTAAGTCGGTTTGAGGATGGTCTTCAGGTCCTCGTGCGGATACTCGACCTTCTGACGACCGTGCTTGCGGTTGATGAAGTCATCGACCATGCCCGAACCCAATGGACCCGGACGGTAGAGCGCGACCAAGGCGACGATGTCTTCGAAGGTGTCCGGCGCGAGCCGCTTCATCATCTCCTTCATGCCGCGCGATTCGAGCTGGAACACCGCCGTGGTCCGCGCTTCCTTGAGCAGCGTGAACACGTCCGGGTCATCGAGCTCGAGCAGGTTGACGTCGAGTTCATCTTCGCCTGCGGCCAGGCGGCGCTCGTTGATGACCTCGACGGCCCACTTGATGATGGTCAGGTTGCGCAGCCCCAGGAAGTCGAACTTCACCAGCCCGGCAGCCTCGACATCGTCCTTGTCGTACTGGGTGACCAGCGCCTCGGAACCTTGTTCACAGTACAGCGGGCTGAAGTCATCCAGTTCTGTCGGCGCGATGACCACACCACCGGCGTGCTTGCCGACGTTGCGTGCCAGACCTTCGAGCTTCATCGCCATGTCCAGCAGCTCGCGCACGTCCTCGTCGTCGTTGTAAAGCTTGCGCAGGTCCTCTTCCTGCTCCATCGCCTTGGGCAGCGTGATGCCGATCTCGAACGGGATCAGCTTGGCGATGCGATCCACAAATCCATAGGGATGCCCCATCACCCGACCGACGTCGCGCACCACCGCTTTCGCAGCCATCGAGCCGTGGGTGGCGATCTGCGAGACCTTGTCGCGACCGTACTTCTCGGCGACGTAGTTGATGACCTTGTCGCGGTTGTCCATGCAGAAATCGACGTCGAAGTCGGGCATGGATACCCGTTCCGGGTTCAGGAAACGTTCAAACAGCAGGTCGTAGGGCAGTGGATCGAGATCCGTGATCTTGAGTGCGTAGGCAACCAGCGAGCCGGCACCGGAACCGCGCCCCGGCCCGACCGGCACGTCGTTGTCCTTGGCCCACTGGATGAAGTCGGCAACGATCAGGAAGTAACCGGGAAAGCCCATCTGGGTGATGACCTTGAGCTCGATCTCCAGGCGTTCCTCGTAGACCTTGCGCCGGGTCTCGACCTCCGGATCGTCCGGGTCGAGCAACACCTGAAAGCGTTCTTCCAGGCCCTTGCGCGACTCGTCGATGAAGAACTCATCCTCGGTCATGCCCTCCGGTATCGGGAACGCCGGCAACTGTGGCTTGTCCAGCACCAGTTCGAGACTGCAGCGGCGCGCGATTTCAACCGTGTTGGCGAGCGCCTCGGGGATGTCTGCGAACAGCTCCGCCATCTCCACCGGGGTGCGCAAATACTGCTCCTCGGAGTAATTGCGCGGGCGACGCGGGTCGGCCAGCACCCGCCCATCCATGATGCACACCCGCGCCTCGTGCGCCTCAAAATCGTCGCGTTCCAAAAAACGTACGTCGTTGGTCGCCACCACCGGCAGTCCAAGTTTCCCGGCCAGGGCGACCGAAGCGTGCAGACACTCCTCTTCCTGCGGGCGACCGGTGCGAATCAACTCCAGGAAATAATCCCCACCGAAGGTCTCGGACCACCCCTTGGCAAGGCTCTGTGCCAGATCATCCTGACCGGACAACAAGGCGCGAGCCACATCGCCCTCGCGCCCTGCCGACAACGCGATCAGGCCATCGACATGTCCATCCAGCCACGACCGATGCAGCGTCGCGATCCCGCGCAGCTGCCCCTGGCGATAGGAACGCGAGATCAAACGCGTCAGGCTCATATATCCAGTCTGATTGCGACACAACACCACCAGACGATTGACCGGATCGGCGTCGTCGTCGCCTCGGATCAGCAATTCACAGCCGATGATCGGCTTGATCCCGGCGCCACGCGCGGATCGATAAAACTTGATCGCAGCAAACAGGTTCGCCTGATCGGTCAACGCAAGCGCGGGATGCCCTGCGGCGGTGGCGGCCCCGACCAGGGGTTTGACGCGCACCAAGCCATCGACGAGCGAGAACTCGGTATGCAGGTGCAGATGGACGAATGCAGGCGACGACATAACCCGTAAGAATATCCTGCAGGCGCGGACGCGTCAGTAACACTCCGCGATCAAGGCGCTCGCATCAGCTTCAGGCCGCAGGACACCGGATCACCAAGGAATCCGCCAGGCAACCGGTCCGCCCAGCGAACCCTGCTGCGGAAAATAACTCACCATCGAGGACCAACCCGGTACCGGGTTCGCTCGGAAACAAAGAGACTCAAGGGGAAGAGCAGACCTTTCAGGGAGGTTTTGACATCGATGTCACCGATGGGACTCTCCACAGTGAGCAACGCGAACGAGTTGACGGCCTCGTTAGAAGCGATTTTCGTTTTGATGCCAAATTCGAAGTACGTATGTAATCCCGCCGGAACTGGTCTGGATACCGATACGGATGTAGGCCGCTTTGTCGCTACCCGTCGGCAAGGTGTACAGGTCCTGATCGAGCGCGAAACCGCATCGGGCCAGCTGTTGGAAAGCGTGCGGGTCCCGCCCTCCCTGGACTTATCGGATGCGGCACATTGTCAAGGCTAGGAGATGACGTTTACCTATGTATTTCAATATGAGAAGGTCGTCACGTCGCTCACCCGGCAATAGCCACCAGGGCTGGCTATCGGGCCCTCCCCCGCCGGATAAGTCGTTGCCCTACAAAAATAATTCGTACGCCGGATTCCTTGTTTCTTCCCAGAAGCTGTAACCGAGCTTGGTCAGGAAGGCTTCGAAGCGCTTGCGTTCGCTGGGTGGCACCTGCAAACCAACCAGAACGCGCCCGTAGGCGGAACCGTGATTGCGGTAATGGAACAGCGAGATGTTCCAGCCCTTGGCCAGTGAGCTGAGGAAGCGAAGCAGCGCGCCGGGACGCTCTGGGAACTCGAAGCGATAGATGATCTCGTGATCCACCCCAACGGCCTGACCGCCGACCATGTATCGCACATGCACCTTGGCTGTTTCGTTGTCGGACAGATCGACCACCGGGTAATTCATTTCCCTCAAGGTTGCGATCATCGCGTCCTTTTCGGCTTCACCCTCGTTCAGTTCGATGCCCGCAAACACATGAGCGCGGTCCGGATCGCGGTATCGATAATTGAATTCGGTGATGCCGCGTCGACCGATGGTGTTTAGGAAGTTGAGGAAGCTTCCGGGACATTCCGGGATGGTGACGGCCAGGATCGCCTCACGTCGTTCACCGAGTTCCGCCCGCTCCGCGACATGGCGCAGGCGGTCGAAATTCATGTTGGCACCGCTGTCGATCGCAATCAGGCACTCATCTTTCAGGCCTTCCCTTGCGACGTACTTCTTGAGCCCGGCAATCGACAAGGCTCCGGCGGGTTCGGCAATGCTGCGGGTGTCGTCGAATACGTCCTTGATCGCCGCACAGATTTCATCGGTGCTGACGGTTACCACCTCATCCACGGCCAGCTTGGCGATCCGGAATGGCTCCTTGCCGACACGCGCGACGGCAACGCCATCGGCAAACAGGCCAACCTGAGGCAGGGTCACGCGCTTGCCGGACTGCAGGGCAGCGGCGAGGCAGGCGGCATCTTCCGGTTCGACACCGATGACCTTGATCTCGGGGCGCAGGTACTTCACATACGCCGCGATCCCGGCCAGCAGGCCGCCGCCACCGACCGGGACGAAGATCGCGTGGATCGGCGCGCTGCACTGGCGCAGCACTTCCATGCCGACCGTCCCCTGCCCGGCGA
Source organism: Gammaproteobacteria bacterium (assembly GCA_024234955.1). GTDB lineage: Bacteria > Pseudomonadota > Gammaproteobacteria > JACKNK01 > JACKNK01 > JACKNK01. Next base: position 631,198 of record JACKNK010000001.1, read on the forward strand.
TCACGTCCGGGTCGTCGTAGGGCGGGATATAGGTCATGCCGCGCTCCTCGGCGAGTTTGAGCGCGTGTTTGGCGGCCTCATCGTAAGAATCGCCGTTCAACAACACCCGCGCACCACGACGCTTTACGGCATTGACCTTGATCTGCGGCGTGGTCTTGGGCATCACGATGGTGGCTTTCAGGCCCAGCTTCGCGGCAGCCAGTGCCACACCCTGGGCGTGATTCCCGGCTGACGCGGCGATGACGCCGACCGCGCCCTGCGCTTCGGTCAACTGGGCGAGCTTGTTGTACGCGCCGCGCAGCTTGAACGAAAACACCGGCTGCAAATCCTCACGTTTAAGCAGCACGGTATTGCCAATACGTTCGGACAGAATCGGCGCCGGATCGAGCGGCGTTTCGTGGGCCACGTCATAAACACGCGCGGTGAGGATCTTCTTTACGTACTTTTCCACGCGTTCGACCTTGGCGTTACGATGACTTGAGGACAGCTGACCGGTATGATGCCGCGTTCGAATTCTTTCGCAATCAGTCAGTTCGGAGAGATCACATGTCGCAGGACGACAAGAAGAAACGCGCCGCAGAAGCCGCGCTTGAGTATATCGAAGCGGGCATGATCGTGGGCGTCGGCACCGGCTCCACGGTAAACCATTTCATCGATGTCCTGGCGACCATGAAGGGCAAAATCGAAGGCGGCGTCTCCAGCTCCGAGGCCTCCACCGAGCGCATGAAGAAGCACGGCATCCGGGTGTTCGATCTCAACGAGACCGGCGGCCTGTCCGTTTACGTCGATGGCGCCGACGAATCCACCAAGCATCTGCATCTGATCAAGGGCGGCGGCGGTGCCTTGACCCGCGAGAAGATCGTCGCCGGGGCCTCCGAAAAATTCGTCTGCATTGCCGATGACAGCAAGCTCGTCCCTTATCTCGGAAAGTTCCCGCTGCCGATCGAGGTCATTCCGATGGCGCGCAGCTTCGTCGCCCGTGAACTGGCCAAATTCGGTGGCCGCCCGGTCTGGCGAGACAATTTCGTCACCGACAATGGCAACGTGATTCTTGACGTCCACGACATGGAGATCATGGACCCGGTCGCGATGGAGAATGAGCTGAACAAGATTGCCGGCATCGTCACAGTCGGCATCTTCGCAAATCGCCCGGCAGACGTGCTGATTCTCGGCACCGATACCGGCATTCAGACCGTCGAATAACACCATCAACGGTTTGTGAAACGAAAAGGCCGCAGCGTGGCAACACGCTGCGGCCTTTTCGTTGTTCACGGTACGCGAACGCGCATGGTTAACGAGGTTTGAGGGCTTCGATGCTCGCCGAAACCACGTAATCCTCGACGCCGCGTCCCGGCGCCCAATCCTTGATGAACGTTTTCGACTCATCCTTGGGGGCAATGCGTACTTCCACGAATCCCGCCTGCTGAAGCATCGCTTCGAGATCGCTGATCAACGAGGCACCGGCCATGCAGCCGGCATAAAGCTGCGGATCATCACGCAGTTCCGGAGGCATCTCGACGGTCGCCACCACATCCGACACCGCAAGACGCCCCCCTGGTTTGAGTACCCGGAAGGCTTCGGCGAATACCTGAGGCTTGTCCGGCGACAGATTGATCACGCAGTTGGAGATGATCACGTCCACGACGGCGTCTGCGACGGGGAGATGCTCAATTTCACCAAGACGGAACTCAACCTGGGAAAACCGCCCCTTTTCGGCGTTGGCACGCGCCTTGGAAATCATGTCCGGCGTCATATCGACACCGATCACCATTCCCGCCAGGCCCACCTCAGCGGCAGCAAGAAAGCAGTCGAAACCACCGCCACTACCCAGATCAAGCACCGTCTCCCCCGCCTTCAAGGAGGCAATCGCACGAGGATTACCGCATCCCAGTCCCATGTCGGCACCTCTGGGAACAGCGATCAGATCGTCCACGCTGTAACCGAGACGGGTGGAAATCAAGGCATTGATCTGCGAGTCGTCCGATACCCCGCAGCAACTCGATTCGACACCGCAACAATCGCCATTGGTCTCGGCCTGCGCAACTTTCGCGTATGCCCCCGATACCTGACGTCGAATTTCATCCGCACTCATCCGGGTCAACGGAACCACAACCGCGCCAGCTTGCTTTTCGTCACTCATTGTCAGGCCCTGATATCCAGTTGATGGGAATGGCGGCGTTGATAGCATGTCGCCGCCGCCTCAACCACCTTGGAAACATGGCTGAATAAAAACGCATGGTTTCAGCGCGCTTGGCTAACATGCGGGCATGGACGCCCACTTTCAACGCTCGTACGTGAATTACTGCAGTCGCTGCGGCAGTGAAGTCGAACTCCGCATTCCGGAGGGTGACAACCGGCCACGTCATTGCTGTCCGGACTGCGGCACGATCCATTATCAGAACCCTCGCATCATCGCGGGTTGCGTCCCGGAATGGGAAGACCGCATCCTGCTGTGCCGACGCGCGATCAAACCCAGACATGGCTATTGGACCCTGCCCGCAGGCTACATGGAGAATGGCGAAAGCGTGGAGGAAGCGGCCCGGCGAGAGACCTGGGAAGAAGCCCGGGCGCGGGTCGAAATCGGCCCGCTGCTCGCCATGTACAGCGTTCCGCACATCGCTCAGGTGTACACCTTGTTCCGCGCAGCGCTGCGTGATCTGAACTTTGAACCCGGTTCCGAGAGCCTTGAAGTCCGACTGTTCAAGGAAGATGAAATACCCTGGAACGAGCTTGCCTTTCCTGTCATCGAAGTGACCCTGAGAGGCTACTTCAAGGACCGGCAGCAGGTTCAGATCGGCACACTCGAACCAATGCGGACTCGCCGATGAATCGCCCCGGGCTGCTTGCCTTTGCCGGCATCCTCATCATTCTCGGGCTGGCGATGAACCGTCATGAGATCATGACAAGGCCACAAACGGTGGCTGAACTTGATCTGGCCGCACCCGTGATCCTGTACAGCACCAGCTGGTGCCCTTACTGCGTCAAAGCCCGTGAGTGGTTCGAGCGTCATGAGGTCGAATACGTCGAATACGACGTCGAAAAATCGGTGGCGGCGGCAACCCAATACCGACAGCTGCGCGGGCGCGGCACGCCATTGATCGTGATGGGTGACGACGTCATCCAGGGCTTCAATCCCCCGCGCATGGAACTCGCGCTACGCGTCCTCAACGCCCAGGGCACAACGGATCCCTCAAGCCGCTGATTTGTCACAACAATGTCACACAAATATGGATCACGGCACACTAAGCTGAGACCGTTCACACCACTGCAGGAAAATTGAACATGCCCCGCCCCATTACCGACGTTCCCGGCATCGGCCCCGCCGCTGCCGAGCTGCTAGCCAGCGCTGGTATCAAGACCGCCGACGCACTCGCCAAAGCAAGCGTTGCCGAGATCAGTGCCGTCAAGACCTTCGGCCCGATTCGTGCCGCTCAGGTCAAAGTCGCCGCAACCGAACTTCTGAGCTCTGCGGTCAAACCTGAGGCAAAGCGGAAGACCGCTAAGACAACAGCCAAACCCGAAACCAAATCGGACACAAGCAAACCGGCCAAGGGTGCCAAAAAGAAATCCCACAAGAAAGCCAAAAAGAAAGACGGCAAAAAGTCCGCCAAAAAGAAAGGCGACAAGAAGAAATCTGCCAAAAAGAAAGGTGGCAAGAAAAAAAACAAATAGTCCGACTTCGGAACAGGCGTCGCGCCAAAGAAAAAGGTTCTTCGCAGATTAGCGGGACGGCGGTATTTGGAAGCGGCGGCAGGGTGGTAAAGGTTTGGTTCTTTGCGGATTGGCGGGAACGGATTTGATGTCCGGGATCGGACGACCCCGGACGAGCAGGGCCTGATCGTGGCCATCGAAGGCGGCGGCGATGGTGTCCACGGCTGCGGCGAACCCGTCTCCGGCGCTTCCGTTTCCACCCCCGGCGGATCGCGAGGTAGGGCGGAACCCGAAGGGCTTCCGCCCTGTCCGCGCCGGCGGCGGAAACCCTTCGGGTTCCGCCCTACCTTGCTACCTCGCTTTGTCACCCCGCTAAAGTGCGATGAACCAAGAAAAAGGGAGGCATCCGCCTCCCTTTTTCGTTTTGAGCTGAGCGAAACACTACTTCTTCTTCATCTTCGCCGCCCGTTGCAGGCGGGAGTTGAGACGGCGAGCAAGCTCACCGAACAGCTCGGTCTGGGTCGGGTGCGGGTGAATCGCGTTGCCGACCTGTTCCAGGGTCATGCGGCCCGAGACCATCATCACGCCCTCACCGATCAGGGTGTCCGCATGGTCGGCGAGGAAGTGCACGCCGATGACGCGCCCACTGGCCTTGTCCGCGACCAGCTTGATCAGGCCGTGGGTCTCCTTGGTGATCATCGCCTTGGCGTCGATCGACATCGGCACCTTGGCCTCGACCGCGTCGATGCCACGGGCCTTGGCCTGCTCGACCGAGAGGCCGACGAAGGCGCCTTCCGGGCGGGTGAAGATGACGCCCGAGTCCATATCCTGGTCGTAGCGTAGGTCTTCGCCGAGGATGGTCGCGGCGGCAACGCGGCCCTGCTGGCCGGCGGTGTGCGCGAGCATCAGGCCGCCGATCACGTCACCGACCGCGAAGATGTGCGGGACGTTGGTGCGGCAGCGATCGTCGGCCTTGATCACCGGCCCGACGGTCTCGATGCCGGCGTTGTGCAGCTTGAGGCCGTCCAGCACCGGGCGTTTGCCGGTGGCCATGATCACGTAGTCGGCGTCGACCGTGTGCGCGTTGCCGTCGGTATCGACGTAACCGGCCTTCATCGCCCCCGGAGTACCTTCGATCTTGTCGACCTTCACGCCGGCCAGCACGGTCAGGCGCGGGTCTTCGTTGAGGATCGCGGTCAGCTGCGTGGCGACCTCGGTCTCGACCTCGGCGAGGATGCGCGACTGCGCTTCCAGCAGGGTCACGTCGGCGCCGAAGTCCTGGAAGATCTGCGCCATCTCGACGCCGATCGCGCCGCCGCCGATGACGACCAGACGCTTCGGCTGTTCGGGCAGGTTCCAGACGGTATCGGAGGTCAGCACGCCGCCGGTGACCACGCCTTCGCGCGCGCCGGGGATCGGCGGCACGAACGGCGGCGCGCCGGTGGCGATGACCGCACAACCGAAGCTGATCTTCTCGACCGCCGAGCCGTCGTAACCGGCGGCGCGGGCGTGCGGGTTGTCGTTGTTGCCGGAGGTGTCGATCGCGATCTCGTGCGGGCCGGCGAACGAGCCGTAACCCTGAATGACCTTGATCTTCACGCCCTTGTCGGTGTTCAGCGCCATCTTGCCGCGCTCTTCGAGCACGCCACGACGATGCGCTTCGAGCTTGTCCCAGACCACCGAGTAGCTGGCGGAACCCGAGTCGATACCGATGTCGGCGTCGTGGGCACGGTCGCGGATACGATCCGCCGCCGCGCGCCAGGCCTTGGACGGGATGCAGCCGCGCCACAGGCATTCGCCGCCCGGGAACGGGGAATCGTTGATCATCGCGACCTTGAGGCCGTGGCCGGCCAGGTCGCGGGCGCAGTCCTCGCCACCGGGGCCACCGCCGATCACGACCACGTCGTAATCCCAGTCGCCTTCCGGAATCTGCGGGCCGCCCGAGTGCAGCCAGGTCTCCGGCTGCTCGATCATGCCCTTCAGGGTGTTCAGGTACATCGCCACTTCGGCGCCGTTGACCACGCGGTGATCGGCAGTGATCGTGAACGGCGCGCCCTGGCCCTGATCGCCGGCAATGGCCAGGATCGCGGCGGTGCCCGGGGTCGGGATGGCGTCGAACGCGGACACGCCGAACATGCCCATGTTGGAGACCATGAAGGTCGGGTTGGCGTACTCCTCGGGCGCCAGACGACGCTTGCGGGCGCGATCGACCAGGTCCTTCCACTGCGTGTTCAGGTCGTCGAGATCGCGCGATTCGCAATGCCGCAGCACCGGCACCACCAGGCCACCGCCGTCGGCGGACACGGCCATGCCGATGTCGACGTTGTCGCGCTCGACCAGCTTGTCGACCGGCTGGTAGGTCCAGTTCATGGTCGGGTGCTTCTTCATCGCCAGCGCGCAGGCCTTGGCGATGGTCACGGTCACCGACACACCGGCCTTCTTGCTGGCCTTGATCAGCTTGCCGAGCACGACGTTCGCGGACACATGGAAGGTCGGCATGGTCAGCGACGCGGTCATGGACGCGGACACGGCGCGTTCCATGGCGGTCATCGGACGGCCGTTGCCAGGCACCTGGATCTGCGGCAGCACATGCGCCGGGATCTGCTCGGCGATCTCGGTCGGACGCGCGATCGGCTGGGCGCGACGCACGTCATCGCCGGTGATCACACCGTCCGGGCCGGAGCCCTTCAGATTGTTCAGATTGATGCCCATCGCGCCGGCGAGCTGGCGGGCATACGGCGTCGCCTGCTTGTTGTCCGGACGCGGCGCGGGCCTGGCGTCGCCGGTACGCACCGGCGGGGCCTGATGACCCGGCACCGGATGGGTGGCGGCGGCGTGGCGCGGCTCCTGGGCGGACGGGCTGGTCGCGCTCTCGGTCTTCTTCGCGGGCTTGGCGATGGGCGCGGCCTCGCCGGTCACGACCTGATCGGCGGAATCGACCAGATAGGCCATCGCGCCACCGACCGGGACGACGGCGTCGACCGGCGAGATCGGACCGGACAGGTAACCGTCGCGGAACACCTCGACATCCATGATCGCCTTGTCGGTCTCGACCTGGGCGACGATGTCGCCGCGTTCGATCCTGTCGCCGACGTTCTTCTCCCAGCTCACCACCAGACCTTCGGTCATGGTGTCGGAGAGCTGCGGCATCTTGATCACGTGGCTGGCGCCTTCCGGCTTGGCCGGTTCGGCAGCGGCGGGCTTGGCCTCCGCCACCGGCGCGGCGGCCTCGGCCGGCGCCTCGGCGCCTTCGCCCTGGACCTCACCCGCCGACTCGACGATGTAGGCCAGCGCCCCACCGACCGGCACGACGGTGTCGATCGCCGCGATCGGGCCGGACAGGTAGCCCTCGCGGAACACCTCGACGTCCATGATCGCCTTGTCGGTCTCGACGGTCGCGACGATGTCGCCACGCTCGACCTTGTCGCCGATGTTCTTCTCCCAGGTCACCACGACGCCTTCGGTCATGGTGTCGGAGAGCTGGGGCATTTTGATTACGTAAGGTTCAGCCATCACTTACACCTGAAAGCGTGTGAGCCGCAGATGGACGCAGATAAACGCAGATAAAAACTCTCATCTGCGTCCATCCGCGTTTATCTGCGGCTGATTAATAAGCGGTCGGATTAGCCGCGCCCGTGCATCTTCAGCACGGCTTTGACGATGTCGTCGGTCTTGGGCATGACCGCCTTCTCGAGCACGTGCGCATACGGGATCGGGATGTTCAGCGCGGACAGACGCACCGGCGCGGCATCAAGTTCGAAGAAGCACTCTTCGTTGATGATTGCCATGACCTCGGAGCCAACGCCTACCGGCGCTTCCGCCTCTTCGATAATGACGGCGCGATGCGTCTTTCTCACCGAAGCCGCAATGCCCGCACGGTCGAGCGGGGCCAGCGAATACAAGTCGATGACTTCGGCCTCGATGGCGTGCTGTTTTGAGAGCACTTCCGCCGCCGCCAGGGCCCAATGTACCGAGATGTTGTAACCGAACAGCGTCACATCGCGACCGTCGCGAGCGACCTCGGAACCTTCCAGGCTCATGAAGTACTCATCGTCCGGTACATCGCCCTTCATGTTGTACATGAGCTCGTGTTCATTGATGAACACCGGGTCGTTGCAGCGGATCGCCGATTTGAGCAACCCGTAAGCCTGGCGCGGGTTCGACGGCGTCACGACACGCAGGCCGGCGATGCCCATGAAGACCTTTTCCATACGTGCGGAATGCTGCGCACCGAGCTGGTGAGCGGTACCGCCCGGCGAACGGATGACCACCGGGGCCTCAAGCTGGCCCCCGGACATGTAACGCACCTTGGCCGCCGAGTTGAAGATCTGGTCCATCGCCAGCCAGGCGAAGTTGACCGACATGATCTCAACCACCGGACGCACCCCAAGGAAGGAGGCACCGATCGCCAGACCGGTGAAACCGTTCTCGGAAATCGGCGTATCCATGACCCGCTCCGGGCCGTACTTGTCATAAAGACCGTTGGTGGCCTTGTAGGTACCGCCGGCAACACCGATGTCCTCACCCATGCAGATGACCATCGGATCGCGTTCCATCTCTTCATCTTGGGCGCGGCGCAGGGCCTCCCAGAACATGATCTGCGACATCAGGCAGCCCCCCCATTGGCACCGACATGGACATATGGGTCGTTCTCCGCCCACACGTATTTTTCCACCTCAGCCGGATTCGGATCGGGCGACTCCTCGGAAAACTTGATGATCTCGTTCTCAATGTTCTCGAGGATTTCGGTATCCATGTCCTTGAAGTCGTCCAGGGTCATTTCACCGGCCTCGACGAGACGATCGCGCAGGATCACCAGCGGATCGCGTGCGCCCCAGACACGCTCCTCGTCCTTCTGACGGTAAGCGTTGGAGTCGGACATCGAATGGCCGCGATAGCGATAGGTCATCAACTCAAGGAAATACGGCCCCTTGCCGGAACGGACATAATCGACCGCCTTCTTGGCAGCCTCATACACCACCTCGACATCCTGCCCGTCAACTTGCTCGGCGGGCATGTCATAACCACACGCGCGCTTGTATTGATCGATGACTGCCGTCGAACGGTCGATACGGGTGCCGATGCCATAGAGGTTGTTCTCGCAGACATAAAGCACCGGCAGCTTCCAGACCGCCGCCATGTTAAGCGACTCGTGGAAGGTCCCCTGATTGTTGGCGGCGTCACCCAGGAAGCAGATGGCGATGTCGTCATCGCCCTTCATCTGGATCGCCTTGGCCATGCCCGCCGCCAGCGGGAACGGCCCACCGACCAAGGCGTAGCCACCCATGAAACGGTGCTCGACATCGAAGATGTGCATGGAGCCACCGCGCCCTTTCGAGCATCCGGTCTCCTTGCCGAACAGTTCGGCCATCACCGCTTTCGGATCCGAACCGCATTTGATCGCATGGATGTGATCGCGATAACCGGTGATCACATAGTCCTTGCCAGGACGGGCCGCTTCCAGCACACCGTGCGCGCAGGCCTCTTCGCCCGGATACAGGTGCAGGAAGCCACCGATCTTGCGTTCCACATACGCCTCGTAACAGCGCTCCTCGAAGCGGCGCGCGAACAGCATTTCGCGCAGCAGGCGTTTTTTGACGGAAACCTCCATGGGGGCTCCTTGAGTTGTTATGGCTGGATGAACAAAAAACGCCCCGCTGGAGGCGCTTGTGCCGTGCCCATCTTTGAACAGATCGGGCACGCGCGGAAAGGGCGCTATCTTCAAGAGTTCTTATGGGCCGGTCAAGAAAAATGCGGGGCATTGCCCCGCATTTTTTCCATAAAAACCAATTAAAACATTGGCTTAAACTATTTTGATACGAAACGTATCATGTTGCCATAAGTAGCAAATCCGGCATTCAACAGATTCATACCAATCAGTTGGCGGCCTGTTCCGGGGCATCGAAAGCGGTCGTCGGACGCCAAGCCAGATCGAGCTTCTTGGCGGCACGCACCTCGTCGAGACGACGAACCGGAAGGGTCACCGGCGCGTCCTTGAGTGTCTTTATGTTTTCCGTTCCTTCAGCGAGGATCTTCTTCATGGTCTCGACAAACCCATCCAGATCCTCCTTGGCCTCGGTCTCGGTCGGCTCAATGAGCAGACATTCCGGGACCAGCAGCGGGAAGTAGATGGTTGGTGCGTGATAGCCGTAATCAAGCAGACGCTTGGCGACATCGGTTGCCGTGATACCGAATTCCTTGGCTTGGTTCTTCAAGGTGACGATGAATTCGTGGGTCGCACGTCGTTCCGGGAAGGCCAGTTCAAAACCGGATTTCTTCAACAGCGCCAGCAGATAGTTCGCGTTCAGGGTCGCAAACTCGCCGACCCGGTGCATGCCGTCACGACCGAGCATGCGGGCATAGACATAGGCACGCAGCAGCACCCCGGCATTGCCCATCCAGGCGGAGAGACGACCGATGGTCTGGGGAATGTCCTTCTCGGTCAGCCAGCGGTATTCGTCGCAATCGTAATCGACGACCGGAATGGGCATGAACGGCAGCAGTCGCGAGCCGACACCGACCGCACCGGAGCCCGGCCCACCGCCGCCGTGCGGAGTGGAGAAGGTCTTGTGCAGGTTCATGTGAATGACATCGAAGCCCATGTCACCCGGGCGCACCTTGCCGAGGATCGCGTTCAGGTTGGCGCCGTCGTAATACAGCAAGCCGCCGGCGTCATGGACCATGCCGGCGATCTTCTTGATGCGGCGTTCAAACACGCCCAGCGTGGACGGGTTGGTGAGCATGATGCCGGCGGTCTGCGGGCCGATCGCGGCCTCCAGGGCGACCAGATCGACGTCGCCCTGCTCGTCGGTCGGTATCTCGCGCACCTCGAAACCGCACATCACCGCCGTCGCGGGATTGGTGCCATGCGCCGCATCGGGAACCAGAATCTCGGTGCGTGCAGTGTCGCCACGCGCATCGTGATAGGCACGGATCATGGCGACACCGGCAAACTCGCCCTGAGCGCCGGCCATGGGTGTCAACGAGACCCCTTTCATGCCGGTGACCTCCTTGAGCATCTCCTGCAAGTCGTACAGACAAGCCAGGAAGCCTTGGCTCAAGGACTCAGGCGCCAGGGGGTGACGGTGCAGAAACTCCGGCAACATCGCCAAGGCGTTACAGGCACGCGGGTTGTACTTCATGGTGCAGGAGCCGAGCGGATAGAACTCGGTATCGATGGAGAAGTTCTTCTGCGAGAGCCGGGTGTAGTGACGCACCGCCTGCAGTTCCGAGACTTCCGGCATGAACGCACGGGTCTTTCGCCGGAACGCCTCAGGAATCGAGGAAACATCCGCCAGTTTGGACGGTGCCTGAGCGGTACCACGACGGCCGTTGGAAGACTGTTCGAAAATCAGCATGGGGTGCTACCTGGGTGGGTAAAATCGAAGTTCGTCGCAGGCCAGTTCAAAACGCGCAGCGCCGTAGCCGGCTTGGTGCCTTTGATCAAAGCCTCATGCCGGCAACGCTACGCTTTATGCCGGCCCTACATCGGGTCAGAGCGCAGCCAGCGCGGCGTCGTAGTTGGGTTCCTGGGCGATCTCGGGGACCAGTTCGGTGTAGACGACCTTGTTGTTCACATCGAGCACCACTACGGCACGACCGGTGATGCCGGCGAGTGGGCCATCGGTGATCAGGATTCCGTAGTCCTTGGCAAAATGTTTGTCGCGCATCATCGACAGGGTCACGACCTTGTCCGTGCCTTCTGCCGTGCAGAAACGGCCCTGGGCGAACGGCAGATCGGCGGAGATCACCAACATGACGGTGTCGTCACGGCCATCCGCCGCCTCGTTGAATTTCTTGGTGGAGATCGCGCAGATGCCAGTATCCAGGCTGGGAACGATGTTCAACAATTTCTTCTTGCCGGCGTAATCGGCCAGTGAACGGTCAGCCAACTCACCGTCGGTGAGTTTGAAGTCGGGCGCAGCAGTGCCGACTGCGGGCAGATCGCCACTGGTATGAATCTCGTTACCGTGCAGGGTGATGGAAGCCATGTTCTGATCCTCTCTCGCTGGTTGTTCGGGTCACCGCTCTCGGCGCCGCATGGTATGAACGTTGAAACGCGCGGAACCGGGAAAGATCCCTACCACTTCGGAGTGATCGGACATTTCACCGGGTTGCGCTTGTTGAAAACCCGATTCAGGTTCTCCGCGTATTTGTTCAGATCGTCCTCAGTCTTGGTCTCGGTGGCACAGACCAGCAGGGCATTGCCCAACTCCGGGTAGTGCGCACTGAGGTCGTAACCGGCAACGATGTTCTGCGCCGCCATCGAACGGGTCACCTCGTCAACCGGATACTCCAGCTTGAGCACCGCCTCATGAAACCCGGGACGACTGAACACCTTCTCGACACCGACAATGGATGTCAATTTCCCGACCAGGGACTGGGTATTGGCGTGGCTGGCTGCCGCAACACGCTCCAGTCCTTCAGCGCCCATGATCGACATGTAAATGGTCGATGCGGTCACCGCGAGACCCTGATTGGTGCAGATATTCGAGGTCGCCTTGGAACGACGGATATGCTGCTCGCGGGCCTGCAGGGTCAGTACGAAACCAGGCTTGCCTTCGATATCCAGGGTGCGGCCCACGATACGGCCGGGCATCTGCCGAACCAGTGCCTGCTTGCAGCACATGAAGCCGTAATACGGACCGCCGGAAGACAGCGGCACGCCCAGAGGCTGACCCTCGCCTACGGCGATGTCTGCGCCCTGCCCACCCCACTCACCGGGCGGCGTCAGCAAGGCCATTGCCATTGGGTTGACGACCGCGATGGCGAGCGCATCGTTGGCATGGGCCCAATCAGTGAGTTGATCGACATCCTCCAGAACGCCGAAGAAATTCGGCTGGGGGATGACCACCGCCGCGAAGTCCTGCCCGGCAAATTGGGCCAACGCCTCCACCGGGGTATGGCCGCCGTCGCGGTCGTAATCGACCTCGACCAGCTCGATGCCCTGATTCTTGACGATGTTATGGGTGACCTGACGGTAATAAGGATGCAGCGCACGCGGAATCAGAATCCGCCCGGACTTGGACTTGCGATTCGCCCGCACCGCCATCAGCACCGCCTCGGATAACGCGGACGCGCCGTCATACAGCGACGCGTTGGACGCATCCAGGCCGGTCAGCGCGGTGATCATCGACTGGTATTCGTAGACCACCTGCAACGTGCCCTGGCTGGCTTCGGCCTGATACGGGGTATACGCCGAATAGAACTCGCCACGGGTGGTGATCTGCCATACCGCCGCCGGGATGTGGTGCTCGTAAGCACCCGCACCGATGAAGTTCAGCGGCATGCCATCCGCCGAAGCGCGGTCGTGCATGATGCGGGTGATTTCCATCTCGCTGGCACCCTTGGGGACGCCATCCAGGCCCTTGGCGCGCAGTTCCTTGGGGATTTCGTCGAACAAGTCGTCGATACGCTCGGCGCCGATGGCGGCAAGCATGTCCTGCACATCGTTCTGGGTATGGGGAATAAAAGGCATCGGGGGGAACCGCAGAGTCTAGGTAAATAAGGAATGAGGTCTGTTCAGCAACGACCCGGAGCAAGAACGGCTGCGCGTCGAAAAGTGGCGCGCAACCGTCCTTGTCTGGTCATGACTTTTGTAAAAGTCTGCTGAATCAGCCTTCGTCGTCGAGCACGGCCTGATAGGCATCGACATCGATCAGATCGTCGAGCGCCCCGTCTTCGACCTTCATCTTGATCAGCCAACCGTCGCCGTAGGCATCGGAGTTGATCATTTCCGGGCTGTCGCTCAACGCCTCGTTGACCGCAACGACTTCACCGGCGATCGGCGCATAGACGTCGGATGCCGCCTTCACGGACTCGACCACGGCACAGGCCTCCTCCGCGTCCAGTTCGCGACCGACATCGGGCAATTCGACATAGACCAGGTCCCCGAGAAGTTCCTGGGCGTGGTCGGTGATGCCGATGGTGACGGTGCCGTCACCTTCGTCACGAATCCATTCATGGGAGGCGGTGTATTTCAGTTCAGCAGGCAGATTGCTCATTTTTCATAAACCTCGAAGGCAGGCCCTTTAAAGACAAGACTTTCCGTTACGGACGAAGGGAGGGGTGACCACGCGACAATCGAGAAGTTTGCCACGCACATCGACCTGACAGCGCTCACCGGTGGCTTTCGGCACCCGCGCCAGCGCAATACCGACGCCGAGGGTCGGAGAGAAACCACCACTGGTGATTTCACCCTCCCCAACACCTTCGGCGACGACACGCTGATGATTACGCAGGACGCCCTTGCCTTCCAGTACCAAACCGACCCGCTTCATGGCGACACCCGCTGCCTTTTCAGCTTCAAGCGCGGCGCGACCAATGAAATCGCGATCTGCCGGGTCCATGGCAACGGTCCAGGCCAGACCGGTGGACCACGGCGAGGTGCCCTCGTCCATGTCGGAACCGTACAGATTCATGCCCGCTTCCAAACGCAGCGTGTCGCGCGCGCCGAGCCCGCAGGGACGAACACCTGCCGCGACGAGACGATTCCAGAAATCGACGGCATCGCGGTCCGGCAGGATGATTTCGTAACCGTCCTCACCGGTATAGCCGGTGCGGGCAATGAACCATTCGCCGTCGATAGCAGCAAAAAACACCTTGAGCGCATCCGCAGCAGCCGCCGTTTCCGGCGATAGCAGTCCGTTGACCTTGGCGCGGGCATTCGGCCCCTGGATCGCGATCATCGCCAGCTCCGGTCGTTCGGTCACGGTCACGTCGAAACGCCCGGCCTGCGCCTGGATCCACGCAATGTCCTTGTCGCGGGTGGCGGCATTCACCACCAGACGATAGTGAGTTTCATCGAGGTAATAGGTGATCAGGTCATCAATCACCCCGCCATCGGCCTTCAGCATGCAGCCATAAAGGGCCTTGCCGGACACGGTCAGTTTGGCGATGTCGTTGGCAAGCAGATTGCGCAGAAATGCCTTCGCCTCTGCACCGGCGACGTCCACCACCGTCATGTGCGAGACGTCGAACATGCCCGCGTCCTGACGGACCACATGATGCTCCTCAAGCTGGGAGCCATAGTTCAGCGGCATGTCCCAGCCGCCGAAATCGACCATCTTGCCGCCGGCGGCGACGTGGGTGTCGTAGAGGGGGGTCTTGTTGCCCATGGATCGGCCCTTCAGTTGGCAGTTGGCAGTTGGCAGTTGGCAGTCGTCAGTAATCGGTGGTCAGATGTAGGCCGGCATAAGCGCAGCGTTGCCGGCTTGATGCCGCGAACCGCGCTACCCGCATTGAGCCGGCTACGGCGCTTCGCGCCTTAAACCGGCCTACAGCCGAACTCGTCGCTCTCGATTTCTGCCTGTAACCCCGATTCGGAGATTCCACAGGCACAAAAAAAGGGGCGGCGCACGACTCTCGTCATGCGCCGCCCCTCTGTCCGGGAACCTGAGAGATCAGGAGACCGCGTGACCGTTCGGTTCGCGATGTCCCTGCCCCGTCGGTGGATCGTCAGCGAGGACGACCGCTCTCCAGAGGCAACGTCCACGGCGGTCCTTGGTACCTGAGCGTTTCCGGGCGGATGTTGCGCCTTCGGCGGTCGCGCCTCGATCACAGGAACCGGCGCGACTCTCTCCCACCGTGGGTGTGGTTGCGGCGCTGATTATGCCCATCACCGAACCGTTCGCATAGGGCACAAGCATTAAGGAAATTGGCGATTGCAGATTCGTGGCTGCCGACGAAATTCGATCTTCTCCGTCCACCTGTCTGCGGATCAGGATGACTTATCCGGGCTGTAAACCGCTCCATTAGCTTGTAAATACGCATCCAATATCGCTTTGGCTGCACCACGTTGTTGCTCACGAAGCACGCCGATTCCCCGCCGCTGCAAGGATTCGACCCAATTGGCCGGCTTGTCGCCCTCGTCGAAGCCGATGTCGCGGGCGTCCTGGCTGACCGCACCAGTCACTACGCGACGGACGCCGGACCAGGGGATGGCGCCGAAACACATTGCGCACGGTTCAGTGCTTGTCACCAATTCATAGGCGGGCAGACCTTCGCTGGAGAGGTCATGGACCCCGAGCTTTCGCTGCGCAAGGCTGATGGCGACCATTTCCGCATGCAGCATCGACAATCCTTGCGGCATGACGAGATTGACGCCAAGCGAAACCAACGCCCCGGTTTCGATCTCGAAAACGGCCGCAGCAAACGGGCCTCCGGTTCCGTTTTCGATGTTCTGCGCGGCGGCACCGATGACGTACGCCATTCGCGCGTCCACCACCTCGCTACGAGAGTACGCCCGACAATAGTCCTCGACCCAATCAGGCAGTTCGAACGACACCTGCGCAGGCTGAAACGGAATCGTCCCGCTGTCCGCAAAACCCATTATCACGTCCCTACTTGGCGAATCTGCTGTTTTGCCGGGGTGGCTCAGCTTTCGATGTACTCGGTGACTTCCAGATCGAAACCGGACAAACCATGCATGACCATCGGTGCCGCGAGCACGCGCATCTTATGCACCCCAAGGTCCATGAGAATCTGCGCGCCGATACCGTAGGTACGCAGCTGCTGCTTGCCACCATCGGATTTGCTGCCGTCCGGTCCACGCTCAATGCGGCGCATCATCTCGACGATCTCCTCCGGACGTTCGTTACGGTGCAGCATCACCACCACGCCACAGCCTTCGTTGGCGACACGTGCCATGGCATCGCGCAACGGCCAGCCGCAATCGCTTGAACCCGCGCCGAACAGATCGCAGAGGGTGTGCTGAACCTGAACGCGGACCATGGTCGGGATGTCGGCCTGCGGCTTACCCTTGACCAGGGCGTAATGCAGACCGTGATCGATGCCATCGCGGTAGGCATGCAGACGGAAGTCACCGGATTCGGTCGACCAGTCGCAGGACGCGACCCGCTCGACGGTCTTCTCGTTCTTGATGCGATAGGCGATCAAATCGGCGATCGTGCCCATCTTCAGGTTGTGCTGTTTGGCGAAGACCTCGAGGTCCGGACGGCGTGCCATGGTGCCGTCTTCCTTGAGGATTTCGACGATTACGGCAGCAGGTTCGAGACCCGCCAGACGAGCCAGATCGCAGCCTGCCTCGGTGTGACCGGCGCGCGTCAACACGCCACCCGGCTGCGCCATCAGCGGGAAGATGTGACCCGGCTGGACGATGTCACGCGGCACGGCGTTGGGCGCCACCGCAGTACGGATGGTGTGGGCACGATCATAGGCAGAGATGCCGGTGGTGACGCCTTCTGCGGCCTCGATCGACAACGTGAAAGCAGTGCCTTGCGCCTCACGGTTATCGTCGACCATCAGCGGCAGCGCGAGCTGCTTGCAGCGTTCCCGGGTCAGAGTCGCGCAGATCAGGCCACGGCCGTTGGTGGCCATGAAGTTGATGTCTTCCGGACGCACCAGCGAGGCGGCCATCAGCAGATCGCCTTCGTTCTCGCGGTCCTCGTCGTCCATGATGATGACCATCTTGCCCTGGCGGAGATCTTCCAGGATTTCGGGAATCGTACTGAGTGACATGGGTACAGTCTCGTCGGGTGCGCTAGGCGCACCGGGAATGGATCTTTGCGTTGGCTTTCGGTGCGGCGCGCTGGGCTTACCACACCCTACGACGGCATAGAGGCGTTAAAGAAATCCGTTACGGGCAAGGGTTTCGAGCGTCAGTCCTTCGGCTTTGGCACCGGATTCGGCGGCCTTGTCGCCAAGCACCAGACGTTCGAGGTAGCGGGCAATAATATCGACTTCGAGGTTCACGCGCGTCCCCACGCGAAATGCGTGAATCGTGGTCTCCTGCATGGTGTGCGGAACGATGTTCAGATCGAACGCCGCGCCCGCGACCGAATTTACGGTCAGGCTGACACCATCCATGCACACCGATCCCTTCTCGGCGATGTAGCGCGCCAGTGCATCCGGGGCCTTCACCTGGAAGCGCACGGAGCGCGCATCTTCACGAATCGACACGATCTCGCCGACCCCATCGACATGGCCGCTGACCAAATGCCCGCCGAGACGGGTGCTGGGTGTCAAGGCCTTTTCCAGATTCACGGCACTGCCGATGGACAGGCCGCCCAAGGTGGTACGCCTGAGACTCTCGCCGGAGACATCGGCCCAATAGCCGTCGCCGGGCAATTCGATGACGGTCAGACAGACGCCGTTGGTGGCAATGCTGTCACCCAGCACCACATCGGACAGATCCAGCTTGCCGCTCTGCACACGCAGACGCATGTCTCCGCCGCGCGGCTGCATGGCCGCGACGCGACCGACGGATTCGATGATTCCGGTGAACATAGAGCAAACCCCTGGTTAATCAGCCACGGATGGACATGGATAAACACGGATAAAAGCCGTTCATCCGTGATTATCCATGTCCATCCGTGGCTTCAATCAATACTGGCCTGGCCGTGATACGCAGGTCGCGCCCCACGGAACGAATGTCGCTGATTTCCAGATCGATACGCTGCGCCATGCGTGCGATTCCGGGCAGGTGAAACAGACCGCGTGCGCCATCGCCCATCAGGTGCGGTGCAAGGTAGACGATCAACTCATCGACCAGGCCGGCAGTCAGGAAGGCGCCGCTGAGGGTCGCACCCGCCTCGACCATGACCTCGTTGACGCCCAGTTCGGCCAGGGTCTTGAGCACGGCAGCGAGATCGACATGCTCAGCATCGCCACCCAGCCAGCGGATCTCCGCACCCGCCGCAACCAGATCTTCGATGTCGTCACCCGCACCGACTGAGGTCAACACCAGCGTGTCGCCGGGCAAGGACAACATCTGCGCGTCGGCGGGCATCATCAGGTCGGGATCAAGCACCACGCGCAGCGGTTGCACGACTTCCCGCGCGTTATCCAGACGAACGTTCATGGACGGGTCGTCCGCGAGCACGGTACCGATACCAGTGACAATCGCCTCGCTGCGCGCCCGCAGGCGATGTACATCGGCACGCGCCGCCTCGCCGGTGATCCATTTACTTTCGCCATTGGCCATCGCGGTACGGCCATCCAGACTCATCGCGGACTTGACCCGCACCCACGGAAAACCGGTCTCCATGCGTTTGATGAATCCCGGATTAAGTGCGCGGGCCTGCGCCTCAAGCAGACCGGATTCCGTGTCGATGCCCGCCGCACGCAGGATTTCCAGGCCCTTGCCGGACACCAACGGATTGGGATCGACCATTGCGGCGACGACGCGCCCTACTCCCGCCTCGACCAGCGCATTGGCGCACGGTGGGGTACGTCCATAGTGGCTGCAAGGCTCAAGCGTCACATAAACCGTCGCTCCTCTGGCATTCTCACCCGCCGCGCGCAGGGCGTGAACCTCAGCATGCGGTTCACCGGCGCGTTGATGCCAACCTTCTCCGACGATCTCGCCATCGCGCACGATCACGCAACCCACGCGAGGATTGGGATGCGTCGTGAACAACCCCTGCTCGGCCAGGCGCAAGGCACGCGCCATGTATTCGCTCGGGGTCACGAATCGTCGTCCAGCAAGGGCATCTGCCGCTTGCGCACATCGGGGTTGGGCTGGCTTTCCAGCTTCTCGATCTCTTCCCGGAACGCGTTCACGTCCTCGAACCGTCGATACACCGAGGCGAAACGAACATAGGCAACCTGATCGAGACGCTTCAATTCATCCATGACCCACTCGCCGATGGTCAGCGACGGGATCTCCCGCTCGCCGGTGGCAACCAGCCGCCGCTTGATGCGATCGATCGCCGCGTCCACGTCGTCGGTGCTGACCGGGCGCTTTTCCAGGGCACGCACCACGCCGGAACGCATCTTCGCCAGTTCAAACGGCTGACGCGCGCCATCGCTCTTGACCACCTGCGGAAGATCGAGCTCGGTGGTTTCAAAGGTGGTGAAGCGCGTTCCGCAATGGGTGCACTCACGCCGCCGTCGCACCTGCGAGCCCTCGCTCGCCAAACGCGAATCGACCACGCGGGTGTCAGGGGCGCCGCAATACGGACAGTGCATTTACGGCGTGCGGCTCAGGCGTAAACGGGGTGCGCCGCACACAGCGCGCCGACCTTCTCCTTGACGGCCGCGACGGTCGCGTCGTTGGACAGGTCATCAATGATGTCGCACATCCAGCCGGCCAGGTCGGTGGCGTGCTGCTCGTTGAAGCCGCGCGTGGTCATCGCCGGGGTGCCGATGCGGATGCCGCTGGTCACGAACGGCGACTGCGGATCGTCCGGCACCGCGTTCTTGTTGACGGTGATGAAGGCGCGACCCAGGGTTGCTTCCACGTCCTTGCCGGTCAGCCCCTGGCGGATGAAGGAGACCAGGAACAGGTGGTCGTCGGTGCCGCCAGAGACGACGTCGAAACCGCGCTCGATGAACACCTTGGCCATCGCCTGCGCGTTCACGACGACCTGCTTCTGGTAGGTCGCGAACTCCGGCTCCATCGCTTCCTTGAAGGCCACGGCCTTGGCCGCGATGACGTGTTCCAGCGGGCCGCCCTGGCCAGCCGGGAAGACGTTGAAGTTCAGCTTCTTTTCCAGATCCGGGTTGGACTTGGCGAGGATCAGGCCGCCGCGCGGGCCGCGCAGGGTCTTGTGGGTGGTGGTGGTGACCACGTCGGCGATCGGCACCGGGTTCGGGTACAAACCGGCGGCGACCAGACCGGCGACGTGCGCCATGTCGACGAACAGATAGGCACCCACCTTGTCGGCAATGTCGCGCATGCGCTGCCAATCGACCACGCGCGAGTAGGCGGAGAAACCCGCCACGACGACCTTGGGCTTGTGTTCCAGCGCAAGCGCCTCGACCTGTTCGTAATCGATCTCGCCGGTCTGGTGGTTAAGACCGTACTGCACGGCGTTGTAGATGCGGCCCGAGAACGACACGCTGGCGCCGTGGGTGAGATGACCGCCTTCGGCCAGGCTCATGCCGAGGATGGTGTCGCCCGGCTGGCACAGGGCCATGTAGACGGCCGCGTTGGCCTGCGAACCGGAGTGCGGCTGGACGTTCGCGTAATCGGCGCCGAACAGCTGCTTGGCGCGATCGATGGCCAGCTGTTCGGAGATGTCGACGTACTCGCAGCCGCCGTAATAACGCTTGCCCGGGTAGCCCTCGGCGTACTTGTTGGTCAGCACCGAACCCTGCGCCTGCATCACGCGCGGGCTGGTGTAGTTCTCGGAAGCGATCAGCTCGATGTGCTCTTCCTGACGCTTCACCTCGGCCTGCATGGCCGCCCAGAGTTCGTCGTCGTAACCGGCGATGGTCATATCTTTGGAAAACATGGGGACTCCCGAAATGGTGAAGCGACAAGGCGCCGACGGCAGAACGGCGGCTGCATCGAGGCAAAAAAGAGCCGCGAATGGTAACGCAGAAGCCGGCACCCCGGAACGTTTAGGATCCGCTCAGTTGGCGGTTATTTATCGTCGTGCGCGGACCACCCATTCGCGTCGCGACAGCCGATGTCGGCGAGACCGCTGCACGACATAAACAAAGGCCTGACGGACTTCGCCGGTGCCCAACACGACATCGTGGCGTTCACGCCGATAGAGCTTTCCTTCAAACGCATCAAGCCGCCGCAACGCACCGGGCCCCATCGGCGCCAGCAGCGCGCCCTCCGCCACGGCATCGGACTTCGGCCTTATACCCGGGTAGGCCATCCCCGACACTCGATAACGCACGAAGCCCGGCAAGCGGGCGGACATGGCCTGAAAGCGCCTTCCGGTGACGCGCTGCTGCACACGTCCATCCAGCAAGGTTCCATAAACGAACAAGGCTGGCGCCCTACAACGCAAAAGGCCGCCGGGTGATCCCGACGGCCTTTTTGACAAACCGGAAACCGGTCGCCGACTCACGCCTGCGGAACGAAGCGCCGACGCAAAGCCACCAGCGACCCGGTGAGCAACCACAACGACCCGGGAATCGGGACGCCGGTGCTGGGCGGCGGGGTGTAAACACTGCCGCCAACGCTGGAGATGTAGAACTGGTCGCCGTCGTGGGTCGAATCGCCGATGAAGGTGAAGCTGGTACCGGTCAACGGCGTGTTGAACAGATGCACCAGGCTGAAGTCGGTGAACACGCCGCCGTCGATGGAGATGCTGATATCCGCATTGGAGGCGAAGGTAGTGCCATGATCGGCATTGCGAAAACGCAGCTGATCCAACGTGACCGCCTGGCTGAAGGTCAGGTTCAGGGCCTCGCCAAAAGTGACATTGTCGTCGCTGGAGGGTGAGCACTGCATCCCGGAAGTAACGGTCTTGCAGACACCAAGCCCGGCATTGCCGGAATCCAGATAGGCGTAGTAATCGGGGGTACTGTTGGTATCGCCGATCGACGTACCGGTCGCGGTCACCGTCACCCCGCCGTTACTGGTGGTGTAAGCGGAATAACCGCGCTCGTTGCTGTTCGCGAGCGTCAGATAATCAATGGTGAACGCCTGCGCGCCGGCGCTCAGCAACACACCGCAGCTGGCAGCGAGTAAAGACAATGTGCGAGGAGACATGGGCTAGAACCTGTTGTCATTAACCAGCAATTTCAGAAGTGGCGTATCGAGCCGTGCAAATTTAACTCATCCGTAAACTTTGCAAAACCAAAAACGCCTGTTCACCAAACCTTTTCCACTCCCAAACGCGCCATGTAAGCGGCGTGTAACTGACATTCTTCGTCAGTCGCTGACACGATTGGCAGACTTGGTCGATCCGACCCCAGCCTGCGAATCCCGGTCCCTCCAGCGCCTTGCGAAGCGTCGCTATCACCGTCCAGTGACAGATCAACCTGGCCTCCAGTCATGGCCAGATAAACATCCGCAAGGATTTCCGAGTCGAGCAAGGCACCGTGTAGATCGCGATGCGAATTATCGATTCCGTAACGCTTGCACAACGCATCCAGGGTATTGCGCTGTCCCGGATGCATTTGGCGTGCCATTGCAAGCGTATCCAGAATCGAACAGCGCTCATCGATTCGCCCAAGACCACCACCCAGCAACGCCAGCTCTGCATTGAAGAAGCCGACATCAAAAGGGGCGTTGTGGATCACCAGTTCCGCGCCATCGAAAAAGGCCAGGAATTCATCGACCACATCGGCAAATCGGGGCTTGTCGATCAGAAACTCATTGGTGATGCCATGAACCTCGATCGCCCCAGCGTCGATCTTGCGATCGGGTTGCAGGTATTGGTGGTAAGTACGCCCGGTCAGACGCCGGTTGACCACCTCGACCGCCCCGATCTCGATAATGCGATGCCCATCAGCATGCTCCAGACCGGTGGTTTCCGTATCGCAGACAATTTGTCTCATAACTCATCGATTCCCAGATTCGCCAAGGCATCGGCGCGTTCGTTTCCGGGATTGCCGCTATGCCCTTTGACCCAGCGCCACTGAACATTGTGCCGGCTTTGCGCGACATCCAGCTCACGCCAGAGGTCGGCGTTCTTGACTGGCTTTCTCGCAGCGGTCATCCAACCCCGTTTTTTCCAGTTCACCATCCATTCGGTAATGCCTTGGCGGACATATTGCGAGTCGGTGTGGAGCACCACATCGCAGGGTCGCTTCAAGATTTCCAACGCACGAATCGCCGCCGTCAGTTCCATGCGGTTATTGGTGGTCTCCGCTTCGCCGCCGTGCAACTCGTGCTCGCGATCGCCATAACGCAGCAATGCGCCCCAACCTCCCGGCCCTGGATTCCCTCGGCAGGCACCATCGGTGTATATCTCAACGATGCTCATGGACAACGCTCTGCGCGAAGCGCGGTATCGCGTGTACTCGGCCCGGCAATACGTGCTCCCAAAAGATCGCGCCGTGCCCGCCAACGGGGGCGAATCGGCGTCAAGGGCAGCGTGCGCTTCTGAGCCAGCATCACATAACCCGCACCCCATCTCGGCCACCAACGCCCACCGAACGCCTCAATGAACTGAGCACGCCGCAGATTGCCGCTGGAACGGAATGGGGGCCGAAAGAAAAAGGCCCGGACGTCGCGAACTTCCAGATTGAGCAAGGCCAGCCAATCCCGTAAACGACGCATGCCAATGAAATTCGCATCCCACGGCACGCCGGAACGCTGCAGACGCAGCGCTTGGCACGCCCCCCAGAGGCTGAGCGGATTGAAACCGGAAATCAGTAAATGACCGTCCGGCACCAACACCCGATCCACCTCTCGCAACACCTGATGAGGGTTGGCATGAAATTCAAGCACATGTCCCAAGGCGACCGCCGCGACCGCTTCGTTTGCAACCGGAAGCTGGGCTGGATCAGCCAACGCCGAACCTTGCTGACCGGATGAATCCAGCGACAGCACGAAACGATGCCGGAACTGGCCGCTATCCAGGGGCGCCCGGTCTCCGACCGATCCGACATGCAACAAGGCATACCCGAACAACTCGGGCGCCATCGCTTCCACCACCCCCGCCTCCGCGTGGGCAAACGCACTCCCCAAAGGCTGTGCGTGCCAACGCCGCATACGGGTAAAACTCTCGCTGAGACTCGATTCCGACATGGCGCGCATTGTAGCCCGAAGCCGCCATGCCCCAACCCCGCCTCATGAATGAGGCTAAAAGTGAAGAAAACCTCGAAAACCCCCGTCGGGATTCGTTTTTCCGGTTTGACGGAGCCCCGAACGGCTGCCAACATTGGGCGCAATAGAAAACGGCACAGACCGTTACTCCGCGTGACCCACATCACCACCAAAGAACCCATGAGCTATCCGTATCTGCTGCCTAACGCTGTGCGCAACGCTGTGCTCACTGCCTTTCTTGCCGGTCTCGCCGGTTGCAACGCGCTCCTCCCCGTAAAATCCGGTACCGAAGCGACAACAAACAACACCTTCCTCGAATCCGAGACCGTGCCATCCGAATCGACGATCGCGCCGAAATCCGACGTCCCGGACGCCGCCTCTGCCGATCAGGTCAACGATCTCTGGTCGCGAATCCGGGCAGAGCTGAAGCTGACGACACCGGACAGCGATGAAATCGAGTCACGCATTCAGGCGCAGATGACGTGGTTCACCGAGCATCCGGATTACCTGGGTCGTGTCTCGGAACGCGCCTCACCCTTCCTGTACCTGATCGTGGAAGAAGTCGAAGACCGGGAAATGCCGATGGAAATGGCACTCCTTCCCGTGGTGGAAAGCGGCTTCCAGCCGTTTGCCTACTCACACGGGCGCGCAGCCGGACTGTGGCAATTCATCCCATCGACCGGCGAGCACTTCGGCCTCAAGCAGAACTGGTGGTATGACGGACGCCGCGACGTCCACGCCGCCACCCACGCGGCACTGGACTATCTGAGCCAGCTCGCCGGACAGTTCGATGGCGACTGGCTGCTCGCCCTGGCTTCTTACAATGCCGGTGGTGGAACGGTACGCCGGGCGATTGCCCGCAACCAGCGGGAGGGCCATCCGACCGATTTCTGGAGCCTGCAACTTCCGCGCGAGACCATGAATTACGTGCCGCGCCTGTTGGCGGTCAGCCGTCTGGTCGCCGACCCGGCCAAATACGGGATCGCGCTGACTTCGATCCCCAATGAACCGAAGTTGGTGCATGTGGATGTCGGCAGCCAGATCGACCTCGCCCGCGCCGCCGAACTCGCTGGCATGACGCTGGACGAACTGCACGCCCTGAACCCGGGCTTCAATCGCTGGGCCACCGACCCGGACGGCCCCCACAAGCTGCTGTTGACGCCCGACGCCGCTGCCGAGCTGCAAGCCGGCCTGGACAATCTCCCGCATGACGAACGTATCGAATGGCGCCGCCATGTCGTCCGCCAGGGCGACACCCTCAGCGACATCGCGCACCGCTTTCACACCACCGCGCAAGTCCTGAAAAGCATCAACGGCCTGCATAGCAACCAGATCCGCATCGGCGATGCCTTACTGGTCCCCACTTCCAGTCTGCCGCTCGATGCCTACAAACTCAGTGCCGACCAGCGTCTTGCCAGCAAACAGAGTCGTGGCAATGGCAAGCGCGATGTGTATACCGTGGCCTATGGCGACAGCCTCTGGACCATCGCTCACCGCTTCGGCGTCAGCACGCGGCAACTCGCGGCCTGGAACGGCATGGCACCGGGCGATGTACTCAAGATCGGCAGAACCCTGGTTGTCTGGACCGCCTCTACGGCGAGCATCTCGACCCCCAAGTCGATGAAGGTTTCCACGAGCAACACCCTTACGCGCACCATCAGTTATCAGGTGCGGAAAGGCGATTCGCTGTATGAGATTGCCCGTAAGTTCCAGGTCGATGTGGACGATCTGCGCCGCTGGAATTCAAAGACTCTGGGCAAATTCCTGCAGCCGGGACAGCGCCTGACCGTGCATGTGGACCTGACCCGCCAAGGCAGCGCCTAATCGTCCATTTGGGTTAAAGCGACCGATGGTGATTTTGTCTCAACCCCTGCTTGCGGCGCTGGTGGGTTTATTTCTGATCTGGCCCTTGCTTGGCCAATATGCGATCCGCCGTTTCGACCGACGACGCGAAAACCGGGGCAAACCTGCGATCATTCCGCCTGCCGATACCCCTACTGAAATCCTCGCGCGCATGTACTTGTGGCCGATCGTGCTCCATCGCTATCGGCGCGCTGCACGCCAGTTCGACAATCCTGGAGATCCAACCGAATGAAACGACTTCTACTCCTGCTCTGTCTCGCCCTGCCGATCAGCGCTGTCGCCGCCGACCCGATGGTGCGCCTGCACACCAATCGCGGAGACATCGTGGTACAACTGGATGAAACCCATGCGCCAGCCAGCGTCGCCAACTTCCTCGAATATGTGAAATCCGGGCATTACGACGGCACGATCTTTCATCGCGTGATTGCCGGATTCATGGTTCAGGGCGGCGGTTTCGACACCGCCTACGAGCAACGCGACACGCGTGATCCGATTCAAAACGAGGCCGACAACGGGCTCAAGAACGATCGTGGCACCATCGCCATGGCACGCACTTCCGACCCGCATTCTGCGACCGCACAGTTCTTCATCAACCATTCCAACAACGACTTCCTCAATCACACCGAAAAGTCCAATCGAGGATGGGGTTATGCCGTCTTCGGAAAAGTCGTTGAAGGCATGGATGTGGTAGACGCAATCGCAATGAGCAAGACCGGTCGCGGTGGCCCGTTCCGCAAGGACGCCCCGGTCGAGCAGGTCATCATCGAGAAAGCCGAGCAGATTTGACAAGCCGACGACAAAGACTCGCCAACGCCAAGGAATTTGGCTCGGCAGATTGATCGATCCTCGCGGCGTCGAGCGCCCACGGACGTCTCGCCAGTTGGCGTCATTATGGCGACCCACAATCCATAACACCCCCGTTACTCAGGAGATTCCTCATGTCCGGCACTAAAGTGCGCATGACCACCAACCATGGCGACATCGTCATCGAATTGAACGAAGACAAGGCCCCGGCCAGCAGCGCCAACTTCCTCGCCTACGTCAACGACGGCTTTTATGACGGCACCATTTTCCATCGCGTCATCAACGGCTTCATGATTCAGGGCGGCGGCTTCGAACCCGGCATGAAGCAGAAAAGCACCAAGGCACCGATCGAAAACGAGGCCAAGAACGGTCTCAAGAACACCCCGTACACCCTCGCCATGGCCCGCACCAACGATCCGCATTCCGCAACGGCGCAGTTCTTCATCAACGTCAAGGACAACAGCTTCCTCAATTATCCCGGCCATGACGGGTGGGGTTATGCGGTCTTCGGCGAAGTCGTTGAAGGCACGCAGGTGGTCGACAAGATCAAAGGTGTCAGCACCGGCAATCGCGCCGGACACGGCGATGTCCCGACCGAAGATGTCATCATCGAAAAGGCCGAGGTGGTTTGAGAAACCGCTGAATCCCATCGACACCAAGGCGCCAGGACGACAAAGGATGTCGCTTTGTTCTGTTGGCGACCTTGGCGTCTTCGTTCCCCGCGCCATCATCCATGCCTGAAACCCTGTTCATCGCCGACGTCCACCTGGACGAACGCTGGCCCGAGATCAGCGATGGGTTCCTGCAACTGCTCGCAACCCGCGCGCGTACCGCCGATGCGCTGTACATCCTCGGCGACCTGTTCGAAGTCTGGATCGGTGACGACGACCCGGATCCGTATTACGCGCAGGTTCAGGACGCGATACGACGGCTCAGCGATGCCGGGGTAACCGTTTTCGTGCAACACGGTAACCGCGACTTTCTGCTCGGCAATGCCTTCGCGAAACGCACGGGCGCAACCCTGCTCGCGGACCGGACGGTCGTCGATCTCTACGGCACCTCCGTGCTGCTGATGCACGGCGACCAACTCTGTACCGACGACGACGAATACCAGCGTTTCCGGCTCATGGCCCGGGACCCGGTCTGGCAAGCCGAGGTCCTCGCCAAGTCGGTCGATGAACGGCGCCAGATCGCCCGATACGCCCGTTCCATGAGTACCGAAAGCCAACGCGAACGCGCGGAAGACATCGGTGACGTCAACATGGATGCCGTCGCATCGGCAATGCGTGAGGCGGAGGTCCGCCACCTTATCCACGGCCACACACATCGTCCCGGGATTCACCATGACGCACTCGGCGAGCGCATCGTGATTCCCGACTGGCGTCCTGAAGGCAGCGGTCTGGTCCGCTGGACGCCGGACTCTCACGGCATCGAAACCTGGCCCTGATGCAATCACTGCTCGGCATCGTTGTGCTGACCGCCCTGGCCTGGGCGCTGAGCGAGAACCGACGTTTCGTCAAACCCGCCGTTGTCGTCGCCGGACTCGGTCTGCAGTTCGCGATTGCGCTGCTGTTACTCACCTTGCCCGGTGCGCAGAACCTGTTTCATGCCCTCAATGACAGCCTGCTCGCCCTGCAGGATGCGACCCGGTCTGGCACCCGATTCGTGTTCGGCTATCTCGGTGGCGGCGATCTGCCGTTCGATCCGAGTAACCCCGCCAACACCTTCATCCTCGCCTTCCAGGTGCTGCCGCTGATCCTGGTGATGAGCGCGCTTTCCGCCTTGCTGTTTCATTGGCGTGTGCTGCCCGCGATCGTGCGTGGCTTTGCCTGGATACTGGAACGCAGCATGCGAATCGGTGGCCCGCTCGGGCTTGGTACCGCTGCCAATGTGTTCATGGGCATGGTCGAATCGCCGCTCCTGGTTCGCCCCTACCTGGCACACATGTCCCGCGCAGACCTGTTTGCGCTGATGACCGCCGGGATGTCGACCATCGCCGGCACCATGCTCGCACTCTATGCGAGTGTGCTCGGCGGCGTCATCGACAACGCCGTCGGACACATCCTCACCGCATCGCTCATCTCGGCACCCGCCGCGTTGATGTTCGCGCGTCTGCTGGTACCGGCGGATACACATGGCAGCGAACAATCCGCCGACATCGAGTTGCCTTTCCACTCCAGCATGGATGCGATCACCTACGGCACCACGGAAGGCCTGAAGCTCCTCGCCCAGATCATCGCGATGCTCT
This sequence comes from Gammaproteobacteria bacterium, assembly GCA_024234955.1. GTDB lineage: Bacteria > Pseudomonadota > Gammaproteobacteria > JACKNK01 > JACKNK01 > JACKNK01. The sequence goes on from JACKNK010000001.1 coordinate 660,183, forward strand.
TGGTCCTGATCGCGCTGGTCGCACTCGCCAACCAGTTGCTGGGCGCGGTCGAGATCGGCGACGCACCACTCAGCCTGCAACGATTGTTCGGCTGGCTGCTGGCACCGCTCGCCTGGCTGATCGGTATTCCCTGGGCAGAGGCCGATATTGCCGGGCGACTTCTTGGGACCAAGACGGTCCTCAACGAGATGCTCGCCTATCTGGACATGGCCGCCTTGCCCAGGGACACGCTCTCCGAGCACAGCCGCCTTATCCTCACTTACGCACTCTGTGGATTCGCCAATTTCGGCAGCCTCGGCATCCTCATTGGCGGCATGGGTGCGATGGCGCCGGAACGACGCGCGGAGATCGTTGCGCTCGGGCCAAAATCGATTCTTTCGGGTACCCTTGCGACCTGTCTGACCGGCGCGGTCGCCGGTCTCATACTCTGAAGGAACACACCATGTTTGATCGTCTGCCCCTCGCCGACTGGCTGTCCCACGTCATCCCACTGGCTCGCCATGCCGGCGCCCGGATCATGGAAGTTTACGAACGTCCGGATTTCGACGTGCAACGCAAAGGTGACGATTCCCCGCTGACCGCCGCCGACCTGGCTGCGCACAACGCGATCGTGGAGGGTCTGAGCAAGCTCACTCCGGATATCCCCATCCTCTCGGAAGAATCCGCCAAAATCGATTTCTCGGTGCGTTCCGCATGGCGCACCTATTGGCTGGTCGATCCACTCGATGGCACCAAGGAATTCATCAAGCGAAACGGTGAGTTCACCGTCAATATCGCCTTGATTCATGACCATGCACCGGTACTGGGCGTGGTTTACGCCCCGGTTCTGGACATCACCTACGCGGCCGCCAAAGGCAGCGGTGCCCGAATGCAACGTGGCAACGACGAATTTGCCCCGATCCACGTCACCGCCAGGGAGAGCCGCCCGCTTCGTGTGGTGGGCAGCCGCTCTCACGCCGGCGATCTGCTGGGTGGATTCCTGGAAAATCTCGCCGACGATTTCGGTGGCCATGAAATGGTCAGCATGGGCAGTTCCCTGAAGCTCTGTCTGGTTGCCGAAGGCATGGCGGACTTGTATCCCCGCCTCGGCCCAACTTCGGAATGGGACACCGCTGCCGCACACGCGGTCGTCGCCGAAGCCGGCGGTACGGTCACCGACCTGAGCCTGGCGCCGCTGCGCTACAACACCAAGGAATCGCTGCTCAACCCCTACTTCCTGGTGTTCCGTGAGGACGGCCCGAACTGGGCGCAATACCTGCCTGAGAATCACTAAGGAACCTCTGATCGAATCATTCACGGACTTCTGAAGCCTGAAATTGCCGCTTTCTGCGTTGCGAAACTTGGCAATAGACCGGCTATTTCCTGCGTTCCGCGCCTTGAAAGAGACAATTTCAGCCATTCAGCTGAACCGTGCCTGATTCAATCAGAGGTTCCCTAAGCCGCGACGCGGCTGACAATCTGCGTCCGCTCCCTGCGCACCGCTTTACCCTGGACGTCACCCGCAGGCCGACAACCGACCTGCGGAACCTGTCGGTCATCCGACGAATTTACGTTTGCTCACATTTTTCCGCATCTGGCATCCGATTTGCTCTACCTGCACGTATAACGAAGTGCAGGCAGGAGGAAAGGACGATGACAAGCTCGACTATCAACATCCCCGGAATCACCCACCGGACTGCGGCAAAACTCATCACTCACGGCATTCGTACCCGTTCTGAATTGGCGGTGCTGTGCAACGACTATGACGCAAGCGCAAAACTGGCGGCCCAGACCGACCTGAGCCAATCGGAAATTGCCCGGCTTGCGCATCGCGCACAGTTGTTGGGTATTCCCGGCATTGACGAACCCCATCTATGCCTTCTGATCGAGTCGGGAATCACCTCGGTCGCCGAATTGGCCGCCGCACAATGTAACGAGTTGCTTTCCCGTGTACAGCGGGTTGGCCGGGCGAGTGACGCGACGAACCCACCCTCCCTCATGACCGTATTGGGATGGATTGCCGGTGCCCGTTTGACCGCCACCGCCGCAGCCGCAGCCGCAGCCGCAGCCGCAGCCGCAGCCGCAGCCGCGTGAGCAATAGGGAGGATAATGTGTCCGACGGAATCTACGGTGCGAAATGCATCGTCATCCCGAGCAACACCGCATAGCGCAGTGCTTTACCCACGGCGATATACAACAGCGAACCCAACCATCCCAAACGCAACCAGCCTGCCGCGAGGCAGAGCGCATCGCCGCCAATAGGCAACCAGGACACCAACAATAGCGGTCGCCCATACCGCCTGACCCGATCCAAAGCTACCCGGTGACGCTGGCTAACCAATTCGCGGGCGGGCCAACGTCGGGCCAACCACAACCCCACGACATACGTCGTCATGGCACCCAGTGTGTTCCCGACGGTGGCGACCGAAACCAACGTCCAGCCCGAATTCGCCCCATCCACAGCCAAGGCGACCAACAAGATTTCAGATCCGCCCGGGAAAAGGGTCGAAGCCACGAACGCACTGGCGAACAACCCCCAGAGTTCAGCGCTCATTACCCGGTCGTCATTTCCTGAGCGTCACCGGTTGCATCGCCTCAACTGGCAAGCGCGTCGTCGAGAGCGTCGATCAGGGTGGTAACCCGTTCCATCACCGCCTTGCTGAACACCGTATCGGGGTCCGACCCAACCCGCTTGAGAAATTCACGCGCCGGTCGGGTCCGGACAAATTGCAGGTCCATCGCCTCGAACGCCTCTTCGTATGCCCGGACACGAGCCTCCTCGGGCGCGGGCATATCCAATTTGCGACGTTTGAGTTCCGATCCGTACGCCGCCAGCACCAATTCGTGAAACAGCGCCGGATCGAGCAGATCTTCCAGGGTTTCGACCCCGCGCTCATCGGCCAAGGTGCCATTCAGAAACACCGTATGGGTCGCGGCGTCTTCCTGGAGTTTGGTAGGAGGCTTCATATCGGCGGTTCCGTTCAGCAGCAGCACATAGTCGAGATTCTCCGCCGCCATCAACGCCGTGACGTAAAGCAGCCGTTGAGCCCCGCCGACTGGCGTCACCGTGACGTGCGCACCGATCACATCCAGTTCGCGAACGCGCTCAAGCATCGCCGACAGATACCACTGATCGACGATCTCCTCGACTACTACCGTGGCTTCGTCCGGAAACAAGCTTCGGCCAAGTTCGTAACCCAAGGCCGCACGCACCGGAAACAGGGTGCGGTCGTCGCCTTCCAGCAAGGTACTGACCTGGGTACCGATGTCGCGATGGAAGGTCACGGTGCGCAACAGTTCAAGCTGCTTTACCGGCACCATGAATGGGGAATGGGTGGTGAAGATGACCTGGTTCTGGAGCTCAGTCTGGAAAAAATGCACCAAGTCGTATTGACCCAATGCATGCAAATGCAGTCCCGGTTCATCGAGCAGCAGGATGGCGTTGCCTGCACCACCGGCCGCCGTATCGGCGGCGAAGTTGACATACAGCGAGAAGAACCACTGAAAGCCGCGACTGCGGGCGTTCAGATTGACCTCGATGTCGCAGACCTCGCCCTGTTCGGTGATCAGGGTATCGAAGTAGTCGCCGTCGATACGAAAGCGGACCCGTACCGGACGATCCGACCAAAGCTGTTGCAGACGGCGGGTGACGACGCCCGATGCACGGTTGAGCATCTGATGGCGCTTGCGGTAGTCGCCATCGAGCAGTTCGTTGAGCATTTCCGGATCGAAACCGGCCACTTGAGCCAGTTTCAGAAAATGTTCATCGCCCTCGGTAATGCGACCGGCGCGGACCCGGTTGACCAGATCCGGGACGTTCTGATGTCCGTCGAGCGCCGGCACGTCGCTCATGTAAACGAAGGTCGGCATCTTTTCGATGATCCAGGTGATGGCCTGGATCTGGGCATCGCGATCGCCTTCGATCGACTGGGCGTAGTCGATCAGGCTGTTCATGCGGGTCTCGGCGACCTTGGGCAGCAGCAACCCGATCTCGTCCAGCGACTCCTGAAACGCCTCGACCTCATCCAGCACCGCCTGCGCCCAACGCTGCGGCATGGTTTGATCGGATTCCAGGACCGCGACAAACCCCGCGAGCGCGGCATCGACCTCCTCGGCGGGAATATCGCGTTTGCGGCGCGCGCTGGTCGCAATCGATTGCTGAATTCGGGTTGCGAGTTGCTCGACCAGCGTCTGATCGATCGCCAGTTCCGGCAATTCCACGAAGCCGACATAGCGGGTCGGCTTGTAGGCCCGACCAATGGTCACCTGCTTGACGTGTTGCGCACGCGGAAACAACTCACCGAGCTTATTGCGCTCAGCCGGAGAAAGCTCCCAAAGCGTATCGACCACACGCACGTTCTCGTTGAACTCCGAAAGTTCCCGATCACGCGGAAAATCATCCACCTCAGACAAGGGCTGAACGCCATCGACCCGATTCACGCTGGCAAGTGCAGTCAGCAGATTGGTTTTACCGGTCTCATTCCTGCCGACGATGGAAAGCAGCCGGTCCAGACGTACCGGGCCGCTGTCATGGATAGAGCGGTAGTTTCGAACCCGAAACTCGACAAGCTTCATGAGACCCTGACGCAGAGCAAACGAGGTGAATGGAAAAACGACCGTGAGCTTACTTCAGACGCACGGTCGTCCATAGCGCTGAAAGCGTTCACTCCGGCGCTACGGTGCGTCGGCGCGCCCCCGCAGACAACACGCCGGCTTTACGCGGCTTGCGACCGCGCCGCAGCCCCCCTTTCGCACGCGGCGCCTTGGCGCGCCGCTTCTTGACCACGACCGCCGGCTTGCGACCCGGTCGTTTGCGCGGCGGCGGTGGCTCGCCGTCATAAACCAGCTCAGGAATCACATCCGGAACACGTACACCGGATGCCTGTCCATCGATTCGATGCGCGAGTTCACTGAGCAGCGAAGCGCGCGGTTCGCCTTCGACACGCTTGCGACGCAAAAGCGCGGGGTTTGCCATCTCTTCCGTCAGATCGACGACCGGCTCGCCAGCAACCGGTGCATTGTTCCCCCCATCCAGCGTCTCCGGTTCCGGCGCCACCAAGGCAGCAAGGTAGTCGGCCATTGCGCCCTCACGGACCACGATCCGGCGTTTCGGCGCCGCGTAGCCCGGCTCGGCGGAGACGGCCAGGCGACTATCAGGCTTTGCCGTCGCCTTTTTCGCCTGACCGGCCGCACTCGCCGCTTCCGCCTCAACGAGTGCGTTGCGATATTGCGCGATCGAAACACCCTGCTTGATTACGATGCGACGCGCTGGCACAGGTCCAACTTCCCCGCTCGGGACCATTTCCGGAACCACCTTGCGTGGACGGCCACGACGTTTGGCTGGGGCCTCCGCGCTCGCCCCCTGCTTCACCACCGTGCGCCGAGTCGGCACCGCGTCGCCACCCGCCGCTGCGGTCTTGGGCGGACGTCCACGACGCTTAGGCGCATTCGGCTCCGTCGAACCGGCAACCACGACTGTGGACACTTTCGGCGGACGACCGCGACGCTTGGGCATCGGCACCTCTGCGACATCTGTAGTCGTAGCGACATCCGCCGTCTTTGGCGGACGACCGCGACGTTTCGGCAGATCGTCCGTTGCCGCATTCGCGTTTTCGATGGTCGCCGCTTTAGGCGGACGTCCACGACGCTTCGGCGTAGCGGCAACGACCGTGGACGCCTCCGCCGCCACTTTCGGTGGACGGCCACGTTTACGGGGGGCCGCAGCCGGTTCGGTCTTCGCTTTCGGTGGACGCCCGCGCCTTTTCTTGGGCGCCGCTTCCAGGATGTCCTTGGAATTCTGGTTCGACTGTTCTTCGTCGCTCACCTGGTTCTCTCCGCTCAATTCTCATGTCGGGCCCGACGCCCGACCGCACAACCGTTCCTATACGCCAAATTGAAAAAATCAATACCCAGCGTAGGTTTTACATAATAAAAAGGCATTAAAAAGTGGATAAATCGGCCAGCAACCGGCACAAGGATTAGCTTTATTGCTAAGGCTATTCATTTTTTTGGGTAGCCTAGCACCGCCCCTCTCCTTAAGCTACATCGCCCTTTAGGCGTATCCATCCAAGGCATCAAAAAGCGCCGCAAAATCAGCGGGTAAACATCCCCAAGCGGCGACCAATCATGCGCTGAGCCCGTCCCGCTGTACACATTCTCCTATGAACGATTTACAAATTTCCGATTGGTCCGAAAACGAACTCTGGGTGGTGGAAACCACGACCAAGGAGCGTTGGGGCGAGAAAATCGACATCGAGCAAGCCAGCACCGAGATGCGCCTGTCCAAAGGCAGCACCCAGCTGGTCGAATGCCCCGCGCTGTACTGGATTGCCCCGGACGGCACCCATTTTGTCATCGTCAAGATCGGCGACAGTCGCTACAAAGCCCAGTTCTACTATCGCGGCTTCCAGATGTACGGGACCGGCGTCGATGCCTATGACAATATTGGCGACTGCGTCACCAACCTGTTGCAGATTCAGGCCGATCATCACGCCCGCGAAGCCGGCGACGTCTGACAAAGAACTCCATGTAGGAGCGGCTTCTGCCGCGAACTGCGCTCGCCGCAAGATCAACGCCGATCGCGGCTGAAGCCGCTCCTACCACCACGTCCACCTTCCACTCACCCACTCAGGAGCCAACCCATGACCGCAAAGAATGCCTTCTACGCGCAGTCCGGCGGCGTCACCGCCGTCATCAACTCGTCCGCCTGCGGCGTGATCGAGACCGCGCGCCAGCACCCGGACAAGATCGCCAACGTCTACGCGGGTCGCAACGGCATCATCGGCGCGCTGACCGAGGATCTGATCGACACCTCCATGGAGTCCGCCGAAGACATCGCCGCGCTGAAGAACACCCCGTCCGGCGGTTTCGGTTCCTGCCGCTACAAGCTCAAGTCCCTGGAAGCCAACAAGCGTGAATACGAGCGCCTGATCGAGGTCTTCAAGGCCCACAACATCGGCTACTTCTTCTACAACGGCGGCGGCGACTCCGCCGACACCTGCTACAAGGTCTCCCAGCTGTCCGAGAAGATGGGCTACCCGGTCCAGGCCATCCACGTGCCGAAGACCGTCGACAACGACCTGCCGATCACCGACAACTGCCCGGGCTTCGGCTCCGTCGCCAAGTACATCGCCGTATCGACCCTGGAAGCCTCCTTCGACGTGCGCTCGATGGCCGCGACCTCCACCAAGATCTTCGTCATCGAGGTCATGGGCCGTCATGCCGGCTGGATCGCCGCCGCCGGCGCCCTGGTCGAGGACTACGGCATCCCGGTCGTCACCCTGTTCCCGGAAGTCGAGTTCGACAAGGACAAGTTCCTCGCCGCCGTCGACGCCAAGGTCAAGGAACACGGCTTCTGCACCATCTGCGTCTCCGAGGGCTGCCACTACCCCGACGGCACCTTCCTCGCCGAGCAGGGCACCCGCGACTCCTTCGGCCACGCCCAGCTGGGCGGTGCCGCGCCGGTCGTCGCCAACATGATCAAGGACGCCCTGGGCTACAAGTTCCACTGGGCGGTCGCCGACTACCTGCAGCGCGCCGCGCGCCACATCGCGTCGGAGTCCGACGTCGAGCAGGCCTACGCGCTCGGCAAGGCGGCGGTCGAGAAGGCCCTGGAAGGCAAGAACTCGATCATGCCGACCGTCGTTCGCGAGTCCTCCTCCCCGTACAAGTGGTCGATCGGCGAAGCCCCGCTGTCGGAAGTCGCCAACGTCGAAAAGATGATGCCGATGGACTTCATCTCCGACGACGGTTTCGGCATCACCGCCAAGTGCAAGGAGTACCTCTACCCGCTGATCAAGGGCGAGGCCTACCCGGAGTACGACGACAACGGCATGCCCAAGTACGTGACCATGAAGGGCGTCGCGGTGGCGAAGAAGCTGGCTGATTTCAAGCTGTAAGCCGAAGTCAATCCGGCAGACAAAAAGGGGAGCCAACCGGCTCCCCTTTTTCATTTTATACAGCCCTCGATGTAGGCCGGCATAAGCAAAGCGTTGCCGGCTTGGTGCCACGGATCGAAGCCACACGCCGGCTACGTCGCTTCGCTCCTTAAACCGGCCTACATGGAACGCAGCCCGCACCAACAACTGAGTGAATCCGAAGGGCGCGGCATTGCCGGCTTTGTGCTTTGTGATCGGAGCCCCTCACGGTCATCTCTCCCGGAAAGCGAAGTCCGATTGTCGGAGCGGGCATGCGCGCGAACGTTGCGCCAAACCGGGAGAAGCATGTGTGACCGTAGGATGTGGTGAGCAACGCGAACGGCATCGTTCGCGCCGGAAATGGTGAAACCGCTGCCCCCGGGTGAATCCCGAACCCCCGGAGTGATGCGGTTCGCGGAGCTCACCACATCCTACGTCTCCCCCACCCCCGCACAGCCTCTCGGACTCCGGCCTCGCCTGCTTACGCCTGAACTCGGGCACAGCGGAAGCCAAGGTCGCCGAAGCGACCGCCAGGGCGGTTGTGATTGCGAACTGCACAACTCACGAAACGGGCGCTGGCAAGCCACGAACCACCGCGCACAACTCGGGAACCTCCAGGCCCCGTGTACCACGCTTTGCCATCCTCCGGCGCACCTCGATAGTGGCCGTGCCAGTGATCCTCGGTCCACTCCCAAACATTGCCGAGCATGTCGTACAAGCCCCAAGCGTTGGGCGACTTCTGTTTCACGTCATGGGTTTCGCGTCCACTGTTGGCAGAACACCAGGCCAGTTCATCGGCACTCACCGCTTCGCTCGGGAGTACGCGATACAGGGGCCCATTCGAGCCTGCTCGACATGCACGTTCCCACTGCGCCTCGGTCGGCAGCACCAGATCCAGACCAGGTATCCGCTCATTGATCCGCTCGAGGAATGCATTGGCCTGTTCCCATGTCACTTGCTCAACCGGGCGCTGATCGCCCCTGAAGCGTGACCGCGCTTCGCCCATCACCATGTGCCACAGCGCCTGCGTGACCGGCGTGTCGAACAGCCAAAAGCCCCTGGCCAAGGTCACCTCGTGACGCGGTCCTTCTTGGTTAAATCGGCCCGGTTCGTCATCCGGTGACCCCATCATGAATCGCCCCTGCGGAATCCAGCGCAGCCGCTGAACGACCCCATCGACCTCGATCTCCACCCACGGCCCGAAGCGATCCTCGCCCCAGCCGCTGGCCCACTCGGGTGGGTTACCACCAGACAACGGGTGGTCGAGAAATTCCCGGGCAGCGTTCAAGCGAGACCGCCCTGCAGGAGCGGCTTCAGCCGCGATCGACTCCGCCAAAAATCCGACCGCTGATCGCGGCTGAAGCCGCTCCTACTGGCCGCGCCGGCGTCGATGAAGCGCTTGTCGATCGCGGCCACCGCGTGGCCGGCGATGAACCGATTCAGGGCGTCGGCGGCGCTGCCGTCGTCGTCGATCGGCACGTTGAAGAAGTGGTAGCGGCTCATGTTTCCAGTCCGGGTAGGAGCGGCTTCAGCCGCGATCGGAGGCCGGGCTTGCTGCAAGGCCGTTCGCGGCTGAAGCCTCCTACGAAAAACCAACCGCCCGCGCGGTCCCAGCGGCTGGCCGGGCTCCGCCTTTCGGCCAGTCGCCGGGTCCGCGCTCTCCTGGCCTCCGGCCTCACCTGCTCACGCCTGAACTCGGGCACAACGGAAGCCGAGAAGGCCGTCGCGACTGCCGGGGTGGCTGTGGTAGCGAATCGCGCAGCGTACGTTGCGGGCGTAGTCGTACCACGACCCACCGCGCACGACACGGAGGCCGCCGGCCTTGCCTTCCCATACGGCGCCGTCATTGGGCGCGCCTGCGTAGTTCTCATGCCAACCGTCCTCCGTCCATTCCCATACGTTGGCCAGCATGTCATACAGGCCCCAGGGGTTCGGGGCCTTGCCCTTCACCGGGTGGGTACCGGCCTTCTTGTACTGCGGATATTGCCGGTCAGAGAAGCCTGTCACGTCAACGCCATTATCCAGTTCGAATCCGACGCCGCTGTTGCCTCCATACCACGCGATCGAATCCAGCGCGGGCGCGTTATTCACCCCCAGGATGTCGATCGACCCGCTGTAAAGCGCCGTTTGCGTGCCGGCACGACTGGCATATTCCCATTGTGCCTCGCTGGGCAGAACCAGCCCCAACGCAGGCACGGTCGCATTGATGCGATCGATGAACTGCTTCGTGGCGACAAAGTCGACCTGCTCGACCGGGCGCGTCGGGCTCTGGAAACGCGCGGGGTTGTCGCCCATCACGGCCATCCACAGGGCCTGCGTGACCGGCGTGTCGAACAACCAGTAACCCCGGGCGAGGGTCACCTCGTGTTGCGGGCCTTCTCGCTCCATGCGACCCGGTTCATCGCCCGGCGAGCCCATCTGGAAGCGCCCCGGCGGAATCCAGCGCAGGCGCTGGCGCACGCCCCGGTATTCGAATTCGGCCCACAGGCCGTGGCGGTCGCGACCCATCTCGTCGGCCCATTGGGTGTCGCGTGGCAGACGTTCCAGCACCAGGCGCTCCAGGTCGGTGCGCACGATCAGGCGCGGGGCGTCAGGGATTTCCGCACCCGCCCCATCAGCGGGCGCATCCAGACGCAGATGCACCCCGAAGCGGCGGGCATCCGCCCGCCCCGCCGCTCCGCCACGCCCCGGACTGTGGACGCGGCGCTCCGCTTGCCGCGCCGCACCGTCCGTGGCGGGCTCCGCGCCGCCCTGAACTCGGGCACAACGGAAGCCGAGAAGGCCGCCGCGAAGGCCGGGGAGGAAGCGGAAGCGAACCGCGCAGCGAACGCTGCGGGCGTCGCCGCGCCACGAGCCACCGCGCACGACACGGCCGCCGCCGGCTTCGCCCTGCCGGGCGCCGGCATCCGCCGGTTTGCCGTCGTAGCCGTACCAAGCATCGGCAACCCACTCATCGACATTGCCGAGCATGTCGAACAGCCCCCAGTCGTTCGCCGCTTTCATGCCGACCGGGCGGGTGCCCGCCTTGTCGTGCGGGTATTGCCTCTCGGGCCACTCCGAACTGTCCCAACCGTTGTCCAACTCGAACCCGACCCCACTGTTGCCGCCGTACCAGGCGATCGCATCCAGCGCCGGCGCGTTGTTCTCACCCAATATCTCGATCGGCCCGCTGTACAGCGCGGTGTCCGTCCCTGCCCGGCAGGCGTACTCCCAACGCGCCTCCGACGGCAGCTCCAGCACCAACCCGGGCAAGCGTTCGTTCAACCGTTCGATGAAGGTCTGCGCATCTTCCCAACGGACACTCTCGACCGGTCGTGTCGGGCTACGGAATTTGGCCGGGTTATCAGTCATCACCACTTCCCAAAGCGCCTGGGTGACAGGCGTGTCGAACATCCAGAACCCCTGTTCGACCGTCACCTCATGTTGCGGCCCCTCATCGCTGTATCTCCCCGGTTCATCCTCCGGCGAGCCCATCAGGAACCGCCCCGGCGGTATCCAGCGCATCCGCTGCGTCACGCCGTCAACGGTGAATTCGACCCACGGTCCGTACTCGTCATAACCGCAGATGTCCACCCATGCCGGCGCGATCCCGTCCTTCCAGAACCGATCTTCGCTGTCGAGTTCGAACTCAATCTGCCCGTCTCGGGATCGAAGCGTAGCCAGCGGACTGGCGCGCACCACACCCGGTTCCTGCCAACGACATCGGAACTGATCGCCCCGCTGATCGATCTCGATGTTACGTGGTGCCTTCAGGGGTCGGGGTGGCTCCCGGTCCTCCCGCCAGGCGCGCGCCGCGTTGTCCAGGAGACGGCAGGCATGGCGATAGCGAGGATCGGTTCGCACCTCGTCCGGAAGTCGTTGCTGCAAACCGTCCAGATAGGCGCGCTCGTGCCCGGGCAGGCCGGAGCCCTCGGTCGCGTTGAGGCTGCCGCCGATGTAATCGAACAGTTGGGGCGCATCACTCAGTGCCCGCTTCAGCAATCGCCGTGCGCCCTCGCCTTCCGATACCCGGTCAAGCACCCCGGCGTGGCTGATCGCGGCCTCGATCAGAAAGGTATAAGGCACCGCCTGACCACTTCGGGCGATGGCGGCCAGCGCCTGCGCCACGGCCTCGGGTTGCGATGCGAGGCGGTCGCGACGTTGCCGTACCTGGTCATCGCGAATCGCCGTCGAGACCGTATCGGCTTCGGCCTGACTCTCGTGTTGCCAGATCCAGGATTCGATCGCCGCAGGCAGGCTGGGGTGACGTTGGGCAAGACGCAAAGCGCGCAGTATGGCGGGATCGACACAGCCGATCAGTGCCAGACGATCCAATAGCGATTCACCGTGTCGCTCTCGATCTTCCTCGTCCAGCCACGGCGGGTCCGGATATTCCCAGGACAGTAGGTCGAAGTACGGGCGCAGTTCGATCGGGCAACGTGCCGGTGCGAACGGCACCAAGGCGATGCCGTGGGCGCCCTGTGCCTTCAGGCGACGCCCGAAGCGTTGCCAGACCCGCATCGCGGCAGGGTCGCGGTGCAACACCCCGAGATCCCCGAGCACGAGTACCCTGTCGCCCGCTCGCAACATCATGGGTGCAAAACGAGTTCGTCCATCCTCGCCGTATCCAAGCGCCTGCATCGGCGCTGACATGCCGGGGAAAAACAGGGCCTGCGCAAATTCGGTCTTGGCGTAATGCGCACTCAGACGCTGACTCACCCAGCCCTGGTCGCGGCGATACGGCGTCAGGTGCCGGCTGCGGTCTTCAACGACGTACAGGCCATTCCCCCATCCCCGCTGCGTGCGGCGCGGCCAGTCGTGCAAGGCTTCCGCTTGTCCCAGCCGCCGCACCACCTCCGGTTCATCAAGACGATACCCGGGGCGGGGCGCAGAGAGCATCTGCCGTATGCGCGGATACAGTGACTTCCAATCACAAAGCGGTTGCAGTGGCGCAACCGACAAGGGGCGGGTTGGCGCTTCGGGGCGGCGCTCCGGGTGCTGAATTGCGTCCGGGGCATCCGCTTCACGCTCGAAATGGGTGGCCCGCCAGAACGGCACAGCGGCGAACGGCTGCAGCGCAGGGTCGGTATCGTTGCGCGATGGCGCAGTGGCTGAAAAGACGCTCTCGGCTTCTGCATGATGGGTTTCGCTCGGGGCCTCTCGGTATATCGGGGCGTGTTCGAAACCGAGCTGATCGAGCAACGCGGTCGGGATCCCGCCTGGGTGTTCCAGCAGCCCACGCAGCAAGTCCGCGCGACTGACCACTCCCCGCGACGCCACCCTCAGCCCCTCGCCAGGACTTTGGCTTTGCGGAACAGGTATTCGCTGGCGCGATCGAGAACCTCAAGGTGATCTCCGTCTTCCGGCACGGATTGCTCCAGCACGTTGAGCAAGTCGATGTATTCGGCCAGTCCGGGTAACGGGAGCCAACCCGCTTCCGCTGCCGCGTTCCGGTCTGCAATCAGTTGCTTGGCGGCAGCGCGCATGATGGATTCCTTCAAGCTCGTATGCGCCGCCCCTCGCTCGACAAGAAAACCCGTGAGCCGGGCCTCATCCGTGGGCAATTCGATGTTGAGCACAAGGCAGCGACGCACGAAGGCGTCCGGCAGCGCCTTCTCGCCGTTAGAGGTCAGTATTACCAACGGAGGCGTTCCCGTGGCGTGAACGCGCATGGCGCGATGCTCAGGTTGAAACCCACCGTCCCCCAGAGCCTCGAGCAAACCTTGCGGGACTTCGAGCTCACCCTTGTCGATTTCATCGATGAGCACGACGACCCCATTACACGGATCGCCGCTATCGGCTTGATGGGGACGCTCGGCACGACCCAACGCTTCCGCACCGGCCCAATCGAATCCCCACCACAGCGGACCGGGCACCAGGTAGTCCCCTGCGGCCAGTGCGGATTGGATGGCCTGTTTGCTGGCACCCAAGGCGCTGGCGATCTGTGCGTCCGCCAAACGTGCGACCGCGTCGAATTTCCAGAGCAGGTCGCGGGATTCGCTGCGGGCGTCCACGGTGTAACGGACGTAGGCTCGCTTCAGCGCCTTCGCGGCGGCACGGGCAAGCTGGGTTTTGCCGACGCCGGTTTCTCCGGTCAGCAAAACGGGACGACCGCAGGCGATGGCGAAATTGATCGCGTCGATGTGCTCCGGCTGGAACAGGTGCTGAATCGCAGGTCTTCCGGCCAATGCCGTCAGGGTAACGGAATGGGCGGCGTCGCCCTGGATGAAACGGCTGGCGGTGTCAGATTCACGCATCGGGACAGCTCCCTCGGGTCTTGTTGATGACGAACATCAGGTCGTCCATTAAGTCGGTGGTATTCGGGTCGGCATGTGCCTCGACCTCGACCAGTTCGAGTTCGGGGATCAATTGCAGCAGCGCGTTCTGCAATCCGGCATGGAGAGACCCCCAGTCGCTCGATCGCGCATAGGTATGCCGCCCAGCCTCCATACGCCGAGCGCGTTTTTGCCAGTGACGAATCACCTTGCGCGGTTTGTCGGCCTCGGCCAACTGATGGGCGGAACCGATTCGATCGATATCCGCACTCCCAACCAAGGCGCGTAAAAAATCCACGTTCTCCATGAAGTCGCCTTGACGACTGAGCGTCATCGCAGCAACGGCCATGTCCCAAACCGCCTGTGTGCCCGCATTTGCTCCCAGTCCCAGTCGAGAGCGGTTGGGTGTGACGTCGAACTGGGAGTGAATCAACGTGCCCGCCTGGTCCCCGCCCGGCGTGAGATCGGGCCATTGCCCGTCCGCCTGCGCCATCCCGGCTTCGGTGTCGTTCTCGTAGCCGGTGCCGGTTTTGATCAGCCGCCGATTCGCCGCACGTGCCTCACGAATGCGGGCCTCGATGGCATCGCGCTCCGGCATGACCCAGGCAAATATCCGCTGCGCCAATCGATACAAGCCGCAAGCGACGTCCGGATGGGCGCGCGGATCCAACCGGACCGCCGCACGCTCCAGGAGATCGCATAAAGCCGGGCCTGACTGATCGAGCAGATACGCCGCCAACTCGGAAACATGGATCGCCGACTCAGGCGGCAGCTGCGGGTTCAACCACGCAACCAGCCAGGCGGCAAAATCCGGGTGCGCATCGACTTGCGCGGACAGGGCGATGCGCAGCCGGCGGGTCAGCTCCCAACGAACCTGCGTCTGTGGGTCACCGATGGCGAGGACATTGAAGAGGGGATCGTCTTCACCGTAGCTGGTGATTTTCGCCAACGGGACTGCGAGTTCCATCGCCAACCAGCGGGCCTGATCCTGGGGCAGCTGCAGGCCTGCTATGGCGTCTCCGAGGCCCCAACCTCGCCGGGTTTCTTTGCTCGTCGGCCACTCGGGACAAGCGCCGAATTCGGCCCGCATGCACCCGAGCAATGCCGAGCGATCGACCTGTCTCAGGTCCATCGCCGCAATCAAGCCATCCGGGTCGATAGCCAGACACAGAGCCGGCGCCAACTCTGGGGGCTGATCTGCCGAACCCCCCGCAGACGGGCACCCAGGGTAAGCAGGTCGTCCATATTCTCACGCGGAAACCCTTTCCAACTCCGCTCCACATACCGAGCCGGAAGGCCGCCATTCAACCCGGCATGCATCCCCCAGCGACTCTGATACGCGGGCTTGAACCCCCCCACCTTCATAGACCCCACCTCTGCCACGGACGTAGGCCTCATACCAGCGTTCAATCACCTCCCAATCCAGGATCATCTTCTGCACGGTGTCCTCCCTTAATCCTGGTGCCGGCGGTAAGTGGCGCATTCGCTACGCGTGGTGAATTCGGCTTCCCGCTCCGGGCTCGACTGGCGTGAACGGACGGTCACCGGTGCTCCAACCGCCAAACGTACATCCTGGCTTGCGTAGACCTCAAACAGATTGACTGCGTCCAAATCACGCAGCTCGGCATTGACAGGCGGCGCAAACAAGGGGCGCTCCAGCGGATCGTCATTCTCCGCCCCCCGGACAGTCATCGGAATCGACGCAGCATTCATGGTCATCACGATCATCAAGGTCTTGCGAATAAGTTCACGAATCATCTCGGCGCTCCTTATGCTGTGGCCTCGAGGAAGGGACACCCCCCTCAGTGGCCACAGAATCGCGCCGCTGGATGGACAGATCGATCCGGGTCATCGCAATGATTTGTACAGTCAACGGGGGCGTTGGACAGCGTCGCCGGTCGTTCGATAAACGGATGCCGTACAAACCACCTCTGCGCTTGTCATCGCCCAACGACCCTTCCGTCGGCTGCCGAAACCAGTAAGAGGTAGTTAAAAACCGCCTCTTGATGCGAGGCTACGGGATCAAGCACGCCGACTCGCCATCGCGGGGGCAAAAGCGCAAGCCGCTGCTTCAGAAAGCCGAACAGTACGCCGGATAACTGGACAGCGTTGCCGCTTCGAGAACGTATTTGGACAGCAACGCACGTTGAGGACTCGGAGCGCATTCCCCCGGCGGCCCGATGAAGCCGGCCTAGCGCCTTGTCACGTCACGTTACCTCGCCTGCCTGTGAACCGGGCAAAAACTTGCCCGCCCATAAAAACATTCTGATTGAAACAATTCCTTGCAAGACGCAGGTTTACGGTCCTTATCAGTGGGGCCTGATATGCATCCATATCAATCGCCCCCGTCCCCGCGCACTGCGATTCCTGTTCCAATCGTGGCCCGCGCAAAGCCCCTCGAATCTCGTCGCATGACTCTCGATAAAGCCCGCGAAATGCTTCAGACCCAGGTAACGATGGGCAGCGGTTACAACCGCAATTCCGCTCGTCTGATCCTCGGTGAAGTCATGCGCGAGCACGGTCAGGCGGCGGTCGATCGTTTGATCGGCGACCTGGATCTCACGCACGTCTTCGGTTTCAGAAAAGGCGACGTATTCACATCCCCCTATGCCAAGTAAGCCTTGGCCTTAGGTCTCATTGCACAACGGAGGAAGTACCCCAGATGTCTAACGAACTCCTTTTCGCCCTTGCGTGTGGCATCGTCGCCATCGCCTACGGCGCTTGGTCGGTCAAATGGATTCTGTCCAAGCCGACCGGTAACGACCGCATGGTCGAAATCTCCAACGCCGTGCAGGAAGGCGCCGCCGCCTACCTGAACCGCCAGTACACCACCATCGGCATGGTCGGTGCGGTGCTGTTCGTGCTGATCGGCATTTTCCTGCACTGGACCACCGCTTTCGGCTTCGCGATCGGCGCGATCCTGTCCGGCGCGACCGGTTACATCGGCATGAACATCTCCGTGCGCTCCAACGTGCGTACCGCGCAGGCGGCGCATGAAGGCATGGGCGCGGCGTTCGACGTCGCCTTCCGTGGCGGTGCAATCACCGGCCTGCTGGTGGTCGGCCTCGGCCTGATCGGTGTCGCCGGTTACTTCGGCGTGCTGAACATGATGGGGGTCGAGCAGAAAGAGGCCATCCATGCGTTGGTCGGCCTCGGCTTCGGTGGCTCGCTGATCTCGATCTTCGCGCGACTCGGCGGCGGCATCTTCACCAAGGGTGCGGACGTCGGCGCGGACATCGTCGGCAAGGTCGAGGCCGGCATCCCTGAGGATGACCCGCGCAACCCGGCGGTCATCGCCGATAACGTCGGCGACAACGTCGGTGACTGCGCCGGCATGGCGGCTGACCTGTTCGAGACCTACGCGGTCACGATCATCGCCACCATGCTGCTCGGCGGCCTGACCTTCGTTGGCAGCTCGGCGGGGGTGCTCTACCCGCTGGTGCTGGGCGGTGTGTCCATCATCGCTTCGGTCATCGGCACCTTCTTCGTCAAGATGAAGGCGGGCGACACCAAGATCATGGGCGCGCTGTACAAGGGCCTGATCGTGTCCGCGCTGCTCTCGGCGGTGGCCTTCTACTTCGTCACCGATTCGATGATGGCTGACAATGGCAAATACACCACCCTGGGTCTGTACGGCGCTTCGCTGGTCGGCCTGGTGCTGACCGCCGCGCTGGTCATGATCACCGAGTTCTACACCTCGACCCACTACAGCCCGGTCAAGCACATCGCCGAGGCCTCCACCACCGGTGACGGCACCAACGTCATCGCCGGTCTGGGCGTCTCCATGCGCTCTACCGCACTGCCGGTCATCGCGATCTGCGCTTCCATCCTGGTTGCCTACGAGTTGGCCGGTCTGTACGGCATCGCCATCGCCGCCACCTCGATGCTGTCCATGGCCGGCATCATCGTCGCGCTGGACGCCTACGGCCCGATCACCGACAACGCCGGTGGCATCGCCGAAATGGCGGAACTGGACGAGTCCATCCGCAACATCACCGACCCGCTGGATGCGGTTGGCAACACCACCAAGGCGGTCACCAAGGGCTACGCGATCGGTTCCGCCGGTCTCGCCGCGCTGGTGCTGTTCGCGGACTTCACCAACTCGCTCTCCGACGCCGGTCGCGATCTGGTGTTCCGCCTGTCCGACCCGGCGGTGCTGATCGGCCTGTTGCTCGGCGGTCTGATTCCGTTCCTGTTCGGTGCCATGGCCATGGAGGCCGTGGGCCGTGCTGCGGGCGGCATCGTCAACGAGGTGCGTCGTCAGTTCAAGGAGAAGCCGGGCATCATGGATCACTCCGAGAAGCCGGATTACTCCAAGGCCGTGGACATGCTCACCCGTGCCGCAATCAAGGAAATGATCGTCCCCTCCCTGCTGCCGGTGCTGGCCCCGGTCGTCGTCGCGCTCGGCATGGCCTGGATCCTCGGCGGGGACGCCGGTGCGCTGGCCCTTGGCGGCCTGCTGATCGGCACCATCGTCACCGGTCTGTTCCTGGCGATCTCCATGACCACCGGCGGTGGTGCGTGGGACAACGCCAAGAAGTACATCGAGGACGGCCACCACGGCGGCAAAGGCTCCGACGCCCACAAGGCCGCAGTCACCGGTGACACCGTCGGCGACCCGTACAAGGACACCGCCGGTCCGGCCATCAACCCGCTGATCAAGATCATCAACATCGTCGCGCTGATGATCGTGCCGCTGCTGTAAGCAACCCGGCATCGCTGTAAAGAAGAGGGCGGCCCCGGCAACGGAGCCGCCCTTTTTCATTCAGCCCCCGATGTAGGCCGGTTTAAGGAGCGCAGCGACGTAGCCGGCTTGGTGCCTCCGATGTAGGCCAACATAAGCGCAGCGTTGCCGGCTTGGTGCCCCCGATGTAGGCCGGCATAAGCGCAGCGTTGCCGGCTTGGTGCCTCCGATGTAGGCCGGCATAAGCACAGCGTTGCCGGCTTGGTGCCCCCGATGTAGGCCGGCATAAGCGCAGCGTTGCCGGCTTGGTGCCTCCGATGTAGGCCGGCATAAGCACAGCGTTGCCGGCTTGGTGCCCCCGATGTAGGCCGGCATAAGCGCAGCGTTGCCGGCTTGGTGCCTCCGATGTAGGCCGGCATAAGCACAGCGTTGCCGGCTTGGTGCCCCCGATGTAGGCCGGCATAAGCGCAGCGTTGCCGGCTTGGTGCCTCCGATGTAGGCCGGCATAAGCACAGCGTTGCCGGCTTGGTGCCCCCGATGTAGGCCGGCATAAGCGCAGCGTTGCCGGCTTGGCGCCTCCGATCGAAGCCTCAAGCCGGCTACGTCGCTGCGCTCCTTAAACCGGCCCACATCGGACGCCGCGCTTACAATCGTGCAGACGGAACCCACCCCTGACGAAACCCCAACCGCCGAACCGGAGGTCAGCCGTTTCATCTGCTGGCTCGACCGCCATCGCGCGGATGGCACGCGACAAACCCCGCCTCGTCTGTCTGTCCACCCGCGAGAGTTACGCCGCCCACATGCCGTCGCTCACGCGACCATCAGGGCTTCGAGGGTGGTGGCGAGAGTTGCCGGATCGACGGGCTTGGGGGCGAAGGCGGAGACGCCACTTTCCAGCGCGCTTTGCACAACTTTGGGCTCGGCGACGGCACTCATCAGGACCAGCGGGGACTCCGGTTGCGTCTCGCGCAGTTTGGGCAGTAACGACAGGCTGACGCCGTCCGGGAGTTGATAATCCATCAGCACCAGGTCATAGCGGTTCGCGCCGATCAGACTCGCCGCAGCGGCGCAGTCGGGAGCGACGGTGACGTGGCAGCCAAGATCCTCGAAATGCCAGCTCAGGATCTGGCCGAGGGCGGCATCGTCCTCTATCAGCAACAACCGGATGCCCATGAGCGACATCCTGTTCAGCTCACCAGCACGGCGTCGGCGTGGCCGTAGCTGCTTGCGAGCATCTCGCACAGCTTCTGGCGGGCACGGAACAGGCGCGAGGTAACCGCACTCTGGGTCACGCCCAGCATGTCGGCGATCTCGTCATAGCCATAGCCACCGACGATCTGCAGCAGCAAGGGCTCACGGTACGCCTTTGGCAATCGGCGAATCGCGTCGCGCATCACTTCGGTATCGCTTTCCACCTCGGCACCGATGCCGTCGGCACACAGGGTATCGAGTTCGATATCGCTGTAATTCGGCTGGATGCGCTCGAAGCGGCGGGCATTCTCACGCCGCAATGTGGTGAGCAGCCAACCTTTGACGGCTTTCGGATCGCGCAGCTGGGACAGGGAGCGCCAAGCGCGAAGAAGTGTGTCCTGAACCAGATCATCGGCAATGCTGTGGTCCCCCGAGAGCCAATAGGCATAGCGTTTCAGGTCACTGGTGAACTGCATGACGAGTCGATTGAAAGCCTGCTCCCGGCCAAGCGGGGACGGCATCGGACCGGCGGGGACGAAATCGGTAGCGTGAAGCGCGGACATGGCACACCTGCATCGTTAGGTGGAAGGTGCCATACCTATATCAAGCGCCATGCCAATACATAACATATTGTTTTCAATAAAAAATATATAACTTCGTGCAACAAGGCCGTAACGATGCGTTGAAGTGGCAGTTACAAGCCTTAACGAAACGTTACATACACCGTCGCGCCCAGAACAAGGCGTTCAAACAAAAGGCCGATGTGAGCGTTCACATCGGCCCTTCGATTGCGCCGGCACGGTGTCCGCCTCATTCCTTGGGCGGTGGATCGTCGTCGTCCATCAAAATGCGATGCGCGGGACCTTCCAGATCATCGAACTGCCCGGACTTCACCGACCACGCGAAGATGCCGATGATCAGCAGCACCAGCATCACCGCAATCGGGATCAGCAGGTAGAGGATCTCCATCGGGCCGGTCCGTTCAGGCCTCGGGGCGCATGTGCGGGAACAGCAGCACGTCGCGGATCGACGGGGAATCGGTGAACAGCATCACCAGGCGGTCGATGCCGATGCCCTCACCCGCCGTCGGCGGCAGACCGTGTTCCAGAGCACGGACGTAATCGCCGTCGAAATGCATCGCCTCATCGTCACCCGCCTCCTTCTCCTCGACCTGACGACGGAAGCGTTCGACCTGATCTTCCGCGTCGTTCAACTCGGAGAAACCGTTGGCGATCTCGCGCCCGCCAACGAAGAATTCGAAGCGGTCGGTGACAAACGGGTCGTGATCGTTGCGCCGCGCCAGCGGGGAAACCTCGGTGGGATACGCGGTGATGAAGGTCGGGTTCTTGAGACGGGATTCGACCGTCTTCTCGAAGATCTCGATCTGCACCTTGCCCAGGCCGTAACCAGGTTTGACCTCGATTCCCAGACGCTTGGCGATCGCGCTCGCGGTTGTCAGATCGTCCAGTTCTGCGGCCTGGATGTCCGGGTTGAAGTGCAGAATCGACTCCTTGACGGTCATGCGGGCGAACGGCTGGCCGAAATCGTATTCCTCGCCCTGATACTTGATGGTGGTGGCACCGACCACGTCCTCGGCGATACCCCGCAGCAAGGCCTCGGTGCTGTCCATCAGGTGATGGTAATCGACGTAGGCCTCATAGAATTCCAGCATCGTGAATTCGGGGTTATGCCGCGTGGACAAGCCTTCATTGCGGAAATTGCGGTTGATCTCGAAGACCTTCTCGAAACCGCCGACCACCAGACGCTTGAGGTAAAGCTCGGGCGCAATGCGTAAATACAGACGCATGTCCAGCGCGTTGTGATGCGTCTCGAACGGCCGCGCCGTGGCGCCGCCGGGAATGACCTGCATCATCGGCGTCTCGACTTCCAGGAAACCCCGCGCGATCAGGAAGTTACGGATATACCCGACAATCGCGGAACGCCGCTTGAAGGTCTCGCGGACATCCGGATTCATGATCAGATCGACGTATCGCTGGCGGTATCGCTGCTCCTGATCGGTCATGCCGTGCCACTTCTCCGGCAACGGGCGCAGCGACTTGGTGAGCAGGCGCAGACGATCGACCTTGACCGACAATTCCCCGGTCTTGGTGATGAACAGGACGCCTTCCGCACCCAGGATGTCGCCGACA
The DNA here is from genome assembly GCA_024234955.1 of Gammaproteobacteria bacterium. Taxonomy (GTDB): domain Bacteria; phylum Pseudomonadota; class Gammaproteobacteria; order JACKNK01; family JACKNK01; genus JACKNK01. The sequence continues at coordinate 682,357 of JACKNK010000001.1, forward strand.
TCCAGCCCCTTGAAAGCCTTGTATTCCTGTTCGCCAATGGCGTCGCGCTGCACGAACAGCTGCACCCAGTCGGACATGTCCTGAAGCCGCGCAAAACTGGCCTTGCCCATCACCCGCTTCGCCATCATGCGGCCCGCCACCGCGACGCGAACCGGATTCGCCTCCATCTCTTCCGCGCTCTTGCCGCCGTAGTGGGCGCGCAACTGCGCGGCCAGGTGTTCGCGGCGGAAATCGTTGGGAAACGCAGAACCTTCCGCCTCGGCGCGAATCGCCGCGAGCTTTTCGCGGCGCTGCGCGATCAATTTGTTCTCATCAAGTTCAGACATGGCAGAAGTATCGATTCAATGTAGAAGCGGCGTCCCCCGCGCTCGGGGGCCAGAAACGAAGCCGCACCCGATCGCGGCGGGACGCCGCTGCGACAGCAAGGAAATGGCGAGAGAGTATACCGGACGCCCGTCAGAGCATCTCGTCGAAACCGGCCCGGGTGTACCACTCCTTGGCCTTTTCGAGATCGGCAGCGACCCCGCCGGTCCCCTGGTGATACATCATCGCGATGGTGGTCATGGAACCGACCAGGCCCTCGTTCGCGGCCTTGGTGAACCACTCCAGGGCCTTTTCGCCGCTCTGCTCGACACAATCGCCTTCCATGTACATGAAGCCGATGCCGTGCATCGCCAGCGGCTCACCGGCCTCCGCCGCTCCGAGCATGTAACGGGCCGCAAGCGCGGCGTCCTTGACCATGCCCAAACCGTTCTGCGCCATGATCGCCATGCGGTACATCGCCCCGGGATGGCCCTCCTCGGCGAAAGGCTTCAGCATCGGGATCGCGGTATTGAAGTGCTTGGATTCAAACGCAGCGATACCGCTGTGCAGATTCATGTCCTGATCGTCCACGGGCAAACCTCTTCGCTTTACGATTGCAAATGAGCGGCAAGTCTAACCCTTGTCTCCACGCCCTCGGTCAACGCATAGACCCAAAGACGGCGAGGGAATGGGCCCTCTGGCGGTATGCAGGAAGACCCGCCTAATCGACGCCCGCACACGATCGATCCACAAATCCGGCCACGCGGCGCCGCGCTTTAAACCGGCCTACAAACAGGGGTTCAATCAAGGTTTGGGGCGATCGAAATCGTTAAACTCCGCCCCATCATTTTTTCGTACCCGTGAGTCCCCATCATGCCCGCCATCGAAATCACTGCCGACACCCCGCCGCATCTGCGTTTCCGCTCGTATATCCAGCGCACCGCAACCGGCCCGCATCTGTCCAAGGACCTGTCCTTCGAAGAGGCCCGCGACGGCACCCGTCAGATCATCGAAGGCCAGGTCCACGATGTGCAGGCGGCCATCTTCTTCATCGCACTGCGCATGAAGCGGGAGACCGATGCCGAGAACCGGGGCGTGTTGCAGGCAATCCGCGACGTTTCCATCACGGCCGTTGCGGATGTCCCGGAGTTGATCGACATCGCCGATCCTTACGACGGCTACAACCGCAGCCTGCCCGCCTCGCCCTTTCTGCCGGCGGTGCTCGCTGCGGTCGGTCTGCCGGCGGTATCGCACGGGCTTGAATCGGTCGGCCCCAAATGGGGCATCACCCACCGCAAGGTGCTGCGTGCGGCGGGCGTCTCGGTGGATCTGAGCCCGGCCGATGCCGCCGCCCGCGTCGCCGACCCCGGCATCGGCTGGGCGTATGTCGATCAGGCGAAATACTGCAAACCGCTGCACGATCTGGTGCCGCTACGCCAGCTGATCATCAAGCGCCCGACCCTGACCACCACCGAGAACATGGTCGGCCCGATCCGCGCCAAGGGTAAGAACCACCTGTTCATCGGCTACGTCCACAAGGCTTATCCCGAGGTCTATGCCTCGCTGGCGCGTCAATCCGGTTTCGACAACGCAATCATCGTGCGCGGCATCGAGGGCGGCGTGATTCCATCACTGCGGCAGCCGGCAACGGTCTGGTCCTACAAGGACATGGGTGCGGAAACCCCGGTGGACATGAAGCCGCAGGACATCGGCATCGAGGCCGAATTCCGCGCCGCACCGATCCCCGAAGGCCTGCCCAAGGCCGCCGAAGCCGGTGACGACATCGCCACCGAGTTCGACGTTGAAGCCGCCGCCAAAGCCGCCGCCGAAGCGGGAATGACTGCCCTTAATGGCGAGAAAGGCATGACTTACGACAGCCTGGTCTATGCGGGCGCCACGGCGCTCTGGCAAACCGGTCACGCGGTCAGCCTGCAGGAGGGCGCGGACAGGATTCGCCGCGTGCTCGACAACGGCTCCGCCCTCGCCCGCTTCAAGTAACCCAACCGACACCGAGAAACCGACCATGAGCAACGGCCCCGTGATCTTCGACCCAAACGCCGCCCCATCCCCCGACGTACCGAATGAAGATGGCGACTTCGTCCCACATAACGAAACCGAAAAGCTGTTGCTGGCCGGTATCGAAGGCGAGATCGAACAGGAAGACTTCATGCGCCGCCTGCTCACCGAACAGGTGTTCATGCCGGTCGAAGACCTGCCCCCCGACGCCGCGCCGAACACCATCCCGCCGAAACCGCTGATGCTGGAAGACGAAGACGGTCACACCGCCGTCGCCTTGTTCACCAGTCCGGAACGCGCCAAGCCGGTGGTCGATCACTTTCCGGCCTACAAAGGCGGTTTCCTCGCCGATACCATCTGGGTGCTGGAACGCTTCGGCGACCGGGGCATCGTCCTCAACCCCGGTTGGCCGGTCGGCCTGGAACTGGACGCCGGCAGCGTCAAGGCCATCCTTCGGCTCAATCTCGCACAGCGCATTCCGGGGCAGTGAATGATTGCGGCAACGCCGCGACGCCGCGAAATCGATTCACGTTCCCGGTGAACACCGATCACCCCAGGATCGGCTTCAGCCGGGAACCGCCATCGATCGAAGTCCTTCGCGGCTAAAGCCGTTCCGCCAACCGCGTTCTTGATCACGTAGCGGCAAACCCTCATACCAAGCTTTGCGCGCGGTGAAACCCAGCTTGACGCGACGCCCGCAGGTCGGTTTCATTCCGACCCCGCCCCACACCCCCCAGCCCATCCCTTTTAACCCGGATCGCCCCATGGCCCAGTACATCTACACGATGAATCGCGTCGGCAAGCTCGTACCGCCGAAACGCGAAATCCTCAAAGACATCTCCCTGTCGTTCTTCCCCGGCGCCAAGATTGGCGTGCTCGGCCTCAACGGTTCGGGCAAGTCCACGCTGCTGAAGATCATGGCCGGCATCGATACCGAGATCACCGGCGAAGCGCGACCGGCCAAGGACATCAAGGTCGGTTACCTGGCGCAGGAGCCGCACCTGAACCCGGACAAGGACGTGCGCGGCAACGTCGAAGAAGCGCTGGGCGAGGTCAAGGAAGCGCAGGACAAGCTGGACGCGGTCTATGCCGCCTACGCCGAGCCGGATGCGGATTTCGACGCCCTAGCCGCCGAACAGGCGCGACTCGAAAACATCATCCAGGCGGCGGACGCGCATAACCTCGACCGCAAGCTGGAGATCGCCGCCGACGCCCTGCGCCTGCCAGCCTGGGACGCCGACGTGACCAAGCTGTCCGGCGGTGAGCGCCGCCGCGTCGCGCTGTGCAAGCTGCTGCTGTCCGCGCCGGACATGCTGCTGCTCGACGAGCCCACCAACCATCTGGACGCCGAATCCATCGCCTGGCTGGAGCGTTTCCTGCACGAGTACACCGGCACCGTCGTCGCGGTCACCCACGACCGTTACTTCCTCGACAACGTCGCCGGCTGGATCCTCGAACTCGACCGTGGCTATGGCCACCCCTACGAGGGCAACTACTCCACCTGGCTGGACCAGAAGGAAAAGCGTCTGGCTCAGGAAGCCCGCGAACAGGCGGCACACAAGCGCAGCATGAAGTCGGAACTCGAATGGGTGCGGAGCAATGCCAAAGGCCGTCACGCCAAGTCCAAGGCGCGCATGACCCGCTTCGACGAACTCGCCTCCCGCGAATTCCAGGAACGCGCCGAGACCAATGAGATCTACATACCCGTAGGTGAACGCCTGGGCGACAAGGTCATCGAGGTCGAGAACGTCTCCAAGTCCTTCGGCGACCGCCTGCTGATCGACAATCTGAGCTTCCGCCTGCCGCCGGGCGGCATCGTCGGCGTGATCGGCCCAAACGGGGCGGGTAAGTCCACCCTGTTCAAGCTGCTGACCGGCCAGGAACAGCCCGACTCCGGCAGCGTCACCATCGGGCAGACCGTGCAGCTCTCCTACGTGGACCAGTCCCGCGATCACCTCGACGGCAACAAGAACGTCTGGGAAGAGATCTCCGACGGCCAGGACATCATCAAGGTCGGCCGCTGGGAAACCGTCTCGCGCGGCTACGTCGGGCGCTTCAACTTCAAGGGCACCGACCAGCAGAAGTTCGTCAAAGACCTCTCCGGCGGTGAACGCAACCGCGTGCACTTGGCCAAGCTGCTCAAGTCCGGCGGCAACGTGCTGCTGCTCGACGAACCGACCAACGACCTCGACGTCGAGACCCTGCGTGCGCTCGAAGAGGCCTTGCTTGCCTTCCCCGGCTGCGCGGTGGTCATCTCCCACGATCGCTGGTTCCTGGACCGTATCGCCACCCACATGCTGGCATTCGAGGGCGACAGCCACGTCGAATGGTTCGAAGGCAACTTCGCGGACTACGAGGAAGACCGCAAACGCCGCTTCGGCGAAGACGCCGACCAGCCGCACCGCATCAAATACAAGCCGATCACCCGCTGACCGGCAACGCGCTCATGGCCACCGACAAATCCGCTTCCGACCGGCTCGACAAGATCGTCGCACAGGCGCGTCAGTACAGCGCCGAGCGGGAGAAGGGATACCGGGAGCGTGCTCTCAAGATGTACCCGTGGGTCTGTGGTCGCTGTGGGCGCGAATTCACGCACGCCAATCTGCGTGAACTGACCGTGCATCACCGCGACCACAACCACGACAACAATCCGCCGGATGGCAGCAACTGGGAGCTGTTGTGTCTCTACTGTCACGACAACGAGCACTCCCGGTACATCGATTTTCAGTACGGCGGTTCCAGCAGCGAAGAAAAAACCGAGGCCGCGACACACAATCCGTTCGCCAATCTCGCGGCCATGCTCAAAGAGAAGAAATAAGCCCGATCGGGCTTTCGGGCGGGGCTTTCCAGCCGGGGTTCCCGGCATTGATCCGTGCGATCAGCAGTTGTAACGGCAGGCGTTCATCGCCATGTAGCGGGCGTGCGCTTCACCCTGCTCGATCCAGCTCTCCACTCTTTCCGCCAGGGCAGCCGCCGGCATCGACACATCGATCTCGCAATAGGCGCCATATCGATGCCGGGGATCGGTGCGATCGGCAGCAACCAGCTCGCCACCATCGACGAACAAGGTCCGCGCCGGCGGCGGTCCGAACGGACCGGCGAAGTTCTCCGCCCCGTGCTCGGCGATCAGCTTCATCGCCTGGGCTTTAAACCCGGCCTCAGTCAGCGCGTGCGTGCGGTAATAGTTGCTCAGCAGATCGTCCACCTCGGCGAGGCTGATCGCACGCAACGTCGCAACGTCCTCCGCATCCCCCGCTTGAATGATCGCGTTCAGGTCATGCGCACCCCCCAGCCCCAGTCGCTGGTCATCGATCAACACGATGCGCTGACCATCGATCACCGACTGCCAGTCGGAATCGCTGAGTTTGTCGAGCAAGGTACGGAATAGGGATGGCGTCATGATGGGAAAGGCCGGGCAGTACACGGCCCCAAAGAATAAAACGTCGGCAGCAAATCGGCACCGGGTATTGGATACTTGGACCTCATTTCGCCGGAAAGAGCCTCAAACGTCGTCCAATGAAAAGTTACCAACTCCCTTACCTCGCGACCCCCCTCGGTCTGCTGTTGATGCTCGTCATCATGGTTGGCGGCCAGCACACAGCCCCCGACACCACCGTCCTGCCCCTGCTGACCCTGTTGATGATCTGCGAATTCGCGTTTTTCGTTACCGGTGCAGCCGCATTCCTGGGAATTCGCCACATCCGCTCGACCGGTTTCAAACCGGTCTACGCCGCCTTCACCGGCATGTGCGCCCTGCTCGCCCTACGCTTTCTGATGCTCGGCCTCGGATTCTGGCCGAATCTTTAATCCTGCCCCACCCAGACATGAGTGAACAATACTTGGCCCATATCAACGATAGACTGCGGCAGCCCGGCTACTCCAGACCTTTCCGGGAAGCTGCAAAATTGTCCTACCCTGGATAACCCGCAACTAACCCGGACAACTCCGATACTGCCTATGTGTTTAATCCCGCCAGCCGAATAATCCGGCGGACACGGCTCTCGAATCACAAACTGCTACGTACCCCGAGGCGTCAGCCGCCTAGAAAAAGGAATATCAATTGTTTGATATAAATAATCACATCGTCAAAATTCCCGATGCGAAAATTGACGCCATCGTGCAACCCGCCTTTAAGTTTTTCGAGAGCACCCCGTATTTTCAGCTTAATAATTTACCAAGATTCTCCGGCGCAGGAGTTTATGCACTGTTTCTCAAAACAACTGCCGGAACTTGTTATGAGGGCAGCTTACCTTCAATGCATCCTATTTATGTGGGGAAGGCCGTACCATCAGGCACCGACAAGGATTGAGGAGTGATAATGGATCCGCCCTTAGATCACGCCTGATGAAGCATCTTAAAAGCATCGATCAAGCGGAAAACCTAAGAAACGAGAATTTTCTTTGCAGGTTTATGATTCTGCCGGGACGGGCAACTGACATGATTAGCGCTATGGAGTCATATTTAATTAGGCAGTACGGCCCGCTTTGGAACTCATATATTGATGGGTTCGGCATTAACGCTCCTGGGGCCGGGAGATACAATCAATCCCCCTCAGAATGGGACACTCTCCATGCTGGAAGATATTACGCAGCTCAGCTTACTGGACAACCTAGAGATGCCGAAACAATTATGCTGAAAATTCGGGCATATACGCCGCCAAAGCGTGAAGGTTGAATAGATGAGAAAACTAAATTCAATTGAGCTCTTCGCCGGGGCGGGCGGCTTAGCAATCGGTCTTCATGACGCAGGCTTTTCTCCCAAAGCACTTATCGAGCTGAATAAAGATGCATGCCAAACAATTCGTTCAAACAAAATATTTCGATTTGGTGAAGGCTTATATGAAGGCAATGTGGCAGAGTTCGACTATTTAAGCATTAGTGAAACTATTGACCTCATTTCCGGCGGCCCACCCTGCCAACCATTTTCATTAGGAGGCAAAGCAAAGGGTTATAACGATTCAAGAGACATGTTTTCCGAGGCGGTTCGCGCAATTCGGGAAAAAAAGCCTCGTGCCTTTGTATTTGAAAATGTAAAAGGCTTGCTCAGAAAAAACTTCTTTGAATATTTTCAATACATCATATTGCAGTTACAGCATCCATCCATCGAAAAAAATAGCGCTGAGGATTGGCGGAATCATCGGTCTAGATTAGAGCGCCACCATACTCAATACGCTCACACTGAGCTTGAATACAATGTGCTTTACCGACTGGTTAATGCAGCAGATTACGGCGTGCCTCAAAAAAGGGAACGCGTATTCATCGTCGGCTTTCGCACGGACATTAATGCCAAATGGTCTTTCCCTAAAAAAACACACTCAGAAGACGCTCTACTCTGGGCGAAGTGGGTCACAAACGAGTATTGGGAAAAACACAAGATCGAAACCCCAAAGAAAAATGATGGGGAGATAAAGGCGGCACAGGCATTGATTGCAAAGTATGGGATGTTTCAGCCAGAAGAAAAGCCTTGGGTAACCGTGCGCGATGCGCTGCTTGATCTTCCAGATCCCAAGTCCCCTCACGCAAAATTATATAATCACCACGAATTCAAAGACGGTGCCAAAATATATCCAGGGCATACTGGAAGTTATATTGATGATCCATCAAAAGCCATAAAGGCTGGTGGGCACGGCGTACCAGGTGGTGAAAACATGCTCCGTTTCGAAAATGGCGACGTGCGATACTTTACCGTGCGCGAAAGCGCAAGGATTCAGTCTTTTCCTGACACATTTGAGTTTCATGGCGCATGGGGTGAGGTAATGCGCCAACTAGGAAATGCAGTTCCGGCGGAACTTAGTCGAATAGTTGGCCAATCAATATTTCAGGCCTTAGTTTCAAGTTTGAACTGCGACAGCAATTAATTTCCCCAAAATCCCACCAATCACCAGCCGGAAATACACGAATCCTGCCCAATCAAGCGTTGCGGTTACGTCATGGACTTACTGAAATTAATTACTGTCGCAGTTCAAACTTAAAATCAGGGCTGATAGCATCGGCGTCGTGTAAGGCCACCGCTACGCGATGACCCATGCACAAATCGCTGCGCGCCAATGCTTTTCGGGCGTCTGGCATTTTTCAACCACAGGGCGTGGAGAATGTTTCATGAAACGGTATTTCCGTGTGTTACCGCTGGTCTTGATGTCGATGACTTTGTCTGCCTGCAATTCCGTCAAATACAAGGAGGATTCATCGGTTAGCAACATCACTGACATCTGTTCGTACAAGAATTTAAAAATCACCTCATATTACGTTCCAAGATCAGTGCACGCAGAACGACAGCTTGTCGTCGAAAAAACCGATGGCACGAATTGTTCCGGCACCGCTAGCGCGAGCAACGCCAGAGGAAGAACCGACATCGGCGAATGGAAATTGCAGGACGGTATTTTGTTCGAAAACTGGCATTCTTGGGATACCTATCCGTCAGGCATGAAGCAAGAAGGAGACAAGCTGATCATTCAAGACGGGAAAAACACCGTTCACAGTACGAATTTAAAGATTTTTGCCGGGATGGACAGCGCCAACTAACAACACCAGCTGACGCCTGAATCGCCAATATCGAATCCATTTCCGGACCGGCTGATTTTGTCGTTAGCGTTATGACCCGCTGGTAAAAAAACGGCTACGGATACCCGTAGCCGTTTTACTTGGGAGCGCGGGCGTCCTACCGCGTTAACAAACAACACCTTCGCTCAGGCGGCCGCATCCTTGACGCCGCCTTCCGCCAGAACTGCGTGTGCGGCGGCAAGACGGGCGATCGGCACACGCGGCGCGGAGCAGGAGACGTAGCTCAGGCCGATCTGGTGACAGAAGGCGATGGAGGCCGGATGGCCGCCGTGTTCTCCGCAGATGCCCAGCTTGATGTCGGGGCGCGATGCCCGGCCCCAGTCGCGGGCCAGTTCCATGAGTTTGCCGACACCCTGCACATCCAGCACTTCGAAGGGGTTGTCGCGCAGGATACCGACCTCGTTGTACATGGGCAGAAACTTGTTCTCGGCGTCTTCGCGGGAGAACGAGAACGTGGCCTGGGTCAGATCGTTGGTGCCGAAGGAGAAGAATTGCGCGACCTTGGCGAGCTCCTCGGCACGCATGCAGGCCCGGACGACTTCGATCATGGTGCCGAACTTGAGATCGACTTCGACGCCATAGGCGGCGTTGACCTCGGCCTTGAGTTCATCGACATAACCGCGCACGCGCAGCAGTTCCTGCGGCGTCGCAACTTGCGGGACCATGACTTCGGGGTGGACGTCGCAACCGTCCTTGATGCATTCCGCCGCCGCTTCAAGTACGGCGCGAATCTGCATGCGATAGATCTCCGGGAAGGTGATGCCCAGGCGCACACCGCGATGGCCGAGCATCGGATTGACCTCGCGCAGCGCGATGACCTTGCGCAGAATCGCCTCCTTTCGCTTGATCGCCTGTTCGACGATGCCGGTGTCGGAGGGATACATCTGCCAGGCATCCATACCGTCTGGCGCGCCCTTCGGATAGAGCGCACGCAGGGTCTCGGCGAGCACCCCGACACCGCTGACGGTCTGGGCGAGCAGACGCAGTTCGTCGATGTCGTCTTCGAGCTGCTCCTGAGTCGGCAGGAATTCGTGAATCGGCGGATCGAGCAGGCGAATGGTGACCGGTCGCGGGGCCATGACCTTGAACAGGGCGGCAAAGTCGGCACGCTGGATCGGCAGGAGTTTGTCGAGCGCATGCTGACGCTGTTCCAGGGTTTCCGCGACGATCATCTCCAGCACGATCGGCAAGCGGTCGGTGGCATTGAACATGCGTTCGGTGCGGCACAGGCCGATGCCCTGGGCGCCGAACCTGAGCGCACGTTCGGCATCGGGTGGGGTATCGGCATTGGCCATGACGTGAAGTCGTGCAATGTCGTCCGCCCAGCTCAGCAAGGTGGACAGTTCTTCGGTGAACTCCGGTTCCACCATCGCCACTTCACCGAGATAGACCTTGCCAGTGCTGCCATCGATGGTGATGACGTCGCCTTCCTTGATGATCTCCTCGCCGATGTGAGCGACACGCTGCGCCGTGCTGACCACAATGCCTTCCGCACCGGCAACGCAGGGTTTGCCCATGCCGCGCGCGACCACGGCGGCGTGTGAGGTCTTGCCGCCGCGACTGGTGAGGATGCCCTTGGACGCGAAGAAGCCGTGGATGTCTTCCGGCTTGGTTTCCTCACGCACCAGGATCACGGCCCTTCCCGCCCTGCCCTGTTGCTCGGCACGATCGGCATCGAACACCGCGTGGCCGGACGCCGCGCCCGGCGAAGCCGGAAGACCCTGGGCCACCGCCGCGACCTTGGCGGACGGGTCCAGGCGCGGGAACAACATCTGTTCGAGCATGTCCGGGGCAACGCGAAGCAGGGCTTCTTTGCGGTCGATCAAGCCCTCGTGCTGCATATCCACCACGGTGCGCACCCGGGCGATCGCATTCATCTTGCCGTTGCGGGTCTGCAGGCAGTAGAGCGTGCCTTTCTCGATGGTGAACTCGAAATCCTGCACCTCGGTGTAATGCGCTTCGAGCTTGTTGCGCAGTTCCAGGAGCTGGCGGTACATCTCAGGCATTTCCTCGCCCATCTGGTCGATCTGCTTCGGCGTACGGATGCCGGCGACCACGTCCTCGCCCTGCGCGTTGACCAGATATTCGCCGAACAGACGATTTTCACCGCTGTCGGGGTAGCGGGTGAAGGCAACGCCGGTGGCGCAATCATTGCCCCGGTTACCGAACACCATGGTGACCACGTTGACCGCCGTGCCGTTGGCCATCTCGGGCGTGATATTGAACTCACGGCGGTAATCGACGGCACGCTTGCCGGACCAGGAACCGAATACCGCCTTGATCGCGATTTCGAGCTGTTCGAACGGGTCTTCGGGGAACGCACGACCGGTCTCTTCCTCGACGATCTGCAGGAATCGCTCGGCAATCTCGGCGAGGTCTTCCGCCGACAGCGCGATGTCTTCCTTGGCACCGACGCGCTTCTTCACGGCCTCGAAGGCGGCGTCGAATTTCTCATCGGAGACCCCCAGAGCGATCTTGCCGAACAACTGGATGAAGCGACGGTAAGCGTCGTACCCGAAGCGGCGATCGCCAGTCTGGGCGATCTCGCCCTCCAGGGTGTGCCGATTCAGACCGAGGTTGAGAATGGTGTCCATCATGCCCGGCATGGACATCGCGGAACCGGAACGCACCGAGACCAGCAACGGATCCTTCTTGCCGCCGAATTTCTTGCCGGTAGCCTTCTCCAGTCGCGCCATCTGGGCACGGACCTCGTCCATGACGCCATCCGGCAATGCGCCCCGAGACTTGGCGGTGGCGGTTTCCAGATAGGCCAGACAGGCCTCGGTAGTGATCACGAATCCCGGCGGCACATTCAGACCGATCTGGGTCATCTCACAGAGATTCGCACCCTTGCCGCCCAGCAGGTGCTTGTTCTTGCCATCGCCATCCTCGAAGGCATAAACCCATTGTGTAGACACCTTGGCGACCGCTTTGGCGACCTTCTTGCCAACGCTTTTTTTGGCTGCCGACTTTTTCGGGGCGGACTTTTTCTCGGTGCTCTTCTTGGCCATGTTTCGGTTCCGACGACGTGGATGAATTGCCGTAGGGCGGAACCCGAAGGGCTTGCGCCGCCAGGCTCAATCGGGGACTGGCGGCGCAAGCCCTTCGGGTTCCGCCCTACGATTCGCACGCACAGTTAAACGCTCGAAACATGGCGCCGTCTTGACCAAACGCCGCCATCCATTGAACCAGATCAATAGCCCCGAAAACGCACCAGATCAGGGCTTGTTGCGCACCTCGTTGGCCCAGATCTCCAGCGCGATCCTCCGACTCCCGGCAAGGTCCACAATCGGTCGCGGATAGTCCCGACCGAGGGTGATTCCGCCGCCGCGCAGAATCTCGGCAGGTGCGGCCCAGGGCTGTTGCAACCACTTGTCCGGAAGGCGTTTGAGCTCCGGCACCCAGTGGCGGACATAGCGGCCATCCGGATCGAATTTCAGGCCTTGGGCAACCGGATTGAAGACCCGGAAATACGGGGCTGCATCCGCGCCGCAGCCGGCGGTCCATTGCCAGCCGAGGGTGTTGTTGGCGAGATCGGCATCGACCAGGGTGTCCCAGAACCAGCGTGCGCCTTCCTGCCACGGAATCAGCAGGTTCTTGGTCAGCAGCGATGCAACCAGCATACGCACGCGGTTGTGCATCCAGCCGGTGTGCCACAGCTCGCGCATGCCGGCGTCAATGATGGGGATACCGGTTCGCCCGCGCTGCCAGGCACGCAGATCATCCTGGTAATCGGTACGCCAGGTGAAGTCCGCATAACGGGGATCGAGCGGCTGTTCCGGGGTGTGCGGAAAGTGGAACAGCAGATGATGGGCGAATTCGCGCCACTGCAACTGGCGTAACCAGGGAGCAGCGACGTCTGCCTGCGCGGCTTCCGCCGCATACCACGCCTGGCGGGGGCTGATCTCGCCGAAATGCAGCGCCGCAGACAAACGCGAAGTGGCCGGGCGACCGGGAAAGTCGCGCGCTTGCAGGTAATCGCGTACCGGGCCATCAACGAAGTCGTCGAGCAACTCCTGCGCAGCGGCCTCGCCCGGTGCCCAGGCCGCTTTCAGGCCGCCCGCCCAATCCACGGAAGGCATCAACCGCAGTGCGTTCAAGGCCATTCCGCCCACCTCTGGCGCGGCGGGCAAGACCTCGGGTTCCGGGCTGGGTCGTGGCGTCGGTATCGCCGACAGGGTGCGGGAAAACGGCGTGAACACCTTGTACGGCCCGCCGCTACCGGTCTTTATCGTCCAAGGTTCATGCAGCAACCCGGCGTTGCTCGATTCGACGTGTACGCCATGTTCGCGCAGTGCCGCCTTGATGCGGCGATCCCGATCGATGCTGGCCGGTTCATAGAGGCGGTTCCAGAACACCGCGCCAATGTCCGCTTCATCGATCAGGGCGCGCAGCACATCCAGCGACGCGCCGGATCGGATCAGCAGCCGACTCCCCTTTGCCTGCAACGCCTCACCGAGCGCGGCCAATGCGTGATGCAGCCACCATCGACTGGCGGCGCCGTCTGCCCAGGCCCCCGACTCGGTATCGTTGGCGATATAAAGCGGCAAGACCCGCCCGCCCTTCTCTCGCACGCATTCGACCGCCGCGCGCAGCGCCGGGTTGTCGCCCAGGCGCAAGTCGCGTCGGAACCAGATCAGGGCGTTCGGCCCCAGGATCAGCGCTCCCCGCGTTGTTTGTAGTGCTTGCGGCGGAACAGATCGTGACGTCGACTGACCACGCGATCGACAAACAGCATGCCGTCGAGATGGTCCATTTCATGCTGCACGGCACGGGCCTCGTAGCCTTCGGTATCGATTTCGATCTCGTTGCCGTCGCGATCGAGATAACGCAGTTTGATGCGCTCGGCGCGCACCACGTTGCCGGTGTAATCGGGCACCGACAGGCAGCCTTCACGACCGACCGCAAGGCCGTCCCATTCGACGATTTCCGGGTTGATCAGAAACATGCGCCCGTGATTGACCAGCTTGGGTTTGCTGGAAATATCGACGATCGCGATGCGCTGGAACCGCCCAACCTGAGGCGCCGCAATACCGACTGCGCCCGGGCCATCGCCCATGGTTTCCTCCAGATCGTCGAGGAAGCGTTGCAGATCGTCATCGAAGTGCTCGACTTCAACCGATTCCTGCTTCAGACGGGGGTCCGGATATTTGAGGATTTCGAGTGTGGCCATCAGCCCACCATCAGCTCGATCGGCTGCATGGACACATCGACACCTTTGTCGCGCAGCGGTGCGAGTGCGGCTTCAAGCGCGTCGCTGCCCTGGCGGGCTTCACCCTCGATATGGATCAGATAGATCGGCTTGTCCGCGCTGCCGGCGACATCGGATTCGAGTTCGAGAATATTGAACCCGGCTTCGGCGAGTGCCCCGGCGACCTCGCTGACGATGCCCGGGCGATCGGCCCCCGACACGGAAATGCGCACATCCGGCTCGACATGGCCTTGCGGCTCGCCGTCACACGCATCGACGTGCAAATGCAAACCGAGCGCATCGGCAATCGGTTCGAGGTGTCCGCGCAGTGCGTACACGCCACCGTCGTACCGGGCGCGCAGCATGATCGTGAACTCCCCCCCGAGACGCATCATCGAGGCCTCACCGAGGTTCGCACCCGCCTCAAACAGGGCGGCGGTCACCCGGGCAACGATGCCGGGCTGATCGTGACCGACCAGGGTCAACATGTACCAATGCTGCATGACAGTGCTCTTCGATGTTCCGGATGAAGGCCCAAGTGTAAAGGCTTCTGCAGATCAAGCCGATCAGACCATCAATCCATCCGATCGGAACATCCAAACCCGACATCCGCCGGGTCTCTTTGCGTGACCGTTCCCGACGCGTGTCTGCCACCCAAGGACGACCTCGTCGGCCCGGTCATCCCAACCAAAAACGCAAGAAAAGGAAAACCGCATGAAAAAGCTACTGATCGCCGCATTGATGGTCGCCTCCAGCACCAGTTTCAACGCCGTTTCCGGTGAAAACTACGGTTACCAGGGCGCTGGAAACCCCGACTTGAAAGGCCGCATCTGGGACATGATGATGATGAAGACCATGGAAATGATGGAACAGACCATGGACAGCAACCACGACAAAGCCGTATCCAAGGATGAGTACATGAAATACATGAGCGGCGTCGCGGCGAAGAAGTTCGCCATGATGGACAAAGACAACGACGGCATGTTGTCGCACTGGGAATGGATGAATCCCGAGCACCTTGGTGCTGACCGCGCGATTTGGCACTTCTAAGGTCTGGTCCGGCGGACGGACGCGGCAGCAACCGCCACCGTTTCCGTCCGCTGATTTACGACCGACCGTGAATGAAAACAGCCCTCTTCGCGGTCACCCGATGGACTACCCATTCAATGAATTCATGACATGGACATCATCGCCGACATCCTGGATAGCGTGTGGCTCAGCGGCAGCCTGTTTTTCCGCGCCAATCTGAACGGAGACTGGGGCGTGTTGTATGAACCAACGCCGAGTCCCGTGTTCCATTACATCGTCGCCGGCGAGGCCTGGGTGGCGAGGCAGCGAGATCACGACTACGTACATTGCCAAGCCGGTGACGTGGTGTTCTTCCCACACGGTAACGCGCATGTGATCGCTCACTCCCCCAATGAGCAGCGATTGCCCAGAGCGTGCATCAAACCGGAGGACGGCTGCCAGACAACCCGAATCAGCGATGCAGACGCGTCGGTTCGTCTGATGTGCGGGGTATTCCGATCGCGAACGCCGCTGTCTCACCCCCTGTTTGCAACCCTGCCGGACTTCATTCTGATGCGCCCGGAACGCCGAGATGGCGAATGGCTACCCCACGCTGCCCAGAACCTCGATCAGGCGGTTGAATCTGCCCGCCTTGGCACCGGTGCTCTGCGCGACCGGATGTTTGAACTGCTTTTCGTCCAACTGCTCCAGAGCCAGTCGAATTCAAGCTGCTCCACCTACGCCCGTTTTTCCGCCGCCGTACAGGATCCAGCGATGCGCCGCATTCTGACGGAAATACATCAGGCGCCCGGTCGTGCCTGGCGCGTCGATGAATTGGCGACGCTTGCGCACTGCTCTCGCTCCGTCTTCACCGCAAAATTCCGGCGCCAGATCGGGACGTCGCCGATGGCTTATATCAACCATTGGCGTCTTCATAAGGCCCATGCCTTACTCGTGGAAACCGCCTATCCGATCTATACGGTGTCGGACCTGATCGGGTACGCCAACACCTCCAGCTTCATCAAAGCGTTTCGCCGCAAGTTCGGCGCCACCCCAATGGGCGTCCGCGAACGGGCTCAATCCGTCTCGGACTGAAGCCAGATAAGGCTTGCCATCCGGCCCGTCCGGGGCTCGCGGCGAAAGGAATAAAAGCGATCGACATCGCTGAAAGTGCATTCACCGCCACCGAACACGGCATGTACCCCGCAGGCGGCAAGCCGGATGCGCGCCAAGGCATAAATATCGGCCAGCCAACGACCGGCAGGCGATGGCCTGAACGCGGGCGCGGTCTGCGGATGTCGGCTTATGAAAATCTCCCGAACCTCATCGCCGACTTCGAACACCGCCGGCCCGATGGCGGGGCCCATCCATGCAAACAGTTCCGACGCAGCGGCGGGAAGCGCGGCCACCGTCGCTTCAAGTACGCCATCGGCAAGCCCTCGCCAGCCTGCATGCGCCGCCGCGACACAGCTTGCAGAACGATCACAGAACAACACTGGCAGGCAGTCTGCAGTGAGCACGGCACAGATACGGTCAGGTTGATCCGTCCAGACTGCGTCCGCCGCCGGGGTCTTGGCATCGGGTTGAACGGCAAGCCGATGCACTTGCACGCCGTGAACCTGCGACAACCATTGCGGGGCCTCGGGCAACCCCAGGGCAGCGGTAAGCCGTTGCCGATTTTCCGCAACCGCCGCCGGGTCATCCTCGACATGATCGGCGAGATTCAGACTCGCGTAACCACCCGTACTGACTCCGCCGTCGCGCAAGGTCGTACAACTCCGTATGCGGCTGGGCGCCGGCCAGTCGGGAACCAGGGTCCGGATCATGGCCGACTTTCCTGATGCGCATCGCGATCGACACGCAACGCCTGCATCAAGGCCTGAATGTCGTCCGGAATCGGCGACTCCCAGCGGCATTCCTCGCCGGTATCCGGATGGATCAGGCCGAGTGCCAGCGCATGCAGGGCCTGGCGTGGAAACCGGCGCAGCACCTCGACAAAATCGGCATCGGAATCCGGCGGGATACGCAGGCGACCGCCATAAGTCGGATCCCCGATCAGGGGGTGCTTCAGGTACGCCATATGCACGCGAATCTGATGCGTGCGTCCCGTCTCCAGTTTTACCCGCAACGCGGTATGTGCGCGAAAACGTTCCTCCACCCGGTAGTGGGTGATCGCCTCGCGCCCGTTATGGCGCACGGCCATGCGTTTGCGATCCACGGGATGACGATCCATCGGTTCGTCGATGGTGCCGCCCGCGACCAGATGCCCGTTGACCACCGCCAGATATTCCCGGCTCACCGTCCGTGCCTGAAGCTGATCGACCAGATCCTTGTGCGCGCTCAAGGTGCGCGCCACCACCAGCAGGCCACTGGTTTCCTTGTCGAGTCGATGCACGATGCCGGCGCGCGGGATCCCAGCGAGTTCCGGTGCGTGATGCAGCAGGCCGTTCATCAGGGTGCCGTCGTGATTGCCGGCAGCCGGATGCACCACCAGCCCGGCGGGTTTGTCGATCACGAGGAGGGTGTCATCTTCATAGACGATATTCAGGGGCAACGGCTGGGCCTGCATCGGATCCGGTTCCGGCGCCGGTTCGATCAGGATCACCTGTTCGCCACCGCGCATCTTGTCACGGGGCTTGCGAGGCGCACCGTCGATCAGGATCGCGCCGTCCTTGAGCCAGGTCTGAAGGCGGCTTCGGGAAAAACCGGGAAACAACTCCACCAGAACCTGATCGAGACGTAATCCGGCTTGCTCAAAAGGCACTGCAGCCTCATGACGGGCGGTCCCGTCGGGACGGGATTCGATTTGCTTCTCCCTGGTTTGCTTATCCTGGGTCATGGATTCAGAATGCGCCGGATTGATGGTTACTGTTGTGGAGCCGCTGCACATGCGCCCCGTTCTGCCCGTAGTCGTACTGATCGCCACCGCCCTGCTCTCCGGCTGTGGCCTGTTGCCGGACAAGATCGACGAGACCGCCGACTGGTCCGCGAGCAAGCTGTATTCCGAAGCCCGTGCGAACATGAACGACGGCGATTACGAGACCGCCGTAAAGTACTACGACCTGGTCATGGCGCGCTTCCCATTCGGGCAATATGCGCAACAGGCGCAGATCGACATCGCCTACACCCACTATAAGGATAACGAGCCGGACGCCGCGCTCGCCGCCCTTGACCGCTTTATCAAGAACAACCCGCAGCACCCGCATGTCGATTACGCCTATTACCTGAAAGGCGTGGTCAACTTCAGTCGTGGTCAGAGCTTCTTCGACCGCTGGCTCCCGCAGGATAAGAGCGAGCGGGATCAGGGTGCGGCAAAAGAATCGTTCTACGACTTCCAGGAACTGGCACAGCGCTTTCCGGACAGCAAATATACCCGTGACGCCCGCCAGCGCATGCTGTTTCTGCGGAACAACGTCGCCGCGTATGAGATCAAGGCGGCCA
The DNA here is from genome assembly GCA_024234955.1 of Gammaproteobacteria bacterium. GTDB lineage: Bacteria > Pseudomonadota > Gammaproteobacteria > JACKNK01 > JACKNK01 > JACKNK01. Next base: position 700,876 of record JACKNK010000001.1, read on the forward strand.
GCTATTACATGAAACGCGGCGCTTATCTTGCCGCCGCGAACCGCGCCGAACACGTCATCGAGAACTATCAGGGCACGCCCATCATGCCGGAAGCGGTCGCGATTCTTTTCGAAGCGTATTCGAAACTCGGGCTGGATGGTCTTGCCGGTGACGCCCGCCGTGTGTTGGAAAAGAACTACCCCGACCATCCCGCTCTGACCGGCGAAACCCGCGACGACAACTGCATCCTCTGGATCATCTGCGTCTGAGGGTTGCGGGACTGCCGGTGATGCTACACCGGCACGGGACGGAGGAATCACGCTCCCGTTCCCACCCAAGTGCTGGCTGGCGGGAGTACGCACCGCGCTGGCGGACAAGCGCCTTCCCGATCCAATAACGGTTTCCTCCGGACGCCGTGCTCCTGCCCTCGCCGTTTTGCGCCGCCATCGCTGCAGCGCGTTCTGGCTGTCTGACGCCTTGAACACCGAATCAGGTCAAGGCAAGGCGCGCTTCCTGTCTTGGTCAGACATCGCAGTGCCTACACTCTACATACCAACGCACCGCAGCAATAACAAAAACCGCGCGGAGACCGACCATGAGCACCTTGCTGTTTCAGCCGCACCCGATCCTCAGCGACAAGCCGCCCAGTTATGATCCCGGCGAGTCCTGCCCGTTCATCTGCGAACGCGAAGCCCAGACCCTCGGCGGTCTCCTTGTTACACGGGTCCTCCGCACGCCGGACAATCTGGCCTATCGCTGGTTCGGGGAACGAGACTGGCAGGGACTGACCTGGAGTGAAATCGCCCGCCGTGCCGGACACTGGCAGCGCGCCCTGCTCGCCGATGGGATCAAAGCCGGCGACCGCATCGCCATCATGCTGCCGAATGGTCCGGACTGGGTCAGTCTGGACCTCGCAGCCCTCGGTCTCGGTCTGATCGTGGTCCCGCTCTTCGTCAACGATCGGGCCGAAAGCGCGGCCTATTGTCTGGCCCACTCCGAAGCCAGGCTGCTAATGCTGCCGGACCCGGTGCTCTGGCATGAAATTGCCACTGCCGATCCACTTCCCGAACTCAAACGTGTGGTGACGATCGCCCAATCGATGCACGCCGACCCGGATCGGCGTGTCGAGGACCTGGAAACCTGGCTCGCCAAGCCGAAACCGATTGAAGAGGAACGCTACGAGGTGCGTGAGCGCGATCCGGACGCAGTGGCGACCATTTGTTATACCTCGGGTACGACAGGACGCCCCAAGGGTGTCACCCTGACCCATCGCAACATCCTCTGGAATGCCGAATCCGGCCTGCGTGCGGTGCATGCCGACGAGAATGATCATTTTCTGTCCTTCCTGCCGCTGTCGCACATGCTCGAACGCACGGTCGGGTACTACATCCCCATGATGTGCGGCGCACAGGTCAGCTTCGCACGCGGCATCTCGGAACTGCCGGAAGATCTGTTGCACGAAAAGCCGACGATCCTGATCGCGGTCCCGCGCATCTTCGAGCGCATCGAGGAAAAAGTGACCGGTACCCTGGCCAAGGCATCCTGGCTCAAACGCACGTTGTTCCAGAGCGCGGTGTCCTTGGGCTGGGAACGATTCCAGCGCAGCATGGGTCGGGTGCTCTGGTGCCCACGACAGTGGCTGGCCGCACCGTTGCAATCGATGGTCGGCGAGCCGTTGCGTGCAGTTCTGGGCGGTCGACTGCGCTTTGCCATCATCGGCGGCGCCTCACTGTCCGAGCATACCTCACGACTATTCATCGGCCTCGGCATCCGTCTGCTTCAGGGTTACGGCATGACCGAAACCAGCCCTGTGATCAGCGTGAATCGCCTGGAGGACGACGACCCGACCACCGTCGGCCTGCCACTCCAGGATGTCGAAATCCGCATCGGCGACGATCAGGAATTGTGGGTTCGCAGCCCAGGGGTGATGCGCGGTTACTGGAAAAAGGCTCAGGCGACCGAAGCGGTACTGGATTCCGACGGTTGGTTGCGTACCGGCGATCAAGTCGAAATTCATGGTGCGCGCCTGCGCATCGTCGGACGCGTCAAGGACATCATGGTGATGTCCACCGGCGAAAAGCTCTCCGCACCGGATATGGAGGCGGCAATCTGCCGGGATAGCTGGTTTGACCAGGCCATCGTGATCGGTGACCGGCGTCCATGCATCAGTGCCTTGGTGGTGTTGAATGAGTCAGCGAGAAATGCCGACAAGCGCGCGCTGTTGGCACGACTCAACGCCACGCTCAGCGGCTTCCCCGGGTATGCCCAAGTGCATTCTATCGAGGTCAGTCCGGAACCCTGGACGATCGAGAATGAATTGCTGACGCCGACATTGAAGGTACGTAGACACGTCGTCGAGGACCGGTTTGCCGCGCAGATTGCCCGGCTCGCTTGCGGACGATGAACCCCGAACGGTAACCGAGCCTCAGGACGTCCGGGATGACTCAGACGTTTGCTCAACCGCTTGCTTGAGCGTATTCAAACCCTGCTCGTAACTCGGACCGAGGAAACGATCCAGCAGCAGACCGAACCAACGACCGAACAGGTCCCAGCCGAACTCGGTCCGAAAGTCCCAGACCACGCGGGTGCCACGTCCGTCCGGATTCAGTGTGAAACTGGCGATGCCGTTGCCCTGAGCGCCGAAGTCGAGCCTGGTCTCCACATACTGCCCGGTGCGGCTGCTGACGATCTCCTGCGTGCCGCCACCGACCTGGGCATGTTCGCTGCGCCAGTCCATGCGCGAACCGACGCCCTGCTCCGGGCCGGTGAACCGGTATTGTGTTTCGGGATCGATCTTCGACCACGGCGACCAGGCATGGAATGCGCGCATGCCGTTGACGTGCGGAAACACCGTCGCCGGCGAAGCATCAATGACGATGCTGCGTTCGATGCGCGCGTGATCGGGCAACGCCAGGGCAATCAGCAGCAGCGAGACGGCGAGCACACCCAGAATCAGTGTCAGGATACGAATGGCTTTCATGCCGGCTTACTCCTCGAACACAGTGAGAATTGCGAGCACCTGAACGCCCTCGCCCCGACCCATGCCAGTGAGCCCCTCGCCGGTGGTGGCGGTGATGCCAATGTCGCTCGGGTGGATCCCCAGCAATTCCGCGAGATGCGCCTTCATGGCATCGATGCGGGGGGAAATCTTCGGGGTCAGGCATTCGATGCTGATGGCAAGGTGACTGATACGCAGCCCGCCCAGGTGCGTGAGCGCGACCTGAAGATACTCGGCGCTGTCGGTGATGCCCTGCCTGCACATCGTGTCGGCGGTCTTGCCGATCACATTGATCCCGGTAACGGATGACACCGCGTTGGTGATGGCGTGCAGCACCACGTCGGCATCGCTGTTGCCGTTGAGCGGACGACCGTCGAATTCGATGCCGCCCAGCAACAGCGGGCGAGTCGGATCCGGATCGTCGAGAAAGCGGTGACTGTCCTGGCCTAGGCCGGTGCGGATTTTCACGGTTTATCTGTCATCGGTCTGGGTGATGGAACGCGGTATGGTGCAAATCGAGACCCACACATCGCAGCCAGGCGGCGGATTCTACGAGAAAGATTCCGTCGTGTAGCGGCGAACTTGCAGGGTATCGCTCCAATAATCGGGCGCCAGACCGGCTTTCTGCTTGAGATGGGTGAGAAACAACTCAGCGGTAGGTAGTTGTTCCCAGACCGAAGGCAGGAAGGTGCCACGATGGGTAGCATCGCTGAGAATCAGACCATCGATAGCGGGACGAATCTGGCGCAGCAGGTCAGCCTCGGAATCGAACTGCATCGCGGCAGAGGGACTCAACACCGATACATGCAGCGCGAGCTCATCGAATTCCGAGGTGCTCAGAGGGGGAAAGCGGGGGTCGCGAAAGGCCGCAGAATACGCGTTTTCGGCAACATCCTGGATCAATGGGCGATGCGCTTCGAGCATGCCGATGCAGCCACGCAAGCGACCGTCGCGATTCAAGGTGACGAAGGTCGCGCGCAGCTCGCGCAGCGCAGGATCAAAATCGCCCGGACGCACGGGCAAGGGCGTACCGTGGTTCAGGCCGTGGGCGATGGATGCACGGGCGATTCGCAACATCTCGCTCCGTTGTCTGCGGTCGTAAACGCCCTCAGTGGAAGACATAAGCACCATATCCGACAACCTTGTCACGTGGCCCGGCAGTGTCCCCGGAGTTGCGCAGATCGACCATTTCTGCCGTCAGGCCGTGTGCGGACACGGCCGCCAGCAAGCCGTTGACCGGATTGCGACCGCACGCATCGTGGTAACCGATGTCATCGATGCGTCCGGAAAGGATGGCTTCGGAGGTCGCCTTGTCCATGCGCTGCGCGGTTGCATAATCGTGGTAATGACTCAGATCGGAACTGATCACGATCAGGGTTTCCGGTCCGCCCCATAATCGCTCGATGACCTCGGCAACCTGGGCGGGCGCGGCCTCGCCAACGACCAGCGGCACCAGTTTGAAAACGCCGAGCAACGCTTGAAGAAACGGCAGATGCACCTCAAGGCTGTGTTCCTGCGCATGGGCCTGATCGACCACCCCCACCTGAGGCAGGTCGATCAAGGCATCGATCGCAGCACGATCCAACGGCACATCGCCCAGCGGCGTGCGAAACAGATCGGCGCTGCTGGCCGCGATCCCGCGCAAGGCAACGCGGTGCGCAGGTCCCAGGAGGATCACACGTTCAATCCGCGCCGCAATCGGTGCAAGCCGCACGTAAGCGCTGGCAGCAACCGGTCCGGAATACCTGTAACCGGCGTGCGGCACGATCAACGCCTTGGGCACCACGACATTCGCTGGCGTCGCGGCCGCCAGATAGGCCTGTATCTGGGTGCGCAATTCGACCGGATCGTCGGGATAAAACATGCCGGCCACCGCCGGCGGGCGGAAAGTGGGCATCGTCACGCCTCCGTGAGGACTATCGTCTGACTCTGAGAATAGGGGCCGTGGCGTCTCCACGGAAGCACCGGGGACCGATAACGACATGCCTTCAGATAATCACCCTACCCGTTTCTGGCATCGCGTCGATGACCGGCATGTGCAATGCGACGTCTGCCCACGCGCCTGCATCTTGAAGAATGGGCAGCGCGGGCTTTGTTTCGTGCGCGCGGCAGACGAAGGCGAAATCGTGCTGACCACCTATGGCCGGTCCAGCGGGTTTTGTATCGATCCGATTGAAAAGAAGCCGCTGAACCATTTCCTGCCCGGCTCGCCGATCCTGTCTTTCGGCACCGCAGGCTGCAATCTTGCCTGCAAGTTCTGTCAGAACTGGGACATCAGTAAATCCCGCGAAGTCGATCGCCTGCTGGACCAGGCCAGCCCTGCGACCATTTCCCAGGCCGCACACCAGCTCGGCTGCCGCAGTGTCGCCTTCACCTATAACGACCCGGTGATCTTTCTCGAATATGCCGTGGACGTCGCCACGGCCTGCAAGACGCTCGGTATCCGTTCGGTTGCGGTGACCGCCGGATATATCAGCCCAGGCGCACGCGAAACGTTCTTTGCGCACATGGATGCCGCCAACGTGGATTTGAAGGGCTTCACCGAGAATTTCTATCGCAAGCTCTGTGCCGGGCATCTGCAGCCGGTGCTCGACACGCTCACCTATCTCAAGCACCAGACGAATGTCTGGTTCGAACTGACCACCTTGCTGATCCCCGGCCAGAACGACAGCGACGCGGAAATCGCCGCGATGTCACGCTGGGTCATGGATGAACTCGGGCCGGATGTACCGATGCATTTCACCGCTTTCCACCCGGACTGGAAAATGCGCGACATCCCGGCGACCCCCACCCAGACCCTGCGTCGCGCCCGTGAAATCGCCCAGTCACACGGCATTAATCACGTCTACACCGGCAACGTCCACGACAAAGCCGGACAAAGCACCTACTGCCCAGCCTGCGGCGGGATGCTGATCGGGCGCGACTGGTATCAACTCAGCGACTGGCATATCGACCGGGAAGGGCATTGCGCCCATTGCGGGCATCCGGTTGCGGGTGTGTTCGACACCTCACCCGGCACCTGGGGGCCGCGCCGGCAACCGGTTCGCCTGCAAGGGGCCGACTGAGGACCTGACACTCCTGCCGCGAATACCGGACAATCGAGGGATCATCACGGTCGGAGTCCCCCATGTCAGAAACCACTGCCCGTATTGGCATCGTCACCATCTCGGACCGCGCCAGTCGCGGCGAATACGAAGATCTGGGCGGCCCGGCAATACGCCGATGGTTCGAGCATGTTCTGTCCTCGGCGTGGGAACCCGTGGCGCGGGTGATTCCGGACGAACTCGGCACCATAGAAGCCACCCTGATCGAACTCTGCGACCAGGAAGGCTGCTGCCTGGTGGTCACCACCGGAGGCACCGGTCCTGCGGTACGCGACATCACCCCGGAAGCCACTGAAGCCGTGTGTCAGAAAATGATGCCCGGCTTTGGCGAACTCATGCGCTCGGTCTCGTTGCAGTACGTGCCGACCGCGATCCTGTCGCGTCAGACCGCCGGGATTCGCGGTCGCAGTCTCATCGTCAACCTGCCAGGCAAACCCAAGTCGATCGGCGAATGTCTGGACGCCGTGTTTCCGGCGATCCCTTACTGCATCGATCTAATTGAAGGACCATTCCTGCAGGCAAAAGACGATGTCATCAAAGTGTTCCGGCCTAAACAGAAATAAGCTGGGTCGTCGCCTGCACATCCCACGCTACGGACACAAAAAAGCCCTGCCAGACCGACACAAAATGATCTGACAGGGCTTCTATTGGCGGAGAGGGAGGGATTCGAACCCTCGGTACGCTATTAACGTACACACGCTTTCCAGGCGTGCTCCTTCAACCACTCGGACACCTCTCCGGAATGACCCGCAATGCAGGCCATCAAGGGGCGCGAAGAATAAAGGAAGCGCCCTGCGGGTGCAATGAAATTGGCTTATCCGACAACCTGATTGACGACATAACGGAACTTGCCTGACCGTTCACGGGGAATGTCGTCAACAAGGTCAATGATCACCTCGGCGTCCTCGCCCAGACGCTTTATCAGCCCGGAGTGAATGATCGCCGTATGCGCATCGGTATAGCCGTCGCCAGGCACTACCAGGATACGATACCGGTTCCCGGCTTCCTGAATGATCTTGAACAGCGCTACCTCAGGCAGATCGCGCAGGATGTAGATCAGCGCCAGCCCGTGCATGACGGTGCCATCCGGGGCGACGATGAAGTCGGTGGTACGTCCCTGGATTTCCTTAAGCATCGGCAAACCGCGACCACAACTGCATTGACCGTCATCGAGCACGGCGACATCCCCGGTGCGATAGCGTACGAACGGGAACTCGCCGGTCGCCAGATGGGTCACCACGACCTCACCGGCCTCGCCGGGCGGCAAGACCTGTCCATCCGGCCCGATGATCTCGACCAGGATATCCTCCGCGCTGAGATGCATCCCCCCGTGCGGGCATTGATGGGCGATGAAACCCGCGTCTCGCCCGCCGTATCCATTGGCGACCGGCGCAGCGAATACCCGCTCGATGGTTTCCCGTTGTTTGTCGTAAAGGCGCTCCGAAGTCACGAAACAGACCTTGATACCAAGCCCTTTCATGTCCACATGCTGGGCCTCGGCGCGCTCGGCGATCAGCGCCATCGAGGACGGATATCCAAACAACATCCGAGGACGCATGGCTCGGATTTCGGCGATGAAGCGATCAAGATTCATCGCAGACATCTCAAAAGCCGGAATCAACTTCGATCGCAGCAAGCGATCCCGAAAGGCACGCACCCGATCCTGGGCACCGAGTTCCACCGGGGAGCCCCAGATCACGATCTCCGGATCACCAATATCGACACTCCACCAACGTGTTGCGCGCCATTTTGCCGCAACATCGTGTGAGACTCGCTCGTTACCGAGGTAGAACACCAGAGGCTCACCTGTCGATCCACCCGTATTGAAGCGTGCCAGCGGACCCGCGTTATGCGACTTCAGCGCCTCCACGTTCTCCCTGATCAGCGGCTTGGTGAGAAATGGGAAACGCTGAAGATCCTGGAGATCGCGAATATCGTCGGGACCGAACCCGGCGTCCTCCATGACCTGGCGGTAGTAATCGTTATCCCGATATAGCCGGGCGACGAACGATTTGAAATTGTCGAGTTGCAGGGATTTCAGCTGATCGCGACCAAACCACTGCGAGGTCTCCAAAGCGCGGCGACGTCGTACCGAATCGTGGCGTTTCAGACGCTCATGAAGCGGAAACAGCAGTCCGGAGGCAATGCGGGTGTAGAGCCCCATCAAACGCGGCTCAAGCCAATTCGGCGGCAACGGCCTGGAGGGCAACTATCGGATCGGGCGCCTGGGTGATCGGACGACCGATGACGAGATAACTCGAACCCGCTGCCATCGCCATCGCCGGAGTCATGATTCGCTTCTGGTCTCCCGCATCGGTACCGGCCGGACGGATACCCGGCGTGACCAGGAGAAAATCCTTGCCGAGTTCGGCACGCAGCCGGGTGACTTCCAATGGCGAGCACACGACACCATCAAGCCCGGAACGTTTAGCAAGCAACGCCAGGCGGGTCACGGCTTGTTCCGGTGTGCCGATCACACCAATCGCTTCCAGGTCTTCCTGTGCCATGCTGGTCAACACGGTCACCCCAATCAACAGTGGTCGATGCTGGCTGGAATCGATCGCATTTCGCGCTGCGTCAAGCATGCGTGGGCCGCCCGAAGCATGCACGTTGATCATCCAGACCCCCAATTGCGCGGCCGCTTTGCAGGCCTTGGCCACGGTAGTCGGGATGTCATGGTATTTGAGATCCAGAAACACGTCGAAACCCTGGGACACCAAGGCCTCGATCAACGCGGGACCCGCGCTGGTAAACAACTCCTTCCCGACTTTGAGGCGGCACAGTGTCGGACTGACACGACTCGCCAGCGCGAGGGCTTCATCGGCAGTGGGAAAATCGAGTGCGACGATGACGCAGGGTTCTGACGACGTGGTGTTCATGAAAATTCCGTTGGATTGTCAGGCAGGCACGATGCCAGGAATGGGCTTGATGGTGCTCCAGGATTTGCAGCTCGGGCAGTGCCAATGCATCTGTTTGCCTGCAAAACCGCAATTATTGCAACGATAGATCGGCCGGTCTGAAATCAGATTGGTCATCATTTCCCGCAGGATCATCAGATCGTCCCGAGCCCGACCCTCGACACTAGGCAGTTTGAGTTCAATGAGCCGTTTCAGCCCGGCAACGGAAGACTTGTTTCGCAGACAACAGGTCACAAAGTCGATCGCGGCCTGGTTCCCTTCCTCGCGCTGAGTTAGATCTGCGAGCGCGAGCATCGGTGCGATGCCCTGACACCGGCTCATCATGTCCTTCAGATAGACGCGAAACTGATCCATTTCGCCGCGTTCGGTGAACGCATCCCGCAGTTTTTCCATGACCTCGCTGAGATAATCCAGGTCCTGCTCAGCGACCTGCTGATAGCTCTGGATTGCGGTCGGGTAATCTGCGCGTTCAAAAGCCATATCGCCTTGGAGGATGCTGGCCCGGACACAGGCGCTATCACTGGCAAAGGCCTTCTTCAACGCCGCATCTGCCGCGTCGAAATCGCCGTCCCGACGCGCGTTCTCCGCGATCTCACAATAGTAATGGGCGATCTGGCGATTTACCGATACGCGCCCTTCATTCTCCAGGCGTCGCGCGAATTCGACCGCCCTGCCCCAATCTCTTTCCTGTTCGTAGATCGCCACCAAGGAACGAAGCGCAGACACCACATGCAGCTTCATATCCAACAATTCGAGGAAGAGGCGCTCCGCCCGGTCAAACAAGCCGGCACGCATATAGTCTTCACCCAACTCCCTCAGCGCTTCTGCACGCTGGACCCGCGACAAGGTAGGACGCGCAATCAGATTCTGATGAATCCGGATGGCGCGATCGACTTCACCCCGACGACGAAACAGATTGCCCAAGGCCGCATGCGTTTCAACCGTATCGGAATCCACTTCAACCATCTTGATGAACACTTCGATCGCCTTATCCGGCTTATCGTTGAGCACATAATTCAGGCCCCGGAAGTAGTCCTGCCGCAGACTGGGCTGAGCGCCTGCAACCCGTTTACGGGTGTTTTTCCGCCCGATCCAGTAACCGGAGGCCGCCGCCGCCGGTAGTAGCAACCAGAACAGTTGCCACATCGCCGTCACGGCTCCTGAACGGTCGTCGCGAGGCTGCGAGTCCGCTCGATACGCCGCAAGCGTCCCGCTTCGATTCGCGCCCGCACGCCCCATCCGAGACTGGCCAGCGTCCCAAGCAACGCGCCAATCAACAGCGTCACCATCAATAACAGCGAAAGAGGAACATCACGGACCAACAAATAGAAATCAACACGCACAGGCTCCGCATTCAGAGTCGCAAAACTGACCCCAAGCAGGACGCAGATCAGAATCACGATTGCGTAAACGAGCTTGCGCATACCGCTCTCCAGGAAAGGGTCAACGGGTTGAAGGAATGCCGACAGGAATAACGTCGAATATCGACGCCAAGGCCACTAGCCAAGCAAGTTACAGGGGCCGATGGGTTGCGCGCAAGCGCGCCCGGGTGACAGAAAATCACTGGGCGTTGAATAGGCCGCCAGTGCGCCGGGAAACCGCCGTCAGGTGCCGAGATCGACGCGCTCGCGGAGTTCCTTGCCCGGCTTGAAATGCGGGACATGCTTGCCCGGCAGCGAAACGGAAGCGCCGGTTTTTGGATTGCGGCCCTGGCGGGGCGCACGGTAATGCAGGGAAAAGCTGCCGAAACCACGAATTTCGATGCGCTCGCCTTCGGCCAGGGCGTGGCTCATCTGTTCCAGCAGACTCTTGACCGCAAGCTCGACGTCTTTGAAAGCCAGATGGCTTTGACGGCTCGCCAGCACCTCGATCAATTCCGACTTGGTCATGAGAACAGCTCTCCGAAATCCAAACGGGGAGGACGATTCGATCTGATCCGAAAAGGCCGACGCCACCTTGCGTGACGCCGGCCTGGGCGGAATCAGTCGTCCTTATTGGCCATCTGCTCCTTGAGCAGATCGCCCAAGGTCACGGCACCGCCGGTACCGGAACCACGGGTGTAGTCCTGAATGGCTTCGGCCTCTTCCTGTGCGTCCTTGGCCTTGATGGACAGGCTGATGGCGCGGTTCTTACGGTCGATACCGACGAACTTGGCTTCCACGCTATCGCCTTCCTTGAGCACGGTACGCGCATCATCGACGCGGTCACGGGCCAGATCGGAAGCACGCAGGTAACCTTCAACGCCATCACCCAGATCGATGTTGGCACCCTTGGCGTCAACGGCGGTTACGGTGCCGTTGACGATGCTGCCCTTCGGGTTGGCGGCGGTGAAGTTCGCAAACGGATCCGAATCCATCTGCTTGATGCCCAGCGAGATGCGCTCCCGCTCCGGATCGACCGACAGCACCACGGCTTCGATCTCGTCCCCCTTCTTGAACTGATGGACGACTTCTTCGCCCTGATCCTGCCAGGAGATGTCAGAGAGGTGCACGAGGCCATCGATGTTGCCGTCGAGACCGACGAAGATACCGAAATCGGTGATCGACTTGATCTTGCCGACGATCTTGTCGCCCTTGGCGTGGCTGCTGGCGAAATCGTCCCACGGATTGGGCATGCACTGCTTCATACCCAGGGAGATACGGCGACGCTCTTCATCAATGTCGAGCACCATGACTTCGGACTCATCACCGATGTTGACCAGCTTGGCCGGGTTGACGTTCTTGTTGGTCCAGTCCATTTCGGACAGGTGCACCAGACCTTCAACGCCCTCTTCGATCTCGACGAAGCAGCCGTAGTCGGTGATGTTGGTGACCTTGCCGAACAGACGGGTGTTGACCGGGTAACGACGGGTGATGTCGACCCACGGATCCTCGCCCAGCTGCTTCAGACCCAGGGAGACGCGGTTGCGCTCGCGGTCGTACTTGAGCACCTTGACGTCGATTTCCTGGCCGATCTCGACCACTTCGGACGGATGCTTGACGCGCTTCCAGGCCATGTCGGTGATGTGCAACAGGCCATCGACGCCGCCCAGATCCACGAACGCACCGTAATCGGTAAGGTTTTTGACCACGCCCTTGAGCTGCATGCCCTCGGCGAGGTTTTCCAGCAGAGCCTCACGCTCGGCACTGTATTCGGTCTCGACCACGGCACGGCGGGAGACAACGACATTGTTGCGACGGCGATCCAGCTTGATGACCTTGAACTCCAGGTCCTTGCCTTCGAGATAGGTGGTGTCGCGCACTGGGCGCACATCCACGAGCGAGCCGGGCAGGAAGGCGCGGATATCCCCGAGATCGACGGTGAAACCGCCCTTGACCTTGCCGGTGATGATGCCGTTGACGTTCTCTTCGCTTTCGAACGCGGACTCCAGGCGGTCCCAAGCCTTGGCACGCTTGGCTTCCTCACGGGACAGCTTGGTTTCACCGAAGCCATCTTCGACCGACTTCAGCGCAACCTCAACCTGGTCGCCAACGGCGACTTCGATCTCGCCACGTTCATTCCGGAACTGATCGACAGGGATGATGCCCTCGGACTTCAAACCGGCGTGGACGACAACCACGTCGGAACGCACTTCGACCACCATACCGGTGACGATGGTGCCCGGGCGCATTTCCTGCTGGGCAAGACTCTGTTCAAACAGTTCAGCAAAGCTTTCGCTCATGGGTACTCGATCCTTAATCCCCGAACAGGGATTGACGTCTAGTGCAGTATGACGACCCGTACTGGGCAGTACCGGGAAACAACTGCGGGTTGGTTAAACAAAAAAAACCGGAGGACTGACGCCCATCCGGACCTGAAAAAACCTAATTTAATCAGCGCACTACAACGTCGCACTCATCAAACTCAGTACCTTGCGAACGACCTCATCGATCTCCAGATCGCTGGAATCGATGGTCAACGCATCGTCGGCGGGCTTGAGCGGCGACACGGCGCGTTGCGAATCGCGTGCATCGCGTTCGGCAATCTCATCCGCAAGGGCGCGCAAATTAGCACTAATTCCCTTGTCACTCAACTGCTTATAACGACGCTTGGCGCGTTCTTCGGCGCTCGCGGTAAGGAACACCTTGGTATCGGCATCGGGAAACACCACCGTCCCCATGTCACGACCGTCGGCAACCAATCCCGGAGCACGGTGAAAGTCCCTCTGACGCTGAAGTAACGCCGCACGCACACCGGGAATTGCCGCGACCTTGGAGGCGGCATTACCAGCCTCCTCGCTGCGAATCGCATCACCGATGTCTTCGCCCGCCAAGACCACGCGCACTTCACCGGTGCCCGGATCGACGTCAAAACTCACCGGAAGCGTTGCGGCCAAAGCCGACACGGCGGCCTCATTATCGAGCGCAATACCGTCGCGCAAGGCCGCATGAGCGGTGATTCGATACAGCGCGCCGGAGTCGAGAAAATGCCAGCCTTTGATACTGGCGATGCGGGTTGCAACGGTGCCCTTGCCTGCCCCACTGGGACCATCGATCGTTAAAATCGGTACTGACATCAATAAGTCCTTACTCGCTTGCCTCGATCTGCAGACCGACGCCGGACGCCAGACCCACATAGTTCGGGAATGAGGTATTCACATTCGCGCAGTCGTCGATGATCACCGCGCCATCCGCGACCAGGGCTGCCATCGAAAATGCCATCGCGATACGGTGATCTTCGCGGGCATGGACCCGACCGCCGCGCATCGGTCCACCCTGAATGATCATGCCGTCAGGCGTTGGTACCGCGTCGATGCCCAGCAGTTGCAGACCATCGGCCATGACCTGAATACGATCGCTCTCCTTGACCCGCAGTTCTTCCGCGCCGGTAAGCACGGTCTCACCGTCCGCACAGGCGGCGGCAACGAACAGCACCGGAAATTCATCAATCGCCAGCGGTACCAGCGCTTCCGGGATTCGGATGCCCTTCAGCCTGGCCGCGCGCACACGGATGTCGGCAACCGGCTCGCCGCCAACTTCGCGTTCATTGGCAACCGTCAGGTCGGCCCCCATCAGGCGCAGGATGTCGATCACCCCGGTGCGGGTAGGGTTCATCCCGACATGTTCGACGACCAGATCGGAACCGGTGGCGATACTCGCACCAACCAGAAAAAATGCCGCCGAGGAAATATCTGCCGGCACATCGACGTCAGTCGCCGCCAGGCGTCCGCCACCATCAAGACAGATGGTGTTCCCTTCCCGGCGCACGTCGTAGCCAAAACCGCGCAACATGCGCTCGGTGTGGTCGCGCGTGGGCGCGGGCTCGGTCACACAGGTCCGGCCCTGTGCATACAGCCCGGCAAGCAGAACACAGGATTTAACCTGCGCACTCGCCATCGGCAGGGTGTAATCGATCGCCTTGAGCGCGCTGCCGCCTTTGATATGGAGCGGTGCGGTGCCCTTCTCGGCGGTATCGATCCGCGCCCCCATCAGGGCGAGCGGATTTGTGACCCGCGCCATCGGGCGACGCGACAACGAGGTATCGCCACTCAAGGTGCTATCGAATTCCTGTCCGGCCAGCAGCCCGGCCATCAGGCGCATCGAAGTCCCCGAATTCCCGAGATAGACATCGCCCGCCGGAGCCTTCAAGCCATCGACACCGACACCATTAATAGTGATGCGGCCAGCGTGCGGCCCATCGATATCCACACCCATCGCGCGGAACGCACGCAAGGTATTGAGACTGTCCTCGCCTTCCAGAAAACCGCTGATATGGGTCACCCCGTCGGCCAGCGAGCCGAACATGATCGAACGATGCGAGATGGACTTGTCACCAGGCACGCGAATGCGGCCGGTCAATGCGCCGCCGGGGGCGACGCGAAAGGTCAGATGTTCAACGGTCATCGAGGGGCAGATGCCTCGGGCGGAAAAAAGGCGCGCATTTTACATGTCCACCCACCGAAGGCAAAAAAACTTCGTTCAATCCGGAAGTTAGAGACAGCAACGACTTTAAACGCAGAAACACGGGGAACGCTTTTGCCGTTAGGGAACCTCTGATTGAATCAGGCACGGTTCAGCGGAATGGCTGAAATTGTCGCGTTCAAGGCGCGGAACGCAGGTAATAGCCGGTCTATTGCCAAGTTTCGCAACGCAGAAAGCGGCAATTTCAGGCTTCAGATATCCGTGAATGATTCGATCAGAGGTTCCTTAGGACACCTTGCTCAGCCCACAAATCCGTCGCGTTCGGACTTGGCGCGGGCAAACAGTTCAAACAACGCCTCGCCATCACCGGCATCGATCATTTCCCGCATGACCGCCAGATCCCGGGTATAGAAATCCAGCATCTTGAGCAACGCGGTGCGATTGGAAAGACAGATGTCGCGCCACATGGTCGGGTCGCTGGAGGCAATGCGGGTAAAGTCACGAAAACCGCCGGCGGCGTACGCGAAGATTTCGTCGTGGTCGTCGAGATTAGCGAGGGTGTCCACCAGACCGTAGGCCAGGATATGCGGCAGATGACTGGTTGCGGCCAGCACCTCATCATGATGGGCAACGCCCATTTCGGTGACATGCGCACCGGTCCGTTCCCACATTGCCCGCACCTTGGACAAGGCCTTGGGATCGGTGTTCGCGACCGGGGTAAGGATCACCCTACGCCCTTCATAGAGATCGGAAAACGAGGCCTCCACCCCGCTCCGCTCGGCGCCGGCAATCGGGTGACCGGGCACAAACCAATGCGGGATGCCGCCGCAGGCCGCTTCTACCGCCGCCACCACACTGGCCTTGGACGACCCAGCGTCGGTCACGACCGCGCCTGGGCTCAACACCGGCGCGATGGCTCGAAACACATTCTCCATCGCTCCCAAAGGCACGGCGACAACCACCATATCCGCACCGGCGACTGCGGCTGACATGTCGGTATCGAAGCGATCGATGACACCCAGATCGACCGCACGTTGCAGATGATCTGCGTTGCGACTGCTGCCGACCACTTCATCGACTACCCCGGCTCGGCGCAAAGCCCGCGACAGCGAACCTCCAATCAGGCCGACGCCGATGATGGTCAGCCGTCGTAGGCGCAAATCGCTGCTCACAAGGCCACGTCCAGCGCCGACAACAGGCGCGCATTCTGGTCCGGCAGGCCGATCGACACCCGCAGATGATTGGGCATGCCGTAATTCCCGACGGGACGGACGATCACGCCCTCGCGCAGAAGCGCCTCGAACACCGGGCCGGCCGGCCGGGCGACATCGACACAGACAAAGTTACCGACCGACGGGATATGGCCAAAACCCCGCGCCGCAAAACCCGAAACCAGCTGTTTCATGCCCGCCCGGTTCAACTCGGCACTGCGTTGCAGATGGTCAACATCGCCCAGCGCCGCCGACGCCGCGACCATCGCGACCTGATTGACATTGAACGGCTGGCGAACCCGATTGAGCATGTCCGCAACGGCGGGGGCCGAGACCGCAAAACCGACCCGCAGCCCGGCCAGCGCATAGGCTTTGGAGAACGTCCGGGTGACGACCAGGTTCGGGAATTCCGCAACCCAGTCGAGCGCACTCGCATATTCCGCCTCATCCACGTACTCGACGTACGCCTCATCGACCACCACCAGAACGTCCGGCGGCAAGTCGGCGATAAAGGCTCGCAGGGCATCGCGCTTCAGCCAGGTGCCGGTGGGATTGTTCGGGTTCGCAATGAACACCACCCGCGTATCCGTGCCGACCAGCGCACGCATCGCAGCGAGGTCATGGCCGTAATCGATGGCCTTGGCCACACGTGCGGTCGCACCGACCGCCTGCGTCGAAATCGGATAGACCGCGAACGCGTATTCGGAGAACACCGCCTCACGACCCGGCCCCAGATAGGCACGCGCAATCAGGTCCAGGACATCGTTGGAACCGTTGCCCAGGGTGATCTGCCTCAAACCAACGCCGAATCGCTCGGCGATGGCCCGCTTCAGTTCGAAACCATTGCCATCCGGATACAGCGCGACGTCCTTCAGCGCCGACTGCATCGCCGTGCGCGCCGCCTCGCCCGGCCCCAACGGGTTCTCGTTGGACGCCAGCTTGACGATGTCCGACAGGCCCAGTTCGCGCTGCAGCTCGCTGATCGGCTTTCCCGGCTGATAAGGCGTCAAGCCTTGAGTCGCAGCAGTAGCAAGGGCGCGGTAATCACACATGGTAAGACTCGGGCGTCAGGCGAACGGTGGCGTCGCAATCTAAAGGATGGCTTTTGGGTAAGAACCCAACACCTTGAACAGGCTGGATTCCTTATCCAACAGCGCAAGGGCCTGGGAAACCTTGGCATCGTCGACATGGCCATCGATATCGACGAAGAACACATAACTCCACATGCCCTGTCGCGAAGGACGCGACTCGATGCGGGTCATGCTGATGCCGTGTTGTGCAAACGGGGCCAGCAAGGCCGCCAGGGCGCCAGGGCGGTTCTGTGCGGAAACCAGCAAGGAGGTCTTGTCGCGTCCGGTCGCACCAACCTTCTGATTGCCAACGATCAGGAAGCGCGTGGTGTTGTCCGGCTCATCCTCGATATTGCTGGCCAGCGCCGGAACGCCATAAAGCTCGCCTGCTGCTTCGCCGGCAATCGCCGCGATGCTCGGATCGGCGGCGGCCCGACGCACTGCCTCGGCATTGCTGCTGACCGCAACGCGCTCCGCCCGGGGGAGCCGGGTATCCAGCCATTCCCTGCACTGCGCAAGGGCCTGCTGATGGGCGGCAACGCGCTCGATGCGATCCAGCGATTCCGCCCTGCCGAGCAGGTGGTGATGGATACGCAGATCGACCTCGCCACAGATGCGCAGCGGCGATTTCATGAACATGTCCAGGGTGTGATTGATCACACCCTCGGTGGAATTCTCGACCGGCACCACACCGTAATGCGCATCGCCCGCCTCGACCTCACGAAACACCTCGTTGATCGCCGCCAGCGGCACGGTTACCACGGCATGGCCGAAATGCTTGATCGCCGCCGCCTGAGTGAACGTCCCTTCCGGGCCCAGAAACGCGATACGCAGCGGTTCCTGGAGCGCCAAGCACATGGACATGATCTCGCGAAACAGCCGCGTGATCGCTTCATCCGGTAACGGCCCCTGATTGCGCTCCTTGACCATACGCAGGACTTCCGCCTCGCGCTCCGGACGGTAGAAGTCCGTGGTCTCACCCGCCGCACGCTTGGCCTCGGCAACCTGCTGCGCCCACCGTGCGCGTTCGGTCACCAATGCCTGAATGTCGCGATCCAGTTCATCGATACGTTTGCGGATATCGGCCAGCTTCTGACCGGGATTGGGGGCGTCGCTCACCGGAACTCACCTATACGGAAAGGCTGCAATCAACCTTACAGAACGCGTACCGAAAGCACACCCTGGACGGCCGCAATCGCATCGCGGGTCTGATCGGAAATCGGCGCCGAAACGTCCATCAAGGTGTAGGCCAGATCGCCGCGCGATTCATTGACCATGTGCTGGATATTGAGCCCACCCTTGGCGAGCTGGTGGGTGATCTGGCCAACCATATCGGGGACGTTGGCATTGACCACGGCAAGACGATGCGCACTGGAACGCGGAAGATTGACGCTCGGGAAGTTGACCGAGTTGCTGATGTTGCCGTGCTCCAGATATTCGCGGACCTGGTCCGCAACCATGACCGCGCAGTTCTCCTCGGCCTCTCGGGTGGACGCGCCAAGATGCGGCAGCGTGATGGCCTTGGGGTGATTTTTCAGGCAGTTGGTCGGGAAATCACAGACATAAGCGCCGATCTTCGGGGTATCGAGCACTGCACATACCGCAGAGTCATCGACCACGCCGTCGCGGGCAAAATTCAGGATAACCACACCGTCTTTCATGAACTTCAGTCGCTCCGCGTTGATCAGACCCCGGGTAGCGTCGGTCAGCGGTACGTGGAAAGTCACGAAATCGACCTTGCTGAGCAGGTCGTCGACACTCGCGGCCTTTTCAACCTCGGAGGAAATCTGCCAGGCCGCCTGCACAGTGATGGTCGGATCGTAGCCGATGACCTTCATCCCAAGCGCGCGCGCCGCGTTGGCGACCAGCACGCCGATCGCACCCAGACCGATGACGCCCAGGGTGCGGCCCGGCAATTCGGTACCGACGTAATTCTTCTTGCCGGCCTCGACCGCCTTGCCGATCTCCGGGTCGGTGCCTTCCAGGTTTCGGGCAAAGTCCCAGGCCTGCGGGATATTGCGTGCCGCCATCAGCATGCCGGCCAGCACCAGTTCCTTGACCGCATTGGCGTTCGCACCGGGGGCGTTGAACACGCACACGCCCCGCTCGCTCATCTTGGCCACGGGAATGTTGTTGGTACCCGCGCCAGCACGACCGATCGCCTTCACCGACGCCGGCAGTTCCATGTCATGCATCTTCGCGGAGCGGACCAGGATCGCGTCCGGATTGTTGAACTCCGAGGCGATCTCGTAGTTCTCGCGCGGCAGGCGGTTCAGGCCAACCGAAGAAATATTGTTCAAAGTCAGAATCTTAAACATCGTTTTATCCAGGTTCGTGTTTGCTGCAAAGCGGACCAAATCACCGCAGGAGCGGCTTCAGCCGCAATCGGCGCGGGCCATCGACCAGACGCCGATCGCGGCTGAAGCCGCGCTTACGGGGCACATGCGGCGAAAGAATCAGCCGTGGCGCTTTTCGAAGTCGGCCATGAACTCGACCAGCGACTCGACACCGGCTTCCGGCATCGCGTTGTAGATCGATGCACGCATGCCTCCCACCGAGCGATGACCCGCCAATGTGGTCAGGCCCTGGGCCTTCGCCTCGGCCAGGAAGGTCTTGTCCAGATCGGCATTGGCAAGGATGAACGGCACGTTCATCCAGGAGCGGCAGGCCACATCGACCGGGTTGGAATAGAAATCCGAGCCGTCGATCGCCGCATAGAGTTTGCCGGCCTTGCGCTGATTGATCTCCGCCATACCCGCAAGTCCGCCCAGATCCTTCAGCCATTGGAACACCAAGCCTGCGATATACCAGGCGTAGGTGGACGGCGTGTTGTACATGGACTCGTTATCGGCGGCGACCTTGTAATCGAACATGGTCGGGGTGTCGCAGAGCGTCTCCCCAAGCAGATCGTCGCGAACGATGACGATGGTCAGACCTGCCGGGCCGATGTTCTTCTGCGCGCCGGCATAGATCAGGCCGTAACGGCTGACATCGATCGGGCGCGACAGGATGGTCGAAGACATGTCCGCAACCAGCGGGACATCGCCGCTCTCCGGAACGTAAGGAAATTCGACCCCGCCAATGGTCTCGTTCGGGGTGTAGTGAAGGTAAGCCGCGTTGGTGTTGAGGGTAAGTTCTGCCTGGGCCGGCACGGTGGTGAATTTGCTGGCCTCGGAACTGCCGGCAATGCCCACGGTGCAGTACCGACCTGCCTCCTCGATGGCCTTTTTCGACCAGGCGCCGGTATTGATGTAATCGGCAGCGGTCCTGGAACGCAGCAGATTCATTGGAATCGCTGCGAACTGGCTGCTCGCACCACCCTGGAGAAACAGCACCTTGTAGTTGTCCGGCACACCCAGCAAGGTGCGCAGATCGGCCTCGGCCTTGGCGGCAATGGACATGTATTCCTTGCCGCGATGGCTCATCTCCATCACCGACATACCCGAACCGTTCCAATCCAGCATTTCGGCCTGAGCCTGTTCCAGAACAGCCTGCGGCAACATCGCCGGACCGGCGCTGAAGTTGTAAACACGATTCATCTGATGGCTCCGTGGATTGGTATGAGGACGGCAGATCGCCGGTTGAGCGGCGAAAAGCTTCAGATTATGCCAGCAAATTTAGCCTTTTGAGTTGCACCGGACGCCCTACGCGCGAAGACAGCCCGCAATCACTTGGCGATAATCAGACTGTGCGGATACAAGGCACCAAGGAACCTCAGGTGACAATGCAAAATCATGGTGACAAACCCCAGATACTGATCGCCGACGACGATCCGGTCACCCGGCTCAGTGTCGAGCACTATCTTGCCAAGCAAGGCTATGCGACCCACACGGTCAACGATGGCCTGGCCGTTCTGGAGGCGCTGGACGGACTCTCCCCCGATCTGATCATCCTCGACGCCAACATGCCGCGAATGAACGGTTTCGACACCTGCCAGGCATTGCGTGAACATCCGCATGCCCATGACCTGCCAGTGATGATGCTCACCGGGCTGACCGATGACGCCGACATTGAGCGCGCGTTTGCGATCGGCGCCGACGAATATGTCACCAAACCCATTCACTGGGTGGTCCTGAAAGCGCGCGTGCAATGGTTGCTCAATCGCTACTGGATCACGCGGGAGCTCGAATATCGCGCCTACTACGACACCCTGACCGGGCTGCCAAACCGGCGCATGCTGATCGATCAACTCGGACGCGCCGTCTCCCATACAAAGCGTCACCATCAGCGTGCCGCGTTGATGTTCCTTGACCTCGACAATTTCAAAACCGTCAACGACAGCTTCGGGCACCAGACCGGCGACATCCTGCTGCAGAACGTCGCCAATCGCTTACGTTCCTCGGTTCGCAACGAGGACGTCATCGCGCGTATGGGTGGCGATGAATTCGTCGTCCTCCTCAACGACCTGGGGCAGAGTGAAACGGACGCGCTCCGCCATGCCTGGGGTATCGCCGAAAAGCTGCTCAGCGTGGTGGATGACACCTTGATCATTGACAACATCGAGATTCCCATCGGCACCAGCATTGGCATCACCCTGTTCCCCGATGGGGATCATGACGCCGACGCTCTCTTGATGCAGGCCGACACCGCGATGTACCAGGCCAAGGCTGCCGGACGGAACCAGGTGCAGATGTATCAGCCTGCGATGCACCGGGCCGCGATCGAGCGTCTGGGCCTGCAGAACGACCTGCGCCGCGCCGTCGCCGATGACCAGTTGATGATCTATCTGCAAGGTCAGGTCAACGATAACGGGCTGACCATTGGCTGCGAGGCATTGCTGCGCTGGAACCACCCCCTGCGCGGCATGATCCCCCCCGACATCTTCATTCCGCTGGCGGAGGAAAGCAGCCTGATCATTGCGCTTGGCGACTGGGTGATGCTCCGGGCCTGCGAGCACATCGCGCACCACCTTTCCCAGCATCCGGACGTGCAGCCGCCATTACGGGTCGCGGTAAACGTCAGCCCGCGTCAATTCATGCAACTGGATTTCGTCTCGCGAGTCGAACACACCCTGCGGCAGACCGGCTTGCCCCCGGATCGACTGGAACTCGAACTCACCGAAGGCATGCTGATCAAGAATTTCGACGAAATCATTCGCAAGATGGCCGCGTTGAAGGCCCTGGGGATCAAGATTTCGATCGACGACTTCGGTACCGGCTATTCATCGCTTTCGTATCTGACCCGACTTCCGGTGGACAAGCTCAAGATCGACAAGTCTTTCGTCCAGCAGGCTCTCGATGACCCTCGGGCCGCCGCGCTGGTCCGCACCATCATTGCGATGGCCAACAACCTTAGCTTCGATGTCATCGCGGAAGGCGTCGAAACGGAAGCCGAGCATGATTTCCTGAAACGCTGCGGCTGTTTCTCGTATCAGGGTTTTTATTGGTACGAACCCATGCCGGCCCGGACATTTCTCGCCTCGCTTCAGTGATAACCGGCGCCCGGCTTCGGCCCTTTAGATCGCCTTGGCGAAGATCAGCGCATCTTCTTTCCCGTGCGCGCTGGGATAGTAATTCTTGCGCCGACCGACTTCATTGAATCCCATGTCCTCATACAAGCTCACGGCGGCAATATTGGAGGGTCGCACCTCCAGCAACATGGTATCCGCGCCCCGCTCCCCGGCGAGTCGGAGCATGGAGGCAAGCAAACGCCGCCCCAGGCCGGTACGACGTTGCGCAGGGTTCACACAGACATTGAGGATATGTGCCTCCCCGACTGCGACCGACATCACGATGTATCCGAGTACGTTCCCGGCTTCCGCACAGATCCAGCAGGAATACCCCACCCTCAGGCAATCACGGAAGATGTTCTCGGTCCACGGATAGGGGTACGAGGACTGCTCCACGCGCATCACTGCGGGCAGATCGTCCAGCGTCATCGGACGTAGATTGCGGCAATCCGTGTCGCCAATACTCACGCGACTAGTTCTGCAACAAGCGGCGCACGAAGCGCAGATCTTCCCAAGCCTTGCGTTTGTCTGCAGGCGTCCGCAACAAATAGGCCGGGTGATAGGTAACGACGACCGGGAGGTTGAAGTCCCGCAGTCCGTGCGACTGACCGCGCAACCGCGCCAGACTGTCACTGGTTTCCAGCAGGCTATGCGCTGCGTGCCGACCCAAGGCAACCAACACATCCGGCTCGATCAATTGCAATTGGCGCCAAAGATAACCGGAACAGGCCGCGACTTCGGCGGCTTGCGGATCGCGATTGTTGGGCGGTCGGCACTTGAGCACATTGGCGATATAGACCTGATCGCGTACCAGACCGATTGCCTTAAGCATGGCGTTGAGCAGTTGGCCGGCGCGTCCGACAAACGGCTCGCCCTGCTGATCCTCGTCGCGCCCCGGGGCTTCACCGACGATCATCAGCCGCGCCTTTCGATCCCCGATGCCGAACACCGTCTGCGTCCGGGTCTTATGCAGATCGCAACGGGTACAAGCCGCGACATGCCTGGCCAGATCGTCCCATCCAAATTGGGAAACGCCCGCTTGCAGCGGCAGATCGAAGCCGAAATCATCATCGTCGTCCGGCGGCGGCACATCGAGATAGGCATCCAGCGGGGGGAGATCGTCATCGCCCGGCATACCAGCATCCACATCTCCAGGCATTTCCGCAGGTGCCGGCACGGAGGAGGTCTGAGCGATTGATGTGGCGTTGGCGGATGGCGAAACGTCGGCCTCGCGCGTCAGCGCCAGATCAGTGACTCCGGTCCCCCGTTCAACCACAGGAACCGTCTCCGCATCGAGCCGGGAATTGCGCGACACCCAGACATCAATATCCATGGCATCGAGATAGGCTTGTCGGCGTGCGTCGAGTGGCATCGGGCGATCGTTCAAGGAGTCAGCGATGAAAGAAGCCATTGTGCCCGAAGCGTTCGATACCACAAGCAGGCCCCATCACTAGTCCTTGGCTTTGTCGATACCGACGGACGTCTTCGTATCTCGCCGAAAACGCGGGCCTAGCCACCAGCGCGCCATAAGTCCGCAAACCTTATGGGCGGCATACCGTCGCTTGCACTTCCTTGGACACCGCCAAGTGCGGTTATAATGCCGGGTTTCGCGTTGCCAGTGACGCCCACCTCAACCTCCCTAGCGAGTTCTCCAACATGACCGACCTCAGCAAGTACCGGAACATCGGCATTTTTGCCCATGTGGACGCCGGCAAGACCACGACCACCGAACGCATTCTCAAGCTCACCGGCAAGATCCATAAGATCGGTGAAGTGCATGACGGCGCGGCCACGACGGACTTCATGGTTCAGGAGCAGGAGCGCGGCATCACCATCCAGTCCGCAGCGACCACCGCATTCTGGAAAGATCATCGCCTGAACATCATCGACACTCCGGGACACGTGGACTTCACCATCGAGGTGTATCGCTCCCTGAAGGTGCTCGACGGCGGCGTCGGCGTGTTCTGCGGTTCCGGCGGCGTCGAACCGCAGTCCGAGACCAACTGGCGCTACGCCAACGAATCCGAAGTCTCGCGCATCATCCTGGTCAACAAGCTCGACCGCATGGGCGCCGACTTCTACCGCGTCGTCAAGCAGGTCAAGGAAGTCCTTGCCGCCAACCCGCTGGTCATGGTGCTGCCGATCGGTATCGAGGAAGATTTCAAGGGTGTCGTCGACCTGCTCACCCGCAAGGCGTGGATCTGGGACGACTCCGGTGACCCGATGAACTATGAGATCGTCGATCCGCCGGCGGACATGGCCGATCTGGTCGAAGAATGGCGCGAGAAGCTGATTGAAGCGGCGATCGAAGAAGACGAAGACCTGATGCTTCCCTACCTGGAAGATGGTGTCGAACCGTCTCTGGACGAGCTCAAGCGCTGCATCCGTCTGGGCACCAACAAGCTGCACTTCTTCCCGACCTACTGCGGCTCGGCGTTCAAGAACAAGGGCATCCAGCTGGTGCTGGACGCAGTCGTCGACTATCTGCCGAGCCCGACAGAAGTCCTTCCCCAGCCGGAAGTGGACATGGAAGGCAACGAGACCGGCAAGTTTGCGATCGTCGATCCGGACGGACCTCTGCGTGCGCTGGCGTTCAAGATCATGGACGACCGCTACGGCGCCCTGACCTTCACCCGCATCTACTCCGGCCGCATCAAGAAGGGCGACACCGTCCTCAACACCTTCACCGGCAAGAATGAGCGCATCGGTCGTCTGGTCGAAATGCACGCCGACGAGCGCATCGAACTCGACTCTGCGCAGGCCGGTGACATCGTCGCCCTGCTCGGCATGAAGAACACTCAGACCGGTCATACCCTGTGCGACGTGAACAACCCGGCCACCCTGGAACCGATGGTGTTCCCGGACCCGGTCATCTCCATCGCCATCCAGCCGAAGGACAAGGGTGCGGCCGAAAAACTGGGCATCGCGCTCAACAAGATGATGCAGGAAGACCCGTCGTTCCGCGTCGAAACCGACGAAGACTCCGGCGAAACCATCATCAAGGGCATGGGCGAACTGCACCTCGACATCAAGGTGGACATCCTCAAGCGTACCCACGGCATCGAAACCATCATCGGCAAGCCGCAGGTCGCCTACCGCGAAGCCATCACCGGCACGGTCGCCGACAGCTATACCCACAAGAAGCAGACCGGCGGTTCCGGTCAGTTCGCGAAGATCGACTACCGTATCGAACCGGGCGAGCCGGGCAGCGGCTTCCAGTTCGTGTCCGAAGTCACCGGCGGCAACGTGCCGCGTGAATTCTGGCCGTCGGTCGAAAAGGGCTTCCGCGTCTCCCTGGTACGCGGCACCCTGGCCGGCTTCCCGCTGGAAGACGTCAAGTTTGCCCTGACCGACGGTGGCTTCCACCCGGTCGACTCCTCGGGTATCGCCTACGAAATCGCGGCCAAGGCCGCCTATCGTCAGTCGATTCCCAAGGCCGGACCGCAGTTGATGGAGCCGATCATGAAGATCGACGTGTTCACGCCGGAAGATCACGTTGGCGACGTCATCGGCGACCTCAACCGCCGTCGCGCCATGATCCAGGGCCAGGAATCGGGTCCGACCGGTACCCGCGTCAAGGCCCAGGCCCCGCTGTCCGAGATGTTCGGCTACATCGGCGATCTGCGCACCATGACCTCCGGTCGTGGCCAGTTCTCCATGGAGTTCGACCACTATGCCCCGTGCCCGCGCAACGTCGCCGACGCGGTCATCAAGGAAGTCCAGGAGCGCAACAAGGCTGACAAGTAAGACACATCATCGCGTTGCTACAAGGAAAAAGCCCTGTCCGGTCACGGACAGGGCTTTTTTATGCGCGCCACGCTGGATTCTCACACGGGCATAAAAAAAGCCCCGAAACCCAATTTGGGCTCGGGGCTCATTCCGCCCTTCATCCACACGCGGATAAAGGGCGCCGGGCGAAACACCTGTAACTACTTCGCCGCAACACCTAGGGCGTCAAGCGTCTGGATGTTCAGATAACGATCCACAGGAAGACCCTTGGCCTTCTGAAACGCATTGACAGCGGCAATCGTCTCCGCACCCACAACCCCATCGATCGGACCAGGATTGTAGCCCGCACGCGCCAAGGCTTCCTGAATCTGCGTGATACGAGCATCGGTCATGTTCGTCTTGCAGAGAATCGAACGCCACTCCATGAATCCCTCCTTCTCCAACTGTCGTTCCGTGATGGTTTTGTACTCGGCCGGAATCGCGATGCGCTTTTCCTGAGGCTCAGACATCATCTTACGGACCTTCATGGTCTTGGTTTCCGCCGGAATCTCGACCTTGCGCGTGGTTGCGGGAGTTTTCACAACCTTACGTGTAACGGTCTTGTACTCAGCCGGGATCTCGGTCAAACATATCTTGTTGCCAGTACGAGTCTGACGGGACTCCGACATGTCGTGGACTTCGTGCCAAAGGAATTCGTTGTCGGAAATCTTCTTGGTGATCTCGACCGTTTTGTACGTAGCCGGAATTTCACGTTTGGATTCGGACGCATCCGCAACCAGCTCACGCACTTTCACGGTCTCGTACTCTGCCGGTATCTCGATTCGACGTGTGGTTGCGGCGGACTTCTCGACACGCTTGCGCAGCGTCTTGTAGGTCGCCGGCACTTCAACCAGGCACATGATCTCTCCAGTGGCTTCATCGATCTTTTGGATCGGGCCCTCACCCTTCTTCCAGATGGTGTGCGCAGGTTCATCCACGACCTTCTCTTCCACCCACTCGTACTGCGCCGGAACCTCCTCCATACGGAAGGACGGCTCCTTGACCATCACTCGCTTTTCAACCCAACGATACTTCGCTTCGTTGACGGCTAACGCGGCATCTGCATCGCTGACCAGAACCTGCTTGGTCTCGGTGGTGTACTCGGCCGGATGATAATGTTCATGGAAACACATGCCCGGCTTGGCCGCATCGAGATTGATGCCATGCTTTGCAGCGGCAGCGAGCAACTCATCGCTTGCCGGGGCGGCATTCTTGCCAATATCCGTTTTCCATACGCGCTGCGCCTCGCGAACCAGAATGGTCTCCTGCTCCGTTCCGTACACCGCCGGCACAGTTTCCAGTCGGCTGGACGCCTCCTTCACGAGGACGGTTTCCGTACCCCAGTCGTACTTGGCGGGAACGACCTCGACCCTTTCGCTGGCCTCCTTCACCAGCACCTGTTTGGAAACATCCTTGTACTTGGCGGGCACCCAGACACGGGCATAGCACTCACCGCTTTTTGCTTCAGGCGGGAGTAGCAGGTCATTCGCATGTGCGGACTGGACATTTTCCAGGGCACTCGCCTTGGCCGCGTTGTCCTGTTGCAAATTCGCCAGATCGGTTCGTAGCGTTTCGTTCTCCTGACGCTGCGAAGTCAGCTCTTGCTCAAGTTCATCGACCCGCGTGTATTCACACAGCCCGACAAAATAAGTGCCGTCATCCCCATGACAGGGACGACGTGCGACACGGTGCGCTTTTTATTCACTAATGATCTCCTCGGAATGGACACTCAATAACAGACACACCTGTTCTCCCTGATGCGCCTCACAGCCCTATTCCAAGTCCCGTGCCATCCGGTCGACACCGACGCACAAAACCCGAACCCACAACGCAAACCATTGTTTTTTTTGTAATCAGACAACGCTTCCGCTCCGCTTCACCAACATGGGGCTTTGTGGCACCGACATGCGGAAACGCTTGGATGTGTCGGCTCTCGGCGACACACTTTGAGACTCGGTCCCGCCTTTCTCGACCAACACCGAGAATTCGGTAAATGACAAAGGGGGCCGAAGCCCCCTTTGTCATTCGCAGTATGGAGTCTGCTGGGTCAGTTCTTGGACTTGTCCACGATCTTCTGGATCCACGGCATCATCGCGCGCAGGCGCTCGCCGGTGACCTCGATCGGATGCGCGGCATTCAAGCGGCGATAGGCGGTCATCGACGGATAGTTGGTCGCCCCTTCCATGACGAAGGCCTTGGCGTATTCACCGGTCTGGATGTTGTGCAGGGCCTGCTTCATGGCCTTGCGCGATTCGGCGTTGATGACCTTCGGGCCGGTCACGTACTCGCCGTACTCCGCGTTGTTGGAGATCGAGTAGTTCATGTTGGCGATGCCGCCTTCGTACATCAGGTCGACGATCAGCTTGAGCTCGTGCAGGCACTCGAAGTAGGCCATTTCCGGGGCGTAACCGGCCTCGGTCAGGGTCTCGAAACCGGCCTTGACCAGCTCGACGGCGCCACCGCAGAGT
Source organism: Gammaproteobacteria bacterium (assembly GCA_024234955.1). Lineage (GTDB taxonomy): Bacteria > Pseudomonadota > Gammaproteobacteria > JACKNK01 > JACKNK01 > JACKNK01. The sequence goes on from JACKNK010000001.1 coordinate 729,681, forward strand.
ACGGCCTGCTCACCGAACAGATCGGTTTCGGTCTCGTCCTTGAAGGTGGTCTCGATGATGCCGGTGCGACCGCCGCCGATCGCGGAGGCGTAGGACAGCGCGGTGTCCTTGGCGGAGCCGGAGGCGTCCTGATAGACCGCGATCAAATCCGGGATGCCGCCACCACGGGTGAACTCATTGCGCACGGTATGGCCCGGGGCCTTGGGCGCAATCATGATCACGTCGAGGTCGGCACGCGGCACGATCTGGTTGTAGTGGATCGCAAAGCCATGCGCGAAGGCCAGGGTTGCGCCCTTCTTCAGATTCGGTTCCAGAACCGCCTTGTAAAGCTGGGACTGGAATTCGTCCGGGGTCAGGATCATGACCACATCAGCTGAAGCAACCGCCTCCGGAACATCCATGACCTTCAAGCCACCGGCCTGGGCCTTGGCGATGGAGCCGGAACCGGAACGCAGACCGACCACGACGTTGACGCCGGAGTCCTTCAGGTTGAGGGCATGGGCATGGCCCTGGGAGCCGAAGCCGATTACGGCAACGGTCTTGCCCTTGATGATCGAAAGGTCGGCGTCTTTGTCGTAGTAGATGTTCAAAGCCATGTCAGCTTCTCCCTGTTGGTGTTTCGTATCGGGGTTCGTTGTAGGCCGGCTTAAGGAGCGCAGCGACGTAGCCGGCTTGGGGCTTCGCGAGCCACCATGCCGGCAACGCTTCGCGTTATGCCGGCCTACATCGGGGTTTGGGTTGATCAGATTGCGAGGCGACGGCCTCCACGAGCGATGGCAAGCGGGCCGGAACGCACGGTTTCCAGGACCAGCTTGGCGCCGAGGGTGTCGATGAAGGCATCGAGCTTACTCGGGGAACCGGTGAGTTCGATGATGTAGCTGGCATCGGTGACATCAACCACCGTGCCCCGAAAGATGTCGGCCATACGCTTGACCTCCTCCCGTGCCGAGCCGGTGGCGCGCACCTTGATCAGCATATGCTCGCGCTCGATATGACTGTCCTGGGTCAGATCCAGCAGCTTGATCACGTCGATCAGCTTGTTCAACTGCTTGGTGATCTGCTCGATGATCTGCTCGGTGCCTCGGGTGACCAGGGTCATGCGCGAGACCGACGGGTCTTCGGTGGGCGCCACGGTGAGCGCCTCGATGTTGTACCCACGCGCCGAGAACAGCCCGGAGACACGCGACAGCGCACCGGATTCGTTTTCCATCAGGATGGAGATGATGTGTCGATCTGAATTTCGGTCCATGTCGTCCTCTCCTCAGATCAGGATCATTTCGTTCTGGCCGGCGCCGGCAGGAATCATCGGGTAGACGTTCTCGGTCGGATCGGTCAGGAAATTCATGAACACCAGGCGGTCTTTCATCGCCAGCGCCTCACGGATCGCGCCTTCGACATCGCCGGGCTTCTCGATCTGCATGCCGACGTGGCCATAGGCCTCGGCGAGCTTGACGAAATCGGGCAGCGATTCCATGTAGCTCATCGCGTAACGTCCCTGATAGAAGAACTCCTGCCACTGCCGGACCATGCCCAGGTAACCGTTGTTCAGGTTCAATATCTTCAGCGGCAGCGCGTACTGGCGGCAGGTTGAAAGCTCCTGGATGTTCATCTGGATGGAGCCTTCGCCTGTGATGGTGCAGACCGTGGCGTCGGGATGCGCAAACTGCACGCCCATCGCCGAAGGCATGCCGAAGCCCATGGTCCCCAGGCCCCCGGAATTGATCCAGCGATTGGGCTTATCGAAGGGGTAATACTGCGCCGCCCACATCTGATGCTGACCCACGTCGGAAGTCACGAAAGCATCGCCTTCTGTAAGTTTCCAGAGCGTCTCGACCACGAATTGCGGCTTGATCACATCGCCATCGCGATCGAAACGCAGGCAGTCGGCAGAACGCCATTCGTCGATCTGCTCCCACCAGGCCGCGAGGGCATCGGCGTCCGGGCGTTCTGCGGTGGATTTGAGCACATCGATGAGGTCACCGAGTACGCTCTTCACGCCGCCGACGATGGGGATGTCGACCTTCACATTCTTCGAGATCGAGGCCGGGTCGATGTCGACATGCACGATCTTGGCGTGCGGGCAAAACTTTTCGATGTTGCCGGTCACGCGGTCGTCGAAGCGCGCACCGATGGCGATCAGCACGTCGCTGTGATGCATGCCCATATTGGCTTCGTAGGTGCCGTGCATGCCGAGCATGCCGACGCTCAGCTTGTCGCTGGCCGGGAAGCCGCCCAAACCCATCAGGGTATTGGTGACCGGGTAACCGAGAATCCGCGCGAACTCCGTCAGCTCAGCCGCAGCATGGTCGAGAATGATGCCGCCGCCGGTGTAGATCATCGGGCGCTTCGCGGACAGGATCAGGTCCACGGCACGCTTGATCTGCCCAGGATGGCCTTTGACGTTCGGATTGTAGGAGCGGACTTCCACCGCTTCCGGATAGTCGAACACGCAGCGATGCGCAGTCACATCCTTGGGAATATCGACCACGACCGGGCCGGGCCGGCCACTGGTCGCGATGAAGAAGGCCTTCTTGATGGTGGTCGCCAGATCCTTGACGTCCTTGACCAGGAAGTTGTGTTTCACGCACGGGCGGGTGATGCCGATGGTGTCGACTTCCTGGAACGCGTCGTTGCCGATCAGCGGCAGTGGTACCTGTCCGGTGAACACCACCAGCGGCACCGAGTCCATGTAGGCGTCGGCGATGCCGGTGACCGCGTTGGTCGCACCGGGGCCGGAGGTGACCAGCACCACGCCGGGCTTGTCGGTGGACTTGGCATAGCCTTCGGCCGCGTGCACCGCCGCTTGCTCATGACGTACCAGGACATGCTGGACCTTGTCCTGTTTGTAGAGCGCGTCGTAGATGTGCAGCACGGCGCCGCCGGGATAGCCGAACAGATGTTCGACGCCCTGCTCCTGCAGGCTACGGACAAAGATTTCGGCGCCCGTGATCGGGTCGCCAGCTGAGGCAGAACTGCTCACTTGGAGTCTCCTTGAAGGCGGCGGTAGCCGACTTGTTGGGCCGTTTGTCGGCGGGTAAGCCGACGGGACCACCCCGCAAACGCTGCTTACGCTGCGGGGCGAAAAGGAGACGGAAGCTAATCTGCAAGCGGTTCAAGGTCAAGCGCTAATATTCAAGGGATCGGCAGCGTGCGTTTCCAGTTCTGAACGACGGCCAAGGCATTAGCCCGAGATCAGATTCAAAACGAACCCGGTTCCGGACACGTCGGCATGCCCGATTTCGATGCACAACCGCGATCCGATTCGGTGCTTCGCCTCATTCCAGTGCAGGCGAGCGCTCGCAACGGTGCACTACCAAATCCGCCGGTCGTGGACGCGCTGCCCGCCCAATCAAGGTCAAACCGGGGTCGCGGCGCCCGACGCCGTCATCCGGGCGTCATGGCGCGATGTTTGCGTACCTCACACCGCCCCCAATATCCGGAGCCGACATGGCCTGCATTCATTTCATCGGCGGCGAAAAAGGCGGCGTTGGCAAGTCCGTCACCGCCCGTACCCTCGCCCAATTTCATATCGACCGAGAGATCCCGTTCCAGGTCTTCGACAGTGACGGCTCCCACGGTGCGATGCTGCGGTTCTACGGCGATTTCAGCGAACCGCTGAACATCGACGCCTTTGAGAGCGCAGATCGCATCATCGAGGCCGCCGCTGAATCCGAGGTCAATGTGATCGTCGATCTGGCGGCACAAACCTCGCGCTTCCTGCGCATCTGGTTCAAGCAGAACGACCTCCCTGCCCTTGCCGCCGAGCTGGGTCTGGAGCTGATCTATTGGCACGTCATGGATGACGGTCACGACAGCCTGGCCTTGCTCGATGTCCTGCTCGATGACTATTCCGACGCAGTCAGCTATGTCCTGGTCCGCAATCATGGTCGCGGGCGTGACTTCCAGGCCTTCGATAAATCGGACGCAAAAGCCCGATTCGACGCCATTGGCGCGCAGATTGTCGATCTGGGCGGCTTACACCCGCCAACCATGACCAAGATCGATCACTTTGGCAGCAGCTTCTGGGCTGCGGTGAATCATCGCAATGCCGATCTCGGACCGGCCTTGGGCATCATGGAACGTCAGCGCGTTCGCGTCTGGCTGCGAAACGCCTACAGCGAAATCGAAAAGCTGCCCTGCTTTGCCCCAGGCACGCATACCCCGGCGAACGAAACCGACACGCAAGCCTGAGCCAAGTCCTAAGGCGCAATGACAGCAAGACCCAAGCACACGGCAACATCCCATGTCCATCGTGAACCGGGCTTGTGCCCGGCTAATCCGCGACTTTCCGCGCCAGGAAGCGATCCAGCTGGTTCGCAAACGCCTGCCGGTCCCGCTGACTGAAGGCCGCCGGCCCGCCCATCTGCACCCCACTGCTGCGCATCGTGTCCATGAAATCGCGCATGTTCAGTCGCTGCCGGATGTTCTCGGGCGAATAGAACTCACCGCGCGGATTCAAGGCATGCCCACCCGCATCAATCACCTCGGACGCCAGTGGGATATCGGCGGTGATCACCATGTAATGCCCCCGTATATTGGTGCCACGGATAACTAGAGGTCGCCGGGTAGACTGCTCACGCAATGAGGAGAATCCGATGCGCAAATCCCGTTTCACTGAGAGCCAGATCGTCCGAATCCTGAAGGAGGTCGAGGGCGGTCGACAGGTCAAGGACGCGTGCCGAGAACACGGCATTTCCGAGGCGACTTACTACAACTGGAAATCGAAGTACGGTGGCATGGAGGCCTCCGACGTGGCACGTCTGAAGGAGTTGGAGCACGAGAACACGCGCCTCAAGCAGATGTACGCGAACCTGAGTCTCGAGCACGAAGTGCTCAAGGACATCGTCGCAAAAAAACTCTGACGCCAGCCGAGCGGCGCGTCCTGGTCGATTACGCCAAGGCCGAGCACGAGATCAGCGAGCGCGGCGCCTGTCGGGCGCTGAACCTGAGCCGCAGCAGCTACGGATACCAACCCGACAGGGAACGGGATCGACCGGTGATCGACGCGCTGCTCGCGCTGGCGGAAAGCAAACCGGCGTACGGCTTCAAGTTGATGTTCCTGACGTTGCGGCGCCAGGGCCATCACTGGAATCACAAGCGGGTGTATCGGATCTACCGGATGCTGAACCTCAATCTGCGACGCAAGCACAAGCGGCGCCTACCCGGACGAGATCCAGAGCCGCTGAGCGTGCCCGAGGACGTCAATCAGGCGTGGTCGGCGGACTTCATGAGCGATGCATTAATGGGTGGTCGTCGCTTCCGCACCTTCAACGTCGTCGATGACTTCAACCGTGAGGCACTGGCCATCGAAATCGACCTGAACCTGCCAGCGCGGCGAGTGGTGCGTGTGCTCGACCGCATCGCCGAAACCCGGGGCTATCCAGGGCAACTGCGCCTGGACAACGGGCCGGAATTTATCTCGATCTGCCTGGCCGACTGGGCCGAGCAACACGGTGTCCACCTCGAGTTCATCCAACCGGGCAAACCGACCCAGAACGCCCTGATCGAACGCTTCAATCGCACCTATCGAACCGAGGTGCTCGACATGTACCTGTTCGAACGTCTCTCGGAGGTCCGCGAACACACCGAAACCTGGCTTACCGAGTACAACCAGGAGCGGCCCCATCAGTCGCTCGATCACATGACCCCGGTCGATTACCGGGTCCACCACCACCCGGAAACCTCTAATTTAGGCTGGCACTAAAAGCGGGGGCTTTACAACCAAGTCACCAGGCTGTACCTTCTGCACGATGTAGTTGTCCGCCACATCAAAACCCGCCGACACCACCACGGAACGGATCACCGGGGAGGGAGGTGTTCGCAAAGGCTGATTGGCCACCAGGGTCAGCGGCACGCGCACCCGCTCAGCCGCACGGAACAGAATTTCCTTGATCACCGCCGGGCAGGCATCGGCATCCACCCACACATGCATGACTTTTCCCCATCTGAACGATGGCGCGAGCATAACAGCCAGCCCAGGCCCACCGGACGACCTTGGTAACGATAACGCGGCCATCACCTCGTATGCCGATAATGCACAAAGCTCCCAGTCAGGAACCCGAAATGATCTGCGTCCACGTCCTCATGCGCCACACCGGCGAACCCTTCAAGCGCACCCCCGTAAGCGTGGTGTTCGATACCGGCGAACACATCGATCTGGAAACCGATCGCACCGGTCAGGCCTGTATCGAACACGTGCCAGGCAGCGGCAAGGTGCTGGTCGATGGGCGGGAACGATTCCGTGGCCGACTGGATGGAGACATCCGCCTGGAGATTTGGTCCTTGGTCGAAGCCGAAAATCACAGCGACGGCGCCCCTGGCGGACTACTTGGGGGCAGCATTGCTTACCCCAATATGCAGACGCGTGAACTCGAGGTCGATGGCCGCATCCTGCTCACCGACAGTGAAGGCTACATGGTCGATCCCGGCCTTTGGTCTGAAGCCTTTGCCCGAGCGCAGGCCAGGACCGAGGAACTGGTGCTGGAGGATGAACACTGGGAAGTGATCCGTTACCTACGCGCGTTTTTCGAACGCCACGCCCGACAGGCTGCGGTGCGCGACATGGTCAAACACTTCCGCGATGCATGGGGCCGGGAACGCGGCTCCAGCAGCCATTTACACAAAATCTTTCCTCGTGGCGGCCCGCAGAAACAGGGTAACCGCCTTGCCGGGCTATTGCGTACCAAGGGCGAACATTGAGTAGCGATTGCACTAACACCCGCTCTGAAACCGTTTGATGCTACGGAACAGCCCGCTTCTGCCTGAAAAATTCCCGCAGGCGATTACCGCATTCCTCGCCCAGAACGCCACCTATGACTTCGATTCGATGGTTATGGGTCGGGTCGCCCAGGAGGTCCAATGCACCGCCGGCGGCGCCGGTCTTCGGATCGTGGGCGCCGAAGACAATGCGTGAAACACGCGCGTGGATCATGGCACCGATGCACATCGGACAGGGTTCCAGGGTCACATACATGGTCGTACCCGGCAGACGGTAGTTCTGCAGAACCTGCCCGGCGGCACGCAAGGCGACGATCTCGGCGTGGGCAGTGGGATCATGCGATTCGATCGGATGATTCCAGCCTTCGGCGACAACCTGCCCGTCACGCACCAAGACCGCACCGATCGGCACCTCCCCCAAGGCTTGGGCGCGTTCGGCCTGGGCCAGCGCCGCTCTCATGAAGATTTCGTCTTGCTCGCTCATGGCGCGCTGTATATCACAGCCCGACAGCGGCCCGATTTGATGAGGCCCATCTCCTCACGACATCCCCACGATGCCCCGATGCCGGCGCATTGGCACCGACATCGAGGCATACGCGATCATTTAACGTCGAGGATCCGGTCAAGTTTCCGATACATGGTCGCGTAGTAGACAACCGGGATCACCACCAGGGTCAGCAGCGTCGAAATCACGATACCGAAGATCAGGCTGACCGCGAGCCCGCCGAAGATCGGGTCGCTGACGATGAAGAACGCACCCAGCACGGCGGCGAGACCGGTGAGCACGATCGGTTTGGTCCGTGCCGCGCCGGCATGGATTACCGCGTCTTCAAACTCGACACCGCTGCGGACTTCCTCGTTGATGAAGTCCACCAGCAGGATCGAGTTGCGCACGATGATGCCGGCGAGCGCAATCATGCCGATCATCGAGGTGGCGGTGAATTGCGTCCCCAGCAGGGCATGCCCGGGCATGACACCGATCACCGTCAACGGGATCGGCGCCATGATCACCAGCGGCACAACGTAGGAACGGAACTGGGCAACGACCAGCAGGTAGATCAGGAACAGACCGACCGAGTAGGCGATTCCCATGTCGCGGAAGGTCTCATAGGTCACCTGCCATTCGCCATCCCACTTGATGCTGTAGTGGTAAGGGTTCTCCGGCTGGTCGATCAGGTACTGCTCAAGCTTGGTGCCGTCGAACAAGGGGTGATCGGCCAACTGTTCGCGGATCTCGAACATCCCGTAAAGCGGGCTGTCGAGTTCGCCCGCCATGTCGCCGGTCACATAGACCACCGGCAGCAGATCCTTGTGATAGATCGCACGTTCGCGCGTCGCTTCCCGGACCTCGACCAGATCGGCGAGCGGAATCAACTCCCCGTTTACACCATGAACCTTCATCGCCAGCAGCGCTTCCAGATCAGCCTTGTCGGCAATCGGGAACTGTAAGCGGATGGGAATGGCGAACTTGACCTTGCCGCCGTGCAGAAAGCCGACATCGTCACCGGCAAGCGCAGTGGTGACGGCGGAGGCAATCTTCTGCTGATGCACGCCCAGCAAGGCGGCCTTCTCGCGGTCCACGCTCAGAATGTAGCGCGCACTCAGTTCTTCCATGCTGTCGTCAATGTCAACGATGTCCGGAGTCTTGGCGAACATCTCGCTGACCTTGGTCGCGACCTCCGCCTGACCTTCGTAATTCAGGCCATAGACTTCCGCCACCAAGGGCGACATCACCGGCGGACCCGGCGGCACTTCGACGATCTTTACGTTCGCCTGATATTTAGCGCCAATGGCTTGCAAGGGCGCCCGCACCGACAGCGCGATCTCATGGCTGGATCGCTCACGCTCGTGGGCATCGCTCAGGTTGACCTGGATATCCCCCACCGTTGGGCCTTCACGCAGGTAATACTGGCGCACCAGGCCGTTGAATCCGATCGGTGTCGCGGTGCCCGCATACACCTGATAGTCGGTGACCTCCGGGACCTTGGCGATGTGGTCGGCAAGTTCATCCAGCACCCGCGTGGTCTGCTCCAGCGCTGTACCCTCGGGCATATCCAGCACGATCTGGAATTCGGACTTGTTGTCGAACGGCAGCATCTTGAGCACGACGATCTTGAACACGGCCAGGGACAAGGACAGCACGATCGCAATCAGGATGCCGTAGAGCAGCTTCTTGCGAAGCGGATCGCCGTCCTCCCCACGCAGGAACGGGCCGACGTAGCGTCGGAACAGGCGATCCATCTTGTCGTCACCCGCATGATCGTGGGCGTGACTGAAGTCCTGTTTGCCAAGGACCTTCAAGGTCAACCAAGGAGTCACCACGAAGGCGACCACCAGCGAGATGATCATGCCCATGCTGGCGTTGATCGGGATGGGGCTCATGTACGGCCCCATGAGGCCAGTCACAAAGGCCATCGGCAACAGGGCGGCGATCACCGTGAATGTCGCCAGAATGGTCGGGCCGCCGACTTCATCGACGGCCGGCGGGATGGCCTCGGCCAGCGATTTGCCGCCCATCGCCATATGTCGGTGAATGTTCTCGACCACGACGATCGCATCGTCCACCAGGATGCCGATGGAGAAGATCAGCGCAAACAATGACACCCGGTTGAGGGTGAAGCCCCAGGCCCAGGATGCAAACAAGGTCATCGCCAGGGTGATGACAATCGCGAGGCCAACGATTACGGCCTCGCGCTTGCCCAAGGCAAAGAACACCAGGACCACGACGATCGCGGTTGCAAAGGTGAGCTTGCCCATCAGCTTCTGGGCCTTGGCCTCCGCCGTCGCGCCGTAATTGCGGGTGATGGTGTAGTGCACGTTCTCGGGGATGAAGATGCCCTCGAGCTGCCCGAGGCGCTTGACCACATCCTTAGCGACCTTGACCGCGTTGGTGCCCGCCTTCTTGGCGATGGCGATGGTCACGGCAGGGAAAACCCCCTGCTTGTCGATCCCGATCGACTCCGCTTCCGGGCCGGTGCCGAACGATACATAACGCGCCGGTTCGGACGGCCCCTGGATAACATCGGCGACATCGTTCAGGTACACCGGCAAACCGTTGAACACGCCCACGACCAGGCCACCGATCTCATCGACCGAGGTCATAAAGGTGCCGGCCTGAACCGGGATCTCCGCATTGTCGCGCACCAACGACCCGGAAAACGCCGAGGCATTTGCCGCAATCAAGGACAAACGCAGATCGTCCATCGCCAGGTCATACCCCGCGAGCCGCTGTGCATCCAGACGGACGTGAACGATGCGCTCCGGCCCACCGACGGTATACACATTGCGAGTGCCATTGACGCGCTTGAGCTCGGCTTCGATCGCATGCGCCGTCTTGATCAGATCGCAGGTATTGCAGCGGGTCTGATCGCTCCAGAGCGTGATGGTCACGATGGGCACATCATCGATGCCCTTCGGCTTGATGATTGGCGTGCCGACGCCCAGATTCGCGGGCAGCCAGTCCTGATTCGAATAAATCTTGTTGTACAGACGAACAATCGCTGCGGTGCGATTTTCACCCACCTTGAAGCGAATCGTAAGGACAGCCATCCCGGGTCGGGATGACGAATAAACGTGCTCAACCCCTTCGATCTCGGAAAGTATCTGCTCCGCCGGCGTCGCGACCAGATCGGATACCTCTTCCGCCGTCGCACCCGGAAACGGGATGAACACGTTCGCAAAGGTCACATTGATCTGCGGCTCTTCCTCACGCGGGGTAATCATCACCGCCAGCGCGCCCAGCAACAGGCCCACCAATGCCAGCAACGGCGTTATCTCGGTATGCAGAAACTTCGCAGCGGTGCGCCCTGCGATCCCCATGGGCTTGACGCCCTGATCGTTGCCCCCGCTCATTTGCTTTCACCCGGGTTCGTCGGACTCGGCTGCTCCTTCAGCTGCACGCCCGCGCGAATCGGATCGACGGCGATCCTTTCGCCGGCATCCAGCCCGGAAAGCACCTCGATCAGGTCGCCGTCCTGCACCTTTCCGACCCGCAACATACGCAGACGCGGATGCCCGTCTTCGCCAATCACATATGCGCCGGTCACATCGCCGCGATACACCACGGCACGGTGCGGAATCAGCAAACGCTCGCGCTCGCCCGTCTGGAACGCCACCTTCACATACATCCCGGGATAGAGCGTCTCCGGCCCCGCGTTCATGTATACCCGAACCCGGAAGGTATGAGTCACTGCGTTCGCGAACGGGAAGAAATTGAGTCGATCGGCCACCACGCTGCGCGCACGGTCCGGGCCAAAGATCACCCGAGCCTGAGCGCCGTTGCGAACCGTTTCAATCAAGGCTTGGGGGACGTCCACCGCAACCCGAAGCTCTTCCAGCGAGACCCCGGTCATCAGCGGCGTCCCGGGCTGCACGCTCTCGCCAATGGCCACCTTGCGTTCGGTGACGATGCCGGAGAATGGCGCCTCCACTGTGGTGTACTGCAGTTGCTCCTCGGCCTGGGCAAGACTGGCCTGGGCCGACTTCACCCGTGCCTGGGCCGAACGCAGATTGACCTCGGCCTTATCCATCTCGGCCTTGGAGACCGCGCCGTCGGCAAACACCTTCTTGATCCGCGCATGCTCCGCAGCGGCCTGCCTTGACACCGCCTCCGCCTCTTCTAGGCCTGCGCGGGCGCGATCAGCGCCAGCGCGTTGTTCGGCGTCATCGACACGCATCAGGATCGCGCCTTTGGCCACGTAATCGTTGACGTCGAAATACAGTTCGCTCACCGTACCGGCGGTACGCGCTGAAACCGTGGTCTGATTGATCGCCTCGACCACGCCGTCAAAGATCTGCTCTCGCGGAATGGTATGGCGCTCTGCCATTGCCGTTTCCAAGACGTCGTCGGCCGCCAGCGCCAACGACGTCACCAGACACACGCCGCCCATGAACAAAACGGCACCAAAATTCGGTTTACTGAACATCGCAGAATCTCCAGGGAACTGCTGACCATATTGGTCATTAATTTAACCTATGGAAGCATAGGACATAAACACATGATTGCGAGTTCAATTCAATAAATCTATTGAATACAAAATCCGTACACACTTTCAAGGGGTTGACGTACTTTCACAGCAAATCGGAAATGCTCGCTCAGTCACCCAGACCATAAATGACATTTATCGACAATAACCCCAGTCAATATCGGAACCGGCGCATCAAACTTGCAGCGCAACAAGGATTTACGCAGAATACGCGCCCCTTGAAACCCAGCCTTTGGCGACGGGTTACCGGTTCACCCCTCAGAGTTCCCCGCCACATGGCAAAAGAAGACAGCATCGAGATGGAAGGCACGGTCGTCGAGGCCCTGCCCAACACCACCTTCCGCGTCGAATTGGACAACGGCCACGTCGTGACCGCCCACATCTCCGGCAAGATGCGCAAGCACTACATCCGCATTCTTCGTGGCGACAAGGTCAAGGTCGAACTGACCCCTTACGACCTCACCAAGGGCCGCATCGTCTACCGCGCCCGCTGATTTGCAACCACCGATGGGGGTTGCGTCGGTCGATTGCAAAACCGACAAGACGCGATGCTCGTCTGGATTCCTCCAGAATCCCACACCATCGGCCCCACCCCGACTCCGGAAATCACGCCTTGATGCGTATCGCAGCGCGCGCAGGAGCGGCTTCAGCCGCGAAGTGCCGTTAAGCGGCGTCGTTCGCGGCTGAACCTGCCTACGCATCAAAACTCCTTAGGTACTTGGCGTCTTCGCCGCTTGGCGCTTAACGCCGCACCGCTCAGTCCGGCACGCGCAACTCGTATTTCCTGATCTTTCGATCCAGCGCCGGACGCGAGATAGCGAGAATCTGGCAAGTCCTGCCTTTGTGTCCGCCGGTGTAATCCAGCACGCGCTGGATGTGTTCCCGCTCGACCTCCTCAATCGACCGTTTGATCCGTCGCTCATCCAGATCATCCACCCCAATGGTCGGTGCAACGGTATTGCCGGCCCCGAGATGGAACAAATCCGGGGTCAGTACATCCTTGCGCGCATGCACCATGGCCTGGGTCAATGTGTTCTCCAGCTCGCGCACATTGCCCGGCCAATCGTGGGCAGAGAGCACCCCCATTGCGTCGGCGGTAATCAGGGGAATCGGTTTATGGATCCCCCGGGCAATCTTCTCGACGAGGCCCTGGATCAGTAGTGGCAGATCGCCGGGACGATCGCGCAAAGCTGGCAATTCGATGGTCACGACATTGAGGCGGTAAAGCAGATCCTCGCGAAAACGCTTCGCGCGCACCGCCTCGTTAAGATCGCGATTAGTCGCCGCGATGATGCGGGCGTTGCTGGTCAGGCGCTGATTGCCGCCGACACGCTCAAAGGTGTGTTCCTGCAAGACCCGCAACAGCTTGGCCTGCAACGGCAGCGCCATTTCGCCGATCTCATCGAGAAACAGCGTGCCGTCCCTGGCGAGTTCGAATTTGCCGACCTTACGACTGACCGCCCCGGTAAACGCGCCCTTCTCGTGTCCGAACAACTCGCTCTCCAGCAAGGTATCGACGATCGCCGCACAGTTGACCGCAACGAACGGCCCGGGCAAACCGCTGTGGTGATGAATCAGGTTGGCGACGACCTCCTTGCCCGTTCCGCTCTCGCCGGTAATCAACACATTGGCGTGACTCGCCGAACACAGCGCAATCTCCTTGCTGACGGTGAGCATCGCGTCGCAACGCCCAATCAATTCGGAGGTCGATACCGGGTGCCGGGTCTCGGATTGCAGCGCCTCGACTTCACGCGCCAGGCGGCGATTCTGCAAAGCCTTCTCGACCGTGTGCTGCAAGGCCCGGATCGCGACCGGCTTATGGATGAAATCGAAGGCACCGAGCTTAATCGCACGAATTGCCAGATCCAGATCATGGGCACCGGTCATCATCACGATCGGCAGATCGGCATCCTGTTCGACGAGCTCGGCAAGCAGATCGATGCCCTCGCCGTCCGGCAACTGCTGATCCAGAAGCACCAGATCGCTGGCTTCGTTTTTCAGGCTCTCGACGGCCTCGGCACAGGTCTGGGCCGTGGCCACTTCGTAACCTTCATCCTCGAAATGCATCGCCAGCATCTGAGCCAGCGCAAAGTCATCCTCGATGATCAGCAAGCGAAAACTCATGGTGTCTTTCCTGTGAGCGCGGTTCCGGTAACGCCGCAACAGACCGTCATGGCAGAAACACGGCTCCCTGAATAATTGAACAATTCGTTACATGCAAGCCTTTAGCACGCCGGCCAGCCTCACCCTGGATACCGACAAGCCAAGACCAGCGACCCTCGGTAGAATCCCCGCCCATTACGCTTTGGAGACCGACCATGTTGACTGCCCCTTTCAAAGGCGCCGGCTACCTGTTTCGTGGCATACGCCTGATCATGAAGCCGGGACTGCGCCGTTTCGTCGTCGTTCCCGTGTTGATCAACACGGTGTTGTTCGCCGCCGCAATCGGGTACGCCAGCGGCCAACTCGACCTGCTCGACACCTGGCTGCAATCCCTGCTTCCGGATTGGCTGGACTGGCTCACCACCCTGCTTTGGCCGGTGTTCGTACTGGTCGCAATGCTGGTGATTTTCTACGGATTCACGCTGGTCGCGAATGTCATCGCGGCACCGTTCAACGGATTGCTTTCGGAGAAGGTGGAGCTGCTGTTGACTGGCCAGCCAATCGAATCCGAGAGCGACTGGAAAAAGCTGATGAAGGACCTCGCCCCGATGATCTTCGCTGAACTGCGCAAACTGCTCTATTTCGTGCTGCGCGCGATTCCGGCGCTGATCGTGTCGATCTTCATCCCCTTCGTGTGGCTGATCTTCGCCGCCTGGATGCTGGCAGTCGAGTACGTCGATTACCCGCTCGGAAACCACGGTAAGCTGTTCCCGGCAAATATCGATGTCTTACGCGGTCGCCGCATGCTCGGCCTGGGATTCGGCGGCATGGTGTCGATCCTAACGCTGATCCCGGTGATCAACTTCATCACCGTCCCTGCCGCCGTCGCCGGTGCGACCGCAATGTGGGTTGAACAACTCGCCGACCGTGATTGAGCACACCCCCGCCCCGACATTTTTGCCAACCCAGGCGGATCGCGTACAGCCAAGCGCCGAACCGCACTCGCCCAACGTCTCGAAGAACCGCTGACATGCCCGAATACCGCTATCTCGATCTCCCCAACGCACCCATCGATGACGCCGATGTCCTTATTCTGCCGGTGCCACTGGAACAAACGGTGTCGCATAAACCCGGCGCAGGCGAGGCCGCGTATTCGGTACTGGAAGTCAGCGACCAGCTGGAGTTCTACGAGGAAGACGCCGACTGGTGCCCGACGCGGCACATGAAAGTCAGCGTGCTTGAAGGCTTTGACCCCGAAGACCATCCCACCGGCGACACCTATCAGAAACGCCTGCGCGAACATGTCGCGGCCTTGCCAACCAGCAATCTGTTCATCGCCATTGGCGGGGAACACGCCATCACCCCGGCGCTGGTCCGTGCGCGCCTGCCCGAGCCTGGCTGGATTCTTCATATCGATGCGCATGCCGATCTGCGTCGTGAATTCCACGGCAACCCCTGGAGTCACGCCACCCCCATTCATCACCTCCTCGGCGACGGCCACCGCGTGGTGCAGTGCGGTATTCGCAGCATCTTCGAAGAGGAAGCCAAGCGCATCGCCAGCGACCCGATGATTACCTGCTATCGCGACCGGGAACTCCAGAAATCGGCGATCTGGCAACGCCTGATGGAAGACATCTCGGGGTTTCGAGGCCCAGGCTATCTGACCATTGACATGGACGGCTTCGACCCGGCGCTGGTGCCCGGAGTCGGCACGCCACAACCTGGCGGGTTGAGCTGGTTCCAGGGCGTAGACATTCTCGAGGCGCTGTTTGCCAATCCGCATATTGAATTGCGTGGCATGGATGTCGTGGAACTGGCCCGTGACGTACACCAGGTTTCGGAAATGACCGCCGCCAAACTGATCCAGAAGGCAATGAGCTTCTGGGGCAAGGCGCAGGGCTACGATCAAAGGCCCGAAACCGGCAGCCAGATCGGCGCGGATTACGACTGAATGGCAATCGCTGACACAACTCGTCAGCCGGCTGACGCGCTTTCTCAGCGCACCGATGTTTTCTGCCGCATAACACCCTAGACCAAGCGGCAAAGCTGAAGTCGGAAATCAATCAAAACCGATAAACCCGGAACTATGGCCCGATGATTGCAAACTGTTAAATCATTCAAGTGATCATGCCGATCACAGCCGAGAACTCCGATGAGCACACTGCCCCGATTGACCCGACTGATGACCACTGCCGCCGCCCTTCTGCTGAGCAGCAGCGCGTCTGCATTCGTCATCAACGGCGACTTCGAAACCACCTCGCATGTCCTGGGCGAACACAACGGCATCTATCTGGATCAGATGAACAACGGCCAGTGGGATGTGTACGACAACATTCCCGGCTGGTACACCTCAGGCGGTGCCGGCATCGAGATTCAGCGCAACACCGTCGTGACCGCGCACAGCACGTCGCGCTACGTCGAGCTGGATTCCCACAACGCGAACTCCAACAGCTCGATGTCGCAGAACCTGACCCTGAATGCCGGACATCAATATGAGCTGGAATTCTGGTATCGCCCACGCACCAGCACCCCAAACGACAACGGCATTTTCGTTTACATCGACGAAACGTCCGGCAGCCTGCTGAGCAACATGGTGTATTCGGTCAACGAACAGGCCGACAGCAATACCACCTGGGAAATGTTCACGACCGTGTTCACAGCCGCCGCCGACAATCTCACCCTTTCGTTCTCGGCATTTGGTTTGGAGAACAGCCTGGGCGGCTTCATCGACGACATCTCGCTGCGTGACGTGACCTCATCCGATGTGCCCGTTCCGGCACCGCTGGCGCTGATGCTGGCCGGTGCGTTGCTCGCTCACCGTCGCCGTACCGCCGTATCCTGAGCGAACCACCTGCCTTCGAGACAAAAAAAGAGGCCCCGGAAACCCGGGGCCTCTTTTTTTACCGATCCGATGTTGACCGAACTCAGTAACCGCCCTTACGGGTGCTCTGCGGCAGACCGACAATCTTGCGGCCCTGCTTGGAAGGCATCTGCGGAAACAGGTCGTAGGTATCCTTCGAGGAAACCTTCTCGTCCCACATCTTCGACAACGCCTTGAGGATGGTGCGCTCGTTGGGCTCATTGCCACCGTTGTCGATGTGCTCGGAACGCAGGTAATTGACGACGTCCCAATGCTTCTGGGTCATCTCGATACCTTCTTCGGCGGCCAGGGCCTTGGCAACGTCCTCATTCCAGTCGTTGTAATCGACGAGAAAACCGTTCTCGGTGGTCTCGATGGTCTTACCGTTAATTTCAAGGGCCATCAGGGCACTCCTCTTTAAAATGGATGGATCAAAATCGGGTTATGCAAAAACTCGCCGGCGTCAGTCCTTATGACCGTCGCTCTGCTTTGAACTGACCGCCTCGATACCTTTGTGAGGAATGAACAGTCCGCAACCAAGGTGTCGTCCGGGGCCAATCCCATGCTGCTGAAGGCGAACAGACTCGTCGACATCGAGGTCTGCCAACATCACGCTACGGACGTGCAGATCGCCGTCCGGGGTCCGCAATACACTGGACTTCCCACACATCAATTTGCGGACGCGGATATCCAGATCGCGCAACTGGGCAACGACATGCCGGGTAAAAGCGCCCTCGTCCTGCGGCGAATCGGCAATTACATAGCGCGAAAAAAGCGTCGTCAAGGTGGACAACGGTCGGGTCTTGCTTTTACCCACGGTGAGTACGCAGCCGTCCAGATCGAGTTCTGCGCCCTCCAGGACGTTCATGGCCTCGGCGATACGTGGCTTCGGCAAGCGTAAAACCAGCTTGGTGCGTCGGGAGATGTACATCGTCCCCTGCTGATCCGCTTCCGGGCGCTCCCAACCGTTTCCCGAGGCGGCAACGTGGATTTGATGCAGTCCGCATTGGGCTTCATGTTCAAACCAGGGGATTTGCCGAATCAATTCGCGGGCCAGCACGTAGCCGTGATCGATCGGAACGACCGTTCCCTTCAACTCGAAGATCACATCGACGACATCGTCATTGAGCACAAACTTGTCGTCGTCTTTTTCCTGCCAGAACATCGCCTGCTTCTCTCGATCAATCCTGGGGAATGGAGGCACGCACCGCATCGCGGTCAAACCACCAGTCTTCCTGCGCCAACACATCGATGACGTTGCGCAGGCGCACCAGGAACTTGTCCGGATCGTCCAGCTCCATACGCATGATCCAGGCTTGAAACTGCAACTGGCTCTCGACCTTGCTATGGCGGCGGGCAACCTTGCCGAGCATCTGATTGGCGAAGAACACCAGATTCTCACGCTGGTCATCCTTGGCACGAAGATCGGCTAGGAACACCGCCGTGGCCGCAGCAACGGCCGCACCATCGGAATCGTCCGGGGTTTCATCGATGACGTGGTGCAACATGGAAAGCGTCAGCTCCACGTCGATGGGAAAACTGACAGCCAGCCAAAGCCCTTGGCCCAGCGCCGCCAGACTCTGTTCCTGCTCGGCATTGAAGAGCACATCGAAGGCATCGACTGCGTCTTCCCAGCGCTGTGCATCGAGAAAGACATCGACTGCGACGCGCGCCAGCGGCCAGCCTTCATTCCCGCGCTCCAGGGCGACAAGCGCCCGCGCCTTTTCTAGCTGCGCCTCAGCGAGATCCAAGGCCGCACCTTCCGGTCCGATCTGGGCCAGTCGCGTCTCGGCCCGCGACAAGCGCGACAACCATTCCGACTGATCCCCCTGAAACGGCGTCGGCAAACCGGTCGCGTCGATTCCGAAATCTTCGAAATTCATCAGATCGCCCTATCTGACCGCCGAGGTGAACGCCGACTCCAGACGATCTTCCCAATCGTCAGGGGTATCGGTAAACGGTGGCTTTACATCCATTCGGAAGAACAACTCGCCGTTGTGGGCGCGATCCCGGATCACGACCACCAGTTCATCAAAGTTCTGCAATTCGTGGTGCTGAATCAGCACTTCACTCAACCACAACATCCGACTTGCTCCCGGAACCGGCATGCGGCGGGTCCGCATACACATGTAAATAAGGTGTGATCGCGCCAACATTGAGCCGGAACACGAACGGAGCGGTACTATACCGAAACGACAAGGCGGCACCGCCCCGCTCTAAGTAAGGTTCCAATTGGCGAATTCAAGCCCCATCCGGGACAAGAACCGCCGAGCCGAGCACGCCAAATCCCCCACATCGCCCACACCTATCCCTTTTGGAATAGCCCGGGTTCTCGGGACACCCCAACGGCAGGGTATTCCCATCCACTTATATTCTTCTAAACTCCGCGCCGACTCGTAGTGTGGACGACTGTATCGCGCCCGGTGTGCCCCACCTTGTCGCGCCCCACGCTACCAGCGCCACCGACCTGATCCGAGCCGTTCGCGGCTCAAACACCCTTCAGGCGGTCGAAGGCGATGTCGAATCTCGTTATGAACTTCCCGGATTGAGGAGAGACCATGAACAAGCACGAAACCCCCATGCTTGACCAGTTGGAGTCTGGCGAATGGCCCAGCTTCATCAGCGGCTTCAAGCGCCTGCGTGACGAGCACCCTGAAAAGCGCATCAATGAAGTCGCCAACAGCCTCCTCGGCCAGTTGGAGCACTCCTATGAAACCCGCAAGGGTTACTGGAAAGGCGGCACGGTTTCCGTGTTCGGTTACGGCGGCGGCATCATTCCGCGCTTCTCCGAAGTCGGCCACGCCTTCCCCGAGTCCAAGGAGTTCCACACCCTGCGCGTTCAGCCGCCGGCGGGCAACTTCTACACCACCTCCATGCTGCGTCAGCTTGCCGATTCCTGGGAAAAGTACGGTTCCGGCCTGCAGACCTTCCACGGTCAGACCGGCAACATCATGTTCATCGGCACCACCACCGAGAACACCCAGCATTTCTTTGACGAAATCAACGAATACGGCTGGGACCTCGGCGGCGCCGGCCCGTGCGTCCGTACCGCGATGTCCTGCATCGGCGCGGCCCGCTGCGAGATGTCCTGCGCCCACGAGCACAAGATCCACCGTCTGCTGGTGAACAACTTCACCGACGACGTCCATCGTCCGGCCCTGCCGTACAAGTTCAAGTTCAAGGTCTCCGGTTGCCCGAACGACTGCCAGAACGCCATCGAGCGCGCCGACATGGCCGTCATCGGTACCTGGCGTGACGACATCCAGATCGACGAAGCCGAAGTGGCTGCGTTCATCGCCAAGAAGGGCCGTCAGTACGTCATCGACAACGTCATCACCCGTTGCCCGACCAGCTGCATGACCCTGTCCGACGATGACAAGCTGTCAGTCGACAACCGCAACTGCGTGCGCTGCATGCACTGCCTGAACGTCATGCCCAAAGCCCTGCACCCGGGCAAGGATCACGGCGTCACCATCCTGATCGGTGGCAAGCGCACCCTGAAGATCGGCGACCTGATGGGTACCGTCGTGGTTCCGTTCAAGAAGCTGGAAACGGACGAAGACTACGAGTCCCTGGTCGAGCTGGCCGAAGAGACCATCGATTTCTTCGCCGAGAACGCCCTCGAGCACGAACGTACCGGTGAAATGATCGAGCGCATCGGTCTGGTCAACTTCCTGGAAGGCATCGGCATTGATGTCGATCCGAACATGGTTGCCGAGCCGCGTCAGTGCTCCTACGTCCGCATGGATACCTGGGACGAAGAGGCCGCCAAGTGGTTCGAACGCAAGGCCGAGGCCGGCTGATCGTTCCCGACTCCCCGCTTAATCGGGGAGTCACCAAGCTCTCGCAGTGGGGCGCTCATCCGAACGGGAAGCGCCCCACCAACCAAATACCGCGATACACGTATCTAAACGTATTGCTCTTTCGGAGGTTTACGCATGGCAATGCATTCTCGCCAGCCCATCGAATCCGGCTGCCCAGACGGTTTCCAGTACATGCACCCGACCATGGTCAAGAACTATGGCCAGTGGAAGTATCACGAGCACCCGCAACCGGGCGTCCTGAAGCACGTCGCCTACAGCGGCGAAGAAATCTGGACCGTCCGCGCCGGCACCCAGCGCATCCTGGACGTTTTCACCCTGCGCAAGCTGTGTGACATCGGCGACAAGTTCGCCGACGGCTATGTCCACTTCACCATCCGCTCGAACATCGAGTACATGGTCGCTGACGGCTCCAAGGTCGCCCCGCTGATCAAGGAACTGACCGATAACGGCTTCATCGTCGGCGGTACCAAGAACTCGGTCGCCATGATCTCCCACACCCAGGGCTGGCTGCACTGCGACATCCCGGGCACCGACGCCTCCGGTGTCGTGAAGTCCATGATGGACGAGCTGATCGACGAGTTCCGCACCAACACGATGCCGAACCGCGTCCACATCACCACCTCCTGCTGCCAGATCAATTGCGGCGGCCAGGGTGACATCGCCATCAACGTTCAGCACACCAAGCCGCCGAAGATCAACCACGACCTGGTTGCCAACGTCTGCGAACGTCCGTCCGTCGTCGCCCGCTGCCCGGTTGCTGCGATTCGTCCGGCCATGGTCAACGGCAAGCCGTCCCTGGAAGTCGACGAGAAGAAGTGCATCTGCTGCGGTGCCTGCTTCCCGCCCTGCCCGCCGATGCAGATCAACGACGCCGAGAACTCCAAGCTCGCCATCTGGGTCGGTGGTAACCACTCCAACGCCCGCAGCAAGCCGACCTTCCAGCGTCTGGTTGCCTCCGGCGTGCCGAACAACCCGCCGCGTTGGCCGGAAGCGACCGCGATCGTCAAGAAGATCCTGAAGGTCTACAAGGAAGACGCGAAGGATTGGGAGCGCATCAACGACTGGATCGAGCGCATCGGCTGGCCGCGTTTCTTCGAGCTGACCAACCTGCCGTTCACCAAGTTCCACATCGACAACTGGCGTGGTGCGCGTCGTAGCCTCAACTCTTCCACCCACATCCGTTTCTAATCGAAACCGGTTACGAAACAGAGGGTTTAGAGATGAAGTTTACGATTCAGGTAAACGAGGGTCCGTATCAGCATCAGACGGCGGACTCCGCGTACCAGTTCACCAAGGCCGCCCTGGAGAAGGGGCACGAGATTTTTCGTGTGTTCTTCTATCACGACGGCGTGAACAACGCGACGCGACTCGGCCTGCCCCCGCAGGACGATCGCAACATCACCAACCTGTGGGCCGAACTTGCCGAAAAGCATGAACTCGACCTCGTCGTCTGTGTCGCTGCTGCTCAGCGTCGCGGTCTGCTCGACGAGAACGAAGCCAGCCGCAACGGCAAGGACGCACACAACATCCATCCGGCGTTCCGCATCTCCGGTCTCGGTCAGCTGATCGAGGGCGGCATCCAGGCGGATCGTCTGGTGGTGTTCGGCGACTAAGGCAAGGTAGAAAACATGTCCGAAATCAAAAAGTTCATGTACGTGAACCGTAAGGCTCCTTACGGAACCGTCTACGCGCTCGAGTCCCTCGAAGTCGTGCTGATTGGCGCGGCCTTCGACCAGGATGTCAGCCTCGCCTTCGTTGACGACGGCGTCTACCAGATCATGAATGGCCAGAACACCACTGGCATTGGCATGAAGAACTTCTCTTCGACCTACAAGGCGCTCGGCGACTACGAAGTCACCAAGCTTTATGTCGAAAAGGAGTCCCTGGAGGCCCGTGGCCTGACCGTTGATGACCTCATGGAACTCACCTGGGAAGACGAAGATGACGACTACGAAGAGAAGCCGTCCATCCGCCTCGTCAGTTCCGCTGAGTTGGCCGAAGTCATGGCCGATCAGGACGTGGTCCTGAGCTTCTAAAGGAGAATCGCGATCATGCTGCACACCGTCAACAAATCGCCGTTCGAGCGCAATTCACTCGAATCGTGTCTCCGTCTGTCCGCCGCCGGCTCCGCCATCCTTCTGTTTGAGGATGCCGTGGTCGGCGCCGTGACCGGCACCAACATCGCGGACAAGGTCAGTGCTGCACTGGCCGACCGTGAAATCTATGTGCTTGGACCGGATCTCGCCGCTCGCGGTCTGGATCAATCCAAGCTGATCGACGGTATCAAAGTCGTCGATTACGGCGGTTTCGTCGACCTCTCGGTCGAAAAAAGCGCCGTTCAGGCTTGGGTCTGAAGACCCCGAGCATTGTCATCCCGCCGGACGCAAGCCCGGTCAACGCAACTTAAGCGAAGAGGATTTACACATGGGTATCGAAGTTAACGGCAAGACCTTGGAAGTTGATGAAGAAGGCTACCTCGCTGATCTGTCCACCTGGGTTCCGGAAGTCGCCACTGTCATGGCGAAGGAAGACGGCCAGGAGCTGGGCGAAGATCATTGGGAACTGATCAACTTCCTGCGTGAGTACTACGAGGAATACCAGATCGCCCCGGCGATCCGCGTCCTGACCAAGGCTATCGGCAAGAAGCTGGGCAAGGACAAGGGCAACAGCAAGTACCTGTATGAACTGTTCCCGTACGGCCCGGCCAAGCAGGCCTGTAAGTACGCCGGCCTGCCGAAGCCGACCGGTTGCGTCTGATCGCACTCCGGTTCGGGCTTTAAACAGCCTAGTTTCCTGCCGGTTTGACGCACCTCGTCAAGCCGGCAGGAACACCACAACGAGACATATCTGAACGCCCCAGGACCCAGCGGTCCCGAGCGCTTCAACACCGAATTCAACAGGGCGCGCGTCCCTTTCAAGATCGTGCGCTCTCAGACGTACTGGAAGATCCGGAAACATGTCGTTCCTGAGCATTCTCTACGCCATCTTGTTCTACGCGGCGACCATCCTTCTGGTGGCCGGCCTGGGTCGCAAGATCGCTCAATATGCGCGCACCCCTGCGCCGCTGAAGATCCCGACCATGCCCGCGCCCACCACCCAGACGGGTGTCGTGCTGCGTGTCGCCACAGAGGTCGTGTTCTTCCGCCAATTGTTCAAGTCCAACAAATGGATCTGGCTGTTCGGCTGGATGTTCCACATGGGCCTGTTCCTGGTCCTGGCGCGTCATCTTCGCTATTTCACCGAGCCGGTCTGGGCCTGGGTCGTGCTGATCCAGCCGTTCGGCAAATATGCCGCCTTCGCGATGGTGGCCGGACTTGCCGGGCTCTGGGGTCGCCGCATCCTGGTCGAGCGTATTCGTTATATCTCGGCCCCGTCCGACCATCTGATGCTGGCTTTGCTGCTCGGTATCGGCCTGTCCGGGATGAGCATGACCTTCGTGTCGCATGTGGACATCGTGGGTTTGAAAGCCTTCCTGCTCGGCCTGATGCGCTTCGACTGGTCCCACAGCCTTCCGTCTGACGCGCTGTTGCTGATCCATCTCCTGCTGGTTGCGATCCTGATGATCATCTTCCCGATCAGCAAGCTGCTGCACGCCCCCGGGGTGTTCTTCAGCCCGACCTTGAACCAGGTCGACAACGCCCGCGAGAAGCGTCACCTGGCCCCTTGGGCTGCAGGACTAGACGCCGACCGCGCCGAATAATCGACCCAATTCATACCGACAAAGGTTACGGAGCACAAAGTGGCTGATTTCGAAACCCCTTCGTTCCGCGAATACCCGACGATTCCCGTCCTTCAGGAAGGGATCATGAACAACGGCGGGCCGTTCGTTGCCAAACCGGCGCATAACGAACCGCTGGGTTACCCCGGCGAGCTCGTAGATGGCTGGGAAGACAAAGCCGTTGCCAAACTGGGCGACCTCGCTTCCCGATACCGCTCCTTGCAGGTGTTTCTCGACTCCTGCGTGAAATGCGGTGCCTGCACCGACAAGTGCCATTACTTCCAGGGCACCCACGACCCGAAGAACATGCCGGTTGGTCGTCAGGACCTGCTGCGCAAGGTCTATCGTCGTTATTACACCTTCGCGGGCAAGTATTTCCCGAAGCTGGTCGGCGCGGTCGACATGACCAAGGAAGTACTGGACGACTGGTATACCTACTACCACCAGTGCTCGCAGTGCCGTCGCTGTTCCGTGTTCTGCCCTTACGGCATCGACACCGCCGAAATCTCGATGGCGGCGCGCGAGATCATGGATCACGTTGGCCTGGGTTCGAAGTACAACAACGAGATCATCGTCAAGGCGCAGACCGTCGGTAACAACCTGGGTCTGCCTGAGCCCGCGCTGGTCGATACGCTTGAAGGTCTGGAAGAAGACCTGCTCGATGACACCGGCCTGGAGATCAAGGTCCCGGTCGATGTTCACGGCGCCGACGTGCTGCTGGTCACCCCGTCCGCCGACTTCTTCGCCGAGCCGCACATCGACGGTCTGATGGGCTACGCCAAGGTCTTCCACGCCGCCGGCATCTCCTGGACGCTGAGCTCCTACGCCTCCGAGGCCGCCAACTTCTCCATGTTCATCGGCTCCTACGAGAACATGAAGAAGCAGGCCGAGCGCATCCGCAAGGCGGCCCTGGACCTGGGCGTCAAGCGCCTGGTGGTCGGGGAATGTGGCCACGCCTGGCGCGTCGCCTATTCGTTCTGGAACACGCTGGCCGGCCCGTTCGACTTCCTGGATCCGAATTATCCGGTCCCGCAGCACATCGTCGAATTCACGCACCAGCTTCACACTGCGGGCGCGATCAAATTCGATAAGGAAGCCAACGACGACAAGGTGCTCACGTTCCACGATTCCTGCAACGTTTCCCGCGCCTCGCGCATGGGCGACAAGCCGGGTGGACAGTACCGCCTTCCTCGCGACCTGCTGCGTGCCTCCGCGAACAAGTTCGTGGACATGCCGCGAGACACCATCTTCGAAAGCACTTTCTGCTGCGGCGGCGGTGGCGGTCTGCTCACCGACGACCTGATGGAGGTCCGCGTCAAGGGTGCGCTGCCCCGAATGGAAGCCCTGAATCACGTGATTCAGGAGAACGGCGTCACGCACATGGCCGCAATCTGTGCGATCTGCAAGACCCAGTTCGCCAAGGTCCTGCCGTATTACGGCATGGGCATGGACCAGATCATCAGCCTGCATCAGGTCGTCGGCGACGCCCTGGTGCTTGGCGCACCGAACGAATAACGCTCGGCGCAAACCTTTACCGCATACCCGAACATTCCAATCAACACAGGTGAATGGGCGCATGTCGCCCGCCACCGAAGCCTATTCAGACAGTTAGAGGAGACGTAACGATGGCAACTCCTTGGAGTAAGACCCACAAAGGCGAAGGCCACACCTTCCGTAAATTCAAGGAAGGCAATTACGACTGGCGTTCCTGGGGCGACAAGATCTTCAACGAAGACAAGTCCCACAAGTGCCCGACCTACGTTCTCCGCACCCCGCCGTGTCAGGGCTCCTGCCCGTCCGGTGAGGACATTCGCGGCTGGCTGCAGATCGTCCGTGGCATTGAGAAGGCCCCGGAAGGCATGGACTGGACCGAGTACGCGTTCCGTCGTTCCACCGATGCCAACCCGTTCCCGTCCCAGATGGGTCGCGTCTGCCCGGCCCCATGTCAGGACGGCTGTAATCGTAACGAAGTGGATGATTTCGTCGGCATCAACGCCGTCGAGCAGTTCATCGGCGATACCGCGTTCAAGAACGGCTACAAGTTCCAGCGCCCGGACCAGACCTCGGGCAAAAAGGTCGCGATCATCGGTGGCGGTCCCGCCGGCATGGCTGCGGCCTATCAGCTGCGCCGCAAGGGCCACGCCAGCACCGTGTTCGAGTCCCAGCCGGATCTCGGCGGCATGATGCGCTACGGCATCCCTGGCTACCGCACCCCGCGTGAAGTCCTGAGCCATGAAATCCAGCGCATCATCGACATGGGCGACATCGAAGTTCGCCTCAACACCCGCGTCGGTAAAGACGTGACCATCGAGCAGCTCGAGAAGGACTACGACGCCATCGTCTGGGCCATCGGTTGTCAGACCGGTCGTGGTCTCCCGGTCGAAGGCTGGGCTGGCACTCCGAACTGCGTATCCGGCGTTGCCTTCCTGGATGCCTTCAACAAAGGCACCCTTCAGGTCACCGCCGCCAAGGTGGTTTGTGTCGGCGGTGGTGACACCTCCATCGACGTCGTCTCTGTCGCCCGCCGCCTGGGTCACATCGACAACATCAACCCGAACGAGAGTGCCGAACAGGTCATTCACGGCTACATCGCGCACGATACCGCGCATGCGGCCAAGCGCCAGGGTGCCGACGTCACCCTGACCTCCCTGTTCCCGAAGGCTCAGATGACCGCCGCCGAGCACGAAGTGCACGACGCGCTGTACGAAGGTGTCGACATTCACGATGGCGTCATGCCGATCGGTCTGGAGAAGGATGCCAGCGGTCGCGCCACTGGTCTGAAGATGGCCAAATGCGAATTGCAGGATGGTCGTCCGGTTGCCATTGAAGGTTCCGAATACATCATCAAGGCGGATCTGATCGTTTCCGCGATCGGCCAGGGTGGTGACATGGCAGGCATCGAATCCATGGCCAACGAGCGCAACCTGATCAATGCCGACAAGCATTACCAGGTGCCCAACAAACCGGGTCATTTCGTGTGTGGCGACATCATTCGCCCCCACCTCCTGACCACCGCGATCGGCCAGGCTTCCGTGGTTGCCGATTCGGTCGATGGTT
Organism: Gammaproteobacteria bacterium; assembly: GCA_024234955.1. Lineage (GTDB taxonomy): Bacteria > Pseudomonadota > Gammaproteobacteria > JACKNK01 > JACKNK01 > JACKNK01. The sequence continues at coordinate 756,945 of JACKNK010000001.1, forward strand.
ACTTCGCGAACAAGGAGCTCAAGGCGCGCCCGAAGGTTGACGTGCATCATTGGGACCTGATGGAGAAGCTGCACGAAACCGGCCTGGATCCGGCTCCGTACACCCATGAGAACTCCGACTGGGGCACTTCCGGTGCCAAGTTCGCGGTCCACAACTTCGAAAACCGCGCCACCCAGGAAATCGTTCACGCCGAAGATATGTTCCTCGGTCACTTCAAGTTCGAAGAGCGTTACAAGCGTGAAGAAGTCGTTCCGAGCTCCGAGGAAGTGTTGGGGCACTTCGCGGAGCGCGTGATCGGTCTTGAGACCGAGAAGGCGCAGGAAGAAGCGGGGCGCTGCATGTCCTGCGGTCTGTGCTTCGAGTGCGACAACTGCGTCATCTTCTGCCCGCAGGACGCCGTGTTCCGCGTCAAGAAGAACGAGGCCACCACCGGTCGCTACGTGGACACCGACTACACCAAGTGCGTTGGTTGCCATATCTGCTCCGACGTGTGCCCGACCGGCTACATCGACATGGCCATGGGTGAGGGCTAAGCCCCACTCCGGTCCGAGTCAGAGAGAGAAAGATGCGTAAATCGCAACGTTTCAACATCCTCTTCGGCCTCGCAATGGCCGCCGTGCTGCTTAGCGGCAGTGCGGCGGTTTTTGCGGGTGTGCCGGTCCCGCTCCTCCCCGAGCCCGTAAAAAGTGCGGTCGAAGGTGAGGAGTCCTGTGTCCTTCCGGAAGATGAGATGCGCCGGGTCCATATGGATCGGCTTAAGCATCAACGTGACGACACCATGCACGAAGGCGTTCGCACCTCGCGCTTCAGCCTGAAGGAATGCATCAGCTGCCACGTAACCAAGAACGACGCTGGCGAGAAAGTCAGCGTCAAAAGCCGTGAGCATTTCTGCAATGCCTGTCACGCCTACACCGGTGTGACCCTGGATTGCTGGGATTGCCATGCATCGCAGCCCGACGGCGGACAGTGACCCCTCGCGGTCCATGTCAGCCAACGACACACTCTGGGAGCCAACTCCACCCATGAGCAAGCAGATCGATTCGACGCACGATGACCGCCAGGTCAGCAGCGGGCGTCGCGAATTCATCAAACAGACCGCCGCCACCGCTGGTGCCGCACTGGCCTCCGGTGCGCTGCTCTATACCGGTGAAGCCTCGGCAAAGCCGGCGGACGAAGCGGTCACCAGCGCGCAGCGCTGGGGCATTCTGGTCGATACCAGCAAATGCGCCGATGGCTGTAACGACTGCGTCAACGCCTGTGCCAGCGAAAACGGCTGGGGTAGCGTTGAGCACGATCCGCGTCCCAAGACCGACGCGCAGTGGATTCGTAGCGTCACCATCCGAAACAAACAGACCAGCGCCGAGCACACCCTGCCGTTGATGTGCCAGCACTGTGAAAACCCGCCTTGTGCCGACGTTTGCCCGACCGGCGCCAGCTTCCGTCGTGAAGACGGCATTGTCCTGGTGGACAAGCACATCTGTATCGGCTGTCGTTATTGCATGATGGCCTGCCCCTACAAGGCGCGCTCGTTCGTACACGAGACCATTGAAAACCAGATCGAATACGCCCCGCGCGGCAAGGGGACGGTCGAAGCCTGCACGATGTGCGTACATCGCGTTGACGATGATCGCAATCCTGCCTGTGTCGAAGCCTGTTCTCACCAGGCGTTGACCTTCGGCGACCTGAAAGACCCGAACAGCGACATTGCCAAGCAGATGAAGCAGCACGCGACCAAGGAACTGCGTGCCGACCTCGGCCTCAACACCGGCGTGCGTTACAAGGGCCTGTAACGACGGTTTTCCACCCCTCGTCCAGCCCCCTTTTCTGACGCCCAAACCGCACGAATCGAAACGATGAAAAAGATCGACTATCTGGAAATCGACGGAGACAGCCGGGGGTTTTACACCCTGGTCGGCATCCTCGCGCTGATCGCCGCCTTCGGCGCCGGTGCCGCCCTCACCATGGAACACGCTGGCCACTGGATCACCGGCATGTCCAATCAGGTTATCTGGGGCACGCCGCATGTGTTCGCCGTATTCCTGATCGTGGCCGCCTCCGGCGCGCTGAACATCGCCTCCATGGGCACCGTGTTCAATCGCCACATCTATCAGCCGCTGGGCCGCCTGTCCTCCCTGCTTGCCATCGCACTGCTGGTTGGCGGTCTGCTGGTACTGGTGCTCGATCTCGGTCGTCCCGATCGCCTGATCGTGGCCATGACCGTGTACAACTTCAAATCCATCTTCGCGTGGAACGTGCTGCTGTACACCGGTTTCATCGGCATCACCGGTGTCTATCTGTGGTTCCAGATGGATCGCAGCATGGGCAAGTACTACAAGATCGCCGGCTACGCCGCCTTCATCTGGCGTCTGATCCTGACCACCGGTACCGGTGCAATCTTCGGTTTCATCGTCGCCCGCGACGCGTTCGATTCCGCGATCTATCCGCCGATGTTCATCATCAACTCCTTCGCCTACGGCATGGCCTTCTTCATTCTGGTGCTGCTCGCTGCGTACAAGTGGACCGCCCGTCCCCTGGGCGACAAACTGGTCTATCGCCTCAAGAACCTGTTGGGTGTGTTCGTCGCGGCGGCGTTTTACTTCCTGCTCGTCTATCACCTGACCGGCCTGTATCACACCAAGCGTCACGGTATCGAAGACTTCTTCCTGCAAAGCGGCGGCATCTACACCCAGTTGTTCTGGATCGGCCAGGTGCTGATCGGCATGTTGATCCCGATGTTCCTGGTTTGGCATCCGACCCTGGGCAAGAGCCGCAGCATGATTTCCGCCGCAGCGACCCTGGTCATCATTGGCGGCCTCTCGCAGATGTATGTCACCCTGATTGGTGGCCAGGCGTATCCGCTGAACGTCTTTCCAGGATACGAAGTGGTCAGCAGCAGCTTCTTCGATGGCGGGGTCAATGCGTATTCGCCCAGCCTGTTTGAAGTCATGCTCGGTGTCGGGGGCATTGCCGTCGCCCTGCTCGCGGTCACTATGGGTGTGAAGATCCTTCGTTTCCTGCCCACCGACCTCAGCGACAAGGCGGTCGATCCGCACCACACCAAGGAAGCGGCGTAACCGCATTCGTCGCGGAGACGCACAGATCGCGAAGGGCGCAAAGAGTTTTCTTTGCGCCCTTCGCGTTTTCAGCATTCCCATCCGCGATGTTCCAATCTCTGCCATCTCTGCGACCCCGGGCCTCTGCGATTAAGCTGTTTTTGACATGAACCGCTTCCTGCTTTCCGCTGCCCACAAATCGTCGGGCAAGACCACGCTGTCGATCGGAATCGTTGCAGCGTTGCGGGCGCGTGGTCGGCGCGTGCAGGCATTCAAGAAGGGACCGGACTACATCGACCCGTTGTGGCTGGGCACGGCATCGGGTCGTGCCTGCCACAACCTGGATTTCCATACCCAGACGGACGCTGAACTCGTCGATTACTTCACAGCCCATGCCTCCGATGCGGACATCGCACTGATCGAAGGCAATATGGGTCTGTTCGACAGCATCGACCTGGAAGGACACGGTTCCAACGCGGCCCTGGCGGCCCTGCTCGATACCCCGATCATCCTCGTGCTCGACGTTCAAGGCATGACCCGCAGTGTCATTCCGGTCATTCAGGGGTACCTGAACTTCGACCCGAACATCCGCATCGCCGGGCTGATCTTCAACCGGGTCGGTGGCGAACGCCATGCGGCGCGGCTGCGCGAGGTGGTTGCACATTATCTGGACCTGCCCATCGTCGGCATGGTGCATCGCGATGCACGTCTCAACATCGACGAAAAGCATCTCGGGCTGGTACCCAGCAATGAATCTCCGGAGGCGCGCGCCAAGGTAAGCCGGATCGCCGAAATCATCGCCTCTCAGATCGATCTGGATGCGCTTGAGGAGATTGCCGCCACGAGCGCACCGCTGATCGCCGTCCCGGCAGAGGGTGGAATCCGTGCCCCCGATGTCCGTATCGGTATCCCGCGTGATGAGGCATTTGCCTTCTATTACGCCAGCGACCTCGAAGCGTTACGCAAGGCCGGCGCAGATCTGGTGTTCTTCGACGCCCTGCGCGATACCGCCCTACCCTGCGTGGACGGTCTGTTCCTCGGGGGCGGCTTTCCCGAGCGTCATATGCAGGAACTCACCGACAACACCGCCATGCGAATCGCGATTCGACAGGCCATCGACGCCGGCCTGCCCTGCTACGCGGAATGCGGCGGTCTGATGTATCTGAGTCGGGCAATCATTTGGGACGATCAGCGGGCCGACATGGTTGGCGTGATCCCCGCCGACGTGACCATGCATCGCCGCCCGGTCGGGCGCGGTTACACTGAACTCGAACAGACCGCCGACGCACCGTGGCCCAACCTGGAAACGGCGCGTTTTCCCGCTCACGAGTTTCATTACTCTTCGCTCAACCCGATCGACGGCGCGCCACGTTATGCCTACAAAGTGCTGCGTGGCAGCGGCATCGATGGCCGACACGACGGATACCTGTATCGCAATCTGCTCGCCAGCTATACCCATCTGCGCGACGTTCACGGTAATCGCTGGGCCGGGCGGTTCGTCGAGTTCGTTCGTCGCCACAAGAACGCGGACGCATCAAAGGTTTAAGCCGGGCACATCACTCGTTACGCTCCCCGGAATTCATTTGGAGATTCACCATGTTGACTATCACTGCCGACGCTGCCGACTTCATCCGCCAATCTGCCGAACAGGGCAACACCCAGGGGATGTCCCTGCGCGTCGCCGCCCAGCGTAAGGAAAACGGCGAGATCGAATACGCCATCGGTTTCGACAATGCCACCGATGACGACATCGAATTCAAGACCGCCGACGTCAAGGTCATCGTCTCGCCTGTCTATGCCGACCTGCTGCAGAACTGCGTCATGGATTACGCCGAGATCGCCCCCGGGGAGCGACGCATCATCTTCATGAACCCCAACGATCCGGGCTACGTGCCGCCCACCGATGTCTCCGGCGACGTACCGACAAAATAAGCCTCACGACAATGCCGCTGTCCGCCGAAGATGACCTGCGCATCAATGTCCTGCTTGCCAATGAAGTGCAGGCGATTCGCATCGATGAAGGCCCAATGGTCCTGCATGCCCTGTCTCCACGCGGCGAAGCCAGACTGAAACTCAACCCGAACGAGCGCGCCGACCGATACCTGCGCAACGTCCGGGAAGCGATTTCCGGGCACATCCTCGGATCGCCCGGCGGTTATCCGATCTACATCAAACGCTGGACCCGCACCGGGCAGATCAATACCCGGCTCGAAGACCTGCTGCGCCTGGGCGAACCCGAAGCCGTGGTCGCCGTGGTCCACGCCGACAGCCTGACCGACGAACTGGCGCGCCGCGCCTGGTGGTGTCTGCCCACCTCCGACAATGCCCGACGCATGCTCGCCCGGCCCTGCGTCGCGGCAGGCACGATGGGGCCGGTGCTCGCCGAATTCCTGGTCGAATTTCTGCCTTTTGAAGAAGACCCGGCACACGCGATGGAGAGTGTCCGCCTGGTACTGCAACCGGGCCTGATCGACGCAGCCACCCGCGAACGTTTGTGGAAAGCCGGCCAGCGCAAGAACGCCTTGCGTGTCGGATTTCTCGCCGCCACCCCGGACGACCTTCCGGAAACCCGGCCTGCACATCCGGCGTCTTCGGCGTATGACGCACGGCTGAGCGCGTTATCGGGCGACGGAAACCCGATCGCATCCCGGCTGCAAGCCAGCTTCTCCGCACCCGGCCAGGCCTTCCTCGCCACCGCCCAAGCCATACTCGACAAGCCCGCTACGCAAGCCGTCGTATCCACCCTGCTCAATGTCATGAGCGACCGATTCAGCATTGGCGCGGCGAACGAAAACCGGGAGCTTCGCAGCCGCGAAATCGAGGAGGTACATGCCGAGGTGGATACCCTGCTGACGACCCCGGAAGGCGATCTGGCCGAGGTTCTGACCGAGTTCCCCGAACTGCGCGACGAGATCGCTGCCATACTCACCCTTGCACGTTGCAACGAGGCGGTGGTGACTCAGGTATTCGCACACAGCGATGCGGTCGGTTCGGTGATGCGCCGCCAGATCCAGCCGCTCACCGATCATCTGTTCCGCCACCTTAACCGGCTTCAGGGCCGCTGATCAGGACCGCATCCTCATCATGGGCAACATCGTCATCGTCCGCGTCGGCATCGGCCTCGAAGTCAGTGTGGAAGACAATGATCTGCTCAGCCGAGTCGGGGAAATCTGCGAGTTCATCGGACCCAATCTGGCGCGACAGATGGATCGCGCAAGCCGAGCCGACGGCCTCGGCTATTACCCTGCACTGGAATATTTCGAGGAACGCGAAAGCATCGACAAGGACCTGCTCGCCAGCGCGCAGCATCTTTATGAGATTGTCGGCGACATCGTCAAGGCCGAAGTCACGCAGCGCCTGCGGCCCGCCTTCTCCAACGTCATCTGTGAACACATCCAGTCGGTCGCGTTGACGCTGCCGCGTGTTCGACCGGGTCAGCCAGACGCGATCGAACTGCTGTCCCGGCACCTCACTCCGGATCGGTATCGACTCGAACTGATGGTCAGCAACATTGTCCGCCAGCAGCAGATCGAAGGAGTCGACACCCAGTCCAGACACAAAGTGGAACGTTGGCTCAAGGACCATTTCGCCGAAGTCCGGGTATCCAGCGCACGCCTGCTCTGAACGCCTGCGGGGGCACCACAAGGCGCGCGTGTACCGACCCGGTCGTCGTGCTTTCCCCGCATCCCAAAAGGTGATTCTGCCTTTGCCTAATGTCGGGACAACGCTCTACCCTTGTAGACACCCTCCCCGCCAATCCCAGTCCATGCACGACCCGATCGTCTTCAGCTTCTTCCTGATATTCACCGGAGCGGCCGTGCTCGGCACCTTGGCGCTATATGCCCGGCAATCCCTGCTGCTTGCCTATATCGCCCTTGGCGTCCTGTTCGGGCCATCGGTGCTCGGGCTGATACCGAACCTGGAATTGGTCGAGCAGATCTCCCACATCGGCATCACCTTCCTGTTGTTCCTGCTGGGTCTCGATCTGCAACCACGCGAACTGGTCCACCTGTTGCGCAAGACCACAATGATCACGCTGGCCAGTTCAACGGTATTCGCCTTGGTTGGCATCGGCGCGGCGCTGATCACCGGCTTCAACACGCAGGAGGCCTTGCTGATCGGCGCAGCCGCCATGTTCTCCAGCACCATCATCGGCATCAAGCTGCTACCGACCACCGTGCTGCACCACCAACACGCCGGGGAGATCATGACCAGCGTGCTGCTGCTTCAGGACCTGATCGCCATCCTGGTATTGCTGTTGCTGCAAGGTCATCAGGGTGGCGAAGGCGTGCTCACCGACATCGCCCTGCTCGGTGTGTATCTGATCCTGCTGGTGATCGCCGCCTTCCTGGTCGAGGCTTGGTTGCTGAATCGGCTTTTCGCACGCTTCGACCGCATCCGTGAATACATTTTCCTGCTGACCATCGGCTGGTGCCTGGGCCTGGCCGAACTCAGCGCGGGGATCGGCCTTTCCAGCGAAATTGGGGCCTTCATCGCCGGAATTTCGCTTGCCGCCAGTCCCATCGCGCAATACATCGCCGACAGCCTGCGTCCCTTGCGCGATTTCTTTCTCGTCGTGTTTTTCTTCAGTCTCGGGGGCGCATTGGAACTCGGGATGCTTGGCAGCGTGATGCTACCCGCCGCCCTGTTCGCGCTTGTGCTACTCGCCATCAAACCCTGGGTATTTCGTCGCCTCCTCGCGGCCGCCGGAGAAAAGCCCAGCCTGTCGATGGAAATGGGGGTACGTCTGGGACAGATCAGCGAATTCTCGCTCCTGATTGCGGTACTCGCTGCCTCCACCGGTTTCATTGGCGAACGCGCGTCCTATTTCATTCAAGCCTCGACCATACTCACCTTCATGGTCTCGTCCTGGTACATCGTACGTACCTACCCGACACCAATCGCTGTAATAGATGCACTAAGACGCGATTGATCGAATTACCTCACCGGGAGCACCCCGAAAGCCAGTGTAAATCGGCTAGGATACGATCAACTACAACACCGATTCGCCAGCCAAAACCAGAATTTGAATTGGCGAGCAAACTCACCACCATAAATCTCGTTCGTATGCATCAGTCGGCACTCCCCACCAATCGTTCCTTCGGCCTCCTTTTCACGATTGTCTTTTGCGTCCTCGCGATTTGGCGATACATGCGCCACGACGCATGGTCCCCCTATCTACTGATTGCCATCGCATTGGTTTTCCTCGCACTGGGCCTCGCGAATTCGAACCTGCTCACTCCCCTGAACCGCCTTTGGATGCGGTTCGGCGAACTGCTTGGCATGATCGTCAGCCCCATCGTCCTCGGCGTGATCTACTTCATACTGATTGCCCCAATCGGTATCGGCATGCGGCTTTTTGGCCGCGACCCGATGAATCGCACCATGGAACCCAATGCCCAGACCTACTGGGAATATCGCGAGGAGCCCACGCTCCCCGCCGACAGCTTCAACAACCAATTCTGAGAACGCCTCATGTCTTTTCTCGCCGAACTCTGGAAGTTCCTGAAAGTCCGTAAGAAATTCTGGCTGCTGCCGATCATTCTGGTGATGCTGCTGCTCGGTGGTCTGCTGATTCTGGCGCAAGGCTCTGCGGTCGCGCCGTTCATCTACACCCTGTTCTAAGGGGAGACGAATGCGCATTCTCGGTATCTCGGCGTATTACCACGACGCCGCTGCGGCCATTTTGGAAGACGGCAACATCGTTGCCGCCGCCCAGGAGGAACGCTTCACCCGCAAGAAGCACGACTCCGAATTCCCGGTGAATGCAATCCGCTATTGCCTGGAGGAAGCCGGCTGCGCGCCGGGCGACGTCGATCTGGTCGCCTTCTACGACAAGCCGTTCCCGAAGTTCGAGCGCATCCTGGAGACCTATCTGGCCTTCGCGCCGATGGGTTACGTCTCCTTCGCCAAGGGCCTGCCCGTCTGGATCAAGGAAAAGCTGTTCCAGAAGGACATGCTCATCAAGGAGTTGAAGAAGCTCGACAAGAACGCCGACTGGAACGCCAAGCTGCGCTTCTCCGAGCACCACCTCAGCCACGCCGCCAGCGCCTTCTTCCCGTCCCCGTTCGAAAAGGCGGCGGTGCTGACCATGGACGGCGTCGGCGAATGGGCGACCACCTCGCTGGCCATCGGCGACGGCAACGAGCTGCGCATGGAGCGCGAGATCCACTTCCCGCACTCCCTCGGCCTGCTCTACTCCGCGTTCACCTACTACACCGGCTTCCGCGTCAACTCCGGCGAGTACAAGGTCATGGGCCTCGCGCCCTATGGCGAGCCGAAGTACGTCGATCTGATCACCAAGCACCTGATCGACGTGAAGGAAGACGGCAGCTTCCGGCTGAACATGCGTTACTTCAATTACGCAACCGGCCTGACCATGACCAACAAGCACTTCGACGAAGTGTTCGGCGGTCCGGCGCGCAAACCCGAATCCCCGCTGACCCAGCGCGAAATGGACCTGGCCGCGTCCGTGCAGGTGGTCACCGAAGAGATCGTCATCAAGCTGGCGCGCAACATCGCCAAGGAAACCGGCCTCAAGAACCTGTGTCTGGCCGGCGGTGTCGCGCTCAACTGCGTCGCCAACGGCAAGCTGCTGCGTGATGGCGCCTTCGAGAACATCTGGATTCAGCCGGCTGCCGGCGACGCCGGCGGCGCCCTCGGCGCCGCGCTCGCCGTGCATTACCTACAGGCCGGCGCGCCGCGCACGGTCAACCCGCTCGACAGCATGAAGGGCTCCTACCTAGGCCCCGAATACGACCTCGAAGACACCAAACGCCGCCTCACCGCCGTCGGCGCGAAGTTCGAAGTCATGAGCGACGACGAGATCATCGAAGCCGCCGCCCAGGCGCTCGCCGACGAGAAGGCACTGGGCTGGCACCAGGGCCGCATGGAATTCGGCCCGCGCGCGCTCGGTGGCCGTTCCATCGTCGCCGACCCGCGTTCCACAACGATGCAGCGCACCCTGAACCTCAAGGTCAAGTACCGCGAGTCCTTCCGCCCCTTCGCCCCGTCCGTGCTGCGCGAGGACGTCGCCGAATGGTTCGACCACGACCGCGACAGCCCCTACATGCTGCTGGTCGCCGACGTCGCCGAGAGCAAGCGCATCCCGATGACTGCGGAACAGGACGCCCTTTTCGGCATCGAGAAACTCAACGTGCCTCGCTCCGAGATTCCGGCGATCACGCACGTCGACTACTCCGCGCGCATCCAGACCGTGCATCAACACACCAACCCGCGCTATCACGCGCTGATCAGCCGCTTCAAGGAAAAGACCGGGTGCCCGGTGGTCGTCAACACCAGCTTCAACGTGCGCGGCGAACCCATCGTCTCCACGCCCGAAGACGCCTTCCACTGCTTCATGGGCACCGAGATCGAATGCCTTGCGGTCGGCAACTGCTTCCTGCGCAAGGAAGACCAGGACCCGTCTCTCACGCTCGACTACAAGAACGAATTTGATCTGGACTGACCGCCAGTGCTGGCCGGTAACGCAGAAGGGGCGCCCATCGGCGCCCCTTCTGCGTTACCAACCCTGCGAATCCGCCCCCTGGCAGCCCCTGTCACCCCCGCCGGAAACGAAACCCGGCCAGACCACCCGCCAGCAACAGCCCTATCACGCCCGGCGTCGGCACGGTTGCTTCAGCCAGTGCGTAGCTGATGTCATCAAGGATCGCGCCATCACCGGCGACCACATGACCCCGGTCGATTACAGGGTCCACCACCACCCGGAAACCTCAAATTTAGGCTGGCACTAAAACAGGGGGCTTTACAATTATCCAATGCCTATTTGAAAACCGAGGGGCTTATCTCGCTGCCCGATGGGTGGATCAAGCTTCACTATTCTCAGTGAGACGCCCTGTGCGGACCCGCATGCAGGGTGTTGTGGGGAGGGGCGGCTAAACTCCGCGCTGCGTAAGCAAGGACTGTCCGCGCGCGCCATTGCCCGTGCCGTGGGATGCCACCCGAGCACGATCTGCCGGGAGGTGAATCGCAACCGCTGCAACGATGGCCACTATCGGCCCTCCAAGGCGGACAGCCGTACCCGGACACGGCGCTCGAATTCGCGCCGCAACGGGCATTTTGATCGGCGACATTTTCAGCGGGTCGAAGCGTTGATGCGCACCGAACAATGGAGCCCCGAACAAATATCAGGGTATCTCCGTCGTACCGGCGAGATGCACATCAGCCACGAGACCATCTACCTGCACGTCTGGGCCAACAAGGCCGCAGGGGGCGACCTGTACCGACACCTGCGCCAGGCTGGCAAGCAACGCCGTAAACGCTATGGCGCCTACGACAGTCGGGGCCGCCTGGCGGGCAAACGCCACATCAGCGAACGTCCGAAGGGTGTTGAAGGCCGACGCCGCTTTGGTCATTGGGAGATCGACACGGTGCTCGGCAAAGGCAGCAAGCACTGCATTGTCACCGTGGTCGAGCGTAAGAGCGGATACCTGATGATCGGTCAGCTCAACGCGCGCACCACTGCCGAGCTCAATGCCCGCACCGCCAAGCTCATTGCCCGCTGTCCGAATCGGTTCAAGACCATCACTGCCGACAACGGCACCGAATTCCATGGCTACGCGCAGCTGGAGCAACACACCCCGGTGCGCTTCTACTTCGCCACCCCACATCACTCCTGGGAGCGCGGCACCAACGAGAACACCAACGGCCTGATCCGGCAGTACCTGCCCAAGGGGGAAAGCATGGCCGGGCTGACCCAGCAGAGATGCAACGCCATCGCCGACAAACTCAATCGCCGGCCCCGCAAGCGGCTCGGCTATCGCACCCCAGAGGAATGCTTTTATGGAAATTAATTACTGTCGCGGTTCAAACTTGAAACTAAGAAATTAAATTATCTTCCGCATTGCTGCTCAATTCTTCTTGCACAAGCATTTGCCGCGTCTAATCGTGCCGCCCAAATTGCGACATTTGTAATACATGATGACACTCCAATGAAGAGTTTTGTGAAGAATCCCGAATTGTCATCCGTCATTGTTGAACATCCTGTTTCTAATAGCTCATCTGTAACATTCCATAGAAAGTCGTCGGCTACATATTGTTTGGCGTAAGATGTCTTCACCGCTGCCGTGCAAGCAGCAGATAGTGAAACTCGTTGTGAAATAGAAGAAGCAAAACTAGGATTATTTTCTGAGATTGCTTGGCTGCATGCTTTTGGGCCGACGGTCAAAACATAACAGGCTATTTTTTCTTTCTCTATATCTATATTGCTGCAATCAATATCCGCTTGTTCATGATAATTTGATGATGCTGAGGAATAGGGAGGATTTTTCTCGCACCTCCTATCAGAATAAAGCGGCTCACCAATAGTGAAGGATATTTTTTTATCTGATAAGTCAGCAACAAGATCGCTATCTTTCCAGTACCACATACCTTCCCCATAAAGAGGCGACATGGCATCGCAGTCCTTTCCTAGATATATTATTTTTTCATCTGATTGAAGAATTATTCCATGTTCATTTCGAGTAACATCCCAGGAATCGGCGTATGCGCTCGCAACAAGTAATATATATACGAGACCGACAAGACTTAAATTGAATTTCATTTATTTCACTTTGGCTATATTGTTTTCTAACGTCGCAAATCACCGGGGGCGAAAAGCAGAGCGACGAAGGAGCGGCGCTTTTTGCCGTCCGAGTGCATTTGCCTTGTTAGGCCAATCATTTCATTTTCCAAGCAACTTAGCGATCAACCCTTTTGAATTCTTCGCTTTCTCTTGTTCTAGCTCAATCTTTAACTTAATCACACCCATCTGTTTCTCTAATTCATTAGATTTTTCTGAGACCAATTGCTTTTCTAATTCAATCCTTTTTAACACTATGCTTTCTAGCTCAAGATTTAACTCAGCATCTTCAGATGTGACATCATTAACATTGGTGTTGTGAATAATTTTTGATGGACCTGCATAGATCGCCCCCTGTCCACCACAGATAGAACACATGTGGTAGTTAACCCAATGCCTTGCAAGAGATTCATATTCTACATCTTTTGTTTCCATTTCTGAATAATAAGGGTAGCCCTTGTTCCCGATGATTCTTAATAACTGAGAACGCCCCATGGGTTCTACCCCGTTTTCACGGACGGTTTGAAAAGGGATGAAAACTTCTGATCCTGTGCGGCGACTCTACGCCGCATCCTGGGGTTGTGAAATCGCTCGATGTAGTCGAACAGGTCGGCCCGCGCCTCGTTCCGAGTGCGGTAGCGTCGGTGGTGAACCCGCTCACGTTTGAGCACCCCGAAAAAGCCCTCGCAGGCCGCGTTGTCGCCGCAGTGACCGACGGCGCTCATGCTGCTGATCAACCCTTTCCCGGTAAGAAATCGCTGGTAATCCCCACTGGTGAATTGGCAGCCGCGATCCGAATGCAGGATTACGTCCTTGGGCTCCTGACGGTGCCAGACGGCCATCTCCACCGCGCGGATGACCATGTGCCGGTCCTGCCGGTGATGCATGGCCCAGCCGATGACGAGCTTGCTGAACAGATCAATCACCACGCACAGATACAGCTTGCCTTCGAGCGTGTTGATCTCGGTAATGTCGGTCACCCACTTGGTATCCGGTTCCCGCGCCGTGAAGTCCCTTTCCAAGCGATTGTCGATCCCTTCCGGACGCTGGCTGGAACCCCCGAATCGCCGATTCCGCTTGCGCGGCCAGCCTTGAATGCCATGGGCAGCCATCAGGCGGGCGATGCGGTTCGGACTGGCCGTTTCCCCTTCGGCTACCAGATCCTCGTGCATCCGTGGGGCGCCGATGATGCCGCCGCTGTCGTCGTGAATCTCGCGAATGCGCATCAGCAGACGCGCATTGTCCGATTCACGCGCACTCGGCGCACGGGCTTCCCAGGCGTAATACCCACTGGGTGACACGTGCAGGCAACAGCACATCAGGCGAACCGGGAAGTCACTGCGACAACGTTGAATCGTCTGGTACCTCAGAACGACCCTTTGGCGAAGAACGTTGCCGCTTCGCGTAAAAAATCCCGTTCCTTCTTCACCCTTGCGAGCTCCCGTTTCAGCCGGGCGATCTCTTCGTCGCGTGGGCTGCCGGACCCACCGAAGGCCTTACCCTTCGCCTCTTCGGCTTCTCGCTTCCAGCGGGTTAGCAGATTCGGATTGATCCCGATTTCCAGAGCCACCTGGCGGCAGCTGACGCCCGGCTGACGGGTCAACTCAATCGCTTCGCGCTTGAACTCCGCACTGAACTTTCTTCGCTTCGACATGAACACCTCCTCGGCACAGTGTGCCTCTTCTTGGATGTGTCCGTGTTAACGGGGGAGAACCCCATTGTTCCCTCGCCTTTGTACAACAGTGTTGTAACAAAGGGTTTGGCTTCTTTGCAGGCTGGGCAATCACATACAGACGCACCTAAGCAGTGCTTGCATGTAAAAAATTTTGTTTCTTCACTCATTTCTTGAGTTTCCTTTATGGCCTAACGCCAGCCATCACTGGCGACAAACTCGGAGCGAAGCGGAGAGTTTGACGTCCATGTGTATGGCATTGTTATGTACCATTCACAATAGCTTCAGCCGACACCACACCTAATGGGGACAGCTTGCATATACCGGCATCATTAATATCAATCAATTTGTCTTTCTTTAGTGCAAGAAGAATTTTTTTGAAGTTCGACTTGTTTTTGTATTCAACGCGAATCCGGAGAACCTCAAGATCGATTTTGTCTTCCTTGTAAAGAGCTATAAGCACCTTCTCAGACGCTTTGAGCTTTTTGCTTAATATCATGAATGATTCGCCATCATCCCAGACAAGATCAACCTGCTTCTCAGTTACTTGGCTTACCAGCCTCTCCGCCTCATCGGGGCTTGATGCTCCTGCGATTCGTATCAGTTCGGCCAAGACCCACTTGGTGGACGAGAGAATGAAGCTAGCATCCATTTTGTTTGGAGAAATACTCGAGATATGACCGACCCCGCGTTTGTTTCTGACGCAATACATTGCATACAACGTTCTTGGAATGAGTATCCGGAAAGACTCATCGCCGGTTGATGATTCGTACCTATTTAGAACACCCTGATTGAACGATCCTAGGCTAGTGCTGAATGGCGTATAAGAGTTGAACAGCGCATGTTCGATCAGTCGGCGTACAGCTTCGACAAAATGCCCCGCATCTAATTCACTCGGCTTCCATTTCTCCAAGCGATAACCTTTCTCCACCTCTAGATAAGAAGAGAGGATGTGTTCCACAATCTCCTGTGGAAACGAATTAGCTAATAACTCCTCAATTTTCATACAAGTCGTCGATCAGCATGGCCTTTGCCTTTTTCTCTCCTTGAAATGTGAGCTTTATCTGCTTATTTCCGCCTTTCACACCATCGGAAAGAAAAATGGTTTTATCGTTAAAGATCTTCGCGAAGTTGGTAGCGTCAATACAGCCGTGTTCTTCGCAGACAGTTCGTATTTCTGTTGAAGGCACTTGTTCATCACCGATCAACTTGGAGCCGTAGCAATAAAGGATCGCAGCATTTGCCATTTTTTCCTTTTTCGACGAGCCAGGGATATCAGAAACGATCTTCAATTTGCCATTTATCTCAGCAAATACTGCAGGGAACTTGCTAATGGTATCTGGTCCAGATGACGTACCAGTTGCCGGAGGATCCTGTTCACCTTCATCGGCTAAATCTGTTTCGGCCTCATGGGGATCCTTCTGCTGTTCGATTATGGTATGCCTCGAAATCAATCGGATAATGTCAGTAAGAGTTTCGAAGTGTTGCGAAACGAATTCCTCTGACCCTTCTAGTTCAAGAGTTCCATCTTGAGCCGAGTACCTAAATTTTGCTTTCTCAGACATCATGATCTCCTTGTTTTTTGTACATAACGCCCGCGTAATAGGCGCGAGCTTGCGAGCGTCCTAATTGACGCGTTTGTTATGTGCTTACTCTCCAAGACGTAGAAACTCAAGCAATCGAATGACCTCTCTTGGAGGACGATTCAAGGGGGCTACAGTTTTTATTGTTACTCTAATTAAGCAAGGCTTACCTATCACGGTATCAGTAGCTTTTACAAACTGATCAACGGCCTCCTTTGTTGCTGATCCATAATAAAGTTGGCCGATCTTGTCTTGTAGCTCAAATTTTCTGTGTTCAGGTAGGAATCCTACAAGTATTCCCTCGATGTCACTTGTTTTCTCTTCGATAGAAGTGGCTTCCGTTCGAATTTTCGCCCGATGTATTGCTGGTCCATCAAGGATAAAATCTAAATCTTGCTCGACAACTCTTATGGTTGCTTTATTTGAATCTAAATTTGAGAAGAACTCTTTGAGTGCTATTAAGGTTCTTGGCTCTAACTCTTCTAGAAGAGCCTCAAACACGGCCTCGTCTTGCGCCGCTGTGTCTCTAAGCAAGAACGATGCTTTATCTATTACGTGTGACAACTGTGACGATTCAAGCTGCGTTTGATCACTCATTTCATCGAGAACAAAGCCAAACGAGCCTCGCGCAAGGCCCGTAACCATCAATTCTGAATTTGCTTTGAAAGGGACTTTTCCTCTTTCACCTAACGCACCAAGTTCATTGTTAGCAAAAACCTTTGCTATTAAATTTTGGAACTGCTCTAAGGCCAAGCCTGCAAATTCAGCTGCTATACCTTTTGATCCTAAAACTGGCTGCCCACCAAAGAAGAGTGCGACACTAGCGCTATTATCAGCAATGGTATCGCTTTTCAGCGATTCTAATTTCAGAGATAGTTCTTTAAGCCGATGCTCCAGCTGCATTTCACCAACTATATCTTCGGATTTTTGCGCACTACTTAAAAGCCCCTTCACTGCGGTGATTTCAGAAGACAGGCTATCTATATTAAGCTTTTTAGTCATTGCCAATCCCCCTATCTAAAACCTCTAAAGCGTCTCCGTCTGCACACACAATGGGAACTTCGATCATTCCTTTCCAAAGATACGATTCCCTTTGATGGGAAAATAAACCAAACCAATATCTTGTGTTACTCACGACATGTATTGGGTGAGTATTTAAATCTACATAGTACGCATCGCACTTAAACCGATCCTTAGATTCGTTTGGTAGAAATAGTTCTATATTGTCATTGACTATTCCTTTCCATATCTCTAAGTCCTTCGTCGGCCTCATTGCAAAAGTGACTAAATCAACATCCGCTGGCGGCCGCCCGCGATTTAATTCTACATTTTCTACGAAGCTGCCATCCAACCATTGAAAACCATTAGTGATACCAATCTCTCTCAATTTCTGTCGATACTCTAACAACCCTCTAAGTATAGTTATTCTTTCGGGTGACTGAGCGTATCGGCTTACAAATTCAGTAATTGTCGATCGATAAGGAGCCATACCAGCTGGGTCTGTTGGACCTTGTTCTGGGATAAACGGAGGTAAAACTCCAGATTGATTCAATTCAGGTATCACTCTTTAATCTTCCTCTGATCTTTAAAGTTGCGCAGGCACATAACGCTTTAGTTAAGCCGCCCGTACGAGGCGCAAAAAAAATCCGTGAGCGGGTGGCTCGCGTTCGGCCAAGTCGGGGGCACGGCATCCGGCGGGTCGGCTTTAACGTCTTGTTGGACAATGGACGCGCCCCGGACTCTCCTTATTAGAGAAAAATCACGCCGCGTGCTGTAGGCGTGCAGAAGAGGCGCCCCACAGTGCGGACAGCGTCTCGGGGTCACGGGCTTCGTGCGGGCATGCATCCGCGCTTCGCCGGTCGGCAGCATCGTCCGGGCAAGCGTCCGCTTTGGTTGGCCGTTGGTGGCGTACAGCCCGTATCCTCGCACCGTGTGCGCCCCTTTCGGTGGCACATGCGACAGCACCCGATCGATGAAATGCGGCGCGCTCATCGTCATCGTTTTGGTTTTTCCGTCTCGGTGATCGGTGTAGCGAAAGCGCACGTCTTCTCCATTCCCCTTCAACAGGCGACTGTTTTTGATCGGCCCACCTCGAACATACCGCGAAAGATAGTCGCTCACACCCACCCCCGCGCGATACCCGGCCTGAATCCGTACCGCCCAGCGTTTCCTGGCGACGGCACGCAGCGTCCGCCGCCAGTCGGCCTCCGTCCAATCGGTCGGTAACGTGATGGCGCCGGTGTCGTAGGCGGCATTGGCCCAGCTCAGCCATTTGCCCCGGAACTTGGCCTTCAGTACCGCCGCCGGCAGCAGATAGTCGCCTTGCGCGTCGATCCAGCGGCCATCGCGCAGGCCGCCCCCGCTGACGATCAGATGTCCATGCGGGTGGAAGCTCAACGAGCGTCCCCAGGTGTGGACGGCGGCGAGCACGCCGACCTCGGCACCCAGATAGCGCGCATCACGCAGCAGTTCCTGCACGGCCTCGACCGCGCTACGCAGCATTACGTCGTTGCTCCAGCGCCGGTTGTATCGCCAGAGCGCGTTGAGCTCGTGCGGCAGCGTCATGATGACGTGAAAGTGGTCGCAAGGAAGCAGGCGCTCGCGGACCCGCTCAAGCCAGGTCTCCCCATAGTTTTTTGCACAACGCGGGCAGCTCCGGTGCCGACATCCGTGCGGGCTGTGCTCGGTGTAATCGTCGTTCTGGCAGCGCCAGTACTCGCTCCCCAGCTCGGGCTCCCCGCAGCGCATGACCGCGTTGACGGCTTCGTGCTGATCGCGGCTGACACCGCGCCCTTGCCGATAGGCCGGATAATGCCGCTGAAATATCGCTTTCAATGTGTTGGACATCGACTTTTCCTTAGTCCGATCGGGTGGCTTGATTTCCTGTTTGGCCTTTCTATTTAATTAAGGCCGTAATGTGGGTGTTTCCTTGCAATTAACCACCGCTTTTTTCCATTTATTTTGTCCAACGCCGCAAATCACCGGATGCCCAAAGTTGTATAGCGAAGCGGCGCAGCTTTGGGCAGTCCGAGTGAATTTGCCTTGTTAGGTGCTATTTCGGCACGCAGCAACAAGGGTAGCAGTAACACATTACTGCCCCCATATCGCCTGCTTTGAATGAATATGATGTGTCCTTTGGAATGAACATCCAATCTCCTTGAGTTAGTTCTGTGCCTGCATATTCAATTGAACCACTTACAATGAAGCGCATTGCAGCCCCATTTGAGTGCGCGTGCTCATCTGCTTCTACTCCGGGTTCAGCGACCGTAATAAAGAACTGTGCGCCTTCGCCTTCAAAATAAACAGGTAACTGCCATTTTGAGAACCCATCTGGCAACCCCTTTATGCTTAGTGTTTCTTTCATGCGTTTAGCAATTGGGTCTTTTGATGTAATAACTGGGGCGCTATCTTCAGAAAGCGACCTGATACCCAAGCTACCTAGCGCATTATCGATTCGATCGATGCCTTCTTGCCAAGACAAGAATTCTAGATCACTGATTTTTGCAGACATGTTTTTCTCCTTTAGATAGATGGTCTTTTTATAGATAGTTGATACAAGGCGCCATCATTTTCCTTGCACCTAACGCTTGCGCTAACCGGCCGTTTGAGGAGCGCAGCGACGAAAACGGTCCGAGTTTAGCGCCTTGTTCGGGCATTTTTTACCGAAGCGCCAATTCAGACCTAGCTATATCGATATTGGCGAATTTGTAAGGCAGCTTTCCTGCCACAATGGCCTCAAGCATTTCAGTTTTCATATTTGGCGCAAGGAACTTTAACCACCTTCCCATTAATTGATCCTTTCTGTTTATCCAGTTGACGATATTTCTGGCCCTCTGTGGAGAGATTGTGTGTCTATCGTCGATCCAAAGCTTCTGACGTGCCATTGATGCTGCGTCCTGCTCTGCCCACCATGCGGCCGCTTCTAATGCGACTTTTTCTCCGCCAAGCATAATGGCCATCACTGTAGCCAACTCATCTGCCGCATCTTCATTATCGTATAGAGGATAACGCCATATATTCATAAGGCTATGTGCAATCTCGTGGAGCAGGACGAATGTAAAGGCGTTTGGCATTTGCTGACTAGAAAGAGAGTTAAGCAATTCCCAGCACAAAGTGATGTTTGGATTTGAATATGCATTTTCAAAGCCGCATAGCTTTACCGAAACATCAAAGTCCTCAAACTCATACATTTTGGTTAAAGCAAAGTAAAATTTCTCTATTCTTTCTTTAAGATCCTTTTCTCTTTCTGTTTCCCTTGGAGACACCCTAATCGCTTGCGTCGTTACTGATCGCTTGGCCAACCATGCCTTTTGATTGTCGACGACCAAATAATAGATATTGGTTTCTGGTATTTGAATTGAGTAGCCGGCGGCGTTTTTAATTTCACCGCCGGTTCCTTTCAAGTAACTGAAGGTCTGTCTTGCTTTGAACTTTTGAAAATTCTGCAAATCTAGCAACCACACCTTGGCCTTGTTGTTTGCCCCTCCAGAGACATTAAATTTAACTAGCAAGGCATCTCCTTTGCTTAGTTGCAAACGGTACGCAGAATACGCACCTGCTTTAACCTCGATGGTGCCATTGATAATTTCGTTTGCCGCTTGAACCGTTACCCGGCCAAACGCGGAAAATGGCACCAATACCATCAACACCGAAATCAAAAACCTTTGCGCTAAATCAAGCATTTCCCTTTCCAGTCATCTTTTAGCCCGAACGCCTAACATCACCGGCAAAATGAAGCGTAGTGAGGAACGAACGTAGCTTTATTTTGTCCGAGTGCATGTTTTTGTTAGGCTTTTTACCCCGCGCAACAAGAAAGTTTATTCACATCTTTATCAAAGGTTTGTGCTGCCAGCTTCAAACCTTCAACCATTGTGAGATAAGGAAAAATGGTGTTTCCCAAATCCTTACTTGTCATTTTAGTTTTAATCGCCAGTACCGCTGTTTGTACACTGTCACCCGCTTCCTGGGCGCAGATATGCGCCCCCAACAGTTGATCTGTTTTTTTATCCGCGACTAATTTAATCATGCCATTGGTATTGCGTGCTGCAATGGCTCTAGGCACTTGGGATAAAGGCAAAACACTGGTTTTGACATCAAATCCCGCTTGCCGCGCTTGTTTTTCGCTTAAACCAACATGGGCTACTTGCGGATCAGTAAAGGTAACGGCTGGCATTGCGCTGGCATCATAAGCCATGACATCGCCATCCAAGGCATTGTTGACTGCCAATTTAGCCCCGTAAGCCGCCATGTAAACAAACATATCTCTGCCTGTCACATCACCGACTGCATAAATAGCGGGGTTACTTGAATTTAAGTATTCGTTGACTTCAATACCGCCTTTGGAATTGAGCTTAACCCCCGCCTCGTCGCAACCAAGTAGGGCTGTATTGGGCTTTCTGCCCGTGCAAACGAGTACTTTTTCAGTACAGACTTTTTCCGTTGAATTGGCAAAGGATAATTCATAGCCACTGCCATTGCGTTTAATCTCTTGATATTCAATGCCTTTATAAACTGTTATGCCTTCTTCCTGAAAATAACCTTCTAAGGCATCGCTGATTTCAGGCTCTTCATCCGGCAATAAACGACTGCGACAACAGATCGTCACTTTTACCCCCGCACGGGAAAAGGCTTGCCCTAACTCACAGCCAATCACCCCAGCACCAATGACTAATAAAGATTCAGGGAGTTGTTTGCTATCCAGTAAAGCCGTGCTGTCTAAATAGTCAAGTTCTTTTAGCCCCTTAATCGGTGGAATGGCATTTGATGAACCCGTTGCAATGATGATGTGCTTGGCATGATAATATGCACCATCGACTACAACACTGGTTTTATCCACGCTTTTATCTAATTTTGCTTTGCCTTCCAAATAGGTGACGTTGGGGTATTCGGGCAAAATATCACTGTATTTTGCCCGGCGAAGTGCATCCACCAAGTCCTGTTTTTGCTCGATTAAGGCTTCCCAGTCAACAATTTTTGCATGGCTCGATATGCCATTAAAGCGTTTTGTCTGCCTCGCCAGATGAACCGACTCAACGGCGCGGATTAAAGTTTTTGAAGGCACACAGCCAACATTGACGCAGGTTCCGCCAATCGTGCCGCAGCTGATTAATAAAACTTTTTTTTCACGTTCTGCGGCGGTAATCGCAGCCGAAAATCCACCCGAACCTGCACCAACCACGATTAAATCATATTCATTTGGCTGATTATTTTCTTTTTGGCAACAGTCGCTCATTTTGCTTCCTCGCTGGATTTATCTTTGTGAACAGTGGAAGGATAACCTGCATTTGTTGTCGCAGCGGTTAGTACGTCTGTTGTTGTAAGCGCATCATCATAAGACACTTTTGCGGTTTTATTTTCAAAAGAAACTGCCACTTGGCTAACACCTTCAATATTAGTCAATGACTTCTTGACCGTAATAGGACACATTGCACAGGTCATGTTTTGTATATCAAGCGTGACACTCTGCTCTGCGGCGAACAGTGGTTGCATTAAAAAAACGGTTATTAAGCTCAGTAATTTGATTTTCATGTTTGTTCTCCTAGTAAAATAAAGGTGCCCAGTAAGATATTGAGGAAGAACTTAAAATAATCAGCGCGGCAATCCAGAAAATAACTTTGTACTTTGCTTTATTTTCAGGAACCGCGCATATTTTCCCTTCTTCACATTCTTGTTTTTGCAAAAATATTTGCCAATACGCGAAGGCTAAAAGTGCCACGGCGACACCGATAAAAACGGGTTTATAGGGTTCTAATGCCGTTAAATTGGCAACCCACGAACCGCCAATGCCTAACAGCAATAGCAGTAATGGCACAATGCAACAAACTGTGGATAGCAAGGCGGTAATTAAACCACCCATGAGTGGAAGACTTTTTTTAAGGTTCATCTGCCTAAAGCTCCTATGTCGAATTTAGGAGTTTATTATAGATGCCGTACTATACTACGGAGTCAAGAGGGATTTAGGGGTTGTTTTTAAATGACTGAATAATAGGGCATTTATCTACTTTTTTATTGTTATTGCAATCATCTATAAAGGTTTCGAGGGTGTTTTTTATATGCAGCAAGTCATTTAATTTATCATTGACCATGGTGAGTTTTTGTTCTGCCATTTGTTTTGCCTCATTGCAATTACAGTCTTCACCCAGCGTTAACAGTTTTTTTATTTCAGCCAATGTAAAGCCAACAAGTTTAGCCCGTTGAATAAACCGTAATTGGGATAGAATTTCCGCTGAATAAAGCCGGTAGCCCTGGGCAGGTTTTGGCGGTTCTTGGATCAGCCCTTGTTTTTGGTAAAAACGGATTGTTTCTACATTAATGCTGGCAAGATTTGCTAGACGACCGATTGTTAATGGCTTATTTGTCATAGAGTATTTTTTTAAGCCTAACGCTTTAGTTAAGCCGCCCGTACGAGGCGCAAAAAAAATCCGTGAGCGGGTGGCTCGCGTTCGGCCAAGTCGGGGGCACGGCATCCGGCGGGTCGGCTTTAACGTCTTGTTGGACAATGGACGCGCCCCGGACTCTCCTTATTAGAGAAAAATCACGCCGCGTGCTGTAGGCGTGCAGAAGAGGCGCCCCACAGTGCGGACAGCGTCTCGGGGTCACGGGCTTCGTGCGGGCATGCATCCGCGCTTCGCCGGTCGGCAGCATCGTCCGGGCAAGCGTCCGCTTTGGTTGGCCGTTGGTGGCGTACAGCCCGTATCCTCGCACCGTGTGCGCCCCTTTCGGTGGCACATGCGACAGCACCCGATCGATGAAATGCGGCGCGCTCATCGTCATCGTTTTGGTTTTTCCGTCTCGGTGATCGGTGTAGCGAAAGCGCACGTCTTCTCCATTCCCCTTCAACAGGCGACTGTTTTTGATCGGCCCACCTCGAACATACCGCGAAAGATAGTCGCTCACACCCACCCCCGCGCGATACCCGGCCTGAATCCGTACCGCCCAGCGTTTCCTGGCGACGGCACGCAGCGTCCGCCGCCAGTCGGCCTCCGTCCAATCGGTCGGTAACGTGATGGCGCCGGTGTCGTAGGCGGCATTGGCCCAGCTCAGCCATTTGCCCCGGAACTTGGCCTTCAGTACCGCCGCCGGCAGCAGATAGTCGCCTTGCGCGTCGATCCAGCGGCCATCGCGCAGGCCGCCCCCGCTGACGATCAGATGTCCATGCGGGTGGAAGCTCAACGAGCGTCCCCAGGTGTGGACGGCGGCGAGCACGCCGACCTCGGCACCCAGATAGCGCGCATCACGCAGCAGTTCCTGCACGGCCTCGACCGCGCTACGCAGCATTACGTCGTTGCTCCAGCGCCGGTTGTATCGCCAGAGCGCGTTGAGCTCGTGCGGCAGCGTCATGATGACGTGAAAGTGGTCGCAAGGAAGCAGGCGCTCGCGGACCCGCTCAAGCCAGGTCTCCCCATAGTTTTTTGCACAACGCGGGCAGCTCCGGTGCCGACATCCGTGCGGGCTGTGCTCGGTGTAATCGTCGTTCTGGCAGCGCCAGTACTCGCTCCCCAGCTCGGGCTCCCCGCAGCGCATGACCGCGTTGACGGCTTCGTGCTGATCGCGGCTGACACCGCGCCCTTGCCGATAGGCCGGATAATGCCGCTGAAATATCGCTTTCAATGTGTTGGACATCGACTTTTCCTTAGTCCGATCGGGTGGCTTGATTTCCTGTTTGGCCTTTCTATTTAATTAAGGCCGTAATGTGGGTGTTTCCTTGCAATTAACCACCGCTTTTTTCCATTTATTTTGTCCAACGCTTAGTAGACAGCCAAGTTCTACATAACACGATAAAGAATCACGGCTGGGAATCCGCCAACTAACTGAATTCCCTTGAATTCTTCTTCAATCATCACGCCTGAGCTCCGTGTTATGCAGCCAACGGCTATCTTTATCGTGTTATACCGCCTGAGGGCGGTGCCTCGCAACGTTCGAGCATCCATCGCCCGTCGTCCTATGCCTCTGTTTTGAAGGAAGTATTTCGGGCTGTCAAGGCACGTCCGCCCGTCCTCACTTGACCACCGGCAAGACTACTGGTTTTAATAACAGTGTCTTGCCAACAGGGAGGTCATGGCCATGTCAGAACAACAGAAGCCCAGGCTGCTCGATCAGGTTCGGTCCGCAATCCGCATCCGGCACTACAGCATCCGCACCGAGAAGTCTTATCTCTACTGGATTCGCTTCTACATCCGCTTTCATCGGCTGCGCCACCCCGCCGAGCTCGACAAGACCCATATCGAGGCATTCCTGTCGTTCCTGGCCAGTGAGCGCAAGGTTTCCGCCTCCACGCAAAACCAGGCGTTGAGCGCCTTGTTGTTTCTGTATCGGAACGTGCTGGACATAGACCCCGGCGACATCGATGCACTTGTCCGCGCCAAGCGCCGCGAGAACGTTCCAACGGTATTCACGCCCGACGAGGCCGCGCGTGTCCTGGGCTCCATGAGTGGTTCCGGCTGGCTGATGGCGAGTCTGCTTTACGGCTCCGGGCTTCGCCTTACGGAAGTGATCCGGCTGCGCGTCAAGGATGTGGATTTCTCCTATCGCGAGTTGTTCGTTCGCAACGGCAAGGGTGGCAAGGATCGGACGGTACCGCTGCCTACCGGGCTGATCCAACCGCTCCAGGCGCAACTTGCGCGAACGCGTTTGGTCTTTGAATCCGATCTGGCGTCTGACTGGACCGGCGCCTCCTTGCCGCCCGCGCTCGCGCGCAAGTACCGCAACGCGCCGTTCGAATGGGCCTGGCAGTACGTGTTCCCGGCCACCCGACACGCGCCCTGCCCCTACGACGGCACGCCAAAGCGGCACCACATCCATCACACCGCATTGCAGAAGGCCGTGAAGGTCGCGGTGCGGGCGTCCGGGGTCGCCAAGCAGGCGAGTTGTCATACCTTTCGGCATTCCTTCGCCACGCATCTGCTCGATTCGGGTTACGACATCCGCACGGTGCAGGAGTTGCTCGGGCATCGGGATGTCGAGACCACCATGATCTATACGCATGTCCTCGAACGTGGCGGGCGCGCGGTGCGAAGCCCATTCGACGTGCATGCGTCGGCAACGGTCAGGGCGGTTTGATGCCGCCTGGCATGGCTACAGGGACAAGTCGTGCATTGTTGCATCCCATCGCACTGTGACGATCGTAGAATTGCCTTTGGAATGACCGCTTCTGGCCCAGGCCGTGTGAAAACACTCGCCGATGGTCGCCGGAGAGCGCCTTGTTCTGCCGATGGGGACAGCATGGGCCGCAGCGTGGATCTGAGCGATTTTGGCCGGAGTGGTGTCGTATCGCCGCTGTCCTGCCTGAAGAGCGAAATCGATCGGTCTTTTCCTCCTTAAGGTAGGCCCTCTCAGGCTTGGATCGCCCGTATCAGCGCGATCGGGCCCAGGAGATTGAGGACCCGTTTGAGGTTGTAGGCCAGTACGTGGAGACTCATCTCGGTACGCACGTTGGGCAGCGTCCGGGTGAGGAAATGGGTCGCACCCATCCAGGCCTTGAGCGTGCCGAAGGGGTGCTCCGCCGTCTGGCGGCGGATCCGCATCGTGTCTGGTTGGGCATCGAGACGCGCCTGCACCGCTTCCAGGACATCCTCATGTACCCAGCGCTTGAGGCGACGCTGCGGACCGGTGGTGCATCGCGCCTTGATCGGGCAATGCGGACACGCGGAGCTCCAATAGGTGTCGAGCGTGCGCCCACTCTCGACGTTCCGGAAACGCCAGGTCAGCCATTCGCCGGCGGCGCAGCGATAGGCGTTCTGGTCGGGTTCGTAGTGGAAGCGATCCCGGCCGAACAGGCCTTTCAGCCGTTTGTCGGAGGTCTGGGGCTTGGGTAACGCCACCGTGATGCCAGCCTGCTCACAGGCAAGGATTTCGTCACTCTTGTAGTAGCCGCGATCTGCGATGGCGGTCAGGTGCCCGGTTCCCATCGCGACCCGGGCCTGCTTGGCCATCCGGGTGAGTTGGCTACGGTCACTGCCGGTGTTGACCACGTCGTGCGCGACGATGAGGTGGTGGCTCGCATCGACAGCCGTTTGCACGTTGTAACCGACGATGCCGTTGCCGCGTGTCTTCATCGAACGCGCATCCGGATCGGTCAGCGACAATTGTTTGTCCGGTGTCGCGTTCATTTCAGCTTCGAGGACTTTGAGTTGCGCCAGCTCCTCACGCAGCGCCGCGATCTTGTCGTTGAGCCGTTCGCTGGTCGCCGCAGCGACCGGTTCCTCGTCGTCGGCTCGGTCGAGCTGTCCCAGGTAACGCGCGATGCTCTGGTCGATCTGCTCCAGGCGGCGTTGCATCTTGGCCGGGGTGAAGTTTCGGTCGCGGTTGTTGACCGCCTTGAACTTGCTGCCGTCGATGGCCACCAGGGCCTCCGCGAACAAGTCGAGACGCCGGCAGAGCACGACGAATTCCCGACAGACTCCACGCAGCGCCTTGCCCTGGTCCTTGCGGAAATCGGCAATCGTCTTGAAGTCCGGGGACAGGCGCTCGATCAG
Source organism: Gammaproteobacteria bacterium (assembly GCA_024234955.1). Lineage (GTDB taxonomy): Bacteria > Pseudomonadota > Gammaproteobacteria > JACKNK01 > JACKNK01 > JACKNK01. The sequence continues at coordinate 784,307 of JACKNK010000001.1, forward strand.
CCACATCAACTCGACGTTGCGCTGCGTTTCGCGCTCCAGCCGCCGGCTGGAGTGAATGCGGTTGAGGTAGCCGTAGAGGTACAGCTTGAGAAGCACCGCCGGGTGATAAGCCGGCCGCCCGGTGGCGTGCGGATCGACGCCGGAAAACCCCAGCTTGCGGAGGTCCAGCGCCTCCACGAAGGCCTCGATCACGCGGACCGGGTTATCCTCGCCAACGAAGTCTTCCAGACGTTCCGGGAACAGGGTGCTTTGGGCGCGGTTGACACCCTCAATGAAACGCTTCATCACTCCCTCACCACGGTCGCCCAGGTTCCCGGCTACTCTAGCAGAGCGTTTTCACACAGCCTGGGCCGATAGCAGTCATTCGGAACTCTCATCGGCCTCAATGCGTTACTGCCCGACAGTCTCCCTCTCCTGCTGCTGCAACTCCCACATCTCGGCGTATCGGCCCGGCGCGGCGAGCAGGTTGCGGTGTGAGCCGCGTTCGACGACGTGGCCGTCGCGCATGACCAGAATCTCGTCGGCGTCGACGATGGTCGACAGGCGGTGGGCGATGACCAGGGTGGTGTGGTGTTCAGCGATTTCGCGCAGGGCGGTGAGGATGGCCTGTTCGGCGGCGGAGTCGAGGCTTGAGGTAGCTTCGTCGAAGATCAGGATGCGCGGGCGCTTGAGGATGGCGCGGGCGATGGCGACACGCTGCTTTTCGCCGCCGGAGAGTTTGAGGCCGCGCTCCCCGACGACGGTCTCGTAGCCCTGCGGCAGGCTGGCAATGAAGTCGTGGATATGTGCCATGCGTGCGGCATTCTCGACGTCCTCCCGGCTGGCGTCGGCGCGGGCATAGGCGATGTTGTAGTAGATCGTTTCGTTGAACAGTACGGTGTCCTGCGGAACGATGCCGATGGCGGCGCGGAGCGAGTCCTGGATGACTTCCCGCACGTCCTGGCCGTCGATCAGGATGCGTCCGGCATCGACGTCGTAGAAGCGGTACAGCAATCGGGACAGGGTCGATTTACCGGCGCCGGAGGCCCCCACCACGGCGACCTTGCGGCCTGCGGGCACGGTGAAATCCACGCCGTGCAGTATCCTCCGATCGGCTTTGTAGCCGAACTCCACACCTTCGAAGCGCACTTCGCCGGACGATACGTTCAAGGACCGGGCACCGGGGCGATCCTGAATCTCCGGCTCGCGTTCGAGCAGTTTGAACATCAGGTCCATGTCGGCGAGCGCGTAGCGGATCGCGCGGTAGACCACGCCGAGGAAGTTCAGCGGGATGAACAGTTGCAGCAGGAAGGCGTTGACCAGCACCAGATCGCCGAGGGTCAGGGTGCCGTCCACCACGCCTTGCGAGGCCATGATCATGATCAGGGTGACGCCGATGGCGATGATCGCGCCCTGCCCGAAGTTGAGCATGGACATCGAGGTCTGGCTCTTCACGGCGGCGTCTTCCCAGCCCGCGAGCGTGTCGTCGTAACGTTGCACTTCCAGCGCTTCGTTGCCGAAGTATTTGACCGTTTCGTAGTTGATCAGGCTATCGATGGCGCGGGTGTTGGCTTGCGAATCGAGCCGGTTCATGGAATGCCGGAAATGCATCCGCCAGTTGGTGATCGCAAGCGTGAAGGCGATGTAGACCGCGACCGTGGCGAAGGTGACCACCGCGAACTTCGGGTCGTACTGGGTGAACAGGACCGCCGCGACCAATGCGAATTCGACGCCCAGCGGGATGATCTGAAAGATCAGGTAATTCAACAGGCTGGAGACGCTGCGTGTGCCGCGTTCCAGATCGCGCGAAATCGCGCCGGTCTGTCGTTCCAGGTGGTAACGCAGCGACAGCCGGTGCAGATGGGTGAGCACGCGGTTGGAGATGCGCCGCATGGCCCGATAACGGACCTTCGCGAACAGCGCATCGCGCAGCTCGTTGAACAGGGAGGCGGCAAGCCGCAACCCGCCGTAGCCGAGCAGCAGCATCAAGGGCAGCACCAGAACCTGATCGCCCCTCACATCGAGCGCATCGACGATGTCCTTGAGCACCAGCGGCACGCCGACATTTGCAACTTTGGCGAGCAGCAGCGAGGCCAGCGCAACCAGCACCCGACCGCGATATTCCCAGACAAACGGCGCCAGGCCGACGATATTGCGCCAGTCGCGGCGGTTCTTGTGCGGGACATTGTCGTGACGCGTGGCTTCCATGAGACCTTCCGGAACGAGGAGTCGAACGCGCCGTTGTAGCACGCGGCGCGGCAAGGCGGGGTATTCACCCCCACTCAACACGTTGAATTGACGTGATTCGCAGCGGAGAATCGACGCCCAATTCACTTACTCCCTGGGTTGCGATGATCGACGAACAACAATCCGGCTGTGCCTCGCACGAGCCTTATGCGCTACAGGTGACCGACGACAGCATGGAGCCGGAGTTCGTCAAAGGCTGCGTGATCGTGGTGGAACCGGCCGGGCATGCCGAAAACGGCAATTTCATCGTGGTCGATTACGCCAACGACACCTGGTTCCGGCAATATGTGTACAGCGACGGGCGCCACTGGCTGCGCGCGCTGAACGGCGACTACGACGACATGGAGGTCACCGGCCCGTTCAACATCCGGGGCGTGGTGATCTCGCAGAGTTTCAAACGGCAGCGCAAACGCTACATCTGATTCTTCCCTCACCCTCGACGGTTCACGCCATGCGCTCTCACCGCCTGCTCGCGCTCCTTCCCGCCGTCACCATTGCTCTGGGTCTGTCGCTCAGCCTTTCCGGCTGCGGCAAGCAGGAAGAGAAATCGGCGGACGCCAAGTCCGCGCAACGCACGCCGAGCACGCATCTGGTCGAAGTCCTGCCGGTTCAGCGGGAACCGATCGGGCACAGCGTCACCGTAACCGGCAGCCTGCGCGCCCGCGAAAGCGTGCGCATCTTCAGCCAGGAAGAAGGTCGCATCCTGGAACTCCCCTACTTCGAAGGCGATGCGGTGACCGCCGAGGCAATCGTCGGAAAACTCGACGACACCGTGCTGCGCAAGCAATTCGACAAGGCCGAGGCGGAGCGCCGCCGGGCCCAGGCGCATCTGGACCGGGTGCGACGCCTCGCCAAGGGCAAACTGGCCTCGGAAGACGAACTCGCCGAAGCCGATAAGACCCTGGCGGTCGCCACTGCCGAGAAACAGTTGCTGGAAACCCGGCTCGGGTTCACCACCATCCGCGCCCCTTTCGATGGGGTGGTCAGTGAACGACCTGTGGAGGTTGGCGACGTGGTCGAGGCCAACTCGCACCTGCTGACCATCAGCAACCCGCGCGGTCTGGTCAGCGAACTGCCGGTGTCCGAACTGCTGATCCCGTATCTTGAGAAAGGTCAGCCAGTGCAGGTACGCATCGACGCGCTCGGGGATCGCGAATTCCAGGGCCGGATCCTGCGCATTCATCCCGACATCGACCCGACCTCCCGCCGTGGCCGGGTCGAGATTACCCTCGACCCCGTCCCGGATGGGGCGCGGGCCGGACAGTTCTGCCGGGTCACGCTCCGCACCCGTGCCGCCGAACGTCTGCTGATTCCTTACGCGACGCTGCGCCGCGATCGTGAAGGCCTGTTCGTGTTCCGCATCAAGGACGCCGAGAAGGACGGCAAGCCGATTATCAAGGCGGAGCGGGTCGCGATTCGTACCGGGCTGAAGTTCGATGCTCGCGTCGAAATACTCAGCGGACTCGAATCTGGCGACCGCATCGTGCAACGCGGCTTCATGGGACTCACACCCGGCAAGACCGTTGAGATCGCCAACCTGCCGAAACCAGGCACACCCAAGGCCGATGCCGGACACTGATCCAAACTGGCAGTGCCCGCCCTACTCGGTCCGTCTGTCCAAACGCGCCCAGCGGATCAGCCTGCGTCTGTCCGTCCACGGCGAGCTGGAAGTGGTGCTGCCACTGAGCAGCCGCGAGGTCGATGTCCCGGCGCTGCTATATAGCAAACGCGCGTGGCTGAGAAAGGCTCAGCAACGCATCGCCCGGCGTCCTTCCGCGCATTCGACCGACCCGGCCATCCCCGACTCCCTGCACCTTGCCGCCATCGATGAGACCTGGTCGATCAGCCACGACCCCAACGCCCCGGCTCGGCTCGATGAGATCGCACAACGCGTGCTCTCGATCGGTGGCAACCCGGACACCGCCCGCGAATTGCTGCGCCAATGGCTGCTCAAGCAAGGTCGCCGACACCTCGAACCGTGGCTGAATCGGATCGCTGCCGATACCGGGATCGGCTACCACGGCCTGACGCTGCGCACCCAGCGTGGGCGCTGGGGCAGTTGCTCTTCAAAGGGACGCATCAACCTCAACGCCGCGCTTCTGTTTCTGCCCGCGCAACTGGTTCGTCACGTTCTTGTTCACGAGCTCTGTCACCGCCGCCACTTGAATCACTCGGCGAGGTTCTGGGCGCTGGTCGCAAGCCACGATCCCGATTACGCTAAGTCTCGCGCCGCCATGCGCGGGGCTTGGCAATCCGTACCCGGCTGGCTGAACGCGGCAACGCGTCGCCGCTGACTCTCCGCACAAAACAACGACAAAGGTACGTCCATGAAAGCCGTCGTCATGACCGCCCCGGGAGGCCCCGAGGTATTGCAACTCACCAATGTGGATGACCCGCGTGCCCCCCGCGAGAATCAACTTCTGATTCAGTTGCGCGCTGCCGGCGTCAACCCGATCGATACCAAGCTCCGCATGCGCGGTCATTTCGGCCCGGCCAATACACCGGCGGTACTTGGCTGCGATGGCGCCGGTGTCGTTGAGGCCGTCGGCCCCCGGGTGACCCGATTCCGGGTCGGTGACCGCGTCTATTTCTGCCAGGGTGGTCTTGGCCTTGGCGGTGGTAATTACGCCGACTATGCGGTGGTCGATGCCGATTGTGTGGCAACCATCCCGGAAAGCGTCGAATGCGAATCGGCAGCGGTTGCGCCCCTGGTACTGATCACCGCTTGGGAAGCCTTGCATGATCGCGCCCGCATCCAGAGCGGTCAGAAAGTGCTGATCCACGGTGGTGCCGGCGGCGTTGGCCATGTCGCCATCCAGATCGCCAAGGCGGTTGGGGCCGAGGTCGCCACAACGGTGAGCGACGCGGCCAAGGCCAAGTTCGTGACCGAGCTGGGCGCTGACAAGGTCATCAATTACAACCGCCAGGACGTGCTGCGGGAAATCATGGAATGGACCGACGGACGCGGTGTGGACATCGCTTTCGACACCATCGGGGGCGCCACCTTCTCAGCGAGCTTCCCGATGGTCCGCCATTACGGGGATCTGGTGACCATTCTGGAGCCGGACGTGAGCACACCGTGGAAAATCGCCCGAAACCGCAACCTGCGCATCAGTTTCGAGCTCATGCTGACCCCACAACTCGAAAATCAGCGCGATGCGCTTGCTCATCAAGGACACATCCTCAAGGAATGCTCGGCACTGATGGCGAGCGGCGCGCTCAAGGTTCAGGTCAACAAGACCTACCCCCTGGCACAGGCCTCCGAAGCCCATCGACAACTCGAGCGCGGCGGGATGATCGGCAAGATCGCATTGAAAATCTGACCCCACCCGCCGTCCGGCGGCGACGAGCTCCATCATGAAAAAGGCGCAAGACCCGGCGAGGATCGCCAAGGTCTTGCGCCTTTTCCGCTCCAGAAAACAGCAAGCCGTGAACGGCGATCAGGCTGCCTGAACGGGAATCGCGTGGCGAGAGCCGGTCACGGTGTTGTTTGCGTCGAAGTAAACCAGGGTCGGTTTGTACGCGGCCAGCTCCGCTTCGTTGTAGTGGGCATAAGCGCAGATGATCACCCGATCGCCCGGCGATGCCTTGTGTGCGGCGGCCCCGTTCACGGAAATGATTCCGGATCCCTTCTGCGCACGGATCGCATAGGTGGTGAAGCGTTCGCCGTTACGCAGGTTGTAGATTTCGATCTGCTGGTACTCACGAATCCCCGCGAGTTCCAGGAAAGCGCTGTCGATGGCACAGGAGCCTTCGTATTCCAGCTCCGAATGCGTTACCACGCAGCGGTGCAGCTTCGCTTGCAGCATCGTTACTTGCATTTATCCGCTCTCGCTGGGCATTTATCCGCTTTCGCCGGACGTTGGAAGTGGTCAGGCCGATGATCCGAACACCGCGCGGTTCGGCCTGGGAAACGGGATTTTAACCCAACTGTTACCAAAAACCGGAATCCGCGCAAATCGGCGCGCTGCCGGCGCTCCGCGCACCACAACAGCGCATCGCCCCACTGACCTGCCTCCTTCACCGGCATAAGTTATGCCTTGTTATCAGCGGCTTAGCCCCCATGTTACGGCATGGCACAAGGCTTGCTCCTTCTCCGTGCATCATCGCTCGACAGATTTCAACATCTCATGAACCCTTTGAACGTACTGCTCGTGGACGACCGGGTCGAACGCCGCGCCGCCGTACTCGACCAACTTGAATCCGCGAATTGTCGCGTCATCGCGGCCGTCGGCCCGGACGACGATCTGCTGCGCACGGTCCGCCAGTACAAGCCCGACGTGGTCATCATCGACATCGACTCACCCAGCCGGGACACCCTCGAGAGTCTGCGCTGTGTGCAATCCTCCCTGCCCCACCCGATGGTCATGTTCAGCCAGGACGATCAGGGGCAGACCATCCGCAGCGCGGTCGAGGCCGGCGTGTGTGCGTATATCGTCGATGGCATCAGCGCCAAGCGCGTGCGACCGATACTGGAAGCGGCGATGGCCCGCTTCGAACGCTATCGGGACCTGGAATCGGAACTTCAACGTGCCCGCAGTCAGCTTGCCGACCGCAAATTGATCGAACGTGCCAAGGGCATTCTCATGGCTCAGCGCGGTGTGGATGAGGAAGCCGCCTACAAACTGATGCGCAAAGCCGCGATGGATCGCAATCGCAAGCTCGCCGACATCGCCGACGGGATCATCGCCACCGCCGAAATGTTCGACGGATCACTCTGAGCCAAACTGGCTGGCCAAGGCGCGCCCCCTTCTCCGCGCCTTACCCGCGCACCAATCGCAGTGCGCAAACCCTGAAAACCGCTTCATTTCAGTGCAGCCATATTCCCGGGCATGCCCAGGTCACCGGACGAGAAAGGCCTAAACGGCTGAAATATCAGTATTTCCAAATATTGGCATAGGCCCTGCAACGAAGGGCTCAAACGCTCGGCGGCCCAATGGCGGGCCGGACCCAAAGGCGGGGCGATACCGAGCCGATAGGTGAATGCAACACGAAGCGCCGAACCACGAAAGGTTTGGCCCGGGTTACGCACCTTGAAAACGGACAACGGCGTCCGCCCGATTCCCTGACATCCCTCCCTGGTCAGCGAAGTCGAGCGGCGCCGTTTTTTTTTGCACGAACCCAGAGGCAATCCCAGACATGAGCAAGCACCCCTCGTTTTTGAATTCCCGTCGCCGTTTCATCAAGCGCAGCCTGCTGGCGGGCGCGGTCGCCTTCGCACTGGCCGCCGCACCGGCTTTCGCTGAAACCGGCTGGCCGGAGAAAGAGGACCTGAAGTTCGGCTTCATCAAACTGACCGATATGGCCCCGCTGGCGGTCGCTTACGAGAAGGGCTACTTCGAAGACGAGGGCCTGTTCGTGAAACTGGAGGCCCAGGCGAATTGGAAAGTGCTGCTCGACGGCGTCATCGACGGCCAGCTCGACGGTGCCCACATGCTCGCCGGCCAGCCGTTGGCGGCGACCATCGGTTTCGGCACCAAGGCGCACATCGTCACGCCGTTCTCGATGGACCTGAACGGCAACGGCATCACTGTTTCCAACGATGTCTGGGAACAGATGAAGCAATACGTGCCCAAGCAGGCCGACGGCAAGCCGCAGCACCCGATCAAGGCGGATTACCTGAAGCCGGTGGTCGACAAATACAAGGCTGAGGGCAAGCCGTTCAAGATGGGCATGGTGTTCCCGGTCTCCACCCATAACTACGAACTGCGCTACTGGCTCGCCGCCGGCGGCATCAGCCCGGGTTTCTACGCGCCGGAAAAGGGCGACATCACCGGCACCCTGAAGGCCGACGCGCTGCTTTCCGTCACCCCCCCGCCGCAGATGCCGGCGACCCTGGAAGCGGGCACCATCTACGGCTACTGCGTGGGTGAGCCCTGGAACCAACAGGCCGTGTTCAAGGGCATCGGGGTACCGGTGATTACCGACTACGAGATCTGGAAGGACAACCCGGAGAAGGTCTTTGGCATGACCAAGGAATTCACCGACAAGTACCCGAACACCACGGTGCGCGTGGTCAAGGCGCTGATCCGCGCGGCTAAGTGGCTGGACGAGAACAACAACGCCAACCGTCCGGAAGCGGTCAAGATCCTGTCCGAGTCCAAGTACGTCGGCGCCGATTATGAAGTCATCGCCAACTCCATGACCGGCACCTTCGAGTATGAAAAGGGCGACAAGCGTGAAGTCCCCGACTTCAACGTTTTCTACCGCTACAACGCGACCTACCCGTACTACTCCGACGCAGTCTGGTACCTGACCCAGATGCGCCGTTGGGGCCAGATCGCCGAGCAGAAGCCCGATTCCTGGTACGACGAGGTCGCCAAAAGCGTGTACCGCCCGGACATCTACGCCACCGCCGCCAAGGAGCTGATCGCCGAAGGCAAGGTCAGCGCGGATGAGATGCCGAACTTCGCCACCGAGACCGGCTACCGCGCCCCGCAGACCCAGTTCATCGACGACGTGGTCTACGACGGCACCAAGCCGAACGCCTACATCGACAGTTTCAAGATCGGTCTGAAAGGCGGCGAAAAGCCGTAAATCGGAGGGGTGTGCCGGCAGCGTCGCTGACCGGCACACCTTCACCGGCACGCAACGCCTCTTGACCAGGAGATAGCAATCATGTCCACCGCCGTACGCACTTCGAAGACCTTTGATTTCGGCCCGCTCGACGCCGTTTTGGGATTCCTCGCCGGCGATACCCTGCTCCGGATCAGCAGCGGTTTCATCCGCAACGTGATGGTTCCGATCATCGCGATCGGTGTTTTTCTCGTGCTCTGGAGTGTCGGTGCCGCTCAGGTACAGACCTCCCTCGGCCAACTGCCCGGCCCGAGCAAGGCCTGGGAGCAGGCGGTGGCGCTTTACGACGAACACAAGGTCGAACGCCAGAAAGAGGCGGAGTTCTACGAACGTGTCGAAGCGCGCGTGGAAAAGGCCATCGCAGCCGGTCAGCCGCAGGACCGTATCGATCGTATGCGGGAACGGCAATACACCGGCAAACCCACCTTCTTCGACCAGATTCTCACCAGCCTGTACACCGTTGCCACCGGCTTCCTGATCGGCTCGCTGATCGCGATTCCGATCGGCATCGTGACCGGCATGAGCCAGACGCTGTACAGCGCCATGAACCCGATCATCCAGGTCTTCAAACCCGTGTCGCCACTCGCCTGGCTGCCTCTCGTGACGATGGTCGTCTCGGCGGTCTACGTCACCGACGATCCGATGTTCGACAAGTCCTTCCTCAACTCTGCCTTGACCGTGACCCTGTGCTGTCTGTGGCCGACCGTGATCAACACCACCGTCGGCGTATCCAGCGTCAGCAAGGACCTGATCAACGTCAGCCGCGTGCTGCGCCTGTCCTGGTTCACCAAGACCGTCAAGATCGTGCTGCCCTCCTCCATTCCGATGATCTTCACCGGCCTGCGCCTGTCGTTGGGCATCGGCTGGATGGTGCTGATCGCCGCCGAGATGCTCGCGCAGAACCCCGGTCTGGGTAAGTTCGTGTGGGACGAGTTCCAGAACGGGAGCTCCAACTCGCTGGCGCGCATCATGGTCGCTGTGGTCGTGATCGGCCTGATCGGCTACCTGCTCGATCGCGGCATGTTGTCGCTCCAGAAACATTTCTCCTGGGACAAGAACGCCGTGTTGCGCTGACCCCCGGAGACCGAAAATCCCGTAGGAGCGACTTCCGCCGCGATCGGCGGCAATCAATGGCAAATCGCGCCGGACGTCGCTCCGACGCAAAGAACCCTAGCGGAGCACAAACCATGAGCTATCTCGACATCGATCACGTCAGCATCACCTTCCCGACCGACAAGGGGCCGCTGAACGTCCTCAACGATGTTTACCTGAATGTCGAAAAAGGCGAATTCGTATCCCTGATCGGACACTCAGGCTGCGGTAAATCGACCGTCCTCAACATCGTCGCCGGCCTGCTCCGAGCCACCGAGGGCGGCGTGGTTCTGGAAGCCAAGGAAGTTGACGAACCCGGCCCGGATCGCGCGGTGGTGTTTCAGAACCACTCCCTGCTGCCCTGGTTGTCGGTCTACGACAATGTCCGCCTGGCGGTAGATCGCGTGTTCAAGAAGACCATGTCCAAGGCCGAACGCGACGCCTGGACCCGTCACAATCTGGAGCTGGTGCATATGGATCATGCCCTCGATCGTCGCCCGGACGAGATCTCCGGCGGCATGAAGCAGCGAGTCGGCATCGCCCGTGCGCTCGCCATGCAGCCCAAGGTACTGTTGATGGACGAGCCGTTCGGTGCTCTCGACTCACTGACCCGCACCCACATGCAGGATTCCCTGATGGAGATCCAGTCGCAGCTCAACAACACCGTGATCATGATCACCCACGATGTCGATGAGGCGGTCCTGCTGTCCGACCGGATCGTGATGATGACCAACGGCCCTTCTGCAACGATCGGCGAAATCCTGCACATCGATCTGCCGCGTCCCAGGGATCGTCTGGAACTGGCGGAAGACCCGACCTACAACCACTACCGGGCAGAAGTGGTGAAATTCCTTCACGAGCGACACGAGCGACCGAAGGCCAAGTCCAGCCCAGTCATCCGGTCCTCCGTGGACGATGAAGACGCGGAGCCGTCGCCCCGAAAGCTCCGTGTGGCGGTCTGAGTCATGTCTTCCCCGAGTCCGCAGCGCGCAATCGGTCGCATCGAAAAACCCGAAATCAGCCTCGGGTTCATGCCCCTGAGCGACAGCGCGCCGTTGGTGGTTGCGCATGAACTCGGCTTTTTCAAACGCCACGGACTCAAGGTCGAACTTTCTCGCGAGACCTCCTGGGCGAACATCCGCGACAAGGTCGCCCTGGGGCTGCTCGATGGGGCACAGATGCTCGCCCCGATGACCCTGGCCAGCCGAATCGGCGTCGATCCGCTCCCCAAGCCGTTGATCACCGCGCTGAGCCTGGCCCTGAACGGCAAGGCCATCACGGTTTCGGAAGCCTTGTTCCGTCGCCTGCGCGACTACGCGCCAGAAGGTCTCGGCGATGCCTTGGCGGCGGCCCAGGCATTGCGCCGGCTGATCGATGCCGAACGCGACCGTCCCCCGCTGACCTTCGCCGTGGTCTACCCGTTCTCGATGCACAATTACATCCTGCGCTACTGGCTGGCTGCCGGGGGAGTCGATCCAGACCGGGATGTGCGCCTCGTCGTGATCCCGCCACCGCAAATGGTCAGTCAGTTGCGGCGCGGCGCGGTCGATGGCTATTGCGTGGGGGAACCCTGGAATTCTGCCGCCGTGCACGAAGGTCTGGGACGGGTGCTGGTCACCGATCACGCAATCTGGAACCACGGCCCGGAAAAAGTGCTCGGGGTCACCGAAGACTGGGCAGACCAACATCCGCACACGCACGACGCCCTGATCTGCGCTTTGCTCGAAGCCATGCGCTGGCTCGATCAACCCCAGCATCGGGGCGAAGTCGCGGAACTCATTGCCGGTAAACGTTACCTGGATAGCCCGGTGGAAGTCGTACGCATGTCCATGCTCGGGACCTATCAGTTTGCCCGCAACGAGTTCCCACGCAGCCAGCCGGAATTCCACATCTTCCATCGCTATCAGGCCAATTTCCCGTGGCGCTCCCACGCGCTCTGGATCGCAACCCAGATGCAGCGATGGCATCAGTTGCCAAGCGGCATCAATCTGACGGCATTGACCGAGGCCACGTATCGCAGTGACCTCTATCTGCTCGCGGCATCGCGAATGGGACTGGCCGCACCGGGCACCGATTACAAAAGCGAAGGCTTACATTCCAAGCCCTGGCAGAACGACCAAGGCTTGACGATGGGTTCGGACCGGTTTGTCGATCGCAACCTGTTCGATCCGATCCGTGTTATCGCGGGCAGGGACAGCGAAGCGGCATCTTAGGGCCAGGTGTCTTAGGGCCAAGTGTCTTAGGGCCGGGTCAGGCAACCCCGGATTTTCACGATTCCCACTGTTTTCCGGCAAGAATATCCTTCTCGCCTTCCAGACGCCCAACCACCACGGCGCCACAGGAATCGCTGAACACATTCACGGTAGTGCGGCACATATCCAGGACGCGATCGACGGCCAGAATCAGACCGATGCCTTCGGCAGGCAGCCCAATGGCGGCGAGAATCACGCTGATTGCCACCAGGCTGGCCGCTGGAATGCCGGCGACACCGATGGAGGTGAGCAAGGCCAACGCGACCACCGTGAATTGGGTTGCAAAGGTCATCTCCAGACCATAAGCCTGAGCGATGAACATCGCCGCCACACACTCATAAAGTGCGGTGCCATCCATGTTCACGGTCGCACCCAGCGGCAAAACGAAAGACGTCGTGCGATTCGATACCCCGGCATTCTTCTCCACGCATTCCATGGTCACCGGCAAGGTCGCGGACGAAGAGCTGGTGGAAAACGCCGTCAGCAACGCCGGCGCCATCGCCCGGAAATGACGCCAGGGATTAACCCCGGCGACGAATTTCAGCAGCAGCGGCATGACCACCAGCATATGCGCCGCCAAGGCGGCAAGTACGGTTAGGAAGAACACCGCCAACGGCGCGAATGCCGACAATCCGGTGGTGGCGACGATCTTGGCCACCAGGGCAAACACGCCGATCGGCGCGAGCTTCATGATCGCGTCGGTGATCCGCATCATCACCGCGAACACCCCTTCCCAGAAACCGAACAGGCTGTCGATCTGACGACGTTCTTCGAGACGCGTCATGAAATAACCGAACAGCAGGCTGAAGAAAATCAGGCCAAGCATTTGCCCATTGGCGGCCGCGCTGACGACGTTGGTCGGGATCATGCGCAGAAATACATCCACCACGTCGCTGGCATCACGACCGGCCACTCGTTCCATGACCGCGCCGGTGTCTGCGCTGAGACCGATCACATCCCGCGCGGGCTCGCCATCGACAATGCCGGGCTGCGTGATGTTGACCAGGGTGAGCCCGATCAGGATCGCAAAAAGACTGGTCAGTGCGTAGTAACCGATGGTCTTGCCGCCCAGGCGGCCAAACCCCGAACCGCTGCCGATGCCTGCGATCCCGACAATGATTGACGAGACGATCAGCGGCACGATCAACATCTTCAGCGCGTTCAGGAAAAGGCTGCCGACAAAGCCGAATACATCGACAAAGCGCACACCGAACACGCTGCCATCCGTGCCGACGGCCAGACCGGCCAGCACCGCCAAGCCCATGGCAATCAGTATCTGCCAGTGCAGTCTCAGCTTAAGCATGTCGGCCTCCCGTTTTCGGCTTTATAGGTTGCTTTCGTAGATCTTGACGTCGCGCTCGGACTGCAACTGGGTCACCAATTCGCTCAGGGCTCGTTCCGCTCCGACCCGTGCGAGACTGTCACTGTAGGTCTTGCGGATCTCCTCACTGACATCCGACTCCACCCCCGGCTTGACGCCAGTGACCACCACGACCGCGACATCACCCCCATCAAGCAGTACGGTACTCACACTTCTCGCGCCCGCTTCCGGCTTGGGGAGGGCGAAAGCCGTCCGGGCAACCGGAGCGACCAATTTCGCGTCGCCGCGCTGATACCAGGTCGCGGCGTTGCGGGTCAAGCCGTCTCGATCCGCGACATCGCCGTTGGCTCTGAGCGTATCCGCCATCGTGTCCGCAAGGCGCTGCATCCGCTCTGCAGCCTGCTCGGTGGCGATGCGCAGCCGCACCTCATCCTTGACCTCATCCAGTGTCTTGCTGCGTGCGGCTTCGTGATCTGCAACCCGCAAGACAACCAGATGGTCCGGTGCCAACTCGATGACTTCACTGTTCCGGCCCTGGGTAAGAACATCGTCGCTGAACGCCGCTTCGATCAACTTGGCATTGGAGAATAGTCCTTCCCGAGGGACTTCCCGGCTCAGGAATTCGCTGGTATGGACTTTCAGGCCTGTTTCTTCGGCAGCAACCTGAAGATTGTCGGAATGCGAATAACTGACGTCCGCGAGCCGTTCCCCCAAGGTGTAAAACTGTTCCTCGGCGCGCTGATGGCGGTAATCGGTGGCGACCGCATCGCGTGCGTCTTCAAACCGTTTGGTGCCCGCCGGATGAATTTTGGTCGCCTTGACCAAATGCCAGCCAAACTCGGTGCGCACCGGCTCCGAAACCGCGCCTTCGTCGAGCGAATACAACACCCGATCGAATTCATCCCCCATCATCCCGGCATCGACGATACCCAGGCTCCCGCCTTCCGACGCGGTTGAAACATCTTCCGAATCGGACTGGGCCAGGCTGACGAAGTCTTCGCCGTTATCCAAACGCAAACGCAGTGCAATCACACGCTGACGTGCGGCTTCTGCCGTTGCGGCATCCGCATCCGGGGCGACCGCGACCATGATGTGCGCGGCTTCACGTTGCTCCGGACGCACGTAACGATCCTTATGGGTATCGAAGTATTCGAGGAGTGCCGCATCGTCCACCGAAACCTGCTCGGCCAAGCCCGAGACGCTCAGATCCAGATAAGCGAGCTTGACGCGTTCCTCAGTGTGAAACGCATCCCGGTTGGCATCGAAATACGTCTGCATCGCGGCGTCTTCGACTTGCGCCGGATCCCGAAAGGCTCCCGCAGACAAACGTAGCCAAGACACCTCGCGCTGCTGCCGATCCAGTTCGATCAGGCGCTTCAGCTCGTTCGGCAACACCATCTCGGAGGTAATCACTGCCAGACGGAGTTGATCGACCGCCATCGCATGGCGTAAGCGCAGTTCGAAGGAAGCCGGGCTTTCGCCCTGACTGCGCAGCACGCGCGCGTACTTATCGGCGTCAAACCCGTTCTCACCCCGGAATGCCGGACTGAACTGAATTTCCTGAGCCAGGAGAGCATCCGCGATCCGGAAATTTTGCTCCAAGACCGTACTTGAAAGCAGTTGGTCCGAGATCATCTTGTCAAGCAGCTTGCGCTTGAATTCCGGGCGTTCGAACAACTCCGGATCGACGCGCCCCATGACCGACGCCGCACGTTGCTTTTGTTGCTGCAATCCGTTCTGGTAGTCGCGCAACGAGATTTCGACATCGTCAATGGAGGCGACCAAGCGCTCCGAGTCGTTCTGCAAATAACGATCGACACCCCAGAAAGCGAACGGAATGGTGATCAGGATTACGATCACCCAGGCGATCCAGCCGGTGGCGCGGTCACGAATGGTCTGCAACATAGTGGTATCTGGCGTTTGGTCGGGAGGATGAAAACAGAACGGCCACGGTTAACGGTGGCAATACAGGCGTCACAGGAATGACGCGAAATGGCTCGGGACTATAAACGTTGCGGGCGGAGCAAACAAAGCGCCCATGTGCAAAGTTCTGCCGGATTGTGGGTCCGTCAAGCGGCGCCACTTTCCATGATCTTGGCGTTGCACTCCCAGTTTGTTGCGGTCACGCAAACCCGTTGACGTAATCCAGGCCATCGAACACAACAGGAAAGGTGCCGCAAACATCCGAATTCGGGGCGAAAAAAAAGGCGCTCTGATGAGCGCCTTTTCGAAGATGGCGGAGTGGACGGGACTCGAACCCGCGACCCCCGGCGTGACAGGCCGGTATTCTAACCAACTGAACTACCACTCCGTGTTTGCAACTTTCCCGCACCCTAACCAGATCAGTCAGAAGACATTGGCTCAGGTGGTCACCGGAACGGGCGGCGATATTAGCAGCACCTTTTACAACTGGCTACAGATTATTTGAATATTCTTGAAGCCTGTAACACGAACAAGACATTAACTACGAATGGTGGGTGCTGAGGGGATCGAACCCCCGACATTCGCCTTGTAAGGGCGACGCTCTCCCAGCTGAGCTAAGCACCCGCAGGATTTCCCCGCGGGCACCAAGCCCGACGCGGAAGGCGCGTTACTTTACGGCATCCTTCAGGGCCTTGCCAGCCTTGAACGTAGGTACGCGGGACGCAGCGATCTTGATGGTCTGACCGGTACGCGGGTTGCGGCCTTCACGGGCAGCGCGATCAGAGGTCTTGAAGGTGCCAAAACCGACCAGAGAGACCTGATCGCCGTCCTTCAGGGCAGCAGTAATCGCATCGACAACCGCATCCACCGCCTTGCCGGCCGAAGCTTTGGAGATGTCGGCAGCAGCGGCTACGGCGTCAACGAGTTCGGATTTATTCATGTTTTACGTTCCCCTTTGAGTGGTGATCGCCCCGCAAGCTACGCGAAGCAGCATCATCGATTAGTGCGAGCAAGCCCGCGTGTAAACAGCATTGCCTGACGGCGAATTGAATTTCGTGCGCGAGTCTTATCGGCGATCCACTGCAGTGGTTATTGAACCATCCCTGGTTCGTTGCGGAGGTTCATGGGCAGCCAGCACGGCAAGACTTGGCGGGCTTTATACCAAGCGGTTTTCGGCGGTGTCAACATAGCATCCATCGACCGCAAACCCTTGCTGCGCCTTGATTAGCAGGTACTTAAACAGTTGTTCGCAATTGCCTTCAAACAGATCGATTTTCATGCTTGACACCAAGCTGCAAATCAGTGCGGCAAAACTGCGTCATCGGCTTTTTTACCCCGGCTTCGCGAGCCTACTTTTTTGCCCTTGTCTGCATCCTTGGCTTCGGAAGCCGGTAGCGGCATCCGCTGCAGGGCAACCTGCAACACTTCATCGATCCATTTGACCGGACGAATATCCAGCTGAGCCTGGATATTCTTCGGCAGGTCGATGAGATCCTTTTCGTTGTCGTGCGGGATCAACACCGTTTTGATGCCGCCGCGATGCGCCGCCAGCAGCTTCTCTTTCAGCCCCCCAATCGGAAGGACTTCGCCACGGAGGGTGATCTCGCCGGTCATCGCTACGCTGGCCTTCACGGGAATATCAGTCAGTGCCGAAACCAGAGTGGTGCACATGGCAACACCGGCACTCGGCCCATCTTTCGGCGTCGCGCCTTCCGGGACGTGAATGTGAATATCGAATTTCTGATAAAACTCATCGTCGATGCCAAGCAATTTGGATCGACTGCGCACCACCGTCATCGCAGCCTGAATCGACTCCTGCATGACGTCGCCAAGTTGGCCGGTATGCGTCAGACGACCTTTGCCCGTCACCACCGCCGCCTCGATGTTCATCAACTCGCCACCGACTTCAGTCCAAGCAAGACCCGTGACCTGTCCGACACGATCCTGTTCTTCCGCGAGACCGTAACGGAACCGTTTCACGCCGAGGTATTTCTCGATATTGCGTGGTGTCACCGTCGTCTTGGTGCTGCGCGGCTTGAGCACGATGTCCTTGACCACTTTTCGACAGATTTTGGAAATCTCTCGCTCGAGATTTCGCACCCCGGCCTCACGGCTGTAATGACGAACGATGTCGCGCAACGCCGATTCGCTGATCGATAGCTCGTCGAGCTTCAGACCGTTGCGCTCCAACTGTTTGGGAACCAGATAACGCGTGGCGATATTGATCTTTTCGTCTTCGGTATAACCCGCAAGGCGAATGACCTCCATGCGATCAAGCAACGGCGCCGGGATGTTCAGGCTGTTTGCGGTCGCGACGAACAACACTTCCGACAAGTCGAAATCGACTTCCAGATAGTGGTCGTTGAACGCGTGGTTCTGCTCCGGGTCAAGGACTTCAAGCAGCGCAGACGACGGGTCGCCACGGAAGTCCATGGACATCTTGTCGATTTCGTCGAGCAGGAACAGCGGATTCCTGACCCCGACCTTGGTCATGTTTTGAATGATCTTTCCGGGCATGGAGCCCACATAGGTGCGGCGGTGACCGCGAATTTCGGCTTCATCCCGCACGCCGCCCAAGGCCATGCGTATGAATTTACGATTTGTGGCACGGGCAATGGAACGCCCCAAGGAGGTCTTACCAACACCGGGGGGCCCAACCAGGCAAAGAATTGGCGCCTTGACCTTCTTCACTCGCTGCTGAACCGCGAGGTACTCAACGATACGCTCCTTGACCTTTTCCAAACCGTAATGGTCTTCGTCCAGCACCTGTTCGGCGCGAGGCAGATCCTTACGAACCTTGGAACGCTTCTTCCACGGCGCATCGACCAAGGCATCGATGTAATTGCGAACCACGGTGGCTTCAGCGGACATCGGTGACATCTGCTTGAGTTTGTTCAGCTCGCTGCTGGCCTTCGCCCGCGCCTCGTCGCTCATGCCCGCGTTTTCAATTTTCTGCTCGAGTTCCTCCATCTCATTGGGCGCATCTTCCATATCGCCCAATTCTTTCTGGATGGCTTTCATCTGCTCGTTCAGGTAGTACTCGCGCTGGCTCTTCTCCATCTGCTGTTTGACCCGCGAACGGATGCGCTTTTCGACCTGAAGAATGTCGATTTCCCCTTCAATCTGCGCCGTCAGGTGCTCCAGACGGGTCCGCAGGTCTTCAAGTTCCAGCAAGGTCTGCTTGTCATCGAGCTTTAGCGGCATATGGGCCGCAATGGTGTCTGCCAACCGACCCGGGTCATCAATCCCGTTCAGTGAGGTCAACACCTCGGGCGGAATTTTCTTGTTCAACTTCACGTATTGGTCGAACAGACTGACCATCGAGCGCGCGAGGATGCCGATCTCCTTATCCTGGGTGTCGTCGGCATCGGCGACAATGATGTCTGCAGTGAAGAACTCACCGTCGCCATGCATCGCCTCGACCTTTGCACGTCGAACCCCTTCCACCAGCACCTTGACAGTCCCATCCGGAAGCTTGAGCAGTTGCAGAATGGTTGCGTAGGTGCCCAGAGCGTGGATGTCATCGATCTGCGGATCGTCCACTTCCGCACTCTTCTGCGCCACCAGCAGGATGTGCTTGTCGACGCTCATCGCGGCATCCAATGCCTGGATCGACTTCTCGCGTCCGACGAAGAGCGGAATCACCATGTGCGGATAGACCACCACGTCACGCAATGGCAGAACAGGGACGGCGGTCATGGCGCCGCTGGTCACGGTGGTATCAGTTTGCTTTTCCACGGGAAGGAAACCTCAATCATGGGCCGATCGGATCGGCACCAAGAGAAAACGAATGTTTGACGTCCCACCCGGCAACCGCCGGGATAAGACAATGTGCGCCCCAGGTATTGAACTCGTCGAGGCGGCGGGAATCATTCTGAAGCGAGACGTTTCTGCTCAGTCTGCTCGTAAATGATGTACGGGCTGGACTCACCGGTAATCGCGGCTTCATCGACCACCACCTTGCTGACGTTCTGCTCGGAAGGCAGGTCGTACATGGTATCGAGCAAGGTGGTTTCAAGGATGGTGCGCAAACCCCGCGCCCCGGTCTTGCGCTCCATGGCCTTGCGGGCAATGGCGCTGAGTGCGTCGTCACGAAATTCCAAATCGCACTGTTCCATCTCGAACAGGCGCTGATACTGCTTGGTGAGAGCATTCTTGGGCTCGGTAAGAATCTGCACCAAGGCCTCTTCGTCGAGTTCCTCAAGCGTCGCAACCACCGGCAGACGACCGACGAACTCAGGGATCAGTCCGTAACCGATGAGATCTTCGGGTTCGACATCGAACAGGACCTCGCCGACATTACGCTTGTCGTCCTTGCTCTTGACCTCGGCGTGGAAGCCGATTCCGCCTTTCTCGGAGCGCCGCTTGATGACCTTTTCCAGGCCGGCAAACGCACCGCCGACGATGAACAGAATATTGCTGGTATCGACCTGCAGGAACTCTTGCTGCGGGTGTTTGCGACCACCTTGCGGCGGCACCGAGGCCACCGTGCCTTCAATCAGCTTGAGCAATGCCTGCTGCACGCCCTCTCCGGACACATCTCGGGTGATGGACGGGTTCTCGGCCTTGCGGGAAATCTTGTCGATCTCATCGATATAGACAATGCCCGTCTCCGCCTTCTCGACGTCGTAATCGCACTTCTGCAAGAGCTTCTGGATGATGTTCTCGACGTCCTCACCGACATAACCCGCTTCCGTCAGCGTGGTGGCGTCCGCGATGGTGAACGGCACATTGAGCAAGCGGGCGAGCGTCTCGGCGAGCAGGGTCTTACCGGAACCGGTCGGGCCGATCAGCAGGATATTGCTCTTCGCCAATTCCACGCCGTCGCTGTTGCGGCTTTTCTCTTCAAGCCGCTTGTAATGGTTATAAACCGCGACGGAAAGCACCTTTTTGGCGCGCCCCTGACCGATGACGTATTCGTCCAGAATGGCTTTAATTTCATGCGGCTTGGGCAACGCATTGTCTTCGCCAATATCCTTGTCGTGCATCTCCTCACGGATGATGTCGTTACAAAGATCCACGCACTCGTCACAGATAAAAACCGACGGGCCGGCGATCAACTTACGGACTTCATGCTGATTCTTGCCGCAAAAGGAGCAATAGAGCAGCTTTCCGCTATCGTTGCCGTTCTTGTCATCCGCCATCATTCAGTCTCGTCGCTGGAAATATCGTTGAGCTTATTCAACTACGTTAGACCGCGCACGCACAAGTAATACCGGGCAAGGTCGGTGGTATCGGCGAACCCTTGCGACGCCAATGAAAAAGGGGGCTTTCGCCCCCTTATCCAATCCGTAACAACGGGTTTCCGCTCACGCCACCGGTGCAATACGGCGTTCAAGCACCTGATCGATCAGGCCATATTCGACGGCCGCCGTACCACCCATGAAGTTGTCTCGATCGGTATCCCGTTCGATCCTCTCCATGTCCTGGCCGGTGTGATCCGCCAGAATCTTGTTCAAACGTTCGCGCACCAACAGGATTTCCTTGGCGTGGATGTCGATGTCCGTGGCCTGTCCCTGAAAACCGCCGAGCGGCTGATGAATCATCATCCGCGAGTGCGGCAGGCAGAAACGCTTCCCCTTGGTTCCGCCGGTCAGCAACAGAGCACCCATGCTGGCCGCCTGACCGATACACATGGTACTCACATCCGGCTTGATGAACTGCATGGTGTCGTAGATCGCCAGCCCGGCGGTCACCGAACCACCCGGAGAGTTGATGTAAAGGTGGATATCCTTGTCCGGGTTTTCCGACTCCAGGAACAACAACTGCGCGACCACCAGGTTGGCCATATGGTCTTCGACCGGCCCCACCAGAAAGATGACCCGCTCCTTGAGGAGTCGCGAGTAGATGTCGAAAGCGCGTTCACCACGCCCCGTCTGCTCGATCACCATCGGCACCAGGCCCAAGGCTTGCGTATCCAGCGCTCCAGCGTTGTTCATAACCTTCCCCGAGTTATTCGTTTACCAATGAGGCTGCTCAGGCAGCCCGGTATCAACCTTCGTTGCGGGTCGGATTCATGACCGCATCGAAGTTCGATGCCTCTTCACCGACCTGGCACTGACCCAGGATCAGATCGACAACCTGATCCTCCATCGCCAGGGACTCAACCTGAGCGAGCATCTCACTATGCTGGTAATAGGTGTCGATAACTTCCTGAGGATCCTCATAGGATTCCGCAAAACCTTCGATCAATGCACGGACCTTGGCTTCGTCAGCGGTGATTTCATTGGTCTTGATCACCTCACCCAGCAACAACCCAAGGCTGACGCGGCGCTTGGCCTGATCTTCAAACAGCGAGACCGGCAGTTCCGGCGCCTTGCCATGCGTGGTCGAGGTCAGCTGTTCGATCATCTGTTGCTGCAGACGCTTGGCCTCTTCCGCAACCATGGCACTCGGCAGATCCACCGGATTGGCCTCCAGGACCGCGTTCATGACGCTGTCCTTGAGCATGCCGCGCAGCTTCTGACCGAGTTCACGCTCCATGTTTTCGCGGACCTGGGCACGCAGCGCATCCACGCCACCTTCCTCGATCCCGAGCGAGGTCGCGAAGTCGTCATTCATCTCCGGCAGGGTCTCACCGAAAACCTTCTTCACGCTGACCTCGAAATGCGCCGTCTTGCCAGCCATTTCGTCGATGCGGAAGTCTTCCGGGAACGTCACATCAAAGCTGCGCGAATCACCCGCCTTGGCGCCAACCAATTGCGTTTCGAAATCGTCGCCGAGATTGCCACCCCCCAACACCAACTGGGCGTCATCGCGCTTGTTGCCGGGAAAATCCGCGCCGTCGGCCAGCTTACCTTGGTAATCGATGACCATACGATCCCCCTTGGCCGCCTCACGCTCGACCTCCTCCCAGCCTGCCTGCTGTGAGCGCAGCTTTTCGAGCATCGCATCGATATCCGCATCGGTGACTTCCGCCATGGTCTGGGTCACGGACAGCGCACTCAGGTCGCCGACGGTGATTTCCGGATACACCTCAAAGATCGCGGCATAGGAAAAATCCTCACCGATCTGGTCCTTGACGGACTCGACGGAAGGCATACCTGCCGGGTTGACGTTTTCCTGCTGGAAGGCTTCACGCAAGGTGGACTCGATCACTTCGCCCAACACTTCCTGGCGGATCGAATCGCCAAACTGCTTCTTCACCAACTTGACCGGCACCTTGCCGGGACGGAAACCATCCAAGCGCACGCGGCGCGCGTACTGCTTGATGCGCGATTCGACCTCGCCATCCACCCGCTCGGCCGGAACTTCGACCGTCATGCGGCGCTGCAAACCCTCGGTCGTCTCAACTGATACGCGCATAACCTTCAAGACCTCTGTTGCTGTCCGGCGGCTCGCCGGAGTTTGTCGATTTTCAAAACGAATTGGTGCGAAAGGAGAGACTCGAACTCTCACGGGTTACCCCACTGGAACCTAAATCCAGCGCGTCTACCAATTCCGCCACTTTCGCGTGGGTAAGGGCCGTAAAAACCATCAGCCGCTTAAAGCAGCCGCGCAGTATACCGACAGAGCGATTGAGCCGGTAGCCGAAACGCAAAAGGGCTGCCCGAGGGCAGCCCTTTTGCGTGCTTCGAATTGGTGGGCCGTCAAGGATTCGAACCTTGGACCAATTGATTAAGAGTCAACTGCTCTACCAGCTGAGCTAACGGCCCGATTTTTACTACTGACGCCGTGGCGTTTTTCAAGGCGCGGGATTAGACAACACTTCGCCCCCGCCTTGCAACAAAATGGGGTGATCGATGGGACTTGAACCCACGACCACTGGAGCCACAATCCAGCGCTCTACCAACTGAGCTACGACCACCATTGTTCCAGCGTTTAACGTCCAGAAGACGTACTGCATATCGCTGCCGGGAGTGGCGCGCCCGGCAGGATTCGAACCTGCTACCCTCGGTTTAGAAGACCGATGCTCTATCCAAATGAGCTACGGGCGCATTCGATCCGACTGGTTCTCCGCCGAGGCAAACCGTTATCCAGCACGGTCTGCGAACGGAGCGAAATGGTCGGGGCAGAGGGATTCGAACCCCCGACCCTCTGCTCCCAAAGCAGATGCGCTACCAGACTGCGCCATACCCCGGTTGCCGCTGCCACACAGCCGGAATTTCGATAACGAGCAACCGGCCGGGTCCAACGAGGCGCGCAATGGTACGAGTGCGCATGGGTCACGTCAACGCCGAACACGACTTAATCACGGTGTCCGGGACCTCACAACGCGCGGCACAGGAAATAATCGGAGTCCGGCGTATACAACGACGCGCCTGCCGAACTGTTCGCTTCCTTGGCGGCGCGGACATATCCCGTACCTGGACGGCCATCATCAAGCTGACGGTCAAGCGCAGAGGCTTGCGCTTCATCCAGATCGGAAAGACAGATCACCACCCCGTCGATGCCAAAATTGCCGCTTTGCACACCGATATATCCACCCGCCGCATTTGCGGGAAGCCCTAACGCCCTTCGCCCTTCTATGGGGCCGGGCCACATGCGTGCACGACGTAAATGCAACCAAGCCAATCGGTCTTCAGGCTCCGATTTGTCGTTCAGGGAATCCGACTCAAGCCAGGCCCCACTTATCCGACCGTCACCGTCGCCGTGCGGGGCCCCCTCACCCCATCGCGAATCGGTATTCACGTCGTCGCCGGGCAGATAGCCGAACCGATCCCGATAGCTCTGGACGGCGGATCGGGCACTGTCCAGATTGATGACCAGCTCGCGCAGCTCCACGTTGATGACGATCTGCCGCACGATCCACAACGTCGATGCCAGCACGCTCGCCACCACCAGCAACTTCAGCGCGTCGAACAGATTGAGCCCGCGCTTGGTGCTGATCCGGTTTCGAACCCGGCGAATCAGAACGGCATCCCCCCGCCCGGACCACCCATGCCGCCACCCATGCCGCCACCCATGCCGCCAAAGCCTCCGCCACCAAGACGACCGGCCATGCCACGCATCATGTTTTTCATCTTGCCGCCCTTCATCTTCTTCATCATGGACTGCATCTGGGTGAACTGCTTGAGCAGCCGATTGACCTCCGGCACCCCGGTTCCCGACCCGGCGGCAATGCGCTTCTTACGCGGACCGTTCAGTACTTTCGGAAAGCGACGCTCATGCGGGGTCATGGAACTGATGATGGCGATGGTGCGCTTGATCTCCTTATCATTGACTTGGTCCTTAACATGCTGTGGCACATTGGCCATACCCGGCAGCTTCTCCATGATTCCCTGAAGATTGCCCATGCCGGCCATCTGCTGCATCTGTTCGCGGAAATCTTCCAGATCAAAGCCCTTGCCCTTCTGCAACTTCCTGGCAAGTTTCTCGGCCTTGGCGTGATCGACGCTGCGATGCACTTCCTCGACCAACGACAACACGTCGCCCATACCCAGGATGCGTGACGCGACACGATCCGGATGAAACGGCTCAAGCGCCGTGGTCTTTTCGCCCACACCGAGGAATTTGATTGGCGCCCCGGTAATGTGACGAATCGATAACGCGGCACCGCCCCGGGCATCACCGTCGGTCTTGGTCAGCACCACGCCGGTCAGCGGCAGCGCATCGTGGAAAGCCTTGGCGGTATTGGCGGCATCCTGACCGGTCATGGAATCGACCACGAACAGCGTCTCGACTGGCTTCACCGCCGCATGGATACGCTTGATCTCGTCCATCATCTGCGCATCGACATGCAGGCGACCGGCGGTATCGACGATAACCACATCGAGATGCTGCAGACGCGCCTGATCGATCGCACCGCGCGCAATGTCGACCGGGTCTTGATCCGGCTTGCTGGGCCGGAAGCCGACGCCGATCTCCTTGGCCAGGGTCTTCAACTGATCGATCGCTGCCGGGCGATAGATGTCGCAACTGACCAGCAGGCTGTTCTTCTTTGCCCGCTCCTTGAGGAAACGCGCCAGCTTGGCCGCTGTGGTCGTCTTACCGGAACCCTGAAGGCCGGCAAGCAGGATCACGGCGGGCGGCTGCGCACGAAGATCCAGTTCCTCATTGACCGCACCCATGACCGCGACCAATTCATCCTGGACCACCTTGATCAAGGCCTGACCCGGACTGAGGCTGCCGATCACTTCCTGACCGATCGCCCTACCTTTCACCCGATCGATGAACGCGCGCACCACCGGCAAGGCGACATCGGCTTCCAGCAGGGCGCGACGCACTTCGCGCATCGCCTCGTCGATGTTGTCCTCGGTCAGGCGGGCTTGGCCACGCAGGCGTTTGATGGTTTCGTTTAAGCGATTGGTGAGGTTATCGAACATGCGCTTCTGTGCTTCGCTGGCTGGCGGAATAACGGTTGCGGAGTATAAGCGAGGACCCCCGTATGTCATGCCCGGATGGGATGTGCCATCATCCTCGGCCACGCTCCAATGAATCACTGATTACCGATGAATCCGGTCCTTCCCAGCGCCCTCGCCATTCTTGCCTATGTCGCTGCCACCCTCGGCCTGTGGTGGCGTATGCGCCGCGTCGCCGGGGGGCAAGGCATCAACAAGATACCGATCATCGGCGTCGCCATATTCGCCGGCATCGCCCACGCGGTGGCGATTTATCTGGCGATTCATGCGCCCCACGGCATCAACCTGGGGTTCTTCAACGCGCTCTCCCTGGAAGGCTGGTTGATCGCGCTATTGGTGACCTTGGCCGCGACTCGGCAGCCCGTCGAGAATCTTGGCGTTGCCCTTTACCCGCTGGCCATCCTGTCGCTGCTGTCGATGGTCGCTTTTCAAAGCGACGAGATTCTGCCGATCGCACCCGGCAGCCCCTTGCAGATTCATATCCTGTTGTCGATCGGCGCCTACGGTGTGCTGACCATCGCCGCCGTTCAGGCTGGCGCCCTGGCAATACAGGATCGCTCCTTGCGCAATCATCAACCCGGCGGACTGATCCGCGCGCTACCTCCATTGCGGGTCATGGAAACCCTGCTCTTCCATCTCATCGGCGTCGGCTTCGCGCTGCTGACCATGGCCTTGCTGACCGGCATCCTGTTTCTGGAAGACATGTTCGCCCAGCACCTTGTCCACAAGACGGTGTTGTCGCTGATTGCCTGGGCGGTGTTTGCTGTCCTGCTTTGGGGCCGGGTACGTCATGGCTGGCGCGGGCGCAAGGCGATTCGCTGGACCTTGGGCGGCTTCATCCTGTTGTTGCTCGCGTATTTCGGCAGCAAGGCCGTGCTGGAACTGATCCTCAAGACCCCGATGACTTGAGCGGTCTCCAGTCGCCCGGCGCAGGGCAGTTGACTTGGGCCGCCCCACCGCCTTTCATGATATTCGACTCGGCAAACGAACCTTCTCCTTGGACGACATCCATATAGGCCTTTTGGTCGGCGCCCTGATCGTGCTGATCCTGCTTTCCGGTTTCTTTTCCGGATCCGAAACCGGCCTGATGACCCTTAACCGCTACCGCATGAAACACAAGGCGGATGCCGGTCACGGTGGCGCACGTCGCGCTCAGGACCTGCTGAAACGTCCGGATCGACTGATCGGCGTGATCCTGCTCGGCAACAACTTCGTCAACATCCTCGCGTCCGCCATCGCCACCGTGCTGGCCATCCGTCTTTGGGGCGAGGCCGGCATCGCGATTGCAACCGGCTTGCTGACCGTGGTCATCCTGATTTTCTCCGAAGTCACCCCCAAGACCTTTGCTGCACTGCATCCGGAGCGCATCGCCTACCCCGCCTCCTACGTGATGAAGCCACTGCTCAAGCTGCTTTATCCCCTGGTCTGGGTCACCAATCTGTTCGCCAACGGCCTGCTCAGATTGCTCGGCGTATCTCCCGTTCATGGGCAGCGCGAACAACTCTCCCGGGAGGAACTGCGCGCGGTCGTCAACGAATCCAGCAGCCTGATTCCCGAACGCCACCAGAACATGTTGCTCGGCGCCCTCGACCTGGAAGAGGTCAAGGTGGAAGACATCATGATCCCGCGCAGCGAGGTCATGGGCATCGACATCGAGGATTCCTGGGAGCGTATCCTTCGCCAGCTCACCTCCAGCCCGTTTACCCGCCTCCCGGTGTATCGCGACACCATCGAAAACACCTTCGGCATCCTGCATCTGCGCGATGCGGTTCATCTTCTTGAAAAGAAAAAGCTGGATCGTGACGGCCTGACCGAGGTGCTACGGGAACCCTACTTCATTCCCGAAGCGACCCCACTTTACACCCAGTTGTTGAATTTCCAGCGTTTCAAGCAACGCACCGGGTTGGTGGTAGACGAATATGGCGACATCCAGGGACTTGTGACGCTCGAGGACCTGCTGGAAGAGGTGGTCGGCGAATTCACGACGGACCCCACCGACAACCTTTACCGCTTCGCTGACCCCGTCGGTGACGGCAGTTATCTCGTCGATGGCAGCGCCAATATCCGCACCCTCAACCGCATGTTTGGCTGGGAGTTCCCGACCGATGGCCCCCGCACCCTCAACGGGCTGATCCTGGAGCACATGGAAACCATCCCCAACCCGGGCACCAGCCTGATGATCGCCGGCTATCCGCTGGAAATCCGTCAAACCACCTCGAATACGGTGAAGACCGTGCTGATCCAACCACTCTGGCCGGGCACCGGCACGGATAAAACCGGCTGATCGGCAGTGAGCAACTACACTGACTGCGTGGTGCCTTGACGCCACGCTCAAACCCGCAAGCAGAGACACCCCTGCCGCTTGGATTCTCCACATCTGCCCTTGTGACGACGCAATCAGCCCCATGACTCACCCGATCATCCGTCTGCTGCGGCCGCACCAATACATCAAGAACGGCTTCGTCTTTCTCGGCCCGATCTTCGCCGTCCGCTGGGACGTGGACACCCTGGGCGCGGGGTTACTGGTTTTCCTCGCCTTCTGCGCAGCGGCCAGCGCGATCTACGTTTTCAATGATCTCACCGACATTGAGGCCGACCGTGCGCACCCGCGCAAATGCAAACGCCCCCTCGCCAGCGGCGAAGTCAGTGCCGCTTCAGGCTGGCGCCTGACCGTGACCCTGGCCATCCTGGCCCTGATCATCTCTGCCTCCGTCAGCCCATGGGCCGGTGGCCTGGTTGCCGCCTACATTGCGATGAACATCGGCTACACACTGAGCTGGAAACACATCGTCGTCGTGGATGTATTCCTGATTTCGACCGGGTTCATGCTGCGCATCCTCGCCGGGACCCAGGGCCTCGGGATCACGCCTTCACCGTGGTTGCTGCTGTGCGGCCTCATGGTCACCTTGTTTCTCGGTTTTGCGAAGCGCCGCGCAGAACTACTCATGATCGAAGATGCCGACATCCAGGACACGCGACTGACACGGCGCGTCTTGGACGACTACAACCCCGCGATGATCGAGCAGTTCATGGCCATCACCGCCGCCTGCACGATTCTCAGTTACAGCTTGTATACGGTCAGCGGGGCCACCATCGCCCGCCACGACACGGCGGAACTGATCTACACCGTACCCTTCGTGGTCTACGGCGTGTTCCGTTACATCTTCCTGTTGCACCGCCACGGCCACGGCGACGATACGGCATCCACATTGACCTCAGACCCGCACCTGTTGGTTACCGTTGCCGCATGGGTCGGCGTCACCATCTTCATTCTTGCCTGATACCGGGGCCGGACCTGTGTTTAGCGAAAAGCAGCGTCATGCCCTGATCGCCTCCATCGCAATCGCGGCGCTCGCGTATCTGGGTATCTCGTTGTGGAGTGGCTGGCGCGATGTGCTCGATGCGTTTATCCGCGTAGGCATCGACGGATTCGCCCTCGCCCTGGCGTTATCGTTCGTGAACTACACGCTGCGTTTCGGACGCTGGCAAATGTATCTCCAACGCCTGGGGCACCCCATGCCTCCGCGCCCCAGCGCCATGATTTATCTGTCCGGCTTCGCGCTGACCACGACACCCGGAAAGGCCGGAGAAATGCTGCGTGGCGTATTTCTGCGCCATCGCGGCATGCCGTACATGGAAAGTACCGCTGCCTTTCTCAGTGAACGACTTTCCGATCTCGTCGCCATTGTGTTGCTGTGTCTGTTCGGTGCCAGCGTGTTGCCGAGCGGTGGCTGGGTGATCGCCGTCGGCGTGTTCGCGGTCATCGGCCCTTTGTTCGTGCTTTCCCGGTGGCACTGGCTGCGGGCTATCGAGCAACGATTCGATCAACCTCAATCCCGGCTGGCGCGTGCCGGCCATCATCTCGCCCGCCTGCTGCTGGTCGCGCGACGGTGCCACACGCCGATGCTGTTGCTGACGACGACGGTGTTGAGCGTGATCGCCTGGTCAGCGGAAGCCTGGGCATTTCATCTGGTCCTGCATTGGCTGGGCTTCGATCCGCCGATCGCTTTCGCGTTTGCGGTCTACGCGCTGGCGATGCTCGCCGGCGCCTTGAGTTTCCTACCCGGGGGACTGGGCGGTTCCGAAGTCGTGATGATCGGCCTGTTGTTATGGGCAGGGATGGGCGAAGCCGAGGCGACGGCAGCCACCGTCGTGACCCGCCTGGCCACTTTATGGTTTGCCGTTATTCTCGGGGTATTGGCGCTGATCTTCGGTCAGCGCGAGTTGTCTCCTACCGCCATCACGGAACCGAGCGCATGAGTGCGAGTTCCTGGAACCGCATACCGCGTGTCGCACATAGCGCCGAATTCGACTGGTCGAATCGATTCGCCGCGCTACCCGAAGCCGACACCACCCTGCTCGCACACGGACTGGGGCGCAGCTACGGGGATGTCTGCCTCAACGAAGGTGGCACCCTGCTGCGCACCCGCAGCATGGACCATTTCATTGCCTTCGACCGCGCCAGTGGCCGACTGCGTGCCGAAGCGGGCGTCTCGCTGAAAGACATCCTCGATCTGGTGATTCCGCAAGGCTGGTTTCTGCCAGTCACCCCCGGGACACGCTTCGTCACCCTGGGCGGCGCCATTGCCAACGATGTCCACGGCAAGAACCACCATGTCATGGGCAACTTCGGGCATCACGTCACCGACCTGGAGCTGCTGCGCTCCGATGGCCGACGACTGCATTGCAACCGTGAGCAAAACGCGGACTGGCTGTACGCAACCATCGGTGGGCTCGGGTTGACCGGTCTGATCACCTGGGCGGAAATCCAGCTGGTACCGATCTCCAATCCGTTCATGATCACCGAGAACATCCGCTTCCGGAATCTGGATGGCTTCTGGGAACAGGACGCAGCAGTCGATGCCGGTTGGCCCTACACCGTATCCTGGGTCGATTGCGCGGCGACGGGCAAACAACGTGGGCGCGGCGTGTTCATGGTCGGCCAGCACGCCCCGGTTCAGCCCGATCTGCCCTCCTGGAAGGAACGCGCCCCCACCTTTCCCATCGACCCACCCATGTCGTTCATCAACGGCGTCAGCCTGCGCGCCTTCAACTTTGCCTATTACCATCGCTCCCTGCCCAAGGGGGTCACGCTGCAACATCATGTTCCATTCTTCTACCCGCTCGACGGGTTGCTCGAATGGAACCGCATATACGGTCGTCGCGGCTTTTATCAGTACCAGTGCGTATTGCCGCCGGAAGCGAGCCGCGAGGGTATCGATGCGCTGTTGCAACGTATTGCCGCGTCCCGCACGGGCTCCTTCCTGGCGGTACTGAAGATGTTCGGCGACATCCCGTCGCTGGGAATGATGTCCTTCCCACGCGCAGGCGCAACCCTGGCCCTGGATTTCCCCAATCTCGGGGACCGCACGCACGCGTTGTTTGCCGAACTCGATGCGGTGGTCCGAGATTGCGGCGGGCGCCTCTACCCTGCCAAGGACGCACGCATGTCGACCGAGATGTTCCGGCTTTCCTGCCCCCGATGGCAGGAATTCAGCGCATTCATCGATCCCCGTTTCTCGTCCAGTTTCTGGCGACGCGTCAACGGTTCGGAGTAACTCCATGCAACGCATACTGATCTTCGGCGCCACATCGGCCATCGCGGCGGCCTGTGCCCGCCGCTGGAACGCGCTCGGCGCGCAACTATTTCTGGTCGCTCGAGACCAGACCCGGCTTGCCACCCTGCGCGAAGACCTCACGGTGCGCGGCGGCCCTCGGGCGACGATTGAAACCGCAACCGCCGATCTCGCCGATCTGAGCACCCATATCGGCCTGTTCGACGCGGCGGAGCGCGCATTGGGCGGTCTGGACATCGTGTTGATCGCGCATGGCACCCTGCCCGATCAAACCGCCTGTGAAGCCTCCATCGACACCACCCTGGAGGCCATCCAGGTCAATGCACTCAGCTACGTCTCGTTGCTGACCGAGGCCGCCAATCGCTTCGAGCGCAAAGGAAATGGCGTGATTGCCGCAATCAGTTCGGTTGCCGGAGACCGTGGCCGTAAATCCAATTATGTCTACGGCGCTGCCAAAGGCATGGTCAGTCTGTTCATGGGCGGCTTGCGCAATCGCCTCGCCGGCAAGGATGTGGCGGTGGTCAACATCAAACCCGGCTTTGTCGATACACCGATGACTGCCGCCTTCGAAAAGGGCGCGCTCTGGGCCAAGCCCGACACCATCGCCAAAGGTATCGTCAAGGCCATCGCCCGGCGTCGCGACGACGTCTATCTGCCGGGTTTCTGGGGCCTGATCATGTTCGTGATCCGACATATCCCGGAGCGGCTCTTCAAACGCCTGAGCCTTTGACGTGGGACCGCCGCTCGCGCTGTTCGACTTCGACGGCACCCTGACTTACGGCGATTCGCTGCTGCCCTTCCTGCGATTTGCACTGAGTCCGATGGAACTGGGTGTGGGCGCGCTCAAGAGCCTGCCGTACCTGTCCGCGTTCGCGCTGCGCCTGATCGATAACGAGACCGCAAAGCAGAATCTGTTGCGTCACACCCTGGGTGGAAGATCGATCAGAACGTTGCGCTCCATCGGGGGCGAATTTGCCAAAAACCGGGTATCCGGCCTCCTGCGCGAGGACACGATGTCCCGGCTAGGCGAACATCAAGCGCTCGGCCACACCTGCGTGCTGGTGAGTGCATCGCTCGACCTGTATCTGAACCCGTGGGCCGACTCGGTGGGGTTCGATCACTGCCTGTGTTCCCGCCTGCAGACCGGCAACGACCAGAAAGCGACCGGCCGGCTCGCTGGCGGGAACTGCTATGGCGAAGAGAAAGTCCGCCGAATCCACGCCCTGCTGGAGGGACTCGACGCCCCCGAGTCGATCCATGCCTACGGCGACAGCCGTGGCGATCGCCCCATGCTGGCAATGGCAGATCACGCCTTCTGGGTCACCGCCAAAGGCATCGTTGAAAGTTAGGAAACTCCCCAAGACAGCGGGATTTCGCCCTGCACATCACGAATGGGCAATCCCCCAGACCAACCCTGGGCTCGCGACGCCCATGACGAAAATCATGGTCGATGTCGCAGTCTGGGGTTACAAAAACGTTAGTCCCCAAGGTAATCCCCAAGGCACTCCCTCGGGGCAACGGACAACACGGTTTGGAGCGTTCGTCATGGCCACTTTAAAAAAGGTTTTATCAAACGCCGTTGTCATTCCGATCCTGCTGAGCATCGCGCCGATCGGCGCCAACGCGGCCTTCTATACCCTGACCGACCTCGGTACCTTGCCGGGGGATGCAAACAGCGTTGCGCAGGGCATCAACGCCTTCGGCGTCGTCACCGGTCGATCCGATTCCGGGGTCGGCCCAGACGGCCAGGCGTATCGCTGGCAAGGCAGCATGACCGGGCTGGGGACGCTGGGCGGCGCGGAGAGCACCGGTTGGGCGATCAGTGATGATGGGACAGTCGTCGGCAATGCCCAGAACGCCAGCGGACAATATCGCGCCTTCTACGACGACGGCACCATGCACGACCTGGGCACCCTGGGCGGCAGCGATTCCTATGCCCGCGACATCAGCAATACCGGGCAGATCGTCGGTGACGCACAGACCGGAAGCGGCAGCTACCACGCCACCTTGTGGTCGGGTGGCAGCGTTTCCGACCTGGGCACCTTGGGCGGGTCCGGAAGTTATGGCATGGCCATCAATGAAAGCGGTGTGACCGTCGGTTATTCCCTGCTTGTCGGCGATGCCAGTTCCGAAGCCTTCGTCTGGGACCAGAGCAACGGCATGCAGGGCCTGGGAACGCTGGGGGGTGCCGACAGTGAAGCCCACGACATCAATGACAGCGGCACCATCGTCGGCTTCTCGGACGCGGCTGGCGGACAGGTTCGCGGCTTCATGTACACCAGTGGCGGGGGCATGGTCGATCTCGGCAGCCTGGGCGGTGATGAAGGCAGCCGTGCGTTCGCAATCAACAACAGCGGTCAGATCGTCGGCCATTCGAGCTACACGTCAGGCATGCCCATGACCCACGCGTTTCTGTATGAAAACGGTGGCATCGTCGATCTCAACACCTTGGTGGTCGGTGCATCCGGCTGGACCCTGATGGAAGCGCGCGACATCAACGACTCGGGACAGATTGTCGGTTTCGCGATGTTCGACGGTCAGGTTCGTGGCTTCCTGCTGACCGAGACCACCATTGACGATCCGGTTCCCTTGCCGGGCACCCTTTGGTTATTGATCGGCACGCTTGGCGTGCTGGTTCGCCGAGTCCACGGTGCCTGAACCTCACTCCCCCGAGGTGTCGGAACCCAGGTTTCGGCACCTCCCTCAGATCGCGTCGATGGCTTCCTGAAGCCGGCGCACCGGCACAATCTCAAGCCCTTTGACCCCGCGTTTGGGGACGTTGGCTCTGGGCACGATGGCGCGGGTAAACCCGTGTTTGGCGGCTTCCCGAAGTCGCTCCTCACCGTGTTGCACCGGACGTATCTCACCGGCCAGACCGACCTCGCCGAATACCACCAGGCCCTCCGCCATCGGCCGATCCCGGAAGCTCGACAACACCGCCAGGAGCACCGCAAGGTCCGCCCCGGTCTCGGCTACGCGCACCCCACCGACCACGTTCACGAATACGTCCTGGTCGTACATCGGCAGGCCACCGTGGCGATGCAACACCGCCAGCATCATCGCGAGACGGTTCTGTTCCAGCCCCAAGGTCACCCTTCGCGGATTTCCGCCCCGGGATTCGTCCACCAGGGCTTGAACCTCGACCAGGAGCGGTCGACTGCCCTCACGGGTGACCATGATCACGGAACCGGACACCGGTTCATCGTGACGCGACAGGAAAATCGCCGATGGGTTGCTGACCTCGCGCAGCCCGTCTTCCGCCATCGCGAAGACACCCAATTCATTCACCGCGCCAAAGCGATTCTTGATCGCCCGCACCACGCGGTAGCGACTGCCGCCGTCGCCCTCGAAATAGAGCACGGTATCGACCATGTGCTCCAGCACCCGAGGCCCGGCCAAAGCCCCTTCCTTGGTGACATGGCCCACCAGGAACAGGGCGGTACCGGTCTGTTTGGCGTAGCGCACCAACTGTGCGGCACTCTCGCGGACCTGCGCGACGGCGCCGGGCGCCGACTGCAAGGTCTCGGTGAACACGGTCTGGATCGAGTCGATCACCAGGACTTCCGGGCGACGTTGACTGGCCGTGGCAAGAATCGTCTCGACACAGGTTTCGGCCATCAATTCCATCGCACTATCGCCACAGCCGAGGCGCTGGGCACGCAACGACACCTGCTGAATGGACTCCTCGCCAGTCACGTACAGGGTCGGGCGTTGTGCGGCAAGATGACTCATGCCCTGCAGCAACAGGGTGGATTTCCCGATGCCCGGATCACCCCCGATCAACACCGCCGATCCTTCCACCAACCCCCCGCCAAGCACGCGATCGAGTTCACCGATACCGGTTGGTGTCCTGCCGATGGTTTCCGGCGGCACCTCCCTGAGCGGCGTCGGCGTGGCCCCGGCATTGCCTGCATAGCCGGCAAAACGACCGCCCCCGGCGGTCGTCTTCGCGGCACTTACGATCTGTTCGCTCAGGCTGTTCCAGGCACCGCAATCCGGGCACTGCCCCGCCCATTTATTGCTGATGCCACCACATTCGGCACAGACGTATTGAGCCTTGGCCTTAGCCATGTGAGACGCGCCCGTCAGATCTCATGCACACGCACCCGCTCCGCCACCTGACAGAGCAACTCATAGGGAATCGTTCCCGCATAAGACGCCACAGTTTCGACTGGCAACCCCGGGCCCCAAAGGACCACCTCATCGCCCAAGGCGGCCTGATCCTGACCGGACAGATCGATACAGATCAGGTCCATGGATACCCGACCGATAATGCGCGCCCTCTTCCCGTTGAGCAGGACTTCGGCACGGGTATCGACATGGCGCGGGTATCCATCGCCGTAGCCGGCGGCGATCACCCCCATACGCATTGCCTGCGGAGCAGTGAAATGCCCACCATAGCCGACCCGGTCTCCGGCATTGAGCGCCTTGATGGCAATCAGGCGGGTCTTGAATGCCATGACCGGTTTGAGATTCTCGTAAACCCCCAGCGAATTCAGGAACGGGCTCACGCCATAGAGCATCAACCCCGGTCGCACCCAGTCATAGCTGGCAGACGGCCATCCCATCACGCCCCCGGAATTGGCCGCACTACGGGCCCCATCCATGCCGGCCGTCACCGTGTCAAACAGCGCCAGCTGGGTCTGAGTCAGCGCGTCATTGCGATCGTCGGCATTGGCAAGGTGCGTGAGAAAGCGGATTTCGGAAACAACCTCCGGCATCGATCTCAATACCTCATATGCCTGGCGAAATCCCGCGACATCGAAACCCAGTCGGTGCATCCCGGTATCCAGCTTCAGCCAGACGCGAAAGCGCGACGACACCGGGGAATTCCGGAACAAATCGAGCTGCGCGGCCTGATGAATGACCGGTTCAATGTCGCGGTCGGCGATCAGGGCCAGTTCTTCGGCATCGAGCACGCCGGCAAGCAGCACGATGGGATGATCGAAACCGGATTTGCGCAGACGCAAGGCTTCATCCACCGATGCCACCGCAAACGCATCCGCATCGCGCAATTGCTCGGCAACGCGCAACTGCCCATGGCCGTACCCATTCGCCTTGATGACCGCGATGACCCGGGCGCCGTGGGCGTGTTGCCGGGCAACGGCGAGGTTGTGACGCAACGCCGATCGATCGATCTCGACCCAGGCGGCACGAGTCATAACGGCTCCGTCACGGCATATCCTCGCCGGCGTATTGTTCTGGCATCCAGTTTTCGAAGCGCGTGTATTTGCCGAGGAAGGTCAGACGGACAGTGCCGATCGGGCCATTACGCTGCTTGCCGATAATGATCTCGGCCGTCCCCTTGTCCGCGCTTTCCGGGTTGTAAACCTCATCGCGATAGATGAACACGATGACATCAGCGTCCTGCTCGATAGCGCCGGATTCGCGGAGATCGGACATCACCGGGCGCTTGTTGGGGCGTTGTTCAAGGCTGCGGTTCAACTGCGACAAGGCAATCACCGGGACTTCCAGTTCCTTGGCCAATGCCTTCAGACTTCGGGAAATTTCCGAGATTTCCGTGGCGCGGTTTTCGGTTTTTTCCGAGCTGCCACGCATCAGCTGAAGGTAATCGAGCACGATCAGGCCGAGGCCATGTTCGCGTTTGACCCGCCGGGCGCGGGCGCGGACTTCGGTGGGTGACATCGCGGGGGTGTCGTCGATCAGCAGTTTCTTGTCCTGCAGCATGTTGATCGCCGAAGTGATGCGCGGCCAGTCATCGTCGTGCAGCTGACCAGTACGCAGCTTGTGCTGGTCGATACGACCCAAGGACGACATCATGCGCATGGCAAGCTGATCGGCGGGCATTTCCATGCTGAATACCAGCACCGGGAAATCGCGCATCACCGCCTGCTCGGCGATATTCATCGCAAAGGTGGTCTTACCCATGGACGGGCGTCCTGCAACGATGACCAGATCCCCCGGCTGCATCCCGGAGGTCCGATCGTCAAAATCATCCCAGCCCGTGGGCACACCGGTCACCGCGCTGGAGGCCTGAAACAGGGCCTCGACCTTGTCCACGACCCGCGTCAACACCCGCTTGATGATCTCAGGCCCCTGCCTGCCACGCATGGTCTGCTCGGCAATCTCAAACACGCGGGTTTCTGCAGAATCGAGTAGCGACTTGCTGTCGCGACCTTCCGGGTTGAAAACCGAATCGACGATGTCGCTACCGACACCGATCAACTGCCGCATGACCGATCGTTCACGGACAATCTCGGCGTAAGCACGCACGTTTGCGGCAGAAGGTGTGTTATTCGCCAACGCACCGAGGTAGGAAAGCCCCCCGGCATCGTCAAGCTGCTTGCGCGACTCCAGCCACTCGGAGACCGTGACCACGTCACAGGGCTGGGATGAATCCGCGAGACTGTTCAGCGCGGAGAAGATCAAGCGATGATCGCGGCGATAGAAATCGTCCGCAGCAAGAATGTCGACGACCTTTTCCCAGGCAAGGTTGTCCAGCATCAGGCCGCCAATGACCGACTGCTCCGCCTCGACGGAGTGCGGGGGAACCTTGAATTTGTCGGTACCGGGATCGAGAAAATCTCCGGCAAGGGAATCGGACATGCGCGACTCGACGTTCAGAAGGCCGCTAGTCGGCCAGGGGCGTCGATGATAACGCCACCTTGGGGACGGTGTGTCCCCAAGGTGCGATGACGTTTATTCGCCAGCGACAACCGTGATGTTGACGTCGACATCGACGTCGCTGTGCAGATGCAGTTCGATCGCGAACTCACCGATATTGCGCAGCGGGCCGTTGGGGAGACGCACTTCACGACGACCGACTTCAACGCCAGCGGCGGTGATCGCATCCGCAATCTCCGCAGCGCCGACGGAACCGAACAGTTTGCCTTCGTTACCGGAGTTGGCAACGATGGTAACGGCCAGATCCGTCAGCTTGTCGCGCCGGGCTTCGGCCGCCGACAGGGACTCCGCAGCCGCCGCTTCAAGGTCGGCACGACGCTCTTCGAACGCAGCCAGGTTCGCCGCCGTCGCGGCAGCGGCCTTGCCAGTCGGGATCAGGAAGTTACGGCCATAACCCGGACGCACGGCGACCTTGTCACCCACGTTGCCCAGATTCTTGACTCGTTCGAGAAGGATCACGTCCATCTTCAGTTACTCGCTTTATTGGTTACTGCGGATACCGACACGGGATCAACCCGCCTCAGCGCCCATTCGTTTACGCAAATCCAGCCAGGTATCAACCAAACCCAGCAGGGCCAACAACTGCACCGCAGCGGTAAACAACAACACCATCGGCGCGTAAATCAAAATCATCCAGTATCTGGGTAGTTTTCTTGCTCCACCCAGCGCATGCAGTACCGCAAGGCCTTGCAAGGCGTAAATCAGCACGCTCAAACCGGCCAGGTCCGCCAGCATCGGCTGACGGGTAAACCAGGAAGCAACCACCAGAACCACGACCAGCAGCGACCAGCGCATGTCGAATCGCAGACTGTGAAACTCGCCCCGGAACCCCCCCGGGTTGTACAACACCGCCTGCCAGTGCCTGGCAAGTAACAGACCGAGTACCTGCGAAGCCAGCAACGAGATTGCGGTCGCCTGGGTCATGATCCCGGCGCTCGCCATCATCATCTGTCGCAAGTCCGCAACCGGACCCTGGACATCGTCACCAAACATCGCCGCGAACTGCGCACTCCACCATGCGGCGGGATCACCCACTGCAATGTGAAACGCAACCAGCCCCAGCCCAACCAGAATGCCGATGGCTTCGACCGCAGCGGCCAGAGACACCTTCACCCGCAACACGGTGGCCACGACCAGAGCCAGAGACCACCAGACCACCCAGGTAACGACGCCCCACGCGGATTGCGACAATGCCAGAACCAGCAGCACAGCCAGCAACGCGGTAGACGCTGCAATCACCTGCAAACCGCGAACGACCCCAAGGCGCAAACCGACCAGGCCGACCGCTGCCGCGCTGACCCACAACAAGGGAATCAGCAGCGGCGAAATCGTGACCGCGAGGGCGGTGAAGGTAATCACCGTCACTGCCTGCGGCCAACCGCGCATGATAAATGTCGCCAGAGGCTTCATAAGGTCCTGCGCAGCATGGGGCTCGTCGCATGGGACGAGCCCCCGTTTACATCAAGCGTGACGATCGGTGTACGGCAGCAGCGCAAGATAACGTGCGCGCTTGATCGCGGTGGTCAGCTGACGCTGATAACGCGCCTTGGTACCCGTGATGCGGCTGGGCACGATCTTACCGGTTTCTGAGACGTAGGCCTTCAGGGTGTTGAGATCCTTGTAATCGATCTCGGTGACGCCTTCGGCGGTGAAACGGCAATATTTACGACGACGGAAAAAGCGAGACATTGGTAATTCCCCTAACTAATTCGAACGGGCCGATCTGATCGGTGTGATGACGGAAACGACTTAATCGTCGCTGTCGTCATCGCCCCTGTCGTCGGAATCGGAACCGCTGTCATCACGGCGATCGTCGCGGCGATCATCACGGCGCGACTCCTTCTCGTCCGCACCCTTGATAAGCAGAGACGGCTCGGTGACGGCTTCATTGCGCTTGATGACCAGGTTGCGCAGCACGGCATCGTTGAAGCGGAAAGCGCTGGTCAGTTCATCCAGTGCCGCCTGCCCGCACTCGACATTCATGAGCACATAGTGGGCCTTGTGAAGCTTCTCGATGGGATACGCAAGCTGACGGCGACCCCAATCCTCCAGGCGGTGGATCTGACCACCATCGGCCTCGATCGTGCCGCGATAGCGCTCGATCATGGCAGGGACCTGCTCGCTCTGGTCCGGATGAACCATGAACACGATTTCGTAATGACGCATTTTCTACCCTTATGGCTAAGAGCTACCCGCGAGTCGTGCGGTGCAGCAAGGAAGCCGACGGAATACATTTCCCCCGGCTGAAAGGCGCGGCATCCTACTGAAGTCATTGATGAAATACAAGGACCATCCCAGCCAACAAGCCGCGTATTCAGGCCTTTCCGCCAAGGCGACGCTGACGCACCGCTTCATAGAGACAGACGCCGGTGGCCACCGATACATTCAGGCTCTCGATCTCGCCGGACATCGGGATGGTCACCAACTGGTCGCAATGCTCACGCGTCAAACGGCGCATGCCCTCGCCTTCGGCGCCCATCACCAGCGCGATCGATCCTTTGAAATCGACATCGTAGAGATTCTGCTCGACCCCGCCGGTGGTGCCGACCAGCCAGATGCCTCGATCCTGAAGACCGCGAAGGGTACGGGCGAGATTGGTGACCTGAACGAAGGGAACGCGTTCCG
The DNA here is from genome assembly GCA_024234955.1 of Gammaproteobacteria bacterium. GTDB lineage: Bacteria > Pseudomonadota > Gammaproteobacteria > JACKNK01 > JACKNK01 > JACKNK01. The sequence goes on from JACKNK010000001.1 coordinate 824,844, forward strand.
CCGCACCGGCAGCGACCTTGCGCGCCACCGCAGTCAGGCCGACTGCGCGATCCCGAGGCGCAATCACGGCATGGACGCCCGCCGCCTCCGCCGTGCGCAGGCATGCGCCCAGGTTATGCGGGTCCTGCACGCCATCAAGAATCAGAAGCAGCGGCTTGACGGCCAGTCTGTCGAGCAAAGCATCAAGATGGTCTTCATTCTGCGCCGCCACTGCACGGACCTCTGCGATCACCCCCTGATGACGTGCGTCAGGGGCCAAGGCATCAAGCGCGGACCGATCGACAAAATCGACTTTCAAACCCGCCTCGCGGGCTCGCTGCAGGACGGCATCGACACGCCGATCCTTACGATTGCGCTGCACCCAGACGCCGGTGACATTCCCCGAATCGCTCTTCAGGGCGGCTTCGACCGCATGCAGGCCGAATATGCGCTCGCTCATCCACGTTTCTTCCGCGCCGGTCGACGTCCACGGCTCGATTTTCCATCGCCTTTCGGCTTCTTGCCGCCATCCTTGGGCTTCTTGCCGTCACCGGATTTCCTGCCTTTACGCGTCGCTTCGTGGTCGCCGCCGCGATGATCCGCCGGCCTTGAGGCCTCATCGGCGAGTTCGAAATCGATCTTCTTCTGGTCGAGATCGACCCGCACCACCTTGACCCTGATGCGATCAGCGAGGCGATAGCTCTTGCCGGTGCGGTCTCCCATCAATCGGTGGCCGACCGAATCGAAGTGATAGAAGTCGTTGTGCAGGGCCGTGATGTGCACCAATCCTTCGACATACACCTCATCGAGCTCCACAAACAACCCGAACGAGGTAACCGCCTTCACGGTTCCGGTGTAGGACTCGCCCACCTTATCGAGCATGTATTCGCATTTGAGCCAATCGACCGCATCCCGGGTGGCTTCATCGGCACGACGCTCAGTGCTGGAGCAATGGTCGCCAAACACCATCATGTCATCGTTGCTGTAATCGAAATCCGAGGCCTTGCCACCCGCCAGGGCATGGCGAATCGCCCGATGCACCAGAAGGTCCGGGTAACGCCGGATGGGCGAGGTGAAATGGGCATATTCGTCGTACGCAAGGCCGAAATGGCCAATGTTGTCCGGGGTATACACCGCCTGTTTCAGCGAGCGCATCAGAACCGTCTGAATCAGGTGCGAATCGGGGCGTGCGCGGACTTCATCCAGCAACCTCAGGAAGTCGCCCGGCTCCGGATCGTTCCCTCCCTTTAATTGCAGACCGAACTCCCCGAGAAAGCTGCGCAGATCTTCCAGCTTATCGGCAGCCGGGCCGTCATGGATGCGATACAACGCCGGCAGCTTTCGCTTGAGCAGAAAGCGCGCCGCCGTCTGATTGGCCAGCAGCATGCACTCTTCGATGATCTTATGTGAATCGTGCCGATATACCGGCACGATCGCCTCGATCTTGCGATTCTCGCCGAACACGATGCGGGTCTCGGTGGACTCAAGCTCCAACGCTCCGCGCGCTCGGCGACTTGCATTGAGCACCTTGAACAAGGCGTGGAGCTCACGCAAATGCGGCAGCAACTTCTTATGCTGCTGCGCCAGGATCGGATCCGTACCATCGAGCAGCCCCTGAACCTGGTCATAGGTCAAACGGGCATGAGAGCGCATGACCCCGTTCAGGAAGCGGGACCGATACACCTCGCCGTGCTCATCGACATACATCTCCGCCGCCATGCACAACCGATCGACGTGCGGGTTCAGCGAGCACAGGCCATTGGAGAGCACTTCCGGCAGCATCGGAATCACGCGCTCGGGAAAATAAACCGAGTTGCCGCGTTCGTAAGCCTCTTCATCCAGTGCCGTACCCGACTTCACGTAATGCGAGACATCCGCAATCGCGACGATGACTTTCCAGCCCTTATCGGTGCGTTTGCAGAACACCGCATCGTCGAAATCCCGCGCATCGGCGCCATCGATGGTGAGCAACGGAAAACGGCGCAGATCGATGCGCCCCTGCATCGCCGACTCGGGAACTTCCGGCTTCAACCCGGCGATTTCCTCCTCGACTTCATCCGGCCATTCCATCGGAATCTCGTGGGCGCGGATTGCAATATCAATCTCCATTCCCGCATCCATACGGTCACCCAGGATCTCGGAAACCCGGCCAATAGCACCGCGATGACGGCTCGGCTGAACCACGAGTTCAACCATGACGATCTGACCGTCCTTGGCGCCCAGCTGATCCTCAGGCGGCACCAGGACGTTCTGCGGGATACGCGGGTTGTCCGGGACCACAAATCCGATCCCCTGATCGAGCATGAAGTGACCGACCAGGGTCTGATGCGCACGTTCAATGACTTCAACCAGCGCACCTTCGCGACGTCCACGACGATCCACCCCGGTCACACTGACCACGACACGGTCGCCGTGCAGCACCGAACTCATCTCGCGGTTACCGAGAAACACATCCTCGCCGCCGGAATCCGGCACCACAAAACCGAAACCGTCGCGGTGACCGATCACGCGCCCACGGACGAGATCCGCCATATCGACCGGCAGATACCCGCCACGGCGATTGAAGATGAGCTGGCCATCGCGCTCCATCGCCCGGAGGCGGCGGCGCACTGCCTCGAAGAGCTCCTCGTCCTCGAGCAGGCCCAGGTCTTCGGCAATGCGTTCGCGGGTCGCCGGGCGACCGCGCTCGTTCAGATAATCAAGAATGAATTCGCGGGAGGGAATGGGCCGTTCGTAGCGTTTGGCTTCACGTTCGGCATGCGGGTCGCGCCCCTGGGATTTTTGTGGGTCGCGGGAGGGAGATTTGGGCATAAAACCAGGACTTCAGAGAAAAATGACGGCGGATCATAACAGTTCACCCCCAAAAAGCCCGGCATCGCCCGCACCGATCAGGCCGGGATCCATCCAGCCATACCGTTAACGAAGCAACGATCAGTACGTCTCACCCACGGTAATCTGGTCCCGCAACTTGGCGAGCAACTTCTCGCCAATACCTTTGACGTTCACGACTTCGTCAACTGACTTGAACGGCCCGACAACCTCACGGTATTTGATGATGGCTTCGGCTTTCGCTTCGCCAATACCGATCAACGCAGCAAGGGAACTCTTGTCTGCGGTATTGATATTGACCGGAGCGGCAAACGCCGAGAAAGCGAGCAACATGCCACACAGGGCAGCGATGATTCGGGGAAATTTCATATCAGGAATCCTTCATGTTCGGGTTAAGGAAATGCCGCGACAACGCAAGCCGTTCTGTGCCGCACCGTCGGACAGGCATCATGCTTGACGGAACCACCCCGCTCGTCAACTGACGAATATGTTGATATTTCAACAGGTTGAAATCACATACGAAAGACACACCAAATCGTTTTCGTCATTTCCACGCACACAAATTCGTCACTTCGGAATAGTTGACACCCCCCATGCGCATATGGAGAATGCGCGCTCCCACGCCGAGGTGGTGAAATTGGTAGACACGCTAGCTTCAGGTGCTAGTGGGGGAAACCCCGTGGAAGTTCGAGTCTTCTCCTCGGCACCAAATATGAAAGGCCCGCATTTCACAATGCGGGCCTTTTTTTATTTCCGTCATGGGTATTTCCCCGATCCGGCATCGGCCGTAGCCGGTCACTTCCGAAACAAATGACCCTCACCCGCTGATCCAGATGATGGCGCGGGCTGAATCGCAAGTCCCAAAGCGGGTCTTGCTAAGTTGAACGCCGATACCGCGAATCGAATTCTCGCCCGCAGCGAGTGCGTCTCGCACCATTCCAGGGCGTCGACATGCCTCCCCGAATGCATCAGCCCACGTCATTTTCGTAAATTATCAATTACTTAAATATGTGGCACACATTCTGTATCTGTTCGGACAGTTCAATTCAGCGCCTGGTAACGACGCCGCGCCTGTCCGCGAATCTCCCTTTGAAATTCGTATTGAACGAATCCAATCCATAACCGCAAGCCGTTTTCAGCGGCGGGGTAACGAAGCCCCAAGCACTCCAGCCGAGTTCCGCCGGAGTGCTTGGGGCTTTTTGCCCTTACCACCCCTTGCGGCATGGGCGCCCAGATCGGCGCAGCGATAAACCGAACGTTGAACCCTTTTCAGGCAAGACCTAAGCAATAGAGGAAGTCCTCATGTCGTATTTAGATCCCAGCGAATTCGTCACCAAGATGGTCGATCAAGGTGAGTCCAAGGTATACATGTCTACCAAGGACACCCTGATCCGCGCTTTTATGGCCGGCGCCATTCTGGCCTTGGCCGCCGTGTTCGCGATTACTGTCGCCACCAACACCGGCTCACCGTTGGTCGGCGCACTGCTGTTCCCGGTCGGTTTCATCATGCTTTACCTGATGAAGTTCGACTTGTTGACCGGCGTATTTACGCTGGTGCCGCTGGCACTGATCGACAAGCGACCTGGCGTGACTGTCGGGCAGGTGCTGCGTAATTGGGGCCTGGTGTTCATCGGCAACTTTGCCGGCGCGCTCACGGTCGCTTTCATGATGTCGTTCATCCTGACCTACGGGTACAGCACCGATGGCGGCGCGATTGCCGCGAAAGTCTCCAAGATCGGCGAATCGCGTACCCTGGGGTATCAGGCGCACGGTATCGAAGGCTGGTTCACCATCTTTATCCGGGGCATGTTGTGTAACTGGATGGTATCCATGGGTGTTGTCGGCGCGATGATCTCCACATCAGCGAGCAGCAAGATGCTGGCGATGTGGATGCCAATCATGTTGTTCTTCTTCATGGGTTTCGAGCACTCGATCGTGAACATGTTCCTGTTCCCGTTCTCGATGATCATGGGTGGTGGCTTCACCTTTATGGACTACATCGTCTGGAACGAGCTGCCGACTGTGTTGGGCAACTTGGTGGGTGGCTTTGTGTTGGTCGGACTGCCGCTGTATTTCACCCACGTCCGCACCAGCCCGGAACGCATTCTCAAGGTGCATGCAGACAGGGCGACCGCCACCACCGATGGCAATGTGCAACCAGCCACTTTGAAGGCCAGCGTGTAATTTCCTGCTCGCAACTTCCGCCCGGCTTGATGACGTCGTCGTGCCGGGCGGTCTTCCCTCCCGATGCCAACCTCTTTAAGAATTTCCGTCGGCCAGTGTTCCGACAAAGGGCGCAAGGCGCTCAACCAGGATTTCCATGGGACGCTCATACCCGGCGCCCCGTTGCTCGTTTCAAAAGGTGCTTCCGTCGCACTCGCGGATGGCATCAGTACCAGTGAAGTCAGCCAGATCGCGAGCGAGACGGCAGTCAAGAGCTTCATTGAGGATTATTACGCCACCTCGGAAGCCTTATCGGTTAAAACCTCTGCGCAAGAAGTCTTGCGTGCGATCAACTCCTGGCTTTACGCGCAGACCCGCCAAGGCCCCCACGGTCATGAACTCGATCGGGGTTATGTCTGCACCTTCAGCGCGTTGGTGATCAAATCGACTACCGCGCACTTGTTCCACGTCGGCGACGCCCGCATCTGCTATCTGAGCGGAGATCGACTCGAATCGCTGACCGACGATCACCGGCTTTGGGTCACTCCGGACAAGAGTTACCTGAGTCGTGCCCTGGGCATGCGCGAACGGCTCGAGATCGACTATCAGTCCTATACCGTCGAGCAGAATGACACCCTGATCCTGATGACCGACGGCGTCTACGAGTTCGCAAGTGATGCGGTCATTGCCGCCGCGATCCATGAACACCCCGACGACCTCGACCTGGCGGCTCGCCAGATCGTCGACAAGGCGATCGAAAACGGCAGCGACGACAATCTGACCATCCAGATCGTGCGCGTTGACCAGCTTCCCAATCAGGATCTGGGCGAATTATCTCAACAGGCCGCCCACCTTCCGTTTCCACCCGAATTGAGCGCGCGCATGATCTTCGACGGCTACGAGATCGTGCGCGAGGTCCACAACAGCCACCGCAGTCACCTTTATCTGGCCATCGACCAGGAAAGCGGCGACCAGGTCATCCTGAAAATTCCCTCCATCGAACTGCGCAACGATGCCGATTACATCGAACATTTCCTGACGGAAGAATGGGTCGCGCGACGTATCGAAAACGCACACGTACTTAAAGCTGGCGACCCCACCCGCAAACGCAATTTTCTCTATGTCGTGACCGAATACATTGACGGCCAGACGCTCGCCCAATGGATGCACGACCACCCGAACCCGGAGTTGGAAAAAGTCCGCGACATCATCGAACAGATCGCACGGGGCCTGCGCGCTCTGCACCGACAGGAGATGATCCACCAGGACCTGCGCCCACAGAACGTCATGATCGATCATCAGGGCACCGTAAAGCTGATCGATTTCGGTTCGGTCAAGGTCGCCGGCATTGCCGAGATGCGTCGTGGCGCCGGCAACGAAAACATCCTCGGCACCGCCCAATACGCCGCCCCGGAATACTTCATCGGCGAACCCGGAACGGCGCGCTCAGACTTGTTCTCGCTCGGCGTAATCGCTTACCAGATGCTTTCAGGTCGCCTGCCCTACGGCACCGACGTGGCCAAGGCGACCAGCCGCGCCGCACAGAAGAAGCTGCGATATCGCTCAGTCCGTGACGGCGAACGGTCCATTCCGGCTTGGGTAGACAGCACGCTGCGCAAGGCCGTCGATCCCAACCCGGCGGATCGATATGCCCTGCTCTCGGAATTCACCTTCGACCTGCGCCATCCCAATACCCATCCCAGCGATACCGCCAACGCGCCGCTTCTGGAACGGAACCCGTTGGTGTTCTGGAAGGGGCTCTCACTCGTTCTGTTCGCTGTGATTGTGGCGCTGCTGGCTACGCATCCGGCGATTCATTCCTGAGCTTCCAAGCTCACCCGTCACCTGGAGATCGACCATGACCAAGATCGAAATGACCGAAGCCATCATCACCGCCAAGACGGCCTCCGGGCTGGGTTGGGAGCAAATCGCCGAGCAGGTCGGCCTGGCCCCGGTATTTCTCACCTCCGCCTGTCTCGGCATGAACAGCCTGAAACCCGAATACGCCGACAAAGTCTGTGCCGTTCTTGCTCTGCCGGCAGAGGTCTCTACTGCACTCCAAGCCTTCCCGCACAAGAGCTGGGACAAGCAGGTTCCGACCGACCCGGTGATCTATCGCTGGTACGAGATCGTCGGCGTTTACGGCGAAACCATCAAAGAATTGATCCACGAGAAGTTCGGCGACGGCATCATGTCCGCCATCGACTTCACCATGCACATCGATAAAGAAGAAAACCCCGCCGGAGACCGGGTAAAGGTCTCAATGAGCGGCAAGTTCCTGCCGTACAAGAGTTGGTAAGCCATCCACGTTTTTTGCACACAGGAGCGACTTCAGTCTCGAGCCGCGCAAGTTCAACGGCGTTCACGGACGAAGCCGCTCCTACGCGGCTCGGCCCACATTCATCGACCCCGAATCCAACCGATCATTCGCGCCAGCGGTTCATCGCAGACCGGTGAGAAATCCCGATCAAGCTGAAAGCCAGGCGCCGTTATCGTCGCTCGTTCCCAAACAATCGTCATGAAGACCCGGCAACCGGGAGTAATCACTGTTTGGTGAACACATGTTGAAGGACACGAACCATTTCCCGCGCCTGCTTTTCCCGGGAATAGCGTGGAGCCGCAGCACCACTGACCTTGGCTAAAGCAGCCAATCGCTCCGGGTCCTCCGCCAGCGCCAGTATTGCATTGGCCAGGTCTTGCGGAGACTCTGCCGGCACACACACACCTGCGCCTTCGGATGCGATGATGTCCCAGGCTTCGCCTTGCGGGGCTGCGAGAACAACCGGAAGCCCCATACCCATGGCCTCGAAAATCTTTGACGGAATCACCCCTGCAAAGACCGGGGAGTCTTTCAAATGCACCAGTGCGACATCGCAAAGCGCCCAATACTCGGCCACCCTCTCCTTCGGCTGCACCGGTACGAAAACGACATTCCCTAACTGGCGCTCGTGTGCCTCCGACTCCAACGCTTTCCTCGCTGCACCGGTCCCCACGAACAGAAAGCGAATCTTTCGAGCCGAATCCGTGCGCAAGAGCAGTTCTGCAGAATCCAGCACCCGATTCAAGGCGTGTGCCATGCCGTGGGTACCGATATAACCAATAACAAAACTGTTCTCCAGATCCAGCGACCGCACAAGATCGGGATCGGGTTCGCGGCGACCGTATCGAGGCAAATCAACACCGTTGCGGACGACATGGATCTTGTCGGTATCGATACCGCGAGAAACCAGATCGTCCCTGAACGCATAGGTCAGCGCCACAACCGCTGCCGAACGTCGGTAAAGAAACAGCTCCAACCGCTCCAACATACGCAACATGGCACTGTCACGCATTGCACCGACAGCGGTAATCGACGCCGGCCACAGGTCACCCAGTTCAAACACAAACGGCTTCCGACGCACCCCGGCTAACGCCCAACCTGCGACCGCCGCAAAGAATTGGGGCGACGTCGCCACCACAACGTCGGGCCGCTTCTGAAATAAACCGGCAATGAACGCGGTGACCATAAATGAAAGAAAGTCGACGATCCGAGCCGAAAATCCTTCATTTGCTGCAATAAAGGTCTTTACCCGGACAACGCGAATTCCTTCCATCTCTTCAGTCTGGTACCAACGGTTTCGGTATCCCGGATACACCGTCCCCTGAGGAAAATTGGGCGCACAGGTCAAAATCGTTACGCGGTGTCCCCACTGCACCCAATATCGGGCACGTTCAAACACACGAGTGGCAGAGGCATTTGTCTCCGGCGGAAAATTCTCGGTCAGAAAAAGAATGTGCATCAGCACACCATTTCCCAGTTCAAGGTCATTTCGATTCGAATCGGCAAGTTGCCGCAACCTCCTGCGACGACAACCTGGGCAGGGAGCGTCAACCCGAATTCCGGATGATAGGCATAGTCTTCGCTACGGCATGACAGTGGCCCCGACAAGCGCAGGGACAGAACCGAGCCATCGCCATCGCTGAGCATCAATTCCTTGTTGTCCGCCTCGGTTACCACCCAATCCGGATGCAGATGAATCCGAACTTCATACTCATGTTTGCCGGCCCCTTCCAGCTCGTCGATCACGGTCAATTGCCCGCTTTCCAGAGACCAATAACGCCTATGGATGGGTGAACCAGGAAGATACGCGTAGCCATCATGCCCTGCCGCCGCCTCGACCCGGTCGCCAATGACTGCGTAGTGCGGATTCAACACCCGGGCACGCCGGCCTACTCGGAACGCGGAATAGACCTCGGATGAATCCTTGCCATCAATACAGATCGTATTGTGGGCGCGGGTACCCCGTTCCCACTGACGTGTACCGCCGGAGGCGTACCCGGATACCCCGGTATCGACAATCACACGTCGACCATTCACTGAGAACTCATAACCCAGCGTATCGGCATGACCATGCGCGGGAAGGTAATCCGGGCCAAGCATCGCCATGTCTGCGAACAGCGTGGCGTCATCACGCTGCAAGCGGACATAGCCCGTATCCCGCAGGAATCGATTACCGATCGCGGCAAGGGGACCGAACTTAAGGCCCATATCCCGCGCGTAGCTGATCAATGCCTCCGGTGACGCCGAGATGCCGATCGCTGCGTCATTGAACAAAACGATTTCACCATCGGGGTGTGACATCACCGCGAGCCACTCGACCATGCGCGAAGCCGTCTCCACCCAGGGCGAGGGTGGGATTTCCCCGGCAATTTTCATCGCCTGAATGAGATCGAGCATGCCTTCGAGAATTAGCCCTTGGTACATCGGACTTCGCTCAAAATGCCCCCCGTCGGGCAGGATCTGTTCATCGAGCTCGCGGCCAAGCAGGGCCATACCCTGATCCCGCCAGGCGTCGGCTTCGTCCCCACAAAAAAAGCAAGATGCAAACACTAACGCCTTGGCATTCTCGAAGAGATGGTTACCGAGCAGATGATGTTCCAGACGTTGACGCAAGTAACGCACCTGGACCGCAAGACTGAACAGGATTCGTGCATCCATCTCGACCGGGTTACGCCACAACCACTTGATCCAGTTCACGATGCGCAGTGATAACGGATAGGGCTCCCAACCGGGTCCGAGACCGGGTGGATTCTCGCTTATCCAGCGAAACAGCAGCGCTCGGTGCCAATCGCGTCGATCCGCAGATGATTCGGCGTTGAGGTCCTCAAAATAATGGAGGTTGTAGACCCATAATCGATCCCAATCGTGCCGATTCCAGTCCTGCGCGGATGCCAAGCAGCGCGATTGATTCAGAAACCGAAAACAATGTGGGCCGATCAGACTCGCTCGATGCGCTGCCCAGTCAATTGAACGCTCCTTCGCCGTTCGTATGGGCGGTGCCGACCGCAGATCCGGTCGCACCCGACGTAACCGGAAGACAACGCGCCCCCATACCTGAACCCCCCGCAAATGACGGAGCGTCCGCCAAGTCCGGGCGAAATTCAATCGCGCACCTGATTGGCCAACTGCACGGATAAACGGCTCACTTCCATCAATTCATCAAACGCAATCGGCGCCGCCCCGCCGTCACGCAACGCACCCATGAAGGCAGCTACGCATTCCGAATTGCCCTTGTTCTGACGCATCAAGTTCATGCGCCGGAAACCGGGCCAGCCATATCCACGCAAGCGTCGAAAATTATCGAGTTGCAGGATGCGGCCCGCTGCAAACACCTCGAGACGTTCTTTTGGGAAAGACTTATGACCGTTGGCGAGGTAATGCACGGTGCCCATGGATCCATCTTCGAACGCAAGCAGAATACTCACCTTATCGTCGCGGACCGCTACCCCGGGTACCCGGCCAACAGCCATGACCTCTGCCCGAGAGATCGGCGCACCCGCCAAGTGACGGAACAGGTCAATAAAGTGGCAAGCTTCGCCAATCAAGCGTCCGCCACCAATCATGAAATCCTGGGTCCAGTGATCTGCGGGTATTTCTCCGGCATTCACCGTCATGACAAACACTTTCGGCTCAGAAACTCCATCAAGCAGGGTCTTGATCTTCTCGATCTGGGGCGCAAAGCGCCTATTAAAACCGACCATAAGCATCGGTTTCCCGCCATCCCGAGTCCGCGCTGTGGCATAACTGGCCTCGATCGCATCGAGTTCATCCAACGTAAGTGCCAACGGCTTCTCGACGAACACATGTTTTCCGGCATCAAGAGCCGTACAGACCTGGCGCGCATGCGCGTCGTGACGGGTGACGATCACCACAGTGTCGCTTTCCAGGTCAGTCAGGCACTCTGCAGTGTCGGTACGCGCCTCGGAAATCCCGTGCTTCCTCGCTGCAAGCACAGCGCTGACGCCCGCGCCGGAAACAACCGAAACGAGTTGCGCGTCAGCTGCCTTGAACGCAGGAATCAACACCCGCATGCCGTAATTTCCGGCTCCAAGCACTGCCAGACGCGGTTCCCCTTTGGCCCTGCCCGAAACACGATCATCGGAAACCCGCAGGCGCCGAGACGGCATTACGGCATCTCCGGATACATATTGGAGAACGATCCCCAAAGGGTTGCCCAGACGCAGGAGCTCATAAGCGTCGGCCGCCTTTTCCAAGTCGTGCCGGGACGTGATCAGGGGGGCAACATCGATGGCGCCAGCCGCCAACATATCTAGGACCGCTTCAAAATTCCGTTGCTCGGTCCAGCGGACAAAGCCAAGCGGATAGTCCTGTCCCTGCTCCTCGTAAAGCGGATCGTATCGACCTGGCCCGTATGAGCAGGACACCTGAAAACTCAGCTCCTTGGTGTAGAAATCCGCACGCGACAGCGCCAGCCCCGCGACCCCCACCAACACGATACGCCCCCGCTGACGGCTCATCTGGGCGGCCTGATGCATGGGTTCGCTGCTGTCCGTGGAAGCAGTCACCAATACCGCATCGACACCACGCCCCCGCGAGAATGCCCGTGCCACAGCGACCGGATCCTCCCCGGCCTGGGGATTGCAGACCTCAGCACCGAACCTCCGGGCCAGATCGAGTTTGTCGGCATGAAAGTCGATACCCAACACCCGGCATCCCTGAGCTTTCAGTAACTGCACGGTTAGCAGACCGATCAGGCCAAGTCCGATCACCACCACGCTTTCACCGAGCGTCGGTGCCGCTAGCCGCATGCCCTGCAGGGCGATCGCGCCCATGACTGTGAACACCGCATCCTCATCAGTTACCGAGTCTGGAATGCGTGCACAGAGGTTACGCGGAACAAGGACATATTCAGCGTGACGGCCATTCGAAGCGACCCGATCTCCCACCTGAAAATCATCCACACCGACCCCGACCGCATCGACCACGCCGACATTGCAGTAACCCATTGGAAGCGGCTGATCAAGCTTGCTTTTCACAGCCTCCAATGTTGGCATCAAGCCATCTGTGCGGACCTTGTCCAGCACCATCCGCACCTTATCGGGTTGTTGCCTCGCCTTATCCAGAAGATTCGCATGGCCGAATTCAACTAACATCCGCTCTGTCCCGGCAGAAACCAGGGTACGCGTCGTTCGTATGAGCAAATGGCCGGGGCGCACCCCGGGGCAAGGAACGTCTTCAAGCCGGGTCTGACCAGATGAAAGATCCTGAAGTACCTGTTTCATGATGGGGTGTTTCGCTGAAAGGTGATCAGTTGTGCATGGCTCAGCGTTGTAAAGCCGTTGCAACACGCAAAAAAGGAACGGGCAGGAATCATGCTGGAGGCTTTGTCGCTTGACATTCCGAGCAGGCCCAGGTCGCTCAAATGCTAACACGCCGACCCTGTGGGCTCCGTCAATCCCGCAACGCATGAACCCGTTTATCAATCGCTCGGCAAGACGCGTTCCAGACCGTCCAAAATCTCCGCAACGTGGCGATCCCACGTGAACGACCGTAAAGCCCGCCGTCGGGCTCTGACACCCAACTCAGCACGCAATGACGCATTCTCGACCAGACTGCGTATGGCCTGGACAAGCTGATCAACATCGCCAGGCTGAACCAAAACGGCACAAGCCTCTTCGGAGAGGTCGGTACCAGTACCAAGCCCATCGACACCAGGCGAACCGGATAGCACCTCACCAATCTGATCGAGATCGCTGGCGATCACGGCACGTCCCATCGCAAGATATTCGAACAGCTTGGTCGGCGAACCAAAAAACCGAGTGTTGTCGCGGTTACGCACATGCGGTGACACAAATATATCGGACGCCGCCAGATACCCCACGGTATCCGCCTGCGGAAGCAATCCGGTCAATGTGTAAAGGGACTTGGGCACCATCTCGTCGAGAGTCCGCCGCACTTCCTGCATCTTCAGACCATCGCCTATGAGCAGGAAATGCACCTTGTTTTCCGAGACCCAGGCAGGCGCCGCAGTCGCGATCTGCTTGATGGCCTGCGCCAGGACCTCGGTTCCATGCCACTCACCAAAAGTACCGACAAAGGTGATGACCAGGGCATCATTGGCCACCCCCAGCTTTGCCCGGTGTAAAGCTATTTCGGGAAAAGAAAACCGTTCCGCGTCGTAAATATCCGGATCGATACCATTTGGATACACAACGACACGATCTGCTGAAACACCTTTGGCGAGCAGGTCGTCGCGCAGGACATCGGAAATCGTCACCACCAGATCTGCCTGCTGCAGACACACCCGTTCGGCCAGCTCCGCCACGCGTTCATAACGAAGCGGGCGCCCCCAATTTCGTGCTATCCAGACCTCGGATCCGTTGTATTCGATGATCAACGGGATTTTTAATTCCCGAGCCAGCACGAGCCCCGAATAATTGGCGACTGACATCCGCTGATAAATCAGATCTGGCGGATTTTCACGCATGCGCGGCAAGACCTGCGCGATAAAAGTGTGGTGAAACCGCCACAAATTCGCCTCCGCAGGAACGCCATATACTTTGGGTGCCTCTAACGCATGCACCGCCACCAGAGGATTGAGCATGATCGGGGTTTCAGCCGAGTAGTAATCGACTTTTTTTCCAGCCCGGATCAAGCCATTTACCACGCCGGCAACGTGCCCGATCGATCCTCCGGCTTTCAGACCCAGCCAGAGATTGGTCTTGAGATACGCGACCCGAGTCCGGCTTGGCAGATCGACATGCCGTCGTCCTGCACGCTCAAGCGCCTTAAGTTCCCGGTCACAACGGCGCAGCACGTATTGACCGGAAATGCTTGCGGAAATCAGACCGAGCAGACCACGTAGCGCACCGATACGCGACAGTCGTCTTTCGCTCAGGTCAGCGCGAACCAGAATGATGAATGAGGCCCGGGTCACCGCCGCCATGCTGTGCAGGACCGGTAGTAAGGCAAGCCCATTGTCGTCTTCCATGGGCAGATAACACGTGCCGCTCTTGCCGATAAGTGTGGCCAACATACGACGCATTCCCAAACGTCGTAACTCCCCCAGATTCAGGTATTCGGGGACCACACCCACCGTAGATTCGAAGCGGTTACGGAACCCACTGGATAACGGGTATATCGTAATTGCGAAAACCATTGGTTTTCCGTGAGGCAAGGTGTCGCTCATACCGCATTGTCACCATCATTCCGAAAACTTGGCACCGGAAAATCATCCGCTTCAGCGCACATCGCTTCCATCCAGTGCTGGGCCGATTCCAATGATTGCCCTGCCGGCACGAAAGCTACCGCCAAAGTTGCACTCCGATCCTCACACTCGAACACCAGAACCTGATTACTCTGTTTCAGCCCGTAGCTTTCCGACACCCATCCTTGTTCCACGCGGACCCGCCACGAACCCTTAGCGATCCATTGGATCCGATAAGTTCGAGAACCGTAATTCACATCCAGCGACTGTGCGCCGAGGTCTCCTACTCGCAGGGTCGGATCCAATTGATACGGGATAGTGAAACGATGCAGCGAACTCCCGGAAATGCGATCGAACACCAGCAGTCGATCCTGAAGTTTATCGAGCACCCAAGTTCGAATCGGAGTAACCGGGTCAGCCAAGCGGCAGAACCCGGAGTGTGATGCCTGCAAACGATCCAACTCAGGCCCGGTTTCAAAGTATCGAACTTGGGGAACTGCATCGTAATGGAGGTTCCAGAGATATGACGGATCGATGAACCGGTTCAATTCCTCGCCGTCCACAGTCGGCGTGCTATGAAATGCACTGCTGCGGAAGCGATTCCTCCACTCATACGACGCCGTATAGAGATATGCGCCACAGTCCGTTACCAGGCGCACCCCACCCAGAACCGCCTCAAAAGATAAACAATCATTATGGCCGTGCCCGCCTCGGCCCTTCAGTCCGATGGGGCCGCAATCAGCAAAGACGTGATTGTCAC
Organism: Gammaproteobacteria bacterium; assembly: GCA_024234955.1. GTDB lineage: Bacteria > Pseudomonadota > Gammaproteobacteria > JACKNK01 > JACKNK01 > JACKNK01. The sequence continues at coordinate 840,063 of JACKNK010000001.1, forward strand.
CGTGACCCAGTCCACCGAGGGAACGCATTACATAGCAACCGCCATCCGGAAATGCCTGACTCGTCACTTCGTCATCAGGTTCAATCGATGCACTGGCCGCGTCCGGCCCCAGCAACCAGAACAATTCCTCGGATCCGTTATCGGGCACAACGCACCGTTGGGTAAACACATATTCAACCTGCGCTGCAAGGTAGCGATGATCATTCAGGTGCTGCCCACCAAATGGCAACACGCGAGCATCATCCGCATCTCCCCACAGCGGAGCACGACCGTCCGGCTTGCTGTACGCCTTTATGAAACCCGCCATCGACAACAGCTTTCGTCGATATGAGGCATGAACGTCCAAACCGTGCCTTAGGCGATAAAGTGCGGGAAGGAAAAACAATTCGAGCACCAGGCGGTGATACGCAGACGACATCTCGTAATCGATTCCATCCTCACAGACCTGAACATCCATCTCGTTCTCGAGAATCTGCCAACCTTGCTTAAGCCACCGGCGCGGCAAGCATCCTTCCCCGAAGAACAATCCGGAAAATACCAGGCCGGCAGCGTCAGCCGTGTAGTGGTTGCCGTTGATGTCGGAACGCTCGATATGGCGATCCGTATAGTCACCATGTAGAAACAGACAAGTCAGGAAGCGCATACGGAACGACTGATCGCGCCACGCATCACTGTCCTTAAAGGCATGGAAAAGCCAGCCAAACACCACCACTCGCAAGGCGACTTCCATTGTGCAGGACCAGTTCACCGAACCCGCATAAGGGTTCGCAAGCATCCAATCCTCGAGATATCCCTTTACCGCAGACGCGTATCGATCGTCAGGATCAAGAAGGTAAGCCTGACCGACTGGAATCAACCATTGCATCCGCGATAGCTCCCACGCCATTTTTACATCGCTAGGACGCTCTAGGTTGTTATATTCAATGTCATGCGCATACTGGTTTGGCCAGCCGAACCCGGACTTATGATCACGATGCCAAGCGACCGGTTGATCGAGCACAAAAGGACCGGAACCAAGCAGATCGACTTCTCCTGCAAGCGCGCGTCGCGCCGCCTCCTGAATGCGCTGCGTCCCGCCAGGACAGTCAAGTTCGAAGCTAGTCAGAAATTCGGAGTCGAAACAGGCTGGAAAAGCACGACCACCCAAACGCAGCCAAAGGGTATCGATATCGGGAGAAGAAAGATGCTGCAACAACCAGCGCTCGCCCCAACGGTGTGCACGACGCGGTGCCACATAACGTTCGATCTGAGCCCGACTCTCGGACAACAGCCTCATCGCAACCACATGTGGCGGCTTGCGCAAGGCACGAAAAAGCTTGCCCCTGAAATCAGAGATCATGCCGGCAGTTCAACATCTGAAACCCGCCGGAATGGATACATGATTGGTATGTAAACCAGGCGCTTGGCGGGAGTTAGTCCATGACGACGCGAATCACTTGAAAACCCGGTGCCGCCAAACTTAACAACTATTGGAATCATATGAATCACCAAACGCCGAGGGCACGCAAATCGGACGGGAATGCGACAACGAACCACTCAACAGAAAAACGTACGGCAACCGCAAACCGACTTCACGACGACTGAATAGAACCGATGATCACCGAGGTATCAGAATCCTTCTCAGGACAAGCCGGAAGCAACTTCGCCGCTGACAAGCGAGCTAGCCATCTTCGCCCAGGATTTTAAACAAATACTCTCCGTAACTGCTCTTACGAAGTGCTTGTGCCAACTCCTCGAGCTGATCAGCTGAAATAAACCCACGACGCCAGGCAATTTCCTCGGGGCAGGATATTTTCATATTCTGACGCTTTTCAACAGTTTCGATGAACGTTGCCGCCTCCAAAAGCGAGAGATGTGTACCAGCATCCAACCAAACCATGCCTCGACCCATTACTTTCACGTCCAACTGTTGCGCTTCTAGATATTTGCGATTTATATCGCTAATCTCCAATTCACCTCTCGCTGATGGCCTAATTTGCTTTGCAATATCCACGACATTGTTGTCATAAATATAAAGCCCCGTAATCGCATAATTAGACTTAGGGAACTTGGGCTTCTCTTCAATACTCAAGATTACGCGATCGCGATTGAATTCAACTACACCATACCGTTCAGGATCAGACACTTTATACGCAAAAACAGTCGCGCCTGACTCTTGACTTACAGCATCGGAAAGCATCGTCTGTAGCGAATTCCCGAAAAAGATATTATCTCCAAGAATTAGCGTACAAGCGCTATTACCGATAAATTGCTCTCCTAGGATGAAAGCCTGAGCCAACCCATCAGGAGTTGGCTGAGCCGTATAAGTAAAACTCATACCCCACTGATTGCCATCTCCAAGCAGTTGCTGAAACCGCACCATCTCATCTGGAGTCGTGATGATAAGAATATCCCGAATATTAGCCAGCATTAATGTAGTGAGCGGATAATAAATCATTGGCTTGTCGTAGACAGGCAGCAACTGCTTTGACACAACTTGTGTAACGGGATGAAGTCGGGTGCCAGCCCCGCCAGCAAGGACAATACCTTTCATATTCAACCTCCCGTCTATTCCGAATTGTTCAGCCCAAGCCGTTGCCGTTGATATTTATCAGCCTGAACGGCCACACACCAGTCACGATTGTCAAGATACCATTCAACCGTCATGCGCAAACCACTTTCGAATGTCTGAGATGGTCGCCAGCCGAGCTTCGAATTAATTTTATTTGGGTCAATCGCATAGCGATGGTCATGACCTGGCCGATCTGCGACAAGGTGGATCAACTCTCGATAACTAGCTAGTGCTGAAGCTGGTTTCAACTCGTCAAGGATGTCGCACAACGCGTGGACAACTTGTAAATTCGTCCTCTCGTTATGACCCCCAACATTATAAGTCTCACCTGGAACACCCTCCTCCAGCGCCAACAATAGAGCGGACACATGATCGTTTACGTAGAGCCAATCACGCACATTACTACCGGTGCCATAAACAGGTAGAGGCTTTTGCTCCAGCGCATTTAAAATCATCAAAGGGATCAACTTTTCCGGGAATTGGTATTCCCCATAATTATTAGAACAATTGGTAATAATCACCGGCAACCCATAAGTATGCCACCAGCTTCTGACAAGATGATCAGATGACGCCTTACTGGCCGCATACGGCGAACGAGGACTGTAAGGAGTATCTTCCCTGAAATACCCGGTTTCACCGAGACTGCCAAACACCTCGTCGGTAGACACATGAAGAAAGCGAAAATCCCGACCTCGATCAGATGAAAGCGTCTTCCAATACTTGCGCGCCGCCTCAAGAAGCGAAAACGTTCCAAGTATATTTGTATTAATAAAGGAATACGGATCATCTATCGAGCGATCAACATGTGACTCGGCTGCCAAGTGAATAACAGCCCTCGGGGAATAAGTAGAAAAAACACGCTCGACTTCCCGTCGGTCATTAATATCAACGTGCTCAAATATATGTCGGGAACTATGCCGAGCATCGCCGATGGCTGACAAGTTGCCCGCATATGTCAATTTGTCGACGGTAACGATCGGTTCATCGGAATTAGCGATCAAGCTTCGCACAACCGCCGAACCGATGAATCCAGCACCCCCGGTCACGAGAATAGTCATTTGGTTCCCATATATTTTTCAGTAAAACAAAGCGCCGAACGATATACCAAATAGATATTTTCTAACAGTTACCTGACAATACTACCCCCTGCGTCAGGATAGTTGTCGCCTCCTCTCGAGGAGTTCTCTTAGAGTTGGGGGCACAACATAAGCCGGGAGAACATCCCCGTCTCGATCCTGAAGAGGTGACACCGGTGAGTCGATATCCGAGCGAGCGTAAGGAAGCCGTCCTGCGCAAAATGCTTGCGCCCCACAACACGACGATCAAAGAACTCTCGCAAGAGGAAGCCATCTCTGATGCCGACCTTGTACAACTGGCGCAAACAGGCCCGTGCTGAGGGCCGCGTCATGCACTGTAAAGCCCCCTGTTTTAGTGCCAGCCTGAATTAGAGGCCTCCGATTGAAAACGGACGCGGTATTCACGCAGGCCGGACCTTATAGAGTGTCGCAGTCGCTCTATAAAGTTTCCAAATCAGACAATCGGCCTATTTTTCGCGATGCTTACCCCAACCAAATCGACTAATATAAAGCTTTGTGGTCAAGTCAGCTTGATCGTTTTGAGATACAACAACTTGATAATCACCCGGTTCGGGTTTAATTGCGATCACAAAGGGACCTTTTCGATTCACGCTCTGTATTTGTTGCCACGCTTGAGCGCGATTGAGGAGACCAATCGCGATTCCCCCAGCCTCCAGCTCCCCTTCGACAATCAAAATTGAGTCTGCATCAGCAGTATAGAACTCACCCACTGAGAGATATACGTACGGCCGATCAGTGACTCCTTCGAATATCATGCGACCATCATCAGTACGGGTAATCGAAACACCAGGATATTCATACACAGGCTTGTCAAATACCACCGATCGCAATGTTGGCGTGATTTCCGCGAGGTCAAAAAGCCCGAATAGATAGTCTCCTGGATTGACTAATAACAGCTTTGAATTCGCACTTGACGAAAAACCTTTCTGATACAGGCCAATATCGCCCCAACTTTTTGCCCTGACCGATGTAATCCACAAAGGAGATTGTGGGACCGATAGGTACACATCCACATGATCAACGCACCGCAAAAGCGATTCATTAAGTTCCAGCGAATCGGGAACCGTATAATTTTCTTTAAAAAAAAGCGGAATATGCGCCTTAAGAACATCCCCCGCCACCAACGGGAATTTTGCCAAATCAATCGGCTGATCAAATCGATAGGCGGGTGATTCTGCCGCATAGGTTACACGACCAATCCCATCCTGAAAAAAATAATCACAGCTAACCCCAGCGATTTCAAGATCAAGCATGGTTGCTATGCTTACCGGACCCTTACCGTCGCCATCCTCTTTAATTTGCAGAAAGAGCCGCTCATAAACCTGTCCAATATCGAGGATATATGGTCCTAGCTTACCCCCAGGAAAATTTCCAATGTGCAGGCGCCCATGATCAGAGTCGTAAGACGAGAACAGCCTCTGTGCCTGGCCTATCTGGATAGTAATTAGTATCCAATAAACCAAAAGAAGAGACATGCCGATGCCACTCAGAACAACGACTCTGACACCAATTACTTTAAAAAAACCCATGTCGAGGTTTCTTATCGAAGACGTCGAATCAAAACCATTTTTGACCAAACAGGACACCAAACGGATCAACACTGCAATCGCAGCCACCGGCAAAATATTAAGATGAAAAAAATGCCTGATATGAAACTGAATTGCCGGGTATCCAGCAAGATACAGCACTAAGAAGATTACAAAAATACCTAACGATGGACGCACAAGAAATATCAGAAACAGGGACAACGAAACGATCGATAGTGCCTGTGGAAAAGGGTGTAATACGATTGCTGCCGATGCAGCGCCGCGCGTCACCATATCGGCTGGGAATGTTGCGAGAATATTTTTATATATATCACCTGAGACCAGATCATAATCGGCGCTACAGTAGCCGATAGAGTCAAGCCCAAAGTTGCGATATCCATGAGACTCAACCAGCGCATGCACAAGCATGTCGTTGAACTGGCTGATCCAGTCATATGAACCGACAGAAATGCCAAGACTATCGGAGAACACCTTGGCTAGGCCGAGCAGCGGAAAATGGAAGGTACAACTGCCATTCATTTGCGCCGAATCGACCATCGGCCATGCCACGAGAAAAAAGGATCCAAGAAATATGGCTGCCAAGCCAAGATTGTTTATAAATCTTGAATCTGCTGTACGTTCAACAAGAAAAACAATTCCCACCAGTACCGGCAGCAACATGACCAAAATGTCCGGACGAAACCCGTACCCAATTCCTAATATCAGCCCTTGTAACACAACAGCCAGTAATTGACGCTTATACCCTCGCGAATCAATCACCTGCCATAAAATCAGAGCCACTGACGCGATAATAAACGGGGCCTTGGAAAAATCTCGCATGTACGCGAGGTACTCATAATACGGATGCAGGAACGACAACCACTCAAACGACAAGGCATAGACGAAAAACAAGACAGATACTGCAGCGAACACGACGCCGCCAGCGACACGCAACAGGCCATAAATACCAAGGGCAGTAAGTGCAAACAACATTGCTGGCAAGGCATCTAGCGTGGCCCAACTGACGTTCCCAGCGAACCACCAGACTGCGGCGGCGGAGGCGAGCATATAAAACCACGCTTGCTGGCTTTTAGGCTGGGTAACAGCCAAACCATCCTCAAGACTCTGACAATCAAAAGAAAGCGAAGTCTCGCGTAGAAATTCTCCCAAGGGATCGCCCCCAACGGGTTCAAGATCCTCCCGTACGACAAAACCTTTACCACAGGCGAGCATGACGGCCGGCTCAAAGCTAATCTGGTAGAAAAACTGATGCCCACCATTCAATCGGAAATCAGCCAGGTAATTGAGTGCGTTATTGAATGACGTTACCGCAAGCACGCAAACAAATATAAATTCGGCGAACACCTTTAGGCGCAGATTGATACCGAACCGATGTTGTATTCCTAGCCAATTCATGGAGAGCCCTTAGTTTGAATCGTTACAATTCATCGAAATCTCTCAAATCTGTCTACTTTCAGGCAATTGGTGGCCGCAATGACCAAAGCTTGGCAGAGTAGTAGTTCAGAACAACAACCAAAGGGATGAGGATCACCTGAGTTATGAAAGGAGGATAGCCTTTACTGCCCACAAGATATTCAAGTAGCCCCATATTCATAGCAACGACCAGCAGGCCCGAGGTTGCATACTTCAGGAAATAACTTTTGAAGATGAGCGCATCGGTGGTTTTAAAAACCCAAAGATAATTTAAAACATAGGTAAAAAAAACGCCTACAACCCAAGCCATCCCCAGCGCGACGTTGTAGTGAATCGAAAACATCTCAAGCAGCACATAAAAAACTATAAATGTAAGAATAAAATTCAACGCACCTACAGTTACAAACCTAACAAACTGGGTCACCGCGATCATCTCCTAGCCTGTTTGGCGAGCTTTGTAACCGGCAGAAGACTTCCGTGCGATTGCAAAGAGCGTTCCCCCGAAAGGCAAAGACAACCCAATTGAAATCATAAGCTCATCGACGCGCATTATCTTGTCAAACACAAAATTGATAAGAGGATGAAACTCCACCCGTTCCTGAAGCGCATCGTCAGCAGCTTCTATCGGAGCCTCTTTTGAGCGATCCATCAAGCGTGCAAGTAACATCAAAGGGAACAACATAAATACAAACGACCCAACGTATGTAACTTCGAACCCCGCCGCCGACAATTTACCTACAAGGTCCTTGCGTGAATACCTACGCTTATGTTTAACGATTTCGTCGAGACGACTCCATAGTATCTGATGCTGAGGCACACTGATAACGAAGAAGCCGTCATCATTTAACATCTCATAAACATTTCGGATAGCCGTGACATCGTCATCAATATGCTCAAAGACATCAAATGAAGCAATTATGTCGAATCCATCACCGATTATCCCTTGAGTGACGTCATATTGTACGAAATCTATGTTCGGATGATTATTTCGTGCGTACCTCAAACCCCCAATATAAACCTCTGAAGCCGTTGCTTTGAGTGCTACATCTTCCACGAGTTCCCCAACAAAGTTACCCGTACCACATCCTATCTCCAGGAAGCGGGGAATTTGTCCAAAATTGTTATGGCGACTAATCAACTGTTTGAAAAGCCGGTTTCTAGACCGGACCCAAAAACTGCTTCGCACCGCTTCTTCCGTCTTCGCGAACCCTTCTTCCGGATAATCATCGTACGCCTCAGCAACATTGGGACTGTAACAGCGAATATCATCAATGACAGTCGGCACCAATACTCGCGTCATAGCTGCTTCTCCCGGACGACATAATTCGGCCGCTTCCGCACTTCTTCGTTAATACGCCATATATATTCGCCAATTATGCCGAGCATCAGCATCAATATGCCCCCAATTATAAGTACCACGACCATCAGGGGCGCCCAACCTTCAAATGGAGTCCCCCCGTACAGCCAGCTTATGACTACGGTAATGCTATAAAGCACTCCCAACGCAGATGTCACAACGCCAAGTAAAGAGATAAATCTAATTGGCAGATAAGACGCATCTAATACCGCATCTAGGAAGTTTTTCAGCTTCTTTCCGAAGTTGTATTGCGAACGACCAACCCGCCTAGCTTCGCGCTCATACGGAATAAATACACTTTTGTAGCCCGTCCACAGAAGATCGCCTTGGAAATACCTATGACGGACATCAATGGAATTAAATTCATCCATGGCTTTTCTATCAATGAGAACGTAATCGAATCCACCAGGAGGTATTTCCGGATGAGACATCCGCAACACCCCGTACGCCAATCTTGAAAACAGTTTGGCTTGAAAACTATCAGACCGAGATTCTCGATAGCAAATAACAATTTCTGCACCCTCCTTCCATCTCTCAACCATAGTTGGGACGAGAGAAATCGGATCCTGGAGATCCGCCGAAACATTTATAACCGCATCACCTGTCGCATGCTCGAAGCCGGCCAGCATCGCAGACATCTGCCCAAAATTGCGCGTGAATGACAAGTATTTCACCCGAACATCTTGGGCACTAACCAGCTTGATTTCCGCGAATGAATCATCTTTTGACCCGTCATTCACAAACAAAATTTCGAATTCATGATCCGGTAGCTGCGCAGTGAAGACGTCCCTGATTCGTTCGTATGTCGGTAAAATGGAACCGGAATTGTTATAGACGGCGATAGTAAATGAAATTTTCACAAGCCACCCCTACCCCTTTCGCAAACGAGAAATATCGTCGAACACAAATCCGGGTAGTGCTGACCAAGCTTGTAGCAACCCTCAAGGTACTCGTCGGACACTATATTTGTCTGCAACAGCTGATCCCATTGAAAATTAGCTAGCGCTTTAAAAAAGACCCCAGATCGCGCCACTACTTTAAGACCAGCCTCTGTCGCGTCTCTCTCCAGGGTATCTAAGGCATAGGTACAACGATGCCCATGCTCCCTTTCACCAGTTGTTACGGCAGAGTTATGGGTAATTAAACCCATTTTAACCGCAATCTGCCGCGACGGGGCGTTTGCGTTTGGGCATGCCAATAGAAATCGTCCGGTGTCGGAAAGCCACTCATTATTCACTCGCCTCAACACCGCGACAGGGTCATCCAAATGCTCAAGCACATGGGTCATAATGATCGTGTCGAACCCTCCCCTCAGGTCGGCGGTTTCAAACGTTGAATTTACGTAACTGATGCCTTCAATACCCAGCGCATCACGTGCGGCATGCATCGCCTCTTTGGACGCCTCAACGCAGGTAATATCATCCGAGAAATCCCGCAGACGCTTGGTAAAATCACCACGAAAGCTTCCAAGCTCAAGGAAACGACCACTGACAAAAAACGGCGAGAATGACCTTATCATCAGCGGATGTATGACATCAAAATCGAACCCATATGCATATTTGCGTTCCGCGTTATCTTTGATCTCCACATCGAAATTTCTGTTCGCCACGTTTTTACCGCCTCCTCACACGCAAGCGCATGATATTCATATGTTGGCTTGACTCCATTACTTCGAAGCCATGTTTTAAATAGAAAGTTTCCGCTCTGGAATTCCTTATACCGACTTCCAGCCTAATTTCTGAGATATTTGCACTATCCGCGTGCGCCAAGACGTCGTCCATCAACGCTGCCGCAACACCAACTCGCTGCCAGTCCGGCAGAACGCTGACGTTAGTTATGAAGACGACATCATTCGATCCGTTTTCGTAAGCTGCGATCAACCCAATAAGGTCTGCGCCAGACCATGCTTCATAACATACTGATTGATCGGCGAGCTTTTCCGCGTACGCAAGCAAATCCACTCGATCGCTGAGCGGAGGGACAAACGACTGGTCGCAAAGGATTAGATGGTTATAAATCTGACGTGCGTCAGCGGTGTTACGCGACCGAACGAACTCTCGATTCAATGAATCAACTCTGCCAGCCCGAATCCGTGACGACCAAACTCATTCCCGTTATATAGAAGGAATGTTTTTCCATTCAATTCAAACACATGAGGGTAACATTGCATATCCGCATCCCAACACCCTGTCGTCCCTGAAAATCGAAATTGGTCATCAGCACGGCTCCATTCCATCAGATCGTCTGACCATGCAAAACCGAGCCGGTATGCTCGTTCAGGATTAGACCGGAAGTCTGATGAATAGCGGTAACAGAACGCCATGAGATAACGATACCCGACTTCGACGACGCTGGGCAACGCCTGACTCTCACGCTCTGGCAGCCTATCCGAGACAATTTGCACGCCATCCTCTTTCTTCCAGTTAACACCATCAGTGGAAGTGGCATGCCCAATTTTGTACGTACGATCAGGCGCACAGCCCGCTTCAAGTTCAGCCCATGAAGTGCCGAATATGTACCACATGTGAAATTGGTTTTTAAAAAAACGAACGAACCCATCACCCACCAAAAAGGGCTCATTGAGTGATGGGCCAAGAACCGGCCCAGCACCCACTTTTTGGAATGTCCGACCCCCATCATAACTCTTCGCAAGTCCGATCGCGGTATCGACAGAAACAGAGACACGACGATTCCAACCGCAGGTGTAGGCGAAAATTTCCCCGGAGCGAGACAGCACGTTAATAGGAAATATCCCATGCTCGTCAAAGCAACCTAGGTCTCCCAGCGGAATAACCTGTTCCTGCGAAACACCCAGGATTTGTGAAAAATCACGACTGAAATCCACAAAAGCAATATGACTGAGAAACTTGCCATCCCCGTACCGGGATCGGGATCGGGATCGGGTAGAAAAATAAACTCGAACTCGGTCTTCAAGGATCAGCGTCTGTGGGGACTGCGCAAACTCAAGCTGTTGCCCCAAAACACTGTGATCTGACGGATCGAAGATTTGTCCAATTTTATTCCAATGCACAAAGTCACCTTAGATGGCCTTCGAGTTTGGCCAAACCGAATCCGCGACGGCCTACCTGATTACCTAGGTAAAACATATAGATATTCCCGTCGAGCTCAAAAACATGAGGATAAGAGATCATCTCGGAATCCCAGCCTGTCTCTGATATATCGATACCGGCCCTATTGTCTTCTCTCGTCCAATCGATAAGATTATAGCTCCAAGCATAACCAATCCTGTATCCCTGTGCCTTACCGCGATAGTCCTCGCTATATCGGTAACAGAAAAACATGTGGTATTTGCCATTTGCAAAGAACACATCGGGGCTGGCCTGCGCCTCATCAATCTCAATCCGACTCTCAATCAAATCTTTCCCAATCTTATTCCAACAAATTCCATCTTCCGACACGGCTAGGCGAATTTTGTAGACCGGCTCCGCACGCCCATCAACCAGTTTCCATTTTCTGCCAGCTATGTAAAACAAATAGTATCGATCTTCAAAAAAGCGGATTTTTGGCCCGCTCATGACAAATGGCTCATCAGGGCTATATCCGATAACTGGACCTGGCCCTAACCTTTCGAAGGTCTTGCCGGAATCCTTACTTACGGCGACTCCGATCCCGACATTAAACGGTACAGATTCACAGCGTGTCCATCCACCGTAATAGGCAAAAATGTCGGATCCTTTCTCTATTACAGAGACAGGGTAGGTTCCAAACTCATCGAACGTACCCAGTGATCCCAATGTTAGGATTGGCCTCTCCGACACCGCCCGGATGTCAAACAAGTTCTTACGATTTAAATCGACATAAGCAGAATAACTTACGTATTGCCCTTGTTTGTCTGGCCCGGGGCGACACGAAAAGTACACTCGAACATACTCATCGCGAATCAGCGTCGCGGGTGCCTGGGCAAATTGCTTCAACCAGACGTATTTCTCCGAATAGTTCTCCGGATCGAACACCAAGCCCATTTTGGTCCAAGAGAACATTATACAAACTCACAATCATGCAAATGAAAATTCTGCAGCTCGTCTCTTGATACGAACATCATCAAATCCAATATAGATAACGCCGCAACGAATTGCCCCCCAAACTGTCGATAAGGTGTCAGTTTGGAGCGATGAAAAAGGAGTTCCAATCCACGCAGAGCGAACTGCGATTTGTCATAGAGGTCCCGACCTCCGATCGGGTTGATATACGTCGCAGCGTTCATTCGTTTGCACAAGTCGTAAACCCTCTCATTTCCCCCAAGCAACGTGCCTGAATCGATATCCGAGGAGATTACAATCCTGGTACCAATGTTCAGGTATTCTGCGACGCAGATTACCGAGTGATAAATATATCGAAACATATTTCGTTCATTTATTAACAAAATCTTTTCTATCACTGGGTATGCCTCGTGAAAGAAAGGAGCCTTACTGTAAGCACCTTGAATCTGTGACAGCAACTTTCTTGAATCGAAATCATCAGAAATATATCGTTGAACGACATCGAGGGAGTCGGAATCCTTTCGGACAGGCAAAGTGAATATTACCGGCTCTCCGTTCCTTAGAAACCGATTCCTGTTGACCCAGCCTTTTTTAGTGAATTTTATATTGTCGTATATTACAAATTCATCTACAGCATCTATCAACTGAAAATAACCAATATAAGGCATGAAATATGGCTGCATGATGGCAACCCGACCTTGCCCACTTTTCGACTTTGTTACCAGGGGCCAATTGGCCTCGGAGCTCACTGAGTACATCGAATTACCACATCCGCAATCGCGTTAACGTTTTCAATATCGAGGCCGGGGTATATTGGCAGACAAAGTACGCGCTCACTTGCCACTGCCGCAACCGGCGTGCCATGCATCGTGCTCACCTCAGCCTGTGAACGGTAGGGTTCCATTTCTGATAATAACGGATAAAAATATCGGCGTGCGTAGACACCAGCCCTGTTAAGCTCTAGGCTCAATTCAACGCTGGAAATCTTGCATTGTTCATGGAGCATGATCGGGAAATAAGAGTAGTTACTGGTATCGTACCCTCTTGGCTGCAGACAACGAATACCAACTGCATTAGAAAATCGTTCCCTATATTCACGATCTATTCTTTCACGACTCGCCAAAGACTGATCAAGATATTTCAACTGCAACAATCCAAATGCCGCGCTGACTTCGTTTAGCTTTGCATTTAAGCCGAGTTCGGTGCCGACCCCGTCAGAATTGAGTCCGAAATTTGCAATTCGGTCAACATGGTCTTTAATTTCGGCGCTCGGGCAAACCACCGCACCTCCTTCGAACGTGTTGAAGACTTTTGTAGCGTGAAAGCTCAGTACCGATAAATCCCCGTGTCTCAACACACTGCCGCCGTTATCTCGAACCCCGAAACAGTGCGCGGCGTCATAAATCACTTTCAACTCATGACGGTCGGCTATTTCTTTAATACGGGCGGTATCGCAAGTATACCCATAGCAATGCACCGCCATGATCGCACTGGTTCTTGGCGTTATGGCCGCTTCAATCTTTTCGGGATCAATGGTCAAACTATCGGGTTCGACGTCGACGAACACAGGTGTCAAACCACACCATTTCAGTGCGTGTGCGGTAGCGGCAAACGTAAATGGCGTAGTGATGACTTCGCCGGCAATATCGAGCGTCGCCAACGCCGCCATTAACGCAACAGTTCCGTTCGCGAGTACCGAAATATGCGGCACCCCAAGATATAGTTTCAGTTCTTCCTCAAGCTGTCTTAAATACGGGCCTCGATTTGTGAGAATTCGATTTTCCCAGATAGCTTCTAGGTAAGGTAGATATTCGCCCAGGGGAGGCATGAACGGCCTGGTTACGAAGATCGGGGCATCGGGTGAATCCATGTTCGTCATTTGTTATGCACGCTCATCTATACAGTAACCATACCCATGCTCATGCTCATGAGGCAGATCTCATACCGCATGGCTCAGCTTATCCACACACCCAATATTCGTACCATGCGGTCAGATTAAACAGCACCCATATCAAACCGCTAGCATCCCGCTTTCCGGATCGATGTTGAGAGAACAATTGGCGAATATAATCAGTTCGGAAATACCCCCGGGACATCAGCGGAGATTGTAATAACTGCGCTTCCACCCGGTTTCCAAACGCACCCTTTAACCACTCCGCCATTGGCGCACCGAAACCTTGTTTCTTTCGGTGGATAATATCCTCGGGGATCCATCCGCCCACGGCTTTCTTTAGCAGATATTTTGGAACGCCATTTCGTATCTTATACTTCTGTGGGATATCCATGGTGAATTCGACCAACTCGTGATCCAGGAACGGCACTCGCGCTTCCAGCGACACGGACATTGAAATCTTGTCCACCCGCATCAACAACAATTCCGGCAGGCGCAAACGAAATTCGTTGTAAATCATTCTTGTCAGAAAATCGCTTTTCGGCGCAACTTCATCGATACGATCACGGAAACTACGTATTACCTCGTAACTGTCTTGGCGCAGATAGCCCTCGGGCAGCAAGCCTGACTCTTCAAGCTCACGAGGAATCCGTTCAACTGGAAACGCGTCGAAGTTCAGGAGCGAACGTTTCATGTTTTCCCAGAAAAACGTTGCACCGCTCCAGAACACTTCCCGATCCCTGGCAGCCCGATCAATGATATCCGCGTACATCTCAGCTTTGGGATGAAGGGTTGCTGCACCTTCCGCGATATTCGCAGCCAATCTACGGATCGGTCCAGGCACGTATTTTTGGAAGGGCCGCCAATAGCGGCTGTAAAGCCTCTGATACCCCATATATGAGTTGTATCCCGAGAACTGCTCATCGGAACCCTCACCAACCTGAACAACCTTAACACCGGCGTCCCTTGCCAGCTTCGATACAAAATACAAAGGGATACAGACCCAGTCAGCGATCGGCTCATCCTGATGGTGAATCAGTTCCTCCAGGTAACCAACCATGTCGGATTCATCAATCATCACCTCGTGATGATCGGTGTTAAACAGCTTTGCGACGCGCTCTGCGTGTTCAAGTTCATTCAGGTGAGTGTGGTCGCTAAATCCCACTGTGAACGTACTTACCCGTCCTCCCAAGTACTTGTCCATGAGCGCAACGTTCACAGATGAGTCCACCCCTCCAGACAAAAACGCGCCGAAGGGCACATCTGACATCATTCTCTTTTCAACGGCTCTTTCCAGGCGTTCACGAATTCCACGTATGTAAAATTCTTCCCGCGCCTGTTCGGACAATCGAGACACCTCTGACGGATCTATCCCCCGCCCCGACGCAGCCTCCCACCACTTGCGGGCGTTAAATTTGCTGCGATCGACTTCAATTTCCAACAGATGACCAGCAGGTAGTTTCCAGATTCCCTTAAACATCGTCATTGGGGCTGGCGTTGTCAGAAAAGACAAATAGTGATACATCGCCGCAGGCGAAATATCCCGCTCAACGGCGGGATGCTGCAAAAGAGCCTTAATCTCTGACCCAAAAAGCACGCCACCGCCGGCCAGCGTGAAATACACCGGCTTTATCCCTACTCGATCCCTGAGTAGAAATAACCGTCGGCGATGCTCATCCCAAATGGCGATACCGAACATGCCGTGCAGTCGATTTGCCAGACCATCGATTCCCCATTCTTCATAACCATGAACGATCACCTCCGTGTCAGAGTGATCCGTACGGAATACATGCCCAGCGACGAGGAGTTGCTGACGGAGCGCCCGATGGTTGTAAATCTCACCATTGAACACAACTTGTACTGAACCATCTTCATTGGCCATCGGCTGTGCCGCCGCTTGGTCGAGATCGATTATGGACAATCGACGATGCGCCAACCCAATCCGACCATCGGCAGATACCCAGCTCCCCGCTCCATCGGGCCCACGATGAACCATGCTGTCTCGCATGTTCGTGAGCACATGCTCATCGATTGTCCCGCCATCAAAGCGAACAATACCGGCAATACCACACATCAGCGGGTTACCCCATTCGCATGCAGAGAACTTGCGTCCGCCGAGCCCTCGCCTGATTCATTGCCAAGAAGCAACGACATGTTCATGAAAACATCCCCAATCCCATATTATCCGATCGGTTTTCAGCGAAAAAAATTCAAACACGCAAGAGCGAGCAATCAGAAACAATCGCGGTTTCCTTCAACCCACGATTCATGCCAAAGCATGGCGTTCAACACCGTCCAGATATGGAAGCTCCAACCCCCTGCCTTACCGCTCATTTGGGCACGCAACAAATCTTCAAAATATGTCGCATTGATGAATCCGTCCTTGACCAATCTGGAGCGCTTGAACGACGCCAACGCACGCGCACCAAACTCCGGGTCCTTGAACCAGGACTCCATCGGTGCACCGAATCCCTGCTTCTTCCGATAGATCATGTCGTGTTCCAAGTAGGGCTCTGCCGCTTTTTTAAGAACCGCTTTGCCTATCCCGTCATGCAGCTTGTATTGTGGGGGGCAACGGGTCGCAAAATTCACGACATCGTGATCAAGAAACGGCACTCTCGCCTCAATGGAATGCGCCATCGTCAGCTTATCGACACGCATCAAAAGGTGTTCGGGAAGACGCAACTTCATTTCCATATAAGGAATTTTTCGCATCGAATCAGGTTGATTAAACCGATTATTTAACGGTCCGAGATACTCATGTACGACGCTGTGACTGTCGAGTTTGCGGAACGCGTCCGGAAGAAGACCGGGAACGGGACAGTCAATTTCACCCTGAAACGGCGCTGGATCGGGCGTCAGTTTGTCGCGCAAGCTTCCCCACCAACACACAGAGCCACCCCAGAACAATTCTTGCCCCGCTTCTGCACGCTTCTGGATTTCAAGATCCTCGCCGGAGAAACCAGGCAGCCGTGATTTTCCACGTGACAACAACTTGCGCCAACGAGGCGTCTGGCCCGCACGGAGCACAGGGTTGTACACGGTTTCCTGCTTGTTCCGATAATGGTCCACCCACCAATATCCCAACCAATTCTCGTCAGCACCTTCACCAACCTGGACAACGGTGGTGCCAGAATCCTTGACAAGCTTTGACAGGAAATAGAGCGGAATGCAGACATTGTCCGCAATCGGTTCATCTTGAAGCTCCACCAAGAGAGGAAGGAAGTTCTGGGCGTCCCTCTGATTTATTAGTGATTCATGATGATCAGTCTGGTATCGCTCACTGACACGTCGTGCCCATTGAAACTCATTGGTCTCTTCTTCACCCTCGTAACCAATTGTGAAGGATTTGACCGGGCGTTCCATCAACTCACTCATCAGCGCGACGTTCATACCTGAATCGACGCCACCTGAGAGGAGCACGCCAAACGGCACGTCCGAGACCATGCGCCGTTCGACGGCCTTTTTGAGTAATCGGAGAAGTTCATCCGCCGCCTCGGATTCGCTGATGTCGGATTCCGATAGTGAATTTTCCGGGTCAGGACGACAATCCCAATACTGATTGAACGTCGCGTCACCGCGATGATTGATACTAATCGTATGACCGGCAGGGATTTTGAATATCCCCTTAAAAAGTGTTAGGGGAGCGGGCGTAATGATGAAGGTAAGGTAGTGCCAGAATGCGACTGGATCCATCTCCGAACTGATGTCCGGATGTGGGAAAAGCGCTCGAATTTCGGAGGCAAAGAGCCACTCTCCCTTGGCAGTCCGTGCGAAATAAAGCGGCTTGATGCCGACTCTATCCCGGATCAGGTGAAGGACTGGATGATCTTTATCTCGTCGGTCATAGATTGCGATTGCAAACATGCCGTAGAAGCGATGCACACACGCTAGTCCCCACTCCTGGTACGCATGGAGAATCACCTCCGTATCCGAGTGATCTGTCTTCCACTGGTACTTACCCAGAGATTCAAGTTCTTTCCGGATCTCGGCATGATTGTAGATTTCGCCATTAAAGACGATCACAACGCTTTGATCAGAATTCGCCATCGGCTGTGTGGCGGCATCGCTCAGATCAATAATCGAAAGTCGACGATGGGCCAAACCACAGGCTCCATCGGGTGCCCGCCAGAGACCAGCACCGTCAGGCCCACGATGGACCATGCGATCACGCATATTCTCCAAAACCAGCGAACTGCAAACCGACCTACCCGCTGGGTCATACGCGCCAACAATTCCACACATAAATCAATCTCGCGTTTTACTGAAACGGCCCTGGAGATAGCGTATCGCGCCTTGAACGAATGAGGGACACCAGCCAAGAATCGCCCGCGCTTCGCTTAATTCACCAAGACTGACCGCGTGTGCTTCCTGAGTGTCGCGCAATTCGGCCTGACTAGCCGCAAGCCTCCGCTCCAATTCTTCCAATTGCTTGGGCAATGAGAGCAATTCTTCGGGTTGCAAAATCATCCCAGCCAATTGCTTGTTGATCTCCGCTTGCCGTTGCGTGCTGAATTTCTGAACGCTTTCTCGCATCCGTTGCGCATCCGCCTTGCGACAGGCGAGACCAAACAATATCGGCGCGGTTAGGCTGGCTCTTTCAAACAGCGAATACAGAGGGCCAATCGACCTAAGAAACGCTGTAACACTTTGATCCATTTCCGCCTGGACATGTTGTCCTTTGCGCATGTCATATGCGCCGTGATGTTTGCCAACAAAATATGAAACGAGTTCACCAAGATTCAGACCGTACTGACCGTCAAGCGCAAGCAACTCAAATCCCGTACGGCCGCACAAATGCGCCAGATGAGTGCCACTGAACATATTGACATGACCCGGAGTGTCATAGCCTCCGTGAATAAAACTGCAATCCTGACGCTGCACGCGTACTAGCGGCGAGTTTAGATTCGGCACAGTAAAAGCCAACAAGCCTCCCGGGCGGAGCAGGCTCGCGCACTCCGTCAGCACCTTTGCAGGGTCCTCCATGTGTTCAAGGGACTCCCAAAACGAGATCAAATCAAATGACTCGGATGACCAGTTCATCTCTTCGTGCGAGTAGATGTTCAGGCCTTTTGCACGCCCCAAATCGATACATTCCTTTGACGACTCAACGCCCGTGGCGTCGAGCCCTCGAGAAGCGCCGGCCTCCAGCGAATACCCCAGCCCACACCCCATATCCAAATATCGAAACCCACCATCTCCCTGAAGAAGCGGAACGAGGGAATCCAGGTATTCGCCGATCCGACCAAGGTTCAAGTTTCTCGACAAATCCGTCATGCGATTCTGGAAAACTCGATGCGAAACCTCAGCAGCTTCTGAGCAACTAGAAAAAAACTGCTCAAAAACCTCCGCAGTCACAACCAATGGCACGTACCAACACCCACACGATGTGCACTCGACGTATGGGTATCCGTCATACGACTCAAACAAAGCCCGGTTTCCTGCATGCCCACAGGTGGGGCATGACCGTGGCCTCATGCCACCGATCAAACCACGTCCGTGCTGATTCCAAAGCGACAGCGCTTCAACCCAATCCTCCTGTCTAAGCGAGGTAAATGGCGTCGAAACATCATCGGAATCTAGCAGTTTGGTTTCACCATATTCACGAGGCGAGAACGCATGCATCAACTCGACAAAATTTGGCAACAGATCATTCATTGACGCCATTGTATGGGCTTCACGAAATTTGGGTTAGAACTAAAATCGGGCATCAGTCCGTCTCAGGGTCAAAAGAGAAAATCAACTCAGCAAACACAGCAGACGACGGATCCGGCGCAGACGAGTGGTCATCAGACCAACTCGTTCGCGGCAAATTTCACCGCATCAAACCAACGAATTGCGTCCTCCACCAGATTATTCCGCATCCCAACTTCCTCCGCTCCTGGCAATCGACCAACTACGCGACGAGCCATCTATCCGGCTCGCCAACGGCAGATAAGATTCGCATGTCCAACAACAACCCCAAAACCCCGAAATTCGACAGGGCTAGAGGGCGATAAAACACCGCCAAACCGAAGCTTTACGCGAAACCATATTCCAAATGAGGTGGAAACATAGGAGCCCGATCAATCAACAAGTCGAGGTGCCGGCGGCACGATCAAACAAACGTAACCCGACATCGCCCTATCGTGTTCGAGCATCCAACCCATCTCCTCATTTAGGGAGGTAAAGCCGGACGACACGTCAGACCAGCGCTTGCTCATTGTATCGACATAGCCGTCATAAATCAGAATTGATAAGCAATTCCCGGCCAACATGGGCAATCTCCAATAGGGTGAACCGCCCCGGGTTTGAAGGAGGCGAGTTGGTTTAAGTTCAGGCCACCTTGTCGACCGGGTTGCTGGCGATGTCCCGCCAGTCGTTTGCCTCAGCTTCTGCCGCCGGGAGGTACCCGATCGGCGCCAGCAGGCATTTGTGGTTGAACCAGTGCACCCATTGCAGGGTGACCAGTTCCACCGACTCTATGGATTTCCAAGGCCCTCGCCGATGGAACAGTTCGGCCTTGTAGAGGCCATTGATCGTCTCGGCCAGCGCGTTGTCGTCGCTGTCACCCCGGCTGCTGACGGAGTGGTGAATCAGACCACCGTCCTGGTCGAGCCAACGATCGTGCAGGGCCTGCTCAAGCGCGTCGAGTTTGAATATCGCGAATGAGTGCGTAATCGCGCCGCGCCCGCTGGCAACGTAACGGCGGATTGCGTTGCTGGGCGGCATGGCACCAGTAACACGAGGGGGCGATCTCCAGAACCGACAGATCGGCTCGACCCCATACGCATGGCGATGCTGATCGATTTAACACCTCAGCGTTTCAACTGGCGGTCGCGCTCGCTGGTGGTCAGACCCCCACGCTGACCGCCATCAATCTCGTTGCGCTTCGGAACGCACCCGATCTTCGGGGCGATCGACTCGAACGCCGCCCACAGCGACAGGTATTCCCATCGGTGTTCCTGGACCAAGCGGACGGCCCGCTCGCGGACCTGCGGCGAACACGAGGTGGCTCGGTTTTGGTTTGATCATGGCGCCATGTTCTCAAAGCCTGGAACCTCCCTGACACCCGGGGCAATTTCAAGGATCGCGGCACTAATGAGAACACCAACGAACTCATACGGCAGTACTTGCCGAAAGGCGAAAGCATGGTCGGGCTGACCCAGCAGCACTGCAACGCCATCGCCGACAAACTCAACCGCCGACCCAGCAAGAATATCGGCTACCGAACCCCGGAGGAATACATTTTTACTGTCGCAGCTCAAACTTGAAGCCAGGAAGAACTTTAGAACCTTTTATTGTAAAAATGCAGATCGTCCGCCGAATCGACTTCCCCCCACACTCCGTCATATGGAATCCCATAGATCGGTAAGCGCCCCTCCTCCAGAACCATCTGCAATGCACCAGTCATATGCAAGGAGGCACGCTCCTTGTCGTCAAGCAAGTCGCGGATTCGGGACAACTCCTGCCATCCTCGAGGAGTAAACCTCAGCAACCCCATATACTGGCCCTGAATTTCATCGAGCGTTTTAGCCCGCTTACCAATTTCTTTCAAAGTGCCATCCGGATTCAGGCGCAGAGATTCCGCATCAAGCAGGGGCTCATCAAATCGGCTCTCCCACAGCGAACGCCAATTTACATCGTAAAGAATAGATATATCTGCCGCGACGTTCACCAGCGATTTAACTGCATTTTCATCATAAAAAATGTCCGAATAGCTCACTATGCATGAATCGATGCTCAACCAGTCGTCAGCGGTGGCGAGCGATGAAAGCATCTGGGTTTCCGACCATCGAGGGTTAAAAAATTCTTTCAGATTTATGTTTTGCAAACGCTCACGCATATATCCAGTGACCACTGCGATTTCACTTACCCCAGCCCCACGCAGTGCTTCCAGCTGCCATTCCAGCAGCGGCTTTCCTTTTAGTTCCACCATACATTTGGGGCGGTCATCCGTGAGCTGTTTCATTCGGCTTCCACGCCCAGCTGCCAGGATTATGGCTTTCATATAAACATCGCTCTTAGTCTATCAATGTAAAGTTCATCAAAGTCACCCTCACGCTCCGGGTGCCACATCCATCCTTCCCACACCAGCTTATCGTGCCTTATTGCCTCTATTTCTCCATCGAGGCTTGTTGCTAGCACGTGAAAACCTGCCGGACAAACTTCCAATCCGAGAGCATGATAACTATTGACTACACCCGTAATTTCTCCGGCAATCCGATGACGGGTTCGGACGTGACCCTCAACGCTCTTTAGCTTTCCTCCTCCCCAATGCGCCATCATTTGCATTCCGCGACAAATTCCCAGAACCGGCAAACTTTCGTCCCGTGCGTAGTCAAGCATCGCGATCTCTGTTAAATCGCGCTCCCGACATTCGCCGATATCATTCCCTCCAGATAACACCAACGCAATCGGCTTAATCCGTCTCAACCAACCATCGACTTGATCGAGTTTCGACAGGACGTTGGGAACCGGCACCGGCATCCCTCCCGCAATCGATATAAATTCCGTCAACCGCTGATCCAATGCATCCCGGACCTCGTGTCGTTCGGGATATTTGTCAACGCGTTGACTGACGGCGACAATCGACATACTAGGAACTCAAAACCTCGACCTTCCGTCCTGCACAGTCAATCTGCAGAAGACTCGCACTGGACCAGCGTTCGTAAAGTGCCTCCCCCGCCCCGATAACCGCTGGAAGCCCTTGTTCCCCAGCACGAATCGCCATGTGTGAATTCGCACCGCCCCAAGCTGTGATCAGTCCCGAGATCGGGTAAGCAAACAACCAGTCAAACCCGGGATCCGCGTTCGGGATGCAGACAATCCTGCCAGCCAGCTTTTCACGGGCATCACAGCCAACTACCGCCGCCGTCACCTGCTTTTGGGTAATGAAATTAGGCGATGTTTCCGGCCATTGAAAAGCCCACACTTCGTCCGGACTGGAAATAAGTGGTGGCAATGCGATTTTGAGCGTTTCCAGATAGCGCGCCTTACCCTGATCAATGCTCCTCGCAAGCAAATCAATTGGGTCAACTGCAGCAACGTGTAGTTCCTTGAATACGCCAATATCACAGTACGCAAGATCATCCCGACTAAAGCCATACTGGGCACCAACGTCGGTTATCAATGCGAGCGCATCCGATAGATTGCGGGTGAAATGAAATTTTGCCAGTTCACGCAATTCAATCCCTGCCTGCATGAAGTCAAACAATCCAACTGGATCTGGCTGCAATCCATGCGCCTCGAGCAATTTCACGATTTCCCGCATCTGCGGCAGTGTCAACGCGAACGGCTTGACTGGCTCCGGAAGCGGCGGTCTCTGACTCCAGTCGAAATAGAGTCCCGGTGCTTCGTCATAGCGAGGCGAAAGAATGGAATAAGTTCCTGGGCGCAGATGACCATAGCGTGCAAGGAAAGTTGTCTTATCAAGCGTCGCCCGGTCTCGTGCTAACTGACTGCTGACCGTTGTCACACCCCCCATGAATGCATCGTAATCATCTTGAGAAAACACACCCACAGCCATCAATGACCTGAGCATCTGCACGGCAACGAATCCGGCACGAGCCAGGCCCGCAAACGGGAGCGTCCCATAACGCTTGGCGTCTTCCAATAGCCAATAGATACGCTCTAACGGATCCGCGCCGGATAGCAGCAGCGCCTCACGACGGGCGGTGAGCATATCGATTTTGGCCGCATCGCCACGCCACAAACCGTCCTTGGGGTGAACGATTCGGTTGGTCAACTTCCTGAGGCTATCCGCGATCGCATCGCGCTCGCTTTTTGAGAACCCAGCATCCGCCAAACTCTCCAGCCTCTGTGGCAAATCCAGCGTATAACATGAAAAGACAATTTCGAACTCAACCTTGTCGTGCAACGTCGGTTCGGACAGAAGACGATCGATGTAGTGGTCTACCAACCGCCCCGCCAATCCCTCATCAAGGTCAGCTGGTATAAACGAGTTAAACGACAATCTCACGTCGATATATGGCAAACCAAAAAAGTGCGGCATCAGCGGAAAGCTGCGCAAATTTCGGTAGCCATAATTGTGCCGCTGATATGCCCAAATGGCGTCAGTTATCAATTCGCGGTACAAGGACAGCGCTAGAGGCTTGGGGCGGATACCGACGATCTCGGCTGGATTCCAATCCGGCATTACCCCATAGACAGTGCGCCGCCCCATGAGAAAGGGATGTGACTGCATGCCGCGTGCGACCTTGCGCTGCAATGCGTCTAACCGAACCGCCTGATCCTCAGGAGTTTCCGGGATATGGCGCAGGATCAATCTCCTTGCTTGCAGCAGCCATAACACGTCGCCGTGACCTTTATCACGGGTCACCGCAAATTCGCAATCCAGTGGCAATTCACCAAACAAGGCCAATAATTCATTGAGCAGCCCGATAACAGGTGCTACTACTGGATTTGGCTGAGCCACACTGTTTGCCGCCTGGTGCCATACCCGCCCCCCCATACCGCTGGTCACCGCCACCGTATCGGCGCCCTCCGACCAATTCACCACTCGATAAGGCGCGCACGTATTGGGGTCGTGGGAGAAGGCCACACCGGAGCGCACGACCCCATTCAGCATGGGTTGAATCAGTACCTCGTCAGTGCCGACAGCGCCACCGTAAGACGCGATGACTTGTTCCACTGCCGATTCCAGGCCCGCAGCAACGACGTCCGTGAGGGATAAGAATGCACCTGCGTTTGATGATTCGGCACCGTCCTCTCTCCCACAACTGGAACGAACTATCCATCGATCTGCATCACGCCACTCCTCAAGCCCGGCCAAACAAGCCCGTCTATCGGCCTGCCAGTCCGCGACCGTAAACGAGCGCAACCGCGCAATTTGTGCAGACCTGAGCATCCCTTGCAGAGCGGCGAGCGTCCCAGCCTTCGTAGAGAAGCACAGACTCATCCCCAACTACCGTAATTGGGCGACCCAGACATTGGTCAAATAGGGAATCTGTATCGTTGAAGTACCTAGGGTCTGAAGATAACTCTCAATTGCCGCGACGACATCACGAAACACAGGCCCCGCCTGGCGCTCCAGCGTTGCATGTGATCGCCACGCCTCAACGCATTCGTCGATTTTCTGTTCATGCATGACGCGCGCATCCAAATGGACTACCGGGCCAAAAAGTCCACTAGCATCGATCACCTGCGTCTGATCCTCCCGGCGGGTACCGTAGCCATAGCCCGAGACACGTTCTTTGATAATCGCCTCAATCTGAGACTGAATCGGATCGTCCAACTGCCGATGATTCCACATGCAGGCAAACCAGCCACGCGGTTTCAGAATACGCGCCGTTTCCTTGAGTGCTTCCTGACGGTCACACACATTGAAGGAGCTACCAAATGTCACCATGTCGAAGGTGCTTTCCCCCTGACCGGTGACCTCGCCGGTGCCCTCGTACCAGCGGACATTGCCAAATTTGGCGGTGCGTTTGATGCCATTTGCACGCATCGCATCGTTCGGCTCAACGGCCACGACATCCAGACCGCGTGCGGCGAGCATCAGGGTCAGGTGCGCAACCCCCGCACCCACATCGCAAAACTCGTCGCCTTTCTCCGCGCCGGAGATCGAAAGCATCGCATCGATTGCGGCATCCGAATAATCCGGTCGTTTCAAATACGCGTCGGCCAGCGACGTATAATCCCACTCGGTTCTCATACTGCTTTCCTCTCATCCAAACGGCTTAGTAAATCCTCAGCCACGGTTGATGGTCTCTGCCCTGGCTCAAACTCGACAACCCAGTCTGCGTGGACAGGTTCGTCGATCGGCAGATCAAATCCGGCAACATTGTTCAATTCTCCGGCATCGAAGCGCCGATATATCCCCTTGGGATCTCGGCGCCGCAGTTCATCGACTGGCACCTTGAGATACACCTCGAAATAGCCCGGTAGATACTCACGGTTCCATGCATGCACTTCATGAAACAGGGAAATTGTCGCAATAACCACTGTGAGCTCCTGCTCCGCGATGACACGACACAGATGTGCGTATTGCAACGCTAACGCCAGCCTACCTGCTCGACCATGATTTGTTTCTGTTGAGGCAGCGGCACCAAACACATCACGTAACTCATCGCCATCGAGCAAAACCACCGGGTTATCCTTGTTTCTTATTTTGGCAGCCAATTCTCGGGCCAACGTCGACTTACCGGCGCCGGAGAGCCCAGTTATCCAGACCACCCTCCCGGTGCGACTCATGAAGGACTCGCCCTAAACGAGGCCAATACCTTCCGATGGCGTTTCCGCACCCGAAAAACAAAGCGTAGGCGCGACCACCTCAAACGCCAATCCCTGACGGCATCATCCTTCCAGCACAAATACAGCAACGCCAGCAGCGGGACACCGATGTATCGCAATACCCAATCAAACAATTTCATGGCGGGATACCCTTCCCGGATTATCACCTCACCGGCCCCGAGATAAACGAAAAAATGTTTCGTATTACGGTACGACGGCGCTGCAATCGCCTTTGGGGGATTCAACTTCAAGGAAGGGGTACTGTAGGTGTCGCCCCACCAAGGCAGCCCGAAAACCGTTGGCGTTTTCAAATGCAAAGATTGCGGCGCTACTCCCATCCATTCACATAAATGATCAAGCTGCCCGGACATGTCCGCTTGGAGGTTTTCCAGCTTGACAACGGCTACGTCGATTCCCGATTTCTGAGCGAGTTCCACACGCAACCAGTCTTGCACGAGCAGTCTCATATAAGTCTCTTCCCACCCATCCCATTCCGCTGGGGACTCCACCGCTTTTCTTACAAACTCTTCCAGCGAGCGAATCTGCGCAACAGGATTACGAGCCGTAATTATCAAACGCTCCGGCCTCAACCAACCAAGCCCTTGAGACAACTCAATACCAGGGAAATCGCACGGTCCTTCGACAGCTTGAGGCCACAACCACGCTCCGTGGTGCACATGAACGAAGATATGTCTTGCCGAGTCCGGATCAACGCCGATGCACCACGAATAAGCCAAAACCACCGAAACCAGAATCCTCCGTGCGTCATTCCCCTCGGTTGGCAACAGTTCAGCCATCACATCTCTGAAAGAGGTCTTATCTATCAGAACATGAACATCCCTTGATATCCCGACTCGGCCATTCAACAACACCGATTTGAGGCTATCAAACAGCGCTGCATGGCCGGGATAATCGACAAACGCATTGGCCAAGTTCGCACCACTCATCGCTTCGAAATCAGGGTGCGATGAAAGAAAATCATAGAATTTGAACGTATGTGGGACCTGAAGTATCTCCGGATGCCCATCAAGTAACGCATGAAGCACCATTGATCCGCTGCGGCCGCAGACGAAAAGCTGTGTCAACGGCGCAGCGATCAACCGATCCAGTAGTTCGATGCTTGGCCGCTTGGTATTACCACCGCCCGGAAAATGGCGCTCTTCCACAACCCATTAACCCTGAGTCACCGTTCGTGACCAATTTCCGCGCCCAACAAAAGCGGTGTTACTCGCAATAAGATCCCCAGATACCTCAAATTCAAGGATGTCAGGCTGGGACAAATAAACATCTGGATTCAATGAATAAAACAAATTCTGCTGACTGATCAAATAGCCGTGTTTGGCCACAAACAACCAGACCATATATTTTCCGATACCCAGTATGACTTCATCCAGATCCAGCCGAATGGTCCCACATGGATCTGCCCCATCCAAAAGAATATCCCTAGTTACAATACGCGATACATTCTCCCGCGTCCCTTCGCGGAAGAACACCAAACATATATCACTAAAGTCGCACAACGACCGGTCGACTATCCGGTAATCAAACAGAAACGATGCTCCCTGTCCATGACGCAACCAAAACGTTTCTTCGCCATCCGCACCTAGAATTCTTGCCCCTTCCAGGCGTATGGCCCCGCTCCCTTGTCTCCCACTCAGATTCACGCGATCCCTGCCGTCGTCACTCGCTGAATCGCCCACATTACCGATGCACAGACTGCGTGGACTCCCGCCAGCTGAGCCAAGGACCAAAGTACCAAGCTTGTAGCGACGTGATGCAACATCGACTTCGCCCGCCAACCTAATGGCGTCGTCACTAATTGCGGTGATCATGACTTGCAGTTCGCCATCCCGCAGCGCGCGACCCAGTCGTGTTTTAGGCAATTGGAATTGAGCCGATATTTTTGGAAACACACCGTGCGCAAGCATCCAGCGCCCAGGCGTGCCATCCAAATCCGCCTCATCGCCCCAAGCAGTTCCCTCCGAGATTGCTCCCGCCTTCTTGCACGTATCGTCCCACGCTAATGCCGCGAGTTCTTCCCCGTCATGAACAATCGCAATTCGGGTAAAAAAAACTGGTGTATTGGGCGGTCGTCCATCTACCGTTCGTAATTCCAGATACGCAATGACATCTTTTTCATCCGCACTGCGGAGGGCCATCTGGACTTTTTTTCGAAGACGGGCCTCTTCTTGCACTCGAACAGAGTCTTCATATCCCCGCACAACGACTTCTGGCTCATCATCGAGGATGATCCGTCCGTTATCAACCCAGATCATTCTGTCCGACAATTTCTGTGCAGAGTAAATATCATGCGAGACGAGCAGCACCGTCGTACGCCCGCCTTCACACATTTCCCGAATGCGTTCATAGCTTTTCTGGGCGAAGTACGCGTCGCCAACACCTAATATTTCATCAAGAACCAATAACTCCGGCTCAATTGCGGTCGATGTAGAGAACATTAACCGAGCGCCCATACCACTGGAATAGGTTTTAATTGGCTGGTCTATATATTCTTCCAGTTCGGCAAATTCGATAATTTCGTCAACCATCCGATCGGCCTTCGCCCCAGTCACATCCAACTGAGCCAAGTACGAGTAAATATTTTCTCGGCCACTGAAATCGGGATGAAACCCGATTCCGATCTGCAGTAACGCGTGAACGTGACTCTTGACGTCAAGCGTTCCACTAGTTGGCTCAATTACCCCGGTTATCAACTTAAGCAACGTACTCTTACCGGCGCCGTTTCTGCCAATAAACGCAACCTTTTCACCTCGTCGTATTTCAAGGTTAAGGCGATCTATCGCAACGTGTTCAGTAAAACGATCAGGGTGTTGGCGTAACAACCCAAAGGCATCCAACATCCGATAGATTGGTTTGCGATAAAGACGATACGTTTTACTCACATCGTCGGCACGAATTACGATGTCACTCATAATCCACCAAAATGTTACGGAAACGTCGGAAAAACACCGCGCCGAGACCAAAAGAAACAAGACACATCAGCACGTATGGGAGTCCAATATGCAGAGGCGGAAACCCCCCATAGAAAAGGCTATACCGAAACACCTCCAGCATGTAATAAATCGGATTCATATCGACCATGAAGGACAGTCCGGATGGCACCATATCGGGCTTAAATCCGATCGGCGAAATAAATACCAATAGCAACGTCATCAAGTTAACGAAGTAACTAATATCAGGAACAACAACTGCAAGTCCCGCCAATATCCAAACCAGCCCCACAAGAAACGCGATTTGGAGAATCATCAAGATCGGAAGCCAAGTTAGATGAAGGCTAAGGGACCCATTCAGCGCGACAAGCAGCAACAACACCCCCATACCCACCAATTGTGCAACCATGCTGCTGAGAACATACCGAACCGGTACCAATTCAATTGGCAACATTACATTTTTGACCAAATGAATATTTTGTTTGATTGCATGACAACCGCTATTCACGGATTCCATAAATCCGATATACGGCACCAAGCCACAGAAGACGTAGACAACGTAATCCAGCTGGCTATATCCCGGAAATTTCATTTTAAATATGACGAGATAAACAAACAAATAAACAGAAAGAAACAATACCGGGAAAAGCGGCACCCAGAGCATACCCAGAATTGACCCTGAATATCGTTTTGCCAGTTCCACGCGCGTCGTCGCAACCAAGATACGTCTGTTTTTGGCGAGAATAGACGTCGTCTCTAAAATTTCACGGAAAACGCCAGTGCTCATAGTGATAACTCCAGCGCTTCCGCCAACTCATTTGCCATCATCGCTATACGCTCGTCATTCACATTCCGCTCCAGCCCCAAGATAAATACCCACTTTGTCAAGCCATCAACATTTCGCCGCTGCTGGCAGACAATTCGACGAGTGTTTTGCGTAACGCCGTAGGAGGGCGAGTAAGCTCCCTCCCGCACTTCCGCCTCTACCCCTTCAGGCAAGCGCAGCGCATAGCCCCTGCCTATTCCCGACAAACGTATCCCCAGCGGGGTTTTTTCTACTTCTACCCCAGGCGCGCAGGAGAAATTCCATTCCAGGCCATGCTCTCCCGTCCCAACCAATGCGTCACAAACGATTAATGTCCCGCACTGCCTTAGCAGCTTGAATCCTCTGTAATGCTTCACACCGTTATTTATACGCATGTAACCATCATGCATCCCGATGTACTGAAAATAGTCTTTTGTGACCTCAAAAGCGGCGTGTTCCGGCTCAGCTTTCGCGAACATTCGGAACAACCATTCTTCCTTAAATTCATTCTGCTCAGTCCCATCTACGCACAGGGTGTTATGCCAAGCAGTGCTCCGAAAGCGGTTACGGGCTTCGAAGTCTGACGTATATACAAAGCTACCCGGATCAACGATCAGTGCGTGGCCAGCATGATGATATTCAAACGACAAAAGATCGTTATGTTTGTGATTGCCAAACCCATTCGTTCCCACCACGCCATTGCTGATAAGTAAGTAATGGTCTTTCCCGCGAGCCACTGCCAGACCGGCATGCGGGTACAGCGTGTAATTGTCAGGTATGGAATATTCAGCGGTCGAAGCTGCGTCCAGCGAAAAACCCCACCATGCGCCTTCCCACCGGCCTTCTTCTCCCGCGATTTTCATCCATCTTCCGGGACTTAACGTGGCAGACGCAGGCGCGAATATATGCCTTGGGTCCTGGGGGGCCCAGCGGCCAAAGTCGGTGAACACGTGAAGCCGACCGTCATCTGCGTCACCGATTTGTGGCATCAGTCCATCCGGACGCAACACGCCCGCCAGGAAGTCTACCATTTCGACGAGTCGTTCCCGGAACGATGAGGAAAGAGGCGCTCCGGAATGGCCTGCGAGCCGAGCGGCACCCAAGAACAGTTCAGTTACCAAACGGTGATAAGGCACTGATGACTCGTAATCGGCACCATCAGGCAGCACCTGAACAACTATTTCTTCCTCCAGTGCTTTCCGGCAAAAATCACCCCATTCAACACCAGTCGGAAGATCTCCGAAGACTGTGGCCAGATAGAACAAACCGACGACGTTACTCAGAAAATGATTACTGGTGACTTCGTAAAAATTTTCGAGATTATTGATGATAAATGCAGCCTGCTCATAAAGCGCAGAGTACGCGTCAAGCCAGAAGTCATCGCCAAGAAAGTCCGCGTCGCGAATCAACTCAAACGCCAATGCCCAATTGAGACCACGGATTGCAACATCCATCGTGCAAGTCCAGTTGATGCCCATTCCGACCGGATTAACCTCAAGGAAATCCTTCATTTGGGCAGCGATTTCCCGCGCGTAACGTTGTTCGCAGGTTAACACCCATGCCTGCCCCAATACGATCCAGTGCTGGCACCGTCCCAGTTCCCAGGGCAGTTTTATGTCCGCATTTTCGGGTCTCATCGAGAACAGATCCCAATCCTTATATGGGACCATCTTCTTGAACTGGCTGCCCCGGACGGGGTCAAGATACCAGTCAATCGGTTGATACCCTCCTTGGTTTGCCGGGCGGTCTGTGTCGCTGGGGACGTACGTACCACTACCCAGCAGATTGAATTTGTGCAGTACAACTTCATCTGCCAACTGGATGGTACGTTCCACTAATTCGGGGAATTCCGCGAACAACTCATCCCGTCGATATGACGCCAGATGGGCATAAAGTTTCGGGTTAACGCGTATGCGATGAATCCACGCGTGGAGGTCTACATCGCCCTGCGCTGTCGCATCCAGCAACGTCGCTGGCTGCGGCGATGATGGCACCGGCGCGCTTGTAGGCTTGGATCGCTTAAATGCGCGTTCGAATACGCGCTTCAAGGCACCAGTGATCATCGGTTTACTTCGGCTTCGTAGCTTTGATGATCAAATTCCATCCCATCAGTTTTTCAACCGACCTAAGGGACAGCCATTTCAATTGAATCGGATGTTCCGCCTCGACGAACTGGCGCTGAACTATCTCAATGTCCCTGAATTCGCGAAACAGACCACGCAACCGCTTCGGGGTGTAGACTTTTACAAGCGGGCGCGCATTGTTCTCGGAAATCTCGACACTGCGAGACATGATCTCGCCCATAGACCAATGCAAAAGTTGCTCGTCATAAATTCCTATATCACGAACCAGATTTCGCCAGTAATGCAGGGAGTTTTCTGCATAGACCATGATGATGGCCTTTCCGCCCGGCTTGAGTACTCGATGTATCTCCCGGACCACGCTTGCTGTATTTGGGGTGTGATGAATCACGCCGTTGGAGTAAACGACATCAAAAGTGCCATCTGCGAACGGCAGACTTTCGGCATCGTGATAAACAAACTCGCCATCGAGTCCACGGAGGCGAAAATTTTCCTGGGCGTGTGCCAGATGTCCAGCTGAGAGATCAATATCCGTGACTCTGGCCCCATTCCGGGCAAATTGGGACAGATCGGTGCCCATCCCACCTCCAATTTCCAAGACACGATCCCCACGGTGTTTGTCAAACTCCATTACCTCAAGCATCCAGGGCGCGTACGTTCCATAGCGATACGCCTCTGCCTCCTCATACCAGGCAAGCGTGTTCAGTTGGGCGTTCTTGACATAGTGAGAGCCGCAAGCGTCGTTGTTCCACTGATTCTGAACCTCGTCCTTGTAGTCGTCACCAGTATCCAGATGTCTTGGCGGAATTGGCGCCGCGTTCGCACCCATGCCGTTCGTCAAGTCTTCCAGACCGGCATTTGTCTTTACGCCACTCCTCAGACTCGGCCACAAACGTTCGACATGCCTATCCCAGGAATAAAAATCCAAGACGGCTTGCCGGGCATTATTTCCGAGCTGACTGGATATCTCAGGGTGATTGCACAGAAACACGACGGCGTCGACAAACTCATCAACGTCTCCGGGCTTACACAACATCGACCTCTCATTCGTGACGTTGGGTATTCCGTTGCTGTTACACACGTCATTTGCGCGTAGTGCTGGCGAAAGAACTTCGCCGATCTGCTCCAGGTCACTCGCTACAATTCCGCCAGCCATCGACATGTACTCAAAGATCTTCGTCGGTGATCCGAAAAAGCGACTGTCGACCATGTGCGCATTGTGGGGGGACACGAATATATCGCAGGCACGCAGCAGGCGCGCGCCTTCACTTTGAGGCACTCGGCCCACCGAAATCACGCGATCACCCAACGCATTGAGATTTACCACATCATCGACCAGATACTTAAAGTGGCCAGATCCGATCAACAACATGCGTGCGTTGGGGGCGCGTTCGAAAATTTTCGGCAGCGCTTCCGCCAGCACATCTACGCCATGCCAGCCGCCAAAGGTACCGGTGAAACCGATTACCACGTCGCGCTTGTCAAGTCCTAACGATTTCCGGACCAGCGCTTTATCGTCATCGTCGGGCGGTGAATAGACATTTGGGTTGGCGCCGTTGGGATTCACCAATATCTTGCTCTGATCCACCCCACGCCCGACCAAGTCATCGCGCACCGCATCGGAAATGACGTTGATCAGACTTGCCTGCGCGAAAGCCGCATCTTCGGCTTTCATGTAGAGAGCTTCATACTCGTAAGGCGAAGAGTCGAAACTCCGCTTCATCGAGATTTCCGAACCGTTGTATTCGACGATGTACGGAATTCCGAATTCTTGACTTAATTTCGCGCCAACGAAGTTCCCAAGACAGAGACGCTCGTAGATATACGCCGGCTTCAGGGCCGCAATGGCATAGTACAAGCGCTGGTGGTAGTGGTCGGTTCCGATAAGCAGCGTCAATTCACTGCAGTCATCACCGGGGACATCCAGAACAACCTGTGACACACCCAAATCGTTGAGTAACGGAAACTCGTTGGCCATGAACGCAACCAAGTGATCCGTCACGCGTGCGAGCGACTCTGCAACATAGCAGGTATGCCCGTAACTCCCACCGGACGTAATTGGCGCCCAAAAATCGGTACGCAGATACACACCGACGCCGGGGATAGGATTCGCGCTGGATACTGATTCCTGTCCCCATGGCAACGGGGCGGCATTACGGATGAGCGCATCCAGATCCGCCATGATGCGGTCATGATTGATTTGTGGCGAACTGTTCGTGTCGGTGATCGAAGAAGCTGCCACCGGTGCCGGCATGGTCTTGAAACGCCGCCGAATCGGATTGATCACCGGTGAGAGAACCCGCTTGGCTAGGGCGACTCCTGATTGCCCTATCCGCCTGGGAATCCGATACGCATTTATGAACCACCAATGGCGCCAGAAGCTCTCCAGTCGCTCGACGTCCACGACCTCAACTGCCGTTTCGGCTGGCCAGTAAAAAAAAACAGTCAATCCGGCACGCAGAGCTTTACGTGAGAGTCGCAAGATTGAGCGCCCGGGCCATCCTTGATTGACAGCGATAACCAAGCCGACCGCATGTTCCTGTCGCGCCGTTGAGATGGGATCCTCGACGGTCATCGACTTTCCCACGCTGGGCAATCGAGCTTTATGGCGTTCAGTAAACCCTTCGAACCGACCGTCCTCGAACAAGGCCGCTGTCTGAGCGACGGGGTTGAAGTAGAGATACGTCGACATGGCAATATTACTCTTCGTCGTCAATGACGCGGCCAAACAGCAAGTCTTCGACATGCAAAGAGGCGGCGGTAGTCTCGATGATTTCATTGAACGAAATCGGAGCACCGCGCCCATCGTGAATCGCATCAGCCAACTGGCTCAGCTCCTCGTAGTGCCCCTTGTCGACATCGCCGCTCCAAAGTACTTTTCCATCGCTTGCACGCGTCAAACTCTTGTAGTCATCCACCACGTAGGCTTCACCATCGCAGAACACTTCAATGCGCTCCTTCGGCATGCCCTGCTTGGGACCCAATGCGGTGTAAACAAGATTACCTACGGAGCCATCCTGATACGTCAACGTCGCACAGAAGTTGTCATTGCGAAGATAAGGCGCATCACCGGGATTAATTGAATTCGCAGCGATCGACGCCACCGGCGCACCCGCAATGGACCGAAACACATCATACATATGACATGCCTCACCAATGTTTCGGCCACCCCCCTGCTCGTTCTGTATCCAGCTATCGATCGGGATATAACCGCCGTTTAAACGATAATTAATAATTACCGGTGACCGCCGATTGGCCAACACTTCGCGTAAGGCAACGAGTGCCGGCGAGAAACGCCTATTGAAGCCAACCATCAGTGCGGGCGGATTACTAAGGGCCTGATAGGCATCAACAAGTTCACCGAGCTCATCCCAATTCAACGCGATCGGCTTCTCGACAAATACATGCTTACCTGCCTTCAGACTGCGTATTACCTGAGTCGCATGCTCATTATGGCGAGTCGCAATTACCACCATATCCATGTCCGGATCTTTGAGCACTTCATCCAGGTCGGAGGCCAGCACCTCAATCTGGTTGGCACGAACGAAATTGCTTGCCTGCAAACCGCTTCGACTGACTACACCGCGCAAGAAATAGCGATCTTTACGCTTTTGCATTTGCGGAACGAGCATCGATATACCGAATGCGCCTGCACCAATCAGGGCGTAATTTATCACCCTATCCAGAGGCTTCCTCGATCCACGTATTGTAATTTTTGCCGCATCGTGCGGCTCAGCCAATTCAGCACCATCATCGGGAAAACGAAGCAACACGCCGAGCGGTGCATCATCACTCGCGGCAAGCTTTGCATAGGTCTCGGGAGCCTCGTCTACCGTGACCACCTTATCAATCAGGCCTGCCACATTCAGTCGGCCACTGGCGATCAACGCCATATAGGAAGACATGTTGCGATTCAGTGTCCAACGAACATAGGCAAACGGATAATCGACACCATTCTCCTCATAGTTTCGATCATAGCGACCAGCGCCATATGAGGTACTCATTACCAGATCGATTTCCTTGCGGTAAAACTGCGGCCGCGCAACATTCAGGCCCACATCACCAACAATGACGACCCTGCCTTTGGCACGACACACTTCCATGGCCAAGTTGATCACGGCATCCGACTTGGTCGCTGCAGTAATCACCACGCGATCAGCACCACGACCACCGGTCATATCCCGAATCAATGCCTTATAGACATCGACATCGGACTCACCCGCATCCATACCCAGCTTCCGAGCCCGAAGCACCCGCGATGCATCAAGATCCAGCCCGACAACGGTACAACCGTTG
This sequence comes from Gammaproteobacteria bacterium, assembly GCA_024234955.1. Taxonomy (GTDB): domain Bacteria; phylum Pseudomonadota; class Gammaproteobacteria; order JACKNK01; family JACKNK01; genus JACKNK01. The sequence goes on from JACKNK010000001.1 coordinate 876,287, forward strand.
GCGCGCAGCATTTGAGCGGTCATCTGACCAAGCAAACCAAGCCCGATGACAGCAATCGTCTCACCGATCTCCGGCTGGGTACGACGCACACCCTGCAAAGCAATTGTACCCACCGTAGTCGTGGACGCATCGCGGACACTACACCCCGCAGGGATCTTGCAAACCAGATTGCGAGGAACGCTCACAAAATCAGCATGATTCGCCTTACCGGCGCCGCCACACGCGACGTAGTCACCCGGAACCAGATCGGTCACGGCGTCACCGACAGCAATCACCTCTCCCGCAGCCGAATACCCGACATTCCACCCCTGGTCTTCCAGTTCACTGAGAGGCAATCCGCCCTCACTGGGAACCTCCATGCTTACTTCGAGACTATTCAACACCAATTCCGCTGGTGCACCAGCCCCCGCATTGGCAATCACCAAGGTAATGGCATCCGAACCCTTTGGCGCAAAAATCAACCGATCTTCGAAGCGCCCCATCTCATAGCTTCGATTTCCAAGCCAGGTGTCCTGGGCTTCATTGAGCACGCCAATTGCCAACTGCCCCCGAACGACCTCTCCGGAAACCCGGACGACAGGGACCATCCCCTCGGAAACGGCGAAAGGCGACGAAATCACCTGATATGCCGCTTCTGACGCATCCGTAACCACCCTCAAAACGCCACCATCTATACTGAACTCGGTAGCGTTGGCGCGAGTCCACGACATGTCGCCCATCGTGATAGCGGGAATCTGTGGTTGAGATCGTGGCGGGACAACCCTGCCTGCAACGGACTTCGCTATACGTGCAACGCGACGAGCGGCTTTACCCGGGTTTCTCGCAGCGAGGCCAAGGTAAGTTTTGGCCAAGACCGAGTAAGCCTTGGCCTTCTCCACTGGCGTACCCTCGATACCACCCCCACCGGAAGGTCGTAGCGATGCGATCTCCGTACCAACCGAAATCATTGAATATTCGACACGCACGAGCACACTGTGGGCATCGATGTCCGGGCGTGGCATACGCGCCACCAATGCCCCATTGGCATTACATAGAATTTGTCGCATGAGATTGAAAACAGTGCCGTTATTGGAAGGACGATGTAACCGCCAATCTTATCGGATTTAGTCCCAGAACCCGACAACTTTGGGGGATGTATTTATCTCTACAGGCATGAGACTGGCTTATCACACCCAGCCTCGACCCAACCAATCACTCGGTAATCTGATGCTCCACAGCAAAACTGATTCGAGCAGCAGAAAGTTGATCGGCAAGGCTAATAGGCCACTCCTGGCCGTCGAGTAAACAATTCGCAAGCAAAGCAAGCTCTTCGAATTGCCCTTTTTGCATGGCAGAGGCATGCCATCCCTTATATCGACCGCCAGAAACATCGAGTTGCTTGTAGTCATCCATCGAGACAACCTTGCCGTCGGCGTAAATATCCATTTTCTCCTTAGGGTGAGACTTCGCCCCCATGGCGGTGTACGTCAAGGTACAGATATTGCCATTGCGGTAATGGACCATCGCCACAAAATTGTCGTTTCGCCCCCATTGGCGACCACTGGGGATAATGCCCCTCGCATTCACGCCCTCGACTTCGGAGCCCCAGCTGAAATAATTGAACAAGTCATAGATATGACAGGCTTCACCGATATTTCGACCACCACCCTCAGCCTGATGAACCCAATGCTCGCGCGGAATGAATCCCGCATTCATGCGGTAATTAAGAATCAGCGGTGTCGAACTTCCCTCAAGCACCTCCCGAGCACGAACAATCGCTGGTGCAAATCGTCGATTGTAACCGGTCATCAATACAGGCCCTCCCCCTTGATGGGACGTATAAAATGACTCGATCGCGTCCACTTCGGCAGGGCTAATCGCTAATGGTTTTTCCACAAAAACATGCTTTCCCGCCTGGAGCGCCTGCAACACCATTCCTCCATGCAGGTCGTGCCGCGTTGTGATCATGACCAGGTCGATATCCGGGTCATTGAGTATTTCATCGTAAGCACTCGCGCAATAAGCCGCTTCATATTGCTTTGCAACCGACTTGGCATTTGCCCCCGTCCGGCTCATGACGGCACGCAACTGATACCGCTCTTTTAGCTTGATCATGTTCGGCAGATGAACGCCTTGAGCAAAGCCACCCGCACCGACCAGACCAACCCGAATAACCCCACTCCTGGCAGCCGGCGTGGTACTCATCACCACACGCCGACTGACTGCTTTGGAGTCATGTTCGGGATACGACAGGAACACCAGCAAAGGCTTATCTCCGTCAGCCTTCAACTCGGCATAAGCGTCACCCGCACGATCAACCGGGTATCGCTGGATCGACAAACGTGACAAATCCATCGATCCAGAGTCGATCAGTGACAGATAAGACTCCATGTTGCGGTTCTCGGTCCAGCGGACATAGGGCATCGGATAATCGCGCCCGCCCTCCTCATAAACCGGGTCATATCGCCCGGGACCGTAAGATGTCGATATAAAGAAATCCAATTCCTTTTGATAAAAGTCCGACCGCTTCAGATCCAGACCAACATCCCCGACCAAGACCACACGCCCTTTTTTACGTGTTGCCCGCATGGCATCGCTGATCAACTGATCACTTGACGAGGCCGCAGTAACGATAACCGCATCGGCACCAAATCCATCAGTAAGGTGCATGACACGATCGGCGAAATCCTCCGCGCCCGGATCAAACCCCTCATCCATCCCAGCATCGAGCGCCGCTCTCACGCGTGTCGCGTCCAGGTCAGAACCAAGAACCCGACAACCACTTGCCTTCAGAAGCTGGGCGGTAATCTGTCCGAGAATACCTAATCCAAGCACCACTATCGTCTCGCCCAACGTCGGCGCTGCCCGCCGCACACCCTGCATGGCAATCGCACCAAGCGTAACCGTGGACGCCATTTCCATGTTTACGCTGTCCGGCACTTTTACAGCCAGATTCACTGGGACATCAATCAATTCCGCGTGATTAGCTACCCCAGCCCCGGCACAGGCGACTCGGTCACCAACAGAAAACCCTTCAACCTCATCACCGACCTCGACAACGACACCAGCGGCGGAATACCCGGTTGCGCTCCCACCTGCCAATTTTCCCATCACACGATCCAGGGTCCTCTTGACCCCTTGATCGCGCATCATGTCGAGCACTCGCTTAACATTTTCCGGCTGTTTCAAAGCACGGCGATAGAGTGGCATACCGGACATATGCAAGCCCGCCGACTCCGTACCAACGCTAACACATGAGTGGGAGACCGCAACCAGGATATTTCCCGATCCTACGAGAGGCGCAGGAACCTCTTCGACGACCGCCCGACCTGCCTGAATTAACACTTGTTTCACTTTTTAGGCCCTTGATCCTCTCAGTGAGAATCCAACATCAATTACATAAAATAGATTTGAACTGCCTTTGCTGAGAAATTGTTAGCTCATTGGAAAAAATCCGAACCACAAGATCAAAACTGTACAAACCGCTCACTGGTCAAATGACATCAATCACGAAAAATACGCGCGGTACCAATCTACAAACCTGGGAACGCCCTCATCGACAGTAGTGTTGGGCTGATAGCCAACCGCTTTACCGAGCTCCGAAGTGTCTGCAACGGTAGACGGCACATCACCATCCTGCATCGGCATCAAATCCAGAATAGCCTTCTTACCCAGCGTCTCCTCGATCAATTCGATGTATCGCATCAACTTAACGGGGCGACCATTTCCGATATTGAATACCCGCCACGGTGCATAACTGGTTGCAGAATCAGGCTTGTCACCCTGCCACGCCGAATCGCCAGCGGGCGGATTGTCGATCACGCGCACAACCCCCTCAACGATGTCATCGATATAGGTGAAATCACGGATCATGTTGCCCTTGTTGAATACCGGAATCGGCGTGCCTTCAAGGATGCCTTTGGTGAACTTGAACAAGGCCATATCGGGTCGCCCCCAAGGACCATACACCGTGAAAAAGCGCAGACCGGTACAAGGAAGACCATAAAGATGCGCATAACTGTGCGCCATCAATTCATTCGCTTTCTTGCTGGCGGCATACAATGAGACAGGATGATCGACGTTGTGATGCTCGGAAAATGGCTGCTTGGTGTTGGCACCATAAACCGAGCTTGATGACGCAAACACACAATGCTTGACCCCACCATGGCGGCAGCCTTCGAGGACATTGGCGAACCCCACCAGATTTGCATCAACGTATGATGCCGGATTCTCAATGGAGTAACGCACACCGGCCTGCGCCGCGAGATTCATGACTGCGTCGAACTGATTCTCGCTAAACAAACGAGACATCCCATCGCGGTCTGAGATATCAAGCTTTACGAAACGGAAACCAGGATCGTCCATGAACCGAGCCAAACGCGCCTCTTTCAGAGTCACGTCGTAGTAATCATTCATATTGTCAATACCGGTCACTCGATCGCCACGCGCAAGCAAGCGCATGGCGAGTGTTGAACCGATGAAGCCAGCAACGCCGGTAATCATTACATGCATGGGTTTTATTCCTGTTGTCCGGCCTTGAATGCAGTTGAATTGAGCAAATGCAGAGTGGTTCTCATCGCCGTTTAAAGGGTATTTCCAATATTGTCGTCAGCGACCTCGTCGCCAAAATCGTCTTCGTCCGCGATGGGCACCTGCCGGTTTCCAAGCCCATTGGCGTTGCCCGTGTTCCCGATCGATTGCGCGTGTGAATTCTGCCCAAACGTTCCACTCGCACGTCCCACGCCCATCAACTTGAGGTCCTGGGCCTGGGGGTCACGATCCGGCCCTGAATCGCGCAACGTGAATTCAAACACATGGCGACGTGACGGCAGCTGCTTTGCATCGAAGCCCGCTGGCAACTGAGTTTCGTGGCAAAACGCCGTCCGGTAGGGGGAATCCGGATTCCGTGTATCGGTGATCCAGAGTCCGGATTGGATCGCACTGAGAAAACGCACAAACCCGAATCCCTTCGCATGATCGTAGTGGTAACAGTAACCGCGCACCCGTGAATCGATATCGCCCCAACCGCCACGACCTTCCGGACTGCGAATCGGCAGCAGGCCGGGAACCAGGTACCCGGAAATGAACAAATCCGCTTCGCGGGTCAGGTCTTGCGAAACATTGTCGAACGCCAGAACTTCGACCCGACAACCCTTGTTCTGCAAAGCTCGCACGACCTGAATGAAATCCCCGTCACCGGTGACCATCAGCACCCGATCCAGGTTCTCGGACTGAAGCAGCGCATCGACAGCCATGTCCAGATCCGAGTTAGCCTTTCCAAACCGGTTGCCGTTGTCGTCAGTGTACCAACGTACCGTTTTCTGAATCAGCTTGTAACCGAGTTCGCGCAAGGCGGCGAAATAACCTTGGGTTTTATTCCGATATTCCCAGTCGTCCTTAGCGCGATCTTCGTCGTAACTGACATAGGCGTTCATTCGCAGCGGTTCAGAACCGTCGCGACACGCAAACTCGCGCAGAACATCGAACTGCATACCGTAGCCGCCATTTTTTACGATGTTGGCGACGTCGACATAAATGCCAATCTTAAGATTTGAATTTGACATGACCTACCGCCCGTTTGCAGACGGGCTAAATGATGAAATCAAGACGGACTGATCAAGAACTAATTTCTCGCCACACGCACCTGCTCGCCCAGCGTGACGTTGAGCTCCAGGACTTCCATATCCCCGTCCCGATCGACTTGCAGACTTACGCAGTCGTCATCGATCGGCACATATTTGCGGATCGCCGCGAGGATGTCCTGTTGTAACAAGGGGAGGTAATCCGGTGCATTACGGCGAGCACGCTCATGCGCAACCACGATTTGCAAGCGCTCCTTGGCGATGGCCGCAGAAGGCTTTCGGGAACTACGAAAATAATCAAGAAAACTCATTTCATCTAACTACCGAACAGACGACGCAGGAGACCTTTCTTCTCAGTGGTGAGGAAGCGATGTTCACGCTCCTCACCAAGAAAACGCGCCACCATGTCGTGATACGCCTGACCGGCATCGCTGTCTTCATCAAGTATCACCGGGGTACCGGAATTGGACGCATTGAGGACGGCCTGCGACTCGGGAATCACACCCAACAAATCGATATTGAGAATGTCCAGCACATCATCGACGGAAAGCATCTCACCCTTGTCCACGCGCGCTGCGCTGTAGCGGGTCAGAAGCAGATGCTCTTCAATCGGGTCTTCATTATTTTCGGCCCGTCGGGATTTGCTCGCCAGGATACCGAGCATTCGATCGGAGTCCCTCACAGAGGAAACCTCAGGATTGGTTACCACGATCGCAGCGTCCGCGAAATACATCGCCATCTGTGCGCCGACCTCGATACCCGCCGGCGAATCGCAGACGATGTAATCAAAGCTCTCCGCAAGTTCATCAAGCACCTTGCGAACGCCTTCCTTATTCAAGGCATCCTTATCGCGCGTCTGGGATGCGGGCAATACCGCCAATCCGTTGACCCGCTTATCCTTGATCAGCGCCTGATTAAGCTTGGCCTCGCCGTTGATCACGTTCACAAAGTCATACACGACGCGACGCTCACAGCCCATCACGAGGTCCAGATTGCGCAGGCCGACATCGAAATCGATGACCACCGTCTTGAATCCCGCCTGAGCCAGCCCGGTGGCGAACGCAGCACTGGTCGTGGTCTTTCCGACCCCGCCTTTACCGGAAGTTATAACGACGATTTTGGCCAAGATTTTGTCTCCGAAAACCGCGAGGGAATTGCGCCCAAAGATGGCCGGGTATTCTCGGCTATAGGGGTTCCAGCATCAAGCAACCATCGGCGAGGCGCACCCTACCCGCACGCCCTTTCAATGCGGCATTCGGTGTCTCTACAACGAGGTATTCGTCACCAATTGCAACCACCTCAGGCTCCAGACTGAGCGCAAAAATGCAGGCATCCCCATCCCCACGGGCACCGGCTCGCGCCCGACCGCGCAGATTGCCGTAAATATGAATGTGACCATCAGCGACGACCTCGGCACCCTGATTGACGGTACCAAGAACAATCAAATCCCCGCCATCAACCTGGACGTGCTGACCGGAGCGAACGGAACCATGGATCACTCTAGCGGGTGGCCGAGATGATATTTCCGGGGACTTTGGCCTGGATCGCGACTCTCCTCCCGACATCACCGCAAGACCCGCATCTGCGATACGGGATTTCTGCAAATCGCCAAGCGCGTCCCGAACACCAACCGGGATCATTCCCGCATCTCTGACCAGCGCTTTTAGGGCAACGAAGTCCAATTGATCAGCCTTATCCGCCAAAGCAGCTAACTCAATCACCACCGGTGCATTCGCAAAAAACGCCGGGGCCTCCTTGCACTTACCTTGAAGTCCATCCCGCAGCTCATCCAGATCGGCGCTAAGCAGCCGCAAAACAGGCAAGGTAAACAGTCCGCCCCGGACATCAATCGCAGAACTTTTCGTCATCCGTCTAACCGCAGCAGTTACCGCCACATACCCCGAGTATCGATGACGGTCTTACCTTCAAGGCAAGCCCGGTCGACCTGGGAGAACACACGATGGTCAACCAGAAGCAATACCACATCTGCCTGTTTGATCGCGATTTCCGCGTCCGTCACCCACTCGACACCAGGAAGGCCGACAAGCGCTTTGGGTAACTCCGTGACATGCGGCTCGACGACCAGAAGCCTCCCCATCTTGGCCAATGCCAGATCCGCAGCAATCTCCATAGCCGGACTCTCACGCAGGTCGTCGATGTCAGGCTTGAATGCCAACCCCAGACAAGCAATCACAGGCATCCCGGACACGGACTTCACAGCGGAACGAACCTGATCTATGACGTAGTGAGGCTTACCGTCATTGACGTCTCGCGCCGTATGAATAAGTTTCGCGAGATCCGGCGCCGAATCCACGATGAACCAAGGGTCCACGGCGATACAGTGCCCACCGACACCCGGACCCGGCTTCAAGATATTCACTCTGGGATGACGATTTGCGAGCCCGATCAATTCCCAGACATCAATACCCAGCCGATCGCAGATGAGCGACAATTCGTTTGCAAACGCGATATTGACGTCTCGAAATGCATTTTCCGTCAGCTTTGCCATTTCTGCCGTCCGGGCATTGGTGACAATGCATTCGCCCTCGACAAAATTCTTGTATAGCGCCGCACCACGTTCAGCACACTTCGGTGTCATACCACCGATAACGCGATCGTTGTCGACCAGTTCATGAAGCACACGACCCGGCAAAACACGCTCGGGGCAGTGTGCAACATTGACATCAGCGGCTTCGCCAACTTGATGCGGAAAAGTCAGATCCGGACGCGCTTCAGCAAGCCAGCGCGACAACTTCTCGGTTGCGCCTACCGGAGATGTCGACTCCAGGATGACCAGATTCCCCGCCTTCAGAACTGGCGCGATATTTCGTGCAGAGCTTTCGATATAGCTCAGATCGGGTTCATGACCATCACCCATGAACGGCGTTGGAACCGCGATAAGGAATGCGTCTGCAGATTCCGGCGTTACGGTTGCGCGCAAAAAACCGTCGGCAACAGTGCCGTGAACCAACGCATCCAGACCGGGCTCAACGATATGGATCTTGCCCTTATTGAGCGTCTCGACCACATGCGGATTGACATCCAGACCGATAACTTTGAGGCCCCTGGAGGCCATTACCGCTGCGGTAGGCAAACCGATATATCCCAGGCCCACCATGCAAACACGTTCAAACTGATTTTTCATCGAGCATCCTCTGAATAATGCGCTGGGTTGCGAGCCCATCCCCATAAGGATTGATAGCACGCGCCATACTCTCATATCGCTTTTCGTCATCGAGCAAACGCATTGCCTCGCTGACGATCTTGTCTTGATCCGTGCCCACGAGCATCACTGTTCCCGCATCAACCGCCTCTGGGCGCTCGGTTGTTTCTCTCATGACCAGGACAGGCTTGCCGAGTGATGGCGCCTCCTCCTGAACCCCACCAGAATCAGTGATGATGAGGTACGCACGATCCATGAGATACACGAATGGGAGGTAGTCCTGAGGCTCGATAAGGTGCACTCGACCGCTGGCGCCAAGGATTCTGTTGACCGGGTCCTGGACATTCGGATTGAGATGCACCGGATAGACAATCTGGACATCTTCCCGAACAGCAATCCGACTCAACGCGTGACAGATATTTTCGAAACCCGTTCCGAAGTTTTCCCGACGATGTCCGGTGACCAAAACCAGGCGTTTGCTTGAATCCAGAAAATCAAAACGTGCATCCAGATCGGCTCTCAAGTCGCTTTCATTTCGAATACGTTCGACAACCTTGAGTAACGCATCAATCACCGTATTCCCGCTGACGAGGAGGCGATCCTCGGCAACATGCTCGCGACGCAAGTTGTTCGCGGAGGTTTCGGTAGGTGGAAAATGCAGTGACGACAAGCTACCAGTGAGACGCCGATTCATCTCTTCCGGCCAAGGCGCAAAAATATCTCCCGTTCTCAACCCTGCTTCGACATGAACGACCGGAATCTTGGAATAAAACGCCGCCAAAGCCGCCGCAAACGTAGTCGTGGTATCGCCCTGCACGATTACGTAATCAGGACGAAACTCTTCAAGAACACCGCTCACTCCTTCAACCACCTTCGCCGTCAGGCTCGACAGCGTCTGGTTCCGGGTCATCAGATCAAGATCGTAATCCGGCCTAATGTCAAACAGAGCAAGCACCTGATCCAGCATGGAGCGATGCTGGGCAGTTACACAAATACGGGACTCAAACTCAGGATGCCCGTCCAGGCCAAGAACGACTGGCGCAAGTTTGATCGCTTCCGGCCTGGTACCGAAAACGGTCAGAGTCTTTATCGGCACGATTTCCCCCTAGAGACGCCAAACAGGTACGCCAACTGCGTTATATAAGGCATCAGAATAAACAGACTTCACATCCATCAAGCAGCCTTGCGGTGCAATCTTGCTCCGCAACTCTTCACTGGACAGCTTCACAAATGCATCGTGTGCAACCGCCACGACAACCGCATCACAAACTGGAATGTCATTCCATCCAACAAGATCGACACCATGCTCATGCCGTGCTTCGTCATGATCACAAACCGGGTCATGCACAATCACATCGATACCAAACTCTCGGAGTTCATTGATGACATCAATCACTCTGGAGTTGCGCAAATCCGGGCAATTCTCCTTGAAAGTCAGGCCCAGCACCACCACCTTGGCACCTTTTATGGATGAACCGGCAGCAATCATCTGCTTAATCGTGCTTTCTGCGATGAACTTCCCCATCTGGTCGTTGATCCGGCGCCCCGCCAAAATCACCTGTGGCAGATAGCCAATCGATTCGGCCTTGTAGGTCAGATAATACGGATCGACACCGATACAGTGCCCACCGACAAGACCGGGTCGGAAGTTGAGGAAATTCCACTTGGTCCCGGCGGCCTGCAAAACATCCAGGGTATCGATGCCGAGACGGTCGAAGATCAGCGCCAACTCATTCATCAAGGCGATGTTCAGATCGCGCTGGGTGTTCTCGATGACTTTTGCTGCCTCGGCAACCTTGATGCTCGCGGCGCGATGCACCCCCGCCTCAACCACCATTTCGTAGAGCGCGGCAACCTGCTCCAGCACCTCCGGGGTATCGCCGGCCACCACCTTCACGATGGTCTCAAGACGATGCACCTTGTCGCCCGGGTTGATGCGTTCCGGGGAGTAACCGACATGGAAATCCTGCTTCCAGCGCATGCCAGATTCCCGTTCAAGTATCGGCACGCAATCGTCTTCCGTTGCGCCGGGATAAACCGTGGACTCGTAGACCACGATCGCGCCCTTCTTCATATGCCGACCGACGGTCGTTGACGAACTGATCAGCGGGCTCAGATCGGGGCGCTTGGCGTGATCGATCGGTGTCGGCACGGCCACCACGATGATGTCTGCCTCGGAGAGCCGCGACGGGTCCGTGGTCACTTCCAAGAGCGTGGCGGCTTTCAATGCCGCACTGTCCACCTCACCCGTGGGATCACAATAATTGCGATAGTTGGCGATCTTGGACTCACTGAGATCGAAACCAATGGTCCGAACCTTCTTGCCGAATGCCACGGCCAAGGGCAAACCGACGTAGCCAAGCCCGACCACCGCCACCGTATTCATCGCCACTCCAACCCACCTTAGCTTTTCAAGACGTCCCATTTGCGACGTCATGCCATTGTTGTTATTGCCGACGCATTTACCGATGCGACGCCGGATGACTATAGAGAGCGCACCATGAGCGATCAAGCACGCGAGGACCCCCCTTCTTCGGACTGACGAAGGTCCTGTCCACCCCCCAACAGCACCGCCGCCCAGGCAGTCCGTGGATCGGCACTCATGACGATCTTCAAGGTGATGGTCAAGGGCACAGACAGGAACATGCCGACCATGCCCAGCACCCACCCCCAGAACACCAGGGAGAGGAACACAACCAATCCGGACAGCCCCAATGAGCGCCCCATATAGCGCGGTTCAAGCACATTGCCGACGAGCACGTTGATCAGCAGATAACCCATTCCCGCCCAAGCCGTTGCGGGCACACCAAGCTGCACCAGGGTCAACAGCAAAGCGGGTGCCGCCGCGATCACCGACCCGATGTTGGGCACGTAATTCAACAGAAAGGCGAGCAACCCCCATAGCGCGGCGTAATCCACGCCCAGGACCCATAACCACAACGCCACCGCCATGCCAGTACCGAGACTGGTCAGCGTCTTGATCGCGATGTATCGATTGACCTCCCTGAACATTGCTTCTACATGGGTCATCAGGCGTTCGGGATCGTCCGCGATCGCACGCAGTTTCGCTTCCATCACCGTCGCTTCGGCGAGCAGGAACAACACGGTGAGCAGGATCAGAAAGGTGTTCGCGAGGGTGCCACCCAGGCTGTTGAACAGACTGCCGGCAAATCCGATCGCCGCACGCGGATCAAACAGGTCGGCAAACTCCCGATCCAGTCCGCCGACACCCCACGCCTGCAACTGCCCCAGAACCCCTTGATAGAGGACCGACAATCGCGCCTGATACACCGGCAGATCGCGTGCGAACTCATGAATCGATCCGCCGATCAGCGCACTAACCACCCCACCGACAACGACCACTCCGAGCAGCGCCACTGTCAACGCAAGCCAGCTCGGCAGACCTCGCTTACGCAGCCAGAACAATGCCGGCGCGGCGATGATCGCAATGAAACCGGACATCAGAAACGGCACGATCAGCGCCTGCGCTTCACGCAAGCCCGCGATCACGATCACGAAGGCGGCCAGATACAAAAGAAACTTGGCGGCCATCGATGCCTCACCGAGCCGCGCAAAGCCCGAATCACTCATGGCCGCCGCCCGTAGAGATACACCATGCCCTTTACGCGTTGCGCCAGTCCCTCTTCAAGCTGCTCCCAGGTGAAGCGCCAGCGCCAGTTGGTGCCACCGCGCTTACCGGGCATGTTCATGCGGTGTTCGCCATCCAGTCCGAGCAGATCCTGCATCGGCACCACGGCCAGGCGTGCCACCGATGCGAACGCGGCACGAATCAGCGGCCAGGGCATGTCCTCAGAGGATTTGCCCAGATATTCCCCGAGCTGGCGTCGGGTGTTCGCATCCAGAGCGCCGAACCAACCCAGCGTCGTATCGTTGTCGTGGGTGCCGGTATAAACCACCGAATCCAACTCATGGTTATGCGGCAGATACGGGTTCGAGGCATCGCCACCGAAAGCAAACTGCAGAATTTTCATGCCCGGCATGCCTGCGCCTCGACGCAAGGCATCCACCTCGGCGGTAATGATGCCGAGATCCTCGGCCACGATCGGCAACTCGCCCATCTCGGCGCGCAATCGATCGAACAGGGCCTTCCCTGGCGCCTTCACCCAGACCCCGTCGATGGCCGTCTTGCAGGAAGCCTCGATACGCCAGAACGCCTCAAAGCCCCGGAAATGATCGATGCGCACAATGTCGTAAAGGTCGAACTGCCGCTTCAGGCGCTCCGCCCACCAGCGAAAATTATCGGCCGCGATGGCCTCCCAGTCGTACAACGGATTGCCCCAACGCTGACCGGTCTCGGAGAAATAATCCGGCGGCACCCCGGCGACATGACGCGGATGCCCCTCGGCATCCAGATCGAAATAGCTGCGGTTCGCCCAGACCTCCGCACTGTCCTCGGCGACGAAGATCGGCAGATCGCCAAACAGGTGTACCCCGCGCTCATTCGCGTAAGTACGCAACTGGTGCCACTGGCGATCGAACACGAATTGGGTAAAGCGTTCGGTGGCGATGTCGTCCGCCAATGCCCCGCGTGCGTGATCCATCGCTGCGGCCTCGCGGTCCCGCAGCCCGACTTCCCAGTCCCACCAAGGTGCGCCAGCGTGTGCCTTTTTCAGGGCACGGAAGAAGGCGTACGGTTCCAGCCACGCCACGTTGGCTTCGTTGAAGGCCTTGAAATCATTGCGTTCCGCTTCGCTGCCGCGCTTGCAGAAATCCCGCGCTGCCTGAGCCAGCACCGCCTCACGACTGAGCTGCGCGGACTCAACCACACCCGCATCGACCCAACCCCATCGCGCCAACAGATCCAGGCAGATCAGGTCCGGATTGCCCGCAAACGAGGACGGCGACTGATACGGCGAACCATCCAGCAAGGTTGGTCCCAAAGGCAATACCTGCCAGACAGTGATGCCCGCCTCGGCGAGAAAATCGACGAAACGAAACGCATTGACGCCGAATTCACCGTTTTCCCGCGCCCCCGGCAAGGACGTGATGTGCAGCAGAACGCCGGCGCGGCGCTGGTGTAGCGGGTTATGCATTGCTCGGTCTCGACGACGCGGAAAGTGGTTTGAATCCTACCGGGACAGGCGGGTCGCGTCGCCCCTCACCGCAAGGCCATATCAGCGCAAAAGGTGAATGCTCAGCCCGCCAGCAAGGTCTCAAGAATACGTCTCACATGCGACATCCCGGTTTCAAGCTCGCGTTCGATGTCGGCCATGGTTATTTCGTCACTGGAAAGCCCCGCGCCCCAGTTCGCGACCACGGACAGGCTGGCGTAGCAAAGTCCGGCTTCGCGGGCGAGCGCGGCTTCGGGCATGCCGGTCATGCCAACGATGTCGCAGCCGTCCGCCGCGAGTTTGCGAATCTCGGCAGCGGTTTCCAGACGCGGCCCCTGGGTGGCAGCGTAGACACCTCCATCGATCGCCGGGACACGGGCATGCTGCGCTGCGGCCAGCAGGCTTTGCCGTAACTCGGCGCAATACGGCCAGCTGAAATCGATGTGTACGACGTCATCGAGATCATCCTCGAAGAAGGTCGTCGAACGGCCATAGGTGTAGTCGATGATCTGATCGGGGATCAGCACGGCGCTGGGAGACGCCCGTTCGGTGATCCCACCCACCGCCGCCACCGCAACCACGCGCTCGACGCCGGCCTCTTTGAGTGCCTTGATATTGGCGCGATAGTTCACCTTGTGTGGCGGAATACGGTGCGGGTTGCCGTGACGGGCGAGAAAGACCACTTCCGTCTCACCCAGGCGGCCATGCACAAGCGACGCGGAAGGCTCGCCCCAGCATGTGCTGACCGGCTCTTCCCGATCGATCCTCAGCCCGTCCAGACGGGTCAAGCCCGTGCCACCAATAATCCCTAGCGCCATGCCCTACTCCGCGTTATTTCAATACTGTCGCGCCGCATCTGCGTGTTACGTGCGGCTCAGGAAGCAATCGAACCCCGGATCACATGCCCTTTACGGCGAAAATGCCGGGCGCGTTACGCAGATATTCCTTGTAGTCCATGCCATAGCCGAACAGATAGCGATCCGGCGCCTCGATGCCGATAAATTCCGCAAAGGCGCCCGGTGCCTTACGGTCATGCACCTTGTCGACCAGCACGGCAGCGAGCACTTCGGCCGCGCCCTGCGCCTCGCAATAGTCGCGGATCGCCGCCAGGGTCGGGCCTTCGTCAAGGATGTCGTCCACCACCAATACCACCCGACCTTCCAGTGGCACCCCCGGCTCGCGGAACCAATGCAGCGACCCACCGCTGGTCTCGCCGCGATAGCGGGTCGCGTGCAGATAATCGAGCTCCAATGGGAAATCGAGCCGAACCAGCAGCTCCGATGTCACCATCAGCGCGCCATTCATCACGCACAACACCAGGGGATTGCGCCCGCCGATACGCGCCGTGATCTCGGTGGCCATACGTGCCACCGCCGCCTCGACCTGGGGCCGATCAAACAGACAATCGGCTTCAGCGCGGACTTGCGCGGCATGTTCTGGGGTTATCGGCATATTCCCTCCCGGGATGAGCAAGTTGGGCGTCGCGGTGTGCGCTTACATGTTGGGTTCAAACAGGGAGCTGTCCGGTCGGATCGTCCAGGCCAAGCGCTGCCAACCGTGCGACCGAAACGCGCCAGTCGTGGTTTTTCTCCAACGCCGCCCAGTCGGTTGGGCGGTGTCGATGCATGCGCGCCAGACGCATGTGCGAGGCCGGATCGGACTCCCATTGCAGTTCATCCAGCGTCTCGACCACACCCTCGGTGTGATTGCAGATCAGCGCCATATCGGCGCCGACCTCCAGGGCGTTGCGAACCCGGTCCGCATAGCCACCCACGCCCTCGGCCCCGGCCATGCTCAGGTCATCACTGAAGATCACCCCCTGAAACCCGAGGCGCCCTCGCAACACCTCCTTGACCCAGAACGGGGAAAAGCCCGCCGGTTGCGGATCGACGGCCGGATACTCGACATGGGCCATCATCACGGCCGCCAGCCCGTAATGGATCATGCGCTCGAACACGAGCAGATCTTCCGCCTCGATGTCTGCGTATCGCCGTGGGTCAATCGGCAGCGTGAGGTGCGAATCCTCCGCGACCCCGCCATGCCCCGGAAAATGCTTGCCGGTCGCCTCCATGCCGGCGCGACGCATGCCGCGCATGTACGCATGCGCCAAGTCGGCCGTGGCTTCGGGATCGCGATGAAAGCCGCGATTGCCGATCACCTGACTGATACCACGATCAAGGTCCAGTACCGGTGCAAAACTGATGTCGATCCCGACCGCGCGCACCTCGCTGGCCATCACGAATCCGAAGTCCTCCGCCAATGCCAGGGCGCGCTGCGGGTCGCTGTCGTACAGGCGATGCACCGTACCTGCAGCTGGCACCTGCGTGAACCCGTCACGGAAGCGCTGGACCCGACCGCCTTCATGGTCGATCGCAATCAGCAGATGCGGTTCGCGCAGCGCGTGAATCTCCGCGCACAGGGCTGCGACCTGCGCCACCGACACGAAATTGCGGGTGAACAGGATCACCCCGCCGACCAGGGGATGGCGCAGCATCTCGCGTTCATCGGCGTCGATGGCCGGGCCGCGCAAATCCATCATGATTGGGCCGAGGCTCAAATGCTGGGTCATCGGAGGTACTCAAGACTTTGGAAGGTTGGACGGATTATCCGTGTTCTGCCCGGACATCGAGTCGATCACGCAAACGATCCCCGAGCAGGTTCACCGACAGCACAACCAGCATCAGGGCGATACCCGGCGCCAGAACCAGATGCGGGGCCACCAGCATGTAGCGGGTCCCGTCCCGGATCATACTGCCCCAGGACGCCGCCGGGGGCTGAACACCCAGGCCGAGGAATGACAGTCCGGCCTCGGAAATCACCGTCCCGGCAATACCGAAGGTCGCTTCGACAATCAGCGGGGCCGCCGCCAACGGCAGCAGATGACGCACCACGATGCGCCCGCGACCGGCGCCGAGCGCCACCGCCGCCTGCACATGGTCCCGATGTTTCAGGGACAGGACCTGCGCTCGCGCCAGACGCGCATAGCCAACCCAGCCGACCACCGACAAGGCAACGATCACATTATCCACGCCCGGCCCGAGGATGCCCGCCAGGGCGATTGCCAGCAGAATGCCGGGAAACGCCAGAAAGATGTCGATAACCCGGACCGTGAGCAGATCCCACCAGCCGCCGAGATAAGCGGCCAGGGTTCCGAGAAACGCGCCGATGCCGGCGGACAGGATCACCACCCAGACCGCCACCAGGAAGGAGGTGCGCGCACCGATCACGAGTCGATCCCAGACCGGTCGTCCCAGGTCATCGGCACCGAGCCAGGCGGTGTCGCCGGGTGCCGCGAGAATCCGCTGCAGATCGATCTGATCCGGGCTCAAGGGCAGCCACGGCCCGAACAGAGCCAGCAGCGCCCAAAGCAGAAGCACGCCCGCAGGCAACCAGACTTTCATGAATCCGGCCCCAGCCGCACGCGCGGATCGACCCAGGCGTAAATAAGGTCGGTCATAGTGTTCACCAATACGTAGGTCAGACTGATCAACAACACGCTGGCCTGAACGATGGGGTAATCCCGCCCCTGAATCGCCTCGATGGTGAGCAGGCCCACACCCGGCCACGAGAACACGGTTTCGGTAATCACCGCCCCGCCGAGCAGGGTGCCGAGTTGCAATCCGACCAAGGTGATCACCGGCAACAAGGCATTGCGCAATCCGTGACCGACGACCACCTGAAAGCGGCTCAAGCCCTTGGCCCGAGCAGTACGGATGAAGTCCTCGCCGAGCACATCGAGCAGGGTGGAGCGGATCATGCGCGACAGGATCGCCGCCATCGACGTCCCTAGTGTCAGTGCCGGCAGCACCAACGAACCGGGCGCGTCGCGTCCACTGACCGGGAACCAGCCAAGGCCGAGCGAGAAGCCGAGAATCAACAGCGGCCCCATCCAGAAATTCGGGATCGACACCCCCAATAAGGCAAATCCGCTTGCCGAAAAATCCCAGATCGTGTCGCGCCGCACCGCCGCAACGACGCCCAACGGCAGCGCGATCAGCAGGGCAATCGCCAGGGCCGCCAGCGACAACGCGACCGTCGCCGGAATGCGTTCCGCCAGCAGTTCCGCGACCGGACGCCGGGAATGCATTGACTGTCCGAGATCGAGATGCGCCAGCCCCTTCAGGTACTGCGCGTATTGCACATGCAACGCCTTATCCAGGCCCAGGGCCGCGCGTAACGCATCGCGGTCCGCCGCCTGCGCCGATTCCCCCAGCATTACCTCGACCGGGTCGCCCGGCACAAGATGAATCAGGGAAAATACCAGCGTGGAGACGCCCAGCACGACGATCAGCGTACTGATCAGGCGAGAGAACAGGAATCGAAACATGCCGCGCATTGTAATCCTGTCCCCGGTTCGCCAGATGCCGCCGTGAAAGGGAACTTCTTCATTCACACGCGGACCAGTCCCCGCCCGGTTAGCGGTCTACCCTTAACGCTTCTTCTCGCACCCTCCAGGAGCCACCGCATGCGCCGACTCGCGGCTATTTTCTGTGTTTTCTTCGTACTCCCGGCATTGGCAGACGACCTGGTCTCAAAGCCCAGCGCCCACGATGTAACAACGACCATCGACCGCCTCGTCGAAATCGTTCAGGGCAAGGGCATGACGGTATTCGCACGCATCGATCATGCAGCCGGCGCAGCCGCGATCGAGCAGCAATTGGCACCCACCCAGGTGTTGATTTTCGGTTCTCCGAAAGCCGGCACGCCGGTAATGCAGAAAGATGCCCGTGCCGGACTGGATCTCCCCTTGCGGGTTCTCGTTTATGAGGACGCCGACGGCAGGACCTGGGTGAGTTATCACGACCCGCGCGCACTGCGCGAGAGTTACGCCCTGGGCGAGCTACCGGTCCCGGAGAAGATGGCGGCGATGATCGGCGCACTGACCGACCAGGCTGTCGCGCCCTGACACCGCCGGTTCAAGCCGACACAAGCCCATTGCCCCGCCTGCAACCTGCCTGCGCTGCGCTTATGCCCGGCGGCGGGGATCGAAGGCTTCCCGGACCTGATCGGCAAACAGATTGGCGGCAAGCACCAGGGTAAACATGAACGCAAAGGCCGCGCTCAGGGACCACCACACCACCGGCTCACGCGCCAGTTCCAGACGCGCCGCGTTGATCATGTTCCCCCAGCTTGGCGTGCTCGGGTCAACGCCGACGCCGACGTAGGACAACACGGCTTCCGCAAGCACCAGGGCGCTGAAATCCAGGGTCACCTGAATCAGCACGATATGCATCACATTGGGTGCGATGTGCCGCGACAGGATGCGCAACGGGCCGACACCGGCAGCGCGTGCGGCTTCCACATAATCCGCTTCGCGCAGTTTCAGGGTTTCGGCGCGCAACAACCGGCACAGCCCGGTCCATGAGGTGACCCCCAGGATCACGCACAGAAACAGCAGACGGAGGTCGGCGCGACTTTCCAGGGAATCGAACCACTCCGGATGGTTGCTCATGGTGACCTGCATCATCAGTACCGCCGCCGCGATCAGCAACACCGACGGGATCGAACTGAGGGTGGTGTAAAGATACTGGATCAGATCATCGACCCACCCCCGGAAGTAACCCGCTGCAATGCCGAGGACCATCGCCAGCGGCAACATCACCAGGGTGGTAAGCAGGCCGATCATCAGACCGGTGCGAACACTCTTGAGACTGAGATAGAGCACGTCCTGACCGACCTTGTCGGTGCCAAAGACGTGATACCCATCGGCCCATTCGCGCAACACCCCGATCATCAGCGCCATGACCAGCAAGGTTCCGAGAACGCGCCGCATGGGGAACCCGTCCGAACCGAGACGACGACGCCATATCAGCATCACAACTGCGATTGCCAGCCAGAGCGCGACGGCCTTGGCGATACCCAGCAGGGCCCGGTCGCGCAGATCCGCGTTGCGTTGCTGCGCGGGAGCGCCCAGATGCGCACCGCCGTAGCGCAGACGCGGTGCGGCACGCACGGTATTCCCGTCTTTATCGGTCATGGATTCCAGGCTCGCCGAGTGTGTGGCCAGCGGCGCCGAATAGGTCGTTTCCGTGCGATCACGCAAATCGCTCAGGCAAAGATCGAGCACACTGACGACGGCACCCCGATCGCTCGTCAGATGAACCGAATCGAGCAATCCGATGCCCACGTAAGCCATCAATACCAGCGCCGCGACCATGCCCGTCCCGCTGCGCCCGACCTGCCGCCACGGCGCACGCAGATGCGGCTGGCGGCGCACATAAGCGATGGTCAGCGCCACCGCCAGGACCAGCAACCACAGCAGGTAGTCGGTCCATAACGGCGCGAGTTGCCACGCGCTCGCCCCGCTCATAACCGCACCCGAGGATCGACCAGGGTGTAAGCGATGTCCGTCAACAGCAACCCGAGGATGTAGAGCACCGCACCGAGAAACACCATTGCGCGCACGATCGCAAAATCCTGGGCCTGAATGCCTTCGATGGTGTAACTCCCCAAGCCTGGGATACCGAAGAACGACTCCATGATCAGGCTGCCAAGAAACAACAAGGGCAGCAGCACCACCGCCCCGGTCAGGATGGGAATCAGCGCGTTGCGCAGCACATGGCCGACCAGCACCTGCGCCTCGCCCAGGCCCTTGGCGCGTGCGGTACGCACATAGTCCTTGCCGATCTCTTCCAGGAACAGGCTGCGATACCAGCGGACCCCGGCGCCAATCCCGGCGATAACGCCGACCGCGATCGGCAGAACCAGGAATCGCCAGGCTTCCCAGCCATCGACGTAACCGGAAATCGGCGCGAGCCGCATCAACTTACCGAACAGGTACTGCCCGGCGATGATGTAGAACAGGCTGGACACCGACATCAAGGCGACCAGCCCGATCTGACCCAGCCAGTCCAGAACGCTGGCACGGAACAGCACGATGCCCAATGCCAAGGTCACATTCAGCAACAGACCGATCACGAAGGTCGGTACCGCCAGCGCAAGGCTGGGTGGCGCCCGTTGCCGGATGTCGTCGGCAATCGCGCGCCCGCTGTCCGCCTGACCGAAATCGAACACGAACAGGCGAATCGACTTGGTGAAAAACAGCGTGTCCGTGACCCGTTCGATGCCGTCACGCCCGGCGTTGTAGAGCAGCGGACGGTTGTAGCCGCGTTCGCGTTTCCAGGCTTCGACGGCCTCAGCGGTGACGCGCTTGTTACCCAGATGCGCACGCGCCATGTCGTCCGGGGAATTGACCAGGAAGAACAGCGCAAAGGTCAGCAGATTCACCCCGATCAGGATTGGTATCGCGTAAAGAAGACGGCGGATCAGATAGGCGCCCATCGTCAGCACCGCCCCCCGTATGCGTCCGGTAGGAGCGGCTTCAGCCGCGATCGATATTTTGCGAAATCCCAATCGCTGATCGCGGCTGAAGCCGCTCCTGCGGGGACGTTGCGGATGCGGTTCATGCCTCCTCCACGCCGACGCGCCGTTCGCGTTGCCGCAACGCCCACCATCCCGGTGCGACCAACACCAGCAGGCCGATCAGCAAGCCCGACAGCGGCCACAGCACCGGGCGATTCCAGGCGCCAGTGGCCGCCGCGCGCGCCTCGGCGTCGACGCGCTGATATTTCAGGGTATTTCGTGCGATCAGATTCGGTTTGACGTTGTACAGCCAGGCATGGTTGAGACGGAACTCGACCGGGTGGAAACCGAACAGCCAGGGCACGTCCTCGCGCAGGATGCCGACCATGCGATCGATCACGGCCTGCCGGTCATCCCCGTTGGGCAGGTCCTTCATACGTTCGAACAAGGCATCGAACTCCGGATTCGCGTAATTGGCCGCATTCTCGCCACCGTGCGCCGCCTTGCCATTGGGCCCATAGAACAGGAACAGAAAATTTTCCGGATCGGGGTAATCCGCATTCCAACCCCATTGGAACAACTGCGCCTGACCTTTGCGCATCTTGTCCTGAAAACGGTTGTAATCGGTATCGCGCACCACCAGGCGAAGACCCAGTTTGGCGATCTGCTTGCGCCACCAGTCCAGCATGGCCTTGCTGTCGGGGCCGCTGCTGGCGGCGGCATCGAGATACAACAGCAGGGGCTTGCCGGTCAGCGGATCGACCCCGTCGGCATAGCCGGCTTGTGCGAGCAGCTCCCTGGCCTCCGCCAGGGCGCGCCGTTGGGGATGTCCATCGACCCATTCATGGGTCATCGGATTGATCCCGGCCTCGCCTTCGCGATACCCCGCTATGCCCGGCGCCAGAGGACCTTGGGCCGCGATGCCGCGTCCATTCCGGAAAATCGCGATGAACTCCTCGTAATCCACGGCGATGGCCAGTGCCCGGCGCAGCAGACGCGCGGACTCGGCATCACCGCCCACCACCGGATCCAGCCAGTTGAAACCGAGATAGAAGATGCTCGATTCGGTCTCGGTTTGGAGCTTGATGCCTTTCGCCTGCATCGCCTCGGTCACTTGCACATCCCCGCTGGCGCCAATCGCCACCGCGCTGTCGAAACTGTCCGAACTGATCCCGGAATGGTCGTACCAGCCTTGCAGAAACTTGCCCCAGTAAGGAATCGATTCCTTCTCCAGGGTGTACACCGCTCGATCGATGAACGGCAGCGCCTTGCCAGCGTCGGCCAGCAGATCCGGCGGCCCTGCCACCGGGTAGGTCTCGCCGTGCCAGTTCGGGTTCCGCGCCAGGGTGATCCGCCGGTTCGGATCGCTTTCCAGCAGCAGATACGGCCCACTGCCTATGGGGTGGGTGTCGAGACTCAGATTGCGTTCCGCCATCCCCGGCCGGGCGTAGAACCGGTCCGCCTCCCAGGGAATAGGGGCGAAGAACGGGGTCGCCAGCCAATAGATGAATTGCGGGTAGCTGCCGTCGATATGGATCCGCAGCGTGTATCGATCCACCACCTCGGCACCAGCCAGGGGGAACTGTCGCAAGTCCAGCCAACCTGCCCGGCCCTGCTTGGCCCAGGCCGCTTCCAGGGTGTCCCGATACGCCCCCAGACCAGTGATGTACTCCGACATCAAGCCGTATATCGGCGAGGCCAGCGCCGGATGCGCGAGTCGTTTGATCTGATAAACCAGATCCTCCGCAATCAACTCCCGATCAGGCTGAGCGAGCAGACGCGCCGGATCGAGCAGATCATCGACGCTCCCGTTATCGGCAAAGGCCGGATGCGGCTGATAGCGCACCCCCTTGGGAATGCGTATTTCGTACACCGTCTGCGCCGGCTTTACATCGCCCCAGACCTCATAGCCGGACGCACTCAGCGGACGCACTGTCGGCATGCTCGCGCTGAGCGCCGGCATCAGTTGATGCGGGCGTTTGAGGTAGTGGTATTGCAGCGGCGGCTCGTAGATCTGGCTGATGAAAATCCACTCGTTGGCGGCATAGGAACGCGCCGGGTCCAAGTGCTTGGGCGGGTCACGAAAGGACGTATACAGTGTGTTCGCAACGCGCGGATCGCCCGGATATGGATCGTTCCAGGCACGCTCTCCGCAACCGGCGAGCAGCACGCAAACGCAGAGGATCAGAGACCGTAACGGGAACATGGCCCTGGATTGTAGGCCGGTCTGCGCAGACCCGGCTTGCAAAGGTCCGTCACACCCCCGTCATCTGCTATCCTTCCCCGCTTTCAAACCACAGCGTATTTGGGTGAATCATGGGATTTCTGGCCGGCAAGCGCGCCCTCATCGTGGGCCTGGCAAGCAACCGTTCAATCGCTTGGGGCATTGCCCAGGCCATGCATCGTGAAGGCGCCGAACTGGCCTTCACCTATCAGAACGAGCGCCTCAAGGATCGCGTCGGGGAAATGGCCGCATCGCTCGGCTCCGACATCCTGATCCCCTGCGACGTCGCCGATGATGCGCAGATCGCTGGGGTCTTCGAAGAACTCGGCAGGCACTGGGATGGCTACGACATCCTGGTCCACTCGGTCGCCTTCGCGATCAAGGAACAGCTCGCCGGGCGTTATATCGACAACGTCACCCGCGAAGGCTTCCAGATCGCCCACGACATCAGCTCATACAGCTTCACCGCGCTTGCCAAGGCCGGCCTGCCGATGATGGACGGTCGTGCCGGCTCGCTAATCACGCTGAGCTACCTGGGCGCCGAACGCTCCGTGCCGTTCTACAACGTCATGGGTCTGGCCAAGGCCAGCCTGGAAGCCAACGTGCGCTACATGGCGGCCGACCTCGGCCCGGACAACATCCGCGTCAACGCCATCTCCGCCGGTCCGATCCGGACCCTGGCCGCCGCCGGCATCTCCAATTTCAAGCGTCTGCTCGACTACAACGAAAAGGCTGCACCGCTGCGCCGCAACGTGACCATCGAGGAAGTCGGCAATGTCGGCGCCTTCATCGGCTCCGATCTCGCCTCCGGCGTGACCGGCCAAGTGATCTACGTGGACGGCGGTTATTGCAGCACCGCGATGGATTACAGCCAGGCCTGACCTCGGTCCAACGCCAGTTCCATCAACGGCGGCACCTTCCCGGGTGCCGCCGTTCTTGTTTTTGTCCGCCGGTAAATCCGAACATTTTCGATAGGAGCGGCTTTCGCCGCGAAGTGCCCACAACCGGGGCCGATCGCGAAGGAAGCCGCTCCTACGGGCAACCCGGCTGGTACTCGGCGTCATTCGGTGGCCTTTTGCCATCCGCCTCGGGCGGTTAGCATCCGGGCAGTCCTCCCATTGATTGCGCCACCACAACCGCAAGAAAAACGATCGTTGTCATGCCTGTATTCAGATCCACCCTGCGCCGCCTTCTCTTGATCCCGCTGCTTGCCGTCACCTTCTTTGCCCAGGCCGAGGAGTCGACGGGCGAATCGAACGCCTCAGCCGTCGCTCCGGAATTGATCTCGCCCCGCGCGACCATGGCCACCTTCCTGCATGCGATGAACGACATCGGTCGCGGCCAGCCAGGTCGCATCGACGATGCGGTGATGACGCTCGATCTCTCCAACGTGAGCCCGCTGGTCCGCCGCGAACGCGGTGAAGACCTCGCCTGGATGCTGCTCGATGTCCTCGATCGCACCCGCAAGATCGATCTGGACCGGATTCCGGAGGACACCCGCAACGGCAACTGGCTGTTCGAACGTTACCGCGCCGGAAGCGTCACCATCACCCGACAGGCCGACGGCAGCTGGCTGTTCTCCAAACGCACCATTGCCGATCTCCCGGCAATGTCCGACGAAGTCTCCGGCCTCGCGCGCCGGGTCGGTGGCGACGATCAACGTGCGAATCAGCCCCTGCACCTGCGGTTGCGCGACGCCCTGCCCGGCTACATGAAGGCCGCACCGTTTCTGCTTGAGAACTGGCGCTGGCTGGCTTTGTTCGTCCTGATCGTGCTTGGCGTGCTGCTCGACCGTATCGTGTCCTGGTTCCTGGCCGCGTTCGTGCGGCGTTATCGACAACGTTCCAGCACGTATCAGGACGTCCGCGACCGCATGTTGCGACCGCTGGGACTGATGGCGATGGCAGTGCTCTGGTGGGTCGGCGTGAACCTGCTCGGCCTGCCCGAGCAGGCGCTGCTCGTTCTGCTGGTGGCGGTCAAATTCCTTGCCGGCATCTCCGCCGTCTGGACCGCTTATCGCCTCGTCGATCTGCTCACGGCCTGGATGCGTAAACGTGCCGCCGCCACCGAGAGCACCCTGGACGATGCGCTGGTGCCGTTGGCGCAACGCAGCTTCAAGATCTTCGTGACCGTGATCGGCGCGGTGTTCGTCGCCGACAACATGAACATCGACATTTCCAGCCTGCTTGCCGGTCTCGGCCTGGGCGGTCTGGCCTTCGCGCTGGCCGCCAAGGACATGGTGCAGAACCTGTTCGGCTCGATCACCGTGCTGCTCGACCGCACCTTTTCGGTTGGCGACTGGATCGTCACCGAAGGCGTCGAAGGCAGCGTCGAGGAGATCGGTTTTCGCAGCACCCGGGTCCGTACCTTCTACAACTCCGTGGTCACGCTGCCGAACTCGGCATTCATCACCGCCAGCGTGGACAACATGGGCAAGCGCCGCTATCGCCGCCTGAAGACCACCCTGGGCCTGACCTACGACACCCCGCCTGAGCACATCGAGGCCTTCTGTGAGGCGCTGCGGGAACTGGTTCGTCAGCACCCCTACATGCGCAAGGATTACTTCCAGATCTACTTCAACGACTTCGGCGCCGCCTCCCTGGATGTCCTGGTCTACGTATTTTGGGAAACCCCGGACTGGTCCACGGAGCTGCGCGAACGTCAACGTTTCCTGCTCGACATACTGCGCGTCGCCAAGGACATGAACGTCGAATTCGCGTTCCCGACCCAGACCCTGTACCTCCGGGACGAGCACGGGTGGCAGGCGCCGCAAGGTGCCGGGAATGACGAAGAAAGCGCCCTGGAAATGGGTCGAGCGACCGGTCACAAGATTGCAGCGGCACAGGGAAATGCGGGCGCGCCGAAGCCGCCCGTGCGTTTCTGACGACACGCGTCGGATCGCGACCGGGACAGATTGGCGATCACCGGTTTTGCAGCCAGCGCCCCAAAGCGTCCGCCAACGCTTCACGAGTCAGCGGCTTCGACAGGAAATCATCCATGCCAGCAGCGAGGCAGACGTCGCGATCCTCAACCGTGGCGTTGGCGGTCAGTGCGATGATGGGCACATGCGCGTTCGCGTCCATCTCGGCCTCGCGTATCTGCCGGGTCGCGGCCAATCCGTCCAGCACCGGCATGCGCACATCCATGAGGATCAGGTCGTAATCGGCCACTGCCGCCATGGCCACGGCCTCCGCGCCATTCTCGGCTTGATCGACTTCCACGCCATGAGGCTTGAGCATGGCGAGGGCAACCATTCGGTTGGTCAACACATCCTCGACCAGCAAGATCCGCTTACCCGCCGTTGAGGATGCCGCTTTCGGGGCCTCCCCCGGCACGGCTTGAGAGGGCTTCGACCCGACCTCGCCCAGGGGAAGATCGAGATCGATACGGAAGATACTGCCCTGCCCCGGGACGCTCTCGAAATCCAGCTCCCCGCCCATCAGTTCGGTCAGTCGTTTACTGATCGTCAAACCCAGGCCCGTCCCGCCATAACGCCGGGTGGTCGAGCCATCGGCTTGTGAAAACGCCCTGAACAGGCGCTCGCGGGCATGTTCGTCAATGCCTATCCCCGAGTCCTGCACCTCGATGCGAAGATGCGCCTTAACGCCTTGCGCCGCCGCGCAAGCCACACGCAGGGCGATTGCACCCTTCTCGGTGAATTTGACCGCGTTGCTGAGCAGGTTGAGCAGGATCTGGCGCAGACGCAGGGCATCGCCGATGAAGTCGTCCGGGCACGCCTCGGCCATCTCGATGGTCAGCGTCAGACCTTTGTCCTCGGCCTGCGGGCGCAGCAGATGAACCACCGCTTCCAGACTGCGACGCAGCCCGAACGGGGCCACCTCCAGTTCGATCTTTCCCGCCTCGATCTTCGAGAAATCGAGGATGTCGTTGATGATGCGCAGCAGGGTATGACCTGATTGATCAATCAGATCCGTGAGGTGTCGCTGTTCTTCATTGAGATCGGTGTCGGAAAGCAGTTGGGTGACCCCCAACACCCCGTTCATCGGGGTCCGAATCTCATGACTCATGGTGGCGAGGAATTCGCTCTTGGCGCGACTCGCCGCCTCTGCCTGCTCGCGTGCATCAACCAACTCCTGCTGTGCTGCCTTGGCCTGGGTGATGTCCCGAACAATGCCGCTGAAGAAACGCTCATCACCGATCTGCATGCCGCTGATGGTGAGGTCGAGCGGGAATACGGTTCCGTCCTTGCGCAGACCCCGGACTTCGCGCCGTTTTCCGATCACGGTCTCATGCGACCGACCGACACGTCTGAGGTATCCGTCGTGCTCCGACTGATATGGTTCCGGCATCAACATCTTTACGTTGCGACCGTGCACTTCCTCGGCTTCATGGCCAAAGATCCGCTCCGCCGCCGAGTTGAAGTCGGTAATCCGACCTTTGGCATCGATGATGATCAGGCCGTCGGCCATCGTCGCGAGAATGGTGCGATAGCGGACTTCGCCCGCCTGAGCTTCCCCCGCGATGTCGCTGAGCTCGCGCTGGCTGGAAAGCAGGCTGTCGCGCATCTCCTCGAAGGCCTCGGTGGACCGGCCCAAATTATTCTAACTCGGTGCTCAAATTCCGTTGTTCTCGGTGGTTGGGCGGACCTAAATAAATTGGCTTGTTACCCCCTTCGCCCGCTCGGCGGGGTGGCGGTCAGGGTGGTGGTGTAGTCGCTGCCGAGGAGGTGCTCGACTCGGGCGGTGACCCACCGACCGTCTACCGAGGGATGGAATCCGGTGAGGTCGATCGGGGTCTCGCTGGCGATGCGAGGGTCACCGTAGATCGATAGGCGGACCTCGGCGGTCGCTCGCTGGATGCGGGCCAGCTCGGCGCGGGCGTGCTCGATCGCCTCTGCCTCGGTGGCGGCCTGGTAGGTAAGGCGGCGCACAGGGGTGGCGTCGCTGGTGTGGACGGTGCGGGTCTGCGCCGTCGCCGTGTCGTGCCATTGGACCTCGACGGCGGCCCACTGCGGTTGGCCGCCGCTCTGCCAGGCGAAATTCAGCGGGCCTGCGTGGCTCGCCGGGGCCAGGTTGGCCGGGGTGATGGTGATGGCCGGGCGGCTGGCGCCGCTCAGGGTCTGTGCGGTACCGGTGCCTCGCTGCGCGAGCACCAGGTATCCGCCGCGCTGCACGGCCTGCGCGTCGTATTGGGCGCCCAGGCGGGTCAGCAGGGCCATGTCGCTTTCGTTCTGCTGGTCGAGGTGCGGGACATCGACGGCGGCCAGCCACTCGTCGACGCGGGGCTGTAGGTCGTAGCGGGCGGCGATGCTGCGAACCATGTCGCCGAGGGTGACGCCGTCCCAGGACTGGGTGCGGCGCTCCTTCATCTGGCTGCTGTAGTCCACGCCGGTGGCGCGGACGCTGACGGTGATGGGCCAGCCCGCGATCGCCAGCTCGTTGACCTTGCCGACCTGGCGCCGCACCTGGTCGGGCTGCTCGTCGTACCACAGGCGCACCTCGATCTGCTGGCCGTAGCTGGGCACGGGCAGCGCGGCGTCTGGGTGGTAGAGCACGAGGTCGATCGCGTCGGACTCGGTGCCGGGGGCGTCGACCAGGCGCAGGGACTGCACGAGGTCGGCGAACCGCGCGGTGCGGTCCACGCCGTCGATCAGCAGTGCCCAGCGTGGTGTCATCGGGTCAGCTCCACAGGTCCGGGAGCGGCTGGGACCGGCTGACGGCGGGGCGCTCCGGCAGCACGATCAGCAGGCCGCCGGGCAGGATCGGGCCGTGGCTGGCGAGGCCGGGATTGGCGCGCCAGACCAGCGCGACCAGGGCCTCGTTACCGGCGCCGTAGTGGGCGCGACAGATCGCGTCGAGCGGCTCGTCGTCGCGGGTGCGGTAGGTGACGGCGGCCATCAGGCGGCGCCTCCGACCGCGCTGTAATACGCCATCTCGAGACTGAACTCGATCCGGCGCGGCGCGGCGCCGAGGTGACGGCTACGGGTCTCGCTGATGCGAACGATGCACCACTTGCCGTAGACCGTGGACAGCTCGCGGTGGTCGAACACGATCAGCGGCTTGCCCTGGCCGGCCTCGGCGCGCATGGCGTCGAGCTGGCCGAGGCCGCCTCGGTAGTGCGGGAGGATGACGCCGCTGACGGTGATGGTGTCCTTGCCCGGCCCCATGTACTGCTGGCGCCCGCTGGCGCCGATGCGCTCCGGCGCGGCCCAGCGGTATTCGGTGACGCGGCTCAGGGTGTCGAGCGCGGCGGTGTCGACGCCGAGCTGGTAGGGGCCGATGGACAGCATGACCTCAGCCACCGTCGTAGGTCCCGGTGCGATCGGCGAGCGCGGCGAGGCCGTTGGTCACGGCTGTCTGCACCTGGTCGGGTGTGCCGGTGGCGTGGATGGTGATCTGGTTGTGTTGGGTGATGATCGGGGCGCCGCGCTGTGGCATGGCGGCGGCGATCGCCGGAGACGGGCCGGCGGCGGCTGTGGCGCCGGCAGCGGCGGGCGTATTGCCGCTCATCAAGCCGTCCAGACCGAGATCCTTACTCACCTCGGCCATGGTGACCATGCGGAATTCGGCTTGCTTGGTCGGCGCCCAGTCGGCGAGCCTCTGGTACTCGGCGAGCTTGTCGCCCAGACCGGCGGACAGGCCCTCGGGCCGCGCCCACTCGGGCAGTGCGTCGATGAGAGTTTGCAGCGGTTGAAGCACCGACACCACGCCGCCCGCGAAGGTGGCCTTGATACTGCCCCAGATATTCGCGAAAAAGTCGGTGATGGGCTCCCAGTTTTTGTAGATCAGATAAGCGGCGGCAGCGAGACCGGCGATGCCGGCGACGTACCAAGTGACGGGTGACTTCAGCAGCGATCCGCCGAACTCCAGGATCGAGCCTCTCGCCTTATAGAGGAACCTGCCGGCACGCAGACTCGCGCCGGCCAGGGTCGCCAGACCACCCGCCATGGACAGGATCGGCGAGGCCACCGCGCCGATGCCGACGAGCGCGATACCTGCCTTGATCAGGCCGGGGTTCTCCTTGGCGAACGCGACGGCACCCTGCGCCAAATCGCGCAATGCCGGAGCCATGTCCTTGAACACGCCAATCAGTGTTGGACCGGTCTCCAGTGCGATGTCGCGCAGGTTGTTCTGCATGATCGCCCATTGATTGCCCGCCCCCGCGTCGATCTTGCCGGCGGCATCGGCGGCGGCTCCGGCGCTGTCCGTCACGGCGCGCAAATTAGCGTCCATCTCGTCGAGCTTCGGGAGCAATAGGCCGACTGCCGCAGCGCCCTGCTGACCGAACGCCTTGTTCAGCCGGTCGCTGTCCTCGTCGGACAGGTTGGAGACATCGCCGAGCGTGTCGGCCAGCGCACGCAGCGTGCCGATGTAATCCATCTGTCCATCCGCGCCGCGCTGGATCGTGAATCCGAACTCCTCGGCAGCGCGGGTCATCTGGACCATGGAAGCTTCCATGGCCGTGCCTGCCATGGAGCCTTGCAGCCCGCCACTGTTGAGTTGGCCAACCACCGTGGCGAGCTGCGTGATCGGCAGCTTGGCCGTGATGGCATTGTCCATGACGTATTTCAGCCCTTCTCCGAGCTGCGTCATGTCCTTGATCTGGAACGTCTGCTGGGTGCGCGTGAGGATGTCGCCGAGGCGGGTCATTTCTTCGCCGACGGGGCGAGTCTTGTTGCCCAAGTTGTTGTAGGCCACGGCGAGCAGGTTGGATGTCTCGACAGAATCACCCATCGTCGCCGTGGCGACGCGCAGGCCGGTCTGCGTAGCCGCGATCGCGGCCTGCTCGTTGAGCCCCGCCGACAGCATCTGATAGGTCGCGCCAAGGAACTCCTCGGCGCTGTTGGCGTGCTCGCGCGCCCAGGCGCGGGCGGCGCTGGTCATGCGGGCGGTGGCCTCCTCAGTCACGTCCGGCATGGAGCGGATGGTCGCGGCGGCCTGGTCGAGGCTGCCGGCCTCGCGGGCCAGATTGGTCAGCAGGCCGGTGCTCGCCTGCTGTAGCGGGCGCATGCCCACGGCAGCGGCAGACAGGCCGAGGCCTACGCGGTTGAGGTTCTGTGCGACCTTTCCGGCGGTGCCTTGCAGCGGCCCGCTCAGCCGGTCGTTCAGCTCGATCAATACGCCGACGGTGGCGACGGTCAGACTCATGACTGCATGGCCTTGGCGCGGGCGGCAAGCTGCCGCTCGGCGCGTTGATACCAGTCGATCAGGCGGCGTAGCGGCATGGTCTGCATCTCACTCGGCGGCCAGCCCCAGACGGTCGCGATGCTCTCCCAGGCGTCGTCGACCGTCTGCGGGATGACACTCAGCCGAAAAAACTCGCGACGCGTCCCATCAGGCGGGACATGTCGCGGGCGCTCATCTGCATGAACGCGGCCTCGGGCACGGTCGGGGTGCTGAGCTTCTCGATCAGCGGGCCGTGTGCTGCGGGGTCGAGCTGCACCACCGAGAGCAGCGGCACGCCGTACAGCTCGGCGGCGAGCGGCTCGCGCAGGGTGATCTCGGTGATCGGCTGGCCGTCGATGTCGAGCGGCTTAGAGAGGACCACTTTGCCAGCTTCTTGCGGCACTTTATTTTGTTCCGGGCTCATATTGTTCTGCTCCGATAAGTCGCTCAGACGATCCAGCCGAGGGCCTGGCGCACGTCGGCCATCAGGTCCTTGCGGCCGACGAAATTGATGCCGCGCTCGATGTCCACCTCATGGATGCGCACGCCGCCGATGTCGAGGCGGTAGTAATCGCACGAGACCATGCAGTCGATGGAGCCGATCTGCTTGGCCTTCAGTTCGCTGCCCTTGTAGCCGTAGAACAGGCCGCGCGCGGTCATCTGCACGGTGGTCACCGCGCCGGTCGGGGCGCGCTGCGCCAGGCGCAGGATGAATTGATTGCTGACGCCGTCACGCACGCCGTAGGCGAGCAGCACGGCGGGCAGCCACTCGAACATCTTGAAGCTCAGTTCGACCGGCTCGACCGACCCGTCGGCGATCTTGAGCGTGCCGGCCATGCCGCCGCTGCTGTAATCCTGCGTGACCAGCTTGAGTTCCGGCGGGGTGCACTCCGCCTTGCCGGCCAGGGATTCGGTCGGGCCGATGAGCAGGTGGTAATGGGTGCTGGTGCTCGGGGTCATGGCTTAGGCCTCCGTGACCGCGCCGGCGCTGATGAGGGCGCGGAACGCGACGGTGAAATAGTCGTTGTTGAGGCGCGGACGCAGCACGATGTCTTCCATCGGGGTCGGCGGGCGGATGTCGAGGTCGTAGGTGTAGATGCCCAGGGCGAGCTGGTCCGGGGTGTTGATCTCCGGGTCCATCCACACATCGCCGCCCAGGGTGGCGCCGACCGCCTGCTGGTGGTGGATGAAGGCGCGCACGCTCTCCATCAGGCGCTCGGCGTTCAGCGGCGTGCCGGGCATGTCCACGTAGCGATCCAGCCCGATCTGCAAGCTCTCGTAGATCATGTCGGCGGTGCGGCGCACCGAGAGGAACCACCAGTCGCTGTCGTCGGTCGCGGTGCGGTTGCCCCACAGGTAGTAGCCGCCCGCGTCCTTGTGGCGGATCGTCGCGACGTGCGCGGCGTTGAGCACGTTGGCGCGGCAGTTGGCGTCGCCGCGCTGGTAGTCCACCGGGCGGCTGGTGCCGCCGATGCCGTTGATGACGTGGTTGGACGGCGACCACCAATAGCCCTGCGCCTGGTCGACCTTGCTGATCAGACCGGCGATGCGGGCGCTGGGCGGCTCGTCGACATAGGCCGAGGTCTGCGCGTCCCAGACGCGCACCCACGGGTCGACCACGTAGATGCGGGCGCTGTCCCAATCGGTGCGGTATTCGATCGCGTCGTCGTCGGTGGTGTTCGGCCCATCGCTGACGACCACGGCGCGCAGGCGCTCGGCGATGCCGAGCAGCTCGGCCACCACGGGATTCGCCTCGTCGCCGGGGCGCTGGTGCGTCCAGCCCGGGGCGCACAGGATCTTCGGGGTCACGTGGACCGTGCCCTGCGCGGCGAGGAAGGCGTGCACGCCCTCATAGGCGCCGGTGCCGGCGTCGACGCCGCCGACCAGGTTGGTCAGCGTGGTGGCCTCGGTGCCGGTGTCGGCGACGCGCACCACCACCACCAAGGCGCCGCCCTGGTCGTAGATGCCGTCGGTCGCGCCCGGCAGGGTGCCGGTCTCGGTGAGCGTCGCGGTCGCGGTGGCGCCGGTGCCGTCGCCGGTGATGGTCACGGTCGGGGCGCTGGTGTAGCCGGTGCCGGGGTTGGTGATCGTGATGCTGTCGATCGCGTCGCCCACGATGGCTGCGGTCGCCGTGGCGCCGCTGCCGCCGCCGCCGGTGATGGCGACCGTGGCGCTGGTGTAGCCGCTGCCGCCATCGGTGACGGCGATGGCGTCGAGCGTGCCGAGCGCGAGGCCGGCGGCGTCGAGACGCCCGCGCAGCAGCACCGAGGTATCGAGCGGGAAGCGGGCGGCGTCGGCGTCCGGCGCGGTGCCGATGAGGCCGATCACCGAGCTGGTGACGACCGGGATCGGCTTGGCGCCGGCGTCGATCTCCTGGACCTCGACGCCGTGGAAGAACTGCTGGTTGGCGGACATGGGTCACGTCTCCTGAAAGGTGGCCGCGAGGTCGCGGACGGATTGAACGATGGGTGCGATCTCGGCGGCGTCGGTGACGGCGTCGAGGAGGTCCTCGGCGGCCTGGCGAGCCGCGACGAGGGCGGCGCCGGCTGCGCGGTAGGCGATGCGGTTGGCCTGCACGCGCAGGCTGATCTCGTGGACCGTGAGGCCCCGCGCGTTGGCGATGGCGACGAGCACGGGGGTGTCCGGCGCATCGTTGGTCTGCCCGGCGGCGCCGTACCAGGCGAGATACACATCCGCCTCGGCGGACTGATCACCCCATGTCTCCCGCTCGTAGTCGGGGTAGGCGCCGATCAGCGCATCAGCGACCGCCTGCGCGATGTCCCGCACATCGGCGCGCGCGCGCGCAACCTGATCGGCGAGCGTGAGCGGCGGCGGACCGACCCGCACCGCCGCACCGTCCACAACACGCCAGGCGGTGAGGCCGTCCGCGTCGGTAGCGATGGCGTGCCATGTCTCATGGTCGACAGGAATTCTCTGGGTGCCGGACTCATCCAGATAGAGCCCCAGGACCGCGCCGTCATCATCGTGTTGGATGTAGCACATGGTTACCGTCCGATCGCTAGATACCAGCCGGCCACTGTGGTGGTGGACGGGTTGTGGACCTGGAACTGCGCCGCGCTGACTGAATATCGAGACAGCGACACAGCGGCGGATGCGACGGCGCTGTAGGCCACCGGAATCAGCGCCAGACACTCAGTCGGGAAGGCCGGCGCGAAGGCGTAGGCAGGCGACACCGTGTTCGCAGCGATCGCCGGGATCGCGCCGAACCGCAACTGCAGCCCCCCCAGCAAGCGCGTGATACCGGCGGGGTCGATGGTGGTGCGCGGGCCGATATACCCGGCCAGCGTCGCGGGCGTGACCGCTCGCAGCGCCTCGACCCCCGCGTCGACCTCCCCCTGCGACGCTGGCAGCGCGGCCAGCAGGCTGTCCGCGTAGGCGCGGTCGCCGTGCGGGTCGGCGGCGACGAGGTGCGCCGCCGCCGTGGCGTCGGTGGCGTCGACGCGGTCGCGGAGGTAGGCGGCACGCAGAGCGTGCTCGATGTGCGGGCGCGTCAGCGCGCCCTCGTCGCCGCCGCTGCCGGGGTCGTCGGCGAGCAGCTTGTACACCGCCGTCACCCAGGTGGCGGCGGAGTCGTCGATGAACTCGGCGTCGGGACGGTCGTACATCAGGCGGCTCCGAGGTTGTAGGCGCCGTCGAGCGTGACGGTGCCGTCCAGCCGCCACGCGGCGGCGGTGTAGTCGAGGACCACCAGGCGCATGTGCGCCGGGGCGGTGAGGCGCAGCAGGCGGCGGAGCGCCTGGGCGATGCGGTTCGGGACCGGGCGCGCCAGGCGCACCAGGTAGCGCGCCCATCCCTGACCGAGGCTGTGCCAGCCGTCGAGCGTGACGCTGCCGTCCAGCGTCCAGCGGTGCAGGTGCTCCTCGACGGTCGCGTCGGCGTGGCCGACGGCGGCGAGGATGTCGCGCACCGCGCCCAGCGTCCCCTTGCGCTCGTGGATCGCGCGCAGCGCGGCCACGTAGGCGCGGCGCCGGCTCTCGCTCCATGCGGTGTCCCAGTAGTCCGCCGACTCGCCCCAGGCGAGCAGCGGGAGCCACTCGACCGGGCAGGTCTCGGCGTCCCACAGGCTGCGGATCGTGTCGACCGGCAGCGCGGCGAGGCGCTGCGCGGTGACCTGCTCGATCGCCCGCATCAGCGGGGTGGCGTTGGGCGGCAGCAGGGAGGCGCTCATGCGATGGTCACCTCGTAGCCGGTGCAATAGGCGGACTGGTAAGGCGTGGGCGCGATGTCGGTCCAGCCCGTGAGCGTGACGCGGCGCACGCCGGGCTGATGCAGCGCGGCGTCGAGGCCGGAGCGGGCGACCCGGGTGATGTATTGGCTGGGCGCGGCCTCCTGGCCGAGGCGGCGGGCATCGGCGACGTAGGCGGCGAGGTCGGCCTGCGCGGCGGCGAGCACCAGGTCGGCGCCCGCGCCGTCCTCCAGCTCCAGGCTGGCGGTGACGGTGTAGGCGACGACCTCGGCGGCCTGCACTTCGATCGTGGCGCCGAGCGGGCGCACGTAGTCGTCGGTGAGGCGCGCGGTGACGGCGGCGAGCAGCTCGGCGCTGGGTGTGCCGTCGCCGACAGAGCCGCGCACGGTGATCATGACGCGGTCGTCGTCGGCGGGCAGGACGCAGGAGATGCCGGCCACGTATTCGCCGTCGATCGGGTCGACCGACAGCGCGTGATAGGTGTAGCTGCCGACGGTGCCGGCGGCGGTGTAGGCCTCGGGCGCGAGCTGGCAGCGGGCGCGGTAGGCGGCGTCGGTCTCCCACACGGCGGCGACCGGCGGGATGGCCTGCGCGTCCGCCGGAGTGATCAGCAGGCGCGCGGTGCGGTGGTAGGTGACGCCGAGGTGGTCGAGGTCCGCGCCGACGGCGTGGGCGAGGCTCATGGCCTGGGCGGCGTCGTTGAGGCGCTGGCGCAGCGCGGCCTCGCGCAGCGCGGCCACCTCGGCTTGCTTGCGAGTCGGCTCGCTCTCCAGCGCGATCGCGTCGGCGATCTCGGGATACAGCGCGACCAGGTCGGCAATCCAGTCGTCGCGCAGCGCGGCGGCGTCGACGGTCTCCACGATCGCCTGCGGCGGCAGGTCGGCGAGATTGATCTGGTCGAGGATGGCGCTCACAGCAGCACGCCCTCCAGCGCGACGGTCTCGCCATCGTCGGTGAGCACGCGGTAATACAGGTCGAGCACCGCACGGCCCGCCGCGCCGGGCGCGGCAGCCAGGCGCAGCGCCAGCACCTGCGCGCGCGGCTCCCAGCGGTCCAGCGCGTCGAGGATGGCGGCCTTGGCGTCGGCGATGGTGGCCGGCACCAGGGGCGCGTCGAGCAGGTCGTCCAGGCGCGAGCCGTAGTCACGCGCCAGCGCCTGCGAGCCGATCGGCGTGGTCAGGATGTCGCGGATGGATTGGGCGAGGTGGTCCTGCCCGGCGAGCGCGCGACCGGTGGCGGCGTCGGTGCCGATCATGCGCCACCGCCCATCAGCTCATCGGGGATGCTGGTCTGGCCGCCGATACCGAGCTCGGCATGGGTGTGATCGTCGTAGATCGCGCGCATGCCGCTCAGGGTGTGCGGCTCGGTGTCGACGTGGTCGGTGATCTCGCCGACCACGTCGAGGTCGCCGGTGCAGCGCACGGTCTCGGCGTCGAGCACCACGCGCGGGGCGGTGACGGTCACGTCGGCGCCGGCGGTCACGTCGACCGGGCCGGCGGCGTTGATCGAGGCGCTGCCCGGCAGATCGGCGGTGAGCGCATGGGCGGCGCTGTCGTAGCGGATCACCGCGCCATCGGGATAGACGGTGCGGTGCTCGCCGGTCTGCTCACTGGGCGCGGCGGTGGCATCGCTGTACAGCGCCGGCAGCACCACGGCCTGGCCGAGGTCGCCCTGCGGCGCCAGCACGAGCACCTGTTCGCCGACGCTCGGCGCCCACCAGGTCACGGCATCGCCGGCACGATGGGTCAGCCACGGGCGCGGCGCGGTCGGCTCGCCGGCAATCGCCACGCGGCAGCGCGCGGCGGGCGCGTCCACCTCTGTCACGGTGCCGACGCGCAGCACGTTGGCCAGGCGGCGCTCCAGCTCTTCGAGGCGGGCCTCAATGCTCACGCCGCCTCCTCACCCGCGACCAGCGCGGGATCTTCGCCGTTGGCGGCGACGTAGATGGCGGTGATCGGTGGGGCGTCGAGGCGGCGCACCAGGCGGCCCTCGAGATCGAGGCGCAGCACGGTGCGCAGGCCGAGGTCGCCGAGGCTGTCGCGCAGATCGCGCGGGGTCAGGGTGGCGTCGATCGCCACGTCGCCGGGGTCGGCATTGTCGGGCGGCAGCAGCGCCACCGGGGTATCGATCAGGGCAGCCAGAAGCGGCATCAGATCGAGGGCATCGATCGATTCCTCGTGCAGCACCAGGGCAAGCACGCCGCTCAGGCCGCACACGGCCTGCCATTCGGCGGCATCGCTGAGCACCGGCAGCCCGATGTTCAGGCCTTCGAGCACCACGGTCAGGTGCTCGCGTTCCCACAGGTCGCCGAGCGCGCTGGCGCAGTGTACCGAGACACGCTCGACGAGCTGGGCGGAGACCTGGTCGCGCACACTCACCGGCGCGCCTCCTGCTTGCCGACAGCCACAGCCAGATCGCGCAAGACCTGATTGGTCTCGCCCTGCAAATCCTGGCCACGTTTGGCGATGGTGTCGCAGGTCTCGCGCCATTCGGCGCGCTCGTCGCGCTGCACGCGCACGAGCCACACAACGAGCACGAACAGGGCAAGGATCACCAGCCCGAGCGGGCCGGCGTATTCGGCCCATACGCTCGCGGAGCCGGTGGCAGCGGATACGGTGATCGGGTCCATTAGATCGCCTCCATGCCGATCGGCAGGCCGACCTGGGTGTCATCGTCGGGGTCGTCGAGCGCGGTCACCAGGCGGGCGACCAGCTCGTCGTAACGGGTGGCGAGGCGACGCACGGCGGCGTCGACCTCGTCGGGATTCAGAAAGGCCAGGTCGAGGGACTCGACCAGGCGCGCCACCTTGGCCGCGCCGTGCAGGCTGAAGGTGTGCAGGTGCGGCAGGGCCGAGGCGAGCGCACGGCAGTGCAGGGCCTCGTCCCAGTCAGCAGAATCAGTAGGGGCCGATTCGGCCCCCGTGTCGTGCAGCAGGTCGCGCAGCGCGGCACCGATATGCACATCGAGAAAACCTCCCGGCACGTCCGCCGGGAGGTTTGCCCAAGTGCGCAGGGTGTCTGCGGTGACGGCCATGGCGGCGGCTTACGCGCCCGCGTACCAGTTGCCGGTGGCGTCGGCGATGACCGCGTAATCCGGCATGCGAACCGCGTAGTCGTTCGCCTGGTCGATCACAATGGTGGTCGCGCGCTCCACGCCGTCCCAGTTGCTCGACCGCTCCACGGTCTGATGCTGGCCCATGTAGAGGTTCTTCGGCGGGGTGTAAACCACCACGCCCTGCGGCAGGTACGGGTCGGGATTGATGGTCTGGCGCATGAACCCGGCGCCATCCGAGGTGGCCAGCACCGCCGAGCCGGTCACGTGCTTGCCCAGCTCCAGGTTGTAGCTGTCGGCATCGTCCGGGTGCATGAAGAACTCGGCGGTGGGGCGGATCAGCGGATTGCTAGCCGCGCGCACCTGCGCGAGCACATCCACCCAGCCGACCAGCACGCCGCCGGCCAGGTTGCGCAGGGCCGAGGCCTCCAGCACGCCAGAGCCGTCCGACCCGGTGGCGTTGGCCACGCTCACCAGCGCCGCCGCATTGGCGTTGCCGGCCACGGCGGCGATCAGTTGCGCGCCGGTGGTGGTGATGTCGCCGCCGCCGTCGGTGGCGAGACTGACGAACAGGGACTTGCCCGAGACCGTGATGGCGAGCGCGGAACCGTTCGCCGCCGGGTCGAGCAGCGCGACCGCGACGCCGTTGCCGGGGCTGCCGGTCTCGACCGCCGTCCACACCAGGGCGGTGTCGTTCGCGACCACGCCGGTGGTCAGGGTGGCGGTGCTGGTGGCGCCGGGCTCGATCACGGTCTTGCGCGCGGCGGCGCTGTCCGCGAGGACCTGGAGCCAGCCCTTGTTCAGGGTCAGGAAGCCGTCGGAATTGTCGTCGGCGGTGCCGTTCCAGCCCAGATCGTTCAAGTCGTTGCCGAAGATGGTGTTCAGCATGGCGCGGATCAGCGGCACGATCTGCGGGTTGTCCGCGTTGTCGCGCAGGAAGCTGAGCGGCAGCTTGGCGAAGAGCTGCGCAGGCAGTACGTGCAGGGTGCCGCCCTTCTGG
The DNA here is from genome assembly GCA_024234955.1 of Gammaproteobacteria bacterium. Classification (GTDB taxonomy): domain Bacteria; phylum Pseudomonadota; class Gammaproteobacteria; order JACKNK01; family JACKNK01; genus JACKNK01. The sequence goes on from JACKNK010000001.1 coordinate 915,993, forward strand.
CTGACCCCGGTGAAGGTGGTCGGCTTGCTGCCCTCGGCGACGCGCTGAAGCTGGCGCGGCACCATGTCGAGCACCGGGATGTCCTTTTTCAGGCGCGCGGTCTGCTCGGTCATGACCTTGCCGAGGGTGGCATTGGCGGCCACCACGGCGTTGAACATCTGCGCGGATTCCTGCGGGCGCAGGGTGCCACCGATACGGATGTCCTCGGGCGCGATGATGCCCTTGGCGACGGCGACGAACTGCACCATCGCCGGTTCGCGCTGAACCTGGCCGATGGATTTGCAGACCTTCAGGCGGTTCTCGATGGCGGCGAGCTGGCGCGCGTCGGCGTCCAGATCACCGGATTTCTGCACCTGCGCGAGCGCGGCGGCGATAGCGGCGGCGAGCTTGGTCGGGTCCATGATCACACCCCCAGGGCCGGGTCGTAGGTCGGGCGGTCATCGGACAAACCGCCTTCGCCCGCGCCCTTGGTCAGAGCGTCGGTCAGCGCGGCCTTGACCTCGCCGAGCAAGCTGGTGCGCAGGCCGTCGAAGTCGGCCTTGGTCAGCGCATCGGCGCCTGCCGGGGCGCCCGATTGCGCCCCGGCATTGCCGCTCGCGCCGTTGCCGGCGCTCTCGCTCCCCTGGTCATTCTTGGCGACGCCCGCCTCCGCGAGCGCCTTCTTGACCGCGTCGGTCGCAGCCGATGCAGCGGCCTCGCCGGCGATCCGGCGAACGTCGTCTTCGTTCATTTCGTTGCCCCTCAGGCTGTTGATGAATCGCGAAAACCAGCCTGGCGGCTGGTCGTCCTTGCTCACCCCGGCGGTGCCGCCGAGCTGTTCGGTTTCGGCCATGCCGGCCAGGGACAGGCCGGCGAGCTCACCGCTCTTGAGCCGGCGCCACAGAGCCGGGTCGCCGATCTGGATACCCACCGCCCACGCACCCTCGGGCTGGTCGCCGAACAGCGGATCGCCCTTGCGGACAATCCATGACTCGGCGACAAACGCGGCCTCGCGGGAGAAGCTGTGCTGCGCGTCCACGTTCTCGGTACGCGCCTGGCGCATGAAGCGGTTCGCGGCCCGGAGAATCACCTCGGTATTCGCTGTGTCGCCCTGAGAATCCACCTCGCCGGGGGCGTAGACGATGCCGTAGGCGCGCATCTGCTCGTCGTCGGTCTTGACGATCGCAAAGGTGTGCACGCGCTTGCCCTCGGCGCTCTTCAGCACCAGTGGCTTGCCGTTTGCGGGGCGATCAACCAGCGAGATGAACTCCACGTCGAGGTCGACGAGAGCGCGCTGGGCGTTGGGCGGATTGGTGGCCGTGGTCATGCCCGTGGATATACACGGGGGAAAATTCGCCATACAGGCCGCGCCGGGCGGATTTCCCATATATAGGATATTCACCCGTTGAAGACCCACAACATGCGGTGGTCGCTGCGCATGATTGGCGCATGAGCGACCCCGAATCCCCGTGCACCGCCTCTGCCGAGGTGTGGAAATCCGAACTGCCGTCCCTGCTCGTCTCGTCGAGCGTGGGCATCGACGGTGAACTGTTCTGGCCCATCGATCCGCTGGCGCTGCTGCGGCTCTACCTGACCTCGCCCGAGCACTGCCGGGCGATCCACATCAAGACCGCCGGCGCCTACGGCCTCGGCCTCCGCTGCGAGCGCGACACCGACCAGGCGCGCCTCGACGACGTGACCGTAGACGGTACGGCGGCGCTGTTCACCGACCTCGGAGTGGACGAAGAGACCTACGGCAACTGCTGGCTGGAGACCGTGCGCGACGCACGCGGCAAGCTGCTGCGTCTGAACCGCCTGCCGGCGGTGACCATGATCCGCCTGACCGGCGATCGCGCCCTGCAACGCATCTACGAGGGCGACGCCGAGAAGCGCACCGCCTTTTCGGCCAACCAGACCAAGCACCTGCGCCCAAGCTGCCCCGGTGGCGGCTACTACGCCTACCCGAGCTGGATCGGCGCGAACGGCATGATGGCGCTGGCGCGCGCCGCCACCGACTTCAACGCCGCCTTCTTCGACAACCACGCCATGCCCGAGCATGTCGTGATCACCAAAGGGTTCGAGCTGACGGCGGCGCAGAAGGAGGCGACCAAGCAGTTTTTCCGGGGCGAATTCAAAGGCCTGGAGAACGCGCACCGCACGCTCTATCTGCACCTGCCCGAGGCCGAGCATTCGGTCGAATTCAAGCGCATCACCGCCGAGCTGAAGGATGCCGATTTCCTCAAGCTGCTGGACGCCGCGCGCGACCGCATGCCCATCGCCCACGGCGTGCCGCCGCGCATGTTGGGCATCGTCTCCGCCGGCTCGCTGGGCGGTGGCGGCGAGGTGACCGGGCAGCTCCACCTGTTCGAGCTGCTGACCCTGCGCCCGATGCGCGCCCGGATGCTCCAGCAGCTCGCGCCGCTGCTTCGCGACCTGGGCATCGACCCGCGCGGCGTGCAGTTCGAGGGCGTCGACCTGACCCCGCCGGACGTGGATTCCTCGCAGATCGCCAATTGGGTCGCGGCGGGCGTGCTGACCGCCGACGAGGCCCGCCAATGGATCGGCCAGGATGGCCCGGCGCCGGGCGGCCTGACCAAGGCCGACGAGGACGCGCGCATGCGGCTGATGCTGAAGGCGTGGGCGCGGTCGTGAGTACGACGCACAGCGAGCGGTACCGATATCGCGTGGCGTGGAATCCGTCGCCGATGACCTGGCGTGAGCGCTTGGGCGCTCGCCTGCGCAAGTGGGCGCAACGACTGGACGGATTTTCGTCGGTCGCGATCGATATTCGCACGTCACATCCGATCTTCACGGCGTCCGCTCTGCGGGATTCGTTCCACACCCTGGATCGCAACGTCTGCGCCGATGCCCGGCGTGTTCCGCTACGCGCCCATGGCCGGCGGGGCGAAACAGCACATCGCCGGCAAGCCGCTGCCGCTGATGGAGGCGCTGATGCCGCTGTGTCCCGAGGGCGGTCTGGTGCTTGACCCGTTCGCTGGCTCCGGCACCACCGGGCTCGCGGCGCTCAACACCGGGCGGCGCTTCCTCGGCTGCGAGCTAGGCGCGGACTATCACACCATCGCCTGCCGGCGGCTCGCCGAGCAGCCAGCGCAGGCCAAGCTCGCCCTATGAGCGCGCCGCTCCCGCCCGAGGAGGAGGCGCGCCGCCACCACCTGGCCCGCTATCTCGCGGGTCGGTCGCCGTCTGGGGCCGCCGTGCCGCGCGATGTGCGCGCGGCCATGTACCGACGCATGAAGCGCACCCGCCCCGGCCTGATCGCCGATCTCGACCGCCGCATCGCGGCGATGGGTGGGCGCTCGTGATGGCGCGCGACCTGCGCCGCGACGCGGTGAGCTATGAGGCCACGATCTCGCGCAGTAGCGCCTCGCTGGCGCGCCTCGGTGATCTGCAGGTGACCGGGCGCATGACCCTGCTCGACAGCTACGCGCAGGACCGGCAGAGCGCCGTGCTGATGCTTCAGGTGAGCGCCGCGCGCGAGGACGAGGTGCGCGCGGCGCTGAAACCGATCCGCTGGCGCTACGTGTCGCCGACGCGCTTCGAGCGCGGCACGCTGCGCGCGCTGTATGCCTCGCCCGCCGATGAGCTGATTGCGCGCGTGGCGCGCACGGTGCCGGGGATCGAGCGGTGAGCCGCTGCGACCATCCGCAAGCCTGGTTCGAAGAAGGCCAGACCGCCGGGGCGGCGGGCGCGGGCCGCGAGGTCGACCGGGTGCACCGCGAGCCGCGCGACCCGCGTCACGAGCTGGTCGGGCGCGTCGCGCTGGCGCATCTGCGTGAGGTGCTGCGCTGATGGCCGCCAAGACTGACGCCGCCCCGCGCCGGGGCCGCCCGCGCATCTACGACGAGGCGACCCGCGATCAGGCACGCGAGGCGCTGCTCTCCGGCGATACGCCCGAGGAGATCGCGCAGCGCATCGGATGCAGCAGCCGCACCGTGCGCGGCTGGGCGAAGGCCGGCGGGTGGTACCGCATGCTGGTCGAGCGGCGCAATTCACTCGCGCAGCTCGATAGCGAGATCAGCCGGTTGACCGGGCAACGCAGCACCAACGCCAGCGCCGACCGCCTGGCGAAGTTGACCAAGGCCCGCGATCGCCTGGCCAAGCAGCAGCCCAAGCCCAAGCCGCGCCCGACCGTGCGCCAGGCGGTGAGCGCGGAGCTGATGGATTTCGTGCTGTCCGAGGCCTACGGCTTGTACAGCTATCAGCGCGAGGTGGTCGAGTCCGAGGACCGGTTCCGCCATATCCGCAAGTCGCGCCAGATCGGGTTTTCCTACCTGCTCGGCCTTCTGGTCGTGCTCGGCGCCACCGCCGGGCGCAATCAGTTGGTGGTGTCCGCGTCGGAGAATCAGGCGCACATCGTGCTGGCCTACGCGCGCCAGCACATGGCGCGGCTGGGGATCGTGCCCACCGACGACACCGCCAATTGCATCACGATCAACGGCGTCGACATCCGCGTCCTGTCGACCAACTGGCGCACCGCGCAGGGCTTCCACGGCGATGTGTGGTTCGATGAATTCGCGTGGCTGCGCCCCAAGCATCAAAAGATGATCTGGGGCGCGCTGGTGCCGTCGATCACCGCCGTGGGCGGGCGTGTGACCATCAGCACCACGCCATTCCTGCCGGCGACCCTGGATTGGGAGATCGCCGAGAACCACAAGGGCCGGTGGGGGCAGTTCGCGCGCTGGAAGATCACCATCCACGACGCGATCGCGCAGGGTATGCCGCTGCCGGGCGGCATCGACGAACTGCGCGGGCTGTTCGACGCCGACACCTGGGCGATGTTCTACCTGTGCGAGTACGCCGAGGGCGGCGATTCGCTGCTGTCCTGGCAGGCGCTGCACGACCTCACGGTGCCGGACGTGTCCGCGCTGCGTGTCGGTCGCCTGCGCGCCGGCATGGACATTGGTCGCACCGGCCACCGCACGGCGATCGCGCTGCTCGGGCAGGAGCGCGACCGGGTGACCGATGGGTTTACGGATCGCTTCGTGCTCTCCCAGCACTGGCTCGAGCAGAACATGCCGTTCGCGGCACAACGGGCCTTGGCGCTGGAGATCGACCAGCGTCACGAGATCCGCGAGTGGCGCATCGATCGCACCGGCCTCGGGATGCAGCTCGCCGAGGAGCTGAGCCGCGACCTCAGCCCGCGCGCCATCGGCGTGCACTTCGACGCCGGCAAGAAACAGCGCATGGCGCTGGGTTTGCTGAAGCTGGTCGAGGACAAGCGCCTGGTGTTGCCAAACGATCCCGACGTGCTGGCCTCGCTGCATTCGGTCAAGAAGATCGTCAGCGGCAACGGCCTGCGCTACGACGCGCCGAGCGATGAGACCGGCCACGGCGACTTGTTCTGGGCGCTCGCCATGCTCACCGATGGCGCGCGCCACGGTGCGACGCCGGGCGGCGGCGCCGTGGTCGAGGTCTGGAACTGATGGCCATCCGTCAGCGCCTCGGCGGCTTACTCAAGCCCTACACCGTCAGCGGCCCCGGCCTGCCCGAGCAGGCGATCGCGCTACAGATCGCCGAGGCGCTGCGCGAGATCGCCACCCGGCAGGGGAACGTGCCCTTCGACAAAGGCGATCTGCGCAAGGCGCACGTCGTCGAGCCGGTGGGCGACGACGCGGCCCGCCTGGCGGTGAACACCCCTTACGCACGCGCCGTCCACGACGGGCGCCCGGCGATCACCATCCGCGCCAAGCGCGGCAAGGCCCTGCACTGGAAGGGCGCGCGCCACCCGGTGCGCGCGGTGCGCCAGCCGGCGCGCCAGGGCAACCCGTGGCTGCGCCGGGCAATCGAGCAATTGCAATCGGAGGGCCTCGACTGGCTGGCCCCTCAGATCGGCGAGGCCGCCGCCGAAATGCTCACCGCCGCGCTACGCGGCCAGCTCGGCGGCGGGCCGCTCGGGCCCAACGTGGAGCGCGGCGTGACGCTGGCCGTCCGCGTGCTCAAGGAGATGAGGACATGACCGACCCCCGCGACCGCATCGAGCTGCCTGGTGGACCGCATTACTCGCTGGAGCCCACCGCCCCACACGAGCGCGCCGTGGCGCGCTACCTGCGCGGCCAATACATCGCGCTGCGTCACTTCTCGCCCGCCGAGTTCGGCGAGGACTGGCCGCGCATGTCGGTGGCGCTGCTCGCGCGCCTCGACCTGTTCCGTGAGCGGCTCGGCTCGCCGGTGATCATCAGCCCCGCGCCGGGCGCGCTGGGGCGCCAGTTGGGCGCAAGCGACACCAGCCAGCACAACATCGACCGCTGGGGCGAGGTGCGCGCGGCGGACGTGATGCTGCCGCGCACCGACCTGCGCGACCGCGCCACCGGCGAGGCCGTGGTGCAGATCGCGCGCGGGCTGTTCGGCGGCGTCGGGCTGTATCTGGATTGGCAGCCCCACAACGGCCTGCACCTCGACGTGCGCGGCTATCGCCGCTCGGGCCTGCCGTATCCGACCGAGGTCGCGACCTGGTCGCGCGTCGCTGGGCAATACGTCGCGCTCGACCGCGCGTGGGATGTCGCGGCATGAGCGACATCATCTTGGGGGCCTTCCTGGCGCCGCTGTTCTGGCTCGGCTTCGTCATTGGCGCGCTGGTGATCGCGGTGGTGGCGTGGTGAGCGCCGACATGCTCCACCAGTTGCGCCAACTGCACCGGAGCGCGCAGAGCGCCGAGGCGGCGCTGCTGGCGCGGACCGAGGTGGTCTATGCCACCCCGGCCTGGTGTGCGGCGATGTACTGGCTGCGCCGCGTGCAGGCGATGCGCGAGCGCCTGGCCCTGTGTGCCGCCGCGCTCAAGGGCGAGGCGCACGACGCCGAGACCTTCGCCGCGCTGCGCGACCTGGCGACGCTCGACCTGCGCCGCCGGGGCGAGCCCTGGCAGGGGCTGGACACCGAGGCCGTGGTGGCGTGGTGGGTGCCGCGCTGGGGCTGGCTGCTCGCCGATGCCCGCCGCGCCGCCGCCGCTCCGGACCCGATCAATGCCCGCGCCGCCTGAGTCACTGCGCGACGCCCTGGCACTGCTGCGCGACCGGCTGAGCGCCGAGCTGATGGCGCGCACCGTGTGCACGCGGCAGAGCATCGCCACCAACGATTTCGGCGAGGCCTGCCGCCTCGCCCAGCAGTGGGACCGCCACCAGATACGGGTGTGCCTGCTGCGCGAGCTGATCCAGCAACTCACCGGAGAAACCGACCATGATTGATCCCATCACCCTGTTGACCGCTGGCCCCACCGTGCTGCGCGCGGTGGGCTCGCTGTTCGGCTCCGACTCAACCGCCGCCCAGGTGGCCGGCAAGATCGCCGACGTAGCCGATGCCGTCGCCGGCAAGCCGCCCGCGCAGCAGCGCGCGGCGGTGAACGACGCCGTGGCGCAGCTCTCGCCCGCCGAGCGCGAGGCGCTGGGGCAAATCCAGGTGCGTCTGGCCGAGATCGAGGCGGAGCGCGAGGCCCGCCGGCTCCAGCACGACGAAACCTTGGCCGGCCAGGTCGCGGCGACCGCGCAGGCCGAGCAGCAGTACGGCACGACCTACGCCAAGGACACCCGCCCGATGCTGGCGCGCCGCTCCGGCCTGACCGGCCTCGTCGTCGGCGGGCTGTGGACCGTGGCCTACCTCGCGGATCTGGCGCTGGGCACGGGCCGCGTGCCGCCGCCGGATGCGGTGACGATCAGCGCGCTGATGGGCATGGCCTACGCCTACATGGGCATGCGCACGGCGGACAGATTCAGCGCGCGGGGGAAGAGTTGATGGACGCCGCCGACCGGGCCGATGACGTGATCCAGGGCGCCGTCGACCGCGCCCTGGAAAACCACGCCCGCCGCCCGACCGGGCGCCAGTGCACCGACGGCGGCGTGGTGATCTGCTGCGACTGCGAGGAGCCGATCGACCTGCGCCGGCTGGCCGCCGTGCCCACCGCGACGCGGTGTGCGGGGTGTCAGGGGGTGGCGGAGCGGTGAGTCTCGTAGGGTGTGGTGAGTACCGCGAACCGCACCGTTCGCGATCGATGCGGTTCGCTACGCTCACCAGCATCCTACGGCTCTACGGCTCTACGGCTCTACGGCTCTACGGCTCTACGGCTCGGGCAGGCTCACCCGGTAGGTGCGCCCGGCCTTTTCCCGTGTGATCCGGCCATTCTCCGCGAGATGCCAGAACGCCAAGCGTAGCTCCTCGTCGCTTTCCACTGCATCCCGCAGGGCTGGGTATAGATCGGTTTGCTTGATGCCGCCCGGGTGGCCGTCGAGCGCCGCAAGAATGCGCGCCTGCACCGCCTGCAATCGCATGCCCTGATCCAGGGTGAGAAACGCTTGGGCGAGCACTTCGTACATGCCGGGCTGTCCGCGGCGGTCGTAGTCATCCATTCCGTCTTTCAGCACGACCAGTGCCTCGTCGTCGCGGCCCTGCCGGTGCAGGGCTTCGGCGCGATCGATGTACAGCGCCGGCACCGGAGTCCCGTCACGCAAGTGGTCCGGGTCGAACCCAGGCGGCGAATCCGCGCCCAAGGCGTGCGCCGCTCGATCCACCGCCGCGACGCCTACCGTGATCGACGCCTTGGCGATGACCACGATCACGCCGATCAGAACCAGCACACCGACCACGAATACCGTCCACCCCAGCCATCCCATCAGCAAGCCCTCCCTGTTACGACTTTCCACCCGAGCCGTGCGAGTAGTGCCCGGCACTCCCTTGCTGTTCGGCGAGCCAGGCCGCGTATTCCGGCAGGCATCGCTCCCACTGCACCAGCAACCAGGTGCGCTCGCGGGGCGCCGCGTGCGCCCACCACTCCTCCAGCCACACCAGCAGCCGCGCCAAGTCCGGATCGGGTGCCGCGAGCGCCTCGCGCACCGCGCCGCGCACTGTGGCGCCAGGGATGGTGGTGCGGGTCATCCCGCCTGCGCCGGACAGCAGCCAGTCGACCGAAACATCCAATGTTCCGATCAGGGACATGATGAACGCCCCTGATGGGGGCTTGGCGCCTGACTCGACACCCGCCCAATACGCCCGAGACACACGGGCCTGACGCGCAATGACTTGCTGCGTCAGGCCCTTCGCCGCCCGATAGGCGCGCAGGCGCTCGCCGACACCGGGTGCAATCTCATGTGTTCCGATTGTTGACATTGATACTAATCTGAACAATCATTGGTTTCAAGTTGAAACAAGCATAGGCCGCACGGGTTAGCAATCCAACTTAATTTGGACACGCCGATGAAGACAAAACCGAATGATTCCCTCCTGCGCGAGGTGCGCGCAGGGCTCACCGCGAAGGGCTCGTCGCTGCATCGCTACATGATCGACAAGGACGGGCGCTCTCCGCAGTACGCGCGCGCTGTGCTGTTGGGCCGCACCAATGGCGAGGCTGCCCGCGCCCTGCGCGCCCGCCTGGCCGAGGCCGCCGGGGTCCGTTACCAGGAGGCGGCATGACCGACCAAGCCATCGCGACCCTGGATACCGCCCGCGCCGCCGCTTATGTGGCCGGCGAGGGGTTCGAGTATGAACACGCTGTCGCCGCTGCCGCCGAGGCATGGCAAGGCATGGAGCGCGACGCTATGGCGTTCGGCGTTCACATCTTGGCCATCAAGAAACAGTCTGAGCACGGCCAATACCTGGCTGCTCTCAAGCGGCTCAGCGTGGCGAAATCCACTGCTCACCGCTTCGCGGCCCGTGCCGAGGTATTGGTTTTCAATAACTTAGCGGCAAATGTCCCAACGTTGGGACATTTGCCCGGCGTCAAACTCGACGCCCTCGTCAAGCTCGACCGTCGCCAGCGCGAGGAAATCATCGACGCCGAGGCCGGGACCATCGCCGGCGTGCCGATTGAAGAAGCCGCCAAGCTCAGCACCCGCCAATTCCGCGCCCTGGTCGGCGCCGGGGCCGGGGCCGCGCCCAAGGGGCGCCGCAAGAAGAACGGCGACGACGTGGCGAACCTGATCCGCACCCTCGGCCCGGAGGACCGCCGCATCGTGATGTGGTCGATCTTGCGGCACGGCTACCACCTGGGCACCGGCTACACGGTGACCAAGGACGGTGGTCGATGAGCAAGGAGGCGGAGGCGATGCGCCAGCTCGCGGTCGCGCTGCGCGACATCGCGGACGGGCTGGACATGCCGGAGGACGTGCTGGCCGTGCGCGCGGCGGCGGACATCTTCGACGAACTGCCCGATCTGCTCGACGAGCTGCTGCGGCTCAGCGGCGTGGTGCTGCAATGATCACCGTGCGGACATCGGGCTCCCGCGCGGGGCAGGCAGTGGTGCGGATCAGTGATCGCGAGTCGATCTATCTGCCCATGATCATGCTGCCGTCGCTGGTCGACTCCATGCGCGGTCTGATCCTGTTCGGCACGGCGCTGCCGGTGCGGTGGCAGGAAGATGACCGGTGGACGCACCTGAACCTCATGCGCCTGGGCGCCGAGGTGGTCATCTGGTGCGGGGCGGTCGAGATCACCATCGGCCTGGATGAGGCCGAGGCGCTGATCCAGGCCGTGAAGTCTTACCGGGCGCCGTCTGCATGACCAACGTCATCCCCCTGCGCCCGTCCGCGCCCGCGCCGTCTACCACCGCCCCGGTGGTCGATTGGCTGGACGCGAACCGCCTGAGCAACCTGGCCGGCATCGCGCCGGCCAATGCCCGCGATGCGCTGTGTCGCGGCAAACGTGGCGAGACCTGGCAGGGCGTGGTGCTGGACGTGCAGGAGGTCGGCGGCGTGCTGGCCTGCCGCCCGGATTCGCTGCCGGAGCCGCTGTTCGCGGCCTGGCTGGAGCGCCACGGCGGACAGCTTGAGCCGGCCTCGCCGGTCGAACCCGCCGAGCCGGCGGCGACGGTGTCCGCGCCGGTGAGTATCGACCCGCGCGCCACCGAGCGCATGGCCGTGGGCCTGTGGCGCCTGACGTTGATCCGCCCGGTGCTGGAGCACCCCGCCGGCAGCGGCGAGCGCAACCGGATGGTGCATGAGATCGCGAGCCGCCGGCACATCAAGCCGGGGGGCCGCGAGACGACGGTGAGCGTGTCGAGCCTGCGCAACTGGATTCGCGACTATGAGCGCGGCGGCGTGGCGGCCCTGGCCGACAAGCCGCGCAAGGACAAGGGCCGTGGGCGCGTGCAGGTCTCGCGCGAGTGGGATTCGGCGCTGGCCGAGCGCCTGGGCGCGGAGCGCGTCGCGGCGATCACCACCGAGCTGACCACCTATGTGCGTTCGCTGTGGCGCTCCGGCGTGGCCGGCTGGCGCGAGTGCGCGGACCTGGCCGGTACCTGGCTGGTGGAGCGCAGCGAGCAGGCGCTGGCCGAGGCCGGCGAGACGATGGGCCGCGAGGTGCTGGCGCATTGCTGCACCGTGAGCCGCCGCCGGGTGGAGGCGGAGCGCGAGTTCGCCAAGGTGGCGATGCACGACAACGACGCGAAGGCCTTCTTTGACACCATGATTCCGCGCATCCGCCGCCACCGCGAGGGGATGCTGCCGATGGACCTGGTGGTGGGCGACGTGACGCCGCTGGACATCTACCTGGACCGCGAGGACGGCTCGCAGGTCACCGCGCGGCTGATCTCGTGGCTCGACATGGCGACCAACCGCCTGTGGCTGTCGATCTACATCCCACCCAAGGGCCGGGGCGTGACGCGGCTACAGGTGGCGGCCTCGTTCGCGAGCATGTGCGCCTCGTGGGGCCTGCCGCGCCGCCTCTATCTGGACAACGGCAGCGAATACAACTGGGCGGAGATGCTGACCGGGTTCGCGCAGCTCTCGCGGATGTCTGCACACATGCAGGTGTCCTTGCTGTCGGACGCGGACCCGCGCACCCGCTCGGCGGTCGATGACGTGCGCGGCGAGCTGATCCGCGCCCGCGCCTACAACGCGCCGGCCAAGCCGATCGAGGGGATTTTCTCGGTCATCAATACGGTGATCTCCATGCTGCCGGGTTACGTCGGCGGGGATCGGATGCGCAAGAAGACCCATAACGTGGGCAAGGCGCCGGTGTCGTTCCCCGGCGGGCCGCGCGATCTGCTGGACGCGCTGAACGTGGCGCTGACCCGCTACCACAACAAGGCACAGAGCGGATCGCTGGCGAAGCGCTCGCCGCGCGAGGTCTACCAGCAGCACATCGACGCCGGCTGGCGCCGCGTGGCGGTCGATAGCCTGGCGCTGCTGCTGTCGTTCGCCGACGAGCTGGAGCGCACGGTGCATCAGGGCCGGGTGCAGTACACGCCGCGCACCGGCGGGACCGTCTATTACACGCACGACCGCCTGCTGCCGCTCAGCACCCGCAAGGTGCGGGTGCGCATCCCGGCGCATGACCCTCGCTTTTGCTTCGTGTTCCGGCCTGGGAGCGACGACCTGCTGTGCTGCGCGCTGCCCGATCCGGCCTTCCACGCGCTCGACCTGGCCGGCGCCAAGGAGCAGAGCCGCCGCCACGGCGAGCTGCGCCGCTGGATCGCGGAACGCAAGCAGGACTGCGACCTGCTCGACCTGGTCGAGGAACTGCGCCGCCACAACACGCACAGCCCGGCCATGCCGGAGGCGCCCATCGGGACGCGCGTGGAGGTGACCGAGGAAATCGCCGCGATGCTGGCCGCCGTCGAGCAGGAGGCGAGCCGCGCGCTCGACGACCAGCAGGTGCGCCGCGCGTCCGCCGGGCAGTTGAGCCAGTGGGGCGACGACGAAGATCCGTATCTCGACGCTGTGGGGTGGGGTGATGAGTGACGCGGATATCTGCCGGCTTGGGCCTCGCGCCGTACTGCTTTGCCGCGCTCGCGGATGGAGCACGCAATGGGATGCGCGCACCGCGCAGTTGTTGTGCGAGGTGGCGGAATTGGCCGACGCGATCCGCGGCAAACGCGGAAACCCGACACAGGAAGCCGGCGACGTGCTCTTGGTGTTGGCGTCGCTGCTTGAGGCTCACGGCATACCGATGGAGTCGGCCATCGAAGAGGCTCACCGAAAGATCGATGCGCTGATGGACGCGCCGCGTTATCGGGGCGAGCACTTCACCGAAAACAAAAAGGGGCCGGCTGCCACCGACCCCTCGAACCGCCCCGATGGGGCACTTCAGACGAGGTGATCATAGTGGACCACTACATCAAAACCAAACAGGCGCGCGACGCCGAGAAGATGCTGGAGGCGACGCGCGCGTCGACCACCCGCATCGGTCTGGTGACCGGTGCGCCGGGCACCGGCAAGACCGAACTGAGCAAGCACCTGGCCACGCTGCCGGGTGTGCTGCGGGTGTGCTGTTTCGCCGGCATGGCGCGGCCCGACCTGATGGGCTTGATCGCCGACGCGCTGGGGCTGGAGCGCCAGGGCGCTTACGGCACCGTGCTGATGGGCTGCCGGCTGGAGATCGCCCGCCGCGTCGAGACCACCACACCGGATGAACGCCCGGTGCTGATCTTCGACGAGGCCAATCATCTGACCTGGAAGCTGCTGGAGACGCTGCGCATCTTCTCCGACGAGGACGGCGCGGCGCTGGTGCTGATCGGTACGGACATCCTGACGCAGACCCTGCACGACGCACGCACGATGACGTATCTCGCCCAGCTCCGCCGCCGGATCGGTGCCAAGCAGGTGCGCATGACCAACTTCACCGGCCCGCAGGGGCTGACCGCGTCGACCGGCTACCAGCTCAAGCCCGAGTTCGGCGAGGTGCCGAAGGCGATCGCCCAGCGCTGGCAGAAGATCACCGGCGGCAACTGGGGCCTGGCCGCCGAGCTGGCCGACGCCTGCCGCCGGGTGATGGCTGCGGCTGAGCTGGCAACGCTCACCGACGCGGTGCTCGACGCCGCGCAACACGACATGGCCGGGATGTCCGGCGAGGAGGCGGCATGAGCAACAGCATCAACATCACTGTTCCGCTCAAGCCGATGGGCCGCCCCCTGATTTTGCGCGAGAGCATCGCCACAGCCAGCAATGACGAGCACGTCATCCAGGTAAGCAAGGCGATCGGTTCTGGCGCTTTGATCATTGAGGTCGACAAAGAAACCTACGCGATCGAGCTGCGCCCCCTGATCGGCGCGGTCGTGGCTGCTCATGAATCGCGAGACGCGGAGGTTTGCTCATGAGCAACGCCACCGAAATCGCCGACCTGGTCGACGCCGACCAGCTCCGCTGCGCCGTCGCCCGCGATCTGCGCCGTCTGAGTGCGCATCCGTCGTTCCAGGGGGGGGCTCGACGCATCGCCGTGTTTCCGCGCGCGCTGCGCACCCTGCGCCTGCATGTGGCTCGCAAGCTCTTTCCGTGGCCGGCCAGCGGCACGAAAGCCCGCAAGGCCGTTCGCGCCCAACGCGACACGATCGACTCACTCACCTATCACGGGCGTCCGCTGGAGCCCTTCGTTGAGGACTGACGCCATGAGAACCAAAGACATCATCGACACGATGGAGGCGATGGCGGCCGTGATCCGCGAGCTGCACAGCTCGCCGAGTGACGGGCACTGGATCGTCGAGGACGCGCGCAACCAGGCGGCGCTGGACCTGTGCCGCCGATCGATGGCGATCACCGAGGCGCTGCGGCGCGAGGCCGGGATCTCCGCTGATGCGCCGCTGCGCTCCGGGGACTGCGATCTGTGCGGCGAGTGGTCCGACGGCCTGGTGCAGGGCGCCTGCCCGAGCTGCTCGGAGAGGCACCGACCCACGATGGCGCTGATGCTGGCTGTTGACCCGGTGGAGGCGGCGCGCCGCGCGGGCGACCTGTGACGCGAAACCTCGGGCGGGCGATCGCCCGAGGTCTGCCGGCGGTGGTGCGCCGGTACTGACGAGCAGCCAACTCATTCACAACCCACGGGCGACCGCCCGAATCGGAGATTACACCCATGACCCAACCGAACCTGAAACTGGTCACCCCGTCCGGCCATATCGAGCGCGACGGCAACCGCGAGACCGCGAGCAAGTCCACCCGCGAGCTGGTCTCGCAGGCCTGGGACGCGAAACGCCGCATGGAGGAGGCCAAGGCGGACTTGGACCGCCTCAACGCGGCGATCCTCAAGCGCTTGGACGACGGCGACGCCGTGGTGCTGCCCGGCCTGTGCCGCTGCACGGTCTCGGGCCGCGAGACCGTAAAGGTGAGCGACGCCGGCGCGCTGCACGGCGCGCTGGGCAATCGCTTCTCCGACCTGGTCGAGGAGGCCATCAGCTACAAGCCGACGGACAAGCTCAAGGACCTGGCCGCCGATGCTGACGACCCGCTGAGCGCGCAGGTGCGTGCGGCGCTGACGATCAGCACGTCCCGCGTGGTGCAGTTCCGCGCCGCGCCGGCGGAGGCGGCGTGATGAGCGGCGCGGCGCAGGCGGCGCGCAGCGTGCCGGCTTCGGAGTCCATGGGCGTGCGCGGCACCGGCGAGGTGCTGGCTCGCGAGTGGAATCGTCGCTCGCCGCCCGGCTGCCGGGTGTTCGCGCACCTGGTGCAGCTCGGCAAGCACGAGTCGGTGCCGACGGTGACCACCGGCCCCGCGTCGGTGTCGCTCGCCGGCCAGGCCGTGGTGCCGGTGCAGGGCGCACGCCTGCCGGTGGCGCTGTCGCATATCGAGGTGCGCGCGGACTGACGCACCCAGCGCGAAACAGGCCGCCGTTGCGGCGGTGGCCTGTCTCCGGGGCGTGGTGGCCCCGGACTGATGAGCAGCCGACACCTCTATATATGGAGTAGCGCCATGCACGCCGCCCAGATCATGAACAGCAAGCGCCTACAGCGCACCGCCCGCGCGCTGGCCGACGGCCAGTGGCACACGACATGGGAAATCGCGAGCACGACCCGCTCGGTGGCGGTCTCGACCGACATCAGCGAACTGCGCCGCAACGGCCTCGTGGTCGAGTCCCGCACCGCTGGCACGAGCGAGGACGGCGGGCGCGTCTACGAATACCGCCTGACCAATCCCGGGATTCTCGCGGACCTGTTGCCGGCGGAGGCCGCGTGACGTGCGAACCCTGCACCTCTTCGCCGGCGCTGGGGGGGGGCTTTACGCCGATCTCATCCTCGGACACGAGCCGGTCGGCGCCGTCGAGTGGAGCGCCTTTGCCTGCGACGAGCTGCGCGCCCGCGCCGACGCCGGGTGGTGGCCCGGTCTGCGGGTGCACGAGTGTGACGTGCGGATGTTCAATCCATCCGACTACGCCGGGCGAGTGGATCAGCTCGCAGCAGGCTTCCCTTGCCAGGATATTTCCCTCGCTGGTTCTGGGCACGGCATCGGCGGCGCAAGGTCGGGCCTATGGTCGGAAGTGGTCCGGGTGGTCGATGCGCTTCGACCATCGTCCGTCTGGCTCGAAAATTCCCCTGCAATTACCTCTCGCGGGCTTGATGTCGTCCTATCCGACCTTGCCGCCCTGGGGTTCGATGCGGAGTGGCTGGTGCTCACCGCGTCCGCTGTTGGTGCCCCGCACTTTCGTGCTCGGTGGTTTTGCCTTGCCCAGCGTGGCGCCGACGATGACGGCCACCGACAAATGCGGGCGAGCGTATCAGCACCGGGACGGGCAGGACGTGCCGGCGATCACGGGCTGGCTGCGACTGCTGCCGATGCTGATCGCGTCAGACTGGAAAAGCACCTCTCCGGCGAAATCGGCGACGAATGCGCGCCCGCTGCGGGAGGTGATCGGGGCTATGTCGGATGGTGGTCAGTTGAACCCGGCGTGGGGCGCCTGGTTCATGGGGTGGCCGATCGACGCGCTCGCATCGAAGCCCTCGGGAACGGGCAGGTCCCGATGCAAGCGGCCTGCGCCCAAATGATGCTGCGCTATGCCTTCGCCGCGTAAACGCTCCCCGCGCAATACCGCCCTTGGCCTGCTGCACAAGGGCGCGGCGATCCGTTTCGAGATCCGCAACTGGTCGGAGGACGGGCCGGACGCCGATATGATCGCGCTCTATCGCGCCTGGCTGTCGGATGGCACCGGCCAGACATCGGCGCGCGAGTTATCGGTCGACCAGCTCGACGCGAAGGTGCGCGAGCTGCGCCGTGGCGGGTATCTCGACGCGCGCAAGACACGCGGTGGCCAGGGTGCCGGCGGCGATCGCCCGACACAGGCGCAGGTCGACCACATCGGCGGCCTGGCGCGCGACCTGGGGTGGTCGCGCGGCTGGGAGGACCCGAACCTGACCGCGTTCGTGGTGCGCACGGCGAAGGTCTCGCATCAGCGGATGCTGACCCGCACCGGAGCGACCAAGATCATCAACGGTCTCGAGCACTGGCTGGCGCAGCGCCAGGCGCAGGACGGCGTGCGATGAATTGCCCGTGTTGCGGGGCGCCGACCCGCGTGACCAATACCCAGCAGCACGGCGTGGCCGTCGAGCGCCTGCGCCGCTGCCCTGCCTGCGACCATACCTTCCGCACCTATGAGCAGCTCGACACGCGACCGGTGCGGCCCCGCAAACCCGCACCGAAGAAAGCCGCATGAGCCGAGAGCGCACCGCCTTCATCCGTCACGCATCCGCCGAGTTTCTCCCCTTCGTCGAGTTCCAGGTCGACAAGGCCATCGCCTATGCCGAGCGCCTATGGGAGCGCCTATCAGAGAGAGGCCACGGCGACCACAAAGCCGCCGAGCCGCGCGCCTCGCGGGACTGGTACCGCGAGCTGGGCGACCAGCGCGAGGCGTTCGACAAATTCTGGTCGGCGTTCGGCCTTAAGCGAGGCCGCAACGAAGCCGCCATGACGTGGGGGCAGAAGATCAAGCCGGATGCCGACACCGCCGCGCGCATCATCCGCGCGGCCAAGGCAGAGGCGGAGGCGCGCCGCCTGCTGCCGGCGGGCTCGACCCCGATCTACGCGCAGGGCTGGCTGGCGCTGCGCCGCTGGGATGACCACGACACCACACCGACGCCGGACGCGACCGCCCGCGCCAAGGCGGATGCACGCCGCGAGCTGCTCTCCGAGATCGCCTCTCTGCGGCGCCTGTTGGATGGCGGCAAGGATGAGGCGGCGCGCGCCGCCCTGACCGCTCAAATCACCGCACTGGAGGCCCGCCTGTGAGTGCCGCCGATCTCCTCTCCGATGCCGTCGACCTGCGCCTGATGCGGCAGGTCGTCATCAAGGACGCCAAGGCCTGGCAGCGCCTCTATGACGAGCTGCGCGACGCCATTACGCGCACGGCCAACGAGCAGGGCCGCGAGGCGATCATTGAGGGTCTGGACCGGCTGCGCGAGCTGGGGCCGGGCGACTTCGTCGCGGCGGATCGCGCGCCGATCCTGGCCGCGATCCGCAAGCACATGGGCGGCCCGGCACTGGAGGCTGCGATGCGCGGCCCGGTGCTGCGCCTGTCCGACGCGATCTTCCGCGTCGGCGCCGATGAGATCGGGCGCGCGACGGGTGTCGACATCGGATTTATGCGCCCCGACCTCGACGCTCTAGACGTGATCGCGGAGGGCAATCTGTATTGGGTGGGCAATTCGTGGAATAGCCACGTCCAGGACAAGATGACCCGTGCGCTCGACGACTATTTCCGCGCCGGCATGACCCGCGAGCAGCTCGCGCAGCGCCTCGCCGAGGACTTCGCGGGCGCCTCGCCGATGGGTACCGGCTACTGGGAGATGCTCGCCGACCACACCGCGACCAAGACCCGCGAGATGGGCCGCGTCACCGGCTATGAGCGTGCCGCCGTGGAGTATGTGCAGGTCCGGGCGCACCTCGACGAGCACACGACACAGCAATGTCGATCGATGCATGGCCGGGTGATCCCGGTCAGCAAGCTGAGCCAGCAGCGCGACGACTATCTGGCAGCCATCAAAACCCGCGACCTGGTCAGCGCCAAAGAGGTGTGGGTGATGCACCGGGATGCGTCGGCGCTGGCCGGCATCAAGACCGGCGATCTACCCCCCGGCACGGCCTCGCCGCCGTATCACTTCCTCTGTCGCACGATCACGGTCGCGTATTTCAGTGCGCGCCACCAGGTGCCTGTAGGGTCGACGGCGGTGGTCGAGCAGACAGAGGTGGACCGCTGGCAGAGTAAGACATTCAACCGCGAACCCCTGAGCCGCAAAGAGACAGAGGCCTTGATAGAGCGCAGCAAGACAGCCAGGTGGTCTAGTCCAGACAGCATGGCTGAGCACTTGGAAAAGCACGGGCGGCGTCACTGGGGGAGCGCTGCGGGTTACGGCCAGGCCGCGATCGATATCATCCGCCGAGGTGATCGCGACGTTCACGTCTCGGTGAGACGGGGGCGCATGAAAGCCCTGTTCACGGAGCGCCGGCGTAAGGGCGCGGTCAGTCTGGTCGTGGTGGATGTCGCATCAAACCAGATCGAGACCCTGCACATCCGATCCGCCAAGCGACTATCATCGATAACAGACGACGTGCCCGCGATCAAACAACCGGCACGAGGGATAACCAAGTGGTTTCACTGACTGATAGAGAGCTGATGGTCGAATACCTGCGCTGGTATGAGATCGTCAGCAATGACAGAAAGGACTGGGAATACGATGGCGACGAGCTGCTGCCGGCTCGCTCGGCGATGGAGTTCGTCCGCGACACATGGACCGATGAGGAGCGCGCCCTGATCGACGCCGTCGACGCCTACTGGCTCGACCACGCCGACCAGGTCAACGAGTTTTTCCGCTACGAGCACGCCCGTCGCGGCGAGGCCGACTTGTCCGACCTGGTGCAGGGTGGCCGCGCCCCGGAAATCACCACCGACCATTGGTGGTGGTATCCGATCAAACAACAGCGCGCTGTTGCATGAGGGTGCGCGAACCGCATTTTCGCGCATGCGCAATTCCACATTCGGAACAACGACGCGGCAGAAATGCCGCGTTTTCAGTTCTGCGGCAACTTAATATGATCCGGTGCGCGCGGTCACTGTTTTTCGCTGGTCCGCGCCACGGAACCGGAAAATCAACGACTTAGACGCGCCGCATGCGATCTCGCCGATACCGCGGCGCAAAATAATCGCGCGCGCTCAGATCACTTTATTTCCATCCCCCCCATCGGTGAGACGCCCGATCTCATCCCCCCGCACCGGCGGCAACTGGGCATCAAAATCGCCGTCCGCCAGACGCTGTGCCGCTCTTTCCAGATGCCAGAGTGGATTCCGAACCAGTGCGTTCTGCCAGAACAGGCTGATCAGGAATACCAATCCGAACGCCACCAGGAGAAACAGTTCCAGCTCGCGAACGTCCGCAAGCGTCTTGCGGTAATGCCGTTCCCAATCCAGACGCAGCACGATCCGCCCCAGATCAATATCGGCATCGCTCAAGCGATAGTCGATGTCGGTTTCAAACGCGCCGGCGGACGCCTCGGGCGGCGCTGCAAGTGGGTAAAGGCGTCGCCCCTCAGCATTGAACAGTTCGAGCTGTTTCCAGTCGGCGCTACGGCGCGTCATCTGATCGGTGAGGCTGGCATGCAGCGTCGCCAGATCCCGGGAGATCAACTGGCGGCGCAGATCGGGTTCCAGGGCCGACAGCAATTCGCGCTGATTCTCGATGAACGCAGCCCGACCGATCTCCAACTGTCGTGGAATCCACGACAGGTGCAGGATCACCACGAAGAACAGGAAGGCCAGCAACAATGGGAGCGTCAGTTTGCCGCGAATACCAAGACTGAAATTCATGCCGGATGTCGTTCCGCTATTTCGGCGATACGTAGAAACGGTTCAAACCCATGGCTTCCAAGGCCTGGTAGTCGGCATACGTCACCGGACCCGGCTCCTGCATCGGAACCGCCTTGAGCAGTTTACGGTCTTCGCCGCCCTCCGCCATCGCCATCAGCGCCTCGACCACTTTCTCCCGCCATTCCCTGGCGACGCGAGGATGCACCGCAATGGGGTGCGACGGTACGGCATTGGTGGTGTGGAGAATTCGCAAGGCATCCCGAATCGGCGCGCTCTGTCGATCGAGGGTCCGGAGCACGCCGCCGCCGGCAACGACCTCACCCAGCACCACGTTCAGATAGACCGAATCGTGCGTTTTCACGTAACGCGGCTCGACCGCGACACCGAACCGATCCTGCAGTTCGGCACGCATGAGCAGCGATGCACCCAGCGCATTGGGCGCAGGAAAGGCGACCGGCTTGCCGTTCAACTCGGTGACCGACTTGATGGGACTGTCCTTCGCCACCACCAGTATCCCGTGCAGGTTGTTGCTGATATCACGAAGCAAGGGCTCGTAACCCGCCGCGCGATGCGCTACCACCATGTCATACGGATTGAGATAGGCGAAATCGTAGGTCCCGCTGGCCAGGGCCTGTTCGAAAGCCGGGATCGACGGTGACCCGACCAGTTGGAAATCGGCGCCCAGTTTCTGCCCCAAACGGGTCAGCAGCGCGCCCCAGATCTCATGCAGTTCGCTGACTTCATATTGCGGAACGACCCCGACCTTGAAGCTCTGCGGCGCCGCTCCCGCACAGCGAATTCCGGTCACCAAGCCCAACACCGTGCCGATCAGGCAGGCGTTCCATCCCCACTGTGTGCGCTTCATTTTCATGTGCCTTCAATCACCGGGCCAATGCCTGCCCGAACGCCAGACTATAGACGTCTTGCGCGATTAATCCGGCCAATGACTGGTGGCAATGCGACGCCCCAGATCCGCGTCGGCAAGTCGTTCGCGCAACGCCAGCAGATGTTCGACCAGGCGGGGCTCATCACGCTCGTAGGCATCGGCATCCGGCACCCGCTTGACCACCACCCCGAGCAGCTCGGTGATCGCATTGCCGATCGAATTCTGTGAAATCGTGACGATCAGCTTGCCCGCATCGTTGCGATAGATGAGCTGCTTGAACGCCGGTTGCCAACGGATGGCGTTGGCGTACTTTGCGTCCACCATGCAGCGCTCGCGCACGCGCCGCGCGGTGCCCATGAAATCGTCGTTGAACAGCAACACGGCGCGCACTTCTTCCGGGAAGTGCAGATCGGGCAAGGGCTTGGCGTTGCGCGACGACACCTGGCTGAAGAAAGTGCGGTAGAAATCCAGGAAGCCTTGCAGGATCAGGTCGTATTCACGCCAGAAGCGAATGTCATCGAGGGCATCGACGCCACCCTGAATCTCCCAGGCAGGCAGACCCTGCGGGTAGCCGGTCAAAGCCAGACGCGTGTCTTCATCGCTGGCCGGCTTGAGCACCTCCAGCTTGAGCGCACGGGCGAAGAATTCCCGGTAAACCTTATGCATATAGGCCTGAAACAGGCTGTGCTGCCCACCATCGGTAAGGTTCGGATTGGAGGGATCGGCCAGCTTTGCATCCCGCAATCCGGCCATCGGGAACACGATGAAGTGGTTATGCAGCATGCGAATGCTGGGCACCCCCAGAGCAGTCAACGGCCAGGTCGCGTCGAGACTCGCCTCGCCGGCCAGCACCAGGTGTTCGGACGGGTCCGGAAACTGCTCCAGCATGTAGCGGATGGCGATCCGGTTCATGCGGTTCCAGACATCGCGCACCCCCTCCGGCACCTGGGTCCGGCGCACCGGGCGACCCAGCGGGTTCAACACGGTCTGGGAGGTGTTGTAGATGATCGAGGTGTCAAAAACGTTCGAGTGGCCCAGCGCCTTGCGATACAGCAGCAGGTTCTCCGGGTTCACCAGCAGACCGTTGTTATGAACCAGATCGTTGAGATTCTCGGTGCTGTTGAAGAACTCGTTGGGCGCCATGCCCTCGGGCACGTCCAGCGGGATGGGCCGAAATGGGGTGACGATTTCGCGGGGGCCGGACTGCATATCGAAAGGAACCTTCGTGCTTGGCGTTGAACGGCGTTCAATGCAGGAAATCGGGGAACGCCTGGAACGCGGGGCTCGCATGATAAACGCAACCCGACCGGCGTTGCGGAAAGACATACCGGGGGGCGGCACCACCGCCCGCTCGCTGCAAGCGGGCAAAACCCGATGGCTCCGGCCTCCCGGCGTTGAACGCGATGGCGGCGATCAGCGCAACTGCGGCTTTCCAATACCCATTTCCGCCGCGAAGTGCGCGGCAGCGCCAGCGCCAATACGGTCGGCGAAACGCTGCCAGACATCCGGGACGGGGGTGAAATTGACGATTTCCTCTGCCCCTACCACCTCGCGAGCCACCCATTCCGCGCTGCCCAACGCGTCCACCAGACCGAGATCGAGCGCCTGCTCGCCGGTCCAGATCAGGCCGCTGAACAGCTTGGGGTCCGCCTTGAGGCGGTCGCCACGCCCAATCTTGACGACTTCGATGAACTGGCGGTGAATGTCGTCCAGCAGACCCTTGATGTGGGTCTTCTCTCGTTCATCGACCGGTGAAAACGGATCGAGCAACGCCTTGTGTTCACCGGCCGTCAACAAGCGACGTTCAACGCCGAGTTTGTCCAGGGTATCGACGAAACCGAAGCCATCCATGCGTACCCCGATGGAACCGACGATGCTGGCCTTGTCGGCGTAAATCCTGTCCGCCGCTGCGGCGATGTAATACCCCCCGGACGCGCACATATCCTCGATCACTGCGTACACCGGGATGTCCGGGTATTTCTTGCGCAGACGATGAATCTCATCGTTGATCATGCCCGCCTGCACCGGCGCGCCGCCGGGCGTATCCAGACGCAGGATTACGCCCTTGGTGTGCTTGTCCTCAAAGGCATCCTGAAGACCGAGAATGATGTTTTCGGCATTGGCATCGGCATCCGCCGAGATCACTCCGAAGACATCGACCATCGCGGTGTGGTCCTCATCGGACAAAGCCCCGGTATCGACCTCCTCGACGAGAAATATCGCGAGAAAACTGAACAGGTATATCGCCAGCAGCAACTTGAAGAACACATTCCAGCGCCGCGCGCGGCGCTGTTCATTGATGCTCGCGAAGGCGATGCGATTGAGCAGATCGCGCTCCCAATGCGGATCGCGCCGCTTACCGCCACCAGTGCTGAAATCCGTCGTTTCCTGCTTGTCGTCACTCATGAGTGGCCACTCCGATCGAGAAAGGGGATCAGATCGCCAAGGCGATCCAGGATGATCAGCGGATCATGACGGTGCAGGCGATCCGGCTCATGCACGCCATAGGCGACACCAACCGAGGCAGCACCGGCATTGCGGGCCATCTGCAGGTCGTATTCGGTATCGCCGATCATCAAGGTTTCGTGCGCTTCGACACCGACTCGTTCCATGACATCGAAAAGCATCTGGGGATGCGGCTTGGAATGGGTTTCATCGGCGCAGCGGGTAGCGTGGAAGTAAGTCTTGAAACCGGTCTCATCAAGATCGCGATCCAGCCCGTGTCGGCTCTTGCCGGTCGCCACCCCAAGAAAATAATCGCGATCCGCGAGAGTCTTGAGCACCGGACCGGCATCCGGGAAGCTGACAGCATGTTTATCGGCGGCAAGGAAATGATGGCGGTATGCATCGGCCACCGCCTGATGCACCGCCCGGTCGCAGTCCGGCAACAGGGTCTCGATGGCAATACCCAGGCCGAGGCCGATGACGTTCTTCAACGTGTCCGTCGGCAAGGGCGGCAGCCCGGCATCCCGGATCGCATCCTGCATCGCGGTCACGATGCGATGCTCGGAATCGACCAAGGTGCCGTCCCAGTCGAAAACGATGAGTTTGATGGCATTCATGACGGACATTTACCGGGAATTCGGCACTCAGGGCCACCCTGGATTG
The DNA here is from genome assembly GCA_024234955.1 of Gammaproteobacteria bacterium. Classification (GTDB taxonomy): domain Bacteria; phylum Pseudomonadota; class Gammaproteobacteria; order JACKNK01; family JACKNK01; genus JACKNK01. The sequence continues at coordinate 940,465 of JACKNK010000001.1, forward strand.
TCAGGGATTCAACGTCGCCGGGCCGCAAGGACGACATCGAAGTGGATGCCCCCGTCGGTCTCAAATCGGACTTTGGTCCCCGGTTGGCCTCGCAGCCGGATACGCAGGGTGTTGCCGTCGAAAAACTCGCTCTCCACCGAGGCGCCTTCCGGATAGCGGTATTCCAGGGTGGTCAGGCGTTGCACCCCGCGCCGCCCGCCCGGTGGCACGAACACGGTCAGCCACCCATCCGCGTCGGTAACGAAGGCCTGCTGGTCTGTACCCACGCGAACGGTATAGAAAGGACGCGGCACATCGCGCACCTGAAAACGCCAGCGACGGCTTTCCACCCGCCCGTCCAGATTCAGGGTGACACTGGCCTCGTAATGCCCACCCCATTTCAATCTCTGCAACGGAAACCAGGCGAACTGGTGATCGTCCAGCTTGCGGTTCGGGTCCGTGGAGACATCCATGCGGCGAAGATTGCTGACCGCCTTGCCACTATCCAGATCGACGAGTCGGAAATCGTGGGCTCGTACCGTTCCGACCCGATACGGATTGATCGAGACGGAGATCGGGTAACCGGAAACCTCGTGATCGGGCAACGGATCCGGGCTCTCGTCGAAGAATGCCGGCGGCACGTCCTGCATGTCAGCGGGGGGCCAGACCACGACCTCTGGCTGTTTCAACGCGAACCGCCCTCGCGCCCCATCGTAAACACGCTTCTCAATACGAATATCTGGGTCGCAGACCGAATAGACATACTGCCCGTTGCCTTCGAAATTCTTGCCGCCACAGAGGCGGGCGAGCGCCGAGTTGCCCATCAGGAACACATAACCTGCACTGGACTCTCGATTGCGATAAGCGGCATAACCGATGCCGACGCTGTCAACGTCGAAATCCAGGAAACCGAAACGGTGGTAAATGGCCGCCATCAGCCCTGCGAGGGCACGATCCGCATCGGTATTTCCCTGAGCCACATTCTCGCTGACGAGCATCGCGGGATAACGCGCAGCACGGGCCCGATCCAGGGGCTCGACTCCAGTAAAACCGGTGCCACCGCGACGTTGCACATGCCCCGCCCCCGGCTGGGCCAGCAGGTAACGGGCGTGCCCGAGTGCCGCCGCAGCGAGTCGCCCTTCCGTGCTGAATCCGTCCATACCGGCCTGCGCCCGCAAGGCATTGAGCGCTTGCAAGGCGGTATCGGCAGGCGACATAGCGGCGTCTGCAAACGTCCCGCTCGCGCACCCGGCAAACAGCGCCAGCACGACGGGCAAGACGCGATTAAATCCCTTCAAGGTGCGCTTCAACCCCGCCGCCAGGTGGTTCCACCCGCGCCGTCTTCGAGCACGATACGGGCGGCAGCCAGTTCGTCGCGCAAACGATCCGCCTCAGCCCAGTTGCGCTCGGCACGGGCTTGGTTACGTGCCGCAATCAAGGCTTCGACCTGCTCGCTGGACAACCCGCCCTCGCTTTCGCCCCCCTTCAAATAAGCCTCCGGATCACCCTGAAGCAGACCGAGCACACCGGCCAGCTTCTTCAGGAGCGCGCCGAGAGCGGCGGCCTCGGGGCGGCCTTCTTCCTTTGCCTTGTTCACGGAACGGGCGAGTTCGAACAGCACGGCGAGGGCTTCCGGCGTGTTGAAGTCATCGTCCATCGCCGCATCGAATCGGGCTTCGAGTTCGCCGCCGCGCGCGGGCTCGGCATCGGCCAGACCGCGCAACGCGGTGTAGAAGCGGGTCAGCGCGCCCTTGGCGTTCTCCAGGTGCTCCTCGTCGTAGTTCAACGGCGAGCGGTACTGGCTGGTCAGGATGAAGTAGCGCACCACCTCGGCCTGATAACGGGCGAGGATCTCGCGCACGGTGAAGAAGTTGCCCAGCGACTTGGACATCTTCTCCTCGTTGATGCGCACGAAACCGTTGTGCAGCCAGTAGTTCACGAACGGGTGGCCGGTCGCGCCCTCGGACTGGGCGATCTCGTTCTCATGGTGCGGGAAGGTCAGGTCCATGCCGCCGCCGTGGATGTCGAAATGGTCGCCGAGTTCGTGGGTGGACATCGCCGAGCATTCGATGTGCCAGCCGGGGCGGCCCGCACCCCAGGGCGATTCCCAGGACGGCTCGCCCGGCTTGGCGGCCTTCCACAGCACGAAGTCGAGCGGGTCGGTCTTGGCCTCGTTGACGGCGATGCGCTCACCGGCGCGCAGATCAGCCGGGTCCTTGCCGGACAGCTTGCCGTAGGTCGCGAAGGTGGAGACGTCGTAGTAGACGTCGCCGCCCATGTCACCATTTTTGGGGCCCACGTAGGCGTGGCCCTTGTCGATCAGCGTCTGCACCATCGCGAGGATTTCCGGGATGGAGTCGGTGGCCTTCGGTTCGATGTCCGGCGGGATCACGCCGAGCGCGTCGGAATCCTCATGCATCGCGTCGATGAAGCGCGTGGTCAGCGCGTGGAAGGGCTCACCGTTCTCGTTGGCGCGGTTGATGATCTTGTCGTCGATGTCGGTGACGTTGCGCACGTAGGTCACGTCGTAGCCGCGATGGCGCAGGTAACGGGTGATCACGTCGAACACCACCATCACCCGGGCGTGGCCGAGGTGGCAGTAGTCGTACACGGTCATGCCGCAGACATACATGCGGACCTTGCCGGGTTCGATCGGGGTGAAGGTTTCCTTGCTCTTGCTGAGCGTGTTGTAGACCTGAAGCATCGTGGCGCCTTGAAGCAGGAGAATGGGCGGAGTTTACCAACCCGGGCAGCCGGGGATCAGTCCAACAACGCGTTTAGGGAACCTCTGATCTATTCATGCACGGTTGATCTGAAGTCTGAAATCACGACTTTGCGCGTTGCAAAACTTACGAACAGCGGGCTATTCGCGGCGTTTCGCGCTTTGAACCCCACGATTTCATTCATCCATTTGAATCCCGTCTGAATAGATCAGAGGTTCCTTAGGGGGTTCGCGCCGCCTGCAACCGGGCGTGCGCACGCTCCCGACCGATCAACGGCAGGATCTCGCCCAGATTCGGGCCATGTACCTCCCCGGTCAACGCGGCACGCAAGGGCATGAACAAGGCCTTTCCCTTGACTCCGCATGCGCTGCCGACAGCCTTGGAGAACACCTTGAAGTCCAGGTCGGACTGATTGAGCGCGTCGAGAGCGGCGGCATAAAAATCCGATCCGGCCTGGACGATCTCGACGCGGGCGTCGGCAGAAATGTCCAGCGCGTCGGTGTAAACGCGCGTCGCCCAGAAATCCGCGTCCCCGGGCATCGCGATGTTGTCGCGCACCGCTTGCACGAAGCGGACACGTTCGGCGTCGGGAACGGCAGCCAGATGTCCACTCAGCCAGGCGGCAAACGCCGCGTCGTCCAGACGTGACAGCGCCTCTTTCTGCCAGTGCCGCAACTGGGCCTCGTCGTAGCGCGCCGGTGCGCGCCCGAGACGCTGCAGATCGAAACCGGCCACCAGACCCGCATCATCCAGGAATCGGTCGTTTTCGTATTTATGACCGAGACGGGCGAGCAGATTGAGGATCGCGCCCGGCAAATACCCTTCCGCACGGAGTGCTTCGATGCTGCGCGAGCCGCTGCGTTTGGACAACGGCTTGCCGTCCGCCCCCACCACCAGCGAGATGTGACCATAGATCGGGGCACGCAGGCCCAGCGCCTGCAGCAACATCCGCTGACGCGGCGTATTGGTCTCATGATCGACACCACGCAGAACATGGCTGACGCCCATCAATGCGTCGTCGATGGCATTGGTGAAAAAGAAGGCGGGAGTACCGTCCGCACGACGGATGATGAAATCGCCGATGTCGTCGCTGAGAAACCGTTTGTCGCCCTGAACGATGTCGGTGTATTCGATGACCTCGCCTTGCGGGACCCGGAAGCGCAGGGTCGGCTGCAGGCCCTGCGCAAGTTTCGCCTGTACCTCCGCCGCACTCAGGTGCGCACAGGTTCCGGCATATCGCGGTGCCTGCCCGGCGCTGCGCTGCAACTTGCGCGACAGGGCAAGCTGTTCCTGCGAGCAAAAACACGGATAGACGCGGCCTGCGTCTTCGAGTGCACGGAAATAACGGGCATAAACTGCGTCGCGCTGGGACTGCCGATACGGGCCGGCATCGCCCTCGGGTTCCACGCCGACCCCTTCCTGCCAATCGAGACCCAGCCAATGGAGATCCGCGCATAAGGCATCGACATGCTCATCACGACTGCGTTCCGCATCCGTATCCTCAATACGAAGCAGGAACCGGCCATCGGCATGGCGTGCAGCGAGTGCATTGAACAAGGCAGTGCGGACATTGCCGAGATGGATTCGCCCGGTCGGACTGGGGGCAAAGCGGGTTTTTAGCGGGATTGGGCTCATGGGCGCGCATGGTACTTGCCTACGCCCCAAACAAAAACGGCGACACCATCGGAAATGGTGTCGCCGTTCGAACCACGCGGCGAAAGTCGCGAGGCTTATTCGCCCTGCAGGACCTCAAGACCCTTCTGCGACGCGAAGTACGCAGCGAGATCGTTGATGTCCGCATCGGTCAGGCCGGCGGCGAAGCCGGACATGATCGGGTTCTTGCGCTCGCCGGACTTGTAGGCCTTGAGGGCCTGAACGAGGTAATCCGGATACTGACCGGCCAGACGCGGGAAACCGGCACCGGCGGCACTGTTGCCGTCCGCACCGTGGCAACCGGCACAGGTCGCGGACTTGGTCTTGCCGGCAGCGGCATCGCCCACCGCCAACGCGGCCAGGGCATTACCGGAAACCAGCGCCGCAGACAGGGCCACGGAAATCATCAGCTTGTTCATTGTCGAATCTCCCCTTGCCTTACTTGCCACCGGCTGCGAAGAACGCGCCGATGTCCGCCATATCCTGATCGCTCAGGGACGCCGCGTTGGCGTGCATGGTCTTGTGGGCACGGGAACCGTCCTTGTAACCCTTCAGCGCGGCAACGATGTAATCGGCGTGCTGGCCGGACACCTTGGGCACATGATAGGTCGGATAGGCGTTGGTAATGCTCGGCACTGCATGGCAACCCAGGCAGGTGTTCGCCTTGATCTTGCCGGCCGCTGCGTCGCCTGCGGCGTGCGCGCCGGTCATGCCAAGCAGACCAACGGTCAGCGCGGTCACACTGACGAGAGAACGGATCGTCATGTCGTCTCCTCAACTCACTCTTTTTTGATGGGCGGGGTTCATATCCAAACGCTTGCGCCCGGAGCTCCCCGATGCGGAAAGGGGCTGTCAAAATCGACACATCGACATATTAGCGACTGCCTATTGTGACAAACGGGGCGCATCATACCCCAAATGCGGTAAATGACACGCGTCAGGCAACACGAGTTATTAGCGAAATCTTTCAACGAATTATTGAATACCCTTATAATCCCCTGTCCTCCGCATTTACCGGTCGTTTCGGAACTGACAATCAGACCCCGCCCGGACATGTCGAAGGTCAGATCACTTATAAATATCCTTTGGAGGATGTATCGCATGAAAAAGATCGCCGCTCTGGCCCTGGCCCTTTCCGTCCTTCCGGCTGCTTCTTTCGCTGCCGACCCGTCCATGTGCACGGGTTGTCACCGTGCCGGCAGCCCGACCGCTCCGGATCTCGCCGGCATGCCGGCCGACCAGTTCACTGCCGCCATGAACGAGTACAAGTCCGGCGCGCGCAGCAACCCGACCATGAAAGCCATGTCCATGCCGCTGTCGGACGCCGACATCGCCGGGCTGGCCGCGCACTTCTCCGCGCTGGGCAAATAAGCCCTAACTTAAGTGCAGTGCCTAAAAAGCCCGGCCAAGCGCCGGGCTTTTTCATTTTGCGGTCCTCACAAGTCACATCGCGCCGGAAAATCAGCAAATACTGATTCTCCTTATCACCGGTCAATCTCCCTGCGGACCTCGCATGTTTCCCGACATTACGCTGGTCTACTCTCGGCCAGATGCTGATTTCCGGGTAAGCCCTTCATGCTGATCGACCGTTTCCAACGTCCCATCGAGTACATCCGTCTCTCGGTGACGGATCGATGCGACCTGCGTTGCGTCTACTGCATGCCCAAGTCCTTCAAGGACTTCGCGGAGCCGGATGAGTGGCTGACTTTCGACGAGATCGAACGGGTCATCGGTGCCTTCGCCGCCCTGGGTGTCAAGCGCGTCCGTCTTACCGGCGGCGAACCGCTGGTGCGTCGCGATCTCCCGGAACTGGCCGGGCGTCTCGGTCGGCTGCCCGGCGTTGAAGACTTGTCGCTTTCCACCAATGCCATGCAATTGGCAAAACATGCCGAAGCGATCAAGTCTGCGGGCGTCCACCGTATCAATGTCAGCCTCGATTCGCTTAATGCGGACACCTTTCGCGATACCACCCGTGGCGGTCGTCTCGACAAGGTCATCGACGGCCTGATGGCCGCGAAGCTCGCGGGCCTCAACCCGATCAAGATCAACATGGTGGCGATGCGCGGCGTCAACGAACATGAGATCCCCGACATGGTGGATTTCTGTATCGAACATGGCTTCACCTTGCGCCTGATCGAGACCATGCCCGTCGGCGACAGCGGTCGCGACGCCGGCGACCATTACCTGGATCTGCAACGGGTCCGCGCCGATCTCGGCAAGCGCTTCGATCTGATCACCTCGGTCACCGGTGGCGTCATGCCCGGCGGCGGCCCGGCGCGTTACGTTCAGATTGCCGGTACCGATACACGCATCGGTTTCATCACCCCGATCTCCCAGCACTTCTGTGAAACCTGCAATCGGGTGCGGTTATCCGTGGAAGGGACGTTGTATCTGTGTCTCGGCCAGAACGACCGCTTCGAACTCCGCCCTCTGCTCCGCGCCGGCATTGATGACGACGGCCTTAAGGCCGCCATTCTCGAAGCGATCGACCTCAAACCCGAACGTCACGAATTCCGAGAGGAACCGGACAAAATCGTCCGTTTCATGTCGCTGACCGGCGGCTGAACTACGCCCAAACCCGCTGCAAACGCATCGATTCAAGCGTTTAATACGCTTGCTAAAAAAATCTATATCCCCATAATTGCGCCCCACTTTTCAGGCGAAATTATGGGAGTTCCCACCATGTCCATCGATCGTATCGTTCTCGCCGTCGCCGGCCTGTTCATCATGCTCAGCGCGGTTCTGGCCGTTTACCACAACATCAACTGGCTGTGGTTCACCGGCTTCGTCGGCTTCAACCTGCTGCAGTCCGCGTTCACCGGGTTCTGCCCGATGGCGATCATCCTCAAAGCCCTGGGCGTCAAGCCGGGACAGGCCTTCAGCTAAACATCGCTGTTCGGGTCTGATCGCGAAAGCCGCCTTCGGGCGGCTTTTTCGTTCTAGGCATAAAAAAAACCCCGGCCAATGGCCGGGGCAACACGCAACACAACACGATTCGCTCATCCCGACTCCGCCGTGATTTGCCAGGCTCGACTCCGGCAGGGTCACGGGCGGCGGAGCAGGAATCGCAATCCGTCCTCCATGACAGATAAGGGGCGGTCCCGTGAATGACCGCAATGGCCTCAACAAATGTCTGATTCCTGAATTGCATCGCCTGTGCCACAAATGACGAAACTTTGTTAACCCCTTAAATATCTGGCAGTTACCAACAAAACCAACCCGGCACGTATACGCGCAACCCCAAGAATACGCACCAGTGCAGTGCCTTCCCTCCCGGGCATGTGTCGGCTTGGGGCAGGATCGGATCAGGCAAACAGACCGTGCAGATACCAGATACCCAGATCCGATCGGGATCGATATATCCATAGCCGTCGCCCATCCCGTGTCTGTGCGACAAAGTAATCGCGCGCCACCTCATGCCCATCCCACCATCCTGTTTCGATCCGCTCCGGGCCGCTGACCCGATACAGACGCCGCGTCTCGATGGGGCGTGGTTGCCGCAACAACCACAAAGGACGCCGAACATGCGACGGCGACACGCTCGAAGAATGTCTTGCCCAGGCCTGTTCAGGACGATGATCCTCAAGCGCACACAGACCATGAACCTGCGCATCCCCAAGGCGGGCGCGCAGACGCTCAATCAATTCCGGCACCGCCTCATCGGCCTTGCGTCGCAGGCCGAACAGATCCTCGGACGCAGTCTCGAAACGCCGCACATCGTCACAAATCAGACGGATTGCGGTAACCGGTGCCGGCAACGGCAAACGATCCAGACGGGTCATGATCAGACCTTCGAGATGCGTCACATCGCGTCCCGGGGTCATGAGATTCAGGATCAGCGGAGTGGGACCCTGCTCACGATGATGAAAAAGCAGCTCCAGACGCCCCGCTCCGGCATCGGAACCGCGCAGAAACCCGCTCAATGCCAGCACCAGACGGTGCAGGGCAAAGCGCAGCGACGCACCGCCCTCGGCCTCGACCGGTAAATCAATGGAATTGTCAAAATGCGCGGGCGGCTGCCAATGAGGACGTGGGTCGGGCAACCGACCCACGGCACGATCGAGCCGGGCCAGAACGTCGGCACCGAGACGCTTCGCCAGCCCCTTGCGCGGCAATTTCAGCAACTGCTCGATACGATGCAGCCCCATGCCGCGCAGCCGCAATTCCATCTTGGCCGACACCCCCAGACTGCCGACATCCAAAGGCCCCAGAGCCGAAACCAGCCCCGCCGACGCACACACCCGCAACGACACTCCCAGACGAGCCGCCATCCAGGCTGCTGTGGGGGTCGGCAACACGGCATCCTGAAAACTGAACCCCAACTCCGGCAGACCACTGCGGATCAGGCTCAACAAGGCATCAAGACCTCCGAACAAACGCAGACTGGCACCGATCTCGAGCAACAGTCCCTGCCCTGATATAAGGCTGATCTGCGGACTGAACTGCAGGACCCAGCCGGCAATCTCTTCGAGCGCACGCCGCTCATAGACCTCATTGCGTACCCGCACCCGCAGATCGGGCGCCAGTGCCAGGGCCGCATTGATGGACATATCCGGCTGCACGCCGAACTCACGGGCAGCCGCGTTGACTCGCCACAAGCGCCGCCCGAGTTCAACCGCTGCCGGTTGCCGGACATCGTCGCCCCGGGTCAGTGCCTCCAGCGGCAACAGTGGAAAACAGAGGGCCAACCAAAGCATCGACAAAACTCATAACTGTTTTAATGAACAGTATATCGTCAGCGCCTCGAATTGCCCTCCCCCTTACCGACGAATTATCCCTGCGTTAATCCGCAAGTCCCTTGTGGCTGCCGTCACAGAACGGCGGATTGGCGGTGTGCTTGCACCCGCACAACCCGGCTTTACGGCTTTCCTCGACACTGAATGCCTTCGGGGAAAAGGCCGTGCCTTTATGCGAACCATCGCAGAACGGCTGGTTCGCGCTGCGTCCGCAGGCGCACCAGTAGTAAGTCTTGCCGGCTTCCAGCTCGACGATATAAGGGCCTTTCCTGGCAATCACGGGCGCGTCACTCATGGTCTGTATTCCTTCTGGTTTCAGTCGATTGAACCGCCGAGACGACCATCACGATAGTCGATGATCGCCTGTTCGATCTCGGCGGCGGTATTCATCACGAATGGGCCATGCCGTGCGACCGGCTCGTTCAGCGGCGGCCCGGCAAGCAGCAACAGTTGCGCCGGGCCATCGGCATTCTCGGATACAGCCAGACGTACCCGGTCGCCATCGCCGAGCAATGCCGCCTGGCCACTGACGACCGACGTCTTCGCCTCCCCCACCAGAAGCCTGCCGTCGAAGACATACGCCACAGCGTTATGCCCGACCGACAACGGCTGCTCGATCCCCCCGCCGGGATGAATACACAGATGCAGATAGGTGATCGGGATACGGGTGTCGATCACCGCCTTCTCGCCCAAACACTCCCCGGCAATCACCGTCACCTCAACCTTGCCATCGGCACTGCATGCCTTGGGTATCTCGCTGGCGGGAATATCCTGATAACGCGGTGCAATCATCTTTTCGGCGGCGGGCAGATTCACCCACAACTGGAAGCCATGCATACGCCCGCCGGTTTTCTGGAAATCCGGATGCGGCAGCTCCGAATGCACCACCCCCGCGCCGGCGGTCATCCATTGCACATCGCCGGGATTCAGATCCCCGGCATGGCCGCCGGAATCACGGTGCTGCATCGCCCCATCGAGCAGATAGGTGACCGTCTCAAAACCGCGATGCGGATGCGGTGGCGCGCCGATGGCCGCGTTTGGCGGCCAATCAACCGGACCCATCTCATCCAGCAACAGGAAGGGATCGAAGAACGAGAAGCCCGCCACCGGAAACGGACGCCGCACCGGAAAGCCGCCGCCTTCCTTCAGGGATTTCGCATCGACCACCCGTGCCACGGGCCGCGACCGGGTTTTGCCATCCGCCGTCATTTCCGCCTCTCCAGACAATGCCAGAAGCGCAACTTAGCGGTGACGCGGCAAACAATCACCCAGAGTTGCTCCGTCAATCCGCTCCGTCCTGCGCGGTTGGGTAGCTCAGGCGTTGTCGGCCTCGACGGCGGCCACAAAGCGTTCGCCGAAATCCGGCACCGCATCGAACACCCGCGCCCAGTTGGGAATGAAGGGGACTTCCAGCGGATTTTCCAGAAATTGTGTACCCGCCGTGATGATGCCCTGCATGAAGTTCTCGATGGCCTGTTCCTCACCGTGGCAATCAAAGTTCAACCCATTGATGGAGGCATCGATCTTGTAGCGCCCGAGCATGTCCAGCGCTGATCGAAGATAGGTCGCCTTGAGGGTGCGAATGAATCCCGACGACAACACCACACCCTCGGTCGCGAGCTTGCGGAATACCGATTTGGCGATCTCGGTACTCATCCGGCTCAGCCCCTTGCCGGCATCTTCTGCCGACAGCGCCTGATGCTTGTGATCGTAGACATCGGCAATGTCCACCTGGCAGATCTGGCGGGTGTGCAGATTGCGATACACCTCCGACAGGACGCCGATCTCCAGACCCCAGTCATCGGGAATGCGGATGCTTTCCACCACGTCGCTGCGCAACGCGAATTCACCCGAGAGCGGATAGCGGAAACTGTCCAGATATTCGAGATAGGCGTTGGCACCGAGCATGGTTCGCAGGGAGCGGATCAAGGGCAGCACGAACAGACGGGTGACCCGTCCGCTCAGGCGGTCCTGATCGATCCGGGAGTAATAACCCTTGCTGAACTTGATCTCCGAGGTCGGATCGGCGACCGGATAGAACAGGCGTGCGGGCAGATAACGGTCGTAGGTAAGGATGTCGCAGTCGTGCAGCCCGATGCAGTCCGTGCCCTGCCCGGTCTTACCACGGGCCAACGAATAGCCGAAGCAGTACCAGACGTTGCGCCCTTTGCCCATCTGCGTCGGTGCCAGCCCGTGGGACGCCAGTTCGGCATCCAGTTCGCGCAGGCGCGGCCCGTCGTTCCAGAGAATGCGCTTGGGTTGCGGCAGACAAGCGAAAAACGCACGGGCGTGCTGGAATTCCGCCTCGGTGGCACGATCCAACCCGATCACGATCTGTGCGAGATACGGGACCTTCCGCAATGCATCGACGATGCGCGGCAATGCCTCACCCTCCAGTTCCGAATACAGGCTGGGCAGCACCAGCGTCATCGAGCGACGACGTGAAAACGCGACCAGTTCGGCTTCCAGTTCGTCGATCGGACGATCGCGCAGCTTGTGCAGGGTGGCGATCACCCCGTCCTGCATGAAGTCACTCATCCGTTTCTCCCGTGTCGTGGTAAATCAGATGGCCGATGGCCTCGGCCCATCCCGCCGGACCCGTCTCCTGGGTCTGGTAAATCCGCTTGTTACCGAGGTCGGGCATGTGCGGGGAGTGCGGATTGCGCACCACCACGGCGACATCCGCCCGGGACAACATCGCGTGATCATTGGGCGCATCGCCAAGCGCCAGGCTCCGCCCCCGCCACCCCCGTCGATGCAGCCCGGCCAGCATCCGTTCGACGCTATGGGCCTTGTCCGCTTGCGCGCCGAGTACATGCACGAAACGCCCACCCCGGATCACCCGCAACCCGGCGGGTACCAACGCAGCGGAAAACTCGGCGAGGGCGCTATCCGTGTCCTGCCAGAGCACCGGCTCACTAGCCTGACGGCGCGCCGCCAGCGTGGCTTGAGCCAGGCTCAGGCCGGTTTCGCGGGCAATACCTTCAACACCAAGATCGTGGAATCCGCGAAAGCGGAACCGGGGTTTCAAGCCCTCGAGAACCGTCAACACGGTGGCGTAATCGATCGCCGACTCGAACAGTTCATGGCCTGGCCAATCTGCCGGCAGGTGCACACTCGCCCCGTTCTCGACGATCGCCGCGCCGGACAGGGGAAGCCGCGCCAGCAGCAGTTCCAGTTCCGCCCGTGTCTTGCTGGTCGCCGGCACCACCGCGATGCCATCCGCCTGAAGACGCGTGAGCATCGGCAGGGCCGGCGCGGCCTGATAGTCATGGTGATCCAGCAGCGTGCCGTCGAGATCGGTGAACACGACCCAGTCGCTGGCCAACACTCGGCTCAAGGCGATCACAAGGGCGCCGAATCCACCAGCCAACAGGCCGCATACGGGGCCAACACAACCTGCCCCGCATCGATCTCTGCCGGACCGCCCGACAGCAGATCAGACCAGACCACGGAGGTGCTTTCAGAAAGCAGGCCCTGGACGGCAACACGCTGTTCCACCGGCGTGAAGTTGAACAGGCAGAGGATGCGCTCGCTGTCGTCCGGGGCGCGTCGTTCCAGGCCGAAAAGTTGATGATCGAGGTCGAGGACCCGCTGTGGTCCATCCGGATGGAAGGCCGGATGTTGCGCACGCAGCCGCAGGATCCGGGTGAGTTCGGCGAACACCTGCCCGGTCTCACTGCCGCGATCGCGGATCAGATGCTCGAGCTCGTGCGCATCCCAACGACGACGGTTGATCGCTCGGGTTCGACCGAGCAGCTCCACGCCCAGTTCGTCGTTATGCGTCGCCGTCAGCGAGTGGATATACAAGGCCGGAACACCTTGCATCGACAACGCAACGATCTGGGAAATCAGGAAACAGGGAATGTGATGCGGATCATTGGCCAGACGGGGCTCACGGAACGCATCGAAGTAACTGATATTGAGCTCATAAGGGCTTTCCGAACCGTCGGTATTGCGACGGCTCGAGAGAAAGCCGCCGCGACGGTGCATGCCATGCAACAACATCTTCACCTCATCGGGAGGTACGAGACCTTCCAGCGGGCGCAGGCCAACGCCGTCATGCGAGGCGGTGAAGTTGAGAAAGGTACAACCGGGCGGCGGCGGATTGGCTTCGACGTCCTTTGCCCATGCCGTCAGATACTGCGTACGTCCGGTATGCAGGGCATGCAGCAACAAAGGCGGCAACGGGAACTGGTAAACCATCTGCGCCTCGTCGCCCTCACCGAAGTAGCTGCGGTTCTCGGCATCGGGGACATTGGTCTCGGTGAGCAGCAGACAGTGCGGTTCCACCTCCGAGAGTACGTCGCGGATCAGCTTCACGACTTCGTGGGTCTGCGGTCGATGGATGCAGTTGGTGCCGACGTCCTTCCACAGATACGCGATCGCATCGAGACGCAGGATGCGGGTGCCTGCCGCGACGTATTTCAACATGACGTCGAGCATCTCCAGCAGCACGCTCGGATTCGCGAAATTCAGATCGATCTGGTCATGACTGAACGTCGCCCACAGATGCTTGAGACCGCGATGGGTCCGCACCTCCTTGAGCAGGGTGCTGCTCCGTGGGCGGGTGACCAGCGACAAGGCATCGCTGGGGTCCGCCTCGATGAAATAATCGTTGTACGGCGCGACATCGGCGACGTAATCGAAGAACCACAAGCTCTGGCTGGAACAGTGATTGATCACCAGATCGACCATCAGGTCGAAGCCGTCGTTGATTGCGGCAATGTCGGGCCAGTCGCCCAGATGCGGATTGACTTCGCGGTAGTCGATTACCGAAAAGCCGTCGTCGGAGCTGTAGGGGAAAAACGGTAGGATGTGGATGGTGTCCACGACCCCGCGCAGATGGGCATCGAGAAAGCGGTGCAGCGTCTGCAGCGGCGGCTCACCGGACTGCTGGATGCTGTCTCCGTAGGTGATCAGTACCGACTTGGCCTGATCCCAGCAAGCCTCGGAGACGGGCAACTTCCTGGGCTTGTATCGGCGTCGCCAGCGACTGATCCGTTCCACCAGGGAGTCGGCAACCCCAACGGCGCGGGATTCGCCATATATTCGCTCAAGGTGCTCGACAAGACGGGCACGAAAATCATCGGAAACACTGGGTTTGAGGTCGGCCAAGACGGCTCCCGGGTTCGATGTGCATGGAACATGCAGCAAAGCATTTACTCTGCCAGCGCCCGATCGAACCCAATGCCTGACAGGCATTCCGGCGGAATTCCCCCGCGCGGCATGCACCAACAGACCGACGGGCAAGCGCACAACGCACCAATGCGGTGCAGACCTGCGCGGTAACGACTACCGCACCGTGCGCGTAATGTCCTGTAGCGTTGCAATCCGTTTCAGATGGGATTTACACCCGTGACGACAGTCCGAGGACCCAAATCCGGGCACCGCCACCTCACCGGCCACGATCTGATTCAAGGCACATTCCGGCAATACCGATCGTCTGATATCGAGAATCTCCACGTCCGGATGCACGGTCAGGTAATCGATATGCCAGCGCAATGGCTTGACGCGACGCAGGTGCCGGGCGATGCGTGCATCCATGTTGCGCTTCGCACTGCCGGTGTAGAGGTAGTCGCCGGCGGGCAGATCGACCTCGCCCAGGCTCCCCACCCGCAGGCGCAGCGGACGAGCGACCCGCAGACGCAACTGGTAGGTGATCTCCGGAAGGCGGTTGTTGTTCAATCGTCAATTCTGCTGGGTGAGCCTGAACACTCAGCATATACATGCATCGCCCTGCACGGACGTACACTCCACGAACATGATCAATGACTACTTACTCGAAGTCTGGCGCGTCTTTCTCGAACTCTCACCGGCCCTGATCGCGGGCACGCTGATTGCCGGTGCGCTGCATGTATTGCTGCCGCCTTCGCTGATCCATCGTCAGATGAGCAAACCCGGTTTCGGGAGCAACATGCGTGCGGCCCTGATCGGCGTCCCCATGCCCTTATGTTCCTGCGGCGTGGTACCCACTGCCCTGGGTCTGAAACGGGAAGGCGCATCGAATGGCGCAACCACGTCTTTCCTGATCAGCACACCGCAGACGGGCGTCGATTCCATCCTGGTCAGCGCCAGCTTCCTGGGTTGGCCATTCGCGATCTTCAAGGTGTTCGCGGCGTTCATCACCGGGCTGATCGGTGGGCTGCTGGCCGACAAGGTCGCCCCGGCGCCTCCGACCCGTCCACCCACCGACAACCCGAGCGAACCGCGATTCAGCCGCCCGCGCTGGCTCGAAGCCCTGCATTACGCGGTTTACGACATGTTCGCGGCCATCGATCAATGGTTGCTGATCGGGGTCCTGGTCGCCGCCGCGATCACCGTCGCAGTACCGGACAATTTCTTCACCCAGCTCAGCTGGGCACAGGGCATCACCGGCATGTTGCTGATGCTGGCCATCGCCACACCGCTTTATGTCTGCACCACCGCGTCGGTGCCGATCGCGGCCTCGTTCATCGCGGCTGGCATGCCTCTGGGCACCGCACTGGTGTTCCTGATGGCCGGGCCGGCCACCAACATCGCTACGTTGGGCGCCGTCTATCGGGTGCTGGGCGGACGACTGCTGGCGGTCTACCTCGGCACCGTGATCGTGATGAGCATCGTGTTTGGACTCGGTTTCGACTTCGTGCTGGATCAGGCATCGACACCGACGCACGCCCACGAACACGGTGCGGCCACGCTCAATCGCGTCTCGGCGCTGCTGGTCATCGCCCTGATTCTTTATCTGAACCTGCGCCGCCTGAAGCAGCGCTGGATGCCGACCCCCAAAATCGAGGAGAAAGATGTGGACGCCAAACTGAACGTCGAGGGCATGAGCTGCCCGCATTGCGTCGCCAGCGTGAAACGCTCGCTGGAAGGCGTACCCGGGGTCGAACTCGCCGAACCCGATCTCGCCAGCGGCATCGTCACCATTCATGGCGACGGCTTCGAGATCAGCGCCCTGAAATCCGCCGTTGAAAGCGCCGGGTACAAGGTCCTCGATGAAAGCTGAGCGCCAACGTCTGGACAAATTCCTCGCCAACAACGTGGCCGACTTCAGCCGCGCCCTGGCGCAACGTGCGATCCGTCGTGGCTGGGTGGCGGTGAACGGCGAGCCCTGTCGCGACGCCGCCCGCCACATTGAACCGGGCGACGATGTGCGCCTCGACGACCAACCCGTGGTCGCAGTGGGCACGCGCTATTTGATGCTCAACAAGCCGCTCGATTACGTCTGCACGCAGAAGGACAGTCATCACCCCAGCGTGTTCGAACTGCTGCCAGAAAGCTGGCGCGATCATCTGCATATCGCCGGACGCCTCGATGCCGACACCACCGGTCTGGTGCTGATCACCACCGATGGCGACTGGTCGCACCGCATCACCTCACCGAATCACGCCAAGGCCAAGCGTTATCACGTCACCCTGGCCGAACCCTTGAGCGATGCCGACGCAGACACGCTGCGCAATGGCGTCGAACTCCGAAACGAGAAGAACGCGACCCGCCCCGCCGAACTCATCCTGATCGATCCGACGCATTGCCAGCTGGCAATCCGGGAAGGCAAATACCATCAGGTCAGACGCATGTTCGCCGCCGTCGGCAACAAGGTCGTCGAACTGCATCGCGACGCAATCGGATCGATTCAGCTCGATGCCGGGCTGGCACCCGGCGCCTGGCGGGAATTGAGCGTCTCGGAACGGACGCTCTAGAGGTTCCTAAGCAGACTAGGACCAAACAGGGTGCGGCATTCACCGCACCCTGTTTGAGGGTCACGCCTCGGACGCGTCGCCCGACACGTCCGTGTCAGCCTCATCGCCGTCGGCATCGTCCTCACCCATGCCTTCGATGCGGTCCAGACCGACCAGTTTCTCGTCCTTGGTCAGGGCGATCATCTTCACGCCCTGGGTCGCACGGCTGAGCACGGAGACTTCCGCTACCCGTGTCCGCACCAGGGTGCCACCGCTGGTGATGAGCATCAGCTCGTGGTTCTCATCGACCTGGACCGCGCCGACCACGGCACCGTTGCGCTCGGACTCGGCCATCGCCAGCACGCCCATGCCGCCACGACCGCGCAGCGGGTATTGATCGACCGGCGTCCGTTTGCCAAAGCCGTTTTCGGTGACGGTAAGGACGTGGCCATCCCCGACCACGATCATCGCAATCACGCGCTGATCGTCGGCGGTCAGACGCATGCCGCGCACGCCGCAGGAGGAACGCCCCATCGAACGCACATCGACCTCGTTGAAGCGGATCACCTTGCCGGCGCTGGAGAACAGCATCACGTCGGAATTGCCTTCGGTCAGGGCGACATCGATCAGGTAATCGTCTTCCCGCAGATCGACGGCGATGATGCCGCTGGCGCGGGGACGCGAATAATCGCGCAACGGCGTCTTCTTGACGGTGCCGCTGGCGGTCGCGAAGAACAGATATTGATCGGCCTCGAAGTTGCGCACCGGCAGGATCGCGTTGATGCGCTCATCCGCCTCCAAGGGCAGCAGATTGACCAGGGGCTTGCCGCGCGCGGTGCGTCCACCCTGGGGCAATTCGTATACCTTGAGCCAGTACACCCGCCCACGACTGGAGAAGCACAGGATGTAATCGTGGGTGTTGGCGATGAACAGCTTGTCGACGAAATCCTCTTCCTTCATCGAGGTCGCCGCCTTGCCACGCCCGCCACGACGCTGCGCCTGATACGCATCCAACGACTGCGCCTTGGCGTACCCGGCGTGCGACAGGGTGACCACCACGTCTTCCTCGGTAATCAGGTCTTCCAGAGTCAGATCGAGATGCTTATCCATGATTTCGGTGCGACGCGCATCGCCGTACTGATCGCGCACCGCGACCAGTTCGTCACGGATGACCTGCATCAGACGATCCGGATCGGCGAGGATTTCCAGCAGGTCGGCGATCTGCCCCATCAGGTCCTGGAACTCGCTGATGATCTTGTCCTGTTCCAGCCCGGTCAGACGGTGCAGACGAAGATCCAGGATGGCCTGAGCCTGAATCGGAGACAGGTGATAACCGTCCTCGAGCAGACCGTATTGATCTTCCAGATCGTCCGGACGCGTGGCATTGGCCCCAGTACGATCCAGCAGCGCAGACACGCCACCCGGGGCCCAGGCTTTGGCAACCAGTTGCTCCTTGGCCTCCGCCGGATTCGGCGAACGACGGATCAATTCGATGATCTCGTCAATATTGGCCAGCGCGACCGCCAGACCTTCGAGCACATGCGCACGGGCACGGGCTTTGCGCAATTCGAAGATGGTGCGGCGGGTCACCACCTCGCGGCGGTGTCGGATGAAGTAATCGATCAGTTGCTTCAGGTTCAGCAGGCGCGGCTGGCCATCGACCAGCGCCACCACGTTGATGCCGAACACGGTCTGCATCTGGGTATGCTTGTAGAGGTTGTTGAGCACGACCTCCGGTACCTCACCGCGACGCAGCTCGATGACCATGCGCATGCCGTCCTTGTCGGACTCATCGCGCAGCGCAGTGATACCCTCGATGCGCTTTTCCTTGACCAGTTCGGCAATCTTTTCAAGCAGACGGGCTTTGTTGACCTGGTACGGCAATTCGGTGGTAACGATGCTCTGCTTGCCACCCTCGTCGCCTTCGAAATGGGCGCGGGCGCGCACATAGATCCGACCGCGACCGGTGTTGTAGGCCTCGCGGATACCGGCGGCACCGTTGATCAGGCCGGCGGTCGGGAAATCCGGACCGGGCACGTACTCCATCAGCCCGTCGATATCGATGTCCGGATCGTCGATCGAGGCGATGCAGGCGTTCACGACCTCGGTCAGGTTGTGCGGCGGGATATTGGTCGCCATGCCCACCGCGATGCCGGCGGAACCGTTGACCAGCAGATTCGGGAACTTGGCCGGCAGCACCGCCGGCTCTTTTTCGGATTCGTCGTAGTTGGGGACGAAATCGACGGTTTCCTTGTCCAGGTCGGCGAGCAGTTCGGTCGCGATGCGCGCCATGCGCACCTCGGTGTAACGCATCGCCGCCGGGGCGTCGCCGTCGATGGAACCGAAGTTGCCCTGACCATCGACCAGCATGTACCGCAGCGAGAACGGCTGCGCCATGCGCACGATGGTGTCGTAGACCGCCGTGTCGCCGTGCGGGTGGTACTTACCGATAACGTCACCGACCACGCGAGCGGATTTCTTGTAGGCCTTGTTCCAGTCGTTGCCGAGCTCGCTCATCGCGTACAGCACGCGACGATGGACGGGCTTGAGCCCGTCCCGAACGTCCGGCAAGGCGCGACCGACGATCACGCTCATGGCGTAGTCCAGGTAAGACTGGCGCATCTCGTCTTCGAGATTGCGCGGCACTACCTCACGAGCAAAGACCTCGTTTCCGACGCCGCCATCACCAGAACCGCCACCAGAGCCATCCCCCGGGGCACCACCGGCTTCTTCCGTAACCGGCAGGTCGTTGTCGTCGTTGTCGTCGTCACTCATCGCGGGGACTTTCCTCGGCTTTGGCGCCTCCCTGAACAGGGTTTTCAGAGAGGCTGCAGCGGTCTTTGTATTGGTTTATGTGACCGCTTCAAGTAAGCGCGCGAGTCTACCACATCCGGATGCCTCATCGGGCACCGCAAACCCTTGCCGAATCAGGCTCCGAGGCCAATTCACACGGCCTTTGCCTGGGCCGGGATTCCCTGCTTTTTCACTAGGCGGACGTGCGTGCTGCGGCACGCACGGCACCCATCAATGAGGCGGTGTCGCGATCTGCCGGTGTGCTGTTTCCAAGCAACCAGGCATTGAGGGTGGGATCATCTAGCGCGAGGAGTTCGATGAACGCACGCTTGCCGGTTTCATCCAACCCGGCGTAGCGGGTTTCCAGATACGCGCCGAGGGCAAGATCGAGTTCCAGCATTCCGCGCCGACACTGCCAACGCAGGCGCTCGACCGTCGGCAATGGCTCCGGATCGCTCAAACTGCGTCCTTGAGCATCATCGCCTTGAGCTGGCCGATCGCCCGGGTTGGATTGAGACCCTTCGGACAGACTTCCACGCAGGACATGATGGTGTGACAGCGGAACAGCTTGTACGGACCTTCCAGCGCATCAAGACGCTGAGCCGTCGCCTGATCCCGTGAATCGAGCACGAAGCGCGCCGCCGTCAGCAGCGCCTGGGGGCCCAGGAACTTGTCCGGGTTCCACCAGAACGAGGGACAGGAGGTGGAACAGCAGCCGCACATGATGCATTCGTAAAGGCCGTCGAGCTGATCGCGATGCGCCGGGCTCTGGCGAATTTCGTGCTCGGGGTTGGGTTCGGTGCGCTTCAACCAGGGATCGACCGACTGGTATTGGTTGTAGAACTGGCTCATATCCACGACCAGATCACGGATCACCGGACGACCTGGCATCGGCCTGACCTGCACCGGTGGCTTCAATTCGGAAACCGGGGTCGTGCAGGCAAGACAGTTCACACCGTTGACATTGACGCCATCGGAGCCGCAGACACCTTCACCGCAGGAATGCCGGAACGCGAAGGTTTCATCCTCCGCCTGAATCGCGAGCAAGGCGTCACGGAGCATCATTCCGCGCTCGACCTCGACCTCGTAGGCCTGCATGCGCGGCTTGCTGTCGGTTTCCGGGTGATAGCGATAGATCTCGAATTTCATCGGTTCACGCCCCAGGGACTGTGCCATGCCCTGTAGGAGCGGGCTTGCCCGCGAAGGACGCGCGGCGACGTTCGCGTCGCGGGAACCCGTCGTTCGCGGGCAAGCCCGCTCCTACAGTGAAGCTGCGTTCCAGGCTCATCAATAGACCCTCGGCTTGGGCGGGAAGGTCTCCACCGTCAACGGCTTGGTGCGCACCGGCTTGTAGTCCATGACGTCCCCCGCTTTGAAATACAGACTGTGCTTCATCCATTGCATGTCGTCGCGCTCGGGGTAATCCGGCCGGGAATGCGCCCCCCGACTTTCCTTGCGATGCAAGGCAGATACCGCGATCGCCATCCCGACATCGAACAGATTATCCAGTTCCAACGCCTGGATGCGGGCGGTGTTGAAGGCCTTGGAGTGATCGCGCAGACGCGCCCCGGCCAATCGCTCACGCAGGTCGGTCAACTTGTCGACACCCTCCTGCATGACGGCCTCGGTGCGAAATACCCCGGCATGATCTTCCATCAGTCGCTGCAGCGTGCCGCGCATCTCCGCGACCCCCGGCCCCTCACCCCCCTGCTCCCAGCGTTCCAGTGGCGCGATGGCGGCCTCGACCACAGCCTCATCGAGATTCCGGTGATAGGGGTTTTCCCGAACGTAATCGCGAATGTCCTTGCCGGCGAGACGCCCGAACACGAGGATGTCGAGCAAGGAATTGCCGCCTAGACGATTGGCGCCATGCACCGATGCGCAGGCACATTCCCCGGCGGCGTAAAGCCCGGGAACCGCCTCCTCGCCGTGCCGCTCGGGAACGACCACACGCCCGAAGCGATCGGTGGGAATCCCCCCCATGGAGTAATGCGCCGTCGGGAACACTGGTATCGGCTCATAGACCGGATCGACGCCGGCAAAGATTTTTGAACTCTCGCGGATACCCGGCAAACGCTTGGCGATCACCGATTCATCCAGATGATCGACCTTGAGGAGCACATGGTCGGCGCGGGGGCCGCAGCCACGACCTTCCTTTATCTCGGTCATGATCGATCGGGACACCACATCGCGACTGGCGAGGTCCTTGGCGTGCGGCGCGTAGCGCTCCATGAAGCGCTCGCCGTCCTTGTTGATCAGGTAGCCGCCTTCACCGCGCACACCCTCGGAGATCAACATGCCCTTGCCGACGATACCGGTCGGATGGAACTGGAAGAACTCCATGTCCATCAGCGGCACACCGACGCGCAAAGCCATCGCCATGCCGTCGCCGGTGTTGATGTGCGCGTTGGAATTGGTACGGAAGACCTGACCGCAACCACCGGTCGCGAGCAGTGTGGTCTTGGCCTCGATGATCAGCGGATCGCCGGTGGCAATCTCGATCACCAGCGCACCGAGCACCACGCCTTCGTCGTCACGCAACAGGTTGATGGCAAACCATTCGTCGAAGAAATGTGTCTTGGCGCGCAGGTTCTGCTGATACAACGCATGCAGGATCGCATGACCGGTGCGATCCGCAGCGGCACAAGTCCGTGCGGCCTGCTCACCGCCGAAGTTCTGACTCTGACCGCCGAATTTTCGCTGATAGATGCGCCCATCCGGCAGACGCGAGAACGGCACACCGGCGTGTTCCAGCTCGTACACCGTCGGGATGGCCTCGCGACACATGAATTCGATCGCATCCTGATCCCCAAGATAATCGGAACCCTTGACCGTATCGAACATGTGCCAATGCCAGTTGTCCGGCAGCACATTCGCCAGCGCCGCGTTCACCCCGCCCTGCGCGGCCACGGTATGGGATCGTGTCGGAAACACCTTCGATACCACGGCAACGCTCAAACCGGAATTCGCCAATTGCAGCGCGGCGTTCAGCCCGGCACCGCCGGCGCCAATGATCAGGGTATCGAATCGTCTGCGCGCCAGCGCCATGTTCAGCCTCCAGCGGCCAGCAGGATAATCTTGAACCCCCACAACGCGCAGGCCACCAGCCCGCCACCGAATGCGACCAACGCACTCAGGCGCCAGACGGGGGGATGGATGTAGTCGAGCACCACATCACGGATTCCGATCCACGCGTGCCAGCACAATGCCAGCACGAACAGCAACCATGCCACCGATGCGACACCGCCGAACCGTGCCCGCCACAGTTCCACGCTTGCAGGTGGATCCAGCAACACCGCGACGATCAGATAGATGAAGAATCCGCCCAGATAAATGGCGGTAAGTCGCTGTACGGCCCAAGCCTGGAGGCCGCTCGCCTGCCGACTCATGCGCGGGACACCATGCAGATCAGCACCGCCACCACCGGCGCGGCAACCATCACCAGCCAGGCGGTATAGCGATACACCGGTTTGTGGACGCCAACATCAATGTCGAGCAGCAGATACCGGACGCCGGCAAATAGGTGATGCAGCAGCGCCCAGAGAACCGTCAGCATCAACACGCGGGCCAGGATGCCCGAGAACACCGCGCTGACCTGATCAAAGCCAGCGGCATCGCTCAGTGAGCGCTCCAGCAGATACAAGCCAACGGGCACCAGAAAAGCCATCAGAACGCCACTGAGACGATGTGCAATGGACATCACCCCGGCGATTGGCAGACGAATCCGAAACAGATTCAGATAAACGGGACGGGTATCAGCGCGGGACATCGATCACCACCGGGTGAAGAATCAAGCAAGCGTTGCCGCAGTGTAGACCGGGGAATGTCGCGATTGATGGCCGATGATCAATCGTTTAGCAAGGTGCGATAAATCTCGGCATCGGACTCGGAAAAACAACAGGCCACAACACGATCAAAACGAGATTGGTATGCTTGAAAAGCCCGCATCGCAACCTCTGCCGCCGCCCGCTTCGGGTAGCCATACACCCCCGTGCTGATGGCCGGAAACGCGATGCTGGCAATGTGGTTTTCCAAAGCAAGGGCAAAACTGTTGCGATAACACGCGGCAAGCAAATCCGCTTCTCCGTGTTGCCCACCTCGCCATACCGGTCCCACAGTGGAAATCACCCAGGCTGCCGGCAAACCGAACCCCGGGGAGATACGCGCCTCACCGGTCGGACAACCACCAAGTGTCGCGTTGTACTGTTTGAGTTCCGGCCCGGCCACGCGATGGATTGCCCCATCCACGCCACCACCGCCAAGCAATGACGAATTTGCGGCGTTCACGATCGCATCCACGGACAGCGTCGTAATATCGGCGACCCTGATCTCGATCACACTGAACTCGGCTTACTTGACGACGCGCAACGTCGGCTTTCGTTCGACATCCGGCAATTGCTCGGATTCGTTCTTCGGGCCAGGGCGATCTTCCGGTGGTGTCGGATCGGCATCGTCATCGCCAAAGAACATGCCTTGTCCGTTCTCTCTCGCGTAGATTGCGACGACACCGCCGATCGGCACATGCACCGTCATCGGTTGACCACCGAAACGTGCACTGAAACTGACGTCCTCATTGGTCATCAACAGCCCGCTGACGGCCCGTTGCGCGATATTCAGGACGATCCGCCCCTGTTCCACGTACTGTACCGGGACCCGAGCCTGCGGAAACTCGGCATTGACCAGTAGATGAGGGGTCAGGCCGTTATCGACAATCCAGTCGTACAACGCCCGCAACAGATACGGCCGGCTGGAAGTCATTCAGGACACGGCGCTCAGCGCAATTCGCGCTCAGCCTCAGTGAGACTGCGGCGGAAGGCCTTGGTATTGAAGATGCGCGTCGCATATTCGGCAATCGGAGCCGCCGAAGACGGCAGCTTCACACCCCATTTGGGGAGACGCCACAACAACGGCGCGATAATGCAGTCAACGAGACTCATCTCATCGCTCAGGTAGTACGGCTTTTCCCCGAAGGCTTCGGCGTTTTCCAGCAAGCTGGCACGCATGGCTTTTCGTGCCAAATTCGCCACTTTGTCGTCGCTGCTTTCAATATCCGCCACCAGGGAATACCAATCGCGCTGTATCCGGGAGATAAGCAGGCGCGTCATGGCGCGGCTGACCGGATCAACCGGCATCAATGGAGGATGAGGGAAACGCTCATCCAGATAATCCATGATTACCTGAGAGTCATAGAGCGTTAATTCACGATCCTGGAGTACAGGAACCTCACGGTAAGGATTGAGTTGCACAACCTCTTCCGGAAGGTTATCCAGGTCAACCAATTCCACCTCATGAGCAATGTCCTTCTCGGCAAGCACCATCCGCACACGATGCGAATAAGGGCATTCCGGACTGGTGAACAAAGTCATCACGGATCGGCGGGAGGGGGTGGTGGCCATGCGTTACTCCAAACGTGCCCGGGCGGTCCATCTGGGCGAAAGGGACAAACAGCGACGGGGTCCCGAGACCGGGACCCCGTACAGGTCACACTAGGATACCAGCTTCACTGCCGAGCTCAGTGCACGTCCTTCCAATACTCTTTCTTGAGCAGGTAAGCGACGAAGGAGAACAACAACAGGAACAGCAGCACCC
This sequence comes from Gammaproteobacteria bacterium, assembly GCA_024234955.1. Lineage (GTDB taxonomy): Bacteria > Pseudomonadota > Gammaproteobacteria > JACKNK01 > JACKNK01 > JACKNK01. Next base: position 965,602 of record JACKNK010000001.1, read on the forward strand.
ACGGCCCGAGACGGGAACGCTCCAACTGCGCCGGCTCACCGAGGTAAGCCAGGAAGTTGACGAGGTCGCGCACTGCCGCGTCGTACTCAGCCGGCTGCATCGATCCGGGCTCGACCAGTTTCAGATGAGTGACCTCACCGTGCTCGTCATGCTCGGCTTCCTGCCAGCCCTGCAACTCCCACAGGACATGCGGCATGCCGACATCCTTGAACACCGTATTGTTGGTGCCCGTGGCCTTTTTCGGGTCCAGATAGAAGCTGCGGAGGTAGGTATAGACCCAGTCGGTACCCCGAGAACGGGCAATAACCGACAGATCCGGCGGGGTCTTGCCAAACCAGTCCTTGGCGCCGTCCGCCGGCATCGCCACATGCATCGGAGAATGCACCTTGGCACCGGTGAAGATCAGGTTCTCCTTGAGAAGGATCTCGGAGATACCCAGATCGCTGGCGGTACGGTTGTAACGTGCGTAGGACGCCGCATGGCAGCTCAGGCAGTAGTTCGCGAACAGCTTGAAACCGCGCTGCAGCGAGGCCTTGTCGCCCATGTCGATCTTGACGTGGTCGAGGTGGACGCCGCCGCCGCTCGCGAAGCCCGCAACCGGTGCGAGCATCAGCATCGCAGTGGCCGCGAAGGCCTTGATGGTCATCTTTTTCATGATGTCTTCTCCCGGCCTCAGTGCTTGGTAAAGGTGACCCGATCGGGTACCGGCTTTGTCTTATCCATCTTGGTATACCAAGGCATCAGGATGAAGAACGCGAAGTACAGCACCGAGAAGGTACGACCCAGCATCGTCAGGGTCGGGGTCGGGTGCTGGGTACCGATGTAACCCAGAGCAAAGAAGCTGACCACGAAGATGGCGAGCGCGATCTTGTAGATCCAGCCGCGATAGCGGATGGACTTGACCGGGCTGCGATCCAGCCAGGGCAGCAGGAACAGCACCACGATCGCCGCACCCATCGCGACGACGCCGAGGAACTTGTCCGGCACCGCACGCAGGATCGCGTAGAACGGGGTGAAGTACCACAGCGGCACGATGTTCGGCGGGGTGGTCAGCGGGTCGGCCGGCACGAAGTTGTCGTGCTCAAGGAACCAGCCACCCATCTCCGGCGCGTAGAAGATGATCGCGGCGAAGAAGAACAGGAACACGCCGACGCCGACGATGTCCTTGACCGAGTAGTACGGGTGGAACGGAATGCCATCGACCGGGATGCCGTTCTCGTCCTTGTTCTTCTTGATCTCGACGCCGTCCGGGTTGTTCGAGCCGACTTCGTGCAGCGCGATGATGTGCGCGACGACCAGGCCCAGCAGCACGATGGGCACCGCGATGACGTGGAAGGCGAAGAAGCGGTTCAGGGTGGCGTCGGAGACGACGAAGTCGCCACGAATCCACTCGGACAGCGCGTCACCGACATACGGGATGGCGCCGAACAGCGAGATGATGACCTGCGCGCCCCAGTAGGACATCTGGCCCCACGGCAGCAGATAGCCCATGAAGGCCTCCGCCATCAGCGCGACGTAGATGATCATGCCGAAGATCCAGATCAGCTCGCGCGGCTGGCGATAGGAGCCGTACATCAGGCCGCGGAACATGTGCAGATAGACGACGATGAAGAACGCCGACGCACCGGTGGAGTGCATGTAGCGGATCAACCAGCCCCAGTCGACATCGCGCATGATGTATTCGACCGAGGCGAAGGCCAGCGCGCCGTCGGTCTTGTAATGCATGGTCAGCCAGATGCCGGTGACGATCTGATTGACGAGGACCAACAGCGCCAGGGAGCCGAAGAAATACCAGAAGTTGAAATTCTTCGGTGCGTAGTACTGAGCGAGATGCTCATTCCACATCTTGGTCAGCGGGAAGCGGTTGTCGATCCAACCCATCAGACCTTTGGCATTCGGATTGAAGTCGCCCATTACGCGGCCCCCTTCTCGTCAAGACCGACCAGCACGCGGCTTTCGGTCAGGTAATGATGCGGCGGCACGCGCAGATTGGTCGGTGCCGGGACGCCCTGGAACACGCGACCGGACAGGTCGAACCGCGAACCGTGGCAGGGGCAGAAGAAGCCACCCTTCCAGTCGGCGCCCAGTTCACCCCCCATCTCCGGGTGATACGACGGCGAGCAACCCAGATGGGTGCAGATGCCAACCGCAATCAGGTATTCCGGCTTGATGGAACGATTGATGTTCTTGCAGTACGAGGGCTGCTGGTCCGGATTATCCGAATCCGGGTCACGCAACTGACTGTTCAGCGCAGGCAGATCGGCCAGCGTTGCTTCGCTGCGACGCACGATCCAGACCGGCACACCACGCCATTCAACGGTCATCATCTGACCGGGTTCAAGCTTGCTGATATCCGCTTCGACCGGGGCACCCGCCGCTTTCGCGCGGGCGCTCGGCTGCATCGAGGCGACAAAAGGCACTGCCAGATACACCGCTCCGACACCGCCAACGACCGAAGTCGCAGCGGTGAGAAAACGGCGGCGTTTCAAATCCACGCCATCGTTAGCCATTCACGTGCTCCTAAAAGTTCAGGATGTTTCATACCGAATCAAGCCCAAGCCTGTGCGCAAGAACTTTACCGGCTGTTCAGATTATTCTGATATTTTGGTTAGCCGCGTAGCTTCCACGATGAAAACCGCAAGGTCAATAACGGTTCTGCTTATCCCACCATTGAAAAAGCCTTATCGGGGTATCAGTTAGAGTGACTCGCCTGGAAACCTGATCATGTCTCAAGCCGCCCGCTTCCTGTTCCGCTACGCCCTGATCGGCCTGCTCGCCGCCGCCGCCGTGATGTGGTTCGCACCTGAACTGCTGGAACCGGCTCGGCCGGTGGTCAATGTTGTCCAGGCGCCCGCGTTGCCGCCAGACACCGCCATGACCGGCCCGGCGAGCTACGCCGACGCGGTCGCGAATGCACAACCTGCAGTCGTCAACATCCATACGGCGAAGGTCATCGAAAGAGAACGTCACCCGCTGCTGGATGATCCCTTCTTCCGGCAATTCCTCGGTCACCAATATCAGTCCGTGCCGCTTCGTCGTCTCGAGACCAGCCTGGGCTCCGGGGTGATCATCAGTGCGCAGGGTTACGTCATCACCAATCACCACGTCATCAAGGGTGCCGATGCCATCCGGGTCGGACTACCGGATGGACGAATCATCGCCACCCAAGTCATCGGGAGCGATCCGGATACCGATATTGCTGTCCTGAAGATCGACGAACCCGAACTCCCCGCCGCCGTGCTGGGGGACTCGGACACGCTCCGCGTCGGCGACGTGGCGCTTGCGATCGGCAACCCGTTTGGCGTCGGTCAGACCGTGACCATGGGGATCATCAGCGCCAAAGGCCGAAGCGAACTTGGCATCAACAATTTCGAGGATTTCATTCAGACGGATGCCGCCATCAACCCGGGCAATTCCGGCGGCGCGTTGATCAACGCGCGCGGTGAACTGATCGGCATCAATACCGCCATCTTCAGCAAATCCGGCGGCTACCAGGGCATCGGCTTCGCCATCCCTTCGCGGCTGGTGCGTGACATCCTGGATCAGATCATCACGCATGGTCGGGTCATTCGTGGCTGGCTCGGCGTCGAAACCCAGGACATGACCCCGGAACTCGCCGAGTCGGTCGGCCTGTCCGCGCCTGAAGGTGTCCTGGTCGCCAGCATCTACCGAAACAGTCCGGCCTGGAACGCGGGGGTTCGTCCTGGCGACGTCCTGACCGAGATCGACGACCAGGCCCTGCACCGCTCCACCCAGGCCCTGAAACTGATCGCCGCCAACGCGCCGGGCAAACGCCTGACCTTGCGCGGCATCCGCAACGGGAAACCTTTTGCAACCGAGGCCGAAGTGATCGAACGACCGCAATCGGCAGAAGATTCCCAATAGGATTCGGGACCGACCAACGGCAAAGCCGGACGTACCATCTCCAGCACCGGCGTTTTCCGCCTTGCCTTTCCGAAAAACCTGCAGGCAGCAAGCAGCGCGGCCCGCGTTGTTCGCGCCCCTTTATGCGGACTTCATCAACGCGTCGTAAATCGCGTCAAGATCGCGAGCCACTCGCGCGACGCTGTAGTCCTTGATGACCCGGGCGCGGCCACCGGCAGCGATCCGCGCGCGGCAATCGGAATCCACCAACAAGCCGTCCAATGCACCAGTCAATGCCTCGACATCACCCGGCGGAACGATAATGCCATCCACATTGGCATCGAGGGCCTCCGGGATCGCACCCACCGAGGTCACCACCACCGCCACCCCGGCGGCCATGGCCTCCAACATCGACATCGGCAAGCCTTCATCGTAGGAAGGCAGGCAGAACAGATCGGCCGCCATTACCGCTGCCTGCTTCGCCTCGCCCATGACAGGCCCGGGCAACGACACCCGATCCGCCACACCCAATGCGTCGGCATGTGCCTGCAGACGGGCACGCTGACCCGATTCGGACTCGAAACCATGCAATAGGAGGCGTGATGGTTGTGCCATCTGCGCCAACGCCGAGATCAGATCCACCTGACCCTTACGGCGTTCGTAGTTGGCCATGCAAAGGATCACCGGCAATCCGTCCGGCGCACCGGAGGCCGTCTGTTCCGGCACCGGCACCCCGTTCGGCACCACATGCACCCGGCCTTGCGGACACCACGGTGCGATGATCTCGGCCCACTGGTCGCCGAGCACGATCACCGCATGGCTCAGTCCGAATACCCGTCGGGCCAACGCAGCCCGACGCGCACTCAGGCTGGCCAGAAACTTGTGAAACTCCGCGCCGTGAATATGCAGTACGACCCTGCGACCGAGCGTGCGCGCAAGCAACACATCGACGGCATTACGCCAGAACGTGCCCCAGGAACAAGTATGGATATGCACGAATTCGGGACGCCAACTCAGACACAACCACGCGAGGCGAGACAGCAGCCGCAACTGGGCGACCACGCCTTGCCACAAAGCGCGGTCTTCCGGGGTGGTCTTGACGTTGTTGAGGACGCGCACTCGATGCTGTTTTCGCTGCTCGTCGGTCAACCCTTCGATGACCGTGGCCATACCGCCGACCGGTGGCGGCAATGGCCCGAGTTGCAGGATGCGCAATGGATCGGTCATGACGACGATAGGCCTCGGTAATAATCGGCGTAGCGCTTCATCATGGCGGGCATCGAGAATTCTGCCACCGCTCTTGTGCGCCCTGCCGCTCCCATGCGCCGACACAGCGCCGGATCGTCAATCAGCATTGACAGCACCCGCGCCATATCGGCGGAATCACCCTGACGGGTGAGGAACCCGGTCTCACCGTCGATCACCAGCTCCGGGTTTCCACCCACCCGATTTGCAATCACCGGCAACGCACTGGCCATCGCCTCCAGAATCGCATTGCTCATGCCTTCGAGTTTGCTTGGCAACACCAGAATGTCGGCCGCCGCGAGGTAGTCGGACACCCGATCGCTGTTTCCCGGCATTTCCAGATATTCATCAACGCCAAGTTCGGCGGCCAGAGCCGCCAGATCGTTGCGTAACGCCCCTTCCCCCAACCAGAGGAACAACGGGTTGGCGCGACTGTGTGCAAGCACATGGCGCATTGCGTGCAGCAACGCGGCGTGATCCTTCACCGGTGTCAGCGAGGCCACCGTCAGCACCACCGGACGCTGCACCGGCAAATTCAGCGCGGCGCGCAGCGCTGCCTTGTCGGCGCCGGGCTGAAAGCGATCGACGTTGACGCCGTTGTAAAGCACCTCGAAGCGATCGACATCGATACCCGCGAAATCGGCATAGCGTTGTGCGCTGTCCGCACACACGGCGAACAAGGCGTCTGTGAAACGCGCCAACCAGTGCGAGATGGTGGCACGCCGTTTCGGCCAGTCCGCACCGCCCGCGAAACCGTGAAAACTCCACACCAACCGACCCTGGCGACCGGCCAATCGATGCGCGGCCACCGCATCCAGCCAGGTATTCCAGTTGCGGCAATGCACCACATCCGGACGGTATGAGCGGATCAGTCGTGCGAGCCGGAACGGCAGCCGCCAATCGTGGCGTTGCCGATCGAGGACATGAATGGGAATGTTTCGCGTGATGCGATCCGCCATCTCCCCGCGTTGATCGAGACAGGCCACCGCCTGTTCGATGTCTTCGGGCAAACCGTTGAGCAGATTGATCACACCGTTCTCAAGGCCACCTCGGGGCAGACCGTGAACGACATGCAGGACTCGCATTACAACGCGCCGCGCAGTCCAGCCAGGAAGGCGTCGTTTTCTTCCGGTCGCCCAACCGTCACCCGCAAGCAATCGGTCAGCGGGCCACCGACACCACTCAGATTCTTGATCAGCAACCCTGCCGCCTTGAGTGCCATGAACACGGCTGTGGCGCGGTCTGGCGGGGTGCGTAGCAGGATGAAATTGGCGTCGCTGGGGAATACCGTCAGACCGTCCATTGCGCGCAGCGCGCTCAACATGCGCTCCCGCTCATGGCGAATCGCCCGGGTCTGGCGATCAAAGACGTCCGCGTTGGCCAGGGCGAAATCGGCGCTCACCTGGGTCAATACATTGATGTTGTACGGCAGGCGCAATTTGTCGAATTCATTCAGCCAGGCCGGGTCACCGGCGAGCAGGCCCAGGCGCAAACCGGCCAGACCCATCTTGGACACCGTGCGCATGACCACCAGGTTCGGGAATTCACCATCGGCGGTGCCAAGACGTGACATGAAGCTGGCATCGGTGAACGGCGCGTAGGCCTCGTCGACCACGACAAGCCCGTCCGCCGCATTCAGGATCGCCTCGATATGCTCAGCCGGAAACAGGTTGCCGGTCGGATTGTTCGGATAAGCGAGAAAGATGACCGCCGGTCGATGCTCGGCGATGGCCGTGAGCATCGCATCGAGATCGAGTGCGAAATCGGCATTCAGCGGGACCCCGACGTAGTCCATGCCGACGAAGGTCGCGATCATCCGGTACATGACGAAGCTCGGCTCCGGCGCCATCACCACGCGACCCGGCTGTGCCAGAGCCATCGCGATCATCTGGATGATCTCGTCGGAACCGTTACCCAGCAGAATGTCGGCGCCCGGCGGAACGGCCATTGCCTCGCGCAGACGCGCCTTGAGCTGCGATGAGGATGGGTCCGGATACCGGTTCACCGACACGCCACGCAGCGTCTCCAGCCATGCCTCGATCAGATCGGGCTCCCAAGTGTAGGGATTCTCCATGGCATCCAGCTTAATCAAGTCTCCGGGCGCGGGGACGTGATACGCGGACAAGGACCGAATCTCGGGGCGTATCCATTGCTCGATCAGGGCGTTCATCCCGTCACCGATGCTCAGGGCTTGATCCGATACTCGGCGGAACGTGCGTGGGCAGTCAGGCCTTCGCCGTGCGCGAGTTCGGAGGCAATCTTGCCCAATTCACTGGCCCCGTCCGGCGAGCAGAAGATCAGGCTGGAGCGCTTCTGAAAGTCGTAGACGCCCAGGGGCGATGAGAACCGCGCAGTGCCGGACGTGGGCAGGACATGATTCGGACCCGCGCAGTAATCGCCCAAGGCCTCTGCGGTATAGCGGCCCATGAAGATCGCACCCGCATGGCGAATCTTCGGCAACATCGCCTGTGGATCTTCCACCGAAAGCTCCAGGTGTTCGGGCGCAATACGGTTGGCGACCTCGCAGGCCTCATCCATGTCCCGCACATGGATCAACGCGCCCCGGCCCGCAATCGACGCACGAATGATGTCGGCACGCGGCATCTGCGCCATCAACGTGTCGATACTGGCCGCCACCTTGTCCAGGTAAGCGGCATCGGGACACAGCAGAATGGATTGCGCGTCCTCGTCATGCTCGGCCTGCGAGAACAGGTCCATGGCGATCCAGTCCGGATCGGTGCCGCCGTCGGTGACCACAAGTATTTCCGAGGGCCCGGCAATCATGTCGATACCGACCTGCCCGAACACCTCGCGTTTGGCCGTCGCCACATAGATGTTGCCCGGACCGACAATCTTGTCGACCTTGGGAACCGATTCGGTGCCGTAGGCCAGCGCCGCAACCGCCTGCGCCCCACCGATGGTGAATACGCGATCAACACCCGCCACCGCAGCGGCCGCGAGCACGAGATCGTTGACCTCACCAGCAGGTGTCGGCACCACCATGATCAGTTCCGGAACGCCAGCAACCTTGGCGGGAATGGCATTCATCAGCACCGATGACGGATACGCCGCCTTGCCGCCGGGCACATAAAGCCCGACGCGATCGAGCGGGGTGATCTTCTGCCCCAGCAGGGTGCCGTCGGCCTCGGTATAGGTCCACGTGTCATCCTTCTGGCGGGCGTGATAACTGCGCACGCGCTCGGCGGCGGATTCAATCGCCGCGCGTCGGGCGGCTGGAATCCGGCCCAGAGCGGCTTGCAACCGATCCCCATCCAGCTCAAGTTCGGCCATACCGGCGGCGTGCATGTGATCGAACCGGTTGGTGTATTCGACCACCGCCGCATCACCCCGGGTGCGCACCGCGTCGATGATTTCACGCACGACCGAATGCACCCGGTCATCCGACACCGATTCCCAGGACAACAAATCCGCAAGCGCAGCATCAAAGCCGGCCTGCGCAGTACTCAGACGACGAATTCCACTCATTGACACGACCTCAGGCCACCGCCGCTTCGACCAGCGCCATGAATGCCTTGATGCGCGCATGCTTCATCTTCATTGCCGCGCGATTGACGATCAGGCGCGAGGAGATTTCGGCAATGTGCTCCATCGGCTCCAGGCCGTTGGCCCGTAATGTGTTGCCGGTATCGACCACATCCACGATCACGTCGGACAGGCCGACCAGCGGCGCCAGCTCCATGGAACCGTAAAGCTTGATTACATCGACCTGCTGTCCCTTGGCGGCATAGTGGGCGCGGGTCGAATTGACGAATTTGCTGGCCACACGCAGACGACCGTGCGCGGGTCCTTTGAACCCGACGGGGCCAGCGACCATCAATTTGCATTTCGCGATCTTCAGATCGATCGGCTCATATAGTCCGTCACCGCCGTGCTCCATGAGCACGTCCTTACCGGCGACACCCAGATCGGCCGCACCCCATTGGACATAGGTCGGCACATCCGAGGCACGCACGATCAACAACTGCACGTCATCCAGATTGGTCGGCAGGATCAGCTTGCGGCTGGTTTCGGGGTCTTCCGCAGGATTGATACCCGCCGCCGCCAACAGCGGCAGGGTTTCCTTGAAGATGCGTCCCTTGGAAAGCGCGATCGTCAGCATAGTGTTCATAGACGGGTAATTGATCTGGGGGCGTTTTAACCCGGGACTCGGCGGATATGCGCACCCAGTCTCTGCAGTTTCTCTTCGATGCTCTCGTAGCCGCGATCGATGTGATACACACGATCCACCACGGTATCGCCCTCCGCCACCAGACTGGCCAGAACCAGGCTGGCCGAGGCACGAAGATCGGTTGCCATGATCGGCGCGCCCTTGAGCTTGGCGACACCTTCGGAAATCGCGGTATTGCCTTCAATGCGAATATTGGCACCGAGACGTTGCATCTCAAGGACATGCATGAAGCGATTCTCGAACACCGTTTCGGTGATCATGCCCACGCCTTCGGCAACGGAGTTCAACGCCGTAAACTGCGCCTGCATGTCGGTCGGGAACGCCGGATAAGGGGCGGTACGGACAGACACCGCTTTCGGGCGTCGGCCAACCATGTCCAGTTCGATCCAGTCGTCACCGGTATTGATTTGCGCGCCGGCTTCTTCAAGCTTCAACAGCACCGAATCAAGCAGATCCGGACGGGTGTCCTTGAGCAGCACCTTTCCACTGGTGATCGCACCGGCTACCAGATAGGTACCGGTCTCGATACGATCCGGCAGCACGTTGTAGGTCGTGCCATGAAGGCGCTCGACACCGTGTATGACGATGGTACTGCTGCCGGCACCCTCAACCTGCGCCCCCATGGCATTGAGGCAATTCGCCAGATCCACCACCTCCGGCTCATGCGCACAGTTCTCCAGCACCGTGGTGCCATCCGCCAGCGCTGCCGCCATCATCAGATTTTCGGTACCGGTCACGCTGACGATGTCGAACGCAAAACGTGCGCCTTTCAGTCGTTTGGCGCGGGCGCGGATATAGCCCGCCTCCACCGTGACATCAGCGCCCATTGCCTGCAGCCCGGCAATATGGAGGTTCACCGGACGCGA
>JACKNK010000002.1 GCA_024234955.1 Gammaproteobacteria bacterium
CGCCGACGGCGGGAAGCACAGCGCCGTCCTGACACGCCGTTACCATGGCGTCGAACACCAGCATGTGATTGGCCCTGGGTTCTTCGCATCAAGCGACTACGACACCGTCGCCAACATCGCAAAAGACCTGAACGGCCTGACGTCTGCAGAAAGCACCATCCAGAAAGGCGACAAAACGGCAGAGGTGCGTACATTCAGCGACGCAATGCGATGGCTGTTGCAGGAAGGCAAACGCGGCCTGCATGTGCAGCGCTATAAAGGCCTCGGTGAAATGAACCCGGATCAACTCTGGGAAACCACCATGGATCCGAACACGCGCCGGATGCTGCAAGTTCGAATTGAGGACGCCGTGGCAGCCGACGCGTTGTTCAGCACCTTGATGGGTGATGAGGTCGAACCGCGTCGGGACTTCATCGAGAGCAATGCGCTACTCGCAGCGAACCTCGACGTCTGAGCCAAATCGCGAAGATCACTCACCAGCCGGTGAGTGATCGATAAGCGACGATGAAATCCGGATCATCTCGGTTTCAATCCAGCTCTTGGCGAGTTCCAGGATTTCATCCGCTTTACGCCCCTCGGATTCTATCTCGGGCCCAATCGAAACCGTGATCACACCGGGTCGCTTGAGGAACCCTCGACGCGGCCAGAACTCGCCGGCGTTATGCGCCATCGGTACTACCGGATAACGCGACGACTGGGCCAGCATTGCGCCACCGATTCCATATCGTCCGATGACCCCGGGTGCGACCCGAGTCCCCTCCGGAAAAACCACGACCCACCTGCCGGCATCCAATCGCGCCTTTCCGTCCTTGATCAACTTTTTCACCGCCGCGCTGCCAGCAGACCGATTGATCGCAATCGGCTCCATGAGCCGAAGCGCCCACCCGAAGAACGGTACCGACAGAAGCTCCTGCTTAAGCACCCACGCTTGAACCGGGAAGATTTTCTGTATGGCGAGTGTTTCCCAGGTCGATTGGTGCTTGGAGAACAAAATCGCGTTGCGATCGGAAATATTCTCCCGACCGATAACTGTATGACTGATTCCACACGTGACCTTCAGCCACCACATCACGAACCAGGCCCAGCGGATGATGAACGCGTAACGGATGGAAAATGGAAACGGCAACGTGAACAGGGCACCAACGGAAAACAACACGGTCGCGATGACCGTCCCGACCGAAAACAACAGCGAACGTAGAAAAATGAGCACGCTACCCAGCCTCGGGAATCTAGTCGTTAACTTTCAGGAGTTGATCCACCGCTGCCGCGAGATCATCAAACACCGGAATATCTGCCGCTAAGTCGGGCGAGCCCAAGGTCCGTTTGCCCTTCCCCGTGCGCACTAACATCGGCGACGCACCGACGGCGGATGCCGCCTGAAGATCCCGAAGCGAGTCGCCAATCGCGGGGACACCAGCCAGATCGACATCGAACCGCTCAGAAATTTGCTGAAATAGTCCCGGCAAGGGTTTACGACAGTTACAGCCGTCGCCCGGACCGTGTGGACAGAAAAAAATGCCGTCAACATGCCCACCGACGTCGGACAGCGCATCGCGCATTTTCGCGTGAATCAACCCCAAGGTATCGAGGTCGAGCAAACCTCGCGCGATACCCGACTGGTTGGTCGCCACCACCACCCGAAACCCGGCCTGATTCAACCGCGCAACGGCTTGCATGCTGCCCGCGATCGGCACCCATTCCGCTGGAGATTTAATAAACGCGTCCGATTCCTTGTTCAAAACCCCATCGCGATCGAGCACGACCAGACGCATCCGGTCGGCACTAAACATCGCGAAACTCCGACACCCGAATCCGACCGTTCACCATGCGTGACTCCCGACGCATCAACTTGTCCATCTTTGCCCAGAATGCCGCGTTGAGATCGAACTCCGCCGCGATACCCGTCCCCATGATCAGGATGAGCAGATCGGCCACCTCTTCGGAGAGCGCCTCCAGGCTCTTGCCTTTGGTCACGCAGGCAGAAATCTCGCCGAGCTCTTCCGCCATCAAGGCCACCCGATAGGTAAGTTCCTCCCCCCCGGTGTCCCGAAAACGATGCTTGTCATGGAACGACTGCACCGCCGCCAGCATGTCCTGATAGGAATCCGGATTCATGACTTCACTCACCCCTGCAGTCGTGAAAAGTCTGCGGCACCGAGGAAGAGCCCGGCCAAATCTCTGAGAATCGCCAATCGGTTGCGTTTGCGCGATTCATCTTCCGCCATGACCATGACCGAATCGAAGAAGGCATCAACCGGCTCCTTCAACGGTGCCAAACGGGACAAACCGGCCTCGTAAGCGCCTTCGGCAAAGTCCGCCGCGACCGCGCCACTTACGGCCTCGAGGGCGTTCCAGAGCGAGGATTCGGCGGGGTCGTCCATAAGGGAAAAATCGATCTGCACCCCTGCGACATCGATATCGGCCTTTTTCAAGATATTGCCGATGCGCTTGTTCGCCGCCGCCAGCGTCCGGCCGGCATCCGTACTCCGGAAGACCTGCACGGCACGAACACGGTGATCGAAGTCGAACGGCCTGGTCGGGCGGACACCCATAACCGCATCGATGACATCGATATCGATGCCTTTGTCCGCGTAATAAACCTTGAGCCGATCCATGACGTAATCGAACACATCATCCACGACCGAATCACCGGAGATCTTGTCCCGGAGGCCCCGCTCAGCCAGCGCAATGAGGGCGTGCAGGTCAAGATCGTGTCGCGATTCGATCAACATCCGGAGGATGCCCAAGGCGGCGCGCCTCAGGCCGTACGGGTCCTTGTTGCCGGTGGGCTTCTGGCCGATCGAAAAGATACCGACCAGCGTATCCAGGCGATCGGCAAGCGCCAAGGCAAAACCGGTCTCCCCCTTAGGCAGGTCATCGCCGGCAAAGCGCGGTAAATACTGTTCTTCGATCGCCGCCGATACCGACTCCGGTTCGCCCGCAGATCGGGCGTAATAACGCCCCATCACACCCTGCAATTCGGGAAACTCGTAAACCATCGCGCTGAGCAGGTCCGCTTTGGCGAGCTTAGCCGCACGTTTCGCATGCCCGACATCGCCGCCGATCGACTCAGAAATACCGGCAGCGAGCGCACCGACCCGTTCCGCCTTATCCGCCAAGGACCCAAGTTTGTCCTGGAAGGTCATATTGGCCAGGCCCGCGCCGAGCGCCTCCAGCCCCTTTTTGTTGTCCTGTGTCCAGAAGAATTCGGCATCGGTAAGGCGAGGGCGGATAACCCGTTCATTGCCCGCACGTACCGTGCCGGGATCGCGACTTTCGATATTCGCGACCGCGATGAAATGGGGCATCAACGCACCGCCTGCGTCAACGACGGGGAAACACTTCTGATGTCCCTGCATGCTGGAGACCAAGGCCTCGGACGGAACCGCAAGGAAACGCGCATCAAATCCCCCGACCAGAGGAACCGGCCACTCGACCAGTGCGGAGACTTCATCGAGCAGCGCGCTATCGATAATCGCCTGGCCGCCAACCTCACCCGCGACGGCGACGACACCGGCACGAATCTTTTCCTTGCGCTCCTCCATCGACACCAATACGGAACCCTGATCCCGAAGCAAATCCACATAGACACCCGGATTTTCGATACGCAGATCGCCGGAGGACATGAAACGGTGGCCACGCGTCCGATTGCCGCTTTGCAGCCCGAGCACCGAACCAGGAACGACCTTGTCGCCATGCAGCATCACCAGCCAATGCACCGGGCGAACAAACTCCGCAGTGCCCGCACCCCAACGCATGCGTTTTGGGATCGGCAACCCCGCGAGTGCCGAATCGACGATCCCGCTGAGGACATCATCCAAGGTCGCACCTTGCTGAACCTCGCGGTAAACGAGCCATTCACCCTTGTCGGTCGCCACACGCGCTAACGCGGAAACATCGACGCCGCAGGACGCAGCAAACCCAAGCGCCGCCTTGGTCGGGTTACCGCCAGCATCGAACGCCGCCTGAACGGCGGGACCACGACGTTCATTCTCACGAGCTTGTTGTGAACTCGCGACGGCGGACACGATCACCGCCAAGCGTCGGGGAGAAGCGAAAATTGTCGATTCCCCATGTACGAACCCGGCTTTATCGAGTCCTCCAACAATCCCGTTTGAAAATTCGGACGCCAGGGTACTCAACGCCTTGGGCGGAAGCTCCTCACTTCCGAGTTCAATGAGCAGATCGGCGATTTGCAAGTCCGTGTCAGCCATTCACCACCTCCGCATTCACCACGCCCAGCATCGGGAATCCCAGTTTTTCGCGCGCCTCGAAATAGGCCTGAGCAACCGCCCTGGCCAACGACCGCACACGGAGAATGAAACGCTGACGTTCGGTCACCGAAATGGCATTCCGCGCATCGAGCAGATTGAAGGTATGCGAAGCCTTTAGGACTTGTTCGTACGCCGGGAGCGGAAGCCCCGCTTCGATCAGTTTCTGGCTTTCCCGTTCACAGGTATCGAACCAGGCGAACAGAGCATCGGTATTCGCGTGCTCAAAGTTATACGTCGATTGCTCCACTTCGTTCTGATGGAACACATCTCCGTAAGTCACCGGGCCGTGCGGGCCATTGGTCCACACCAGGTCATAAACACTCTCGACCCCCTGGAGATACATCGCAATACGCTCAAGCCCATAGGTGATCTCGCCGGTCACTGGTCGACAATCGAGGCCACCGACCTGCTGAAAGTACGTGAACTGGGTGACTTCCATACCGTTCAACCAGACTTCCCATCCCAGACCCCACGCACCGAGCGTCGGGGATTCCCAGTTATCTTCCACGAAACGGATGTCATGCACGCTCGGGTCTACGCCCAGGGCGCGGAGCGAATTGAGGTACAAATCCTGAATATCGTCCGGAGACGGTTTGATGACGACCTGGTACTGGTAGTAATGCTGCAGCCGGTTGGGGTTCTCCCCGTACCGACCATCGGTCGGCCGTCGGGAGGGTTGCGGATATGCGGCGGCCCAGGGTTCCGGGCCGATGGCACGAAGAAACGTTGCGGGGTGGAACGTGCCCGCACCAACCTCGAGATCGAGCGGTTGAAGCAGAACACAACCTTGTTCCGCCCAATAACTGTTCAAGGCCAGAATCAAGCCTTGAAAGGTACTGACATCGTATTGCGCCGACATGGGTTACCCGTGGGTCCAGGTGAGTAAAACGTCAATTCGTGAAACCGGTCGCGAAGTATAACCGAGTCCTTCTCTCATCCTTTAGCGTGCTGCTTCCGGCCAGATCGGGTTCGTTTCCCCCAACTGAATAACTTAAATAGAGTTTTATATATAAAGCTTTATTGTTGTTATTAGGTTTGTCACTGCTTGTGCATAACTAATGTTTCATACTGTAATTCAATTACTTATTTGGTTTTTTGCAATGTACGAACCCGACCGTGACCGGTTCGCAGCTTGTGTAAGCCATGTGGATCGTTTTCTCACAAAATCCGAGTGGGGATTTATCGGCAACTTATCCACAACTTGGTATGCTGCTTTCCCACGACTTGTCCCGACGCAGGGCTTTGTTTCTCTTCCCCTCTTGCCGATGATCCGATTCCGATGACCACCCCGCGCAAAGCACTCGCGTTGATCTCCGGGGGCCTTGATTCCTTGTTGGCCGCCCGCGTGATCCAGGAGCAAGGCATTCATGTCGAAGGTGTGAATTTCTTCACCGGTTTCTGTGTCGAGGGGCACACTCATGCCATTCGCAAGAAGGATCAGGCGAAACCCAAGCGCAATAACGCTCTGTGGGTGGCCGAGCAGCTCGGCATCAAGCTGCATATTGTCGATATTGTCGAGGAATACAAGGATGTCGTGCTAAACCCGACGCATGGATACGGCGCGAATCTCAATCCCTGTCTCGATTGCAAGATATTCATGGTCCACAAGGCCCAGGAATGGATCGATAAACATGGCTTCGACTTCATCATCACCGGGGAAGTAATCGGCCAGCGGCCAATGTCGCAACGCAAGGACACCATGCCGGTGGTTGCCGATCAGTCCGGCGCCGGTGATCGACTGTTACGTCCGTTATGTGCCCAAAACCTTCCTCAAACCATGCCGGAACGGGAAGGCTGGGTCGATCGGGAACGCCTGTACGGGTTTTCCGGGCGCAGCCGAAAGCCCCAGATGGCGCTTGCCAAGCAGTACGGTTTCGAGGATTACGCCACACCGGCGGGGGGTTGCTGCTTTCTTACCGACGAAAACTATTCCCACAAACTCGGGGATCTCTGGCAGGCACGCGGCGAGCGTCGATATGAGCTTGACGACATCATGTTGCTGAAAGTCGGGCGCCATCTGCGTCCCCGCCCCTATTTCAAGATGATCATCAGCCGCGAAGAAGGTGAGGCACGATTTCTGGAGGGATATCGGAAGCAATTCCGGCATATGCGAACGGTAAGCCATATCGGTCCGATGGCCTTGATCGATGCCAGTCGGTTCGATCAGGAGGACGCTCAGATTGCGGCGAGCCTGCTTGCCCGCTTCAGCCAGGGACGGGATGCGCCCAGTGTCGAGGTGGAATACATCGACGAACTCGGTGTCGCGCACGGGTTTACCGTCCCGCCCATGTCACCTGCACAGATTCCCAAGGAATGGTATCTGTGAGTCGTCATCACCTGGACGCACGCCGCCTGCTCTGCCCGATGCCGGTAATCCGGACCCAGGACCGTATCGCAACGCTGGCCGTCGGCGATATCCTGGAAGTGCACGCCACCGATCCCGGCGCGATCAACGATATCGGCGCCTGGTGTCGTATCAACGGCCATAAAGTCCTTCAGGCGCAGAACGACGATGGTGAAATTCTGATGATCCTCGAAGTCGGCCAATCGTGAGCTCGTCGATGTCCAAGCCTCTCATCACCGATCCGCAGGAGCGGCGTCGTCTGGCCGACCGTGCGACGCTGGTCGGTGCTGGCATAAATCTGGTGCTGGCCGGTGCAAAGATTGCGGTAGGGTGGATCGGCCACTCGCAGGCCCTGATCGTGGACGGCATACATTCCCTATCCGACCTCGCTTCCGATGCCATTGTCATGATTGCGTCGAAACATGGCAGCGTTGAGGCGGACGACGATCATCCCTACGGGCATGGTCGTATCGAGACGGTAGCGACGGTGGTGCTGGGCGCAATCCTGGCCGCCGTGGCATTGGGCATCGGTATCGATGCGACGTCGCGACTGACGCGTCCGGAAGACCTGCCGACGCCCACAGCAATTGCATTGTGGGTCGCGCTGTTGTCGGTGTTCTCCAAGGAAGCGCTGTATTGGTACACCATTCTGATTGCACGTCGGATTCGATCGAATCTGCTCAAGGCGAACGCCTGGCACCACCGCTCTGACGCGTTTTCGTCGGTAGTGGTGCTGATCGGTGTCACTGGCGCCATGCTCGGGGTGCCCGCGCTGGACGCCCTGGCGGCGATGGGCGTGGCGATCATGATTGCCAAGATCGGTTGGGATCTGATCCGTCAGGGTGTCCGCGAACTGGTGGACACCGGACTGGAGGAGGATCGGGTGCAGGCGATCCAGGAAATCATCGTCGGGACGCCGGGCGTGCGCAGTCTGCATATGCTTCGAACTCGTCGCATGGGCCCGGACGCCCTGGCCGATGTGCATATCCAGGTCGCGCCCAGGTTGAGTGTTTCCGAGGGTCACCAAATCAGCGAAACCGTCCGTATGGGCCTGGTTGCCGGGATCGAAGAACTCACCGATGTCACCGTGCATATCGATCCGGAGGACGATGAAGAAGCGGCACCTTGTGCGGGTCTGCCAAGCCGTTCAGAGTTGCTTCCCCGGTTACAACGGGAATGGCAACGAAACGGTGGCCCGATGGTCGAAGAGGTCGTGATGCATTACCTCGATGGCAAGGTGCATCTGGATCTCATGGTCGATCTCGAAGCCATGGTGGATCCCGGTGAGCGACATCAATTCAGAGACGCTTTGCGTAATGCCGCAAGACAATTACCCGAGATAGGTGAAGTGCGTGTGTATTACCATTGAGCGTCAAATGGTCGATGATGGTGCGTTTATCATGATAAACGCACCGTTGTTGTGCATACCCTCGTTTTCCGCGCCAAGGTGACCTGTTGTAAGTGATTGATTAGCTGTGTCTTATCCATTGGCACGCTTACTGCCTTCTAGCCAAACCGGCTTTCTCATCTGGGGCAAGGCCCCAAACCCCGCAAACTCATGCAACTCGGAGGAGTTTCAATGTCCGCTAGCGACGTGATGAAGATGATCGAAGAAAAGGGCGTCAAGTTCGTTGACTTGCGCTTCACTGACACCCACGGCAAGGAGCAGCACGTTACCCTGCCGACCCGTGAATTCGACGAAGAGATTTTTGAAGAAGGCAAGATGTTCGATGGCTCCTCCATCCAGGGTTGGAAGGGCATCAACGAGTCCGACATGATCCTGATGCCGGACGCGAGCACCGCGTTCATGGACCCGTTCACCGATGAACCGACCATGAATGTCAGCTGCGACATCATCGAGCCGTCCACGATGCAGGGCTACGAGCGCGATCCGCGTTCGGTCGCACGCCGTGCCGAGGCTTACCTGCAGTCCACCGGTATCGGTGACACCGCCTACTTCGGTCCGGAAAACGAATTCTTCATCTTTGACGATGTCCGTTGGGGCGCCGACATGAGCGGCTGCTTCGTCAAGGTCGATTCCGAAGAAGCCGACTGGAACTCCGAGCGCGTTTACGAAGACGGAAACATGGGTCACCGTCCGGGCGTCAAGGGTGGTTACTTCCCGGTTCCCCCGGTCGATTCCCTGCACGACATGCGTGGCGCCATGTGCCTGACCATGGAAGACATCGGTCTGGTCGTTGAAGTCCACCACCACGAAGTTGCGACCGCCGGTCAGTGCGAAATCGGTGTCGGTTTCAACACCCTGGTGAAGAAGGCGGACGAGGTCCAGAAGCTGAAGTACGTCGTTCACAATGTGGCTCACGCGTACGGCAAGACGGCGACCTTCATGCCGAAGCCGATGGTCGGCGACAACGGCAGTGGCATGCACGTTCACCAGTCCATCTCCAAGGACGGCGTGAACCTGTTCTCCGGTGATCAGTACGGCGGCCTCTCCGAGACTGCGCTGTACTACATCGGCGGCCTGATCAAGCATGCCAAGGCCCTCAACGCCTTCACCAACCCGGGTACCAACTCCTATAAGCGTCTGGTCCCGGGCTTCGAAGCCCCGGTCATGCTGGCCTACTCGGCCCGTAACCGTTCCGCGTCGATTCGTATCCCGTATGTCGCCAGCCCGAAGGGTCGCCGCATCGAGCTGCGTTTCCCGGATTCCATCGCCAACCCGTATCTGGCCTTCGCGGCGATGCTGATGGCGGGCCTGGACGGTATCCAGAACAAGATCCATCCGGGCGATGCCATGGACAAGGATCTGTACGATCTGCCGCCGGAAGAAGATGCCAAGATCCCCAAGGTCTGCGCCTCGCTGGATGAAGCCCTCGATGCCCTCAATGAGGATCGTGCGTTCCTGACTGCTGGCGGTGTGTTCACCGACGACGTGATCGACGCGTACATCAAGCTGAAGATGGAGCATGTCACCGCGCTGCGCATGACCACCCATCCGATCGAATTCGACATGTACTATTCCTGCTGATCACAGGAACCCGTTCCGACTGGCCGGAAACGGACCAGTCGGAGCACAAAAAAACGCCCCCGAAATCCGGGGGCGTTTTTTTGTGCGCGCTCGAGAACGATGTGCACCATTATGATGCATATTCCCGTTTACTCACGATTCCGCCCGGGTCGGAGATACGTAAAATCAATCACTTACCACCTTGATCGGATCTCGCTGGGCTGGATCGCTTCTTGCACATCGGATGCCCATGGACGCACAGACGACAAGCTCGATTGCGGCATTGGTGGTGGAAAATCAATCTGCTGCCGTACTGCTGTTCAACGGGAAGCTCCAGCTGACCTACCTGAACCCTGCAGCGGAAGCGCTGCTGGGGATCAGCGAACGTCATGCCGTGGGTTTGACCGTTGATGTCATCTTTGCAGATATGAGCGAGGCTGAAGACTGCATGACCCGCTCACTGACCCAGGATCAACCATTCGCTGAGCGTGAACTGGAAATGCACCGTGCGGACGGCAGCGCGATTACGGTCGATTGCACCGTGACCCCGCTGATCGATGGCGACGGCCCGCGTTCCTTGTTGGTGGAACTGGTCCAGGTCGATCGTCACCTGCGTATCAATCGTGAAGAAGCGCTGTTGGCGCAGGAAAAGGTCAGTCGTGCCCTGGTCAGGGGCATGGCGCACGAGATAAAGAACCCGCTAGGCGGTCTGCGCGGTGCGGCTCAACTGCTGCAGAAGGAGTTGGCCGATCCCAACCTGCATGAATACACGCAGGTGATCATCGCCGAGGCGGATCGCTTGCAGACTTTGGTGAACCGGATGCTGGGTCCGCGCAGCGAACCGCGATTCGCTGCAGTGAATATCTTCGAAGTCCTCGAGCATGTGATCAAACTGGTCGCTGCCGAAACCGGTGAGCGTGTTCAGGTATTTCGCGACTACGATCCCAGTATCCCGGAGTTGAGCGCAGACCGTGGCATGCTGATCCAGGCGGTTCTCAATCTGGTGCGAAATGCCATCGAAGCACTCGGACTGGGGGGTGGCAATATCACCTTCCGCACCCGGGCCCAAAGGCAGTTCACGATCGGGACACGACGCCACCGCTTGGTGATCCGCGTTGATGTCATCGATACCGGTCCGGGTATCGATCCGGAGTTCAAGGACCGCATCTTTTACCCGATGGTGACCTCGCGCGCCGAGGGCACCGGCCTGGGATTGTCGATTGCGCAGTCTCTGATCAACCGGCATCAAGGTCTGATCGAATGCGATAGCGAGCCCGGCAACACAGTTTTTTCAATCTACCTGCCCATGGAGATCTCGGATGACTAATCGCGTCTGGGTAATCGACGACGATCGTTCAATCCGCTGGGTGTTGGAAAAGGCCCTCACCAACGCCCGCATGGACGTCACGACCTTTGACAACGCCGACGCGGCCATCGCAGCCTTGGGACGACGGGTCCCGGACGCCATCCTCACCGATATTCGCATGCCGGGGACCGATGGCCTCGCGCTGCTGGAGCGCCTCGGCCATGAACACCCGGATCTGCCGGTGGTGATCATGACCGCGCATTCCGACCTGGATGCCGCAGTCGCTGCCTATCAGGGTGGCGCGTTCGAGTACCTTCCAAAGCCGTTCGACGTCGATGAAGCGGTGGCGGTGGTCGAGCGGGCCTGTGAGGCATCGCAGGCCACCACGGCGCCGAGCAAGGCACCGTCGAACCCGATTTCCGAGATCATCGGCGAAGCCCCGGCGATGCAGGAGGTTTTCCGCGCCATCGGGCGATTGAGCCGCTCCCATATCACCGTGTTGATCAACGGGGAGTCGGGAACCGGTAAGGAACTGGTTGCGCGCGCACTGCATCGTCATTCGCCGCGCGCCGGAAAACCGTTTATCGCCCTGAATATGGCGGCGATTCCGAAGGACCTGATGGAATCGGAATTGTTCGGCCATGAACGCGGGTCATTCACCGGTGCGCAGAGCGCGCGTGCCGGTCGTTTCGAACAGGCGCATGGGGGCACCTTGTTCCTCGACGAAATCGGTGACATGCCGATCGAATTGCAGACCCGTCTGCTGCGTGTGCTGGCCGATGGGGAGTTTTTCCGCGTCGGTGCCCACGACGCGACCCGTGTCGATGTGCGCATCATCGCCGCCACGCACCAGAATCTGGAGAAGCGCGTCGAAGCGGGGAGCTTCCGCGAAGACTTGTTTCATCGCCTGAACGTAATCCGGATCCACATCCCGAGCCTGCGTGAACGACAGGCCGATATTCCTCTTCTGGCCGGTAAATTCCTCCAGCAGGCGGCCAAGGAATTGGAAGTCGAAGCCAAGGTGTTGGGCAAGGATGCAGCGGACTGGCTCAGCCGGTTCGAATGGCCCGGCAATGTGCGCCAGCTGGAGAACACCTGTCGCTGGCTGACGGTCATGGCGACCGGTCGTGAGGTCCACGTCGATGATCTGCCCCGTGAGATTCGCGAACCTGCGAGCAGTTCCGGCGACGCCCAGAGCGCGGGTGGAGACTGGAAGTCCGGCTTGCGCCAATGGGCGCGCGCGCGACTCGCGTCGGGCGAGGCCGGCCTGGTTACCGACGCGGTCGAGGCTGCTGAACGCATCCTGATCGAAGTGGCTTTGCAGCAGACGGGGGGACGTCGTCAGGACGCCGCCAAATTGCTGGGTTGGGGTCGCAATACCCTGACTCGCAAGATCAAGGAACTGGGCATGGAGGAAGACGCTGCGGCATGAGACCTCACCGCAGCATCCGATGACTGCCGCGTCAGTGGCCGGATGGCGCGCTCCGCTCTTCCAGTCGCTCAAGTAAGGGCTTGAGGGTTTCGGCTTTGGTCGGATCGCGCTTTACCGCTTCCTGGATCGCCGCGTGCGCGAGGGCGCCACGACCGGTGTGAACGTAAGCGAGTGCGAGTCCGATGAAAGGACGCGGGGTGGCGGCGTCCAGGGATGCCGCCTTCTTCAGTAAGTCGATTGCCTGCGGGTAATTCCCCGCACCCAATTCAACGCCACCGAGCTTCAGCAATGCCTCGACATTGTTGGGCTCCGTCTTGAGCAGATCGGTAAGAACTTCCCGCGCCTGATCGACTGATCCTTCTGCGATCGCGGTTGCGGCCTGATCGATAGGGGCACTGGCCGCGACGACCTGGCCTCCCAGCAAGGCGAACGAAACCAGAAAACTGGAAAACAAATGCTTCATGGCGATTTCCCCCTCCGGGGTGTCGATGGGAGCAAAAACGGCCCGGGGTTGCCGGGCCGTTCTCCTGCTACGCCCTGTCGGGCGCATGGCTGTTGTTGAGGCTTACTTCAGAGCGCCCTTACCGTAGCGTTCTTCGAAGCCTTTGCGGACCTTGTCGATGGACTCCTTGCTCATGCCGTTGAAGTACCAGTCATGGCCTTCGATCGGCTTGAAGTACTTCTCGAGCATTTCATCCGCAAACTTCTCGTTGCCGTCCTTCTTGTGGACCGCTTCACGCATCTGAGGAATCCATTCGAAGTAGGTGTGCTTGGCCACTTCATACAGGCCATGCCACCACGTGTAGTCCGGACCATTCATGGACGCGCCATGACGAGCACGGCGACCCTCGTGATGCCAGATTTCCCACCAGGTCCACTCGATTTCGTCGTCGAACGGTGCCTTGCTGATGTACCCGGCCTTCTTCAATTCACCCATGATCGCGGCAACCGGCTTGGCAAACTTGTCGTTGTAGAGATCCACGACGTTGTCGAACTGGTTGTAGTGACCTTCGATGACGCTGCTGGTGTGGCAGGCGGAGCAGACGTTCTTCATCTTCTGGCGACGCTGCTCCCAGGTCACGACTTCGATGACCTTCGAGCCCTTGGCTTCATCACCGACTTTCGGGATCTCGCCCCCTTCCTTGACGTCGAACTCCTGACCGTCTTCCAGGCGAACCAGGTTGATCTTCTGAGACACCGGCGGACGCAAAGTCCAGGAGATGCGATCGCCAACGTTATGAGTCTTGCCCTCACGTGGGGACGCAGACATGTGGCAGGTCGCGCAGGTCGGGGCTGCGGTGTAATCGACGCCGGCTACCCACTTGTCGGACTTGAGGTTCATCTCATCAACCTGAGCGCGGTAAATGATGCCGTGCTTGGATTCGTTGTAGACCTCGATCTGCGGATGGTCAGGACCGACGTGGCACTTCCCGCAGGTATCCGGGGTACGGGCCTGGGCGCGGCTGAAGCGGTGACGACCGTGGCAGGCGGTGCAGCTGCCTTCCGAGCCGTCCGGATTCAGCCGACCGATGCCGGTGTTCGGCCAGGTGGTCGGTAACGGCTTGCCGTCATCGCCGATTTCAACCTTGGCGCCGTGACACTGGCGGCAACCCGCGTTGACGGCGGCTGGGCCACCGACGACTTCACCGAGCAAATTATCCAGTGAAGCGAGAATGCGCCCGGCGTGCGCATGGTGCGAGCCGTCCATTTCCTGGAATTCGGTGTTATGACAACGGGAGCAATCTTTCGGCGTCACGATGATCGAGATGCGCTGGCCGTTGTGCATATAGCCATCCTTATCATCCGCTTCGGCCTTATGACAGTCGAGGCAGTTCACGCCGACCTGACCGTGCTGCGAATTGTTCCATTCACGGTAGAGACCCGGTGATACGCTGGCGTGGCAGGCAATACAGCCTTCCCCCGCCGGATTACCCCAATCCTCACCAATCTTCCCAGCGGGACGCGCGGCATCAGCCGGCAGGCTGAGCAACATCCCCGCCGCCGCGATACAGCCTGCGAAGGCCTGCCACGCGCGTTTCGTGCGTTGTTTTTTGTCGAGCATTTCCCTTTCCCCCTAGGTGCGAGAAACCATTACCCCGATATGGGTTATTGCAGCGTAGGGATACGCAGGGATTGGAACAATGAATCGGCTTGACGGATGTCAAGGTGTATAAGTCCTTGCTTTATTACGATAATAAGCTCCGGTAATCATAGAATTGTCCGCATACGCGAAGACAACGGCGCCGGCGGGAGGATGTATGACCAAGAATGATCGCGGTTCCATCGCGCGACAGATGCTTCGCTCTGCACACCTGTTTGCCGGTTTGAGCGACGATGACATCGATGCGATCGGTGAGATCAGCCAGTTGCGCGGCGTGCGCATGGGTGAGGTGCTTTTTCGGGCCGGCGATCCTTGCAGCGCCATCTACGTTGCCGAAAGCGGATTGATCAAGCTTTACGTGATCGGCCCCAAGGGTCAGGAAAAGGTCATCGAGTTCATCGAGCCGGGCGATTCGTTTGCAGAGGCGGCGTTATTTTCCGGCCAGGGTTACCCGGTTTCCGCGATGGCAAGTTCCGATTCGTCGGTACTCGCGATCGATGGCTTTGCGCTTGCCCGATATATGCACAGCCATCCGCACGTCAGTTGGACCATGCTGTCGGTCCTGAGCCGACGTTGCCACCAGTTGGTCGGCCAGCTTCGCTCGGCAACCTGCCATTCTGCCGAACAGCGGGTGATCCATTACCTGATGGAGAACTACGACGACGAGGCGCCGGACGATGCGGTCAGCCATCTGCCGAATCGCCGTTCGGAACTGGCCTGTGCGCTCGGCATTACCCCGGAAACGTTATGCCGGGTACTCGGCAAGCTCCGCAAGAATGGCTGGATCGAAACCGACCACAACCTGATCTACGTGCGTGCCGCAGAGCCGTTGCTGGAGTTGCTGGACCTGCGCGGCAGCGACAACGACTGAATCATTCGACGCAGACGTCGCAGGCACTGATCGCGGAATTCAATTCCAGCGTGCCGACCAGTTGGGCGATGCTGCTCAATTGGTGGCGGCGCAGATAATCGGCGATGCCGCTATTGATCGATTCACAGACCAGCGGGTCGTAAAACAGGGCGGTGCCCACGCCTACCGCCGATGCCCCGGCAATGATGAACTCAAGTGCGTCGTTGGCATTGGTGACGCCGCCCTGACCGATGATCGGAATGCCGTGTTTACGCGCAACCTGATGCACTTGGTGGGTCTTCAACAGGGCCACGGGCTTGATCGCCGGACCGGACAGGCCACCCTGGTTGTTACCCAGGATCGGTGCGCGCTGTTCGATGTCGATGGCCATGCCCATCAGGGTGTTGATCACGGCGAAGCCATCGGTACCCGATTCGATGCAGCGCCGGGCGTTTTCGGCGATATCGGTCTGATTCGGGGACAGCTTGGTGATCAGCGGTTTTCGGGTCGCCGCACGCACCGCCGCCACCACCCGCGCCGACATATCCGGATCGTTGCCAAACGCGGCACCGCCTTCCTTCACATTCGGGCAGGAGATGTTCAGTTCGATGGCATCGATGTTCGAATCGTCGAATATGCGCGTGACTTCAACGTATTCCTCGACCGTGGACCCGGAGACATTGGCAATGAAGCGGGTTTCCGAAAAATCCAGTTTCGGCAGGATGTTGTCTACGACGTAGCGTGCGCCCGGATTCTGCAAACCGATGGAATTCAGCATCCCCCCCGGTGTCTCGTAAACACGATGCGGCTGGTTGCCGAGCCGGTTCTCGCCCGTGGTCCCTTTCAGACAGATTGCGCCGACCTCTGAGTTCGAGAAGCCGGCCACACGGGTATACTCCTCGCCGAATCCGACGCAGCCGGAGAGCAGCACGATGGGGCTGTCGAACGGCATTCCACAGAACTCGACATGCAGCAGATCACGGTCGTCGGCATTCATTCCACTGGCTCAGATTGTGGGCTGTTGAAAGGGCCGTTGAGTATACCTGCGCGTGTTTGACATCGTCCTCTACCAGCCCGAGATCCCGCCGAACACGGGCAATGTAATCCGTCTTTGCGCCAACGTGGGTGCACACCTGCATCTGATCGAACCGCTCGGTTTCGAGATCGATGACAAACGCCTGCGTCGCGCCGGACTGGATTACCACGAATGCGTGCAGATGCAGATCCATCCGGACCTGGAAACCTGCCGCAAGACAATCGACCGGGATTGGGCCGATTGGTATGCGTTCACCACGCATGCCAGTCGTGCGCATGTGGACGTGCAGTTCCCGATCGACGCGGTGCTGTTGTTCGGCCCGGAAACCCGGGGGCTTCCCGCGCAGGTACTTGAATCGCTTCCGGCAGCGCAGCGTTTGCGCATTCCGATGCGTCCGGGTCAACGCAGTCTCAATCTCTCCAACGCGGTGGCCGTGGCAGCGTTTGAAGTCTGGCGGCAGAACGGCTTTGAGGGCGCGATTTAACCGGCTTCCGCTTTCGGCTCGCGACCAAACAGCGAGCGCACCGCCGCTTCCGGCCGTTGATTGTTCCAGAGCACCTGATAGACCTGCTCGACAATCGGCATATCCACGCCCAAGCGCTGGGCCAGCTCGCGCACCACGCGTGTGGTTCCCAGGCCTTCCACAACCTGATCGATGCTCTTGCGCGCATCGCCGATCGTCATACCTCGTCCGATAGCCAGGCCAAAACGTCGGTTGCGGGATTGGTCATCGGTACAGGTAAGGACCAGATCGCCCATACCGGTCAGTCCCATGAAGGTCTCCGGTTGACCGCCCAGGCAGACGCCGAGGCGCATTATTTCGCGCAGACCCCGGGTAATCAGGGCGGCACGGGCATTGGCGCCGAAACCAAGCCCGTCGGCGATACCGGCGGCGATGGCGAGCACGTTTTTGGCGGCCCCACCGACTTCCACCCCGGCCACATCCTGGGCGGTGTAGGCGCGCAGTTCACCGCCGTGAAGGGCCGCCGCGAAATCGGTCGCGAAGCGCTCATCGCGGGATGCGACGGTCAGTGCAGTGGGCAATCCCCGTGCGACTTCCATCGCAAATGTGGGGCCGGAGACCACGGCCAACGGGGTACCGGGCGCGACGACCTCTGCCGCGACCTGATGCAACAGTTTGCCACTCCCCTCTTCCAGGCCTTTGGTCGCCCAGGCAATGCGATGTGGCCCTTGCAATACCTGGGTGAGCTGGCTCAGCACGCTGCGGAAGAATTCGCTGGGTACGACAACAAGAAGGTCATCACAGTCAGTGCCAAGCTCATGGAGATCGGCACTGACCTGCAATGTCTCCGGAAACCCGACTCCGGGCAGGAACTGGCGGTTGCTGCGCTCTGCCCTGAGCTGCCCGATATGAGCGGGCTCATGTCCCCACAGCTGGACGGAACGGCCATTTCGGGCCAGGCACACAGCCAGTGCGGTGCCCCAGGAACCGGCGCCAATCACGCCGATGGGAGACATGCCGGTCAAGAGCGGTACGCCGATCGATCCAGCAATCAGTTGGGGGCTTTCGCCATTGCAGCTTCGCGCTGCTTGCGGGCCTGATAGAACGCATCGAAGTTGACCGGCGCCAACAGCAGCGGCTGAAACCCGCCCTTTGCGGTGGTGTCGGAAACGACTTCACGCACGTAAGGAAACAGCGTGCCTGGGCAGAAACTGCCCAACATCACTTCGCGTTCGTCGTCGCCAAAACCGGCAATCCCGAACAGACCGGACTGAACCACCTCGACCAGAAACAGGGTGCGATCATCGATTTTGGCGGAAACCCGCACGGTCAGATTGACCTCATAGACATTTTCGCCCACCGCCTGATTGCTGGAGTCGAGTTCGATATCAACCTTGGGCTGGGTCTTCTCCTGAAACGCCGCCGGGGCATTCGGGACTTCGAAGGACAGGTCGCGGATGTACAGCTTGATGATGTCGAAGCGGCGTTCGGACGCGGTGTTGGTGTCAGTCATTGGGAATCCAGATGTAGAAGCGGGGAATCAGGTATTCAGGCCGAGCAGTTTGTCGAGACCACCTTCCAGATCCAATGCGGCCATGTCGTCATAGCCACCGATGTGTCGGTCGTCGATGAAGATTTGCGGCACGCTGGTCCGGCCATTGGCGCGACTGACCATGGTTGGGCGCAGTGACGGGTCGGCATCGACCAGATATTCGTCGTAGCTGACGCCCTTGCGTTGCAGCAGGGTGCGCGCCCGGACGCAATAGGGGCAACTCGCAGTGGCATACATTTCGATTTTGGCCATTACGACGTAGGGCTCCTATTTGCGGGTGACGGGCAGGTTGGCGTTCTCCCAAGCCATGATGCCGCCCTGAAGGTTATAGACCTGAGTGAAACCCTGTTTGCTGAGCAGATCGCAGGCGGCGGCGGAACGACTGCCTGAGCGGCAATACGCGACCACCGGCCGATCCCGGAACTTGTCGAGTTCGCCGAGTCGGGAGTTGAGTTCGCCCATCGGCAAATGCTTGCAGTTGACGATATGACCCTGGCTGAACTCGCCGATGGGACGGATATCGACCAGCAGGCCATCTTCATGGTTGAGCAGTTTGGTGGCCTCAAAGGGGCCTACCGCCTTCCATTTGCGGAAGCGGACGCTGATCTCATTGCGGATCAGCAGGAAGCTCACCGCGATCAAGGCGGCGATCAGCAAGGGGTGGTTGGCGGCAAATTCTGGGATGCGGTCCATGGAGGTCTGATCCGTGGTTGGCGGTGGGGAGGGACGAGCCGCCGATACGACCACGAAGGACCCGCTGTACGCCGCGAGTTGCGCCGGAATGGGCGTCGCGCAAGCCCGGCTGGGCGGGGACTATATCGGCAGGATCAGTCCTGGGTGCAGAAAACCTGCCGCATCATACCGATCAGCGCGAGGGTGCGGGAGTCGCCGACCCGATAGAACACGCGGTTGGCGTCTTTGCGCGCGGCGAGGATGCCCTTGTCGCGCAGGATGGCGAGATGCTGGGAGATGTTGCTCTGGGAGGTCCCGACGCGATCGACGATGTCCTGAACGCTGACTTCGCGATCACCCAGGGTGCAGAGGATCTTCAGTCTCAGGGGATGCGACATTGCCTTGAGGGAACGCGACGCTCGATCAATTTCGTCATCGCGGGTCATGAGGATGTCACCGTTCGCGGTGATACCGTCAAAAGCGGACAGATCGCCGCAATTCGCGCAGTTTTCCATGAAACACGCCCTTTGGTGGTGCCGACTCGGAATGGGGAATCCGGTACGTGGCCGGGTGCCCTTATGATTGATCCGCTATAGAATAATAAAGTGCTAAACAAATCAACGACCGCAAACCAAGTGTTTTGTTACGACCTCGGGGTGGCACTCGCCCGATGCAGACGGAACTTTTCCTTGTTGCCCGTGCGGTCCGCTAGCCAACTTTCCACTTTAGAATTGGTCCAAGTGCTGGCTACAGTCCGCTAGTCAGTCGCCCCCGACCCATAGACCTTACGAGCATCCATGTCCGCGCGGCCCAAACCGGTAGCTCTGATCATCCTTGATGGTTGGGGATACAGTGAACACCTTGAATCCAATGCGATCGCGAACGCGCACAAGCCGGCCTGGGATCGCCTGTGGAACGAACATCCGCATGGATTCATCCGTACCAATGGTGCCGCCGTCGGGCTGCCAGCGGATCAGATGGGCAATTCCGAGGTCGGGCACCTGAATCTGGGCGCCGGCCGGGTCGTCTATCAGGAATTCACCCGGGTCAGCCGCGCCATCAAGACCGGGTCGTTCTTCACCAACCGCACGCTCACTGACGCCGTGGACCTCGCCGCCAGCACCGGCAAGGCAGTACATATCCTCGGCCTGCTTTCTCCGGGCGGCGTGCATAGCCACGAAGAGCATATTCACGCGATGGCTGAGTTGGCGGTACGCCAGGGTGTCGAACGTATTTTCGTTCATGCGTTTACGGACGGTCGGGATACGCCGCCGAAGTGTGCCGATGAAAGTATTCAGGCCATGGAGGCGAAATTCGCGGAATTGGGCCGGGGTTGCATCGCCTCCGTCATCGGTCGTTATTTCGCGATGGATCGGGATCATCGCTGGCCGCGAATTCGCGCCGCTTATGACCTGATCACCCAGGGCAAGGCGGAGTTCAATGCGCCGACCGCCAGTGCGGCCTTGCAGATGGCCTATGAGCGCGGCGAGACCGATGAGTTTGTGCAGGCGACCGCGATCTATCCGAAAGGCAAGAAACCGGCGCGCGTGGAAGACGGCGACGTCATGATCTTCATGAACTACCGTTCCGATCGTGCCCGTCAGATCACCCGTCCGTTCATCGAAGACGATTTCGACGGATTTGATCGTGAATACCGCCCGAAACTCGGTCTGTTCACCACGTTGACCGAATACAACGCCAAATTCCCGGTGCCGGTCGCGTTTCCGCCAGAACGTCTGTCAAACGGGTTTGGCGAGATTCTGTCCAAATCGGGTCTGACCCAACTGCGCCTGGCGGAAACCGAGAAATACGCACACGTCACCTTCTTCTTCAACGGCGGTGTCGAAGAGCCTTGGGAAGGGGAGGACCGTATTCTCGTCGCCTCGCCGCTGGTCAAGACCTATGACCTGCAGCCGGAGATGAGCGCGGAGGAAGTCACCGACCGTTTGGTCGAGGCGATCGAAGGCGGACGCTACGACGCGATCGTGTGCAACTACGCCAACCCGGACATGGTCGGACACACCGGCAACTACGATGCCGCTGTCAAGGCGATTGAAGCGCTGGATACCTGTCTGGAGCGGGTGCGGCAGGCGATGCACAAGGTCGGTGGCGAGATGTTGATCACCGCCGATCATGGCAATGCCGAACAGATGGTCAATGAAGCGACGGGGCAGGCGCAGACCGCGCATACCACCAATCTGGTGCCACTGATCTATGTCGGACGCCCCGCCAAGCTGACCGATATCGGGGCCTTGTCCGATATTGCACCGACTCTGTTGACCATGATGGGTCTGGATATTCCGTCCGAAATGACCGGACGGCCACTGGTCAGTTACGAGTAAGTCTTCGCAGCCATGCGCAATCCCTGGGCGTGGTGCGTCATCCCGGTCTGCCTGTCTGTCACGACACCGCTCCACGCTCAAAGCCATGAGCAGACGGCGCGTCGCCTTGAGGATGTGCAGCAACGTATCCAGGACCTCAACCGACAACTCGCCAGTGCCCGCGATGAAGCGGATGTGGCGCAACGCCAGCTACGCGTCAGCGAACGCGCCATCGGTCAGGTCTCCCGGAAACTGCACGAACTTCAGGCGCAGCGTCGCGATCAGATGGACCGACTTGAGGGCCTTGATGATGAACGGGCCGCTTTGCAGGCCGGGATTGCCGAACATCAGGCGGCGCTGATTGCCCAAGTGCAAGCCGCTTATGCGATGGGCGGGCAGCCCAAGCTCAAACTTCTGCTCAGTCAACGCGATCCCGCTGTGGTCGCGCGTACCGTGGTCTATTACGACTACCTCAACCGGGCCCGCGCCCAACGGCTCGCGGCCATCCGCAAGGACCTGGACGAGATGGGCAAGGTCGAGGCGCGTACTCGCTGGGAGGCAGAACGCCTCGCCGGCCTGGAACGTGAAGCCAATACCCAGAAGCGCGAACTGGATAAGGAGCGCAACCAGCGCCGCATCCTCGTTGCGCGCCTGCGCAAGCAACTGACGGAACAAGGCGGTCAGCTGGCAGGTCTTGAGAAAGACCAGGAACGCTTGCAGGAACTCCTCAAGGCGTTGGATCGCGCACTGTCGGACATTCCCGACAATGCCGGGGTGCCACAATCGCTGGCGAATCTGAAAGGACGCATCGGTTGGCCGGTAGCCGGTTCACGGCGGGTCGCGTTCGGCGACGCTCGCGCAAACGGTGGCCCGAACTGGAAAGGCGTAGTGATCAACGCCGCGCAGGGCGCAGAAGTCCACGCCGTTCATGCGGGGCGAATCGCGTTTGCGGATTGGCTGCGTGGCATGGGTCTGTTGATCATCATCGATCATGGCGACGGCGATCTCACCCTCTATGGCCACAATGAAAGTTTGTACCGTGAGGCCGGAGAATGGGTTGAAACCGGAGATCTGATCGCTCGCGTAGGAGACAGTGGCGGCCAGGAACAGGCCGGGTTGTATTTCGAATTGCGACGCAACGGGCAGCCGGTCGATCCGGTCTCATGGTGTCGAAAAGACGGCAAGCCGGCGGGTTGAAAGGATGGCTTCGATGCGCCCAAGGCCGTGCGGATCGACTTCTTGCCGCTTTGATCCGTCCTTCCATATGTAGCGAGGTCGATTAGTGCCGCTTATGATGCAGCGCAGCCTCATTGATGAACCACCTCACTCTCGGAGCGAGAGCGCATGAAATCCAAAACCCAATTCCTGCTGGTCCTGCTGGTCGGCGTCGTCCTCGGCGGCGCGATGACGATTACCGAGCGGGTCATGGCGGAGCGCGACTCCGTCGAAGCCACCGGCTTGCCGTTGAATGAATTACGGACGCTCGCGGAGGTGTTTGGGCGAGTGAAGAAGGATTACGTCGAGGAGATCGACGACAAGACTCTGCTTGAATCCGCGATTCGCGGCATGCTCGCTGACCTCGATCCGCATTCCGCGTATCTGGACCAGGAATCGTTCAAGGAGCTGCAGGTCGGTACCAGCGGCGAGTTCGGCGGTCTCGGTATCGAGGTCGGCATGGAGGATGGCTTCGTCAAGGTGGTTTCGCCCATCGACGACACCCCGGCAGAACGTGCCGGCGTCAAGTCCGGCGACCTGATCGTCCGTCTCGACGATGAGCCGGTGAAGGGCAAGACCTTGAGTGAAGCCGTGGACATCATGCGCGGCAAGCCGGGCAGCGACATCACCCTGACCATCGTCCGCGAAGGCGCCGATCAGCCGATCAAGATCACCATCACCCGCGATGTGATCAAGGTGAAGAGCGTCAAGAATCGCGTTCTGGAAGATGGCTTCGGCTACCTGCGCATCACCCAGTTCCAGTCCAAGACCGGGGATTACCTCGCGGATGCGATTGCGGAGCTGCGCAAGGACAGCAAATCCGACCTCAAGGGTCTGGTTCTGGACCTGCGGAACAACCCCGGCGGTGTGCTCAACGCAGCAGTTGCGGTGTCCGATGCCTTCCTCAGTCAGGGGTTGATCGTGTACACCGAAGGCCGTGAGGACAGCTCCAAAATGAGCTTCAACGCGACCCCGGGCGACATCACCAACGGCATTCCGGTGGTGGTGCTGGTCAATCAGGGATCGGCATCCGCTTCCGAGATCGTTGCGGGCGCCCTGCAGGACCACCATCGGGCGCTGATCGTCGGCAGTCAGACCTTTGGTAAAGGCTCCGTTCAGACCATTCTGCCGCTGCCGAACGGCAACGCGGTCAAGCTGACCACGGCGCGTTATTACACGCCGTCCGGCCGCTCCATCCAGGCTGAGGGCATCACTCCCGACATCAAGCTTGAGTCCCTGAAGGTGGCCGAAAATGTCGCACCTCAGGTCAAGCCTCTGAAAGAGGCCGATCTCAGTGGTCACCTGCTGCAGAAGGCCAACGAGGCCGGTGGGGTCGATCCGGAAGCCGAGAAGAAGGCGGATGACGAGAAAGATTCCGCCAAGGATCTTGCCACCAAGGACTATCAGCTATACGAAGCCTTGAATTTGCTGAAAGGCATCGCCCTCAGTTCGCGCATCAACAGCGGGAAGTGAGTCCATGGCCCGCGTCCTGGTTCCGCTCGCCAACGGCTGCGAGGAGATGGAGGCGATCACGATCATCGATGTGCTGCGTCGCGGTGGCATCGATGTAGTCAGTGCCGGGCTTGAGGCCGGTCCGGTCACCGGCTCGAGGCGCAGCGTGCTTGTCCCCGATACCACCCTGGATGCGGTGCTTGAGGACGAGTTCGACATGGTCGTGTTACCAGGCGGACTACCCGGTGCGGATCATCTCGATCGCGATCCACGTATCATCACCTTGCTGCAGTCGATGCATCGCAAGGGTCGCTACACGGCGGCGATCTGCGCCGCACCCAAGGTGCTCGCGACCGCCGGATTGCTCGATGGCCGCGCGGCGACCAGCTATCCGGGTGTACTCGACAAGATTCATGTCCCGGGTCTGCGGTTCACCGCAGAGCATGTGGTCAAGGACGATCGTGTGATCACCTCGCAGGGTCCGGGCACGGCAATGGATTTCGCGCTCGCCCTGATCGACGTGCTGGTCGGCCGCGATGTCCGCAGCCGGGTTGAGGCGGGATTGCGCCCCGGTCGGTGATGGCCCTGACAGCCGCTTGAATGGGACCTGTGTAAACCCGCCGGAGCGGCTTCAGCCGCGAATCCCCGTTGATCGTGGTCGATCCGGGTGCAAGCGGCTCCGGAATGCGTCTTCGTCAGGACGCTCGTTGCTGATCCGGGGGTTCAAGGCTGTCCAGGTTCCAGCGTGCGCGAGCGCCGATCACGTTGAGTTCCTGCGCGCCAGCGGCAAGCCGCAAGGCCCCCGCGTAGGCAATCATTGCGCCGTTATCGGTGCAATATTTCGGGCGCGGGTAAAACACGGCGCCGCCCTCTTTACGCGCGATCTCCGCCAGGCGCGCACGCAACTGACGATTGGCGCCGACACCGCCGGCAATCACCAGCCGCGAGATTCCCGTTTCCTGCAAGGCTCGGCGACATTTGATTGCTAGGGTCTCAACTACTGCGTCCTCAAATGCCCGAGCCACATCCGCTTTGTCGGTTTCAGTGGGGGCTAGCGCCTGCAAGGTATTCAGCGCAAAGGTCTTGAGCCCGCTGAAGCTGAAATCGAGTCCCGGGCGGTCGGTCATCGGACGCGGGAAATGGAAGCGGGACGGATCACCCTGCTCCGCCAGACGCGCCAGTTCGGGGCCGCCGGGATACGGCAATCCAAGGAGCTTGGCGGTCTTGTCGAAGGCCTCGCCGGCGGCGTCGTCCAGGGTTTCGCCGAGAATCCGGTAGCGGCCCACGCCATCCACCCGAACCAGCATGGTGTGTCCGCCAGAGACCAGCAGCGCAATGAACGGGAAGTCCGGCACCGAGTTTTCGAGCATCGGCGCGAGCAGATGACCTTCCATGTGATGGACGCCAATGGCAGGAATGCCAAGGCCCCAGGCAAGACTGCGCCCGATCGCGGCGCCGACCAGCAACGCGCCGATCAAACCCGGACCGGCGGTGTATGCCACCCCATCCAGGTCGGCGGTGGTTTTGCCGGCACCGGTGAGCACCTCACGAATCAGTGGCAACGCCTTGCGGACATGATCACGGGAAGCCAGCTCCGGCACCACGCCGCCATATTCCGCGTGCAGGGCGATCTGGGAATAGATCGCGTCACCGAGCAGGCCGCGTTCGGTATCGAATAGGGCGACACCGGTTTCATCACAGGAACTTTCGAGGCCGAGAACGAGCATGCAAAAGAGCTCTCAACAGGGATTTGTGCGATAAACAAGCGCATGTATAATGGCGGGCTTCCTGCGCGTCCGGGTATGGCTCCCTGCGCGCACCGAATTAAACCATTACACCCCATACACTGACAGAGAGCACTGCATGCCCATCGTCAAAGTTCGCGACAACGAACCGTTCGAAGTCGCCCTGCGTCGTTTCAAGCGGTCCTGTGAAAAGGCCGGTATCGTCACCGAGCTGCGTCGTCGTGAAGCGTACGAAAAGCCGACCCAGGAACGTAAGCGCAAGCGCGCCGCTGCGGTGAAGCGCACCTTGAAGAAGGTCATGCGCGAGCAGGCTCGTCGCACCCGTCTGTATTGATCGTCCCCGACGATTGTTTCGGTATCCCGCTGCCTGGCGGGGTCGAATCGCTGCGTAGAATCCGATGAGCGAACTCAAAGACCGTCTCACCGCCGACATGAAGGCGGCGATGAAGTCCGGAGACAAGGCCCTGCTCGGGACCGTGCGCATGGTTCTGGCGGCGATCAAGCAACGCGAGGTCGATGAGCGCATCGAACTCAGCGATGCGGACGTCCTGGCGATCGTCGAAAAGGCGATCAAGCAGCGTCGTGAGTCCCTGGCCCAGTTCGAGGCCGCAAACCGCGATGATCTGGCTGCCAAGGAGCGCGAGGAGATTGCGCAGCTGATGCCTTATCTGCCGGCACAGCTGTCCGAGGCCGAAATCGGCTCCGCCATCGATGCGGCGATCGCCGAGACCGGTGCCGAGGGCATGCGTGACATGGGCAAAGTGATGGGCTTGTTGAAAGGGCGCATGCAGGGCCAGGCCGACATGTCCGCTGTCAGCGCAATGCTGAAGGACAAACTCTCCGCTTGATGCGTGTTGCGGCCCACTTGGGAAACCGCGCAACGCACACTATCTTGTTCGGGCACCCTTTCCTGCGGTTCTGCATTCGCAGCCGCTTCATGGCCTGAATTGACTCCCGATGGCGGGCAAAATCCCTCAAACATTCATCGACGACCTGCTCAATCGGGTCGATATCGTTGATGTCATCGATGCGCGCGTACCGCTGAAGAAGGCGGGGAGCCTGTACAAGGCCTGTTGCCCGTTCCATTCGGAAAAGACGCCGTCGTTCACGGTCACTCCCAGTCGCCAGACTTACCACTGCTTCGGCTGCGGCGCGCACGGCACGGCGCTCGGTTTCCTGATGGAATATGAGCACCGCAGCTACCCGGAGGCGATTGAAGAACTGGCTGCCGGGCTCGGTATCGAAGTCCCGCGTGAAGGTGGATCGGCGCCTCGCCGCGATGATCGCAACGACGCGCTCTATCCCTTGATGGAACGCGCCGCCGATTGGTTTCAGCGCCAGCTCCGCAATCATCCGGATGCAGAACGTGCGGTGGCGTATCTGAAACAGCGGGGATTGAGCGGAGCGATCGCCGCCGAGTACGGGATCGGGTTTGCCCCCAACGATTGGCATGGCCTGGATCGCGCGTTTGACGAGGTCCCCAAGCCGCAGTGGGTCAGCGCCGGGATGCTGATCAAGCGCGACGACGGCAATGTCTACGACCGCTTCCGAGATCGGGTGATGTTTCCGATCCGGGATCGTCGCGGACGGGTGATCGCCTTCGGTGGCCGCACTCTGGGCGACGATAAGGCCAAGTATCTGAATTCCCCGGAAACGCCGATTTTCCACAAGGGGCATGAGCTCTACGGTCTGTTCGAACTCCGCAAGGCAATACGCGAGCCGACGCGTATCCTGGTCGTCGAGGGATACATGGATGTGGTCGCACTGGCACAGTTCGGCATCCGCAATGCCGTCGCCACCTTGGGCACTGCGACCACCCGTGAACATCTCGACGCGCTTTACCGAGTGGTCGATGAGGTGGTGTTCTGTTTCGATGGCGACAACGCCGGTCGCCAGGCCGCGTGGCGCGCCCTGGAAAATGTCTTTCCGGTGATGCAGGACGGTCGCCAGGCGCGATTCCTGTTCCTCCCGGAAGGCGAAGACCCGGATACGCTGGTTCGCAAGGAAGGGCAGGAGGCCTTCGAAAATCGGGTCGATACCGCCCTGCCCCTGTCCGATTACTTCTTCGGCGTGCTCGGCGATCAGGTCGATATGGATAGCCTCGATGGGCGGTCGCGTCTCGCGGAACTCGCGCGTCCGCATATGGAGAAGCTGCCGGTAGGGTTATTCCGAGAATTGATGCTCGAACGCCTGTCTCAGACGGTGCGCCTCAATACCGAGACCTTGCGCGGACGCATGCAGGCGCCTGCAAGGCCAGAGCCGACCGGCCGCAAGATCACCGCTGCGCCGACCCAGACCCCGGTGCGCAAGGCCATCTCGATACTCCTGCATGACCCGGCTGCGGTGCGCAAACTCGACCGCCTGCCAAGATTCGACGACCTCGATGTCCCCGGCCTGCCGTTGTTGAACGCCTTGCTGGAGACGTGCTGGAACGAGAGCGGCATGCGCCCGCACATCCTGCTGGAGCGTTTCCGTGATCACGGTGATTTTCCCGCCCTGCAGAGACTCGCCCGGTGGCAGCCTGAAGCGCACATGGAATCCGCGTTGGGCGAGGAACTCCGTGATGTGGTTCAGGGTCTTGAACGTCGTCTGTTGCAACAACAAATCGATCGCTTGAGCAATCTGCCGCGACCGCTGAACAGTGCAGAGAAAGACCGATTGCGTCAGCTGATGACCGCGCTCCACCAAACCCGTGCAGGGGCAGATCCGGCTACCCGCTAACCCCTGCGTCTGCTATGCTAGCGGGCTGTTTTGCCCAATGATAAGGCGTGCCTTTCGATGGACATGGTTAAGACCCAACAATCCCAAATCAAGCTTCTGATTGCCAAAGGCAAGGAACAGGGTTACCTGACCTATGCCGAGGTCAACGATCACCTCCCGAACGAGATCGTCGATCCGGAACAGATCGAAGACATCATCGGCATGATCAACGACATGGGCATCGTCGTCCATGAAGTCGCGCCCGATACCGATGATCTTCTGCTCAGCGATAACGCCGTCAGCACCGACGACGACGCCGCCGAAGAGGCCGCCGCCGCACTTGCTGCCGTGGACAGCGATTTCGGTCGCACCACCGATCCGGTGCGCATGTACATGCGCGAGATGGGCACCGTCGAACTGCTCACCCGCGAGGGCGAGATCGAGATCGCGCGCCGCATCGAAGATGGGCTTGGCCAGGTGTTTGCCGCGCTTTCGTTGTTCCCCAAGACCAGCGAGTCCCTGCTCGCCGAGTGGGATGCCGTCGAGAGTGGTGAAACCCGTCTTACCGACGTCATCACCGGATTCCGCGATCCCAATGAGGACCCGACCGCGCCGATCCTGCCTGCCGCCAAGCAGAAGCAGGAAGCGGAGGAAAAGGGCGAGGATCTCAACGAGGTCGATACCGGCCCTGATCCGGAGCAGGCCGCAGAGCACTTCAGAAAGCTCAAGCAAATGTTCGCGACGGTCACCGAGTTGAAGGCCAAGTACGACCGCCATGACGAGCGGTGCGTCAACCTGCGTCATGAACTGGTCGAACACACCACGCTGCTCAAGCTGGTGCCCCGCGTTACCGACATCCTGGTACGCGGCCTGCGGGATGTGGTCGATCACATCCG
This sequence comes from Gammaproteobacteria bacterium, assembly GCA_024234955.1. Lineage (GTDB taxonomy): Bacteria > Pseudomonadota > Gammaproteobacteria > JACKNK01 > JACKNK01 > JACKNK01. Next base: position 29,328 of record JACKNK010000002.1, read on the forward strand.
CAATCACGAGCGCACCGTGATGAGCATCTGCGTTGCCGAGATCGGCGTGCCGCGCAAGCACTTCATCTCCAGCTTCCCGGGCAACGAGACCAACCCGCTGTGGCTGGACGGTCTGGTTGGCAATCTCAAGGACAAGGCGGCGGAGCTCAACGAGCGTCGCCCCGAGATCGAGAAGGCACAGCAGAAACTGCGCGACCTCGAGGACGAATGCCGCGTCAGCATCGCCGAGATCAAGGACATCAATCGCCGCATGTCCATCGGTGAGGCCAAGGCCCGCCGCGCCAAGAAGGAAATGGTCGAGGCCAATCTGCGTCTGGTTATCTCCATCGCCAAGAAGTACACCAACCGTGGTCTGCAGTTCCTCGATCTGATCCAGGAAGGCAACATCGGGCTGATGAAGGCGGTCGACAAGTTCGAATACCGTCGCGGTTACAAGTTCTCGACCTACGCGACCTGGTGGATTCGTCAGGCCATCACGCGATCGATCGCCGACCAGGCGCGCACCATCCGTATCCCGGTGCACATGATCGAGACCATCAACAAGCTCAACCGCATCTCCCGCCAGATGCTGCAGGAGATGGGTCGTGAGCCGACGCCGGAAGAGTTGTCGGTGCGCATGGAGATGACCGAGGACAAGGTCCGCAAGGTCCTCAAGATCGCCAAGGAGCCGATCTCGATGGAAACCCCGATCGGCGACGATGAAGATTCGCATCTGGGCGATTTCATCGAGGATCAGAACATGGTTTCGCCGATCGATGCGGCCACCGAGGTCGGACTTGCCGAAGCCACCCACGAGGTCCTGGCCGGCCTGACCCCGCGGGAGGCCAAGGTCCTGCGCATGCGTTTCGGCATCGACATGAACACCGATCACACGCTTGAAGAGGTGGGCAAGCAGTTCGATGTCACCCGCGAGCGTATTCGCCAGATCGAAGCAAAGGCCCTGCGCAAGCTGCGTCACCCCAGCCGGTCAGAGCAACTGCGCAGCTTCCTGGATCTCGATCAGAGCTAAGTCAGGTTCCTGGGCCTATAGCTCAACGGTTAGAGCAGGGGACTCATAATCCCTTGGTTCCAGGTTCGAATCCTGGTGGGCCCACCAGTGCTGTCCGTGGCTTATCGGAGCGATTCCGATAAGCCATTTTTTTGCCAACATGGTTTCCCTCTCGCCAATTCCATGTGTACGCACTTGTCCCACCAGACATGACAGAAACGAGATGTTTCAGGTGTCGGCCTGCCCGCGAATCCGCTCCGAATTCCAGTACACCTCCCCCACGCCGTCCTGGCGGGCTAGAACCCGGGCGATCACAAACAGCAGATCGGATAGCCGATTCAGGTATTTGAGGCTCTGACCTTCAAGCGTCACCTCCCGACTCAGGGTCAGCACGCGCCGTTCGGCACGCCGACAAATGGTCCGGGCGAGGTGCGAGTTCGCGACCGCCATGCTGCCGCTGGGCAGGATGAACTCTTTCAGGTAAGGCAAATCTGCATTGAAGATGTCGAGCCGATGTTCAAGCCGATCAACGCAATCTGCCTTCAATGCACGATACCCCGGTACGGCAAGCTCACTGCCCAGATCGAAGAGATCGTGTTGCACATCGATCAGGCATTCGCGAACTGCGTCGGGCAGCGCGCACGCCAGGACCACACCAATCACGCTGTTGAGTTCATCGACGCTTCCATAGGCCTCGACACGCGGGCTGTCCTTGGGCACGCGACTTCCATCGCCAAGTGCGGTTTCACCGGTGTCCCCGGTTCGTGTGTAAATCTTGCTAAGTCGATTGCCCATAAGGGGATCCCGTGTGCGCGGAAGAGTGCGTTTGCGGAGCTAATCGCCGATCCGTGTGGCGGAACAGCTCTGAAAATTTATGACGGTATCAATCTAACACTGGACACGGGTTTGTAATGAAGATAAAACTCTCGTTTCAACAGTGTCTTGGCGATACTTGTTAAGGCCGCACTATAAGAAATAACTAATAAATATTCGGCGTAAAGCCATGGGTTTCTGCGCGGGGGAAGGGAGCGTTTGAAACCACCACACGTCAGGGCGAACAACACATGAGCAACCAACCGGCGCAGTTTCCATCCGCAAGAACCAATGACACCGGCACGGCAAAAACCGTAAGTCCCGAGAATATCGAGCGTTTTCTAAACACCTTTGAACGCAGCGCGAAACGCTGGGAGATCGTCGTCTATCCGGCCCTGTTCGCCTTTATTCTACTGGCGGCATACGGTTTCTTCCTGATCTACAGCCTAAGCATGGATATGCGTGCCATGGCCAACAGCATCGATCCGAACATGGGGGTGCACATGGCGGCCATGTCGGAAAACCTGAACAAAATGACCACGCACGTTTCCGTGATGACCGGTCAGGTGCAGTCGATGGCGGCGAACATGGATCACATGGCGGTGAAGATGGATAACGTCGAAAATCTTGAACCGATGCTGGGCGAACTGAAGAACATGAACGGCACCATGCGGGCGATGACCGTGAACGTGGACATGATGCGTCACGATGTCGCGGGCATGAGCTCGAACGTCTCCCGCCCGATGTCGATCATCAACAAGATGATGCCCTGGTAACGCGGCATCGTTTGATCTGGCCCCGGTTCCGCGCCAAGCTTCGCTGCTATCTTCTGCGATCCTTGCCCAGCCGAGCCCCCATATGGACCAGTCCCTGGTTTTCGACATCGACCTGATTCGTCGCTACGACAAGGAAGGTCCGCGCTACACCTCCTACCCGACCGCCCCGCAGTTCCACGACGGTTTCGACGAGGTTGAATATCGGCGCATCGCCAAAGCCTCCAATGCCGCCGGCGGGCCGTTGTCGCTCTACTTCCACATCCCGTTCTGCGACACCGTCTGTTACTACTGCGGCTGCAACAAGGTGGTCACCAAACACCGGGACCGCGCTGCGCCGTATCTTGAGCGGCTGCACAAAGAGATCGCCATGCAGGCCGCCTTGTTCGATTCCAGTCGCGTGGTTGAGCAACTGCACTGGGGCGGCGGTACCCCGACCTTTATCAGCCACGACGAAATGCGCACGTTGATGGGCACGACCCGCGAGCACTTCACCCTGCTCGACGACGACACCGGCGAATACTCCATCGAGATCGACCCGCGCGAGGCGCGCCCGGACACCATCGCGCTGCTGCGCGAGCTCGGCTTCAACCGCATGAGCATGGGCGTGCAGGATTTCGACCCGGCGGTGCAGAAGGCGGTGAACCGCATCCAGTCGCTGGAAGAGACCACCGCCGTCGCCAACGCGGCGCGCGCCAACGGCTTCAAGTCGCTGTCCATCGACCTGATCTACGGCCTGCCGCACCAGTCGCTGACCACTTTCGAGGACACCCTCGACAAGGTCCTGGAAATGGATCCGGATCGCCTCTCGGTCTTCAACTACGCGCACCTGCCGCATTTGTTCATGCCGCAGCGCCGCATCAACGAGGCCGAGCTGCCGAGCGGCCAGGCCAAGCTCGATATCCTGCAGTACATCATCGGGCGGCTGACCGACGCCGGTTACGTGTTCATCGGCATGGACCACTTCGCCAAGCCGGACGACGAACTTAGCCGAGCGCAGCGCGAACACAGCCTGTATCGCAATTTCCAGGGCTACTCGACCCACGCCGAGTGCGACCTGATCGGCCTCGGCGTGACCTCGATCGGCAAGGTCGGCAACACTTACGGCCAGAACCGCAAGGACATGGATAGCTACTATCAGGCCATCGATGCAGGCCACATCCCGGTATTCCGGGGCATCGAACTCTCCGCCGACGACGTCCTGCGGCGCGAGGTCATCACCCAGCTGATCTGCCACTTCGAACTGCGCTACGCGGAGATCGAGGAACGCTTCGGCATCAATTTCGCCGAGTATTTCGCGATCGAAATCCCCGAAGTCGAGCAGATGGTTGCCGACGGTCTGGTGAAGGTGGATGCCCAGGGCATCGAAGTCATGCCCGCCGGTCGTCTGCTGATCCGCAACGTGTGCATGCCGTTCGACCGCTACCTGCGCGAACGTCGCGAGCAGCGTTTCTCAAAGGTGATTTGAAGTTGGTCAGAGCGTCGAACGTGTAATACGCTGTGATACGTCCAGTATCAATGGGTATGACACCATGACCACCCTGACCTTGCGCATCGACGACCAGATGGCCACCGATCTGCAACGCATTGCAGACATGCAGCACCGCACAAAGAGCGATGTCGCTCGGGAGATGCTGCGCAAGGACATTGCGCTTGAGAAGTATCGCCAGCTGCGCCAGAAGGCGCTGCCTCTGGCGGAGGCTGCCGGTTACCTGACTGACGAAGATGTGTTCGAGGACATCTCCTGATTTCGGCACGTGCGCATCTTCCTCGACACCAATGTGCTCGCCAGTGCCTTGACGACCCGAGGTCTCTGCGCCGACCTGTTTCAGGCGGTCGTCAATGACCACCAGTTGGTCCTCGGCTTGCCGGTAGTTGAAGAGCTCAAGGTCATCCTTCCTCGATCATTCAAGCTGAATACAGCAATTGTTGATGGCTACCTTGAGGTGTTGCTCGATATGGGTGTGCTCGGGTCCGAGATCGCTTCCCCATCCATCGAAATCCCCGACCCGGATGATGTGCCAGTCATCGGCAGTGCGCTGGGTGCCGGTGCCGAATTATTCGTGACCGGGGATAAAGCGCTGCTAAGGGTGGGTGGCGTCGACGGCATGCCAATCGTTTCACCGCGCAGTTGTTGGGAGCTGATTTCTGCCCGCTGAGTAGCCGTCCGGGCGTCAGATGTGTCACGCAGAGCAGAACAAATTCCGACGCCAAGTATTCCCGCAGCGAGCAGGCCCAGGGCGCTGGGCATGATCAATTCCAAACGATTGATGGTCTTGTTGTAGAAAGTCGCTTTAGCTGTCCGTGATTTTTGACGCTCATACGCATCCAGGGCCTGTTCTGCCTGCGTCAGTTTTGCTCCCTGCTTGTGCTCCGGTTCAAGCGTACGTTCCCGAATTGCTTGGCGAGGCCCGACGGAATTCCGGAGGTCACGTACGATGCCATCCAGCTGATATGAGCGCTCATTTTGGATCGCATGGTCGCGTCGCCATGAGAGCCAAAACATGCCCGCTTGATAAACCAGAACGATCAGCGTCAAGCCCATCACGGACAGTTCGGACGCGTGGGACAGGTCTGCGTCCAGCACTTTTATTTCAGTCAGTTCAAGACCGAGCAGCCAAGCGACAAGGACTGCTGATGCAAATAGCGACAGATTGCGACGCGCGCGGCGGGTTTCCTCCGTTTTGTATTCCTGTAGCAGATCCAAAAGATATTTTTCATCGTATTCCAACATGAGGGACATCCTTGCGAGGTGAAGCGGCCAAAAGACCTCAAGCGATTAAATCGAAATAAACACGTCGTTTCCGCCACGGGCAGTCGAAGGCCAGATATTCGGCGACCAGTTGCAGTCCGCGCGGGTCGGCGTTGCCCTGGCCGTAACGCGGGTCGCCGAGCACCGGGTGGCCGATGCCGGCGAGGTGGCGGCGGATCTGGTGCAGGCGACCGGTGGTGATGCGCACTTCCAGAATCGAGCCGCGTTGTGTGGTTGCCAACAGCCGATAGCGGCTTTGCGCGGCTTTGCCGTCCAGCGGGGCATCGATCTGCGCTGACGCTTCGGCAGGTACGCCGAGCACCTCCACCCGGTAACGCTTTTCCACCCGGTTCTGCTGGAATCGCTGCGATAAGGTGGCGGCGGCCTTGGGGTTATGCGCGACCAGCATCAGCCCGCGCGCCTCGCGGTCGAGACGATGGACCGGGAAGGCGCCGCCATGCGCCAGTTCGACCTGCCGGGTCAGTGCGCGGTGGTCGCCGAAGCGCGTGCCCTGGGCGAGTACCCCGGCCGGTTTATCCCATACGCTGTATTCGCGTTGCGCGTGAACGCATACCGCGTCCGAGGCCGGCAGGGCAAGAAGCGCCGCATCGTAGTAGAGCGCGATATGATCGCCGGATTGCACGACGCTCTTGGCGCGCCGCTGACGACGCTCATCCTTGGATCCGGATTTGCGCACCCAGACGGCACCCTTGGTCATCGCATCCTTGACGCGTACCTTGGGCAGTCCGCTACGTTCGGCAAGCAGATCGACCAGATTGCCAGGCTGTTCAACGACAAAAGAAATCGTGGGGGCATTGTTCACGGCAGCGATCATACCGCTCCCTGCCCCGCCCCCTGGAGGAGAGTTCATGAGCCGTTTTCAAGGCGAAGCCGATTATCAACATGGCCGCCCCGAATGCATCGGTGTGCTGATGGTCAATCTGGGCACCCCGGACGGTCCCGATACCAAGTCGGTGCGTCGCTATCTCGCTGAATTCCTGAGCGATCCCCGGGTGATCGAAACGCCGAAGCTGATCTGGCAGCTGGTGCTGCACGGCGTGATTCTGCGCACCCGTCCGAAGCGCTCGGCGGCGGCATATCAATCGGTGTGGACCGAGGAGGGATCGCCGCTGCTGTTCATCTCGCAGCGTCAGGCTGCGGCCTTGCAGAAGTCGATGGACGCCCACGTCACCACGCCGGTGAAGGTGGCGCTGGCGATGCGTTACGGCAACCCATCGATTGCCGCCGGCCTCGCCGAACTGCGCGACGCGGGTGCGCGCCGCATCGTGGTGCTGCCGATGTATCCACAATATTCGGCGACCACCACGGCGTCGGTGTTCGATGCGGTGGTGGACGAGCTCAAGACCTGGCGTTGGATACCGGAGCTGCGCTTCATCAATCACTACCAGGACGACCCGGGCTACATCGCCGCGCTGGTTGCGCAGATTCGCGCCTCGTTCGCGGCCTTCGGCCAGCCGGACAAATTGATGTTTTCCTTCCACGGCATCCCCAAGCAGTACTTCATGGCCGGTGACCCGTACCACTGCGAAGCGCATCAGACCGCGCGTCTGGTGGTCGATGCCCTGGGACTGGAAGACGACGCCTGGGCGCTCACATTCCAGTCCCGCGTCGGGCCGCGTGAATGGCTCAAGCCGTACACCGACCACACCCTCAAGGACTGGGGCAAGCAAGGCATCAAGCGTGTGCAGGTGGTCTGCCCCGGCTTTTCCACCGACTGCCTGGAAACCATTGAGGAGATCGGCGAGGAGAACCGCGAGTATTTCCTCGAAGCGGGTGGCGAAGACTATCGCTATATCCCGGCCCTCAACGACACGCCGGAACACATCGAAGCCCTGACCCGGCTGATCGAACGCCATCTGGGCGGTTGGCTGGATGCATTGCCCGATGATGCGAATCGCAACGCGAGCCAGGCACGTGCGATTGAAATGGGCGCGGTCAAGTAGCGGAACTCGTTGCGTCATCCGTTGGTCGGGGTACCGATGGATGACGTTCAACCGACATGGTTTGTCAGGCATGGAAGCTGCTTGAACCAACCGCCCGACTCATGTCCAGACTGCCTTGAGGTCCTTCATGCGACGCCCATTTGCCATTTTTCTCATGCTGATTGCCCACGTCTCGATGGCCGCCCCCTATCCGCCGGTGGACGTGGAAATGGACCTGCAGCAGGTCTCGGAGCATGTTTATTACGTGCAGGGCAAGGCCGGCATCGCCACCGACAACGCCGGCTTCATATCCAACGCGGCGGCCATCGTCACCGACGACGGCATCGTTATCGTCGATGCCCTGGGTTCACCGTCGCTGGCCGCCAAATTCCTCGAAAAGCTGCGCGCGGTCACGGACCAGCCGGTGAAGAAGGTCGTGGTCACGCATTACCACGCCGACCATATCTACGGCCTGCAGGTGTTCAAGGAACTGGGTGCGGAGATCATTGCCCCCGCCGGTTATCACGAATACATGGATTCACCGGTATCCAGGGAGCGCCTGGAAGAACGTCGCTTCTCGCTGGATCCCTGGGTCAATGAATCCACCTATCTGGTGCGCCCGGATGTCGTGGTGGACGCACCGACCCGGATCGATCTCGGTGGCGTGGCGATCACCGTGAACTATCTCGGCGCCGCCCATTCCGACGGCGATCTGAGCGTGCTGGTCAACCCGGACCGCGTGCTGATCTCCGGGGACATCATCTTCGAAGGCCGCGTTCCGTTTACCGGTGGCGCGGACACCGGGCATTGGCTGGCGTTGCTGGAGCAACTGGACAATACCGAACTCGCCGCGCTGGTCCCGGGTCACGGCCCAGCCGCGAAAGACCCGGTCGGTGCCGTGAAGTTGACCCTGCACTATCTGCAGAAAGTTCGTGAAGTGATGGCCGAGGCCGTGGATAACCTGACGCCCTTCGATGAGGCCTACAACAACGCAGACTGGTCGGAATTCGAGGCGCTGCCAGCGTTCGAGGCCGCACACCGCAAGAACGCCTACGGGGTCTATCTCTCCATGGAGCGAGCCCAGTTCAAGTAAGCGATGCCGGCGCTGATCTTTCATCTCAAGGACGTCCCGGAAGACGAGGCCGCCGAGGTCCGTCAGGTCTTGCGGGACGCCGACATCGCGTTTTACGAGACTTCCGGCGGTACCGTCGCGCTGGCTCTGGGGCTGGCCAGCCCGGCGATCTGGATCAAGCAGGACGCCGACCAGGAGCGCGCACGGGAACTGATCGATGCCTATCAGCACGGGCGTTGGGAGTCGGCCGCGCAGAACGCACCAGAAACCCTGCGAGATCGGGTGCGCAACCGACCGTTGCCGACGCTGCTGGCGTTGCTTCTGATCGGCATCGTGCTGTACTTCTCGCTCAGCCCGTTCTTTTTTTAGGTTCATCGCACTTTAGCGGGGAGACAAAGCGAGGTAGCAAGGTAGGGCGGAACCCGAAGGGCTTCCGCCGTCGGCGCGGACATGGCGGAAGCCCTTCGGGTTCCGCCCTACCTCGCGATCCGCCGGGGGTGGAAACGGAAGCGCCGGTGACGGGTTCGCCGCACCCGTGGACACCATCGCCGCAGCCTTCGATGGCCACGATCAGGCCCTGCTCGTCCGATCCGGGACATCAAATCCGTTCCCGCCAATCCGCGAAGAACCTTTTCTAAACGCCATGCCCTTGAAAAATCGATCAAGCCGTTGACAGGCAAGCTGCTTTTGCCGCACTGATTCGATATAGTCGCGCGTCCGATCCCTGCATCAACCCGTTGTTCTTATCCGTGGAGTACACCGATGGCCCGCGTCACCGTTGAAGATTGCCTCGATAATGTCGATAACCGTTTTGAACTGGTCCTGGTTGCCAGCAAGCGCGCCCGTCAGCTTTCCCACGGTAATCAGGCCCTGGTCCCGGAAGAGAACGACAAGCCGACCGTGATCGCGCTGCGTGAAATCGCCGATGGCCTGGTGACCCGCACCATCCTTGATGAGGTGAATGCGGCGGAACATGCGCAATTCTCGATTCTCGACGACGAAGACGTTGCCGAAGTCCAGACCGCGCCACCCGCAGCCTCCGATCAGGAGTAGTTCGGGAAGCGATGTCCGACGACGCGCCGGCATTACCAGGCTCCACCGGGAGCCTGTTCGCCAGACCGACATCGCCACTGCGCGTCGCCGGGGCGCCTCGTTACAACGCTTGTTACACCGACCCTTCCGAGGATGATGGCTCCCGCCTCCTGATCAGCGACCTCTGCTGCATGGCCGAGGCATATATGGCCCAGGATCAGGTCAGTCAGATCTACGACGCCTATCTGTTTGGCGCCGAGGCCCACGAAGGTCAGCATCGCCGATCGGGCGAGCCCTATATCTTCCATCCGCTGGCCGTGGCCAGCATCCTGCTGGAAATGCACATGGACAGCCCGACCATCGTCGCGGCCATCCTGCATGACGTGATCGAGGACACCGAGGCCTCCAAGGCACAGATCGCCGAGCGGTTCGGGGAGCAAGTCGCGGAAATCGTCGATGGCGTCAGCAAACTCTCGGCGGTCAACTTCCCTTCCAAGGTCGAGGCCCAGGCAGAGAGCCTGCGCAAGATGCTGCTGGCGATGGCCAAGGACATCCGGGTCATCATCATCAAACTCGCCGATCGTCTGCATAACATGCGTACCCTCGGTGCCCTGGCGAACGAGAAGGCGCATCGGATTGCCCGCGAAACCCTGGAGATTTACGCGCCGATCGCGAATCGCCTGGGCATGCATGTACTTCGGCTGGAGCTGGAAGACCTCGGCTTCAAGGCAATGCATCCGAATCGCTATGCAATCCTGTGCCGCGCGATGCGCAGCGTGCGCGGCAACCGCGAGGAAGTGCTCAAGAAGATCGAGGCCGCCATTCTCGACGCCCTCAAGGGCTACGACATTCCCATCCGGGTGCTATGTCGGGAGAAGCATCTGTTCAGCATCTACCAGAAGATGCGCAAGAAGCACCTGCCGCTGCGCGAGTTGCAGGACGTGTACGCGGTACGCCTGGTCACCGACAGCATCGATAACTGTTACCGTTTGCTCGGCATCGCCCACAACTTGTGGAAGCCGGTGCCGGGCAAGTTCAAGGATTACATCGCCATCCCCAAGGCGAACGGTTATCAGTCCCTGCATACCGTTCTGGTGAGTCCGCACCGCGCCCGCGTCGAGGTGCAGGTCCGCACCGACGAAATGGATCATGTCGCCGAATCCGGCATTGCCGCGCACTGGCTGTACAAGACCGGCGGCAGCGGCTCCGGATCGACCCACAATCGTGCCCGGGAATGGCTGCGCGATCTGCTTGAGGTGCAGAGCAACAGTGGCTCGGCGGAGTTCCTGGAAAGCGTCAAGGTCGATCTGTTCCCGGATGAGGTCTACGTGTTCACCCCGAACGGCGACATCATCAAGTTGCCTCGTGGTGCCACGGTGGTCGATTTCGCCTACGCCGTGCATACCGACATCGGCAACAACTGCGTCGCGGCCTGGGTCAATCACCGTGCCGCGCCGCTGTCCGCCGAATTGCGCAATGGCGATACCGTCGCGATTCAGTCCGCCAAGGGCCACAATCCCAGCCCATCCTGGCTGAACTTTGTCACCACAGCGAAGGCTCGCGGAGCGATTCGCCATTATCTGAAGCAGCTCAAGGCCGGCGAGGCCGTCAATCTGGGTCGGCGGCTGCTGGATATTGCGCTCGCCAAATACGGGATCGAGCTCTCCTCGCTGACCGATGTCCGCAAGGCGGCGGCTCTTACCCAGACGCCGTTCAGCAACCTCGATGAGCTGATTGCCGACATCGGCCTGGGCAATCGTCCGTCGGAACTGGTCGCACGGCGCATCGCCGAGGCCAGCGCCGCTGACATGGAGAGCCTCAAGGAGACCAAGGAGGCCAGTGCCCACCCCTTGTCGATCCGTGGCACTGAAGGTCTGCTGGTCAAGTTTGCCGGTTGTTGTCACCCCTTGCCGGGGGACCGGGTGATCGGTTTCATGAGTGCCGGTCGCGGCCTGGTGATTCATCGCAACGATTGTCGCAATGCCCGCAAATCCGAGGATCCCGACAAGTGGATCGATGTCGAATGGGCTGCACACCCGGAAGGGGAATTCCAGGTCGCGGTTCGGGTCGATGTCGCCAACCAACGCGGCGCCCTCGCCAGCATTGCCACCGCGATCTCGGCCGCCGATTCGAATATCGAAAACGTGCAGATCGGCGAACGCGACGGCCAGAATTCACGCTTGTCGTTCTGCATCACCGCTCGCGACCGCGCGCACCTCGCCAACATCATGCGTTCGGTGCGTCGGGTGCGTACCGTGCTTCGCATCACCCGCGTGTGATGCGTCACCCTTTTCCGAATTCCGCTTGTAAGGAGCGCCGCTAATGGCTCGCCGCATCATTCGCACCGATAAGGCTCCCGCCGCCATCGGTACCTATTCGCAGGCCGTGCGTGTCAACGACACGGTCTATCTCTCGGGGCAGATCCCCCTGGTCCCGGAAACGATGGAACTCGTCGATGGGGATATGGAGTCGCAGATCCGGCGGGTCTTCGACAACCTCAGTGCGGTCTGTGAAGCGGCGGACGGTCGCCTGGCCGACATCGCCAAATTGAATATCTTCCTTACCGACCTGAGCCACTTTCCGTTGGTGAATCAGGTGATGGCGACCTACTTCCAGGAACCGTATCCGGCGCGTGCCGCGATCGGCGTTGCCAGCCTGCCCAAAGGGGCCGGTGTGGAGATGGACGCGATCATGGTGCTCGGCTGAGCCGGTCCAGTTGCCGGTCATGAAAGGTGCCCAGCAGCATGAGCGCACTGATCGCCCCCACGAGCGCCATACCCATGTCGGATTGGGTGTCCCAGATGTCGCCCTGGGTGCCAAGAAAGGCCTCGGCGGCCTCGCCCGAAACTAAGGCAACCCACCATTCGATCAATTCGTAGAAGGCACTGAACGCAAGACAGATGCTGACGATCAGAAAATTCCGCCATCCCGGGGTCGAAACCACCCCCTGACGGATCAGGATTTCCCTCGCCAGGATCGCGGGCACGAAACCCTGCATGAAGTGCCCGAGCTTGTCGTAATTGTTGCGCTCCAGATCGAACAGGTGCGAAAACCAATCGCCAATGGGTACCAGGGCGTAGGTGTAGTGGCCACCAATCATCAACACCACCGCATGGGCGAGGATCAGCCAATACAGCAGCGGGGTCAGCAGGAAACGTCGATAGCTCACGATGATCAGACCGAGGCCGACAATTGCCGGTGCCACCTCCAAGGCCCAGGTCATACGGTCAAATGGTGCGATTCCTGACCACAGCAACACCCCGGAAAACAACCCCAGCCACGCCCACTTCATGGCGTTGACGCAACCGCAGGGCGACGGTCCATGCCGTCGAACGGCGGCGCGAATACCGCGAACACCACGCTTGCGCCCACATCGGTGTTCTCGGCCCAGTGATAGGTGCCGCGTGGGATGAATGCCGTGTCGCCGGCATGTAAGGCAACATCGCGCTCCGCGAAATGCAGCACGCTCTTGCCATGCAGCAAGGTGATCGCCAGATCATGCTGATCGTGAAAGTGGGGCTGTTCGCGGCCTTGCAGACGGATCAGATGGGTGCTCGCGAATGCGGAACGGTTCAGGGGGCGGACGGAGATGGCTTGCGCCAGTTCCGCCTCGCTCCATTCCGGAAGGCGGTGAACGGCATCGGGTAGCGCCACAAGCGGCGATTGCACCGACGCGTCCTGGGCATGTATCGGCACACTGAGCAGGCTACTCAACAGGGTGCCGAAAAGGGCGCCGAACAGGGCGATGCCCGGCAGGGTTCCGCGACAAGACATGATCTTCGGCCTCTCGGAATGGGTGTTACCGGAGTGTGCATCAGGCAAAACGAAAACGCCCCGCAGTGCGGGGCGTTTTGTCAGTCGGCGCGAGCGTCCCCGCGCAGCGACCGAGGCTTAGTCGTCGCCGCCCTTGGATACTTCAAAGCCAACCGGCCAGACATCCTTGGCCTGCGCGTTGCAGTTGCTCAGGTAGGCACGACGGGCTTCGCCGGTGAGCGCCTGCAGATCCGCGTAGCTCGCGCATTGGGCGTCATAGAACGCAATGACCTCGGGCGCCGACTCATTCTGGCTGCCAACCGGATAGGTCGCGGCATTCGCGGCACCGGCGCTCAAAAACAGGGCACAAATGGAAATCGCAGTTTGGTAACGCATTGGAAGAACTCCATGGTGCGAACGCACCGACAAAGAAACGGGGAATCCCGCGCCACGTATGCTGCGCCGACGCCACCTGCAGTCCAACGATATTTGGTGATCCTGAGTATCACAAAAGGCGATTGATTTCCGTCTCAAGGAACTGATTTAAAAGAAAAACGCCCCGACCAGGCGGGGCATTTTCGTGCGATTCAACAAGCGCCTCGGTCAGTCAGCCACTGGCGCGGCCTTATTGGCGTCGGTGGCGGTTTCCGCCAGGCAGTCAGCGATGAAGTCGCGGCGATCAGCGCCCCTCAAGCCTTCATCGTCGGCTTTGGCCTCGCACATCTGCAGCGCTTCATCCGCAGCCAGTGCAGAGAAAACGGGCATTGTCAGCAAACCGAACATCAGCGCCACAGCGCCAAACCGCTTCACCATCGCATGCTCCATAGTGCCCCTAGGCACAAACCGACGCGGAAAATCCCGCAGCGCGCATCTTCCGCCGCGCAGGTGGGCCGTCCAGCGAAATACCGGAATCCTGACGATGCGTGTTACTTATGGAACCTCTGATCGAGTCATTCACGGACATCTGAAGCCTGAAATCGCCGCTTTCTGCGTTGCGAAACTTGGCAATAGACCGGCTATTACCTGCGTTCCGCGCCTTGAACGCGACAATTACAGCCATTCCGCTGAACCGTGCCTGATTCAATCAGATGTTCCTTATGAATACCGGCGGAATGCCAGCGGCATCAAGCCGGCCAGCATCAGGGACAGTGGCGGGGCGAGCGGCACATCCACGGCGGCCCCGAAAGACAAGCCGGTGGTGGCTTCTATCCAGTCGATGTAATTGCTCACCCGGGTCGAACCTTGCACGTCCCCATAATCGGCGTTGGTGTTGCCATCCACGCTGGCGATGAAGGAATGGACACCGACAAGATAATCGGTGCCGCTGATGTTGATGAAGGTGCCACCGCCGCTGTCGCCGGGCGCGATCAGGTATTCGAGGGGAAGTTGCGAGGCGTCGCCGAAGACGTTGTCGAGGCTGGAACCGGAGTCGAAATCGGCCCACAGAAGGTAATCGACCGCGTAGTAATCGATGAGATTGTTGCCGGCGCGTTTGGTCCCGGAACCGGTGGTATAGCCGGTCAGACCGGTGCCGCTACGCCCGAACCCGACCGATGTTCCGACCGCGCCGAACTCGTCTGCCCCGGTATAAACATTGGCGATTTCAACGCCGGTCACGGCGGTATTCAGTTGAATCACCCCGATGTCGTAGCCGTTGAAGAGCTGCGCTTCATTGAAATTGTTGTTGTAGATCCACTGACTGGCGGTATAAGTCACCCCGCCCGCCTTATAGGTCACCGTCGTGGTGCCCGGGTTGTCCAGACAGTGCGCGGCGGTGAGGACCCAGGTGGCGTCGATCAAGGTGCCCGAGCAGCGTGTGGTGCCGGAACCGGAATAGATCAGGATGTCGCCGACGCCGCTGTAGCGGGACTCGGCCGCGAGACTGGTGTAGTAGCTGTCGGCAACGTTATGGCGAATCACCCCCGCGTTCGCCGACGACGCAAAGTGCGCGGCAAACAGAACCAGCAGGGTGAAAATCGGGTGTGACGACATCGCGATTCCGCCGCAAAGTCGATGCAGGGGGTTCAGTATGGACCCGGCATGACCGCATGAAAAAGCGCAATAAAGGCAATGTTACAAAGGCTTTGCGATTCGCCCTGACCGGCCAGGGCCAGATCGCGGGCCAGATCACGGGCCAGATCAGGGCCCGATCAGTGCCAGACAGGGCGCCTCGGCTTGGGGTTTAGAGGAACGCAAGCACGTCGCGTTCAATATCGGCTTTGTCGATCACTGTCCCCTGTGCAATCGGCAGATCGAACAGCCCCTGGATGCGGGCCGGGATCGGTAGGTTCGCCTCGCTGGCAATGGACTTGAGCGCATCGATGTCGCGCGAGTCCTGTTCACCGGTCAGTGCGTTGGCAATGGTCGGGGAGAACTTGGTCCATTCCGCCGTGGAATAGATGATGGTCGGAATCGGCTTGTCCGCATGGGTCGCGCGGGCCTTGAAGCAGGTCGCGGTGTGCGGGTCCATCAGATAGCCCCGGTTGAACATCTCGCTGATGTAACGCTTGCCTTCGTCGTCGTCGCAATAGTCGGCGGCAAACACGGTCTGCAGGGCGTCGAGTTCGGTCCCGGTCAGCGCGTAGCAACGATCACGGTCGATCTGTTCCATGAGCTCGCGGGTGCGCTCGGCGCCGAACAGATCGAAAAGGATGCGCTCGACATTCGAGGACTTGAGGATGTCCATGGCCGGCGACGTGGTGCCGACCACGTTGCGGTCGCGCAGGTCGTACCGTCCGGTGTTGATCCAGTCGGTGAGCACGTTGTTGCGATTCGAGGCGATCAGGATCTTTTCGACCGGCAGGCCCATTTTCATCGCGTAATACCCACCCAGGGCATTGCCGAAATTGCCGCTGGGCACGTCCAGATAGACTTTGTCGCCGATGCGGATCGCACCCTGGCGGACCAACTCCAGGTAGCTGTGGATGTGATAGATCTGCTGAAAGATGATGCGCCCGAAGTTCACCGAGTTGGCCGCCGACAACATCGTCTGCTTCGCCTTCAGTTGTTCGCGGAAGGTACTGGAATTGAGCAGGTTCTTGAGCGCTGCCTGCGCGTCGTCGAAATCGCCGTGGATGCCGATGACCTTCAGATTCGCGGCGTCCTCGGTGACCATCTGCAGACGCTGCACATCGGAGGTGCCGCCGTCCGGATACAGGCAAGCCACCTTGACGTTCGCCCGATTCTTGAAGGTCTCCAGGGTCGCCGGACCGGTATCGCCACTGGTCGCGGCCAGGATCAGGTAATGCTCGCCGCGCTTCTGCGCAAGGTCCGAGAGCACCACGCCGAAGGGCTGCAAGGCCATGTCCTTGAAGGCACGGGTTGGCCCGTGATAGAGCTCGCTGACCCAGACATCGTCCATCACCCGGACGACCGGCACCGGGGCCTTGGGGTTGTCGAACCCGTCATACAATGCCAGCGCCTGATCGATCACCGCTGCATCGATGTCCAGCTCAAACGCAGCAAGGACATCTCGCGCCAGGGTCTTGTAATCCGTATCGCGATGCGCTTCCAGGAAGCCCAGACCCAGATCGGGCAGGTGTTCCGGGACGTAAAGGCCGCCGAACGAAGCCATCGGATTGAGAATGGCTTCGGAAAAGTTGACCTTGGCCGAACGCTGGCCGTCGTTGCCTCGGGTTTCGATGAATTGCATGGCGGAATAACCGGGTCGATGCACTGCAGATCAGTGCCTGGAAACGAGATTGGGCGCGAATCATACCAAGGGAACCTCTGATCCATTCATGCCGGCTGACACGTTGAATCCGCACGCCGGAAAAACCGCCCGCCACAGCGCGGTTTGACAATCCCTGCACTTCCGCCCTTGTTCTCGCCCTGCCGCGCTTCGACAATGCGCGCCAACCCTTCAGGAGTGCCCCGATGTCTAATCCGTTGCTCGACATGTCCGGACTGCCGCCGTTTTCCGCGATTCATCCGGACCACATCGAACCGGCTCTGGACGCGCTGCTCGCCACCAATCGCGCACGTCTGGCGGACTTGCTCAAACAGCCCGCGCAGACGTTCGAGTCCCTGGCACGACCGCTGATGGACATGGACGAGGCATTGTCCCGGCTATGGTCTCCGGTCCGGCACATGAATTCGGTGGTCAACAACGAATCGCTGCGTGCCGCTTACAACGCCGGTTTGCCCAAACTCACCGACTATGGCACCGAAATGGGGCAGAACACGGCTCTGTTCCAGGCTTGGCAATCGATCCGCGACGGCGCCGAGTACGCGACGCTCAACGACGCGCAACGCAAGATTGTTGATGACGCGCTGCGCGACTTTCACCTGGCCGGTGTCGATCTGCCCGAGGCGCTGAAGGCGCGCTACAAAGCGATTTCGCAGCGGCTTTCGGAGCTGGGTTCCAAATTCGACGAGCATGTCCTGGACGCGACCCAGGCGTGGTCGATCACCCTCACCGATCCGGCGCGTCTCGGCGGCCTGCCGGATAGCGCCAAACAGGCCGCGAAACAGGCCGCGAAACAGGCAGCAGAACACCTCGGCGAACCCGGTGACGGCAAGGCCTGGCGTTTCACCCTGGAATTTCCGTCCTACATTGCGGTGATGACCCACGCCGACGACCGTGCGCTGCGCGAGGCCGTGTACACGGCGTTTGCCACCCGCGCCTCCGACCAGGGACCCAACGCGGGCGAGTTCGACAATTCCGCGTTGATCGATGAAACCCTGAAGCTGCGTCACGAGGCCGCCCGGCTGCTCGGGTTCGACACGTATGCGGATCGTTCGCTCGCCACCAAGATGGCGGAGAGTCCGCAGCAGGTGATCGGCTTTCTCGAGGACCTGGCGGCACGTTCCCTGCCCGCTGCCCGGGCTGAGCTCGATGCACTGCGTACCTTTGCCCGCAGCTCGGGCCTGGACGAACTCGCCGCCTGGGACATCCCCTATTACGCGGAGAAGCTGCGCCAGCAGCGTTATGCGATCTCGCAAGAGGAGCTGCGACCGTATTTCCCGGCGCCGCGCGTCCTCAACGGCCTGTTTCAGGTCGTCGAACGCCTCTACGGCGTGCAGGTCGAGGCGGTCGAAGGCATCGATCTGTGGCATCCGGATGCACAGTTCTTCGCCATCCGCGATCCGGACGGTCGCCTGCGCGGACAGTTTTATCTCGACATCTACGCCCGCCCCGGAAAGCGCGGAGGCGCGTGGATGGACGTCTGTCACAGCCGTCATCATCGTCTTGGCAGTGCCGATGTCGATGTCCCGGTCGCCTATCTGACGTGTAACTTCGGCGGCCCCATCCAGAACGCGGACGGCGGGGTAGATCCCGCGCTGCTGACCCACGACGAAGTCATCACCCTGTTCCACGAATTCGGTCATGGCCTGCACCACATGCTGACCCGGGTCGAATGGCAGGCGGTTTCGGGTATTCACGGCGTCGAATGGGATGCGGTCGAATTGCCGAGCCAGTTCATGGAGAACTTCTGCTGGCAGCGCGAGGCGCTGAACCTGATCGCGGCCCATTACCAGACCCAGGCGCCTTTACCCGACGATCTGTTCGATCGCATGCAGGCCGCGCGACACTTCCAGTCCGCCATGCAGATGGTGCGGCAGCTCGAATTCGCGCTCTTCGATCTGCACCTCCATATGGACCCGCTGGCGTTGGCGGGTCATCAGGTCATGCCCATCCTGGAACGGGTGCGGGCTCAGGTTGCGGTGGTGCGTCCGCCGGCCTTCAATCGGTTTCCACACGCCTTCACGCATATCTTCAGCGGGGGCTACGCGGCGGGCTATTACAGCTACAAGTGGGCCGAGGTCCTGTCTGCCGATGCCTTCGCGCTGTTCGAGGAAAAAGGCGTTCTCGACCGTGAAACCGGCGCCCATTTCCTGCATTCTGTATTGGAAAAAGGCGGCTCCCGGCCCGCAATGGAACTGTTTCGGGGCTTCCGGGGTCGAGAACCGGAGATCGATGCCCTGCTGCGCCACAGCGGGCTCGCCGCCTGAACGCAACGCATTGCCTGACTAAAACTATTACTAAAGGCTCCTCCATGATCCGCTTCCTGCATGGCGTCCTGTTCATCGTCGCCAGCCTGATGCCTGCACTTGCCGGCGCCGTCGGTCAAACCGCTTACGTCAGCGACGAACTGGTCATCGGCGTCTACCCCAAGGCCTCGCTGTCCGGCGAACCGATCGACCTGCTCAAGAGCGGCGCCCCGCTGGAAATTCTGCAACGCAACAAGGATGCGGCCCAGGTCCGCCTGCCCAACGGCGAGACCGGCTGGATCGAGAGTGCCTATCTGAGCGCCGACAAACCGAACAACGTTCGTGTTCTTGCGCTGCAGGACGACAATTCCCGTCTCAAGGCGGAACTGGAAAGCCTGCAGGCGCAGATGGACGTAACCCAGGCGCAGCTTGCCAAGATGCGCGAGCACATCCCGCCGGATGCCGTCGAAGCCAGCTATGAGGACCCCCGCCTGCTGCGCCTCATGGAAGAGAACATGGCGATGAAGAAGCGTTTGCTTACCGCCGCCGATGCGCTTGGCGTGATCGATGTCCCCGACCAGGCGGTGCAGAACGACGGCACGGTGCCGCTGCTGTGGCTGCTGGTTGCGATCGGCGTCACCCTGCTGGTGGGCTTCGTATTCGGTCTGCTCTGGCTGGATCGCAGCATCCGGCGGCGTCACGGCGGCTTCCGTATCTGATCGGAACGGGGAGCTTCGATGCGCATCGCCACCTGGAACGTGAACTCCCTGAACGTGCGCCTGCCGCAGGTCCTGGAATGGCTGGCCGAGGCCAAGCCCGATCTGCTCTGCCTGCAGGAAACCAAGCTTGACGACGAGCGCTTCCCGCAAGACCTGATCGAATACGCGGGTTATCGCGTCGTGTATTCCGGACAGAAGAGTTACAACGGCGTCGCCATCCTCAGCCGCAACCCGGCGAAGGACGTGATCACCGAGCTGCCCGGCCTCGACGATCCCCAGCGTCGAGTGCTGGGGGCGACGTTCGCCACCGATGTCGGTGAGGTGCGTGTGCTCGATCTGTACGTCCCGAACGGCCAGGCGGTGGGCACGGACAAATACGCTTACAAGCTCGATTGGCTGGCACGGCTGCGTGATCACCTCGCCGAGCAGATTGCGGCCTATCCGAAGCTGGTCGTGGTCGGCGATTTCAACATCGCCCCCGGCGATCTGGATGTCTACGACCCGGACGGCTGGCGCGGTGGCATCCTGTGCAGCGACGCCGAGCGGGAGGCGTTGCGTGCCTTGCTCGATCTCGGGCTCAGCGATCTCTATCGCGGTTTCCACGATCAGGGCGAGCGGTTCTCCTGGTGGGACTATCGCGGCAATATGTTTGCCGCCAATCGCGGCCTGCGTATCGACCTGATCCTGACCAGCGCCGCGCTCCGCGACGCCGCCTCGGATTGCCGCATCGACACCGTGCCACGGGCTTGGGCACGTCCCTCCGACCACACTCCGGTAGTCGCCGACTTCGCCTGAAGTCCTACCACGGCCTCGGTTCGACCAGGCCCTGTCCCCGTTGTGCCAGGACGCGTTGCTCCTGGAAACCGAATTGCCGTCGCAACAGGGTTCCCGGGTCGCCTTCAACACGATCCAGCATCTGTTCCGCGAGGGTGTCGGAAAGGCCTTCCGTGCCGCCGGCCTGATCGCCGGGCGCCGCCGCCTCGACGCTGTCCGGTTCCGGACTGCCTGCGAGGCCGAGCTGATCGAACAGATGCACGGCCTGATTGATGAATGTATCCACGGAATCGGGCGGGGACGGGTCGGGTCCGCCGCCGGAATTCGAGGCATTCTGCCCGGCGGTGTCGGGTTGTCCCTGTCGTTGCGGCGCGCCCGCATTGCCTTTGGCTTCGTCGCTGGCCTGATCGCGGGGCGTGTCGCCACGATCCATCCCGGTGCCTTGCTGTTTCCCAGGTCTGGCGTCGTTATCGCGGGCTTCTCCGGATGATCCGACCTTGTCGGGTATCTGAACTTTCTGCTCGCCCGGTTGCCCGCCTTTGTCCTCTGGCGCTCGCTCGGAATCGTCCCCTTGCTTACCGGTCTCCCCGCCCTGCTTGTCGGGCTGGGCGGCGTTCTCGGAGTCGCCGTCCTGGCCAGAACTCGATTCCGCCGCGTCTTTTTTCTGACCCTCGGCGTCATCCGGCTTTTCACCGGTATTACCGCTATCGTCCGGTTCGTCGGCGTTGCCGGGTTGCTTTTGCTCGACCGCGTCTTCGGACGGCTTTCCGGATGTGCCTTTCCCCCCGCCTGTGGCGTCGGAGGACGACTGCGAAGAAGACGAGGAGGAATCGGATTCCTGCGGGTCGTCGCTTTTACCGGCTGGGTTCTTGTCCGACTTGTCCGGATCCGATCCGTCGTTGGTTTGAGATTGTTCCGATTGCGCTGCATCGGATTCGGATCGGGACTGCCCGGCTTCGGACTCCTCCGAATCCTTGGATGTCGACTCCTCAGTGGATTTCGTCTCGTCCGGCTTCGGCTTTTTCTGGTCCTGATCCTCAGGTTTGTCCTGCGTTGTCTCGTCCGGCGTTTCCGGGAGGAATTTGCCGAGTTTGCGCAGCGTTACTTCCAGGTTGTGGCGGGCATCGGCATGGTTGGCATCGCGCTTGAGCAAGGTCTCGTAAGCGCGGATTGCGCCGGCGTAATTGCCGAGCTGGAACGCGCTGTTGGCCTGATTGAAGAGCGCGTCGTCGTGTATCGCAGTCCGTGCCGGGTCCTGCTGCGCGGCGGCGAAGGAGTGCTCGGCGTCGCGGTACTGGCCAGCGCGGTACTGGGCCACGCCGCGTCGGTAATCGTCCTTGAACAGCTTGGCCGCACGTTCCGGCTGGCCGTTCTCAAGGGCCTGCGCGGCGATCTGGTCATCGCGCTGGAACCAGCCGGCGCTGGCTTGCTGCATGCACAGACAGAGCGACAGGAAGAAGAGCAGCCGATTCATGCCGGACGCCTCCGACGCATCCACCACGGCGCCATCATCAGCAGCATCAGCGCGACCGGCAGGTAGAAGCGTTCGTGCCAGATTCGTCGCGATTCGGCGTCGGCGTTGACGGTGGCTTCCGAGCGGATCGCATCGAGCAGGCGCCGACTGTTGTCGCCGCGCTGACCGGCGTACAGATAAAGACCCCCACCCGCGAGGGCCAGACGCTGAAGCCTTTCCGCTTCCAGGCGCGAACGGATCGGCTGCCGATCCGGGCCGATCAGCAGCGCGCGATCGCCCGTGTTCGCATCAATCACCGGGACTGGGCCACCTTCCCGAGTGCCGATGCCGAGTACATGAACGGTCACGCCCTCCCGGGCCAGGGTTTGTAGCGCCTCTTCCAAGCCCGGTGAGATGTCGAAGTCGCCATCGCTGATCAGCAGCACACCGCGCTGATTCGGCGTGGCTTTCGGCGTCGCGTTCGAGGGTTGCCGCTGGCCGAGGCCAAGCAGTCGGCGCGCCTCGTGCAAGCCGGCTTCCAGGCGGCTGCCGCCCAGCGCGCCGAGACTCGAATCCAGATAGGGCAACAGGCGACGCAAGGCGGCGCTGTCCTCGGTGATCGGGGCCACGGTATGGGCGATCGATGCGAACACCACGATGCCGATGCGCACCTCGCCGCGCCCTTCGATGAGATCCTCGATCTCGCGCCGCGCCACGCGCAGTCGGGACGGCGCGACATCATCGACATCCATGGAGCGGGAGATGTCGAGCAACACCACCAGCGATCGATCCGGCTGCTGAAACACGATTTCGGTGTAATCCCAACGTGGCCCGGCCAGCGCCAATGTCCCGAATGTCCACATCGCGACCCAGTGCCAGATCCCCGCGCCCGGGCTGCGTTGACGGCCTGCCCCGACCAGAAGATGCGGAAGAAGATGGCCGTCGGCATAGGCGCGATAACGTGCTGAGGACCGGGCGGCATGTTGCCGGCGTCGCCAGAACAGCATCGGCGGAATCATCAGCAAGGCCCATAGCCACTCGATCTGGGCGAAGTGAAATGCCGCCCAATCGATGTTGAGGAGCCCGCTCATGGCCGCGCACCCGCCGGGGTGATCAGCCCGATGAGCAGCAATCCACACATCGCAACCGCCAGGGGCCAGCGATACAAGGGACTGGGCAGCATCTGGGTGCGGGTTTCGGATTCGGTCTTTTCCAGGGCATCGATACGCGCCGTGATTTCCTCCAGCGCACGGGTGTCGGTGGCGCGGAAATAGGCGCCGCCGGTGCGCTCCGCAAGCACCTTGAGCAGGCCTTCATCGATGTCCATGCGCACCAGCTCGATCTGACCGTTCTGCAGCATCGGCACCTTTCCGTCGCCGGCCTCGCCATGACTGCCGACACCGATCGCGTAGATGCGCACGCCGTAATGCTCGGCCAGTTGCACCGCCTCCATCGGCGGCAACAAACCGGAGGTGTTTTCGCCGTCGGTAACGAGGATCAGCACCCGTGCCTGCGGCGGGCGATCCTTGAGCTTCTTTACGCCCAGCGCGATGGCATCGCCGATCGCCGTGGCATCCCCGGCCATGCGCGGCACCGCGAGATCGAGCAGTTCCCGGACAGCACGGGTATCGGTGGTCAGCGGGCTTTGCATGAACGCACTGTCACCGAATACCAGCAGGCCAAGTCGATCGCCGTGACGTTGTTCGATGAAGCGACCAAGCACACCCTTGACCACCGCCATCCGCGACACCGGACGACCCTCGACGCTGAAATCCAGCGCCTCCATCGATCGTGAGCAGTCCACGGCGAGCATCAGGTCATAGCCGTGGGTGATGACTTCGCTGTGTGGCTCCAGCCATTGCGGTCGCATCATCGCGCCGACCAGGCCAGCCCAGACCAGCAGCTTGAGCAGCAGACCCAGCCAGCGCATCGGCGGCTTGCCGCGCGCCGCCGCGAAGGCGTTGCCGAGCTGTTCGAGACCGGGATGTCGCAACCCGGTATGCACCTCTGCGTTGTCCCGTCGCGCACGAAAGAGGCGCAACACCAATGGCACCGGAAGCAGCACGATCATCCACGGCCAGGCGAATTCGAACATCAGTCTTTCCCGCCCACGAGATCGCGGTTCCGACCCCCAACCCAATGCCGCCCGGCGCGAATCAGCACGGCCACCTGGGGTGCGGCGAGGCTGGGTGGATCGGGGGCGTAAGGGGCGTCGATCATCGCCGCCGCCTGGGACGGCCAATCAAAACCGCGCGGGTCATGGTCGGCCAGAAAGCGCAACCAGCGGCGTCCGGTCAGACCGGCACAATGTCGCCGCCCAAAGCGGGCAATCGCCGCGCGACGCAACACCACCGACAACTCGGCAAGGACAAGCTCGGGGGCGTCGTCCTGAAGGCGCCGGTTGAGCTGGCGTAATTGCCCGCGCGCGTCGCTGCGCCAGTTGACGCGTCCCTCGGTCCACCATATCCACAGTGCGTAGGCGAGCAGCAAGACCGCCATCGCTACCAGCCACCATCCGATCGCCGGAGGCCACCAGTTCAGGGCGTCGATGCCATGAATGTCGCGAAGTTCCATCAACGCACCGCCCGACGCATCGCACGGCGGGCCAGTCCCTTATGCAGGGCGAGATGGACATCCTCGTCGGTGCGTACCGGGATCATTTCAACGCCGAGCTTGAAGGCCCGGGATTCCAGGGCGTTGCGGCGCTGCCGCCATTGCTCCGTGTACTTCCGCCGACCGCGCTCGTCGTCGGTATCGATGACGATACGTTGCCCGTCGCCATCGACGAACGCGACATCGCCCATCGCCGGCATCTCCCAGTCCGCCGGGTCGTCGATCGGCACCAGAACCACCTCATGGCGCTGACGCAGACGTCCCAGGGCCGTGTCCAGGGCATCCTTGCAACGGTTGAAATCGCCAATCACGAAGATCAACGCCCCGGTCGGTGCGCCACGATTGACCCGATCCAGGGCCGCCAGCAAGCCGCCTTCGAACTCACTGCGGTGGGCATCCTCGCCGGACAGGGCGCGCAACATCGCCCACATCGCATGTCTCGATGCGGTCGGGCGGAACAGATGTTGATGATGCTCGCCGAACAGCAAGGCACCGACCCGGTCGTTGCGATCGCTGGCCGCCCATCCCAACAAGGCGGCGGCGCGCGCGGCGATCACCTGTTTGAAGGCGCCCCGGGTTGCGAACTGCATATGCGGCCCGACATCGACGCAGAGCAGTACGTCGCGCCCGCGCTCCTCCCGATACAGCTTGAGATGCGGCACCCCGGTGCGTGCGGTGACGCGCCAGTCCATGTTGCGGATGTCGTCGCCCTCGTGGTATTCGCGTACCTCGTCGAAATCCATGCCCTGGCCCCGGAACACCGACGCGTACAGACCGACCAGATGGGAGTTAACGCGATGATGCGCGGCCAGACCCAGGGTGCGGGCCTGGTGACGCAATTCCAGCAGTTCGTCCAGGCGGGCCTCGGTGCTCATGACGCACACCCTGGGTACGGCGTCGGCACCGGCTTTACGGTGCGTCGCATGCCAGCCTTGGAGATGGTCAGGTGGCTTGGGGAAGTTGCGTACATCAGATGTTTTCGCGCTTAAAGGCGGTAATGCGGCGCTCAGGGCACGGCGACGACTTCAAGCAGGCGGCGCACGACGTGATTGGGGGTGATGCCGTCGGCCTCGGCCTCGAACGTCAGCAACATGCGGTGACGCAGGATGTTGGCGGCGATGGCCTGGACGTGATGCGGGGCGACGTAATCGTCCCCATCCAGCCAGGCGCGCGCCCGGGCACAGCGGGCCAGGGCAATGCTGGCTCGCGGTGAAGCGCCAAAGCGCAGCCAGGCCGCGAGCTCGGGATCGAAGCGGTCCGGGGCGCGGGTGGCCATGATCAGATCGACGATGTATCCGTTCAGGTTCGGGTCCAGATACACCTTGGATACGGCTTCGCGGGCGGCAAACAGATCGGCTTGACTGAGTATCTCGCTGGGCGGACCCGGTTCGGCCGCCTGTTGGCGGGCATCGAGCTCGAGGATCTGCAGCTCTTCCGCCCGGTTTGGGTAATCCACCCAGACGTGCATCAGGAAGCGGTCGAGCTGGGCCTCAGGCAGATGGTAGGTGCCTTCCTGCTCAATCGGGTTCTGGGTGGCCAGCACCATGAACAGCGCCGGCAATGGGTAGGTCGTCTGTCCGACCGTGACCTGGTGTTCGCCCATTGCTTCGAGCAGGGCCGATTGCACCTTGGCCGGGGCACGGTTGACCTCATCGGCGAGCAACACGTTGTGAAACAGGGGGCCGGGGCGGAATTCGAACTCGCCCTGCTCGGCGAGATAGATGTCGGTGCCGACCAGATCGGCGGGCAACAGGTCCGGGGTGAATTGAACGCGATGGAAGTCGCCTTCGATGCCTTCGGCCAGGGCTTTGACGGCAGTGGTCTTGGCCAGGCCCGGCATGCCTTCGACAAGCAGGTGTCCGCCGGAAAGCAGACAGATCAACATGGCATCGACCAGCGGCTGCTGGCCGATCACGCGCGAAGCGATATGGGCCCGGAGGGGGGCCAGTCGGGTCGGGTGCATGAAATGGGGCCGTATTTGGTTTTTTCGTTATCGGGCAGCCCATCTTCGGGGCCGTGGGTAAAGGCGTCAATCCAACCACATGGGGTAGCGCAACGTGCAACATGGTGCGTGAGCGGCGGCGGATTGCGTCGGACTGACACTGAGTGCAATGTTGCCGACTGCCGACCCTCACGGCTATCAAAAATACCAACCAAGAGGACCACCGAAGATGAAGATTGAAACCCTTGCCGTTCACGGCGGCTACAGCCCGGATCCGACCACCAAGGCCGTGGCCGTACCGATTTATCAGACCACGTCATATGCCTTCGACGACACCCAGCATGGCGCCGACCTGTTCGACCTCAAGGTCCAGGGAAACATCTACACGCGCATCATGAATCCCACCACCGACGTGCTCGAACAGCGCGTCACCGCGATGGAAGGCGGCGTCGGTGCGCTCGGTCTCGCCTCCGGCATGGCCGCGATCACCGACGCGATCCTGACCATCGCGCAGGCTGGCGACAACATCGTCACCACCAGCCAGCTTTACGGCGGCACTTACAATCTGTTCGCGCACACCCTGCCGCGCCTTGGCATCGAAACCCGCTTCTGCGATGCCAAAGACATCTCCGGCATGGCGGCGAAGATCGATGCCCGGACCCGCGCGGTGTTCTGCGAATCGATCGGCAACCCGGCGGGCAATATCGTCGATTTCGGCGCCATTGCCGACATGGCGCACGCGCATGGCGTGCCGCTGATCGTCGATAACACCGTGCCGACGCCTTATCTGTGTCGCCCGTTCGAACATGGCGCCGACATCGTCGTGCATGCGCTGACCAAATACATGGGCGGCCACGGTACCTCCATCGGCGGCATCGTGGTCGATTCCGGCAAATTCCCCTGGGCCGACCATGCGGAACGCTTCCCGATGCTCAATCAGCCCGACGTCTCCTATCACGGTGTCGTCTACACCGAGGCGCTCGGCCCGGCGGCATACATCGGTCGGTGCCGCGTGGTGCCGTTGCGCAACATGGGTGCCGCGATCTCGCCGTTCAACAGCTTCCTGATCCTGCAAGGCCTGGAAACCCTGCCCGTGCGCATGGACCGACATTGCGAAAACGCCTCCATCGTCGCCAATCACCTGCGCGACCATCCCAAGGTGGCATGGGTCAACTACGCCGGGCTTTCGGATCATCCGGACCACGCGCTGGTGCAGAAGTACATGGGAGGTCGCGCGTCCTCGATCCTCAGCTTCGGCATCCAGGGTGGTCGCGAAGCGGGCGCCCGTTTCATTGATGCCCTCAATCTGATCGTGCGTCTGGTCAACATCGGCGACGCCAAGTCTCTGGCCTGCCATCCGGCGACCACCACGCATCGCCAGCTCGCCCCGGAAGAACTGGCCAAGGCCGGTGTCAGCGAAGATCTGGTGCGTCTGTCGATCGGCATCGAGAACATCGACGATATTCTCGAAGACCTGGATCAGGCCCTCGCTGCCGCCTGAGTCGGGCGTTGCCGTAAACGCGGTAGGAGCGGCTGCAGCCGCGAACGCCTTTCGATAAAGGTCGATCGCGGCTGAAGCCGCTCCGACACGGTGATTTGGGGCTTACGCTTAAACACAACCGTCACAACGCTGACTTAGACGAGTCACACACCGGCAGCAACATCGCGTCGCCATCCGTAATCGGCGACCCGTATCGTGCTGAATCTCGAACAATCCCTCGGCGACAAATACCCCAAACTGTTCCGCGACCCGCCCAAGGTCGTTACCCGCCCGCTGCTGGGCGCGCTGCGCATGCTGTTCCATGAACGGGAGATCAACCGTTTTCTGGAAGAACATCAGAACCTCACCGGGTTCGCGTTCATCGAGAAAGTGCTGGATCACTTCCATTTCAGCTGGGAAGTGGGCTCCCGCGACAAGGAAAACATCCCCACCACCGGGCGCGTAGTGATCGTCGCCAACCATCCCCTCGGGGCGCTGGATGCGCTGGCGCTGATCCAGCTCGTCGGTGAGGTGCGCTCGGACGTCAAAGTCGTCGCCAACGACCTGCTGCTGCACCTGGAACCGATGCGCCCGCTGCTGCTACCGGTGGACAACCTCAACGGGGCCAGTCAGAAGGACCAGATCAAGGCCATCCATGAAGCCCTGGACAAGGAACAGGCGGTGATCTTCTTCCCCGCCGGTGAAGTGTCCCGCCTGCGCCCCAACGGCGTGCGCGACGGGCGTTGGAATTCCGGTTTTCTGCGCTTCGCGCGACGTGCCGATGCGCCCTTGCTGCCGGTCTACATCAAGGCACGCAATTCGGCGCTGTTTTATGGCACGTCGATGCTCTCCAAGGCGCTATCCATGTTGCTGTTGGTCCAGGAGATGTTTGGCCAGAACGCCCGCACCATCCGCATGAAGGTCGGTGAAATCATCCCCTATGCCAATCTGCGCCGCGATGTTTCCAATCGCACCCTGGTGCGCATGGTGAAGAAGCATCTGTATCGGGTCGGCAAACAACGCGGCGCGGTATTCACCACCGAGAAGGCGATTGCCCATCCGCAGCCTCGTCAGCTGATCAAGGCCGAACTGAAGCAGGCCAGACACCTCGGAACGACCCGCGACGACAAGGCCATCTACCTCTTCGACTACGCCCCCGATTCGGCGGTGATGAAGGAAATCGGTCGTTTACGCGAACTGTCCTTCCGCAAGGTCGGGGAAGGCTCCGGACAGCGCCGCGACCTGGACCGTTACGACCGCGATTACCGCCATCTGGTGCTCTGGGACAACGATGCCCTGGAGATCGTCGGCGCCTATCGCATCGGGGAAGCGGCGCACATCGTCGCCAACAACGGCGTGGACGGTCTCTACACACATACCTTGTTCGATCTCGGCAACGGTTTCGAACCGTGCCGCGAAAATGCCCTGGAACTCGGTCGCAGCTTCGTGCAACCGCGCTACTGGGGTAGCCGTGCGCTCGATTATCTCTGGCAGGGTATCGGCGCTTACGTCAAACACCATCCGCAGATTCGACACCTGTACGGCCCGGTGAGCATCTCCGACACCTACCCCAAACCTGCCCGCGACGCCCTTATTCATTACTACCAGCAGTATTTCGGCATCGGTCGCGGTGCGGGCGCGCCCCGTGTACAGCCGCGATTGCCATACGTGCTGGGTGCCGGTGCGGTCGCGGAATGCCGCGCGCTGATGCCGGGCGAGGATGCAGACGCGGATTTCAAGGCGCTGCGCGCGTATCTGCAGGAATTCGGGCTCAGCGTGCCGACGCTCTACAAGCAATACACCGACGTTGCCGAAGCCGACGGCATCCACTTTCTCGGTTTCAACGTCGATCCGGATTTCTCCAACTGCATCGACGGCCTGATCTGTGTGGACCTGAACCGCCTCAAGCCGTCCAAGCGTAAGCGTTATCTCGAAAACTGAAGAGGGCTCCGAACATGGATATTTGCGATATGGCCGACAAGACCATCGAAGATCAGATCCAGAACGCGATTCGCCGCATCACCCTGAACCGTGCCGGCGACGGTCGCACCCACAGCCACTGCGCCGAGTGCGGCAACCCGATCCCGGTGGAGCGCCGCCGTGCGCTGCCTCAGGCAAAGACCTGCGTAGACTGCGCCGAATCCCTGGAATTCAACGCCCGTGTGGTGGGTGTGGCGGGCCGGGATACCGGCGCGTGGTGGTGGTGACCGACACCCGTATGGGCTTTTGATCCTGCTTCCAGGGCGGCAGCCGCGCTGCAGGACGACACCCATCGATGATGTGCGTGTCGGCGTCAGTCTGGAAATTCTTCCGAACGCCCTGGAACTTTCGAATTACGCCGCAGGTCTGTATTGCTGTGCGTGAGAAACACCCCATCTGCCTCCCTTGGATGGGTCCTGATGGCCGCCCCCCTTGCGGCCTCGGGCGTTGAACCCCGGCTTCCTCCCCCTCGGAAGCCGGGGTTCATTTTTTGGCGGAACATCGCACGGCCCCTTACCGTAGGCCAGGGCCTATGGCACCAGCACTCCCCTCCCTCCCCGATCGCTGAACGGGGCGAACCTGGGCAATCTTGGTCCGCTTTCCGATTGGAAATGATTTCCTCGGCCGAAATAGATGGGCACAGCGGTGTCTACACTCGTAGCACACGCCATATCCCGGAAAGGACGGGTATTCACGCGATCACCGAGTCACCACCTGGAGCCAGTATGACGATGCCTTGATCTACTTGGATTGACGCCTCTCCTCCGACGCTACGTCTGACATTCCATACATCCGTTACTCATGGAATCTAATGAGCAATCATCAAACGGCAAAAATTGCAGAACAGATTCTTATCGACCTCAATCAAGGGTTCGTGATACCGACGGCAAAGGCCAGAAAAAATTTGGCGATGTGCTTTGCCGCAACCGATAAAGTGATATATGGCAAAGCATTCGATGTGGTCAAAAGGCCGGAAGATCTGAATCTCGATGATTTTTCGGCAGTGGAAAAGAGGTTAAAGGAAATAACGCTTTTTGAAGTTAAATCAACCAACAGACCCAGTGTTCCTGATGATTTTTCTGGCTATTTCTTTAGCTTGTCCACGGCCGAACTTCTTGTGGCACAAAGTTTACGAGACCAATACAAGTTTGCTCTTGTAAACACATTAACGAGAAAACACGTTGAAATGAGATTGCAAGAGTTGTTTGCGAAGGCAAAACGCATTTATCCAACCTGGAGCATTCGGTTTTAATTTCGAATCGCAACTAATTCCGAACACCGGATTCGCTTGCGATCCTTGGCTGAGTCATTTGCGGAGCGGGAATCGCGATTATGTTTTGATTTGATTTTCAAACGATCCTGATTCACTCCCAGACACGGATATAAAAGCCAGCAGTTCGTATGATCTGGCGCATGTCACGCAGTGGTTGAGCGAACATTCGATCGATGGGTACCGTGGCGGTCGCCCGATTACTTCAAGCCGGTATTGCGGGTAATTTGAACGCACTGAGGGAAAGCCATGCGCGACACGCCAATTTCTGGGAGCAATTAACGACATGCCGATTAATTCCTTTTTCCGTAGCACGTTTGCACTGTGTCTGTTGATATTGAGCGGCGCATTGTCAGCGGACGATTCGGCGCGTGCGGATCAGCGAATTTCCCTGGGGTTCAGCGATGCCGAGAAGGCGGCGTTTCTCAGTGAAATGCGCCAGATGCTGGTCAGCGTTCAAGGCGTGATCGCGGGTATTGGCGCGGAGGACCGTTCGGCGATCGTCCAGGCGGCACGCTATTCGGGTAACCGGATGGCGCGGGACACGCCGCTGTCGATCAAGCAGAAGACGCCGCTTGCGTTCAAGGAAATCGGTGCGCCGACGCACATGATGTTCGAGGAACTGGTGGTCCGTGCCGAGACCGACGACATGAGTGAACTGGCGTCGCTGACCGGCGAGTTGATGAAGCAGTGCGTGGCGTGTCACGCCTTGTTCACGGTGCAATGACGGGGGCGGTGCCCGCTGCCTTCACGGGCTTTCGGGACCGATCGGATAACCCTCGGCGATCAGTCGGCGGTCGGGAACCGCACGCGCACCGTTAACCCGATTCCCTCGGCACCGTCTTCCAGCGAGAGCGCCGCGTGATGCATTTCCACGATGCGCTGCACGATCGACAGGCCCAGTCCACTGCCTTTGGATTCCGAGAACAGGGTCGCCGAATCGCCACGGTGGAATCGCTGCAAGACTCGGCTGCGATCCTCGGGACGGATTCCCGGGCCGTTATCGCTGACCCGTAAATCGATACCGGATGCGGTCTTCCGGGTGGAAATCGTGATGCGCGCGCCGTTTCCGCTATAACGAACGGCATTTTCGATCAGATTGCGCGCAAGGATGCGTAACGCGCCGGAATCCCCATGCACGGTTCCACCGCCACGTTCAAATTCCAGTTCTGCCCCCGCGCCGATGACCTGGTCTGCCATTTCGGCAAGCAGTTCGGCGAGCAATGCGTCCAGGTCCAAGGGCACCAGCGGGTTCTCGGAAGTGGCGCTGCTGTCGGCACGCGCCAGCGCCAGCAGTTGCTCGACCAGATGCGTGGCGCGATCGACGCCTTGCTGAATCTTGCTCAGCGCCTGGGTACGCCGCGCCGGGTCTTGTTCGCGCAGCGCGACCTGCGCCTGGGTACGCAGCGCGGCCAAAGGGGTACGCAATTCATGCGCGGCGTCGGCGGTGAAGCGACGCTCGGCCTGCATCGCGCTATCCAGGCGCAAGAACAGGTCGTTCAGACTGTTCACCAGCGGACGCACTTCGCGCGGGCTGCCGTTGGTGGGAATCGGCTGCAGGGCGTCCGGCTCGCGATGCTCGACTTCCTTGGCGACACGAGCCAGGGGGCGCAGGCCCTGACCGACCGCCAGCCATAACAGCAGGGCCATGATCGGTAACGAGGCGAGCAGCGGCATCAGGCTGTTTGCGGTGATGTAGCGCACCAGTTCTCGACGGACTTCGATGCGTTCGCTGACCTGCACCACCAGGCCGGTCTGACCGTCTGCAATGCTGAACATCCGCCAACTGTCGTGATTTTCCCGATATTCGGAAAAGCCATCCGTGGTGGCTTGCGGTTTCGGGGCATTCGGGGTGCTCAGCAGGATTTCCCCATCCGGATAACGGGCGCGCAGGGCCAGTTTGGATTCGTACTTGTGTCCGGCCCGGGCACCACGCTCATGCCACTCCATATGATCGTGCAGGTTGCGGGTGTAGGCCCCCATGACGGCGCCGAGGGTCGGGTTGTGTTCCAGTTCGTCGGGGCCGATCTCGGTCATGACCCGGGCTACGTCGCTGCGCGTCTGTTCGTCCTGTTCCAGTTCATGCGCGAGCAGGCCCAGCAGTACCCGCGCACTCTGGGCGAGATTGGCGTCATAGACCTCGTCGACCTCGTGACGGGCATCGACGTACACCCGCCAGCCGGCGATGGTCCATACCAGGGTGACCACACCGACGATCATCCACAGCAGACGGCGGCGAATCGAAGGCGCCATCAGAACGAACCGCCGTTCTTTGGGAGCAGGTAGCCGATGCCGCGCACGGTCTTGATGCGCTCCTTGCCGAGCTTCTTGCGCAGGTGATGGATATGGACTTCGATGGCGTTGCTCTCCACCCCCTCGTCCCAGCCGTACAAGGCCTCCTCCAGGCGTTCCTTGGAGAGGGCGCGTCCGATGTTGTTCATCAATGCTTCGAAGATCGCCAGTTCCCGGGCCGTGAGGATCACCGCCTGCCCGGACTGGGTGAGGCTGCGCGCGGCGGGGTCGAGTTCCAGATCTTGATAGCGGATCACCGACGAGGTACGCCCGGCGCGACGACGCGTGAGGGCACGCAAGCGCGCACTGAGTTCGTCGAGATCGAAGGGTTTGATCAGATAGTCATCGGCGCCGGCGTCAAGGCCTGCGACGCGGTCTGCCACGGTATCGCGTGCGGTCAGGATCAGCACCGGGGTGTCCTTGCCGGCGGCGCGCAATTTGCGCAACACGGCCAGGCCGTCCTGGCGGGGCAAGCCCAGGTCCAGAACCGCGAGATCGAAGTCCTCGTCGCGCAATGCCAGTTCAGCGGCGACGCCATCACGGACCCAATCGACGGTGTAACCGTGTTGCGTCAGACCCGCGCGGACGCCATCGCCGAGCAGGGCGTCGTCTTCAACCAATAGCACTCGCATCAGTTCCTCGTTCCGGTTTCATCGTGCTCTCGGGCAAAGGTCGCCATGACGCGGTTCTGACGGCGCAGCGCGCCGTCCACCAGTCGGGGCAGGATCGCGTTGATGCGCACGAACAGCGATTCGGGAAACCCGATGTAGGCGTCCTTGGCCGGTTTGAGTATCGCCGCCGCGATCTCCTCTGCCACCCGCTCCGGGGAGTCCATGTTCATTTTCACCGCCTTGGCCATGCGATAGATCGCTGCGGTGTTCAGAGGTGTCCTGACCGCGCGCGGGGCGACGTAGGTCACCTTCACCCCGGTTTCGCGGAGCTCACGACGAAGCGCCTCGGAAAATCCACGCAGGCCGAATTTGCTCGCCGAATACGCCGCGAAATACGCAAACCCGATGGAACCGAAGGTCGAGCCGACGTTCACGATGTGCCCCGATCCGCGTTCGATCATGCCCGGCAGCAGCGTGCGGGTCAGGTCCATCGGGACCAGCAGGTTCAGTTTGACGAGCCGTTCCATGGCCGCCGGGTCTTCGTGCTCGAAAGGGCTGAAACTGAGCAGGCCTGCCAGATTGACAAGGGTGTCGATCGGTCCCAGCGCGGTCTCGACCCGGGCAGGCAAGGCGCGGCGCTGTTCGCCGTCGAGCAGATCGACGGACACCGCCTGCGCCCGCCCTCCGGTGGCAACGATCTCATCGGCGAGTTGCTGCAAGGCGTCGGCATTTCGATCAGCCAGGGCCAGTTCGGCGCCCTGCTCTGCAAGACGGATCGCCACTTCACGACCTATGCCCCCAGCGGCACCGGTAAGCAGGACTTTCATGCCATCACCTCGCTGGCGTTGAGGCTCAAGGGCAGGTTACGAAACACGTCGCCGTAGAGCTTGTAGAAACGTTTTGCGCAATGAATCACGAAGTCCCGGTCCGATGGGTTCTCGATCCGGTTGACCAGGGTTTCATAGAAATTCATGTGCGATACGTCGAGCGAGCCGTGACTGCTCAGATAGGTGAATGCCGTTTTGGGCAGCTCAAGACGCGCGCGCAGCTTGTCCGCCGCTTCGGTGGCGACCTTGATACTGGTGCCTTCCAGCACCAGGACCATGCCCAGGAAGCCGACCGGATTGCGACGGTCGATGACATGGTAGGCGTAGGCCACCATCAGTTCGGCGGCCAGACCAGGGGTCTCGTTGCGAACTCGTTCGGCATCGCCGCCGCAGGTTGCGATGTCGTTGAGTATCCATTCCTGATGGCCGACTTCTTCTTCCACATATTCGGCCATCGCGTCGCGCAGCCATTCCTTGTCGCCAGGGAGTCGGGATCCGCACGCCATCAGCAACGGGGTGGTGTGACGTACATGGTGATACGCCTGGGTCAGGAAGGCGACGTAACTTTCCAGGCTCAGTTCGCCTGCCCAGCCGTGACGGATGAAGGGAATGGCCAGCAGTTCTTCACGCTCGGCGGCGGTAGCCGCGAGCAGTTGGGCGTAGAAATTCATGCGTGAGGGTCCTCGCGATACAGGTGTTCAAGCGCGTCGCGGTGGGCGTTGTAGATCGCCTCACGACGCACGCGTCCGGTTCCGGTAAGCAGGCCATTGGCCGGGGTGAAGGCTTCCTCGGCAATCACCCATGCACCGATGCGGGCGTAATCGGGGAGCGATGCATTGGCGCGCCGGACGGCATGGGTAATGGCACGGGCAATGGCGTCTCGGTTCCCGCGATCGCTCGCGACCAGCACGGCGACATTGAATTTGCGCGCTTCGCCGAACACGGCAGCCTGCGCAATCGCCGGTTCCAGCGTCAGTTCGGTTTCCACCCATTCGGGCGAGACATTGCGACCGAACGCGGTAATGAAGGCGTTGCGACGCCGACCCCGCAGATACAGGTAGCCGTCGTCGTCGAAGCGACCGAGGTCGCCGGTGGACCACCAATCGCTTGGCGGCAGCGCAGGATCGCCGAGATAAGCGGCCACGGAGCCACGCCGAACCTGAATGTCGCCGTCCGGCAATGCGCGCATCTGCAAATGCGGCAGCGGTTTACCGACGCTGCCCGGGCGGTGCCCACCGGGTCGATTCAGACACATCACCGAGGCGCATTCGGACATGCCGTAACCTTCGAACACCGGTATCCCGACCGCTTCGGCGCGTGCGAGCAGACGGGTTGAAACCGAGGCACCGCCAACGGCGGCAAAGCGCAGATCGGGCAGCCTTGTGGCGGTGTCTTCCAGGGCCTCTACCACGCCAAGGAGGGTTTGCGGCATGAAGATCGCAGCGTTGGCACGCTGGGTCGCCAACAGCACAGCCATCCGATGGCCATCCAGACCGCTGGCACCCTGCAGCCCGGTATCGTTCAGGGACGGGAGCACGCCAGTGGCGCCCGCCCAGATCGGTACAAGGACGCTACCAATGTTTTCCAGCAACACACCGAGCGGATTGAGCGCCAGGAGGCGATCGCCGCCTTGTACACCGACGGCATCGACCAGATCGCGCACCACCGGTTCGATATGTCGCCAGGTGAGCATGACGCCTTTGGGCGTACCCGTGGTGCCCGAGGTGTAGGTAATCCTGGCG
Source organism: Gammaproteobacteria bacterium (assembly GCA_024234955.1). GTDB lineage: Bacteria > Pseudomonadota > Gammaproteobacteria > JACKNK01 > JACKNK01 > JACKNK01. Next base: position 66,091 of record JACKNK010000002.1, read on the forward strand.
ATGTCAGTCGGGATTTGCGCCGGGACGAACCCGGTGTCGAGGCGGGTAAACGGGATGCCGTCGATCTCCCAGAACGCCGTGGCCTCGAGTTGCCCGCCGGTCTGTTGCAGGAAATGGTCGGGGCGGTCGCTGATTACCGTCTGCACCCCGGCATCCGCCAAGGCATGCCGGGTCTGGACGGCGGAGAAGAACGCGGGCAACGGCACCAGGGTCACCCTGGCAGCCAGCGCGGCGAGATCGCAGATCGCCCAAGCCGGGCGATTGTCCAGGGCAAGACCGAGCACGCGGATTCGGTTGCGTTGCAACTGCGCCGCGAGGTTGTCCACCGCGTTTGCGAGTTGCGCGTAACTCAGTCGTTCGCCATTGCCCTCAAGGGCGATCCGGTCCGGGAACGAGGCGGCATGATCGGCCAGACGGGCGACGATTCCTGCCGACACGTTCACGCGGCGCGAGCGCCGTAACCGGCGTGCTGTCCGGCTTCATTGGCGTGTTGCCAAAGTGCGGTGAGTGCGCATTCACGTTCAAAAAGGGTCGCCAATACCGCATGACTCTGCACGACCCGCGCGGCCATCACATGCGGCCCCTGATCGTAGTAGTTGCCCCACAGGGACGCCTCACCGTCGGGCAGTCGATCAGGTCGTGCCGGCCCCAGGTCGGCGAGATCGATCCCCAGGCGGGTGAAGGCGTTGCGCAACCGGGGGCCACAGGTAAATACCGCCCATTGCTGGTCTGCGGCATGCAGGAAAGCGGTCAACGCGGTGATCAGCCAGCGGCCACCGCCCGGCGCGCCAACCGCCAGGTTGCCGACCTCGATCACGCCATCGCGACTTACCGAGGTGCCGACCGCGCCTGCGAGCACCTGTTCGATAGGCCGATCGAGATAATGCTCCAGGTACAGGGTTTCACCGGCGGCTGCCCGTAATCCCAATGCGCCGAGCAGATTCCCATCGTCGCTGCGCAGGCTCATCAACGCGGGGAGGTATTTGCGGACATCAGCGCCGTGAATCTGCGCGAAATGATCGTGAATGAAGGCCTCGACTTGGTGTCGGTTCTGGCCCTTGCCTGCATTCATGTCAACCAGGGTCGGGACGATGCGGCGTGGGGTGCGTGTGGCGTTCTCGTGCATGGCATTGGCCTCTTGAGGCGAGCGTTGCACGGGATTGTTGGGGCGCAGGCTTAAGTCGAGATTAAACCTGTGCAGGCGTACCCGATTGGTCTGGCTACACCCGTTAGAAGTTACTTCCGCCGCGATGGGCACCGATCAATGGCATCTATTCGACGGAGGTTCGCGCGATCCGGTAGACGATGTGGGTGGGGTAGCTGAATGGATCCTTTGCGGCCAGCGCCAATGCGGCCTCCCGATGTTCCGGGCGGTCAGGAGTCGTCATGCGCATCCATACCGCGCTCGCTGAAGGCAGGCTGTCGTCGCCCAGGATCGGCTGGGCCTCGCCATAGCGCAGCAGATCGTCGCGGTCCCGTCGCCAGCCGCCTGGGCCATGAAACTGAGATCTTGCCGTGGCAAGCCAGCTTGCGACCTGGGCTTTCGCCACTGCGTCGTGGCGCCAGTCGGCCCAGGCGTCAAGACCGTCGGCAAGGAGGACATGGTCTTCGAGCGTCGCGGAGACGTTCGGGTCGTTTGCAACCCGTCGTGATGCATTCCCGGTGATGAAGTGCGTGCGCACGAAGCTCGCCAGGCTGTCTGCACTGGCCTGGAAGCGCGCGCCGCCGGGATGTGTCGCGGCGAGCACCAGCGCGCGTAACAAAAGGCCGTTCCAGGCCGCAATCACCTTGTCGTCGCGGGGCGGTCGATATGGGCCTCGTGCGCTGCGTAAGTGGAACATCGCTTCCTGAAACTCCGGTGTTTGCGCCTCTCCGAATGTGGGCAGGCGGGGAAGAAATCCAGCGTCGTTTGCCCCTTGCGTCCCGAGATCCCATATCCGGCTGACTGCCTGGAATTGCGCGACCGTAAGCGCCGACGTCAGTTGCTCGCGGGTCCAAAGGTAATCGCCGCCCTCCACCCCCTTATCGTCGATCGCCGACAGGCTGCTGATGTAGCCACCGTCCGGACTGCGCATCTCGGCAAGCACGAAGTCGAGGGTGCTGAACGCCACATCCGCATAAGCGGGCCGTTCAAACACCGACGACGCACGCAGATACAGGGCCGCGAGTTGGGCATTGTCGTAGAGCATTTTTTCGAAGTGTGGCGTGCGCCAGTCGGGATCGACGGTATAGCGAAAGAAGCCGCCGTGCAGCGCGTCGCGCAGGCCGAGCGTGGCCATGTGATCCAGCGTGATGGTGATGAACTCGCAGACATCGGTGGGTGCATCACCGATCAGGCAACCGTCGAGCAGCGCGTTCAGCATCGGGACCATCGGGAACTTGGCCTGGTGACCGAAGCCGCCACCGAGCGTGTCTGCGTATTCCATCGCGGTGCGAAACAAGGCGGCCCGCGCCGCGCTCGGCGATACCGATTCAACCGGTTCGACCTTGGCCGAGGCGATTTCCACGTGGCCGCGTCTTGCCAGCTCACGTAGTCCGCTGGGGTCACTGCGCCAGCGTGTTGCGAGTCGATCCAGAATCGCCGCGAACCGTTCCGGCGGCTGGTAAAGGATCGCGACCAGCGGGTAACCGTCCGGGGTCAGAAAAACGTTCAACGGCCAGCCGGCGCGTCCGGCGGTGCGCTCGGCGAAGTCGATCAGACGGGCATCGATTCCGGGGTGGCGTTCACGATCGACCTTGATCGGGACAAAGTCGGCGTTGATCTGGGCGGCGATCCCGGGGTTCCGATAACTTTCCCGTTGCATCACATGGCACCAGTGACAGGCGAAGTAGCCGACGGAGACCAGGATCAGACGCCCATCGGCCTGTGCCGCCTCGAACGCGGATTTCCCCCAGTCCTGCCAGGCGACCGGATCTTCGCCATGCAGTTTCAGATAGGGGGAGCTGTGCTCGCGGAGCTGATTGACCAGTGGACCGGCAGCCGATGCGTTGGTCGGAATACCGATGAGGAGCGCGGCCAGGAAACAGGCAGACAGGGTCGCTGTGGGGCGACCGGGGAACCGGGGTCGATCAGCCCTTGGGCTTGTCCTGCTCATCCAGTTCCGGATTGTCCTCGCCGGCTTGCGGGATGTCCGATCCGGATTCGCTCTCGGGCTTGGGTGGCGCGGCTTCACCCTGATCCGCCTGCAGGTCGATCTCTTCATCCAGACCTTCGGTGGTGAAGCCGCGCTCGGAGATCGGCGGCTCCTTCAACTCGCCGCGCGCCGCCATTTCGCGCAGTTCCTCGAAACTCTTGTTGGCGAGATCGTCCTTGGGTTCCGAGGTTGGCCTGGCCTCCGCGTTCGCATTTTCGGCCTCTTCCTCGGCTTCCATTCGTTCCAGTTCCGCATCCATCTCGGCCTCGGTCCTCGGGCGATATTCCTCATCCTCGGCGCGCCGTTGCGCGGCATCGATGGTCTCGCGTTCCGCCGATGCCGCGATGCTTTGTTTCTGGAACCAGCCTGAGGCGAGCAGTCCGACCTCGAACAGCAACCACATCGGCAGCGCCAGCAGAGTTTGCGAGATCACGTCGGGCGGCGTCAGGAGCATGCCGACCACAAAGGCGCCGACGATGATGTAAGGTCGTTTGGCGCGCAGGGCGTCCTGATCGGTCATGCCGGTCCAGACCAGCAGGATAACCGCGATGGGCACCTCGAAGGCGATGCCGAACGCGAAGAACAGGGTCAGTACGAAGTCGAGATACTTGCTGATGTCGGTGGCCATTTCGACGCCTTCCGGCGTGGTCGCGGCGAGGAAACCGAACACCAGCGGAAACACCACGAAATAGGCGAAAGCCATGCCCGCGTAATAAAGCAGGCTGGAGGACACCAGAAGCGGGGCGATCAAGCGCTTTTCATGCTGATATAGCCCAGGCGCGATGAAGCCCCAGGCCTGATAGAGGATCACCGGCATGGCGATGTAGATGGCCAGCATCAAGGCCAGTTTGAATGGGGTCAGGAAGGGTGACGCGACCTCGGTGGCGATCAGGCTGCTGCCTTCGGGGAGCTGCGCGGTCAGCGGCCCGGCCAGGGCCGTGAACAGATCGTTGGCGAATGGAAACAGCACCATGAACACCACGAGCACCGCAATCACCACACGGATCAGACGATCGCGCAGTTCGAGCAGGTGGCTGAGGAACGGCTGTTCGATTTCGACCGAAGGGTCGGGCTGCTGGGCCATTGGAGGGATCAGGTCCGGTCGGCGGAGCGTGTGGTTGCGGCGGCGTCTTCAGCCACCTTCGCCGGGGGAGTGTCCGTACCGCCGATGCGGCGGGTGTCCTCGTCGGACTTGCTGCGACTTGGGGGGCTGCGACGTGGGGGATCGGATTCGATCCGTTCGTTCAGCGAGGACTGGAAATCCTGAAGTTCCTTCTTGGCGTCCGCGATGAAATCGAATTCGCCCCCGTCGGTTCCGGACTGTCTGGCGAGGGTCTTCTTGAGCTCTTCGGCAGCGATTTCCCGGTTCACCTCTTCCTTGACCGTGGCCAGCATGCGCTGTGCCTTGCCGACATAGAGGCCGACTCGACGCGCAATACCGGGCAGGCGCTCAGGACCGATCACCACCAGGGCCACGAGCATGATCATGGCCAGTTCCCAGAAACCGATGTCGAACATGACGGAGTCTCAGCGTGTCGCCACGACGACCGGTGACATCAGACCTTGTCGGTCTTTTCGCTGTTCACCGTGGGGGACGGGGTCTCGTCGTCCTTCTTGTCCAGCTGCGGTTCGTCGTCCTTCTGGCCGTCCTTCATCGACTGCTTGAAGCTCTTGATCGCCCCGCCCAGGTCGCCGCCGATGTTGCGCAGACGCTTGGTCCCGAACAGCAGCAGGACGATGACCAGGATGATGAGCAACTGCCAAACACTGATTCCGCCGACACCCATGATTTCTCTCCGCTCTTTGCGTGGTTCGCCCGACGCACAGCGGCGCAGGCTGAATTATTGGATTGATGTGTTCGAATGCGTCCGTCAGGACCGGGATCGCGCGGCCTTTTCCTCAAGGCCGGACAGGCCGAAACGCCGGTCCAGTTCCTTGAGCACGTCCTCGGCGGACAGGCCCATGTGCGCGAGCAAAACGAGGCTATGAAACCACAGGTCAGCGGTTTCATAAACCAGACTGGACGATGCGCCGCCGGCCTGGACATCTTTGGCCGCCATGACGGTTTCCGTGGCCTCCTCGCCGATCTTCTTGAGGATCTTGTCGATGCCGCCGGCATACAGCTTGGCGACATAGGAGCTGTCTGCCGAAGCGCCTTTACGGGCTTCCAGGACCTCGGTCAGACGGGCCAGCGTATCGTTGCTCACAGACGCACCTCGACGCCGGCCTCGGCCATGTGCTGCTTGGCTTCGCCGACGGTGTATTCGCCGAAGTGGAAGATCGAGGCGGCAAGTACCGCGTCGGCATGGCCTTTGACCACGCCATCGACCAGGTGATCGAGGTTGCCGACGCCGCCGGACGCGATGATCGGCACGTTGACCCGTTCGCTGATGGTACGGGTGTAATCCAGATCGAAACCGGATTTGGTGCCGTCCCGGTCCATGCTGGTCAGCAACAGTTCGCCGGCGCCGAGCGCGACCATGCGCTCCGCCCATTCCACGGCATCGATACCGGTGGCCTTGCGACCACCGTGGGTGAAGATTTCCCAGTGCGGCGCTTCGCCTTTCGCGCTGACGCGCTTGGCATCGATGGAGACCACAATGCATTGCGAGCCGAAACGCTCGGCGGCTTCACGCACGAACTCGGGACGGGCCACCGCAGCGGAATTGATGCCGACCTTGTCTGCACCGGCATTGAGCATGCGGCGAATGTCTTCCACGGTGCGGATGCCACCGCCGACGGTCAGCGGAATGAAGACCTCGCTGGCGACCTGTTCGACCACGTGCACCATGGTCTCGCGTTCATCCGACGACGCGGTGATGTCGAGGAAGGTGATTTCGTCTGCGCCTTCCAGATCGTAACGACGTGCGATCTCGACCGGATCGCCGGCGTCGCGGATATCGACAAAGTTCACGCCTTTGACGACACGGCCGTTGTCCACGTCCAAGCAGGGGATGATGCGTTTCGCCAAGCTCATGATGCCGGTCTCAGGACCCCGGGTGCATATCGTCGAACAGCTTCTGGCCGGCGGCGAAATCCAGGGTGCCTTCATAAATCGCACGACCGGTGATCGCGCCGATGATGCCCGGCTCGTCGCTGGCCGCGAGGCGTTTGACGTCATCCATATTGGTGATGCCGCCCGAGGCAATGACCGGGATGGTGATCTCGGCTGCCAGCGCCTCGGTGGCCTCGACGTTGACGCCGTTCATCATGCCGTCGCGACTGATGTCGGTGTAGACGATCGCGGCGACACCATCGCGTTCGAAATGCTGCGCCAGATCGACGACGTCGTGCTTGGACAGCTTGGACCAGCCGTCGGTCGCGACCTTGCCGTCCTTCGCATCCAGCCCGACGATGATGTGGCCAGGGAATTCCAGGCAGACATCGGCGATGAAATGCGGCTGCTGAACGGCTTTGGTGCCAATGATGCACCAGCTCACCCCGGCGTCGAGGTAGGCCTGAATGGTCTCTTCATCGCGGATACCGCCACCGACCTGAATCGGCAGATCCGGGTAGGTTTCGGCGATGCGCGCAATGACCCCCGCATTCTGCGGCGTGCCGGCGAAGGCGCCGTCGAGATCGACGATGTGCAGGCGTCTGGCGCCGGCCTCCACCCAACGCCCGGCCACCGCGACCGGGTCATCGGAGAACACCGTATCGTCTTCCATGCGCCCCTGGCGCAGGCGCACGCATTTGCCTTCTTTGAGATCGATGGCGGGTATCAGCAACATCTCTGGAATCCTCTATTCGTTCCAGGCAAGGAAGTTGGCCAGCAGTTTCAACCCGGCCTTCTGGCTCTTTTCGGGGTGAAATTGCACGCCAAACAGATTGTCGCGAGCGATCGCGGCAGTGAACGCATGACCATATTCGGACATCCCGGCGCGATGCGCGACATCGGGCGGGTCCGCAAAATAGCTGTGAACGAAGTAGAAACGGGTGCCGTCGTCGATGCCCGCCCACAACGGGTGCGCAATCTGAGCCACCTGATTCCAGCCCATGTGCGGGACTTTGAGGCGATTGCCCGCCGTATCGGTGAGATCGTCGCCGAAATAACGTACTTCGCCGGGAATCAGACCGAGCGTCGCCACGCCGCCGTTCTCGGCGCTGTGCCCAAGCATGGCCTGCATCCCCAGGCAGATGCCGAGGAACGGACGTTGTTCGGCGGCACGCAACACCACGTCGCGCAACCCGGTGCTGTCGAGTTCGTGCATGCAGTCACGGATCGCCCCGACGCCGGGGAACACGACATGACCGGCGGAGAGGATGTGCGTCGGATCGGCAGTGACTTCAACGCGCGCAGACGGATCTGCATGCTCCAGGGCTTTTGCGATGGAATGCAGATTGCCCATGCCGTAATCGATGACGGCGACGGTCTTGCTCATGGAATCGGACTCTGAACCAAGCGGGGTGGGCAGGCTTACAACGCCCCTTTGGTGGACGGCAGGATGCCCTGCATGCGGGCATCGGGCTCGACCGCCATGCGCACTGCACGACCGAAGGCCTTGAAGATGGTCTCGGCGATGTGGTGGGTATTGCGACCACGCAGGTTATCGATATGGATCGTTGCCTTGGCGTGATTGGTGAAGCCCTGAAAGAACTCGAAGAACAGTTCGGTATCGAGGGTGCCGAGACGACCCGCCGGGAACTCGGCGTGCATCTCGATGCCCGGACGTCCGGAGAAATCGATCACCACGCGTGACAAGGCCTCGTCCAACGGTACATACGCATGCCCATAGCGACGAATGCCCTTCTTGTCGCCGAGCGCCTCCGCGACAGCCATTCCCAGGGTGATGCCGATGTCTTCGACCGTGTGATGGTCATCGATGTGACGATCGCCGTCCGCCTCGATGTCGAGGTCGATCATGCCGTGGCGGGCGATCTGGTCGAGCATGTGCTCCAGAAAGGGTACGCCGGTTACAAATTTGGACTTCCCGGTGCCATCGAGATTTACATCGACTCGCACCTTTGTTTCCAGTGTGTCACGTCTGACAGACGCAGTACGGGCAGTCATCGGGAAACTCTTGCTTAGGTCAGAAGGCTGGAAACCCAGCCTGAATCAACATCTGCGGCCAAGCATACCCGGTAATCGCAAAAACGAGAATGAATCCGCCGGTTCGGTCCGAACCGTATGTTGGTATAGCGTCTGCACTGCGCGGATCGCACTTCCTTTTTCACACCGATGTATGGAGTACCTGGAATGGTCTTTTCTTCCCCGGTTTCACTTCGCTCACTGCTTCTTGCTGCCGCCCTTGCCGGGCCTCTGCCGCCTGCCCAGGCGGCCGATCTGGTCCTTGGCATCCAGCCGGTCTTGTCTCCGGAACGCACCGTGGAAGTGTATGCGCCACTCGCCGACTATCTGGGAGAGCGTACCGGCCATACCGTACATATCGAGCCCAGCCGTAATTTTTACAGCTACTGGACGCGCATGAATCGGGGGGAGTTCGATCTGGCCCTGGATGCCGCCCATTTCACGGGGTATCGGATTAGAAAGCTCGGTTATGAGGTGCTCGCGGCACTCCCGGATACGGTTAGCTATACGCTGGTGAGCGCCGGCGACAACCTGATCTTTTCCTCGGATGAGTTGGTCGGCAAGCCGGTCGCAACGATGGGGCCGCCGAGTCTGGGTGCGATCCGCCTGGAACAGCTCTATGACAACCCGATGCGCGAGCCCTTGTTCCGGACCACCAATACGGCGGAGGAATCGGTCGAAATGGTGCTCAGGGGTGAGGCGGTGGCGGCGATGGTGCCCACACCGCTGGTCAGCGAATACCCCAATCTCAACACCATTCAGGTCACCGCGCCGACCCCGCATCTCGCATTCTCTGCCGGTGATCGGGTGCCCCTGAATGTCCGTGTCGCCTTGCGCACCACCCTGATTGGCATGAGCAAGGACGAGCGAGGTCGGGAGATTCTGAGTCAGGCGCGCCTTGCCGGGTTCGTACCGACCGACGCGGAAACTTATGCGGCGTTTTCGGGCCTTCTCGAGCACAGCCGCGTGAGCCTGCATTCCGAGAAACGGGAATGGAACGCCAACACTACGGACGTGGCGTTGGCGGCACCCGCAAAGTGAAGGTTACCGGGCCATCGTTGATCAGACTCACCTGCATGTCCGCACCGAAACGCCCGGATTCGACCTTGCCGTAGACCGCCTGCGCACGTTCGAGCAGGTAAGCGAACAGGGGCCCGGCCTCTTCGGGGGACAGGGCTGGGGTGAAGCTGGGCCGGTTCCCTTTTGCGGTATCGGCCGCCAGGGTGAATTGCGAGACCAGCATCAGGTCGCCCTGAATATCGCGCAGGGCGTTGTTCATCTTCCCGTCGCAGTCCGGAAAGACGCGGTAATTGAGTAGCCGTTCGAGCAGGCGATCTGCTTCGGCCTTGCCATCGCCGCGTTCCATCCCGATCAGCACCAGCAAACCGGTACCGATACTGCCCACGGTCTCGCCCGCGACCCGGACCTTGGCGGTGGTCACCCGTTGCAAAAGCCCGATCACAGCAAGGCTCCCCCGCAGCTGCTGCCCTGTCCGGCGGTGCAGCCATAGCAGTGATCGCCGACGGCGATCGGCCAATTCGCGATGTCAACGTCCAGCAATTCGCGCAGCCTCGGGGCGGTGGGATGATCCGCCATCGGCAGGCTGAGCATCTGGTTGAAGTCGCAGTCATAGACGCGGCCTTGCCAATCGACACTGATCAGATCTCGGCACATCACCGACTCGAGGTTGCTGTCCTGATGAGCGTTCCGGAGCAGATCGATATAGGCATGGAAGCCACCCTTGGAAACCAGGGTGCTGCCGAAGCGGGCAATGGGCATGTTGGCCAGGGTGAACAGGCGATTGAACACGATGCCGTAATCGTCGCCGAGACGCTGCCGGTAATCGCTTTCCAGAGCGCATTGGGGGGGCGGCAGATTCGGGCCTTGCGGGTTGTAGACCAGATTCAGCACACGCTTCGTGTCGGGTTTGCCATATCCCAGCGAATTGAGCAGGCGCAACGCCTCGATGCTGGTAGTGAAGACACCGGAGCCGCGTTGGCGATCGACGTTTTCGGCGAGGTAACAGGGTAGGGAAGCGACGATCTCGACCTGGTTTTCAGCAAGGAATTCCGCCAGACCTTGCTGGTCGGGCTCCAGCAATATGGTGAGATTGCATCGATCCATGACATGCATGCCCTGGGCTCGGGCAGCACCGACCAGGGTGCGGAAACCGGGGTGCATCTCCGGGGCGCCACCGGTCAGATCCAGCACCCGGATGCGCTTTCGTGCGGCAAAGCGCAAGGCGAGTTCCAGGGTGTCATCCGACATCCGTTCAGTGCGGTGAGGGCTGGCGGCGACATGGCAGTGCAGACACTGCTGATTGCAGCGATAGCCCAGATTCAACTGCAGGACACCGGGTGGTCGCCGGGTCAGGGCAGGGAAGGAACCCGGGCGGAGCAGGGGCAGGGTGTCATGCATGGTGGTTCCGATGTTGGTCGCGAATGGGATCAGAGCGTCGTGCGTCGGGGCAATGAGCGAAACGCTCACTGCCTTCGATTACGCCAGAGTCGCGGCAGATACGAAACGACCGCGAGTGCCGCCAGCGCAAGCAATGCCTGCGTGATGGCACCTTTATCGCCGCGCAGGGCCTCGCCCCCTGCATGACCGAGCCAGGTATAAGCAAACGCCCCCGGCAACATCGCAATCAGGGTGGCGGCCAGATATTGGCCGAAAGGTATGCGCGTCAGTCCGAACCCGTAGTTGAGCAATACGAAGGGAAACAACGGGACCAGCCGGGTGAACACCACAAACCGCCAGCCTTCCCGCTCGACGCCCTCGATCAACTTCAACATACGCCCTCCGACACGACGGCGAACCAGTCCGCCTGCCAGATGGCGCGCCACCAGAAACGCCAGTGCCGCACCCAGGGTAGCGCCGAACAGATTGAAGATCGTGCCCATCGCCAGACCGAATACGGCGCCGCCAGCCAAGGTCAGTGCCGTGCCTGGAACCATCAGCACCGTCAAGACCGCATAGATCAGCATGAACAGAGCCGGTGCCCAGTCTGGCCAGACCGAGAGCCAGGCTCGTATCGTGTCGATATCGAACAGTTCTCGCTGAGTCCAGGCCAGCCCCATAAGCGCGACCAGCGCCAGTACCAAGATCATGCGCAACCAGCGGGCGATGTTTACGGACATCAAACGGCCCCATGCCAAAGTGAGTGCTGTTAGGACGGGAACACCGATGCGCCATCAAGATGCGCGGATGCCCGAAGCGACAACTGGCCTTATCATGCCTGGGTTTTGTACCGGTGACCGGCGATAAGAGGAGATCGTTTCATGTCCAGTTTCGATACCACCCGTGGCGCATTTCCGCGTGTTCGAATGCGGCGCATGCGTCGCGACGACTGGAGCCGTCGCCTGATGCGCGAGACGGTACTGACCGCCGACGACCTGATCTATCCCATGTTCGTCATGGAAGGCGAAAACCTGCGCGTGGCGGTTCCCTCGATGCCGGATATCGAGCGCGTCACGATCGATGAACTGCGCCGCGAAGCGGGCGAATTGCTGGCACTCGGTATCCCCGCCGTCGCCTTGTTCCCGGTCACTCCTGTGGCGGTGAAATCCCTGGATGCGCGTGAAGCCTTCAACCCGGACGGCCTCGCCCAGCGCGCGGTGCGCGCATTGAAGGCGGAATTTCCGGAATTGGGCGTGATTACCGACGTCGCCCTCGACCCATTCACCACCCACGGACAGGACGGCCTGATCGACGACAGCGGTTACGTCATGAACGACGAGACCAAAGAGGTGCTCGTCCGTCAGGCCCTGTCCCATGCCGAAGCCGGCGCTGACGTGGTTGCGCCCTCGGACATGATGGACGGGCGCATCGGTGCGGTCCGCGACGCGCTCGAATCCGCCGGTCACATCCACACCCGCATCCTTGCCTACTCGGCCAAATATGCGTCCAGTTACTACGGCCCGTTCCGCGATGCCGTCGGTTCGGCGGCGAACCTCGGCAAAGGCGGCAAGGAGACCTATCAACAAGACCCGGCCAACTCCGATGAGGCGCTCTGGGAAGTCGCCCTGGACCTCGAGGAAGGCGCCGACATGGTGATGATCAAACCCGGCATGCCCTATCTGGACATCGTCCGCCGGGTGAAGGATGAATTCGGCGCGCCGACCTACGTGTATCAGGTCAGCGGTGAATACGCGATGCACATGGCGGCCGCCAATAACGGCTGGCTGGACGAGAAGAAAGTCGCGCTCGAATCCCTGGTCTGCATCAAACGCGCCGGCGCGGACGGCATCCTGACCTACTTCGCCAAGAAAGCCGGGCAGTGGCTGAAAGATCGATGAACGAGCTGCCGATGCGCTTGGCGTAACAAAAAAAGGCCGGGATACCCCGGCCTTTTTAGTCTGTGGCGGAAGGATTTATTCCGCGTCCATCGCATCGTGCTCGCGGTGGTAATCCAGGACCCGCTGAACTTCGTTTTTGGATCCGAGAACCACCGGTACTCGCTGGTGCAGTGCGTTTGGTGTGATTTCCATGATGCGTTCACGCCCAGTGATCGCAGCACCCCCAGCCTGTTCGATGATGAAACTCATCGGGTTGCCTTCGTACAGCAGGCGCAGTTTGCCGCCGATGCCCTTCTCCTTCATCTTCGAGTCCAGCGGATACATGAAGATGCCGCCACGGGTGAGGATGCGATGCACCTCGGCGACCATGGAGGCGATCCAGCGCATGTTGAAATCTTCGCCACGCGGCCCTTCGGAACCGGCCAGGCACTCTTCGACATAACGCTGCACCGGGTATTCCCAGAAACGGTTGTTGGAGGCGTTGATCGCGAATTCCCGGGTGTTCTCGGGAATGGTCATGTTGGGGTGGGTGAGAATGAATTCGCCGATGTCCTGATCCAGGGTGAAGCCGTTCACTCCGTGACCCGTGGTCAGCACCATCATCGTGGACGGTCCGTAGATCGCATAACCGGCGGCAACCTGTTCGGTGCCTGGCTGCAGGAAGCTGGCTTCGGTCGGTGCGGCGCCTTCGCCCGGGCAACGCAGGATGGAGAAGATGGTGCCGACGGAGACGTTCACGTCCATGTTCGAGGAGCCGTCGAGCGGATCGAAGGTCAACAGATATTTGCCTCGCGGCTTGCCTTCCGGGATCGGGTAGATGTCGTCCATTTCCTCGGACGCCATCGCAGCCAGGTGACCAGCCCATTCGTTGGACTTGATGAAGACCTCGTTGGTGAGGATGTCCATCTTCTTCTGGGTCTCGCCCTGAACGTTCTCGCTCCCGGCGGAGCCGAGCACGCCGATCAGATCGCCCTTGTTGACCATGTTGGAGATGACCTTGCAGGCGGTGACGATGTCGTTGAGCAAGGAAGTGAAATCGCCAGTCGCGCCGCTGATGTGGCGCTGTTCTTCGATGATGAACTGGGTGATTGTGGTGCCGTTATGCATGGATTCAGGCCTCAAAATGTGAACTGGAAGGTGGATAAAAATTAGATTCGCGAATATTAGCGAAATTTATGATTAAACCCCAGCGTTCACGCACGCAGCCATAGCACCAGGCCCAGCAAGGCCAGGGACAGCACCCACAGCAGGATTGCGATCGTTGACGATTGCCGGGCTTTGCGTTGTTCCAGCCAGGTCCTGGGGCGTATGCCGCGTAACAGCAGCACGAGTTTGGCGGAGAGGTTGACGCAGACGATATTGATCGCCAACAGCAAGGCCGCACCCATTGCCGCCGGATATTGGGCCTCGCCCAGCATGATGCCGACGGTGGCGGCGGGTGGCAGCAAGGCGACGGCCACCATGACGCCAACCAGAACGCTGGAAACCCCGGTGGTCAGGGACAACACGGCCGCTGCCCCGGATGCCAGGGCAAGTGCGGCGGAATCCCAGCCGGCGACGGTGCGTGCAAGCAATTCCGGAGAATGGAGCGCACCGGGAATGGACGATCCGAGGATGTTGCCGAGCAGGATGGAAAGCCCGATCGCCATCGCCAGACCGACCAGCAGGGTGCGCACGGCGCGTCCGATCAGCGATATATCGCCCAATGCCGAGCCCAGCGCCAAGGCCAGATTTGGCCCAAGCAGGGGCGCGATCACCATCGCGCCGATGACCACGGCGACGTTGTTCTCCATAAGACCGATTGCCGCGACCACGGTGGATAATGCGACCAGGATCAGGTAGTTGGCGTCAAGGCGCGCATTCTTCTCGATGTTCATATAGAGCGCTTCGCGTGGCGCGCCCTGGGCCTTGCTGTCGTGCTCTGCCGGCTTCGGAAGCGTGGCTTCCACCGGGGTGACGAGAATGCGAAAGCGTTCATCGGTACCGGTAACCTGATGCACCGCGTCGATCAGCTCCTGAGCCTGCTCTGCGCGCACCAGAAAACGCGCCGATTGGCGACCTTCCTCAATGGAAGGGCACGCCCAGAAGTCCACGGCGGCCTTCTGTTCGGCGATTCCGCGCAAGGTGTCCTCGTGACCGGGATCGCTGATCACCTCGATCATTTTCATTGGTAATCGTGACTCCGCAGATATGATTTATCGACTGTGCAAACATAGCTGACCCTTGGCATGTCCATCCCAGGTACAGAAATTTATCGGGTACGCGATGAGGAAGGTGCGGTCGTCGTGTACGACAGCACCGAGATACGCATCCTCGCGTTCGACTCTCCCGTCGAACAGAGTTGTGTCGCCAAGAGTCGTCCGTGGCGTCTGCAATACGCCTACACCCAGACGATGATGCTCGGCGCGCTGTTCACGCCGCAGCTCAAACATGCTGCCGTGCTTGGACTGGGCGGCGGAAGTCAGGTGCGCGCCTTGCGTCATGGCTGGCCGGACTTGCGCATAACGGCGGTCGAGAAACGCGCTGCCGTTGCCCAGGTGGCCAAGGACTGGTTTCTGCTCGACGACGATCCGCGTCTGGGCATCGTGATTGGCGACGCCGGGGAATGGCTGCACCGGCCTGGCGCGAGTCAAGACCTGCTGTTTGCCGATCTCTACGACAACATCGGCATGGATGCACAGCAGGCCGACATGGCGTTCCTGACCGGCTGCGCCCGGCGTCTGGGCGACGGGGGCGTGCTGGTGCTGAATCGCTGGAGCGCGAATACCGACGCGGCCCGGCGCCATAAGGCCGCGATTGCCGAGGTGTTCGGCGACCGGGTTCTGATGGTCTCGGTGCAAGGCGGCAACAACATCACCTTCGCCTTTCAGGGGCCGATCCCCGCGCTTTCCCGGCGAGCGTTCATGGATGCGGCACAGACCCTGGGTCTGCGTCTGGACATTCCGCTCCAGCGTCATGCCCGGCGGCTGTGGGATGAGAACACGCCGATTCTGAAATAGCAGTCTGCGTCGCGGCACGGCGAATATGTTACGTTATAACGCTTCGCATTCACGACTTACTCACTCATGCGCCGAGTTCCCCTGTTCGTACTTTTGCTGCTGTGCGCATTATTGGCCGCGCCCGCTGCGGCAGATCGGCATGCACCGCCCAACGCGGTTGCCAGCATCCTGCCGCTGCATGCATTGCTTGCCGGCGTGATGCAAGGGGTCGCTGAGCCTGCGTTGCTGATTGCGCCAGCCCAGTCGCCGCATAAGGTGGCGCTGCGCCCCAATCAGGCGCGACGTCTCGCGCAAGCGGACCTGTTCGTCTGGGTTGGCGAAGAGCTTGAATCCGGATTGCGCAAGGCCGTATCAGTATTGCCGACCAACGCGGTCGTGATCCGACTCGGGCACGATGCCGATGTCCCGGTGCTTCCGGCCCGGGACTCGGCAGCTTGGGCGCCGCATCATCATGATGACGATGTCGGTCACGGAGGCATCGATCCGCATCTTTGGCTCAGCCCGGACCAGGCCGCCCGGATCGCGTCGCGCATGGCGGAGGCGCTGATCGAGATCGACCCGGGTCACGCTCCGGTCTACAAGGCCAATCTGGAGCGAATGGTCGGACGTCTTGACGAAGTCGATGCGCTTGTCGAACAGCGCTTGGCGCCGATTCGGGGACGCCCTTACCTGGTGTTCCACGATGCCTATCAATATTTCGAACGGCATTACCGGCTCAACGCGATCGGTTCGGTGACCATCGATGCCGATCACGCTCCCGGTGCCAACCGCATCGCAGTGCTGCGCCGACGCATACAGGAAAGCCAGGCCGGCTGCGTATTCACCGAGCCGCATTTCGAACCGCGCGTAGTCCGTATTCTCATCGAAGGCAGCGCTGCCAAAATCGGGGAGCTCGACCCGGTAGGTCGCGACATCGAGCCAGGCCCCGAGGCCTACTTTGAACTCCTGGACCGGCTCAGCACATCGCTGGTGAGCTGTCTTGGACCCACACCTTGAAATTGGAGCCGGGAGATGAACAAGTCCGATTTCGCATCCGGGTTTCCCGTGCAGGCTCATGATCATGCCCAATGTGTGCAGACCATGCTCAGAGCGGCGGACGACCACTGCGCGGCGCGGGGTTTACGCCTGACCGCGCTACGACGCCAGGTGCTTGAACTGATCTGGAGCGATCACAAGCCGGTGGGCGCTTATGCCTTGCTCGACATGCTTGGTGAAGATGGTCGCAAAGCGGCACCGCCCACCGTGTATCGCGCCCTCGAGTTCCTCGTTGAGCACGGTCTGGCGCATCGCATTGCGTCGCTCAACGCCTTTATCGGGTGTGTGCATCCGGGCGAGGCGCATACCCCGCAATTCTTTCTTTGTCGAAAGTGTGGCGACGCCGCCGAGGTTGATGACCCGCGCGTACATAAGGCGATTGCTGCCGATGCCCATAACCTGGATTTCGACATCGCCGATGAGACCGTCGAGATCAGCGGCATTTGTGCGCAATGTCGCGGTGGGGAATCGGCGTGACCACCGGTAAGGCGCTGATCGAGGCGCGGGATGTCCGCCTCACCATGAACAACCGGGCCATTCTTGCCGGGGTCGATCTCAGTGTCGCGGCGGGGGAGATCGTGACCCTCATCGGCCCGAACGGCGCGGGTAAATCCTCACTGGTGCGGGTGGTGCTGGGCCTGCTTCCCATCACCGGCGGGCAGATATACCGAAAACCGGGACTGCGCATCGGCTACATGCCGCAACGTCTTGCGGTGCCGGACAATCTTCCGCTGACGGTGCGTCGATTCCTCAGCCTGAGCGGAACGCGCCGTGCGGATCGCCTTGAATCTGTCAGCGAGCAGACCCGTGTCGATCATCTGCTCAATCAGGCCATGCAGACCTTGTCCGGGGGTGAGCATCAGCGCGTGTTGCTTGCCCGTGCCTTGCTGCGCAACCCGGATCTGCTGGTTCTGGATGAGCCGGTTCAGGGTGTGGATGTCACCGGCCAGGCGGATCTCTATGCCTTGATCGCCAGCCTGCGGGATGAACTTGGATGCGGGGTATTGATGGTCTCGCACGACCTCCATCTTGTCATGGCGCAGACCGATCAGGTGATCTGTCTGAACGCGCATGTCTGTTGCTCCGGCCACCCCGAACATGTCAGCAGGCATCCGGCTTATCTGGAGTTGTTCGGTAACGCGATCAATCCATCGCTTGCGGTTTACACCCATCACCACGACCACACGCACGATCTGCATGGGGACGTCGATCACGACCATGAACCGATGGCCGTACAGCACGGAGATCAGCCATGACATTGGGGATCGACGATTTTCTCTGGCGGGCGTTATTCGCCGGCGTGGGGGTGGCGCTGATTGCGGGGCCGTTGGGGGTGTTTGTGGTCTGGCGACGCATGGCCTATTTCGGCGACACCTTGGCGCACTCCGCACTGCTCGGCGTGGCCCTGGGATTTCTCCTTGGCATCAGCCCGAACATCGGTGTCGCGGTGGTCGCGGTGGCAGTCGCCTTGTTGTTGCTGGCGCTGCAACATCGTCACTGGCTTGCCACCGATACCTTGCTTGGCATTCTCGCCCACGGGGCGTTGTCGATTGGTTTGGTCGCCATGGCCTTTTTGACCGAGGTGCGCATCGATCTCATGGCGTATCTGTTTGGCGACATCCTGAGCGTCGGGTTCACCGATCTGATTGCCATATGGGCTGGAGGGATGGTCGTTCTGGGGGCGCTCGTCGGATTGTGGCGCCCGCTGTTGGCGGTAACCGTGCATGAAGAGTTGGCGCGCGTGGAAGGGGTGCCCGTTGCGCGGGTTCGTCTCGTTTTTCTGCTGCTCATCGCCGTGGTCATCGCGGTCGCGATGAAGGTGGTCGGGGTGTTGCTGATCACCGCAATGATGATCATTCCCGCTGCCAGCGCCAGACGCCTGAGTCGCACACCGGAACAGATGGCAGTGATCGCGGCACTTTTCGGTATCGGTGCGGTGGTTCTGGGTTTGGCCGGCTCATGGCACTGGGACACACCGACCGGTCCGTCCGTCGTGGTTGGCGCAATCGTTTTGTTCGCCTTTCAGGGCCTGTTCCCGGTTCGACGCTAGGCCGGGATAAATAAAAAAGGCGCATCGGGTTTTTCCGGTGCGCCTTTTTGGCAGGGACGATCCGATTTGGGTCAGCGGACGTTCCGCAGCATGTTTGCTGAGATCGAAAGCCGTTCCACGGTGGTGACTTTCGAGGTCAACGAGGTGCCGTTGTTGTGGGCGTGGTTTGGCATGCTCGGCAACGCCGACGCCTGAATCGGCGAAGGCTCCTTGTCCGTTTTGACGTGCGACAACACCGGTTGCTCCAGCGTTCCCCGATCCAGTGAGGTCATCGGTTTGGCTTTTCCCGAAACGACCTTTTCCGGCACAGGACGCATGTAAACCTTGAACAGGTCCCCTGCACTGCCGTCGAACTCGGAAACCCGGGACGTGAGGCGGGTGGAACCGGCATATTTCGACGTCGTGTTGCCGCTGGCCAGTTCCACTGGTGCCACGGCAGGGGGCTGATCAACGCTACCGCTACTTTCGAACATCGGTTTGTCTTCGGTCAGCGATTGGGAGGCTACCGATTCGCCCCACAGCTCGTTGAGGTTGCCGGCACTGAAGCGGGTGTCTGCCGGCAACTCGCGAGCTTGGTCGGAACTGCTATTGGCAGCGACGGATGCCTTGCCGGATGTGCTCGCGCCAATCGCCTGGACACCCACGGATGAAAGACGCGCGGAGTCGTCATTCGTGCCGGTATTGAAAAGTGCGCTACCAAACGGGTCGTAGGCCCAGGCGCTGGTTCCATCGGAATCGTTGGGTTCGCTGGCCTGACCGGTCGGCGACAAGGTGATGGCCATCCCCAAAAGCAACAACGCCGCTCCCATTGCGTATGGTGTAACCGGAGTTCGGTAGCCGACGGTTCCAACAGTGCTGTAAGAGGTTTTCATTTTGCTCATCTCCTGAGACGGCCCGACCGCATAGTCATTCCAGAATGTGCCGGTGATCGTCTCCCAGCCACGAAACGCATCCTGTGTCGCAGGGCTTTGACCGATGAACTTAGATTAGGTCTTGATTGACGCGCTTAGCAATAGCAAATTGTTACTTTTGCGAAAATGTGCTTCGCAAATTGCGAAATGCCAACTCATAGGGGCCCGGGCGCCCCTCATACGAACACGCGGGACGCGTCAAAGACAGGCCCATCGACGCAGACCCGACGCATCGCCGGACCGTTATCTTCCTGCACCTCCACCACGCAGCCCGCGCAGCCGCCGACCGCGCAGGCCATGAATTCTTCCAGGGAAACCTGACAGGGCAGGCTGAACTCACGGGCGAGCATTGCCGTCGCCGCTAGCATCGGGTGCGGTCCGCAGGCGAAGATCTCGACCTGAGTGCGTTGTTCCTCGCTCAGGGCTTTTAGCCAGGCGCGTGCGAGATCGGTGATATAGCCTTCGAATACGCCGGGATAGCCTTGCAGACTCGCCAGGCGGCTGGCGATATTCCAGTCTTCCATCAACGGCATTGCGGCAATGACGCCGTCCGGGACCCCGGGCACGATGATTTCCGAAGGCCGGGCACGAAATGGGAACGGGACTTCCGATCCCATCAATACCAATGGATCGAAGCCACCGGTCCGACGCAGATGCTCGGCGAGAAACACCATCGGGGGGATGCCGACGCCGCCGCCAAGGAGCAATGCACGCGGGCGCTCGGGGTGTGCGACGAACGGCTTGCCGATCGGGCCCATCATCGACAGCGTTTCGCCTTCCTGACGCGCACTGAGTAATCGGGTACCTTCGCCGACGACTTTGTAGAGCATATCCACCCAGCCTTCCGTGGCGCTGACGCGCATGATCGAGAGCGGGCGTCGCATCCGCAGCATCGGGTCAGTGCGCAGATGCACGAAGCTGCCAGGCAGGGCTTTGGCGGCGCACTCCGGCGCGGCAACCCGCAACACGAACTGGTCGCCGGGAAATCTTTCGTGGCTGAGTATCTTTGCGCTTTCGACGTGAATCGTGCCGCGATGCGGTTTGCTTTCGTTACTCATCAATGTTCTTCCAGGAGAGGCTTGCGTGCGAAGCTGATCCGGCCTTCATGAACGGTGTGGCAGACCTGTCCGCGCAGTTCCAATCCCATAAATGGGGTGTTGTGGCCTCGGCTGAGCATCGCTTCGGGCGTCAGGCGCCAATCCATCTCCGGGTCGAAGACACAGAGGTCGGCGACCGCGCCGACCTCCAGACTGCCGACCCCGGTTCCCAGTACCTGTGCGGGCCCCGCCGTCAACCGGGAAATGGCCTGTGACATCTTGAGCACACCCGATTCAACCAGGCTCAGGGTTAGCGGCAACAGCGTCTCAAGGCCGGAGATGCCGGGCTCGGTCTGCATGAACGGCCGCAGCTTGGCGTCGGCCTCATGCGGTTGATGGTCGGAACAGATGCAGGTGATGGTGCCATCGGCGACGCCTTCACGCAGGCCGTCCCGATCCTGGGTGGTGCGGAGCGGCGGCATGACATGCGCGTAGGTATTGAAGCCGTCGATGTCGGTTTCCGTGAGATGCAATTGGTGCGCGGCGACATCGGCCGACACACGCAGCCCATCGGCCTTGGCCCGGGCGATCATCTTCACCCCCTTTCGGGTGGAGAGGCGGCAGAAATGCACACGGCAGCCGGTATGTTCCGCGAGGGTCAGCAGACGTGCGATTTCGGTGGTTTCGGCGGCTTCGGGGATGCCCGGGAGACCCAAGCGGGTGGAGACCACGCCCTCATGCACGCTGCCGCGCTCGGACAGCCACGGTTCGAGCGGGTAGACATGGATCGGGAGTTTGAAGGTCGCGGCATATTCCATCGCCCGGCGCAATACCATCGTGCTCTTGATCGGACGCATCGCGTTGCTGACCCCGACTACGCCGGCGTCCTTGAGAATGCCCATGTCAGAGAGCATTTCCCCATCCAGGCCACGGGTCAGCGCGCCCAGGCTGACCACCCAGGCGTAACCGGCGCGTTTGGCGAGCCGGCGGATCAGGGCGACTTCCGGTGGCGCATCGATCGCCGGGTTGGTATCCGGCGGGACGCACAGCGTGGTGATGCCGGATGCGGCCGCTGCCCGGGTTTCGGAGGCGATCGAGCCTTTATGTTCAAGCCCGGGTTCGCGTAGGCGCGCAGCCAGATCGACAAAACCGGGGCAGACGACCTTGCCGGAGGCGTCGATCACATTCCGGCTTTTGAAGCCCTCGGGCGGCGTGCCGATACCGGCAATCTTGCTGCCGACGATATACACATTGGTGATGGCATCAAGGCGGTTGGCCGGGTCGATCACCCGCCCGCCGCGAATTTCCAGGGTGCGTCTCATGCTGCGCCCTCCGTGCCGCTGGAGCGCATGCTCATCGCCATCACCGCCATGCGGACCGCGATGCCATGCGTAACCTGTTCCAGAATCACCGATTGATCCCCGTCCGCGACCACACTGTCGATCTCAACGCCACGATTGATCGGGCCGGGATGCATGACGATGGCATCCGGGGCCGCCAGAGCGAGGCGCTCCTGGGTCAGGCCCCAGTATTGGAAATATTCATGTTCGCTCGGCAACAGCGCACCGCTCATGCGCTCCTTTTGCAGGCGCAGCATGATGATGACGTCCACGTCTCGCAGGCCTTCTTCGGGTCGATGGAAGACGTGGACGCCGAGTGCCTCGCGGACATTGCCGGGCAGCAACGTGCGTGGCGCGATCACCCGGACCTCGCCGGTCAGCAGGGTGTTCAGCGCATGGATCTGCGAACGCGCGACGCGGGAATGCATGATGTCGCCGACGATGGCGACGCGCAGGCGTCCGAAATCCGAACCCTTGTGACGGCGGATCGTGAACATGTCCAGCATCGCCTGGGTCGGGTGAGCGTGACGCCCATCCCCGGCATTGATCACGGCGACATGCGGCGGGACATGGCGGGCGATGAACTCGGCGGTGCCGGAATCTTCATGGCGCACCACGAACATGTCGCTGTGCATGGCCTGCAGATTGGCGAGGGTGTCGAGGAGGGTCTCGCCTTTGGACGCAGAGGAGGTGCTGATATTCAGATTCAGCACGTCCGCAGACAGCCGCTTGGCCGCCAGTTCGAAGGTGGTCCGGGTACGGGTGCTGTTCTCGAAAAACACGTTGACGATGGTCTTGCCGCGCAGCAGCGGGACCTTCTTCACGGCCTGCTCGGTGACGCCGCTGAATTTCTCGGCGGTATCCATGATGTTGATCAGCACATCGCGCGGCAGACCGGCGATGTCCAGGAAGTGGCGCAAGCGCCCTTGATCGTCGAGTTGCAGATTCATGGTGCAGCGCCCTGACGCAGCAGTTGCAGGGGGGCGGGGCCGGTCAGCTTGATCTGTTCACCGGCATCCAGGGCGATGCGCAAGCCGACCACGTCGGCCTGGATCGGCAACTCGCGGCCACCGCGATCCACCAATACGGCCAGGGTCACGGATGCCGGACGCCCGTGATCGAACAGCTCGTTCATCGCGGCGCGGATGGTCCGGCCGGTGAAAAGAACGTCATCCACGAGGATCAGGTGGCGATTGTCCAACGACACCGGAATGTTGGACGGATGCACCTGTGGATGCATTCCCGCACGGGTGAAATCGTCCCGATAAAAGGAGATGTCCAGCGACCCCAACGGGTCTTCGATGCCGAGCCTGGCGTGCAGCCGCTCAGCCACCCAGACGCCGCCGGTGTGGATGCCGATGAGGATCGGCGCCTGGATATGACGCTGCGCGCAAAGTCCGCGCAGCGCGGTGGTCATGGAATCGAGCACCAACCCGACATCCGCGCCGATCTGGTGGGTCTGGGCCGGATTGTCGTCACTCATGTCATGTCTCCGCGCCGGTTCATCGAATCGGCTTGGCGTAAATAATCTTCCAGGATCAGGCAGGCCGCCATCGCGTCGCGATCGCCCCGATCGCTGCGTTTGCGACCGGCATTGCGTTGCGCCGCAATACGTTCACGCGCCGCCTCACTGCTCAGGCGCTCATCGATTTCATGGACCGGCAGGCCGAAACGCCCATGCAGGCGCCGCCCGAATCGCCTCGCCGCTTCGGTGATCTCGGACTCGCTGCCGTCCATATGCAGGGGTAGGCCGATGACCAGGGCCTGAGGCCGCCATTCCGAGATCAGGGACTCGACATGATGCCAGTCCGGTTGACCATGACTGGCCGGCAAGGTCGTCAGGGGCGTGGCGGTGCCGGTCACGGATTGCCCGACGGCGAGACCGATCTTGCGTTCGCCGAAGTCGAAGCCGAGCACGGTTTCCGGCGTGGCGTCGGAGGCATCAGGCGTGGCCGGCATCGCTCGACAACCGATCGAGGTCGATGCCCAGGCTGGCGGCCGCCGCGCGCCAGCGTTGCTCAGAGGGCAGGTGAAAAATGATGTCAGATTCGGCGGGGACGGAAAGCCAGGCGTTATCGATGATTTCCGCTTCCAGTTGTCCGGTGCCCCAGCCGGCGTACCCCAGTGCCACCAGAGCGTGTTCCGGACCCTTGCCTTCAGCCATCGCTTTCAAGACGTCCTGGGAGGTGGTGACGCCGATGTCGTCGGTCACGCGCAGGGTCGATTCCCAAGCGCCAATCGGGGTATGTAACACGAATCCGCGATCCGGCTGCACCGGGCCACCCAGATAGATCGGGGCGGCGGCAACGACGGGGTCCGCATCGCCGATGCCCATGTGCTTGAAGATCTCGTCGAGGGTGATTTCCAGCGGACGATTGATCACCAAACCCATTGCGCCGTCCTCGTTGTGTTCACACAAATAGGTCACGGTGCGCGAGAAATTCGGGTCCGACAACGCCGGCATCGCGATCAGAAAATGATTATCGAGACCGTGATGGCTGACGCGGGGCGAGGTGTCGGAAGTCATGCGCGCAGAGTACCGATTTCGTTGCATTCGCCGCAACGGCGTTTGCGGTAAAGGTCCTGGGTTTTGACTGCGGTCAAGCCGGGAAATTTCCTGGGGTCCACACGATGATGAATCCCCTCGCGGCCATTATTTGCCAGTCAGACGGTTTCCAGGCAGAAATTCCCAGGTCCGGGTGATGTGCAGCACATCCGTCTCGTCCCGGATGTCTGCCGGAAACGGGGCATAAGGTGCGGCCATGCGCACGATATGTACGGCGGCATCGTCGAGCGCGTCGTGCCCCGACGATTTGACGAACTCGATGGCCTTGATGCTGCCATCCGGATTCAGCGCGACATCGAGAATCAACCGCCCGCTGAGATTGTTCCGGCGTGCCGCCTCTGGATAGTTCAGGTTGCCGACGCGCTCGACCTTCGCAACCCAGGCCAGCATGTATTGCGCGTATTTGAACTCCTGGGTGCTGGCGGAGATGTGCCGCTGACGCGGCAGGGATTGATAGTCGTTGACGGTCGCATCGACGGCGGCGCTGAGGCGCGCCATCGCGAGACTCCGACTCACCAACGTGGAAGCGCTGGGAGTCGCCTTGGGGCTTTTTGTGAGCACCGCTTGTGCCTTGGGGGGAGGGGCTTTGGCGATTGGAGGATTTGCTTGCGGCACGGGCTCCGCGACCGGCTCCGGCGGAGGTGTTGGGAGCGGGTCCGGGGTGGGCGCGACAGGCTGCTCCTCGTCATCCAATGCCTCGGGCTCGGCGACGCTGTCCTGTTCCGCGAGTGCTTCGGCCTGCTCGGGTTTGGCCGTGCGCGGTTTTTCCTGAACCAGGACAAGATCGAGGGTGGGCAAGGAATGCCGGGGCGGGATGGCCGAGCGGAAGCCGATGGCGAAGATCACGAACAGATGCAGCACCAAGGCCAGCCACAAGGCGCGTTGCAAGCGTGCGTTGGCGCTCAGGTCGGGGGCATCAAGGGTCATGACCCAGTTCATCGAGGGATCTCAGCGGGCGTGTGTGCCGGACGCCAGCCGCGCTTCGATGGCATCGAGAAACTGTCCACCGATGTCCAATCCATAGAGAGTGTCGAGTTCGCGGATGCAGGTCGGGCTGGTGATGTTGATCTCGGTGAGATAGTCGCCGATCACGTCGAGACCGGCGAATACGATGCCGCGTTCTCGCAGATTGGGGCCCACCTGATCGCAGATCCAGCGATCCCGTTCGGACAGCGCGATGCCCTCGCCGCGCCCGCCGGCGGCGAGGTTGCCGCGCAGCTCGCCGTGGGCGGGGATGCGCGCCAAGGCATAGGGCACAGCCACCCCGTCGACCATGAGGATGCGTTTGTCGCCTGCCTCGATTTCCGGGATGTAACGTTGCGCCATCACCGTGCGGGTGCCGTGTTCGGTGATCTGTTCCAGAATCACACTGGTATTGGGGTCGTTACGGGTGAGCCGGAAGATCGATGAGCCGCCCATCGCGTCCAGCGGTTTGACCACGATGTCTCCTTGCTCGTCCCGGTAGGCGCGCAGGCGATCGGGGCAGCAGGACACCAGGCTGGGGGCGCAGCACTGTGGAAAGTGCGTCGCGAACAGCTTTTCGTTGGCGTCGCGCAGTGCATCCGGGCTGTTGATGATCAAGGCCCCTTCGTTCTCCGCCTGCTCCAGGAAGTACGTGCTGTACACGTACTCCATGTCGAATGGCGGGTCCTTGCGCATCAGGATCACGTCCATCGAACCCAACGGCGCCTCCTTTTCTTCATGCACGCGAAACCATTCGCGGTGGTCGTCCATCACGCTGATGCGGCGCATGCGGGCGCGACTGCGACCGTCCCTGGCGTAGATGTCGCGAATGGTCATGTACCAGACATCCCAGCCACGGCGCTGCGCGGCCAGCATCATGGCGAAGGTGCTGTCCTTGTACACCTTGATCGATTCGATGGGGTCCATGACGACCCCGAGTTGGATGCTCATGCGCTTGTTCCGTTAAGACGCCAGCCGCTAAGACGCGAGTTCACGCGCCGCCGCGAGCAGCGCCAGGCGGGCAATCACGCCGTAAGCGTAGAAGCGATTGGGTTCGGCGTCGGGTTCGCGTTCCGGGTCCGGGGTGTTGCAGGACTGATGAAACGCGAGCGGCTGAAAATGCATGCCCGGCGCGTTGAGGTTTTCGTCCACTCCGCGCCCGGTATGAACCCGATAGAAACCGCCGACCACGAAGCGATCGATCATGTAGACCACCGGTTCGGCGACCGCGCTTTCCCGATTGTCCGGGTTGGTCCAGGTCTCAAAGGTGTACACGCCTTCCTGAAGAATGACCTTCTGGACGCCGTGGCCACCCTTGCTCGATGCCATTTTGTTGCGTTGCTTGCGATTCAAGGCGCGGACCTCGTCGCCGGACTTGGCCGTCATCACGCCCATGCCGTAGGTGCCGGCATCGGCCTTGACCACCACGAAAGGTTCGCGGTCGATGCCATGCTGGGCGTATTTGACGCGAATCTCGGCCAACAGTTCATCAACGTTGCGGGCCAGACAGTCTTCGCCATCGCGATTCTTGAAATCGATCTCACCGCAGTTGCGGAACAACGGGTCGATCAGCCAGGGATCGATATCCACCAATTCGGCAAACTGACGGGCAACGCGTCGGTACTCGGTGAAGTGTTCGGTTTTCAGGCGACGCCACCAGCCGAGATCCAGCGGCGGAACGATGGGTTGTTCGATGCCATCGAGAATGGCAGGAACCCCTCCGGAAAGGTCGTTGTTGAGCAGCACGGCGCAGGGCGAAAAGCCATCGACATGTAAACGATTGTCACGACGAATCAGCGGCTCCAGCAGGACCCGCTTCCCGGATGGCAACGCCACTTCGTTGGGTTCGGAGAGGTCTTCGAGCAGCGAGCCGATACGTACTTCGTAGCCCGCAAGCACCACGATCTCGGCCAGGGTTGCCAGGCTTTCCAGATAGAACAGATTGCGGGTGTGACTCTCGGGAACGATGAGCACCCCGAGCGCGTCCGGACAGGCGCGTTCCAGCGCGGATTGCATCGCCTGAACGCACAGCGGCATGAACTCGCTGGCGAGATTATTGAAGCCCGCCGGGAACAGATTTGTATCCACGGGCGCCAGTTTGAAGCCGGCGTTGCGCAGATCCACCGAGGCGTAAAACGGGGCCGGGGTCTCCCGCCATTGGGCCCGGAGCCAGGCTTCGATGCCGGTCTGATGCGCGAGCAAGTGCGACTCAAGATGCAACAAGGGCCCGGTCAGTGCCGTGGTGAGGTGCGGTACGCCGGGTTCGGTGGGTGCGTCGGACATGGTGCGTAGGGTTTCCAGGAGAGAGCGGCAGTTTAGCAGTCGCGCACGGTATTCATCGCGTTGCCAGGACGATGAATTGCCGGCCACCGACAAGCGCCTCGGCAAAATCAAAATTGGGCGCGAACGCGCATCCGGCAAGGGCTCTCATCAAGTTGTGAAGCGATCTCCCGTGAGCTACATTCGCCGCACAACATAACTAAATACAGAGGTTGGAGGCGTGTCGGAAATCGATACGGATACGGGGCAGGCCGGGATCAAGGTCATGGTCGTCGACGACAGCAAGACCATCCGACGTACTGCGGAGACGCTGCTCAAGAAGGCGGGGCACGACGTGGTCACCGCCACGGATGGATTTGAGGCCTTGTCGAAGATTGCCGACAGCCGACCGGACATCATCTTTATCGACATCATGATGCCTCGACTCGACGGCTATCAGACCTGTGCGCTGATCAAGAACAACGCCGAGTTCCGGGACACCCCGGTGATCATGCTGTCGAGCAAGGACGGCCTCTTCGATCGCGCCCGTGGGCGCATCGTCGGTTCCGACCAGTACCTCACCAAGCCGTTCACCAAAGAGGAGCTGTTGAGCGCCATCAAGCAGCATGTCGCCTCGGCGGCCTGACGCGTGAACGGATACCTTCACCAATCGTTCGGATGCGTGCAGACACGCCGCGAACGATCGTAAAAACAATAAATGCGCCTAACGGACAGATGCTGATCCAGTCGATGCAGAATCCGCGTTCGCGCCAGATCACCGGAGAACCCCATGACACATGTTTTGATCGTTGACGATTCCCCTACCGAGGTCCATGTGGTCAAAACCATGCTGACCAAGCACGGTTTCCAAGTGTCCGTCGCCGGCAGCGGAGAGGAAGGTATCGAGCGTGCCAAGGAGCTTTTGCCCGACATCATCCTGATGGATATCGTCATGCCCGGCATGAATGGTTTTCAGGCGACACGCAAGCTCAGCAACGATGCTGCGACCTCGCACATCCCGATCATCGTCGTGACCACCAAGGATCAGGATACCGATCGGATGTGGGCGCTTCGGCAGGGCGCCAAGGATTACCTCTCGAAGCCCGTCGAGGAAGACGAACTTATCACCAAGATCGGCGAAGTCAGCGGCGGCTGATCCGTTCCATGAGCCCGCTCTCCACACGCGACCCGCTGGCGATCCTGCATGACATGGAGCGCCGCAGCCGCGCGCATGCGATCGGCATGCCCCAGCGCGAGGAAGTGAAAGTCGGCTGGTCCGGTATCGCCTTCCGTGTGGGCAAGGAAAATCTCCTCGTTCATGCCGATGAAATCCTGGAAATTCTCACCTATCCGGCCATCACCCGAGTGCCTGGCACCCAGGCATGGGTGAAGGGTGTCGCCAACGTGCGCGGCAACCTTTTGCCGGTCATGGATCTGGGCGGCTACCTGAACGGACACCGTACCCCTGTCAATCGCACTACGCGCGTTCTGGTGAGCAACCAGCAAGGCGTGTTTGTCGGTCTGGTGGTGGACGAGGTGCTGGGTCAGCGTCAGTTCGATGAGGATGAGCGTTTCACCTGGGACGCGGCCAACGATGATGCGCTCGACTCAACCCCCTATTCCGCCGAAGGTTTCCGTCGTGACGAGGAAACCTGGCGTGTTTTCAAACTCGGTCAATTGACCACCCAATCGCGATTCATGCAGGTCGCTGTATGAGCGCACTCCACAACAATATTACGACCTGCATGGCAGGGGTCGGAACGCGGATGGACACTCGGGCCTTTATCGGGCGCCGGGCCGACAACGGGCAGGAGTGACTACGTATGAAACTACCGTGGCGAAAAACATCAGACGACAAGGCGCCGGCCAAAAAGCCGCAGAAGGCCAGCGTTAAAAAAGCCGAGAAGAAGCGGGCCGGCACGGGCCGTGCCGGGTTGTTCCTGACCGGTTTGCTGATCCTTGCCTTCATTGCCGTCATGGTCGCGATATTCAACTACGTCGCCCGCGAAGACGGTTTTGATACCCGTCGTAAGGCGCTCGCCGACGAAGAACAGGTGCTCTCGCAGCGAATCGCCAAGCACGGGCTGGAAGCGGCTCGCGGTACGACCGGCGCGTTTGGTCAGCTCCTCGATACCCGCAACCGCTTTGAGTTGTCGTACACCTTGATTTCCAAAGGTGATCCTTCGACCGGTCTCCCGGCGGCACCGGCAACGGCCAAGGCAGAACTGGAGCGTGTCCGCCTGCGCTGGCTGGAATTCTCCAAGCTGGTTGATGGCATCCTCGCCAACCGCGATGCCGTGTTGTCGGTGGGCACCTTCGCACAGACCATCAACGACCAGTTGCCACAGCTCTTGGCTTTGTCCGACGAATTGGTCGGTATCCTCGTTGAAACCGGCGCGACGCCTTATCAGGTCTACATCGCATCACGTCAGTTGATGCTTTCGCAACGTATCGGCAACTCGGTGCAGCGGGTGTTGACCGGCGGTGAAGGCGCGGCAACGGCCGCCGACCGTTTCGGTCGTGATGCCTTCCTGTTCGGCAGGGTGTTGCAGGGCATGCTCCGTGGCGATGCCCCGATGAACATCTCGCCGGTAGAAGACCCGGATGCGTTGGAGAAACTCGCCGAGGTGGCGGAGGTCTTCTCGACCATCAATGACAACGTTGGCGCCATCCTGGAAAAATCTCCGGAACTGTTCGAGGTCCAGGACGCGGCCAGCCGCATCGGTGCGCAATCCGACACCTTGCTCGATGCCAGCAAAACGCTCGGCGAGAGCTTTGCCCGGTCCACCGGCACCCGCCAGGGCACCTTGCTGCTCGCGTACCTCGCCGGTGTCGCCGCCATGCTCATGCTGATCATCCTGTTCGTCATGTTGTTGCGCGGCGCGCAACGTCAGCGTCAGGAAGCGCAGGCCGCCACCGAAGCGGCGGAACGCACCAACCGCGAAAGTCAGGAGGCGATTCAAAAACTGCTGTTCGAAATCGAGGACTTGGCGAACGGTGACCTCACCGTTCAGGCCACGGTCTCGGAGGCGTTCACCGGCCACATCGCCGACGCCTTCAACTACGTGGTTGAGTCCTTGCGCAACCTTGTTCTGGGCATCAACGAAACGGCGGAGACCGTGTCCGTCACGGCCTCTGAAACCCAGGACACCGCCAAGCAGCTGGCGCGTGCCTCGGAACGTCAGGCCGAACAGATCACCGAAGCCGGCGATGCCATCAACCGCATGGCCGATACCATCACCTCGGTATCCACTTCCGCATCCGAGTCCGCCGACGTGGCGCGACGCTCGGTCGACATCGCCCACACCGGCGCGGAAACCGTGCGGCGCACCATCCAAGGCATGGACTCGATTCGCGAGCAGATCCAGGAAACCTCGAAACGAATCAAACGTCTCGGTGAGTCCTCACAGGAAATCGGTGACATCGTCGAGCTCATCAACGACATCGCCGATCAGACCAACATCCTCGCCTTGAACGCCTCCATTCAGGCGGCCATGGCCGGTGAGGCGGGCCGAGGCTTCGCGGTGGTCGCGGACGAAGTTCAGCGCCTCGCGGAACGTTCCGCCGACGCAACCAAACAGATCGAGGCGCTCGTTCAGACCATCCAGTCGGATACCAACGAGGCGGTCAGTTCCATGGAACAGAGCACCGCAGGCGTGGTCGCGGGCGCCAAGCTCGCCGAGGACGCGGGCGAGGCCCTGCAACAGATCGAATCGGTGTCCCAGGAACTTGCCGACCTGATCGAACGCATCTCGGCCCAGGCGCGTGAACAGGCACAAGCCGCAACCACGGTTAACGAAACCATGTTGCGTATCCAGGAAGTTACCGTGCAGACCTCCAGCTCGACCGGCAGCACCGCAGACTCGATCTCGCAGCTCGCCAAACAGGTTGAAGGTCTGAAGTCCTCGGTTGCCGGCTTCAGGTTGCCGACCTAAAGGGCTTGTGGGCCGAAACAGGTAAAGTCGCAGAGCGATGCAGACCAACCAAGGCTTAGACTTCAGCACCCTGTCGTGGGTCCGTTCCAGCATCGATGAGACGCTGGCTCAGGCCCGCGACGCGCTGGAGAATCACGTCCGCGATGCGGACGATGCGACGGCCTTGCCGACCTGTATCCGGGCATTGCATCAGATCAAGGGCACCTTGACGGTGATGCAGACCCAGACTGCCGCGCAGCTTGCGGGGGAGATGGAGGCGACAGCGACGGCATTGGCCGACGGCCGTATCAAGGACCGGGACGAAGCGCACGAAGGTCTGATGCGTGCCATCCTGCAGATTCCGGATTATCTGGAATGGCTGCAATCCGGCAAGCCGGATCGCCCTGAGGTCCTTCAACCCCTGATCGACGACTTGCGCCGTGCGCGTGGGGAAGCGGTGGTTGCGCCGGTTCTGAAGGCCGTTGTCGCACCGGAAGCGAAGCCGGATCAGGAGGTCCGCACGCTTGCCGGTCGGGTTCGTCCGCTCTATCAGTCCGGACTCGTTCATCTTCTCCGTGACAAGCCGGATGCCGATGGCACCCGCCGCATGTTGCAGGCGTTGGACATGCTGGCGCGCAGCTGTCGGCTGATGCAGTCAAACCGCCTCTGGGTGCTTGCCGGCGGCCATCTCGAATCGGCGACTCACGACGGTTCCCCACTGGAGTTGGGCGACAAACGTCTGCTCGGGCAGGTCGATCGCGAGATGAAACGTCTCGCCGAGCAAGGGGAACGAGCGCTTGAAGACAGCCCGAACGAGGATTTGCTGGACAACCTTTCGGCGCTGTTGCAAGCCCGTTCCGGCGAGGGCGCCCGCGCGCAGGCCGCGCGAAATCTGATTCAATCGTTGCACGACACTCCCTCCACCGCCGCTTCCCTGGATTCGGATAAGCAGGCTGGCCAGGTTGTTCTTTCCGGTGTGAATGCACAGGTCCTGGAGACGGTATCGGTCGCGATCCGGGAGGATCTGGCCGGGATCAAGGACGCGCTCGACCTCTATGCGCGTGCGCCGCATCCGGACGCAAACGACCTCGCGGTGCTGCGCGAGCCGCTGCGCAAGATCGCCGATACGCTGAACGTGATCGGGCTGAGATCGGCGCGCGAGGTGGTCTCGGACATGGGAGGGGTCATCGCCGAGGCCGTCGAAAACAAGCGAAATCTCTCCGATGCCGCTCAGCTCAGTCTGGCCACCGCCGTCCTGTTCGTGGAGGCGGCCCTGAATGCGCTCAGCGCGGGGCGGAGTGAAGTGGCGGGTGACGCCGACGAAGTACTGTCGAGTCTCCAGCGAGCGCGTGATCCGGATCAGGCCGACGCCCGGCGTGTCTCGTACAGTGCCTTGCCGGATGCGGAATTCCAGCAAGTCGCCGACGCGGTGATGCGCGAGGCGCACATCGATATAGGCCGCAGCAAGGATGCCATCGCGGCATTTATCGACAGCCCCTTCGATGCCCATATTCTGGCCGATACGCCGGAATTGTTCGCGCGTATCAGCGGCGCGCTGGGGCTGTTGGGACAATCGCGGGCCGCCGAGCTGACCGGTGCAGTGCAGGTGTATCTCGAACGCCGTTTGCTTCGCGGTGGTGAACTGCCGGAGCGGGGGGAATTAGAGGACCTTGCCGATGCGATCAGCGGCATCGAATATTTTCTTGAAGCCAAGCAGCTCAAACGTCGTGATGCCGAACAGGTGCTTGAGCTGAGTGAACAGAGCCTGACGCAGCTGGGTTACCCCTTCCCCGACGAAGACGATCTGCCTTCGACCGTCGAAGCGGAGATCGAGGATGATGCCTTCCTGGCGGATTTGCCCGAGGTTGAAGAGCTAGGCGATCACGCTCTGGCCGGATCGGCATTTCCGGATTTGCCCGATCTTGACGATCTGGGTGGTGCTGATGATGCTGGTCTCGCCGCTTGGACGGATGATGTTCACGGCGTTGTGAGCGATGCGCCCGCTGATGACGCCAACGAGAGCATCGCCATCGATGCATCGACTGATGGCAAGTCTGGTGCCGTTGGTGATTCCGGCGGCGACATCCCGGCGACCGTCAGTAGCGTTCCGGAAATGGAAGGGGATGCCGATCCGGACATCCTCGAGATATTCCTGGAAGAGGCCGAAGAAGAACGGCAACGCATCGCCGGATTGATCCCGGTCTGGCGGAAAGATCCTGGGAACATGGAGCGCGTCGGCGAGCTGCGGCGTGCTTATCACACCCTCAAAGGCAGTGGCCGCATGGTTGGTGCTGCCCGTTTAGGGGAGTTCGCCTGGGGCGTGGAGGATCTGCTCAATCGGGTCATGGATGGGACGGTGACCCCGGATGATCGGATGTTGGAAACGGTTTCCGAAGCCAGTGAGCAGGCACTTTCAGAATTGATCGCCCGGCTCAGCGACGAAAACACGCCGGCCACGGCAGATCTCGACCTGATTGCGGCCCGCCTCGCGGCCTTACGTTCGCCCGGCGTCGCCTGGCCTGAACGATCCGGTGCATCGCGTGAATTCCCGGAGGCCGTCGATGCCGACGACCTCGTTCCGGACACGAACGATACGGCGGATCGTGGATGGGGCGATGTCCCGGAAATGGAGATCGACGTTGGCTTGCCGGAAATCGACGCGAGCCATGAGGACGAGGAGCCGAGGCTCGATCCGGTGCTGTACGAGATATTCAGCAAGGAATTGCGAGGCCATCTCGACACTCTGGATGCCTTTGTCGCCATGTCCAGAGAACAAGGGTATAT
Organism: Gammaproteobacteria bacterium; assembly: GCA_024234955.1. Classification (GTDB taxonomy): domain Bacteria; phylum Pseudomonadota; class Gammaproteobacteria; order JACKNK01; family JACKNK01; genus JACKNK01. Next base: position 100,407 of record JACKNK010000002.1, read on the forward strand.
CGGTCAGCCGAGCGCCGAACTTCGCCGCGCCCTGCACACCATTTTGGGCTCCACGCGGACCACCGGTATCACCGAGCTCGCCGATCTGGCCGGCCCGTTGGACACGTACATCAAAGATGCGGGTGTCAACGAGGAGTCCTTGACCGAGTCGGACCTGGAATTGGTCAGCGAAAGTGCCGCTCTGTTCCGGGAGTCGATTGCGCATATCAACGACCCTGGATTCATCTTCCCCAATATCGGGCCGGTGCTGGATCGCATCAGCGCGGCATTCAGTGCGCGCACCCAGGCCCGCGCGGCAGGCCCAGTCGAGGTCGATGAAGAAGCCATTCTCGGTTTATCACCGGAAGATCTGGTCGATCACGAGGTCGATGAAACCAGCGCACTCGATGCGTCCCTGACTTCGGATGCTGACGCCGTGCTGGAACGCCCAACGTCGATGGGTGATGAGGCGTCACTCGAGTCTGACGAGAATGGTGAGAGCAATCCGGATGACATCGTCGGGTTGACCGGGTTGATCGATGAAAATCTGCCCGAAGCCGAAGCCGAAGCCGAAGCCGAAGCCGAAGCCGAAGCCGAAGCCGAAGCCGAAGCCGATCTGGGTTTGTTTGGAACGTCAGACGACGATGATCTGATCCTGAACGAGGAATTCGATACGGCGTCTTTGCATGAGCTGGACGACGCCGAGGCGGCGCTTTCCACCGCATCCGGCGATCTGCTCGCGTCCGAGTCTTCCGGATTCGACCTCCTTGAAGAGTTTGCCCTGAACGATAACGACGAGCCTGAACAGGACGACTTGATGTCGCCGGCGTCGCGGCCAGACGGCAGTTCGGACGACGCGTTCCTGGATGTAGCGTTGGCGGAGGACGACACCCCGGATAACCTGGAACATGTGGCCCACGAAGCGTCATCGGGCTATGTGGATACGCCGGAGGCGCTGGCCGATCCGAACCTTGCCGATAACACGCACACGGATGAGACGCCAGACCAGGACGCGGACGAGGATCTGCAAAGCGAAGAGATCGAGCCGGATGCGGGACTCATCACGCAAGACGATGCGCCGGTCACCGGGATTGAAGCACCGATTTCCGGGACGTCTCCCGCCGATGACGAACGGTTCGTCGTCGATACCGACAGTGATCTACTCGATGTGTTTCTCGAAGAAAGCGCCGAGATTCTGGACGCCGCAGAATCCGACCTGACCCATTTGCAGCGTAACCCCGACGATACCGCCACTGTGGCGTCCTTGCAGCGCGGCCTGCACACCCTCAAGGGTGGCGCACGTATGGCCGGACTCAAGCCGATCGGCGACCTGTCGCATTCGCTCGAGACCTTGTTCGATGCAATGGCAAGCAGGAAGGTCGAGGCGGATGAGGTCGCGGTGCGATTGTTGAACCAGTGTTTCGACCGTCTGCTCACCATGAGCGTGGAGACCCGGACGGGGCGCATTACGCCAGCCGATGACCTGAGCGACGCCGTTGACGCGCTGACTCGGGGTGAGCGTCCGCAAATCCCACCGAATGCCCCCGCGCTGTCTTCCGCACCGCCCCTTGTCGAGCAGGCGGAAGACCCGGCCGGGGCGATCGCGGCGAGTGCGGACCGCTCGCTGGGACAAGAACCCGATCTGCCACAAGCATCGGGACATCACACGGACGCACCGCAGCATGCGGAGTCGGCTGGCGGGGGCCAGAAAGAGGCAGCGGCACCTCAGGAGTCGGCGCGCGGTGAACAGATTCGCGTGCGTGCTGAGGTCCTCGGCAATCTGGTAAACCTCGCCGGCGAGGTCAGTATCTTCCGCTCCCGTCTCGAGCAGCAGCTCGGTTCGTTCCAGTTCAACATCACCGAACTCGATCAGACCGTTTCGCGTGTTCGCGATCAGCTGCGCAAGCTCGAGATCGAGACCGAGGCGCAGATTCTGTCGCGCTACCACACCGAAACGGCAAGCGGTGCGGCGTCCGACTTCGACCCCCTGGAGATGGATCGATTCTCCCAGCTGCAGCAGCTTTCCCGTGCCCTTTCCGAAGGCATCAACGACCTTTTGAATATCCAGAGCTCCCTCGATGGCCTGACTGGCGAGACCGAGACCTTGCTCCGTCAGCAGTCGCGGGTGAACACCGAACTCCAGGAAGGGCTGATGGGGCTGCGCATGGTGCCGTTCACCAGCGTCGAGCCGCGCCTACGCCGTATCGTTCGCCAAACCTCACAGGAGCTCGGCAAGAAGGTCGAGTTGAAGATCGTCGGCGGCGGCTCGGAGATCGACAGATCCATCCTCGACCGCATGACCGCACCGCTTGAACACATGCTGCGCAATGCCATATCGCATGGCCTGGAAAAGCCGGATGTGCGTGCTTCGGCAGGCAAGCCGGAAACCGGCACGGTCACTCTGAAGCTGGCCCGCGAAGGCGCCGATGTGGTTATCGAAGTGCGCGACGACGGTGCCGGTGTCAATCTGGAGAAGCTGCGTAACAAGGCGATTGAACGCGGCATGCTTCGCGAACAGGACATCCTGCCTGACCATGAACTTATGCAGCTCCTGTTGGAGTCCGGATTCAGCACTGCCGACAGCGTTTCCCAGATCGCCGGTCGGGGTGTCGGCATGGACGTGGTGCGCTCCCAAGTCCGTCAGCTCAGCGGCACCCTTGATATCGACAGCATCCCAGGGCGTGGCGCCTGGTTTACGGTTCGATTGCCGTTCACCTTGTCGGTCAACAAGGCGCTGTTGATCACCATTGGCGACGACCCCTACGCAATCCCGCTGGCGGCACTTGATGGCGTGATCCGCTTAAGTCACGAAGTCCTGCAGCGCAGTTACGGCAGCGACACGCCGCTCTACGAATATGCCGGAAACAGTTACGCCTTGATGCATCTGGGCAATTTGCTCGGCGTTGCCTTGCCGACGGTCCCGGACGAACACGATCGCGTCCCGGTATTGCTAGTCCGGGCCGGCGATCAGCGCGTTGCACTGCAGGTCGATGGGCTGGTCGGCAGCCGCGAAATCGTCGTCAAATCGTTGGGTGCGCAGCTTGCCTCGGTACCGGGCATTGCCGGCGCGACGATCCTCGGTGACGGTCGCGTGGTACTCATCCTCGAACTTGGCACCCTGGTCCGTATAGGCCGGACGGCACGCGCCGACCGGATCATGCAAGTCGCAGAGCGCAAGGAGCGTGATGAACCCAGAGTTTCGGTGATGGTCGTGGACGATTCCATCACCATGCGCAAGGTCGCGACCCGCCTTCTGGAGCGTCACAACGTGCATGTGCTCACCGCCAAAGACGGTATCGATGCGCTGTCCCAGCTACAGGACGCGGTGCCGGATGTGATGCTGCTGGACATCGAGATGCCGCGCATGGACGGGTTTGAATTGGCTTCGCACATGCGCCGTGACGATCGCCTGAAGGACATCCCGATCGTCATGATCACCTCCCGAACCGGCGACAAACATCGTGAGCGGGCCGCAGAGATCGGCATCGATGAATACATGGGCAAGCCGTACAAGGAGAACGATCTGCTCCAGACCATCCTCGGCATCGCCAATAAGAAGATGAAGGGGCGCAAATGAGCCCGGGTGAAGATCTCAGCCGTATTCGCGCGTTCCTGGTCCCGCTGGGCGAGTTCCAGATGCTGCTCCCCAATGCGACCGTGGCGGAGGTGGTGGATTATCACGTGCCCCGACCGGTCGAAGGCGCGCCCGCCTGGATGCTCGGGATATACAACTGGCGCGGTCGTGATTTGCCGCTGTACTCGCAGGAGCACGCGATGGGACAGCGCGCGCCGGCACCGGATCGACGTGCCCGCATCCTGATCATCAACGGGCTGACCCAGGCACGTGGCGCGGCTCAGTACGGGATCGTGACCCGTGGCATTCCCCACTTGGTCATGGTCGATCGAAACAACATCGAAGCGCGGGAACAGATGTTGAAAAGCCCGGTGGTGCGTGCATTCGCCCGTCTTGACGACGCCAATGTGCTGATTCCCGACCTGGATCGGGTCGAGGCCATGCTGGCGGGGGTAATGGCGAACGTGTCGGCGAGTGCGTAATCCTGCCCATACCACCGTGTCTCAACGTTCCTCTGACGAGGGGGCGCGACTGAGATAGTGTTCCAATATCGCTTCCCGCTCGGTCTTATCCAGCCGTCCGATGCGGGCGACTTCCGCATGAAATGCCTCGAAGTCGTCATTGCCGGCGCGCAGCATCGCTTCAAAAGCGGGCACCCACCGGTGATAGGTGTCGATGACGGCCAGCAAGGCATTGTTCAGGCGTTCCCCGAACCAGGCATCGTAACGCCGGTCCCAGCCGGGCTCACCGCGTAACCCGCGATAGCGCGCCCGCGCTTGATCCAGCAAGTCCCGCTTGGCGACCTGTTTTGCGGACCTGTCCAGCGACGACGTATACACCCTGTGCAAGGCATCGCGGGTTTCGCGGAGCAGGGCGCGAACGCGGGCATCGCGACGTTTCGAATCCCGCCAATTCCGGTAGGCCTCAGGGTCTTTCACGGACAGCCAGCGACGCATACCCACACGTTCCACCGTGGTGGCGTAAGACTCGTTGAAGGCGCTGTCGTCGGCGATATATACCCGTTGATGCGCCAGTTCATGGAACACGATCGCGACCATGTCGGCTTCGTCCCACGCCAGCATGGTGTTCAACAGCGGATCGTCGAACCAGCCGAGGGTCGAGTAGGCATCGACCGGCCCGCTGAAGACGTCATCGCCGGCTGCCCGGCGCGCATCCGCGTAAGCCTCGGCCCGTTCACGGCTGAACCATCCGAGATAGGAGAGACAGCCGGTGATGGGAAAACAGGACTGCCGGGGCGACAAGGACAGAGGCGGCGTTGCGACCACGTTCCAGACCACATAAGACCGCTTGAGATCGCTGAATACCCGGTATGAGTCGTTGTCCGGGAGCCCCAGTTCCGTTGATGCAAAGGAGCGAGCCGCCAGCGCCGTCCGCAGGCGAGCACGCCGTGCGGACGAAGTTGCGGGGTCATCGATGAGCGCCTGGACAGGTTTGCGCGCGGACAATACCCATAACTGCCCGTTCACCGCCTGAGCGTAATAACCCAGATCAGCGCAGCCGGTGAGCAAGGCGATGACGATAAGAAGCGATGGGAATCGGCGCATCGCCGGAATATAACCAGCTTGCGCTACGCTCTCCCTATTCTTTGCCATCCGAGTGATGCGATCCGTGGAAATCTATCTGGTCGGCGGCGCCGTCCGTGACGAACTGCTGGGATTGCCTGTCCGCGAACGTGACTGGGTCGTGGTCGGCGCACAGGTGGGCGACATGATCGCGGCCGGATACCGACAGGTGGGTAAGGATTTCCCGGTGTTCCTGCATCCGGAAAGCCATGAGGAATACGCGCTCGCGCGTACCGAGCGCAAGTCCGGACATGGTTATCACGGATTCCACGTGCATGCGGACCCGGATGTCACCCTGGAAGAAGACCTGATCCGACGCGATCTGACCATCAACGCCATTGCCCGGGCCAAGGACGGGACGTTGACCGACCCTTACGGCGGTCAGCGCGATCTGGAGCAACGTGTGTTGCGGCACGTATCGCCTGCGTTTGCCGAAGACCCGCTGCGGGTGTTGCGGGTCGCCCGCTTTGCTGCCCGTCTCGCGCCATTGGGTTTTCGTGTCGCCCCGGAAACGCAAAAGCTGATGGCGGCACTCACCGCATCGGGTGAGCTCGATCATCTTGTTCCCGAACGGGTGTGGAAGGAGACGGCGCGTGCCCTGGCCGATGCCAACCCACGACGCTATTTCGAAGTCCTGAAGGACTGCGGCGCGCTGGCCGTCCTGTTCCCGGAAGTCCATGCCCTGTTCGGCGTCCCGCAACGCGCCGACTACCATCCGGAAATCGATACCGGTCTTCATACCCTGATGGTCCTCGACCAGGCTGCCCGACTGTCGGATTCCGTTGCCGTGCGTTTCGCGGCTTTGGTTCACGATCTTGGCAAGGCCGATACCCCTGCTGATGTCCTGCCAGCGCATCACGGACACGAAGCGCGCAGCGTCAAACACATTCAGCAGATGTCGCAGCGCTTGCGCGTGCCCAATGAGATTCGGGAACTCGCCGTCCTCGTCGCCCGTGAACATGGCAATGCCCACCGCGCATTCGAACTGCGTCCGGAAACCGTTCTCAAGCTGTTGATGCGTATGGATTGTTTCCGCCGACCCGAACGGCTCGACGACTTTCTGACCGCCTGCGAAGCCGACGCCCGGGGTCGAGCCGGTTTTGAGGATCGCGAATACCCCCAGGGGAAATATCTGAGGGCCGCCTTGAACCGCGCCAATGCCGTAAACGCCCGGGATATTGCCGAAGAAGGACTGACCGGAAAGGCGATCGGCGATGCGCTTCAGCGCCGCAGAGTGGTCGCGATTAGCGAGTTGAGGAGTGATGTAGGCGGCGACGCTGTGTGGTGAAACAACGAGCACCTCTGGCTTGGACACGCAGGCCCTCAGGGCGCCAATTTTCAGCGCCTTCCGTGTTCGGCTCTGGCTGCTCCAATGCCACGTTCCGGGCCAGGATCGGGTGTGTGCGCTTGATCCACATGCTCAGCGTGCTGCCGTGACTTGAGCAAGCGTGCCGAATCAACCTGAATACCGTGCGGGTGCCGATGCGCCACGCTTGATCGAGCAATGCGAGCGCGAAGCGGGATACTGGCTGCTACGGGCGTATTGCAGACATCAAGATTTGTAGGATGTGGCGGGCACAGCGAACCGCATCACCGGGCATCCCGATTCACGACCACGTATCAGACTCTTGGGTACTGCAATTTCCAGATGGGAATAATGCCGGTGATCCGCGATCGATGCGGTTCGATCCTCACAGTATCCTCCGCGCCGGTGCACCGAAAACACAGAAAAGGGTTCCGCCCCCTTTTTTTCGATTGAAGCCACTTAGCGCTCCTTTTCAACCCCGACGTTGAAGCTGTGCGGCGCAAACGAAGCGCGGCGTAGTTTGCGTCCGAACGAGCGACTTGTGTACGCCCAGCATGGGCATGAACTGATGAGGTGGAAGTCCTCTGTAGGAAGATCACCACCGAGTGCGGTGGATACTGCGCGCGGTGCCAACTACTAGCAACCCGCAAGGGCGTCGCCGCGAGGCGACGTCTGAAGGAAGTGGTGAGCAAAGCTGCGAGCTGATGAATAAGAACGTCATATGAGGCGTAGGCCGGAGGCGAGATGGCACAAGACATCGAAGCCGCGTGATCTGACGGCCACCGTAAATGGCGCAGTTGTGCAGTGAAAGTTCACGTTCTTATCTGGGGAGATCTGTTCTTCGAGCGATCGGAAGATAGCGTGTCAGGCCACTGGTCGACCAAGCCTGGGTCCATCCGAGGGCATCGGCGGGTGGAAGCGAACGCGATGCAAACCGATAGCGCCGGTCGGGGTAACCCGATCGGTGGTTGAGCAGAAGTCAGCCGAGGGCGTAGTAGTCAAACGCTCACCGTAATGGGTGAGACACGGCGAAGGCCCGAACATTGAGAACCAAGGAGGAGTCTCATCGAACCTCCTGCCACGAACACCGACCGTAGTGATGACGTGACAGAGCGTACCGACGAGCAGCCAGCCTTGAGCAACGATCTACTCGAACGAATCCTGGCTCGCGGAAATATGCAGCGGGCCTGGAAGCAGGTTCGAGCCAATCGGGGAGCGCCAGGCATCGACCAGATGACCCTGGACGACTTCCCTGCCTGGGCCAAGGTCCACTGGGCCGAGGTCAAAGACGCCCTGGTGCAAGGCCGTTATCGGCCTCAGCCGGTGCGCCGGGTCGAGATACCGAAACCGAACGGAGGGGTACGCCTGCTGGGCGTGCCCACGGTGCTCGACCGCCTCATCCAGCAAGCCATCACCCAGGTGCTGGTGCCGTTATTCGATCCGGACTTCTCCACCCATAGCTTCGGGTTTCGTCCGCATCGCAGCGCGCACCAGGCAGTGCGTCAGATACAGGCCGACATCAAGGACGGCAACCGGATCGCCGTCGATATCGACCTGTCCAAGTTCTTCGACCGGGTCAATCACGACCTGCTGATGACACGACTGGGCCACACGGTCCAGGATAAACGTGTGTTGAAGCTGATCGGCCGTTACCTGCGGGCGGGTGCCTTGGAAGGCACCGTGTTCAGCGAGACGCGCGAAGGGGTCCCGCAAGGCGGCCCTCTCTCGCCCTTGCTGGGCAACATCCTGCTCGATGCGTTGGACAAGGAATTGGAGCGGCGAGGCCATCGGTTCGCCCGGTACGCGGACGACATCATCATCGTGCTGGGCAGCCAGCGCGCCGGTGACCGAGTCTTGCGTAGCCTCACCCGCTATCTGGAAGAGCGCCTGAAGCTGGTGGTCAACACGGCCAAGAGCCGGGTGGTCAACGTCAGTGACAGCCGTTTCCTCGGATTCACCTTCCGGGGCGGACGGGTTCACTGGCACGCGCAATCGGAGGACCGATTCAAGCGTCGCGTGAGGGAACTGACCAACCGCAACTGGGGCGTATCGATGCGCTACCAACTGTTCAAGATCAGCCAGTACCTGCGGGGCTGGATCAACTACTTTGGCATCGCCAGCGGCTATCAGCGCTGCGTGGAACTGGATCACTGGATCCGGCGCCGCGTGCGTATGGCGTACTGGCGGCAATGGCGTAAGCCACGAACCAAGGTAAGAAACTTGCTCAGCCGGGGCGTCTCGATCACCACTGCGGTCGCGTGCGGACGGGTTCTCCCCCGTTAACACGGACACATCCAAGAAGAGGCACACTGTGCCGAGGAGGTGTTCATGTCGAAGCGAAGAAAGTTCAGTGCGGAGTTCAAGCGCGAAGCGATTGAGTTGACCCGTCAGCCGGGCGTCAGCTGCCGCCAGGTGGCTCTGGAAATCGGGATCAATCCGAATCTGCTAACCCGCTGGAAGCGAGAAGCCGAAGAGGCGAAGGGTAAGGCCTTCGGTGGGTCCGGCAGCCCACGCGACGAAGAGATCGCCCGGCTGAAACGGGAGCTCGCAAGGGTGAAGAAGGAACGGGATTTTTTACGCGAAGCGGCAACGTTCTTCGCCAAAGGGTCGTTCTGAGGTACCAGACGATTCAACGTTGTCGCAGTGACTTCCCGGTTCGCCTGATGTGCTGTTGCCTGCACGTGTCACCCAGTGGGTATTACGCCTGGGAAGCCCGTGCGCCGAGTGCGCGTGAATCGGACAATGCGCGTCTGCTGATGCGCATTCGCGAGATTCACGACGACAGCGGCGGCATCATCGGCGCCCCACGGATGCACGAGGATCTGGTAGCCGAAGGGGAAACGGCCAGTCCGAACCGCATCGCCCGCCTGATGGCTGCCCATGGCATTCAAGGCTGGCCGCGCAAGCGGAATCGGCGATTCGGGGGTTCCAGCCAGCGTCCGGAAGGGATCGACAATCGCTTGGAAAGGGACTTCACGGCGCGGGAACCGGATACCAAGTGGGTGACCGACATTACCGAGATCAACACGCTCGAAGGCAAGCTGTATCTGTGCGTGGTGATTGATCTGTTCAGCAAGCTCGTCATCGGCTGGGCCATGCATCACCGGCAGGACCGGCACATGGTCATCCGCGCGGTGGAGATGGCCGTCTGGCACCGTCAGGAGCCCAAGGACGTAATCCTGCATTCGGATCGCGGCTGCCAATTCACCAGTGGGGATTACCAGCGATTTCTTACCGGGAAAGGGTTGATCAGCAGCATGAGCGCCGTCGGTCACTGCGGCGACAACGCGGCCTGCGAGGGCTTTTTCGGGGTGCTCAAACGTGAGCGGGTTCACCACCGACGCTACCGCACTCGGAACGAGGCGCGGGCCGACCTGTTCGACTACATCGAGCGATTTCACAACCCCAGGATGCGGCGTAGAGTCGCCGCACAGGATCAGAAGTTTTCATCCCTTTTCAAACCGTCCGTGAAAACGGGGTAGAACCCGCAGCGTTTTATGGGTCCGCTGAATTTGCCTTGTTAGGCGCTATTTACCATAGCCTCTTCTCGTTTTTTCTTGCAGGAGCAAGCAGCCCGAGAATTGCGCCATGCAATAGAAGCACGTGTTCAAGGCTAATCAGGCAGGGAGTCATAATTATATTGACTTTCCCATATTTCATAGGCACGGCAAATATCATGATACTCATTTGATGACCCGCTATTTTTGTATTCTCGCTCCCTGTCAATCCATCTTTGCCAGTCGCGACTGAGATTGTTGTACTCTCTTTTGCTTCGTGGTGCTTTTTGTACTGCTGGAAAATCAGTTCTCATTAATGACTCCTATTTATTACTTTTGCGCTCAATTGTTTCGGTCAGACGCTGAACGCATTTAACGCCTAACGCCAGGCGTAACAGGCGGAAAACTCGAAGCGTAGCGAAGAGTTTGCCGTCCTAGTTAACGCCATTGTTAGGCACTTTTACCGACTTAAGCGATTTCTCTTTTTGTGCTATAGCCAGCTGATTCCATGTATTAATCATGTTTGTAATTTTTAGTGGCTGATTTTCTTTTATCGTAATATCTGATCGGTCATCACTTAATGCACGGCTTGAAAGAGCAAGAGAATTCCAATCATTATCGCTTTTTGACAGATGCACTTCTATTTTACCTATAGGCCTATCATGTATTCCATACATTCTAATGTACGCCGCATAAGCAATGAGGTGAACAAGGTTTTGTATATATTTACTCATTTTGCATCCACCCCCTCTACCGACACTGTATACTTTCCACGCATTAGCGACATGAAATTATACATTTGATCTGCGAGCGCGGCCATCATTACTACATGGTGGGAATTGTTAAGTCTATTTCGTGACTTCGTATCTATACAGAGAAACCCTATATCTTCTCTAGTTGATTTACCCTCAACTCCGAGACAGCGAATAGGCACAACTATCGTGCTTTGGTAGCATTTATCCCAGCTTGGGCGCTGATTATTGTAGTGTTTATGCTTCCGAAGATCCCCCGAATAAAAATGCGAAATATGCCCCGTAGTATTTGGCATTAACGCCTCATCGAATGCCGTATTTTGACCTGTATTTACTTCAAATCGTTTTGGACTGGCTTTGTCGCGTTCAGAGTCATTTTCACTTCTCGCGTAGGTGGTTACAAACACGTTGTCGTTCTCCTTCGTTAGAAGCTTAACCGTAACAACACAATTCCGCCCGGTTAGCTTGGAGTAGATTTGAGAAATTCTTTGGCAAACAGATGTTAGTGTTATCTTTTCAATATCAATGAGCTTAGCTCGTTCCTTGACTGGGTTTTCGCCATGAAAAGCACTGAAAAGACGATCACGGTAAATGGAGTTTATTTCCCGAAAATTATTGGCGACTTCCCTAAGTTTTCGGTTGTCATCCAGAATTCTTAAGGCCGCACCGCTAACGGCAACGTAAATAACCGTAACCAATAGGAATAAAGCGATTGGCTCGGTCGTAGGCGTAGGAACGAAAAACCGGTCGTTAATCAAAACGCCCAAGCCAAGGATGCTGCCTATTGTTGATATTAATAACGTCCATGGATTCGTAGCCACACCATGAGCAAATCTAGTCGGTAGATTCATATTCTTCTCTCAATAAACTGCCTAACGACGACCACAAGGGGCGACGCGAAGCGGCGTCCCGTGGCCGCAGGCCACAGACTTAGTGGATTTGTTGGGCACTTTCGGAAACTAGAGAATTGACGCCAAGCAACAAGCGCGATAGGTGTGTCGTAGAACAGCACAATCTGATAGTCACGCTCAACCTTGTTGGTGCGCTCTAAAATTGGCCATTTGTCGCTGTTGCCACAGTACGGTTTGATAGCACTTCTGTCCAAGTTCAGCTCCAAACCGGATCATCAATTGTGATTCGTCGGTTGTAAATGTAACTCGACCCATATTCATTGCATGGCCTGTCTGGCCAATTTGCCAGAACTCCGCTGCGATACTGAGCACTGCGGACTCTATCGTCGTTACTTTTATGGGTGGCCGCTCGTTTATAGTAATCTTCTCAACGAGCGGATTTTTCGAATCAATGTTGCCTGATGGATATTGAACCCCTCCAGTGAATAGCCAATTCCACGTTAAAGCAAATTCCACCGTGGACGCCCCATCTGCCTCGAATATATAATTTCGAAATACTTCTTCCTTCGGGCTTCTATCCTTTTGGTCCGCGTGGGCTGCATGACCACGAAGCTGCTTTAGAATAAATCTTCTTGAATATCCAAACGGACCTTGATTTCCATTTCTTAGCACAAAAACAACCTGCTCGGGATAGATGTTTTCGTACCAATCTTCTATTTCACGCTGAAAGGGAACCGTTAAGACAGGTGGCCTGTCCGAGCCAATCCAATATTCATGACCCATAACGATGGTGTGAGCTATTTCGCTTAGCGCCTGAACCTGGCCATGCTCATAGTCTGAAACCTGGGCTATCAAAGCACCGAGCCTTGCTTGAAATTTATCTGCAGTTACTGAATCTGAAGAGAGGTCCATAAGTTATGCCCAACGCCAAGCATAACCGGAGGCAAAAAGTTGTGCCGTGAGGAACGAGCGGCGCAGCTTTTTGACGTCCGAGTTTATGCGATTGTTATGCGATTGATTATTCATTAACACCTCCTTCGTACACGAATTTAACCGGTTTTCTTAAAAGTAACGATGACAAGGGGAGCGATGTGGCTCGTTGCTTGTACTCGCCGAATTTTCCGTTTCGCGTATCAAAGCTAAATGCAATTTTATTGAATAGAGGAAGGTATGGATTTTCTTTTTCTAATATAAAATTTAACCCATAATCCGGAGCTATGGATTGGCAGCAATAATGCAGCTTTCTTCGAGTTGCCGGGGAAAAAGCCCAACTAATTTTATTTCCACCATATATCCAATATTTATAGACACTAGGGATGTTTGAATATGCCTTCAATTTTTTAAATAAAGTTGGAAGTATTTTTATATTGCCAGGGAAATCGAAATGTCCTAGAAAACCTACTTTTGATTTTTCGTTATACCCAATAAAAGCAGTACACATTGCGACGTTGGTAGTTGCCAAAATCGGCTTACGATCATTCGCAGTTGTAATTGCTATTTCTCTTTGGAGTACTTCGGCGATGCCAGTCATTTCGTATCCTTTTTACGCATAACGCTTAGTAGACAGCCAAGTTCTACATAACCCGATAAAGAATCACGGCTTCGTAACCGCCAACCGACTGAATTCCCTCAAATTCTCGTTCAATCATTGGGCTTGAGCTCCGTGTTATGCAGCCAACGGCTATCTTTATCGTGTTAGGACGCCATGCCTGCATTAGGTCAGCGCCTTGGCCGGCCCGACAAATTCTCGCCAAGTTATTGTAATGACAGCAATTCGTCGTGCCTTCGGCGCTTGTACCGAACGTACGAAGCACCGAGGCGTCCGGCTACTGTAATTGAATATACGGCGCGCATGCCTCGATGAGCCGTGGGCGTGTTATTGCCGAACTCCGCCAATCAAGTGTAGCTCTGGCGTGGTCGGGCGGAAGGCTCGCCTTTGGCCAAACGGCGGCATCGAGTGTAGAAACCGGACGTTCGGTCGGCCACATAGGCCAAGGCAGGCTAGGTGAGCCCTTTGGACAGCGGCCTGATCAGACGATTCCAGCGCATGTGTTCACATCAAACAGGCATAACAGCGCATCTCACCTGGCATACGCAGATGGGGTGAAGTGGCGTTGAACTGCGATCACTCGGCGATCAGGTCACGCTGAATATCCATGCCACGAACCACGAGCACCACGGCCTCCCGATAGGGAATTGCCCCGGCGTCGCGGATCGCGGGGCGGGCTTTGGCGGATTCCAGGAACTTGACGACGGTTTCCAGCGCGTCACGCTGTTGGTGGCTGGGGGCAAGGATCAGGTACAGCGGGCGGAACAGGCGATATTCACCGGATTTCAGGGTGTCGATGTTGGCGGCGACGCCGGCGAGTTCGATCGGTTTGACGGGGAAATGCCGCGCGCTCGCCATGCTCATCACCGCGACGGCATTCGGATCGGCGGCGACCGCCGCACCGATGTTGAAATCGTCGGCAACCAGTTCGGCTTTTCCGAACTCGATATCGATGCTGCCGAACAGTTGGTTCATGAGCACGTATTCGACCCCGGAAAAGATGTCTTCGTGGGCGATAAGGCGGATTGGTGCGTCCGGCCCGCCCAGTTGACGCCAGTTGTCCACGTCACCGCGCAGCAGTCGTTTGATGTCGCCGATGCTGAGATTACCGAGCGGGTTGAGCGGGTGGACCACGACCACTAGGGCATCCCAGGCCACCGGATGAAACACGACATCGGATTCCTCCGGCAGCCCTTCGATCCGATAGCGGCCCGAACCGCCAATATCGGCCTGCCCGATGAGTACGGTGCGGATGCCTTTGGTTGAGCTCTTTATATCGATATCGAGCGCGATGTGCTCATCACGCAACAGCGCGGCAACGGACGGGAGAATGACCGCGTTGGCGGTGTCGGGGTCGCCCACCCAGCGCAGTGTCAGCGGAGCATCCGGCGTGGCGGCGCTCGAACCGGTAATGCTTGCGATCAATAAGGCCAGACCCGTCAGAAAACGTATCGAACATGTCATTGCACTGCTCCAAAGCTGGCCCCGACGTCGATCCCCGGCTCGTCGGCAAAATTCCCCGTTGATTTAGAACTGCAAACTCGAGTTGACGTTTTTCAAAGTCCCTTCTATTCGTTGTTGTTCGCGCCACGGGAAACAAGACGCGACAGAGACTTACGCCTGCCTGAACATAATCCGGATGAGCAATGAAAACCACCATCTCGCAGTTCGCTGGGTTGATATTCGCCCTTAACCTGGGTGTCGCGCACGCCGTTGATCTGAAGAATCTGCCCTACCCGGAGGGCGCGCCGACCGCCGAAGACATCATTCGGCAGGTCTATTTTGTGAATCATTTCTACGCCTACCGAAATTTCAGCATCGTTCAGCGCGAGAAGAATGAGATCACCGTCCTGCTGTCCCGCGCAGAGGGCAATCGCCCCAAGACCGAGACCGTCGAGCGCCACCTGAACAATGCTTACGACGATGGTTTGGTGCAGTCACGCGATCTGGCGATCTTCCGTTCCGGAAAGTTGCGGGGCACCGGCATCCTCATTACCGACTATGTGGACGACGAAAAGAGTCAGTCCTATGCAATCTGGCTGCCTTCCTTGCGCAAGATCCGCCGCTTTGCAGAGCCGGCACACGAAGACTCCTGGGGCGGCACCGACTTCACCTTTGGCGACGTGGTGCTGCGCAAGCCCAAGGATGAGACGCATGAGTTGGTTGAAACCACCACCTTCAACGACTGCCTTGGCCGCATGGAACTGGGCGATCAGAAGGTGTACTACCTAAGCGCGGTGCCGGAGGCGTCTTGTGCGCCGAAGGGTCGCCAAGTCTATGTGGTGCGCAGCACGCCGAAGCGGGCGGGTTGGTGGTACGACTATCGCGACAGCTATGTCGATACCAAGAGCTTTGCGGATTACCGCACGCGGTATTTCAAGGACGGCGCGGAGATCAAGCGGATCGACCGCGATTGGCGTTCAATGGGGTTGGACGATCCCCGTGCACAAGCCTGGGGTTATTGGTACGGAAAGGTTTTCAGTACCGGTCATGAGACCTGGGCGATCATTCCGCCGAGCGTGGTCGAGTTCAATCAGGAGGTGGATGACGACCTCTGGACCGAGCGCACCTTGCGACGAATCCGACGCTGACGCGTAATGCAAAAGGGCCGCTGCTGCGGCCCTTTCTTATTGAAGCGGACAACGATCCGTCAGTTAAACAACCGATCGACGGCGGCCAAGCCGGCATTTACCGTGCTGCGCAGTTCCGGGTCGTCTTCCTGGTGTTCGCAGTTCAGGGCTTCGTACATGGCCAGCGCCTTGAACGCGTTGGCGATGGTGGCGACGTCTTCTTCATTAAGGCGTGCACCGGTTTTCAGGGTCATGTCGGCAGTGTTCATGATGGGGTACCTCGGGCGTAATGAGAGGTTGGAGAAGTATTAGTGACTGCTAATGCTATGAATCGGCCCATCAATTGCCGTGATCTAGATCATGATTTGCTAATAAACGGCTGACCTAGTGATTGCCGCTGCTTGGACTGGAGACTGGGGAGGCCACGAACAGCGCCTCAACATCCACCGGGTCGAATGCGTAATGTCGATTGCAGAACTCGCAGTCCGCAGAGATCGTCCCCTGCTCGGCAAGTATGGATTCGGCTTCGCTCCGTCCGAGGCCGCGAATCGCCTGCGCGACCCGTTCCCGCGAACAACCACAGCGGAAACTGACCGGTTCTGCCTCGAACAGGCGCACGTCTTCCTCGTGAAACAGGCGATGAATGATCGCTTCCCCGGAGAGTTGCAGCATCTCGCTATCCGTCAGGGTTGCCGCCAGCTGCGCGATCCGATTCCAGGCGTCGGCGTCGTCACTTTGGCGGTCGGGAAGCTTCTGCAAGAGGAGTCCGGTCGCTTGTGAGGCATTGGCGGCCAGCCAGAGCCCGGTATCGAGTTGTTCCGATTGCTGAAAATAGGCGCCCAGGGCGCCCGCGAGATCGGCTCCGGTCAGGGGCACGATGCCTTGGTAACGATCGCCGGCACCGCTCGGTTGCAGCGTGATCACGAGACGTCCTTCCCCGTGTATCGCATGCAGGTCACCCGGCTCGACGGTGTCGTTCCAGTGCGCCAATCCGCGAAACGTCCGTTGTGAGGTGGCCTGCGCGACCAGCATGGTCAGCGGCCCGCTGCCCTCCATCTGCAGGATCAGCGAGCCATCGTATTTGATGGTCGCGGAGAGCAGGATGGATGCGGCAATCGCCTGCCCGAGTTCGCTCAGGACCGTGTCCGGGTAATGGTGATCCTGGTGCAATGCCTGCCAACTCGCGGACAGACGCACCAGCTCGCCGCGAATCCCCAAGTGCTCGAAAAGAAAACGGCGCAGAGTGTCGTTGTCGGTCATCGTGGGAGGATCGATCGGGAGGACGGATCAGGTGTTGAGCTAGCCGTTGAGCTTGGCGTTGAGCAGCTGATTGATCTGTTGGGGGTTCGCCTTGCCTTGCGTGGCCTTCATGATCTGACCGACGAAGAAGCCGATCATCTTGCCGCGTTTGTGCTCTTCGGCGGCGCGGTATTGCTCAACCTGCTTGCTGTTGTCGGCAATGATCTTATCGACGATCGACTCGAGGGCGCCGGTGTCGGTGATCTGCTTCAGCCCCTTGGCATCGATGATCGCGTCCGCGTCGCCGCCTTCGCGCCACATGGCTTCGAACACTTCCTTGGCGATCTTGCCGGAGATGGTGTTGTCCATGATCCGTGCGATCATGCCTGCAAGCTGGGCTGCGGCAACCGGGGAATCGGTGATGTCCAGACCGGCCTTGTTGAGGGCGCCGGAAAGGTCGCCCATCACCCAATTGGCGGCAAGTTTGGGCTCGGTGCCGGCGGCAACCACGGCCTCGAAGTAATCCGCGAGCGGGCGGGTTGCCGCCAGCACCTCGGCGTCGTAAGCCGAGAGGCCGAACTCGGCGCTGAATCGGGCGCGTTTGGCGTCCGGCAGTTCCGGCAGCGCGGCACGAACCGCTTCGATCAGTTCCTGATCCAGGACGACCGGTAACAGGTCGGGATCGGGGAAGTAGCGATAATCGTTGGCTTCTTCCTTGGAGCGCATCGACCGCGTTTCATCCTTGTCCGCGTCATAAAGACGGGTTTCCTGAACGATGCGGCCGCCGCCCTCGACGATGTCGATCTGGCGGTCGATTTCGTAGTTCAGGGCCTTTTCGAGGAATCGGAAGGAATTGATGTTCTTCAATTCGGTTCGCGTGCCGAGCTTTTCCTGTCCCATCGGTCGGATCGATACGTTTGCATCGACGCGGAATGAGCCTTCCTGCATGTTGCCGTCGCAGATGCCGAGGTATACGACGATCTGGTGGATCTTCTTGGCGTAGGCCACCGCCTCCTTGACCGAACGCATGTCCGGTTCGGAGACGATCTCCAGCAGCGGCGTCCCGGCGCGATTGAGATCGATCCCGGTCAGGCCCTGGAAATCCTCATGGAGCGACTTGCCGGCATCTTCCTCGAGATGCGCTCGGGTCACACCGATGGTCTTGGTGGTGCCGTCGTCCGGGGAAATTTCGACATGCCCCTTGCCGACGATCGGCAATTCGAACTGGGAAATCTGATAACCCTTGGGCAGGTCGGGATAGAAGTAGTTCTTGCGCGCAAACACCGAGCGATGGCCAAGCTCGGCGTCGATCGCCAGGCCGAAGCGAACCGCCATTTCCACGGCCTTTTCGTTCAGGACGGGCAAAACCCCGGGCAGGCCGAGGTCCACCGCGCAGGCCTGTGTATTGGGTGCGGCGCCGAAGGCGGTGGATGCCCCGGAAAAAATCTTCGACTGAGTGGCAAGCTGGGCGTGGACTTCAAGCCCGATGACGATTTCCCAAGACATGGTCGCGTGTACTCAAGCACATGAAACAAGGTGCTGGATGATACCAGTGTGTGCCCAAGCTGACCCCATTCTTCCAGTTATCCGGACCGCATAATGAAAAACGCCGCATCCCATCAGGGCTGCGGCGTTCGATGCAAGTGAGGCGTGTTTTGAATCAGCGCACGCGGCGACGCACCCCGATCAGGCCTAGACCGAGCAATGCGACCGTCGCAGGGAGGGGCGTAGAGGTAGTGGCCCCTGTGTCGGCGAGAATGACGTTGTCGATCAAAAGGCCGGAATTGGTAGAGGTGTTGTTTTTGTTCACCACGCCAAACCCGATCAGGTAGGTGCCCGCCGAAAGACCGGAAATAACCTCGGTGGAAAAGCCGGTCTCGCGACTGAAGCCGGAAATGACTCCGGGGACGGTGTCGCCGACATCCGCAAGGCCAATCGCCGACTGCAGGACATAGAACGCAAAATCGTTGTTGGAGCCGAAGTTGCCGGTTTCGCTGGTCAGAAAATTCCAGTCGAAGCTGATCGTGCCGGTGCCGATGATATTGAAGCTCTGGTACAGGACGGACGCGTTGCCGGCAGTGCCGGAGCCGGTATAGCTCGCGGTCAGTGCATCGATATTGATACCGAGCTCGGAATTGATGAGCGTCTTGTTGGTGCTGCCTGACGCGGTACTGAGGATCGCGCGATCATCGGTAACCCCATCGGGTTGCTCGCTGACATTGCCGATGCTGGACCAGCCGTTGAGCGATACGACATCGGCGAAGTCGCCATTGATGATGGCGCCGTGTGCGCTGGACAGCGCGAAGCTGAGCGCCAGCCCGGTAACAACATTGCGGACGAACATTTTCCAATCCTCCAAAACCACATAGCTGAGTGATGTGAGTTCGGATCGAGTGCCGAGGCTTTACGCCTCGGTTGCATGTCGATCTCCTCACTTGCGATTGATCATGAAGCAAGGAAGGGGCCAACTAAGGATAATTTCCGGGATATGGTGCGAATTCACGCAGTGATGGATGCGCAGGGCGGGGGCTGCCCGCAGGGATTGACTCGCTTAACTGCCATTCGTGACACAGGATGTCAGAAGAGGGAAAAAAACGGCACGTCGGGGGGGGGTATGCAAAAATTGTCATTTTGTGACGCTCTGTCGCCGCCACGTGGTGGATGAAATCCTGTCGAGGGGTGGCACGCGGAATTGGCACCAAGCGCCAAGTGGATACTTTGGTTGGTGGGAATTTCGGGGCGAAAACTGCCAGGATTTTGCGTCAAACACCGGTAAATCAGTCGTTTTCTACCACAGCGGTCTATTTTTTGCGCCCCACGCTTGAACCCTACGCGGTGCTGGTAATTATAGTGGTGAAAGCAATGCTACCAGCGAATGGCAGATATTTTGCATCGGCCCGTGTCTAGAGCTCATGATTCGCGGGAGCGCCGAGATGCTGCCCTTTGCCAAATTCAAAAATCGTCGATCAATCCAGGGTTTCACGCTTGTGGAGCTGATGATCGTGGTTGCCATTATCGGCGTCCTCGCCGGTGTTGCAGTCCCTCAGTACAAGGTATACGTGATCCGCGCCAAGGTGTCGGAGGCGATTGTAGCCTCGGGGGCGGTCAAGGTGGCGCTCGCTGAGTATGTTCAGACCAAGGGTACGTGGCCCTCTGACATATCCGACGTCGGGATCAATATCGCCGCAGTTGGGACGTACATCCAGAGTTATTACAATCTCGTTGCGGATCCGGATTACGGATTCTCAATCGAGTTGAAGGGTACCGGCGAAAGTCAGGTGGACACTAAGCACATATATATGTTGAGTAATTTCGCTTACGGCGGTGGAATCAGCAAGCCGATGACTTGGCGTTGCGCCGTGCTCGATGCCGTCGGCACCTATGAGCCGGTGATCGGCAAGTATGTGCCCTCAGTCTGCCATAACAACTCTTACACGGTGAGCCCGCCGTAAATTCGGACTTGATCGGCGACAAAAAAGCCCGGCTTCTCAGTCGGGCTTTTTTTGTCGCCGTTCTTCCGGAATACCCTTTCGGTTCCCGCTGCTGCAGAGATCTGGGACCTGTTGGCCTTGTGTTCTGCCTGGGTGTTGAGCGAGGAATCCAGCTTGTGGTACCGGATGCTTCGAATGCACGGAATGTCTCAAACGGCAGATCCGGCGTCCGGGGTCAGGTAGGTATAACTGGATAGCCCGGCGTCGAGCTCCGCCAACAGTGTGCGTGCGGCGTTCGCTTCCATGCCGGCGATGGCGATCTTGTCGTGATACCCGGCGCGGAGTTCATCGGGATTGAAGCCGACGTAGCGAAGCATGTCCGAGGCGGTCTCGCCTCGGCGGGTCGCGTCAAGCCGATACCCGTCTGCGGTCAGTGCTACGTCAACGGCATGGGTATCGCCGAACAGGTTGTGAATGTCGCCGAGAATTTCCTGGTAGGCGCCGAGCAGGAATATCCCCAGAGACAGGGACGCGCCCGGCTGAGGGCGGCTGAGCGGCAAGGTGGTCTCAACGCCTTCGCTGTCCACGTAATGCTCGATATGGCCGTCGGAATCGCAGGTCAGGTCCTGCAACATTGCGCGCTGGGTCGGTGCTTGATCGAGATCGTGCAGCGGCATGATCGGGAAGATCTGGTCGATGGCCCAGACGTCGGGCATGGACTGGAACACCGACAGGTTGCAGATGTAGCGATCGGCGAGTTTGTCGTTGATCGCATCGAGGATTTCCCGATGTGCGCGTCGATCCGGGCGCAGACGCGGCTGGAGTCGCCGCAATACTGCGAAATAAACCTGCTCGGCCCAGGCGCGCTGAGCCAGGCTGACAACGCCGAGCTGGAATTGGGCCTGCGACTCGGCGAGCCAATGGACGGCGTCGTGATACACCTCGATGACCGAGTCATCCTGCACTTCTTCGAGCAGGCGCCAGAGGTCGTGAAGGATCGCGGGCATGGACGCATCGGGTGCGGGGGGGAGCGTTTCCCCGGGTGCAACCTCAATATCGATCACTTCGGAAACCAGGACTGCATGGTGGGCGGCGAGCGCCCGGCCCGACTCGCTGAAAATCGCCGGCTGAGGGAGACCGCGTTCGGCGCAGATTTCCGCCAGCGTGCGAACAATGTTGCGCGCGTATTCGCCGACGCTGTAGTTCATGGAGCAGTCGGTGCGTGAGCGGGCGCCTTCGTAATCGACACCCAGGCCGCCGCCGACATCGACGACCTTGATGGGGACGCCCATGCCAATAAGATCGGCGTAAAACCGGCCTACTTCGCCGATACCACGCTGAATGTCGCGGATGTTTGCGATCTGTGAGCCCATGTGCGTGTGCAGCAGTTGCAGGCAATCGAGCATGCCGGCATCGCGAAGGGTATTGATCGCTTCCAGCACTTCCTGTGCGGAGAGGCCGAACTTGCCTTTTTCGCCCCCGGTGTTCTGCCATTTGCCGCTGGCCACCGAGGCCAGTCGGACACGTATGCCGAGCAGGGGTTGCACGCCCAGGTCACGCGCCTCGCTGATGACCCGATCCAGCTCAGAGCGCTTCTCGACCACGATATACACCTGCAGGCCAAGCCGACGACCGAGCAAGGCCAGGCGTACATAGTGACGATCCTTGTAGCCGTTGCAGACCACCACACCACCCGGTTTGGAGAGCGCGAGCACGGCCATCAATTCCGGTTTGCTGCCCGCCTCCAGGCCGACCCCGCCTTGGCAATGCGCATCCTGCGCAACGATGTGGCGGACCACGCTGCGTTGTTGATTCACCTTGATCGGAAACACCGGGGTGTAAGCGCCGGTGTATTCCTGTTCCGCGATTGCATCATCGAACGCCGATGCCAGACGACGAACCCGGTCCGCAAGGATGTCGGTAAAGCGCAGCAGCACCGGCAAGGCGAAACCGCGCGTGCGCAGGTCATCGACCAGGGACTTCATGCTGACGCGCTGGCCGCCGGCCTGAACGATCAGTTGCCCCTGTTCGTCGATGTCGAAATAGCCGTCCGCCCAGTGCGCGACGTTATACGCGCGGCGAGCCTGTTCGATACTCCAGTCCGTCATGGCGGTACCTGTTGCCGGGTGGGAAAAAGTGCGGGGCATGATAGCGGAAGACCTATAATTCGCCCGCTCTATGACGTTATGACCTCGCAGGGGAGAAAACATCAATGTCGCTGACCGATTCCAATTGGTATGTCGAAGAATGGGAGGACGGTAATGCCTCCATCGGACTGCGCCTGACCGAGGCTGCCAAGATCCACGAAGAACAGAGCCCGTATCAGAAGATCGCCATCTACGACACCGTCGGCTTCGGTCGGCTGATGACTATCGACGGCCTGGTGATGCTGACCAGCCGCGACAACTTCATTTATCACGAAATGATGTCGCATCCGGCCCTGTATGCGCATCCCAACCCGAAGCGCGTGGTGATCATCGGTGGCGGCGATTGCGGCACCTTGCGCGAAGTGCTCAAGCATCCCGGCGTCGAACACTGTCTGCAGGTCGATATCGATGAGCGCGTGACCCGTATCTCGGAGATGTATTTCCCCGAGTTGTGCGATGCGAATGGCGATGAGCGGGCCGAACTCGCGTTCATCGACGGGGTGAAATGGATGGAAGAAGTCGAGCCCGGCAGCATCGACGTGATCATCGTCGATTCCACCGACCCGGTCGGATTTGCCGAGGGCTTGTTCAAGGTCGAGTTCTTCAAGACCTGTCTACGCGCCCTTGGCGAACCCGGAATCATGGTCCAGCAGAGCGAGTCTCCGCTGTTTCATGCCGATCTGATCGCGGGCATGCATAAGAACCTGAAACTCGCTGGCTTCGACGCCGTCAGTACCCTGAACTTCCCACAGTGCACTTATCCGTCAGGCTGGTGGAGCTGCACCATGGCGGGCAAAGGGGTCGATCCGGCCAGGCCCCGGCTGGTCGATGCGGCGCATAAGGAGTTCGAGACCCGCTACTACCACTCCGAACTGCATCAGGGCGCGCTGGCGATTCCGCAGTTCCTCAAGGATCGGATTGCGAACCCGGGCGACGCGGATTAAGTCGGCTCGATCGCTCGCAGGTGGCGACCGACAGCCAGCCAGGCTCCGCACCACCCCAAGGCCCCGCCGAGCAGCAACAGACTCATGCCACCGCCAAATCCGAGACCACGCAGTTGGTAGCCGGACTGGTACAGGTGGGTGAGTTGCTGCACTGGATCGTCGATGACGCCCATGCCGATCGACACCACGATCCAGGCCACCAGGCCGCCGAGCAGGCCGTACCAGATGCCTCCGTAAAGGAACGGGCGGCGAATGAACGCGTTGGTGGCACCGATCAGCTTGCTGACCACGATCTCGTCGCGGCGGTTCTCGATGTCCAGCCGAATGGTGTTGCCGACGGCCAGCAGGACGCCGAGGCCGAGCAACACCGCGATGATGGCAATCGCATGCAGGACGATGTCCATCATCGCGAACAGTCGTTCCAGCCATTCCATGTCGAGCTGAGCAAGCTCGACGGCATCGCGGGAACCGAGGGTTTCGACCAGCAGTTTGATGCGCGCCGCACCCACGCCGACGCGAGGCTGAATACTGAGCACCGTCGGCAGCGGGTTTTCGTTGAGTGCGTTCAACGCATCGCCAAAACCGGATGTTCGGCGAAATTCCTCCAGGGCCTGATCGGCGGGGATCAGGGTGACCGCATCGACTTCGGGCAGACTGCGGATTTCGTCGGCGAACGCCTGCGCCTGTTCGAGGCGCAGATCCTGGCGCAGGAACAGCGAAACCTGCGCGGCCTGTTCCCATTGGCCGCTGACCGTGCGCAGGTTGTCGAGCAGCACATAGAGGCCAGCGGGCAGGGCCAATGAGATCGCGATCACCCCGGCGGTCATCAAGGTGGCGAGCGGCGCCCGAGCGAGACGCCCAAGGCTGAACACGATGGTGTGCAGATGGCCGAGCAGCCACGCAGACAGGCGATTGCCCAAACCGATGGTGTGGTTGCGTGCCTGGACGGATACCGCTTCCGAGCGGGGTTGTCTGTCCGGAGCCGGACGCGCGCCACGCGGGGTCATTCCGCCGCACTCCCGAGTTCGGTATCCAGCGACAGCTTGCCGTGATCAAGACGCAGGGCGGGGTGATCCAGGCTGCGGATCAGGTCGATATCGTGGGTCGCGACCAGGATGGTCACACCGACCTGATTGAACTGCTCGAACAGATGCATGACTTCGCGCGACAACTCCGGGTCCAGGTTGCCGGTGGGTTCGTCCGCGAGCAGTACGGTGGGTTTATTGACCACCGCACGGGCGATGCCGACGCGCTGTTGCTCGCCCGCCGAGAGCGTCACCGGAAGCTTCTTCTCGTGGCGCAGCAGGCCGACCATGTCGAGCGCGGCATGCACCCGCTTGGCGATGTCCTGATGCCGAAAACCGGCGATCACCAAGGGCAGCGCGACGTTGTCGAACACCGTCCGGTCCATGAGCAGACCATGATTCTGGAACACGATGCCGAGGCGGCGGCGGAAGTGGGCGATGTGGCGGCCTCGAATGCCGGCCAGATTCAAGCCGTCGATTTCGATCTCGCCTTGCGTGGGGCGTTCAATCAGCGCAATCAGCTTCAGCAAGGTGCTTTTTCCGGCGCCGGAGTGGCCGGTCAGGAAGGCCATTGCACCTTCCCCGAGGCGAAAGCTGACCGACGACAGCGCTTCGGCGTTGTCAGGATAGCGTTTGGTGACGGATTGGAATCGGATCATCGTGGGCTCAACGCCGCCAGAATGCGGGGGTGAACAGGACCAATAGGGTAAAGATTTCCAGACGACCGAGCAGCATGGCGAAGATGCTGATCCATTTCGCGCTGTCCGGCAGACTGGCGAAATCGGTGCCGACATCGCCAAGCCCGGGGCCGAGATTGTTGATGGTGGCGGCAACTGCAGAAAAGGCGGTGACCTGATCCAGGCCCAACGCCATCATCGCCAGCAGCATGAGGCTGAACACCGCGACATAGAGCGCGAAGAAGCCCCAGACGGCACTGATCACGTTTTCACCCAGGGGCTTCCCGCCCACCTTGACCGGAATCATCGCGTTGGGATGGATCAGACGCAGGATCTCGCGCTTGCCCTGTTTGACCAGCAGCAGCACCCGGATCACCTTCATGCCGCCACCGGTAGATCCGGAGCAGCCGCCAATGAAACTGACGAACAACAACAGCACCGGCAGGAAGCCCGGCCACATGTGATATTGCGCCGTTGTGAAGCCGGTCGTGGTGCCGATCGATACCGCTTGAAACACGCCGCCGAGGACCGCTTCACCGAGTGTTTCATACGTGCCCTCCTCCCACAGATAGGCCGAAGCGATCAGGGATACCAGGCCAAGCAACAGCAGGAAGACCCGCGCCTCTTCGTCGCGCCAATAAACCCGCCAGTTGTTCCGCCGTACGGCGACGAAGTGCAAGGCGAAGTTCAGCCCGGAGATGAGCATGAAGACCACGGCGATGCTCTCGATCAACGGACTCTGGTAATGGCCGATGCTGGCATCGTGGGTGGAGAAGCCACCGATCGCGACCGTGGAGAAGGCGTGGCCGATGGCATCGAACGCGGCCATCCCCGATGCCCAGTACGCCAGAGAGCAACTGACGGTGAGGGTGAGGTAGATGTACCAGAGCGCCTTGGCGGTCTCGGTAATGCGCGGGGTGAGCTTGGAGTCCTTCATCGGCCCGGGGGTTTCCGCGCGGTATAACTGCAGGCCTCCGATGCCGAGCATGGGCAGGATGGCGACCGCGAGCACGATGATGCCCATGCCGCCCAGCCATTGCAGGAACTGGCGGTAGAACAGCAAGGCGTGGGGCATGTCGTCGATGTGCGTGATGATGGTCGCGCCGGTGGTCGTCAATCCGGAGAAGGACTCGAAGAACGCGTCGGTGAGACTCAGGTGCGGGTTGTCGGAGAGCATGAACGGCAAGGCCCCGCTGCTGCCGAGCACGGTCCAGAACATCACCACGATCACGAAGCCGTCGCGCAGACGCAGCTCCCGGCGCGCGTTGTAATTCAAGGCCCAAAGCACGAACCCCGAACCGGCGGTGAGCAGGAAGGAATGGATGAAGTCCATGTCGCCGCCATCGCCATACCACCAGGCGACCGCCAAGGGCGGCAGCATGGTGGTGGAAAACACCATCAACAGCAGGCCGAGGATGCGGAGGGCGACGCGAAATTGCATGGGAAGTGGTGCTTAGAAGAACCCGACGCTGACCTGGAACAGGCGTTCGACTTCGGCCACCTTGCGTTTATCGACCAGGAACAGGATGACGTGGTCGTCGGGCTCAATCACGGTATCGTCGTGGGCGATCAGTACCTGCTCGCCACGGGCGATGGCACCGATGGTGGCGCCAGTCGGCAGGCGGATTTCATCGATCCGGCGCCCGACCACCTGCGAGGTGTTCACGTCGCCGTGCGCGATCGCTTCCATCGCTTCGGCGGCGCCTCGGCGCAACGAATGCACCTTGGCCACATCGCCGAGACGGATGTGGGTCAGCAAGCTGCCGATGGTGGCCTGCTGGGGTGAGATCGCGATGTCCACCGTGCCGCTGCCCTGGACCAGATCGACATAGGCCGAGCGGTTGATCAGCGCCATGGTGCGGCGCACCCCCAGGCGCTTGGCAAGCATTGCGGAGAGGATGTTGGCCTCATCGTCGTTGGTTACGGCGCAGAAGATGTGCGTGTGTTCGATGTTCTCTTCGATCAGCAGATTTTCGTCGGCGGCATCGCCGTTCAGCACGATGGCGCTGCGCAGATCCTCGGAAAGCGCCCGGGCGGTGCCTGGGTCGCGTTCGATGATCTTGACGTTGTGATGGGGCTCCAATGCGGCCGCCAGCCGACGCCCGATATTGCCGCCGCCGGCGATGATGATGCGTCGGTAGGCTTGATCGCTCTTGGTGTATTCCTTGATGAACGCACGGATGTGTGCGCTCGCCGCGACGAAGAAGACCTCGTCATTGGGCTCGATCACCGTGTGTCCCTGCGGTTTTATCGCCCGGTCTCCCCGGAAGATGGCGGCAACGCGGGATTCGACCTTGGGCATGTGCTCCTTGAGCTTGCGCAATTCCTTACCGACCAGCCAGCCGCCGTGATAGGCGCGCACCGCGACCAACTGGACCCGGCCATCGGCAAAATCGAGAACCTGCAGCGCACCGGGGTGTTCGATCAGACGTTCGATGTAGTCGGTGACCAACTGCTCCGGGCTGATGATGTGATCGATCGGGAGTTTGTCGGGGCCGAACAGGTTCCGACCTTTGACGTAGTCGGCGGCGCGTACGCGGGCGATCTTGGTCGGCGTATGGAACAGGGTGTGCGCGATCTGACATGCAACCATATTGGTTTCGTCGGAGTTGGTCACTGCCACCAGCAGGTCGGCATCCGGACCGCCGGCCTGCTCGAGAACGGAGGGCTGCGACGCCGGCCCATGCACGGTCTGCACGTCGAGGCGGTCGCGCAAGCCCTGGAGGAGTTCGGCGTCCTGATCGACCAGGGTGATGTCGTTGTCTTCGCCGGCGAGGCTCTGGGCGAGGCTGGAGCCGACCTGCCCGGCGCCGAGGATGATGATTTTCTTCATGCGAGAAACCTGACTTATTCGTCGTCGCCGAACTGCTTGGGATCGAGTTCCAGGCTGCGCAGTTTGCGGTAGAGGTTGGTGCGATCCATGCCGACCGGGCCGGCGATCTTGGCGACACTGCCGCTGTTCTGACGCAGATGGTGTTCGAGATAAATGCGCTCGAATTGTTCGCGCGCGTTTTTCAGGGGGAGATCGAACAGGTTGGTGACCACGTCAGGCTGGTTGTCACCGCCGGATTCCGTGGTGCGTTGCCCGAGCGCCGCTTCGACGTCGGCCAGCCCGATTTCATCGCCCTTGGTGTGAATCAGCAGGCGCTGCACCAGATTGCGCAATTCCAGCACGTTGCCGGCCCACGGATACTGGCGCAGACGGTTGACCGCGCCGGTGTTGATCCGCTTGAACGGCAGATGGTCGCGGTCTGCCGCCTGCGCGATGTACAGATTGAGCATTTCCGGCACGTCCTCCGGATGTTCGCGCAACGGCGGGATATGCAGCGGGACCACATTGAGACGGTAGAAGAGCTCCTGCCGGAAGCGACCGTCATTGACCGCTTCCTCAAGGTTGCGCCCGTTGGCGGCGATCACGCGCACGTCGATGTCGACCGGGGTGTTGCCGCCGACGCGCAGGAATCGGCGATCCTGAAGGGCCGAGAGCAGACGCCCCTGGGTCTCGCCGTCCATGTCCTCGACCTGATCGAGGAATAGAGTGCCGCCATTCGCCTGTTCGAGACGGCCATGATGAATGTCGTCGTCTTCTTCGGAACCGAACAACTCCACCGCACTGTTTTCGCGTGCAATGCTGCCAACGGCAACCGCGATGAAGGGGCCTTTGCGACGGGGGCTGGATTCGTGGATGTAACGGGCGAAGGTCTGCTTGCCCGCCCCGGCTTCACCGGTGATCAGCACCCAGGCATCGTGCTGGGCAATGCGCTTGGCCTCGTCCCGCAGCCCGTTCATCACCGCCGAGCGGCCGATCGGCTCGACATATTGGGAAGCCAGCTTGCGAAGGCCCACGTTCTCGTGAACCAGCCGCGCTGCTTCCAGGGCCCGTTCGACCGTCAGCAGCAGCTTCGCCAGGGACAGGGGTTTTTCCAAAAAATCGTATGCACCGAGACGCGTGGCCTCGACGGCGGTCTCGACCGTGCCGTGACCGGACATCATCACTACCGGACAAGGCAGGCCGGCATCGCCTTCGGACCATTCCTTGAGCAGGCTGATGCCATCGATGTCGGGCATCCAGATGTCGAGCAGAATCAGGTCAGGACGCTGTTCGCTGAGTGCGGCACGGGCGCTGGCGCCGTTCTCGGCGGCACTGACCAGGAAGCCTTCGTCGGCGAGAATTTCCTGGACCAGGGAACGGATGTCGGGTTCGTCATCGACGACCAGGATGCGAGCGGCGCTCATGGGCGAGATTCCTTGGATTGGGGATCGACGAGCGAGGTGTCGTCGTCGATTTCTTGGGCGGCGTCGCGTAACGCTTCACTGTAGCTGTCATCGAGATCGGCATTGATGTTGGTGCAGCGTTCGCCGTCGCGCATGGCGGCGGCAGGAAGGCGAATGCTGATGACAACACCGCTTTCCGGGGCATTTTCGGCGCGGATTGTACCGCCGTGTTCCTCGATGATCTTCTTGACGATGGCGAGACCCAGGCCGGTGCCTTTGGTCTTGTTGGTGACGTAGGGCTCGAATACCCGGCCTTTGATTTCCTCGGGGAAGCCAGGGCCGTTATCGCTGACCAGCAACTCCACAAAGCGCGTGCCTTTATAGGCAATGCAACGGGTACGCAGGAGCAATGACGGGCGTTCCGTGTTCTGCAATGCTTCGATCGCGTTCTTGATCAGATTGTGCAGGACCTGACGCAGGCGGCCTGCATCCGCTTCGACGGGGGGGAGACCGGGGTCGAGATCGATCAGTTTCTGTACTGGGTATCCGGGGCCGCGATACAACTCCATGACCTGCTTGGCCAGATCGTTCAGATCCAGGGGTTTGCGGGAAATCTGTGGCGGTTTTGCATAATCGCTGAAGGCGTTGACCATTTCCTTCATGGCTTCGACCTGCTGCACGATGGTAGTGGTGCCGCGAGACAAAACCTGTGCGTCCTCGTTTTCCAGTGTCTTGGAGAGGCGTCGTTGCAGCCTTTCCGCCGCCAGTTGGATGGGTGTCAATGGATTCTTGATCTCATGGGCAAGTCGGCGAGCAACTTCGCCCCAGGCGGCATCGCGCTGAGCCTGGATCAGCGCGGTGACGTCGTCGAAGACGATGACGTGCCCGCGTCGAACCTGATCATTGCCCCGGTATGCGTCATCGTGTGCCAATTCGTCCGGCAAGGCCGTGCCCCGGCACATCAGCACCCGTCGTCCTTCCGGCCCGAATACCGTGACTTCACTGTGCCAATCGCCGATATGGTCACGAATCTGTTCGGCGATCGCGTCGATGAAGCCTTGCAGGTGCTCATGGCGACTGGCGATTTCAGCGGGGCGGCGTCCCGCGCATTCTCCGGGGTCCAGACCCAGGATCATGCCGGCGGAGTGATTCATGGTGCGTACCACGCCGTCCTCATCGACGGTCAGTACCCCGGATGACAGGCTGCCCAGAACCGTGGCGAGGTAGGCGCGCTGCTTCTCGATCGCTTCCTGGCTGGCCTGTTCCGCTTCACGGGCCTTGGCGAGGCGGCGAGTCATTGCGTTGAAGGAACGGACCAGCGAGCCGATGTCGTCCTTGCCGGGGGCGGGGAGTTGGGTGGAGTAATCCCCGGCGGCGACGGCGCGTGTACCTTCCGCGAGGTCGCGGATCGGCGAGGTCAGGCGGCGGGCAAAGAAAAAGGCCGACCACACCGCAAAGGCGAGGCTGAGCAGCAAGACCATCGACAGCGTGAAGGTGAAGGTGTTCTTCAACGGCGTACGCAGATAAACGATGCGATCGTAGGCGCCAAAAACCTCCTGCACGTTGGCGGTGAGGTGACCGATGCGTTCGCGCATCGGATACAGCCCCTGCATGATGCGTTCCTCACTCTCGTCGGTGAGTCCGACGCCGGTAACTACCACGCGCACCACCAATCGTCCGTCCAGGTCCGGCTCCATTCCGACATAGGGCTCGCCGCCGCGAACATGGGAGAGCACTTCCTCGGAAGGATGGTCGGGGACGATGTCCGCCGGATTGGCGCCACTGGAGGCGATGATGTGTCCGTTGCGACCGAACAGGGTGAGTTCCTCGGCGCCGCTGTTGACCCGCAGGTCGGTGATTGCCAGCGCGGCGAGCCGGTCGGGTACATCGCGAATTTCCATGGCCGCCGCACGCATGTCGTCGAGATTTTTGCGCATGCGCTGATCCAGCGCGGCCTGACTCAGGGCGAGGGCGTCGTTGAGCGCAGTATCCAGACGGACATCGAACCAGCTGTCGATGCCGCGATTGATGAATTGCACGGAGTAACTGAAGACCACCACCACGGGGGCGACTGCGAGCACGATGAAGATCACCAGCAGCCGCACGTTCAGGCGCGAGCCGGGGATGCGTGAACGGTATTGCCGCAGCAAGGTGATCAGGTTGTAGCTGACCATGATCACCAGGACGATCAGACCGAGCACGTTCAGGATCAGCAGCCAGGAATACAGGCGACCGAAGTCGGCGCTGTTCTCGGTGGCCTGGCCGAGAAGGTAGAACGACACCAGCAGCATGAGCACGCCGCCGCTCGGCCATACCCAGCCCGGGATGCGGTTCACGAACTTGAAGCGGGAACCAGGGGCCATTCGTACCAGTCGCTTTCCAGGTCCCACTGGTTGGACAGATATGCCGGTAAACGCAGCGGTGCCGGTAAGGCTTCAATATCGATGCCTACCTGCAGGCGGGCGACATAGTTGGCATCGGGTTCGAGTTGCTCGGACTCGATCAAGGGCAGCGCGTGGACCTGGCCAAGCGCGATGAGCGCGGCATGACGGGCGCGGTAGGAATGCCGCTCACCCGTGAGCAGATCGGTGATCACATGGCGTTGCGTCAGGCTGTGATAACGCAACTGATACACCCAGCTGCGTTCGCTGACGACTTTGTCCCACACATAGGGCCGCTGTTTCGCCACGCGACCTTCGAAGACGATGGTTATCGGCACGCCCGCGTCCAGGGCGTCGAGCACCTCGTCGGAGAATCGCAGTGCGACGTCGGCGTCGAACAGGTACAGGCCATCCCGGGCGAACGATTGTGCGGAAAGTACCCGGAAACCGTGGCCGTCATCCGCCGACCAGACCGGCGCGACGAACGTCAGACCCAGTCCGGTTAGCAGCGCGAAACTGAGCACGATGGTGGGCAGGAACTCCGTGCGCTTCACGGCAGTACCTGAACGGCCTGAGATTCGGCACGCCGCAACCAGGCGCTTGCACCCGCCGCCGTGAGGATGCACCAGACCGCGAACAGCACCCCCGGCAAGGCGACCAACGGGGTGAAATGCGCGAGGGCGAGGGCGACGCCGAGGCCGGCATTCTGCATGCCGATCTCGATCGACAGGGTGAGGGTATGACTGCGGTCAAAACCAAACAGCGAGGCCGCACCCCAACCGAGGGCGTAACCGGCGAGATTGATCAGCACGACGAGGGCGATCACGACCGGCCCGACTTCGCTCAGATGCTGGTGGTTCGACGCCACCGCATAGCTGCAGATGATCACGATCGCGAGCGCGGCAATCCCCGGCGCGACCGCTTTGGCAGATTCGATGCGCTTGCCCAGCACGCGTTGCAGACCAATGCCGATCAGCAGTGGCGCGAGCACGGTTTTGAGGATGGTCAGCATCATCGGCCAGAAGGGTATCGGCAGGAAAACGCCACCGAGCCACTCCACCAGACTGGGGGTGAGTACGGGCGACAACACGGTCGCGACGGTGGTCAGCGCGACGGAAAACGCGACCGCGCCGCCCGCGAGATAGACGATGACATTGCTGGCCATTGCGCCCGGCGCACAGCCGACGATGATGAATCCCAGCGCCAGCTCTGGCGGAAGTCCTGCCGCCCACGCGGCGGCGAAGGCCAGGGTCGGCATCACCGTGAATTGCGTAAGCACACCCAGGCCGACACGACCGGGATGTTTCAAGGTGTCGCGCAGTTCGCCGGTATCGAGCACCACGCCCAGGGCGAACATGGTCGCGGCAAACAGCCACAGGAACACGTCCTTGAAGATCAGGAAGGCCGGCGGATACAGATACGCGGCGATTGCCCCCAGCAAGGTCAGCGGGGCAAGACCATTGGCGATCCAGCGGAATACGAACATCGATCAGCAGCCGGGTGTGGGCGCGTGCGCGGGATGGGTGTAGCCAACACTAATCAAAGCATGGGTACCTGTCACGTTGCCGGAAGATGTTCGTCGAGAAAGGCCCGAATCCACGCGTTTG
This sequence comes from Gammaproteobacteria bacterium, assembly GCA_024234955.1. GTDB lineage: Bacteria > Pseudomonadota > Gammaproteobacteria > JACKNK01 > JACKNK01 > JACKNK01. The sequence continues at coordinate 133,734 of JACKNK010000002.1, forward strand.
GGCGGTGACTGGCGAAGCGTGCGCGTTCCTCGCCGGCGACGAACAGGATGCAGGTCGGAAAACCTCGAAGTTGGTAGCGACCGGCGAGTTTCATGTTGTCGCCCTCGTCCACCTCGACCTTGGCGAGACGAAAACGCCCGGCGTAGTCGCTGACCACCTGTTTCAACACGGGTGCGATGGTCAGGCAGGGCGCGCACCAATCCGCCCAGAAATCCACCAGGATCGGTGTCTCGTGGGAGGCGGCGATCACGCTCGACTCGAATTCCGGTAAATCGACGTTGAAGATTGCTGAGTCGGGATCGAGTGTCTGAGCTTGTGGGTGGTGTTCAAGCATGGCGGTAACCGTTAGGAATTCAGCGCGTCATTCTAAAGCGAATACTTGCGGGCGTTCAGCCGTTTTGCTATAAAGCGCGCCCTTTCCGTCAAGCGAAGCTTTACTGCGTATTCGCTTAGGTCCTGAAGAAACTCTGCTTCATCAGGTCCGCAATGCGCCCCAGGGAGCCAAACCAATGTCCAAAGTCTGTCAGGTCACCGGCAAGCGGCCGGTCACCGGGAACAACGTTTCCCACGCCAACAACAAAACCCGTCGTCGTTTCCTGCCGAACCTGCATTCGCACCGCTTCTGGGTCGAGAGCGAAAATCGCTGGGTTCGTCTGCGCCTGTCGGCCTCCGGCATGCGTCTGATCGACAAGAAGGGTATCGATGCGGTCCTCGCCGAAATGCGCGCCCGTGGCGAGAAGGTTTAAGGAGAGATAATCATGCGTGACAAGATCAAGCTCGTGTCCTCCGCCGGTACCGGCCACTTCTACACCACGACCAAGAACAAGCGCACCACGCCCGACAAGATCGAAATGAAGAAGTACGATCCGGTCGTGCGCAAGCATGTGGTCTACAAGGAAGCCAAGATCAAGTAAGCGGCGCGTAGCGCCGGGCTTCGCGAAAAGGCTCCCGGTGACCGTCGAGTGACGGTCACCATAAAAAAGCCCGCCCTGTTCTGCAGCGGCGGGCTTTTTTGTGTTCGATGAAGCCTCGGTTCAGGGGGTGTCCAAGCCCTGGCTCAGCACCCGGCAGACGGGCCCTTCAAGGCCGGCGGCAATTTCATCGGCAACGTGCTGGACAAAGCGTTGGAGTTCCTCGACGGTCAGGCATTGGGTGATCTGGTTCATCGTTGCTGGCTGCAGGCGGACGACACCGACTCCGCCATCCGGTCGGGTGTACTGCACGCCGACCAGGTTCACGGCATAACCGGATTCGGCATCCACGTCGTTGGCCTGTTCGATCATCAGACGGTCGTATTCGGCGTCGATTCGATCGCCGAGTTCATCGTCCAGGTCCTCGGAAACCCAGACGCTGCATGTGCCATCGTCGGTATCCTCGCTGGTTTCGGTGGCCACGTTCAGATCGGCCAGAAAGGCAAGGAAGCGGACCCGGGCGTCGGGGTCGAAGAATACGTAATCAAGCATGTGGGACTCGGTGCAGGGAATGATTGGGGTTCAACGCTCGCAGCTTGTCTGGCGGACCTGGACATTGCCGCCGATCATCCGCACCGCGTTGGCATCGATGGGTCTGGCGTTCGCGGGTGAGGCCAACAGCCACGGGCCGGTGGATCGGTAACTCTCTACCCGGGATTGTGCCTCGATACCCGCTCGCCGTGCTTGATCGAGACGCCGTTTGACCGAGGTGGCGTTGCGATAAACACCCAGGGAAATGCCATTGCGCAGTTCCCCGGTGGTGATCAGGGCGACATCGTGCATACCCTGTGATTTGAGCGAGGTGAGCCGGTCTCGGGCCGCGCGTTCGTTCTCGACGGGAGGCATGAAAACCCGAGTCAGCACGCGCTCGTTGTCTTGTTCAGATAGACCCACCTGGGCCCCTTGGCGTTCCAGCCAGAGCTGCATCTGTCGACGCTCATCCGCGCTCAGGAACGGCCCTACCAGGAAACAGTCCGAGAGCGGCTGCGAGGCGCCGATGTCGCCGTTCGCCGGGATCAGCGCCGAGCCCACCACGTTCTTGCCGTGGTGATCGGACCCGGGATTCGCCGATTTCGGCGCCGGCGCGGTGCTTACGCCATACATGGCATCGAGGGCCTGGAGACGTGCGTGCAAGCCCCGGTTGTCGCTGTCGGTGCGCAACGCTTCCGCGTATTGGGCCTTGGCCATGCCGAGGTACAGATCGCCGAGGTTGGCGCGCGCCACGGAGTACTCCGGCGACAGCAGCAGGGCGCGCTGGAGCATGTCTTCGGCATTCTTGTAGGCACCCTGGCTGGCATAGATCGCAGCCAGGTTATTGAACATCTGTGGGTCGTCCGGGTTGTCGGCGATCAGTTCCTGGAATACCTGCGCCGCCTGCTCGAGTTCGCCCAGCTTGGCGAGGGCCACGCCGTGCATCAGGCGGAGCGGGACCGAATTAGGCTGCACGGCCAGCTCCAGAATCACCATGTCCAAGGCTTGCTGATACTGTTTCTGGTCGATCAGGGCACGAATTTCGTTTACCGATGCCGAGGTCAGCAGAGGCAGGGTAAGCAGGACACTCAGGCCCAAACGGCGCAGCCAACGGGCAGATGAAGCGGCAATGCGGCGGGGCGAGCGGACGAGCATGACGAGCCTTGGTGCGATTACGGGATGGCGCTAACCTTACACGGCCATACCAAGCTTGCCAGCCAGCAGGAGCGGAGTACGCGATATGACGCACAGTTTGTTGCTGCGCCGTCTGGTGCAGATCCCGATGGTCGTGCTGTTGATGGCGTTTCCGACCTTGTTCATGAGCGCTGGTGCGGATCCGAACCGCGCCAGCGCCGCCCTGGCCGACATCCTTTTCGACATGGACCTGGAGAACGTCTCTTACGCGCTGCGTACAGACGGCTTTGTTGACATCACATTCGGCGCCGCCGTCAGTAACGCGGACTATCAGGAAGCGATTCAGCGCATGCGTGATCATCCTGACATCCCCGGCGTTCTGGCCGGTCGCGGCAGCGCCAACTACTGCCCCCTTCCCTAGAGCATTGCATGGACATCAGCCAACTCCGTCGCGAATACACCTACGCCGGCCTGCGCCGCGCCGATCTCGATCCGGACCCTTTCCGGCAATTCGAACGCTGGTTCCTGCAGGCCAGCGAGGCGGATCTGGAAACCCCGAATGCACTCAGCCTGGCGACCGTCGATGCGGCCGGCGCGCCGTCCCTGCGGACCGTTTTGTTGAAGACGTTCGATCAGGACGGCTTCGTGTTTTTCACCAATTACGACAGTCACAAGGCGCGGGACATCGCGGTCAACCCGCAGGTGGCGGCGTTGTTCCACTGGCTGGAGTTCGATCGACAGGTGAAGGTGGAAGGCCGCGCGGAGAAGGTTGGCACCGCCGAATCGCTGAAATACTTCACCAGCCGTCCGCGCGGCAGCCAGATCGGCGCCTGGGTGTCGCATCAAAGTCGGGTGGTGTCGTCACGCTCGATGCTTGAAGCGCAGTTCGCGCATATGCGTGCGCGTTTTCAGGATGGCGAGATACCGTTGCCAGGCTTCTGGGGCGGGTATCGCATCGTCCCGCACAGCATCGAATTCTGGCAGGGCCGGGAAAATCGTCTGCATGATCGTTTGCGTTACCGTCGCGACGACGTGAATGCCCCCTGGGTGATCGAACGTCTTGCGCCGTAAAGAGGCAACGCGTTCAATGATCAACTATTCGCGCATCCGACAACGCAACTGGCCTAGACTTGCCAAACGTTGCAAACAGAATATCTACGACAAGCAACGACGGAAGCCCATCAACGTGTGCGAGCGGAGGTAGCTCATGGCCGGTCCGGCAATCACCCTTTTCGACAACGGCACCCACAAGTGTCTCAGCTTCGCGCATCTCGTCGAAGGGTCAGGCATTCAGTCCAACCAGTTTCTGATCATCGACGGCGACCACGAAGCGGTCATCGATCCCGGTGGTGAGTTGACCTTCGTGCCGCTGACCATGGCGATCGGGCGGCATATCTCGGTCAAGGATCTCGACATGATCCTGTGTTCACACCAGGACCCGGACATCATCGCTTCCTTGGGACATTGGACTCAGCGCACCAACGCCAAGATCGTGATTTCCAAGCTCTGGTCGCGCTTCGTTCCCCATCTGGCGTCGAACTTCGCGCAGAAGGAAATGGGCCGCGACCTGTTCGAACGTATCGTGCCGCTGCCCGATGAGGGGGCCTCGATCACGCTGGGCAGCTCGCGGGTACTGGCGCTGCCGGGACACTTCCTGCACTCGGTCGGCAATTTCCAGTTCTACGACGTGACCAGCAAGATCCTGTTCTCCGGGGACATGGGCGCATCGGTGATCGATGGCGATGCCGGTGAAGCGGTCAAGGATTTCGACGCCCACGTTCAGTCCATGGCCGGATTCCATCGCCGCTACATGGTCTCCGGCAAGGTCTGCCGCTTGTGGGCAGACATGGTCCGGGAACTCAGGCCGGACAAGATCGTGCCGCAGCACGGTCGGTATTTCGAAGGCCCGGAAATGGTCGGTCGATTCCTGGACTGGATTTCCAACCTGGAATGCGGCATCGACCTGATGGGGCCGAACAATTACCGCGTCCCGAGTTGAGGCGCTATTGACCCGTAACCCGCCCGCCGATGTTTCGCATCGGCGGGCTTTTTGTTTGATCCGCTTATGAACGACGCCCATTCCCGACGTAATCCCTGGACTTGTGGCGCCCTGTCACTGATGTGCCCCGGATTCGGGCACGTCTATCTCGGGCATGCCGAGCGTGGTGTGTTGCCGGCGCTGGGGGTCTATCTGGGGATGTGGGGCGCGGGGACGCTTGGCTTTCTGGCGAGTTTCGTCGGCTTCGTCGGGGTTGCACTGATCATGTTTGCCTTATACGCGGTGCTGGCGGTGGATGCGTTCCTGCTGGCGCGTCGCGAGACGGTATTCATCCCCAAGTTCTACAACCGCATCGCGCCTTATGCGTTGTTTGCGCTGGTGTTGATCGGCTTGCCCAACTATCTGATTGCCGAGCGTGCGGAATTGCTGGGCTACGACAGCCTGGAGATCGGTTCCGACACCATGCAGCCGACCCTGCTGATCGGTGATTCGGTGCTGGTCGATACCGGCATCTACACCCACGCGGAGCCCAGAGTCGGCGATGTGGTGGCGTTTCTGATCCCCAGCCAGGAAGAGGGCAAGGGGGCCAGTGTCGGCATCAGTCGAATCGCCGGGCTGCCTGGCGACCGGATCGCCCTGCAGGACGGCCAGGTGCTTCGGAACGGTCGGGTCGATCCCGGACTGACGGTGGTGGAGGCCAATCGTCAGGAGGCGTTCTCCCTGAGCATGGACGAACAGATCGTGCCGGAAGGCAGCGTCGCCCTGCTGGGTGACTGGCGTGATCGTGCCCGGGACAGTCGTTTCAACGGTCCCTATCCCCGTCTGGGGTTGATTGGCCCGGTGACCGCGATCTGGTGGTCTGCGGACCGGGATCGCATCGGTCGGAGTCTGCGCTGAATCATGTCTGACGCAGATCGTATCCGTTGGGATCTGCGTTATCGCGAGCGACCGACTGGTCCGGTCGCGGCCTGCGCCGTGTTGCAGGATCACGCCTACCTGTTGCCCTCGACCGGAGAGGCCCTGGACATCGCCTGCGGACTGGGCGGCAACGCCTTGCTGTTGGCCGAACATGGTTTGCGGACGCGGGCCTGGGACATCGCCCCGAGCGCCATCGACGCGCTCAATGCCGTAGCGCGACCGGGGCTGTCCGCAGAAGCGCGGGATGTGATGACAGATCCCCCGGAAGCCGATTCCTTCGACGTGATCGTGGTCAGTCGTTATCTGGAACGTGCGCTGTGCCCGGCGATCGCGGCGGCGCTGCGACCGGGCGGTTTGCTGTTCTATCAGACATTCGTCCGCGAGGCCGTGGATGACACCGGTCCGCGCACCGCCGCGTTCCGCCTCGAGCCCGGTGAACTGCTGTCATTGTTTGCCGGCCTGCAGGTTGTTCATTACACCGACCTGGCGTGCATCGGGGATACCGCTCAGGGGTTGCGCAACGAAGCCCAGTTGATCGCACAACGCCGATAGCGGGAACGACCAGGGGGAACGACATGAAGACATGGAAGGTTTTGATGCTGATGCTGATGCTGCTTTGCCCGCCCGCCCACTCGGAGGTGTTCAAATGGGTCGATGACGCAGGCAATGTCTACTACGGCGATCATCCACCGTCGGAGGCGCAGATTCAGACCCTGTCCGAAGCGGCGATCGTCAGCGCGTTGCCGATGCGCGCGCCTGCCGTATCTGCCGGACCGAAGGTGGTGGTCTACAGCACCACGCATTGCGGTTATTGCAAGCGGGCGAAGGCGCATCTGGAGCGACGCGGCATCGCCTTCGACGAACGCGATGTCGAACGCTCCGGAGAATACCGCAGTGAATTTCGCAAGTTGGGTGGCAAAGGTGTGCCGTTGATCGTGGTTGGCGATCAGCTGTTGAAGGGTTACCGGGCGGAAAGCCTGGATGCCATGCTCGCCAAGGCCGGGCTCTGATCCCCCCATCGATTCCATTCCCGCTCGTGGGCGAATCCCGATCCGGGATCGGGATTACCCTCGGTGCATCCTGAATAGTGAGTGATCCAGCATGGCGATCAGCGCCTTTGACCTGTTCAAGATCGGTATCGGCCCATCCAGTTCCCATACGGTCGGTCCGATGCGCGCCGCCGGTCGCTTCCTCGACGGCCTGCGTGAACACGGTCACCTGTCCGGTACGCACCGCATCGAGGTGCAGTTATACGGTTCGTTGGGCGCCACAGGGAAAGGGCACGGCAGCGACAAGGCGGTCATTCTTGGCCTGCTGGGCGAGCGCCCGGAAAGCGTCGATACCGACGCGGTGCCAGCCCTGCTTGCCAAGGTACAGCAAGGGGCTCGCCTGAATTTGCCGGACGGGCCGGAGATCGGGTTCGACGCGGCAAGCGATCTCCTCTTTCATCGCAAGGAAAGTCTGCCGTTTCATTCCAACGGAATGATCTTCCGTGCCTACAACGCTGTCGGTGTGATGCTCCGGGAACGCACCTATTACTCGGTTGGGGGCGGGTTCGTCGTCGATGATGAGGCCGCCGGTGCCGACCGTATCGTGGTGGATGACACAGTGCTGCCGTTTGCCTTCCATAGTGGCGCCGAACTGCTCGCGCATTGCGATTCGGAAGGGTTCTCGATCAGTCAGTTGATGCTGACCAACGAACGCGCCTGGCGCTCCGAAGCAGCCATTCGCGCCGGCCTGCTCGCGATCTGGCAGGTGATGCGCGATTGTGTCGAACGCGGCTGTCGCACCGAGGGCGTGTTGCCGGGTGGGATGAAAGTTCGCCGTCGCGCGCCGCGCCTGTATCGGCAGTTGATCAGCGAGACCGAACTCAACAATGTCCCGCTCGGGACCATGGACTGGGTCAATCTGTTTGCGCTCGCCGTCAATGAGGAGAACGCCGCCGGCGGACGGGTGGTGACGGCGCCGACCAACGGCGCCGCCGGCATCATTCCGGCGGTATTGCATTACTACTGGCGTTACTCCCCCGGTGCCAGCGAGGACGGAGTGGTGCGTTTCCTGCTCACGGCAGCCGCTATCGGCATTCTCTACAAGGAGAATGCCTCCATCTCCGGGGCCGAGGTCGGTTGTCAGGGCGAGGTCGGCACGGCCTGTTCGATGGCGGCTGCCGGTTTGACCGAGGTCCTGGGCGGCACTCCGGAGCAGGTCGAGAACGCCGCCGAAATCGGTATGGAGCACAATCTGGGTCTGACCTGCGACCCGGTTGGCGGCCTGGTTCAGGTGCCCTGCATCGAACGCAACGCGATGGGCGCGGTGAAGGCGATCAATGCGGCACGCATGGCCTTGCGCGGGGATGGAAAGCATTTCGTGTCGCTTGACAAGGTCATCAAGACCATGCGCGATACCGGCGCGGACATGCAGGAGAAATACAAGGAAACCGCACGAGGCGGACTTGCGGTCAATGTGATCGAGTGTTGATCCGGACTCAGCGGCAGTAGTAGTTCATGCCGCGTATCGCTTCGGCGCGCAGCCCGGCGACTTCCGCATCGCTGTAATAAAAGTTGCTGCCGTTGGCGTTGCGACCCTTGATCCAGCGCACATTTTCGTCCGCGAGCAGGCGCACGCGGTCGGTGTATTGGGTGCACAGCGATGCCGCCAGCTGCGCCGCGCGGCGGGCCTCGAGACGCGCCTGTTCGCGTTCGTGACGGTCGCGCTCCAGTTCTTCCGCCAGTCGCTGCTGACGCTGGATGCGCAGACCGGGATCGACCGCCGGGTTGATACGTTGCTCGAGATCGATGTCCATCGCCTCGATCTGACGCGCTGTCGGCGGCGGGCGATCGCCAAACTGGACGTGACCGTTGGGATCGATCCAGCGATACACCTCGGCCTGAATCGCCGCGCAAGCCAGCGTTGAAATCAGCAGGAACAAAACCCGGGTATACATGGTTCAGAGCTTAGCCTTGAGGCGTTCCAGGCGCAGCCGCTGCCGTTCATCGAACACGCGCCTTGCCGCCATGTGCACCGCGCCCAACGCACCGAAACCGGTGCCGGCGGCGATCAGGAACAGGATCAGAATCTGATATTTCACCGCTTCCATCGGTGGGCTGCCACCGAGTATCTGGCCGGTCATCATGCCCGGCAGACTGACCACACCGGCGGCCGCCATGGTGTTGATGATCGGCGTCAGTGCGGAACGAACCGCTTCGTGGCGAACACCGGCACTGGCCTCGTACCAAGCCTCGCCGAGGGCAAGCCGCGCCTCGATCTGGGCGCGTTCACGCCACAGACCCTGGGTAAGCCGGTCCAGGCCGAGGGCAATGCCGGTCATGGTGTTGCCGAGCAGCATGCCCAGCAGCGGGATCGCGTACTGCGGCGCGTACCAGGGTTCCGGCTGCACCATCACCACCAGCGCCAGGATCGCCACGCTGAACGACGAGACGAACATCGCCACCGCGCCCACCGCGTATCCCCACCAACCTGCCAGTCGGCGCTGCTGCCGACTCATGACCTCATACCCGGCCACCGCGAGCATGAACGCCGCGACCAGCGCGATCAGTCCCGGGTGCAGGCTGCTGAAAAGAATCTGCAGCACCAGGCCGATCAGTCCCAGTTGCAACATCGCACGCAAGGCCGCGATCAATAAAGGTTTCGCGAGCGCGAGTCGTTGTGCCCAGACCACCCCGGCCAGCGAGACCACCAGACCGGCGGCAAGCCCGATGTCGAACGGAGAAAGCGCGATGACGTTCACGACCCCACCCCCAGCGCCAGGCGGGTGTCGCTGACCCGATCGAGTTGCGCCGGATCATGGCTGACCCAGATCACGGCAGCGCCGGTGCGTGCCCGGTATGCGGCGATCAACGCCTCGACCCGGGTGGTATTGCTGGCATCCAGTGCCGAGGTCGGTTCATCCAGAAGTAGAACCAGGGGCGCGTGTTGCAGTGCCCGCAATAGCCCGAGGCGCTGCTTCTCACCGGTCGAGAGACGGCTGATTTCCCAGTTCGCGCTCTCCGAAGCAAAACCCAACGCGGTCCAGGCGGGATCGTCCCGGTGAGTGAAATGCGCCCCGACTGTGTCTGCCCACCAGGCGCTTTCCGCTGCGACCCAGGTGACCTGTCGCCGCCATTCGGTCGGTGCCACGTCGGTTTGCGCGTTGCCATTGAGATGAATCGTCCCCGCGTGCGGGTCCAGGTCCGCAATCGCCCGCAACAGAAGGCTTTTGCCGCTCCCCGATGGTCCGCTGATGCCGAGGCAGGCGCCGGCTTCGACGCTGACGCTGATGCCATCGATTGGGCCGGTGCGCAGGGCAAGCGCGGTGAGACGCGGATGGGTCATGGAGATGTGGCAATCCGTTTTGCGGGTCTTGGAACGTGTTTCATAGCACTGAATCCGCGTCCTGAACCAGCGTGATGATCCATGTTTGCCGCGTTCATGCGGGTTGCCGAGGGTCCGGAAGGCGGTGATAAAAAAAGCCGCCCGGCGAGCCGGGCGGCTTTTTCGTTCCGGACGGGCCGAGAGGCCCGATTCGGGACTTAGTTGGCAGCCGGGGCAGCCGGAGCAGCCGGCGGAGCCATCATCGGCGCGCCGTAGGGCATGCCATAGGGCATGCCGTAGGGGGCGCCGTAGCCGCCGTACGGAGCGCCGTAGCCGTAGCCATTGCCGTAACCGTTGCCATAGCCGTTGCCGTAGCCATTGCCATAGCCGTTACCGTTGCCACGACCGCTCATGGAGAAGTCGAACGAGCCGTCGCCAGCGCCGTTGCCGTTACCCAGCATGTTGTTCATGCCGTTGAACGGGCCCCACTGGTTGCCGCCCCAGCCGCCGTTGTTGAACGGGTTCCAGCCGTTGCCCCACCACGCGGAAGCGGTGCCGGCGGACAGGACGGTGGCGCCAGCAAGAGCGATGGCGGCGATGGTCTTCATGGTTTTCATACGAGGAGTACTCCTGAGGAGGGTGGTGGGCGTGAACGCCCTTTGGGTTCAGTAGCGACGCCGACCGGCGGTGCGGCTGCGACGACTACGTGACTGTGCCTGGTTGACCTTGACGGGACGGCCACCCAGGGCGCTGCCGTTGAGGGCCTTGATGGCTACGTCGGCTTCGCTGTTGTTGGGCATTTCGACGAATCCGAAACCTTTGGTTTCGCCGGAAAAACGGTCGGTCACGAGGCTGGCCTCGGTGACCGTCCCGTATTGGGAAAAGACGCTGCGCAGTTCGTCTTCGGTAATGCTGAAGGCGAGGTTGCCGACAAATAGGTTCATGCGAGCTGCATCCGCTGGGCGTGTGGGGATGGGCATCAACGAAGCGGGCAACACGCACCTGAGTCGTCGGAGGCGCGAGGCGCCGGCGAGGTCCGTCCGGCGATGCAAGCGCCGGGCAGCGGGGGATGTGGATGTCCCGGGTGAAGCGTTGGGGCGGAGCGCTGACGCCTCGGTCGCGCTGGAGGTGGATGTGAATGGCTTCGACCAAGGAAACGTCGAAGTGGAAATGCGTTCGACTCTACGCGATAAAACCGCGCGTTGCTGCAAATAGTTGTGTCAGCGCAAGTCGGCGCCGCGCAGGCGTCGTGAATCCGCTCAATCGCCGCAGACCGGACAGTGCGGATCTCGCGGGATACGCAGGGTCCGAAAGTGCATGGTGGCCGCATCGATCACCAGCATTCGCCCGTTCAACGGTTCGCCGACGCCACTCAATATCTTGATCGCCTCGGTGGCCTGCAGGCAGCCGACGGTGCCGGCGACGGGGGCGAGGACCCCGGTCTGCGAACAGGTCTCTGCAAGTTCTTCGCCCTCGCCATAAAGGCAGTGATAGCAGGGCTGGTCGTCGAGATCGGGGCGAAACACCGCGAGTTGGCCTTCCATGCGGATCACTGCACCGGATACCAGCGGGGTGCGGGTATCCACACAGGCATGGTTGATGGCGAAGCGGGTGGCGAAGTTGTCGCTGCCGTCGATGACCAGATCGACCGAACGGACTTCCGCGCTCAATTCCGGGTCTTGCAGCGCGTGATCGATGACGCGCACGTCGATGTCCGGGTTGAGTTCGAGCATTGCATCGCGTGCCGAATCCACCTTGGCGCGACCGATGTCGCGATTGCTGTGGGCGATCTGGCGTTGCAGGTTGGACAGTTCGACCTTGTCGAAGTCGCTGATCGCGATATGGCCGACGCCCGCCGCCGCCAGATATAGCGCGATCGGCGAGCCGAGCCCGCCGGCGCCGATGATCAGGACGTGCGCATCGAGCAGTTTCTGCTGACCTTCGATATCGAACTGCGGCAGCAGGATCTGGCGGGAGTAACGCAGGAGTTGTTCGTCGTTCATCCATTTGAACCGTGAATGATTCAATCAGAGGTTCCTTAGCGTAGTCCGCCGCGACGGCCCAGGACGGCGCGCGGTTGACCGGCGAGGTCGCGGAAGCCCAGGACATCGGTGAATCCCTGGGCCTCCATCAGGAAACGTACGTCGCCCTGTTGGTGATAGCCGTGTTCGAGCAGCAACACCCCGCCCATGAACAGATGCCGCTGCGCGCAGGTAACGAGGGCGCGGATGTCGGCCAGCCCATCGGCGCCGGAGGCGAGCGCCGCTCCGGGCTCGAAGCGGAGATTGGCGAGATGCGGGTCGTCGTCGGTGATGTACGGCGGGTTGCTGACGATCATATCCAGGTCGGCTTCCTGCAAGGTCTCGCACCAGGACCCCAGGCGGAACTCGACATTTTCAATTTGGTTGAGGCGTGCGTTGTCTCGCGCTATCGCGAGCGCGGCCTCGGATCGGTCGGTGGCGATTACCCGCCAGTTCGGTCGTTCGCGGGCGATCGCGAGGGCGATGGCGCCGCTGCCGGTGCCGAGATCGGCAATCTGCATGGGGGACGACGCAGGCAGCGCGGCCAGCGCGTGTTCGACCAGCAATTCGGTCTCCGGTCTGGGCACCAGCACGTCCGGGGTCACGCGCAAGTCCAGGGACCAGAAACCCCAGTGGCCAAGCAGATAGGCGACCGGCACACCCTCGGCGCGGCGCGTGATGAGGTCCAGGAACCGATCTCGATCCGTCGCGCTGACGGCCTGCTCCGGCCAGGTCAGGAAATGCCCCTGGTTCACGTTCAGGCAATGCGCGAGCAGCAGTTCGGCATCGAGCCTCGGTGTGTCCAGTCCGGACAGGCGACCAGTGCCGTGGTTCAGCAATTCGATGATGGTGTTCATGTCAGGGTCATGGTGGCACCGTCGCGCCGTCAGTTGCGACGCCGTCTGGCCAGTGCCTGCGTGCCCAGCACCAGCAACGCGCCAACCGTCAGTCCGGCAACCAGCTCGGCGAGCAGACTGGGCAGCGCGTCCAACCGGTGATGCACCCACTCGATGTTGTGTACGAACAGGCCTCCGCCGACCAGCAACATGGCCACGGTGCCGACCACACCCAGAAGACGGATTACCCTGGGCAGCGCCGCAACCAATCCCCGCCCGACGCTCCGGGCGACAGTCGCTGCGGCGTCGGGCAACGACTCGGAACGTGCGATCAGAAACAGCCCGGCATCATCCATGCGCACCAGCATCGCGACCAGGCCGTAGACGCCCACGGTCGCCAGCAAGGCAACGAAACTGACCACCACAAGCTGCATCGTCAGGCTTTGTTCAATCACCGTTCCCAGTGCGATCACCACAATCTCGATGGAGAGGATGAAATCGGTGCGCACGGCCGCCTTGATCTTGGCGGCCTCGCGCTGAACCAGGTCCTGCGCATCGTCCGCTTCGTTGGCGGCGATCGGCGGTTTCGCGTGTTGTCCGAACCATTCGAGGACCTTTTCAGCCCCCTCGTAGCTCAGATACGCCCCGCCGATCAGCAGGATCGGCATGATCGCCCAGGTCGCATACGCACTGAGCAGAAACGCCAGCGGCAGGATGATCAGCTTGTTGATCACCGACCCCTTGGTGATGGCCCAGATCACCGGCAGTTCCCGAGAGGCGTTGAATCCGGTCGCCTTTTCGGCATTTACGGCCAGATCGTCGCCCAGGATGCCCGCCGTCTTCTTCGCGGCGACCTTGCTCATCACCGCTGCATCGTCGAGCAGCGCAGCGACGTCATCGAGCACGGCAAAAATCCCGCTTGCCATTCAGTCCTCCCGAGTCCGGTGCTGAGGGTTTCGATCTGTTGAAGGAATCTGGTAACGGAAAGCGGCGATCAGCCTTTGCGCCCTTGCAGAATCTCCCGGTAGGTGTGTTCCGCGAACATCGAGGCGGAGATTCTCACCGACGGCACGCTCAGGCAGTTGTTGAACACCTTGGGGCCGTGAACCATGAGGATCTCGGGCTTGACGTTGACGTGCGGCATGCCCGACTGCGCGGCGCGCAGGCTCTCGAATTCAACTTGAACCAGATACTCCGCCGGCATGGTGTAGCCCTCCCAGACATCGCCGGTCCGTTTCAGCTTGGTGCCGGAACTGTCGATCATGTCGGCCATGATCGACTCCACGGTCGCGTGACCGCTGCCCAACGTGGATACGCCGATCCGCTTGAGAATCTGATAGCCGAGCACGCCGGAGGTTTCCATCAGCATGCGCATGGTCTGCTTCTCGCCTTCCTCGAATTCGGCCTCCTTGCCGGGGCGCACGGTATGCGTGGCCAGCACCATCACGGTTTCCCCGGAATCCAGGGCGTAGCCGTCGGTATTGCCGTTGTTCTCGAAACCGCGCTTGAGCATCTGGGTCTTGGAAATGAGCTTGGGCAGCTTTGACTCGACGATGCGATAGACCGGCTCGATCGGTCCGTCGAGCAGCATCCCGCCGCATTTCGCGCAGGAATCGACGACCACGTCCTCAAAGGTCTCATGGAAGTTCTCGTGCGCCTCCCAGGAATCCCAGTAAGTGAACTGGTCGATCCAGATATGCGAGAGCTCCGCGCGCATGTCGGAACTGGCACCCCAACGCATCCCCATCGGACATACGCCCACCTGACCGACCAGATTGAAACCCCGGAAACCGGGGGTCAGCGCGGTCGCCAGACACATCTTGCTGGAGGCTTCCTTCATCATCCGCATCAGGTTCGGATCGTTCTGGACCAGAACGCGATTGATGGCAACGTAGAGGGGCGATTTGGGTTCGGCGTCGAACAACGCCTTGGTATCGATGTGCATGAAATTCGATTCCTCCGCAGATAGGGAAATGAGGCCTGAAACAATTTCGCCACCGATGAACCGGTTTCGACCGGACGATCTCAACGACCGCGTTCGGTGACCCTCAGGGGACTCGGGAAGGCTTAAGTTAACCCAACATTTTCGTGATGACAGGGCACGACCAGGGATTCCAGCGGCACTGACAGGGTATTACGCACACGGCGTCAATCGCTGGGTTTTAGGTTTTGCAGATCGATGATCGCGAATTGCGCGAACCTGCCCGATTTGCGGCTGCCATCGTCGCTGACGATGACGATTTTCGATTGCCCGGCGATGCGGGCCGGGCAGATGCCTTCCGCATGGGCAAAGTCGGCCATGCCGTCGGTTTGTACGCGCTGGGGAACCTGTCCTGCGCTGCCCTGCCAGAACCAGAGCTTGAACGGGACCCGGGATTTTGCCGCCGGACCGCTGATCAGCAGGTACCCGTTCCAGTCGGGCACGAATGCCATCCCGCGCAGGCCGTCGCCGCCCAGGTCGAGCGAGATCAGATCCGGGGCAATCTGCATCGGTTCGCCTCGATCGAACACCGCGTCCGGGTTGGTGACGGAAACGATGATCGCCCGCCCATCCAGCACCGGGCTGCGCAGGCCGATCATCAAGGCACCGGTTGCCGGTTCGATTTCCAGGGCTTCGACATTCAGCCCGCCGCGACCTTTGACATCCCGCTCTGCCACGGCCTCTGCGAATATCGGATGCGCATCGAGCAGCGCTGCCTTGAAATCGGTCGCCGACCTCGGCTCGAGAACCTGTGCGCCCTCGATACGGAACCGGATCAGCTGCTCCCGATCCGGGTGTGCCTCGCCCTTGCTATCCCGGGAGTGCGAGGTGATGGCGTAGAGCCTCCCGGCTTGATCCGCCGCCAGACCTTCGAGGTCGTTGAGTACCGGGAAACCGGGCGCCAGCGGTGCCGAGATCGCGGTGCCGTCCGCCGCGATGCGGAAGGTGCTGAACGGCGCGTCCTTTTCGTCCTCGACCGCGAAAAAGCGGCCATCCGGCAACTGCTGCACGGCGGAGGGTTCAAAAAGCCCGGGAAGCGGTCGGAAGATCGGTGAATCGTTCATTGTGGACGATCTGCGAAATATGAAATGGCATGTCCCATGTTAGCGGACATCCATCATCCTCAGCGTCGGGAACGGCATGGCTCGGGATCACAGCACCGCGTAAAGCCCCAAGGACAGCGCCACATGAAACACCCCGGCGAACCGATCTCGGCGGCGATCGGTTCTCGCATTGCTCAGGTCGAGGATCGCCTGGCGCATGAGGAAGGTATAGAGCACGAAATACATCACCGGCACGGCATGGACGTACCAGGGATAGTCCGACCAGGATCTACCGAACAGGGTCAGTATCCAGTCGATCTGGGTGTAGATTCCGATCAGGCCCAGAGTGCCGTTGATGAACATCCAGGACACGGCGTCGCGTCCGAAGAACTTCAGATAAAACAGCAGATAAGCAAAGAATGCGATACCGCTATGGACGTACAGGACCGGCAGTGGGATGTCCTGATCGCTGTAGGCGAGGACAAACCCGGTGACGCCGAAAATCAGCATGTGAACCAGGAAAAACGGGTAAACCCTGAACCAGGAGATCTCCGAGCCGGCGGGGTAATGCTTGCGGTTGATCCGGATGTCGCTGCGCAGCTTCACGTCAGTCGGCGAGCGCGGCCAGCTGGTCGGCCTGATATTCCGCGAGCAGGGGGTCGATCACGGGATCGAGATCGCCCGCGCTGGTGATGTCGTCGAGCTTGTACAGGGTCAGATTGATGCGGTGGTCGGTGACCCGGCTCTGCGGGTAGTTGTAGGTGCGAATCTTCTCGGAGCGGTCACCGCTGCCGACCAGATTGCGGCGGGTGCTGGCTTGCTGTTCGGCCTGCTTGTCCTGTTCGGCCTTGAGCAGCCGGGAGGCGAGCATGTTCATCGCCTTCGCCCGGTTCTTGTGCTGCGAGCGTTCTTCCTGACACTCGACCACGGTGCCGGTGGGAATGTGGGTGATGCGGATCGCCGAATCGGTCTTGTTGATGTGCTGCCCGCCCGCGCCCGAAGCGCGATAGGTGTCAATGCGCAGGTCGGCGGGGTTGATGTCCGGGGCCTCGACCTCGTCGATCTCCGGCATCACCGCGACGGTCGCGGCGGAGGTGTGGATGCGACCCTGGGTCTCGGTCGCCGGAACACGCTGCACCCGATGGGCGCCGGATTCGAACTTGAGCCGGCCATACACGCCCTGACCGGTCAGGCGGGCGATGATTTCCTTGTAGCCGCCGTGTTCGCCATCGTGGGCGCTCATGACTTCGACCTGCCAGCGGCGACGTTCGGCATAACGGCTGTACATGCGGAACAGGTCACCGGCAAAGATCGCCGCCTCGTCGCCACCGGTGCCGGCGCGAATTTCAAGATAGACGTTGCTCTGGTCGTGGGGATCGGCGGGGATCAGCAGGAACTGGAGCTCCTTTTCGAGCTGCTCGACACGGCCTTCCGCCTGGCGCAGTTCATCTTCCGCCAGATCCTTGAGTTCCGGGTCTGCGAGCATTTCCCGCGCAGCGGCAATATCCTCCTGTGCCGTCTGATAGCGGGCCCAGCCCTGGGCCACGGGTTCGAGCTGGGCATATTCCTGCGACAGGGTGCGGAACTGATTCTGATCGCCGATCACATCGGGCTCGGACAGCAATACAGCGACCTCGGCGTGTCGCTCCGACAGCGCCTCCAACTTGCCACGAATCGAGGCCTTCATGAATGCGAGTCGGGGATGTTCAGCAATACCCTCGCGGTATCGATGATCTCGACGTGATCCTGCTCAAAGGCCTGGCGCATGCTGATGCAGGGCGCATGAATGAGCTTGTTGGTGAGGGTGTTGGCCAGTTGTTCGATCACTTCGTCGGTCGGGTGCCCCGCTGCGAGCTGACGACGCGCCTTGGCGAGCAGGTCGTCGCGCGTGGTTTCCGCCTGCTGGCGATAAGCGCGGATGGTCTCGGCGCCGCGCATGATGCGCAGCCAGCCCATGAAGTGGCTGACCTGATTGCCGATGATGTCTTCGGCCTGTTCGGCGGCCTCCTGGCGGGTGCGCAGGCCTTCCTGCACGACTTCCTGAAGGTCATCGACGGTATACAGGTAAACGTCTTCGAGCTTGCCGACGTCGGCGGCGATGTCGCGCGGGACCGCGAGATCGACCATAAAGACCGGACGGTGTTTGCGCTTCTTGATCGCCTTTTCGACTTCCGGGCGATTGAGCACGGTGTTCGGTGCGGCGGTCGAGGCGATGACGATGTCGGCTTCGTGCAGATGCGCGGGAATTTCGTCCAGACCGATGGCGTAACCGTTGAATTCGGCGGCCAGCAGGCGTGCGCGATCGACACTGCGATTGGCGACGATGACGTTGCCCAGGCCCGATTCCTTCAGATGGCGGGCCGCGAGTTCGATGGTCTCGCCGGCGCCGATCAGCAGTGCGCTCTGATCGCTCAGGTCACCCAGGATCTGCTTGGCGAGACTGACGGCGGCAAACGCCATCGACACCGGGCTGGAGCCGATCGCGGTTTCGGTGCGTACCTGTTTGGCGACCGAGAAGGTGTGCTGGAACAGGCGCCCGAGCACCTGGCCCAGGGTTTCGGCATCGTTGGCCTGTTGATACGCCTGCTTGACCTGGCCGAGGATCTGCGGCTCGCCCAGGATCATCGAATCGAGGCCGGAGGCGACCCGCAACAGATGACGCACGGCCTCGTCGTCACGATGGAAATAGACGTAGGGCGAGAGGCTTTCGGTATCCAGCGAATGGAAACGCCCCAACCATTCGATCACGCCACGCTCGTCGTCCTGTTCGGTCCCGTAATAGAGCTCGGTGCGATTGCAGGTCGAGATGATCGCGGCTTCGGCAACGCCGTCCAGTCCACGCAGTTCACGCAGTGCATCGCGGTGACGATCCGGGCCGAACACGACCCGTTCGCGAATCGCGACCGGTGCGGTCTTGTGATTGATGCCGAGCGCGCAGAGCAGCATGAAGGGGCCGTTAGACGTCCGAATTGGGCTGAAAACCGCCGAATATTGCGGTATGGACTATATGAACACAAGGGAGCGCGGGGGCGTAGACAAGGGTTGATAACGATGAGCGTCAAGCACGATTCAGCAAATCCGCAACGTGGCCGACTGGTCTATCTGATCGGGGCCTCCGGCAGCGGCAAAGACTCTTTGATGCGCTATGCCCGCAGCCGACTCGCCGATCAGCCCGTGCTGTTCGCACATCGCTACATCACCCGCGCGGTGCATGACGGCGCCGAGGATCACATTGTCCTGAGTGCGGAGGAATTTGCCTGTCGTCGCGACGCCGGGCTGTTTGCGTTGCACTGGCAGGCCCACGGCTTTGATTACGGAATCGGTATCGAACTCGATCTCTGGCGAGCGCGTGGCATGACGGTCGTGGTGAATGGCGCACGACGCCACCTGCCCTCGGTCCGGCAAAGTTATCCGGATGCCGATGTGGTCTGGGTGAGCGCGAATCAAACGGTGCGCGCCGTCCGTTTGACCGCGAGGGCGCGTGAGACCACGAACCAGATAAGGGATCGTTTGAGCGTCGAGGTCGGAATCGAACCTGCATCGCATGACGCAGTCATTAACAACAATGGGCCCATCGAGCTCGCTGGGGATGCCTTGGTCGCATTTTTGATGCGAGTGCGTGGGGGCGTCCAAGCCCCGAGGGTGAATGGGGTATAGTCTGGCGCAGTGCGCCATGTGGTGCGTTTTGCACCCTTTCATGAGGTTTTTAACGCCCATGCCGATGCCTTCCCGGCCGTTTGTGACATTGCTGCTCAGCGTTTTCGCGCTTACCCAGAATGCCTGTGTGAGCAGCGCGCCGCGTCCGGACGAGGCGCCCGTCGAACAAACCGAACGCACCCTGGATGAAGGGGGCGCGCCGGAGGCGGATGAGACCCATGTTTCGATCTCTCCCCCGGCGGCCAGGCCCGCGACGCCATTGACGCCGGAATTGGTATTCGATGTCCTGGTAGGTGAAATCGCCGGGCAGCGGGGTGATTTGAAGGTGTCCGTGGCGCATTTGCTGCGTGCTTCGGAGGTCTCCGGCGACGTTTCGCTGGCGCAGCGTGCCACCCGCATTGCCCTGCTCGCCCATGATTACAACAGCGCTTTGCATGCGGTGTTGCAGTGGATTGCGGTCGAGCCGGACAGCGAAGAGGCCATGCGCACGGCCTCGATCCTGTTCCTGCGCACTGGCAACGTCGAGCGGGCCGCCGGATACCTCGGTGATGTGGTCGCGCGTTCCGGAATCGATTCCGGACCGGTGTTCGACACCATGGCGGTGCAACTGATCCGCGAACCGAACAAACCGGCTGCGCTGGGAGTGGCCGAGGCGCTGCTCAAGCGCTTCCCGGAAGACCCGAACGCAATGTTTTGTGTGAGTCGGGTGGCGTTTGCGGTCGGCGATCGCAGCCGGGCCATCAGTGCGGCAGAACACGCCCTTGAGAAACGTGGCGAATGGGCGCGTGTGCGCGCCTTCCTGTCGCGGCTTTACGTTGCGGATGGCCGTGTGGAAGAGGGGCTGGCCGCGCTTAAAGCCGCGTTGCAGGACGATGCCGGCAACGACGAATTGCGCCAGGGTTACGCCCGCCTTCTGTTGGAAGCGCACCGCTACGATGAGGCGCGTGCGGAATTCAAACGGATACTCGATCACAACGAAGCCGACGCCGACGCGCATTATGCGATGGGCTTACTGGAACTGGACGCGGCACATCCCGACGACGCTGAAGTGCATTTCATGCGTTTGTATGAACTCGGAGAACGCTCCAACGACGCGTCCTACTATCTCGGTACCATCGCCGAAGGCAAGGAGCAGTGGCGCCGGGCCATTCGTTGGTATTCGGGCGTGCGGGGTGGCCAGTATCGTGCGGAAGCGCAGGTTCGGGAGGCGCGGGTACTCGCCAAGCAGGGGCATGTGGATGCGGCGGTAACGCGTCTGCAGACCATTCGGCGCATGGAGCCCTCGCTCGCCATCCGCTTGATCATGATCGAGGCGGATGTATTGCGGGATGCAAATCGCATGGACGACGCCATGGCCACTTACGACAAGGGCCTTGAAGAGAACCCGGATGATCCGGATCTGCTCTATGCACGCGGTCTGCATGCCGAACGCATGGGCCATCTCGATTGGCTGGAACGCGATCTGCGTCGCCTGATCGAAATCGAGCCGGAGAACGCGCACGCCCTGAATGCGCTCGGATATACCCTCGCCGACAACACCGATCGATACGCCGAGGCGCTCAGCCTGATCGAGCGGGCCTACAAGCTGCTGCCCGATGACCATGCGGTCATCGACAGCATGGGCTGGGTGCAATATCGCCTGGGAAATCTCGGGGCCGCGCTGGAATATCTGCAGCGCGCCGCCGAGTTACGGCAGGACGCCGAAATTGCCGCCCATCTTGGCGAGGTTCTCTGGGCCCTGGGGCGGCATGACGATGCCCGCGAGGTATGGCGCAAGGCGCTGGAAGAAGAGCCGGAAAGCAATCTGTTGATCGAGACCCGCAAGCGGTTCGAGAACTGATCCAATGACCATCCGTTACCGGCTGACGACGGGCTTGATGGTCGTCCTCCTTGCGGGCTGCGCGACCAGCCCGCCGCCGCCAGAACCCGTTGAAATGCCGGAGGTGATGCACCTCGCCGCTACGCATCAGCGGCGTGTGGCCGAAATCGGCAAATGGACGGTGAAAGGTCGGATCGGACTGATCCGGGGAGAGGAAGGCTGGCATGCCGGCCTGTCCTGGTCGCAGCGCGGTGCAGCCTACGAGATCGACCTGGACGGTCCGGTCGGTCAGGCGGCCCTACGCCTGATAGGCGACGATCAACTGATCACCCTGTTCCTTCCGGATGAGGCACCCATGAGTGCGGATACCCCCGAACGTCTGGTCCGCGATAATCTGGGTTGGGAATTGCCGGTATCGGGAATGCGTTGGTGGATCAAGGGCCAGACGCAGCCGGATGCGAGCTCGGTCAATACGCTGGATGAACTGGGCCGTCTGCAGGAGATCAAGCAGGCCGACTGGAAAGTGCTTTTCCTTGATTACCAGAGCGTGGATGGCGTCGATCTGCCGCGCAAGATTCGTCTCGAACATCCTGAGTTGACCATCAAGCTGGTTCTGCATCAGTGGTCGTTGGGCGAGTAACACGTCCCCATGAGTTTTTGTGACCCGTGGCCCGCGCCGGCCAAGATCAATCTGTTTCTGCATATCGTCGGGCGCCGTCCGGACGGTTTTCATCTTCTGCAGACGGTGTTTCAGTTCGTCGATTGGTGCGACTGGCTGTCATTCGAGGTCAATGATTCCGGGGCGGTGACCCGCCGGGGCGGTCTCGCGCATGTGCCGGAAGACGCGGATCTGACGGTGCGTGCGGCGCGTTTGCTGCAAGCGGAAACCGGATGTCGGAAAGGTGTCCAGATTGCCATCGACAAACGCCTGCCGGAAGGCGGTGGATTGGGGGGCGGCAGCTCGGACGCCGCCACCGTGCTGGTGGCACTGAACCGCTTGTGGGACCTTGAACTCGGCGTAGATCGGTTGGCAGAACTGGGGCTGAGCCTGGGTGCCGATGTGCCGGTTTTTGTCCGGGGCCATGCGGCGTGGGCCGAAGGTGTCGGTGAATGCCTCACGCCGGTCGAGCCGGAAACACCCTGGTATGCGCTGGTGGTGCCGGAAATAAAGGTCAATACCGGGCGTGTTTTTCAGGACCCGGAATTGACACGAAACACCCCCCTAACGACAATACGCGCCCTTTTGGACGGGGGTTCGGCAGGGATTGGTCATAACGACTGCGAGACGGTGGTGCGGCAACGTTATCCGGAAGTGGATGCGGCCTTCACCCACCTGGCGCGATTCGCGCCGCCGCGCATGACCGGTACCGGCGCCACCGTGTTCGCCGCGTTCTCCTCCCGCGAATCCGCGCAAGCCGCGATTTCGGACTTGCCAAAGACCTGGCAGGGAAGGGTGGCACGCGGCTTGAACCGGTCCCCGCTGATGGATCGTTGATCGAATTTGAAATTTGAATATTGGGGTGTGGCCAAGCGGTAAGGCAGCGGCTTTTGGTGCCGCCATTCCCAGGTTCGACCGATTCGTCGGGAACGAATCGGGACCGCGAAGGCGGGCCCGAAGGGCGAAGGGCAGGATGCCCGTAGCAATCCTGGCACCCAAGCCGCCGCAGGCGGGTTAGGGGGGGGCTGGATGCCGCCGGCTATGGAAGAAGAGGTTTGAAAATTTGAATATTGGGGTGTGGCCAAGCGGTAAGGCAGCGGCTTTTGGTGCCGCCATTCCCAGGTTCGAATCCTGGCACCCCAGCCAGACCCGGATCACACGACGCTGCGTTACGCGCGAATGTGGTCACGATAAAGCGTCAACGTTGAAGTTGTACGACCCGATCCGTCGCGATGGCGCGGATGGGCCACCGACCATCAAAACGGGAAGCCAGCCGTGTCCGACCGCAGGATGATCGTTTTTTCGGGTAATGCGCATCGCGCATTGGCCCAGGATGTCGCGAGTCGCTTGAATATGCCGCTGGGACGGGCCGTGGTGGGCCGGTTCAGCGACGGCGAGGTGATGGCTGAAATCATGCAGGACGTTCGCGGTGCGGATGTCTTCGTGGTGCAGCCGACCTGCGCGCCCAATACCAACGACAACATCATGGAGTTGTTGGTAATGATGGATGCGCTGCGGCGGGCTTCTGCGCATCGCATCACGGCCGTCATCCCGTACTTCGGATACGCCCGGCAGGATCGCCGTCCGCGTTCTGCGCGCGTACCGATCACCGCCAAGCTGGTGGCAAGAATGGTGGGGGATGCCGGTGCGAACCGGGTTTTGACCATTGACCTGCATGCCGACCAGATTCAGGGCTTTTTCGATGTCCCGGTGGATAACGTTTACGCGTCACCGGTACTGCTCGGCGACGTATGGCGCCAGAAGTACCCGAAGCTGATGGTGGTGTCGCCGGATGTTGGCGGTGTCGTACGTGCGCGGGCAATGGCCAAGCGTCTTGACGATGCCGATCTGGCAATCATCGACAAGCGTCGCCCCAAGCCGAATGAGGCGAAGGTGATGAACATCATCGGCGATGTGCGCGGACGCACCTGTGTGCTGGTCGATGATCTTGTCGATACCGCCGGCACCCTGTGCCAGGCCGCCGCCGCGCTGAAGGATGCGGGTGCACTGAAGGTGGTCGCTTACGTGACCCACCCGGTATTGTCCGGTGCGGCGATCGACAACATCAGCAATTCGCGCCTGGATGAGCTGGTTGTGACCGATACCGTGCCGTTGCAGGATGCCGCGCGCGCCTGTCCGCGTATTCGACAGCTGAGCGTAGCGGAGATGCTGGCGGAAACGCTGCGCCGTATTCACATGGAAGAATCGGTCAGTCAGATGTTTGTCGACTGAGTCCGCGCAATTTTGGTACCTGCCCCTGGTCGCGGGGGTGGGGATGTTGTCCCCGCCGGAATGTCCCGGCGGTTTTTTTAACTGGAGCTACACAAAATGTCTGAAGATTTCATCGTGAACGCCGTCGTTCGCACCGACAAGGGGAAGGGTGCGAGCCGCCGCCTGCGTCGTGTGGAAGGCGTCCCGGCCATCCTTTACGGTGGCCATAAAGATCCGGTCATGCTGACCCTCAAGTCCAACGAGGTGAAGAAGCATCTGGAGCATGAGTCCTTCTATTCGCACATTCTCAGCGTTGCCTTTGACGGTGTGACCGAAAAGGCGGTGCTGCGTGCGGTGCAGCGTCATCCGTCCAAGCCGGTGATCATGCACATGGACTTCCAGCGCGTCAGCGCTGACGAGAAGCTGAGCATGAACGTGCCGCTGCACTTCGTGAACGAAGACACCTGCCCGGGCGTCAAGGCCGGCGGTCTGGTCAGTCACACCGTGACCGAAGTTGCGATCGTCTGTCTGCCGAAGGATCTCCCGGAGTACATCGAAGTTGACATGAGTGCGATGAACGATGGCGACGTCATCCACCTGTCCGATCTGGTGATGCCGAACGGTGTCGAGATGCCGGAACTGGCCCTGGGCGAGGAGCACGACCACCCGGTCGTCTCCATCCATATCCGTAATGCCAGCGCCGACGACGAGGCGACGGACGACGGTGAAGCCGCAGCCAGTGAAGGCGACGAAGACTGATCCCGCCCAATGCCCGGGGCGAAATCATGGCTGATGCCATCGCTCCGGGTGTGGCGCTGATCGTCGGATTGGGCAACCCCGGTCCGAAGTACGACCAGACCCGGCATAACGCCGGGTTTTGGTTTTTGGACGAGGTTGCATCACGCCTTGGCGTCGTTTTGCGCGCAGACGGCAAGTTTTTTGGCGCGGTCGGCAAGGCCGTGGTTGCGGGTCGTGATGTCTGGTTACTCAAGCCGGACACCTTCATGAATCGCAGCGGACAGGCCATCGGTGCGCTCGCGCGTTTTTACAAGATCGCACCGGAAGCGATTCTGGTTGCGCACGACGAACTCGATCTCGAGCCGGGGACCGTGCGTTTGAAGCGGGGTGGCGGGCATGGCGGACATAACGGCCTGCGCGACACCATCAATCAACTCGCGAGCAAGGAATTCCTGCGCCTCCGGCTCGGAGTCGGCCACCCCGGGCACCGCGATCTGGTGGTCGATTATGTGCTCAACAAACCCGCCCAGGCGGATCGCAACGCGATCGAAAACGCGATCTGGGAAGCCGAACGTGAGCTCGATGCCATCGTGCGCGGCGACTTCGACGCGGTCATGCGCAATTTGCATTCAAACACCTGAGAGAAACACCCCATGGGATTCAAATGCGGCATCGTCGGCCTGCCCAACGTTGGCAAGTCCACTCTGTTCAATGCGCTGACCCGTGCCGGGATCCAGGCGGAGAACTACCCCTTCTGTACCATCGAGCCCAATGTCGGCGTGGTCATGGTGCCGGATCTGCGTCTCGACGCGCTGGCCAAGATCGTCAAACCGGATCGCATTCTGCCGACCACGATTGAATTCGTGGACATCGCCGGCCTGGTTGCCGGTGCATCGCGTGGGGAAGGTCTGGGCAACAAGTTTCTTGCGAACATTCGCGAGACCGACGCCATCGCGCATGTGGTGCGCTGCTTCGAAAACGACGACGTGGTGCATGTCGATGGTCGCGTGGACCCGATCGCCGACATCGAGACCATCAACACCGAACTCGCCCTGGCCGATCTGAGTACGGTCGAAAAGGCCGAGCAGCGGTTTTCCAAGAAACTCAAGGCCGGTGACAAGGAAGCCAAGGTGGCCATGCCCTTGCTCGAGCGGTTACGGGTCGCGCTCGACCAGGGCAAACCGGCTCGCAGCGTCGAGCTGGAAGGCGATGATGAGGTGAAGATCGTCCGCGAACTGCACCTTCTGACCGATAAACCGACGCTTTATGTCGCGAACGTCGCCGAAGACGGTTTTGAAGACAATCCGATGCTCGATCGTGTCATTGCCTATGCCGAGGCAGAAAACTCGGAAGTGGTTGCGGTGTGCGCGTCCATCGAAGCCGAGATGACCGAGCTCGATGACGATGAACTGGCGGAATTTCTTGAATCCTTGGGCCTGGAAGAACCGGGATTGAACCGCGTGATCCGCCACGGTTACCACCTGCTCGGCTTACAGACCTACTTCACGGCGGGCGTCAAGGAAGTCCGCGCCTGGACCGTGCATCGTGGCGCCACCGCCCCGGAAGCCGCAGGCGTGATTCACACCGACTTCCAGAAAGGCTTCATTCGTGCCGAGGTTACGCACTACAACGATTTCATCGAACTCGGTGGAGAACAGGGCGCCAAGGAAGCAGGGCGTTGGCATCTCGAAGGGAAGGACTATGTGGTCCAGGAAGGCGATGTCATGCACTTCCGCTTCAACGTCTGAATGTCGTCCGCCGGTATCAGCTTTCAAGCAATTCCGATCCGGAAGGACGGGTGCTAATTCAGTCAAACCGTCTTTTGGGCTTTATTGCTGCTCGCACTCGGTCATCAGTTGTGAACGGGTAACAAGGTCCAGTCCCATACTGGAAAATCCGGGATGAGCGTCGAGGTTGCTCTCGCTTTTACGCGGGAGAGAACCGGATTCGATTTTTTTCTGAATAATCGGAATCAGCTGATTGGTGGCAATCCAGGCGTGCACGCGCACACCGAACGGAGTCATATGGATTGCGTCATTAAACAGTGAGGGATTTTGCGGATAGGCCTTTGCTACGTCGATAAATGGGATGCCGTTAACTTTCGAATAGTTATGAAAAACCCGATTTTGAAAATCGGCCATTCGGCGAATATGTTTGTAGCTGTAGGGCCAATAAGTTTCGTTCAGGTATCTGTGAACATTAGGGTTTGTCGCCAGATTTACCTTCATGCCCTCATACGCCAACCATACAAAGGAAGAAATGATCAATTCTCCACCCACGCTGGAGAGATCTTTCTTGATTGAGCTCAGATTCGTCGTTATGTCGTCCAGCTGCAGCGGCAGACTGTGGTATCCCGGGTCCGGATCATACTCATTGAGGTCCGCTGGCCACTCCACGACCAATTCCGGTTTCTTCGGCTCGTACCCGCCACCGCCGGTAAATTGGTCCATGACCTGCAGGGCGCGAGCAGCGATGGCGGAATGCGACTCCAGTATGCCAGGAGACCGGAAGGTGGCTGATGGCTTGGGGGGGATTTTTCCATCAGGGAATTTTACATAGTAAGCCGGAAGGAACTGGTTCGAGCCTTCGTAATAAATTACGAAATCCGGTTCCATCGGCAAAATTTCATCACGAACAATTGCCGCAATCGAGGATGAGTCGATTCCTGTTCGCCCGGCATTGATCACTTCAAAGCGTATGCCAGAGAGATTCTTTTCTGCCCACATGTTGAGCCAGCCTTCTACATACTCCGGATAGGAGTATTTTTCGCCATACCCATTTACAGTCGTGGATGCGCCAACGAAGGCAATGCGTATGGTATTTTCTGCTTTATGGAGTCCAATCTCCCGACCCCGCCAGCCAAAACCATTGGTGGGGAACATGCTGGGCATCCTTAGATGCCTCATGTGCCTGTAATAGGGATATATACCCCCACCGTCAGGGGAAAAGTACAAAAACTCATCAAGAATCCCAAGGGATCCTAATGTGGATTTCGCACAGATGGCTTTTCTCAGGTAATTACGATTCCAGTGAAAGGTGGCTCCGTATGGGTCGGTCGGGTACTTTGCCAAGCGTGACGTAACGAGGCGCCCCGTGTCTTCGTCCATTTCCGCATGCAACGGGTCGCCAGGGGGATCCAGGAAAAACCAGTCGACCGGGATGGCAGAAGAGTTGCCGCGGGACGTCACCATAAGTTGATCAAGATCGAAATCAGCAGGCAAGGCCTTGCGCTCTTCTTCGGCCTCTTTCCGGGTTAATAAACTCCCGCTTTCACTGGGTTTGAGGCGAATTGAAAATAATGCGTATGAATCGATATATCGAATAATAATCTCGCCAATTCCCAGCATCAGAATAGTGAAAGCGAGCGCCACGCCGACATTCACCAGAGAATTTTTTACATAGCTCGACATAACCCTACCTGGCCAGCAAGAGTTTATTTTTCAGCTGGTATTTTTTTACAAAAAGGTTGAATGGCTCAATTCCTGGTACACGTATGGACAACAGCTAATTTCTGATGCCGCCCAATCTGTTTGGGCATCGTACACATTGGGTTCCTCAGCGCAAGGCACATCATAACCGTTGCCTGAACGAGCGCATTTGACCCGGACACCTCACAAGATGCATATGCGGTCGCGGAAGGAGGGGTTTCCCGCGATGTGGGATTCGAATGCCCGTCGGCGCGCCGCTAGTGTTCCGACGAGGACATCACCGACGGACAACTTTCATACCGTTCCGCGCTGAGCCAAGTGTCAGAAACAACCGTAAATCCGAGAAAAGGCGGTTACTTTGTCCCATCACGGCGCTTGCCGGCCTGAAGGCTGATCACCAACCAGCCCGCCTCCGGACGAGGTGGATGATCCGGGGTGAAGACCTGCAGGGTGCCCTTGGGTGAAATGGCGAATAACAAGATGGCCTTGGCGCCACTGTCGTGCATTAGGTCAGTCAGGCTGTAATCCGTGCTCAAACGGGTGCTGCGCAGGGTGGAGCCGTCGTTCAGCTGATTGGCGAGGTCGGTGTAACTGATTTCGGTATCGAACAGTTCGCGCCCCAATACCTCGCCGCCCATGCGCAGGCGCTCGGGCAGTTCTTCTGCGTGGTGGACCCGCAGGCCGTAAACGCGTTCCCGCCCGAAATCGTCGCTGTAATGCAGCGCCGCCAGGGCATTCAGCCCGGGGTCGGAGGTGATCGCAAGCATCCGTCCGATTCCGCCCAGGTCGAGGTTCTCACTGACCTCGTCCGACAGGGCGTTACCGTAATACGCGTTGAGGTCCTCCATGCGCGCCCGGCGCACGTTGCGCCAGTTGCTGTCGACCAGCTGAACCCGAATGTCCGCTTTCTTCAGTGCGCCAGCGATGGCGCGTGCGACCGCATTGGCGCCGACGATGAGGACACCGTTCGGGTCGGGTTCCGCCACCTCAAGCCAGCGTGCCAGCGGGCGAGCGGTCAGACTCTGAAATAAAACCGTGCCCACGATAATCGAAAACGTCAGCGGCACAATGGCGTCGGAATGCGGCACCCCGGCCTCGCTCAGGCGCAGGGCAAACAGCGCGGATACCGCTGCCGCGACAATGCCTCGTGGTCCGATCCAGGCAATGAAGACCCGCTCCTGCCAGCGAAGTACCGAGCCGTAGGTGGCCAGGGCGACCTTCAGTGGGCGACCGACGAACTGGATCACCGCCAGCACCCCGAGCACGCCCCAGCCGAGAGCCGCCAGCGCCCCCAACTCGATCCGCGCCGCCAGCAGGACGAACAGCGCGGAGATCAGCAGGACGGTCAAGGTCTCCTTGAAATGCAGGATCTCGCGAACCCGCAACCCCGGCATATTTGCCATCGTGATGCCCATCAGCGTGACCGCAAGCAGGCCGGATTCTTCAGCGAAGTGATTGGACAGCACGAAGGTGCCGAGGACCGCATTGAGCACCGCCACGTTCTGCAGGTAATCGGGGACCCAATGGCGACGGAGGACATAACCGAGCAGCCACCCCGAGCCGATTCCTATCACCGAACCGAGCAACACGATAACGCCAAAGGTCAGCGCGACATGGCCGGCGGCCTGATAGCTGCTGATGATGAATTCGAACACCAGTACCGTGAGGATGGCCCCTATCGGATCGATGACGATGCCTTCCCAACGCAACACCTCGGCAACTGGCCGGGTCGGACGCACCGCACGCAGCAACGGCTGCACGACGGTCGGCCCGGTCACCACCAGCAGCGCACCCATCAGGATCGAAAGCTCCCAGGACAGGCCGATCAGATAACGTACGGCGAGGGCGATGGTTGTCCAGCTGATCGCGGCGCCGATGCCGACCAACCGATGCACCACTTTGGCCAGACCTGTGATCGTCTTGAAGCGCAGGGTCAAACTGCCTTCGAACAGGATTACGGCGACCGCCAGCGACACGAACGGAAACAACAGATCGCCGAGCAGGGCATCCGGGTTCAGCCAGCCACTGATCGGCCCGGCCACCAGGCCGCTTAGCAACAGATAGAGGATCGCCGGCAGGCGTGTCACGGCGGCCAGCCATTGACAGGCGAGCCCGATCAGGCCGACGGCCACCATACTCAGAATGATGTTTTCACTCATTGGCGGGCGCTCCGGATCGCCATCCGGACGATCAACGATACGGTGGCGGATTGCAGGCAGTCAGGTTGACGCCCGTGATGGAGGAGTGTGGCAGATGAAAATGGCACCCGATGCCCGGGATGCGCCTTCAGGATGGTTCATGCCTCACGGATACGTGCCCGCCAGGTACCTCGGAGCGACGACCGGTAGGACTTGAGACGCGATGCCAGCCACCCGGCGGGCTCATCTTCGACGTTGAAGCGGCGAATGCGTGTGGGATCGTCGCCGCGTAGATTCGGGCCGGGTTCGGCGGTGTAGTGGACGAAGAAACCGGCCTTGCGCGCCGCTTCCCGGTAACCCAGGTCGGCATTGCCGTCGAAACCGGACCCGGTCCAGCCGATCTGCCGTTCGACCTCGCCGGTATGACGCAGGATCAGCCCCCGGGACTGGGTCAGTTCTTCGACCACGCGTGCAAGATGGGTGTCGTGCGATTCGTTTTCACGGTCCCAATGCAGGGGCCGATGTCCGCCGGAATGAATCTCCATGTTGCCGGCGGTGCGCATCCGCTGAATCTCCGACCAGCGCAGCATCACGTCGTCCTGTTGTCCGGCATCGATTGCGGCGAGGCAGCTCAAATGATCCACGCGATCGCTGAGCACCGCCGGGTCGGACAGGCGTGGATTGCCATTGCCGATCCAGCCGGTGACCAGGAACAGGGTGGCGTTCAGGTGATAGCGCGTCAGCAGCGGCCACGCATACACGTAGTTGTCGAGGAAGCCGCCGTCGAAGGTGATCAGGCAGGCCTTTTCCGGAATCTCCGCCTGGCCACCGATCGCATTCAGCAAGGCGCTTGTATTGATGGTCTTCCAACCTTCGTTGGCGAGCATCGACATCTGCGCATCGAAACGCGACGGGGAGACCGTAAGCGGGCCGCCATCCGGGCTTACATGGCGATAACGCAGGATCGGGATTGAGCGTGCCATGATCAGTTCCAGGCGCTCGCGCCGTCGAGGTGGTTCTGCAGGGCGTCGATGCCTGCTTCCCCGCGTTTCAGGATCAGTTGCAGCGGTGCCATGCCGCCGAACATGCGGTTGGGTTGCAACATCCAGCCCTGGGCGACATCCGGATTGTGCGGCAACATGGTTTCCACGGTTCGGCCCAGACGCAGCAGTTTCTGCACCCGGCCCATGCACTCGGCGGGATAGGGCAGATCGGCCATTTCATGGCGCCGCATCATGCGCGGTGCGACCTGATCCAGGCCGAGTAGGCGGACCTGAATATCATGATTGGCTTCCCAACGGTCGAAGAGGTGCATCAGGGCCTGGGTCAGGCGGAGGTGTTCGTCATGCATGGGGCGGACTCGGAATCGGGAAGGGCAAACCTGAACGCTAAAACAGGGAGGCCGAGAGTTCATTGACCGCCTGCAACATTTCGGCGTCATCGGTGATCGCCTGAGCGATGCACGCGGAGCAGGCGGTAACCGGATCGACGCCGCTGCCGATCAGCTTGGCGGCATGGACCAGCAGGCGGGTGGATGCGCCTTCGTCCAGCCCTTGCCCTTTCAGGTTGCGGGTCATCTGCGCGAACTTCACCAGTTTGGCGGCGATGTCTTCGTCGATGCCGGCCTCGTTGACGATGATCCGTCGTTCCAGATCGGCGTTCGGGTAATCGAACTCAAGCGCCACGAAGCGCTGCCGGGTGGACTGTTTCAGATCCTTGAGTACCGACTGATAACCGGGGTTGTAGGACATCGCCAGGCAGAATTCGGGACCGGCTTCAAGGAGTTCGCCGCGCTTCTCCATCGGCAGCACGCGGCGGTCGTCGCCGAGCGGATGGATGACCACGGTGGTGTCCTTGCGCGCTTCCACCACCTCGTCGAGATAGCAGATCGCCCCGCTGCGCACCGAACGCGCCAGCGGACCATCCACCCAGACGGTCTCGCCCCCGGCAACCAGGTAGCGACCAACCAGATCGGAGGCGGTCAGGTCGTCGTGGCAGGACACCGTGATCAAGGGTCGTTTCAGGCGCCAGGCCATGTGCTCCATGAAGCGCGTCTTGCCGCAACCCGTGGGCCCCTTGAGCAGCACCGGCAGGCGGTTCTTGTAGGCGGCCTCGAATACCGTGATCTCGTTACCGACCGGCTCGTAATACGGCTCGGACTCAATGAAGTATTCCTCGGGCTTGACCCCCATTGCACACCTGCCTGTCATTCACTCTGCGCGGGCCGCGCACGTTAGCCGCAAGGCGGGCGTGAAACAACCGATGGATATTCCGGATAAGGCGTCCGGTGCCGCGATGCCGTGTGCCGACGTCGATAAGCAGCAGGCATGGGAAGCGGGCGGCGATGCCTCTAGAATCGCGAGCCCCCCGCAAGCTGGTTCCCTTGTGTCGTTGCCGCCCGAATTTCAAACCCCTACCGCATTTGCGCAGGCCTTCGAGCTTGGTTTGGCGCGAATGATCGACGCCCATCACGATTTGGGCGTATTCATTCTCGTGCTCGCGAACGCGGTGATGGATGCCCGGCTCCACGCTCGTCTGCATGCCGCGCTGGATGCCCGGTTCGCGCAACTGTGTGCCGACCCGCCCAGCGCGACCGCCGATGACGAAGCGGTTTTCCGGGCCTTGCGCGGGATCGGCTGGGACAAGCTGGGTGCGGTGCGCGGTCGCGCCCTCGACGATCTGGAAATTCAGCTCAATCCGCTGCGCGGATTACGCCCCCCGCGCAATGCGGGTGCAACCATCGAGACCCTGCAAAGGGACTTCGATCCGGATGGGTTTCATTTCGCCAAGCCGTTCTTGCGCAAGGAGATCTTCTGGAAC
Source organism: Gammaproteobacteria bacterium (assembly GCA_024234955.1). Lineage (GTDB taxonomy): Bacteria > Pseudomonadota > Gammaproteobacteria > JACKNK01 > JACKNK01 > JACKNK01. The sequence goes on from JACKNK010000002.1 coordinate 166,888, forward strand.
GGGGCACTGATGGGGCGTGACGCTGCGTTGCTGTACAACAAGTTTCCGTTCCTGCCCTGGCATGGCTTACTGGTACCGGAACTGCACGAAGGTCACGCGCAATACCTGTCCGCCGACTGGCACGCCTACGTCTTCGAACTGTGTGCGCAACTCGGGGTGTCGTTGCCCGGGGTCGGATTTGGCTATAACGCCTATGGTGCCAACGCGTCGGTCAATCATCTGCATTTTCAGATGTTCGTGCGCGAGCAGGGCTTGCCGGTCGCCCATCCGCATTGGCGGCACAATGGCGGCAACGTGCCCTATCCCGCACGCTGCCTGCGGTTCGATGATGTCGATCAGGCGTGGGAAGTGCTGAGCGGCTTCCATGCCGCCAATCAGACCTACAACCTGGTTTACCTGCCTGGCCGCGTTTACTGCCTGCCGCGTCATTTCCAGGGCACGCATGCGCATGCGGACTGGAACGAGGGCTACGCCTTTTATGAAATGGCCGGTGGCCTGACTGTGTTCGATCCCCGGTTATTCGATCGGCTGAATGCGTCCGACCTGGGCGGGGAATTGGCACGCCTGACCGTCTGAAGCGGACACCTGCTCGGCTTAATCTGCACTGCGCGTCGCCCGCGCCCGGTAGTGTGCGGTCGCATCCGCCAGACTGCCCTGCAGTCGGCTGATTGCCGCCGTCAGACGGAGCATTTCATTGCCGGAACGGGACGCTTCGAGTTCATCCATGTCCAGTTCGATCTCCTCGCCCTTGGACATTCGGTCCGCGATACCGGTGATCCAGGTCACCGGTTCCACGACTTCCCGGCGCAGATAGAACAGGGCAAACACCAGGGTGCCGAGGATCAGGGCGATCTGTATCGGACCGAACATCTCACCGGCGATGGTGAGCAGCGATTTGGCCGGTAGCGTCACGCTCATGATTCCGGACACATCGCCCTCGCGGAACCCGAAGCCATTGGTGTTGCCATAGCGTGCAATGACGCTCTCCGGGGCATCTTTCGGGTCCCCGTGACAGGTGATGCAGCCGCGCTTGTGGGTGATCACCCGGGCATAGCGATATTCGTCGCCGTCGAGGACCCCGAACTCCGGGATCCCGCCAGAGCGGATGCGGTTGATCGCGTCGCGTTCGAATTCATCCGCCGCGTTCGCCGGGTTCATGGGGTTCTCGGCAACCATGCGGAACTTGGCCGGGCTGTCCGAGCGGCCCACGCTTTCGGAAAACTCCCTTACCGAAAGCGCCGGGTTCTTCGCATACAGCGTGACCGGATTCGCACTGCCTGCCGTGAAGTAATCCGCCTTGCTGAGAAAACTGTCCTCGCTGTTGCGGGTGAGGACCCCGCCAAAACTGCCGACCCAGGCGGAAAAGGCGTTCACGCTGTCCGCCATGGTGCGCGCTTCGCTGCGCAACTGATTCTCATAGACCTTGAGCATGACGCTGTAAAAGGCCCCGCCAAGCAGCAGCGAGACCGAGAACAGCAACCCGAATTTGAACACGATGGAGCGGTTGGTGAACACGGTGAAACCCCCTGGGAAGCGTTGTCACGAAAGTCCGTGCTCCCTGATACGTCTCAAACCCCCGTTTCGGATTTTCGACCCCGCCATGCGTCCAGGAAATGTTGCGCAAGCGCCTCATAAATGGGTTTCGGACATACCAGTCGGGATACCGCGCTGGCAATCAGCGCGGTCACCATCAGCGGCAGCAGGATGGTCTGCCCCTGGGTCATTTCCATGATGATGATCACCGCCGTCAGCGGGGTCTGCACTACGCCGGTGAAGTAACCCGCCATGCCCAGCAGGACCACGGCGCCACCGGCGGTCCAAGGCAGCCAGTCTGCCAATTGTCCGCCGACACCGGCCCCCACCGCCAACGATGGCGCGAAGATTCCGCCAGGGATGCCGCTCCAGTACGAGAACAGGGTCGCGAGAAATTTCCACAACGCGAATGCGGCGCCGGTTTCGCCTTCGCCGGTCAACAAGGCGCGGGCTTCATCGTATCCCGTGCCGTAGGTCTCCCCACCGGAAAGCACGCCGACGATCGCCACCAGCAAGCCGAACCCCCCGGCCACCCACAGCGGATGCTTCGCGTACCAGGGCCGGATCAGGCGTGCGCCCCCCAGAAGGATCTGCGAAAACCCGCCGCCCAGCAGTCCGCCGACGACGCCGCAGACGAGCACGGTCGGGATGATGTCCAGCAACTCCACATGGACGCGAATCTCGCCGAAGTAGACGTATTCACCCTGGAAGAAGATGGCGACCAGACCGGCGAGGATCACCGCAGTGAGCACATTGCCTGCGGTCTTGCTGTCGAAGGCGCGGCTCATCTCCTCGATCGCGAACACCACCCCGGCCAACGGCGTGTTGAAGGCCGCCGCGATACCCGCAGCGGAACCGGCGAGGATCAGTCCGTGTCCGACGCGATGATCCGGCACCCGGGCAAAGCGACGGAACGAGTACATGATGGCCGCACCGACGTGTACGGACGGCCCTTCTCGGCCCACCGACGCACCGCAGGCCAGGGCGACCATGACCAGCAACACCTTGCCGACGGCGATGCGCGTTGAAAGCAACGCCTCACGAAAAGGTTCGCTGGGCACGCGCAAGGCGGCGAAAGCCTGCGGGATGCCGCTGCCCTGAGTGCCCGGGAAGAAACCGAGCAGCGCGGTGATCGCGACCAGACCCAGGGGCAGCGTCAGCAGCGGCAGATACGGATTGATTTTGACGATATGGCGGAACAGATGGTCGGCATAGGTGCTGCCGAGGGTCAGCCCCGTCACCACCAGACCCGCCAGCAGCGCACCGCCGACGAACGCGAAGCGGATTCGCATCATCTTCCGGCGCGCCAGACGCTGACGCTGCGCTCGTTGGGACAGGGCGGGTTTGGACACGGACTCACGCAGAAATCATTGATTGGCGACAAGCATACCGTTCATCAGCGTTTCATGGTCCATGCGTATACTGAAGCAACCGGCAAAGAGGCTGAAATCATGCGTAACCGCTTCCTGTTTCCCGTATTTCTCGTCCTGATCGCGGTTCTGGCGCCCGGGGTGTCGATGGCGGCGACGGACACGTCGGCGCCCGATCCTGCCGATCAGGAAGCGCCCGGAACGCCGGCGACGGGGGGCGACCAGGTCGATGCGGAAAAGCGGCTCGCGGCGGAACGGCGAATCGGTGACCTCGAGGCGGAACTGGCGCGCGCCGAGGCATCGCGACGCGACAATCTCGGCAAGATCGAGCAGCTCGATCAGCGTTTCGACAATCTGCGCAAACAGGCCGCTGCGCTGCAGACCCGGCTCGACGAGCGCGAGCGTGAATTGACCGCTGCACACGCAATGCAGGCAGAGCAGGCAGCCGGTCTCAAGGCCGCCAATGAGGCGATGGAGAAACTCGAGGCCAATGTCGCGGCCTCCGATACCGCGCTTGCGACGGCGCGATCCGATCTCGCCGTGCGCGATGCCAGCCTGCAGGAAGTGCAGGCCCTGTACGATGAAAACGCAACCCGCCTGCAGGCGATGGCGCGGCGTCTGGAAACCGCCGAGGACGACGCCGAGGTGTTGCGCGGTCGGTTGGAAAAAGGCCAGGCCCAGGCCCAGGCCCGGATCGCCGAGCTGGAAACCGCGATGCGGGAGCTGCTGCGCAGCAGCCTGATCCGGATTCAGGATCTGCCCGATGAGCGTACCCGCATCCGTATGAGTGGCGACCGTGTGTTCCTTGGCGAGCAGCCGATGATCAGTCCGGAGGGGCTGTCGATGTTGAGCGAAGTCGTCAATCTGGTCCGTGCGGCTCCGCCGGGGCAGATTCGCGTCGAAGTGCACCAGGATCGGGATGGTGCGCCGCAAGGTCTGCGCCACGATCGTGATCTGACCCGTGCCCGGGCCGAGTCCGTGGTCGCGCAGCTGGGCCGACTGTCCGGACTGCCGGTGCAGCGCTTTACCGCCATCGGCGACGGGAGCGGACGCCCGATCGCGAGCAACTCGACACAATCCGGGCGCGCCCTGAATCGTCGCGTCGAGATATACCTCCCGCCAGGTCCGGGTCTGATCGTGCCGGAGCCGCCGTTACGGATGCCGATGAACCGCTGAGGGGTCAGGCATCGAGTTCCGCGACCACCCGTTCCGCAGCGAGGCGGCTGTTGCGGACACAGTCGTTGATGCCGATGCCGGCATAAGCGTTGGAGTTGAGATATAGCCCGGGATGCGGGTCTGCCAGTTTGCGGATTTGTGCGACCTGGGCCAGATGACCGACGCGGTAGTTGGGAATCCCGCGTTCCCAGCGCTGTACGAAGCGGACATCGGGGGGGGTATCGATGCCCATCGTCGCGCGTAGGCCGCGCAGGCCGGTGGCGATCAGTTCTTCATCGGACTGCATCGCCAGTTCCGGCTGGCGTTGACCGCCGATCATGATGCGCACCATCTTCTTGCCATCCGGGGCGCGGTCCGCGAACACCGAACTATCCCAGAGCACGCCGAGGACCTCCTGTTTCGCGGCGGCGGTCGTCAGCAGGCCGAAACCGTGCAAGGGGTGCGGCAGCGCGTTCCAGCCGAAGCCGACCACTGAGATCGGGGTGTAGTCGATGCCCGCCAATGCGTTGGAGAGGGCGGGGTCAAGATCGGCCGTGATGTCGGCGGCGGCGTAGGCCGGGGTGGACAGCACGACACGATCCACCTCCAGGGTCCGGTCGTCGAAATGCAGGCGATAAGCGCCATCCTTGGCCTCGATGCGTTCGACGCCGGAACCGATGTGGAACTCGGCGGGCAGGGTGTTGCGCAGATGCTCGACGAAAGCGCCGACACCGCCCTTGAAACTCATCAACACCCCGCCCGGCCCGGCTTCCTTTTTCTTCTTCTTGATCATGCCCCGGAACAATCCGCCGTATTCGCGTTCCAGCGCCACCACCATTGGGAAGGCGGCGTTCACGGACAGAATTTCCGGGGTGTTGCCGTAGATGCCGGCGGACATCGCGTTCAGGAACACATCCGTGAATGCCTTGCCGACGCGCCGTTCCCCGAAGCTTTGCAAGGTCTCGTCACGGTCGTCGGTCTTGGCGCGGATGAACGGCTCCATCGCCACGCGCAGCTTGCCGCGCAGCGTCAGCAGCTTGCTTTTCAGGAACAGGGGTGGGCTTTCCGGCAGACGTTGGAGTTCGCCGTCATGGAAGATGAAGCGGATGCGCGAATCGTCCGAGGAGCGCAGAAGCAGATCATCCGCACCCGCCGCGTGGACCAGATCCAGCGTGTCCGGCTTGTTGGACAGAAAGCCGTTGCTGCCGATCTCGAAACGGAAACCGTCGATCTCGCGGGTGTACATGGTGCCGCCAAGATGGGCTTCACGCTCGAAGATATGCAGGCGCACGTCAGGGCGTGCCCGGGCGATATAAAAGGCCGTGGTCAGGCCGCTGATGCCGCCGCCGATGATGGCAATGTTCATTTCAGTGCAAGGTTCCCCGAGGTGAAGTGCGCAGCTTATCGCCTCAAGTTAATGGACTCATCCCGCGACGACGATTGCGTGCAGGCGACGCGGGCCATGCGCGCCGAGTTGCAGGGTCTGTTCGATGTCGGCGGTCCGGGATGGACCGGTGATCAGATTCAGGGCGCGGGGCATCGTTTCGATCATCACCCAGGCGTCTTCGAGGTGGGCGACAACCTGGTTGGTCCGAATGATCACGACATGGGTTTCCGGCAGGAAGTTCAGCGTGGTCGGGTGTGTCGGCCCGGATGCCATCAGCACGCTGCCAGTCTCGGCGACTGCCGCGATGCAGCCGGTCACCGATACCTCGGCGCCGGGGTGCGTGGCGTCCGGTTGGATCGGGGCGCTATGCAGCGCCGGGAACAAATCGGCAATGCCTGGCGCGACCGCGATCCCGACGTCCGTCTGATTGGTCGATGCCAGGTAGTTGGCCAGCGCGTCCGGCAGCCCGGCTTCGTCGGCGACATGGTCGAGTGTTGCGGCGGTGGCTTGCGCGTTGTGCTCGAACAGGGCGATCAGATCGTCGTCAAGGCGCGGACGGGTGTGCGTCATCGCGACCGGTTCCGCGACCGCCTCGTACAGCGTCGCGAAGATGCGTTCCCGGCTGCTCATGAGCACGCCTCGGTAGGAGCGGCTTCAGCCGCGATCGGGGTGCATCGTCCGCTTGAGCGCAGATCGCGGCTGAAGCCGCTCCTGCGAGGATGGAGGCACACTGGGGATGGGTGAATCATCGCGCCCCCCGTAACTTTTCGCGCATCAGATCGCGCAGCGTTCGCCCCTGCGGCGTCGGCAGATCGCGCCCCCGGAACCACGCGGACCAGACCGGCAGTCTGCGCAAGGCGCTGCCGGGACGGGCCAGCCGGTGCAGCCAGCGTGCCTTCGCGCGCAGTGCCCAGCCGTACAGCGCGGGCCGCTTCGCCCACCATGTCCATTGCTGGAACACCCAGCGTTCTGCAAACGTATTCACATGCGATTCATGTTCGCGCACCCGCATCGCGCGGATCAGGTCGGGCAGCGGAATGCCGACCGGGCAGACCTGCGCGCAGTGGCCGTTCAGGGTGCAGGCATGAGCGAGATCAGGCGCGCGCTCGGGGCCGAGCAGCCAAGGGGTGAGCACCTGGCCCATCGGGCCGGGATAGACCCAGCCGTAGGCGTGTCCGCCGATCGCGCCATAGACCGGGCAGTGGTTCATGCAGGCGCCGCAGCGGATGCAGCGCAGCATGTCGCGCAACTCGCTGGCAAGCATCGCGCTGCGACCGTTGTCCACGAGTACGACATGGAATTCCTCAGGCCCGGTCTCATCGGTCGCGCGCCTCGCGCCGGTGAACACGCTGGTGTAGGTGGTCAGCGGCTGACCGGTCGCGGAACGTGCCAGCACGCGCAGCAAGGTGGTCGCTTCGGTCATCGTCGGTACGACCTTTTCGATCCCGGCGATCACGATGTGGGTCTTGGGCAGGGTGGCGGACAAGTCCCCGTTGCCCTCATTGGTGACCAGAACCACCGAGCCGCTGTCCGCCACCAGGAAGTTGCCGCCGGTGATGCCGAGATCGGCGGACAGGAAGGTCTCACGCAATACCCGTCGGGCTTCATCGACCAGCTCGGGGATGCCGCTCAGCGCGGCCAGTCGTTCATCGCGGCGATGGTGTTGCGCAAACAGCTCGGCGACCTGCTCGCGGGTCTTGTGGACCGCCGGCGCGACGATGTGGCTGGGCGGTTCCTGCGCGAGCTGGATGATGTATTCCCCCAGATCGGTTTCCACCACATTGATACCGGCGGCTTCCAGCGCCGGGTTGATGCCGATTTCCTCGCCGACCATCGTTTTGCCTTTCGCAACGCGGCAAGCTTCTCGCTGTTGCGCGATCCCGACCACGATGCGGCGGGCCTCGGCGGCGTCAGTGGCCCAATGCACCTGGCCACCGGCGGCGAGCACCCCGGCTTCGAACTGTTCGAGCAGGTCCGGAAGGCGATTCAGGGCATCGACGCGGATCGCGCTGGCTTCGGCCCGCAGCACCTCGAACTCGGGTAACGCGGCAACCGCCTTGGCGCGCTTGTTGACGAAGCCGCTGCGGGCGCGGACCAGGGCCTGTTGCAAGGTCCTGTCATTGAGCGCGGCGTCGGCCTGGCTGCGGAATTCCCGGGGCGAGAATTTCATGGTTCCGCCTTCGCTTGCCCGTTGATCGGCGGCAGATCGGTGTTGCCCGTCAGCACCTCGGCGACGTGATAGACCCGAATCGGGTCGCCCTGCCGGGAGGCATAGCCGGCGAGATGCATCAGGCAGCCGAGATCGCCGCCGATCAGTATTGCGGCATCGGTGGCGCGGGCGCTGTCGAGCTTGTCGGCGGCGAGGCGGGTGGAAATGGCCGGGAACTTGACGCTGAAGGCGCCGCCGAAACCGCAACAGGTTTCGGCGTGTTCCATTTCCAGGAGTTCCAGCCCCTGAACGGTGCCGAGTAATTTGCGCGCCTGGGACTGGATACCCAGCTCGCGCAGGCCGGAACAGGAATCGTGATAGCCCGCCCGCGCCGGGAATGTGGCTTCGACCCGTTCCAGTTTCATGACGTCCACCAGGAAGCTGACCAGCTCGAAGCTTCGCCGGGCGAGGTCCCGGGCACGCGCCTGCCAGGGGTCATCGTCGTCGAACAGCTGCGGGTAATGCACCCGGATCATGCCTCCGCAGGAGCCGGACGGGATCACCACATAGTCGTAACCGGCGAGCAGTTCGATGTGCCGTATGGCAAGTTCGCGGGCGTGTTTCAGATCACCGCCGTTGAACATCGGTTGGCCGCAGCAGGTCTGGGACTCCGGGAACGCCACCCGGCACCCGGCTTGCTGCAGGAGCCGGATTGCCGACAGCCCAACGCTGGGCCGGAACAGATCGACCAGGCAGGTGCCGAACAGCGCGACCAGCGGTGCCTGAGGATCAGCCATGCCGATGCGCCAGGTAGGGCGGAACCCGCCGGGTTTCCGCCGTTCTGTTGAGGCCAGATGGCGGTACGCATGCGTGCGCAGTCATGTTCGCCGGGTCCGCTGGCACTGCCCGATCCATCGATTCGCGGTGTGGGTCATTCATGGTGAGCGCAACAGGGCTTCGATGGCGTCGCCGATGCGATCGCGCAGGATGGGTTCGGCGGCGGCGGTGGGATGCAATCGGTCGGCCTGAAGCAGGCGGTCGTCGGTGGCGATGTCCGCGAGCATGAACGGCACCAGCGGCAGCTGGTGGTCGCGGGCGAGCTCGATGAATACTGCTTGAAAGGCATCGCTGTAAGGTTCGCCGTAGTTGGGTGGCAAACGGTTGCCGATCAACAGAACCCGCGCGCCGGCGTCGCGGCTCTGCTCGATCATGCCGTCGATCTGTGCGCGCATCACATCCATCGGCGTGCCGCGCAGACCGTCGTTGCTGCCCAGCGCGATCACCACCACGGCGGGGCGATGTTCAGCGAGCAGCTTGGGCAGGCGGGTCAGGCCGCCGCGAGTGGTTTCCCCGCTGATACTGGCGTTGATCAGGCGATGCGGGAACCCATCCGCGTTCAGGCGGGTCTGCAACAGGGCAACCCAGCCGTCCGACTGTGCGATACCGTAAGCGGCACTGAGGCTGTCCCCGAGAATCAGTATCTTCGGTGTCTCCGCATTGGCCGCGCCAAGCAGCAGGCCGAGTACCAAGCCAATCCAGCCGCGAAACATGGAACCCCCGTTTTGAATCAGACCCATCAATCCCAGGACCGCATTCTCGAAGCCGTCGCCGTCGAGCACGGTTTTACCGTGCCGCAAGGCGACTTGAGCATCTTGCGCGACATCCACCTGAGTGTGAAGGTGGGTGAATCGCTGGCGGTGCTCGGGCCGTCGGGATCGGGCAAATCCACCCTCCTCGGGTTGCTCGCCGGGCTGGATCGTCCCCGCAGCGGTCGAATTGCCCTGTTTGGAACCCGCATCGATACCCTGGACGAGGATGGTCGCGCCGCGTTACGCGCCGGTGACGGAACCCATCGCGGTGTCGGCTTCGTGTTTCAGTCTTTTCAGCTTCTGCCGGCACTGACCGCGCTGGAAAACGTGCGCCTGCCTCTGGAACTGGCCGCTAACCCGGAGGCCGGGTCTCGGGCACAGGAATGGCTGGAACGGGTCGGTTTGCGCGAGCGCATGGCGCACTTTCCCCGACAACTTTCCGGTGGCGAACAGCAACGGGTCGCGCTGGCGCGGGCCTTTGCCGGCAATCCCGCCTTGTTGTTCGCGGATGAACCGACCGGAAATCTGGATCGGCGAACCGGCGCGCACGTCGCCGAACTGATGTTCGCCTTGCAGCGTGAGCAGGGCGCGACCCTGATCCTGGTGACGCACGATGAACAGCTCGCCGGGCAATGCGATCGCCGCGTCCATATCGACGGCGGCGAATTGCGGGAAACGCCGTGAACCTTCTCAGACTGGCGGCGCAACTCACCCGCCGCGATCTGCGTTCCGGCGAAGTCCGGGTCCTCGTTCTGGCCTTGGCGGTGGCGGTGGCGGCGGTGTCCGGGGTCGGTTTTCTCACCAGCCGCGTCGATGCCGCGATGCAGCGTCAGGCGGCGGAGTTGCTGGCGGCGGACGTGGCGATCGAATCGCCGAATGCCTTGCCGGCTGACTGGGATGGACAGGCGGAGCGCGATGACCTGCTGTCGGCGCGTCTGGTCAATTTCCCCAGTGTGGTCTTCCAAGACGGGCGGAGTCAGTTGGTGCAGGTGAAGGCGGTGACCGAGGCCTATCCGTTGCGGGGGGTGTTGCGCTACGCCAACGAGGTGGAAGGCCAGGAAAGGGTCGCAGACGCGGCCCCGGCGGCGGGTGAGGTCTGGGTGGAGCGGCGTCTGCTCGAGTCCGTCGGCCTGAAGGTGGGCGATAGCCTGCCTTTGGGGCGCAGTACGTTGACCATAACCCGGGTACTGCGTTACGAACCGGATCGGGGTGCTGACCTGTTTCAGATCGCGCCGCGTGTATTGATGGCCTGGGTCGATCTGGACGCAACGGGTCTGATCACGCCATTCAGCCGCGCCCGTTATCGATTCCTCGCTGCCGGAGCGCCGGGCGCGATCCAGTCGTTCCGCGCTCATGTCAGCGATCGTCTGCAAGCCGGACAGCGTCTGTTGGGGATCGAGGACGCACGCCCGGAATTCCGTTCCGCGCTGGAACGGGCGCAGCGGTTTCTCGGTCTGGCGGCCCTCGGCGCAGTGCTGCTGGCCGGTGCGGCAGTGGCGCTGGCGGCGCATCGATACCGTCAGCAGCAGACCGACATGGCGGCGCTGATGCGTTGTTTCGGGACCGCCCAGAATCGGATCCTTTCCCTCTATCTGCTGCGCCTGCTCGGGATTGGCGGCATTTCTGTATTGATCGGTCTGTGCCTTGCCTGGCTGGCACAGGCTGGCCTGGGGCGGGTGTTGGCGGAATTGTTTGCCTCCGAACTGCCACCACCGTCGTGGCGCGGCGCGGGCATCGGCGTCTTGACGGCCATGGTGACCCTGGCGGGATTCGCGCTGCCTTCGGTGTGGCGCCTGCGCGCGGTTTCGCCGTTGCGGGTTCTACGGCGTGACCTTGGCGCGCCGTCCGCATCGACCTGGGTGTTGCTGCTCAGCGCAGCGGTGGCATTGATTCTCCTGGTGCGTTGGCAGGCCGGGGACTGGCAACTGGCCGGTTATGCGCTGATGGGCCTGCTCGGTATGACCGTCGCGTTCAGCGTTGTTGCCTGGACGGTGCTGTCGCTGGGACGCGGATGGAGCGTGCGTGCCGGGTCCTTGCGACCGTGGGCGCTACGCTTCGGGCTTGGGGCTTTGCAACGTCGTCGCGGCCTGGCGGTGTTGCAGATCGGGGCCTTCGCGACCGGCATGGCGGTCATCCTGCTGCTGGCGGTGGTCCGGGTGGATTTGCTGGCGGCCTGGCAGGACACCGTGGCCAAGGATGCCCCGAACCAGTTCCTGATCAACGTGCAGCCCGATGAGGTGGCGCCGCTGCGCGCCTTGCTGATGCAGCGAGGCGTTGCCGAACCCCGGTTTTACCCGATGGTGCGCGCCCGCCTGACGCATCTGAACGGCACGCCGATCGATGAGATCACGTTTGCGGATGAACGCGGCGAGCGGTTCGCGCATCGCGATCACAATCTTTCCCAGTCCGCGCAACTGCCGCGCGCAAATCGCCTGTTGGCGGGTTGGTGGTGGGGTGCGGATGCCACCGACAACGAGGTATCGCTGGAGCAGCGCTTTGCCCGAAGTCTTGGGCTGGGGCTGGGTGACACCTTGCGTTTCGACATCGCCGGATCGCCGTTGGAGGCGCGTGTCATGAGTCTGAGGGAAGTGGACTGGGACTCGTTCCAGGTCAATTTCTTCGTGCTCATGAATCCCGCCGCTCTGGTCGATCAGCCTGCGACCTGGGTGACCAGTTTCCATCTCCCGGATGCCGATCACCGCACCATTCCGGAGCTCAACCGACGTTTTCCGACGGTCAACGCCATCGATGTCGGGGCGTTGATCGAGCAGGTGCGCACCTTGATCGACCGCGCCGCGCTGGCCGTCGAGGGTGTGTTCGGCTTCACGCTGATCGCCGCGCTGGTCGTGTTTCTGGCCGCGTTCCAGGCGGAACGGGCGGAACGTGCCCGAGAGGTCGCCTTGCTGCGCAGCTTCGGCGCAAGCCGATCCCAGGTGCGCCGTGCGGCGCTGGTCGAATTCGTCCTGATCGGAGGCCTGAGCGGCCTGCTCGCCAGCGTCGCCGCCTGGGGCGCCGGCTGGCTGCTCGCCGAGCGGGTGTTCAACCTGGATTACGCATTCCACCCCGGAACCTGGGTTCTGGCCCCCGCGCTCGGCGCCACGTTGCTTTCCATGACCGGCCTGCTCAACGTCCGCCGGGTACTCGCGGAGCCCCCGTTGCAGGGGCTCCAGAGGGACTGACGATCAGAACCCGGCAGGCGCCAGCTTGTGCCAGTCGGTGACCTGCTGGTAGCGGTGCGCAACGTTGAGCAGGCGGGCTTCGTCGAAGTAGTTGCCGATCAGTTGCAGACCGACCGGCAGGCCGTCTGCGAACCCGGCGGGGATGGTCATGCCGGGGACGCCCGCGAGGTTAACGGCGATGGTGTCGATGTCGGACAGGTACATGCTGACCGGATCGTCGGACTTTTCGCCAAGTTTGAACGCGGTCCCGGGCGTGGTCGGTGCCATGATCACGTCCACCTGCTCGAAGGCGCGCTTGAAATCGTCCGCGATCAGGCGGCGCAACTGCTGGGCCTTCAGGTAATACGCGTCGTAATAACCGGCCGACAGGGCATAGGTGCCGATCATGATGCGGCGCTTCACTTCCGCGCCGAAACCTTCACCGCGCGAGCGTTCGTAGAGGTCGGTGAGATCCCTGGGATCGGCGGCGCGATGTCCGAACCGGACACCATCCATGCGCGACAGGTTGGAGGAGCATTCCGCCGGGGCGACCACGTAATAGACCGGGACCGAGAGACCGCTGTTCGGGAGGCTGATCTCGACCAGTTCCGCGCCCATCGATTCGTAGACTTTCAGTGCGTCGCGCAGGGTGCGCTCGACGCCGGCATCGAGGCCTTCGGCGAAGTATTCCTTGGGCAGGCCGATCTTCAGGCCTTTGATGTCCTCGTTGATGCCGGCCAGATAGTCGGGGACTTCCCGATCCACACTGGTTGAATCGCGGCGGTCGAAGCCGGCCATGCCGCCAAGCAACAGGCCGCAGTCTTCGGCGGTCTGGGCGAATACGCCGCCCTGATCGAGGCTGGAGGCAAACGCGATCATGCCGTATCGCGATACCCGCCCGTAGGTCGGTTTGATGCCGCTGATGCCACACAGGGCGGCCGGTTGGCGGATCGAGCCGCCGGTGTCTGTGCCGGTCGCGGCGGGGGCGAGACGGGCGGCGACGGCGGCGGCGGAACCGCCCGAGCTGCCGCCGGGGACGCGCTCGGTGTCCCAGGGGTTGCGGACCGGGCCGTAGAAGCTGGTCTCGTTGGACGAGCCCATCGCGAACTCGTCCATGTTGGTCTTGCCCAGCGTGACGACGCCGGCAGCATCGAGTTTTTCGACCACGGTGGCGTCATAGGGCGCAACGAACTTGTCGAGCATCTTCGAGCCGCAGGAGGTGCGTACCCCGTTGGTGCAGAAGATGTCCTTGTGCGCGATCGGCACGCCCAGCAGCGGGCCGGTCTCGCCGGCGGCGATGCGTGCGTCGGCGGCGCGCGCCTGTTCCAGGGCGCGTTCCGGGGTCACGGTGATGAAGCTGTTGAGCGTGCCGTCGTGGGCGGCGATGCGGTCGAGGAAATGTCGGGTCAGTTCCTCGCTGCGGTATTCACGGGCGCGCAGGCCGGCGGCGAGTTCGGCGAGGGTCTTTTCATGTAATGACATGGGTGGTGTTCCGGGAAAGAAGCAATTCCATGTAGGAGCGGCTTCAGCCACGAACGGCGATGGGGCTGATCCGCTCGCCGATCGCGGCTGAAGCCGCTCCTGCGAATAGGGTTATTCGATGACCTTGGGGACCAGATAGAGGCCCGCTTCGGTCTGCGGCGCGATGGTCTGGAAGTGATCGCGCTGGTCGGTTTCGCTGACCACATCCGGGCGCAGGCGCTGCACTGCGTCGAGCGGGTGCGCCATCGGCGGCACGTCGCGGGTATCGACCGCGTTCATCTGCTCGACCAGATCGAGGATTTCGGAAAGTTGCGCGGCATAACCGGGCACATCCGCCTCTTCGATGCGCAGGCGGGCGAGGTGAGCGATTTTGTTGACGTCGTTGGCGTCCAGAGACATGCGTCAGGCCTTTGTTTGCAAGCCGGTGAAGGCGTTGCAAGTTACCACAGTTGCTACCTTGCCCAAAGCAGACCCCATTGCTAGAGTACCGACGATTTCCCGCCTCAGCGGCCTTCTCAGACGGCCTTCGCGTGCCGTCTCCCGTGCCACATCATCTCTGGCCCACCTGACCACAGCGATAACATTGATGTTCAAATCCCTTCGCGGTCTGTTTTCCAACGATCTGTCCATCGACCTGGGTACCGCCAATACCCTCATTTTCGTGCGCGGCAAGGGCATCGTCCTTGATGAGCCGTCGGTGGTGGCCATCCGCCACGATGGTTCGCGTGGCCAGAAGACCATCGCGGCGGTCGGCAACGAGGCGAAGATGATGCTCGGTCGTACCCCGGGCAATATCAGTACCATCCGTCCGCTGAAGGACGGCGTCATCGCCGACTTCACGGTCACCGAAAAGATGCTTCAGCATTTCATCCACAAGGTGCATGAAAACCGCTTCCTGCGGCCCAGCCCGCGTGTGCTGGTCTGCGTGCCCTGCGGCTCCACCCAGGTCGAACGTCGCGCGATTCGTGAATCCGCCGCGGGCGCCGGCGCCCGCGATGTGTTCCTGATCGAAGAGCCGATGGCCGCCGCGATCGGCGCCGGAATGCCGGTCGATGAGGCGCGTGGCTCCATGGTTCTGGACATCGGTGGCGGCACCTCCGAAGTCGCGGTCATCTCACTGAATGGCGTGGTCTACTCGGAGTCGGTGCGTATCGGCGGCGACCGCTTCGACGAGTCCATCGTCAGCTACGTGCGCCGCAATTACGGCACCCTGATCGGCGAAGCCACCGCCGAGCACATCAAGAAAGTCATCGGTTCGGCTTATCCGGGCAATGAAGTCCTGGAAGTCGAGGTCAAGGGCCGCAATCTCGCCGAGGGCGTTCCGCGCAGCTTCACGTTGTCCAGCAACGAAATCCTCGAGGCCCTACAGGAACCGCTGGCGGGCATCGTCGATGCGGTCAAGCGTGCCCTGGAACAGACCCCGCCGGAACTGGGTGCGGACGTGGCCGAACGCGGCATCGTGCTGACCGGTGGGGGTGCACTGCTGCGCGATCTGGACAAGCTGATCATGGAAGAGACCGGTCTGCCGGTAATCATCGCCGACGATCCGCTGACCTGTGTCGCACGCGGTGGCGGTCGGGCCCTGGAGATGCTGGATCAGCATGGTGGCGCGGTATTTACCTCGGAATAAGACGACCCACGACATACCCTCGTCCCAGGCCCGGGGTGTCATTCCGGTTGTGGCCTGGAATTCAGCGCCTGTTCGGATCAAGGCCGCGCGAGTGATCGAATAATCGATGAGCGGCGACACCAATTCCCTCTTTTATCGCGGCCCGTCGGCACTGGTCCGCCTGGTGCTGCTCGGGCTGTTGTCCGTGGTGTTGATGACGGCAGACCATCGTCTGAATTACCTCGGTTCCGTGCGTTCGGCGCTGTCTTTGCTGCTTTATCCCTTGCAGGTTGTTGCGGCCTTTCCGCCTACGGCCTGGGATTGGTTCAACGAAAATATGGCGAGTCGCGAGCGTCTGCTGGAACAGAACCAGACGCTGCGCAGCTCACATTTGCAGCTTGAAGTGCGGATGCAGCGATACGCCGCGCTGGAGGCGGAAAATCAGCGCTTGCGGGAGATGCTGGGTTCCACCACGCATGTTCGCGGTCGCATGCTGGTTGCGGAGCTGGTGTCCGTGGACCTGGATCCGTATCGCCATGAGGTGCTGATCAACAAGGGTCTGGGCGACGACCTGTTCGAAGGTCAGCCGGTGCTCGATGCACGGGGCGTCATGGGGCAGGTGGTGCATGTCGGTCCGCTGACTTCAACGGTGTTGATGATCACCGATCCGAGTCATGCCCTGCCGGTGCAGGTGAACCGGACCGGTGAACGCACGGTTGCCGTCGGTACCGGCGACCTGCGGCTGCTCAGGCTGCCCTATCTGCCGAACAACGCGGATATACGTGAAGGGGATTTGTTGGTCACCTCGGGATTGGGCGATCGTTTTCCGGCCGGTTATCCGGTCGGCGTGATCAGTCATATCAGCCATGATCTGGGAGAGCCGTTTGCCCGGGTCGATGCGCAACCCACCGCGTTTCTGGGTCGGGTACGGGAGGCGCTGCTGGTGTGGCCACCCGAGTCCAGCAAGCGGTTGCCGCCAGTTGCCCCTCCGATGGAGGACGCAGAGTCTGGGGACTTGCCGATCGCCGCAGCGGAGACAACACCCATTGCACCGGTTGCCGAACCTTCGACCCATCGTGGCATCGAAGTCCCGTCCCAGGAAATCGATGAGGAAGGTCGTTGATGGCGGCTGATCGTCGCAATAGTCGTTGGCTGGTCTGGTTCACCTTCGCGGTGGCCTTGGTCCTCTCGATCATGCCTTTGCCGGCGAGTGTGGCTGTCTGGCGCCCGGATTGGCCGGCCATCGTGTTGATCTACTGGGTGATGATGCAGCCACGCAGTTATGGGGTCGGTATCGGTTGGTTGTTCGGTCTGCTCGAAGACGTGGCGCGCGGTGCCTTGCTGGGGCAATACGCGTTTGGATACGCGCTGGTTGCGTTTCTCACACTGAGCTTTTATCGGCGTATCCGCGTATTCCCGGTCTGGCAGCAGGCCTTCGTGGTCATGACCATGCTGGTGTTGCATCTGTCCCTGTCGCTCTGGGTACGGGGTGTGTCCGGCGAGGATGTCGGGGGTTGGGAATATTGGGCGCCGGCGGTATCGAGCCTGCTGATCTGGCCATTCGCGTATCTGCTGTTGCGGCGTCTGGCTGTCATCTACAAGGTCAATTGACGTAAACGCCTGATGGAACGCGTCGCGCTCAATGATCACCTGCGCGAGATCCGTCTGTTTCGAGGGCGGGTTATTGCCTCGATTGTCTTTTTTATCTTGCTGATCCTTGCACTGATCGCGCGGCTCTATTGGTTGCAGGTTTTGCAGCACGCGCATTTCCGGACCCTTTCGGAAGACAACCGGGTGAAGATCTTCCCGATTCCGCCGACGCGGGGTCTGATCTACGACCGCAATGGCACGGTGCTGGCCGGCAACCTGCCTTCGTATGCCTTGGAAATCACCCGGGAGCAGGTTGACGATCTTGATGCCACGCTCGCGGGCTTGGCGGAGATCGTTGATGTTTCCCCCGCCGATCTGCGTCGCTTTCAGCGTCTGCGTTGGCGCAAGCGGGCGTTCGAGGGGATTCCGTTGCGCCTGCGTCTGAGCGCGGAGGAGGTCGCGCGTCTGGCGGTGAACCGGTATCGCTTTCCGGGGGTGGACATCACCGCCGGTCTGACCCGGCATTACCCTCAAGGTGGGCCGCTCGGACATGTGGTGGGGTATGTCGGGCGCATCAACGAGCGCGAACTCGAACGCATCGACGAGGCCAATTACGCGGGCACCAACCATATCGGCAAGACCGGCGTCGAGTTGACCTATGAGGATGTGCTGCACGGCACGGTCGGTTATCGCCGCGCCGAGGTGAATGCGGTCGGACGCCTGGTCCGCGAGCTGGATGTGACCCCGCCCGATCCCGGTCGCAATCTGTATCTGACCATCGACCATCGCCTGCAACATGCCGCCGAGGAGTCGCTCGCCGGGCGGGCGGGGGCGGTGGTCGCCATCGATCCGAACAACGGCGAGGTGCTGGCGATGGTCAGCAACCCGGGGTTCGATCCGAATCTGTTCGTCAACGGGATCAGCAGCAAGGCCTACTCCGCCTTGCGCGACGACCCGGATCGCCCGTTGTTCAACCGCGTGCTGCGCGGACAATATCCTCCCGGATCGACGGTCAAGCCGTTTTACGCGCTCGCCGGACTGGAAACCGGGACGGTCGATGCCAAACATCGTGTCTTCTGCCCCGGCTATTACTCCTTGCCGAACGATGAGGATCATAAATACCGCGACTGGAAGAAGACCGGTCACGGTTGGACCGATGTGAACAAATCCGTGGTTCAGTCCTGCGATGTGTATTACTACGAGCTTGCCGTCAAACTCGGCATCGATCGGATGCACGATTTCATGGACCATTTCGGTTTCGGTCGCGTTACCGGGGTCGATATATCCGGTGAACTCGGCGGCCTTATGCCGTCGCGGGAATGGAAACGCCGTGCCCGGGGACAGGCCTGGTTTCCGGGTGAGACGGTCATCACCGGGATCGGCCAGGGGTTTACCCTGGTCACCCCCTTGCAACTGTCTGCCGCCACCGCCGTCCTCGCCAATCGGGGTGTCGGTTATCGCCCGCATGTGGTGAGCGCGGAAGAGAATCCGATTACCGGCGAGATTGCGATCATCGACCCGGAGGCCTTGCCGCCGGTACCGCGACGAAAGGAAGCCAATTGGGATGCCGCCCTCACCGCGATGTTCGATGTGGTGAATTCGCCGTCCGGCACGGCACGTCGCATCGGTATCGATGCACCGGTGCATATTGCTGGCAAGACCGGTACGGCACAGGTGTTCACGGTCGGGCAGGAGGAGGAATACAAGGAGAACGAGGTACATGAGAAACTGCGCGATCATGCCTTGTTCATGTCCTACGCCCCCTATGAAGATCCTCAGATTGCCGTGGCCGTCGTTGTCGAGCACGGCGGTCATGGCGGTTCAGCGGCTGCGCCGGTGGCCCGGGCGGTCTACGACGCATTTTTCGCCTCGCAGGGTGTGAGCGATGGGAATTGACCGGATCAGCGTAGACCTTCGGCAACGCAGATCGATGAGCGGGAGCGCACGATGAGAGCCCTGGATATCCCGCTTACCGGCCGTGGGTCTTCCCCGGGTCAGCGGCGTGGACTGTTGGCGCGCATGCATCTGGATGGGCCGCTGTTACTGGGACTCTTCGTGCTTGGCGGACTTGGCCTGGCGGTGTTGTACAGCGCCGGGGGCGGTCATACCGACCTGGTCGTTCGCCAATTGCTCCGCATCGGTCTGGCGGTGGCGGTGATGGTGTTGCTGGCGCAGGTGCCACCGCGTCGCCTGTATCAATGGAGCCCGTGGCTGTTCATTGCCGGGACCGGTCTGCTGGTTGCCGTGTTGGCGGTTGGCGACATCGGCAAAGGTGCACAGCGATGGCTGGACCTCGGTTTCGTCCGCTTCCAGCCGTCCGAGGCGATGAAACTCGCGGTGCCGATGATGCTTGCGCGGCATCTTGCCCAGAAGCCGTTGCCGCCATCCTTCTGGCGTCTGCTTGGCGGGCTTTTGCTGATGGTGGTGCCGGTATTGCTGATCGCCAAGCAGCCGGATCTGGGCACTTCCTTGCTGATCGCCAGCTCCGGCTTCTTTGTCCTTTTCCTGGGTGGATTGAGCTGGCGTCTGTTGGGCGGTGCCACGGTGCTCGCGGTTCCAGGCGCATGGATTCTGTGGGAATACGGCATGAAGGACTATCAGCGCCAGCGTGTGCTGACCTTTCTGAACCCGCAGGAGGACCCGCTCGGCTCCGGCTATCACATCATCCAATCGACCATCGCAATCGGTTCGGGCGGCACTTATGGCAAGGGTTGGCTGAACGGCACCCAGTCGCATCTGGACTTTCTTCCCGAGCGTTCCACCGATTTCATTTTTGCGGTGTTCGGTGAGGAATTCGGGTTGATCGGTGCGCTCGTCCTGTTGCTGATCTACATGCTCATCGTGGGGCGCGGGCTGTATATCGCAACGGTTGCCCAGGACAGTTTTTCGCGCCTGCTCGCAGGGAGCATTTCACTCACTTTCCTGGTCTACCTGCTGGTCAATACCGGCATGGTTTCCGGCCTGCTGCCGGTTGTCGGCGTACCCTTGCCACTGGTCAGTTACGGTGGGACCTCGCTGGTGACCCTCATGGCGGGCTTCGGTATCCTGATGGCCGTTCACACCCACCGCAGACTTCTGCCGACCTGACTATGTCTCATTCCCTCTCTCGTACGCTGCGCTCTCTGGCCGGTATTGCCGCGATCGCACTTCTGGCCCTTTCTCTGCCCGCTCTGGCGGGGATCGGCAAGGTCATGGATCGTCCCGATGCGCGTGCCTTCATCGCCGAAATGGTGTCCCAGCAAGGCTTTGATGCCGGGCAACTTGAGGCCTTGTTCGACAAGGTCGAACTGCGTCAGGACATCGTCGATCTCATGACCCGGCCCGCCGAAGGCAAACCCTGGAAGGATTACCGCAAGATATTCATGACCGAGCGTCGTATCGAAGGCGGCAAGAAATTCTGCGCCGACAATGCCCATTGGTTGGGACGTGCGGAAGAGGTCTACGGCGTACCGCCGGAGATCATCACCGCGCTGATCGGTGTCGAGACGCATTACGGCAGCATCATCGGTCGTCACCGTGTCATCGATGCGTTATCCACGCTGGCGTTTGCGTACCCGCCCCGGGCGCGCTTCTTCCGTAGCGAACTGGCGCAGTTTCTGATTCTGGCGCGTGACGAGGGCTGGGATCCGCTGGAGCCGAAGGGTTCGTATGCCGGCGCGATGGGTTGGGGACAATTCATTCCCAGCAGCTATCGCAGCTACACCGTCGATTTCGATGACGACAAGCATCGAGACCTGTGGAACTCGATTCCCGACATCGTCGGCAGCATTGCCTACTACCTGAAGAAGCATGGCTGGAGGCAGGGCGATCTGATCGCCGCCACGGCCCGGGTTCAGGGCAGTGGCTACAAGGAGTTGCTGCAGGAAGGGCTCAAGCCGGCGACGCCGTTCTCGGCGCTCGCATCGCACGGCGTTCAGCCCGACATTCAGGCGCGGGACGATGCCCGGTTGCTGTTCATGGAAATGGATGCGGAGAACGGTCCGGAATATTGGTTGGGTTTCGACAACTTCTACGTCATCACCCGCTACAACCACAGCCATCGTTATGCGCTGGTGGTTACCCAGCTTGCCAATGCGATTCGGGGCAGCTGCCTCAAGCTCGAACAGCGTGATGCCAGTTTCGTCGATTAAATGATGGGACACCTCCGCCTTCCGCTGGTGATGCTGCTGAGCGTCCTGATCACGCAGCTGGTCGGCTGCGGCGGCGGAGGCAATGTGAGCGGCGATGGTGGCGGGGGTTATCTGGCCGGAGACCGTCCACCCGATGGCGACGTGGATGTGAGCAACATCCCGGACGCAGTACCGCGTCCGGAGCCCCGCAGCCGCTATGGCAATCCGGAGTCCTACAAGGTCATGGGGCAGCGTTATTACGTCATGGAAAGTTCGCATGGCTATGTCGAGCGCGGCATCGCTTCCTGGTACGGGAAGAAGTTTCACGGTCGTCTGACCTCAAACCGCGAGCCCTACGACATGCTCGCGATGACCGCCGCGCATAAATCCCTGCCGCTGCCGACTTATGTTCGCGTGACCAGTCTCGACAACGGTCGATCGGTCGTGGTGCGGGTCAACGATCGGGGGCCGTTTCATGATGGGCGTATCATCGATCTGTCCTACGCCGCCGCGATGAAACTGGGTATCGCACAGAAGGGAACGGGGCATGTCGAGGTGCGTGCGCTTGATCCGGGAATGCCGGAAACCCGCGTCGCCGCGACCCCTGCGGCACCGATGGCGGCCAGTCCCGAGCGCAGCAATCCGAATCAACGCGCCCTCGCCCAGCCCGCCCCAGAATCCAGGGACGAACCCACGGACGAACCCACGGCGCAGACCGTTGACCGATCCGCTTCGACCCTGACGCAGGAAGAACAGACCGCCGAGGAGCCCGGGACCTCGGTGGGCGGGGATGTCTACTTGCAGCTTGGCGCATTCAGCAGCCAGGCCAATGCCGAGAAACTGGTGGGTCAGTTACGCGCGGCCAAGTTCGAGAACGCCCAGGTGGTTCCCGGCGCTGGGGCAACCGGGCCGATCTACCGGGTGCGTATGGGGCCATATGGTGCGGTGCGCGATGCCGACCGGCTCACCGTGCAGATCAACGCGCTCGGACTCGGCAACCCGCACGTCGTCATCGACTGAGCACGGGCGTCGCCATGTCGTGTGTGATCGAACTGCGCTTGCGCACCATCGCCCAGCTGTTCAATTCCCTGGATCCATCTCCGTTCACGGAACGGGATCTGGATCGCGATGCGGTCGAATTCATGGTCAGCGCCGCCGGTGATTGCGGCAAGCAGGAGCCCCTGGTCTTGCGCATGCAGTTCGGGGAGCCAGCCGGGGAAGGCGACATCGAGGCGGCGATCCGGAACTACTTCCGATACCGGGCTGAGCTGGCGGAACGAGAGATGCGGGAGCATCTGCGTATTGCCCGAATCACCCTGACGATCGGTCTGGCCGTGCTTCTGGTCGGGAACGTGGCCTCCACCTGGGTCAGCCAGGCCTGGCCGGGACACCTCGGTCAATTCGCGGCCACCGCCCTGCTGATCGGTGCCTGGGTGGCCATGTGGCGCCCGCTTGAGCTCTATCTTTACGATTGGTGGCCGATCCTGCGTCGTCGTCGGGTTTACCAGCGTCTGTCCAACAGTCGGGTCGAACTGACCCCGGCACGGGACCTCAGCACAGCTCGTTGAGGCGGATCAGCGTAGCGTCGATTTCAATACCTGCTCGTACTCGCGCACCCGTTGCACGTAGCGCACCGGTTCCTGCCCGCGTGCGTACCCGTGTTTGAGGGTTTTGAAGAACGGACGTTGCTCCAGCAGCGGCAATATCTCCTTGAGGTCATGCCACCGATTCGGTCTGCGCTTGTGTCGCTTGGCCAGAATGCGGGCATCGCGCAGATGCGCCATTCCCACGTTGTACGCAGCCAGTGCCTGCCAGAGTGTTTCATCCGGGTCCGTCATCTCCTTGGAAAGCCGGTTTCGCAGCCGTTCCAGGTACTTGGCGCCGCCAAAGATGCTCTGATTTGGATCGAGCCGATCTTCGACGCCCATCGCATCCGCAGTCGGCTGCGTGAGCATCATGATGCCCCGGACCCCGGTCGGGCTTTTGGCGCGCGGGTCCCAATGCGACTCCTGATACGCCTGAGCGGCGAGCAGCGTCCACGGAAGATGGTGTTTTTTTCCCGCCGCTTCAAAGAGTTCGCGGTATTCCGGCAGGCGCTCGCCGATCCGTTGTCGGAACACGCTCAGGTCCTGATAGTCGAAGATCTCGATGTGCCCGTAGTAGCGCTCATACAGGGCCGCAATCGTCCCCCCGGTTTCGGCGGATTCGATAAAGCGGTCGATTTCCTTGATGAGTCCCCGGGCCTCGGGCACCGTCACCCAACCGAGCGTTTCCTGTTCACCCATTGGAAAGGCCACCGCCAGTTCCGGGTAGTAGCGCCGGTTGATGGCCACGATATTGGAATCCGCCACCGTGCAGTCCTGGGCACCGTTGGCCACCGCTTCGAGCAACTGCTCGGTATCGTGGTCGGAACTCACCGTCCAGGTCAGCGCCGGCAGCTGCTCGCGGAGACGATTGAGGCTGTCCAGATAACTGCTGCCGGCGATGACGATGAGCTTGCGCGAAAGCAGATCCGCCGGTTTCGCGGGAATCGGGGCGTTTCGATTGCACACCAGCTGCTGCTGCACGTTCTGATAACCGGAACCGAATCCATACACCCGTTCGCGGGAATCGGTACGCGTGATGCCGGCGGCAATGAGGTGTCCCCGGCCTGCGGTGAGTGCCGCAAACAGTTCCTCCAGGGTGTCCAGGACGAGGAAGCGCGGCGTGACGCCGAGCCGTTTGGCAAATGCACTCGCGAGATCGTGTTCAAAGCCGACCGTCTGCTCGTCCCGATCCTCGTAATACGTCGTCGGGGCATTTCGGGTCAGGATCACCAGTTCGCCGCCGCGCCGGATGGAATCGACGTCCACGCCCTCCACGCGGCGATCTCGGTTTATCCAGCTCGCCAACAACAGCAGGACGCCGAAGCCGAGCACGAAATAGACCCAGGGTTGCTGCCGGTGTAGCCGAGATTCGCTATTGAACATGGTGGTGCGCGCCCAACCGCTTACAACAGCACCAGCGTCGCCAGTCCGAGGAAGCTCATGAAGCCGACCACATCGGTGACCGTGGTCAGCACCACCGACCCGGACAGCGCGGGGTCGATACCAAGCCGGTCGAGGACCAGCGGTACGCCCAGCCCGGCGGCGGCCGCTGCAAACTGATTGAGGAGCATGGCGACCGCGATCACCACGGAAATACGCACATCCCCGAACCAGGCCCAGGCGATGAACGACACCACCAATGCCCAGAGCAAGCCGTTGATCCCGGCGATGGTCACCTCCTTGATCGCCAGCCAGCGGGTATTCGAGGTCGTAATCTGGTCGAGAGCCAGACCGCGAATCGCCAGGGTCAGGGTCTGGCTACCGGCGATCCCGCCCATGCTGGCGACGATCGGCATCAATACCGCCAGGGCAACCACCTGCTGCAAGGTCGCCTCGAACAGGCCGATCACATAGGCGGCGAGAAACGCGGTGGCGAGATTGATCCCCAGCCAGACCATGCGGCGTCGCGCGGAGATCAACACCGGCGCGAACAGATCCTCGTCGTCGTCCAGACCGGCCATATGCAGCAATGGCGCTTCCGCTTCCTCGCGGATGACGTCGATGACATCATCCAGGGTGATGCGACCGATCAACTTGTGGGTGCCATCGACAACCGCGATCGAGGCGACCTCGCGGCGCTCGAACAGATCGGCGACATCGGCCTGATCCATATCGACCGTGACCCAGTCCACATTGCTTTCCATCACCGAGGCGACCTGCAGCGACTCGTCGCGGGTGAGCAGGATGGAGACCGGCAATTTGCCCAGATAATGGCCTTCCCGGTCGACCACCATCAGGCCGTCGGTATGCGAGGGCAGTGAACCGAGACGTTTGAGATAGCGGCCGACGACCTCCAGGCTGACGTCGGCGCGCACCGCGACCCATTCGTCCTCCATGAGACGGCCGGCGCAATCCTCGGGATAGAGCAGGCGCGCTTCCATGTTGGCGCGCTCGTCCTTGGGCAGGGAGCGCAGGATCGCGTCGGCGAGCTCGTCCGAGACCGATTCGACGACTTCCACGAGGTCGTCGTGCTCCATGTCGCGGACCAGCGGTACGACCTCCGCCTCGGTCATGCCCGCCAGCAGCGAGGCGCGTGCGCCTTCGTCCAGCCAGATCAGGACTTCGGTGCGTTTGTCGTCGGGAATGGCGTCCCACAGCTCGCGACGCCCGGGATCGGGCATGGCCTCAAGGGTGTCGGCGAGGTCATGCTCGGTCGCGCTTGCGACAAGTTCGGCAACCCGCACGGCATCCTCGTCGTCCAGCGCGTCATGCAGCTGACGGATGATGTCCGGTGTGGTGGTGCTCTCCTTGCTCTGAGTCAGTGAGTCGGAGGTGTCGGTATCGAGAATCGGGCCGAGATCGGCGCGACGGGATTCCTCCAGTGCCGACCAGAGTCGCGAGCGGGTCTCTCCGAAGACCACCGAAAGCAGTGATGCGACGTCTTCGTTGGACATCTGGGCGACGTGCGCGGACAACGCGGTGCGGTCGCCGGTATCCGCCAACCACGCCGCAAGGCGGGCGCGTTCTTCGAACTGCGCCTCGGCAGACTCTGCAGAGGCGATTGCGTCGGGCTTGTTGTCTTCAAGCATCGGGTTTCCCTTCACCGAAGTCGGTGCATCAGGAGGGTTTGGGGGCCCCGCGCCATCGCGGGGGTAAAAGCCATGTGCGGACGATGTCAGTCGGTGGCGTTGCCAAGGCCATCGTTGCCGTGAGGCATCTCGCCCGAATCGACGATGCGATGCAGGTAGACCTGATCGACATGGCGGTCCTTGATTGCACGGACGATCGCACGCAAACCGCAACACTCGACCTGGTCGCCAACCACCGGCAGCCGCCCGAGTCGCGCCATCAACAGGCCGGACAGGGTGTTGGCATCGACCTCATCGGGGATGTGGATGCTCAGGGCACGCTCCATGTCGCCGAGCGAGATCAGACCGGGCGCGGTCCAGCCTTCCCCTTCCGGCGTCAGGGACAGTTCATCGGCTGCGTCATCGAGTTCGTCGGCGATTTCGCCGACGATTTCCTCAAGCAGGTCTTCGAGCGAGACCAGACCGGCGAAGTCGCCGTATTCATCGACCACGATGGCCATGTGCGCCTGGGTGCTGCGCATGGTTTCAAAAAGCCGGCTGACCATCATGGTCTCGGGCACGATCAGGGGGTCACGCGCATAGCCGCGCAGATCGGCCCACGGCGAATGGTCGCCGTCGATCATGGCGTTGAACAGTTCCTTCGCCAGGACGACGCCGATGGGATTGTCCGGGTCGCCATCGATGAGCGGGAAACGCGAATGGCCGGTCTCCCGAATCAGACGCATGTTTTCCGCCTGCGTGGCGCGCAGATCGAGCAGATCGACCTCGGTCCGGGGCACCATGACCCGGCCTACCGTGCGGGTGTCGAACTCGAACAGATTGGTCAGCATCGCCGCCTTATCGGTTTCCAGGTGCCCATGCTCCTCGGAAACCCCGATCAGTCCTTTCAGTTCGTCCCCGGTCATGACGTCGCCGTGCGTCGCTTCCTCGACCCCGAACAGGTGCAGGATGCCGCCGCTGGCGCGATTGAGCAGCCAGTTCAGCGGGAACGCGAGCAGGTAGAAGCCGCGCAACGGAAAGGCAATGAACAGCGATACCGGTTCCGGCTGACGGATGGCGAAGGTCTTGGGCACCTGTTCACCCACCACGATGTGCAGCGATGAAAAGATCAGAAAGCCAAGCAGGAAAGAGACGGTATGCAGCGCGTCGCCGGCAATGCCCATGCTCACGAACAGCGGATGCAGCATGGCCGACACTGCCGGCTCACCGACCCAGCCCAAGCCCAGGGAGGCCATCGTGATGCCCAGCTGGCAGGCCGCCAGATAGGCTTCCAGGTCATTGCGGATGCGTTGATTCAGGCGTGCTGACGACGATCCCTGATCCGCAAGTTGGTCGATACGGACACCCTTGGCCTTGACCAGGGCGAACTCCGCCGCGACGAAAAATGCATTCGCGATCAGCAGCAACACGATCGCAATCAGACTGACAGACAAACTATCCACGACACACCCATACGGTTAGCTATTCGAGCAAGGACACAGGATGACGCAAAAAAGTCACCGGCATGCGCGCAATTTGGAATATGCGCCCCATGCACCGAGCTTAGAGGCGGGTTCCGGCGGTGCGCCGCATTGAGGAACCTCTGATCGAATCGTTCACGGACATCTGAAGTCTGAAATCGCCGCTTTCTGCGTTGCGAAATTTGGCAATAGACCGGCTATTACCTGCGTTCCGCGCCTTGAAAGCGACAATTTCAGCCATTCCGCTGAACCGTGCCTGATTCAATCAGAGGTTCCTTAACTCCTCGGTACCCAAGGATACGGCGCGGTGCCGAGATATTTTTCCCGGCAATGTGACTTTTCGCGAACGCGCTGTGTCTTCCCTCATAGCCTAACGAAACGCGGGTCATTCGCTGCATGAACAATTGCTTGGCGCTTTTGGGTCGGTCGGAGACGGCCACCTTGCCTTTATTCCGCTCACACGCGGCTGCCGGCGCTGTTGACCGCCGTGCATGTCCGTCGGCGTCGAAGGTATCCGATGCCACCGTCGCCCGTCGTTTTGCGAAGCGCGTGCAGTGCGCCTGTGCCCTGCTTCCAGCCGTGCTGCAGACCCGGCACGGACGCCTGGCCGTGACGCGCCGTGCCGGTCTGCGGCTGGTCGGCGTCTAAGCTCGGAGATGCCCGCCATGCATGCTGCGATCAGATCGATTCGGCAACCGGCGCGCGAAACCCTCGGTCATGACAGACGCCCCTCATTCCGATCCCGACGCCTGGCTGGTCCGTCGCGTACAGGACGAACTTCCGTACGCGGGGGAGGCCTTCGCACGTCTGGTACGCAGTCACGAACGGCGCGTCTACCAGAGCTGTCGTCGCTATTTGCGCGATCCGGTCGAAGCCGAGGACGCCGCGCAGGAAGTGTTTCTCAGGGTGTTTCAGTCTCTGGCCGGGTTCGATGCACGTGCACCGTTCGGAGCCTGGCTATATCGCATCGTGCATAACCATTGTCTCAATCGGCTGGAGCGTGATCGCAGTTGGCGCGAGCAGTGGCGTGAGGCGGAATCGCTGGATGCAATCCCGGAGCCATCCGCACCGTCTGCGGACGACACCCCGGATGTCGTGCAGCGCACCCTGGACCTCCTACCCGCCGCCGAGCGTGAGTTGCTGATCCTGCGTTTCGAAGCGGGTCTGGCAATCCATGAAATCGCCGAGGTGTTGGAGCTGAAATTGAGTGCCGCAAAAATGCGCCTGTACCGAGCGCAGGATCGTTTCAAAGAGCTTTATCAAACGATAAACAGCGAGTGACCGAATCATGACCGACAAACCCCATGAATCTGCCGATATACCCGATGTGCCTGACGCCGAGATAAGCGCCTTGTTCGCGGTGCACCGCGAGGCCCGAAGCCCGGCGCGTGCGGAACGTATCACTGCGCATGTACGGCGTGTCGCGGAAACCCGGAACCTGATGCTGTTCGGGACCCTGAGCCTTTGGCGCGTGCTGCTGGAAATGGCCGCCGCGCTCTACGTCGCCGCTGCCGGACAGCATCATCACGGCAACGGCCCGGCGATTTCCAAGAGGTAATGCGCATGGACATCGACATACTCCGGACCACGCTGCAGCAGTTCCTGAGCAATCTCTGGGGCACCGTGGGCACCTTTCTGCCCAAGCTGTTCGCGGCCATCGTCGTGCTGGGTCTGGGCTGGATCGCCGCCAAGCTTGCGGCCAGGGCAATGGGCGGGATTGCCCGCCGCGCCGGTCTTGATCGGCTGGTGGAGAAGCAGGAGGGCGTGAAGCGTACCCTGCGCGGTCTTGGCTTGAGCGTGGATCCTTCCCGGGCGATCGGCCTGGCGACCTTCTGGTTGATATTGCTGCTGTTCCTGATCAGCGCTGCCGAGACGCTCGGGCTTGGGCGTCTGACCGCGACCATTGACGCCTTTGCGCTGTTCGTTCCCCGGGTCGCGTCCGCTTTCCTGATTCTGGTCCTGGGCTTGAGCGCGGCTGGATTTGCCCGCCGTGCGGCGCGTGAAGCGGCGGCAGGTCTGGGCGCGGAGCATGCCAGCGCCATTGGGGGACTGGTATACGGCGCGCTCGCGGTGCTGGTGATCAGTCTTTCGATCGGTCAGCTTGATATCGAGACCGGCTTGTTGAATACCGTGATCGCCATTGTTCTGATCGCGGCGGCGGCGGCCATCGCGTTGTCGCTGGGCCTTGGCACCCGGGAAATTGCCGCCAAGCTGGTCGCCGGCATCTACGCACGGGAAAACTATCGGCCTGGTGCGTGGTTGCGCATCGGCGAAACCGAGGGCGTTCTGCTGCATATCAGCGGCGTCGAGGCGGTGCTGGAGACCGCCGAGGGCGAGCGTGTCCACATCCCGACGGATCAACTCCTGACTGCACAGGTCGCCGAGCGCCCCGAACGCTGATATGTCCAAGGAGGTTTGGTCTCCTGAATCCTTTCCCGATCCGTACGGCGAGCATGAACGGCGCCGCTCAGGTCGGTGTTTGTCCAATAAGCGTGAAACCTATCCCAAGGAGCACCCATGAAAATTGCCATCCTGTCGCGTAACCCGAAGCTGTATTCCACCCGCCGGCTCATCGAAGCGGCGCAGGAACGTGGCCATGAAGTGCGCGTTCTGGACGTGCTGCGCTGCTACATGAACATCACTTCCCGCCGCCCGACCATTCACTACAAGGGAGAGGTGTTGTCCGGTTTCGATGCGGTGATCCCGCGTATCGGCGCTTCGGTGACCTTCTACGGTACGGCAGTACTTCGCCAGTTCGAGATGATGGGCGTGATGCCGCTGGCGGAATCGGTCGCGATCAGCCGTTCGCGCGACAAACTACGGTCTCTGCAACTGCTTGCCCGTGAAGGCATCGGCTTGCCGGTGACCGGCTTTGCGCACAAGCCCGACGACATCCAGGACTTGATGAAGATGGTCGGTGGCGCACCGGCCGTCATCAAACTGCTTGAAGGCACCCAGGGCATCGGGGTGGTCCTGGCAGAAACCACCAAGGCAGCGGAATCGGTGATCGAGGCCTTCATGGGTTTGCAGGCCAATATTCTCGTGCAGGAATTCATCAAGGAAGCCGGCGGCGCCGACATTCGCTGTTTCGTGGTCGGCGGCAAGGTGGTGGCGGCGATGAAGCGCCAGGGCAAGGAAGGCGAATTCCGCTCCAATCTGCATCGCGGCGGCTCGGCCAATCTGACCCGATTGACGCCGGAAGAACGATCCACCGCCGTGCGCGCCGCCCGGATCATGGGTCTGGATGTCGCCGGCGTGGACATCCTGCGCTCCAATCACGGCCCGGTGGTCATGGAAGTCAATTCCTCGCCCGGCCTGGAAGGTATCGAAACCGCGACCGGCAAGGATGTCGCCGGCCTGATCATCCAGTTCATGGAGAAGCGTCTCGCTGACCAGTCCAGCTCCCGCAGCCGTACCCGTACCAAGGGCAGCAAGGGCTGATCGAGAAACGGGTTGCCGCGCAAATCGATTCCTTTCAGAGTGAACGCGAATGTCAGAGTGAACACGACAAGGGGGTGTCTCAAGCACGGTCCTGTTCGTTTGACGCCCGCTAAACTTTGCCCGAAATCGTTCGGAGAACTGCATGACTGACGCTGTCTCGATCGAAAAACTGCGCGTTGTCGCCACCGAGATATACACCGCCGGGCTTGCGAAGGCCGTCGATCCCTGGTTCTGGAGCCAGTTCGGGATCATTGCGGTGATTTTTGTGGTGGCGCGCTGGCTGTTGACGCCGGGGCTGCAACGGTTGCTGTCGCTGGTGCTCGACAAGATCAAGGGGAATCCCGGTCTGCACCGTGTCGTGCGCCGTTTGCACAGCCTGTCCAACACCATTACCTGGCTGTTCCTGCAATGGATGACCATCGGTGTGGTGAGTTCGTTCGGGTGGCCACATGCCGCCCTGACCGTGGTCACAAGCCTTCTCAGCGCCTGGCTGATGATTCGTCTGGCAACGCTGCTGGTCGTCAATCGAGGTGTTTCCCGGGCGATTTCGATCATTGCCTGGACGGTCGCGGCGTTGAACATCGTCGGCTGGCTGGCACCGGCGATGAGCATGCTCGACAGCTGGTCGTTTAATGCCGGGACCCTGCGTATCTCCCCGCTGACCTTGATCAAGGCGGGTCTGGCCCTGTGGTTTGCGCTCTGGCTCGCGGGCACCATCGCCAGCATTATCGAACGCCAGCTGGAACGCTCGGCGGCGGTTTCCCCGGCGATGAAGGTGCTCGGCGCCAAGCTGGTGCGTATCAGCCTGATCCTGTTCGCCATCCTGATTGCGCTCTCGGCGGTCGGCATCGATCTCACCGCATTGGCGGTGTTCTCCGGTGCCCTCGGTGTCGGTCTGGGCTTTGGTTTGCAGAAGATTTTCTCCAACCTGGTCAGCGGCGTGATCCTGCTGATGGATCGCTCGATCAAGCCCGGTGACGTGATCTCCGTCGGCCAGACCTTTGGCTGGATCAATCACCTGGGTGCCCGCTATGCGTCGGTGATCACCCGCGATGGGATCGAGCATCTGATCCCCAACGAGGAACTGATCACCCAGCGCGTGGAGAACTGGTCATACAGCGACAACCTGGTGCGTCTGCGCATCCCTGTCGGCATTTCCTATAACGCCGATCCGCGCCTGGCCCAGCGCCTTTGTATCGAAGCGGCACTGGATGTCGAACGTGTGGAACGCACACCGGAGCCGAAGTGTCAGCTGACCGCGTTTGGCAATAGCTCCGTCGATCTGGAGCTGCGTGTCTGGATCGACGATCCACCGCTGGGGCGTGGCAACGTCATCAACGATGTACTGCTCGGGGTCTGGGATCGATTCCACGCCCATGGCATCGAGATCCCGTTCCCGCAGCAGGATCTGCATCTGCGCTCGGCATTTGGCGCCACGGATATGGCGGGCTTGAAGAGGGCCTGGCAGAACGGCGCGGCGGACGACGGAGCGGGCGCATGATCCGTTTCCTGCTCAGCGATACCGGCGGGGTGCGCAGCGGCGACCGCCGCCTGTTCGAGGCCTGGAAGTCCGATGCGCAAAGCTGGCTGTGGATCGATCTGTGCGACCAGCCGGCCAATGACGAGTTCGCTTTTCTGACCGGGGATTGCGATCTGGACGAGCAGGATGTCGAAGATGCCCAGCGTTCCCGGCACCCGCCTCAGTTTCACACTCATGGGGCGGATTTCTTTCTTCTGCTCAAGCCACTTCAGGCGTCCTCGCACGACATGGATTTCAGTACCCATCAGGTGGCCTTGTTCGTGTCGGATCGCTTGCTGGTCACACGCCGGACCCAGGACTGGCCCTACCTCGATGCACGCTGGCAGGCGCTTGTCGAGGGGCGCGAACAGGTGTCCGGTGCCGTGGATCTGGTGGCGGTGTTCACCCGCCGCCTGGCCGAGCGTTACGGCAGCGTCCTGCTTGGGCTGGAACGTCGCCTGGATGACATCGAGGACGTCCTGCTCGACAGTCGGGGTGATGCCTTGATGCAGGAACTGGTGAGCTACAACACGGCGTTGCGCAAGATGCGCCGCATCCTCGCCTATCACGTCGAGGTCTATGGCCGCCTGAGTCGGCATGTGGGCGACCACCATCCGGATCATGCCGATGAATTTCGCGACCGGGTCGAGGTCATCGAGCGCTTCAACAGCCTCGCGACGCTCTACCAGGACGTCATCAACGACCTGATCGAAGGCTATATCAGCCTCAACGGTCATAACCTCAACCAGATCATGAAGGTTCTGACCGTGGTGACGGTGACCTTCGTTCCCCTGTCATTGCTGGTGGGTATCTACGGGATGAACTTTGAGAACATGCCGGAGCTCAAAGCAGAGCATGGTTACTACATCCTGATTGCGGTCATGGGTGCCATCGCCGGTGGTCTGCTTTACCTGTTCCGGCGCATGCGCTGGCTCTGAAACGCGGTGGGGGGCGGCGACGTTCCTCATCGCCTCACTGTGCGGGAATCCCCCTTGTTACGCCTGATCCTGACTGCCGCACTGGTATTCGCGGCATGTTCCGCGTTCGGCAACGACGCCACGCCCCAGATCCAGATCGAATCGACGCTGCCGGTGGCGGAGGTCGATCAGTTGCGCGCTGCACTCAGTCTCGCGGCGGAGCCATGCAATGCCCCGCAATGGCGTCTGGACCGACGGCGTCGGAACGTGGCCGCAGAGATGGAGCCGGGCCTGCGTGCGCTGGGTTACTACCAGCCTGCCATCGAGGTCGAGATACCGACCGCCGAGGCGCGGGACGATGGCTGCTGGAGCGCCGAGATTCGTCTCGACCCCGGCACCCAGGTGATATGGCGGGCGATCGATCTTGAACTCGATGGGGAGGGTGCGAGCGACCCGGTACTCGCCGGCATCACTGCCAAGCCGGGCCTGGAACCCGGCATGCCGCTTACCCATGCCGACTATGCCGCACTCAAGAACCGCCTGCTGCGAGTCGCGCTGGAGCGGGGTTATCTGGATTCCATGTATTCGGTCAGCCAGTTGCGCGTCGATCCGAAGCGCGGGGTGGCGGATGCGGTGCTGCATTTCGATACCGGTGCACGCTACCGGATCGGTCGCATCGAGATCGCCGACGGCGGCCTGAGTGCGGAACGCAGCGCCCGCATCCTCGGCTTGCATGAGGGCGACCCGTACAGTGCCGCCGCCATCGAAGCGGCCTATCGACGGATGCGGGATGCGGGTTATTTTCGTGGTGTCGAGGTTGCGCCGGACCTCAATCCGAATCCCGAGCATCGCATTCCGGTCCGGGTAGCCTTGACCGGCGTACCGGCCAAGGCCTGGCGCTTCGGCGTCGGTTTCGACACCGATACCGGGCCCCGGGTGACCGCCGGCCACGCCTACCGCCGCATCAATGAATCCGGCCATCAGCTGGACATCAATGCGCTGGCATCGCGGGATGTCAGCGAACTGTCCAGCGAATACCGGATTCCCGGCGAGGATCCGATCAATGAACGCTGGGCGATACAGGCCGGCCTGCGTGATGAGGTGACCGCTGACATCGATTCGGCATTGATCACGTTGGGCACGAATTACAGCCACAAGGCGGTTTATGCGGGCTTCGACGAGCCGCTCACGGAAACCTTGGGTCTCGCGTACCGGGAAGAGGATTCCCGCATTGCGGATGAGATCGACCAAAGCACCCTGCTGCTCCCGTCGGTGGAATGGTTGTGGGTGCCGAAACTCGCGACCGGCGATGGTGCGAGCGTGCGCCTCGGCATCAAGGCGGCACATACGGCGCTGATCTCGGACACCAGTTTCACGCAGCTTTCACTGGGGGTGCGCGCTCAGCACCGCGTGAATGCCGACTGGACCCTGCTCGGGCGTATGGACCTCGGGCTGAGCGCGGCGAGCGCCTTCGCGACCTTGCCGGCGAGTCAGCGCTTCTTCGCGGGTGGCGACAACAGCGTGCGCGGATACGGCTTCAAGCGGCTCGGGCCGCACAACGCGTCGGGACAGGTCGTTGGCGGGCGTCATCTTATTGTGCTGAGTACCGAGGTCGAGCGGCGCCTCACCGAGAGTTGGGGTATTGCCACCTTCCTCGACGCCGGTAACGCGTTCAACAGCCGGCCGGAGCTCGAATACGGCTATGGGCTGGGGGCGCGCTGGAACTCGCCGATCGGCAAGGTGAAGCTGGATTTTGCGATTCCCAGCGATACCGCCCGCGACGATTTTCGACTGCATTTCAGCCTGGGCACCGCATTTTGAGTCTTCACCAACGCCTGGCCGGATTGCGACGCCGCCCCTGGCTTGCGTTATCGGCGGGATTGCTGATTGTCGCGCTTCTGCTGGCGGGGCTCGTGCTGTGGCTGTTGAGTACCGAATCGGGACTGCGCTTTGCCTGGCGGCAGCTCGATCCGATGCTGCGCGCCGCCGGTGTGCAGGTCCGAGCGGTTGAAGGTGTGTTGCTGGGTACGCCCAGCTTGCGGGATGTGCGGGTCCTGACCGGCCCAACCGATGGCCCAACCGATGGCCCAGACGATGGCCGGATCGCGATCGACCGGGTACAGCTTGAGCCAATCTGGGGTGCGCTTTGGCACGGCGAACTGCGCCTCGCTCACGTGACCCTGAAAACGCTCGAGGTCACCTTGGACGGCACGGCGAGTGAACCGCTTGATCTCGAAAATCTTCCGGTACCGGAGCTGCCGGAAATCCGACTCCCCATACGCCTGCGAATCGATGCGTTGCGGGTGGCGTCCTTGCGCATACAGCAGCGTGGCGAGCGCCTGTTCGAGGGGCATCTTGCGGCGGTGCTGTCCGCTGCCGAGCCCGGTCTGACCCTGACCTCGCTCTCGGTGACCGGCACGCCCTGGAACGTGCAGGCACGCGGTTTCCTGCCATTCACCGGGGACGGCGCCCTGCAATGGCAGACCGACTGGACGAGCACCGATCCGAATCAGCCGTTGGCGGGAGAACTGACGCTTTCCGGCACCCTGGCGAAGGTCGGTTTCGAGCATCGGCTCGTCGAGCCGTTCGAGCTTGACGCACGGGGGGTTCTGGAACCCGGATTCGGCAACGCCCAACCCTGGAATCCAGGGTTTCGTCTGGCGCTGAACTGGGTCGATGGGGCGCTTCCGGTTCCGGACGATGGGATTCGCGTTTCCGCCGGTTCCGCACAGCTGCAAGGCGGCTTGTTGCAGTTTGCGGTGGACCTGAAAACGGCGCTCACCGTTGCGGGTGGCGCAACACTGCCTCTCACCCTGAGCGCCCAGGGTCGCCCGAATGTCCTGGAAGTCGAACGGCTCTCCATCGTCGATGGCGACACCTCGGCGGTGCTCAGCGGCACGGTGTCGTGGCGGGACACGCTGACCGCTGCGCTGGATGTGGTCCTGAACGATCTCGATCCCGGGCGATGGGTTACGGATTGGCCGGGCAGGGTGGGGGCACGGTTTCATGTCGATGCCCAGGCCGGGAAAGGTTCGCAAGCAATCCGCGCACGCCTGCGGATAGACGCCTTGAGCGGGCGGTTGCGGGGTGCCGATATTGCCGGAAGCGGACAGATCGCGTGGCAAGACGGCGCACTTGGCTTTGACGCCCTGACCCTGAATAGCGGTCGCAATCGCCTGGAACTGAACGGTCAGCTGAGCGGGCTTGCCGCCAGCGCGCCGCATCTGGACCTGCGCGGCAGTCTCAAATTGCCCGAACCGGGCACCTTGTTGCCGGGGGCGTCCGGCTATCTCGATACGGATTTCAAGGCGCTCGGCACCTGGCCCAGGCTTGGCCTTGATCTCAAAACCCGTGGCGAAGCCATCACCTGGCCGGAAGCCGGACTGGCGCTCGGAAAGATCGAGGCCGACTGGCGAATGGGCACCGGGAGCGAGCGGAGTCAGGACACCCTTTCCGCGAACATCGAGATAGATCAGATGCGGGTCGGCGGTACCGGGATCGACCGGCTTGGCGCGCAACTGCAGGGGAATCTCGACGCGCATCGACTTGCGCTGGCGATGACGCTGCCGATCGGCAGCGATACCGTGACGCTCGATGCACGGGCCGCCGGCGCGGTGAAGGCGCATGACGGCATGTGGGCAGGGCAGATAACGAACCTGAATCTCGCCAGTAAGGGCCTGGGGGAATGGCGCAGCCCATCACCGGTTGCGTTGTCGTTTGCGGGCGATCAGGCGTCGCTTGAACGCATCTGCCTGAATCAGAACGAGAGTGCGCTGTGCGGTGCCGGACGCTGGCGCAAGGGCACGGGCCTTCGCGCCGATCTGGAGACCCGCGAATTACCGCTGAAGCGGGTCATCCGGGCGGCGGATGCGCTGGCCGGATTCGAGATGCCGGCGCTCGTTGCGGATGTCGGTGCTCTGTTGAACGCCCGTGCGCGTATCGACGGCGAACGTATCGATGTCGATGTCGCGCCCATGAAGGGGCGTCTGCGCTGGCGCGATCCGCCGCTCGACTTCCCGGAAACTCTGCCGTTCACGGTGGGCGAGGCGCGCTACCGGCAGCAGCACGGTCATGGCGAGGTCAAGGCGGTGGTGGAACTCGATGGGCGGGCCCACCTGGATGTGGCGCTCAGTCATGGCTCGAAACGGGACCCCGAGGCCGTGAGCGGCACGCTGCAGGCGAAATCCGACGATCTGGCGTGGCTGGCGGCGACCCTGCCCGGGGTGCGGGAGGTACGCGGCGACCTGTCGCTGGCGGCGACGCTGGGCGGGCGTTTATCCGCGCCGAATCTGACGGCCGATGGGCGTCTGCGGGTGAAGTCGGCAACGCTGGCCGATCTGGGTACGCAGATCCAGGACGCAGAGCTCAGGGTGCATGCCACCCCGGATGGTCAGGGCATCCGGCTCGACGGCGAACTGCCGCTTGTCGCCCCGGCACAAGGGGATCGGGCTGGACGCACGGGCCGGTTGACGTTGTCGGGCGAGGTGTTGGTGGATGGGCCGCAACTGGATCTGCATCTGGGCGGCGATACAGTCCCGGTCCTGCGCCTCGCGGATGTCTATATGGATGCCCGTCCGGATCTGCATTTCCACCAGGCGGGGCAACAACGCAGCCTGAGTGGTGAGGTGTTCGTGCCGACCGTGGACATCGTGATCGCGAGTGCACCGGCGAGCACGCTGAAAGTGTCTCCGGATGAGGTAATCATCGGTGAGACGCCGGATGCGGGCGCCCCGCTGGCGGTGGAGGCCGCTCCGGCGCCGGAGCCGCCGCCCGCTGGGGTGGCTGCCGATGTGACGGTGCGTCTTGGGGACGACGTCCGTATCGATGCGTTTGACCTGAAGGCGCGCCTGGGCGGGCGTGTACGGGTGAGACTCGACAAGGGGCGTGAGCATGCGGAGGGCCGGATCGATGTTCGCGAAGGCCGTTACAAGGCGTATGGCCAGGCGCTCACCCTGGCGCGCGGCCATCTCATGTTTGCCGGTCCTCCGGATAACCCGTCGCTTGATCTTCGTGCCACACGCAAATCCGCAGACGGCCAGGTGACCGCGCATGTCGATGTCACCGGAAATCTGCATGCACCGCGCCTCACCGTAGGCAGCACCCCTTCGAGCAGCGATGCCGATGCGCTTTCCTATCTGCTGACGGGGCGTCCGCTGAGCGAGGCGGGCAAGGGCGGCAAGATCGATGTGTACGCGGCGGCATTGGGCTTGGGGATCGACAAGGGTGCGCCGCAGCTTGCCGCAATCCGTCGGGAATTCGGCCTGGATGAACTCGGGATCGACACCGGGTCGGGCATTGAGGCCACCTCGGTGAAGCTGGGCAAGTACCTGAACCCGGACCTGTTCATCGGTTACAGCCTGAATGTGTTCGACAACACCGGTGCGGTGCTCGCCCGCCTGCGTCTCGCGGAGGGTCTGGACCTGGAAGGGCGCAGTGCCCGGACACAGTCGGTCGATCTGATCTACAAGATTGAATCCGATTAACAAAACCGAGGCTCGGTGCGATTACGGCGTACCGAGTCGGCGTGCTAGCGTAACCACGGCCCGCAATGGGTGTCCTCTTGAGGTTGATGTGGCATGGAACAGATAGACAGCTGGCATAGCACGATACTGAACAGCCTCAGCGATGTCGGGAGAATGCTCGGCGCGTATCTGCCCAGCCTGCTCGGGGCGATCGCGGTATTGATTCTGGGCTGGCTGCTCGCCAGAGGCGTGCAGGCGCTGATCCTGCGTCTCGGGGAGGGGCTGGATCGCTTTGCCAGTCGCATGGGCTGGCGCCGTCATACCCGCCGACTGGCGGTGCAGCACACCCCGGCGCAGATTCTCTCGGCGGTGATGTTCTGGCTGGTGCTGTTGCTGGCGCTGACCCTGGCAGCGGATGTGCTCGGTCTCCCTGGGCTGGCGAGTGGTCTGGGCAAGCTGCTGTCGGTGCTGCCCGCCCTGTTTGGCGCCATTACCATCTTCCTGGTCGGCTTCCTGTTCGCGAACGTGGTCCGTGAGGCGATCGTGCGGGTCAGTAGCAGTGGCCATGCGGCGCGCGGCATCCTGGTCGCACGTCTGCTGCATGGTCTGATCCTGGCGATCAGCGCCCTGATTGCATTGGGCCAGCTGGGTGTCGATGTCAGCCTGCTTGCGGCACTCATCATGATTGCGTTCGCGGCGCTGATGCTGGCCATCGCGCTCGCTTTCGGTCTGGGCGCACGCGGCACCGTGACCAACATGATCGCCGCGCATTATCTGCGTCGGGTGTATCGCATCGGTAACCGGGTGCGAATCGGCGACATCGATGGCGAGGTCCTGGAATTCACGCCGACGACAGTGCTGATCGAGACTGAGGAAGGGGTGATTTCGGTGCCGGCCCATTGGTTTGAGCAGCAGGCGGCGATGCGCGTCGATCTGGAACCGAATGACGAGATGGAGACCTGATATGGCCTTCGGTCTCAACCCGCTGGCGGTGGCCTTCGTCACCGATCATCCCCATGAAGCGGCTGCCGTGCTGGCGCTCCACCCGCCCGCAACGCTGGCGGAGACCCTGCATGACACGCTTGCCGCCAAGGACTTTCGCGGACTCGGCGTGACCTTGTGCGCGCTGCCACCGGCGATTGCCTCGGATGTCCTCGTGGCCTGGCCGACCCCGAGCCTGGGCAAGGCACTGGCAGCACTCAACGACGATGAACTGGCGGGGTTGCTTGGCATTCCCGGCGCGGCCACCCGAAAGCGGCTGCTGGATGCGTTGCCGAAGCGGCGGGCGGTGCTGCTTCGGCGCCTGCTTGCCTATCCGCCGGGCAGCATCGGCCAAGCCATGCAAAGTCGTGCCCTGACGCTGATCAGCGGCACCACCGTGAAGGACGCGCAGCAGTTGTTCAAGCAGGAGAGTCTGCCGCTCAGCGAGAGCGCATTCGTGCTCGATGCAGGTCGCCGCGTGCTTGGCATCGTGCCCTTGCCGGCGCTGGCCGGCGCGCCGGAAACCGAGGAGATAGACCGGCTCATGCAGCCGTCTCCGGTCCATTTGAAAGCACTGCAAGGGGTGTACTCGGTGCGCGAATTGAGCGCCTGGAACACCCATCCGCGTCTTCCGGTGCTCAATGCCCAAGGGCGATTTGTCGGCGTGCTCACCCACGCCGCCGCCTTGGGGCAGGTGATGCAGGATGAAGCGGGCGCACGGGTGAATCAGGATCCGAGCGCGGAGTTGATCGGCGGCCTGTTGCAGGTCGCGGAAGCCTTGTGGATCCCGTTGGCGCGGCTGTTTGCGGCCGCCGCCGGCGACACCCGTCATCGCCAGGAAAGGGAGCATGACGATGGCCGCGCATGACGTTTCCGATGCCCTGACCCGCGCGTTTCTGGCGGCACATCCGGAGCGCGCCGCCGACCGCCTCGAGGAGATGGACCCGGACGACGCGGCGGCGCTGCTGGAGCCGTTGCCCGCCGCGCTGCTCACGCCGGCCTGGGAATCCATGTTGCCGGACGCCGGGCGTGAGCTGCTGCGCGCCGCCAGTCCCGCCCTGGCCCGCAAGGCGCTCAACCTGATGCAGCCCCCGCGTGCGGTGGCCCTGCTCGCCGGCCTGGATGAGGACGAGCGTACCCAGTTGCTGGCCAGTCTGAGCGAGGTTGCCCAGCGCGATCTGCAGCGACTGCTCGCGTTTCCGGCAGATTCGGCGGGCGCGATGATGGACCCTCGGGTGCTCACCCTGCGCGCCGATCTGAGTGCCGCCGCCGCCCTTGAGCGCCTGCGTCGCGACTCGCGCAATCGGCGTTCGGCGCATGGGCGACGCATGCTGTACGTGGTCGATGACAGCCATCGTCTGATCGGACGCATCGAATTGCAGGATCTGGCCCTGGCATCGCCGGACGCACCGCTGTCCGGTCTGCTCGATCCCGTCGATGCGGTGGTCAATGCCCTGGATGACAAGGATGCGATCGTCGAGGCACTGGAAGATCGCGACCTGAGCAGCTTGCCGGTGGTCGATGGTGACGGTCACCTGATCGGTGTGGTGCGTCACGATCAATTGTTGCGCACCGCCCGCGAACAGGCGGTGACCGACATCCAGACGCTGTTCGGTGCCAGCGCCGACGAACGGGCGTTGTCGCCGGTGGGATTCACCGTGGCCAAGCGCCTGCCCTGGTTGCAGATCAATCTGCTTACCGCGTTCCTGGCGGCGGCCGTGGTCGGGGTGTTCGAGGACACCATTGCGCGGTTCACGGCCCTGGCCGTGTTGTTGCCGGTGGTCGCGGGTCAGTCCGGAAATACCGGCGCGCAGGCGCTGGCGGTGGTGATTCGCGGTCTGGCCCTGCGCGAGGTTCGCCTGCTGCAATGGCCGGCGATCCTGCGCAAGGAGCTATTTGTCGCCTTGATCAATGGCCTGGGTGTGGCGGCAACGACCTGTATTGCGGTGTATCTGTGGTCCGGGTCCAGTGGTCTGACTCTGGTGATCGGTCTGTCGATGGTTGCGTCCATGTTGATCGCCGGGGTGGCCGGGGCGGGCGTGCCGCTGCTGTTGACGCTGTTCCGCCTCGATCCCGCGCAGTCTTCATCCATTGTGCTGACCACAGTCACCGACATTGCCGGCTTTTTCAGTTTTCTCGGCATCGCCACGCTGCTCGCACATCTGTTACCCCCGGGCTGAACGCGATGCTTGAACTCCTCACCGATCCGCATGCCTGGGTCGCACTGCTGACCCTGACGCTTCTGGAGATCGTCCTCGGCATCGACAATGTCATCTTCATCAGTGTGCTCGCGCAACGCCTGCCGGCGGCGCAACGTCAACGTGCGGCCCGGCTCGGTCTGGCCCTGGCGTTGCTTACCCGGGTGGCGCTGCTGGGGATGTTGTTCTGGCTCAGCGGTCTCACCGCGACCCTGTTCTCCGTGCTGGGTCACGCGGTCTCGGCGCGGGACCTGATCCTGTTCGGGGGCGGCTTGTTCCTGATGGCCAAGGCGACGACCGAAATCCACGCCACGCTCGAAGAGGCTGGCGAGCGCGAGGCGCCGACCCACGAGGGGCAATCGAGGTTCTGGAGTGTGGTGGCGCAGATCGGCCTGATCGACGTGGTGTTTTCGCTCGATTCGGTCATCACCGCGATCGGTCTGGCGCGGAACCTGTCGATCATGGTCGCCGCCATCGTCATCTCCATTGCAGTGATGATGGTTGCAGCGGATGTGATCGGTCGCTTCGTGGATCGCCACCCGACCCTGAAAATGCTGGCCTTGAGCTTCCTGATCCTGATCGGTTTTGCCCTGGTCGCTGAGGCGCTGGGTCTGACTGTGCCGAAGGGCTATATCTATTTCGCGATGGCCTTTGCCACCACGGTGGAACTGCTCAACCTGCGTCTGCGTTCACGACATCGCGCGGACTGAGGGGTTGCCGTCCCTCCCAGCCTGCATATAGGCGCGGGTTTGCCGGTGCGGTAAGGTCTTCAGCGTGTTTCACCGGCCCTGGGGCGCGCCGTCAAATCCGCTCATAGGCCGACGGCATGCCGTAGCCGGGTGTTTTTTTAGAACTTTGGGATGTGCCGAGAATGTTTCGTATCCGTCGCCTTCACGACGCCACCTTGCCGATCAACCGCCATGTGATCGCGCAGATCCAGGACATTATCCGCGAGCAGTTCCAGGATGTTGCGGACTTCAAGATCCGTTCGATTCCGGAGATGCTCGACAACCCGATGAAATACGATTTCCGCTCGGTGTTGTTCGTCTGCGACGACCGCCGGGGGAAGGTCAAGGGCTTTGCCCAGTTTTCGGCGGAGCCGTCCCTCGGGTTCGGCTTTCTGGACCTGATCGCGTTGCCCAATGCCAGCAAGGGCGGCGGTCTGGGGGCGGCATTGTATGAGCGCGTACGCGAGGAGTGTCTGAGCCTTGGCCTGAAGTGGCTGCTGTTCGAGTCGCTGACCGATCTGCCGCAATACAACCCGGATCCGATGCTCCTGAAGGCCAACCGGGCGCGGCTGCGCTTTTATGAACGCATGGGCGCACGCCCCGTCCTCGGCACCCTGTGCGAACGCCCGCGCAAGGCCAATGCCGACAATGCCTACTTCCTGCTCGCGGACGATCTGGACAGTGAGGCGCCACTCGATGCCACGTTCGCGCGCGCCGCGATGCAGGCCATCCTGACGCGCAAATATCGCAAACGGATGCCGGCCCGGGACATTGAAGAGGTGGTGGCATCGTTCGTCGATGATCCGGTGCGCCTGCGCCCATACCGCTACATCAAGGAACGTGCGCCGAATCCGCATCGGGGCATACCCAGCGATCTCAAGATCGACCTGGTGGTGGCCGACCGTCACGACATGCACCACATCACCGATCACGGCTATGCCGAATTGCCGGTGCGGGTGAGTTCCATACTCGAAGAGCTGGAACAGACCGAACTGTTCGAGCGTGTACCGCGCCGACATTTCGGCGACAAGCACATACTTGCCGTGCACGACGCCCGCTTCGTGAGCTATTTCCGGGATGTGGCGATGACCATCGACCCGGACAAATCGCTGTTTCCCGATGTTTTTCCGATTCGCAAGAACGTCGGTCAACCCCGTAAGGTGGCCTCGCACGCCGGCTATTACTGCATTGACGTTTACAGCCCGATCAATCGCAATGCCTATCTCGCCGCACGCGACGCCGTGGATGCGGCGTTGACGGCGGCGCGGACGATCGAGACCGGCAGCGACATCGCCTACGCCCTGGTTCGGCCACCGGGCCACCACGCCGGCAAGGACTCCTTCGGCGGCTACTGTTATTTCAATTCCACCGCGATTGCCGCGCATCACCTGACCAGTATCGGTCGGGTTGCGATCCTCGATCTCGATTACCACCACGGGAACGGTCAGCAGGAGATTTTCTACGATCGCAGCGATGTGCTGACGGTCTCGATTCACGGCGACCCGGCGGTCGAATATCCGTATTTCAGCGGTTACAAGGAAGAGATCGGCGAAGGCGACGGCGAGGGTTACAACCTGAACATCCCGCTCAAGCGTTCCATCGGGGGGGATGTCTATGCCAAGGCCCTGGCCCGGGCGATGCAGCGCATCAAGGCGTACAAGCCGGAGGTGTTGGTGGTTGCCCTGGGGCTGGATACCGCGCAGAACGATCCGTCCGGCACCTGGCAGCTGGTTGCGGACGACTTTGCCGCCAATGGACGCGCCGTCGGTGCGCTCGGTTGCCGGACCCTGGTGGTTCAGGAAGGCGGTTACGATTGCGCCGTGCTTGGCCGAAACGCGCTCGCCTTTCTCTCCGGGCTCTGGACTGCCTATCACCGCAAGTGAGGGTGAGCCTTACCTTGGGAACCTCTGATCGAATCATTCACGGACATCTGAAGTCTGAAATCACGGCTTTGCGCGTTGCAAAACTTGCGAATAGCAGGCTATTCGCTGCGTTTTGCGCGTTGAAACCCACGATTTCATGCATCCATTTGAGCCGCGCCTGAATAAATCAGAGGTTCCCTTGTATGGAAAATTGGAGCGAATACACCCGCCTGTTCATTGCCTTGATGGTGATCATCGATCCGTTCATGGCATTGCCGATCCTGCTTTCGGATACGCAGGGATATTCGCGCCCGGAGCGTGCCCGGGTGGTGCGCATTGCGGCGTTTACCGTGTCCATCGTGTTGCTGGTCACGGCCTGGTCCGGGGAGTCGATCCTGTTGTGGATGGGCACCAGTCTGGGATCGTTC
Organism: Gammaproteobacteria bacterium; assembly: GCA_024234955.1. Classification (GTDB taxonomy): domain Bacteria; phylum Pseudomonadota; class Gammaproteobacteria; order JACKNK01; family JACKNK01; genus JACKNK01. The sequence continues at coordinate 211,630 of JACKNK010000002.1, forward strand.
CGGGTCGGCGGCGGTATCGTGTTGTTGCTGATGGCACTCGCCATGTTGCAGGCGCGTACCGACCGCTCCCGTACCAGCCCGAACGAACAGCTCGATCTGGCCTCCCGCGCGTCCATCGGGGTGGTGCCGCTGGCGATTCCCTTGCTTGCCGGTCCGGGTGCGATTTCCACCGTGATCATCGCCATGAATCGCTCACAGGCGGAATTGCATGGCCTGATGGTGTCGGTCGTGATCGTCGCCGTGGCCCTGGCGCTATGGCTGGTCTTGCACCTGGCGGAGCCGATCGCCCGGGCGCTGGGCGACATCGGCCTGAAGATCCTGCATCGACTGTTCGGCCTGATCCTCGCCGCGATCGCGGTGGAGGTGATGAGCAACGGCCTGAAACAGTTGTTCCCGGTACTGGCGGGGAGCTGATGCCGCCTATTGCTGTGATTCGATGCCCGGGACCGGCAGCAGCTCGAAGCGCATGGTTGCGAGGTCGCCCAGTACGTAGGTGGCTGGGCCGTCGAGACCGGCGCAGCTGCCCGGATCGACGATCTGGGTGCTGCCACCTTTGACGTTGGGCACCGCTTCGATGCGTGCCTTGTGATCGTGACCGTAGCAGACCAGGTCCCAATCGCCGGTCGCCGCCATGCCCAGGCCGTAGTGCGGGTAATGCACGATGAAGACCTTGCGGCCACCGAGCTCGATTCCGGCATCCTGGCCGTAGTAGTTGTAGAACGCACCCGGCCGATGCGAACGGCGCGACAGGGTGACCAGATCGCCGGTGTTGTTGCCATGAATCACATGCATTGGCAGACCGATGTGTTCGCACGCACCGAGAGTGCTCGGCGCCACCACGTCACCGCAATGGATCACGCCTTCGGCGCCACGCGACTTGGCGTCTTCCAGCGCGGCAACCAGGGCGCGGCGATTGTCGTGACTGTCGGAAACGATAGCGATCTTCATGGCGAGGCCAGGCAACTGCGGTCGGACCGCGAGTCTATCAGCAATTACTAATGATCGCGCTCTGCGCCTCAACATATCGCCGGGAACTTGCCTAAAGTCTTCCCATCGTCTCCGCCACATCCGCCTCTCGATGCCTCGTTCCTTCCTGACCACCATCGCGATTTCCTTCCTGGTTCTCATCCTGTTGATCGTCGGCATGGCGGGGAACAGCGTGTTTCAGATGACGAGCATCCAACGCAACTTCGACGCCGTGGTGGCGGGAAATAACGAAAAGTCCAAACTCGCCACGGAAATGCAGGTTGCCGGCTACCGCCGGTCGGATGCGTTGTACGGCATGTTGTCCACGCCGGATGCCTTTGATCGCGATGCGTTGTTTCTGGCATTCAACCGCGCGGGTTTCGACGTCGGCAGCGCGCGGAACCGCTTTCATGAACTGCCGCTGACCCTTGCCGAACGCAGTGTTTTCGATCGCCAGACGGTGTTGATCGCGGAGGTGGTCGAGGCGCAGGAGCGGGTCGTGGACGGACTCAGTGAGGATGACTTCACTGCCACCAAGGCGTTGATGTCGTCACGCGTGATCCCGCTTCAGGAAGCGATCAACGACACCTTTGCGGAAATCCGCAATCTACAAATGGTCGCCAACGGGGTTGCCTTGCAGCACGCCAGGCAGGCGGCCAACACCGCCGTTTATTGGGGGCTGTTCGTCGGCCTGGCGAGTCTGGGTGTCGCGGTGTTCATCGCGGCTCGCGGCTATCGTTTGATCCGCGCGCAGGCCACCGCGATCGAAGCGCATGTCGCCGAACTGGAACGGGCGCGCATCGCCGCCGAACACGCGAACAAGGCGAAAAGTGAATTTATCGCCACCATGAGCCACGAGTTCAGGACGCCGATGAACGGCGTCCTCGGGATGGTGCAGATGCTTCAGGGTACCGCGCTGAATCCCGATCAGCGCGACTATCTGGAGACCATTGCCGGGTGCGGCGAGACCTTGCTCACCTTGATCAACGATCTGCTGGACCTGGCCAAGATCGAGGCCGGCAAGCTGGAACTCGAGCAGATTGAATTCGATCCGCGTCGTCTGGTGGAAAGTGTCGGGTTGATATTGCGACCGCGTGCGCTGGAAAAGGGGATTGCGCTGTCGATGGCATTTCCCGACCGCTTGCCCGCTGGGCTGATTGGCGATCCCACGCGGCTACGACAGGTGCTGTTCAACCTGATCGGCAATGCGATCAAGTTCACCGAGCGGGGTGAAGTCCGGGTGGTTCTCGTCCGCGATGAGGCGGGCGGCCTGGAGTTTTCGGTGCAGGACAGCGGTATCGGAATATCCCCCGAGCAGCAGGCGAAACTGTTTCAGCCGTTTGAGCAGGCCAATAAATCGATCACGCGTCGTTTCGGGGGCACCGGTCTTGGCCTCAGCATCAGCAAGCGCCTGGTTGAGGCAATGGGCGGTGACATCGGCCTGACGTCCGAACCCGGGACGGGCAGCCGGTTCTATTTCCGGTTGCAGCTCCCGGCAGTAACCCAGCCAGCGGTGAGTGTGCCCGACGCGCCGGTAAGCACAGCGTCGATGCAGGGCGTCGCGCGGAGCTTGCATGTCCTGGTGGTGGATGATGACTTGGTCAATCGTCGCGTGGCCGACGGCCTGTTGCGCCGGGCCGGGCATCGTGTGGAACTGGCGGAAAGCGGCGCGCAGGCCTTGGCGGTCTGTGAGCACTCGCGCTTCGACGTCATTCTGATGGACATGCACATGCCGCAGATGGATGGCTTGGCGACGACCCGGCACCTGTTGTCGAACGGGGTGTCGACGCCGATTGTGGGGCTGACCGCGCATGTCGGCCATGAGCAGGCGCGGCTCGCCCGGGAGGCAGGCATGCGGGAGGTCATGACCAAGCCGTTTCAGATCGACGCCTTGTTGCGGGTCCTGGATGCGGTAACGGACGGCGTGCCGAACGGGGATGATGGCGGTGTCGATAAGGAGGCACAGGCGCGCGTGCGCGGTGCCATCGGCGATGAGGCTTATGCCGAACTGGTTGCGATCTACCGAGACAGCAGTACGCAACTGGTTGCGGAGATCGCACAGGCCTGGGAGCGGAACGATGTTGCGGAACTGGCATTCAGGGCGCATCGGCTGAACGGGGCATCGCGCTCACTGGGATTGAATGCAGTCGCTCGGATCGCCGGTGACATCGAAGCGGAATGTGCGCGCGATGTGCGGGTCGATCCGTCTCATATCGCCCGGCTTGCGGAAGTGCATACCCGGCATCTGGTCGAGCTCGAACTGTCGCTTAATTGACCGGGCTCGTCACCGCGTGAGGTCGATACTTGCTTGCATTGGCGAATGCCTGTACTAACCCGGGTCAACGCTTGTTGTGGTAACGATCTGGGCGCGTAGTGAGAAATGCGGGCTAGACTCGGAACCATCCCCGGGGCGCCGCCCTTAACGATAACGAGCACAGCACACGCGGAGACCGCCATGTCGGTTGCAGAAGACCTCCACCGCGCCGCCGAAGAGACAGGCAAGCAGCGCAACTTCGTCCTGATCGCCCTGATCGCGGTGATTGCGATCGGCGTGTATCTCGGCAGCACCGGAATCGAGAAAGACCTTGCGGAGCGCAGTGTTGCGGCCCTGAATGACGCGGCTTTGCCGAGCGATCGGATCAACGTCGCGATGGAAGGGCTCAGCGCCAAGCTCACCGGTTTTGCCAACAACCAGCAGGAATCCGACGATGCGGCGTCGGTGGTCGCGTCGGTCGAAGGGGTGCGTCACGTCGAGAATTTCCTTCAGGTCCGGCAGGCCCCCTTGCTGACCGGCCCGGCAGGTACCCCGGCGGATCCCGAAGCGGAGTTGTTGGTCGCCGCGCCCGCTGCTGAGGCAGAAGAAAAGGCGCAGAGCGATACATCCTCCGCTGCCTCCGATGCCGCCGACAATGGGGTCTCTCACGTCCGAGTCGAATGGGAGGACGGGGTGTTGACGGTGAGTGGCGCAGTGAGCAGCGCCGCAGAGCATCGTCGCCTTCAGGACGCCGTGGCGGCGTCTTATGGCGATGCCAGGATCGTCGATCAGGTGCGCGTCCAGCCCACGCTTCCTGCGGCGGACTGGTTGGAAGGATTTGCCATGCACCTGCCGAACCTGCGTTCGCAGGCCAAAGCCAGCATGGAATCCAGTGCGGCCAGTCTGCAACCCGCTGCCCCCGATCAGGCGGTCTACGTGCTTGCGCCTGAGCCGGCGCCCAGCATGGAATCGGTCGCGCCGCCGCTGGGATCGACGACCGGGACGGATGCTGAGCCAACCGTGGCGATGTCCGATGCCGCCGCCCCCAAGAGCGCACCGATTCGTGAGTCCGAGACCACCCATGTGCAGGAGGCAGCGTCTGAGGTGGGGGTTGCCGACACCGAGAATTGGCTGCACCTGCGGAGCCAGATGGGTCGGATTGCGGTCAGCGGCGTGCTTGGCAGTGAGAAGCAGCGCCAGGCGCTCGCCAATGCCCTGCGCGTGGTTCATGCCCCGGCGGTTACCTACAGTAGCGTGCGCATCGGCGATCCGGGCCGGGATGCGGCATGGCTGAGTCAGATCAACAGTCTGTGGGCGTTGCTCCAGCCCGTCGAATTCCTCGATCTGGAAATTTCCGACGCCGAGGGTGTCCGGATCAGTGGTTGGGCCCCGAGCGAGGATCAGAATCAACGCATCGTCGCCACGCTCACCGAGAAATTGCAGCCCTTACCGGTGCATAACGGTTTGCGCAGCATCCAGTCCCATTACGAGAGCTATGCCGCTGCGGAAATGCTCAACAGCAGTTTTGCCCGTGGTATCGGCTTCGCCCGGGACGGCATCAGCCTCTCGTGGGCGGGGCACGTCACCCTCGGTCAGATCGCCAAGCGTTTGCGCCGACAGCCGGCGGTGTACCTGAGTATCGGTGTGCATACCGATTCCCGTGGCGACGCCTCGGCGAATCTCAGTCTTACCCAGAAACGCGCCGAGACCATCAAGGCACGGCTGGTCGAGTTGGGCGTGGATGCGGACAGACTGCAGGCGGTGGGTTACGGCGACACACGGCCGATTGCCGACAACCTCACTCCGGTCGGTCGCGCCCTCAATCGTCGCGTCGTTTTCAGCCCCAAATAGCCGCCAATCACCACCCCGGGGCCGACCGCATACAGGCGATGCCCCCAGGAGATTCACGATGTTCTACCTGTTGAGCGAACTACTGATCTATCTCGTCCTTGCCGCCGCGTTGGGCTTCCTGCTCGGTTGGCTGGAACGTGGCAAGCGCGGCCTGGGAGACCTGGAGGGGCGCGTCAAGCGCGAAGCCCAAAACACCCGCAACGAGCATTCCGCGCTGAACAACAAGATCGCGACGGTCGAGGCCAAGCTCGATCACGCGAAGAGCGATGTGCTTGAAGCCCGCGCCGCAGCCGACAAGGCGGGTAAGGATGCCGATGCGGCGCGTGCCGAGCTGCTCAAGGCGCGCACTGAAGCAGAAGCCATTCGTGGTGAACTCGATGCCGCCGAGTCCAGGAACGGTAGCTTGCAGGCGGAAGCCAGCGATGCCCGCAAGCAGGCCGACAGCGCCGCCGCCGAACTGGCTTCCACCAAGCAGCAGATCGGTAAGCTCGAGAAGGAGCTGGCCCAGGCCAAGCAGGCTCCTGCCAAGGCCAAGGACGATATTCGCTCCCTGGAGGCAGACCTGGAAGCCGCTCAGGTCGAACTCGCTGCCGCTCGCGAAGAGATGGAGAGCAGCCTTGGCAGCAAACCTTCGACTGCCCAGGCCCCGGCGAAGACCGTGGCCAAGGCGGCGGCGAGGAAGCCGACCGCAAAACCGGCTGCGACGGCAAGCAAGACGACCACGGCCAAGGCATCCACCAAGGATGACTTGAAACTGATCAAGGGCATTGGCCCGGTGCTTGAGAAGAAACTCAATGCGATGGGCATCCATACCTATGCGCAGATCGCGAACATGAAGGCGGCCGATCTCGCCAAGATCAACGAGCAACTCAACTTCAAGGATCGCCACATTCGTGACGACTGGCAGGGGAAGGCCGCCAAGGCGCATCAGGAGAAGTACGGCAAGGCGCCGTGAATGAACGCCCGATGAGTGAACTCCCGCAACGAAAGGAACAGATCGTCCAGTTTCACGCCACCCTGATCCTGCGCACGGTCCAGGCCTGCCAACACCCGGAATTGCGTGCGCAACTCGAACCAGCGCTCGACCAATCCGTCGAAAATGGCTGGACCCAGTTGGTGTCCGCGCTGCGACGCATTCTTGATGGCAGCCGGGATGTGGCGTTGTTACGGGGTCTTGATGATGAGGACGGCGCCATCGTCGAGGCGGTTCTCAATGGTCTGCGTGACCCGAACACCCTGCCCAGACCGGAGACCGAAGGCGATGCCAGCGTCGCGGCGGCCGGACTGGCCGGGTTGATCCATGCCGCCGGTACCGGCGATGTGCAGGCCTTGCAGATGATCTCCGGCATGGCCGAGCAGATGAGCGCAGCCGGTGGCCCGATGTCTCAACTTGCCGCTCTGGTTCGCCCTCTTGTCAACGGCGAACGCGATCCGGATCGACTGTTTGACGGGCGCGTTCTGGAGGCCGACACCCGCGATCTGGTGGTTTCGATTATCGATGAACTGGGCCGTCTCGACGCCCACTGAGGGCCTTTCTCTTGTTTCTTACCCAACTGGTACAGGGGTTGTTGTTCCCGCCCGCGATCTTGATTGCGCTGATGGTGGCGGGTCTGATCGTACAGAAGGTCAAACCGGGTGTTGGGCGGGGATTGATGGTCGTCGGCGCGATCCTGCTGATCGTATTCACCAATCCATGGCTGGCCGGCGAATTTCGTCGCGGGCTTGAAGTCGGTACGCCGATCAGCGCCACCGACCTCGAGCAGGCGCAGGTTCTCGTCGTGCTCGGCGGTGGGCGCCAGCGACTTGCCGCCGAGTATCACGGGGAAGACCAAGTTTCCCTGTATACCCTGGCGCGGGCTCGGTACGGCGCTTTTCTCGCACGCGAGACCGATTTGCCCTTGCTGGTGACCGGTGGGTCCGTGAATGACGAACCGGTATCCGAAGCCGCGTTGATGGCGCAACTGATTGAGGATGAATTCAAGGTCCCGGTCCGCTGGCGCGAGGAACGGAGTCGAAACACCTACGAAAATGCCGTGTTCAGTGCCGAGATGCTGGCCGCGCAAGGTCTCACGCGTGTCGCGCTGGTGACGCACGCGATTCACATGCCGCGTGCGGTGGAGGCGTTCGAGAAACAGGGTCTGACGGTCTTTCCCGCGCCCACGGACATCACGCCCGGTCCTTCTCCAGAGGCTTCCTGGTACGACGCCGTGTTTCCCCAGAGCGGCGCCATGCAGACATTCACCCTGGGGCTGCATGAACTGGTGGGTCGTCTCTGGTACCGCCTGCGCTATTACTGAGCCGACACGTCAGACCGAATCCCACTGCGCCGACGGCACGCGCTCCATCAGGTAGCAAAGGCAATCCTGACGAATGACCCGCTCATCCAGGGTCAGCATCGACGGCATTACCCGCCGCACGGTGCGCAGTTCCCCGTCGGCAACGGTGAAATAGCGGGCGCCCACTTCCGCGCCTTGTTCATCCCAGGCCTCAATGACCGACGCAGCGCCGCCTCGTACACGACCGAAACTCACCCCCTCAGGAAGTTCCCGGAAGTTCATGTGATCCAGGTCGCTCTGCAAGGCCAGATCGGCGTCGCCTCTCAGGCTATCGAAATGAAAGGAGGTAGCTTCCGGGATTTTCACGGTGGCAACGGTATGGAAGAGATCCATGTCGTGTTCCGCCATCGGGTGATCCGGGTGCTCCGCCAGGTGCAATGCGGCATCCAGGTATTCGAAGGCGTGTTCGACGCCGCCCGGCGCTCCGGGTTGTCCGCACTCGACGGTCACGGAAGGACAAAGCGCCGCCATGGCGATGGAGGCAACGCCCTGCGGTCGGATGAAATACACCACCGTGCGGGAGAACAGCGTCGCCAGATGGAAGAAGCGCCCGTCCAGACGGTTCACGCAGGCGTAGTGCGGGTTCAGACCGGTGTTGTTGTGGACATCGATGGCCGCGAACACCTTGCGGTCGCGCATCTGCGTCATGACTTCTGCCATCAGCGCCGCTTCCGGAGTGCTTCCGTGCGCGCCGCCCGGCCAGACGCGGTTGTAGTCCGGTTGTCCGTCGAGTCGCCGGAGGCCGTGCTTTGCAGCCGAAACATTCCCGATCAGGATCGACAACGCGCGTGGCAGCACTCGATCCCGGTGCTTGAGAAGCAGCTGTTTGACCGCTTCGAATCCGGTGTCCTCATTGCCATGCAGCAATGCCGATACAAACAGAGGTTCCGGGCGGCGTCCGGGAAGATGAATGAGGGTCGGTCCGCCGAGCCTATCCGCCAGGTCGGCGGCGCGGGCCTCGAGCAAACCCTCCGGGACAGTGTCGGATACACGCAGGGACAGGGCTTCAGACATCGTTGCGATCGGCAGGCAGGAGAAGTGCGGCGGGCGAGCTTGGCGCGGGCTGCCTATAATCCAGCCTTTCCCGTCACCAAAGCGAAGGCAACCATAGCATGAACCTGGATAGAGTCGGCCCGGGCGACAACGCGCCGGACGAAATCAATGTGATCATCGAAATCCCCGCCCACAGCGACCCGGTCAAGTACGAAGTCGACAAGGACACCGGTGCGATGTTCGTGGACCGCTTCATGAATACGGCGATGTTCTATCCCTGCAACTACGGCTATGTCCCGCACACCCTTTCCGACGACGGCGACCCGGTCGATGTGCTCGTGGTCACCCCGATTCCGGTCATTTCCGGTTCGGTGATCCGCTGTCGGCCAGTTGCGGTACTGAAGATGACCGACGAAGCCGGAGCCGACGCCAAGGTCCTCGCCGTGCCCATCAACAAGCTTTGTGGCCTCTACAAGAATGCCGACGGTCCCGAGCACATGCCGCAGCAGCTGCTCGACCAGATTGCGCACTTCTTCGCGCACTACAAGGACCTGGAAAAGGGCAAGTGGGTAAAGATCGAAGGCTGGGGTGGCGTAGCCGATGCACGGGCCGAGATCGTTGACTCGATCAAGCGCTACCAGGCCGAGCCCGAAAAACCGGCATTCTGACGCACGCCGTTCCCAGTGAAACGAAAAACGCCGGGACATCCCGGCGTTTTTCGTAGGCGTATTTCCGATGACTACGCGATCGCCGGGTAGTCCACGCCGCATCCGCCCAGACCGCAATAGCCGTTGGGGTTCTTGGCAAGATATTGCTGATGATAGTCCTCCGCGTAATAGAAGGCGGGCGCATCGAGGATTTCGGTGGTGATGGTGCCGTGGCCGGCGGCGGTGAGCGCATCCTGATAGTGGGCGCGGGAGGCTTCGGCGGCGAGCCGCTGTTCTTGGTCGTAGACGTAGATGCCGCTGCGATACTGGGTGCCGACGTCGTTGCCCTGGCGCATCCCCTGGGTCGGGTTGTGCGCCTGCCAGAACACCGTCAGTAGCTGTTCTAACGTGATTTGTTCCGGGTCGTAGACCACCAGCACGACCTCGTTGTGACCGGTCATGCCGGTGCACACTTCCTGGTAGCTTGGGTTCGGGGTTACGCCGGAGGCATAGCCGACGGCGGTGGTGTACACGCCGGGTGTGTTCCAGAACTTGCGCTCTGCGCCCCAGAAACAGCCCAGCCCGAACACGATTTGCTTCAAGCCTTGCGGGAACGGTGCCTTCATCGGGCGACCGTTGACGTAATGGGCGGGCGCAACCGGCATCGCGGTATCGCGACCTGGGAGGGCCTCGTTTTCGTTGGGGAGCGCGAGTTTCTTGCCTAATCCGAACATGAAATTCCCCTTGCTTGAAGTGAGTTTTGGTTCGCCAAACCAGGTCGCCCTGTTTTGGCTGACCTACATTCCCGTATTGAAGTACGTCCGGGCGTTGTCGCAGTCCGCGAGAATCTGGATTTTCAGGGCATCGAAGGAGTCGAATTTCTGCTCCGAGCGTAGGTGTTTGAGGAAGCGCACCTCGACCTCACGGCCATACAGATCGCCGTTGTAGTCGAACAGATGCACCTCCAGTTGTACCCGCGTCCCGCCCACCGTGGGTCGCTTGCCGACATTGGCGACACCCGTGATCGGCCCTTTCGATGACGCGCTGGCGAGACAGGGGATGTCCACGGCATAGACCCCGTTCAGCGGACATACCTTGCGCCGCAATAGCACATTGGCGGTGGGGAAACCGATGGTGCGCCCCCGTTTGTCGCCATGTACCACCCGCCCGCGCACGCTGTATTTGCGCCCCAGCAGGTGTTCGGCGAGGGTCAGATCATGATGGGCCAGCGCTTCACGCACCCGGGTGCTGCTGACGCGACCGTCGTGCTTTACATAGGTGTGCATGTTGACGACTTCGAAACCGTGACGTGCGCCTGCAGCGACCAAGGTGTTGAAGTCGCCAGCCCGGTCGCGACCGAAGCGGAAGTCGTCGCCGACCACCAGATACTTGATCCCGAGCCCGGAGACCAGGATCTGCTCGATGAAGGTGTCGGCGGGCATATGCGCGAGGTTGGCATCGAAGGTGAGGCTGAACATGCGATCCAGGCCGTGCTGGCGCAGAAGTTCGTATTTCTCGCGGAACCGGGTCAGGCGCGCCGGGGCCTTGTCTCCCAGAAAATATTCCAGAGGGGTCGGTTCAAAGCTGATCACGGTTGCCGGCAGGCCGAATTCGCGGGATTTCTCCGCGAGTCGATCCAGTACCGCGACATGACCCAGATGGACGCCGTCGAAGTTGCCGATGGTGGCGACACAGCCGTGATGTTCGGGCCGCAGGTTGTAGTGTCCGCGTATCAGTTGCATGGTCGGGGAGTATATCGATCCGGCATCGGCGTCGGCGATCAGCCGCGCAGTCCGGCGGGTCTCATGCCCATTGCCAGCAGTGCCATGCCGTAGGTGGTGGCCCCGGCGACGATGATCCCGATCAGGCGCAAGGCGCGATCCCAGCCGTGGGCGTCGAACCAGGTCTGCAGGTCGCCGGCCAGCCAGACCAGCAGCGCCCCCATCAGCGAAATTGCGACCGTGACGCGCAGCAGGAAGCCCGTCCACCCGGGCTGCAACGTGAAATGACCGCTGCGACGCAGGCCTCGATAAAGCAAACCGGCATTGAGAAAGGCGGAGAAGGTGGTCGCGAGCGCCAGCCCGGCATGCGCCAGAGGCCAGACCAGGATCAGGTTGAAAACCATGTTGGTACCCATCGCGATCATGCCGATGCGGACCGGGGTCTTGGTGTCCTGGCGGGAATAAAAGCCGGGGGCAAGGACCTTGATGAGCATGAACCCGACCAGGCCGACGCCATAGGCCATCAGACTCAGGCGCGCCATGCTCACTGCGTGCGCATCGAAATCGCCATGCTGGAACAGGGTCGAGAGCATCGGACCGGCCAGGGTGAGAAGGGCGACGGCCGCCGGTGCGCCGACCAGAATCACGCCGCGCATGCCCCAATCCAGGGTTCGGGAGAACTGATCGGCATCCTGGGAGGCGTGGTCGCGCGACAGTTTGGGCAGGATCACGGTCGCAATGGCAATGGCGAAGACGCCGAGCGGGAACTCCATCAACCGATCCGAGTAATAGAGCCAGGAGACACTGCCGGTGACCAGAAAGGAGGCGATTATGGTGTCCAGCAGGAGATTGATCTGCGCGACCGAGGAGCCGAACAGTGCCGGCACCATCAGTTTCATGATGCGGCGAACACCTTCGTGGGTGCGGTTCCATCGCGGACGCGGGAGGAGTTTGAGACGCACCAGGAACGGCAACTGGAAGCCCAGCTGGATTGCACCTGCCGCGAAGACACCGATCGCCAGTGCCATGATCGGCGGATCGACCAGGGGCGCGAGCCACAGGGCGGCGGCGATCAACACCACGTTGAGCATGACCGGCGTCAGGGCTGGAATCGCGAATCGCCCATAGCTGTTGAGAATGCCGCCGACGAACGCGGTCAACGAAATGAACAGCAGATACGGGAAGGTCCAGCGCAACATGGCTGACGCCAGTTCCAGTTTGCCCTCGTCCCCCGAAAAGCCGGGGGCGAACACATAGATCAGGATCGGGGCGGCGACGACGCCGATCGCGGTGATCAGAAACAGGATGCCGGAGAGCGTTCCGGCGACGCTGGCGATCAGGCCGCGTACTTCCTCATGTTCCCGCTGGGTGCGGTATTCGGACAGTACCGGTACGAACGCCTGTGAGAACGCGCCCTCGGCAAACAGGCGGCGGAGAAAATTGGGGATCTTGAAGGCGACGAAGAAGGCGTCCGTCCCGGCGCTCGCACCAAAGCCCCAGGCCACCACGACGTCGCGGACGAAACCGAGTACACGGGAAATCATGGTCATTGCGCCGACCACGGCGCTGGAGCGGAGTAATTTCAGGGACATCGCGCAGATCCGGAAGACTGACGGCGGATCATAGCGGGCGCATCGCTTCGCGTCTCAGGATGACGTGGCAGATCGGTAGCCGACGACGTTCCCGGGCAGAATTGGGGTATTGGGGGACTCCGATCCAGCGTGCGACCGGCGCTCGCATTGCGCCGGGGCCTCGAGGCTCGCTTGCGCCGACGGGCTTGCGCACAAAAAAAGGCCAGTCCGGAGACTGGCCTTTCTGTATCCAGAGGGGACTGGATTTACTGCGCGGCCGGAGCAGCCGGGGCAGCGGGCGGAGCCATCATCGGAGGCGGGTAACCGCCCCAGCCCGGATAGCCGCCGCCGTACGGGGCATAGCCATAGCCGTAGCCATTGCCGTAACCGTTGCCATAACCGTTGCCGTAGCCGTTGCCGTAGGCGTTGGTGTTGCCGCGACCGCTCATGCTGAAGTCGAACGCACCATCACCGGCACCGTTGCCATTGCCCCAGCCATTGCCCAGGCCATTGCCCATGCCGTTCCAGGGGCCACCACCGCCCCACGGACCGTTCCACCAGGCGCTAGCCTGCATCGGAGCCAGGGCTGCGGCGCCGACGATACCGGCAATAGCGGCGATCTTCGCAATAGTCTTCATTAGCTCATCCTCCTTGGGGAGAGTCATTTTATGGAAGGAGATGCACCCATTGGTTTTCGCCAAAAGGCGCAGAGGCATATTAGGTCAGTGATTCAGGAATACCAGCTACTCGTTAAATATTAGGAATGGTTGATTTGTTTATTTGGATGCGGATTTGTGGACGTCTGAGGGGCTAACACCGCGCCTCGGGCCAGGGATCGCGTCGGCGTTCTGGGTTTATTGCCATCGGGGTATCGTCGATACTTCGTGGCCCTTATCGAAAGTGTCGATGGTCATGAAGCATCAGGTCACGGTCCGCAGCAGCGGCCATCAGTTCCTTGTCGAGTCCGGTGAGTCGGTCCTCGATGCGGCCTTGCGTCAGGGGATCGCCCTGCCATACGGCTGTCGTGGCGGCTCGTGTGGCGCCTGCATGGGTGCGGTGCTTGCGGGTGAATTCCAGTATCCGGACGGTGTGCCCGCTGGCATCAGCGACGCCGATGCGGAATCCGGAAAAGCCCTGTTCTGTCAGGCGCAGTGCCGATCCGATCTGATCATCGAGGCGCACGAGGTCGCGTCGGCGGCCGACATCGAGGTGCGTAATCTGCCGGTGCGGGTGCAGGTCAAGGAAGAGCTGGCGCACGATGTGATGCGCCTGTATCTCAAGTTGCCCAAGTCCGAGCGGCTGCAATTCCTCGCCGGTCAGTACATCGACATCGTGCTCAAGGCGACCGGTCATCGACGCGCTTTCTCGATGGCGAACGCGCCGCACGACGACGAGTTCATCGAACTGCATATACGTCATGCGCTGGGCGGTGAGTTCACCGACTACGTGTTTGCGGCGATGGGAGAGAAGGCCCTGCTTCGTATCGAAGGGCCGCTTGGTACCTTTGTGTTGCGCGAAGACACCGATCGCCCGTGGCTGTTCGTCGCTGGCGGCACCGGTTTTGCGCCGCTCAAGGCGATGATCGAACACGCCATCGCCAAGGGTGAAACCCGCCCCATGCATCTGTTTTGGGGCGTGCGTGCGAAGCGCGACCTGTATCTGGCCGATCTGCCGGCGAAGTGGGCGCGGGATTACCCCAACATCCATTTCACCCCGGTGTTGTCAGAACCGATGGCCGAGGACGGTTGGGAAGGTGAGATCGGATGGGTGCATGAGGCCGTGGTGCGCGCTTATCCCGATGTCAGCCCGTACGACATCTATATCGGCGGCCCGCCGGTAATGGTCGAAGCCTGCCGGGATGCCTTTCTGGCACGCGGCGGCAGCATGGATCACATGTTCTCGGATTCGTTCGATTACGCTGCGTTGACGCGCGACAAGGTCTGAACTCGGGTGACGGCTGCGCCGGATGGGGACGGTTTGCTTCCGGTGGCGAGATCGAGGCCTTGGCGGAACCGTCTTGCCGCCGCTTCGCTGTCACCGATTTCCAGCAGAACTTCACCCAGCACACGATAGGCCTCGGCGTCCGGTCGCAGCGACAGGCTGGTTTCCAGGTAGGAGCGGGCCTTGCCCCAAAGCTGCGCCCGTTGCGCCATCTGCCCGAGGTTGAGCAACAGGTCGGCATCGTTTTCCCGGCCATGAAGCCAGGACTCGGCGTGTTGGAACTGCTGATTGGGGTTGCTCCCCCGGAGTCGCGTGTAACGCCGCGCCAGCGCCCCGTCCCAGCCGTGTTTCTGGGCGTCGCGGATCAGTTCTAGGCCCCGGTCCGCCGCGTCGCTGGGCAACAATTCGAGATAGCGGCCCAGCAAGGGTTGGGTGAGGCGCTCGCTCTTGGGGATGCTCAGCCAGTACGCTTCGAAGGCCTCGCGGGCACCGCTCGCGTGCTTGTCGAGCTGGATCAGCCGGACTTCCGTGGTCAGCGCCTGTAACGCCGCTTCCGGCAATGCCTTGTGACGGCGCAATGCAGGCAATAGTGCGTTGAGCGCATCCCAGTCCTGGCTTTGATGCAGGACGTTTGCCGACAGCGCGAGCACATGCCGGTGCTTGGGATTGCGTTCCCGCAGATCGGCCAGGGTCGCGCTGGCTTGTTGCCATTGCTCGCTCGCCATCTGCAATTCGGCGCGGGTCACCCCCAGCGCCACTTCCGCGCCGGGGAGATTGTTGGGCATGACGTTTGCGGCCTGGCTCAGATAGTCGTCGCGGCGTTCCTCCGCGCCCAGGTGCTGGGCCGCACGGGCGGCGCCCAGGAAGTTCAGGATGGCGGCATCGCTGTGCCGGGCGCTGCGGACCAGACGTTTTTCCGCTTCCGACCAGCGTTCCTGGGTGAGCTCAAGCAAGCCAAGCGCGAGTCCGCGCCGTGACGCCTGGAGGCGGCGACGTGCGTTCCAGGCACGGGTCTGTGCGGGAATCTGCCAGAGCCGGATCAGAGTGCGCAGCAGAACGTAGCCCAGCGCAAAAGCGGCGATCAGGAACAGGGCGAACAGGGTCAGGGCCATTTCCACGGTCCAGTCGCCATACCCGATGAGAATGTATCCCGGGTCTTCGCGCACGATCAGCGCGAGACTGACCGCGCCCAGCGTGGTGAGCAGCGCGACCAGCAGCAGTTTCATTGCGCAGGCTCCATGACGGGCGGAATGGATGCGGGGTGTTCCGTTGCTGCCGCTGCCTTGTTCCGGTCTTCCTGCGCCTTGGCCAGACCGGCCTCGGTGCCGATCAACCTGGCGCGCAGCAGCCGCACCTGTCGCAGCGAGCCGCCGATGTCCGGGCGCTGAACCTTGATCTCGGCGGTCGCAAGGTCATCGATCGCATAGAGCATCTGGGCAACTTCGACGCTGTCTGCGAGGAAATAGCGGTCGATCCAGGCACGCGCCGTGCTCAGGTCATCGCGATACGCTTCCGGTTCTCGCTGAAGCAGGCTGAGCCGGGCGGATTCCAGCTTGAGGCGGAGGTTTTCCCGCAGGAAGTAGCTCTCCCGGGGACTCAGGATTTCGTGTTGATCGCGGCTCTGATGTCTGACCACGACCAGCTTGCGCAAGTCGCTCCAGACCTTGTTGGCGGCTTCGCGCCAGTCGCGATCGTGACCGGTGCCGGTGCTTGCCTCATCGTTGTCCGTGCGGCGTTCCGCCCCCCGCAATGCGTCACGACCCGGCAGCGGCAAGCTGTCCACGCGCTTGCCCAGATCGGCGATGCGCACCGCCATTCCCGAGATGTCGGGATGGGGCAGGGCCTGAAGTGCGCCGATCTCGTGCGCCAGGGCGCTACGGATATCGATCAGCGCGGGGTCGTCCAGCGCCGCAAGACCCGCATCCGCCGATCGCAGTGCAGTGATCGCGGTCTCGGCGTCGAACATGAAGGTCAGGCGTTCATTGGCGAGCTTGAGCAGGTATTCGGTCTCTGCGAGCACCAGCGGTTTGCGGTCGCCGGTGGTCAGCGATCTGACCTCATTGAAGGAGTCGCGCAGGCGAACCTGGGTGGCATCCATGGCCTTCTGCTCGCTACGGATCGCCTCCACTTCGCTCAACACTTGCTGATCGATGCGGCTGGTCAGGCCGTCGATGTTTTCGTGCAGGACACGCAAACCTTCGCCAGAACGCGCGGCCACCGCTTCCTGCTGCTTGAGCAGGTCCTGGTACTGGCTCCACAGCCACAACCCGCCTGCCATCAGACCGACCGACAGGATCAGGGCAATGCCGGACAACCAGAGGCCGATTCCGGGGCCGGAAGACGTGGCCTTGTTTGCTTCGTCCGCATCCGATGGAACTGGATCGGCGGGCATGGAAGGTGCTGGCAGGTCGTCGAGGAGATCGTCTTTGAGAGGTTTGTCAGTCATGCGATAACGCTTCTTTATGTCCGGAAGAGCGTCGCCAGGCGATCAGCGCCGCGAGCACATCGGTGTCGTGGGCGCTGGCGGCGACGATAGGGGGCTTGGGCAGGCCGAAAGATGCCGCGATTTGTAGCACACGATCGCTGACCCCAACCAGCGGTGTGCGGGCAAGCAATTCGTGGCCAGCGCTGCCGAGCATGGTAACCAGATTGGTGAGACTTTCGTTACTGGTTACGGTGACGATATCGACGCCACCATTGGCCCAGCTTTGCAGTAATGCGTGCGGGTCGGCTTCGGGTATGACACGACGGTAGACCTCCGCGTATTCCACCACGGCGCCGCGTTCTCGCAAGGTTTCGGCCAGCGTTTCCCGCCCGCCTTCGCCGCGCACGATCAGGATCGATTGGCCGTGTACCGATTGCAGTGCGGGCAATGCCAGCAAGGCCTCGCTGTTGAAGCCGTCATCGGGGCTCAGGGATACGGACAGCCCGGCAGCGATCAGCGCGTTCCGGGTCGCGTTGCCAACCGCAACCAGCGGCTGAGTCTGCCAGCGATTGTCCAGTTCCAGCGCCGCCTGGACCGCGTTCACGCTGACGAAGATGACGCGATCCCAATGATCGCGGCCAAGCCGTTCGCGAGCCGGGCGGATGTCCTGCGGCAGTTCGATGCCGATGGTCGGGAAGCGCACGGGCGTCCCGCCTTCGGCTTCGATCCGCGCACACAGCCCGCCCGCCTGATGGGCGGGGCGGGTGACCAGGACCTTGAGTCCTTCGAGGGGCTGCATGGCGGGCGTTGTCTGGCAGGAGCGGCTTCAGCCGCGATGGGAGGCGATAGGAAGCCCATCGCCGCTGACACCGCTCCGATCGATCATGCGTGGTCGCCGAGCGCGGCCAGAATCTCGCCGGCACCGCGTGCGAGCAGGTCGTCGGCCAGGGCCTGGCCGAGTTTCTCGGCATCGCTCGCGGGACCGCTGATTTCGCCACGAATGATGTGGCTACCGTCCGGTTGGCCGACCAGTCCGCGCAGATGAATCCGGTCGCCGTCCAATGTCGAGTAACCGGCGATCGGCACCTGGCAGCCACCGTGCAGGCGTGCGTTCATGGCACGTTCGGCACGTACCCGGGTGTGCGTGTCGGGATGATCCAGGCAGGCCAGCAAGCCGTTGACGCGCGGGTCGTCGCGGCGGCATTCGATGCCGATCGCGCCTTGGGCGATCGCGGGCAGGCTCTGTTCCGGGGTGATTTCGGCGGTGATGCGATCGCCGAACCCAAGTCGCTTGAGCCCGGCGGCAGCGAGGATGATGGCGTCGAATTCTCCGGCATCCAGCTTGGCGAGCCGGGTGTTGACGTTGCCGCGCAAAGTGAGGATTTCCAGATCCGGGCGACGTTCCTTCAACTGCGACTGACGGCGCAGACTGGAGGTGCCAACGCGTGCGCCCTGCGGCAGCGATTCAAAATCGGTGATCGTGTTGGAGACAAAGGCATCGCGGGGGTCTTCCCGCTCCAGTACCACGGCGAGGTGCAGACCTTCAGGGAACTCCATGGGCACATCCTTCATCGAATGGACGGCGATGTCGGCGATGCCCTCGAGCATGCCGACTTCGAGTTCCTTGACGAACAGACCCTTGCCGCCGATCTTGGCGAGAGGGCTGTCGAGAATCTTGTCGCCGCGCGTGCTCATGCCGACCAGTTCGACCTGCAATCCCGGATGTGCGGCCTGCAATGCGGCGGCGACGTGTTCGGCCTGCCACATGGCGAGAGGGCTCTTGCGGGTGGCGATGCGGAGGATGTGGTCGCTCATGGACGGGCCTTGTGTTGTCTGAATGTTTGGAAGGCAAGGGCGGCAATGCTAAGGCCAAGCCCGCAAGCTGGCAAAGAACCTGCTTGATCGCACGCCGCGCCAGGCGGCCCGGCGTGTATCGAAATTTTGGAGAATTGATGAAAACCCATCCGCTGTTAACCGGTTTGATGTTGCTGCTGGCCACGCTCCCGGCTCAGGCCGAGGTGGATCGAAAGGTGCCCGTGGTGCACAACTTCGCCAATCTGGCGCTTGAGGCGGGGGGGCGGCACCTGCCAATCATGTTGGTGGTGTCACAAACCGAGTGCGGTTACTGCGAACGGCTGAAGTCCGAATTGCTGGAGCCGATGCGCGTCAGCGGCGACTACGACGCCAAGGTGATCATCCGCGAACTCAATATCGACGCAGGCGAGTCGGTGACCGATTTCAACGGTGTGCGTCGATCCGCGCAGGATCTGGCCAGCGACTATCGCGCCTGGGTCACACCGACGCTGTTGTTCCTCGATCCGCACGGCAAGCTGGTGGCGGACCGCATACGCGGCTACAACACCCCGGACCTGTTCCCCGGATATGTCGATGAGGCCATCGACAAAGCCCACAAGGCGGTCATGGTCGAATGAGCCGGTGTCTGGCGTAGGGCTTTTGCCGACCTCATCAACGCGTCACGACTTAAGCATCACGGTGTTTCACCTCGGCGGATTCCTTGTGCCTCGGCAATTTCCGGCGGAATCCCTTAGGGAAGCTCTGATCGAATCATTCACGGACATCTGAAGTCTGAAATTGCGGCTTTCCGCGTTGCAAAACTTGCGAATAGCGGGCTATTCGCTGCGTTTCGCGCCTTGAAACCTACGATTTCATTCATCCATTTGAGCCGCGCCTGAATAAATCAGAGCTTCCTTAGGGTTGCGCCCTGCGAGATTCCCGGGTGTGGTCGCGAGCACGCCCAGCCGGACGGTTATAATCCGGCGCTTTCCAATGGCCGAGACGCGCCCGATGTCCGACAAGCCCACCGCCAATCCCTCCCAGAAGCTCTGGGGTGGTCGCTTCACTGAATCCCAGGATGCCTTCGTCGAGGAATTCAACGCCTCGGTCGGCTTCGATCAGCGCCTGTACGCGCACGACATCCAGGGTTCCATTGCGCACGCCACCATGCTGGCGCGGGTCGGCGTGCTCACCGAGGTCGAGGCGGCCACCATCGTTGCGGGTCTGAACGCGATCCGCGCGGACATAGAGGCCGGTAACTTCACCTGGTCGATGGCGCTCGAAGACGTTCATATGAACATCGAGGCGCGTCTGACCGAACGGGTTGGCGACGTTGGCAAGAAGCTCCACACCGGTCGCTCGCGCAACGATCAGGTCGCCACCGATGTGCGTCTGTGGCTGCGCGATCAGATCGATCTGATCCTCGCCGAACTGCGTCGCGCGCAACGCGGTCTGCTCGATCTGGCCGGGCAGGAGGTCGATACCATCCTGCCCGGCTTTACCCACCTGCAGGTCGCCCAGCCGGTCACCTTCGGTCATCACCTGCTGGCCTGGTTCGAGAATCTGCAACGCGATGCCGAGCGCCTGATCGATTGCCGCAAGCGCGTCAACCGCATGCCTTTGGGCGCCGCAGCGCTTGCCGGCACCACCTTCCCGATCGATCGTGCCATCACCTGCGAGCTGCTCGGTTTCGACGCGCCGGCGGAGAACTCGCTGGATGCGGTCAGCGACCGGGATTTCGCGATCGAATTCTGCGCGGCCTCGGCGATGCTGATGACCCATCTGTCCCGTTTCAGCGAGGAGATGATCATCTGGTCTTCGGCCCAGTTCGGTTTTGTCGATCTGCCGGATCGGTTCTGCACCGGCTCGTCGATCATGCCGCAAAAGAAGAACCCCGACGTGCCCGAACTGATTCGCGGCAAGGTTGCCCGCGTCGATGGCAATCTGATCGCCCTGCTGACGCTGATGAAGTCGCAACCGCTGGCGTACAACAAGGACAATCAGGAAGACAAGGAACCGCTGTTCGACACCGTGGATACCGTCCGCGCCAGCTTGCGCGCCTTTGCCGACATGGCCCCGAACATGATGCCGCGCCGCGAGCGCATGCGCGCCGCCGCCCTGCAGGGCTACGCCACCGCCACCGATCTCGCCGATTATCTGGTGCGCAAGGGCGTCGCCTTCCGCGACGCCCACGAAGTCGTCGGACGCGCCGTGCGCCTCGGCGTCGATACCGGGCGGGACCTCGCCGAACTGAGTCTGGACGAGCTACAGAGCTTTTCCGATCACATCAGCTCCGATGTCTTCGATTTCCTCACCCTCGAAGGCTCCGTCGCCGCCCGCGACCACCTCGGCGGCACCGCCCCGAACCAGGTCCGTGCCGCGATCGAGCGTGCGCGCCAGCGCATTGCCTGACGTGTCGGTAACGCAAGTTCCCCGGATGTAGGGCGGAACGCCTTCGGCTTCCGCCCTGCACATCGGGTTCAAAGAAACCGGCGAACGCGATCCCGGTAGCGGCGATAGGCGTCGCCGTAGTGCGATTCCAGCCAGGGCTCCTCGAATAACGGCGCGGCCAGATACAGCACCGCCCAAAGTGTCAGGGTGACCCTGAGGTAAGCTGAGTTGGCGCTGATTCCGATGCCGACCATGCCGAGGATGGATACCACGTAGATTGGATTTCGGGTCCAGCGATAGGGGCCATCATCACGGAAGCCACCGGCTTCGCCGAAGGCATTGCGCCAGCCCAGGTGGCGGGAATAGACGCCGGCGAGGCCGAACCCGAGCAAGGCGAGCGGTACACCGATGCCATGACGCCATGTGGGGACGTCGCCCAGCGACGCGTAGTCGAGCACGGCCAGCGAGACATTGCCGAGGATCATCAGGTCAAAGGCAAACCAGAAGGTCCGGTATTGCCAGCTCGCCCGTGCCGGTGGTGGCCAGAAGTGCAGCAGGGGCCAGCGACGGGATGCGAGCGCAAGGACGGCGATCTGCAGCCACACCGCGACAGTGAACGCGAACGCAATGTCGGTCATGCCGGGACGCCAGCGTGAATGTCCGCCGGGCGCTTACATCGGCGCATCGGCGGGGGCGACAGAACCACGCTCACGCCCGATCAGGAAGATCAGCAGGGCCGGCACCACGAACAGGGTCAGCACGGTGGATAGCGCCAAGCCACCCAGGATGACCGCACCGAGGCCGCGATAGAGCTCGGAGCCGGAACCGGTGGCGAGCACCAGCGGCAGCAGACCGAACAAGGAGGTAGTGGCGGACATGAAGATCGGGCGAATGCGGGTGCGCACCGATTCGGTGATCGCCTGCATCCCGTCCATGCCGCCGTCGCGGATGTTGTTGAGCGCCTGGTGCACGATCAGGATCGCGTTGTTGACCACGGTGCCGACCAGGATGATGAAGCCGAGCATGACCAGGATGTCGAAGGGCTGTGGCGCGATCAGCCAGTTGACCATCGCCAGCCCGAGGAAGCCGCCGCCGGCGGCGAGCGGCACCGTGAACAGGATGATCAGCGGGTACAGGTAATTGCTGAACAGGGCGGAGAGCAACAGGTAGGTGATGACGATGGCGAGCACGAAGTTCCATTGCAGCGCCTGCCGGGTCTCGGTGAGCTTGTCGGCGTTGCCACCGACGCGGACGCTGACGCCATTGAGTTTGCCGGCCTGTTCCAGCGGCGGAATGAGTTCATCGCCAATGGTTTCCAGCGCGGTCTGTAGGGCGTAGTCCTCGGGCGGTGTGACTTCGAGACGGACGTTACGCTTGCGTTCGTAATGATCGACCTGGGTCATGCCCTGGCCGTATTCGATGTGGGCGAGATCGCCGACGCGGACCAGTTCGCCGAATGGGGTCGCGACCAGTCCGTTGAGCAGGTCTTCGGGCGAATTCACCGCATCGTCGGCGCCGGTGACCACCATGTCCATCAACTGCCCGCCAGCGGGTTTGTAATCGCCGATGCGACGCCCGTCCATGAGCACATCGACGTACTGGCCGAGCGCCTCTTCCGACAGGCCATTGGCGACCACGCGGGCGCGGTCCGGGATCAGGTTGGCTTCCGGGTAGCCGATCTCCAGCGACGGCACCGGGCGGATCTGTGCGCCAGGGATGGCTTGCGCGATCACGCCGTAAAGCATGCCGGCGGCGGCGACGATGCTGGGGTAATCCTCGCCCGAGACATTCACATCGACACTGCGGCCCTTGCCGACGCCGTTTTCGAAGATGCCGCTCTGGATGGAGACACCGAACACGCCGGGGATCTCGTTCATCACCCGGGTGAACATCGGCATCATGCCGCGTGCCTCGTCGATGTGTTTCGAAGTGCCGCCGAACAGGTTGAACTTGTCGGACGCGACGAAGAACAGATTGTCGATCTGCGGCACCCCGTCGAGGTAATCGTTCTCGAGGTAGGGTTTGAGCGCGTCCATGACGTGGTGGCCCATCTCCCAGCGCTTCGCGTCGGAATAGCCGGGCGGAGGAATGAGGATGTTGATGATGAGGTTGCGGTTGCCTTGCGGCAGATATTCGGCCTTGGGCAGAAGAATTGCGGCAAGCGCGATCGAGCCGGCGGTAAACGCGGCGACAGTGAGGATGCGCGTCGCCGGATTGCGCAGCGTGAAGCGCGACCCGGCCATGATGGCGCGAACGAAGGCGTTGCCGTCGCCGGCTTCCTGGGCCTTCGGGGGCTTTTTCGACAGCGCGAACAGTTGCCGGGTGAGGGCGGGAATCACGCTCACCGAGACCAGCAGCGAAAGGATGATCGAGAAGGTGATGGCGATGGCGATGTCGCGAAACAACTGGCCGGCCTCCTCCGCGATGAAGATCACCGGCAGGAATACGGCGACTGTGGTCACTGTGGAAGCCAGCACCGCGCCCCAGACCTCGCGTGCGCCGTCGTAACTGGCCTGGAACGGGGTCTTGCCCAGGCGCCGGTGGCGGTCGATGTTCTCGAGCACCACGATGGCGTTGTCCACCAGCATGCCGACCGCGAACGAGATGCCCGCCAGCGACACGACGTTGATGTTGCGCCCGAAGAACCACATGAACAGGAAGGTGCCGATCACCGAGATCGGGATCGCCACGGCGACCGTGAGCGTCGCGCTGATCGAGCGCAGGAACAGCAGCAGCACGATCACTGCGAGCAGCCCGCCGACCGCGAGATTGATCTGCACCGTGTCGATGGCGGTGGTGATGTAGGGCGTCTGGTCGTGGACCCAGTCGAGCCAGATGCCGTGGTCCTTGAGCACGCCATCGTTGAGACGGGTGACTTCCTCGCGCACGCGGGCGGTCAGGTCGAGCACGTTGGCGCCGGCCTGCTTGCGGACGCCGACCACGATCATCGGTTCGCCGTTGTGCAGAACCGGGGCGGGGTTGGGGTCGTAGCCGAGGCGGGTGTCCGCGACATCGCGCAGGAACACGCGGTGCACGCCGTCGTCCTTGAGCAGCACGTCGAGCGGGTCGGAAATCGACTGAAACTGGCTGATGGTGCGGACCCGGTAGTTACGCTTGTCGACGCCGAGCAGACCGGCGGAAACATCGGCATTGGCCCCGTTCACCCGTTCGATCAGGGTGCCAAGGGTGAGTTCGCGGCGCGCGAGCTGACGCGGATCGACCACGATCTCAAGGCGCTCCTCGCTGCCACCGAAGACCAGCAGCGACCCGACCCCGGGGACGCGCTCGAGGAACTGACGTACATCGTTGTCGAAGAAGCTGCGGAAGGTGCTGATGCGCGACGGATCGCCCTCGCGCATCTTGAGCATCATCCAGATCACCGGCGAGGCCTCCGCGCCCGACGAACTGATCACCGGACGCAGTGCGTTCTCGGGGTACCGGCGCACCTCGTTGAGCTTGTTCGAGACCCGCCCCATCGCCGATTCCAGGTCTTCCCCGACCGCGAAGGTCAGCACCACCTCGGCGAAGCCGTTGAAGCTGGATGACTCCATCTTGGTCAGTCCGGTCACCGAGCGCAGCACCTCTTCCTGACGCTCTACGATCTCTTTCTCGATCTCGTAGGGCGAAGCGCCCAGCCAGGTGGTGGTCACGGTCAGCGTCGGCGCCTCGACATCGGGCGTGAGCTGAACCGGCAGTTGCAGCAGGCCAAGCACGCCGAACAGCACGATGAGGATCACGCCCGCATAAGTGCCGACCGGGCGTTCGATGGACAGGCTCAGCAAATTCATCGGTGGACGATGTAGGTCGGTTTAAGGCGCGCAGCGACGTAGCCGGCTTGCGGCTTAAATCCAGGCACCAAGCCGGCAACGCTGCGCTTATGCCGGCCTACATTTGATGCCGCGCTCATGGCTGAACGATCTCGACAGCGGCGCCGTCCTGCAGACGGTCATTGCCATCGACGACCACCGGCGTGCCGGCGGTGACGTTGGCGTCATCGACCGCGATGTAGTCGTCGATGCGGGCGACGATATTCACGTTCAACGACTTCGCCTTGCCATCGACCACGGTGAACACGGTGCTCTGCCCCGGCTTCTGCAACAGCGCGGCGCGCGGGATCAGGCGTAGCGCGCGGCGCGCCGCAGTCGGCAGTTCCACCTCGGCGGAGATGTTCTCGATCATGCCTTCTTCAAAGGGCAGTCGGATCTTCAGGTAGACCGATTTCGAGCGCACTTCGGCGAAGGGGACGATGCCGGTCAGCGTGCCTTCCACCGCGTGACCGAGCGCCGGGAGATGGACCGCATATGTGGTGCCCTTGGTCTGAAACGGGAGCAGGGATTCGGAAATCGGTATGACCGCCTGCATGCCCTCGGTGGCGCCAAAACGTGCCACGGCGGCCCCGTATTCAAGCCAGTCCCCCAGCTCCTTCTTCTTCTCCAGGACGATGCCGTCAAACGGGGCGCGAACCTCGGTTTTGGCGAGCAGCAGATCCTGACGATCGAGACGGCGTTCCAGCGCGACCTTGCGCTTCAACAAGGCCTTGTGGGCATAGAAGGCGTCGTCCACCGCGCTGGCGCTGGCGACCTTGTCTGCCTTGAGGGATTGCAGGCGTTTGAGTTCGCGGGAGCGACGCTCGATGTCGGCCTCGACCTCGGCAATTTCCGCTTCGGTCACGGCGCGGTCCTGTTCTGCGAGGTCTCGGTTCAGCGCCACCAGAACCTCGCCCTTGTTGAGCTTCCAGCCGGTATCGAAGTGATGCGCGGTAATCAGGCCTTCGACCTCGCCGGCGACTTCGGAGACACGAAGAAAACGCAGCACGCCTTCCAGTCGGGTGGTCGGGCTGACTTCGCGTTCTACCACTGGTGTGATGATGACCCGGGCGGGTGGGGCATCGGCGGCATGGGCGGCGATAGGCAAGGACAGGATCAGCAACAACAAGGGGCGCATCGACAAAAATCCGAACGGGATGGAATGTTGATCATGCAATGCCGTGCCAGTGAAAAACACCGTCGCAGAGGCAAAAAAGCCCGCGATCCGGGTGGTTCGCGGGCTTTTTTTGGGTGTGGAGGCTTGGGCGGATTAACCGCCGCCTTTCTGCAGGTATTCGAAGAAGGCGCGTGCGCCGCCTTTCATGAAGAAGTAATCGGTGATGCCTCGATCTTCCAGGTAGTACTGCAGCCAGGGCACTTCTCGCCCCGCGTTGTCGTAGACCAGGAGCGGCTTATGCTGCTCCACGGCGCGATCGATCATGCGGTCGAGACGGCGGGCATTGTCCAGTTCGACGGCGCGCTCGCGTCCGACGAACAGGCCGAGACCGGCACGTTCCAGCGGGGTGCGGATGTCCACGACCACCGAATGCGTCACCAACTTGGCGAATTCGTCCGGCGAGAGCATGTGTTGATCCAGCTTCTCCTTGCTGATCAGGCGATCGGCGCTGGTCAATGGCTTGCCAAGCAGTTCAGTCAGTTCGGGATGCGCATGTGCCCAGTCGTCGATACCGCCGTCGTAGGTCTTGGTGTCACGCAGTCCGGCGTGTTGGGCCAGGCGCCCGGCTTTATAGGACTTTTCGCAGGTGTGGCCGTTGCAGTACAGGACGAGCGGTTTGCCGGTGCTTTGCCGCAGTTCCTGTACCAGGAGTGGGAAGCGGTGATCGGCAACCGGCGCATTCAGGGCGCCGGAGATATGCAGCACCGAGTATTCGAATGCGGAGCGCACGTCCACGACGGTGACGTCGTTCAGTTCGGCGTGCAACGCTTCGAGTTCGATCAGCGGAACATCCGGGTATTGCGCGCGCAGCGGGTAGGCATCGTCGGCGATGGTCGGTGTCGTGACCAGTGCAGACAGGGCGAGGATGCGCAGCCATGTCCAGGATGAAATGAGATGAAACGTGTGTCGCGGGCAGGGGCTCGTGGAGAGCGCCATGGTCGATCCTCCAGTCGTTCGAAACCCGGCGTGTTGTTCTGTTCCATGACGCCGTGGTCGGTAGTACGGGCGGATCCGCTCCGCGCCTTTGTGCTAGTTACCCTGAACTAATTCACGGGTTTGTCAATTAAAACGCCGCTGCCTCGATTTCCAGATAGGCGCGATTGAGGTTGCGTCCGATCTCGTCGTCGAATCCTGCCCAGCCCGACCAGTGATCGCAGGCGGTAACGACGGCATCTTTCATCTCGAAGTCGCTTTGGCCATCGGCGTAAAGCTTGGCAACCGTGGTGTAAAGCGCATCCAGATAGGCACGGTATTCCCGGATCACTTCCTGGCCGCCGCTCGGGCCGTGGCCCGGGACGACGACTTTCGGGCTGAGGCTCAGGGCGTGATCAAGATTTTGAATATTGCCTTTCACGTTGCCGTCATCCAGTCGGACCAGGCGCCCGTTGTTGGCGTTGTCACCGGTGAACACCACGCCCACCTCGGGAACGTCGATCATGATGTCGCTGTGCGTATGGGCCGCCCCCTTATGATGAATGCGGAAGTGGCGGTCGCCGATGGCGATCTCCTCACCATCATCGACCGCATGATTCGGTCCGACCGGTACGGTGCCGGCGGTCGCCCCCTTGGTCATGCCATCCATCAGGCTGGTCCAGGTTTCACCCAGGCCGGCATCGAGTTTGGCGATCATGTTCGGGTGGCCATAGATGGGGACGTCCGGATAGGCCGCGCGGATCGCCTGATTGCCAAGCCAATGGTCGCCGTGCTCATGGGTGTTGAACACCGCCACCACCGGGGCATCGGTATGTGCCCGCAACACGCGCAGCACCATGTCACCGACTTGCACACTGCTGCCGGGGTCCACGATGACCACGCCGGCGTTGGTGTTGATCCAAGCCGGGTTGTTCATGAAGCCGAGATTCTCGGGGCTGGGATAGGACAGCGGCCCATGAATGACCCAGACGCCGTCCGTGACCTCGATCGCCTGATAATCCGGGATCGCCGGGGCCTTGTTGGCAGTGGCGGCAAACGGGAGAAGTGCGATGAGAACGATCAGTAAACGTGCGAGCATGTGGGGCCTCTTCTAGGGGTGGAGTCTTACGCCCCAGAAATATCGTCCAAGGAATGTAACGTGTCCAAGTCCGACAGCATCGAAACCCTCCGCGAGCGACTGGCCGAATTCGCCCGAGCCCGCGACTGGGAGCAATTCCACAACGCCAAGAACCTCTCCATGGCGTTGATCGGCGAGGCCGCCGAACTGGTCGAGCATTTTCAGTGGCTGACCCCCGAACAAAGCATGTCGCTGCCGCCGGAAAAGCGCGACGAAGTCGCCCTCGAACTGGCTGACATTTTCATTTACACCATCCGCACTGCCGACCGTCTGGGCATCGACCTGATCGACGCCGCCTGGCGCAAGGTCGAGATCAACGAAGCCCGTTATCCGGCGGACAAGGTCAAGGGCGACGCCCGCCGGGCGAGTGAATACCAGGACGAATGATCAGCTTCGGCCTGCACGGTCGAAGCGACGATAGCCGATCGCTTCCGAGAGGTGGGTGGATGAAATGCGCTCGGCGCCGGCCAGATCGGCGATGGTGCGTGCGACCTTGAGGATGCGGTGGTAGCTGCGCGCGGACAGTCCGAAGCGTTTCATGGCCTGATCGAGCAGGGTGTGGCTGGTGTCGTCGAGGCGGCAGTCGCGGTCGATGTCGCGTGGCTTGAGTTGGTGATTGAGCAATCCGGCGCGGGTGAATTGAAGGTCGCGTGCGAGACGGACCCGTTCGCGAACGCTGGCGCTGGTTTCTCCGTCGGGGGCTGTGCCGCTGCGCAGTTGTTCCTGCGGGACACGGGGGACTTCGATCTGCATGTCGATGCGATCCAGCAGGGGGCCGGAGATGCGCCCCCGGTAGCGGGCGATCTGGTCCGGGGTGCAGCGGCAGGGATGCAGGTCGTCGCCGAGATACCCGCAAGGGCACGGGTTCATCGCGGCGATCAACTGGAAGCGGGCGGGAAAACGTGCCTGCCGGGCGGCGCGGGAGATTTCCACATACCCGGTTTCCAGAGGTTCGCGGAGGGTTTCCAGGACGTGCCGGTCGAACTCCGGGAGCTCATCGAGAAAGAGCACCGAGTGGTGGGCGCGACTGATTTCTCCGGGCCTTGGATTCGACCCGCCTGAAACGCACAGAAATTAGTGCGACTATTCCCAAAAGATCATGCAACTGAGCATCCAGCATGTCGAAACCAGCAAGGAAAATCCCCAAGAGCTACACCAACGTCACTGGCCGGATGGCCAAGCGAGATGGCGGTCGCGTGGCATTCGAGTCCCTGCTTGAGAAGGACTTTTTCATGCTGCTCGATGCCGACCCGCAGGTCAGAGAGTTCCGTGAGCAACCTTTGGAAATCTCGTACCGCGACCAGCAGGGAACCACGCGAAAGTACTTCCCTGATGTCTTGGTCATGAGGCATGCACCAGGTGAAACCTGGCTCTGCGAAGTTAAACCACGCCGTCAGATCGCTCGAAAGTGGGCCGAACTGAAACCGAAGTTCAAAGCAGCGATCCGGTATTGCAAGGCACGAGGATGGCGATTCCGAATCCTCACCGAAAAAGAAATCCGAACGCCGTATCTCGAGAACATCCGCTTTCTGCGCGGATACCTTCGTGTGCCCGACCGCCCGCAATTGGAGGACGCACTCAGGGCCAAGTTGAATTCGATGGGGGAAGCAACCCCATTCGAATTGCTGTCGTCACTATCGGACGACGAATGGGTCAGAGCCGACTATGCAACCAGTCTTTGGCGCCTCGTAGCGACTGGAGACATCACCGTTGACCTCACAACAAAAATAGACACCGACACTGTCCTAAGGCCAGCAGTGCGGGGCGACCAGACACATCATGCCTAAGTTGTTTCACGTTCGATCCGGCAGCGAAGTTGAGTACGAAGGACGCTCGGCAGTTGTGGTGCGTGTCGAATCCCTACAGCGAGTTGAGATATGGGACGTCGAGAACGAGGTCACTTTCTCGACCCCCTTAAGCAGTCTCCGCTTCCCAACAGAACAAGAGTCTCCACCGGATATCGACCTGTCGATGATCGCCCCGAAGGATTGGGAGGTCGCGAAAAGCAGACTCGGGGCGGTCGCCCGTCTTACAAGTTCGGACTCGAGGAAGGCTGCGATCACCATCGCAAACGAATTTAACGTCAACGTCTCCACGGTCTATCGATGGCGTAAGAAGTATCTCGCCACGGGAAACCTGCATTCATTACTTCCCCGGCCACGCGGCCCAAAACCCGGTAGCCGCCAATTCGATGAGGACATCGAAACGATCATCGAAACCGGGATCGACGAGCATTACCTCAATGAGCAGAAGAAGTCCCCGAAGGCGGTAATTCGTTACGTCAGCAAGGAATGCAGAAGGCTTGGGATCGAAGCGCCCTCGGCGCAAACGATCAGGAACCGAATCAAACAAATTCCGCTACGTGAGCGCGTCGAACGCCGAGAAGGAAAGCGGTCCGCAAAGGAAGCGTTTTCCCCGAATCGCGGAAAAATCGAAGGCGCAAAATGGCCCGGGGCACTGATCCAGATTGACCACACTCCGGTCGATTTGATCTTGGTCGACGATGTGTATCGGCTACCTATCGGCAGACCCTATCTAACGGTGGCGATCGACGTCTTCACGCGCATGGCCTTTGGGATCGCCATTTCGCTGGATCCCCCCGGAACACTTTCGGTACAGCGCTGCCTGTCCTGCGCGGTGTTACCTAAAGACGAAATGCTCCAGAGGTTCGACGTTCCGTTCGACTGGCCCGTGTGGGGACTCTTCGACGTCGTGCATGCCGACAACGCCGGCGAGTTCCGGAGTGAAGCGCTTCAACTCGCCTGTGAGGAATGGGGCATCGATATTCACTGGCGCCCGGTTGGACAACCCCAATACGGCGGACATATCGAGCGATTGATGAAGACCTTCGCCGACGACCTTAAAGAACTGCCGGGGGCAACGTTCTCTAGTGTCAGCGAGCGCGCCAACTACGACTCGGAAGGGAAGGCCGTCATGACGTTCTCGGCCTTTGAGCGCTGGTTGCTGGTCGACCTGGTCGGGACGTACCACAACGAATATCACGAGGGCATCAAAGAGGCCCCCTTGGCTCGATACAAACGGAGCCTCCTCGGAGACGAATTCAACGTACCTCGAGGGCTCCCGGCACGAATTGCGGACGAACGAAAGTTCCGTATCGATTTTCTCCCGTTCGTATCTCGTACTGTCCAGAAGGACGGCATCACGATTAATGACATCCAGTACTACTCGGATGAGTTAGACGGGTGGATCGGCTCGAAGAATCCTGACAAGCCGACTGAAGGCCGATTGTTCATCGTCCGTTTCGATCCGAGGGACCTCAGCACGGTCTACTTCTTTGACCCCGTCAAACGTACGTATTACGAGGTGCCGTACAGCACGCCGAGCGCACCACCAATGAGTAAATGGGAGTTGGACGCCGTAAAGAAATATCTGCACGACCAAGGCAAAAAGAACATCGACCAAGACGCGATCTTCAGAGCCTTCGAGATCATGGATGAAATCGTCGAGGAATCCGCACGCCAAACCAAGTCCGCTCGTAAAAAAGCCCAGCGGAAGAGGACCCGACAGGCTGCGAAAGCCCAAGAAATGCCGACCTCGTCATCGAAAGTCTCAAAACCGATCAGCGACGGCTTCATCGATGGAGATATCGAACCGCTCGATGACGAGGATGAGTTTGAATGACTTCGTACACGCACCTGAACAGGAAAACTCGCGAGGCTGTGATCATGCCGCGTGAACAGCGCCTGGCGTATGCGCGGAGGTCCCGCTGGGTCCCTTACGAGCGTGCGATCGAAATCGAGTCGATCATCGACGATTTGTTGCAGATGCCAGTAGATGAGCGTGTTAGCAACTTATTGATCTTTGGTTCGGCCGACTCCGGAAAAACCGAGTTGTCGAAGCACTATTTCCGGAAGCACCTTCCGAAAGATCGATCGGATGGTGAAGGTATCGAAGCCCCAGTGATTTGGGTCGAGGCTCCGTCGATTCCCGATGAAAAAGAGTTCTACGAGGAGATCCTCACGGCATTGAGGTGCCCCTTCAAACTCACCGACGGTCGACTGATGAAGCGGGCTCAGGTCAACACCATGATCGAACAACTCGGCATTCGCCTGATTATCGTCGATGAGTTTCACAACGTGCTGGCAGGAGGCGGTAAGACGCAGGCAGCATTTCTCGCTGCGCTGAAACGCATGAGCAATGTCATGGGCATCAAGTTTGCGATGTTCGGGACCCAGAAGGCGTTGCGTGTCATCGAAAGTGACGAACAACTCTCTTCCCGTTTCGAGATAGAGCCACTGCCTAAGTGGCGCCGGGACGCGCATTTCCAGCGATTACTGGTCAATTTCGAGCGCCAGTTGCCGCTGAAAGAACCATCGAAACTACACCAGCCCGAACTTGCGGAATGGCTGTTCGACCAATCAGAGGG
Source organism: Gammaproteobacteria bacterium (assembly GCA_024234955.1). Taxonomy (GTDB): domain Bacteria; phylum Pseudomonadota; class Gammaproteobacteria; order JACKNK01; family JACKNK01; genus JACKNK01. The sequence goes on from JACKNK010000002.1 coordinate 243,940, forward strand.
GATGATTGGCGAGTTGTCCCGTACGCTACGGAAAGCAACCGTCCATGCGATTTCTCATGGGCGCGAGCAAATAGACATCGACACTCTAAAGTCGTTGAAACGACTTTCACCCTCCGCGCGCCGCAAGCATGCTCGGGACGGATATTGATCGCACGTTTCCTGGAATGTGGCCGGTACCGCTCCGGCCCCTGCCGGATGAATTGCTCACATCCTGGCTAGTGCGTCTCGCGAGGGCGCACGGACTACGACTACACACCTTTTGTTCGCTTTACTGGCCGCGCAAACAGATGTGGAACCGCGATCTGGACCGGTTCGCAGACAGTGACGTCATCGCGGTGTTGGCTGAGCACACCGGCATCCCTTATTCCGATGCGTACGACACCATGCTTCGCTCATGGGAGCATGTGATTTTCGAGAAGTGTCAGACCCGCACCAACTCAGACTGGATATTGCCAGTCGGGATTTACCATCGTATCCGGCGTCGGCATGGGCTGCAGTACTGTCCTGAGTGCCTGGGCGAGAATGGGTTGCCGTACTTCAGAAAATCCTGGCGGTTAGCCTTTGTCACCTGCTGCACCAAACATCGGCTTCGGTTGTCTGATAGCTGTCCGCATTGCGGAAAACCGGTTGTCTTCCACCGCGTTAACCAACATCAAAGTCTCGCCCAATGCCCGTTCTGCGACGGCTATCTCACTTCGCGCATCGCCCCGACGACGTGCGACGAACTCACGCTAACCTGGGCAAACTGCCAACAGCGCGTGCTCGAATCAGTTTTGCGCATCGGGTACGCAGAAGTTGATGGGGAGGCAGTTCGTACTCAGGATTACTTTGCAGGCCTAGGCCACCTATGTCGCCTACTCGCCCATCGAGACTTACGTAGCCAACGCCTGAGGCTAGCCATTTCAGACGAATGTGGACTCGACCTCCCCGCGATCCCGAGTCGCGAACATCGCTCGCTGATTCGGTTCGAAGATCTTCGATGCGACAACCGAGCAAAAATTCTTAGCCTAGCGGGATGGTTACTATCGGACTTTCCTCGCCGCCTTGCCCGACTGTTGGAAGTCTCACACTGTCCTGACAGCTATTGGCTTAAGCACCGTGATTTGTCACTTCCAAAATGGATATCTACAAGCGTCACTGAAATTAGGCGCCGGTAATAACGGAATTTGGCTGGAACCACATCCATCCGACCATCATAGCCGTCATGCTTTAATCAACGTTTAGGATGGATTCTTACGAATAAGTAGATAATGTATCAATGGGTAAACGTCATCTCTCATGCCCTTGATCTTTCCGCTATCGGTCATGTCACCTTCGTGGACGACACCATTCAACACTTTGAGATGAACTTTAAATTTGTCAAGGGCCTTGCCACAGTCTCTACGATGCATATCCGGGAACAGGTCTGGATTATTTTTTAGCCAACGCAGCGCGGGATCGAGTCCAAATCGATAGTTTGATTTCTGTTCGTCGGTAAAGGCACGACCTGCTTCTTCCTGCTCGGCGAATACCATCTCTTTCACGTCACTATATTTCCCGGACGTTTTGATCAAATCCATTATCAAGGCCTCAACCAGGCTTCTAAACAACATGCTTGCCGCATAAGGCAGTGACAGAGGCACCCTGGCGGCCTCATTTATCAAGGCGGTCAATTTTGGATTCGAATTGTCCGTTACCCCCAATGGAAGGACATGGTGCCAGAACTCGTTATGGGAAATAGCACCGCCCGCCGGTGGCTGGACAACCTCCTTCTCAGGCGCTGGATCACCGGCCCTGCCTTTCCCTTTAGAGATTTTTGTAACACGGCGTTGTTGCGGCTTCTTCCCAGGTTTTTCAGGCGGGCTATCTGGCCCCTTGGGCTCCGGCTTCACTCTGAGCTGTTTATTCTTTTTCTTCCAGTCGTTAGCGTATTTATGCAGCTTTTCACGGACTTCCCTAAAAACATTAGAGTCAGCCGATATGTCTGTCTTCTTTGTATCCCAAGGCAATTTTGAGCCATCTTTCGCGATGAAATGCACCCAACCCACGAATCCGTAATACTCAGAATGCCATCGTTGCTTCCACCCAAGCCTCGAAGAGTGGTCCGCGACGACAAGAACGCGATCATTACAGACAAAATACCATCCATATTGATCAGTCAGGTGATCATTGCATTTCATCTTCCAGTTTTTTTCATAGCTCATCAAATAGTCTTCATGAGTGCCAGTTTGTATATAAATTTCGACTCCAGAAGTCGTCGGAATAGCCTCTTCAACTGGATCAAACAAATCGTCATCACGAACTGACGGAGCAAATCCTTCGACGCGTTTTTCATTTATTACAATATCAAATCCCTTGTTGATTATGATTCCATAGCGAGCTGATATCTTACCAACCGCATCGTCTGTCCAACGCGGCTGGGTAATCGCGTTAGCCACCTCCGCATTAATCGATGAAATCTCGATAGTGAAGAAACGTCTCCCGCTAGTTTTTTTGGAGACAGCTTTTTCTGGAACGCTACTTGCCCCGATGGTTGATTCTTTAAAATCTAAACTAAACCCTTCCTCGCCATTATCGGACTCTAGCTTATAAGAACGCCCGAGCTTCAGTAGCGCACGCTTTAACCCAATACCGAAATGGCCAATAGAATATGGCTCATGGGATTCACGCCCTGTTACAAACATGGATTCCGAAAGAGCGTTTCGTGACACGCCTTTACAGTTATCGCTGATCTTTATTTGATCAAAAGTAACATTTATTTCGACTCGATATCCATCATATGAGCTTGGCAGTGGGTTATCTCTAGGTTGCGCAGGATTTGTCTCGCTGATGCGATTTCTTGCTGCATCGATCGAGTTGTCGATCAGGTCGTAGATACACTCAAGCGGCGTGATATCTCTAGCCGAGATGTTCTTGATAAATTGGGCGTCTACACCAAAATTGACATCCACTTTGTCCATCTATGCTTCCACCTTTAAGTGCCACACACCTCTTGCCCAGGTGTGTTCTGCTCAAGTTTTGTATGAATCACCCTCAACAGATGCTCCGAGACCAGTGGAGATACACTGTTGCCGATCATCCGAAAGCTATGCCATTTCGCTGGGTGAAAGCAAAACCAGTCAGGAAACCCTTGGAGTCGCGCCGCCTCTCGGACAGTGATCACACGCGGCTCGTCCGGATGGATCGGACGTACAGCTTGATGGCTGCCCCTGTCTGATCCTGTGCCGGCCCTCAGCGTAGGACACTGACCCTGCCATGAAAGTCGTTTCGCTCTACTGACTCGGTCAACCTGGCCCGGTAAAACCTTGGTAAACCGTGCCCGCACTTCTGGCTTATGGATAGTATTGAAATGTCCCGATGTACGACCAGTCGCCAACTGCTCGCGGGCTTCTGGGTTACCCAAGTGGCTAGGAGGCATTGCTCGCATGGACATGGCGTAAGACGACAGTTCTCCCGTGTCTCGATATGGTTTCCAGCCAAACTCTTCTTTCATGCCATTAGCTGCAAGCGGGCTTGGGATATCACTTATCGCATCTTCCACGGTTGTGATTGGCCCAGTCCTTGGCAGAAGGTCTTCTACACAGACGCTCGACATACGTGCTGCGTCATAGCCCACCACAATTACTCTTGCCCTCTTTGTAGGTGCGCCGAAATCTGACGCATTAACCACGACTGGCTCCAATACCGTATAGCAGTCATCAACTGTGGCGATTGCCTGCTCCAAGCCTTCGATATTTCCGTCGTCCAGGAGTCCTTCGACATTTTCCATGACGAAGAACTTAGGCTTGATGATATTTACGGTTCGGAAAAAATGGGCAAGTAACGAACGTCTCGGATCACAGGTATCGCCATATCCCATGCGGCTAAAGCCTTGGCAAGGCGGGCCACCGATTACGCCGTCGACATTTGCGCCACGAAGAATCATGTGCCAGGCCGACTCCCCCATTTCAGAGAGATCGCCTTTTAAAACCTTGGTACTCGGGAAGTTATACTGGTATGCGCTGCGTAATGCATCGTCGATATCGATCGCAGCCAGGGAATGAAAGCCGGCTTGTTCCGCACCGAGGCCGAACCCCCCGCACCCACAAAACAGATCAACAACGGTTGCGCGAGGCGCCATGTCGAACATCCATCTTTAAGTATATGAGAGCTGCAGTCTCTCAGAATTCCTTTTCCATTACGATCGTCACATACTATGTTGATTTAATGGAAGATTATCACAGCCTATCGTTCCTAGGATTCGATTCATAAAGACTTCGCAGAACAACCCTGGCTATCTTGTTGCGGAGATTCTTCCGCGAATTGTTCGGTCGCCGCACGCACCAAGTCGGTCACCCCGGCGATTCCGATGACTAGTGAGCCGGCATTCGATCAGCTCACGTTCGCCCGACGGGCAACCAAACCTATCGCCTCAGCCTGCCCTGGCCGTGACTCCACGCGTTGTTTCAGCGCACACACGCACTCAAAACATCACGTTGTCACGAACCGGGAAATTGAGCATCTGAAGCGTTATATCTTCAAGGTGGACGTGTCCATCTCATAGTGGACAGCGGGAGGCTGGTGGTGATCCGGAAGATGGCCTAGCCCAAAATTCTCTCGGTGATCGAGCCATACGGCTGGAGAGGCGATGTCGCTTGAGCAGCGGGCGCATGCTCAGTGGGACTGCCGGCGCCACTCCCAGGGCGACATGATCTGTTCCTCCGGGAGTGACCACAGTCCGCGATGCGCATTGCGCGCGCTCGTTTCGAGATCGAGCAGTCCGTGGTCGAGCATGTACTTCCGATAAACCCAGGCATTTCCGCTGCGAACCATCTCCGCGTTCGCATCTAGGCCGTCGTCACGAATCAGCTTGGCGACCGTGCGGCCATAACGGTCCGTGGTGACCACGTCCACCTTCACGATTTGGCGATACACCAGGTCAGAAAGTGCTTGTTTTGATTGCCGGCCCCAAGGTTGCGCTTTCTCTGGTGCATCAATCTCGGACAGTCGGATCTTCACCTCGGTGTGAGAGTTACGGAGAACGTGCACCGTGTCACCGTCCGTGATGCCGATCACTGTCGCTTCATACGATTCCGCTACTGTATTGAAGCTAACGAGGAGCGCCAGGACACCAATCACTAGGCGTGAGACTGTGATCGTTTGAATACTTGGCGCGAGTGTGTCCATGTACCGGTACTAGCCCGAAGTAGAGCCTGTATTCGCGTGACCGCGCAGAACCGTGGGTAGTCCAGATTCCCGTCGCTCAAAAGAATGGCAAGTTCCCTTTTAGCAAAAACCAGGATATTCCCATGGAGACAACCATTAGCGTCAATGCTAACGAACCCGAAACCCAGATAGGTAAGCCGTGCAATACACGCAACAGTCCACGTGTAAACGACCAGTCCGATGGTTCAATGACCCCCGTTTTCTTTCCCCACACAAATAGCCCGACAAGCAGCAATCCGAGCACTATAGCGGGCCACTGCAAAACTGTCTGCGCGACAGTCGCGAAAACCGGGTGAACCTCTAGCAACTGGTCTTTCGGAAGCGAAAGTTTGTAAATGGCGATGAACGAGGCCATTAAGCCGATCAGCGCAAACACCCACGTACGAAACCATTCTGTAAAGCCCCCGCTTTTAGTGCCAGCCTAAATTAGAGGTTTCCGGGTGGTGGTGGACCCGGTAATCGACCGGGGTCATGTGATCGAGCGACTGATGGGGCCGCTCCTGGTTGTACTCGGTAAGCCAGGTTTCGGTGTGTTCGCGGACCTCCGAGAGACGTTCGAACAGGTACATGTCGAGCACCTCGGTTCGATAGGTGCGATTGAAGCGTTCGATCAGGGCGTTCTGGGTCGGTTTGCCCGGTTGGATGAACTCGAGGTGGACACCGTGTTGCTCGGCCCAGTCGGCCAGGCAGATCGAGATAAATTCCGGCCCGTTGTCCAGGCGCAGTTGCCCTGGATAGCCCCGGGTTTCGGCGATGCGGTCGAGCACACGCACCACTCGCCGCGCTGGCAGGTTCAGGTCGATTTCGATGGCCAGTGCCTCACGGTTGAAGTCATCGACGACGTTGAAGGTGCGGAAGCGACGACCACCCATTAATGCATCGCTCATGAAGTCCGCCGACCACGCCTGATTGACGTCCTCGGGCACGCTCAGCGGCTCTGGATCTCGTCCGGGTAGGCGCCGCTTGTGCTTGCGTCGCAGATTGAGGTTCAGCATCCGGTAGATCCGATACACCCGCTTGTGATTCCAGTGATGGCCCTGGCGCCGCAACGTCAGGAACATCAACTTGAAGCCGTACGCCGGTTTGCTTTCCGCCAGCGCGAGCAGCGCGTCGATCACCGGTCGATCCCGTTCCCTGTCGGGTTGGTATCCGTAGCTGCTGCGGCTCAGGTTCAGCGCCCGACAGGCGCCGCGCTCGCTGATCTCGTGCTCGGCCTTGGCGTAATCGACCAGGACGCGCCGCTCGGCTGGCGTCAGAGTTTTTTTGCGACGATGTCCTTGAGCACTTCGTGCTCGAGACTCAGGTTCGCGTACATCTGCTTGAGGCGCGTGTTCTCGTGCTCCAACTCCTTCAGACGTGCCACGTCGGAGGCCTCCATGCCACCGTACTTCGATTTCCAGTTGTAGTAAGTCGCCTCGGAAATGCCGTGTTCTCGGCACGCGTCCTTGACCTGTCGACCGCCCTCGACCTCCTTCAGGATTCGGACGATCTGGCTCTCAGTGAAACGGGATTTGCGCATCGGATTCTCCTCATTGCGTGAGCAGTCTACCCGGCGACCTCTAGTTATCCGTGGCACCAATATACGGGGGCATTACAATTCGACCGCCCGAATGGTCGCGGTCAGCGACACCGATTTAGCGTCTTGCAGCGCCTGGATCGTTGATCGCAACGACTCGTCATCGAAGCCGTCCGAAATCCCAGTCTTGGAATTTTCACCACCGGAGAGTTGAGCGTTCGAGATTTTTTTGAACGCCACAACGTAATTCAGCGTTCCAAGGCAACTAGCGAACGTGGCCGAGTGTCTCTTCTTTTTAAAGGACACAGCCGCACGGTAGAGCGCTCGGAGAGTGAAGCGCCTCCACCTGACGTCGTCCTCATAGGGCTTACCCTCAGCGTCGTACGAGACCTCGACAGGGTAGGCATCCACGATCAAGTCGGATTTCGCCGAGTGATGTAAGTGCGTGTGAGTGATGTCGCGCAAAAAGAAGAACGCCTGCGCAGCGACGATATGAACGCGGTGAGCGTACTCATCGTCCGTTATCTGCTCGTCCTTGAGCTCGAACTTCGGAGCGTCTTTATGCAGGATCGCATCGCTCGGTATGACCAATTCGGTTACACCGTTGCGCTCAATTTTAAAGTTGGCGACGAATGCACACCGCCCAATCAAAGAGTCGCACAATTCCTGTTGCGATTTGTGGTGCCCCGCCCTTAACGGCGCCTTGTATTTCCAAGACTGACCACGCGCCTCACCTAATTTATGGGCAACCTTGTCGATCGCTAATTGGACTTCCGTCGTCCAAAGCTTCTTTGTGAAGATGAAGACCTTGCCCACCATGGCATCGTCGTCGTCGCTCGGGTCATCCGAACACTCACCGATCGCGACAAAAACGAAGCGCCCTCGGTTATTGAATATGAGAGCCAGCAGATCCTTAAAGGGGAGCGCGGCGTCCAGTAGCCGACGCTCATGGAACGCAATCGCGTAACGGGTGTCGGCATCCGCGACATTCTCTGCGAACGAGCGAGGGAAGGGGTTGGCGCGCCCGAACGTGGAAAACGAGATTCGACCGGTGATCGTCGGAATCCATGCCTTAAATTTATAATTCGTCGTCCGACGCGGCTCCATACTCGCTGGCACAACTAGGTCTTCCAAGAACGGTGAACACAAGAGGGTGCATCGTCTTCACTGCCATACAGGCGGGGAAGACGAGCAAGTGTACCAAGGAAAACAGTGACGGGGGGGGCTACTTCAAGATCAGATCAATCGATTCATCTGATAGCGTGCCGTTCTCGATCCACTTACCGTGCCGGTTGACCGCAAGACCGGCCGCAGCCCCAGGCTCTCGTATACCGTCGTGCTTGGTTGGAACCCGCCCTGTCAGGCCATTCCACCAACTACGGTATCTCTCCCGGTTGCTTTGGTACAACCCGCGGTCAGCGGTGAAGATTTTCCACGCCACCCAGCCAGCGACCAACGCCACCCAAGCGAAGAAAAGCCCCGCAACGATATATATCAATTCCATACTTGCAATCTCAGAACCAGACAACTGTGTCTTCAGTTCAACGCTAATCGGCCAAACTCACAGAATGTTCAGTCCGCAATCGCTTCTGTAGAAAGCCGCGCAGGGTATTCATACACCCCGCAGACGTCAATAGAAGTTCTTGATACCGGTAACACCGTAGCTGATGCATCGTGTCCGATCAAATCGGATTTCTTAATGATGTACATGCTTCGGTCTCCAGCCAATACAACTTCTCGACGTGGCAATTCTCATGCGTTGCGGAATGACTTCGTGCGAGCCACCCTGTGTTGCGTATGTTGTTCCTCAACCATTGAGTTCAATCGTTACCTGATTGTTCGCGCGGTCTTGCCGAGCCTGCGACGCGTAGTTGCATTAAGCGCACTCCCGTCGCTCCGGTCAACGGGGATAATGCAAATTCTTGACCTGACAGCACTCTCTGATCGCGGAACATCGCCGATCTGGCACCGATGTTCATAGATCGCAGCACACGTGAGTCGACGACCCCGACATCGAAACCACTCCAACGCAGCAGACCGTTGCCAACCCTGTCCTCTTTCTACCAAGCGCACATTACAGTTCACTCGGACGCACCTACGTCGCCGCACAACGCTCGTTTCAAGCGCGCAGGTATCGCTGCCATCAGCCGTTCTTCGGAGCGGGTATCGTGACGGATACGCACCTCAATGTATGAGTCGCGCTGATCATCCTTCAACCAGCGCCCCTTGTTCTCGATGCAAGTCGTCAACAAATACTGGACATCCCCTTCGGAAAGACGCTGCCCGTCTTGCCGCGCAAGGCCACAGATAGCGTAATCCTCGTTTCCACGATCCTGGCGCCGCTCTATCTCGAACAACATCCATAGGCCGTTCTCGAACTCGAAACGTGCCATCGCGATCCTGCGATTCTTCTGAGAGTCTGCAGACCGCCTCACCCAAGCCTTGCCCTTGCCACCCACCGGATCGGGAAATACACCCACTGGGCCGAATTCAGACTCTTCTGACTCGTCAGTCAACGCAACGACTTCACACCGGCCAGCCCCATCCAGACGCTTTATCCCTTTCAAAAACGCCAACAGATCCTTGGGACAGAGAGGACGCCCTCCGACTGGGTCATCGCCGGGATGGTGCCCGCCCGCTGTATCTTCAACGTTGAGAGGCCGTACCCCCGTGTCTGCACCTGCAGGGGGCGCGCTGGACACGTCCGTCGGCATGCCACCGGCGCTGCTGTTTTCAACGTCGCTGATCGAAGACCCACCCACTACTTCTCGTGCATGCCCCCCTGGCGCAGTTTTACGGACAACTTCTTCAAACAGGCTTGGCCCCATCGTAATGGCACCACTCGCATTCGCTGAGAATGGCGCGAGACCGTCAAAAGGCGTGATTCGATGGTCGGCGATCGATGTGGTACTCCGCCGGCTTACGGCGTGACCGGCACCGTCGGAGCGGTCGCCGTTTTGACGACCCGGTGTCTTCTCGGTCGTCCGTGTTCCGGATGAATTAGCAATTTCCGGTGCAATGGCGACTAGTCGCCCAAGCTCAGGGAAGTTTTTTGTAAGTATCTGGGTGACAAGTACCGACATCCCCCACGGGGTGCTCACGTAGATCCCGCGGAATCCGAACGGCTTCGCTTTCGTCGCCGGAGGAAACGAAAACGGGGCAACCCATTTGGATCGGTGAGACATCAATACGTATGTCTCCCATGGTCGCCGCCATCCGGCCTTTGCACGAGGAACGAGGGCGATGCTGGCAACGAGCGGCCCATCTGAGTCCAACGCTTCGTTAGACTTGAAGTGCACATGATGCCTCCCATCGCTGGCGAGACCACATTGGTCGACATACAACAGTTCGTCGAGGGCCGCCTTCTCATCGGCATAAAACAGTCGATGAGCCATGGGTGTGCGATACCCGTAGTACGTACGAATTAGCTCCCATGCAGGAATGATCAAGCGAGGCAGGTCCGCAGTCGGGGGTCGGGTAACCAAGCACCAACTGAAACGTGTCTCGGCATGCTTCTGGAGCAAACCTCCATCATCCAAGATCACCGGGTCGATCTCGTCCGGAACGACATCGACTTTGCTCAGCTGTCTGCTATCGAACTTAAAGTTGCCGGTTAGGACGCAATCGACCTCTCCCGTCCCGAACCCAACCTCGTCCAGGTGGTATGCAGGAATATCTGGCTCAGGCAATTGAATCCCGTCTCGCCACACACCGAAGTGTTTGAGCATGGGCAGATCGCCGAGCCCTAAACGGACAATCCGTTGCTCCTCGACTCTGGCGCCCAAGACCTCTTCGAAACTGATGTTGGCCGGGTCGGATACCTCTTTCTCAAGCGGAGAGAACGCGGCGCTGATCGTGAGCTTGTGTGGATTGTGCGACGTCGGTGTATCCAATGTGCCTAACCAATCCAATCTCCAACAGCGTCCGTCAGATGTGAGCTCGCTGATCACGCGATTCGAGATCGACTCGGAGGAGCTCATCATCCCCGCCCAGTCGCGCAATTCTTTTGCGCAGTCGCATCATTTTTTGTGTCATTGCAATATTTTCTGTACGTTTCACCGCCTCCGACCAGGGCGGGGGCGGAAGATGAGTGGTGCGGGGAGGCAAGTTCGCGTATGCGCCAGCGGGTGGGATCGAGCGGTCTTCCGCTGATCGAGGCGATGGCCGCGACTTCCAGAGCCTCGGCCTCGGTCAAGGGCGGCAACAAGGTCACCAAACGGCGGGCGAGCATGCTTTTCCCCGTGCCCGGCGGTCCGCTCATCAACAGGCTATGACCGCCTGCCGCCGCGACTTCGAGGGCGCGCTTGGCCTGGTGTTGACCGCGCACGTCTTGAAGATCTTCGTCCGGGAAGACGTGGGTATCGCTCGCCGGTGAAAAGGCGAGCGGCAATTCCTGGACGCCGCGCAAGTGCGCACAGACTTCAAGCAGATGTGTGGCGCTTAGGCATTCGGCGCCATCGACGAGGGCGGCTTCGGCCGCATTCTGGGTTGGAACGATAAGTCGTCGTCCGGCATCGCGGGCGGCGATCACCGCAGGAAGCACGGCCCGGACCGGACGCAATTGACCGCCCAGGGCGAGTTCGCCGACAAATTCGTAATCGCGCAGACGTGCCAGTGGAATCTGCCCGGATGCCGCGAGGATCCCGATCGCGACCGGCAGGTCGAAACGACCGCCCTCCTTGTCTCATAACTCTTGCTAAATGAGACAAGGAGTACGATAAATGAAAGCGGTACCGGAATTTCGCGAGTTCAACGTGACCAAGGCACTGTCCTTCGATCTCCCCCGCAGCGTCAGGCGCATCAGGCCAAGCGTGAACAGCCTTACTGGCCGGGTGGCATCAGCAAAAAATGGGGTCATTCAAGATTCCGAGTCTTCGCTTGAGCAAGACTTTCTTACGATTCTTGAATTTGACCCTTTCGTACTGTCGTATGCAGTCCAGCCGACCACGATCGGATGGCTAGATGAAAACGGTCGGCTACGCAGGTACACCCCGGACGTGCTTGCCAAGCATCACCCAATCCCATCGCTGAACTCTCCAGCCCCAAAATCGGTGCTGTATGAGGTCAAACCCCGAGCAGTACTTCGCCGTGACTGGCACGAACTTCGCCCTCGCTACAAGGCCGCCATGAAGTGGGCGAAAAAGCGGGACCTGTTGTTCCACATCGTCACCGATACAGAGATACGAACCCCATACCTTGGAAATGCTCGCTTCCTCCTCCGTTATAGCGACTCGGTGCTAGCCAAGTACGGAGAACTGGACGCTGAACGTGAGCACGTAATCCGATCAACCTTGTTCACAACAGGACAAGCCACACCCCGGTCACTGTTGACCGAAATCACCAAAGATCTTTCGGAACAAGGGCGACTACTCCCATGGCTATGGAACGCAATAGGTAGAGGTCTCGTCGGCTGCGACCTACATCAGAAGCTCGCCATGGAATCACCAATATGGACATTGGTGCCCCCAGAGACTGAGTAGGCGATGAAAAACCCCGTCTCCCTCTCCGCCACACTGATTGCACCGGGTGCCGTGGTGCCTTTCAAACAATCAGAGTGTCGGATTTTGTCGTTTCGAGACGTCGACCACATCGTGGCTGAGGACTTGTTCACGCGCTCGATTGTCGTGATACCGCTCAGCGAGCTGACGGTCGCGGATAACGGACAAAAACTTTCGACGCCTGGCCGAGATCTCGAATCGATATCAGCTGAGCAATGGGAGATCGCGAACGAACGATTAACAATCATTCGTCCGCTACTTGAGCTTGAGGATCGCAGCGATCAGGCCGTACGGACCGTTGCGACCGAGACCGGAGTCAGTCGAGCAACGCTGTATCGCTGGATCGCCTCGTTTGAGGAGTCCGGAAAAGTTTCGTCGCTAGTTAGGAAGCAGCGCGATGACACTGGGAGTACTCGCCTGGCTGAGCCCATAGAGCAGGTAATTCGGCACGTCATCAAGAAGTACCACCTGTCTGCGAAAAAGCTGCGGCCTCAGCAATCCTATACAAAGCTCCTACTCCTGTGCCGGCGGCTAGGTCTAAATGCCCCACATAAGTCGACCTATGTGCGCCGTATCAAATCAGAGGCTGCTCGTAACCCAGAGGAAGTCGCAAGAGCTCGCGACGGGCGAAATGCAGCGCTCCGACACCGACCGCTACGAGGGAGCATACCCGGCGCTGATACACCTTACGCCCTGATCCAGATCGACCACACCATGGTCGACGTTATTTTGGTTGACGAGGTCCACCGCGTACCCATCGGGCGCCCGTGGATCACGATCGCAATTGACGTTTTTTCTCGGATGGTCGTTGGTTGGTACATCGCCTTCGACCCGCCCGGAGTACTTGGCACCGGCATCTGCATCTCGAACGCGATTCTTGGAAAGAACACGTGGTTAAACGAACACCAGTTCAATCACGAATGGCCCTGCGCAGGACTACCCGGAAAGATACACGCGGACAACGCTAAAGAATTTCGAGGCACATCACTTGCTTTGGCCTGCCAAGAGTGGCTCATCAATCTGCAATTCCGAAAACTAAAAAAACCGAACTACGGAGCGCACATAGAACGCTTTCTCGGAACACTACTTACAGAGATCCATACTCTCGATGGCACGACATTCTCCAGTGCTAACCAACGAGAAAATTACAACTCCGAAGCCAACGCCACTATGACCATCTCAGAGTTCGAGCGCTGGCTGGCCGAACTTATCCTTGGCGTGTATCACAACCGCAAACACAGTGAGTTAGGCACCTCTCCGTTGGCGAAATATCGAGAAGGCATTCTCGGAACGGCCGATTCGCCAGGCATTGGCGCTCGGCGGCTGGTCACTGATCCGACGCGATTGATGATCGATTTCCTGCCTACTGTATCCCGGACAGTCCAAACCAGCGGCATCCAGATTGATGACGTTTTTTATTACGACGACGTCCTGCAGACGTTTATCGGCACTCCTGATCCAGAGAACGCCCATCAAACAAGAAAGTTCATCTGCAAACGTGATCCGCGCGACATTAGTTTCATCTACTTCTACGACCCCAACAACGCTATCTATCATCGAATTCCGTACAGAAACCCGTCTCACCCGCCAATGAGCCTGTGGGAACTACGCGCCGTCCGCCGCTGGCTGAAAGAACAAAGCGACGAAAACATCGACGAAGAAGCAATGTTCCGAGCCCTCGAAGAGATGCACGAAATCGAGGAAAAAGCGAAACGGCTCACCCGAAAACAGGCACTGGAGCGCGAACGTCGGCGGATCCATGCATCAAAGCTGAGTCAACGCATGGAAGTCGGAAAATCGACCGTATCACCACCTCCAACTCCGCCGGTCATAGACTCCTACGACCCTGACGATATCGAGCCATACGATGTCGACGACCTCTAGTCCTGGGAGCGATAGCGGCACTTCTCAACTTGACGATGAGCAGCGACTCGCGCTGATCAAGCAAGGCTTTTGGGTCAATTTCCCATTCGTAACAGACACCCTCCACATGCTAGAGGGCCTACTCACACACCCGCCCTCGCTACGCATGCCGAACTTGGCGATCATCGGCAACAGTAACAGTGGCAAAACCATGTTAATCAATCGCTTCAGGAGCCTACATCGGCCAGTCGAGAATCCTGCGTTGGATCGAACCGAACTGCCAATTTTGTTGGTCCAATCACCACCCGAACCAGACGAGGGCCGGCTCTACTTTGCTCTTCTCAAAGAATTGTTCGCAGCGAGATCACCGAGAGAACACGTTGACAGCAAGAAGTCACGCCTAGAGGTGCTGCTCAGAAATCTGCGCACGCGAATGATCATCCTTGACGAGTTCAACCACGCCCTAGCTGGCCGCGACCTCAAACGAAAACGCTTTCTCAACGCCATTAAGTATCTGTCAAATGAGCTCCAAATACCGATAGTCGTGGCTGGAACTCCGCCCTCGCTCAATGCACTTCAAAGTGACGAGCAGTTGCGGAACCGATTCCACGAGCGCGTCATTCCTAGATGGCGTTTTGGGGCCGAGTACGCGCGCTTATTGGCCTCCATAGAATCACACCTACCATTGCGCGAGAGATCGAATCTCAAAACACCAGATCTCGCACATATTGTTTTAGACCTAAGTCAGGGAACGATTGGTGACACCGTCGGCTTGGTCAAAGTCGCAGCATCGATAGCAATCAAAACCGGAGAAGAGCGAATCACGAAGGAGACGCTAGACCTAAAAAAACTGGCAAAAGCAGGATGGAGCCCACCATATTCCCGTACTAAATCGAAACAGTGAGTCAACTCCGCCGGGACATTCTGGCGATACGCCCGAGACCACTGCCTGGGGAAATTTTCTCGTCTTGGCTCGTACGTTTGGCTTGGGGCAACGCACAAAAGCTTCATCCGTTCACAACAAACGTTCTTGGGTTTGAACGTTTCTTCTGGGCCGCCGATGTAGACAGGACTACCGCCTCGGACAAGTTTGCGCGCCTGGCGTTGCTGACCGGGGTCCATGACTCGCGGATCAGGAGGACAACGATCTCAGGCCTTGCTGGCATCATTCTCGAGCAAATGCCAAGTTTAGGGCCGATCAATTGGATTCTTCCCATCGGTCGTAGCGGGCGAACTCATAAACGGCCAGGCCAACAATTCTGTGCACAATGCCTATCTAGCGACCCAACGCCCTATTTCCGACTCTCGTGGCGACTGGGATGTGTAGTGGGCTGTGGCCACCATCATCACTTGCTGCGCGACCGATGCCCCAAGTGCGGCGCAAGCGTTTCGTTCCACGAATCGGACTACGGACGCCGCAAATTCCCATCGACTTGCGAGCTCACCATTTGCCGACGATGTCTTTTCGATCTTCGCGATAGCGATGTCGTGTTTGGAGAGACCCCGTTGAACGACACACTCCTGCAGTACCAGAACATCGTCGATATCGCACTTGCTACCGGCTGGGCGAAGCTGCCAAAGCTACCCCACATGATGGCACTCAGTTTTTTTAATGGCCTCCATGTGCTGGCGCGCCAATTCGCCTCCAACGGACGTCTCCGTCCCCTGCGTGACGTGGCAAGTTCGAACATGGGCGAATTTAGCTTTTCATTACCTCTCCGTCCCGGTCACACCGTTATCGAGGACCTACCAGTCGGGGACCGCGGGACAATCCTTTCGATCGTTAGCTGGGTTCTGGACGAATGGCCGTACCGGTACATCGAGATATGCAAACAGGCTCGGGTTTCCGGGTCGTATCTGGGATCAGACGACCGACACTTACCCTATTGGCTCTCAAAAGAACTCCGCTGGGACTTACTTGATACCGACCGGCATGTCTCGCCGGAAGAGTGGGCCTCCGCTAAGAAATATCTGGCAGATCACGGGCTAGACACCTGTAAAAACAACATTCGCCGCTGGCTGGGCCTGCATCATGCCCCTTACCGCCGCCAGGCCGAGCCCTTCGACATCTGCCCCCGTGACTACATCGGTCATGATCGAGGACCCCACCGACCTAGTTTCACACCGCTAGATAGTTCCGACGACGAAAATAACCACTGAGATGCAACTCATCGCTTCTTGCTACGCCAATCCCATGGCGGAATTATCCGATCCTCTGTGAGGGACCAAAGCCCACGACGATTCCGACGCGCATCCGCTTCGATATCGAGTAACGCACTGTCGAGCATGTACTTCCTATAAACCCACGCATTTCCGCTACGGACCATCTCTTCGTTCGCTTTACGACCGTCTTCTAGGATCAGGTTGGCGACCGTGCGTCCGTATCGATCCGTCGTGACTACTTCCACAGTGACAGTTCGGCGATACACCAAGTCAGACAGAGTTTGCTTTGATCGCTGGCCCCATGGCTGAGATTTCTCCGGCGCATCTATCTCAGATAGCCGGATCTTCACTTGTTCGCTTGAACTACGGAGAACGCGCACCGTGTCCCCGTCAGTGATGCCGATGACGCTAGCCTTGAACGATTCTGCACCTGCATTGAAGCCAGCGAGCAACGCTAGGCTCATCAGGGTGAGTTGCAGCAGCTTGCTGGGTGAGCGGCTAGTAGCAAGTGAGTCCATCAGGTGGGCGAACGTTACGAGCACCTTGCCAACTCCAAGTCTTCTTCCCCAGTGCAGGTGAACACCCTACGACAAAATCTCGTGGCACCTATTTTCTCGTTGGGTTGCGTTATGTGTCGGAGTCGTCCCCATTCCACTCCCGCCACATCTAATCCATTCAGTGCCACTCGCCTTAACCGCGTGCAGTGATTTAGCGCATGCCCCAGCGATGCTCTTGAAATATCGTCTCCGTCATCTCGCCAAAGTACCAAGGTCCCATGCTCATGCAGGCGTTTCGCCTGAACCTCGATGACGTACCTGATCTGATTGCCAGCACTGATTCGCGCGACCAGCGCTACACGCCGCACCTTCTCATCTGAATCGATTGACACCCAATTTGTTGGGTTGTCGGGATCCTGCGAGAAGACGTGGAGCGGGATATCGTTGTTGAGCCAAGTCACGTTGCCAACCGCTCGAACGTACTGAACTTCTGCCAACCCCATACGGCTAATCGCCGCCATCATATTTGCCATAGCGGTAATCCACTCGACACCTTTATCGAGGTCAACTTCCAGCGGTCTCTTCTTTGGGTCTTCTTCAGCGAGGACCAAATTGATCGGGACAGGCCCGTCGTCAGCATGAGCATCCTGGATCGTGGAGCCTGGTTCACCCGAGCCTACCTGCCTATACCTGACTCGATCCATCTCATGCTGAGCGACGTCCTGCTTTTCTTCCTTCTCTGACGGGATTTCCGAAAACGTCGGAAACCGGTCAAACCCCTTCGTCAGATGGGCGTCGAGCGGAGCGAGCCCAACAGTAGGAGGCACTCCCTTAACGAGTATTTGGCCATCTTTGGGGTCGTATTTTCCACCGCGACCGGCACCCGCCCAGGCGACGTCGGCATCCTTCACTGAGCCAAATGGAGACGGCCTTCCGTCATTGTCCCGCCCGAATTTCACCGCTTCGAAAGGCTTGGGAAACCGAAACCCCACGATACGCGTCACGATGAATCGCTCACCTCCGTCTGGGTTCGAACGCACCACCGCTGCCAGTTTCACTGAGCACTTGTCCGCGATAGGCGGCAATACACGGAGCACCCTCTCGTCATCAGCGTCCGTCTGGTTGGCCAGAAACTTCGGGATGTCCTGGGCGCAGGCCAACGCGTACTTTGATGCCGCGAACAGCGCAAGCATCTGATGATCGACATCAAGCATTCGGAACCTCAGATACACACGCATCGTTCCATCGGCTTCAAGTCGCGTGTGTTCCGGATTCCAAATGTGCTTCTCCGGGTCGAGGAACATGTCGCTTAACCCAGCATTTGCCAGTACCGATGACCCACACCAAAACAATCGATATACCTCGACACATGGAATGACCCACCGATATGGGTCTACGCCATCACCAATCCCGAGAAACAATGTGTCGGCACTGGCATCCGCATCGAGGATTCGGCGATCTGTAGGGATGATGTGATTCCCCCGACCATCCTTCGCGAACCGATCGAACACACGAATATTGCTCGGATTGAAATCGAGATCCACATCGAAGTATTTCTCAAATTCGTACCCGTACATCTCGTGACTGATGACGCACCCCTCCTGGATACGAGCATTGAGATAGATGTTGGCGAGCTCCCCGATCGGCAGCTTGGCCTTGATGACGTCTGCTTCTTGGCGGCGCCGTGCTACGTCTTCAGGTGCCATGTAAACGTAGATATGCGGGGCACCATCGTATTCAGCTGACCGCAAGATGCGCCCAAAGGAAATGATGCGATGCACAGCGGAAGTGTGGAGCACCTCGTGAACTACGTGCTCCGGCCCCTTCGTCGAAATTGACATCCGTTTCTCTCCAAAGACTTATTGATTGACGCGGCCGGCCCACCAACGCTGGCGCGTAATGAAATCAAGGATGCGTGCAAACCAACTCGGTTTTGCGTCCGCGACACGCGGCCCTTGAAGTGCCTTACGAATATCGAACCCAGGGTCGCCCAGAGACTCATCTAGGTTGTGCCGACACCCTTTGGCGACATGGGCGAGGCGCGCACTTGGCGAAACAGACTGGGTGTTGCCGTCATACTCAAGCAGAGGGACGACACGCCCTGACTTGTGCCATGGCGTGACCAACTGGATCGCTTGGCCCACTGCAATCGAAGCAAGAACGCCGTTTGGCCAAACCACTTGCGGCCTTCCTCCCGCAGCACCGTATTGCCTGTCTTCCACCTCGATCTGGGCATCCGTGACGATCCCCATGCATCTCAGGCACGGCCCACCCGTTATCGATACGGCGACTTGGCCTGCAATCAGGAAGCCGGAGCCGGTTTCATGAACATCCATACCGATATCGATATACGGAATAAGAAACCGGCGAGCGAAACGATCCAGCTCATCACGGGCGCGCACTGAATCAACACACCCAACGATAACGTCGCACCCCATTAGGTCGCTCGATACTTCCTGCCAAGTACTTTGGTACGCCCTGATGTCGGCGTTCGGATTGATCGAGAGAATCGTTCGACGCCCGATGTCTATCTTTGGAGGCAGAAGGACTACGTCGGTTGCACGGGCGCCGATTAACCGATTTCCGTTGGTCTCATCGTAGGTGTCCGGATCCACCAACATGAAGCGCCTTACACCAAGATGCGCGAGTTGCTGGATGATATGGGAGCCTCCGCCACCCAACCCGATTACGGCGATGTTCACCTCGCTGAGCACGCGGTCACTATCGACACCAAGGAAACTTTGTCGGTGTACGTTCATCGCTCTTCCCCAAACCGGCGCAACTCATCCCCGACGGTCACGAACCCTGTTAAAAAACGAGGCTTGCTCTCGGCAGCAGTCCAAAGCAGCCCCCTCGCAGAGTCGCCGCTGAGTACGACAATTCCATGTGGCATCCCGGGCACTGCATTGAAGAAACTCGGGACGAATTGAGCCGCCCCTGATGTATCGGTTGCGCTGAATTCCGGGCGTCCGCGACCACCATGGGAATGCACGTGGATTAGCGCCGAGTGGTTCTTGTACGACGCCTGCATAGCCTTCCGAATCGCCTCACTCCCGATCATTGCGCCGACCTGGGGGTTGAACACGTAGTCTTCGTCGACAACCGGCTCGTAATGAGTCGCAAGCAACAGGAGCACACCATCTCCTGTTACCGCCGCCTTGGCGAAAAAGAACCCAACACGCTCAGCAGCAAAGGGGTGACGGCGAGCGAGATCTTCGTGCGCTGCGCTCCACAGCTTGGACGGGGCTTTCAATATCGCTTTCATCGGAAGGCCCTCACATGCTCGGCGAGCATCTCCAACCAGGGAAGCGACGCCGGCACGCCACGCCATGACACTGCCTTCCAAGTCCGGCCGCAGACATTCGCTGTCTGCCAGTTCAACCCGTGCTTTGCGGGCACCTGCGTGGCCAAAAAAAGGCGAGTTTCGTATCCACCGTTCTGCGTCGGATACAGAAGCGCGTCCACCCGATTTGTCCCGCCAGCCCCGTCCGGGATCGGGAGATCAGGAACGAACACGGTCGAGGCAGAACCGTCAGGCCATATCTCCGCCCTTGTGTAGACGGTGCGGAGATTCATCAACTGGGCTTGCTCATCCATCAGGACGACACCCCATACGGCGCATGGGAGACGAACTGCATGCCATCCTTGAGGCGGATATGTTGGTTCGGGTTCAGTTCAACGAACTCACCATCGCCGCGAATCACCTCAAAGACGAACCCCTCCGGTACCGCAAACAACGTCCGGAGTTCTCCGACGCCGTAGACCCGAGCCACACCCTCGAACGGGTCGTTGTTGTAGTAGACCGTGATCTCTCGAGTGACACGGCGACTGTGGAACGTCTCAATCGAGGAGCCGTCCAACGAAACGCTCGTTCCTTGCTCCAGGACAGTCTCTTCGTCGGGGTTCTGGCGGATGACGATTTCCACATCGTCATCACCTCCAACAAAGTGCCGAAGGACCGTTTCGGAGATCGTTTCCGATGCCCATTCCATGCTCTCGTTGTTCAGCGTGAATCGCCAAGTCCGGTCACCTCGCCCGACGTAAATTCGCTGTACGGCGGCCACATTAATGATCTCGGAGGCACGAATCGTTTCGATCCCGCCTGACGTCAGCAATGCCAACAGTACGAGATCGGGTGCGGGATCCAACTTTGCGGCCTCAATCAAGCTCGCGCCGGTGAATTCGTGCGCCGGCACCTTGATCTGACTGGAGACCAGATCTCCGGTGACCAGCTCCACGAAGGGCGCTTCTTTTTGTTTGTGGCTGCGCTTTTGAGACTCTGTCTCGGCTTTCATGCGGGTATCCTCGATTGGTGTTTTGGTATCATGAATACCATTTGAGTAATGTCATTCATGTTCACGTTTTCGAGGCTAGACCCATACGACTGTCTCCGTCAACCACATTGTTGATTGTGATTTTCAATGCCATTTTTGTGACTGACATTGACAGACTGCCGAACGAGAAGCTATCGTTGCGCCATGATTGAGCGGGTATACAAAGTCATCGGCGCGCGCATCAAAGAGCAGCGCAAAGCTCTTCCCATGACGCAGGAAGCCCTGTCTGATCAGTCCGGCATTGGCCGTTCCTCGCTGGCCCATATCGAGACCGGCTCACAAAGAGTGATGCTTCACCAGCTGTACGCGATCGCCTCCGTGCTTGAGTGCGACGTCGCGAACTTGCTTCCCCCAGCCAACACCCCCGAGCCTCCTAGCCGACTCAATACCATTGGTCAGAGACCAAATTCGTCTCAGTTCGCCGACATCCAAAAACTCGTTGATGGATCCAACTAGTCATGCCCCCTGTCAGCCACCAGCCACTAACTCACGCTGAGAGAGCCGCGAGAAAACAGAACGCAATCTCCACAGCGGCCGACATTTATCGCGATTATGGGGGAAACAGAATCCCTGTTCTGGTAGACCGCATTGCCAAGAAACTCGGATTCCGAATTCGGTACCAGCCGATGGATGAAGGCCTATCTGGCATAGCCTTCATGAAAGACGAAACCGGTTTCATCGGGGTGAATTCCGTTCATCCACCGAATCGGCAACGGTTTACTATTGCCCATGAGCTTGGGCATTTAGTTCTTCATCAAACGGAAGTTGCTCACGCAGTAATGGTCGATAAAGACTTCCGAGGCTTGATGAGAGACGACTTGGCTTCTCAAGGTATCGATCATTTGGAAATCGAAGCAAACGCCTTCGCTGCAGAACTGTTAATGCCCCGTGAAAAGATCATCGATCTATATGATGACCTACCAATTGATTTTGAGAGCGATTTTGCTGCATCGGAACTCGCCAAGAAGTTCAAAGTCAGCGCTGCAGCGATAAACAACAGACTAGTGACCTTAATAAGGTAACTCGACTCAGCAAACCTCCCCTCTGGTAAGGATACTTGAGTGCCCTATGTGTTCTATGACGTCGAGACAACCGGTCTCGATATTTTTTTCGACCAAATAATCAGTATTCACGCTGTACAAACGGACGATAACCTCAACCCAATCGACGAGCTGGACCTCTCCTGCAGGCTCCACCCCTACGTCATACCATCCCCGAATGCACTCGCCATTAACGGGATATCAATTTCCCAGCTACTTGACGCATCACTGCCAGATTATTGTCAGTTGGCGCAGCAAGTTCATGAAACGTTCCGTCGCTGGACCCCATCTTTATTTATCGGTTGGAACTCCCTGCGCTTCGATGAATCGTTGTTGCGCCAAATGTTCTATCAAAACCTGTTGTTCATGTACGTGACAAACACAAACAAAAACAACAGATCCGACTTGATGCGTATTTATCAGGGAATCCACGCGATAAACCCTGGCGCCATCAAAATTCCAGTGAAGGAAGATGGAAAACCAAGCTTCGCCTTGCATGCAGTCGCGGAAGCAAACGATGTTGTCAGCACAAAACCGCATACAGCGAGATCAGATGTAGCGACAACGATAGGACTGGCAAAAATCGCCATGGAGTGCGCGCCAGAGACATGGTCGAGCGTCATGCAGTTTTCTCAGAAACAGACCATTGAGACATTCCTCGCCCAGGAGCCCATCTTTTTTGCTCACGTCAGAGATTGCGGGCCCCAAGGGCGTGTTGGGCTGTTTACCTCACTAGGCCAACTACCTGACCGGTATAACGAATATTTGCTTTACGACCTTGCGGTCTCCCCTGACGAACTCGCCCATGCAGCCCGAACTGGCCGCCCGCCCGACCCCAACCCGCTTTCAGTGATCAAATCCAACGAATCACCCTTGATCGGCTTGGCGGAAGATCTCGAATTTCACGACTTTGCAGGAACGCTTCCCCCATATGATCTGGCACAAGCCAACCGTGAGATGCTCGACGCATCGCCAGGTCTTGTGGACTCCCTGAAACGTCACGCACTAAAACAAACCATATCGTTCGAACCTTCCCCAGACGTCGAAATGCAGCTATACGATGGATTCTTTCCAAAGTTCGACATACCGATAATGGACAGATTTCACTCCGCAGCCTGGGCGGATCGGTATGGACTGGCGCATCAGTTCACCGACCAACGGCTTCGTGATCTCTCTCTTCGTTTGATTCACGCCCACCACCCTGAAGTGCTACCTGTTGAAGTCCGAGCGGAGATGGACGCGCAACTCAACGAGCGGCATCGACACGGCCCCAACCGTCGTTCGAGAACCATCCAGTGCGCACTGAGTGAGTGCGTGGAAACACACTCGTCTGGGACATCCGCACGCGCTGATGTATGCCGGTATCTAGAGTCGCTCTAGCGCGCGTTTAGGCGACAGGCTCCATTACCACGCCCTCACCGCACTCCAAGGGAACTAACCAAGCAGATCGGACCGCCTTAAATGGGTTGATTGGTCGCGCTCGCGAAAAACTCTTCAGACCACACGATAAGCGTCCCTGCCCACGCAGATGCGAACACGGTTGATGCATCGCCGGCAATGATCCCCAGGCGAGATCCAACGCCCTTTGTGATGTTGAGGCGCAGTTGTGCCTTGTTCGATAGAAGCGATGCGCCGAATTCAATGACCCGGTGTGGCAGCGTCAGAACCTGCGAGTTGGGAATGTCCGACAAACCCAGCTCAGTGGGCTCGTCTGCAGCGTCGACCGAGACCTGCTCAACCAGTTCTGACGTCCAATGCGACTCATGCTTTGCCATTTCCATTGGTGCTATCAATAGCTCTCCATTAGTGCGAAAGAAACCAACGCACTGAAAGCCGCCCTCCGAATGACTCCACCCCAACTCCTCGAGCAACTTCGTTGAGATGGTAATCCTGGACGGAGATTGCACCTTGATCGCGTAGATGCCCCGGAGCGCCAAGGGCGCGCCTCCAGATGGAGAAGAACTGCCCATTGGCTACCACCACGCACCAAGTTCTACATCGATATATCCCAAAATATCCATGAATATCCCGCTTTTACCTGTTTATAATTCGCTATATCCATGTATATACACTAATGTGACGCAGAGCAATCTGGTCCTAACAGTCTTGCCCGGCCAGGCTCTAGACTGACTGACCACGGACTGCGAATCTGACCCAACTGGCGGGGTTTCAACATGACGATTACGACTGGCAGACAAGATCCTGATCCGGTGGTGATGTTCGGAATGCTCTCCGAATCTGTCCTGAACCACCTTCAATCAACTGAACAGAGTCGGCTCCGGGACGTGTATCTATCGGGCCTTCTGCGGTTCCTCGACGCGTACAGATACGATGCGTTTTCTGACGCCACACCGAGCGGAGTACTCGATCGTGGCGACTTGGGCCGTGAAGACACTTCCGGCGCTCGGTATCGCGTTGTTGCTGACGCTTTCGCTGTCGCTCAAAACACACTGTTTGGGTCTGAAATCGACCGAGACGTTGCGATGAATCAGCTTGAAGAAGAGATTGCTGGCATCAAAAAGGCGGTCGCCGACGGGCAGGTCGAAAGTCGTAACGTTCGCCAGTTCTTGGAGATTGTTCAGCGCGAACTCGCGTCACGGTAATGCTTGAACCGATAGAGTTTCTTGAGGAGGAGCTGCGCAATGTTGAGCAGTCCCTGAAAGAAACGCTCCGATATGAATACGGACATTCGATCAGCGCTCAGTTCTACGAAGAGTGCGATCTACGCCTGACCGCGCTTAGGGATCAGTTCAATCAGACGATCAGGGCGTCGGCCTCCCCAAACAGGAAATACATACTCGGGGCTCTTACAGAGCTACATCGCCTGTCGATATTGATCACCAGGATCGAACGCTCCCACTTAGGCGAATTCTCTTGGGCCTTCGCATCTGCACTTCAGAATATCTCCGCAGGGCCTTGTACCGAGCAATCTCGGCATAGTGACAACCCCGAGCCTCTATTTTTCATTTCCGCCGAGGGGGGAATCTCATCGTATGGTCTTCACCCCGAGCAGCGCCTCTACACGGCACAAAAACGCCAGATCTTTAACATCGTTTTCCCCAGAACGCTGAGAAACCATGTCCTCTTTCATCCGATACTTGCGCATGAAATTGGCCATGCAGCGATGTCCGTCTCGCGAAACGCAAAAGAACTTGAGGTCAATGTTCTCAACGTCCTCATAGAAAACAGCGTGATCGCAGACGACGATGCCATAGAGAACTGGCTAGACCGTGAGAACCAATCTGCAAGCGAGCGGGACCGGCAAACGATTAGACGCGGATGGGCAGAAGAGTTCTTTTGCGATCTGTTCGGCTTAATGCTCATTGGTCCTTCGTTTATTTCCGCACACCTTACGCTACTTGATGCCATCGACGATCCAGACGAACAAGATTTTGTAAGCACTCATCCACCCTCTGCTGCGAGGTATTTGCTTGTTGCCGAAGCCGCCTCAAACCTCGGTTGGAGTTTCGATTCAAGCCCATGTTTGAGCGCCTGGTTCAAACAGCACAATGAAAAATGCGCGAGTGTAGCCGCGAAATTTAAATTCTTTGATACAGAAAAAATTCGTGAAGCGATATCTAACCTACGGGACTTTCTTTCACGATACCCAAACTCATTATTTCCTGAGAAAGAACTAGAACGGGTTGGGACACTAATCCAGCAATTGAACTTTGGCGCCCCACCTAATGATGAAATTCGATTCAACAATGAAGGCAAGTTAGTCCCATCAGAAGATGTTGATTTTCGGACAATCTTGTTTGCCGGCTGGGTAGCTTGGAATGTCGGCCTTACCTACCAAGATTACGAATTCAGCGACCTGAACAGACTTTGCTCGCTGGCCATTATCCAAAACACAGCGCTGCGCGAATGGAAAAGCCATACCTGAGGGAGATGGAGCATGCTTTCAAAGAGTCAAATCATTGAAAGACTGAAGAACCGAGAATTGATCGTTTCACCCGTACTCTCAAACGCGCAATTCGGTAACGCATCCGTAGATATACGCATTGGGACTGTTGTGAGTTTTGTCCGTGCTCGTGGCATCTCGCACGTGTCACCGGCGAGGCACGGTCCTGGCTCTCCAAATAACGTCTACGACAAGGAATTTGGTCTGCGTCAGAAAATGGAGCGACACGAAGTGCCGTTCCGCTCGCCATTCTTACTCCATCCCGGAACGCTCGCGCTCGTAC
Source organism: Gammaproteobacteria bacterium (assembly GCA_024234955.1). Taxonomy (GTDB): domain Bacteria; phylum Pseudomonadota; class Gammaproteobacteria; order JACKNK01; family JACKNK01; genus JACKNK01. Next base: position 270,222 of record JACKNK010000002.1, read on the forward strand.
CCACCCTCGAGTGGTTCGTTTTATCGAACGATCTCATGGGTGTAGTCACCGCACGTTCTACGTGGGCTCGGGAAGGCCTAAGTATCGCCACAGCCAACTTCATACAGCCTGGCTACGCCGGAATCATTACGCTGGAACTCGCCAATCTCGGCCGCGTTCCTATTGAGCTTTACCCCGGGCTCCGAGTCGCGCAAATCGCGTTCTACGAGGCGCGCCCGGGCAAGGATGAGCACCTAACCGAAAGAACGGGGACGTTCCACATGTCATTCGACCCGAAACATGGCGACATTGCGAAAGGGGACGAAGCGTTCCTGCCACTTCCACCATCATCATCCGGCGACGCGTCTACCAAATAGTGCCCGCCCTGCATTGCACACCAATGGCGAAATCCCATTCCTGAAATGGGTGGACGTAGAAGGGTTGTGCCCGGTGCGCCGCTTTGGGTCTCGGAGCCCCCCCCCCAATCCGGACGTGATGTTCTGTTCGAGCCCCCAGACTGTAAGAAAGGTGATCCGGCGCGAATCGGGTTCAACATGCGCCTCACGCATGGTGTCGTGATGAATCAAACGACTAGCGAAATGCTCAACCAATGGTCAACAACCGACCCAGTAAGCCCTGAGGAAAGCCTGCGCAACAAATGGATCTGAAAATACAGGGGCAACCCCACCCCCTACGTTGACGACGTGGTCCCGGACGACGTCGGCGGGTGTTCATGGGAACCGCTGATTATCGAGTAACCGCACGTGAAAACCCGGCACATTGGGGCCACAGACCAAGGCCACCCCTACAGGAGGGTTTCGACATATCGTCAAACTATCCGCAATGTGACCACTATTTCATCAAATCACGGACTACTCTCGCGACACGCTCCCCGAACAACTTCGACGTTTCAATATCGCCATATGTCGGCGCCTCATCGACGCCAGCGTCCGATGGCGACGTCGTCATCAAGCCACCGAATGACCCGACATAATTAATGTCGTCACGCGAAGCTGCCTTGTTATTGGAGGGCATCAACCCGGTGCCGATCCAGAGCATCGAGTGCTGCATGGCAAGCGTGATCATGAAGTGTAGCGTGGAATGCTTATCACCATTCATGGTGGCAGAGTTGGTGAAACCCGCAGCCACCTTGTCCTTCCAGTCTTGGGCTGCCCATCGTTTACTAGAAGTGTCTGCAAACTTCTTAAATTGCCAACTCGCCATTCCCATGTACGTGGGCGAGCCGAAGACTATGGCATCAGATGAATCCAACTCAGACCATTGCTCGTTACTGATATCGCCATTCTGATCAATTGAAATAAGCGTGGGCTCAACATCGGAGACCAGTTCAATGCCCGCAATGACTGCGTTCGCCACGTTCGTGGTGTGACCATAACCACTATGAAAAACAACAGAGATTTTCTTCATGTTTAGACCTATTTACGTTGAAAAAGAGTGAAGCTGTATTGCGACCGAGGCCATGGATGGCGACAAGTCCAGCTCGTTGGCAAGACATGACGTTCAGGCGCAAGCAGGTGGCCCTTGAATATCAAGAGCATCTTTGCTTATCGCCCAGCCGTCTTCGACGGTCGCACAACATATCCGTACAAAAAAGACGCCGACAGAGTTTTTAAACATCAGTCCACATATCGAAACCGGCAGCGATGTATATCGCCACTAGCATTCAATGTCACGTCAACATGAACTATATTTCTGATAAATCACCAACCAGCTCTCTGAATTGGCTATTCTTGCGAAGGAGCTCCCTGCCCGTATTAATCAATAGCTCTACTTCATTTTTGGGCAACCCCAATGTGGTGGGGATCGCGTTTAGACGCTTTCCAAGTGAACTGGAAGTCCGTGATTTGAGCTCAACAACAATCAAATGACCTTTGACTGGTCGATCTGGTGTGCTTACTGCCTTTGACCATTCTTTTAATAACGATCCAGTCAGCTCCAGTGTCTCATTATTGTATAAATGCAATTGTGCATCAGTGACCGAATTTATCGTCTTTATGATTGTCGGCGGGGAAGAAACCTTGTCAATATCCGAATCTTCTTTTACTGAAGCATTAACAACAATTATCGCAAAGTGGCGAGCTGGAATATAGGAGTCTCCGTTATGCGCAATTGCCAGGTATTCGTTCATGCCGCCAGCGAATTCAACCGTGTCCAGTAACAATCTGAGCCCCAGGTTGTCGGATATTCCCCCATCCACCAAATGAACAAACGGTCGCTCTTGTTTGTCCTTATAGGAGAGAGCAGCATGCGCCGCATCTCTTAGCGTTACAGACCGTTTTTCTGCCCTGGGCTGAATATAGTCATCGATATCTTTCGGGCTACAGGTCGAATAGTTTTTAATTACAACCGGGTCAAACAGGATGGGAACGGCAGATGACGCAGTAACTGCGCGCGCCACCGGGAATGTAGATAGATCAGAGCAAATAAGGTTGAAATAATCTTGCAGAAAGGTGAATCGTATTCCTTGCGACAAATCCGTAGCGTTTATGGCGATAGCTGGAGGGCCGTTTCGCTGCATATCCTCAAATGTTGCATTCCCAAATCCAGATTCAGCATAAATGTTTTCTGCCAAATCAGTCCTTCCTAGCGTAGAGAACCAGCGTAACGGATTAAAAACCGACTGAAGAATTCGATCAGAGAGATCACGGGTTAGCATCTCTTCTTTGTAATCCGTGAATATTCGATCGCGATAGAGGCCGTAATAAGCGGCCGTAAAACTCCCTCCCGAAACAGCGGAGATGAAGTCGACTTCATCTAGGAGCCTAACTGAACGCCCCCGGACAAGCACTTTCGTATCTCTCAACTCTTCCAGGACGCCATAGGCAAGCGCCGATGCGCGCGTTCCGCCACCAGAAAAGGCGAGAAATAAGTTCACGCCTTCGCCGTCAAGATGGCGCGCCACAGAAAAGAGTGACCCATCAGTCAATACGGCCTCTTGGCCACCATCTAAAGGCGCGTTCTTTATCTGGCCTTCAGTACTGCACCCCAGCAGACTCAACGTGAGCAGAAATATTAAGGGCTTCATGAAAAGCGCGGCTTGAAAGACCTGGTCGCGGAGAATGGTTTATGTGGCTCGGTGAACAGCCTGAACTCAGCTAACCGGGCTCATGGCTTGCTCGGAACATCAGCCCGTAAAGCACTGGTACAACAACCAAGGTAAGTACGGTCGCGAACGCCAAGCCGCCCATGATCGTCAACGCCATGTTCACGAAAAACACATCGGGCAGGAGCGGAATCATTCCGAAGATGGTTGTTGACGCGGCAAGAAGTACTGGCCGCATCCGACTGACGGAGGCGTCGAGTATGGCCGTGTGGATGTCCTTGCCTTCCTCGATTTGCTGGTCGATCTCCTCAATCAGGACGATCGCGTTTTTGATCAGCAAGCCAATCAATGCAAGCGCGCCCAGCAGGGACATGAAGTCAAAGGCACCGTCAGCGAGGAGCAAACCGGCCGATATACCGATGACTGCAAGCGGCACCGTGAGCCAGATGATCAGTGGTTGGCGAACTTTTCCAAACAACAGGATGCTCACCAGAATCATGAACAGGAAGCCCATTGGAAGCGCGTCGAACAGCGCACCTTGGGCATTTTTCGTGTCTTCGAATTCCCCTCCCCATTCCAAGGTGTAGCCGTGAGGCAAGTTCATTGCTTCGATCTTGGGGCGCAGCCGATTGAACAGCGGAGTCGACAATTCGCCTTTTGGATTCGCCTGGATGGTGATCGTTTGAATCCTGTCTCGACTCCGCAGAATGGGACTCTCCCAGCCGGTATCAAAACGAGAGACCACCTGACTGATCGGCACGGCTGCCTCTATCACCGGGCTATATACAAGGATGTCGTGAAGATTCGTGATGTCCTTGCGCTCCTCCTCGACGGCTCTCGCGTAGATAGGCAAAACGCGGATACCGTCCCGGAAGTCGCCGATCTTGTTCCCCTCCGATGCATAGGCCAACGCGTTCGCGAGGTTTTCCCGACTGATACCGAGCTGCCGGCCTACCTGTTCATTGAACACCGGCTTGACCAGTTTGACCGGCTGGCGCCAATCAGTGCGTATCTCTTTCGCTTGGTCGTCCGCGCGCATGATTGCCATGACCTGTTCTGCTAATCCCCTTAGCACTGTGGCGTCTGGCCCCTGGATTCGTGCCTCTATCTTTCCGTCGCGTCCTGGCCCCAACCGCAGGTTCTTCAGTATTGGGTCGACATCGGGCAATTCGGTGCGAATGAATTCGTCGACAGCAGCGCTGACCGTCTCAATCTGTTCACGGGTGTCCGTCTCGACAATGATCTGTGCGTATACAGGCGTGCTCGGGTTGGCGCTGTAGACGAGGATGAACCGCTGGTGGCCACCACCAATTACGGTATTCGTCCGGCGCACTTCCGGTCGTGCACGGAGAAACTCGGACACCTTCAATGCGTCTGCTTGAGTACGGCGGATGTCGCTCCCTTCAGGGAGCCAGAGGTCGACGAAAAATATTGGTGTATTGGAGTTGGGGAAAAAGGATTGTTTGACGAATCCAAAGCCCCATAACGCTGAAGCGAACAGCACAAAGACGCCTGCTAACGTCAACACTTTAAAACGCAGCGCAACGGCCAGTAACTTCTTGTAGCCCCTGAACACCAGGCCGGCATAAGGATCCGCTTCAGGATCATCAGCATGGTCTTTCTTCGGCTTGAGTAGCCAGGCGCATAACAGAGGGGTCGTGCTGATCGCTGTAATCCAGGACAACAACAGCGAGATGCAGATCACCCAGAACAAGGAATTGGTGAACTCGCCGGTCGAGTCGGGGGACAGCCCGATGGCAGAGAAAGCCAGGATGCCGATTACGGTTCCGCCAAGTAGCGGCCATTGCGTCTTGGTCACCACTTCACGGGCGGCAGGCAAGGCGGGCATGCCATGCCGAATTCGCACCAACATGCCTTCGGCGATCACTATGGCGTTGTCGACCAACATGCCCAGGGCAATCACCAATGCCCCCAGCGAGATGCGTTGTAGTTCGATATCTCGCAAGCTCATGAACAGTAACGTTCCGGCCACGGTAATAAGGAGTACCGCGCCGATAATCAGTCCGACTCTCAGTCCCATGAACAGCAGCAGCACGGCAATCACGATCGCCACGGCTTGGCCAACACTGACCAGAAAGCCGGATACGGATTTATCGACCTCGACCGGCTGGTCATAGATGGTTGTGAGCTCCATGCCCATCGGGGTGATGTCCTGCAGCTGATCCAGTCGCGCACGCACCCGGTCACCGACTTCGATGACGTTCTGGCCTTTGTTCATGGAGATGCCCAGCATCATGCTGGGCTTGCCGTTGACGTAGAACAGCTTCTCGGCGGGAGACTTATACAAGCGTTTGATTTGCGCGATATCGCGCAGATAAAGCGATCGCTTCTCACCGGATGCGAGGAGCACATCACCGATCGCCTTTACCGTTTTCAGCTCCCCGGTTGGGTGAATACGGATGTATTCATCCCCGACCTCCACCCGCCCGGAATCGAGGACGAGGTTTTGTGTGCGCAGGATGCCTCGTATGACATCGGGAGAAATACCCAACTCGGCCATGCGGGCGCGGGAGATCTCCAGGTAGACCGCCTCCTTCTGTTCACCGTCGATAACGACTTTGCGAACACCATTTACGATCACCAGCTGCTTTTTGATCTCCAAGGCCGTGTCATACAAATCCCGGTAGGTGTAACCCTCTCCGTGCAACGCGAGGTAGATGCCGTAGACATCACCAAAATCGTCAACGATTACCGGCTTGCGAGCACCGGGCGGCAACTTCGCCTCAACGTCAGCAATCTTGCGTCGTAACTCGTCATAGATGATTGGGAAGTCCGCACCGCGATAATGGTCTTTGAAATCGACGGTGATGTCGGAAACTCCCGGACGGGAAATCGCCATCGTGATGTGCTTGACCTGCTCCATGCGTTGCAGGGCATCTTCGATGTGGTAAGTCACTTCATCCTGCACATCCTTTGCACTCGCTCCGGGGTACTGCGTGATGACCTTGGCGGTTTTAATGGTGAACGCAGGGTCTTCCAGCTTACCGATGCTCTGGTAACCCCAAATCCCGCCGCCAACCAAAAAGATAACCAGCAGCCATGCGACGACCGGTGTGCGTACTGAGTATTCGCCCATGTTCATGTGTTGGGGCCTCAGTTGCCGGATACGGCCTGTGAAGGTTGCGCCTGCTCGGACAGCGGCATGAGCATGACTTCCATGCCCTCGCTCAAATAGGCCATTCCAGCGACCACGAGGCGATCGCCTGGCGACAGTCCCGCGACAATTTGAATCTGGCCGTTTTGTAGCTCGCCTACTTGCACGACGCGCTTCTCAAGTCGCTCGTCTTCACCGACGAGCCATACATACGGGGTCAACGTCTCGTCGGCGACAACAGCTTGGGCAGGAATCAGAATCGTGCCTGGCTCGGCATTCACGATGGCAGCCATGTTGGCGATCACTGTTGCCGACATCCCCGGCAGAATCGATAACTGCGGGGGGCGCTCCATGGTGAAGCTGACCTCAAAGGTCTGAGTGTCCGCATCTGCCTGGGCGGCCGCTTCTTTGAAGACAAGGGGAAATTGGCGTCCCGGCAAGCTTTCGAACGTGGCGTGCACATTGCCGTTGGTAATTTCTCGATCCGCTTCAGGACCACGGCGCTCTATGCGCTGGACGATGGTTTCCGGCACATCAACCTTGATCTCCAATACCGAAAGGTCGTGTAGCTCGAGAATCGGCTGCTTGGCGTTTACCTGTTCAAAATCGTTCACCAAACGCCGGACCACGGAACCGTCAAACGGCGCCATGAGCGTCGCATAGGTCAGGTTGTTCTGGGCCTGATCCAGTGCTGCTTTGGCACTGGCCAAACTGGCTTCGAGCGCGTCGTATTCACGACGCGAGATATGCCCGTTGCCGACAAGGTCCTGAGCGCGCTTAAAGTCCGTGGCAGCCTTTCGATAGCTCGCATCACGGTCACGCACAGCGATCTCCAGATCCTTGTCATCGAGCTTCGCAAGTACCTCGCCAGTTTTGACCTGCAAGCCTTCACGGGCCCGTAGTTCCTCGAGCTTCCCACTTATCTGGAATGAAAGCGTTGCCCGTTTGTCAGCGGTTACCCGGCCTGCAAACTCGCGAATCACCGCATTGCCCGGCTCTTCAATCACCTGCGTCTTCACAGGCCGGGGCATCGACACCACATCTGCCGGAGGTGTTTCGTCTGAGCACGCGCTGAGCAGAACAACGGAAAGCGCGATGATTGAGCAGCGACTACGGATTGGCATGAACGGAGACTCCGAATGCAAAGCAAGAGATCGTTATGTGGGTGTCAGCGCATCGCGTGGTCACCTGTCCGCATCGTCGTGTCGGAAGGTGGGGTGTTCATATTGATTTGTTCCATCAAGAACACGGACGTGAACGATTGGTTAGGCCGACAGGAACCCGGTGAGTGCGGAGAGCAGGCTCTCCGGTTGCTCTTCAGCAGGAAAATGACCGCAGTCAGGAATAATCAGCGACTCAACATTCGCCGCCAGGGTGTGCCACTCCATTTCCACCATGGGTCCGCAGGCGAGGGCGCCTGAGAAGGCAAGCACCGGGGTCGAGACTTGTTTGGTGACGTACTTGCGCACCTGAGGGATCGTCTCGTCGACGGCCCGGTAATAATCAAAACTGGCTTTTAGCGTACCGGGGACTCGGCGCAGCAGTTCGATGTAGAAGTCCCGAGCATATTTTGGAACTCCATCAGGGTGCCCGGACTTCGAAGCGAATTGGTAGTTGAAGTAGATGTCTTCGCGCCCCTCCACCAGCCGTTCGTTCACATCCAGGGCACGGTTGAAGGCGAAGTGCCAAAGAAAATCGCTCATTCGCCGATCATCCGGGATCATTTCGGGTGACGGAGATGCCCCTGGAATCGTCCCTTCACCGATCGCGAGTCGGCGGATTCTCTCGGGATGTGTTGAGACCATGACGTAACCCACCATGACTCCAATGTCATGACCGGCCATCAAAAACTGATCATGGCCAAGTGCATCCATGAGTCTGAACATGTCATCCGCCAACGTATCGACGTCGTAGCCACCACCAGGCTTATCGGAAATACCAAGCCCCCTGGGGTCGACCGCGATCACCTTGAATCGCTTGCTCAGCGGAAGCATCAAATAACGCCATGCGTACCAGCTTTGTGGCCACCCGCAATGGAGAAGTAATGGCTCTCCTTCTCCGCCTATCACGGCATGCAGGCGAACATTTCCCGTATCAACCCGATAGCTCGAGAAGGTGTCCATGAACCCCTCGGGTAGCCGCGGAACATCAGCAATCGAGCCATACCCGGAGATGGGTGAAACGGTCGGACAATTCGTCGGCATTGGGGCAGCCTTTATTTTTGTGTCGATCGACACATAATTTATCGATTGCCCCACAAGGACGCAACAGCGCCCCCGACCGCTGCGGCGTCTAACAAACTCCCGAAATCATCGGGTGACACAGAAGAGCATGCCGCGCAGTCGTTCCAAGGTGCCGGCAGACCTCGGAATGTTCAGGGCTTGAACAGGCGCTCACAGAAGAATTCCGCAGATCGACGCAAGGCATCTTGTCCTGTGCCGTCAACCGCTTCGATAGCGAGCCCCGCGAAGAAAGCGATAACGCATTCGCTAAGCACCGAAGGATCATTGCTTTCGTCGACATCCCCGTCGCGGATCCCGCGTTGCATACGCGCTCCGAGGTGATCGTGGAACTCCCGACGCAGGTTACGCAGAAAGGCACGCACGGAGTCCTCGGCACCACCCAGGTTAGCGGCCCCCAGCACAATGAGACATCCGCGGGGTGACTCCGCTGTAGAAAACGTATCGATCCCTCTGAAAATCATGGTCTTGACCGCTAGGTGCGTGTCTTCGATCTCCTCCAGCGCCTGCCACGCCGGACTTACTTCCTCCGCGATGTACATACCAACGGCTTCACGGAAGAGATTTTCTTTCGATCCGAATGTGGCGTAGATGCTGGGTGAACCAATTCCCATTGCCTCGACAAGGCGGGTCATTGAAGTCCCTTCGTAGCCGTGCTTCCAAAACTCCAGCATTGCCTGGCGAAGCACTTGGTCACGATCGAAGGTTCGGGGTCGACCACGACCCTTGGATGGTATTTCAGACATCTTCTGGGGACGTGTTGGGTGTTCGGGTGGTGCTAACGGCAGACGCGCTCGGCTCCATGGACGGCACCAAGTCAATCTTAGGCAGCCCTAACCGCGCAACAACGCCAGCGCGCACCACCAAGAGAGCCCTGTTCCCATGGCCAACTAAAGGCGATCAGGCCTAGGAGTGATATTGCCGCCGTGCGGACGCCTTACTAAGCACTATCATGCTTCTCGCCGCGTCCCTCCACATTTCAGTCTCATATATCGCGCCCATGTCTCAACGACTGAGCAACGGTCTCAACTAAAAAGATTTCTGAGACCTTGGGGAGATCGGCGGGTGCGAGGTTGATGGTGAGGCGCCGCATCGGAAAGTCGTAGCGGCTGTTGAGCACAGCGGCGCGGACGCGGTCCTTGCTCTCCTTCACGGTCGCTTCCGGCAGGCCGACGATGGATAGACTGGGCAGCCCGGTGCTGAGGTGGGCCTCGACGGTCACCAGTGGGGCGTCGATACCCACCTGGGCGCGGCTGTAGACCACCGCGAGGTCGTCACCGCCAAGCGCGGTTGAGCCGGAATCGCCGGGCTTTGTGTTTGGGTCGTTGGTATCCATTCCGAGGCGGTTGTATCAGGGTTCGGGTTTGTTGAGGGCGAGCGTTTCGAGCATGGCGACGCGCCGTTCCAAGGCCTCGACCTTTTCGCGGGTCCTCGCCAAAACGGCGGCCTGGACGTCGAACTCTTCACGCGTGACCAGGTCCAGCTTGGCGAATTGCGCCTGGAGGGTGGCGCGCCACTGGCGTTCAAGATCGCCTTTGAGGTCGCCCATGCCGGCGGGCAGGGCGTCACCAAACTGGCGTGCCAGGTCGTCAATGAAGCTGCGATTCATGGAAGGCCTCAATCGGGGTGGTGTGGAACAGACACAGAGCGTAGCGCGCTGCACGTCAACGAGACACCTCGATGTATCAAAAATGCACTTATGGGTTGCACCGGTATGGTGCGTCAACTTGGTGCCTGAGGCCGTCTTGGTGCGCACAAACTGGTGCGGTGTGGCGTGCGGAAACGCTAAGCATATGAATATTAACAAAAACTAAAACTGGCACGGTCGCTGCTCTAGGTCTTCTCGTGAGTAATCACCAGCCGCGCTCCAAATCGGCGCGGCGTTGTTTTTATCCAATACGAGGGGAATATCCAGATGAAACTCAACAAGCTCGCCTTGATCGGCTCCACGCTGCTTCTTGCTGGCAACCTGGCCAGCGCCACGGCTTCTGCCGATGAGCTCGAATTTTCCGCCAATGTCGGCATGACCACCGATTACGTGTGGCGCGGCAACTCCCAGACCAATAACGACATGGCCGTTCAGGGTGGCTTCGATGCCTCCTACGGCATGTTCTATGCCGGTACCTGGGGTTCCAACGTCTCCTTCGGCGCGTCCGAGATGGAATGGGATCTGTACGCCGGTGTCAGCGATACCTTCGCCGAAGACTTCACCTGGGACGTCGGTATCCTGGGTTACAAGTACCCGGGTGACACCCAGCACGACTTCACCGAGCTGTATGCCGGTGTCGGTTACAAGTGGGTCAGCCTGTACGTCTACGAGCAGATCTCCGATCCGGGTGCAGCGTCCGGCGACGCCAACCGTGAAGGCATGACCTACTGGCAGCTGTCCGGTGAGGTCGAGCTGATGGAAGGCTTCGGTCTGAACGCCAGCTACGGCTCCACCAATTATGACCTGGCCGGTGCCGACGACTACGAAGACTGGAAGATCGGCATCACCAAGACCTTTGGTGGTTTCGACTTTGAGCTGGCTTACACCGATACCGACAGCCTGACCGCTGCGAATCAGTCCAAGCTCAATGAAGGTCACGCCATGCTGATGGTCTCCAAGAGCTTCTAAGCGTTCAACGGGGGGCGGCTGCGGTCGCCCTCCATCGTTCTCATCGAGGAGAAATCAATGAAACTGGTTACCGCCATCATCAAGCCCTTCAAGCTGGACGACGTGCGTGAAGCGCTGTCGGAAATCGGCGTGCAGGGCGTGACCGTCACCGAGGTCAAGGGCTTCGGGCGACAGAAGGGTCACACCGAGCTCTATCGTGGAGCCGAATATGTGGTCGATTTTCTGCCCAAGGTGAAGATCGACGTGGTTATTTCCGACGATCTCGTGGATCGCGCCATCGAAGCCATCACCAGTGCCGCACGCACCGGCAAGATCGGCGACGGCAAGATCTTCGTCGCTCCCGTTGAGCAAGTCGTTCGCATTCGTACCGGCGAGTCCGGCGACGAAGCCCTTTAAAGAGGACTGAAACGTGGAAGCTTCCATTGCACAACTGAGCTATGCGCTCGATACCTTTTACTTTCTTGTCTCCGGCGCGCTGGTCATGTGGATGGCCGCCGGTTTCGCCATGCTTGAGGCGGGCCTGGTCCGCTCCAAGTCCACGGTCGAGATCCTGACCAAGAACATCACCCTGTATGCCGTGGCTTGTGTCATGTACATGCTGGTCGGTTACAACATCATGTATCCGGGCGGCGACTATGCCGGTGCGATCATCCCGGGCGTCAGCTTCCTGCTGGGGCCGGACAACGCCGTCGAAGCCGTCACCGCCGGTGGCGAAGACGCGCCTTACTACTCCACCCTGTCCGACTTCTTCTTCCAGGTCGTGTTCGTTGCCACCGCCATGTCGGTGGTCTCCGGTGCGGTGGCGGAACGTATGAAGCTGTGGGCCTTCCTGCTGTTCGCGGTGGTCATGACTGCGGTCATCTACCCGGTGGAAGGTTTCTGGAAGTGGGGTGGCGGATTCCTGGATGCCGCCGGCTTCCTGGACTTCGCCGGTTCCGGCATCGTGCACATGACCGGCGCGACCGCCGCGCTGGCCGGTGTCCTGCTGCTCGGCGCTCGTAAGGGCAAGTACGGCAAGGACGGTTCCATCAACGCGATCCCCGGCGCCAACCTGCCGCTCGCGACCCTGGGCACCTTCATCCTGTGGCTGGGCTGGTTCGGCTTCAATGGTGGTTCCGAGCTGAAGGTCTCCGACGTCAGCGAGGCCAATGCGGTGGCAATGGTCTTCGTCAACACCAACATGGCCGCAGCCGGCGGCACCATCGCTGCGCTGATCACGGCCCGTATCCTGTTCGGCAAGGCCGATCTGACCATGGCCCTGAACGGCGCCCTGGCCGGTCTGGTCGCGATCACCGCCGAACCACTCACCCCGACCCCGTTGCTGGCGACCATCGTCGGTGCGATCGGCGGCATCCTGGTGGTGTTCTCGATCATCACCATCGACAAGATCAAGGTTGACGATCCGGTCGGTGCGATCTCGGTCCACGGTGTGGTCGGTATCTGGGGCCTGCTCGCGGTCACCCTGAGCAATCCGGACTCCAGTCTTACCGCTCAGCTTCTCGGCATCGGCGTGATCTTCGCCTGGGTGTTCGTCGCCAGCTTCGTGACTTGGTTGATCATCAAACTGGTCATGGGCATCCGCGTCTCCGAGGAAGAGGAGTACGAGGGTGTGGATATTGGCGAGTGCGGCATGGAGGCCTATCCGGAGTTCGTCAACAAGTAACTCCCGGATGGATGACCGGCCAAGGATGGCCGGGTGTTAAGCGCAAAGGGGGGCATCTTCGGATGCCCCCCTTTTTGTTGGGTTCTTCGCGGATTGGCGGGAACGGATTTGATGTCCGGGATCGGACGACCCCTGACGACCCCAGATGACCCCTGACGACCCCAGATGACCCCGGACGAGCAGGGCCTGATCGTGGCCATCGAAGGCTGCGGCGAACCCGTCTCCGGCGCTTCCGTTTCCACCCTTGGCGGATCGCGAGGTAGGGCGGAACCCGAAGGGCTTCCGCCATGTCCGCACCGGCGGCGCAAGCCCTTCGGGTTCCGCTCTACCTTGCTTTGTCGCCCCGCTAAAGTGCGATGAACCTTTCGTTGTGGGGCTAATCCGAAACGCACAATTTCTTCGTTTTTGCAGGTTCGATGAACCCGATTGTCGGCACCAGGATCTACCGGCCCCGTGAGCGCGGTCAGCGAATAAGGAGTGCGCAAGGGCATTGCGCCAAATACGGGTGACCATCGGGTTGACGATAGACGGTTTGGTGTCCTCGGATCATCCGGTTCGACCAGGCGTTTGGCGTCAGCCGCGTGCGTGAAAATCAGTTCCAGGTCCGGTGAGATAACGATCCATTCGGACTCGTGGGCGCGGGCAGGCTGGGGCCGGATGGTGTGTCTCCCGCGTGCGCCACCGGTGAAATAGTGTCGGGCACAAAAAAACGGGGCTCCTTGCGGAGCCCCGTTTACTTGCCGCTGTCGCCAGGAGGCTTAGAACGGCAGGCCGTGTGCGTAGGCCGTCATGCCCAGCAGCATCGGAACCGACAGCACGACGTTGGTGCGCGACGCCAGGAAGGCGATGTTCTTGGCCTTTGCCTTTTCTTCGTCAGTGGCCTGGACAATGCCCAGCAGCTTCTTCTGGTTCGGCCAGATCAGCACCCAGACGTTGAACAGCATGATGGTGCCGAGCCAAGCGCCCATGCCGATGACCTGCGCCCCTTGCTTCATCATGAAGGCATCGCCAAGGATGCCCATCTTGAACAGCGCGGCGGCACCGGTGACCCAGGTGAGGACCGCCGCCCAGCGGAAGAACAGCAGCGCGCGCGGGGCGACGTATTTGTTGATCGCGGCCGGGCCGGGCGTGCCATCGGCAAGCGCCGCGCCGACCGCTGGGACCTGGACGAAGTTGAAGTAATACAGCAGGCCGATCCACATGACGCCGAAGATGGCGTGCAGCCATACGGTCCATTCGATGTGGTTGCCGTTACCGGTGCTCAGCAACGCGGCGATGATCAAGGCAAGAACGAAACCCGCGATCGTGGTTCCGGTCAGGGTCTTCAAAGGATTCATCGGTGTATCTCCGTCTGGTCCAGCGCTATTGGATGGCCCCGACAAGGTGGCGGAGCCTTATGATGCGCCGCCGATGATGCCACGATCTGCGTGGAAATTGCCTTACCAACAGCCATGAAAGCCCTGTGCAAACACCATGACAGCCGTTTCCAGCGCCATTGAATTGAACATCTTTTCCAGTCGGCTCGACGCGGTTTGCGAAGAGATGGGGGCGGTGCTGCGCAACACGGCGTTCTCGCCGAATATCCGCGATCGTCTGGATTTTTCCTGCGCGGTGTTCGATGCGCAGGGCGAGCTGTGCGCCCAGGCGGCGCATATTCCGGTCCATTTGGGCAGCATGGCGTACGCGATGCGAGACCTTGTGCAATCGCTGACCTGGGCGGAAGGGGACATGGTCATCGTCAACGACCCCTATCTCGGAGGCACGCACTTGCCCGACGTGACCTTGATCGCGCCGGTTTTTCAGGCCGATGCCTTGGTCGGCTTTGTGGCCAATCGTGCGCATCACGCGGACATCGGTGCGGACTCGCCGGGGTCGATGCCGATTTCGCATCGCCTGGAGGAAGAGGGGGTGGTCATTCCGCCGACCTATCTGGTGCGCGCCGGACGGATGGATGAGCAAGTGTTGCGCGATGTCCTTGAACGCACCCGTAACCCCCGCGAGGCGCGGGGCGATTTCAGCGCACAGATCTCCGCGAATCTGGCAGGGCGTGCGCGGCTGCTGGAACTTGTCCAGCCGATGGGAAATACCGGTTTTCGTACCGCCTTGTCCGATCTGAACGATTATGCCGAGCGACTCGCGTGCAGCGCGTTGACCGAGATCCCCGACGGGGAATACCGATTCACCGATGTCATGGACGACGACGGTCTCGGACATCTTGATATTCCCATCACCGCCTGCATCCGTGTTTCCGGTGATCGTGTCCACGTCGATTTCGCCGGTACGGCGGCGCAGGTGAACGGCAACATCAACTGCCCCCTTTCGGTCGCGGCAGCGGGGGTGTTCTATGTGTTTCGCTGTCTGATGCCGGCCCAGACACCGGCCTGTGCCGGGACGTTTCGCCCAATCACTCTGGATGCGCCGGAAGGGTGTCTGCTCAATGCCCGCCGTCCCGCCGCCGTGGCGGCCGGGAACGTCGAAACCAGCACCCGTGTGGTCGATGTGGTCCTGGGCGCGCTCGCCAAGGCCATCCCGGAGCGGATTCCCGCCGCCAGCCACGGCAGCATGAATAACCTGGCGATGGGCGCACACGTTCCCGGATGTTCCTGGGACTACTACGAAACCATCGGCGGTGGCATGGGCGCTGGCCGCGATGGAGGCGGACTGTCCGGGTTGCAGACACACATGACCAATACCCTCAACACGCCGATCGAGGCCTTCGAGATGCGCTATCCGGCGCGCATACGCCGTTACCAGATACGCGAAAACTCAGGGGGTACAGGATGGCGCAACGGGGGCGATGGCCTGATTCGCGAATTCGAATTTCTTGCTGACGCACAAGTCACGCTGCTGACCGAGCGTCGCCGACATGCGCCTTGGGGCGTGGCAGGCGGTGGGCCTGGAATGAAAGGCGAGAACCGGCTCAACGAGGTGCTGATCGATGGGGGCAAACACCGTTTCGCAGTGAAAACCGGTGATCGACTCCGTATTGCAACGCCAGGCGGCGGCGGATTTGGTGCGCAAAAGCCAAGGACATCAGAGGGTTAAATGGGAGAGCGACAAACCCGTGGCGGTGATTCGCCGGGGCGAGTCGGTTATACTCCGCGCCATTGAAACTGGCTGGCAAGTCCCCATCTGCCTGACCATCGACGACTTTTCGAGGTTCCCCCCACATGCCTTTCTATGAATACCGCTGCGACGATTGTGGCCACGAGCTGGAGGCCATGCAGAAGATGAGTGATGCCCCGCTGACCGTGTGTCCCGAATGCGGTCAGCCGCACCTGGTCAAGCTGATGTCGGCCGCCGGTTTCCGTCTCAAGGGCGGTGGCTGGTACGAGACCGACTTCAAGTCGGGCGCGAAGAAGAATGTCGCCTCGGCGGATGCCGCGCCCGCCTGCGGTACCGGCGGCTGTCCGGCTTGCACGACTGACTGACCCGGCGCGAACTCGCTTAGATTCCCGCCTTTTCGTAACATTCACGGCCCGCCGCACGGCGGGCCTTTGTTTTCATGAATTTCCCTGTAGGAGCGGCTTCAGCCGCGATCGGCCTTGATTGCGCCCCTGACGCCGATCGCGGCTGAAGCCGCTCCTACGGATCACGTCCCACCCGGATCACATAACATGCGCACTCATTATTGCGGACAGGTCAACGAATCCCACATCGACGAAACCGTGGAGGTGGCCGGCTGGGTCAATCGCCGCCGTGATCATGGGGGTGTGATCTTCATCGATTTGCGCGACCGTGAAGGACTGGTGCAGGTGGTGTTCGATCCGGACCGTGCCGACATCTTCAAGCTCGCCGAGAGCGCCCGTAGCGAGTACGTCCTGCATGTCACCGGCAGCGTGCGCAAACGTCCTGAGGGGACCGAGAACCCGGAGATGCCGACCGGCATGATCGAGATCCTCGGCACCGGGCTGGAGGTGCTGAGCACCGCCGAGACCCCGCCGTTCCAGGTGGACGGTTACGACGAGAAGATCGGCGAGGACATCCGTCTCAAGTATCGCTACATCGACCTGCGTCGTCCGGAGATGCTCAATCGCCTGCGTCTGCGCGCCCAGGTCACCCGTGAGCTGCGTCACTATCTCGAAGAGCGCGGCTTCCTCGACATCGAGACGCCGATGCTGACCAAGGCAACCCCGGAAGGCGCGCGCGACTACATCGTCCCCAGCCGCACTCATCCCGGCGATTTCTTCGCCCTGCCGCAGTCTCCGCAGCTGTTCAAGCAGTTGCTGATGATGTCCGGCATGGACCGCTACTACCAGATCGTGAAGTGCTTCCGCGACGAGGACCTGCGTGCCGATCGTCAGCCCGAATTCACCCAGCTCGACATCGAGACCTCGTTCATGGACGAGGAGCAGATCATGGGCATGATGGAGGAGATGATCCGCGAGCTGTTTGCACGCGTCCTCGAGGTGCCGCTGCATGTGCCGTTCCCGCGCATGAGCTACGCCGAGGCCGCCGAGCGTTTCGGTTCCGACAAGCCGGATCTGCGCATCCCGCTGGAGCTGGTGACGGTCGATGATCTGATGGCCGGGGTCGATTTCAAGGTGTTCTCCGGCCCGGCCAACGACGCCGACGGTCGCGTCGCTGCGATGCGCGTCCCCAAGGGTGGCGAGTTGTCGCGCAAGGAGATCGACGATTACACCAAGTTCGTCGGTCGTTATGGCGCACGCGGACTGGCCTACATCAAGGTCAACGATATTGCGGCCGGGCGTGACGGTTTGCAGTCCCCGATCGTCAAGTTCATGGACGATGCGGTGCTGGCCGAGTTGATGGCGCGGACCGGTGCCGAGAACGGCGATCTGATCTTCTTCGGTGCCGATAAGACCCGCATCGTCAACGAATCGCTGGGCGCGTTACGGGTCGAGCTGGGCCACGACCGGGGCATGGTGGAACATGGCTGGCGACCGCTCTGGGTGGTCGATTTCCCGATGTTTGAATGGGATGAGGGCGAGAAGCGCTTTTTTGCCCTGCACCATCCGTTCACGGCGCCATCCACCAGCGACCCGGAAGAGCTCAAGGCCAATGGGCACAGCATGCTGTCGCGTGCCTACGACATGGTGCTCAATGGTTCGGAAGTGGGTGGTGGGTCCATCCGTATCCACCGTACCGAGATGCAGTCAGCGGTGTTCGATTTGCTCGGTATCGGCCCGGAAGAAGCCCGCGAGAAGTTCGGCTTCCTGCTCGACGCGCTCAAGTATGGGGCGCCGCCGCATGGTGGATTGGCCTTTGGGCTCGACCGTCTGGTCATGCTGATGAGCGGCGCCCAGTCGATCCGCGAGGTCATCGCCTTCCCCAAGACCCAGACCGCCGCCTGCCCGCTGACCGATGCCCCCGCCGAGGTGCCGGAAAAGCAGCTTCGAGAACTGGCCATCCGCGTGCGCAAGCCGCAGGCGGAGTCCTGATCGGGAAGCCGGTCGTCGCCCCGTGCGAAGAAAACGGCCACGCAATGCGTGGCCGTTTTCGTTTCCGCTACCCTACGCCGCATGACCCGGTTCAAACGCCCCGAATCCGTACTCGTCGTCGTGCATACGCCCGACGCTCAGGTGTTGATGCTCGAACGCGAGTCACCACGCGGGTTCTGGCAATCGGTGACCGGTAGTCTGGAATGGGGTGAAGCACCGTTGTTCGCGACGATCCGCGAGTTGGCCGAGGAGGTCGGGACCGTCGATGCGGAGATCCGCGACCTACGCACGTCACGGCGTTTTCCGATCCTGCCGGCGTGGCGGGCGCGTTATGCGCCGGACGTGGACGAGAATGTGGAGCACTGGTTCGCGGCGCAGGTATCTCAGCCGTTTTCGCCGGCGTTGAGCGAGCACGCCGACTCGCGCTGGCTGCCCTGGCGCGAGGCGGCGGACCTGGCGTCGAGCTGGACCAACCGCGAGGCGATCGAAACGTTGTTCACCTCGCGGTGACGATCGACCGTAGAGCGGAAGCCGCAGGCGTTCCGCCGTTTGGGCGAGAAATAATGGCGGAACGCCTCCGGCTTCCGCCCTACCTGAGAGGAGTGCCGTGATGGCTGCCGACGTTATTGATTTCCAGATTCACGGTGCCGAGATGCAGTTCATCGAGGTCGAGCTCGACCCCCGCGAATCGGCGATCGCCGAGGCGGGCGCGATGATGTTCATGGACGCCGCGATCAACATGGAGACGGTGTTCGGTGATGGTTCCGCCCAGGAGGGAGGGTTCTTCTCGAAGCTGGTCGGTGCCGGCAAGCGTCTGGTCACCGGCGAGTCGCTGTTCACCACGGTGTTCACCAACGGCGGCCACGGAAAGGCGCGTGTGGCGTTTGCGTCGCCTTATCCGGGCAAGGTGATTCCCCTGAGTCTCGCCGAGCTCGGCGGTGAGCTGCATTGTCAGAAAGAGGCCTTCCTGTGCGCCGCGCGCGGGGTGTCGCTCGGCATCGCCTTCCAGAAACGAATCGGCGTCGGTCTGTTCGGCGGTGAGGGCTTCATCTTGCAGAAGCTGTCCGGAACCGGCCTTGTGTTCGTCCATGCCGGTGGCACCGTGGTCGAGAAGACCCTGATGCCGGGGGAGAAGCTCAAGGTCGATACCGGCTGCCTGGTGGCCAAAATGCCGAGCGTGGACATGTCGGTCGGCTATATCGGCAGCGTCAAAAGCGCGGTATTCGGAGGTGAGGGCTTCTTTCTCACCGAACTGACCGGTCCGGGGCGGGTCTGGTTGCAGTCTTTGCCGTTCTCACGCCTGGCCGGACGCATTCATCAATCCACCCCCCAGACCGATGGCCGGGATACCGGCGAAGGCACGATAATGGACAACTTTCCGGAGTTGTTCAGACGCCGATAAGCCGGTGCGCAAATCACCAGACGGGGTGTATGAAGGCATCACCGAGGCGGGAAGGGTTGAAAGCCGCAGTCAAGCTTGTCTGCTTCCTTGACAGCTTGGGGTTCCATCCGGACAATGCGCGCCTCTTTGCGGTCAGCATTGCTGGCCGGTCTCGAAAAAATGGCTACGTAGCTCAGCTGGTTAGAGCATCGCACTCATAATGCGAGGGTCGCTAGTTCGAATCTAGCCGTAGCCACCATCTTCCTGCTCGACATCATCGTCATTCACGCAGCCGCCCAGTGGGTCGGTCTTGCGCGTCGATGATGGCGTGCGCCCGCAGCCAGGCGCGGGCATCGTCGGCGTCCCGTTCGAACCAGGCTTGTGCCGACCCCAGTCGAAAGCTGTAGCCCCAGTTGTCCATGTCCGTGAACATGCGCTTAGCGCCCATGCCGGGTAACTCGCTCGCCCACAGAATCTGCAGGTAGCAGACCCCGTTTTCCTCGTCGTAGTCGCCACCGGCATTGGTGTGCAGCCCGCTGCGTCGCTGTGCGTCCATGCAGACGTAATGCCCGGCCTCGTGCAGCGCGGAATGGACCGGGGTGTCGGTGCGCACGAGCAGTCGGTCACCAATCAGCCCAGCTTCGTCGTCCCCCCAGAAACTGCCCGGGATGTCCGCATTGTCGAGGACCCATTCGGTGCGCAGGCCGTAGCGCCCGAACAAGGTTTGCAATGCCGCGAGCGAGATGTCGGCGCAGCGCAATACATCACGCATGGGGACGGTGCTCATGTGCGGCGTATCAGGGTCACGAAGCGATAGGCATAGGCATTGCTTTCATCGGCATCGTGCGAGTCGCTGGCGGTCTCCCGCCACAAGCTGCGATCGAACTCGGGGAAGAACGCATCTGCCATGAACTCCCCGTCCACTTCGGTGAGTTCCAAAATGTCTGCGAACGGCAGGAAAGCGGCGTAGATTGCGGCCCCGCCGATCACCAGTACTTGCTCGGCGTCCCGGGTCAGATGCATGGCGGCTTCAGGCGATCTGACGACGTCACAGCCCGGGGCCAAAAACGCAGGGTTGCGACTGATCACGATATTGCGGCGACCGGGCAGGGGGCGACCGATCGATTCGTGGGTCTTGCGACCCATCACGATCGTATGGCCCAGGGTGCGCTGTTTGAAATGGGCAAGATCGGCCGGCAAGCGCCAGAGCAGCTGGTTGTCGAGGCCGAGTTCGCCGCGACGCCCCATCGCGGCGATAAGGACAATGCGCGCGCTCATTCCCGGCTGCGTTGCGGGCGAGGCTTGTATTTGCCCAGTTCGAGCTTGTCGAACTCCGGCGGGTAACGACCTTCAAACGCGCCGGGCGAGGTCGGCAGTTCGCGTTTCAGGCCGAGAAAATCGTCCTTTGGCCACCAGTCTTCCGGGCCCATTTCGCGGGTGCCGCGAAGCTCGCTTTTCGGGTTGAGGCGCAGGTCGAACGGTGCCTGGTCGGGCTGGAACAGGCAGTCGCTGGCGGTCGGGCAGAAAGCGTTGCCGTTAATGATGCCGTTGGGCCGAGGCGGCTTGATCGGTTGCTGATCCGGAACGCCGGCAACCAGGTTGTTCGCGATCACGTTGTCGCTGCCGATCAGCCAGCCATCCACGCTGATACCACCACGCAGATTGTTCAGCAGGGTGTTGTGGACGATCTTTATTCCGTGTTGCAGGCCACGGCCCTTGTAATTCTGTGTCGCGATGCCAAACAGACCGTGATCGACGCTGACGTTGTTGCGCACGATGACCGGGCCACCGCCGATCAGGATGCCGGACTCCCAGGCGGAGCGTTGGACGTAGTTGCCTTCGATCAGGCTTGGGGTGCCTTCCGGATCTTCGTTGCCATACACCATGATGCCGGGACCCTTGGTGCTGTAGAGGGTGTTGTCGCGGATCACGGCATCGGAGTTGAGCTTGATCTGCATGCCGTAGCCGACGCGATCATCCTTGGGCATGGCGCCGTCGATCAGGTTGCCTTCGATGCGTGCGTTGCGGGCGCGGCAATGCTTGCCATCGTGGCAGCCGAGGTAGATGGCGGTGGCCTTGAGGTTCTTGAACTCATTGCCTCGGATAACCACGCCGTTGCTGTCCGCGCCGTTTGCCGAAATCGACACCCCGTTGAGGCGATGAAACCGGCAGCGCTGGATCACCACATCATCGACGTCATAAAGCTTGATGCCTTCGACTTGCGTGCTGCGTGCGGTGATGTCCAGGTCCTGGATCAACAGGTGTGCGCTGGCGCGTACATCGATCACGTTTGCGGTCGAGCCCGCGTAGGCAACCACGGCGCGGTTCCCGAGCACCGCAGATTGGGAACGCAGGACGATCGGGTTTCCCGGAGCCCCTTTCGCACGGATCGTGCAGGGTTTGAGATAGACACCTTTGCGCAGGAGTATCTCGTCGCCAGGTTTCGCGCTTTTGAAAGCGGCACACCAGTCGTCCTTGGGGCCGAATACCCGTTCTTCGGCATGGGCGGAACCGATGCCGAGGAGCGTGGCGAGTATCAGAAAGCGTAGCTTGACCACCGCCGCGCCTTAGCCGGTACGTCGTCCACGGTGGCCGCCGCCTCCCCGATTACCGCCACGACCGCTGCCGTTTCGGCCACCACCGCGACCGCCACGGTCGTCGCGGGGCTTGCGCGGGATGCGAATGCGTGGCTCCGGATTGGTGACAAGCAGGGATTCGTCGATCGCCTCCAGTGGGATCTTGGCGTCGATGTACTCCTCGATTTCCGGAAGATGGAAGGCGTAGTCCTCGCAGGCGAAACTGATCGCGTCCCCTTCGGCACCGAGGCGGGCCGTGCGACCGATGCGATGGACGTAATCTTCGGCATCCTGGGGGAGGTCGTAGTTGAAGACGTGGCTCACCCCATCGATATGCAGGCCGCGCGCCGCCACGTCGGTCGCCACCAGGATGTCCAGTTCACCCGCCTGAAACTGCGCCAGCAATCGTTGCCGCTTGGTTTGCGGCACGTCTCCGGAGAGGATTGCGGCCTCGAATCCGTTGCTGGCCAGATAGCCCCAGACCCGTTCCGACTGACGTTTCGTGTTCACGAACACGATGCTGCGGGGTTTGTGGTCGAGCTGCCCCAGCTTGCGCAGCAGACCGAGCAACAGGGGAATCTTTTCGTCATTGGCGGTGTGATAGACCACCTGTCGGACCTTGTCGGCCGTGACCTGCTCCGCTTCCACGGTGACCTGTTGCGGGCTGTTCATGTGCTCATAGGCCAGTTCCAGCACGCGATAGGATAAGGTCGCCGAGAACAACAGCCCGAGACGATGCGTGGCCGGCGGGCAACGTCGGAGAAGGAAACGGATGTCCTTGATGAAACCGAGATCGAACATCCGGTCGGCTTCGTCGAGGACCACGACATCGCAGGCGCGGAGATCGAACACATGCGACTTGAAGTAGTCGATGATGCGCCCCGGGGTGCCGATCAGGATGTCCACACCTTCTTCAAGCACGGCACGCTGCGTTTCATAGCCGGTCCCGCCATACGCCAGACCGAACTTGAGGCCGGTGTAGGCACCGAGCAGTTCGGCATCCTTGTGAATCTGGATCGCCAGTTCCCGGGTGGGCGCAAGCATCAGGGCTCGGGGCTGGGTGGTCTTGGTGCGCTCCAGACCGGGCGTGGTCAACAGGCGCTGAAAGGTCGCAAGCAGGAAAGCGGCGGTCTTGCCGGTGCCGGTCTGGGCCTGGCCGGCGATGTCCTGGCCGGCGAGTGCCAGCGGGATCGTCTGCGCCTGAATCGGCGTGCAATGCGTGAAACCGGCTTCCTGCAAGCCCTTCATGATGGGCTCGACAAGTTCGAACTGCGAAAAGGGCGTCTGGGTGACGACTTCTGCGGGCATGGATTGATGTGTCATAAGGCGTAGGAGAATACCGGAAAGCGTGTTGGGGACGAAGTCACCACACGGCGCGGAGCAACCATTGAATGCCGATGCCGGGGTTTGCAGGGTTGAAATGGTGAAATCTTTGGGCTCAAATGCGCTCATCCTTCCGCGCTCGACCGAGCGACGCGCGATGCGCCGACTGTTTGAGTCATCACGACGCAGTCCGGCAGCCTGAATTTCTCCTTCATTCGAACCAACCGAGTCTCAGTCCATGAGTGAGCTGATCACCAAAACCACCGATGCCGATTTCGATGCCGACGTACTGCAGTCCAGTGTGCCCGCGCTGCTGGATTTCTGGGCGGAATGGTGCGGCCCCTGCAAGATGATTGCGCCGATTCTGGAAGAGATTTCCAAGGAATACGAAGGCCGCGTGAAGGTGGTGAAACTGAACATCGATGAGAATCAGGCGACGCCACCGAAGTACGGTATCCGGGGTATCCCCACCCTGATGCTGTTCAAGGACGGTCAGGTTGAAGCGACTCGCGTCGGTGCGCTGTCCAAGTCTCAGTTGACCGCCTTTCTTGATCAGAATCTGTAATCAGGCGCGACGCATTGCGGGGTGTCCGGAACAGGCGGTTTCTGGACGCCCCCATAACCCCCGTCTATACTTCCGCCCGTCTTGCGGCGCACCGTCCGGAGCGCTGACTCTCGCTTGAATTTGTGTGCTCCTCGCCCGGTTCCCCACCGGCGCGTTTCGCTTTACGTCATCCAAGCCAACCTTTTGCCCCGATTCCGGGCTTTTCTTCGCTTATGAATCTTTCTGAATTAAAAGCCATGTCCGCCGCGCAGTTGCTGGACTATGCCACCGAGCTGGGTATCGAAAACCTGGCCCGGGCGCGTAAGCAGGACATCATCTTCGCGATCCTCAAGGCCAAGGCCAAAACCGGCGAGCACATCAACGGCGACGGGGTGTTGGAGATTCTTCAGGACGGCTTCGGTTTTCTGCGCTCCCCGGACACGTCCTATCTGGCGGGGCCGGATGACGTTTATGTATCGCCCAGTCAGATTCGCCGTTTCGGTCTGCGTACCGGCGATACGGTGACCGGCAAGGTTCGTCCGCCCAAGGATAACGAGCGTTATTTCGCATTGCTCAAGGTCGATGAGATCAACTTCGAGCCGCCGGAAAATGCCAAGAACAAGGTGCTGTTCGAGAATCTGACCCCACTGTTCGCGCGGGAACGCTTCACCCTCGAGCAGGGCAATGGCGGCACCGAGGACATCACCTCGCGCATCATCGACATGGTCTCGCCGATCGGCAAAGGCCAGCGCGGTCTGATCGTCTCTCCGCCGAAAGCGGGCAAGACCATGCTGATGCAGAACATCGCGCATGCGATCTCGTACAACTGCCCGGACTGTTATCTGATCGTTCTGCTCATCGACGAGCGCCCGGAAGAAGTCACCGAAATGGCGCGTTCGGTGCGTGCCGAGGTGATCTCCTCGACCTTCGACGAGCCGGCCATGCGCCACGTCCAGGTTGCGGAAATGGTCATCGAAAAGGCCAAACGTCTGGTCGAACACAAGCGCGACGTGGTCATACTTCTGGATTCCATCACTCGTCTGGCTCGTGCCTACAACACCGTGGTGCCGTCATCCGGCAAGGTGTTGACCGGCGGTGTCGATGCCAACGCCCTGCATCGCCCCAAACGCTTCTTCGGTGCCGCGCGGAACGTCGAGGAAGGCGGTTCGCTGACCATCGTTGCCACCACGCTGGTGGATACCGGTTCGAAGATGGACGAAGTCATCTACGAAGAATTCAAGGGTACCGGCAACATGGAGATTCATCTGGATCGCCGCATTGCCGAGAAGCGCGTCTATCCCGCGATCCACATCAATCGTTCCGGCACCCGTCGGGAAGATCTGCTCACCCCTGAAGATGAATTGCAGAAAATCTGGCTGCTGCGCAAGCTGCTGCACCCGATGGATGAACTGGCGGCGGTTGAATTCGTGCTCGACAAGATGAAAGCCACCAAGACGAACCAGGAATTCTTCGATTCCATGAAACGCTGAGGCCGCGCAAGCCGGTTCGGAGGAACGCGACATGAAATACCTCATCATCGCTCTACTCACTGTGTTCGGGCCGGTTCCGGTCCAGGCTAACGAGCCCGTCGATCTTGGCCATGTCGTCGTTTACAGCGGCGAAACCAGCTTTGCGGATGCCAAGGAAAACCTGAAGTTTGCGGTCACCAATCTGGGCATGGTGATCAGCGATGAACTGCATCTGTCCGAAATGCTGGATCGCACCGGTAAGGACCTGGGGTTGACCAAGCGCGTTTATGCACAGGCAGAGACCATCGCGTGGTGCAGCGCCTCCTTGTCGCGGAAGATGGTCGAAGCGGCGTCCACCAGCCTGGTGTTCTGTCCGTTCGCGGTATCGCTCTATGAGCGCGAAGGTGAGCCGGGCAAGGTCTACGCGGCATTCCGCAAGCCTTGGTTGGGCGAGGCCGGTGATGAGGCCCGTGCGGTCATGGAGGAAGTTGAGGCCATGTATCACGAGGTCGCAGCAGCGGCAGTCGAATAACGTGCGGTATTCGTATGTTTATGTTCAAGCCCCGGCCCTTGGTGTGGGGCTTTTTCATTGGCGCGGGTAGCCACTCCCGTGATTGCAGGAGACATTAATGACCCGATTGTTACCTCACACCGACCAGGCCATTGCCTTCATTGGTGGCGGCAACATGGCCCGCAGCCTGATTGGCGGACTGATCGCCAATGGGTGGGCCGCCGAAAACATCTGGGTGGCGGACAACAACGCGCAGCAACTGGAGTCGCTGAATTCCAAGTTCCCGGTGCACACCAGTGAGGACAATGAGAAGGTGGCAGCGGCGGCGGATGTTCTGGTTCTTTCCGTCAAGCCCCAGGTGTTGCATGCCGCCTGTCAGCGATTGGCTGCGATCGTTCAGGCCAGGCGCCCGCTTGTGATCTCCATCGCCGCCGGGGTGCGCCAACCGGACATCATGAAATGGCTGGGGGGTAACGTCGATGTGGTTCGTGCGATGCCCAATACCCCGGCGTTGGTGCAAAGCGGAGCGACGGCCCTGTTCGCTGCCGAGGGGCTGTCCAAATCGAGACGGGCGCTGGCGGAATCCGTGATGCGGGCCGTGGGCCTGACCTTGTGGGTCCGCGATGAGCATTTGATGGACGCAGTGACGGCACTCTCGGGCAGCGGGCCGGCCTATATCTTCCTGGTCATCGAGGCGATGGAGGCAGCGGGGGTGGAATTGGGACTCGATGCGGAAACGGCGCGTCTGCTTGCGCTTCAAACGGCTTTCGGCGCCGCCAAGATGGCGCTGGAAAGCAGCGAAGTTCCGGCGACCTTGCGTCAGCGGGTGACATCGCCCGGGGGCACTACCGAACGCGCCTTGGGTGTGTTCGAAGACGCTGGCCTGATGGCCTTGTTCGAACGAGCCCTTACCGCAGCGCGTAATCGCTCCAGGGAACTGGCCGATATGCTGGGGCAGCAGTGATGGGCGGCGACTACTACACCAGCCCCATTGAATTCCTGATCAACACGCTGGGCGGATTGTACGTCGCGGCAGTGATGTTGCGGTTCCTGTTCCAGTTATCCCGGGCGGATTTCTATAACCCGATCTCGCAGTTCATCGTCAAGATCACCAACCCGCTGCTGGTGCCGTTGCGGCGGGTGATTCCCAGTGTCGGCGGTATCGATACCGCCTCGTTGGTGTTGCTGATGCTGTTGCAGATGGCGATCTTCGCCATCGTCCTGTTGCTGCGTGGCGGCATTCCGACCCCGGGGGTGTTGTTGATCGCAGCGCTGATCGAATTGCTGCAACTGCTCATCAACATCTATTTCTGGGCGATTCTGATTCAAGCCATCCTGAGTTGGGTGCAGCCCGGGCAATACAACCCGGCCAGTTCGCTCCTGTTTCAATTGACCTCGCCACTGTTGGCGCCGGCGCGGCGTCTGTTGCCGCCGATCTCCGGCCTGGATTTATCGCCGCTGATCGTGATCATGGGCCTAAAACTGGCCGAGATGATTCTGCTGCCGCCGCTTGCCCGATTGATGATGTGAGCGACGTCTGTCGTCATGACGGCGCAGATCTGATTCTTGAGCTGCACGTCCAGCCAAAGGCCAGTCGCGACGAGTTCTGCGGGCGGCACGGCGATCGGTTGAAGCTTCGTATTACCGCTCCACCGGTCGATGGCAAGGCAAACGCGCATGTGCGTGCGTTCCTCGCTAAAGCGTTTGGTGTCCCCAAGCGCGATGTCGTGATCGAGAAAGGCGACACCAGTCGGGATAAGCGGATACGTATCCGGGCTCCGAAAAAACGTCCCGTGGCGTTGAGCGACTTCCTCGTAACATTCCCTTGACGATGACAGGGTCAATGTTTAACTTGTTGTTTCGTAAACAAGTATTGGCGTGATCGGAAATGGACGAACAACAACTCCAACATCGTCTCGGTGCCTACCACCGCTGGAAGACCGCGCTCACCCGCACCATCGAAGGCTATCAGGTCTGGCTGGAAGAGCACGGGCTCGGGAATGCGGACACCGATCGCCGCCTGCGGGACGCCATCGATACCCTGCGAGCCGACAAACTGACCATCGCCTTTGTCGCCGAGTTCTCGCGCGGCAAGACGGAACTGATCAACGCCATTTTCTTCGCCGAACACGGTCGGCGGCTGCTTCCTTCGGATGCCGGCAGCACCACCAAGTGCCCCACCGAATTGTTCTACGACGACATCGAGCAGGCCGCCTATCTGCGCCTGCTACCGATCGAAACCCGTGCTTCGGACGAGAGCCTGCGTGCGCTCAAACAGGAACCGGAGCACTGGGTCACGTTTCCCCTCGATCCGGACGACCCGGAACAGATGCTGGCTACGCTGGCGGAAGTCGTGCGGACCAAGCGGCTGTCCCTCGCGGAAGCCCAGAAACTCGGCTTTTATGCGGATGTGCGTGTCAATGCCCCGAATACCCTGGTCGAGATCCCGCATTGGCGGCACGCACTGATCAGCTATCCGCACCCTTTGTTGAAACAGGGCCTCAATCTCCTGGATACCCCAGGGCTGAATGCCCTCGGCAGCGAGCCGGAACTGACCATTCACACCCTTGCAGTGGCCCAGGTCGTGTTGTTCGTGCTGGCGGCGGACACGGGAGTTACCCGCAGTGACCTGGAAATGTGGAAGGAGCATGTGCTTCCCGGTCGCGAAGGTCAGGGCAAGGCGCTGGCCGTTGCCTTGAACAAGATCGATACCCTGTGGGACGAATTGAAGGACCGGGATCAGGTTACAACCGTGATCGAAAGGCAGCGTAACGAGGTCGCCGGAACCTTGGGCGTTCCCGTCGATCATGTGTTTCCGGTCTCGGCGCAAAAGGCACTCCTGGCCAAGGTGCGGAGAGACTTCGCACTGGCCCGTGATGCCCGTATCGGCGATCTGGAAGCGTTCCTGTCGGACGAACTGCTGCGTGACCGTCAGCGCCTCCTGCGTGAGTCCGTGCGCCGCGAGATCGGCCAGATGATCGACAACTCACGCGAAGTCGTGGAGCACCAGCATCGCAACGATGCCGCGCAACTGACCGAACTGCGCGAGGCCGGTGCCCGCAATACCGGGGTGCTGCAGCAACTGCATAAACGTATCGAGCAGGATCGCACCTTCTATCTGGCCGCTTTGCAGGCGTACCAACAGATTCAGGTGCCACTCGGTGCCGATATGCGCGCGATTCTCGACGTGCTCGACATTGAGGCCCTGGATCACACGCTGGATTTGACCCGAGGGGATCTCAGTGGGCGCTGGACCACGCCGGGATTGGTGCGAGGAATGGGGCAGTGCCTGACCGATCTGCGCGCGCTCATGCGTCGCGTCGAGGACGTGGTCAGCCACGCAAACGATGCGTTGGCCAAGGCCTATCAGGGCCTGCACAAGCAACCGATACTTCCCCGACTGGCGGCGCCGCAACTCGACATTAACGCCCATCGCAGTGAACTGCTGCGACTGTCCGAACGCGGCGAGATATATCGTAAGAGTGCGCGTACGGCGATGACCGAACAGTCGGTCGTGGTAAGGCGCTTCTTCGAGAGCCTGATTGGCGAGATGCGTCATGTGATCGCTCAGTTGCGTTACGACGTCGTTGCGTGGGACGACTATCGCCTCGAGCCGGTCGCGTCGGAATTGCGGCGACAACGCGCTGCGCTGAGTCAGCGTGTTGAAACGTTCAAGAAACTCGGCCACACGCGAAGCAATGTGCGTGGACGCATGGACGAACTGCGCGCTGCAGTCGCCAACGGCGAGACCCAGGCCAATACGTTGCGGCGCATGCGTGAACTGCTCGATCAGCATTCGCCTTTCGAGGTCGTGCACTCCCGCCGGGAAGGCCGGGTCCCGGACGCGCCGACCTCGATCCAGATCGCGTCCAAGGGCGCAAACGCCGAGCGCTGAGTCAGGGCGGCTTCTCGTTGGCTGATCTTGGCAGGCCTGATGCCCTGCAAGCCCGCGAAACGTGATCCATACTGGACCAACACTCGCCATGAGCGATGGGCAGATGCCTCTCGTGCTCAGTCGGCGAGCCAATCACCAGAGGAATCGTGATCACGATGAAAAACCATAAGAATCCACTACTCGCCCTGCTGTTCCTCGTCTTGCCCCTGTTGCTGCCGTCCGTGTCTCAGGCCGAGCAGTTTCAGGACTTCGGAGACTACGTCGTGCATTTCAACGCCCTGCCGACCAGTTTCCTGGACCCCGCAGTTGCCAAGAATTACCGCATCGTCCGTTCCAAGAATCGGGCAATGCTTAACGTTACGGTGCTAAAGAAGGTCATGGGCACGGCGGGTACTCCGGTACGCGCAACGGTGACGGCCTCGGCCAAGAATCTGACCGATCAGCTCAAGGACATTGAAATCAAGGAAGTGCGGGAAGGTTCGGCGATCTACTACATCGGTGAAGTCCGCATCGCCAATGATGAGACGCTCGATTTCACCGTGAACGCGACACCGGATGGTGAGTCTGAACCGCGCGTGGTGCGCTTCCGGCAGAAATTCTTTACCGATTTCTAATCATGCCGGTCTCGGACCGCGCTGGATGTTGGCGCTGCCCGAGTAATGGCGTTACATCGGACGCCCGTCTGTAAACGCAGACGGGCGTCGTTTTTTTGCATCCCGTAGTTTCGCGTGTCGTAACGCAAGTGACGGATTTATAATGGGTTATATAAGTTGGCTTGGTTTTCGCAAAACAAATAGTGGATTGCATTGCAGGTTGCTGACGTCAATGCATGAGGTTTTTTGATTACTGCGAAACATAGGGAATATTCATCATGGGTACCAAGGTCAACGGCACCTCCAAAATTCATCCGCCTACCAAGGCGGAAACCTACGCACTGATCGCCCGCGATACCGGTCTGACCCGGCAACAGGTTGCGGCGGTGTTCGACAGCCTGTATTCGCTGGCGCGAAATCATCTGGTGGGCGACGCCGCTTGCGGGCGCTTTGCCATTCCCGGTCTCGCTAAAGTCCATGTGGTCGAGCGCGCCGGCACGCAGCCGCGTCGCGGTGTCAATCCGGTCACCGGGGAGTCGATTGTGATCCCGGCCAAACCGGCGCGTCAGACCGTCAAACTTCAGCCCTTGAAGCCGTTGCGCGACCTGTTGGAGCAGCCGGCCTGAGGGTTAATTGTCGTCCGCTGTCCCGGCGGCTGATCGGGGCGCCTGAGCGGCGTGCTTGGCGCGTATGAACGCGGAGTGTGGAACGTAAAGCAGATCTGCGAGCTTGCGTATGGTGGCCTCTTCAAACTTGTCGAGACGATCGTCGGCGAGTGCCACCTGCCAGAGGCGTTCAATCACCAAGCCGCGTTGTTCGATGCTGAGGTTGTCGATCAGTCGGCGAGTGAATGGATAGCTGGATACGGCGCTTTCCACGCACTTGGTCGCCTCTATCAACAAGGCGTCAGACTCGGCGCGGCTGAGTTCGAAATCCTCGCAGAGCAGATCGGCGACCGTTGCCAGTTCTTTATCCCCAATGTCCAGATCGGCGCGTGCGACTTCCAGCATTAGCGCCGTGGTGGCCAGCCTGAGCGCGTGTTCTTGGTCGTCCGGTGCGACATGCACCGAAAAGCGTGAGAACAACTCGGTAAAGCGTTTCAACATGGCAGTGGGAGCAATTGCGAGAAGCTTTGAATCGCCGGGAATTCGTCGATGTTGCGCGCCGCCTGTTGGCTGTCGGGTTGGCTCAGCGCAACCGCATGCAAGCCGTAGCGATGCGCCGATCGGAGTACCGAGAGGCTATCGTCGAAAAGTACCGTGTGATGCGGGTCGAATGGCTCATCAACCCGCATCTTTTCCCAAAAGATCGGGTCTTCCTTGGGCACGCCATAGCTGTGTGAGCAGATCATCGCGTCCAGATAGTTGCCGATCTGGGTGTGTTCGAGTTTCAACGACAGGCTCCCCGGATGGGCATTGGTCACCAGCACTACGCGACGACCGCATGCCCGGACCGCCTCGAGAAACTCGGGAACTGCCGGCATCACCGCAATCAGGTGCTCGACTTCACGTTTCAACCCGAGGATGTCCAGTCCCAGTTCCTGGGTCCAGTAATCCAGGCAATACCAGTTCATGGTGCCTTCGACCCGGGTATAGCGTTCATGCATTTCGCTGTGTGCCTGCGCCAGAGAAATGCCGCGATCTTCGGCATAGCGCTTGGGAACGTGCGTGCGCCAGAAGTGATTGTCGAAATTCAGATCCAGCAGAGTGCCATCCATATCGAGAAAGACGCTGCGGATGTCATGCCAAGGCAATATGTTCATGCCCGGGATTATGGCGAGGGGCAAATCCCAGGGCCACCGTGCAAGCGGTATGGATTCCCGCGCTCGAGTCCCCTGCGGTATCGTTACGCGATGTCAGCAAACTCTATCAAGCCGATTGTCTTGAACACCGAAATAATTGCCCGAAGCCGCCTTTTCCGGATCGAGGCGCTGGACCTTCGATTCAGCAATGGCGTCGAAACGCGCTATGAACGCATCGTGGGATCGGCCCGAGGCGGGGTGCTGATCGTTGCCATGCCGGATCCGAAACATGTCTTCCTGGTCCGCGAATACGCTGCCGGGACCGATCGCTACGAATTGGGGTTCCCCAAGGGGCGCATCGAAGGCGACGAATCCGAAATTGCCGCAGGCGAGCGGGAATTGATGGAGGAGGTCGGGTTCGGCGCGCATCGTCTCGATTACCTCGGTGCCGTGAGTCTGGCGCCCGGATACATCACGCACATGACGCATCTGGTGCTGGCGCGCGACCTCTATCCTGCCCGCCAGGAAGGGGATGAACCCGAAGACATCGAAGTGATTCGCTGGCCGCTCTCCGACCTGGATCAACTGCTTGCGCGCGAAGACTTTAGCGAAGCGCGCAGCATCGCGGCCTTGTTCCTGGTGCGGGAACGGCTTGCGAAGGAGTCTGCGTGAAGGGCCTGTTCATCACCGGCACCGATACCGACATCGGCAAGACCCGGATCACCGAGGCCCTGATATATGCCTTCGTCTCCCGTGGTGAGCGCGTCGCCGGTCTGAAGCCGATTGCAGCCGGGTGTCAGCGGACCCCGGTCGGACTGCGTAACGACGATGCCCTGGCGATGATGCGCCAGGCCAATGTCGAACTGCCCTACGAAACCGTCAACCCATATGCCTTCGAGCCGCCAATCGCCCCGCACATCGCCGCAGCCGAGGCCGGTATCGAGATGGACCCGGATGTCATACAGGGCGTTGTCCAGGCCGTCGGTGAACAAGCGGATCGCGTGATCGTCGAGGGCGTCGGGGGCTGGCAAGTGCCCATCGACGATTTCGTGAACACCGCCGATCTCGCCGAGTTGCTCGGCCTGCCGGTAATCATGGTCGTCGGTCTGCGTGTTGGGGCCTTGAATCATGCCCTGCTCACCGCCGAGGCAATCTATGCGCGCGGTGTGCCCATCGGTGGATGGCTAGTGAATGTGGTCGATCCCGAAATGACACGGATCGACGAAAACATCGAGACCCTGCAACGCCAGATTGCGTTTCCCTATCTTGGTCGGGTTCCCTGGTTGACCCATCCGAGCGCGGAAGAAATCGCCACCTACCTGGACATCGACGCCATCGGCTCCAATCTTTTCTGAGCTCCGCTCGGCTTAGCCGTAGAACTTGAAGTGAACTGTGTGAAGCGCGGTTAAGTCTCTGAGTTCTCGGGCATAGTCACGGCCATCCACAAAGCCTGTGGATAAAGTTGTGGGTAATCTGGAGACGAACCCCGCAAAGCCTTTGCGGGCGCGGCCTGATGTCAGATTGGCTACAAATTGGCCGCCCCGATAAACACCAGTTATTTCAGTATCTTGTGGTTGATAAGCGGTTGTTGATGAATGGTGTCATCGCGTGCAAATGTGATCACATGAGTTTGCAAATAGTTGTGTACAACTGTCTGGCGGGCATGGCCGGCGAGCGCCACAAAATTGTATTCCGAACTCAATTCACCGCTGCATCGGTCGATCATTTCACGCTGGGTGGGCAAGGATCGGGGGGGGGGCAGGGTCGGGTCAGGGTCGTAGCAGCGGGAGATGCCCTCCGATTGCGCGAGCCCCAGAGCCGAACCGGATGTGCGCGGATTGGCCTGCCTGCTTGGAACCCGATCGTGAAGTGGTTTGTTGAAAACCGTGCTAAGTCATTGAGTCATCGTTGGAGCGGGAAGCTGTCCACATGATCTGTGGATAACCTTGTGGACAGGGTTTGAGTACCCGCCGCAAACCCGCATGAAATAAGGCCGCATGACAGATTGGCTACAAAACGATCATTCCAACAAATGCCAGTTAAATCAATTAATTGAAGCATATTAAAAGATTGTGATCTTGGTCCTCTGACACATGTGTCAGTTCATTGCAAGCCAACAAACCCTTGTGAACAACTGAACGCAGCAGGACCCTGACTGGCCAATCTGGCCCGGTCAGGGCAGCGCCGAGTTGGCGCGTTCCAGTCGTTCGCGCAGTTTTTCCTGCTCGGACGTCAGGTTTTTGCTCGACCAGAGATCGTTCAACGCGATACGTCGCAACAGGGTCGCGGCGTCCATGTTGACCTCGTCGGCCAGGCGGTCGTACCAAATCGCACGAAGACCGTCGGGGTAGCGATGCATGCTCATCAGCTGACTGTTGTGCCCGTCGGCCATCTCGATGGCGGGGATGAGCAGCGATTCGAGTTGTTTATGGTCACCGATCAGTTGCGCGACTTCGCCGCGACGTGCCGGGGCGTAGGCGGTAGCGGCAATCAGCACGGCCAGTTGATCTGCGTCGAGCGCCGCATTCTCCTGCAAGGCCAGATCAAGGTGCGTGTCTATGATGATGTCGGGGTCGCCACCAGCGAGGGCCATCTGGCTCGCTTGCAATCGGGACTCTGCCGCTTTGGATGTATTGCCTAATGACGAATAGGCTAGAGTGATGCCTCGCAAACTGCGGGCAAGACCGATGGGGTCGGAATACTTATCCCAACGTCCTTGGGTTTCCATAAAGATATTTAGGGCATCAACAAGGTCAGCACGCGCCAGAGCAAGCCAACCGCGCAGCTCCAGTAAAAGCGCGTGGTCACGACCACCCATCTTGAAGTAGCCGCTTAGATGGACTTGTGCCATACCAAGTTCACCCAGCTCTATTGCCGCCTTCGCAAGCTTTAAATGGGCCTGCGGCATCTCGTCGGTGAAGTTGTTGGCATCGGCAATCTCGATGGCCTTCCTGGCCTGATCCAGGGCTCCCGACCAGTTCCGGACGCGTAGCAGCAAATCAGTGAGTTTCAGCGTTTCATTGACCAGTTCGCGCAAGCTTTTCTTGTCCTGGAAGCCGGCAATGGCCGCCTCGCGATGACTGGTGGCCGACTCAAACTCCAGCAGATATTCATCGACTTCGGCGCGTAGCGATGCGAATCGCGCCGCACCCACTGCGTCATTTCGGTCGATCTGAGTCTCGATCCGTTGCAGGTCTTCGAGCGCGATGTCGGCGCGGCCTTCGGAGAGCAAGCCGCGAATCTGTTCGACCCGCTGTTTTTCCTCCTCGCTGGCGGGCCGAACGACGCTTTCCCGCTCGCCCGGCGGCATGGCGTCGGGTTCCGGGGCCTCGCTGTCGCTGATGGGCTCGCTGGCCTCCGACAAGTCCTCCTCCGGTTTTGCGACCCGCCCGAAACGCAGGTACGGCGAGAGATCGCGACCGCTGCCAAACGGTCTTGCCAGGGCCGGCTGATCGTTGTCGGGGAGCAGGCAGAGGCTGACCAGTTCCTGCATGCTCAGATCGCCTTCCTGGCGAAACTCGGGCATCGGGTCTTCCGGTTCCGGCGCGTCCTGAACGCCGCTGACCCGGTCGATAAACCAATCCTGGTAACGAATCAGCAGATCGGGGTCGCTGGCGCGGGCGCAGTGACGCACGAATTCGCGCGAAGAACGGCCAAGCAACAGCATGAATGCGACCCGCTCCGGGTTCAGGTGCAGCGTGCTGCCGAGCATCCGGGCATTGGCCGCCGCCTTGTCCCATTCGGTGATGAACTGGTTCAGGAAGCGTTTGATTTCCCGCAGGTTCTGGCCGCAAGTGCGGCGAATCGCCTCATGCCAGCGCGGGTCCTGTCCGAGTGCCTCATCGATGGCGCTTTGCCGCAGGCACCCGGCCACGTAGTCGTCGAATTGGTCGCGACTGACTTCGGGCACATGCAGCGGCACCTGAATGATCTTGCGCAGGTAATTTCGGCCCCAGTCCCCATCCAGCTTTTGATCTTCGCTGCCTTTGAGTTCGCGGCTGTAGAGGGCATGAATGGCGCGCGAGAGTTCGGTTTCGGCAATGCCCATCACCGTGATCACCCCCTGACGGTTGAGCACCATCTTCAGGGCCTCGAGTACGGCCGCCGCCGGTTCCGGCGTGCAGCGGTCGAGATCGTCGATGAACAGCACCAGGGTGGGGTTCCCCCCTCGACTGTCTTCCAGGGCCGGGAACAGGGTGTCCAGGGTCTGTTCGAAGTCGTGCAGCATGCTTGGCGACCAGGGTTCCTTGCCGATCGCGGCGATCAACTCCTCCCCCCATTTGCCGCCGATATTTCGCCACAGCAGCTTTGCCAACCAGCCTTGCAAGGCCCCGCGCTTGCGCTTCAGCTCCGCACGCAAGGACGGGTGCTTCTTGATCTGCCGCACGAGCTCCAGCGCCAGTCCTTTCCAGACCTCCTCGCGGCTGCGATATTTCCACGGGTTGAACCACACGGTGGGTACGGGCGGGTCGCCGTGCTCCAGGCGTCGCTGAAGCTTGCGCATGATGGTGCTTTTGCCTTGGCCCCAGGGGGCGAAGACACCGATCGTGAGCGGCGCGTTGTGACGGGAGGCAATCAGACGGACGGCCAGGTCATCCACGAACAGGTCGAAACCGAGTGGGTCGTTGTCCGCATGAATGGCCGGATTGTCTCCCAGTACGGCAAAGCCGAAATGCGCGTTGTCGTTGGAGGGGGCTTGCATGGCGCGAGGTCCATCGCTTCGGGTAACGGGCTTAAGCGTAGCGCACCGAATGCGGGAAGTCGGCGCGGGCCGGTGGCCTGACGGCGAGGCTTCAATGATAATGCGGCGACCTCAACCCGAGCCCGGCGGAGCCATCCATGTCCGATCAAGTCAGTGCCGATATTTTCGAGATCCTTCTCAGTCATGCCGAGAACAAGCCGGAGAGCATGGATGCCGGGACGGTATTGAGCGAGGCTGGCATCGATTCGTTGGCCCTGGTCGAGATCATCTTCGACCTTGAAGAGAAGTTCGACATCACCATCCCCAATCCCGACGAGATCGAGGGCATGGACACGGCATTCGAGACGGCGGGCGATGTCGTCAAGGCGGTCAAGACCCTGCTCGACGAAAAAGGGTGATGCCCATGAATCGCGTCGTCATCACCGGTCTGGGCGTGGTGTCGGCGCTGGGACGCAACGTCGCCGAGTTCCGCGACGGTCTGCTTGCCGGTCGCTGTGCGATCGGGCCGATTACCCAGTTCGATACCAGCGATCACCAGGTCAGGATCGGTGCCGAAGTCCCGGATTACGTCCCGGAAGAACACTTCGACAAGAATCAGCTCGCACAGATCGATCGATTCGCCCAATTCGCGCTGCTGGCGACGCGCGAGGCGGTTTCCGATGCCGGGCTGAGTTTCGAGGGTGAACTGGCCGAGCGCACCGCCGTCGTTCACGGTACCGGCATCGGTGGGCAGAGCACCCAGGACGAGAACTACCACAAGCTTTACGCCGAGGGCGGCAAGCGGGTCCATCCGTTCACGATCCCGAAGCTGATGCCGAACGCCGGTTGCAGTCAGATCACGATGGAATTCGGCATCAAGGGCCCGGCGTTCACTACCGCAACGGCCTGTTCTTCGTCCGGCCATGCGATCGGCCTGGCGATGATGTTGCTGCGCCAGGGAATGGCCGATGTCGCGGTGACCGGTGGCGCGGAGGCCTGCCTGACTCACGGCACCATGCGCGGTTGGGAGGCGCTTCGGGTCGCGTCCAAGGACACCTGCAGCCCGTTCTCCAACAAACGTGGCGGCATGGTCGTCGGGGAAGGCGCCGCAACCCTGATTCTGGAAACCCTGGAACACGCCCAGGCGCGTGGCGCGAAGATTTATGCTGAGCTGCTCGGCTTCGGCATGAGCGCGGACGCCGGCAATATCGTGCAGCCGTCCATGGACGGTGCCGTTCGCGCCATTCGCAACTGCCTGAAGGACGCCGGGCTGGCGACCTCGGACGTGCAATACATCAACGCCCACGGCACCGGCACGCCGCAGAACGACCCGACCGAGACGGCGGCCATTCGCACCGTCTTTGCCGAACTTGCCGACGGTCTTGCGGTGTCCTCCACCAAGTCCATGCACGGCCATGTGCTGGGCGGCGCTGCGGCGGTCGAAGCGGTCGCCACCGTGCTGGCCCTGAACGCGCAGATCGCCCCGCCCACGGCCAATTTCACCGAGCCCGATCCGAAGTGCGATCTGGACTACGTACCCAATACCCCGCGTCCAATGGCGATCAAGAATGCGATCTCCAACTCCTTCGCGTTCGGTGGCTTGAACACCGTGCTCGCTTTCGGTCGGGCGCCCTGATTTCCTAGCTCCGAGCCAATCGCGGTCACTGCACTATACGAGGTTGAGGCTGGATCGGGTGATGGTGGTGGATGTCGTCGGTTTGGGTGGCGTGGCGACGCACTTGGGCAATGTTGGTGACCTTGGTGTCAGTCCGGCTCTGCCTTCGTCGAAGGGGCGCCGGGACGCGTCTTGTTGAATGCGGTGATCACGACTTTATAGCGCGCCGCAGGCTCGGCACTGCGCCAGCTGAACTGGTGCCCGCTTGTCATTTCGGTCATCACCGGGTCGCGGCCATCCTTGCGAATGATCTCGACGCGATAACGGACGCCGGTGGGTGTTGTGAGTGGCGCCCAATCGACGTTGAGGGTTTTGTTTTCGGCGTTATCGGGTCGCGTCAGCGAGATTTGATTCTCGTCCACGGCTCCGGGTAGCTCCCAACGCGGGAACTTGGCGTCCTTGATCGCCGGCCCACCCTTGGCGAACTTCAACTTGACCGTGACGTCGCCGTCCGCACGCGCGTTGTCGAGATTTCCGGCGAGATCGTTGCCAAATTGGGTTTGCCAACGGTGGCGACCGGCGGTGTCGGTTCCGGGCACGGCGGCGAAGGTCGCTCTATCTACGTAACTGCCTTTAGGGTTGTAGATGTCCGCCTCGACCAGCGCCTTGCCGACATCGAAACCGGGAAATCCGATATCGAAGCGTGCGGGCATCTCCGCGAACAGCGTGATCAGATGGTTGTCAACGAGCGTCTCGACCGTGGGTGACAGCGTCGGCTTCGCGGATCCGCTGTCAGGCGGGTAGTACACCGAGCTGGTCTCGGCAATGTGTACGATGGGTTCGGCGTTATCAGTGGCTTTGATCCGCACCCCGAGTTGAACGAGGCGCGCGTTGGCGTCGTTTGCCCCGGCTTTAGTGGCGTCCCACGCGGCGCTCACGCTGTTCGCCTGCTTTGAGATCGACGGCACGCCCATGTCTTTCCAGGCCTGGGTGCCGGCGCCATCCGTGGTGCGGGCAACCATGTTGATTTCGCGATAAGCGCCGAGGAGAGAGGGGTCACTTAAGGTGAGCTTGGCTAGGCCGCCATCGGTCAGAATAGGGCTGTCGTTGGTGATGCCCCCGCCGGACGCGGCTTCTCTCCCACTGTTGGAACTGGTGCCGATTTCGGCGATCAGGATGCGCTCCGCACGGACCGCGATGTCGTCGAAAATCGCGCGGGCCTCGTGTTCGGTGACCGCTCCGTTCATGTGCATCTGACAAAGCGCGTAGAGCAGATCCTGTTCGTACTGGATGCCTTTGGCTTTTTCAAGCTTGATCAGCGATGTGCTCAACGACGAAAGCAGGCTGGCTTGGGCGCTGGCCTGTTTTTCGGTTTCGGTCTTCTTAAGTGTCGCCTCCGCAGCTAGCTGGAACGCCCGACTGAGTTCTTCGCCGACAGCGGGTGAGGGTTCCGCGCAGACCCGCAGATGCGCCTTGTTGGACAACTTGAACATCACCATGCGGCGACTCGCGGTCAGTGACCCCGTGCCGAAATCTCTTTCCTGCAGGAAATTACCGTTCTGGTAATCCGAAATGTTGGGCTGCTCAAGCGGTGGGGTGACGAGTGAGCACCCGGAGAGCGTGAGGCAAAAGAGCGAGAGAACGACGCTGGACTGACGTGGGCGCGAAAGCATGATCCATCCCCTGTACGGTCGAAGTTTGACTGGCCGGGTTGTATTGCCGCATGACGGTCATGCGTAGTCGACGAGGCCCATCGGGGCTATCGGGGATGCTTCGTTAGGGGCGCGAGACGATGACTGGATAGCGAGGTAGGGCGGAACCCGAAGGGCTTCCGCCACCGGCGCGGAAATGGCGGAACCCCTTCGGGTTCCACCCTGCGTCTCTGCCATGGCACGAGCGCGCAAACCATCGCGTATCCGGGCATCCCGCTGCTTTTCCCATTGCCGTTGATGTTCCCGCCAATTGGCGATGAACAAAAAAACGGCCCCCGAGGGAGCCGTTTTCAGGACAGGTTCGATCCCGATCAGCGCATCAGCTGTAAGGCCGCGATGCGTTCTTCCAAAGGCGGATGAGACATGAACAGCTTGCGAATGCCTGAGCCGATCCCGCCGGAAATGCCGAAAGCGGCGAACTGGTCGGGCAGGGCTTCCGGCTCATGGGCCATGCGCAGGCGTTGCAGTGCGGCGATCATTTTCTGACGACCGGCGAGATTGGCCCCGCCTGCGTCGGCGCGGAACTCGCGACGGCGCGAGAACCACATGACGATGGCGCTCGCAAGGAAGGCCAGCACCAGTTCCGCGATGATGCTGGTGATGTAGTAGGCCGGTCCGTAGCCGCGTTCGGTCTTGAACACGACGCGATCGACGACATGGCCGATGACCCGCGACAGGAACACCACGAAGGTGTTCACGACGCCCTGGATCAGCGCCAGGGTGACCATGTCGCCATTGGCGACGTGCGAGATTTCGTGACCGAGCACCGCCTCGACTTCGTCACTGTTCATCTGTTGCAGCAGACCCGTGCTCACCGCCACCAGGGAATCGTTGCGGTTCCAGCCGGTGGCGAAGGCATTCGGGGTCGGGG
Organism: Gammaproteobacteria bacterium; assembly: GCA_024234955.1. GTDB lineage: Bacteria > Pseudomonadota > Gammaproteobacteria > JACKNK01 > JACKNK01 > JACKNK01. Next base: position 311,214 of record JACKNK010000002.1, read on the forward strand.
AGTTGAACACGCCGACTTCCGGCATGCCGATGCCTGCCCGTTCCGCCTGCAGGCGCACGGTCTGCACCAGCCACTGTTCGGTCTTGTTGCTCGGTTGCTCGATGATCTGCACGCCCATCGAGCGCTTGGCCATCCACTTGGACATGAACAAGGAGATGATCGAGCCCGAGAAACCGATGATCCCGGACATGATCAGCAGTGCATTCAGGTTCAGGTCCACGCCGTTCTGCATCAACAGACCGTCGATACCGAGCAGGCGGAAGGTCACGCTGATCACCGCCATGATGGCTAGGTTGGTACCCAGGAAAAGCAGGATGCGAAGCATTGTCGTCAGTCTCCGATAAAGGAAATCAATGCCCCATAAATAGGGGGTGGAGGCGCAATTTCAAGCGTGGCTTGTGGGAGCGGCGTCTCGCCGCGATGTGAGCCGACAAGGAATCGCGGCGAGACGTCGCGCCCACGTTGCTCTACTTACGTCGAGAGACCGCAGGAGGAGGATTGGAGTTCCTCAGATGCGTAGGGTGGATACCCGAAGGGGTTCCGCCGTGATAAGCGCGGTGTCGGCGGAACCCCTGCGGGTGTCCGCCCTACGCAAGACGATCATCGGCGACGTGGTAACGCGGATCCTCGAGCAGATTGACCTCGACCAGGTTGCCGGCGCGGTCCAGCAGGGTCCGGCACTCGGGGCTCAGATGCTTGAGGTGCAAAGTCTTGCCGGCGCGTTCGTAGCGCTCGGCAAGGGTGTCGATCGCCTCCAGGCCGGAATGGTCGGCGACGCGGGAGTCGTAGAAATCGACAACCACGTCATCCGGGTCGTTTTTCGGATCGAACAGGTCCTGGAAGGCCTGCGTGGAGCCGAAGAACAGCGGCCCGTGCAGTTCGTAGACCTTGGTGCCGTGCTCGTCGATGAACGCCTTGGCGCCCATCTGCTTGGCGTGCTCCCAGGCGAACACCAACGCGGACACGATGACGCCGACGATGACCGCGATGGCGAGGTCGGCGACCACGGTGATGCCCGCGACCAGCACGGTCACGAACAGATCGGCCATCGGCACCTTGCCCCACAGGCGCAGGCTCGCCCATTCGAAGGTGCCGATGACGACCACGAACATGACGCCGACCAGCGCCGCGACCGGGATCATCTCGATCAGGCCCGGCGCGACCAGGATGAAGGTCAGCAGGAACAATGCGGCGCTGATCCCGGACAACCGCCCCTTGCCGCCGGAATTAATGTTGATCATAGACTGGCCGATCATCGCGCAGCCGCCCATGCCGCCGAAGAAACCGTTGACGGCGTTGGCGACGCCCTGCCCGACGCATTCCTTGTTGCCGCGTCCGCGTGTCTCGGTGATCTCGTCGATCAGGCTCAGGGTCAGCAGCGACTCGATCAGGCCGACGCCGGCGAGGATGACCGCGTAGGGGAAGATGATCTCCAGCGTCTCCCAGGTCAGCGGCACCATCGGGATGCTGAAGCTCGGCAGGCCGCCGCCGATGGTCGCTGCCGGGTCGCCGGTCATGTCGCGCAACACGTCCTGCACGGTACGCGCGTCGAGATCGAGGCCGATTGCGATCAGGGTCACGGTGATGATCGCGGCCAGCGAGGCGGGGATCGCCGAGGTCAGCTTCGGCAGCACGTAGATGATCGCCATGGTCAGCGCGATCAGGCCGAGCATGATCGCCAGCGGGGTGCCGGTCAGCCAGTCCAGGGCGCCGTCCGCGTCGGCCACCTGAAACTGCTTCAACTGGGCCAGGAAGATCACGATCGCCAGGCCGTTGACGAAGCCGAGCATGACCGGGTGCGGCACCAGACGGATGAACTTGCCGAGGCGGAACACGCCGGCCAGTACCTGGATCACGCCAGTGAGGATGATGGTCGCGAACAGGTACTGCACGCCGTACTGCGCAACCAGGCTGACCATGACCACGGCCATCGCGCCGGTGGCGCCGGAGATCATGCCCGGGCGACCGCCGATCAGCGCCGTGATCAGGCCCATCATGAAGGCGCCGTAGAGGCCGACGATCGGCTCGACGCCCGCCACGAAGGCGAAGGCCACCGCTTCCGGGACCAGGGCGAGCGCGACGGTCAGCCCGGAGAGCACGTCGTTTTGGACGCATTGTTTGCCGGGGCAGGAGAGTTGGAACATGGTTGGCCTTTTGGGGCTGGGCGCAAAAAGCCGACAATCATATAAAAAATTTATGAAAAGATCGATTGCGTGTATTTATAGAAAATCTAATAAACGCTTGCATCGATGGAGACGCACGCTGGATGTAGGCCGGAATAAGCGCAGCGTTTCCGGCTTGATGCGCTTGGAGACGTGCCAGGGTTTGATGCCGCAAGCCGGCTACGTCGCTGCGCTCCTTAAACCGGCCTACATCGGAGGGATGGGCGATGTGTGAGACACGGTGTGCTTGGGTAGATCTGAGGTCCGATATCTATGTCGACTATCACGACCACGAGTGGGGCGTGCCGGAGTTCGATGACCAGGCCCTGTTCGAGAAGTTGATTCTCGATGGCGCGCAGGCGGGGTTGTCGTGGATCACGATCCTGAAGAAGCGGGATGGGTATCGGCGTGCGTTCGACGGCTTCGACGCAGAGCGGATCGCGAACTACGACGAGACCAAGGTGGCGGAGTTGCTTGCCGATCCGGGCATCGTGCGCAACCGGCTCAAGGTTGCGGCCGCGATCGGCAACGCGCGTGCCTACCTGGAGATTCGGGCAGCGCAGGGTTCTTTCTCGGACTTCCTGTGGGACTTCGTCGATGGTGCGCCGATCCAGAACGCGTGGCGGCATATCGGTGAGGTGCCGGTATCGACCGCGCAATCGGACGCGATGAGCAAGGAGCTGAAGCGGCGCGGTTTCAAGTTCATCGGCACGACGATCTGTTACGCCTTCATGCAGGCGGTGGGTATGGTCAACGACCACACGGTCGATTGTTTCCGACATGCCGAATTGTCGGGACGGTAGGGCGGAAGCCGAAGGCGTTCCGCCGGAAACCAGGCGCTGAACGGCGGAACGCCTTCGGCTTCCGCCCTACGCGGCAGGCAGGGACCAATCGCGGAGATCGTTCACATCCCAGGATGGGGGCGGCAGATCGTTGGGATAAGCGGCATCGGGGCCGAAGCGGCCGGTGCGGACCAATAAGGTCCGCATTCCAAGTCGCGCGGCGCCGGCGATGTCGGTGTCCGGTCGGTCGCCGACCATGATCGTGTTTTTCGGCGTGCTGCCGAGCGCGCGCATGCCGGCTTCATACAGGGCGGGTTCGGGTTTGCCGATGACCAGCGCCTGCTGGCCGGACATGACCTCGAATGGCGCGACCAGGGCGCCGCCACCGGGCAGCACACGCGAGCCGTCATCGACATTGCTGTCGGGGTTGGTTACCACGAGGCGGGAGCCACGTATCAACATGTTGCCGCCTCGGGTCAGGGTGGCGTAGTCGAGGCCGTCGCCCTCACCGATGATCACGTAATCGGCGTCTTCGTCAGACGGTTCGCCGACGGCGTTCAAGGCGGCATGCAGCCCTTCGCCACCGACCGCGAAATAGCGGAAACCGGGGTGTGTCCGCTGCAGGTGTTCGGCGGTGGCGAGCGCGGAGGTGATCAGCGGCGCGGCAGGGGCGGGCAGCAGACCGAGTCGGTGCAGGCGTGCCTGGAAGCGCTCCGGCGGCAGGGAGGAGTTGTTGGTGAGAAAGGCGTGCGGTCGATCCGCGATCGCGGCCATGAATTCGCGCGCGCCGTCGATAACGCGATCGCCCCGATACAACACGCCGTCCATGTCGAGCAGGAAGGCGGTCATACCGGGGCGACCGGCAGCAGTGCGGAAGCGGGGCGCTTAGTGGTGGTGACCACCCTCGCCGTGGACATGACCGTGCGCGAGTTCCTCTTCACTGGCGGCGCGGACTTCCATGACCTTGACCTCGAAAGTCAGAGCGACGCCGGCGAGCGGATGGTTGCCGTCGATGATCACGTTGTCGCCATCGAATCCGGCGATGCGCACCACATGCATGTGGCCGTCCGGGGTCTGGGCATGGAAGGACATGCCTTCTTCCAGGCTGTCGGCGCCTTCGAACTGGGTCTTGGGCACCTGGCTGACCAGCGCCGCGTTGTAGTCGCCATAACCGTCGGCAGGTTCGACGCGGACCTTGAGCGCGTCACCAGCCCGCTTGCCTTCCAGTTCGCGTTCCAGGCCGGGGATGATGTTCTGCGCGCCGTGCAGATAGCCCAGCGGGGCGCCACCGACGGAGCTGTCGATGACTTCGCCTTCGTCGTTGGTCAGGGTGTATTCGATGAGGGCGACGCTGTCTTTCACGATCTGCATGATGTGACTACTCGTTGAGAAAATGAGCCGGGAGCTTAACAGACCGGTCCGCCGCCCCAAAAACGTGCCCGGAACGCGGACTTTGCGATCTCAGTCGGAACGCGGAAAGGCCACCACATGCTCGGCGTCGAGATGGATGCGCACGGTGTCCCCCGGTGCGTGATTGCGATGGCTGGGAAACAATGCGAGCAGGCGCGTGCCGCTGGGCAGGGCCAGGGTGTAGAGGATTTCCGCACCCTTGAAGGCGCTGTCGATGACCGTGGTGGCCATGCCGCCGAGATCGTCCGGGACCACATCATCGGGGCGCAGCAGGACATCCACGGCAGACCCGGGCGGCAGATCCAGCGGTCGCGTGCTCTGCATGCGACCGATCTCGGTTTCAATCCGGTTTTCAGACAAGGTCCTGCCTTTCAGGAATACGCCCTGGCCGATGAAATCGGCAACGAAGCGGGTTTCCGGCTCGTGGTACAGCGCGTGCGGACTGGCGCACTGCAACACCCGTCCGGCGTGCATGACACCGATGCATTCGCCCATTGCAAAGGCTTCGTGCTGATCGTGGGTGACCAGGATGCCGGCGGTCCCGGCCGTCTTGAGGATGTCGCGGACCTCGCGGGACAAGCGTTCGCGCAGATCCACATCGAGATTGGAAAACGGTTCATCGAGCAGGATCAGCGGCGGATGCGGCGCGAGGGCGCGGGCCAGCGCCACCCGTTGCTGCTGACCGCCGGACAGCTCATGCGGAAAGCGATTCCCCATGCCTTGAAGCCCGACCAGATCGAGCATGCGCTCGGCGATGTGTGCCTTGTCCTGACGTCGATGTTTGCGCAAGCCAAAGACGATGTTGTCGGCCACGGAAAGATGCGGGAACAGGGCGTAATCCTGAAACACCATGCCCAGACCGCGCTGTTCCGGGGGACGGAGGTAGTCGGCGCGGGAAATGATTTCGTCGTTGAGCTGGATCTCACCGGAATGAATGGGTTCAAACCCCGCGATCGCGCGCAGCACGGTGGTCTTGCCGCAGCCGGATGGACCAAGCAGGCAGGCGATCTGTCCGGGTTCGAGTTCGAACGACAGGTCGCGCACCACGATCTGGTCGTCGTAACGGCATTCGATGTGGTCTAGGCGGAGCAACGCGGGCATCGGTAAGTATCTAAATGAGATTGGTTCGCGATAATACCCGAGTTGGCGCGTGGTGCCTGCCGGACGCCAATCAGGGAATTTTCCGGTTATGGAGGATTGTGTTCACCGCCAAGCGGCCCGGGTGCAGATGCTCAGCGCCGTATGCATTGCTCGAACCGGGTCAGTGCGGCTTCCGCCTCGATTTCGGCTTGTGCGACCGCTGCGTCGGCGGTGGCCATCGCTTGATCGGCCTGGGTAGGGACGCTGTCGGCGTCCAGGTAGTCGCGGTTGGCCTGGGTCAGCAGGCCGATGACGCTTTCATATTGGGCACGAATTTCGGGCTCGCAGGCCGGGTCCTTGAGGTATCGGGTCTGGTCGCGCAGCTCGATCAGCGCACTCTTGGTCTGTGCCAGCATGCGGGTGACCGCGAAGGCTTTCTGCTGGCTTTGTTCGCGCACATAGTCGGCGAGGCCTTCGCTGCCGATGCCGGGGGCGTCGTCGTAATGGCGTGCGCCGGTGTTGAAGTCGCGAACCCCGGCCTGCATCGCCCCGTTGGCGATGGTCAGTTGACGCCTGGCCTGCTCGAACTGGCCGCGCACATCGTCATCGAGGTTGCGCAGATTGCGGGGATTGGCGTTGCGCAACTGGCCTTCAATGTCGCCGAGCAGACGCTGGGCATGTTCGATCGCCTGGCGGGCCTTGTCGAAGGCGAGCTGGGCGCGTTCGTAAGCGGCAAAGGCGGTATGCATGTCGCCTTCGCCGGATTGCTCGAGCCTTTGGTTGGCGCGGTCCCGCAGGCGGCTGGCTTCGGTGCCGAGTTGCACGGCACGGGTGTGCGCGTCGTCGGTCTCCGAGATCATCCGGTCGAGGACGTAATTCCACTGTCGCTGCCAGTCGTTGACTTCATCGGCGAATGCGGTAGTCGCGGTCAGGCAGAGCGCGAGGAGCCAGAATCCCGATCTAGTCATGGCAGGCCAGGCCTTCAAATTCAATGCGTTGCAAGTCGTTCGTGTCCTGGGGGAAACGCGCCCACATCTGCGCGAAGGTCGCGTCGCGACCGGGGTAGCGCAGATCGGGGGCAAGCTCGGCCAGCGGGCAGAGCACGAAGGCGTAGCGATCGATCTCGTCGCGGGGGAGGTGGAGTTCCGGGGTGTCGAGGATGCTGTTGCCGTGGAGAAGCAGGTCCAGGTCCAGGGTGCGCGGTGCGAAGCGGGCTTCGCCTTTATGCCGCCCGTGTTGCACTTCAATGGTCTTGAGTCGGCGGGCGATGGCGAGCGGTTCGTCGTCGCTGTCGAAGGCGACCACCAGGTTGTAGAAATCGTCCCCTTCAAAACCGACGGCGCGGGTCTGATACACCGAGGAGCAACGAATCGGGCCGAAAGCGGATCGCAGATCGAGCAGACAATCGCGCACGTGGCGTTCGCGATCCACATTGCTGCCGATGCTGACGTAGACCTCGGTCATGGACCGGTCAGTCCCGCCGCCGTTCGATGATCAGGCCGACATCGCGCGCGCCGCGCACCGCGCCCTGCTTGTTCAGGGTCAGACGCAGCCAGGGGACTTCGAATTCGTCGAGGATGAGCTGGGCGACCCGCTCGGCCAGGGTCTCGACCAGCTCGAACTCGCTCTCTTTCACGAAGCCGATCACGCGCTTGGCGACGGCCTTATAATTGAGGGTGTCTTCGATGCGGTCGCTGGCGGCGGCGCGGCGGATGTCGGTGCCCATTTCCAGATCGAAGACCAGGGTCTGGGTGACCTGCCGTTCCCAACCATAGATGCCGATCACGGTGTCGATGCGCAGATCGCGCAGAAAGATGATGTCGTTACTCATGGCCGGCAACTATAACGCGGCCACGGTTACCGCTGCGCGCCGACAGCCCTCATAATCTGCGGGAGTTCGAACTTCCGGATGCCGACGTGACTTTCTATCTCCTGCTTGCTGCCGCGTACCTGCTGGGCTCGATTTCCTCCGCGATCATCGTCTGCCGGCTGATGGGGCTGCCTGACCCGCGTACGGTCGGATCCAACAATCCCGGCGCGACCAACGTGTTGCGCGTCGGCGGCAAGAAGGCGGCGGCGGTGACCTTGTTCGGCGACATGCTCAAGGGCTTCATACCCGCGCTGGTCGGGTTTCTGCTGGGGTTGGACCCGCTGGACCTGAGCCTGGTCGGGTTCGCCGCCTTCATCGGGCACCTGTATCCGCTGTTTTTCGGCTTCAAGGGCGGCAAGGGCGTGGCCACTGCCCTGGGTGCGTTCTTCGGCATGCATTGGTTGCTGGGGGCGGCGGTCGCGGGCACCTGGCTGCTGTTTGCCAAGGTGTTCCGGATATCTTCGGTCGCGGCGTTGATTGCGACCGCGTTGGCGGCGCCGTTCGCGTGGTGGCTGATCGGCTATCCGGCGCCTGCCGTGGCGGTGATTGCGATGATGGTGGTCATGCTCTGGTGGCGGCATCGCTCCAACATCCGCAAGCTGATCCACGGCAGCGAGGACAGCATCGGTACCGATGCCCAGTAACCCGGAATTGTCGGCGACGACGAAGCGCGCCGAGATAGTCGGCGCCGAGGTAGTGAGCACCGGGGTTGTGCGCGTCGCGGTGCCGACGCCGCTGCGCAAGTTGTTCGATTATCTGCCCCCGGAAGGGCTGCGCGCCGATCAGGTGGCCATCGGTTCGCGGGTCCGGGTTTCATTCGGGCGGCGTCATCTGGTCGGTATCGCGGTCGGTCATGCCGCCGATACCGATGCCGGGGTCAGCCTGAAGCCGATCCGCGAGGTTCTGGATAAGCGCCCGGCCCTGCCGCCGGATCTGCTCGAGCTGATTACCTGGGCCGCCGGTTATTACCACCATCCGCTCGGCGAGGCGCTGGCGACGGCATTGCCGGTCCTGCTACGGCGTGGGGCAGCCGAGGACGCTCGAGGTGAAGCGATCTACGCCCTGAGCGCGAGCGGATGGGAAGCCGCCAGGACGCCCCCGAAGCGCGCCCCAAGACAAGTCGCCCTGCTGACCTTGCTGGCGGGACATCCTGAAGGCATGGCGCGAACCGCACTCGACGCCGAGGATGGGGACTGGAACCCAACCTTGCGCACCCTGCGTGACAAGGGCTGGCTGACGCTCAGCCACCGATCCTGCCTGCCGCCTCCGGTCGAATCGGTGATCCAGGGCCCAGTACCGAACATCGAGCAACAGGCCGCCATCGACGCGATCACCTCGGCTTCCGGATTCACCGGGTTCCTGCTCGACGGAGTGACCGGCTCCGGCAAGACCGAGGTTTATCTGCGCGCCATCGAATTCGCGTTGGCGCAACGGCGACAAGCCTTGGTGCTGGTCCCGGAGATCGGGCTGACGCCGCAATTGGTGGCGCGTTTCCGTGCCCGGCTCGCGGTGCCGATCGCCGTCCTCCATTCCGGCCTCAACGACAGCGAGCGGCTGTGTTCCTGGCAACAGGCCGCCAGTGGCGAGGCACGGGTGGTGATCGGTACCCGATCGGCGGCGTTCACACCCCTGCCCGAACCCGGCCTGTTCATACTCGATGAGGAGCACGACGCTTCGTTCAAGCAACAGGACGGCTTTCGTTATTCGGCGCGAGATGTCCTGTTGATGCGCGGTCGCCGCAGCGACGTCCCGGTGGTGTTGGGGTCGGCCACGCCCTCGCTGGAAAGCCTGCATAACGTCGAGCGTGGCCGCTTGCAGAAACTGCCGCTGCGGGCGCGGGCCGGAGACGCAAGTCCGCCCCGCGTCGCGCTGCTCGACATGCGTGCCCAGCCCTTGAATGGTGGCTTGTCCCCGCGCATGTGGCAGTCGCTGGAAAGACACCTTGCGGAAGACGGTCAGGTTTTGTTGTTCCTGAATCGGCGCGGCTACGCGCCGGTGATGTCCTGTCACGACTGCGGCTGGCTGCCGGCCTGTTCACGCTGCGATGCGAACCTCGTCGTGCACCAACGTGAAGGTCGGTTGCGCTGTCACCATTGCGGCCACGAACAACCGATCCCGCGCGCCTGCCCGAGCTGCCGCAGCGAACGCCTGCGTCCGCTAGGCCAGGGCACCGAGCGGCTCGAGCAGGAATTGCGCAAGCGCTTCCCCGAACAGACCGTTTTGCGAATCGACCGTGACAGCACGCGCCGAAAAGGTGCATTGCATGATGCCCTGGATGAGGCGCAATCGGGACGCGCACGGATATTGGTTGGCACCCAGATGCTTGCCAAGGGGCATCACTTTCCGAATGTCACCCTGGTTGGCATCGTGGATGCCGATGGTGGCCTGTTCGGGGCCGATTTCCGCGCCGCCGAACGCATGGCACAACAGGTCGTCCAGGTCGCGGGTCGGGCCGGTCGCGCTGAACGTCGCGGAGAGGTGCTGATCCAGACCCACAGCCCAGACCATCCTTTGTTGAATACGCTGATTCACGCGGATTACGCCACCCTCGCCCAATCGCTGATGGATGAACGCCGCGCCGCCGAACTGCCGCCGTTCAGTGCGCTCGCGCTATTGCGTGCCGAGGCCCACGATTTGCAAATCGCGCAGCATTTTTTGCGAAGCGCGAGGCATGAAGCCGAGCGGATCGGTATTGCCGGCGTGCTGATACTGGGTCCCGCCCCCGCTGCGATGGCGCGTCGAGCGGGCAAGCACCGTGTTCAGCTCTTGCTTCAGGCGCCGGAACGCGCGCCCTTGCACAGGCTAATTCCGGGTTTGCTTAAAAGGCTGGATTTCCTACCCAGTATGCGGAAAGTGCGCTGGACACTGGACGTGGATCCGATCGAGGTCGTCTGAGAAATGCGCGTTTGGATTACTGCTGTTACGGGCATTTGCGTTATCGATACGCAGTTCTTGGCACGCCGGTTGCTGTTTCGTTAGCGCACCCGACTCGCCACGGGTCGGGTGCGCTTCCTTCCTCCGACGCGTAACTGCGTTATTTAACCCGCCACCTTGTTGGCGGGTTTTTTTTGTCCTCAGGCTTCCTGGTGCGTGCCCCGGAAGGCGCAATAACCAAACCGGACTGAAGTGGCCGGTCGAAAAATTACCAACGGCCTGATCTGACGGGTGCCCGACGAAGGGGGAGTCGTAGCCGGGCTGACGCAACAGCGCTGCAACGCCATCGCCGACAAACTCAACCGCCGACCCCGCAAGCGACTCGGCTACCGCACCCCGGAGGAATGCTTTTATGGAAATTAATTACTGTCGCAGTTCAAACTTGAAACTAAGCCATAATGACTTGGGTTTTCAGTCATTATGGTCGCCACGAGCCTGCTATATTTCTGATTTATCGTTCACCGCCTTGATATCCTAATCGTCGTTATCTTTCGGCGACCTGCCGATCCATACTATGCTTTTACTTGTTGAAACTTAACGTTGCAAATAACTGGATGCAAAAAGCGGAGCGCAGCGCAGCTTTTTTCGGTCGGAGTTAATTTGCCTTGTTAGTCACCTGTCGGTTATGGCATCACATCAGTACCGTTCATGTTTACAGGAACAGTACCAAGATCCCAGTTGTTTTTCGTGATTTGAGCTAGATATGCCTTCGTTCTATATGCGCTAGCTCTCACAGCTGATCTGTGATGATTTAGTAGCCATTTATTTCTTGCGAATGTGTAATCCTTTATCCACACTTCTTCATTGCCTCCTGATGCCGGAGGACTCTCATTAAACATTGACCGAATTACCCACAGTATGCCACCGCTGTGAATATGCGAATCGTAAATTATGAGTGCAGACAAAGCTTTAGTAAAACCGTTGTTATCTGCCCACTTCATCGCTGGAGTGAAGTAGACTTCCTCAAAGAATTGATCCTGAATATTTTTCATTACAGGATCATTTTTTCCTGAATTTCTTAGAAGTTTCTTAAAGTTTGCATCATTCGTTAGTGGGGTGCTGCCAACTTTATCTGCGTATGGGGCTAGTGCAGAACTATATGTCGAGTTTGCTGCCACATACATATGCACTAATTTCCTTAAATTTCCATATTCAGTTGTCTGCGCTCGACCATAAGTTATTTGTCTTATGTCGTGCGGGCCATCGGCGTAGATAGAAATCGCCGAATAATTGCCATCCGGTGTCCCGGTTTCCGCTGTATTGATCACTCTTTCGATTAGGCTGCGCTGATTTTTAGTAAGTTTCACATGATCTCTCCGTTGTTCATTTAGTGGCTAACAGTCGATTAATCGGCAGGTATACATGTAGACATTTTTGGGCGCATCTAGGCTTGCGGCTAGATGTATACCATTTGGTTTGTATCTGACTAATTTTATCCTCATCTAGGCATCGACTACTCGGTCATGGAGTGCGAGGCGGCGGACTGCGTCGCGGCTCATCCACCAGACTTTGAGGTTCGGGTCCCACTGGCCCCCGTTTTCCTTGACCGTTTACCGCAACGATTTTTCGTTAATGGCGATGTGTATCACAACGCGGGGCGGTACCGGGGGTGGGTTGGTGCGCAGCGGGCGGTCGTGGGCGGCTGTCGTGCGATAGGTGACGCCGTCGGGGCGCTCGTCAACGATGATTTCGACGGTGGTGAATCGACGTTCTGCGTCTCGACGATGGCGGACGCACACGAGATTCTCGCCGTATTGGCGTACGTAGCGCTGGGTGTCAGGCTTTCCTGCAATGATCGTTTTGATTCTTCCATGTCGGTCCCGCTCTGGCTTTGAAAACCATGCGCGTTCCGAATGTAGCCAAAGGGGGAGGCGAACTCCATAGCGGGGTTTCGGAGGGTATGTTTGCTGGACGGAGCGGATGGGGGGCTCGATGCCAGTCGTGCCGGGTCACGCCAATGCGCTGTTCGACGTTTGATGACCGGAATTGGGGTCAGGTCGCGACGATCAGGTGCAGGGCGTCGAGCTGCAATTCGCCTGCGCTGAGCGCACTGCGGATGGCCTCGGCATGGTTGTGCAATAAGCTGATTTCGTCTTCGCGGACGGATGGGTTGACGGCACGTAACGATTGCAGACGGGCGATCTCGGCACCGAGTAGGTCGTTGGCGGCTTGCTGTGCGGACTGAAGCCGCATCTGCATGCCCTCGCCGGCGCGGGCGTCGGCGTGGCCGTAGAGTTTGCGGATCGCGTCCTGCTGGGAGCGGAGGAGTTTGCCGGCGACGGCGCGGTCACGGAACAGGCATTGGCCGCGCAGACGTTCATGAGGCACACGCGGGGCGAGGTCGCGCCCGGTTTTGTCCACCAGGACCCGCAGATGTGCGTCGCCGATATAACGGGCGAGATCGAGGGAGGCAGGGGCGGTGCAGGAGATTCGGAACAGGGCTTCGAGCAGTAGTGTACCGGCGGGCAGTTTGGCGTCGCGAATGACGGTGACGGCGCTGTTTCCGAGACCGGTTTGATCGAGCAGGTCCAGGGCGTCGCGGACCATCGGGTGTTCCCAGCTCAGGAATGCTTCATCCTCGCGGGCCAATGCCGTGGAGCGGCGCACGCTGAACGCGATGCCTTCTTCGGGAAGACCGGGGAAGCCGTCGTCGCGCATGCGTTCGGAGGGTTTTGCCAACCAGCGGTATGTGCCGAGTTCTTCGGTATCGACCCCGTAGGCATCGAAGATGCCGTTCATCAGGTTTTCGAGTCCGGGGTCGCGGTCGAGGGTCTCGATTGCGGCAATCAGTTCTTCGCCGACCTCGGCCCGATGTGAATTCAGCTCAAGGAGTCGGTCGCGACCGGATTTGACCTTCTCGCTGAGTTCGGCGTGCAGGGTGCGGGTGTCCGCCAGCAGGCTGTCGAAGGCGGCTTCGTCGTCGGTGGCGAGTAACGCTTGCAGACGCTCCCCGAGTCGGTCGAAGACCGTGATGGCATCGGGGCAAGGTGCGTGAAAGGCATCCAGCCCGTCGAGATACCAGGCGAGCATGCGGGCTCCGGCGCTTCCAGGGCGATAGGGCACATGAATGTGGATGTCGTGTTTCTGTCCGATGCGGTCGAGGCGACCGATGCGCTGTTCGAGCAGGTCGGGGTTGAGGGGCAGGTCGAACAGCACGAGGTGATGCACGAACTGGAAGTTGCGCCCCTCGCTGCCGATCTCGGAACAGATCAGCGCGCGTGCGCCGTCGTGCGTGTCGGCAAACCAGGCGGCGGCGCGGTCGCGGGCGACCAGGTCCAGGTGTTCGTGGAACACGCCGGTGAGCAGACCGTGGCGGGTCTTGAGGACATCGGACAGCGCTTGCGCGGTGTCGGCGTGGGCGCAGATGACCAGCGCCTTGCGTGGGTGGATGTCGGCGAGCATCCCGGCCAGCCAGTCTACCCGTGGGTCGCTATCGGTCCAGTCGGGGATGCCGTATTCCGGGGTCAGCGAGGTGTCGTCGGATGGGCTGAGCTCGTGCGGCACCAGTTCGCGTTTGGGGAACCCTTTCATGGCGGCGCGGGTGTTGCGGAACAGCACGCGACCGGTGCCGTGCCGGTCGATCAGTCGGGACAACAACTCATCGGGGTCGATGCCGCCTTGGTCGTCGGTGATGTCTTCGGCAAGATCGGCGAGCAAACTGCTTTGCGCCTCGCTGAGTTCCTGTTCGGCAATCAGCGCATTTGCGGCCTCGGCGATGGGCTGGTAGGCGTCTTCTTCGGCGAGGAAGGCGCCCAGATCATGAAAGCGGTGCGGGTCCAGCAGGCGTAAGCGGGCGAAGTGTCCGGCGCGCCCGAGCTGTTCTGGTGTTGCGGTGAGCAGCAACACACCGCGAGCAACCGAGGCGAGTTGCTCGATCGCGGCGTAAGCCGGACTGACCGCATCCGGCGCCCAGCGCAGGTGATGCGCCTCATCGACGACCAGCATGTCCCAACCGGCGTCCAGCGCCTGTTCAAGCCGGTTCGGGTTGTCGGTCAGGAAGTCGAGACTCGCCAGGACGCGCTGTTCCGCCTGGAATGGGTTGACGCCATCGGCATCGGCGCTGGCGCAGCGTTCCTCGTCATAGATCGAGAAGCGCAGTTGAAAACGCCGCCACATCTCCACGAACCATTGGTGGATCAGGGCTTCCGGGACGACAACCAGGATGCGATCGGCGCGTCCGCGTACCGCCTGGCTGTGCAGGATGAGACCGGCTTCGATGGTCTTGCCGAGGCCGACTTCATCGGCGAGCAGGACGCGGGGCGCCATGCGGGTGCCGACTTCGTGCGCCAGATAAAGCTGATGCGAGATCAGATCGACACGCGCACCAAGGAGTCCACGGGCCGGGGAGGTGGCGAGTTTGGCGCGCCATTGGTGCGCGGAATGACGCAGGCTGAACTGTCTGGCCGGATCGATCAGCCCAGCCAGGAGACGGTCCAGGGCGCGGGTCAGGCGCATGCGGTGATCGAGACGGGTCTCGGGGATCATTGCGGCATTGCCGTCGTCGGCGGTGCCGGTGTAGATCAGGATGCCATCGACATCATCGACGCTGTCGATGGTGATGCGGACTTCGTCGGCAGAGCGGATCCTTTCGCCGATATCGAAGCGCACCCGGGAGACCGGCGGTTCACGACGCGAGTAGGTGCGGGTTTCGTCGCTGGCGGGAAACATCAAGGTGACGGTGCGGGCATCGACGCCCACGACGAGACCGAGACCGAGTTCCGGTTCTGCTTCGCTGATCCAGCGTTGGCCGAGGGCGATGTCCTGCAACTGGGGCTCCCGCTACCGCGTGGCGGCTTTACAAAATGGCCGGCAATGGTAGTCCTTACCGGAGAATATTCGAAGTGACTTATGCATTATGGGTTAACGCAAACGTGTTGCGTGCCGCTGTGCGAGACTTTCCTGATCCAACGCACGCTTTACGAGGAGCTGGCCATGTCTGACACCATTTTCAGCAAGATCATCGCCCGGGAAATTCCGGCTGACATCGTTTACGAAGACGACGTGTGTCTCGCGTTCCGTGACATCGCGCCCAAGGCGCCGGTGCATGTTCTGCTGATCCCGAAACAACCGCTGACGACGCTCGGCGAGGCCATCAGCCGCGATGCGGCCATGTTGGGGCATTTGATGCTGAAGGCGGGTGAGATTGCCAGACAGGAAGGCTGCGGCGATGCATTCCGGGTAGTGGTCAATAACGGGCGAGGGGCCGGGCAGGAGGTGTTTCACCTACACCTGCATATTCTGGGTGGTCGCGAACTGGGCTGGCCGCCGGGTTGATCGACGCGATTACAGAACGGCCCAGGCGATCACGCCGAGCAGCATGACCACGGCGACGCCAATCACCGCCCAGGTCAGGGTGTCGGTGTTCTCATCCGGCGTCGCAGGCTTGGCGGTCTTCTCGACCATCGGCTTGGCGTTGTTGACGACCTGCGCGTAGGAATCGTCATCTTCCTCGTCCGTGTCATCGTCCTGACGGCGCACCGTGAGCAGGAAGCGCTCGCCCTTGCTGAAGGCGATCTGGTCGCCTTCGTGGAGTTCCATCTGGTCGGTGATGCGATGATTGTTCAGGAACGTGCCGTTGGCGGATTGCAGGTCGTCGATGACCAGGATGGTGCCGATGCGGCTGATGTTGGCGTGATGGCGGGATACCTGTTTGGACGCAAGCATCAACTCGCAGTCCGGGGCGCGGCCGATGGTGAAGGTGCGTTCAATGGGGATGGTCTTGCCGAAATACTCGCCGGAGACGCCCCGTAACGACCACGCTTCGCCGCTGAAACCGAAGACGGTTGCGTCGCTCTGGAAATCGATTTCGGGTTGTTTGTCCATACCGCTCACCTGCCGTTGTTCAGTGCCCGGAAAGTCCTTCCCGGGAATTAAAGTGCGACATCGTATTCGATGGTCAGGGGCGCATGATCGGAGAAGCGCGCATCCTTGTAAATCGACGCGCTGGTGACCTTGTCGGCGAGTCCCTGGGTGATGACGTGATAGTCGATACGCCACCCCACATTCTTGGCCCACGCCTGGCCGCGATTCGACCACCAGGTGTATTGCTCGTCGCGGTCATCGATCACGCGAAAGGCATCCACCCAACCGGCCGGTCCGTAGAGCTCATCGAGCCAGGCGCGTTCCTCGGGCAGAAAGCCCGAGTTCTTGCGATTGCCGCGCCAGTTCTTCAGGTCGATCTCCTTGTGGGCGATGTTCCAGTCGCCGCAGACCACCCGCGCCACATCGTCGCCGGCCTGCGCCTTGAGGCGCGGCATGTAGAGATCCATGAAGCGGAATTTGGCAGCCTGGCGTTCCTCGCTGGACGACCCCGACGGCACGTAGATCGAGGCTACGGCAAGTTTGCCGAAACGCGCCTCGAGGTAACGGCCTTCGGCATCGAATTCCTCGAAGCCGTCGCCGAAGCCGCGTATCAGTTCGTCGGGTTCTTGGCGGCAATACAGGGCGACGCCGCTATAACCCTTCTTGCTGGTCGCGTCTTCGTAATAGCAGTGATAGCCCTCGGGGAAGAACACCGGGTCGTCCTCGAGCTGCTCGATCCGTGCCTTGGTTTCCTGGATGCACACGACATCCGCATCCTGGGTCTTCAACCAGTCGAAGAAGCCCTTCTTGGCGGCGGAGCGGATACCGTTGGTGTTGACCGAGATGATGCGCATGAATGAGTCGTGATCGGAGAATGGGAGGCTATGATAACGGGGATTCGGCGATTCGCTCGTCCACGCCATCGACCGTGCAGACACCCTACGGAAGTGCATTCATGACGCCATCTCTGGTCAGCGTGGTGGTCCCCGCCTACAACTGCGCGGAACACCTCTACGACACGCTCAAGACCGTGTTCGCCCAGGACCACGCCCCGATCGAGGTGATCATCGTCGATGACGGATCGACCGATACCACCCCGGACGTGCTGCAGCGCCTGGAAACCGAACGCCCCGATCAAGTGCGGGTGATCCATCAGGCCAACGCCGGTTCCGCCCGTGCGCGCAACGCCGGTTGCCAGGCGGCGCAGGGCGAATTCATTGCCTTCATCGATTGTGACGACCCCTGGCTGCCCGGCAAGCTCAGCGAGCAGGTCGCGTATCTGAACGCGCATGCCGACGTCGATTTTATCTTCAACGACTACCTGTGGTGGGAGCCGGACGAGGATGGCGTACATCGCTTTCCGGAACCGGTGCCGGAACGTCCCGGAGAGATCGACCCGACCCGCTCCGGTTGGCTGTTCAACGCCCTGTTTCTGACCCCAATGGTGCATACGTCGGCGGTGATGATGCGCGCATCCCTGTATCAGAAGGTCGGGCCGTTCAGCGAAGACCTGCGCAAGGGCCAGGATTACGACTATTGGCTGCGCTGCGCCACCGAGACCGAAATCCACTGTCTGGCAACCCGCCGCTCCCTGTATCGCATCCATCCGGGGTCGATCACCTTCCGGCCTCGACCGATCAACTACAACTACCTGATCCTGGAACGCGCCCTGGCGCGCACCGGCATCGAGTCGCGAGGCCGTGCCGTGAGTCGTCGCGAGGTCGATCACCGCTTCGCCCGCGTCGCCTTCGATTTCGCCTGGCTGCATTACGGCGACGGCGATCCCTGGCTCGCCGCACGCTGGTATTGGCGTGCCGTTCGCCACAAACCGAGCTACTGGAAGGCATGGATATTCATCCCGCTCGCCGTTCTCAAGGGATTGCGGCAAGGCGTGTCGGGCGCCCGGAAAGCCTGATCGAAACATAAGGTAGGCGCCACGGCCTTCCGCCGCGCAGCGGAATCGTGGAAGCGGACAGCGTAGCGTCTGGCGTCTGGACGCCCCGAAGCGAGCGAGGACGAGGCCGTGGGTGGGCGGTATCATTGCGGCCTTTCCCATCACAACCCGGGCTTGAACCCATGCAGGATTATCAGCGCGAGTTTCTGAGTTTCGCGATCGACCGTGGCGTGCTGCGCTTCGGTGAGTTCACCCTCAAGTCGGGCCGTGTCAGCCCGTACTTCTTCAATGCCGGGCTGTTCAATACCGGTTCCGCACTGGCGCGCCTCGGGCGGTTTTACGCGCAGGCGATCGTCGATTCGCAGATCGGTTTCGATCTCCTCTTCGGGCCGGCTTACAAGGGTATTCCGCTAGCGGCGGTGACTTCGGCGGCGCTGGCCGAGCATCATGATCTGGATTTGCCGTATTGCTTCAATCGCAAGGAGGCCAAGGATCATGGCGAGGGCGGCAATCTGGTTGGTGCGCCGATGAACGGGCGGATCATGATCATCGACGATGTGATTACGGCGGGAACCGCGATCCGCGAGTCCATGGACATCATCGCCGCGCACGGCGCGACCGCCGCCGGGGTGGTGATTGCGCTGGACCGTCAGGAACGGGGCCAGGGCGAGACCTCGGCGGTGCAGGAGGTCGAGCGCAGCTTTGGTCTGAAGGTGGCGAGCATCGTCGGTCTGTCTGACCTGATCGGCTATCTCGAGGAGCGTAGCGGGTTCGACAAGGAAGTCGGGGCGATTCGCGCCTACCGAGATCGGTACGGCATCTGAGACCGTTCAGACCTCGACCTGTACCGGTAGAAACGGTTCCTGGTAAAGGCCGCGCGCATCGGATTCTCCCATCAGACTGGCCTGGATGCGCGCCACCTTGAGCCGCTCGGTGTCGAGAATTTCCGGGTAGAGTCGCCAGATCCGGGCGACCTCCTGAGGCCGTTGCCATGCGGCCCGTTCCAGTTCCGCGCGCAATGCGGGGTCCAGTCCGGTGAGCTGCAATAACCAGGGAGCCTGCCAGCCGATGAATGCGATTGCGCGACGTCGATCTGCCTCGTTGTCCCAGTCGGTTCGCAGCAATGTGGGTGGAAATCGGTCGGCTGGATAGGCGATGCCTGCCTGGTCCGTGCCAGCGTCATCGGAGGCCCGCTTGATCCAGGCGGCGCGGGGGCATCGTCCGGCGCGTTCGCGGACCTGCCTGACGAGATCGGCAACGCCGCCGTCGGGACTTGTGAAGCCTTCTTCTGCGGCTGTTCCCGGGTGCCAGTTTGGGCGATCCCAGGGCGTGCATTCCTCGGCGTCGATGACCGAATCGATCAGCACCAGCGGTGCGCCGTGAATATCCAGCAGCCAGCATTCATGGCGATCAATTGGTGTGAATGGCAGTTTGTCGGCGTGGTCGTGCAAGGCGTCGAGCAACCTCGCGCCGAGGTCTTCGATCAGCACGTCGCGCGTCGTGCCGCGTACCGCAGCGCGCTTTGCTGTGTCGCCAGTTCGCCAGGTGCCAAAGCGGACTTCCGACAGCCCGGTGTGGGCGACCAGATCCGGATGGCCGACATAAAGGCTCCAGTCGATTCCGTTACTGGTTTCTGCCTCACCGTGCCCGGCATTGTCGGGGTGCTGGATGGCGATGGTCTGAACGGTGCCGTGAAATGGCCGCAGACGGCGTCTTGCGTAGCAATGCACTTTCATGCGTTTCAGTGTTGGTTATGCTTTGCCTTGATGTCTACTGGGAAGAGAGATCGTCGATGAGTCTTCCAGGTGTCTTGCAACGCGTCCGGATTCCCGAGTGGGTGCGCTGGCTGGCGCAGGACGCGGATGGGACGTGGTGGGGCTTTGAGGCCGAGCCGCATCCCGGCGACATCGCCTGGTACGAAAACGAGGTGGGCCGGTATCGACGGCTCGCGAGCGACATCGCTAACGCCCGCTGGCAGGACAGTCTGACGCGCACAGGAATCGAGCCATGAGCGAAGACACGCAACGCATCTATCACCCCGGCGAAGCGCTGCTCCGCGAGGGGGAATACGGGGATGAGGCGTTTGTCCTTCTGCGCGGGCAAGTGACGATCTGCCGCATGCTGGCGGGACGGCGTATCGATCTCGCCCAGATCGGGCCAGGTCAGGTGATCGGGGAGATGGCGCTGGTCGCGGAGAAACCGCGCAGTGCGACCGCAATCGCCGATGTCGAGACCCTGGTCGAGGTGATCAGCCGCAAGCGTTTTCGCACCTTGCTACGGGATGACACGGACCTGGCGATGGACCTGCTCAAAGTCCTGTTCGAGCGGTTGCGTGAGGCGCAGAGTTCGTCACGGGAGTGGGAATTCGGCTCGGTTCCCGAATCGCGGGTTCCCGAGCCGCCCGCGACCACGGATTCCGAAGAGACGTCGGACGCGCCGCTACCCGCAGGTTTGACGGTGTTGCTGACCGGCTTGAGCGTGGACGCACGGGAGGTGTTGCCGGAAGGCGGTCTGCGCATCACATTCTTCCCGTATCGCATCGGTCGTCGCAGTCGCGATCCGCTGGTCGAGAACGATTACGCCATCGACGATTACCAGCCGTATCAGGTCTCCCGGTCGCACCTGGTGTTCATTCAGGACGGAGACCGGATCGCGGTCATGGATCGCGGCAGTTACCTGGGCCTGGAGATCAACGGGCAACGTCTGGGTGGTGAGGACGGCGACGAGGGCGCGGTATATCTGGATGAGGACAATCGCCTTTGGCTGGGTGGTGAGGAGTCCAGCTATGAATTCCGGGTTCAGGTTCTTCAGCCGGAATAGTGAGTGCGCCACCAGTTGGGCAGACTCGCGATCGAATCGATCACGGCGTCAGCGCGAATATCACCGAGCAGATCGGCGGCCTGGAATTTGCCGGTGCGCACCTGCACGGCGGTGATGCCCGCATTCTGTGCGCCACCGACATCGCCACGGATGTCGTCGCCGACCATGACGGTTTCGGTTGCCGGCAGACCAAGGATGTCCAGGGCCGCTTCGAAAAAGGCCGGTGCCGGCTTGCCCATCACCACAGGTTGAACCCCGCTCGCATAACGTAAGGCCTCCACGATCGGGCCAACGTCCAGCCGCAATCCATCCTCCGCGCACCAGAAGCGCGTCATTCCCAACGCCACCAATGCCGGTGTCGGTTGTGTATGCAGATGTCGGAATGCGGCATTCATGGTGGCGTAATCCCAGCCGTCGCCGAGATCGCCGATCACGACGGCAGCGGTGGGTTCGGCGCTGTCTCGGGAAATCAGCGGGATGCTTGAGAATTCCGCTTCGGTCGCCTTGGAGACGAAAAGTACGCTGCAGCCGGATACGTTCTGGCGCAGCCACCGCCGTGCCGCGACCGGCGGGGTCAGGATGTGCGCGGGATCGGTATCGATACCGAAACCGGCGAGCTTCGTGACCAGGGCGCTGCGTGGCCGCGAACTGGTATTGGTCAGGAATAGGTGGGGGATGTTTTCGGCGCGCACCCAGTCCAGGGTTGCCATGCCCCCGGGAATGGCCTGTTCACCAACATAAAACACCCCGTCCAGGTCGAAGAGGATGCCCGGCATGCCATTTTCCTCGCTGGTTGTGGTCCTGCATTCGCCTTAGAAGACAGTATCGGCGTTGTATAGTGCCCACCCAAAAACACAATCCTCAGGGTGTGTCATGTCCTCACTGCTCATCACCAATGCGCGCCTCGTCAACGAAGGCGCGATCGTGGAAGGCGATCTGCGGGTTCGCGACGGTCGTATCGTCGAGATCGGCTCCGGGATCAGTAAGTCTGCAGATCAGGTCATCGATGCCGCCGGACGGGTGCTGATGCCTGCGATGATCGATGATCAGGTGCATTTCCGCGATCCCGGCCTCACCCACAAGGGCGATCTCGCCACCGAGTCCCGCGCCGCCGTCGCCGGTGGCATTGCCAGTTTCATGGAGATGCCCAACACCAATCCGCAGACCGTCACCTCCGAGGCGCTGGAAGCGAAGTACGCGCACGCGGCGGAACGTGCTGTCGGCAATCATGCCTTTTATCTGGGCGCGACCAACGACAACCTGGCCGAGATTCAACGCCTCGACCCCAACGCAGCGTGCGGGGTGAAGGTGTTCATGGGCGCGTCCACCGGCAACATGCTGGTGGATCGCGAAGAAGCGCTGGACGGGATCTTCCGCGACGCACCCTGCCTGATCGCGACGCACTGCGAAGACACGCCGATGATCAAGGCCAACGAAGAGGCCTTCCGGGCGAAGTACGGCGAGGACGTGCCTTATCGCTACCACGGCCAGATCCGTAGCGCCGAGGCCTGTCTGAAGTCGTCGCAACTGGCCATTTCCCTGGCGAAGCGCCACGGTTCCCGGCTGCATGTACTGCACCTGACCACGGCCATCGAGATGGATCAGTTCGAGCCCGGTCCGGTCGAAGGCAAACGCATCACCGCCGAGGTCTGCGCCCATCATCTGTATTTCAGCGATGCCGATTACGATGCACGCGGCAGCTTCATCAAGTGCAACCCGGCGATCAAGACTGCCGAGGATCGTGCCGCGTTGCGCCGCGCGCTGATCGATAGCCGCATCGACGTGGTCGCGACCGATCATGCCCCGCATACCCTTGACGAGAAGACCGGCACTTATTTCAAGACGCCCGCCGGTTTGCCGCTGGTGCAATATGCGCTGCCTTCCTTGCTGGAACGGTATCACGCGGGCGAGATGAGCCTGGAAATGATCGTCGAGAAGACCAGTCATAACGTGGCGCGCTGTTACGACATCGTTGAACGCGGTTTCCTGCGCGAAGGCTATTGGGCCGATCTGGCTCTGGTCGATCTCGATGCCCCGTTCACGGTCAAACGTTCGGATGTGCTGTCCAAATGCGGCTGGTCGCCGTTTGAGGGCGATACCTTCCGCTCGCACATCGATGCCACCGTGGTCTCCGGTCGTGTCGCCTACCAGGATGGGCGGATCGTCGAAGGCGGCGTTGGCAAACGACTTCAATTCGATCGAAAAAAGTAACTCTGATGAGCAAAAACGAACTCACCATCACCCTGTTCACGATTGGCTGGCTGGTCCCCTTCTTTCTGATCCTGTTCACCAAAAAGGTACGCGGCAGCGAGAAGTTGTTATGGGCCGTGCTCACCCTGGCCGGTTCCTGGTTCACCTACGGCTTCTATCTGCTGGTCGCGCCGATACATGGGCCGACCGAGGAAGCGAATGCGCAGTCCCGCCCCGATGAGTCCGGGGAGAACATCTGATGGGATGGTTGCTCGGTGGCGGTGTAGTGATGTTGCTGGCGCTGGTGGCCTGGTTGCTGCCGATCATCTTGATTGCGCGGTCGGATCGCACCGAAGGTGGAGAAAAGCTCTTGTGGGTGCTGGTAACGCTGTTTGTGTCCTGGTTCGCGTGGATCCTCTACCTGCTGGTCGCGCCGATCGGCGAGAAACTCAAAAAAATCTGAACCTCAGCCCGCTGCCCACCATCACGCACTGATCTTGCGACAGACCGGCGACAGACCGGCGACAGACCGGCGACAGACCGGCGGAAACCCTTCGGGTTCCGCCCTACCAGGTCGAGCGTGCCTCACGTAGGGCGGAACCCGAAGGGTTTCCGCCAGCCAGCTCAGGCCAGCCAACGAGGTGGCTTGCCCGGTTTGCGCGGTTTGGGCGCGGCGCGGTTCGGGGTATTCATCAAGGCCTGGTGCAGCCGCCAGCGGGTGGCGGTGTCCGGTTCCTCGACGAAGTACTCCTCGCCGGCCACAAACCAGGCGATCGGCACGCCGTCGCGGAACAGGATGCGGTTGCCGGCCTGTGCCGGCACGCGCGCGCCGGGTAGCAGCACGCCGGTCAGGTTCAACGGGTCGGCGGCGCTGATCGACACCAACGTGCCTTTGCGCTCGGCGTTACGCGCGGCGCGCAGCGCCTTCACCGCCTCCGGCAGCGCGTACTGCTCGCCGGCGAAACCGGCCACGAAGCGTCCGCCGCGAATCTCGCCGCGCGCCTCCATGCGCCGGTACACATAAAGAAGCTCCCGCCACGCCGGCAGCCGATCGAGGTCGCGTTCGATCACGCGGCGGAAGACCACGCCGTGACGACGCAGCAGCGCGTGGGCGATTTCTTCGACGCGGTCGTTGTCGTCGGCGAACACACGTAGCGGCGACCAGCGCCCGGCATCCGAGACACTGCGCCCGCGTCGCCGCTCGCTGGGGATCGGCGCGCCGCGTTTCTGCGCCGGGGTGATCAACGCGCGCAGGCCGGAGAAGCTGTCGGCACTGACCAGACCCTGGGCGACCAATTCGCCGAGCGCCTCTTCGGCCTGGGTCGGCAGCAGGCCGCTGTCGTCGACCAGGTCCTCGAAGAAGGCCGCGCCGCCGTCGCGCAGCGCACCGAGCAGGCGTGCCGAAATCGCCGACAGCGTCGATTCGTCGCTGTGTTGCGTCTTCCACAAGCGCAGGCGGCGGCGCGGCAGCAGCGCGATCGGCGAACTGCGGATCGGCCCGGATTTGCCCTTCGCCGGCGACAGCCGCGCCCAGACGATGCGGCCCTCGCGGCACAGTTCGTCGAGCCAGCTGCTGTCGTATTTCTTCAGGCGCGCCGGCAGCAGGTCGGCTTCCCAACTCGCCGCCGGGGCCTCGATGCCTTCGAGCTGGTCGAGCACCAGCGCGAGTGCCTCCGGGCCTTCCCGCTCGGAACCGTTGAGGCCCTGCCAGTCGAGCAGAAAACGCAGCATGTCGGCCGGCGAAACCGGCTCGATCTCGGCGCGCAGCTTGTTGACCGTGTAGCGGTGGATGCGCGCGAGTAAGCGACGCTCGCACCATTCCTCGGCGCCCCCCTGAGTGCCGCTAGCGGCTGAAGCCGCTCCTACGGGCGGGGTGTCGTCGTCCCGCTGTTGTAGGAGCGGCTTCAGCCGCGATCGGCCGTCG
Organism: Gammaproteobacteria bacterium; assembly: GCA_024234955.1. Classification (GTDB taxonomy): domain Bacteria; phylum Pseudomonadota; class Gammaproteobacteria; order JACKNK01; family JACKNK01; genus JACKNK01. The sequence goes on from JACKNK010000002.1 coordinate 336,082, forward strand.
GCAGCACGAAAGCGCCCGCGAAACACGAAACCCTCGCCTTCGAGCTGCACCAGCGCAATACCGATGTCACCGACCGGGACACGCAGCCGCTCCGTCAATTCCTGCGCGGTGATCGGCCCGCTGATCTCCAGGTGCCCACGCACCAACTCGCGCAGCGCGTCGCCGTCGCCGGCGTAGGCGGCCTCGACCTGTGCGCGGCGTTCGGTCGCTACCCATAAGGGCCCGAGTTCGGAAGCACGGCCATCGGCATGAAGCGCCTCGTACCAGGCTGTCCATGCCGCCTGTGGGCGCAGACCGCCGCTCAACATCAGCGCGTCGTGCAGTTCATCGGGGTCGCGCGGCTCCGGCCACGCCTCCTCCTGCACGCGGGCGATCGCGGCGGGGTCGAGTTCGGCCACGTCGGCCGCCGATTGCGGATCGACAAAGCGGCGCGCGTTGACCATCTGCGTGCGGCGTTCCTCGGCCGGGGCGTTGTCGAGGAAGGCGTAAGGGCGCGCGCTCAGCACCTCGCGGGCGAGCATCGACGGTTCGGGTAAATCGCGTGCGACCACCGTGATCGCACCACTTTCGAGACGCGCCAGGAAGGCCTCCAGTGCCTCGATGTCCATCGCCTCATGAAGGCAGTCGGCGATGGTCTGCCGGACCAGCGGGTGGTCGGGAATCTCGCGGTCGCCCTGGATGTTCTCCAGGCAGGCGAGCTGATCCGGGAAGGCGACCGCGACCAGATCCTCGGCATCCATGCGCTGCAACTGCGGCGGCACCCGCTTGCCGTTGCGAAAGCGGCGCACCGCGAGCGCGGTGGTCGCGTTCCAGCGCCAGCGCGATTCGAACATCGGCGCGTCGAACATGGCCTGGATCAGCAGCGCGCGCACCGAGGTCGAGTTCAGGTACCGCGAGACCTCTTCGAGCTCGAAGCTGTGCGTCGAGGACAGGCTCAACACGATGGTGTCTTCGAGCGCGGCGGCCTGCAGTTCGAAATTGAAACTGCGGCAGAAGCGCTTGCGCAGGGCCAGGCCCCAGGCGCGGTTCATGCGCGAGCCGAACGGCGAATGCACGACCAGATGCATGTCGCCGGCCTCGTCGAAGAAGCGCTCCAGCACCAGGGTGTTCTGGGTCGGCAGCACCCCCAGCGAGGCGCGTGCCGAGGCCAGGTACTCGGCGAGCTGGCGGGCGGCGGATTCCGGCAGGCGCTGCTGATAGTCGTGAATCAGCGCCAGCGGGTAGGCGCCGGCATCGGACTTGGCGAGCAGCCGGTCGGCCTCCTCGCGCAGCCGCGAGACCGCCGCCGAGAGCTCGTTGGAGCGCCCCGGCGCCTCGCCGAACCAGAACGGGATGTTGGGCGGCTGGCCGTGCGCGTCGGCGACGTAGACCGTGCCCATCTGCACGCGCTCGACGCGGTAGCTGGTGTTGCCGAGCTGAAAGATGTCGCCGGGCAGCGACTCGAAGGCGAAGTCCTCGTTGAGCGTGCCGACGAACAGATTCTCCGGCAGCAGGCGCACGTCGTAATCGAACAGATCGGGGATCGCGCCGCCGTTGGTGATCGCCGTCAGGCGCGCGCCTTTGCGGGCGCGCAGGCGGTGATTCACGCCGTCGTGATGCAGCCAGGCGCTGCGCCGACCACGGCGGGTGGAGGAGCCCTCGGCGAGCATCCGCACGATCGCGTCGAACTGCTCACGTGTCAGGTCGTGGTAAGGCCGCGCACGCCGGAAGGTGTCGAACAGTTCGGTCTCGCCCCATTCCTCGCTCGCGACCTCGGCGACGATCTGCTGGGCGAGCACGTCCAGCGGTGCTTGCGGGATTTCCAGGCGATCCAGCTCACCGCGCCCGACTGCGTCGAGTAGCGCCGCGCACTCGACCAGATCGTCGCGCGACAGCGGGAACAGCCGTCCCTTCGGCGTGCCGGTGACGGCGTGTCCGGAACGTCCGACGCGTTGCAGGAAGGCCGCGATCGCCTTCGGTGAACCGAGCTGGCAGACCAGTTCGACGTCGCCGATGTCGATGCCGAGTTCCAGCGACGCGGTCGCGACCATGATGCGCAGCCGACCGGACTTGAGGCGCTGCTCCGCGTCCAGCCGGTGTTCGCGTGACAGCGAGCCGTGATGGGCGGCGACCGCATCCTCGCCGAGGCGCTCGGACAGATGCCGCGCGACCCGCTCGGCGTAACGCCGCGTGTTCACGAACACCAGCGTGGTGCGGTGGTCCTCGGTGAACTTGGTGAGCTTGTCGTAAATCTCCGTCCACACCTCGGCGGACATCACCGCCTCCAGCGGCGAGGACGGCAACTCCAGCGCCAGATCGCGGTCGCGGGTGTGGCCGCCGTCGATGATCTCGCAGGACTCGTCCCGGTTACCCACGAGGAAGCGCGCGACCTCCTCGATCGGCTTCTGCGTCGCCGACAAGCCGACGCGGGTGAACGGCTTTTCCACCAGCGCCGCGAGCCGCTCGATCGAAAGTGAGAGATGCGCGCCACGCTTGTTCGGCGCCAGCGCGTGAATCTCGTCGACGATCAGCGTGCGCACCGTGCGCAACATCGCGCGGCCCGACTCGCTGGTCAGCAGGATGTACAGCGACTCCGGCGTGGTGACGAGGATGTGCGGCGGCTGGCGGCGCATCTTCTCGCGCTCGTAAGCCGGGGTGTCGCCGGTACGCACCGCGATGCGGATGTCGTGATTGCCGCCGTGCCCGTACAACTGCCCCTGCGCCGCCAACTCCTCGGCAATCTCCGCCAGCGGCCCTTCCAGGTTGTTGCGGATGTCGTTGGACAGCGCCTTCAGCGGTGAGACATACAACACCTGCACCGCATCCGGCAGCGGCGCGGCGATCGACTCCCGCACCAGCTCATCGATTGCCGCCAGGAACGCCGCCAGCGTCTTGCCGGACCCGGTCGGCGCCGCGACCAGCGTATGCCGTCCGGCGGTGATGTTCGGCCACGCCCGCGCCTGCGCCTCGGTCGGCTGACCGAAACGGCGTTGGAACCAATTCGTGATGGCGGGATGAAATGTCACCGCGCAACTCTAAACCGGTGGGGATCAGAACGTAGGATGTGGTGAACGGAGTGAACCGCATCACTCCGGGGGCCGGGATGAATACCGTGGCCTCGGGTCTCGACGCGATCGATGCGGTTCACTGCGTTCACCACATCCTACGAGCGACGAGCCTGGTTTCACCGCCGCAGGCGGGGATCGAAGAGAAACGGTTCGGGCGCATGGATCGTGATGCGTTCGAAATCTGGATGCGCGGGGTTGAGGATCAGGTTGAATTCCGGCGGGGACACCACCGACGGGACCCGTAAGGCGAGCGTGTCGCCGCGTTCGAGCCAGTCCCTGCCGATACGACGCAGGCGTGGGTCTTCCGTTCGTGTGCGCCAATCGCCCGGCAGGGCCTCGGTATCCACGGTTTCCAGCGCGGCGTTGTCCGGCAGGTCGGCGGCGATCACCACGAAGCCGGTGCTGAAATGTCTCGGGTCCATGTGGACCAGCATCTCAAGAATGGCGGTGGATTGCTGCTCGGCGGTGTAGACGGCCAAGCGCCCGGGCGGCGTCCAGCGACCGCCGACCTGCTTGCTGCCGATGCCGGAGAATGCGCTGGTCGCGTGTCGGCTGGAGCAGATGCGCCATACCCGCATCAGAGGTTCCTCAGGCGAAGACGCCGTGCTCGATCCGCGTCAGTGCGCGTTCCACCATGTCGACGCCGATTTCGGTGTCGAGCAGATTCAGGGGCGTGTCGCCGAGGGCCCGGTTGTCGGAACACAGCCAATCGGCGGCGATTTCCCGGTCCTGAAAGACCTCTGTCGCACGCTCTTCGACCTTGACCAGGCGATAGAGCCGGTCGGATTCCACCGGGGTGAGCGGTTTGGCTTCCTTCACGCGGCGCTGGTAAGTGCGCATGGACATGCCGATGAGATCGAGGATGGGCTGCACATCGATGCTGTCGAGGGTCGTCTGCACCTGCCTGATGGCGTCCACGGGAAGGCCCGCGCGTATGCGTTTCACGACGTCGGCGTCGATCATTGATCCGTTACCGCTGGCGTCTTCGCGAATGTCGTTTCGATGCACGAATGCAGCAATGGGTTCTGCCACCTTGCTCAAGGGGGGGGGCTGTCTGGTTGTGTATCGACTTGCTGCTTTTTTCACGGGGGTCACCATAGGCCGAAGACAAGGCATGTGTCGTAAATATAGCGCCAATTGTCTTTTTTCGTCCTGAAAACCGCCTCGATGCACCACCTGACCAACAGCTCATCGTTTCCCTGTCCGGGTATTGCATTGCCGAAACACCGGGGTACGCTGATCCCCATGAGCAATAAAAACCACCACATCGTCGCACGGCGACGCGGCCCTGGCGCTAACCAGGTCTTCCCGATCGGCAACTACGGGCGCATCGGCCTCGCACACATCGAGCGCGGCATTCCCGGTCGCCCCGGCCAGCACCCCGGTTACCGACTCTACGGCGTTCACGGCGCCACCATGCGCTTCCCGGCCAACCCGGAATGGATGGCCTGGCTGCATGAGCGCGGGGTGTTCATCGCCAAGAACAAGCAATGGTTCCTGCCGTGGCGGGAACTCACCGAAGCCGATCACAACGAGCTTAAGTCGATACTCGAAGACGCGGTCGAGGAATGGCGTCAGGTCATGACCAAGCGCCGGGACACCTATTTCGAGCACCGCCGTGCGCAGCTCGCTCAGGAGGCCCGACAAGAGGCACCACAGGAGACTCAAAATGACGGATGAATTTCACATCAGCCTCGCGATGGCCGCCTTCTGCGTCGGTGCGTACCTGTTCCTGCACATCATGTTCGGGCGCATGCCGACCTGGTGGCAGGAGGCGTTCTACCTGCGCAAGCTGGTGCCGCTCGGCCTGCTGGTCGTCGCGGACGCGGCCCTGCGCCTGGGCGCCCCGCCCTCCCCCATTCCGCAGTTTTTCATCGTGATCATTGACCCGCTGGTCCTGCTGTACGCCACCTACTTCGCGATCATGACCGCGCAGCGGGCGTGGATGCGGCTCTTGGCGCGCCACAACGCCCAGGACTTCGCGGGCCTGAGCTTCTGGTGGCCTGCCGCCATCGCGGCGGGCGGGTATTACGCGACGGTCGGCACGCTCGACTGGTGGATGGGCACCAGCGCCGCGCTCGGCGCGCTCGTGGCGTGGCGGACCCGCGTCGTGGAGCGGCGGAACGGGATAGGGGGTGTTCGAGGCCGCCGCTCCCTCCCCCTCCCGACCATGCACGGCCTGCAGCAACTCCGCGCCGCTGCCGCCCGCCCGGCCCCGATGCGCCAGACCGTGTTCCCGGACGCATCGAGCCCCCCATCCTGGCTGGAGACCAGCCCCGGACTCGTCGCACGCAAGCGCGAGGTAATCAATGTCCGGCACTATGCCAAAGAGGACTATTTTCCCGTCGACCCAAACAACCACGGCATCAACAACGACATCGACATCGACTACTTCATCGATGCCGCCACCGGTTCCCATTTCGCCCCCGGCGGCGCGGCCCTCAATCCCTACATCACCTCCTTCACCGACGAGTGATATTCGCGCCGAACACCCCGATCGCGGCAAGGATGCCGTAGCCGGATAGCCGATGGACCCCCCATCGGCCACAGCATCCTCATCCCGCACCAGGTCAAGGCAGGCGCAGAGGGCCAGCGAGGAGCGGGTCGCGGCCAGGGGGACGCGCCGTGGCACGGGCGTCATCAAGCGCACCCTGGGTGCGCGTCAAATCCCCCAACTGATACAGGATCTGCGGATTGCCGGTGCTCATCGCCCGCTGAATAGCAGTGACCTCAAGATCATTCAACCTCTGTCGACTCTAATCCAGCCGGAAGCATCGGTACGTGCCTTACACACCCCCGCGCCCCGGCGGGTTGGACGAAGATGAGGAGGAAATCAACATCCTCTCGCCAGCCGCGGTCATGGCATCCCTATCTGTGGCCGGGGTATCGGTGTTTGGGATCGACGAAAGTCACGGCATGGGGATCGACGATCGCTGGGACTACCTGAAAGACGACGACTGAACGGGGCAACAAAGGGGCTTCGCCCCCTCATATCTCAGAACCCCAGTATTGCGGAGGGAAAGCGGCGGCGGGGCGCCGCCGTCAACCCGCGCGCGGGCATCCGCAAGGTCGGCGTTCACCCGGTTGAACCCACCAAGCTGATGAAGCAGCTTTTCATCCCCGGTACTCACGGCCCGCTGGATGGTGGTGAGTTCCAGGCCATCCAGTCCCTGTCGGCGGGCTTCGACACTGCCCAGCTCCAGACCGCTCGGCAGGAAGCGGCTCACATAGCCCTCGGGGGCATGGACGCAGCCACCAAACCAGCTTAAGCATCGGTCAGGCCGTGCGCTTCCGCATCTCAGACGACCCTATGCGATTGTCTATGCCTCAACTCGGTATTGAGAAAAGACAAGTTGAACTGGTGTGTCAGGACGAACAGCTGACCTCAAGCCCGGTGGCCCAGGCCGGTGGATAGTCGGCGTAGGCGTGGTGTTCGGGCTGCTCGTCGTAGGGGCGGGCGAGGATGGCGAGCAGACGGTTCACTTCGCTGTCGTCCCCGGCTTCGCTCTTCTGGATGGCGATTTCGGCGAGGTGGTTGCGCAGCACGTATTTGGGGTTGGCGGCGTGCATCGCGACTCGGCGCTGGCTGGGGTCGGAGCGTTCGGCCTTGAGACGGGTGGCGTATTGGGCGGCCCAGGCGTCGAAGGTGGCCGGGTTGAGGAACTGGTTGCGCAGTGAGGCGTTCGCGCCGTCCGGTTCGAAATCGGCCAGGGTGCGGAAAAGAATCGCGAAGTCGACGCTGTTGCCCTGCATCGCGGCGAACAGCGCATCGACGAGCGTGCGGTCGTCGCGACCGTGCACGGCGAGGCCGAGCTTGGCGCGCATGCGGGCCAGGTAGGCGGCGTCGTAGCGGGACGGGTAGGTCTCGAGATAGCCGGTGGCCTTGACCGCTGCGGTTTCCGGGTCCGGGTCGAGGATCGGCAGCATGGCCTGGGCGAGGCAGCTGAGGTTCCAGTGGCCGATGTAAGGCTGCTGGTCGTAGGCGTAGCGGCCACGGTGATCGGAGTGGTTGCAGATGTGGCCAGCGTCGTAGGTGTCGAGGAAACCGAACGGGCCGTAATCCAGCGTGTGGCCGAGCATGGCCATGTTGTCGGTGTTCATCACGCCGTGGCAGAAACCGACCGATTGCCAGGCGGCGATCGTCTCTGCGGTCCGCTGAATGGTGTGGTCGAGCAACGCCAGATATGGTTCGTCGAACTCGCGCAGATGCGTCAGGTGGTGGTCGATCAGGTAATCCGCCAGCGGCGCGAGGTATTCGTGGCGGTTGCCGTAATAGAAGTATTCGAAGTGCCCAAAGCGGATGTGAGATGGCGCGAGACGCAGCACCGTGGCCCCGGGCTCGATGCGTTCGCGGTAAACCGCTTCGCTGGAGGCGACCAGCCCGAGTGCGCGGGTGGTTGGAATGCCCAGTGCGGCCATCGCTTCGGAGCACAGATATTCGCGGATGCTCGAACGCAGCACGGCACGGCCATCGCCCTGACGAGAATAGGGCGTCGGCCCCGCTCCCTTGAGGTGCAGATCCCATAACGCACCAGCCTGATTGCGGACCTGGGCGAGCAGGATCGCGCGCCCGTCACCGAGCTGCGGGACGAGATGTCCGAATTGATGACCGGCATACACCATTGCCAGCGGGCGCGCGTTGCTTGGGAGGCGCGTGCCGGTGATCAGGGCAATCCAGTCATCCGGTGATAGGCCATCGGCGTCCAGATCGATCAGTCGAGCGGCGGCGGCACTGACGCTGACCAGACGATGGGGGCCTTGCAGCGGGGTGGGGGTGACGCGACTGAAGAACGATGCCGGAAGTCGGGCGAAGTCATCGCAGACATTCAACGTCAGTGCAGGACGTGGTTCGGTCGGTACGGTCATGCGGGTGTGGTCGGGCCAAGGGGAGGCACACGATAGGGCAGTGCGATCGTCCTACAGGCATGGTCGCGATACGGTTTCCGGGGATTTTGATGACATTCCTCAACGAAAACGTAACCCACGATTGCGTCGGGGAGGAGGGCCTTGGTATCAGTGCATCGCTCACCAATGCCGGACGCCGAAAACTAGGGAATCGGCGATCCAGCTTGCGTTTTTCCAGAACGAGGGGAATCCATGCAACGCCAATTGCTCGCCCTGGCCATCGGCACCTTGATGACGATGCCGGCGCACACCGATGAACAGGCCGATCAGGCCGCCCAGGCACTGCTGCGCGTCGCCGCCGAACAAGCCAAGTCCGCGATCGACAGCGGCGAGGCCGGTTGGTTGTCGCGCACCGACATCAATGTCGATATTCAGCAGGAGCACAAGCCGTCCTGGTCGATCGAGACCATTCAGCCCATCTATCAGTCCGAGGGCCTGACCCATACCTGGTTCTTTCAGGGGCGCATTGCGCATTCCGATGACGACCAGACGGTGAATCTGGGTACCGGGTACCGTCACCTGCTCGATGATCATTCCTGGCTGCTCGGCGCCAATGCCTGGTACGACACCACGATCGATGAATCCCATTACCGTTATGGGTTGGGAGTTGAAGCGATCGGGCGCTATATCGATGTGCGCGCCAACTGGTACGACGCCCAAAGTGGGGTCAAGACGGTGCGTGTCAACGGCAATATCAGCGACACCGAAGCCGCGCTCGATGGCTGGGATTTTGGACTTGAAGCCCCTGTTCCCTATCTTCCCTGGGCGCGTGTGTCCTGGAAGACGTATGAATGGGATCGCAGCACCGGTGAAAACATCCAGGGGAACACCGTGGGCGTTCGCGCCAGCCTCACCGATAACCTTGACGTGACCGTCGGCGCCACCGACGACAACACCGACAGCGCCCAGGCCTTTCTCACGCTCTCCTGGGCGTTTGACAAACCCCAGGGCAGGGAATGGACGGCAACCGGCACCGGATCGACGCGTGACGCCTTCGCGGCCCGCGACCTGACCAAGCACACGCTGGACAAGGTCCGCCGACACCATGACGTGGTGATCGAGAAGAAGCGGACGGGTGGTTCGGGCATCACTGTCGGTCGTCGTAACTGAGCGGGGTTGAGGATATGAAGAACGCAATGAAGGCCCTGTTCGGGGCGAGCTTGATGGGTATGACGGCGGTGGCGGTAAGTGGGCCGCTGGTCACGGCAGGCGGGGCGGCAGCGACGCCCACGCTGTATGAAATCACCATACGAAAGGTCGAGTTCAAGCGTGCCGACAATACCTATTACACCTTCTTCGAAGGCACATCGACCTTCGATCTGGGCTCGGCGAATGCATCCGCAGGCCAGTCGGTGGGGGCGTTTGCTGCCGGCAATTCCCTGGAACCGGGGGTCAGCTACAGCGCCATGCGTCTCACGGTGAACAGCGCCTTTGCGATGGCCGGACAGGTCACCAACGCCGGGAGCAGCCAGCCCTGTCGAACCGGCGGCGGTGCGTCCGGAACCGCACAGGTGCTGAACAACGTGAACATGGTCACCGGTAACGCGACCGGTGGCGCGGGCACGCGCCAGACGGTCTCGGCGCCGACCGATTCGGGCGGAACCACCGTGGCCAATGCGTTGGCCGCCGCGAGCATGGAAGATCTGGGTGGCCAGTATCGCATGGAGGTGTCGCTCTCCCTGAACGTGCCGGTGGACAACGCGGTGCCTCCAGCGTTGCAGATCAGCTTCGATGCCGCCAATGCCCTCGAATTTCGGACCACCGGCGTTAGCACCTGCGTCGTGATGCCGCTGCCGCCGGTCATTACCGTGACCACGCCGAGTGGAACGACCACCTTCGATCCGGCATCGCGGCTCTAAGCCCCGAAAGCCGGTGAGATCAAAGGGCCGGTGCATGGCGACATGCGTCGGCTTTTTTTGTGATGCGGTCCACTCGACCGGGGAAACTCGATAACATCCGCTCGCCCGATTCCCGATCGATAGCTGGAAGCGTCATGCGAGTTCTTATCCGATCCTTCTTCAAGCTGATACGTTTGCTGGTCACCCCGTTCCTGCTGCTTTGGGAGAAGCTGGGTTCCCGGCCTCAGGTTCGACGTGAACCCGCTGCACAGCAGGCCTTGGATGTCCTTACCGCCAACATGTGTCTGTATCAGTTCAAGACCTGCCCGTTCTGCGTCAAGACGCGCATCCACATCAAGCGTCTGGCGCTCAACATCCGCACCAAGGATGCCCAGCATGATGCGCAGGCGCGTTCCGAACTGCAGGTCGGTGGCGGCAAGGTGCAGGTGCCCTGCCTGCGCATCAAGGGCGAAGAGGGCGACGTCTGGCTCTATGAGTCCGACGCGCTCATCGCCCACCTGGATACGCTCGCCGGCTGATGCGCGCACGTCTGTTGCTGGTCTTGCTGCGACTCGTCGCGCGGCTCCCGTTACGGGTGGTCCACGGCCTGGGTGCCAGCTTCGGCTGGCTGCTGTATGTCACCCCCAACAACCTGCGCCGGGTCGCGGAGACGAATCTTCAACTCGCCTTTCCGGACATCGCCGATGTCGCGCGTCGGCAGTTGCTGCGCGCGACCCTGATTGAATCCGGGAAGACCGCGATGGAGATCGGCGTGATGTGGTTTCGCCCCCTGGATCGAGTGCGCGGGCTGGTCAAGGAAATACGCGGCGAGGCGCATTTTCGGGAACTCGAAGCACGTGGCAAGGGCGTCATTGCGCTCACTCCGCATCTCGGACAATGGGAGCTGATGGGGCTGATCACGCCCGAATACATGCCCATGACCTCGCTTTACCGCCCAATGCGCATGGCCGAGCTGGAAGGCCCGATTACCGCCGCCCGCGAACGTGCCGGCAATCGTCTGCAACCGACCACGGTGCAAGGCGTGAAGGAGGTCTACGCGGCGCTGCGACGTGGCGAGATGGTCGGCATCCTGCCCGATCAGGACCCCAAGGACGAAGGTGGCGCGTTCGTGCCGTTCTTCGGCGTCGACGCCTACACCATGACCTTCGTCTGCCGTCTCGCGATCCGTTCCGGCGTCGGTGTGCTGGTCGGCTACGCCGAGCGCCTGCCCAAGGGCAAGGGTTACCGCCTGATCGCCCACGCCGTCGATCCGGCGATCAACGAAGGCCCGTTGGAAAACTCGCTGAAGGTGATGAACCAGGCCGTCGAGGCCTGCATCCGCGAAGCCCCGGCGCAGTACCAATGGATCTACAAACGCTGGAAGCGTCGCCCCGACGGCGCGCCGAAGATCTATTGACGCCCCGATGTAGGCCGGCATAAGCGCAGCGTTGCCGGCTTGGGGCTTCGATCGAAGGCACCAAGCCGGCTACGGCGCTTCGCGCCTTAAGCCGGCCTACATCGAACGCAGAACCGTAGGATGTGGTGAGCACAGCGAACCGCATCGATCGCGCGACAGATGCGGTTCGCTGTGCTCACCACATCCTACGTATCACGTACTCCGGCAACGGCCAGGATGGACCGAATCCGATGTCTATTAGCCTTTCATATGGCGAGTCGGGGTGGATCAAGTTAAATTCAGCCTTTAATAAGAACCCGCATCTGGCACCACGTTAAAGGCTGGAGATGGCATTGACGGACGACACCGAACGCGCGGGAAGCTATCTGCCGCAACCCGGCGGGTACCGCAGCTTCGCGCCCAGGCCGCTGCCGCCCGAGCCGCCGGTCGCGATGGGCCTCGACCTGCAACGCCGCCTGTCGCTCGCCGACCGCGCCCTCGGGCGTCTCGATGGCTCCATCCGCACGCTGCCGAACCCGGACCTGTTCGTGTTCATGTACGTGCGTAAGGAGGCCGTGCTCTCCAGCCAGATCGAAGGCACGCAGAGCTCGCTCAACGACCTGCTCGAAGCCGAGGCCGAAATCCTCGCCAGCGATCGCCCGAAAGATGTCGATGAGGTGCTGAACTACGTCCGCGCGATGAACTTCGGCCTCGAACGCCTGCGCGAACTGCCCGTCTCCATCCGCCTGATCCGCGAGATTCACGCGCAACTCATGCAGGGCGTGCGCGGCGGCCAGCGTCAGCCCGGCGAGCTGCGCCGCATCCAGAACGGGATCGGCCCCGCCGGCTGCACGGTCAACGAGGCGAGTTTCGTCCCGCCCCCACCGCAAAGCGTGGCGGACCACCTCGCCGCGCTCGAAACCTTCCTGCACACCGACACCCTGCCGGCGCTGATCCAGATCGGCCTCGCCCACGCCCAGTTCGAGACCATCCACCCGTTCCTCGACGGCAACGGTCGCGTCGGGCGCCTGCTGATCGCCTTCCTGCTCTACGAAAAAGGCATCCTGCAGACCCCGGTGCTCTACCTCTCGCACCACTTCAAACGCCACCGCCAGGAGTACTACGAACGCCTGCAAGCGGTGCGCGACCGGGGCGAATGGGAGGCCTGGCTCGACTTCTTCCTCGACGGCGTGCACCAGGTCGCCACCGAAGCCACCGCCACCGCGCGCGCCATCGTCGACCTGCGCGAGGCCCACTCCAAACTCATCGCCGCGGAATTCGGGCGCGTCGCCGGCAACGGCCTGCGCGTGCTCGAACGCCTCTACGCCCGGCCCATCATCAAGGTGCAGGACATCGTCGACCTGTGCGGCGTCACCTTCCCCGCCGCCAACAACCTGATGGGCAAATTCGTCCACCACGGCCTGCTCGCCGAGATCACCGGCCAGGCCCGCAACCGTCAGTTCCGCTACGGCGGATACATCGACCTGTTCCAGTAGGAGACCCGATGCCGCTGCTCGACTGGCTCGACAAGGACCGCGCGGTACGCGCCGCGCGCGCCGTGCCCTACCGCCTGCTCGACCCCGTGCCGGAACTGGCCGGCGGCGACGCAGACGCCGATACCGACAACCTGCTGATCCAGGGCGACAACCTGGACGCGCTCAAGGCCCTGCTGCCGCTCTAGGCCGGGCGGGTCAAATGCATCTATATCGACCCGCCGTACAACACCCGCTCCGCGTTCGAGCACTACGACGACAACCTGGAGCACAGCGTGTGGTTGTCGATGATGTATCCGCGCCTGGAACTTCTGCGTGAGCTGCTGGCGGAGGATGGCTCGATTTGGGTGTCGATTGATGACAATGAAGCGCACTACCTAAAAGTTGTCCTCGATGAAGTGTTTGGACGTCGAAATTTCATATTGGATATCTCTTGGCAAAAGCGAGACGGTGCGCCGAATGACCGGACAATCGCTTCCGTGCACGAGCATGTATTGGTATGGGGAAAAGCTGCGAGGCAAGGCAAGGAGTCAAAGAAAACAGTTGCTGAGCAGGGGTTTAACCTTATGCCTAGGTCGGAGAAGGCTAACGCTCAATATCGAATATTTGAGGAGCCTGATGGTCCGGATATCAACGGCGCGTTTAGAAAAATCGACACGACCGCGAACGGGAAAGGGGGGCGGCACGTCGATAGCTTGGTGTATCCAATCCGCAACCCATACACAGGCGAGGACGTGTGGCCGCGGAAAGGCACTTGTTGGCGCCACAAGAAGGACGAAATGCAGAGGCTTCAGGATGAAGGGCGGCTTTATTGGGGGGTGAAAGGGACGGCTAAAACGCCGATGAGAAAGCTTTATCTCAGTGAAGCAAAGCAAGGCATGACTACTCCATCGATTTGGGCGGGATTGGCGTTGAATCAGCACGCGTCGAGAGAAATCGAGTTGCTGTTTGGAGAGAAAGCCGCCTTTGAAACGCCAAAGCCCGAACATCTAATTCAGCGGGTACTCCACATCGCCACCAACCCCGGCGACCTCGTCCTCGATTCCTTCCTCGGCTCCGGCACCACCGCCGCCGTCGCGCACAAGATGGGGCGGCGCTGGATCGGCATCGAGATGGGCGAACACGCGGTCACGCATTGCCAGCCGCGCCTCGCGCAGGTCGTCGCCGGCGAGCAGGGCGGCATCTCCAAGGCGGTCGGTTGGCAGGGCGGCGGCGGCTTCCGCTTCTACCGCCTCGGCGCGACCGCGTTCGACGCCGACGGCCACATCCACGCCGACATCGATTTCGCGACCCTCGCCAGCTACGTGTGGTTTCTGGAGACCGGCGCGCCGCGCCCGACAACGGCGGCCAAATCCCCGCTGCTCGGCGTGCACGCCGGCACCGCCTATTACCTGCTCTACAACGGCATCCTCGGCGACCGCCGCCCGCAAGGCGGCAACGTGCTCACCGGCCCGGTGCTCGCCGGCCTGCCGCCGCATGACGGCCCCCGGATCGTCTACGGCGAAAGCACCCGCCTGGGCCCGCAACGCCTCACCGCCGAGGGCATCACCTTCAAACAGATCCCCTACGACGTGAGGTCGCGGTGATGCGCCCGCGCCCGGATTTCACCCCGAACACACGGATGGAGACCGCTTGATGTTCAAGCTCAAGCCTTATCAGGACGACGCCCTCGCGGCGCTGCAACGCTTCCTCGCCGCCGCCCGCACCGGCCCGGTCGCGGATGCCTTCGCGGACACCCTGGCCGCGCACGCGATGCCGGCGATCCCGTACCGGCATTACGACTTCGGCGAGATTCCCTACGTCTGCCTGCGCCTGCCGACCGGCGGCGGCAAGACGGTGCTGGGTTCGCACGCGGTGGAGGTGGCGGCGCACACCTATCTGGAACGCGATTACCCGCTGGTGCTGTGGCTGGTGCCGACCAACACCATCCGCGAACAGACCCTGGAGGCGCTGAAGACGCCGGGGCACCCGTATCGCCAGAAGCTGGAGGCGACCTTCGGCCTGGACCGCCTGCGCGTGCTCGACATCGGCGACGTCACCCAGATCCGCCCGCAGGACCTGGGCGGCAAGGCGATCGTCGTGGTCGGCACGGTCGCGACGCTGCGCGTCGAGGACACCAGCGGGCGGCAGGTGTACGCCTACCACGAGGACTTCGAGCCGCACTTCGCCGGCGTCGATCCGCACGATCCGCGCCTGGAGCGCGTCGCCGAGGCGGACCTGAAGGAAAACGGCCTGGGCCGCGAGGCGCTGGGGCGGATCAAGTTCTCGTTCGCCAATCTGCTCGCGCTGCACGCGCCGCTGGTGATCATGGACGAGGCCCACAACGCGCGGACTTCGCTGACCTTCGCGACGCTCAAGCGCATCCACCCGGCCTGCATCGTTGAGTTCACGGCGACGCCGGACGTGTCCAACAGCTCCGGTTCCAACGTGCTCTACCACGTCTCGGCGGCGGAGCTGAAGGCGGCGGAGATGATCAAGCTGCCGGTGATGCTGACCGAGCATCAGGACTGGCAGGCGGCGGTGCGCGACGCGGTGCTGACGCGCAACAAGCTCGCCATCGAGGCGCAGAAGGAAGCGGATTACATCCGCCCGATCGTGCTGTTGCAGGCCGAGGCCAGGAACGGCGCGGTGACCGTGGAGGTGCTCAAGCGCCACCTGATCGACGGCCTCAACGTGGACGAGGCGGCGATCGCGATCGCCACCGGCAACCAGCGAGAACTGACCGGCATCGACCTGACCGCGCGAGACTGCCCGATCACCCACATCATCACCATCGAGGCGCTCAAGGAGGGCTGGGACTGCCCGTTCGCCTACGTGTTCTGTTCGGTCAAGGACGTGCGTTCCAGCAAGGACGCCGAGCAGTTGCTCGGTCGCGTGCTGCGTATGCCCTACGCCCGCCGTCGTCAGGTGGAGGCGCTGAATCGCGCCTACGCGCACCTTGCCTCGCCGCATTTCTCGCAGGCCGCGCAGTTGCTGGCCGACAAGCTGATCAACATGGGCTTCGAGGCGCTGGAGGTCCCCTCGGCGCTGCAACGCGGCTGGAGCCCGGACCTGTTCGGCGACGACGACGGCGGCCTCACGCGACCCCAGCCGGAACCGCCGCTGGTGCTCGATCTGCCCGGCCTGCCGACCCTGCCGGCGGACATGCCGGTCGGCGAAGTGCGCATCGAAGCCACCGACAGCGGCACCTTCCGCCTGGAAGCGCCGGGCCTGATCGGCGTGGATACCACGAAGGAACTGCTGAAGCTGTTCAAGGGCACCGAGAAGAAGCGGGTGCAGGCCACGATCGAGCAGCACAACCTGCGCCAGCAGGCGGCGCGCGCGCCCTCGCAACGCGGCGAACGTTTCGCGCCGCTGCCGCGCCTGTGCCTGCGCGAACAGGGCGTGCTCGATCTGCTCGAACCCGAGAACTTCCTGTACGTGAACGGGGAGTTCTCCCTGCTCGATCATTCGGTGCAGTTGCCCAACTTCACCCTGATCGAGACCGAGAAGACCTTCGAGGTCGATCTGAACGGCAAGCGCATCACTTACCGCGTCGCCGAGGAGAAGGAGGCGTATGGCCTCAATCAGGTCGATGGCGGCTTCACCGAGACGACGCTGGTCAGCGAACTGGAACGCGAGGTGCGCCAGGCGGACATCACCCCGCGCGAGATGAACCGCTGGCTGGCGCTGGTGGTCGGCGATCTGATTTACGCGCGCGGCTACACCCTGACGGCGCTGGTGCGGGCGAAATACCCGCTGGCCCGCGCGCTGCGCGAGCGCATCGCGCTGTTGCGCGCCGAGGCCGCGCAACACGGCTTCCAGACCGTGATGTTCGACCTGGACTCGCCGCTGGAGGCGAGCCTGGATCAGCGTTATGAGTTCAAGCCGGGCTTGTATCCGGCGCGCATGCCGTACTACCGGGGGCGATTCCGTTTCGCCAAACACTACTACCCGGTGATCGAGGACCTGCGCGAGGGCGGGGAGGAGTTCGAGTGCGCCAAGGCCATCGACAGCCATCCGGGGGTGCGCCATTGGGTGCGCAATCTGGTCAAGCGCGAGGCGGCCTCGTTCGCGCTGCCACTGGCGGGCGGCTATTTCTACCCGGACTTCGTCGCCGAACTGACCGACGGGCGCCTGCTGGTGGTCGAGTACAAGGGTGAGCCGTACAAGAGCAACGACGATTCGCGGGAGAAGAATCAGGTTGGTCAGCGCTGGGCCGCAGGCAGCGGCGGGACGTGCCTGTTCCTGATGGCGGTCGCCGAGGACGACAAGGGGCGGAACGTCTACACCCAGATCGCGGATGTGATCGCCGGCACGCGATGAATCTGGTGTAGGCCGGCATAAGCGCAGCGTTGCCGGCTTGGGGCCTCGATCGAAGGCACCAAGCCGGCTACGTCGCTGCGCGCCTTAAGCCGGCCTACATCTAACCGTAGGATGCGGTTCGCTGCGCTCACCACATCCTACGACCTACGAACCGATGGCGGTCGAGAAGGGCGACAGGGGGGCGGGACGCCGCTCCCACGGTCGGTTAGCCGTTGCGGGCGTTGAGGTAGGCCTGTTCGGCGAGGCGCGACCATTCGACCGACTGGTCGCGGAACTTGCGGAAGGAATCGAAGATTTTCTGGTTCAGCGGGTCCTTGGCGGCGACTTCGGCCATCACTTCGTCGGACAAGGTCTTGAGCTTGCTGAGCACGTCGTCCGGGAAGCGGCGCAGTTCGACCTTGTGTTCCGTGACCAGGGTCTCCAGCGCGGCGTTGTTGCGGGCGGTGAAGTCGGCCAGCATGTCCTGGTTGGCGACGCGGCAGGCGTTCTTGACCACCGATTGCAGATCCGGGTCGAGGGCCTCCAGGGCCTCCTTGTTGATCATGCATTCCATGGTCGAGCCGGGCTCGTGCCAGCCCGGGTAATAGTAGTACTTGGCGGCCTTGTAGAGGCCGAAGGCGAGGTCGTTGTAGGGGCCGACCCACTCGGTCGCGTCGATCGCGCCGGATTGCAGCGAGGGGAAGATTTCGCCGCCCGGCAGGCTGACCGGCGTGCCGCCGGCGCGGCTCAGGACTTCGCCGCCGAGGCCGGGGATGCGCATCTTCAGGCCTTCGAGATCGGCGACGGAGTTGATCTCCTTGTTGAACCAGCCACCCATCTGCACGCCGGTGTTGCCGGCGGCGGCGGGTACCAGCCCGAACGGGGCGTAGACCTCTTTCCACAGGTCCATGCCGCCGCCGTGATACAGCCAGGCGTTCATTTCCTGCGCGGTGAGGCCGAACGGTACGGCGGTGAAGAACTGCGCGGCTTCGGATTTGCCCTTCCAGTAATAGGCGGCGCCGTGGCCGAGTTGCGCGGTGCCGCGCGACACGGCGTCGAACACTTCGAAGGCGGGGACCAGTTCGGTTGCGCCGAACACTTTTACCTGGATACGCCCCCCGGACATCTCTTCGATCAGTTCGGCGAGATAATTGGCACCGGTGCCGAGGCCCGGGAAATTCTTTGGCCAGGTGGTGACCATTTTCCATTTGATCTTGCGGGCGGCCTGCGCGGGGGCGGTGGCCAGGCCGGTGCCGGCGGCGACGGCACCGGCGGCGGCACCACGAATGAAGTCACGACGTTTCATGAATCTCTCCGGGAAGGGGGACGCGGAGAGCATATAAAAAGAATCGGATGGTGACGAATGGCTTTGTTCCGTGCCCGGTAGGAGCGGCTACAGCCGCGATCAGCAAGCCAGAGCAACCCAGACGCTGATCGCGGCTGAAGCCGCGCCTACGGGGGCGCAAGCGTCAGCTGGCGCGAGGATCGAACGACATCGCCTCCGCCATGTGTTCGTAGATTTTCCGCTTGGTCGGGTTGTCGGCAGGCGGGGTGACCATCTTCAGGATCACGTATTGGTCGCCCGGTGTGGTGCCCGGCAATCCTTTCGCCTTGAGGCGCAGTTTCTGCCCGGATTGGGCGCCCTCCGGCAGTTTCAGGCTCAGTTCTCCGCCCAGCGTCGGCACCGGGACCTTTTGTCCGAGCGCGGCTTCCCACGGGGTGACCGGCAGCTCGTGATAGATGTCCCGACCTTCGGCGCGGAAACGCGGGTTGGGCTTGAAGGCGATTTCCAGGTACAGGTCGCCAGCCGCGCCGCCGTTCATGCTGGGCGCACCCTGGCCGCCCAGACGAATGCGCTGGCCTTCGGTGACGCCGGCGGGAATCTTTACGTTGAGAGTGCGTTCCTGGGCGGCGACACGACCGCTGGCATCGCTGTGCGGCAGACGCAGGCTGATCTGGCGGGTGGCGCCGGTGTAGGCGTCTTCCAGGCTGACCATGACCTTGGCGTGATGGTCCTCACCCTTGCGACGGGTATTGCGCGCGCCACCGAATCCACCCCGGAAGCCGGGCTGGGCGCCGCCGCTGAATTTCTGTCCGAACAGGCTTTCGAAGAAGTCGGAGAATCCGTCACCACCGAAGTTGCCGCCCGCGCCAGCGCCCGGCCCCCGGAATTCGAAACCGGCGTCCCAACCCGGCGGCGGACGGAAGTCCTGCCCCGCTTTCCAGTCCTTGCCGAACTGGTCGTAGGCGGTACGTTTTTCCGGGTCTTTGAGGACTTCGTAGGCCTCGCCCAATTCCTTGAAACGCGATTCGGCGTCGGCTTCCTTGCTGACGTCCGGATGGTATTTCCGCGCCAGTTTGCGATAGGCCTTCTTGATGTCGTCGGCGCTGGCGTCGCGGGCTACGCCGAGGGTCTGATAATAGTCTTTGAACTGCATGGGGCGTCTCGCGCAGAGGGGGTGTTTGCGCTGTATATGGTGGCGTTGGCCTTCGTTTTAAACCGCTTCAATGATGAAACAGACGGACCCAGAGTTCGTGCGGGTCCTGGGTCACGCCGGTGCGCACATAGCAGAGGGTTGTCGGGTCCTGCAGAGTCGCGTATTGACGTTGTTTGGTGCCGTATTCGCCGACGAACAGGATCTGGTCGCCACGATGGATCTCGATGTCGTCCGCCGGCATGTAGATCAGGTTGCCGAGGCGATGGATGAGCAGCGTGACCATCGTGGTCTTGCGGGTCCGGTCCTGATTGTCGGCAACCAGATCGTCCACCGTGACCAGGCCGTCTTCGCCGAGGGTTTCGCAGACGGCAGGGGCGGTCTCCGGGTCAATGGTGAGTTGCCAGAGTTGAGGGGCCTCCTCGCCCAGCATGCCGGCGAGACGGGCGACCATCTCGCGTGCCTTGGCGTCGCCGCGCAGCCGGGTTTCGCGGAAGAAGTCGATCAGCAGGGGCGCATAGATCAGGGTGCGGATACGGCTGGCCAGGGTTACGCTGGCTTCGGCGACGAGATCGGCGTCGATCGCCTGAAACAGTGCAGCGTTGTGACGCCGGTTCTGGCGCACCACCATGAACAGATCGGGATTCAGATACCCGGCGGTCATCAGGATCGACAGGTTGTTGGTGTCGTGATCGGTGCCCGCAACGATGCCTACCGCGTGTTCCACCTGGGCTTCCTTGAGGGTGTCGGCTTCCGTGCCCCAGCCATGAACAAGCGGGGTTTCACCCGGCGGATAGCCGGTGTTCTCCGGGGTCGATTCGATCACCACAGTATCGACGCCTTCTTCCTGCAGCCGGGCGTGCAGGGCGCGACCGAAGCGACCATATCCGCATAGCACCCACAGGCCGCGCGGCGGGTCCAGCCGTTCGGTGAGTGGGCGGGCGCCGGTCAACCAGCCATGCAGGACATACATGCAGGGGTTGTTGAGCGCCATTGCCATGCGCCCGGCGAACACTTCGAAGGGGTCGATGATGTGATTGGTATTGAATGAGGCCAGGTTGTCGGCAACATCGCGGTGTTCGGCGCGGGCGATGACCTTGAGACCCGGGTTGAGCAATTTGGTGGTGATCGCGATGTGCAGGTTGACCTGGTCGTCGTTGGTCAGCGCGACCACGCCGAGACAGTTGCGGAGTTTGAGTCCGCTCAGCACCAGATTGTCCGGCATTGCCGCGTCGCCGGCGAAACCGGGCACGTACAGCGGGAGGGCTGCCAGACGCAACGCGTTGACGCGCTCCGGGTCTTTGTCGATGACCACCGCGTGCTGATCCTGCGCCATCAGGGCTTCGACGAGCTGGGAGCCGGTGTCACCGTATCCGCAGACCAGATAGAACGGCTCCCTTATGCGCTTGACCGAGGCGGCGAACGCGCGCTCGGTCAGGGCGTTGCGCAAGGCCGGGTCCTGAAGCAGGGTGAGAATCTTGCCGATGGCATACAGCCAGGCGATGACGGTCAGATAGATGCACAACGTTACCCACAGCCGCTGCGCCGGGGTCAGCTCATAGGGGATTTCCCCAAAGCCGATCGTGGTTGCCATATAGCTGACGAAGTAGAAGGCATGGAGAAAATCCATCTGCCACGGTTTGCCGTCGGCATCCTGCCCCGGGATCAGCACCATGCCGAGAATGGTGATTGCATAGACGCCGATCAGCACCAGCAGCGGCGCACGCATGCGCCGGAAGACCAGGAAGAAGATGTTGTTCATGACCCGTGGCCCGAGACCGGGACGATCAGCGATTGAAACGCACGGTGTCGATGACCAGCAGCACCACGGAGATCACGTTGGCCATCATCGCGGCACCGGCGAGTGACACGATGCTGGCGGTGATGCCCGGCGTCAGGCCGATGTTCGCGATATGCACCGCCCAGCCCCACAGCAACGCCGCGACGATCAACTGCAGATCGGCAACCAATGAGGTGGCCAGCAATACCGCACCGATCTGTGAGCGTTCGCCGAACTTGAGGACGGTGGCGATCAGGTTGACGACGATGGCAGCAAACAGCTCGTAGACCTGATGGTGGCTCGGGTCGGAGGTGTCGCCGATGAAAAACGCAAAGTTGATCGTGAAAGCAAGCACGATGAAGAACGCGAAGACCACTTTTTCCGGATGCATGCGGCACCTATTCTTATGTTTGAGTTCCAAGTGTCTGGATGTGACGCATCGCCTGGACGTGGAACACGCAAGCGATATGCACATCTCCTCATTCGCCGCAGCATAGCCATTCATGGAATTGCCGACATGCGCAAGCTCATCACCGCCGCCATCGCCAGCACCCTTTTGGCCGGGTGCCAGTCCTGGTCCGAACGCATCGCTGAATACGATGAGATCTACAGCCTGAAGGCAGGCGATCACCTCGTGCTCGAGACCGAGATCCTTTATCCGGAAGGCCATGCCCGGGTGAAGATGCAGGGCTATGGGGTGCAAGGCACTCGAGGCATCAACGAGTACTACCCATACTGCGAGCTGGAAGTCACAACGGTCTCGGACGGTCAGTTCCGCCTGCATCCGGATCGCTTTGAGGTGTCGAGCTTTTCCCGGCGGATTCTGCCCTGGAATCTCACCGGTACGCCGCTGGTGGTGGCGAGCAATGATCCGGACAGTCACAGCCAGATCACCTACGTCAGCGACATCGGGTTGCGCTCGGACACGCAGCCGGAGGTGATCAAGCTGAGTTGCCGTCACGTCGTCGAGCCCGATCAGCGGGATTTCGTGACGTTCGCGCAGATGCAGGAGGCGACCCAGGGCGTGTTGCGTTTCGAACGGGAACCGCGATGACCGCCGTCCAGGTGCTCGCATAAGTAAATCTGCATATAAGGGACTGGATACGTATAATGCGCGCCCTTTGCTCCGATCCCGGGGCATCCGCACTTACGGCGCGCCGCCATGATCGAAAACCTCCGCAACATCGCCATCATCGCCCACGTTGACCACGGCAAGACCACCCTGGTCGATGAACTCCTCAAGCAGTCCGGCACCTTGGGCGAGCGTTTCGGCGAGGTCGAGCGGGTCATGGATTCGAACGATCTGGAGAAGGAACGCGGCATCACCATCCTCTCCAAGAACACCGCGATCCGCTGGAACGACTACCGCATCAACATCGTCGATACCCCCGGGCACGCCGATTTCGGCGGCGAGGTGGAGCGCGTGCTGTCGATGGTCGATTCCGTGCTGTTGCTGGTCGATGCCCAGGAAGGCCCGATGCCGCAGACCCGCTTCGTGACCCAGAAGGCCTTCAAGCACGGCCTGCGTCCGATCGTCGTGGTGAACAAGATCGACAAGCCCGGCGCGCGCCCGGACTGGGTCATCGATCAGGTCTTCGACCTGTTCGACAAGCTGGGCGCCAGCGATGCGCAGCTCGACTTCCCGGTGGTCTATGCCTCGGCAATCAATGGCTATGCCGGACTGAACAACGATGTCCGTGACGGCGACATGACCCCGCTGTTCCAGGCCATTGTCGATCATTGCCCGGTACCCGATGTCGATCCGGAAGGCCCGTTCCGCATGCAGGTCTCCACCCTGGACTACAACAGCTACGTCGGCGCGATCGCGGTGGGCCGCATCCAGCGCGGCACGGTGCGCACCAATCAGCAGGTCGTGGTCGCCAAGCCGGACGGCGAGACCTACCGCGCCAAGGTCGGTCTGGTCTATGGCTACCTCGGTCTGGATCGTCACGAAGTCGATTCGGCACGGGCCGGCGACATCATCGCGGTGACCGGTCTGGACGCGCCGAACGTCTCCGACACCTTGTGCCATCCCGACAATGTCGAGGCCCTGCCGCTGCTTTCGGTGGACGAGCCGACCGTGTCCATGACCTTCCAGGTCAATACCTCGCCGTTTGCCGGCAAGGACGGGAAGTACCTTACTTCCCGTCAGATCAAGGACCGTCTCGAACGTGAGTTGATCCACAACGTGGCCCTGCGCGTCGAGGAAGGCAACGATCCGGAGAAGTTCAAGGTCTCAGGGCGCGGCGAACTGCATCTGTCGATCCTGATCGAGAACATGCGTCGCGAGGGTTACGAGCTGGCGGTGTCACGACCGGAAGTCATCTTCCGCGAGGTCGATGGTGTGATCAGCGAGCCGTATGAGCAGGTCACCATCGACATCGAGGAAAGCTGCCAGGGCGCGATCATGGTGGCGCTGGGCGAACGCAAGGGCGATCTGCGCAACATGATTCCGGACGGGCAGGGCCGTGTGCGTCTGGATTACGACATGCCGTCGCGCGGCCTGATCGGCTTCCAGACCGAGTTCATGACCCTGACCTCCGGTACCGGCCTGCTGTATCACGTCTTCGATCGTTACGCCCCGGCGCAGAAGGGGGCGATTGCCGAGCGGCACAACGGGGTCATGATCTCCAATGCCCCCGGCAAGGCACTGGCGTATTCCCTGTTCAACCTGCAGGAGCGTGGGCGTCTGTTCATCGGTCATGCCACCGAGGTCTATGAAGGCATGATCATCGGTATCCACAGCCGCGACAACGACCTCACCGTCAACCCGATCAAGGGCAAGCAGCTCACCAACGTGCGCGCCTCCGGTAACGATGAGAATCTGATCCTCACGCCGCCGGTCAAGTTCTCCCTTGAGCAGGCGCTGGAGTTCATCGCTGATGACGAATTGGTCGAGATCACGCCGAAACATATCCGTATCCGCAAGAAGCACCTGAGTGAGAACGACCGCAAGCGAGCGTCGCGTTCGGGCGCCTGATCGACAAATGCCGCAACCAAGGAAGCCTGGTGGAGCGATTCACCGGGCTTTATTGTGGATCTGATCAACAGAGGCCGGTTTCGGTATTTATTTTCTATGCTAGAAATGCTGTTCGATATTTACAATTAACTTGGTGTTGAATAGTGTGATTTGTTGTTATATATGATTTTCTGCCCTGCAATTTTCTTGTCATTAAGAAGGTGCGAAAAACGGAATATCGGTGGAGATTCGGGCGGTGTTTGGTGTCACGGATGAAGCATTGCTGGAGTGGATATGTCGGGAATTCGTGTGACAGCGGGTGCTGCTTATGGCGCTTCAGTTAAGGTGATCAGATGCGTTCTGACGCCGTGGGAAGTATGCACGGCTTGTCTTGCATCAGGGTGTTGTGTATGAGTGGCCAGCCGTTTCTTCTTGCCGGAAATGCCTGGTTTTTGATGTGGGTTTGCAGGCTTCTTGTCAGTGTTTTTCTGGTTTTTTGTGGAGTTTTTCCGCAAATTGTATCGGCAGACCGGGATTTTCAGATACGTTCGCAGCTTACCGTAAAAGGTGGGTTTGAAGTCATTGGCAATACCCAGATGTCGTGCTCAACGGGTGACTTTGGGGCGTTCTCGGATGTCAGTACTTCCGCCGGCGGGTACGACTCGGGGCAGGATGGGATTGCTGGCGGTGCGCATGATGATGACACCGCTGTAAATGCCGCTCCGGCGCAGAGCCCGGCCGGTGCCTGTACGGCAACGCTCGCCAGCACTCAGTCCGGTGGCAATGTTCGGCAGAACAATCTGTTCAACTACATGCATTTCCTGAATGCATTTCCGACCGGTCCCACGATCACAAATTCCACGGGGGCAGTGCTGAGTTTGGGCGCAGGCCGCACCGTAAAGGCGGCCTACTTGTACTGGAGCGCGTGGCTCAGTGCGGCCGACGCTACGGCAAAGAACCGGCCACGCAACAAGGTGCTCTTAATGACACCGACTTCCGGTTACCAGGAGGTCACGGCGGCGACCACGGATGAAATATCGGTTCTGGCGAACTCCGCACCGACGGGTGCGAATACCGACACCAGTCTTTGTGACGGTAATGATGGATATGGAAACGGTGCCTCGATAGCGCCCCCGGTGAAAGGCACATATCCGGTTTATCAATCTGTGGCGGATGTGACCAGTCTGGTGGCGGCGGGTGGGGCGGGACCTTACGCCGTCGGCAACCTGCCTGGTCTGGATGTTCGTGATTCCGAACTCGCTGCAAAGCCCACCTTGCATTCGAACTGCTTTGCGGGCTGGACCCTGGTCGTCGCCTACGAAGATACGAGTCTTAGTGACTTCCGCAGTCTTACCCTGTTTGATGGTCTTCTGACCGTTGGTCAGGGAGATACCAAGACGACTACCGTCGCGGGCTTCGAGACGCCGGTGACTGGTGCGTTTAGCACGCTTACCGGATTGGTGGCCTACGACGGCGATGCCAATATTCTGGAGGACTCTGCGTCAATCGTTTCCGGGGTCGGGACGACCACGTTCAGCAATACCGATAACCTTGCCAATAACGCATTCAATGGCAGCAACACCCGTCAGACCTTGGGCCAGTCGGGGAATGCGACAACCGCTTTTACTGCACGCACGCCGTCGGATCCCAACATGATCGGGTTCGATATCGATACGTTCAATATAAACAGCGGTCAGACGGTCATCGGCAATGGCGTCAAGGCGGTTGACCTGAGGTTCCAGACTGCCGCTGGTGCGGGTACGGACATATTTTTCCCGGGCATGTTCTTTATCGATCTGCCTACCGAAGTGGTCACTCTGGGAATCACCAAGCGTGTATCGCCAGCCACTGTCGCCTTGGGTGAGACCGTGACGTTCACCGTGGTCGTGACGAATTCAGGAACCAGCAACGCAACGGGGGTGGTGATGCGCGACCCCAAGAACAGTAGCGGCGTCGATCCTTATACTTTGTCCAATCCTCATGACGTCCTGCCTGCGGGGCTGCTACTGTCACAGGTTACGACCTCACAAGGGTCGTGTGTCCTTAAAAATGCCACGGGCACCACGCTGCATGGGGCAAACGATCTCACCGGCCTGAGCAGCAACAACGAAAATGTATTTCTCGATTGTGCCCTTGGCACCCTGACTCCGGGCGCGAGTGCGACCATTACGTTCAAGGCAACGGTCACCAGCGCTTTCCTGAACGGTTCCCAGAGCCGTAGCTATACCAATGTCGCGATTGCACAGGCGGAGCAGGGGGTGCCGATCGAGGCCAGTGACCGGACTACGGTCACCGGTGAAACGGTCTTGGTTTCAGGGCGGGTCTGGGAAGATCGCAATCTCGACAGAATTATCGATGAAACTGGTGAAACGAAGCGATCAGGTTGGTTGGTCGATATCCTTAATCCGGCTACCGGCGAGGTGCTCGGATCAAAAACCACCGACGTGGATGGGCGATATTCGTTCCGGGATACCGAAATTGCGGGTTTTGTCTCCGGTACTCAGTATCAGATCCGATTTCTGAGCCCGACCGGCTCGACCTTGTCGAAGGCGGTCAGTGGTAACAACGCAGGCAATACCACAAGCAAAGTGGGATCGATCCTGCTTACGCTGGTCAGCAACGGCAATATTATCGAGCAAAATCTCCCGCTTGATCCCGGGGGTGTGGTCTACAACGCGGCCACCGGCGCGCCTGTTGCTGGTGCAACCGTCACCTTGTCCGGTCCGGCGGGGTTTTCCCCGGCAATTCATCTCGCGCCGGGACAGCAGAATCAGGTCACGGGTGCTGACGGGTTCTATCGCTTCGATATAAATCAGTTTGCTGGTGCGCCGACCGGTATCTACACCCTATCCGTGAGTCCGCCAGCGGGGTATACGTTCGTTTCCAGTCTTATTTCCCCAAGCGGCACCCTGGATGTGCCTTCAGCTTTGATCGCCGATCCGTTTCAGGTGGTGACCAATGCGGCGCCGGATATCAACGGTAAAACCACCTATTACCTGAGTTTCTATTTTGACGGTAACGATACGGATGTCGTCCACAATCACATTCCGCTCGATCCACCGTCCAATACCAATTTCCCGATTCTTGTTGTCAAGACCGCGCCCAAGGAGACGGCCGTAAAGGGCGATCTGGTGCCGTACGAGATTACGGCGAGCAATGTGGATACGACGGTCTACAACACCGCCTCGATCATTGACACCGTCCCGCCGGGATTCAAGTACGTTCCAGGTACGGCAACCTTGGATGGTGTGACCGCAGAGCCAGTGATAAATGGCCGCACCCTTACATGGACCCCGGTCAACTTTGCACTGGATCAGACGCATGTCATTACCATGACTCTGGTTGTTGGTAGCGGTGTAAACTTGGGTAAATACGTCAACAGCGTGCAGGTCACTAATTCGAGCGGGTCACTGATCTCCAATATTGGTACCGCGACGGTGCTGCTGGTTGCAGACGCCCTGACCGACTGCAATGACATTGTCGGAACGGTTTTCGATGACGCCAATGGCAATGCGTATCAGGACGAGGGTGAGCGCGGAATCCCGGGCGTGAGACTCGTTACCGTCAATGGCTTGCTGATCACCTCGGATCAATATGGTCGTTACCATCTGGCGTGTGCCGACATTCCCCAGATCGATCGGGGCGGTAATTTCATCCTGAAGGTCGATGAGCGTACGCTGCCGACCGGATATCGTTTGACCACTGAAAACCCGCGCGTGGTTCGCGCAACTCGCGGAAAGCTCGTCAAAGCCAATTTTGGCGCTGGAATACTCAAGGTGGTGCGCGTTCAGATCGATGGCCGCGCATTTGTGGCGGATGCGCCCAATCTGCACGCGCAATGGATTGATCAGGGTTTGCCCGAGGTCCTGGACAAGATCATGGAGCGCGGACAACTGGCCCTGCTTCGCCTGGTGTACTGGCGCGATCAGGAGCCGTCCACGCTCGTGGACGAGCGCATAGATTGGGTAATCAGCGAGATCCGTAGCTTGTACGCCGAGCAGAAAGACCGTCCCCCCTTGACGGTAGAGCGCGAAATTCGGGAAAAGAACCTTATGAATCAGGCATCGCCGTGACGGCCTGCTAGCCTAGGCAGCCAGGCGCTGGACCTTGTTCTCTCCCGCACCGGGAACCGGTGGTGTCCAGGCGAACGGGTATGACCAGGGTGTACGTGCTCGCAGTGCTGTCGTACACCCCGGTATCGACTAGGGGTATCAACTCACAGGAATGGTGTGCAA
The DNA here is from genome assembly GCA_024234955.1 of Gammaproteobacteria bacterium. Taxonomy (GTDB): domain Bacteria; phylum Pseudomonadota; class Gammaproteobacteria; order JACKNK01; family JACKNK01; genus JACKNK01. The sequence goes on from JACKNK010000002.1 coordinate 364,454, forward strand.
ACCGCAGGTGGTCAGTTCCATCCTCCACCCCGGATCATCTTCTGGAATTCGCGGCGGTAGTGGATCACCGCAGACAGGCCGTTGGCCTTGACGTCGAAGATGCGCCAGCCCTGGCGCCCCTTGTAGAAGCGGAACTCCATGGTCACGGACTGGCCGCTGCGCATGGTGACGCGGACTGGGACCACGACTTCGGTGCTGGAACCCTGGCGCGCGTTGCCGACATCGACGCGCGATTCGCTGTATCCCCCGATTCCGGAGGCCAGGGTCTTCAGGAATTGCGACTTGATGCTGTTTTCCAGTTCGGTGCGTTGCCCGGCGTTCATGTTGTTCCATGCACCGCCGGCCACCCATCGGGACATATAGGCAAAGTCGAAGTAGTTGGCGACCTGTTCACGCAGGAAGGTGAGCGCCATCTGCTGGTTGTTGGGGTCGCCGGTGGAGAGGAAGGTCTGCAGGGCGGTGACGCCGGTGCGCAACATGTCCTCGGGGCTCATATCGGCGGATGGGGCGACAATCTGGGGCGCCGGTTGCGGGGCCGGCTGGGGGCGGGCCTGTGGGGCGTAGCCGTTCCAGCCCATGCCGGCAGCCGGTGGATTGCCATAACCCGGGGCGGTCCCCATGTAGTAAGGGTTGGCCTGGGTGGGGGCAACCAGCACCAACGCGGTCGCGGCAGACAGCATCAGGTTGTTCAGAGTGTGATTCATGAGGGCCTCTATTGATGGGATGTGCAGGGCTCTACGGGCCCTTTGATTCGGGGCGTTGGCATCAATCCTGTTCGTCCTTGTCATGCCCGAACCAGCCTTCGCAGGCTCGGAGCAGGAACACCGATAGCGTCAGCATGACGATGGCACTGGTCATGGTGATGATCATCCATTTGTCCATGGACTTGATGTCGATGACCAGAACGCGGGTGATGGCGGTGATCGCAACGTAGACCAGGAAGCGTACCGAGAGACGGTTGGTTTTGAAGTAAATGCCGATCATCGCGCCAAGTTCGAGGAAGATGAACAACATCAGGATGTCCTTCAGCGTTGGCGAACTGTGGCTGAGGATGACGCCGACCTCGTCGATGGTCGCCCACAGGATCACGATGCCGGCAACGAACAGCAGGATGTAGTGGAAGATCTCGGAGAACAGGATGCCGGCACGTTTTACCGGCTCGAAGACTTTTTCTGTCATTGGGTAGATTTTGAATCCGGGAGTGAAGCGGGAAGGATAGACGCTTTCCCCGGGCTGTGAATCGCACCCTGTCGTTCTCCTGGGGCACAATGCGGCTTTGATCAATTTTGCCTGGATTGCCCATGTCACACGCGTATTTGTCCAAGACCGAGAGTTATGCGCCAGGCGAGGGTCTGGGTCTGGAGGAGGTGCTGGCGAATCTGCCCTACAACACCGATGGCCTGGTGCCTGCGGTCGCGCAGCAGCATGACAGCGGCGAGGTGTTGATGATGGCCTGGATGAATCGCGCGGCGATCGAAGAGACCTTGCGGACCGGAAGGGTCTGTTACTGGTCCCGGTCGCGGCAGAGTTACTGGCGCAAGGGGGAGTCTTCCGGACAGGTGCAGACCCTGAAGTCGATGCGTTTCGATTGCGATGGCGACACCATCCTGCTGCTTGTCGATCAGCAAGGCGCGGCTTGTCATACCGGGCGGCGCAACTGTTTCTACAACGAAGTTCATGGCGATCGGGTCGAGGTCATCAGCGCGCCGCTGATCTCGCCGGAAGAGTTGTACGGCAAGCAGTGACGACCTGATGGTCAACCCGATCAAGCTCCTCTTCCTCGGCCTGGTGAAGGTCTACCGCTACGGCATCAGCCCGGTGCTGCCGCCGAGTTGCCGCTACACGCCGAGCTGTTCCGAATACATGGAGGAGGCCATCCAGAAACACGGCGCGATCCGTGGCGGCTGGCTCGGCATCAAGCGCGTGTCGCGGTGCCACCCCTGGCACGAAGGCGGCTACGACCCGGTGCCGGAATGTCTCGACCCGGACTGTGGCCACGACCATGACCACAAACGTTGAGATGACTGCAGGAGCGGCTTCAGCCGCGATCGGCGCGGGGAATCTCTCCAGGGCAGATCGCGGCTGAAGCCGCTCCTACAGGGCGTCCAAGTGCTTCAACCACTCCGCCGGGTCCCCACCAACCTGATCCTCGGCTCGCTCGGGGTCGGTAAGACCACCTTGATCCGTTCGCTGCTGGCGCAGGTACCGGAGGGCGAACGCTGGGCCGTGCTGGTCAACGAATTCGGCGAGATCGGCATCGACGCCGCGCTGATCGGCAATGTAGACCGCGTGCGCGAGGTGGCCGGCGGCTGCATGTGCTGCGCGGCGGGTGTCAGCACCCAGGTCGCGGTCGCGCAGTTGCTGCGCGAGGTGCGCCCGGATCGGCTGCTGATCGAGCCCTCCGGTCTGGGGCACCCGAGCGGCATCGTCGATCTGTTGCGTGCGCCACCGCTGGCGGCGGGTATCGATTTGCGGGCCATCATCGGATTGATCGACCCGCGTGAGTACAGCGAGACCCGCTGGCGGGATTCGGCGCTCTATCGTGAACAGATCACGCTTCCTGACGTTTTGCTGTTGAGCAAGGTGGACCTCGCCAGCGACGCCCAGATCAGGGAGGTGCGTGGTTTCCTTGACCAGCTCTATCCTCCGAAACAGATCATTGCGCAGGGGGGCATCGATCCCGCCTGGATGGACCTGTGCAACACCTTGCCGGCAGCGGGCATCGTCACGCCTCGATTCGCTTCGGCGAATACCGGCCTTGATGTGGCGCCGGACGCTGCGCCGGAGCCCGACTACGGTCGCCATGAACAGGTTGTTGATGGCGTTGCCGCCTGTGGTTGGCGCTGGCCCCCGGAGCAGGGCTTTTCCCGCCCCCGACTTGCCCGCCTGCTTGCCTCCCTGGGCAAGGCCGGTGACATGGGCGCGATCCGTCGGGTCAAGGGTGTGTTGCGTACCGGCAAGGATTGGCAGGTATTCAATGCGACCGTGGATGGCGTGACGACGGAAGACATCGCCTGGCGTCGGGACAGTCGCCTCGAGGTGATTGCCGAGGCCGGGGCCAGCCCGGATTGGACTCGTATTGAGTTGATGCTGGAGGCATGCCGGGTTGACACGGATTACGACTGACGCATATTTGGGTGCCGAGTTTTACGGCTGAGTATCAATGGACTGGATTGTGTGTACCGCGTGCGAAGTGGGTAAGCGTCAGAGTCAGCAAGACCGTATTCAGGTTATCCACACTGGCGAAATCCGCTTGCTGGTGTTGGCGGATGGCATGGGTGGTCATCCGCGAGGTGATTTGGCTGCTCAATCGGTGATTGATGCTGCCGATGCGTTACTGGCAGAGACAGCTACTCATGACTGCAGTTTGGAATGGCTTCTGACGACCATCCTGGAAAAAGCTCATGCGAGCTTGGTTGCCCTGAAAGAGGCGCTTGGCGTCTCACCGCGTACGACCTGCATCTTGCTTGCCATTCGTGGTGAAACAGCGTATTGGGCGCATATTGGTGATTCACGGCTTTATGTCCTTCGGGATGGATGCGTCCTGAAACGAACCCGCGATCATTCCGTAACTCAAATGCTTGTAGATATGCGAAAACTGGATGAGGAGGCGATGGGGACGCACCCCGATCAGGGGCGATTGCTGCGCAGTCTGAGCGCCGATAAGCCACCAAACGCAGATTTTGACCAATTGCAACTTGAGACCGGTGACGTTTTCGTAGCATGCTCCGACGGAGTCTGGGAAATGACCCAGGCTGCCGAAATCTCCGAGTTCGGCAAGATTTCGCGGCGTTTGGAGAGTTTGCAGGATTTGGCGACCAAGATGGTGCGTAGGTCTGTAGATCGGGCAGGGGTCGATGCAGACAATGCGTGCCTTGGAGTGATCGCCGGACGACTGACTTAGAGTAGTCACTTCGTTAAGGCAATGGCGGCATGGCTTAGTCGCTAAAACCAACCAAAGAAAATATCGGGTTCGGGAAGGGATGATGCACGGAAGTTCAATTATGAGGGATACAACGGGCTTGTTTTGGGCCGCGCTCGGTTGCCTGTTTTTTATTTTCCATACGCCGCATGCGATGGCCTTCGATATTGATGTCGTTGACCAAAGCGTCGTAAGAATTGTCGCGATGGGTTCTGGTGGCAACGGTTCAACCGGTACGGGCTTCGTGATCAATGACCATGATCAGATCGCGACCAATCACCATGTGGTTGAGGGAGCCAAACTGCTGTTTGTGTTGGTGAAGGATGATGAGGGCCGCCGTCGTGTGGCCGCAGATGTTGTGTGGGCTGACAAGGACCGGGACCTTGCAGTGATCAGCGCTCCCGGCTTGGGACGCCCATTTCTTAAGTTATCGACGACCACCCCTCGTAAGCACACCGATGTCGTCGCCGTAGGGTTCCCCGGGCGTGCGGATGATCTGAGCGATTCCGAGGCGGTGGTCGAGTCTACCGTCACGCAAGGCGTTATTGAGCGTGTGTTTCGGGGCTCTTGGGGGAACGATGACGCACCATTTCAGATCGTTCAGCACAGCGCACAGATTAACTCGGGCAACAGTGGGGGGCCGTTGCTGAATGCTTGCGGCGAGGTGGTGGCGGTGAATACCGCGATTCCCTCAGTACGTGTTAACGGGAGCGGTAGTCGAACACAAGTCCAGGTCACCACGGGTATCCACTACGCCTCGCATATATCCAGCTTGGTGGGTGAGCTGCAAAAGCGAAACACGTCTTTTTCACCAACAGCGATGGGTTGCACGGAAGACCAGATCGCGACGGGTAACTCCCAGGTCGTCTGGATCGCTGCAGGCGCGTCGGGATTGGCTCTGCTGGCCATGATTCTGACTTTGAGTAGGCCGCGTCAGCGCATTGTTGAAACCTATACCCAATGGGTTCGGCGCAATCCCAGTTCGTCCAACCGCACGCCACATAAAGAAGTGCGCTCTGCTCAGTCACGGAGTGTCGTGGCTCGGTCGATACAGCCTCGAGTGAGCACGGCTGTTTTCGAGTTGACGGGTCAGACGTTGTCGGGTGAGCCCTTGCATATTTCGATCCCCATGGCTGGTTTGGAACGCGGTGTCGTGATTGGGCGGAACCGTCAGCAATGTGATTTCGCACTGCCTGATATGAGTGTGTCTCGCCGACATGTGAAAATTTGGGGTGATGAGGTGCAACTCAGTATTTTGGACCTTGGAAGCACCGGAGGGACGCGCTTTAACGGACAGCCTGTAGGGGCATCCCAGCCTATGACGGCAAGTTCCGACGGTTCTGAGATACAGATTGGTGACATACGTCTTAGAGGACGTGTCTTGCGCTGATGGGCAGCAAAGTTCGGGTCTTGTCACGCATCCAGATTTACGCAATTTGTCAGGTTAGGAAAGCCGAATCATGAACAGTCTTGTGTTGAGAATATCCAGCGTCGTCATGTTTCTAGCGATGTCGGTACCCATCCTCGCTGCTGACTTCGGGCCAGCACCTCGTTGTGATGTCCGGAATCAGGATAGCGATGGCAGGGTCATAGATTGTCGGTTTCAACTGAACGGCGATACCAAGGTAAGTGCCGCCGCCTTGAGCCTTGATGGCGAGTTGACGCCAAGTCAGTGGCAACGCTTTGGTGGGTCTGGCGAAGGCTCGGCAGTGCTGTTTCTGATCGATACATCGAATCCCAAACATCGCGTCGAGGCGGTCAAGGCAGCCGCTGGATTGGTCCGGTCCTGGGCCGATTTTGCTTCTTCAAAATTTCTGATCGGCGTCGCCGCGTTTGATAGTCAGCTGACGTCGTTGGTGGCACCGCAATCGACCAAGGAAGCGGTGATCAAAGCGACCGAAGATCTAAAGGCAAAGGGGATGACCACCGAGCTTTATCGTGGGGTCCTGAATGCACTGGAAAAATTCGATGAAGTTCCCAGTGAGCGGAAACATTTGGTGGTCTTGTCTGATGGCTTGGCAGAGGACACCGCGTATACGCATGACGATGTGATTCTAGCAGCTCAAAATGCGGGAATCGTTGTTCATGGAATTGGGTATCCACTGAACACTTCGAAGTCCACAGGCTTGCAGACTTTACGGCGCATGGCGGAAGAAACCGGCGGCTCGTACTGGCAGGCTTCTGCCAACAATGAGCTTGAAACGGGCTTCAACCAACGGTTGTTGGATACGTTTAAGTCGGGAGGCACGGTCAGTGCGGCTTTGCCTGAAGGTACGCGTGATCGAGTTTCGGTGAGCATGGGTGTCGATCTCATCGATGGGCGTCATATTGAGACTGTGCTCGACGTTCCTATCCCTGAAGCATCGTTTTCTCCGTGGTATTTGCAACGCAAGTATCAAATAGGCGGCGGCGTTGGTGTGGTCCTGTTGCTGGCTTTGCTAGCCTTGGTGTTGCGGCGTAAAACAACCGAGGAACCCGTGGGTGAAGGGGTGTCGTACGGCTATTTGCAACAGGTAGATGCCGTGGGTACGCGTCATGCAGTAGTTAATCGTACTTGTCGCATCGGTCGAAATAGCGATTGTGATGTCCAGCTGATGAACGATTCCGTGTCCGGCTATCACGCCGACTTGCTTCTCGACCGTGACGGAGGCATCAGCATCGTGGATCTCGGCTCGACCAACGGTCTACGTGTCAATGGTGACGAGGTTCATCAGGCGACAGTTAACGACGGCGACGAGATCGAACTGGGTGAAGTGCGTCTGAGATTTGAAAGCGCTCAATAAGGATTTGGTGGTCGAGTCATGGACGCTAATCTGGAATCAGGCTTAACCGCCTTCTACGGTGCTAAATTTGGCAATTGCTGTTTATTGGGCGGTGCTTCATCCGGCCATCTGAATCGCCTCTGGCTTCCAAAGGACCCATGATGCTGTGCTACGAATCCTTAGAAGGCGTTGTGGCACCTGAATTTCAAATTCATTCAATGAGAGGAAATGGATATGCCGTATAACCGCAGCGGTTCCGACAACGATATGCCCGGTAATGGCCCCAACGCAGCGAGCGAAGATGCGCCTACTCGGCGAATTAATCGCGCCCCCGCGACGCCCATGGTGGATGAGGATGCCCCAACGCGCGCGCGTACCTCTGAGCCGGATACGCGACGATCCTTGTTTGATTCTGTGGACGAGGATATGACGACACAAATACGTCGGCCTGATGCGGAGGGGAGCAGTGTTGTTCCATCTGGCGGCGATGAAACCCGGGTCTTTCGCCGCAGTCGTCGAGCTCATTCTGAGGCCACGAATGGTGCGGAAGTGAGCACGGAAGCGGAAGCGACTTCTCAATTTATGGATGATCCGGTGGTCGGCTGGCTGGCCATTGTCGAGGGGCCTGGGCAGGGTACAGCTGTCGCGCTAGGGAGTGGTTTGAACACATTGGGTCGTAGCGATGACTCTCGAGTGCCCCTGAATTACGGCGACACGCAGCTGTCTCGCGAAAATCATGCAACGGTTACTTACGATCCGCGTGGGAGAAAATTTTACTTGCAACATGGCGGTGGCAAGAACTTGACGTATCTGAATGATGCGCCGGTATTGACTCCGGTCGAGATCGTTGCCAACCAAGATATTGTGTTGGGCAATACCCGCCTGCGTTTCGTACCGTTGTGCGGCCCGGATTTCGATTGGCAGGATGTTGACGCAGGCTGACCATGTTTGGCCCTAATGACTACGGTGCGGCGCAAACGCAGGGTAAGCGCTCCTATCAGGAAGACGATTACGGCTTCTACAACCCAAGGCAGCCTGAGTCGTTCAGTAACGAGCTGATGGCCGTACTGTGCGATGGTATGGGAGGGCAGGCAGGTGGCGCGACCGCTGCGCAGAAGGCGATTCGAGCATTTGTAGACGCGTACGCAAGCATTCCAGCGTCCGCCCCGGAGCGCTTACGTCGCGCATTGGATCATGCCAATCGCGAAGTTGGCTTGACGGCAGCAAATCGCCCGGAATTGGAAGGTATGGGCTGCACGTTGGTTGCGGTCGCGGTTGAAAATGAGCACATGCATTGGATCAGCGTTGGAGATTCGCTCATCTGGTTTTGGCACGAAGACCGATTGAGTCAGCTGAACACGCTGCACACGTACGGCAATCATCTCGATGAACTGGCTCAACGTGGCGATATCACCGAGGAGGATGCACGGAATCACCCTGATCGACCGTTGATCACCAGTGCGGTTATGGGTGAGCCTCTGGAGCTTGTTGATGCGTCGTCTGTGCCACTACGTTTGATCGTGGGAGATCGCATTCTGCTTGCCAGCGACGGCGTGTTGTCGTTGAAGGGCGACGAACTGGCGCGACTGTTACAACGTACTGCGGAGGCGGACGCGCAAGCCGTTGCTGATGCAGTCGTACGCACAGTGGATTCCGTTGGGAGCGCGCGGCAGGACAATGCCACAGTTCAGGTGCTGCAACCGCGTTTCAATGCAACCAGTACGGTCATCGAATACGGTCAACGGAATAATCACCTTTTGATTGCCGTGGTGGCGTTACTTCTGGCGCTCTTGCTTCTGGGTTTGAGCGTATATCTGTCTTTGACGCAAAGTGTTCCGACTACAAATGATGATGTTGTGACCATTGTCAAGCCGGTCACAGTCGATGAGGTGGCCTTGCCGTCAGGTACCGAAGACCCAGGAACTGGATTGGGTCGGGGCGAAGACGCAAAGCCTGATGCGAGCAAGCCGACTCAGGGAAGTGCAAAACAATGACTCAGGAGCATCGGCTGGCATTACCGATCGGACATCGTATCGAGGAATATCGCATTGAAGCGATCCTCGGAAGTGGAGGCTTCGGGGTCGTGTACGAGGCCCACGATGTTCATCTCGACAAGCGGGTGGCAGTCAAGGAATACATCCCCAACGAGATTGCAATTCGTGAAGGCCAGACCACCGTGTTCGCCAAATCAAGTGCCGACGAAGATGATTTTTTCTGGGGCCTGGAGCGGTTTTTGGACGAGGCGCGCACACTGGCAAAATTCAGCCATCCGTCGATCGTGCGCGTTCAGCGGTTTTTTGAGGCGAACAATACCGCCTATATGGTCATGGATTTTGAGGCGGGGCCCAGTCTTGCCGACGTCATTGACGATGAAGGCCTATTGGACGAAACCAGGGCGTTGCAAATATTGGGGCCGTTGTTAGAGGGGTTGGATGTCGTGCATGCTGCGGGCTATCTGCACCGCGACATCAAGCCCGCCAATATCTTGATTCGTGCAGACGGATCACCTGTACTGATTGACTTTGGCGCGACGCGGAACGCTATCGGTGCGCGGAGTCGCAGCGTTACTGCGATCGCGTCGGCGGGTTACACCCCGTTCGAGCAATACCAAACGCACGGAAATCAAGGGCCGTGGACGGACATCTACGCCGTCGGAGCCACTTTCTATCGAGCTGTTACCGGCAAGAAGCCGGTGCCCGCAACGGATCGCATCGGCAAGGATGCTATGGCCTCCGTTTCGGAATTGGCAGGTGATCGTGTTAGTCAAGGGTTTGCCGCGTCGATCATGCATGCCTTGGAGGTTGATGAGGCGGCGCGTCCGCAATCTATCTCCGAATGGCGAACCGAATTGTTCGGTGGAGAGCGCGCTCCCGCGCGAAAGCCGATGATTGATGATGTGCCCACCCGGGGCAAAAGCAGCGGAAATGAACGAGCTGTGGCGACGCGGTCCCCATCAAACCGAGTTGTGATGCTTGTTGCCGCTATCTTCGTTGTTGGTGCGGTAACGGTGGCAGCTTGGTTTGCATTCAAGCCACGTGATGACGGGATGGTGTCCACGCAGCACGTTTTGAACAAGGCCCAATCCTCAACCGAGTCACAGGCCCAGGTTAGGCCGTTACCGTCAGTCTCCGATGAGCGCTATGCACCGGGTAAGGAATTCCGTGATTGCGGCCACTGCCCGCTGATGGTTGTGGTTCCAGCGGGGAAGTTTCGTATTGGATCACCATCTTCCGAGCTGTATCGCAAGGATCACGAATCACCTCAGCAGAGCATTCATATTGATCATCCATTCGCGATGAGTAAGTACGAAACCAGCTTTGCGGAATGGGAGGCGTGTATTCAGTTGGGAGGGTGTAATTCGGTCCAGCCGCCCGATGAGGGTTTTGGCCGAGGCAAGCGGCCGGTCATCAATGTGAATTGGCATGAAGCGCAGAGCTATGCCGAGTTTCTTGGGACAGCGACCGGGAAAGCATATCGGCTGCCGTCCGAGGCGGAATGGGAGTACGCAGCGCGCGCAGGCACGACAACACCATACAGTTTCGGCGAAGAGTTACCTGAAAATCACGCTAACTGTGAAGATTGCGGCAGCCAGTGGGACAAAAAGACGACATCACCAGTTGGATCTTTTGGTGCAAACGCTTTTGGGTTGAGTGACATGCACGGCAATGTCATGGAATGGGTTGAAGATTGTTATGTCCCCCGCTATGACGGGATTTCGGCAAACGGCCAGGCACGTATCGATGCCGATTGTCAGCAAAGAGTGTTGCGCGACGGTCATTGGAAAGCACGAAAAACCAATTTGCGATCTGCGCATCGCTTCCCACTCAAGCCATTTTACAAATCCAAATACATTGGGTTTCGCGTTGTTCGGACTCTTGATTGAGGCGGGCACGATTTAATGTGGAAAAAGGAGATGTGCAGATGAAACGAGGAATATTGTGGTTGTCGATGATGGCATTGGTCGTAGGTTCAGCGGGCGGAGCGCAAGCGGCATCGCTTGGCGACATCCTGGCTGGCGGCGAAAGCAAAAAGGCGGAAGTCACTGAGACGACCGACGCTGATTTCTGGGAAAACTACAAGTCCCAGGTTACGCAAGGAACGGTTGTCGGAGCGGTCGCTGGCGCGGTGTTGGGCCGGATCATTGGCGGGAACCGCGGAATGGTGGTCGGTGCAGTGGCGGGTGGCGCGGCGGGAAATCTGGTTGGCAAGCACTACGCCGAAATTACCCGTGTGAACGTTGTTAGTGAAGACAATGCGCTAAAGCTTATCGATGAACATCAATTGGCGATCTCCGCTGCCAACGTTCGCATGGCGACACTGATGCCGGAGCTGGATAAGCTCGAAGATGAAGTTGCCGCAGTAAAAGCGGAGCTTGACGCCGGCAAAATTAGTCAGACCGGTCTACAGCAATACAAGTCTCAATTGCAGTCCAAGGCTGGCCTGATTGCTGCAGACCTAGAAGAAACTAAGTCGCGAATCGATCACTTACAAGTGTTGATAGCGAGCGCCAAAGAAACCTTGCCCGATGCGGTGCCCAATTTCGAGCAACAGCTCGAAAGTCTCCAGCAGGTTGAGTACACGCAACAGGTTGGCAAGCTTAGCGTTGACGATATGCTCGCCACGCTTTGATTCGAAAGTAGTCAATTGGGAAAACATCAGTGTGTCACCCGCATTTATCTGCGCATGCACTGAGTGACAAAGGAGATATCCAATGCTGAAAAATTCGTTATCACTCGTCGTTGCTTTTATGAGTGTCAGCCTACTTGGCGGCTGTGTCACTACAGGCGGTACCGCGCGAGACGATTCGCTGCTGGATTCGATTGTTAAGAGTACGACCGGAAAATACGAGGAAAACCAGGCTGATCTGGATGCGCAAGTTGCTGATCGCGCTCGGTTACGTAAGGAATTGGAAGGGCGGTTGGAGAAAATGGAATTGAGTGCAGAACAGCTAAGCGATCAAAAAGTATCCCTGAATCGTCAGCTGAGTTCGCAGAAGAAACTCACTGGTGAGCTCACACGTGGCATTGCACGATTGAAGAAGACGAAAGCCGTGGATTCAGCGCGTTTGAGTGAATTCAAAGCGGTGCTCGCAGCTCAGAAAACCGAATGCGAAAGCTTGAATAAATTGACCCAGATAACCCCCTACGAGGTGGCGAAAGGTCGTGAATGCACGCTGAAGTTGCGCAGCGCGACGGATGCGGTAAACGACTTGTTGCAAGAACTCTGATAGAAAACGCTCGGTGTGATCCGTGCCACGGTGCGGGTCATGCCCTGCCCAGTGAGTCGACATGGATCATCGTGACGCATTGCCGAAGGGATACCGTCTGGATCACTACACGATCGATGAGGTCATCGGTCATGGCGGTTTCGGTATCACTTATCGCGCCCAGGACACGCAGTTGCAACACTGGGTAGCCATGAAGGAGTATTTGCCGTCGGGTTTGGTGGCACGTGCCTCGGGCGGTCGATTGTATCCAAAGACGGACGAAGACCAGGACGACTATCGCTGGGGCTTGGAGCGGTTCCTTGATGAAGCTCGGACCTTAGTTCGGTTCCGGCATCGCAATATCGTGCGCGTTAGCAATTTCATCGAGGCGAACGGCACCGCCTACATGATCATGGATCTGGAGGAAGGCGTCACGCTAGAGGACTTGTTGTCGCAGCGACGCAAGCCCCTGGAGGAGGCTCAGATTATTGCCGTCGTCGCGCCGTTGCTGGATGGCTTGACGGATGTTCATGCGGTCGGGTTTTTACATCGGGACATCAAGCCCGCGAATGTCTTTATCCGCCGTCAGGACGAGACGCCGGTGCTGCTCGATTTTGGCTCTGCACGCCAAGCGCTGATTCGGAAGAGCCAGCACATCTCCGATGTTTACTCGAACGGTTATACGCCATTTGAGATGTACCAGAGTCAGGGTAATCAAGGTGCGTGGACGGACATCTATGCATTGGGTGCAGTCATGTACAAGTGCGCGACCGGGCGCCTGCCACCAGATGCTCCTGAACGAGTCAAGAATGACCCATATGTTCCGGTAAGCCAGGCCGCACATGGTCGATATAGCGCAGCATTCTGTGCAGCTATCGATTGCGCATTAGCCACTGATGAGAACGCGCGCCCAAAGTCTATTGGGCAGTTCGCCGCCATGTTGGGCTTGAGGTCAGGTGCCCATCCAGTTGCCAGCCAGCATGGGCGATTCCAAACACCGTCACCGACGAAGACATCGCTCATGAAAACTTCGGATAACGTCAAGCGATCCATGTCCATCACCTTGATGGTGCTAATCGTGGTGAGCGCTGGGATTACGCGGTTCAAGCCCGTAATCGGCGATCTCGCGCTTGTCGTCATCATTGCACTCTGGATTTATGTCGGATTGGCCTATTTGAAGTTTCGGATAGGCCGAAAATTCGGCGTCGGACAATTTTGGCAATACTTGGTTCCGATCTGGGACAACATTTTACTGTGCCAGGCGGCAGGTATCTCCGTTTGGTGGGCGATGGGCCTCGTTGCGGCTAACGCGGCTGCGCAATACATGGAAGCGGGTGTAGGACAATTGATATTCAATTTGGCGGCAGCGGGTATTGCGGGATTTATTTTTGGAACCATTGCGCGTCGCCTTGGGCAGAATTTTTGGCTATATCTCGTGCTGACCACCGTGCTGTTGGTGCTGCCCTCCGTCATTATGTTGTTCGATGTGCTGTACCTCCTTTATTCGGGCGCATGGATGGTCATATTGGCTAGCCCGCTGCTGGCAATCATTCCGTCGTTATTGTTGGCATTCGATAAGTCCGTGCCGGTGACAGGAACCACGTGGTCCCGCGATGTGCCGACGCCGACCAACTTCGACCCGCCCGTATACCATGTGCCGGTTCGCGCTGGCGTTGCCCCGGCGCCACTTCCAGACGCGCGAGAGGCGATGCTGACATGCATTCTTGGACCATGTGACGGGCAGAAATTCAAACTGGGGGGGCACGCGGTGGTGCTTGGGCGAGGCAGCAACGCCGATATCAAAATCACACACGGCGACATATCTCGGTCACACGCGTCCATACAGATCGACCCTACTTCCAGTGCGAGGGTTATCGTTACTGACTTGGACTCCGCGAACGGCGTCTTCTATCAAAAGCCGGATGGATCGAAGAAAGGCTGGCGTTGGTCACGCGTTAAAGGCCAAGTCGTGGTCGCGCGGGGTGGATCGAACAATCTGATCATGCTTGGTGATCGCGTTGCCGGATTCGCCTGTGATTGACACCAACTTTAACGCATCGCCTGAAAGCCTAGCCGCCGGTCGTGCTATTGGTGGACTACTGAATAAAAAAAGGTTCATCGCACTTTAGCGGGAAAAGCATCGCGGATTTTCAGGAAGAAGTAGTCGGTATCGCGGTAGCCGTAAGCAACGCGTTTGAGGGATGTGTCCGCGCTAACGGGGTAGAACCCAACTGAGCGATCTCGGCGCTGGCTGCGAACCACAGTTCCTTGAGCTGTGCCTTGAGGACATGGACGGTCGCCAAAGGCGCATTGGCGGCGAGGAGTTCATCGAGACGTACCGCTTGTTCGTCGGTGAGGTTTTCGGGGTTGCGTAGCAGCCAGCGACTGCGCTTGATGACCCGACGCGCGGGGCGCTGGTCACGCAGCGCATTGGCCTGGTCGACACGCACCCGATCGATGACGTCCCGACCGTACTTGGCGATCACATGGAAGAGGTCGTACACGATCTCGGCCCGAGGACAGTGCGCGCGGACTTCGAGGTCAAAGGCGGAATTCATGTCCATCGCCACCGCCTCGATCTGAGCGCAGGCCGAGCCCAGGGCTTTGAAGAAAGGCCGTATGGCCTGGCGCGAGCGCCCCTCGCCGATCCACAGCACGGCCTGAGTCGCCGCGCAGATCACCACGGTGGCGTAGCGGTGCCCCTTGAACAGGGCAAACTCATCCATGATCAGGCGCCGTACCTGGGAATAATCCGGGACCGGCACGTCCCGTCGCAGGCGCGCCTTGTCGATCGCCTTGACCGTATGCCAGTGCACGCCCACCAGGGCGGCGACCTGCTTGATGGGCAGCAGGTGGACCAGGATCTCGATCCAGGCGATCAAGCCTCGCGTCAGCGCCCGCTGTCCGGCCAGCCACGCAACGCGTTCCACATGCACCCCGCACGAGGGACACTTCACGCGCCGCACGGGGACCCGCAACCCCACCCGGCGCCCCAACAGATCGCGCTCCCGAACCCGCCGCCACGTGGTGTCATGCACGGCACCGACCCGCTCACCGCAGCCCGAACACACACCGACACCGCACGCCGCCAAGGTCACGATCAGGCTCTGCTCGTCCGGCGCCTCCCAGCCCTGGACAACAAACCCTTCCCAGAACAGCGACAGCAGATTAGCTTGCAACATGGCGGCGGACTCCCAGGGGGTGTGGTCGGATGTGGTGTCCAAACCATTACCCTGCCGCCGCTTCTCAATACCGCTTTCCCGCTAATCTGCGAAGAACCCAAAAAAACTACATTTTATTATTCGCCGAAATCACAGATCAGATTTTCCGTATGTACGCGTTGTCGACAGCCCGAAATTCACCCTGGTTTCCACACTGGCCATCCCCGGGTTTTCCACAGATGTGTGCAATGCACGGCGTATCAGGCACTTAGGGGTCAAGTCGCGGTCAAAGGCCATTGAGCCCGGAATTTCGGTGGCGGCCTCTTGTGTCTCCTTTTGGGCTTTTGACACTACATCTTGTGCTTAGAATTTTTTTATAAGGCAATTCACTACCTTCTGATGAACCCTTCGCAAAGCCTTTTCCGCACGGGCTTGCGACAGCTTATCCACAGTTTTTATACGACTTGTTCATGGCTTGACGACTAGGTGTAGGGGTCATAAATTGCAGTCAGCCACTACATCTTGTGGTTCGCGGCAAAACCACCAATCCTCGTCGGTACCTGAGAGGCGTCGCGTGAAGCACCGAAAATACGAATAAGTCAGAGGGGTCGAATCCATGTCACGAGCGCACCTGCATCCCGTGCCCGCCAGCGTCGCTGAAATACCGCTTCAGCCGGCTTCCCAGGACATCTGGGACAAGAAATACCGCCTCAAGGCGAAGGACGGCACCATCGTCGACAAAGAGATCGACGACACCTACAAGCGGGTTGCGCGCGCCCTGGCCGATGTCGAGGAAGAGGGCATTCGCGAGCGTTGTTACAAGGACTTCCTGTGGGCGCTGCGTCACGGTGCGATTCCCGCCGGGCGCATCACCTCGAACGCGGGGGCCCTGGAACACAAGCCGGCGACCTCGACGATCAACTGCACCGTGTCCGGGACCATCGGCGACTCGATGGACGACATCCTCAACAAGGTGCACGAGGCCGGTCTGACCCTGAAGGCGGGCTGCGGCATCGGGTACGAGTTCTCGACCCTGCGTCCCAAGGGTGCGTATGTGTCGGGCGCCGGCGCCTACACCTCGGGCCCGCTGTCGTTCATGGATATCTACGACAAGATGTGCTTCACCGTGTCCTCGGCGGGTGGTCGCCGTGGCGCGCAGATGGCGACCTTCGACGTCGGTCACCCGGACGTCATCGACTTCATCCGCGCCAAGCGCGAGGACGGTCGTCTGCGCCAGTTCAACCTCTCGCTGCTGGTCACCGAGGAATTCATGGAAGCGGTCAAGCACGACCGCGACTGGAAGCTGGCCTTCCCGATCACGGCGAAGGAGGCCGACGAGGACGGCGTCGATCTGCGCGATGCCGAGAAGGTGATCTGGCGCGACTGGCCGACCAAGGAGAAGTTTGTCGTCAACGAGGCCGGCAAAGTCGCCTGCAAGGTCTACAAGACGATCCGCGCGCGCCGCGTCTGGGACGTGATCATGTCCTCGACCTACGACTACGCCGAGCCGGGGTTCATCCTGATCGACAAGGTCAACGAGATGAACAACAACTGGTTCTGCGAGAACATCCGTGCGACCAATCCCTGTGTCACCGCCGATACCTGGGTGCACACCAACGATGGCCCGAAGCAGGTCCAGGATCTGGTGGGGCGCAAGTTCGTCACCCGCGTCGATGGCAAGGAGTTCAGCTCCGGTGTCGAAGGCTTCTTCCGCACTGCCCACAAGGCGGTTGTCCGCCTGCAGACCGCCGAGGGTTACGGCCTGCGCCTGACCCCGGATCACCGCGTCCGTCGCGTCACCCGTTTTACCCGTTACGCGACCGAGACCGAGTGGTGCGAGGCCCGCAAGCTGCGCGCCGGCGACCGGGTGCTGCTCAATGACCACCGCGATAACGCAAGCTGGGAAGGCGCTTACGGTGAGGATGAAGGCTATCTGCTCGGCCTGCTCGTCGGCGAAGGCCAGCTCACCGAGGAGACTGCCGAACTGACCGTGTGGGCGCAGGCCGCCGTCATGGGGGGCAGCGTCGGCGGTCTGACCGCCGGTGTGCAGCACGTCATGGAGACGGCGCTGGCCTCGGCACGCAGTCTGCCGCGTCGCAGCGAGCTGGTCGGCTGGCGTAAGGTCAGTGGCTCCAATCAGTACCGTCTGCGTCTGGGTTCGTTGCACAAGCTGGCGGCCAAACTGGGCATGAATCGCGGCGACACCCCGATCACTCCGGCGGCGGAAGCCACCTCTTCCGCATTCCACATCGGCTTCCTGCGCGGCATGTTCGATGCGCACGGTTCGGTGCAGGGCAGCCAGGAGCACGGCGTCAGCGTGCGACTGCCGGAACACGACATGAGCAAGCTGGAAGCCGCGCAGCGTATGTTGCTGCGTCTGGGCATTGCCGGTCGCATCTACAAGGATCGTCGCAAGGACACGCGCAGCAAGGGCCCGCAGGACGATCAGACCAGCAGCTACCACGAGCTGGTGATCTCCGGCGCCAACCTCAAGGAGTTTGCCGAGCGCATCGGATTTGCCGACAGCGACAAGTCCAGCCGCCTGGAAGACGCGATCAACGGGTACAAGCGGGAACTCAACCGCGAGCGTTTCGTCGCCCGTGTCGAGTCCATCGAGGTCGATGGCATCGAAGACGTGTTCGATGTGCAGATCCCCGGCGTGAACACCTTTGATGGCAACGGCCTGCATGCCCACAACTGCGGTGAACAGCCGCTGCCGCCTTACGGTTCCTGCCTGCTGGGGTCGGTCAACCTGACCAAGTTCGTGCGCGACCCGTTCACCAAGAAGGCGAGCTTCGACTGGGCGGAGTACAGGCACGTCGTCTCCACCTTCACCCGCATGCTCGACAACGTGGTCGAGATCAACGGCCTGCCGTTGCCCGAACAGCGCCACGAGATCGAGCACAAGCGTCGGCACGGCATGGGCTTCCTGGGCCTGGGTTCCACCGTGACCATGATGGGCATGAAGTACGGTTCCCCCGAGTCGCTCGAATTCACCGAGGAAGTCACCAAGACCATGGCCCTGGAAGGCTGGCGTGCGGCGCTGGATCTGTCGAAGGAGAAGGGTCCGGCACCGATCATGGAGATGGATTACACGGTCACCGCCGAGATGCTCTCGCATCGCCCCGAGATGGCGAAGGACGGTTACAAGGTCGGCGACACGGTCAAGGGCAAGGTGCTGCACGCCAAATACAGCCGCTACATGCAGCGGGTTGCGGAGGTGGAGCCGAAGCTGGTTGAAGAGCTCGCCGAAGTCGGCGCGCGTTTCACCCACCACAGCTCGATCGCGCCGACCGGAACGATTTCGCTGTCGCTGGCCAACAACGCCAGCAACGGCATCGAGCCGAGCTTTGCGCACCATTACGCGCGTAACGTCATCCGTGAGGGCAAGAAGTCCAAGGAAAAGGTGGACGTGTTCTCGTTCGAACTGCTCGCCTACCGTGAGCTGGTCAACGCCAAGGCCATGCCTTTTGCCGAGGACGACGATTCCAGACTGCCGGATTACTTCATCTCCGCCGACGACATCGGCCCGAAAGAGCATGTGGATGTGCAGGCGGCGGCGCAGAAGTGGATCGACAGTTCCATTTCCAAGACCGCCAATGTCCCGACCGAATACCCGTATGAGGACTTCAAGGACATCTACCTGTACGCCTACGAGCAGGGGCTGAAGGGTTGCACCACCTTCCGCTTCAACCCGGAGGCCTTCCAGGGCGTGCTGGTCAAGGAGCAGGATCTGGAGAAGACCATCTATGAGTTCAAGCTCGAAGACGGCAGTACGGTCAAGGTGAAGGGCAACGAAGAGATCGAATACGACGGCGAGATCCACACCGCCGCGAATCTCTACGACGCCCTCAAGGAAGGCTATTACGGCAAGTTCTGAGGCATTCGGTGTAGGCCGGCATAAGCGCAGCGTTGCCGGCTTGAGGCCCTGAACGAAGCGAAAGGCATCAAGCTTGCTCCGCCGCTTCGCGCCTTAAACCGGCCTACATCGACGCAGCAAGGCACAATAAACGCACAGTCGGTCCGAAACCGACGCCAGACACAGCGAGGTCACCCCCCATGGCCATCAAGATCGAAAAGAAAATTACCGGTTACAAGGTCCAGAAGCCCGAAGACGTCGAGGCAGAGAAGGCCAAGGCTGCCGCCGAAGAAGCGGAGCGCAAGACCGCCGAAATCATCCAGATGCACGAGGCCATCGAGCGCCCCGGCTGCCTGGAGGGCACGACCTACAAGATCAAGACCCCGCTGTCGGAGCATTCGCTCTACGTCACGGTCAACGACATCATCCTCAACCCGGACACCGAGCATGAGCAGCGCCGTCCCTTCGAGATATTTATCAACTCGAAGAACATGGATCACTTCCAGTGGATCGTCGCGCTGACCCGAATCCTCTCCGCCGTGTTCCGCAAGGGTGGCGACGTCACCTTCCTGGTCGAGGAAATGAAGGCCGTGTTCGACCCGCGCGGCGGCTACTTCAAGCCGGGCGGCAAGTTCATGCCCTCGCTGGTGGCCGAGATCGGCGACGTCATCGAACAGCACCTGACCCGCATCGGCATGCTGCGCAACGAGCTCGACGAGCACCAGAAGGCCTTCATCGCCAAGAAGAAGGCCGAACTGGCCGGCAAGCCGGTGGTCGACCACGACACCTGCCGTACCGAAGCCAAGGAAGAACAGGAAGAGGGTGAGTTCCCAGCCAACGCGCAGTTGTGCATGAAGTGCAACACCAAGGCCATGGTGCAGATGGACAACTGCATGACCTGCCTGAACTGCGGCGAGAGCAAGTGCGGCTGAGGCCGGACTGCGAACGAGAGGAGAGGCCATGACTTCCGTCGTCATCCCCATCACCGTCGTCACCGACATCCCCCACTTCCCGATCCCGGAGCGCAAGACCCTGGGCTCCGCCGGCGCCGACCTGCAGGCCGCGATCCGCGAGCCGCTGACCATCGGCCCGGGCGAGTCCGCGCTGGTCAAGGCCGGCATCGCGATCGCCCTGCCGGAAGGTTACGAGGCACAGGTCCGTCCTCGTTCCGGGTTGGCGCTCAAGCACCAGATCACCGTGCTCAACTCGCCGGGCACGATCGACAGCGATTACCGGGGCGAGGTCGGCGTCATCCTCATCAACCACGGCAAGACCGCGTTCACGGTCGAGCCGCTGATGCGCATCGCGCAGATGGTCATCACTCAGGTCCCCAACACCATGTGGGTGCTGTCCGAGGAACTCGACGATACCGAACGCGGCGCCGGCGGCTTCGGCCACACGGGCACTTGATCAACCATGCCTGGACAGCGGCACCCGCCCGACGCCAAGCCGGCGCGTTTGGCCTGGCCGGAGCTACGATTCCCGCCAATCAATCTGTGGAGCGCCGGTGCGATGCCGCAGCGGCCAACAGAAAAACCTCCAGCCGGGTTCGCGGCGATTCCGGATCGTCGCGAACTTCAGGCCATCGGTTTCTAGTCGGAAGGCAAGTCTCAAATTCTTCTTTTTATTTTCTATGTGTCTGTTTATCTGTGTTTATTAGTACTGATTGTGCACTATATTGCTAGTCACGAATCAAGTTATGGGGTGCCACGTGGCTGTCACTCTGCAAGAGCGCCTTGGCCAGGGGCTGGCGACGTCCAGCGAACTGCAAAACGCCACCGGGCTCAGTCAAACCACCGTCGCGCGCCAGCTCCGTGAACTTGGCGATGCGATCGTGCGCATCCAGCACGGGCGGACGGTCCATTACGGGCTGACGCACCATGCCTTCGGCGCGGCCAATGCCATCCCTCTGCATCGTGTCGACGCATATGGCAATCACGTCTTGGTGGCGACCATATTCCCACTGGTGCATGGCGGATTCTTTGTCACCCCGACGACGGGCACGCCCGCTGTCTTGGCGGGCGTGAATCGGGACGGACTCTTCGAAGACCTCCCTTATTTTCTTGATGACCTGCGCCCGCAGGGGTTCCTGGGGCGGCAGATCGCGCACGAACTCGCGGCGCGCGATGGGCGTTTTCCGAACGATCCGGCGCAATGGACCACCGACCATGTCGGGCGCTATCTGGTCGCGAATGGCGATGACCTGCCTGGCGATCTGATCCTGGGCGAGCAAATCCATCTCCGTCTGCGTCGACCGCCCACGCCGATCACCGAGGCCGACTATCCCCGCCTCGCGGAATCCGTGTTGGCGGGCGAGATACCGGGCAGTTCCGCCGGAGGCGAGCAAGCCAAGTTCACGGCCTACCGCGCGGATCGCGGGCATGTGATCGTGAAGTTTTCGCCCAAGGGCGATGAACCGGTCGCGCGCCGCTGGCGAGATGTGTTGATCACCGAGCACCACGCCGCCGAAACCATGGATAGCTTTGGATTTCCCGCCGCACAGACACGTCTGTTCGCGGATGGTGGGCGCGTGTTTCTCGAATCAGCGCGTTTTGATCGCCACGGAGCTCAAGGCCGTTTGCCGATGATCTCGCTACGCGCGGTGGATGCCGAGTTCACCGGATTGGGGAGTGACTGGCCCCGCGTCATGCAGGCCTTGGCCGAGCGAAATCTGGTGAGCCAGGAGCATGCGACCGACGCGCTCGCCATGTGGGCGTTCGGACGCCTGATTCACAACACCGACATGCATCTTGGCAATCTGAGCCTGGCCATGGACGGACATGTGTTCCGCTTGCTGCCCGCGTATGACATGTGCTCGATGGGGTTTGCGCCACGGGCCAACGAGGTGCGACCGCCAAGCTTCGCTCGTCCCGAGTTTGCCGCGCTGCGTCTGCCCGATTCGGTGCGCGCCTGGCCACAAAAATTGGCCTGTCGGTTTTGGCGGGCAGTGGGTGACGACCCGCGCATATCCGCCGAGTTCCGCGAATTCATCGCAGATGAACGGCTTGCCGACGAGGCGATTTGGGTGGTTTCCGACGAAGTCGGTCAGTGAAGTTCCGGCAATAAAAAAGCCCGGCCCGCGCGTGCGGACCGGGCCATGTTCCCGGGGATGCGTTATGGCGAAAGTCTCAAAGGATGGAGTTTGCGCTCATCCGGCGGCGCAGCGCGGCGAGACCGAGCAGGCCCAAGCCGAGCGTGCCGCCGACCGGAACGCTGTTGTTCACGGTTGCGAACTGCTGGGTGTACGACGCGTTGGCGAACCCATAATCGTTCGAGGCAAACAGGTAGGTGTCGATGGCGTAGTCGTAGAGGTAGACGGCGTTGTGCAGCCAGACGAAATACGCGCCGGCGGGGTGGTTGGTGGTATCGCGCAGGCCGATCAGCTGGAGCATCAGGTCACCGGTCGCGTTGGCCCACATGTCGGTGGCGAGAGAATGCCAGTTACCGAAGCCCTGGTTGTCGTCGGCCGTCGTGTGAGGCGTGTTGGTCGCGAACGTGTAGCTGATGTTATCCACGGCGTTGGCGACGGTGATGTTGTAGGAGACGAATTCACCGGTGTTGGCGGAGTCCTGGTACTGATACAGCCGACCCGGCTCGCTGCCGACGGCGTCACCGGGATTGGCGACGCTGCCGTTGGTGGTGATGGTGCCGGTCACGGTCCAGGCCGAGCCGATGTTGGTGCCGTACGCGAAGCTGTCGAAGACGTGATTGACGTTATAGGTGATCGGCCCGGCCTGCACGGTCGTGGTCAGGAACAGGGCGGCGGCGGCAATCAGGGCGCGGGTGGTTAGGGTTTGGCTCGGCATGAGTTCGGTCTCCGGTCGAGTTCGGCTTCTGTAAGTTCGGGAAAGGGATTACGCCGCATCCGCGACGGCGTTACGGCGGCGACGTGCGATCAGCCCGGTCAGGCCGATGCCGAAGATGGCCAGCGAGCCCGGCACGGGCACGGACGCGCCGCCGCTGCCGCCGGTGGTCTCGATGGTCATGACCATGTCGGCGTAACCGATCAGTTCGTTGCCGGATGCGATCGCGGGGCCGAAATCGGTGGCGTTGGCTTCGGTATGGAAATACCAGCGGTTGGTATCCGGGACCACGGTGAATTCGTGCAGGTCGCCGAGGCCGGGGTTGTTCGAGAAGGTCGCGATCGTCTCGGTCAGGTTGTTCGAGATGTTGGTGCGCACGATCTCGTTGGTCGGGTTCACGCCGGTCACGTGGGCGAGGTAATCCTGCCCGCCGAAATACTCGGCGACGCCGTAGAACGCCCAGTTTTCCGCCGTCTTGGCGTTCATGGTCACGCCAGAGGTGGTGGTGACGTTACCGGTCGCAAGGTCGATCTTGTGCGCGTTGCCGGTGACGTTGCCGTTGCCGGTGGCGCCGCTGGTGTTCTCGAACAGGATCACGTTGTCGTAACCCGCGAACACGCCGTTCATCTTGGCGTTGCCGAAGGTGATCGCGCTGGACAGCGTGATCGCCGGGCCGGCGGTCATGGTGATCGGGTCCAGGGTGATGATCGACGTAAAGGTGAAACCGGGCGCGGGGTTGGGGCCACCCGGCAGCGAGAACGCGCTGCTGCCGTTGGTGCTGAAGCTGTACAGCTGCCCACCGTTGATGTTGGTGAACAGGGCGTCGTGGCTGCTCGTCGCCGCACCGCTCAGGGTATTGGCATCGACGTTCATGGTGCCGCCGTCGCCGGTGGCATAGAAGCGGTCGGTGTTCGCCGCGATGCCGCCCTTGTCGTCGGAGAAGCCGATGTCCTCGACCTCGACGTAGTTGGCGTTGCTGGTCGACAGCGAATCGATCTTGAAGGTCACCACCGAGGCCTGGCCGAGACCGGTGTACGCGGAGAGTGAGAGCAGGGCGCTGATCGCAATGGCTTTGGAGCGGCGATGATGGTTCGGCATGAAAGGACTCCGGCGCAAACGGCGGTGACTGGGATGTTGCAACGAAAATGCAAATACCGGACCAGTGGAAGCCGACTGTTTTTTGCCGATACGACTTGTATGGAGCTAATTTCCTGTTTTTCCAGCATTTGCGGAAATATCGTATACGTAAATTTCGGGTGCAGGGCAACGAGGGGGTGTTCCGCCCGGTGACATTTTCGTCAGTGCTTGCGGTTGACGATGGCAGTCGATGTCAAAATGCGACGGTTTCCGATTCATTGCCCGGTGCCCGGATTTCGCAGCCAGAGCAGCGGAAACAGGCCGACGCTCAACACTCCGGTAGCCAGCAGCATCGGGCCGGCGTAGGACCCGGAATACTCCGCCATGACGCCCGCGATGGCGGGTCCTATGACCTGGGCGAAACCGAATGACAGGGTCAGGCGCCCCATCGGGCGCGCCGGGTTGGCGGGGTACAAGTGCCCGACCATGGTCAACACCAGGGCGACAATACCCATGAAGGTAAAGCCGAACAGGAACGCCCCGAGCAGAACGACGGGGGCGTCGTGCCCCGGCAAGGTCATGAGGATCCCGGCAATCTGCGCGAGCCAGGCGCGGATCAGCGCGTTGACCTCGCCGATCCGCGCCCCGATTCGTTCCCAGAACAGGCAGGACGGCGCGGCGGCCAGGCCGACCAGCACCCAGGCCCAGGGGGCGATGGGTTGCAGTGCGGGCGTGCTGGTGAGCATGTCTACGAGGAAGGTGGCGCTGACGACAAACCCGAAGCCCGCGCAGAAATAGGCGGCTTGCAGCAAGCGAATGCGGCGCCGATTTGGATCGGCCTTTGGGGAGTTTGCGGCACCGGACTGTGGCGGTTTGGCATCGATGGCGCGTGGCGGAGACGGGACCCATCGATGTGCCAGCCACGCGAGCGGCATGCCGAGTACGCTCAGGGCCAGCCATTGCTCTCGCCAGTCCAGCCAGGCCGACTGAATCGCGACCGCAATCGCGGCCACCGCCAGCCCGATCCCGACACCGCCGAAATACAAGCCCATGCGCGGTCGGTCGCCATGACGCAGCAAAGCGTGCATGACCAATCCGGAACACAGCACCAGTCCGGCGGATGCGCTCAGCCCGGCGAAGAATCGCAGTACCGCCCACAACCAGGGGTTGACGGTCAGCGCCATGCCGGTACCGGTCAGCAAGGCAAGCACCAGCCCCCAGCGGAACAGGCGGTCCTTGAGGTGGATGTCATGCAGATGCGCCGCCAGTGCGGCCCCGCTGAGGTAGCCGATGTAGTTGCCGGCCGCGAGCAGTCCGCCATCCGCATCGCTGAAACCGGGGACGCCCGCCTGCATGATTGGCAGCAGGGGTGTGTAGGCGAAGCGGGCAATGCCGACGGTCAAAACCAACGCCGAAATGCCGCCCCAGATGATGCGCTGACTGTCCTGATTCATGGCTCTTGCTCGAAACCGGCTTAAGGAAAGATGGTCGGGATGTTAAAAAGCGCTATAAATCTCAACCAGCGAATTGTTTAGATGAAGTTATTCGTTTTTCGAGAACAAAAGAGGCGGTCATGGAACTGAGTGGCTTGAGAACCTTCGTGTCAGTGGTGGAACACGGAGGCGTGCTCGCCGCAGCGGCGCATCTGCATACCGTGCCGTCGAATGTTTCGGCGCGCTTGAAACGACTGGAGGTGGAACTTGGCGTGCCGTTGTTCCTGCGCCAGGGGCGTCGTATGCATCTGACGCCGGGTGGTGCGGTCCTGGAGGAGCACGCGAGACACCTGCTGCTCATGGAGCGGCAGGCCATGCAGGCCGTTCGCGAGGCCGGGGACGGTACCGGGGAGTTGCGTCTCGGTGCCAATGAAACCTTTGTCGCCCTGAACCTGCCCGATCTGCTGACCGCGATGCGGCAGCAGCATCCCGGCGTCGAAGTGCGCCTGGCTTTGGCGAACTCCCAGCAATTGATTCGGGATGTTCTCGAGCACCGCCTGGACTGCGCTTTCGTCGGCGGACCGGTGACGCATGCCGATCTGGAAGCCGAAGAGATATACCGGGATGAATTGATGTGCGTCGAAGCCCTGGATGGCGGCGGTAATGAGCGCCTGGTGGCCTTCCCGGAAGGCTGCGCGTACCGCGCCCGTGCCGAGGCATGGATGCGTTCAGCGGGCAAGCCCGCAACCGAGCCGTTGGTGTTGAACACCCTGGATGGCGTGCTTGGCTGCGTGGCCGCCGGTCTGGGCTTTACCTTGATGCCGCGAGACGCCGTGATGCGCAGTGCGCATCGCGATGCGTTGCGATTGAGCGCGTTGCCCGCCGCGACGGCGGTGGTCCCAGTGCTGTTGGTCCGACGCCGTGACGGAGTACCGCTGGCGGCGATGAGGACGGTCAAAAGGCTCGCGAAAGCGGTGACTTAGTCCTGAACGTAGAACCAGGCCCAGGCGAATCCACTGATGTCTTTCAGGACGCCGAGCAATTCGTCGCTGGGAACCGCTTCGGAAGGATGGACACCGCCAATCTCGATCAGCACGCGACCGACGCCGCCGTTCTCGCGCCAGCGGATTTGCGTCGCGTCGCTGACCTCCTTGCAGTGTGGGCAATGCCAGTCGGTGATCGACTCCCAGGCCTCGCGGATCGGTCGCCAGTCGGCAATGACCGTGTTGCAGTGCGGGCAACGGGGACGCACGGTATTGCGACCGGCGAGCAGCCTCGGGCGACGATAGGGACCGGACAGACGCACGAAAGCGTAGTCGCCGCCGTCGTTGCGCGGCGCCATCGGCAGATAAGGCATGCAGCCGAGGAAGGTGATCAGTTCCATCAGCCTGGGGCCGGCCAGATAGCTGCCGTCGTCATGCGTGTCGCCAAGCAGGCCGATGCCCGCAAGCCGCGCTCGCAGTGGCCCCAACTCCGGGAGCGAATCGGTCGCGGTATTCGGATTCAGGACAAGGCGGTTGCTCATTGCGGGCCTGGCTCGGGCGCGGGAAGACTGCGGACTTCGGCTTTTCCGATGCCGCGTGGGTCGCTGGCCGCGTTCATTGCCCCGGTTGTCGGGTTCCAGACCACCACCTGCATGTTGCCGTAGCCGCCCTGTACCGGTTCCATGTCATGACCCAGGCGTCGCATTGCCTCCAGCCAGGCGATGTCCGCCGCGCGATTGCCGGCGACGCCGTCTTCGTATTGCACGCGATCGGGCAGGAACTGATGATGGAAACGCAGGCGGCTGACCATGCCATCGGCATCGGCGCCGGCCCAGAAGTCGAGCGCGGCCAGCAGCATCATGGTGATGATCCGGCTGCCACCGGGCGTACCGGCGATGGCAATGCGATCTTCATATTCGAGAAAGCTCGGCGTCATGCTCGACAGCATGCGTTTGCCCGGCGCGATGGCGTTGGCTTCCGCTCCGATCAGGCCGTAGGCATTGGGAACACCCGGCTTGGCGGAGAAATCGTCCATCTCGTCGTTCAGCAGCACCCCGGTTCCAGGCACCACGAAACCGGAACCGAAGGGGTAATTGACGCTCAAGGTGGCAGCAACCCGGTTTCCGGCCGCATCCAGGATCGAAAAATGGGTGGTGTCGCGCCCCTGACCCTCGGCGCCGCCAACGATCGGGAGCACGGTTGAAGGCGTCGCCTTGTCGCCCCGGATTCCCGCCCGCAGACCGGCGGCGTACATCGGATCAAGCAGACGCGCGAGCGGCATCTGCACGAAATCGGGGTCGCCCAGGTACTCGGCACGGTCACGATAAGCGCGCCGCATGGCTTCCACGATCCAATGACTGCGCTGCGCCGGATCCAGGGCGCGCAGATCGATGTCCGCGAGAATGTTGAGCATTTCAGCGAGTGCAACGCCTCCCGACGACGGCGGGGGGGCGCTGATGACCTTCATGCCCCGATATTCGGCGCGGATCGGTTCCCGTTCGATGACCTGGTATTCGCTCAGGTCGCGCGCGCTCCAGATGCCACCGGAAGCGCGCACACCGCGAATCAGACGCTGCGCAACATCGCCGGCATAGAAGCCATCCCGGCCTCGTTCGGCGAGCTGCTGCAGGGTGTCGGCGAGATCGGATTGCACGATGCGCTTGCCGGGGCGCGGTGGCGCACCGGCATCCAGAAACAGGCGGGCCGCCTCGGGGGATGCGCGCAAGGCATCGACGCGGAACTGCGCCATGCCCTGAAAGTACGCGTCGCTGCTGAAACCCTCGCGAGCCAGGCGGATCGCCGGTGCGAGGCTTTGCGCCAGCGGCAGGGCGCCGTAGTTTTCAGCCAGATGAGCGAGCCCGGCGGGAACCCCGGGAATGCCGGCGGCAAGCGGGCCGTCCATGGATGCGCGGGGGATCACCTCGCCATGCGCATCCAGATACATGTTGCGGGTCGCGGCCAGCGGCGCGCGTTCACGCGCATCGATGAAGGTTTCCAGTCCGTCTTCGGCACGGTGCAGCAGATAGAAACCGCCGCCACCGATGCCCGAGCTGTAGGGTTCGACCACCGCGAGTGCGGCACTCACGGCGATCGCCGCGTCGAAGGCGTTGCCCCCTTGGGCGAGGATTTCCAGACCGGACTCGGTGGCGAGCGGATGGGCGCTGGCGATGGCGACCTGGTTGTCCGTCGCCCACAGCGCCGGGCTGAGGGCGTAAAGCAGAACGCCGGTGAGGCCGGCCAGGCGCTTATTCATCACCGGTCAACGCGCGGTATTTATCCATGAGTTCATCCTGGGTTTCGGTATGTTCCGGGTCCAGGATGATGCAATCCACCGGGCAGACCTCGACGCATTGCGAGGTCTCATGGTGACCGACGCATTCGGTGCAGAGGTTCCAGTCGATCTCGTAGATTTCCGACCCCATGCTGATTGCATCGTTGGGGCATTCCGGTTCGCAGACGTCGCAGTTGATGCATTCGTCGGTGATGAGCAGGGACATGGCGGTTTGGATTCTTCAGGGTTGCGGAAAACGCACAGTCTATCCGCGAGTGCTTATCGGCTTCGAGTGCGCAGGTCTTCCAGCGCGGCTTTGACGACCGGTGGCACGAACGGGGTGACATCGCCGCCGAGGGCGGCAACTTCCTTGACCAGGCTCGATGAGATGAAGGCGAATTGTTCCGCCGGTGTCAGGAACAGGGTTTCCGCCTCCGGTGCCAGATGTCGATTCATGCTCGCGAGCTGGAATTCGTATTCGAAGTCGGAGACCGCCCGCAATCCCCGCAATAACGCCTGAGCCTGATGCTCACGCAAGAATTCGACCAGCAAATTGTCGAACGGCAGCACGATCGCCCCTTCAAATTCGGCAAGCGCGGCACGCGCCAGCTCGCAGCGTTGCTCGACGTTGAAGGCAGGCCCTTTGCCGGCGTTGTGGGCCACGGCGATGATGACCCGATCGAACAAACGTAACGCCCGCTCGATCAGATCGACATGGCCGAAGGTGATCGGGTCGAACGTGCCGGGGTAAACCACCGTGGTCATGGGATGTCTCCAAGGGCAGGAATGAAAAGACCTTAAATGTGACCAGATTTGCCGCGCAGAATCGGGGAGCCGTGTTGCCAGGCGGGGTTGGAAAGAGATTCCGCGACCTGCATGTGGCAAAGTGTCCGGGTTGCATCGAAAATGCAACCGCTTGACCCTTTGCCCGTGGTTGGGCTGCGCCTCGCGGAATCTTCGCGGGCCGTGATTTGGTAAGGACTTAACCGAACTCGACGCCTACTATGCTTCCCGGTATGTCTGCCTCTATACGAATTTTCATCTCCGCCGTGGTGCTGGCGCTGTTTTTGCCGGTCGCTACGCTCGTGTTTGCGCCTTCCGCACAGGCCGCAACCTCGGCGCAAATACTCGACGAGGTCAAAAATCAGGCGAGGCAGGACGCCGAGGCGGGACGCCCGATGCGGGCCCAGGGCGTTGCCGAGATGTATCGGCATAACGACGCCCAGCTCAGCACCACGTTGATTTCCATCATCTACAGCCGCGAGTATCGCCGCGCCAGCGGTCAGCCTGTTGGTGGCGCAGACGAGGCCAAGGTGGCGGAAGCGACGACGGAGGCGTCGTTCGGGGCGTCGTTCGGGGCGTCTTTCAAGGAATTCATCGATACCTCCGGGGACAGCAGCGTGCTTACCTGGACGACCGCATTTCTGCTGGTCGCATTGTTGGTGTTGATCTATTTCACCCGTTCGATCCTGGTCGATCTGGGTGGGCGCGCCCTGTTTGCCGTGATGGCGCTGGTGCGTCGAGGTCAGACGCAACGCCGCAGTGGTCGCCGTCTGCTCAGCGGTTATCGCAAGGTGCTGCTGCGCAGCTATGGGTTCGTGCGCATGTTCCGCGACCCGAAAGAGCCGATGGACATGGTCACCGATTACGTGGGCTTGCGGGTGCGCGGGCTGCCGGACGCCGAGGTCATGGAAGTCGAGGATGCAGTACGTCATTACCGCCGCCTGTTGCTGATCGGTTCGCCGGGCAGCGGAAAGAGTCTGTTGCTTCAGCGTCTTGCCCTGCATTCGGCGGATCCGCGTTTGTCGGAAGTGGCCGATGCCGCATTGCCGATTCTGCTGGAATTGCATCGTATGAACGGTGCGCCCATGCCCTTGCGCAAGATGCTGGCGTACAAGCTGTCGTTCCAGAAAGTGCGTGGCGCCGATGCTTTGATCAATCGCGGTTTGTCCGAGGGCAATCTGTTACTGCTGCTCGATGGATTGGATGAGCTGAGTCAGTTCGACCGTAACCATGTGCTGGTGGACATCAAGACCTTGCTGGGGCGCTTCCCGGATGTGCGTTGCGTCATCACCTGCCGTAAGTCCTCCTACCGCAACGAGTTGCGCGGTGTGGTCGATGCCACCGGTGAACTGATCGGGTTCTCGGACGACGACATCGATTCCTTCCTGACGCACTGGGGGTCAACCCCGGAAAATCCGCATGCGGGGCCGGGCGTAGCCCGACTGCGGGAGTTTTTCGCCGCACATCCGACGGTGCGGAGTCTGGCGCGCAATCCGATGATGCTGAACATTCTCGCGTTCATTCGCGCCAGTACCCAGACGGTCAATGTCCAGACCCGGGCGCGTTATCTCGCCGAGGCTGTCGATATCCTGATCGCGCGCGATATAGGCGAGAACCAGCGTTACACCCCGGATCAGAAGTTCAAGTTTCTCTGTCACATAGCGCGCTATCTGCAGGATGGCGGCGCCCGCGAGGGGACCGATCTGTTCAGCCTGCCGCGCAAACTGGCTCAACAGGAGGTGTCCACCGCGCTGCCCCGCCTGACCAAGACTTCCGACACGCGCGGTCTGATCGATGAAATCGTCAATCAGACATCTCTGCTGTGGCTGGTCGCCGGCGGTGAGGTGTTGAAATTCGCGCATCCAGCGCTGCAGCAATACCTGGCCGCCGCGTCGCTGATCGACAATCAGGAAGGTTTGCTGATCCGTTATCGTAGCGATCCGGATGCGTGGCGTGAGTCGGTAAAGATATGGTGCGGTTTGGTGGATGATCCGGGCCGGGTCATCGAGACCGTGATGCGTCTGGATCCGCCGACCGGCGTCGCCTGTAAGGCCGAGGCGCAATCCTCAGTGGACGGCCTGCCGCCGGACCTTATCGAGACATTGATGAGTTAAGCCACGCCCGCCAAGTCGTCCGTGGACCTGCGGATCAAAGGCCCAGCCAGCGCGCGCCCTGGTAGAAGATGAAACTCACACTCCAGGCCAGAAACAGCGGCCAGCCCACCGCAAACGCGGTGAATTTCCAGCTTTTGGATTCCTGTTTGAGCACCGCCACGGTGGACAGGCAGGGCGTGTAGATCAGCACGAACAGCATGAAGCTGTAGGCCTGAACCCAGTCGGTGCGTCCCGCCACGATGCCGGCCAGTTGACCCTCTCCGACACCGTAAATTACCGCCATTGCCCCAAGCACGATCTCCTTGGCCACGAAGCCGAAGATCAGGGCGATGGTCATCAGGTTGTCGATGCCGATGGGTTCGAAGATCGGTGCAAACAGGGCCGACATGCGCCCTGCGAGGGTCTCTGCACTGGCCGGTTCGATGCCGAAAGGGTAGTGGGTCAGGAACCAGACCAGAACCACGCCCAGCAGGATGAAGCCGCTTGCTTCGCGCAGGAAATGGGTGACTTCACGCCAGCCACGCAGCCACATCTGGGCCCCGGTCGGGAAGCGGTATGGGGGCAATTCCAGCAGTAAGGGTTCGGCATGCGTCAGGCGATGGCGATAGATCACCGCCGTCATGAAGGCAGCCAGGAAACTGGCGACATAAAGACTGAACAGGACCAGCGGTGCGGCCCAGGGTTCGAAGATCGCGGTGGTGAAAAACACGAACACTTGCAGGCGGGCGGAACACAGTGAGAACGGGATGATCAGCATGGTCAGCAGCCGCAGCCCGCGCGAGCGCATGACGCGGGTGCCCATCAATGCGGGCACGTTGCAGCCGAAACCCATCAATTGCATCACGAAGGCGCGACCATCGAGCCCGAGTCTGGACATGAAGGCATCCATCAGGAAGGCCGCGCGCGAGAGGTAACCGCTGTCTTCGACGATGGCCATGAACAGGAAGAACAGCACAATGATCGGCAGGAATGAGAGCACCGTGCCGACGCCGTCGAACAAACCATCCAGGAGGAAGCTTTGCAGAACTGGCGACCAGCCGATGACGGCAGGCGTGACTGCGTCAGCCTTGACGACTTCCAGCAGCCAGGCGACGGCATCCTGAAGCGGTGCCCCGAGGGTGTACACCGCTTCGAACATGCCGAGCATGGCGAGGAAGAACATCGGCAGACCGAACCAGGGATGCAGCAAGATACGGTCGAGGCGATCGCTGAAACGCTCGGAGGAAGTGAGCGGCACATTGACGTTGCGCTCGAACAACTGGTCGAGCCGGGATTCCAGGGCATCGTCGTCCGCAAACACCTCGGTCATGGACGCTTTGCGCGCCGGTTCCGCGCTGCGCAGCATCTCCGTGAGCTTGGTCTTTGCCGGGCCGAACCCGTGGCCATGCTTCGCGCTGATGGTGAGTACAGGGATTTGCAGGTCGGCAGAAAGATGGCTTTCGTCGATCTGGATGCCAAGGCGGGTCGCCTCGTCGCCCATGTTCAGCAGGACCAGGATCGGCAGGCCGAGCGACTGCAGTTGCAACACCAGGGCCAGTTGCCGATCGAGTTGGGTGGCATTGACGATGACCAGCAGCAGATCGACCGCGTTCTCTTCGAGAAAACGCCGGGCGACGCGCTCGTCTTCGGCAAAGCCGTGTAGGTTGTAGATGCCGGGCAGATCGACGATCTCGACCATTTCCGCACCCAGCAGGACTTTGGCCGAGAGCAGATCGACCGTCACACCGGGCCAGTTGCCGACCTTGGCGGCGGCACCGGTCAGGCGATTGAAGAAGGTGGACTTGCCGGTGTTGGGCATGCCCAGGAGCGCGACACGTTTCATGACAAGGGTTCGAGTTCGACGAGCAGGGCCTGTTGCGGCCGGATCAATAAGTCGGTGGTGCCGATGCGCACCTGTAACGGGCCGCCAAAGCGGGAGCGACGGATCACGGCAACCGCGCGCCCGACGCGCAGTCCCATCGACTGGATGCGGGTGCGCAATTCTCCGTCGCCGCCGATTGCGCAGATGACGGCAGTTTGTCCCAGAGGAAGTTCATTTAAGGTTGTGCTCAAGGTGAAGACGCTTCCAGTCGAGGTGAACAAGGTTACAGGCTTGAATATTAGCGATAAATGATTATGAAAATCAGAGGGCACGCCAGTGAATCACCAAATCAACCCTCAGGTGGCGGTGCTCGCCGTTTTACCCGAGACTGTTTTTGACTTTCGATCCGAACGGGAAGGCTTTCAATGAAAGGCGTTGTGTTCACGGAATTCCTCGAAATGGTCGAGGAGGTGTTTTCGCCGGAAATCGCCGACCGAATCATCACCGAATCCAGCCTGGAATCCGGCGGGATATATACCGCTGTCGGTACCTATCCACACGACGAAATCGTCGCCATGGTCGGGCATCTTGCTGAGATCACCGGGGTCGATACCGAGGCCTTGATCAAGGCCTTCGGCAACCACCTCTTCGGACGATTCGTTGCGCTCTATCCCGGGTTCTTTGAAGGCGTTTCCGGGACGTTCGAGTTCCTCAGCAGCATTGAGGAGCATGTTCACAAGGAAGTCAGAAAACTCTACCCGGACGCCGAATTGCCGACGTTCCACTGCAGCTATCCGGACGCCAATACCATGATCATGCGGTACGAGTCGTCGCGCCCCTTCGCGTCGCTGGCGGAGGGCTTGATCGAAGGCGGCATTGCCCACTGGGGCGAGCCCATCAAGATCAATCGCGAGGCCGCTTCGAATGACATGGGCCATGCGGTGTTCACCCTGACCCGACAGGCATGAGTGACGAGATTGCCCTTTTAGAGCGTCGTCTGGCCCGCGAACGTGCAGCGCGCAAGCAGGCGGAGGCACTGCTCGAGGGCAAGAGTCGCGAGCTTTACGACGCCAACCGGGAGTTGCGAGTCCTGGCGGAAAATCTGGAGCATCTGGTGGCCGAGCGGACCACCGCGCTGGAGTCGGCGATGTCCAAGGCGGAGATTGCCAACCAGGCCAAAGGGTCATTCCTGGCCAACATGAGCCATGAGATGCGCACCCCGATGAATGGCATCATCGGCATGACCGAATTGCTCCTGCACACCGCGCTGGACGCCAGCCAGCGGCATCAGGCGCAGACGGTGCTGGATTCCGCACGCGGGCTGCTCAGTCTGATCAACGACATTCTCGATCTCTCCAAACTCGAGTCGGGAAAATTCAAGCTGAGTGAAGCGCGTATCGATCTCGACGATGTGGTCGATGGCGTGCTCGATACCGTCGCCATGTCGGTCGCGGAAAAACGTCTGGAATGCGGCGCGGTGATCGCCCCGGAGTTGCGGCGTCGCTTTCACGGGGACGCCCTCCGTTTGCGTCAGGTGCTGCTCAATCTGGTCAGCAATGCGATCAAGTTCACCGAGCGCGGCAGCGTTCTGATCAATGTCGTCGCCGAGTCCTGGGAAGCGGACGCCGTGCGGGTAAGGTTTACGGTTACCGATACCGGAATGGGCATACCCAAATCGGCGCTGGGGCAACTGTTCGAAAGTTTCAGTCAGGTGGACAGTGCCAGCACTCGGGGCTTTCAGGGCACCGGACTGGGTTTGGCGATCAGCCGGAGTCTGGCGCAATTGATGGGGGGTAGCACCGGGGTGCACAGCGTCGAAGGTCGAGGCAGCAGCTTCTGGTTCACGGCCCGCCTGGGCGCAGCGACGGAACGTTTCAAGCCACCGGCACAAAGGACTTACCGTGTCCTGGCGATCAGCGAAAATCCTGGGCTGAGGCGCATCTTGAAACAATATGGCGCGCACCACGACTTGGAGTGTGTGGTCTGTTCGGCGCTCGGTCACGTTCCCGAGCAGACTGGCGCCGATGCGCCGTTTGATGCGCTGCTGTTCGATCCTGAGCGTCAGGATCTCGCGGACATGTCGAACTTCATCCAGCGTTTCCATATTCCCAAAAGCATCATGCTAGCGTGGCGGGGGGCGACGCCAGTCGCGAGCACCGAGATCGATCACATCCAGACGCTCTACCGGCCCATCACCCGGCGGGGCCTGATGGCGCAGGTCAGAGAACGCGCACAGGGCGAGGCCCCCGTTGCCAAAGTGTTGTCCACCGGCCAGCCCTGTATCGGGCACCTGTTGTTGGTCGAAGACAACAAGGTCAATCAGATGGTGGCCCGCGCAAAACTCGAAATGCTGGGTCATCAGGTGGTGCTGGCCGAGAATGGGGCGGAGGCGGTCGAAGCGGTTGTCTCAGGACGCTTCGATCTGGTCCTGATGGATGTCCAGATGCCGGTGATGGATGGCGTTGAAGCCACCCGCCGAATTCGCGAACTGCCGGATCGTGAGAAGTCGGGGGTTATCATCATCGCCCTGACCGCGAACGCCATGAAAGGCGATGAAGAACGATTTCTGAAGGCCGGCATGAACGACTATCTCACCAAGCCCATCGACAGCAGTGCGCTCCAAAACGTGTTGAACCGATGGCTGGCGTGAACCTCGAAGAGACCCGGGTCCGGCTGGACAAATGGTTGTGGGCGGCGCGTTTTTTCAAGACCCGCGCGCTCGCTACCGAGGCCATCAGCGGTGGCAAGGTTCACCTCAACGGTGCCCGCATCAAGCCCGCCAGACCGGTGAACCCCGGCGACCGGGTCCGAATCCGCAAAGGTGAGATCGAATGGGATGTCGATGTCGTCGGCTTGAGCGTGAAACGGGGTCCCGCCAAGGAGGCGGTGACCTTGTATCGGGAAACCGAGGAAAGCGTGGCCAATCGTGAGCGCAGCGCGGAGGAACGCCGCCTGTTGCGCACCAGTCCGCAGCCGGATCGTCGTCCTGACAAACGCGGTCGCCGGCAGATTCGCTCCTTCACCGGGCGCTGAAGCCGCACTGTGTGCCGCTTATAGACGCAAGGATTCAGATGAAGATTTCCGTTCAGCATGATGACTTCGATCCCGGCGCCGAGATTTCGGCCCTGCATGCGCGCAGTGATGTGGGCGCGGTTGCCGCATTCGTGGGCACGGTGCGCGCCAACAACGACGGCAGCGACGTCGGCACCCTGACGTTGGAGCACTATCCGGGGATGACCGAAAAGGCGATTGCCGGGATTGTGGAAGAGGCCCGGCAGCGTTGGTCCCTGATCGATGCCACCGTGATCCACCGAATCGGTGAGTTGCGCCCGACGGACCGAATTGTATTGGTGGCGGTCGCGTCCGGGCATCGTGGTGAGGCGTTTTCGGCTTGCGAATTCATCATGGATTTCCTGAAGACGCAGGCGCCGTTCTGGAAGAAAGAAGTCACGCCCTCAGGTGGGCGCTGGGTTGATGCACGTGACAGTGACGATCAGGCGGCGAAACGGTGGAACGCATAGATCATTGTCTAACCTATTGATTTTATGGGTGTCTCGCATAAAAAATAATCATACTTTTTTGGTTGGTTATTGATGGTCTTTTTGGGATGTCGTGCGCATAGTCGGTGCCAGTATCTGTTATATGGACGCCGCCATGATCATCATTGCGTGGAAGTTTGCTCAGCCGCTACGCGCCGCGTTGGCCACGGTGATCATGATTGCCGCGACTCCGGTTAGCGCCGCCATGGTTCATTTCGATCCCGCAGACATTACGGTCAGCAACCAATCCGGGGTCACGCTCGATCTGAACGCAGATGGAACCAATGATCTGAGTTTCAGCCACACCACCTCCTTTCTCACTTTGGTTTTGGAGGACGCATCGGCGATCGCTACGGGTATCAACGGTAGCGGTATCGTGGGTTCAGGTGGCGAAATAGCGCTGCTTAATGCGGGCGCGTTGATTGGGCCGTTCAGTACGGTGTCGAGCGGCTCTGGCGGTGATTTTGCTCGGTACAACGACAATCTGTTGAATCTGTTCGGCTCTGCCACCAGCGACGGGCAGTGGTGGAACAACGGCGACGGCGTCAGCAATGGCTATATCGGTTTCCTGCTCAACGCCGTTGATGGGGCGCATTTCGGTTGGGCCCGCCTCAGCGTCGCGGACTACACCAGTAACGATCCTGATTCGCTGTCGATCACGATTCACGAATACGCGTACGAGGATGTCGCGGGTGCGGCGGTTCTTGTCGGATCGATCGGCTCTGGGCCGGTGGATGATGAGGTGCCTGTGCCCGCTGCGTTGTGGCTGATCGGCTTTGGTTTGATGGGGGTACGCCGAGCCACCTGCAAATGACGCCATTGGCATGGACAACGAAAAACGCCGCTTCAGAGCGGCGTTTTTCGTTGTAAGGATTCGGATCATGCGCCGCGCCGACGACTGCGGAAATGATTGATCAGATGATTGGTGGAGCTGTCGTGGCTGGTGACCGGATCGTCCCAACGCAATTCCGGCAGGATCGCCTTGGCGAGCTGCTTGCCCAGTTCCACGCCCCATTGGTCGTAGGAGTTCACCCCCCAGATCACGCCCTGGACGAAGATCTTGTGCTCGTAAAGCGCAATCAACATGCCCAGCGTATGCGGATCGAGTTCATCGAACAGCAGGGTGTTGGTGGGGCGGTTGCCGGGGAACACCTTGTGCGGCAGCAGTGCGGCGAGGCGGTCGGCGGGCAGGCCTTCGTTTTCGAGTTCCAGACGTGCCTCGGCCTCGGTCTTTCCGCGCATCAGGGCCTCGGTCTGCGCGAAGCAGTTGGCGATGAGGATGTCGTGATGCGGACCGATCGGGTTCTGACTGCGCATCGGCGCCAGGAAATCGCAGGGAATCAGGCGGGTGCCCTGGTGGATCAACTGGTAGAAGGCGTGCTGGCCATTGGTGCCCGGTTCGCCCCAGATGATCGGCCCGGTACCGTAATCAACCGGCTGGCCATCGCGCGTGACCCTTTTCCCGTTGGATTCCATGTCGCCTTGCTGGAAGTAGGCAGGAAACCGCGCCATGTATTGATCGTAGGGCAGGATCGCGTGGGAACAGGCGTCGAAGAAGTTGGCGTACCAGACGCCCAGGGTTGCCAGTATTACCGGCAGGTTGTGTTCAAACGGGGCCTCGCGGAAGTGTTCGTCCATCGCGTGGGCGCCGGCGAGCAGCAGTTCGAACTGGTCCATGCCCAGATACAGCGCGATCGGCAGGCCGATCGAAGACCACAGCGAATAACGTCCACCGACCCAATCCCAGAATTCGAACATGTTGGCGGTATCGATGCCGAACTCGGCGACTGCTTCATGGTTGGTCGAAACCGCGACGAAGTGCTTGGCGATGTCCGCGTCGGTGGCGTTCGATTCCAGGAACCAGCGTCGCGCCGTGGCCGCGTTGGTCATGGTTTCCTGGGTGGAGAAGGTCTTGGAGGCGATCACGAACAGCACGCTTTCGCGATCGACCCGGTCGAGGGTTTCGGCAATGTCGGTGCCGTCCACGTTGGACACGAAATGCACGCTGATCTGGTCCGAGCCGTAGGCCTGTAACGCTTCACAGACCATTGCCGGACCCAGGTCGGAGCCACCGATGCCGATATTGACCACATCGGTGATCGGCTTGCCGGTGTAACCCCGCCAGCGACCGTCGTGGACCCGTGCCACGAAGCCACGCATGCGTTCGAGCACGCTGTTCACGCCGGGCATCACATCCTTGCCATCCACCCGGATCGGGCGATTGCCCCGATTGCGCAGCGCGACATGCAGCACCGCCCGGTCTTCGGTGACATTGATCTTGTCGCCCGTGAACATGCGCCGGATCCAGTCGTCGAGGTGACGCTCCCGAACCAGATCCATGAGCAGGCCAAGGGTGGTATCGGTGATGCGGTTCTTGGAAAAATCCAGTAACAGCGGCCCGAAGCGTCGGTGCAGGCGGTCGAAGCGATCCGGTTCATCGCGGAACAGGTCGCGCATGCGCAGCTCGCCGACCTCGGTGTGATGCTTCTGCAGGGCTTTCCAGGCGTGGGTTTCGGTCAATGAAGTCATGGTGGTGTCGGACGCAAAAATGGAACAAATGGCCAGAGATTAAGAAAAAGGTAAAATTCGAATCCTTTTGGCGAATCGCCATCGAGTCAGTATACCGAGCTACCCACCGATGCCCATGAAAGTTCTTTTCGTTGCCAGTGAGGCGCACCCGCTCGCCAAGACCGGCGGTCTTGGGGACGTCGCCGGCAGCCTGCCGCTTGCCTTACGTGCGCAAGGTGTCGATGCTCGTCTGATCTTGCCGGCCTATCCGTCCGCCAAGGCGGGTTTGCTGGGTCTTGCCGAGATTGCACGCATCGGTGTGCATGGATCGGTCGGCACAACCCGAATTCTCGAAGGCCGCCTGCCCGACAGCGACATGCCGGTCTATCTGGTCGATGCGCCGCATTATTTCAACCGCCCCGGTGGGCCTTACAGTCATCCTCAGGGTTATGACTGGCCGGACAATGCCCAGCGTTTCGGCCTGTTTGCCCGCGTCGCGGTGGAGGTCGCCCAGGACCGGATCGGCCAGGACTGGCGTGCCGACGTGGTTCATGCCAACGACTGGCAGACCGGCCTGGTGCCCGCGTTGCTGAGTCTGGAAGCATCGCGTCCGGCGACCGTATTTACGGTACACAACCTGGCTTACATGGGCCTGTTTGGATGGGAGGCGTTCCAGACTCTGGGTCTGCCCGACGATTTCTGGTCGGTGGATCATCTGGAGTTCTGGGCCACGATGTCCTTCCTCAAGGGCGGCCTGGTGTATTCCGACTGGTTGACCACGGTGAGCCCGACATACGCCTGGGAGATTCGCACCCCGGCCTTCGGCTACGGTCTGGAAGGCTTGCTGAATCATCGCGCCGATCGACTCGTCGGCATTCTCAACGGCGTGGATTACGCGGTGTGGGACCCGGCTGTGGATACGTTGCTGCCGGCCCGTTACAGCGCCGACGACCTTTCCGGAAAGGCAGAATGCAAACGCGCCCTGCAACGCCATTTCAATCTGGCTGAAAACCCGGACGTGCCGCTGCTCGGCAGCGTGGGGCGTATGGTTGAGCAGAAGGGCGGCGACCTGATTGCCGAGGTCCTGCCGCAGTTGCTCCATCATGATTTTCAGGCCGTGATCCTGGGGAGCGGGGAGCCCGGTCTGCAGGACACCCTGCGCCAACTCGCGGTGCAGTATCCGAGTCGCATCGCCGTGCAGATCGGTTACGACGAGCGTCTCGCTCATCTGATCGAAGCCGGATCGGACATGTTCCTGATGCCATCGCGTTTCGAACCCTGTGGTTTGAATCAGATATACAGCCTGCGATATGGCACCTTGCCGATCGTGCATCGCACCGGAGGCCTCGCCGATACCGTGGTCGATGCCAGCCGCGCCCGGATCAACGACGGTACCGCCAACGGTTTCCAGTTCAGCCCGGCGACATCCACCGCGCTGCATGCCAGTATCGAGCGTGCATTGGCGATGTATGCCCAACCGGAGGTGTGGCGTGAGACCCTGATGCGGCGCGCCATGAGTGCCGACTTCAGCTGGGAACACAGCGCCGAGCAATACATTGACCTGTATCGACAGGCATTGGGGAACCTCTGATCGAATCATTCCCGGACATCCGAAGCCTGAAATTGCCGCTTTCTGCGTTGCGAAACTTGGCAATAGACCGGCTATTACCTGCGTTCCGCGCCTTGAACGCGACAATTTCAGCCATTCAGCGGAACCGTGCCTGATTCAATCAGAGGTTCCTTAGCGTAAATTCGCCGCCAGCGGGTCCGGATCACTCAATGATCAGGCCGCAGCACTGTCCCTGAACCCACGTACAGACGAGACTTGCCATGTACGACCGCGACCAAGATCAAGAACTCCGTGCCCGAGTCAAGTTGCTCGGGCGATTGCTCGGTGAGGTGCTGCGCAGCCAGGCGGGTGAGCGTACCTATCTGGTGGTCGAGGAACTGCGCCGGGGTTTCATCAGTCTGCGCCAGACCGAGAACACGGAACTGCGTTCGCGCCTGAACGGACTGATCGAGGACCTCGATGCCGACACGCTGGTCGACGTGATCCGCGCCTTCAATATCTATTTCAGCCTTGCGAATCTGGCTGAGGAAACCTTCGAGCATCGTGCCCGCCGGGTGCAGGCGGCGCAGGGCGGCAAACTCTGGATCGGGTCGTTCGACGCCACCTTGCGTGATTTCAAGGACCGGGGTGTGGACGCCGAACAACTTGCCGGGCTGCTCGGTCGCAGCCGTTATCTGCCGGTGTTCACCGCGCATCCGACCGAATCCAAGCGCCGCACCATCATGGAGGCCTTGCGACGGATCTTCGAGATCGCCGAGCGCCTGGACGATCCGTTGCTCAACGAGGAAAACGAGAAACAGATCGAGCGCGAACTGCGCGCCGAAGTCCAGGTGTTGTGGAAGACCGACGAGGTCCGCGCGCACAAGCCGGAGGTCAAGGATGAGATCGCCAATGGCCTGTTCTATTTCCAGGAGAGCCTGTTCGAAGCGGTACCCGACGTTTACCGCATGCTCGAAAAGGGCGTGCGCCGGATTTACGGCACCGACGAGGAAGGGTTTCCGCTGGTTGAAGTGCCCAGCATGCTGCGTTTCGGCTCCTGGATCGGCGGTGACCGCGACGGCAATCCCTTCGTCAAGCCGCGTACCACCCGTCTGGCGCTGCGCTCACAGAGCCGGGTTGCGTTCCGCGAATACATCGACCGGGTTGGCGAGCTGTCGAAGATTCTCAGTCATTCCAGCGAACTGTTCACCCCGACCCGGCGCATGGAGGTCAGCCTTGAGGCCGACAGCGATTACGAGGCCCGTGCCCTGGGGGATCGCGCATATCGTTACGAGAACGTTCCGTATCGCCGCAAGCTGTATGTGATGCGTTACCGGCTTGAACAGAATCTCGCCGAGGTCGAGGCGCGACTGGAAGGCCGACGCGTGCCGGACAGCGAGGATGCCTATCCGTCCGAGAAGGAATTGCTCGACGACCTTTACCTGATCCGCGATACCCTGATCCAGACCGGCGACCGGATCATTGCAGGCGGCAAGTTGCAGGACCTGATCCGCCTGGTCGAGACCTTCGGATTCTTTCTGTCGCATCTCGACATCCGTCAGGAATCCACCCGGCACACCGATGCCGTGGCAGACATCTTCCAGCAGCAGTTCGAGCCGATCGATTACCGCTCTCTGGATGAGTCGGCGCGGATTGCGCTGTTGCTCGAATGCATTCAGAACGACCGCCGCGTCAATGTCACCAAGGCGCATCTCGACGAGCTTACCGACGAGACCCTGCGGGTGTTCGACGTGATGGTGCGCATGCGGGAGGAAATCAGCCCGCAGTGTTTCGGCACCTACGTCATTTCCATGACGCACCAGGCCAGTCATATCCTGGAAGTGTTGTTCCTTGCCTGGCTGCGAGGACTGCTGGGCCGCAATGTGGGGCCGGTGCAAAGCGGCGACGACGCCGAAAGCGAATGGTTCTGCCACATCAAGATCAGTCCGTTGTTCGAGACCGTTGAGGACCTTCAACACGTCGATTCGGTACTGACCACGCTGCTCGATCAGCCGCTGTATCGCGAACTGCTGAAGGCGTCCGGCAATCTGCAGGAGGTCATGCTTGGGTATTCGGATTCCTGCAAGGATGGCGGCATCCTGGCCTCGTCCTGGAATCTGTATCAGGCGCAGAAGAAGATCATCGCGATCATGAACAGGCATGGCGTCGAATGCCGTCTGTTTCATGGCCGTGGCGGCACCGTGGGGCGCGGCGGTGGTCCCACGCATGAGGCGATCCTCGCGCAGCCGCCGGGCACCGTGCATGGGCAGATCAAGTTCACCGAGCAGGGGGAGGTGCTGTCCTACAAATACAGCAATGCCGAGACCGCGCTTTACGAACTGACCATGGGTGTCACCGGTCTGCTCAAGGCCAGTTGTTCGACCATGCAGGCGGACTATTTCGAGAACGCCGAGCATCTCAAGGCGATGGAGGAGCTGACCCAACTCGGCGAGGCCTGTTATCGCGGTCTGATCGACGACACTCAGGGTGTGTTCGACTACTTCTACGAGGCCACTCCGGTGACCGAGATCGGTCTGCTCAACATCGGTTCGCGGCCCTCACATCGCAAGAAGAGCGATCGCTCCAAGACCTCGATCCGGGCCATTCCCTGGGTGTTCGGCTGGGCACAGTCCCGACACACCCTGCCAGCCTGGTATGGCATCGGCAGCGCGTTGGCGACCTGGCACAAGGACGATCCGATCCGCGCCCAGCGACTCAACGAGATGTATCAGGAATGGCCGTATTTCCGGGCCTTGTTGTCCAACTCGCAGATGGCCTTGGGCAAGGCCGCGATGAATATCGCCGAGCACTACGCCAAGCTGTGTGAGGACGCGGACCTGGCGCGCTCTGTCTACGACACCATCAGTCGCGAGTACGCGCTTACCGTCGGCCACGTCCTCAAGGTCGCGCAGATCGATGAATTGCTGGAAGAGAATCCCAAGCTGGCGTTGTCGCTGTCTCGACGCGATCCTTATCTGGATCCGCTCAACCACATTCAGGTCAGTCTGTTGCGTCGCACCCGCCAACTGGATGCCGAGGACCCGGATCGCGAACGTCTGATGGACCCCTTGCTGCGCAGCATCAACGCGATCGCCCAAGGGATGCGCAATACAGGGTGATCGTGGGGCGTAAGCCGATTTCCAATCGCGGGGCCCGCGAATTTGCGT
Source organism: Gammaproteobacteria bacterium (assembly GCA_024234955.1). Classification (GTDB taxonomy): domain Bacteria; phylum Pseudomonadota; class Gammaproteobacteria; order JACKNK01; family JACKNK01; genus JACKNK01. Next base: position 408,393 of record JACKNK010000002.1, read on the forward strand.
TATCGGGGAGGCGTTGCGCTGGAACGGCTGAGCCGCAGCGAGAACATCGCGCCCAGGAACATCAGTAACGACAACGCCACGATCATCAGCCCGTAGGCGCGCTCGTCGGGAATGGCAAATGCCTCGCCGACGCCCAGAGTGAAGTAGGGGAGGCTGAGGTAAATCGCCCAGGCAATGGCGCGTTTGCGTTCATGCAACAAGCCCCACAAGGGGAGCAGCAAAGGGCCGACCAGGAAGATCAGGCCCATGGCGACCGGAAAATACTTTGACGGCGACAGCCAGATCAGCCAGGCGCCGAGAAACCCGATCAACCCGATGTGGCCGAACAGCAATGCCCAGCGGGCGAGGGATTTTGCGTTCATGACGCCACCCGCTTTGCGTGTTGGGCGACTCGCCGACCGAGCGCGCGGCACAAGGCCTGCTCCTCGGGGGTGAACGTGCGTTCGCCGTTGTCGCCGGCCCAGTGGCTGGCCCCGTAAGGCGTACCCCCCGCGTGCGTTTGGAGTAATCCGGCCTCGCTGTAAGGCAGCCCGACAATGCTCATGCCGTGATGCAGCAGCGGGATCATCATCGACAGCAGCGTGCTTTCCTGACCGCCATGCAGGCTTGCCGTGGAGGTGAATACCCCGGCGGGTTTGTCGATCATCGCGCCGGACAACCACATGCCGCTGGTGCCGTCGAGGAAGTACTTGAGCGGGGCGGCCATGTTGCCGAAACGGGTCGGACTGCCCAGCACCAGGCCGGCGCATTCGCGCAGATCGTCATGACTGGCATACGGCGCGCCCGAGTCGGGAATGGCATCCTCGGTCGCCTCGCATACCGTGGAAACCTCCGGCACTGTGCGGAGCCGGGCTTCGCAGTCTTCGACTTCGCCAACGCCTCGCGCCACCAGGCGTGCCATCTCGGCGACTGCGCCGTGACGGCTGTAATACAGGACCAGAATTTCCGTGCTCACTTGAGTACCGCCAATACGTTCTCGGGCGGACGACCGATTGCGGCCTTGCCGTTGGCGATGACGATGGGACGTTCAATCAGCTTGGGCGTTTGCAGCATCGCATCGATCAGTTGTTCGCGGCTCAGCGATTCGTCGGCCAGGCCCTGCTCCTTGTATTCGGCTTCCTTGGTGCGCATCAGCTGTCGAGGTTCCAGGCCCAGCAGATCGAGCACGGCGACCAGTTCGGCCTTGCTCGGCGGGGTCTTCAGGTATTCGACCACATTCGCATCGACGCCGTTGTCGGCGAGCAGGGCGAGTGTCTGGCGGGATTTGGAACAACGTGGGTTGTGATAAATGGTCACAGGTGTCGGCATGGTTTCGACCTCCCTCGGTTGGATGGCGGGGATTCTAACCGCGCTCCGCCGTCGGGTTCCGCGCAAGCTTCGGGGATGGGCGTTGGCACCGGTTTCCTATGAATAGGATATGCCTATCGTGAAAATCGGAACATACGATTTTTCAAATGTTTCCGGTCTCCGTAATCTGCTCGCCACTGGTTCACCAAGACCAGCCCGGCACTCAAAACCCCTGGAGACACCACGATGAACAACGTCAACGATTCCCTCACCATCAAGAACCTCGAAGCGGCCTTCGCTGGCGAGAGCATGGCCCACATCAAGTACATGTACTTCGCCAAGATCTGCCGCGACCACGGTGACGAAGCCGCCGCCGAGCATTTCGAGGCGACCGCCAAGCAAGAGATCATGCATGCCTTCGGTCATGCTGACCTGTTGTTCCCGCGCGCCGAGATGACCCCGGCCAAGTGCCTGCAGTACGCGATCGAGGGTGAGACGTACGAGTACACCGAGATGTACCCGAAATTCCGCCACGAAGCCGTCGAGGAAGGCCGTACCGAATGGGTCGCCGAGATTGATGAGCAGATCGAGGAATCCCGCGAGCATGCCGAGCAGTTCAAGGCGGTGCTTGAAAAGGCTGCGAAGCGCTTTGCCGCCCTCGCCAAGGTCGAAGAGCGGCACGCCAACGCCTATCAGGCGGTGCTCGACCGCGTGAACGCGCAGGCCGCCTAAGTCCCCCGTTTACCCTTAACCCTGGAGATCAAACCCATGAAAAAGTATCAGTGCATCGTTTGCGGCTTCATCTACGACGAAGCGATCGGCCTGCCCGAGGACGGCATCGCCGCCGGCACCGCCTGGAACGACATTCCCGAAGACTGGGAATGCCCGGACTGCGGTGTCGCCAAGTCCGACTTCGAAATGGTCGAGATGTAAGCCAGCCACCGGCGGCACTTCATCGTGGAGTGTCGTCGGGCCGTTGAATTCCCAAGCAGGAAACCCCGCCATGATCGTGATTATCGGCACCGGCCTTGCCGGCTATACCCTTGCGCGCGAGTTCCGCAAACTCGATCCGGACACCCCGCTGACCCTGATCACGGCGGATGACGGACGTTCCTACTCCAAACCCATGCTGTCGAACGGTCTCGCCAAGCAGAAGACGCCCGACCAGCTGGCGATGGCGGACGCCTCCCGGATGGCCGCGCAATTGAATGCGACCCTCCTTACCGACACGCGTGTCGAGACCATCGATACCGTCGGCCATCGTCTGGTCGCCAACGGCGAAGTCATCGAATATCGCAAACTGGTCCTCGCGGTGGGCGCAAGCCCGATCCGCCTGCCTTTGAAAGGGGACGGAGCGGACGATGTGCTGCACGTCAACGACCTGACCAACTACGCTGTGTTCCGTGCCCGCCTGGAAGGAAAAAAGCGCGTTGCGATCATCGGCGCCGGCCTGATCGGCTGCGAATTTGCCAATGATCTGGTTAGCAGCGGTTACCAAGCCGTGGTCATGGGTTTGGGAGACACCCCCCTGGATACCCTGATCCCCGCCGCCGCCGGTGCCGATGTCAAAGCCGGTCTGGCCGAGGCGGGCGTCGAATTCCGTCTCGGTGCCTCGGCGCAAATGGTTGAAAAGCATGGCAACGCTTATCGGGTGGTGCTCGATAAGGGCGAGGCGGTGGATGCGGATCTGGTGCTCTCGGCGATCGGTTTACGTCCGGATGTTCGTCTCGCTCAAGCAGCGGGCATTACGGTCAACCGGGGCATCGTCACCAACGCCAACCTGCAGACAAGTGCCACGGATGTCTATGCCCTGGGTGACTGCGCAGAAGTCGAAGGCGTGGTGCGTCTGTATGTGATGCCCATCATGCAGGGCGCGCGCGCACTGGCGAAAACCTTGGTCGGCGAAACGACCGCCGCGAGCTATCCGGTTATGCCGGTGGTGATCAAGACGCCGGCCCGCCCGGTCGTGGTGGTGCCCGGAGAGGGCGAATGGACGTGCGCTGCAACCGATGCCGGGGTGCGCTGTGAATGTCGTGATGGCGAAAGTCTGACCGGGTTCTGTCTGACTGGCGATGCGGTGAGCGAGAAGCAGGCGCTGACGGCGGCAATGACTCAGGCGTGAACGCGAAGCCGATTGCCAGTTATGACAATCGGCTTCGCTTGCGCTGACATTCAAGTCAGCGTGTTTTTGGGGCAAGCTTTTGTTGTTATTAATTTTTCCTTGAAAATCAGCGCTCAGGAAATGTTCGCCTTGACGAACGTCAAGGAAATCTCGAGAGCGTGTTCCGATGCGTCGGCAATTTATTGCGTGTATTAACGAATACTAATTAGTGTCTCCGCCCACGTAACCCCGGCAGGGGTTCCGCAACCAGCGTTTCGCGTGGGTGTCCCGGCCTCGATTCCTCACCGGCGGGACGGTTAGCACAATAACTAGGAGACTCGTCGTGATTGACAGCGCAGTCGTCGACCTGTCACGGACTCAGTTCGCCGTGACAGCCCTGTACCACTTTATTTTCGTCCCCCTCACCCTCGGCATGACCTGGCTGCTGGTGATCATGGAGTCGGTCTACGTGATGACCGGCAAGGTGATCTACCGCGACATGACCAAGTTCTGGGGCAAGCTGTTCGGCATCAACTTCGCCCTCGGCGTGGCCACCGGCCTGACCATGGAGTTCCAATTCGGCACCAACTGGTCGTACTACTCCCACTACGTCGGCGATGTGTTCGGCGCGCCGCTGGCGATCGAGGGCCTGATGGCCTTCTTCCTGGAGTCGACCTTCGTCGGTCTGTTCTTCCTGGGTTGGGATCGCCTGTCCAAGCGCCAGCACCTGGCGGTGACCTTCCTGACCGCGCTCGGCACCAACCTGTCGGCGCTGTGGATCCTGATCGCCAACGGCTGGATGCAGAACCCGGTCGGCTCGGAGTTCAACTACGAGACCATGCGCATGGAGATGACCAGCTTCGCGGAGCTGGTCTTCAACCCGGTCGCGCAGGTCAAGTTCGTCCACACCGTCGCCGCCGGCTACGTCGCCGGTTCGATGTTCGTGCTGGGTATCTCGGCGTACTACATGTTGAAAGGCCGCGATCTGTCGTTTGCGCGGCGCTCCTTCGCGATCGCTGCCGGCTTCGGTCTGGCCTCGATCCTGTCCGTGATCGTGCTCGGTGACGAGTCCGGTTACGAGGCGGGCGAAGTGCAGAAAGTCAAGCTGGCCGCCATCGAGGCGGAGTACGACACCCACGAGCCGCCCGCCGGCTTCACCCTCTTCGGCCTGCCCAACGACCAGACCATGACCACCGACGCGGCGATCAAGGTGCCCTATGTGCTGGGCCTGATCGCGACCCGCTCGACCGACGAGGAAGTCACCGGCCTGAAGGACCTGGTGAAGCACGCCGAGGCGCGCATCCGCAACGGCATGGTTGCCTACGGTCTGCTGCAGGAACTGCGTAACGGCAACGTCACCGACGCCAACAAGGCCGCCTTCGACGAGGTCAAGAAGGACCTCGGCTACGGCCTGCTGCTGAAGCCGTACACCGACAAGGTGGTCGACGCGACCGAAGAGCAGATCAAGATGGCCGCGCAGGATTCCATCCCCAAGGTCGCTCCGCTGTTCTGGACCTTCCGCGTGATGGTGTTCACCGGCTTCGCGTTGCTGTTCATCTTCGCGGCGTCGTTCTTCTACTGCGCGAAGCGTGTCGCCGGCCAGAAGAAGTGGCTGCTCAAGCTGGCCCTGTTCGGCATCCCGCTGCCGTGGGTGGCGATCGAGACCGGCTGGTTCGTCGCCGAATACGGCCGGCAGCCCTGGGCCATCGGTGAGGTGTTGCCGGTGAACCTGGCGACCTCGACCCTGACCACCGGCGAGCTGTACTTCTCGATCGCCGGCTTCCTGCTCTTCTACACGTTCCTGCTGGTCATCGAGATGTGGCTGATGTTCCGCTTCGCGCGCCTCGGTCCGTCCAGCCTGCACACCGGACGCTACTTCTGGGAACAGGACGGCAACGACCACCCGAACCTGCCGAAGCACGGCGCAGCCACGCTGGCGGTCCAGCCGCAGGCGCCGCGCAAGGACTGAGGCCAACGATGTAGGCCGGTTTAAGGAGCGCAGCGACGTAGCCGGCATCCGGCTTCGATCGAAGCATCAAGCCGGCAACGCTGCGCTTATGCCGGCCTACATCGAACGCACATTCAATTTAGAGAGAGCAAAACCATGATTCTCGATTACGACGTTTTGAAAGTGATCTGGTGGGTGCTGGTCGGCGTGCTGCTGATCGGTTTCGCCATCACCGACGGCATGGACATGGGCGTCGGCAACCTGCTGCGCGTGGTCGGCAAGACCGACGAAGAGCGCCGCGTCATCATCAACACCATCGGCCCGCACTGGGACGGCAATCAGGTCTGGCTGATCACCGCCGGCGGCGCGATCTTCGCGGCCTGGCCGGCGGTCTACGCGGCGGCCTTCTCGGGCTTCTACGTGGCCATGCTGCTGGTCCTGTTCGCGCTGTTCTTCCGACCGGTCGGCTTCGACTACCGCTCCAAGCTGGGTGACGCCAAATGGCGCAACGCCTGGGATTGGGGCCTGTTCGCCGGCGGCGCGGTGCCGTCTCTGGTGTTCGGCGTGGCCTTCGGCAACCTGCTGCTGGGTGTGCCGTTCCAGCTCGATCCGCTGCTGCGCCCGAGCTACACCGGCAACTTCTTCGGCCTGCTGAACCCGTTCTCGCTGGTCGCCGGGACCTTGAGCTTCGCGATGCTGTCCATGCACGGCGGCCTGTGGATGCAGATGCGCGTGCAGGATGACATCGCCGCCCGCGCCAAGCCGTGGATCCGGATCACCGGTCTGGTCTCCATCGCCGCGTTCGCGATCGCCGGTCTGTGGCTGTACCTCGGTGTCGACGGCTACCGCGTGGTGTCCATGCCGGCCACCGACGCGCTGCCCAACCCGCTGGCCAAGGAAGTCGCGGTCGAGGCGGGTGCCTGGTTCGCCAACTACGCCGCCTACCCGTGGATGATGCTGGCCCCGATCGTCGGCTTCGTCGGCTTCGCGATGGCGATCTTCGCCTCGGCGTCCAACCGTCCGGGCTGGGGCTTCGTGTTCAGCAGCCTGGCGATGACCGGCGTAATCCTGACCGCCGGCTTCACCATGTTCCCGTTCGTGATGCCGAGCAGCATCATGCCGGGCGCCAGCTTCACGCTGTGGGATGCCTCGTCCAGTCATCTGACCCTGACCGTCATGTTCTGGGCGGCGGTGATCTTCGTGCCGATCGTGCTCAGCTACACCATCTGGACCTACTACAAGATGTGGGGCCGGGTGACCGTCGAGCAGATCCGCGAAACCGCGCACTCCGCGTACTAAGCGCACACCGAATCAAGAGAGGTAATAGTCATGTGGTACTTCACCTGGATCCTCGGCGTGCTGCTCGCCGCGTCGCTCGGCGTCATCAACGTCATGTGGCTGGAACACGAAGGCATGGACGAAGACAGCTGCACCGGTACGCCGGACGAATGCGGCGGCCGAATGGAAGGCTGACAACGCTTTCATGGTGGCCCAGGGATGGGACGAAAGGCCCGACGGGTAACCGCCGGGCCTTTTTTGCTCTGCGCGTGCCAAGAACTGAACCCGATTGCGCGGGGTCGCCAGGGGGCCGCGTACGAGGCAGGATGGCAAGCTTCGAGTGTCGTTTCCGTTTGGTATAGATCGATGAATACGTCAGCCACATCCTCCGGATGGTGAGAAAAAGACCTGATCCGCGCCCTTTTAGCTGCCAAAACGCCGGACATTTTTGGTTCGGTGTCATGTCAGCATACGAATAAGCAAGCCGGTGTGAGGTGCTGTTTTACGCATCCGATGCAACTATGGGTCGGCGGCCCCGGATATCGATCCGCCTCACGGCACGCACCTCCGATAAAACGGTGATCATGCCCGGCCCTGTTAAGCTCCCGGCGGTCTTCCGCCATCCTCACCGCCATGTCCGCGCACTCCGACGAACGCCTGCAAGCCAATGTGGATCATGTGGTCTCGTTGCTGCATCGCAACGACATGGTCGAAGCGCTGGTGCACGCCCAGAAGCAGCCCCGCCAGGAGCTGGTCGAAAGCATCGTGCACCGTCAGCAGCTTGCGGCCCTGCAGTCCAAGTTGCGGCGCATGCATTTCGCCGATCTGGCGCACGTGCTCGAAGTCTTGCCTCTGGAAGAGCGCGGCGTGGTCTGGTCGCTGCTTGCCGATCCGATACGTGCCGAGGCCCTGCTGGAGGTCAACGACGCGGTCCGGGGACAGTTGATCGATTCGACCCCACCTGAGGAATTGTTGCGTGCGGTGGCCGGGTGCGATGCCGATGATCTTGCGTATCTGCGCGAAGAACTGCCGGCGGATGTGTTCGCGCAGGCGATGGAAGGGCTGGCTGACGCCGATCGACATTGGGTCAGCACCTCGATGTCGTACGCCGAGGATTCGGTCGGACATCTGATGAGCCGGGAGATTGTCACCGTAACGGCGCTGCAGACCATCGGCGAGGCGATTGTCGGTCTGCGGAGTCATGCGAAGCTGCCCCACAACACGGACAAGATATTCGTCCTCGATGCGCGCGGTGCGCTTTCGGGCGTGCTGTTCCTCGAAGACCTGCTGCTGGAAGACCCGGCTCGGTCGATCGCCGAGGCCCAGCGCAAGAGCGTGGTCAGTTTCAAGCCGGAAGACAGTGCCGCCGATGCGGCCCTGGCCTTCGAACGCTATGACCTGACCTCGGCGCCGGTGGTGAATGCGCGGGGCAAGTTGCTCGGGCGTTTGAGCATCGATGAGCTGATGGACTATCTCCACGACGAAGCCCATGAGGACGTACTCAACATTGCCGGTCTGATGGACGAGGAGGACTTGTTCGCCAATCTGCGCAGCGCCATTCGCAACCGCTGGTTGTGGCTGTTCGTCAATCTGATCACGGCGTTCATTGCCTCTCAGGTCATCGATGCGTTCAGCGATGCCATCGGGCAACTGGTGGCGCTAGCGGCGCTGATGCCGATCGTTGCGTCTGTCGGCGGGAATACCGGCAATCAGACCACGGCGCTGGTCGTGCGCGGTCTGGCAATGAATCAGATCAGTCTGGTCAATCTCGGTCCGATCCTGCGCAAGGAGCTGAGCGTCGCGCTGGTGAGTGGCCTGTTCTGGGGTGGCGTGGTGGGGCTGTTCGCGGGTCTGATCTATCACCAGCTCGCCTTGTCCGTGGTCATTGCGGTCGCGCTGTTGCTCAATCTGGTGGTCGCGGCATTGACCGGCGTCCTGGTGCCATTCGCGCTGCATCGATTCGGACGTGACCCGGCGATGGGTGCCAGCGTATTGCTGACGTTCACCACCGACAGCATGGGGTTCCTGATCTTTTTGGGATTGGCGAGTCACTTCTTGATCTGAGGCGCTTCAGACGGGTGATGAAACCCCTGGCCATAGGCGTTGTCTATCGAGAAACATGGAAAATCCGATCAATATCCTTAATAAACGTGGCTAAAAAATCTTGACTAAGTCGATTGGTTATTTCATCCTGATTACCAAGTAGCCCGCTGGGTTATTTGTTTTCTGTCTAAGAACATTGAAGGTGACCAAACATGCGACTGTCTTCCAAAAGCCGATATGCCGTGATGGCTATGATGGACTTGGCCCTGCACGAGCAGCATGGACCGGTAACCCTGACCGATATTTCCGTTTCCCAGGGTATCTCGCTGTCCTACCTGGAGCAGCTGTTCTCCCGCCTGCGCAAATCCGGACTGGTTCAGGGGATGCGCGGTCCCGGCGGCGGTTATCGCCTCGCCAAGGACGCCTCGGAGATCACCATGGCGGACATCGTTGCGGCCGTCGATGAGCAGCCGCGTCCGGCGCCGAGCTGGCGTCCGAAGGGCGGCTCCGGTATGAGCGAGCCCTACCTGACCCACCAGCTGTGGCGCGAAGTCAGCGGTCGTCTGTTCCAGCATCTGGAAGAAATGACTCTGGCTGAGTTCACCGATCGCGAAGAGATTCGCGATACTGCGGAGCGTCAGGACCACCTGTACCGCTGGGGCTGGAACGGTCGCAAGACCGCTGCCTGATCGGTCTCCAGTCCGGTGTGAAGAGGCCCGCCATTGGCGGGCCTCTTTTGTTTGTGGCGGTTGATAACGCGTAAGGCGGACACCCGAAGGGGTTCCGCCGATTTGTCCGGACCCGGCGGAACCCTTCCGGTGTCCGCCCTACGGATCGGGAATCGCCGAGTCGTTCAGGGGGCTTTCCCCGATTGGGGATCGCGTCGGATCACGACCGCGTTCCAGTTCGTAGGATGTGGTGAGCAACGCGAACCGCATCGATCGCGTCGACACCCAAGGCCACGGCAGGCATCCCCGGCCCCCGGAGTGATGCGGTTCACTGCGTTCACCACATCCTACGTGGCTTCGATAGGCAGAGCGGATACCCGAAGGGGTTCCGCCGTATTGAGCGCCGATTCGGCGGAACCCCTTCGGGTATCCGCCCTACGAGTAGACCGCCACAAACGAAAAAGGCCCGCCAAAAGGCGGGCCTCTTTAGCGCTTCCGGCTAAGCCGGCAAAGCCGTCAATCAACCCCGCTCGTCCATCATCTTTTCGATGATCGGAGCCAGGATGATCTCCATCGCAAAGCCCATCTTGCCGCCCGGCACCACAATGGTGTTACGACGCGACATGAACGAGCCCTGGAGCATCGCCAGCAGGTGATCGAAGTCGATGTTGAACTTCGCCGGATCGCGGAAGCGGATGACCACGAAGCTCTCGTCCGGAGTCGGGATGTCGCGGGCGATGAACGGGTTGGAGGTGTCGACCGTGGACACACGCTGGAAGTTGATGTCGCTGCGCGAGAACTGCGGGGTGATGTGGTTCACGTAATCCGGCATGCGGCGAAGGATGGTGTCCACGATCGCCTCGGCGGAGTAACCGCGCTCGGCGCCGTCACGGTGAATCTTCTGGATCCACTCCAGGTTGACGATCGGCACCACGCCGACGAGAAGATCAACGTGCTGGGCGACATTGGCGTCGTCGGTCACCACACCACCGTGCAGGCCTTCATAAAACAGCAGGTCGGTGCCCGGGGCCATTTCTTCCCAGGGGGTGAATTCACCCGGTTCCTGACCCGGATAGGCGGCCGCCTCTTCCTTGGAGTGGAGGTAATAACGACGCTTGCAGCCGCCGGTCTTGCCATAGGTCTCGAAGGTCTCGGCGAGCACGTCGAACAGGTTGGCTTCCGGGCCGAAGTGGCTCAGGGTGCCGGTGGTGTCCTTGGCGACGGCTTCGCGCATCTCGACGCGGTTGTAACGGTGGTAGCTGTCACCTTCAATGACCAGCGGCTTGATGCCGTCGCGGTAGAAGATGTGCTCGAAAGCGCGCTTGACCGTGGTGGTGCCGGCACCGGAAGAGCCGGTAACGGCGACGACGGGATGCTTCTTGGACATGGTGTTCTCCTGCGCAGGATTGCGGCTGGATGGAAGCGGAGGGTTTGAGGAATGAGGTCGCCGTGGGCTTCGGAGCCAGCCCGTTTGTGGCGGAACGCGCAATTTTGCCGGATGGCACGTAAGCGGGCAAGCTGGGCCCATCAAGCTTGTGTCTGCGCGATCAAGCGACTTGAATGAACCGCTCCCGTGACCCCACCCGGACATAGAGATCTGGAATGACCGACAAACCCCAGGATACCGTGCCACATCGCCTTGGCAGCCGAATTCCGACACCGCCAGATCCGCGCAAGCGCCATGCCCCGTTGCCGGTCTGGGAGAAAAATCGGGGCGAACGCGATCCGCAAGCCCCTTCGCGCCTTGACAAGATCATGGCATCGGCAAGTTATCGACGTGCCGATCAGGACACCGAATTCCTCGAACGCGAGGAAATGCGTGGCATTCGCCTGCAGCTCGAGTACGAAAAGGCGGAGCTGATACTTCGTGAACATGGGGTCGATCACACCATTGTTGCCTTCGGCAGTACGCGCATCACCGAGCCGGCCGAAGCCGAACGGAAACGCACGGAAGCGGCAGCGGCGCTGGCGGCCAATCCTGGGGACGCGGCGCTGGCGGCGAAACTGGCGATCGCCGAACGCATCGTCGCCAAGAGTGGCTATTACGACGTGGCGCGGGAATTCGGGCGCATCGTCGCCAATTCGAACGGCCCACCGGCAAACTGCCGCATGTTGCTTATGACCGGCGGCGGCCCAGGCATGATGGAAGCGGCCAATCGGGGTGCGCATGACGTTGGCGGACGGACCGTCGGTCTGAATATCGATTTGCCGCACGAGCAATACCCGAATTGTTATCTCACCCCGGAACTGGCTCTGCGCTTCCGCTATTTTGCGCTGCGCAAGCTGCACTTCATGCTGCGTGCACGCGCGATCGTCGCGTTTCCCGGCGGATTCGGCACCATGGATGAGCTGTTCGAAGCCTTGACGCTGATTCAGACCCGGACCATCCGACCATTGCCGATCATCCTGGTTGGGGAACAATTCTGGCGCGGCGCGATCAACTTCGAACACTTTGTCGATGAGGGCGTCATCGACGCCGAGGATCTCGACATATTCTGGTTTGCCGAGACTGCCCAGGAGATATGGGACGGTATCCTCGATTGGCATAGATTGAATGGCAGCCCCTTGCCCACTTCTGGGCCCACGACAGGGCCCATGACCGGAGATTCCCCGTGACCGAATCGGCATCCACGCGCAATTCCACGCTGCGCTTGATCATCGAAACCCTGATCGCACTGTTGTTGCTGGTATTGGTCGCGCAGAACATCGCGACACCGGGTAGCACGGTCGCGGGGACGGACTTCCAGGCCGTGGTGCTCGATTCCGGGCAGATATATATCGGTCGTCTGGAAAAGCTCGATACCGGCTGGCCGGTTATGCGAAACGTGATTCAGATCGCCCGGCGCAGCCAGGGTGAAGGCCAGCCACCGCAACTGGTGCTGGTACCCCGTGCGGCGGAACTCCACCGCCCTGACCATATGGTGCTCAATGCAACGCGCATCCAGAGCATCGAACCGGTCAGTCCCGATTCACCGATGATGCAGCAACTCAATGAGGCCATGCATCGCACTGCGGCGCCGGAAACGCCATAAGACGATCTGGTGACGCGATTCCGGTCCCCGCGTGCTCGCGCGAGGACCGGATAAATCCGCCTACAAGCGGTCTGCCTTGAAGGTGTTGCAGGCAGCGAGCGTGCCCTCGCTCAAACCACGCTTGAACCAGCGCACCCGCTGTTCGGAACTGCCGTGGGTGAAGCTGTCCGGGGTCACGTAGCCGCGAGCCTGCTTCTGCAGGCGGTCATCGCCAATCGCCGTTGCCGCAGTCAGCGCCTCCTCCACATCGCCCTGTTCAAGGATGTTGCGCGCCCGATCCGCATGATTCGCCCAGAGACCGGCGAAGCAATCCGCCTGCAACTCTTGCCGCACGGATAGCTGATTCGCCTCAGTCCTGGATACCTTGCGCTTGGCTTCCTGAACCTTGGGCGAGATGCCCAGCAAGGTCTGAACGTGATGGCCGACCTCATGGGCGATCACATACGCCTGAGCGAAGTCGCCCGGCGCGCCGTGACGACGTTTCAGGTCTTCGTAAAAGCTCAGGTCGATATAGACCTTGTGGTCGGCAGGACAATAGAACGGCCCCATTTCCGCTTCCCCGACCCCGCATCCGGAGCGGGTGGAACCGCTGAACAGCACTAACGCCGGCTCTTCATAAGTGTCGCCGGATGCCTTGAAGATCGCATGCCAGGTGTCTTCGGTGTCCGCGAGGACCACCGAGACGAAATCCGCCAACTGCCGCTGCTCCGGGCTGAGATTGGCTGGCCGCTGGGTTTGCGTGGTCGGCGCCAGTCCGATACCGCCACCGCCACCCAGGAAGATGCTCGGATCGACCCCGAAATACATCGCCACCAGCACCAGCACGATGGTGCCAAGGCCACCGCCGACGCTTTTCCCGCGCAGGGGTAGCCGTCGTCCACTGCCCAGGCCACCCAGCGTTGGTGCGCCACGACGATCTTCAATGTTGCTGCTGCGACGCCCCGTCTTCCAACGCATGTTCGAGCACTCCGATTAGGCCGTTTGAGCCCGGAGTGTAATGCCCGAATCAATACGGACACAGTCAAATCCGGGAACGGTCCTTTGGGCCGGTCGCGGACGATGCCGAGCTGGCTCAATGTTCACTTGGCAAAGGCGGCGAGAGTGTCTGCACTGCGCCTGCCTTCGCGCTGAGCTCCCAGTGGTCAATCAGCGCGCCATCCTCATCGCGTAGTTCGATTCGGGCTTGCCCTGGCGGGACCGGGATGAGTTTGTCTCCGCTGTCGTATTGGGTCTGAACGTCGTTGAAATAGATGTCCCCGTCTGGGAGGTTTGGCGGGATATTCACCAAGGCGATCGCCTGTGTCGGGTCTGCAGGGGTAATGCCACCTTCGTCTTCCAGGACCAACCCGGCCGGGCTGAGTCGTAGCCATCCCGGATACGCGGTCAGCGCCACGGGTGTTAGTTTGGGTGCGGAGGCATCGTGTCGGGCCCGACGTGCGCGCAGTCGAGACAGACGATCCAGCAGGGCGGAAAAGCGTGCGTCACCTTGGTCGTCGGGTCGTGCGCCGCCCTTGTCCATCCAGCGCAATATCGGGGACAGAACCCGGCGGGTCGCTTCGGACCCTTGATCCTCTATCTGCGTCAACGCCTGGAGCCAGTCCGCGTTGTCGAAGTCGGTGGACGCAGGACTGTCGAGCCACGATGCAAGCGCCGAGAACAGCGGTACGCCGCTCGAACCGCAGGGGTTGTCCACCGGCCCGGTGATTGCCACATTGTTGTTCTCGAGCGCCTCATCGACTTTCGAGCGGCTATCGACCTTGATGCGCGCCTGTACGGCCGTTGCGGTCTCATTGCCGTGGGCAGAAAGGACGAAGCGGACGCGGCGTGTTTCGCCCGGGGCGATGCCACCCTGGATGTGAATGGAATCGTCGATCGTGTGCGGTGTGACCACCACCAGACCCGGGGTACCCGGGGAGCGGCTCAGGCGGCGGGATTCGTAACTGCCGGCAATACGTACGCGCACCGGCGCGGCGTGAGCGGTACCCTGATTGGTGACGTACACCGAGACGGTTGGATTGCTCGCCGCGCAGTTCGATGATCCGGCCCCGCTACCCACGGAACCCGGCAGGTAATCGACCTTCAGGGTGCGCACGATCAGATCGGGTTTTGGGTTGGCATCGAGGTCTTCGCTGACCGCCGATAGCCAGAATTGCCCGCCGCCCTGATTGCCGATCCGATGGCGGGCAATGTCCACGCGTGCGCGATTGCCGGGCGACCCGCTGAGCGGTGGGGTCTGCAGGACCTGATAGCGCACATCGAGTCCGGCATTGCCGGTGCCCCAGATGCCTTTCCGGTCCTCGGTGCGTGGCACCACGTCGAAAATCTCCGAGTCATACCAGGATGCCGGTATCGCCGGGGACGGCTCAGCGGGCTCAGCCGATGGGGTGAGCATCACACTGACGACCTCACTGTGCAGGCGCCGATCGGGCAATAATTCATAAATCAGCCACTCGCCGGTGTCTGGCGCCATCATGTTGCTCTGGCCTCGGCCTAAAGGGCCGTTATTGCCGAGAAACTTATAGCGATACCGCAAGGTGCCGTGACGTTTGGCCAACTGCAGCAGGGAGACATCGCGCAACAGGAAGTTGTTGAGATCCAGCTGACTGCCGTCGCCGACGATCTCGCGAAGTTGCGGTGCGACGCGGGTGGAGCCGCTGTCGCGGAAACCGGCAATCATCAGCGGCGGCGCCCAGGTTGGGGTAAGTCCGTCCGCGACCGCTTCGATCGCAGCGGGCGGGACCACCGTCGACCGCGTCAGCGGATGTGAACGCGAGAGACTGAGATTGGCAAAGGCCGGCAGTTCATCGGGGTAGTCGTAAGTGATCAGGCGACCTTCCTCGATGTCCGTTGGAACGGTATTGGTCATGAACGGAATGACCAGATCGGTGGTATTCCCGGCCTGTCCATTGGGTGGGTAGAGCAACTGGGTGAGCAACCACGACAGATGATTGGCACGCGACTCCTGATCCAGGCCTCCCAATTCGAAATCGCGCAGTTGCGTTACGCCGTAATCCTTGGGATGGCGCGGCGGGTCATCGGTGAAGCGCTCGACCCCGGTCGCCAAGGTCAGCCGATCACGAATATCCGCCCGGGTCAGCGATCGGGAATGCAGGAAATCGGTCAATCCCGCCTGCATGCTCGCTGCCAGCTGCTTGGAGTTCACAGAGGCGGTCATCAAGCGCGCCACCGATCGCCATATTGCCGCCATGGCCTGAGCCGTCGGGCGGTAATCGACGGTGTTCCCGGTTCGTATGGGCCGACCGTTCACTTGCTGGGACAACGCCAGCCAGAATGGCACCGTGTAGGCACCGGCGGTCTCATGCTTTTGCAGCCACCCGCACTGGCTGGTCCATAGCGGAATCTGCCACGGGTTTACGTAGCGATAGGGATACGGCGGTGTCGTGCCGCAGCTCTGATTCATGCCGTCGTATTCGTTCGGGGAAAACCAGAACTGGCCGCGCAGGGTGTCGGAATAGGCCGGGTTGGTGAAATCCTGAGGGAAGATCATCCAGGCCATGGTCTCGGCCATGCCTTCGAAAATCGGCCAGAAGTCGGTCTGCATCGACGCGTCGGCCGAATCTGCGCGGTTTCGCAACCACGCCTTGCCAAGGGCCAGTTTCTGAGTTCCGGTCAGGCTCATGAACTGAACCGCATGAAATAGCTCATGCGCGGCGGTCACGCGCCGCTGCGCGTTGGTGGCGTTGAGCCCGGTTCGCACGCCGTCCTCGTTCACGAGTACGTTGATATTGATCTGATGGGTGCCGGGCATGGACAGGATGTTCGGCACGTAGCCGCCCAGGTTGTCCGACTTCACCTCCTTCAGGCGAACGCGAAGATGATCGGGGACGGAAAAGCCGAGGTCGGCGTAGAAATCGCGCGCCGTCTCGAGGGCGTTGAAAAGGTCCATCATGGCTTCGGTGGGCACGCCGTCGCCGGCCATGACACCCTTGGCGACGATCTTGAAGTGCCCCCCCGGGGGCTCATAGATGGCCTTTTTGGAAAATGCCTGGGGCGAAAACAGACAGCCCGATACCAGCATCACCATCATCACCCGCCACATCGTGTCGCCCATGATGCCGCTCCCATGCGTCGCCGTAGCCGGATAGCTCCTTGCAACCCTAGAGGCTCAACGGGGCGAATTAATTGATCTGGGTAAGGTGAATGGGCTTTTTGCTTGGGGTCAGATTTGAGCGCCTCGACGTCCCGGTAACAGGCCGATGCTGACGACTATCGATCCGCCAATGGGCTCGCCAGGCGCTGCCCCATGCGTACCTTGGCGCCAGGAACGATTTCCGGCGCGAATTCGATGGCGCCTTTCGGGAACAGGGTGATGGTGGTGGAGCCCATGTTGAAGCGCCCCATTTCCGCACCACGTTCCAGCACCACGTCATCGCCGTGATAGTGGGTCACGTTGATATAACTGCCGGAGGGCGGGGTGACGGTCCCGGCCCAGACCGTGTCCATGCTGGAGACGAAGATCGCACCGACGAGGATGTGCGCGACCGGGCCGATCTCGGTATCGAACAGCGCGATCACGCGCTCGTTGCGGGCGAACAGGCGGGGCACGCTGCGCACGGTGTGCGGGGCGACGCTGAACAGTCGGCCGGGGACATGAATCATCTGGCGCAGGGTGCCGGAAATCGGCATATGTACGCGGTGATAGTCACGCGGTGACAGATATAGGGTCACGAAGTCGCCGTCGAAGAAGGGCGTAGTGCGCTCGGCCTCGCCGCCCAACAGTTCCAGCAGGCTGTATTCGTGGCCTTTGGCCTGGAAGATGCTTTCGCCTTGAATGCGCCCGGCCTGACTGACGGCACCGTCGACCGGGGAGACGAGGTTGTCCGGATCGGGGTCCAACGGTCGTGCATCCGCTTTCAAGGCGCGCGTAAAGAAGGCATTGAAATGGTCATACGAAGCGAAATCCGCATCCTGTGCTTCACTGACGTCTATTCCGTAAAGGCGCGTCAGAAATCGCATTTGTGCGGTACGTATCGCCGGGTTGCGGATTCGCATGAAGGCGTGCATCAGGCGTGACAGGGCATGATGCGGCAGCGGATACAGAGGCAGGGACAGGGCCAGGTCGGTTGCCCGTCGAACGAGAGAAAGATTGGAAGACATGGCATCTCCGCCGTGACAATAAGTGCCACCGAAGCGGCGAAGGGCCGTCAAGTTTACAAAGCGAGTATGGATTGATGAAGCACAAGCGTCTGGATCAAGTGCAGATCGATGAGGCGGTCGAGCAGTTGCACACCGTCAGGGATTTTCTGCGTTGGGCGGCGAGCCGCTTCGAGGAGGCGGGCGTGTTCTACGGGCACGGTACCGATAACGCTTTTGATGAGGCCTATGCACTCGTGATTCCCGCCCTGCATCTGCCCTTCGATCTTCACCCGGATTACCTGAATGCGCGCCTGACCATGCGCGAACGCCGCGCCATCGTGGATTGGGTGCAGGAACGTGTCGAGAGCCGTACCCCGGCCGCATACCTGACCCACGAGGCCTGGTTTGCAGGCTTGCGCTTTTATGTGGATGAGCGCGTGCTGGTGCCGCGCTCACCGATCGCCGAACTGATTACGCGGCATTTCGAGCCCTGGGTCGAGCCGGACAAGGTCAAGCGGGTCCTGGATCTTTGCTGTGGCAGTGCCTGCATCGGCATCGCCAGCGCGCACTATTTTCCGGACGCCCAGATCGATGCCACGGATATTTCCGACGATGCACTCGCGGTGGCGGCGATCAACGTCGAACGGCACGACATGCAGGACCAGGTGCGCTTGGTCGAATCCGATCTGTTCGAGGAACTGCACGCTCAGAAATACGACCTGATCGTCTGCAACCCGCCCTATGTGGATGAGGAGGAACTCGCCGCCATGCCGGACGAATTCCACGCCGAACCCGAGCTCGGTCTGGCCGCCGGCGAGGACGGTCTCGATCTGGTCATCCGTATCCTCTGCGATGCGGCGGAACATCTGAATCCCCAAGGCGTGCTCGTGGTCGAAGTCGGCGCCAGCGCCGAGGCGCTGGAAGGTGTGTTCCCGGATGTCGGCTTCACCTGGGTGGATTTCGAACACGGCGGCGACGGGGTGTTCTTGCTCACGGCCGATCAGGTGCGAGAATACCGGGCCATATTTCGCACCGTCCGTGAGGAGCGTTCCCTGTGAACAATATCGTCAAACCCAAAGAAACCGGCCTGAAGCGTGCCCGCACCGTCGAGGAATACATCGATCTGGTCAAGAACGCGCTGTTCGAAGTCGAAGACCTGCGTGCCGCAATCGAATACGACAACGAAGGCATGCATGACGCGCCGGTGTTTCTGGAGAAGCTCGAAAACGCGGTTCGCGGCGTGTATGACGACATGGTGGCCGGTACCTATGCGTTTGGCCGCGAAGACCTCGCTTTCATGAGTATCGTGCGGGACGCGGAAGAGGGTGCCTTGCCGTTCAAATATCTGCTGGTACGCATCAACGAGACCCATAAGCACGGTCTCGAAGTCGAGGAAGAGAACTGAGCCGGCGCGCGTCCCGGTTCGGTCCCGATACGCTCCGACAAGCTCCCTGAGCGACCAGAATGGTCCTGAAAAACGGCGATTTGGCGCTCACGCCGGGTATTCAGGTTTTTGTAAACACCCTCTAAGGAACCTCTGATCTATTCATGCACGTTCATCTGAAGTCTGAAATCACGGTTTTCCGCGTTGCAAAACTTGCGAATAGCGGGCTATTCACTGCGCTTCGCGCCTTGCAACCCACGATTTCATTCGTCCATTTGAGCCGCGCCTGAATAAATCAGAGGTTCCCCTAAGGCCCATGATCCTCGCCGGCGACATCGGTGGCACCAAGACCGTTCTGGCCCTGTACGACAACCAGTTGGTCATGCAGCGCCGCAAGACGTATCCGAGCCAGTCCTTTCCCGGACTGGCGCCGATCCTGGCGGACTTTCTGGGCGATGCAGTCAAACCCGCCGCTGCCGGATTCGGCATCGCCGGCCCGGTGCGCGATGGGGCCTGCACCGCGACCAACCTGCCCTGGCAGGTCTCCGTCGAAGATATTGCCGCGCACACCGGGATCGATCGCGTCGCCCTGGTCAACGACCTGGTGGCGACCGCACACGGTCTGATGTACCTCCCGGATGAGGCGTTCGTCGAACTCAACCCGGGGACAGCGCAGATCGATCCACAAGGCACCATCGCCGTGCTCGCCGCCGGCACCGGGCTTGGCGAGGCCATCGTCTGCCGTGTCGGCGACCGGATCACCGCATTGCCGACCGAGGGCGGACACACCGATTTCGCCCCCCGCAACGAGCGTGACGACCGTCTGCTCGCCTACCTGCGCAGCTTGTATCCGGACCATGTCAGCAACGAACGCGTGATCTCCGGGCTCGGCATCCCGGTGCTGTACGACTTCCTCGACAACGAATCGCCGCATGTCGCGAACCCGGAACTCGCCGCCGCGCTGGACGCCGGCGAAGGTGCCGCCGCGATCGGCCTGCATGCCCTCGGCGGCGATCCACAGGCACGCACGGCCATCGACTGGTTCTGTGATCTGTACGGCGCCGAGGCCGGCAACATGGCATTGAAGACGCTCGCCACCGGCGGCGTGATCCTCGGCGGCGGCATCGCGCCCAAACTGCTGCCGATCCTGCGCGAGGGCGGCTTCTGGAATGCCTTCACCGCCAAAGGGCGCTTCCGCGACCTGCTCGTCGGCCTGTCGGTGCGCGTCTGCCTGGATCAGGACGCCGCGCTGCTCGGTGCTGCGGCGGTCGCATCCTGATACCTCAAGCCGGCAACGCTACGCTTTATGCCGGCCTACAATGAGGCCGCATCCGTCAATGTAGGCCGGCATAAAGCGTAGCGTTGCCGGCTTGAAGCCTCATCGAAGCCGCCCCGCTATACTCGCCGCCCATGTCTGAACCCATTCAGCAGCTCACCCTCGGCGACACCCAACTCACCCTGCTCGGTACCGCCCACGTTTCGCGCGCCAGCGCCGAGGCTGTGGCCGCCGAGTTGGAACATGGCGATTACGATGCGGTCGCGGTTGAACTCTGCCCCAGCCGCTATCACGCCATTGTTGATCCCGATGCGATGGCGCGCATGGATCTGTTCCATGTGCTGCGTGAAGGCAAGGGCACGATGGTCATCGCCAGCCTCGCCCTGGGGGCGTATCAGCAGCGGCTCGCGGAACAGTTCGGGATCGAACCGGGCGCGGAAATGCGTGCGGCGGTCGATCACGCCCGCGCGCATCACAAGCCGGTCTGGCTGATCGACCGCGAGGTCGGTACGACGCTGAAGCGCGTCTATCGCGGCATGCCCTGGTGGCGACGCTTCGAGTTGCTGTCCTCACTGCTGGCCTCGGTCGTTTCCAGTGAAAAGGTCGAGGAGGCCGAGATCGAGCGCATCAAGGAAGGCGACATGCTCGAATCCGCGTTCGCGCAGTTTGCTGATCAGGAACGGGAGCTGTTTCAGGCGCTGATCGTCGAACGCGACCGTTACATGGCCGCGCGCCTGTTGCACGAGATCGAAACCGCCCGACCCCGCAACGTTCTGGTGGTGCTCGGCGCCGGGCATCTGCGCGGCATCGAGAAAGAACTGAATGGCCAATCGATCGCCGATGATTCGCATCATCTGAATGTGATCGCGGAACTCGATCAGGTCCCGCAGGGCGCACGCTGGTGGCGTTGGGTCCCGTGGCTGATCGTCGCCCTGGTGGTGACCGGGTTCGCGATCGGCTTTCAGCGTAGCCCGGCCATGGGCTGGGGACTGGTCTGGGACTGGATACTCATAAACGGGGGGCTCTCGGCGATCGGTGCCGCGATTGCGCTGGGCCATCCCTTGACCGTGCTGGGTGCCTTCGTGGCCGCACCGATCACCTCGCTGAATCCGACCATCGGCGCGGGCATGGTGACCGCCGGCATCGAGTTGTGGTTACGCAAGCCCCGCGTCGGCGACTTCTCGACCTTGCGCCACGACACCGCCGGGCTGGGCGGCTGGTGGCGCAACCGCGTTGCCCGGACCTTGCTGGTTTTCCTGTTCAGCACGATAGGTTCGGCGATCGGGACTTATGTCGCGGGCTTTCGCATCTTCGATCAACTCACCGGAGTGGCTTCATGATCGGCAAGGTACTGTTCGCACTGGTTCTGCTGATTGTGATTGCGATGGTGCTCGCACGCAGCAAACGGGCTCCCTCCCAAGATCGGGCCCAGTCCGTCGCCTCGCCGACTCAGCCCAAGATCAATGTCGCCCGCCAGACCGCGTGGCTGTTCATCGGCATCGTCCTGCTGATCAGCGTGGTCGGGTTCATCTGGCAATGGCAGGACCGCCAGCAGGAGGTCACGGTCGCCGTGATCGATACCCAGACCGGCAAGACCGTTGAATACCGTTCCCGCGCCAACCTGGTTGAGGATCGGCGTTTCGAGACCCTGGACGGACGTCGCATCCAGGTTGCCGGCAACGAGCGTATCGAAGTCCGGAAGTAGGCGATGAATCGCGTTCCGTGTAACGACGTCGAGACGCCAAGCTGCCTTTCCCGTGTCCGCGCACGGTCGCGCATACCGACTGCGTCGCTGCCTTTGCCGGCGGTGCTCCGCTGATGTCCGCGCCGCGCCCACCGCTGCACGAGACGCCGCTGACGGCACTCAAGGGTGTGGGGCCGAAGATGTTGGAGAAGCTGAGCAAGCTGGGTCTGCGTAACGTTCAGGATGTGCTTTTCCATCTCCCGCTGCGTTATCAGGATCGCACCCGGATCGCCCGCATCGGCAGTCTGCGCCCTGGCGAGGAGACCACCATCGACTGCGTGGTCGAGCAGAGCAGCGAGGTCATGCGCCGCCGACGCATGCTGCTGGTTCGGGTTTCCGACGGCACGGGCTGGCTGACCTTGCGGTTGTTCCACTTCAGCCGTGCGCAGGCCGCCAGTTATGCGCGCGGCGTGCATCTGCGTTGCTTTGGCGAGGTGCGCCCCGGCCCGAACGGGCTGGAAATGGTGCATCCGGAGACCCGGCGTGTGGACGAGAGCACCTCGCCGCTGGAAGAAGACACGCTGACGCCAATCTATCCCACCACCGAAGGCGTGCATCAACTCACGCTGCGCAGCCTCACCGAACAGGCGCTTGCCCTGCTCAACGATGGCGGACGGGTTACTGAACTGCTCCCCGAAACGCTCCGCGCACGCTATCGGCTCGACGATCTGGCGGCGGCATTGAACGACATCCATCGCCCGCCCAAGGAAACCGAACTGCATCTGCTCGCGGACGGCACTCACCCCGCGCAACGCCGCCTCGCCTTCGAGGAACTGATGGCGCACGCGCTCAGCCTGCGCCTGCTGCGTCAGCAGACCCAGCGCAATCCGGCGCCCGAGATTCGCGATACCGGGACGCTGGCTCGGCAACTCGTGGATCGTTTGCCGTTTCGCCCCACGAACGCGCAGGACCGGGTGATTGCCGAGACCGTCGCCGACATGCGCCGTGCCTGGCCGATGCAGCGCCTGGTGCAGGGGGATGTCGGGTCGGGCAAGACCCTGGTCGCGGTATGCGTCGCGTTACATGCGGTCGAAGCCGGTTTTCAGGCTGTGGTGATGGCGCCGACCGAACTGCTCGCCGAGCAGCATTACCAGAACTTCAGCACCTGGTTGGAACCGCTCGGCATCCCGGTCGCCTGGCTGTCCGGGAAACAGAAGGTCGGTACCCGGCGTGCGGCACTCGAAGACATCGCCCAGGGTCGGGCGCGGGTCGTGGTCGGCACCCATGCCCTGTTTCAGACCGACGTCGCCTTCGACGATCTCGGCCTGGTGATCATCGATGAGCAGCATCGCTTCGGCGTGCATCAGCGTCTCGCCTTGCGTGAGAAGGGCGCCCGCGACGGGCGTTACCCGCATCAGCTGATCATGACCGCGACCCCGATTCCGCGCACTCTGGCGATGACGGCTTACGCCGATCTGGATGTCTCGGTGATCGACGAGCTGCCGCCGGGGCGTACCCCGGTGACCACCGTCGTCATCCCGGATTCCCGCCGCGACGAGGTCATGGAGCGGATTCGCGGCGCGTGTAGTGAAGGCCGTCAGGCGTATTGGGTCTGCACCCTGATCGAGGAATCCGAGGTGCTGCAGGCCCAGGCAGCCGAGGATACCGCTGCACGCCTGGCCGAAGTGTTGCCGGAGATTCGTGTGGCCCTGGTTCACGGGCGCATGAAATCGGCGGACAAGGAAGCCGGGATGGCCGCCTTCAAGTCGGGCGAGACGGGTTTGCTGGTCGCGACCACGGTGATTGAAGTCGGTGTCGATGTGCCAAACGCCAGCCTGATGGTGATCGAGAACGCGGAACGCCTGGGCTTGGCGCAACTGCATCAATTGCGCGGTCGGGTCGGGCGCGGCACCGCCGCCAGTGCGTGCGTGCTGATGTATCACCCACCGTTGTCCCAAGGTGCCAAGGACCGCCTGGGGGTGATGCGTGAGAGCAACGACGGTTTCGTGATCGCGCAGAAGGATCTGGAGATTCGCGGCCCAGGCGAGGTGCTCGGCACGCGCCAGACCGGCATGGTGCAGTTCCGGATCGCCGATCTTGGCCGTGATGCGGTCCTGCTCGACGATGCGCGGGACGCTGCGGACGCCTTTCTCGACCTGTCGGAGATCGATCCCACACCGCTATTACAGCGTTGGCTGGGCGATGGCGTGCGCTATGGCGATGTCTGAGATGCGCGCACGGCGGGTCGATCAAAGGCGGCGCAACCGCCGATAGACGCTGTCTTTCGCCATGAGGTCCGCATGGGTGCCGGTTTCGACGATGCGGCCTTGGTCCATGACCACGATGCGGTGCATGGATTCCAGACCGGCAAAGCGATGGGTGATGAACACGCGGGTCTGCGCCGGATTGTCCGCGATCAGGCCGCGCATCAGGCGCTGTTCGGTGCGCGCATCCAGGCCTTCACTGGGCTCGTCGAGGATCAATACCGGGGTGTCTCGCAGCAGCGCACGCGCCAGCGCGAGTCGGCGACGCTGACCACCGGAGAGTTTGATACCGGCTTCGCCGACGAAGCTGTCCAGGCCGCGTTCCTGAACGAAATCCGCGATTCCGGCTTGCGCGCAGGCCAAAACGATTTGCGCTTCGCTGGCGTTCGGGTTCGCGATCAGCAGGTTTTCTCGCAGGGTCGCATTGAAGATATGGGCGTGTTGCGAGACCACCGACAGGCGCCGTCGCAAGGACTCCCCGGACCAGGCGCGCACATCTTCATCGGCGAACAGCACAGTGCCGCGATCGGCGGCCCAGAAGCGCAACAGCAGGTTGATCAGGGTGCTTTTGCCGGAGCCGGTTGCACCGAGAATGGCGATGCGTTCACCCGCTTCGATGCGCAGGTCGATACCGTCGAGCACGGTGGCGCGGCCTGGATAGGCGAAGTGCACGTCGCGGAATTCGATGGTCGCAGGTTGCGTTCTGTGGGTCACGGGCCAGCCCGGTTCCGGCACTTCGGGTTCCGCATCGACCAGCGCGAACAGACGTCGCGCCGACGCCAGGGTCTCTCCCAGTACCTTGAAGGCGTTTGGCAGCGGCGCGATCGCTTCGAACGTGGCCAGCGTGAACAGCGCGATCATGGCGAGGTTGGCGGGGGGTAACAGGCCGGAACGCACCAGGGGAATGGTAACCAGCAGGCCGCCCATGACGGCCGCGCCGCTGATCAGGACCAGGGCGCCCTGGGACATCGCGCCCAGGCCGGCCAGGGTTTCCTGCCGTTTGATCATGGCGTGGCTGGCAGCCTCGATCCGCTCCGATTGGGTGTCGTCCGCGCCATAAACCGTGAGTTCGGCGAGGCCCTGTACCCCATCGATCACCCGAGTGCGCAGTTCCGCTTCCAACGCAATCCGTTCCCGTCCGGCGGCGCTGCCAAGCGCATTCACCAGTAAGGGAACGCCGACCCCGGCGAGCAGCAACATGCCAAGATTGACCAGGGCTGCCAGCGGGCTGTGCATGGCCAGGAACAGGGTGAACAGCAGGACCGCCACGCCCGCGACCGTCAACGGCAACAGGATGCTCAGGTAGAACCGATCCAGACGATCGACATCGGCGCGCAGACGGCTGAGCAGATCGCCGCTGTGCAGACCTTGAAGTCGTGCCGGAGCAAGCGGCTCGATGCGCTCGTAGAACCACATCCGCACCACCGTGATTACCCGGAAGGTGCCCTCATGGGTGACCAGTCGTTCGCCATAACGGCTGATGATGCGCAGGATGGAGAAGCCGCGAATGCCTGCGGAGGGCAGGAAGTAATTGATCTGCGCACCGAGCACACCGGCGATGGCCATGCTCGCGATGAACCAGCCGGAGGTCGCCATAAGCGCCACATTGGCGAGGGTCGCCAACAACGACAGCAACATGCCGGCAAGCAGCCAGCCGAGGTACGGTCGGTGCAGGGCGAGCAGACGGCGAAGATCGCTGCGACGGGTCATTTCGTCCCCTCCCAGGCTGCCAGCAGCCCGGCATAGGCGCCGCCTTCCGCAGCGAGTTGTTCCGCACGACCGATCTGGGCGATGCGTCCGTCCTCCATGACCAGGATGCGATCGGCAAGCGAGAGTGTCTGCAGCCGATGGGCGATCAGGATCACGCTGCGCCCGCGACATAATACCGCTAGGGCATCGTTGATCAGGGTTTCGCTCTCCGCATCCAGCGAGGCCGTCGGTTCATCCAGGATCAACAGGGGCGCATCGCGCA
The DNA here is from genome assembly GCA_024234955.1 of Gammaproteobacteria bacterium. Taxonomy (GTDB): domain Bacteria; phylum Pseudomonadota; class Gammaproteobacteria; order JACKNK01; family JACKNK01; genus JACKNK01. Next base: position 434,427 of record JACKNK010000002.1, read on the forward strand.
GGTAGGCGCGGGCCAGGGCGATGCGCTGGATCTGACCGCCGGAAAGTCCCGCGCCGGCCTCGCCGATGGCGGTTTCGTACCCGTGCGGGAGCTTGTCGATGAAGGCATCGGCGTGGGCGGCACGGGCTGCTGCGATCACGGCGGTGTCGTCGGCATCCGGGGCGCCAAGCCGGATGTTGTCGGCGATGCTGCCTGCGAACAGGCGAGGGTTCTGAGGCAGCCAGGCGATGTGGGACCGCCAGCCCGCCAGATCGAGATCGGGTAACGGTGTGCCGTTGATGCGCAGTGCTCCGGCGTCCGGTTCGACAAAGCCGAGCAGCAGATTCATGAGGCTGGTCTTGCCCGCACCGCTGGCACCGATCACGGCCAGTGTTTCGCCGGGTGGGATGGCGAAGCTCACCGAATCAAGGGCCTTGCGGTCGGCCTCGTAGCTCAGCTCCACGGCGTCGAACTCGATCTTCAGTTCACGGCCCCGGTCGAGAAACTCATTGCCATTTGGGCGTGGCGGCAATGCTTGATCGAGCACCGCAATCATCTGCTCCGCCGCCCCCACGGCTTCCATGCGGGCGTGGTACTGGGTGCCCAGGTTGCGCAGCGGCAGGTAGAACTCCGGCGCGATCAGCAGCACGAAGAATCCGTATAGGAAGTCCATCTCGCCGGCAAGCAGGCGGAAGCCAATGAACACCGCGACCAGGGCGATGCTGACCGTGGCGAAGAATTCGAGTACCGCCGAGGACAGGAATGCGACCCGAAGCACGCGCATGGTGCTGATCCGGAAACGTTCCGAAATCGCGCCGATGATCGCCGCCTCGCGTTTGCTCGCATTGAACAGCTTGAGGGTGGTCAGTCCCTGGATGATGTCGAGGAAGTGGGCGCTCATGCGCGCCAGCTCGCGCCATTGCTTCTGATTGAGGGACTCCGCGCCCTTGCCGATCAGGATCATGAACAGCGGGATCAGCGGTGCAGTGACCAGCATCATGGTCCCCGACAGCCAGTCCGCCGGGTACACGAACAGCAGCAGGATCAGCGGCAGCATGCCCATCAGGGTGGTTGCCGGGAGGTAGCGGGCGTAATAGCCCTCCAGACCTTCAATGCCGTCGGTCAGGGTGTTGGCGAGCGCGCCCGCCGCCTGGGCGTCGGTGGGCGGCCGGTCGGCTCGGGCAACACGCGGTCCCCGCGCCTGATGCAGCGCCACCGGGCCCAGTGCGCGAATATGATCGAAAAGCGCGATGCGCAAGGCGTGTCGTACCTGGGCGGCGCCCCGAAAGCTGAATACTTCCCCAAGCCAGACCAGTACCGATCGACCGATCAATACCGCGAGTCCGAGCCAGAGCCACGCTTCGACATCGGCCAGAGCGGCGTCTTCGAACAACACGGCGTTGATGCTGAGTGCGATCAGCCATGCCTGAGCGACGATCAGCAACCCGCCGAGTGCGCCCACGATCGTGGTCAGGCCGAGATAGCGTCCGGCGAGGTCCCGGTGTCCGCGCAGCCATTTGAGGATGGGCTTGCTGTCGGGTTTGCGGTCGGCGAGGGCGTTGCTCATGGAATCCGTTGCGGGTGATTTCGGGACGGGCGTTAGCCGAGACGGGGGAATGATACGGATTGATATATTAGAAATAAATTAAATAGCGATATAAAGATGGCAATAGTCATGTGAGGCACAGACCCCTATTTCGGCGAGCCATGCCCGACGCGCCCATTGTCGAGCGCGGATGGCTGTATTTACGACTCTGTGTCGCATTTCTGTGCTTGTGTCGATCCCTGAGGGCGGAGCGGGTGCGATCGCGGACTTCTCCCCGGCGGGAGAGGCGCTAATATCGGTGCTGCCCAACCCATTCGAGAGAGAACGCATGGCCCCTTCCTTGCTCGTCGGCAAATCCGACGCTGTCAACGCCGTTCACCTGAACCCGCGCATGGCCAACCGTCATGGCCTGATCGCCGGGGCGACCGGAACCGGCAAGACGGTCACTCTGCAGGCGCTCGCCCAGGGGTTCAGCCGTATCGGCGTGCCGGTCTTTCTTGCCGATGTGAAGGGTGATCTGTCCGGTATCGGTGCGGTCGGTGGCGGACACCGCAAAGTCGAACAACGGGTATCCGAACTCGCCATCGAAGGTTTCGAATACGGCGCCTGTCCGGTTACCTTCTGGGATCTGCTCGGCGAGCAGGGTCATCCGGTTCGTACCACGATCACGGACATGGGGCCGTTGTTGCTGGCGCGCTTGCTGGGTCTGAACGACACCCAGGAAGGCGTGCTCAACATCGTGTTCGCGGTGTGCGATGACAACGGCTGGCTATTGCTCGATCTGAAGGATCTGAAAGCCACGCTTGCGCATATCTCCGATGAACGCGAGGCGCTACGCACCGAATACGGAAATATTTCGCCCGCCAGCGTCGGCGCGATTCAGCGCAAGCTCCTGCAACTGGAGAATCAGGGCGTGGAGCGCCTGTTCGGCGAGCCCGCGCTGATGCTGGACGACCTGATCCAGACCGACGAGCACGGTCAGGGCATCATCAATCTGCTGGTCGCCGACAAACTGATCCACACCCCGGCCTTGTATTCGACCTTCCTGCTCTGGCTGCTGTCCGAGTTGTTCGAGCAGCTGCCGGAGGCCGGCGACCCGGAAAAGCCGAAGTTCGTGATGTTCTTCGACGAGGCGCATCTGTTGTTCGATGATGCCCCCAAGGTATTGGTCGATAAGGTCGAACAGGTAGTGCGGCTGATCCGCTCGAAGGGCGTCGGCGTCTATTTCGTCACCCAGAGCCCGCTGGACATCCCGGACGACGTGCTCGGCCAGCTCGGCAACCGTGTCCAGCACGCCTTGCGCGCCTTCACCCCGAATGATCAGAAGGCCGTGAAGGCCGCCGCGCAGACCTTCCGCGCCAATCCGGATCTCGATACCGAGGCGGCGATCAAGGAAGTGGGGGTGGGTGAAGCCCTGGTCTCGATGCTGGAGGACTCCGGCGCGCCCGGGATCGTGCAGCGGGTGTTCATCGCGCCACCGGGAAGCCGGATCGGGCCTTTGAACCCGGAGGAACGCCAGGGGTTGATGGCCAGATCGATCGTTGGCGATGCCTACGACAAGGCGGTGGATCGCGAATCGGCTTACGAGGTTCTCAAGGGACGTTCGGAGGAAGCCGCGAAAAAGGCCGAAGCCGATGCCAAAGCTGCCGAGGAGGCCGCGCAAAAGGCCAAGGACATTAAAGCAATGGAGGCGGCGTCGAAGGCCCGCACCCGCAGCAGTGGGGGCCAGCGGCAGGGGGTGGTCGAGGCCCTGGCCAAGAGTGCGGCCCGCTCCATCGGCAGCACCATCGGGCGGCAGATCGTGCGCGGCATCCTCGGCTCCCTGTTCGGGGGAAGGCGCTAGGGAAGCTCTGATCTATTCATGCACGTTCATCTGAAGTCTGAAATCACGGCTTTCCGCGTTGCAAAACTTGCGAATAGCGGGCTATTCGCGGCGTTTCGCGCCTTGAAACCCACGATTTCATTCGTCCAGTTGAGCCGCGCCTGAATAAATCAGAGGTTCCCTGGCAGACGCACTATCGCCGGGACATGAGCTCGTTGATGCGGTTACCCAAGCGGTCACGGGCGCTGACCCTGACCCAGCGCGGGCGCAGCGGTTTGAACACGGTTGCGATGTCTTCTCCCAGGGTCTGACGGATGCCGAGTTCGAGGAAGTTCACGCCGGCACGCGCGGAATAGAGGATTGACCCCCAGACGCGCGGATTGATTTCGAAGAGCTTGGCACTGCGATCCCGGCGGTCTTCGCGCAGATCGATGTGGCCGATACCGTGAAAGCGCATGGCGCTGACCAGTTCGCGGGCCATCGCTTCGATTCCGGCGTGTTCGGTGAAGGCGCGACCGAGTTTGTACTGACGGAAGATCGTGAACGCTTTGATTTCGCCGCGATCGGCCAACAGGCTGCACCCCATGTCGCGTCCCGGAATGAACTCCTGCGCGAGCAGCGGGGGAGCGCTGAAAGGCAGGCCGGAGCGCAGATGGGCGTGAACCGCTGGTGCGGAATCGAGTCGATAAATGCCGGCGCTGTTGGCGCGATTGAGGGGCTTGACGACGATGGGATAACGCAGCGGAAGCGCGTCGATGTCTTCGTCACGGGCGATCAGTTCAGACGCCGGTTGCGGCAGGCCGCGCTCCTTGCACAGGGTTGAAAAGTGCCATTTGTCGTGCAGCAGTCGAATGTCCACCGGGGCGGCGACAGGGAACAGGCGGGCGGGTGCATCGCTTTGCCAGTGTTCGCCCATCGGCAGGATGCAGCGCAGATCCACGGGCAGCACCACATCGACCTTGTGGCGACGGCAGAAATCTTCCACACGCGCCACCAGTCTCTCCGAGTATGCGCCGAGATCGTCGTCGGCATGGCCGGTAGCGTCTGCGGGATGAAATGACTCGTGAACCCGCGTGCGGCGCAACAAGCGGGGTAGCCGGAAATCGGTTGAAGTCAGTAGCGATGGCTTGATGCCAACCCGATTCAGGCAACCGGTAGCCAGCCAGGTGAGCGAAGGTGTGCTGCTGACCAGAAGGACGTGTAGTCGGGATATATCCATGAGTCCGATCCGCTGGGTGACGGCTAAGCGTGGCCCACCGGGCACTTGGGTGCCAGGGCGAATGCCGGTTGTTGCTGGGCCCGGACGCACCCAGAAGGAGTCAGGTCGGGTCTGTGAACGGTGGTGGCAGATGGACTCATTGCAATGCTGGCCCGGATTGGCCTTGGATGAGATGTCGCCGGGTCGGTAGGAATTGTGCATCTGGTCCGAGGGCGGTCCTGGCGCCACTTGCTCCCGTTCTCCGAGGTGCGCTAAGCGATCGTCATCATGCCCGGAGGTTGGGTAACCGGCTGGGAAATCTCGGGGTCAGGTGTCGGGGTAACGGGTGTGTCTGCCTGCTCGTAGCCAAATTCCGTGACGAACGGGGAAAGCGTCGCCAGGCCAGGGGCCATGTGCCCTTCGTAGTGCTTCCAGCGTGCGACCGAGCTTTTGTATATCGGTTGGATGACCTGCTGGTAGCTGGGCGTATTGATGACTTTGTCCTTGGTATGAGTACGGTAGCCCATGATGGGGTCTTCCCATTCAAGCCCGACGAAGCGGATGAGTTCGCGCGCAACGTGCTCAAGGTTTCTGATCACGTCCTCATAGCGGAATCGTAATGAGACCTGTCCAAGGGTTTTATCGGTACGTAGCCAGAGCCCCATTACCTCGGCGTAGAAAGAGACGGTGTCTTCGAGGGTAAGGAAATTGCCCATGGCGTTGTTCAGTTCGAAATCCTGGAACAGGCAACTCAAGCACGCGTCGCGTGGATCGCGCAGTGCGATGAGTACCTTGGCATTGGGGAACAGGCGGAATGCGAGCAGCATATGCATTAGGTTCATTGGCATCTTGTCCACGACCAGCATCTCCCCACGGGAACGATCGGCGGGCATCGGAATGGCTTGCCAATAACGTTCCCTGAGATCGTCCAGTTCCGCTGCCGACATGCGACCCAATGATTCGGGATAGGAGACGTCCTGGGAGAGTGCTTCATCGAGGCCTGGCAATGCCGAGGTTTCATCAAGTGCGAGCACGCGCGAATGTGCGCCGAGGACGTGTTCGATCAAGGTGGTACCCGAGCGTGGGAAGCCGATGAAGAAAACCGGTGAGGGATGCGCCAGACCAGGCGGTGCGATCGTCCAGTCGTCGATATGAGGGCTGACCAGGCTCGCTATCTGGCGGGCGATCATGCGACGTGGAGCCTGAATATCGTAAGCCGCGAATTCGGGACTGGTGCGCGCCAGCATGTTGACGCGCATGAACGCGTTCCATGCCGCGTCGTAATCGCCCATGCGTTCGTAAATCTGGCCCAGATTGCTGAGCGCAAAGCGTTCCAAGGCGCGGTTCAGTGCGCCTTCCGGAATTGCTTCAAGCATCGCGCGTGCCTTGGCCAGCTCGCCACCACGGCGATGCAGGCAGGCGCGTACCGTAAGCGCTACCGGATGCCCGGGTTTGAGCTTGAGGGCTTTCGAGACTGCGCGGTCCGAACCATTCAGGTCGTTGGATGCTTCAAGCGCGAGGGCCAGATCGGACCAGATATCGGCGTTTTCAGGGGCAAGGTCGACGGCTGTCCAGTAGTGTTTGATGGCCTCCGCCATGTTGCTCTGCGCCCGCAACAGATTGCCGAGATTGACATGCGCGAGCAGGTAGTTCGGCTGAACGGCCAGGGCGCGTCGATAGTAGGCCTCCGCCTCCTTGTTATCGCTGATTTCCTGATGCAACAGACCGAGATTGGTCATTACTATCGGGTTGTTCGGAGCCAGCTCATCGGCGCGCATCAACGCCTTTCGTGCGCCAACCATGTCTCCCCGTTGGCGCAAAATGTTGCCCAGATTGTTTTGGCTCGCGGCATCGTCGGGTTGACACCGTACGGCCGTCTCGAGCGTCTCCTGCGCCTCGTCAACCCGTCCGAGGGCGTGCAGGATAAGGCCCCGGGTGTTCAGGAACTTGGGGTTGCCGGGGTCCACCATCAATGCCTGATCGAGCTGCGACAGTGCGCCCGCAAGGTCGCCGGACTGGCGCAACACTTCCGCGTAGCTGTTGCGGTACGCAGCGACGTGAGGGCGCGATTGAATGGCCTTGCGGATCAACATCAAGGCTTCACGATGATCGCCTAACTGAAAAGCGACCAACCCACCCATGTGCAAGGCATCGGGGTGATCTGGCGCGGACGCGAGTACCGTTTTGTAGGCCAGTCGGCTTTGTGTGTATTGCCCACGTTCGTGCAATTTCACGCCGCGATCAAATTCACGTTCAAGTTCAGCAGGGGAGAGGGGACGTTTGCGTCGTTTTGACATGGAGGTGGAACCGGATGGCATGAGACCTCATAACCGCGCGTCTGGCGTATGGGGAATACGTACGGACCAAACGTTCTGGCAACGCCCGCTATCGGCTTTGCGTAATATTTTTGTAATGCGCCCAATGCAAGGGTCAATAGCCCCTTCAGCAGACTGGACAGGGACGGTTGATCTTTATCGTCGTTTGTCCGCGACAGGATCCTTGATCTCCTGATCGATCCGCCATTGCATCTCGGTGCCCAGCCCCTGGAAGGTTGCCCCCCAGACCATCGAAAAAGCCGGGCTGAGTGACGTCGTGCTGGATCAAGTTGGGGCGACGCTTTCCCGATCAGAGTTGGACGTGAGCGGGACCGAGAGAGGAGAGGCGGGGAGGGTTAGAACCAGAACGCCACCGGTGCTCACCGAGGGTGATCGTCCCGCCCTGACTACCGCCGTTTGTTGACGAAACGCGAGTGCCTCAGTCTTTGCGGCGGTAAACCAGGTCCCAAACGCCGTGTCCGAGTTTCAGGCCGCGACGTTCGAACTTGGTTTCGGGGCGGTAGTCCGGCTTGGCTGAGTAATTACCGGGGCCGGCGGCGTTCTCCCAACCTGGTGCCGCATCCATGACTTCGAGCTGGTGTTCGGCGTAGTTCTGCCAGTCGGTGGCGAGGTGCAGGATGCAGCCCGGTTTGAGACGGCTGCGCAGCAGTTCGACGAAAGCGAGCTGGATGATGCGGCGCTTGTGGTGCTTCTTCTTCGGCCACGGGTCGGCGAACCAGACCAGTACGCGATCCAACGCCTGTTCGGGGATGAAGTCGCGTACCACTTCGACGGCGTCGTGATTGATCGCGCGGACGTTGGTGAGTCCGATTTCCTCGACCTTGAGCAGCAGGTGACCGACACCCGGACGGTGCACCTCGATGCCGATGAAGTTCAGTTCCGGGGCTGCTGCCGCCATCGTCGCCATCGCCTCGCCGTTGCCGAAGCCGATCTCCAGCGTGACCGGGGCGTCGCGGCCGAACTGAGCGGGCAGGTCCAGCGGGCGCGGAGTGGCCGTGTCGATGGCGATGCCAAATTGCGGGAACAGCTCGTCGAGCGCGCGTTGCTGGCCTGGGGTCAGACGGCCTTCACGTTTGACGAAGCTGCGGATTTCGCGATGAGGGTGATCGGACATGGCGCCGTGCTCGGTTGTAGGCCGGTATAAGCGAAGCGTTGCCGGCTTGAGGCTTCGATCGGAGGCACCAAGCCGGCAACGCTTCGCTTATACCGGCCTACATCGGACTCAGAAAAACGTCCCGTCGATCGGCGAGGACGCGGAGGCGTAGCGCTTGCGCGGCATGCGCCCGGCCAGGAAGGCCTCGCGCCCGGCGATGATCGCGTGCTTCATCGCGCTGGCCATAAGCACCGGGTTGCGGGCACCGGCGATGGCGGTGTTCATCAGCACGCCGGCGCAGCCCATCTCCATCGCGATCGCCGCGTCCGAGGCGGTGCCGACGCCGGCATCGACCAGCACCGGCACCTTCAGGCTCTCGACGATTTCGAGGATGTTGTACTTGTTCTGGATGCCCAGCCCGGAGCCGATCGGCGCCGCCAGCGGCATCACCGCGACGCAGCCGATCTCTTCGAGCTGCTTGGCGATCAGCGGGTCGTCGGAGGTGTAGACCATCACGTCGAAGCCCTCTTTCACGAGTACCTCAGCGGCTTTCAGGGTCTGCTGCACGTCCGGGTACAGGGTCTTCTCATCGCCCAGGACTTCCAGCTTCACCAGGGTGTGGCCGTCGAGCAGTTCACGCGCCAGACGGCAGGTGCGCAGCGCGTCCTCGGCGGTGTAGCAGCCGGCGGTGTTGGGCAGGATCGTGTACTTCGACGGCGGCACCACGTCGAGCAGATTCGGCTCGCCGGCGTTCTGGCCGATGTTGGTGCGGCGGATCGCCACCGTGATGATCTCGGCGCCGGCGGCCTCGGTGGCCAGGCGGGTCTCTTCCAGATCCTTGTACTTGCCGGAACCGACCAGCAGGCGGGAGTGGTAGGTCTTGCCGCCGATGACGAAGCCGTCATCGGCGGTGGTCATGTCGTTCATGAAATGTTCCTCGAAGCGGGTTCAGCCGCCGCCGATGGCGCGCACGATCTCGATCCGGTCACCGTCGTTGAGTCGGTGGTCGGAATAGGTGCTGCGCGGCACGATGTCGAGATTGATCTCGACGGCCAGTTTCTGACCGCTCATGTCGAGTTGGGCCAGCAGGTCCGCCATGGTGGCGTGGTTGGCGATCTCGTGAGACTCGCCGTTGACGATGACGTTCATGGGCGGCGTGGGGCAAGTCGGCTGGCAGCCGGCAAGTGGGTCTGGCTGGCGGGGGTTGGAGCGGGTGAGGGGAATCGAACCCCCGTCATCTGGTTGGGAACCAGAAGCTCTACCATTGAGCTACACCCGCGCGGGCGGTGGATGTTAGCGGTGCGCGTGGTTGGCGACAAGCGCTCTTGGTGTCGGGGAATACCGGTCGATTGTCGCGAAGCGGGTCGGGTTCGATGGAATCAGTTGAGTTCTTCTTTGCGTGACCAATCCAGCGCATTCATGTCGGGTTGGGTGTCTGTTGTGCCACGGGTTGCCTCGGCAACGGCCTCGACAAGCGCCTCGGGACTGGCGGTGGCGGAACCGCTCGCCAGCATGGGGGCGGCCACGAGATCGCTCGCGTCCATGAGCTCGGCGAGACGTTGCAGCGAGGCCAGAAGTTGACTCTGCTCCCAGTCCGGTAGCTCGGTGACGCGCGCGAGAAAGCTTTCCTGCATAAGGGGAAGCGCGTGTTCGAGGGCCTTGCGGCCGCGATCCGTGGCGGTGATCAGTTGTCGGCGTCGATCTTTGAGGTCGCGGATGCGGGTCAGCAGTTCGCGCTGCTCCATGCGCCGGATGATGTCGCTGATCGTCGGTGCGGTCAGCCGCAGCGCTTCACCGAGCTCGGCGGCCGTGATCGACCCATGCTGCGTGACCTGACGAAGGATCAGTACCTGCGGACCGGTGAGACCATGACTTTGGGCAAGGCGTCGGCTCTGCTGATCCACCGCACGGATGACCCGCCGAAGTGCGATCAGGATGGCCTCGTTTTGCGGTGTGTTCGGCATCTTGTGGTTCGTACCCGAATCGGTTTGTTGCGTGTGAACGCGTCCAACGGCGTTATTTGTAGGGAAGCCGTGCGTGAAGCGTGCGGCCATATTTGTTAGGGTGCGAATCATCTGCTCGCCTCCCGTGACCCGCTTCCGCCAAGCCGCCTCCTCGTGCCACCGTGCATTATTACTCTCCGTGCCCCGTGCATGGCATCCGTCCGGGTGTCGATGCTGGTTTTGATGTGCCTGTTGCCGCTGACCGCTCCGACCGACTGGGCTTTGGACGTCAGCCCGGCGTCGTCTTCCGATGGCGTGTTCCGGCTGCATTGGGAGGGGCCGGGCAACACGGTAAGCCTGGAAGAATCGACGCAAGGTGATTTCGAGCATTTGCTGACCGTGTATGCCGGTGACGATCGGGCGGTGCTGATTTCCGGGAAGGCGGATGGGGTCTATCGGTATCGCTTGCTGGACGAAGGCAGAAATGTGGTGGCCAATGCCACGGCAACCGTGGTCCACCATCCCTTGGCGCGGGCCTGGGCTTTCTTCAGCATCGGTCTGCTGGTGTTTCTGGCGACGGTATGGGTGGTGGCACGCGGGGCGCGTGGCGATGACGAGGTGAAATCATGACGTTGCGCGTCGATATGCCACGTTTGCAGGCGGACATCGAGGCGCTTGCGGCGATCGGTCGCGGCGGCAAACAGGGCGGCATCTACCGGATGGCCTTCAGCGATGGCGACATGGCCGGTCGAACCTGGTTGTCCGAGCGATTGATCCAGGCGGGGTTAGGAATTCATCAGGATGGCGCGGCAAACCTGGGCGCACGTCTGGGTGGTGACGGGGCCTGCGTGATGACCGGCTCGCATATCGATACGGTCCCGGATGCCGGGTATCTCGATGGCGCACTCGGCGTCATCTGCGGGATGGAGGCCTTGCGGATACTGAAGGAGCGGAACGTCAGCCTGAGTCGTCCGGTTGAGCTGGTGGCGTTCACCGATGAGGAGGGGCGATTCGGCGGCATGTTCGGCTCGCAGGCAATGAGCGGGAAGCTCAGCCCGGGGGCGATTCACGATGCCGTCGATGCCAGCGGGCAAAGCATTTCCGAAGCGATGGCGGTGCGCGGCCTGAACGCGCTTGATGCCTTGCGCGCGCAACGCGACCCGGGTGCCATTCATGCCTTTGTCGAACTGCATATCGAACAGGGGCCGGTGCTCGATCATCAGGCGCGTCCGATCGGTCTGGTCGAGGCGATCACCGGCCTGTTCCGCTGGGAGGTCTCGCTGACCGGCGCTGCCAACCACGCAGGCACCACGCCGATGGATATGCGCCAGGACGCGTTTCAGGGTCTGGCCGAGTTCGCCGCCGAGATCGATCGGGTCCTGGAAGAACACGGCACGTCGCGCAGCCGCGCCACGATCGGTCGGGTGCAGTTGTTGCCGGGCGCCGCGAATGTGGTGCCGGGTGAGGCGCGCTTCACCCTGGAGGTGCGCGATACCGATGCGGCAGTTTTGGCCGAGTTGGGCGACGCCTTTGGTCGCACTCTGTTTGCGATCTGCCGTCGTCGTGACCTGAATTTCACCCACGAGATCAGCAGTCGCATCGAGCCGGTGGCATGCAGCTCGCTGGTCATGGATGCGATCCGCGCCGCCAGCGCGGACTTTGAGATCCAGGCCCTGCCCATGCCCAGTGGCGCGGCCCATGACACCCAGATGATCGCGTCGATCGCCCCTGCCGGAATGATCTTCGTCCCCAGTCGCGCAGGGCGCAGCCACAGCCCCGAGGAATGGACCTCTTGGGCGCATATCGAAACCGGTGCGAACGTCCTTCTCAATACCTTGCTGAGGTTGGCCCGCTGATGACCGAACACGATCTTGATCCTGCGTTTCTGAACGTCGATCCGCTCCAGAGCACCTACCGGGAGGCGATCACCGAGTCGCCGGAACTCAAGCTTTCGGTGCAGCACGCCCATACCGCGTTGTTGTGCATCGACATGCAATATCTGGATGCGGCGCCGGGATTCGGCGTGTTTGCCGATGCCGAGAAATCCGGCGTGCCGCCGGAGGCGCAGGCGTATTACTTCGACCGACTGGATACCGAGGTGTTGCCGAATGTACGCCGGCTTCAGGATGCGTTTCGGGCTCATGGGTTGGAGGTCATCCATACCCGCATCCAGTCGTTGACCCGGGATGGGCGTGATCGCGGCCCCGGACACAAGCGTCTCGGCCTGCACGCCGCGCCCGGTTCCAAGGAGGCCGAATTCATCGAGCAGGTTGCGCCGATCGGCGACGAGATCGTCATCAACAAGACCGCGTCGGGGGTGTTCAATGCCACCAACATCGAATACATCCTGCGCAACATGGGCATAACCGGCCTGTTCATCGTCGGGGTCTATTCCAACGAATGCGTGTCCACGGCGATCCGCGATGCCTGCGATCTCGGCTTCTACGTGACCTTGCTGTCCGACGGCTGCGCGACCGTCACGCCGGAACTGCAGAACGCCACCGTGACCACGATGAAGGACCGCTATGCGCGCGTGATGACGACCGCCCAGGCGATCGCAGAACTGAATGCCCTGGTCGATGACGGCCACGACACCGATTGCGTGCCGGAGTCCTGACGCAGGCATGGATGTGAATGCCGCCTCCGGAGTCCTGGATGCCGAACTAGGCTGGGTGATCCTGGTAGCGTTCGGGGTCTTCTGGGTGGTGCTCGGTGCCTGGCTGGGGCGCCGAAATCAGGATCTTGAGGGCTACATGCTCGCCGGTCGCAAGGTCGGCATGGCGCTTGGTACGGCAACCGCGATGGCCACCTGGGTGACCAGCAACACCACCATGGCGGCGCCGCAACTGGCCTTGCAGATGGGCATTTGGGGCATGGTTGGCTACTCGCTGGGTGCGGTCGGGCTGATCCTGTTCGCGCCGCTCGCCCGGCGCATCCGCGTATTGATGCCGAACGGCTTCACCAGCGGCGACTTCGTGCGTCTGCGTTACGGCAAGGTGGCGTGGCGGGTGTTCCTCGCCATCTCCCTGTTCTACGCCTTCGGCTGGCTGATCTCGATGGGCATGGCCGGCGGCGTGCTGATCCACGCCCTGACCGGCATCGATTACCGCATCGGCATGAGTGTGATCGTGTGGATGTGCGTCGCCTACACCCTGCTCGGCGGCTTGCGTGCGGTCATCGGCACCGACTTCATCCAGACCCTGATCATCCTGGTCGGTGTGGTCACGCTGGCCTGGCTGGCGATGGACCGCATCGGCTTCGACGACATGCACGCGGCGGTGCTGGAGCAGCGCCCGGAACTGCTCAACCTGCTGATGCCGGCGGCGATCATGTTCCTGTTCAACAACCTGTTGTTCGGCGTCGGCGAGATATTCCATTCCAACGTCTGGTGGTCGCGCGCGTTCGCCTTCCGCGAGGGTGTCGGCTTCAAGGCCTATGCGGTCGCCGGTCTGTTCTGGGCGCCAATCCCGATCGTCGCCGGCTTCGTCGCGCTCGCCGTGCCGGCGCTGGGCATCAACGTGCCGGCGGCGGACATGGTCGGGCCGCTGGTCGCCGCGCATCTGCTCGGTGAGAGCGGCGCGATCCTGGTGTTCATCGTGGTGTTCGCGGCGCTGGCGTCGAGCCTCGATTCGCTGCTCGCAGCGACCTCCGACCTGATCCTCACCGACCTCTACAAAGGCCACCTCAAGCCGGATGCGGACCCGGCGAGCCTGGCGAAAGCGGCGCGCTGGGTGGTGCTCGGCCTGGGTCTGTTCACCTGGCTGCTGTGTCTTCCGCGCCTGACCACGCTCGCCGAACTGCTGTATTTCACCGGCGCCTTCGTGGCCAGCACGATCTGGCCGATCGCCACCGGGCTGTTCTGGCGGCGCACCAATCCGGGCGGCGCGACGGCGGCCATGGTGCTTGGCACCGGTCTCGGTCTGGCGAGTTATTTCCTCGTGGGTTTCTACGTCGCCGCGCTGGTGTCGGCGGCGGTTTCGATGAGTGTGGTGCTGCTCAGCACCTGGTTGCGCCCGGCGGACTTCGATTGGTCCGCGCTCGACCCGGCCACAACCGTAATGGGCGGAGGTACAGGGCGATGACCGCATCCGTCGGCCTGCTCTCCGTGATGGTCACCGTCGCCACGATCCTCGCCGCGCTCGCACTGTTGGTGCTGGCCGTGCTGTGGATCCGCGACTGGAAGAAGGGACAACTGTGGTGAAGACGACGCTCGATCCCGCCTTACTCAAGCCGCTCGATGAACCGAGCCTCGATCGCATGGGCTACGAACGCCCGCGCGCCTTGCTCGATGCCACCGACGAGGACCTGGCCTCGCTGCTGGATCTGGTCAACCGCCCGGTGGTCTCGGCGCGGCAGTTCGACAAGGCGCAGCTGGTGCAGCTCTGCCGGGTCGCGGCGCGTTACGAGACCAAGCGCCAGAACGTCAGCCAGCCGCTGACCGGACGCATCCTGGTGTCGGCCTTCTACGAACCGAGCACGCGCACGCGGCTGTCGTTCGAGAGCGCCTGGCATCGCCTCGGTGGCGACATGATGTCGATCACCGACCCGTCCTCGACCGGCATCGCCAAGGGTGAGTCGCTGTTCGACGTCGGCGAGATGCTCAATGCCTACGGCGATCTCGTCGTGCTGCGCGACAGCCACGAAAGCCACGTCTACGAAATGATGAAGGCGTTGCGCATCCCCATCGTCAATGCCGGCAACGGCCTCGACGAGCATCCGACGCAGGCCATGGCCGACATCTACGCGCTGCTCAAATGGCAGCCGGAACTGGCAATGAGCGCGCCGGGCTGTCGGGTGCACATCGGTGTGATCGGGGTGCCGGCGCGCATGCGCACGGTGCGCAGCCTGTTGATCATGCTCGCGCAGTTCGCCGCCGGTATCGCCAAGGTCACGGTGATCACCGACGCGGACGCGCCGTTCTCCGAGGGCCAGCTCGCGGAACTGCTTGCCGCCGGGCTCAAGGTCGAGGTCACCGACGCCCTCGATGCGGTGCTGCCCGAGCTCGACGCCGTGTACATCAACGCCATCGCCTGGACCGGCGAGGGCAAGGGCTACGAGGAGCTGGGCGTGCGTTACCGCCTCAGCGCCGACTCGCCGCTCAAGCCCGACGCCATCGTGCTGCACCCGCTGGCGCGCGGCGCCGAGCTGGACGTGAGCCTCGATGACACCCCCCACAACTGGTACTTCGCGCAGGCGCGCGGCGCGGTGTTCATCCGCATGGCCTTGCTGTCCGCGATCCTGAAGACCTTCTCCTGATTTTTCGCCGTGCCGGATGGGGCGTTGTCGCTGTGTTCGGCCATGCGAATTTTGAGTTTTGAATTTTGAATTTTGAGTTGTCGGTGGCAGCTCGGAACGCGGTTCAAAAACTCAAAATTCAACATTCAAAATTCATAATTGGAAGTGTGCCATGTGCGGAATCGCCGGAATTTTTCATGCCGATAAATCGAAGCCAGTCGCCCCCGACACCCTCGTGGCCATGGCTGCGATCCAGTACCACCGTGGCCCGGACGGCTTCGGCTGGAAGGCGATGGACGGCATCGGTTTCTCACATGCGCGCTTGTCGATCATCGACCTCAACGAGAATCGGGGGCGCCAGCCCTTCGTGTCCGCCGACGGGCGCTTCATGCAGACCACCAACGGCGAGCTCTACGACTACAAACGCATCCGCGCCGAGCTGACCGCCGACGGCGCGCGTTTCCAGAGCAAGTCCGACTCCGAGATCGTCCAGCACCTCTACCCGCGCCTCGGCATGGACGCGACCCTGCCGCATTTGCGCGGCGAGTTCGCCTTCGCCTTCTACGACCGTGACGACGACACCCTGTTCCTGGTGCGCGACCGCTTCGGCATCAAGCCGCTGTACTGGACCGAGGTCGGCGGCAACGTGATCTTCGGCTCCGAGCTCAAGGTGCTGTTCGCCCACCCCGACGTGCCGCGCCGCTTCGACTCGCAGGGCCTGTACCACCAGCTTATGCAGACCATCGTCCCCGGCACCACCGCGTTCGAGGGCATCCACCAGGTCAAGCCCGGCCACGTCGTCACCATCAAGCGCCGTGACGGCCGCCTGCAGATCTCCGAACGCCGCTACTGGGACATGCCGTTCCCGGAAGACGGCGTGCATGCCGACATCAGCGACGCCGACGCCATCGAGGGCGTGCGCGACAAGCTGCTCGAAGCCGTCGCGCTGCGTCTGGAGGCCGACGTCCCGGTCGGCTGCTATCTCAGCGGCGGCATCGATTCCTGCTCCATCCTCGGCCTCGCCTCGGCGGTGCAGCAGTCGCCGGTCAAGGCCTTCACCATCGGCTTCGACTCCGCCAAGTACGACGAGACCCCGATCGCCACCGAGATGGCCGAGTCGGTGGGTGCCGATCAGGACGTGATGCGCCTGTCCGCCGATCACCTCTACGACCACCTCGAAGAGACGCTCTGGCATACCGAGCGCACCGTCTACAACACCCTCGCGGTGGCCAAGTTCCTGATGAGCCGCCACGTGCGCGACGCCAAATACAAGGTGGTCGTCACCGGCGAGGGCTCCGACGAGTTGTTCGCCGGCTACCCGGCCTTCCGCAACGATCTGTTCCTCCATGGCATGGACCACATGCTCGCCGCCGAGCGCGAGGAATGGAAGCGCATACTTCATGAGAAGAACGCGCTGTTCAAAGGCGCGATGCTGGCCGAGAACGCGATCGACAACGCCGCGCTGACCGCCAAGATCGGTTTCACCCCGGCCTGTCTGCAACCCTGGCTGGGTGCGTCCGATTTCGTACCCGGCATCCTCAACAAGGACATCGCCGCCAGTCTCGCTGGCTACGACCCGGGCGCCGCCATCGCCGCAGCCCTGGACGCCGATTCACTGGCCGGACGCCACCCGCTGGACCGTGCCCAGTACGTCTGGATCAAGACCATGCTCGAAGGCCAGATCCTGACCTGGGGGGGCGACCGCGTGGATATGGCCAACTCGATGGAGGCGCGTCCGGCCTTCCTCGACCATCACCTCGCCGAGTTCGCCGCGACCCTGCCGCCGAGCGTGCGCATCAGGGGCAAGACCGAGAAATGGGTGCTGCGCGAGGCCATGAAGGGCCTGTTGCCGGAAGTGCTCTACAAGCGCGAGAAGTTCGCCTTCATGGCGCCGCCGGCGCATACCGATCCGAAGAAGTGGGAGGCCATGCAGGGCCAGGCGCGCAAGTACCTCGACCGCGATTCGATCGCCGATGCCGGCCTGCTCGACGCTGACGGTGTCGATGCGCTGTTCGCGCTGCACGACCGGGACGACACCACCGCCGCGACCCGCAACAACCTCGACGCGGTGTTCAACCACATGCTCGGCGTGCAGACCCTGCACCGCCACTTCGTCGCCACCGACGTGCCCGCGCAGGCGCGCGCGAAGGCCGCCGAACTTGGCTGGTCCGCGAACGGGTGAAATCCGCCTCTGCGCTCAACTTCACGGTCTGATTGCTGTCCCGCTATTCAGGCCGGGGATAGCGCATGCACCCGGTCCGGCGGATCGCCCTGAACCGCGTCTGAATAAATCAGAGGTTCCTTTGCGATGTCTGAAGTCGGATTGAGGCCGAAAGCCCGCCGAGTAGTGGCCCGTGGAGTGACCCCGGGCGTTGTACGGATAAATTCCGGGCGAGTTTTGTTTTCCTTCCGCACCGTTCCTGTTCGCACCGAGGTTTCTCACCGATGTCCAACAAACTCGACGCCGTGGCTCTCGATCAGCTTTTTCGGGATGCCCGCTCCCAGAACGCCTGGCAGGATCGGGATGTGTCCGACGCGCAGCTTCATGAGCTCTACGACCTGTTCAAGTGGGGACCGACCGCTGCCAACGGTTGTCCGGCGCGGCTGTTGTTCGTGAAGTCGGATGAGGCGAAGCAGCGCCTCAAGCCCTGCCTTTCCGAAGGCAATGTACAGAAGTCGATGACCGCGCCGGTGGTGTGCGTGATCGCCTATGACCTGGAATTCTTCGAGAAGCTGCCGAAGCTGTTCCCGCACACCGATGCGCGCAGCTGGTACGTGGATTCGCCGGCCTCTGCGGAGAAGGCAGCGTTCCGCAACGGCACCCTGCAGGGAGGCTATCTGATCATGGCGGCGCGCGCCCTGGGCCTGGATTGCGGCCCGATGTCCGGCTTCGATGCCGACAAGCTGAACGCCGCGTTTTTCCCGGACGGGAAGTGGAAGGTCAATTTCATCTGCGGCCTGGGCTACGGCGACCCGGTCGGCCTGTTCCCGCGCCTGCCGCGCCTCGATTTCGACGAGGCGGCGGCGATCGTTTGATCCCGGTTACTCGGATGTCTTCGGGCGGGGCAGCGACGCGCATTCCTTGAAGCAGCGGATGCTGCATTCCGCGCAAATGCTGTGATCCAGGTTGGGAATGATCGTGGCCAACGCTTCCGTTTTGCTGTCAAAGGTGTTCTCGGCGCCGATGTCGCGGAAATAGTCGCCCTGAGTCAGTGGCGCGCAAACGCCCGGCTTTAACCCATACATATAGAAGCCACCGCCTTCCTTGCGGCGCTTGATGGCTTCCTGCGCGAACAATTCGGCGCCAGCGACATCGACGAAGTTGATGCCTTGCGCGAGCAGCAGCAGATGCTTCTGTTTGGCGTGCAGTGGCGCGCGGATACGTTCGTTGACCCAGTTGACCGCGCCGAACCATACGGAGCCGTCCAGGCGCAGCAGGCGCAGTTGCGGGCAGGCCTTGAGGCCGGGGCGGGTGTTGAAGGAACGCTTTGCGCTTTCCGGGTCCGGAACGCGATCGTAGATGTGCGGCTTGGCGGTACGGTTCAAGTACACGAACAGTGAGGAGAGCACGCCGAGCAGGATGGCGAATTCGAGTTCCAGAAACAGGGTGGCCACAAAGGTGGTGATCAACACGCCGAGTTCTTTCTTGGACGCTTTGGCGATATGGAAGATGTGGTGCCAGTCGATAAGTCCCCAGGCCACCAGGAACAACAGACCGGCCATGGCGGCCTTGGGCAGATAGGCGGCAAGCGGCGCAATCATCGGGACCATGCCGATCAGCAATACGCCGGCGACGATGGCCGCAAATGGCGTTTTTGCGCCGGCGGCGTAGTTGATGCCGCTGCGGTTGAACGAGCCCGTCGCGACGTAGGCGGAGAAGAAGCTGCCACCGATATTCGAAAGGCCCTGGGCGATGAATTCCTGATTGCCGTTGATGGTCTGACCGGAGCGTGCCGCCAGCGAGCGCGCAATGGCGACCGCCTCGGTGAGCGCGAACAGGGTGGTGGCGAGGATCGCCGGGGCCAGTTCCTTGAATATCTTGATGTCGAACTGCGGCATGGACAGCGGCGGCAGGACCGCCGGCAGCGCGGCGACGGTTTCGATGTGGTGGCCGTGGGCGGTCGCGTAGCCGTTGGTCAGGACGCTGAAAAAGGTACCCGCGAACATGGCGGTCAGCAGATACGGAATCTTGGGGAAATAGCGCTTGTTGAGGATGCCCACGATCATGGTCACGCTGCCGACCGCGACCGCGTAGTAATTGAACTCGCTGCTGTGTTGAAACAGGAGCACGAAGCGGCTGATGATGTCGTGGCTGCGGTGGATGTCCACGCCGAAAAAGTTGCGCAACTGACTGGTCGCGATCAGCAATGCCGCACCCGCAGTGAAGCCGATGACCACCGAATGCGAGATGAAGTTGACCAGACTGCCCATGCGCGCCAGGCCCATGACCAGCTGGGTCACGCCGACTAGGAAGGTGAGCGTGATGGCGAGCGCGATGTAGTCGATGGAGCCGGGGTCGGCGAGTTGGGACAATGCCGAGAACAACACGATGGATGCGGCGGTGGTCGGGCCGGAAACCAGGTGTCGGGAGGAGCCGAACAAAGCGGCAATGATCGCGGGCACCATTGCCGCGTAGAGACCATAGGCCGGCGGCATGCCGGCGATCGCGGCGAACGCGACGCCTTGGGGCAGCACCACGATTGCGCCGGTCAGTCCTGCAACCAGGTCCGCGCGCAGGGTGTCACGGTCACGAAGTTCCGGTCCCCAGTGCAGGAACGGGAGGTAGTTCGTCAGCTTCATCATGGTGGGCAGATTCAGTAAAGGGTGATTGATGAACGCTTATCAGTTCATCAGGGAATACTGAATAAGATGCCATGAACCTAGGTAAAGCGACAGTGAAGACGCGTTCTGGTCACGATTATTGAAGGGAATAAACCGGACGCGGCTTGTCTTCGCGGTAGTAAGGCATGACCTCGGGAATGAGTTTGGCGAGTTCGCGTTGACGACTCTCGGGCGCCGGGTGGGTGCTGAGAAATTCCGGTGGCGTCTCGCCACCGACCTTGCCCATCTTGTCCCACAGGCTGAGTGAGGCGCGCGGGTCGTATCCGGCGCGTGCGGCCAGTTCCAGACCGATGTGGTCGGCCTCGGACTCGGCGGTACGGGAATTCGGGAGTTGAATCGCCACCACCGCCGCAAGGCTCGTGCCGGTCAGGGCCAGGCTGGAATACTTGCTGTTGCTCGATGCGATGGCGACCCCTGCCATGCCGACCTGGGTGGCCAGCGCGACCGACATCTTCTCGGCGGTGTGATTGGCGATGGCGTGCGCAATCTCATGACCCATGACCGCCGCCAGTTCGTCGTCACTGGGATCGACTTTCTGCAACAAGCCGGTGTAGACGGCCATCTTGCCGCCGGCCATGCACCAGGCATTTACCGTCTCATCGTCGTCGATCACCTTGACGCTCCATTCCCAATCCTTGGTCTGCGGATACTGCTCGATGGCCTGGGTGATGATGCGTCCGGTGATGTCGCGTACCCGCTTGCTGGTCGCCGGGCTGCTGTCGATCTTGCCCTCTTTCTCGAGGGGAGTGAGCGTTTCGACATAGGCCGATCTCGAGGCATCGATCGCCATCTCGGGCGACACCAACATCAATTGGGAGCGTCCGGTAGGGCTGGTGGCGCACCCGTTGAGCAACAGGGTCGCACCCATGATCAGGGCGAGAGCGGAACGTTGAATAAACATGGTTTCTGTCTCCAAACCGGTCCTCGTTCCGAGGCCGTGCGTCGCTATACTGAGGCGCATCTTACTCGCGGAACTTCGAGGGCGATAACTCAGATGAAAGCGCTGAAATGGATCGGCATCCTGGTCGGTATCGTAATACTGGTGATCGTGGCGGCGATCATCGTCATTCCCCTGGTCGTCGATCCGAACGACTACAAGGACGACATCGCGTCTGCGGTGGAGAAAGCCACGGGCCGCAAGTTGGTCATCGAAGGCGACATCGGGTTGTCGGTCTGGCCCAGTTTGTCGCTGGATCTCGGGAAGCTGACCCTGAGCAACCCGCCGGGGTTCGGCGACCAGCCTTTTGCGGCGATCGATAGCGCCAATATCAGCGTTGCGCTGATGCCGCTTCTGGACAAGAAGGTGGAGGCGGACGAGGTTGCGTTGATCGGCATGGCGCTGGATCTTCAGGTCAAGGAAGACGGCAGCAACAACTGGGCGGACCTTGCCGGTGGCAAGGGCGAGGAGGCCGAGCCCGGGAAGCACGGTGACGGCGTTGGTCTTGCCGCCCTTGCGATCGGGGGCATCAATATCAAGGATGCCCGCCTTGCTTACGACGACCGCGCCGGCAAGCAGAAGCTCGCCATCGAGGCCTTGAATCTGAGCACCGGGGCGATCGAGCTGCGCGATCCGATTGCGGTTGAAGCGAGTTTCCGCCTTGTCGGTGAGCAGCCGCAGATCAACGCGGATGTCAGCCTTGCCAGCACGGTCGAGATGGATCTGATGGCCAAGCGCTACCGCGCGCGCGACCTCAAGCTTGGGGTCCGGACCGACAGCAAATCCTTCTCGATCAACAAGGCCGAGCTGAAACTGGCGGGTCAGGTGCTGGCCGATCTGGGCGCCAACGTGGTCAGCGTCAGCGACATCGATATGCAGTTGGGCTCCGACCTTGCCGCGCCGGCCGTGGTCTCCGACCTGCACATGACCGGTGGTGTGATGTATCGCACCGACAGCAATGTGTTACGTGGTGAAGGCACCCGGATTGAGTTCGACGCCAAGGGTGCCGGTCTGGGCATCGGTGACGACGGCAAGGCCAAGGGCAATCTGAGCACCGATCTTGGTATTGATCTGAATGCCCGGCGTTATGACCTGAGCAGCCTCAAGCTCACCCTGAATGCCAACGGAGCCGGACTGCCCGGTGGAAAGGTGGACGCCAGGCTAAGCAGCAATGTCGGCATCGACCTCGGACAGGATCAGGCCAAGCTCAGTGACCTGATCCTGGAGGCGCTGGGCCTTTATCTGACGGGCAAGGTCGATGTCGCCAAACTGCAGAGCGCCCCGGTCGCCAGCGGCAACGTTGAACTCGCGGAATTCAATCCGCGCAAGCTGATCAGCCAGCTTGGTGCCGAGGACCCGATCACCGCCGATCCGGACGTGTTGACCAAGGCCGGGGCCAGCCTCGCGTTTCAAGCCTCTGCGAACGACATCAAGCTGCCGAAGATTGCCCTGCGTCTGGATGACACCCGCTTCGATGGCAATCTTTCCGTCGCCCGCGTGAACGATGCCGACAATCGGGCGATTGCCTTCAAGCTCGCTATCGACGGCATCGATGTGGATCGCTACACACCGCCGCCTCCTCCGGGAGAGGCCGGTGCCGACGGCAAGGCCGCATCTGCGCCGCCACCGATCGGGATTCCGCTGGATGTGGTGCGTACCCTGAACCTGAACGGCGTGCTCGATATCGGCAAGCTCAAGGTCAGCAATCTGCGCAGCGAGGAGGTTCACCTCACCGTCAAGGCCAGGGACGGGGTGCTCGACCTGGACCCTTTCAAGGCCAGGCTCTACCAAGGTAGCGGCCTGGTCAGACTGCAGGTCGATGCGCGTCAGCAGACCGGGCGATACCGGGTCAGCGAAGACCTGAGCGGGGTGCAGATCGGCCCGCTGCTGAAAGATCTGAACGGGGACGACAAGCTCCACGGCACCGCCAACATCAGCGCCAACCTGACGGCGGTCGGTAACGACCCCGATGCAGTCACCAAGGCCTTGAACGGGGACCTTAAATTCTCGATCAACGACGGTGCGGTCAAGGGGGTCAATATCGGCAAGTTGATCCGGGACGCGCGCAACATGCTCAAAGGTCAGTCGTCTTCGGCCAGCGATGAGCCGGTACAGACGGATTTCTCCGCGATGACCGGTAGCGCACAGATCGTCAATGGCGTGCTCAGCAATAACGACCTGGATGCCAAGTCACCGCTGCTGCGTGTCAACGGCGAAGGCAAGGTCGATCTGCCCGCACAGAGTCTCGATTACCTGGTGCGCGCGGTGATCGTGGATTCCGGTAAGGGTCAGGGCGGCAAGGAGCTGGAAGAACTCAAGGGCCTGCCTATTCCGGTGCGGATCAGCGGCAGCTTTGCCGACCCGAAATACAAGGTCGATCTCGGCAAGGTGCTCGAAGAAAAGGCCAAGGAAAAGCTCAAGCAGAAGCTCGAAGACAAGCTCAAGGACAAACTGGGTGGTGCGCTGGGTGGCGCGCTTGGCGGGGCCGCTGCGCCACCGCCGACCGACAACGCGCAGCCCGCACCCGCGCCGCAATCGCCACAGGACCAGGTCAAGGACGTGCTCAAGAACAAGCTCAAAGGCCTGTTCTCCCGTTGAGTGAGGTTTTCGCTGAGTCCCTGCTGGTCTGGTACGACCGGCAGGGTCGGCACGACCTGCCCTGGCAGGCTGCAAACGCACCACACGGCACCGACGCCGAGGGCGTGGCTTACCGGGTCTGGTTGTCCGAGGTCATGTTGCAGCAGACCCAGGTGGCGACCGTGGTGTCGTACTTCGAACGCTTCACGGCCCGATTTCCCGATGTCTCGGCCCTGTCCGAGGCGGCGATCGACGACGTCCTGCATCTCTGGAGCGGTCTGGGTTATTACGCCCGCGCCCGCAATCTGCATCGCGCGGCGCATATCGTGTCACACGACCTGGGAGGGGTGTTCCCCCGCAATCCGGACGACCTGATTGTGTTACCCGGGATCGGTCGGTCCACCGCCGCCGCGATTCTGGCGCAAGCATTCGGGCAACGGCATGCGATTCTGGATGGCAACGTCAAACGTGTTCTCTCCCGCTATCACGCGATCGATCGATGGCCGGGAATCCGTCCGGTGGAAAACCGCCTGTGGGCGCTCGCGGATGCCTTTACTCCGACGCAGCGGGTTGCGGCCTACACCCAGGCGATCATGGATCTGGGGGCCACGGTCTGTACCCGCGCCCGACCCGGGTGTTCGCATTGCCCTGTCAACGTCGGCTGCAAGGCCTGGGCGCAGGGAAATCCTGTCGCCTACCCGGTCCGCAAACCGGCGAAGGAAAAGCCGGTCAGGCGAACCCGCATGCTGATGTTGCAGCGCGCCGATGGCGCTGTGTTGCTCGAACAGCGTCCGCCGACCGGTATCTGGGGCGGACTCTGGGGTCTGCCGGAACTCGACGATCAGGCGCAACTGAGCGATGTCTGTGCGCAACGGTTCGGGCTGAGTGTTGAAGCGGTACACCCGTGGCCCGGCATGCGTCACACCTTCAGCCACTTCCACCTCGACATCACGCCACTGCAAGTCAGCGTTGCAAGTGTGGATAGCGGAATCATGGAACGCGGTAATCTGGTTTGGTATAACCCCGCGACGCCCGACGCGCGGGGCCTCGCCGCCCCGGTCAGTCGTCTGCTGGCCGAGCTGACGCGTCAATCGTAAGCGTCACCATCCACGTCATATCCGGAGATCACCCATGACCCGCATGGTCCAGTGCGCCAAGCTAGGCAAAGAAGCTGCCGGCCTAGACCGATTGCCGTACCCCGGCGAACTCGGCAAGAAAATCTATCTCACCATCTCCAAGGAGGCCTGGGACCAGTGGATCAAGCGCCAGACCATGCTGATCAACGAGAACCGCCTGAGCGTGGTAGACCCGCGTGCCCGAAAGTTCCTGGAAGAACAGATGGAAGCCTTCCTGTTCGGCGATGGCGGCGCGATGCCGGAAGGCTTTGTTCCTACGAAGTGAGTGCGCCCAGGGCGGCGCATGGGCGATGGAATTTGGGTATGCCTCGTCTTGACATCAAAGCCGCACATCGCTTTAATTCGCGCCCTTCCGCAGTCCTGTCCGGACATGCGGAAAACCCTGGCCGGGTAGCTCAGTTGGTAGAGCAGGGGATTGAAAATCCCCGTGTCGGCAGTTCGATTCTGTCCCCGGCCACCATATATTTCAAGCACTTACGGCTCGCCAATGGCGGGCCGTTTTGCTGATTGGGAAAACGTTGGGAAAACTCCCGATCAGTTTGTGCCTTTGACGACCTCGATCTTGCGGTCGTAGACGGCGGCCATGCGGGGGGTTTTGTGGCCGCTGGCCTTGAACTTGTCGCCGTCGAAATCGCTGACGCCCTTGGCCTTGAGGTCGTGGATCGTGAAGCGTTCCTTGAGGCCGGTGGCGGTGGCGATCTTCATCAGTCGCTGCCATGCGTTGCGGACGGCGCCGAGTTTGATCGGTGCGCCATGATCGTCGGCGAAGATGTAGGCGTTGGGGAATCTGGCCCGGCCGTTCCAGGCGGCGCGGATGGCGCGCTCGAGGCGGTCGCCACCGTCGATGATCTGGGTCTTGCTGCCTTTGCTTCGGCGCAGTTCGAGCTTGCCGTGTCCGACGTGCTGGTCTCCGCGTAGGGCGAAGATTTCGCCTTCGCGGGCGCGGCAGATGACGGCAATCTCCATCATGGGTTGCAGGTAGAAGACGCGGTCGCCGGCGAGCTGGTAGACGTGGCTGTATTCCAGATCGGTCACGTAGCGATCGCGGGCCTTTTCCTTGAATCTGTCGACGCCTTTGCAGGGGTTGGTGTCGATGCCGTCCAGTCGTTGAACGCCCCAGGTGAACGCGGCGCTCAGGGCGGCGATTTCCCGATTGGCGCGGACCTTGGCTTGCAGGCCTCGCGCGTCCATCCATTTCTGCAGGACCTTGGTGGTGATTGCCGCGATCGGTGCGGTGCCGAACGGTTTGCCGTCGGCCATGGGGAATTCACCGATCCGTTTCAGGTCCTTCCTATAGTCGTCTTGCGTGCTGCGCGCGCGTTCCTGGAACTTGTCTGAGTTCAGGAAGCGTTCGATCAGCCATTGCAGCGATCTCGTCTCTACGCCGCTCCGGCGATCCTCCCATAAACGCCAGACTTCCGAGTTGGGCGTTCCATCCTGGCACAGCCAGTGCCGCTTTCCCAGCTTCCCGTCTTCGTAGTCCCTCATCCATACCCCGCCACTGCGGATCTCGCAGTAGGGTGGCAGTCTGTCTTTTTTTCGTGGGCGTGGGCTCATGCGCTGATCCGCTCCAGGGGGCTGCGTGTGGCGCTTGGGCCGCGTTGCAGTACGTGGGTATAGATTTGCGTGGTGGTGACGTCCTTGTGGCCGAGCAGCTCCTGCACGGTGCGGATATCGTAGCCATCTTCGAGCAGGTGGGTGGCGAAGCTGTGGCGCAGGGCGTGGGCCTTGACCCGTTTGGTGATGTTGGCAGCCTTGGCGGCACGGCGCAGGAATTTGCCGACGGCGCTTTCGTGCAGGTGCCAGCGTTGCATCAGGCCAGTGCGGGGGTTTGGGGATATTCGGGTGGCGGGAAACACATATTGCCAGCGCAGTTCCCGGCCTGCGTTGGAGTGCTTGCGGTTGAGCGCGTGGGGGAGATCGAGGTCGCCGTAGCCGTTGGCGAGGTCGGCGTCGTGAAGGCGTTCGACTTCGGCGATCTGGTGCTTCAAGGCGTCGGCGGTGGGTGCCGGGAGCATGACCTGTCGGTCTTTTTCGCCTTTGCCTCGGCGGATGGTGAGGGTGTGGCGGTCGAAGTCGATGTCTTGCACGCGCAGACGCAGCAGTTCGTTCAGGCGCAGGCCAGAGCCGTAAAGAATGGCGGCCATGAGCCATTGCGTGCCGCGTAACTGGCTGAGCAGGCGTGCGACTTCGTCGCGCGATAGGACGGTGGGGAGGATTCGGCCTTTGCGGGATCGGCTGAACTGGATGCTGTTGTCGAGTTCAATCTTCTGCACCCGTTTGTAGAAGAAGACGATCGCGTTGAGCGCCTGCTTTTGGGTGATCTGGCTGACGCGGCGGTCCTTGGCCAGGTGGGTGAGATAGCCCGCGATCTTGTCTTCGTGCGTGCCGGTCGGGTGGCTGGCGATCCATCGCCCGTACCGCTCGAGCCAGTGCAGATAGGTTTTTTCAGTCTGTTGGGCGTAGTGCAGGAACCGCAGGGTGTTTCGGGTCGCTTCCAGTGCTTGTTGCATCTTCATGGTGATGCCTCCTGTGTATACCTGCCATGTGGCCGTTCAATTAACTGTTATGCAGCCTAATTCTTGAATCCTGGCAAAAACTTCACGCCAACAGTCGGCACTATCGCCGGCCTCCATACATGACCACAGTGTTGGCAGGCGTGTGTATGGTGTGGTTTCGTTGCAAATTCCTGTTCATCAATATGCCGCTGTCCACACTCAGGGCACCACAACAGCATCGGTATCGTTTCCACTTTCTTGTCGCTCATATCAGGCTCCGGCTGCATAACAAATCGGTAGAGTTCGCCTTCGGCTCGGACCCGGCTACGCCGGGCCGCTCACCTCGCCGTTATGCGTCATACTCTCGGTCGAGAATATTCCGCGCCGTGGCAATCAACTCGTGCATCAGTCTTTCACCGTCATAGTGGATGCGCGACTTCGTTGTAATGAAAATCGTATTTCTTGCCAGCTCTTCCAGTAGTTCGTTCGCCAGATCAAACAGCTCATGTTTGTCGTGTATCTGGTTAAATTTCCATTCCTCCCATGCCTCCGGTTTCATGCAGGGACAACCCGGCATTCCTTGGCAGTCAACTTCGGGACAATAAATCTTTTCTCTCATCTGTATACTTTCCTTACATGTGCGTTTTATTTACACATCCAACGCATAACAAATCGGTAGAGTACGCCTTCGGCTCGGACGCGCTACCGCGCGCCGCTCACCTCAATCGTTAGGCTACTCATCAGCCGCAACCTTCAGCATCTGACAAATAACATCTGCTTCTGATTCATCATCGGTATCCGGGTAATCACCGGAATCAAACAGAACAACGAGGTCATTGTCGTAATGCAACTTCAATCCAAGGCCTTCTTCGTTGTGTATCGGGCAATCATCAGGAAGGTGCGCCAATGCTCTCCGCAGAGCGCCAAGGTCATAAACGGTTTCAGTAATCATGTTCTACCTCAAAAAATTAGCCTAACAAGGCAAATTCACTCGGACGTCCGCTTCGCTCCCGCCGGTGATTTGCGGCGTTAAAACCCCAACGCATCGTTGGGCGTAACACCAACTGCTCGGCACCACTCCGAAAAAGCCGGGAGTGTCGGGATTGCCTTTCCAGTCTCCCAGTGCGCCAACGCTGACCGGCTCACACTTAGACGCTCGGATAGTTGCTCCTGTGTCAACCCGGCGGCATTTCGCGCGGTGACAAGGAATTCCGAGAAATCGGATTCGACCTCGATAAGCACCTTTCGCTTGCGACGCTCGAATGGATCGCGTCGGATATTCTTGTCCCAATCTTGTGCTGCGAAAGTCATTCCAGCCTCCGGTTTTAACAATTCAATTCAGTCGCGACGCGCTACGCGCGCCGCTGATTTCGGTCGTTAGCCAGACCAATTAATTTGGCCAAATCGACGTGTCTGTGTGCGACCACAATGCACACATCTCCTGCCAGTGATCCACATTACAAACGGCGGGTCTATTGGCTCCTCTTCGATGATCTCCCATAGGTGCGCTCCTAGCCATCTGCAACCGAAATCTCCGGGGCCATCTCTGCCGTTTCTGTGCTTCCATGTGTGCGGCAGGCTAACAAGCACATTGAGTCCGACCCGCCGGGCTTCGGCGGTGGCTTCAGGCTTGTTGCCTTCGGTCTGCGTTTTCATGTCTTCAACCTCCTTCGCCATTTTCCGGCGGTCGGCTCATGTTTGTCGTTAGAGATTGCGCTCATCAGAAGACGATCTCTGGTGTGGTGTTGCTGACCCCGAGGCCTTTGTTGAGGGCGTCGGTGGTGGTCCAGACGCGGCCTTGTTTGCCGACCTGGAAGGGGATGCGCTTTTCCGTCAGGTAGGTGCGCAGATCGCCGGACCGTTTGTAGCCGGTCATGGCGAACAGGGTTTCCTCGGTGACCACGGCGGGGTGCGCCGTGTTTCCCGGGAAGCGGTCGGTGTCAGGCGCTGCGGCGGACACGGTGGACTCCGACGAGGTAGTTGGCTTCGGCGAGGGCCTGGCTGATGACCGGGCTGACGCTGTTGCCGACCATGCGGACTTGTGCGTGCTTGGGGAGCAGCTGGCCGTCGGCGCCGGTGTCGATCTCGTACCAGTCCGGGAAGCCTTGCGCGCGGTAGAGTTCGCGCGGTTGGAGCATGCGCATGCCGATGTCGACGATCTGGTAGTCGGTGCCTTCGACGGTGACCAGGCCCATGCGATCACGCGCGGTGATGGTGTGCAGCGGTTCGCGCGGGTCTTGGCCGTTGCCCTGGCCGTAATATTTGAGCAGGAAGGCGCGGACTTCGGCGACGTGCGTGCCGGCGGCGGTGATGGTCGGGAGCGGGGTGTCGATGGCCTGGCCGCTGTTGCGGTCGGCGGTGTCGCCCCGGAGCTTGAGCAGGTGCGAAGCGACGAGGAACTGGTTTCCGCGTGACGTGATGACCGGCGTCGGGAGGTCGCAGGCGCTGCCCGGGTGGCCGGTGGTGTTGGTCATCATGTTGCAGGTCACCAGCTGCTGCTGGCTGCCTTTGCCGGTGATGGTGCTTAGCGGCTTGTCCGGGCGGTGGCCGACGGCGCCGAGGTTGTGTTGGGCAAGGAAAGCCTGACAGACGCCGAGCGCGTGCGGGGCGCCTGCCGGGCGGCTGTGGTGGCTGCCGGCGGTGATGGTGGCGAGCGGGTCGGTGGCCGGGTTGCCGGCGCTCTGGCCCCGGAACTTCATCATGTGGGCGGCGACCAGCGAGAACGATCCGCCTTTCGGGTAGGCAGTGATGGTGCGCAGCGGTTCGTCGGCGCTGTGCACGGTTTCGCCCCGGCCGTAGTGCTGGATCGGGACGATGGCCGGCGACACAAGCCCGTGCGCGTCACGCGCGGCGGTGATGGTCTTGAACGGTTCGTCGAGGCCTTGGCCACGGAAGCCGTCGCCGCCGTGGTTGGCGGTGACGATGAACGGCTCGGCGGCGTCGAGGATGAAGCGTTGCACGCCTTTGGCGATGCGCTTCATGGTGGCGTCCGCGAGCGGGCGCTTGATGCCGAGCGGCCTGGCTTCTTCCGGGCTCAGGAAGATGGAGGGGCAGGGCTGCGTCCAATCGATGCACTCGGCGGCGGTGCGCCACGGCAGGCGCTGGCCGGCGAGCACTTCGGGGCTGTCGGGGGCGCCGTGGGTCGGTTCGGGCCAGACGATGGGGCGGCGATCGCGGCGGGCGATGATGAACAGGCGCTTGCGGATGGTGGGGGCGCCGTAGTCGCAGGCGCGCAGCTCGCGCTTTTCGATGCGGTAGCCGAGCGCTTCGAGCTGCGACCACCACCGGTCGAAGGTGTTGCCCTTGCGGTGCTTGCAGGGCTGGGGGTGGCGGTCGCGGCTGCGTTTGCGCGTGAGCGGGCCCCAGTCGGCGAATTCCTCGACGTTCTCGAGCATGATGATGCGCGGGCGGGCTTTGGCGGCCCAGCGCAGCACGATCCACGCGAGGCCGCGGATCTCTTTCTTGACCGGCTTGCCGCCCTTGGCCTTCGAGAAGTGCGTGCAGTCCGGGCTGAACCAGGCGAGCCCGACCGGGCGGCCCTTGGTGACTTCGAGCGGGTCCACGTCCCACACGCTTTCGCAATAGTGGCGGGTGTGGGGGTGGTTGCGTTCGTGCAGGCTGATGGCTTGCGGGTCGTGGTTGATGGCGACGTCGACCGGACGCCCGAGGGCGTTTTCGAGGCCGATGGAGGCGCCACCGCCACCGGCGAAGCTGTCGATGATGAGTTCGTTGTTCATCAGGTTTCTTCCATGATGGGTTCGCGGGGCATGTCACGGCCCAACGGGGCGGTCAGGTGCCAGTCGGGATCGGTGGGGGTGGGGTATTCCTGATAGCTGATGAGCTGGCCGTGGTCGGCGTCGCCCTTTTGCAGGAATCCCCACGCGCCGAGACGGCGGGTGGTGTGGATGAACAGCGTCCAGGTGTCTCCGGGGCGGGTGGCGCCGACGATGCGATGAAAGGTGCTGCGGCGGATCAGGTTGATCCAGCGGACCTCGCGTTCGCGCGTCTGGTACGGGGCGAACGAGACCAGGCGGGCTTCTCGATAGCCGCCGCGCAGCACGATGGAGAGGGACAGACGCCACGGGTGGTTGTGGACGTGGCGGTCGCCGTCCGGGCCGACGAAGCGGTGCAGGTAGATGGTGAGCCCGAGCAGGCGCGCGACGAAGTAGCGCTCGAGGTAGGGCTTGCCGTCGATCTGGATCAGGCGACCGGGCCGGTTGGCGGTGAGGCGGTGGAGGGCGCGGGAGAGGTTCATTCTTTTGCTCCTTCGCGCATCTTCATTTTGGCGGCGTAGATCGCGGCACCGTTGGTCGGGTTGTAGCCGAAGGTGCTGTCGCCTTCAGTGGCGACGCGGATCGCCATGGCGGCGGTCTGAACGGCTTCGAGGTAGACGTCGCCGTCGTCTTTTTTGTCGGGTTCGTAGTCGCGCTGCAGCATGGCCTGCGCGAGTTCGCCGTGTTCTTCGCTGAGGGCCGCCAGTTGGTGCGCGTTGCCTTTGTGTTTGGTGCGGGCGCGAACGATTTCGTCGATGACGTCCAGCATGAACTGGTTGGTTCTGGCGGTGGTGTTGAGTTCCATGTTCAGGCGGCCTCCGTGTGGTGGGTGTCGACGCCGAGAGCGGCAGCGAGGGCGGTGAGTTCCTTCTGTTCGAGGTGGCGGGCCATGGCGTCGGCGAGTTCGCGTAGGCGAGCCCTGCTCATGGCGGGGGCGCGGACTTCGGAGATCGCGGCGCTGATGCTGGCCGGCGGATCGGAGAGGAAGTCGGCGTTGAACCAGATGACGAAGCCGAGCAGTTCCGTTTCGGTGGCGGTGGTGTGGACCTTGGCGCCGATGGCTTCCTGCAGCTGCTGCGTGACGCTCAGGCGCTGTGTGCGGCCTTCGGCGGTAGCCGGGGCTCGGTTCTCGGGTTGCGTGGCGCTGACGGGCGTGGGGGCGACGTCATTGGTGACCTGTTCGGCGGGTTGCGCGGTCGCGTTGGCGATGGTGGTGGCCGTAGGGCACGCCGTGGCCGGCTTGATCAGGTTCCGCGACCCGTTGCGGTTGAGCGGGCCGACGTGTCCGGCTTCTTCGAGTTTTTCCATCAGCCGTGCG
The DNA here is from genome assembly GCA_024234955.1 of Gammaproteobacteria bacterium. Taxonomy (GTDB): domain Bacteria; phylum Pseudomonadota; class Gammaproteobacteria; order JACKNK01; family JACKNK01; genus JACKNK01. Next base: position 466,660 of record JACKNK010000002.1, read on the forward strand.
GCGAGGTTGTAGCCGATCCGGAGTTCGCGCTGTAACGCGCTGTTGCTGATCACGCCGCGGACACCGGCTTCGGCTCTGATGAAGGCCACAGCGCGCTCGAGCATCGGGTCGGGTTCGTTGTCCTCGAGGTCGTGCAGTTCCGTCGGGCCTTGGTTCTGTTGCTTGGTGATGGTGACCGCTTCACTCTCGCCGGCTTCCTGCTCGGCTTCACGGGCTTCCCGCTCGGCGGTGAGCAGGGCCAGCGTTTTTTCGGCGTGGCAGGTCCAGGCGGCGCAGAAGTGCTGCGTGTCCTGGCCGGGGATGCCGGCGGTGTGGTGGGCGGTGCAGTCGGCGCAGTCGGTGGCGAGGAACGGGGTGTTGCCGATGGTCATCTCCATCAGCTGGCGGTCGTGTTCGTTGCGGATGCGGACTTGCAGGCTTTCGATGGTGGGCTGGTAGGCCGGATCGTCGAAGGCGGTGCGCAGCGCATCGAGCACGCCGGGGTGTTTGACCTGCAGCAGGTATTTGCCGTGTGAGGGGGTGAGGCGGTCGGTTTCGATCAGCTTGATGGCCCATTCGGGCAGGCCGAACAAGCGTCGCAGGTTGCTGATGACCGGGCGGCTCAGGCCCTTGAGGCCGCGCGCGGTGAAGGCGTCGGCGATGGCCTGGTCGGTCCAGTCGTGGTCGTCGTGCAGGCGGCGGGCGGCGTTGGCGATGTCGAGCGGGGCGAGCGGGGCGTGCGTGTTGTTGCTGATCTGCTGGAACAGGCGGGCGACGGGGTCGGCGTCCGCGTGGGTGTCGAGCAGGCCGTCGAGGTGGGTGATGCCTTCCCGGACGGCGGCATGCCAGCGGCGTTCGCCGTGCTTGATGATGAGCGGGGTGTCGGCATCGTCCGCATCGGTGGCGTGCCGGAAGGTGATAGGGGTTTCCTGGCCGTCGGCCTTCATGGCCTGCCCGAGGGCGCGCAGATCGTCTTCATGGAAGACGGTGCGCGGTTGCGTCGGGTCCGGGCTCAGGTCGTCGACGGCGATGCGGTGGACGATGCCGGGTAGGTAGGTTTGCCCGTGGGCGCTGGGGCGCTGGGATTTGGGGCGCTGGTCGCTGCGCTGTTTGCGGTCGACGTATTTCCAGAAGCCGTGATGTTCTTGGCGGCAGTGGGCGCAGCACTCGACGGGGTCGCCATCGAACACGCGGCCGTCGTCGGTCTGGCGGGCCAGCAGGACGCGCTTGACGTCATACGCCGGGGCGTTCGGTGCGTGGTCCGGGTGTTGGCAGACGAAGTTCATGCCGTGGCCTCCATGGCAGGCGCCTTGCCGCTGAGCAGTTCGATGAACCAGGCGTGCGAGGCGGGTGGGATTTTCCGCAGGTCGAGGCGGGCCGGGTGCGCGCTGATGAAGCGGCGCAGGTCGGCTTCCTTGATCTGATAGGGCACCTTGGTGATGTCCTCGCCGGTGGCGGGCGCTTCGCGGGTGGCCTTGATCAGCTTGAGGTTGATCCAGCGGATGACGGTGGTGTTGTCGAGGCCGAGCAGTTCGGAGACCTGGTGCGCGGTGTAGACGCCGGCTTCGAGGCGGGCTTCGGTCTGGTAGAGGCCGGCGCGCTTGCGCGCGCTGGCGATCGCGCTGACGGTGCGGGAGTGGCCGGCCTTTTTGAACTGCTGCGAGGCGGCGATCGGCGTCAGGTGCGCGGTGCGTGCGAGCAGGTCGAGTTCCGGCGGCGACCAGTTGCGGTCGGAGATGGGCTTGACCACGCCGAGTTCGGCGGCGCGCTTGCTGACCCACCATTTCGGGCGGCGGTGGCGCTTGGCGAATTCGGCGATGGCGCCGCGCTGCAGCGCGCTGCCGTAGAGCCTGCGGATCTGGTTGTCGAGGTGTTCGTTGGGCGGGTAGCTCTGCCGGGTTTCGGGCTGGCCGGGGGCGCGCAGGCCGTGCTTGCGGGCCTGTTGGTGGATCGCGCGTTCGGTGCGACCCGGCAGGGCTTGCACGCAGGCCTTGACGCCGTGCGCGGGGTAGATTTCGCGCAGGGTCTTGAGGTCGGTCATGAGCCAGGGGCGTTTGGTGGTCATGGCGCAGACTCCGGATAGGCGTTCCAGATCACGCCGTCGAGCAGGCGCCCGGCGCGGGTCTTGCCGACGCGGTAGACGGTGTTTCCGTCGTCAAAGCGGACGGATTTGGCTTTGCCGTAGTCGCCGTCGATGGCGTCAGCCGGAGCAAATTCGCCCCATTGCTTGAAGAAAAACGGCGTGCGAGCCGCGCACTGGTCGCGTAGGGAGCGCACCCAGTACGGTGCCATCGCACGCGCCTGCGAGCCGGACTCCCCTCCCACGATCACCCAGTGCACCAGTGGCTCGGCATCGATCAGCCCGGGACTGTAGTCGTCTGAGCCGCACTCCGGGCACTCCCACTCACCCTCACCACGCTCGTACCCACAGCCGTGGTGCCCGCAGATTGTGCAATCGAACGGGATGATGAGGTCGCCCAGGTAGATCGGCCCGAGCAGCGGTTCGATCGACAGGAATCGCACCACCGCGTCGATGCGGATCAAGCGCGGGATGTCGCGCTCCGCCTCGAGCTGATTGACCACCGTGATACCGAGCCAGACATTGGGCCATTCGGCGGCCGTGAAGCCGGGTGGCAGCATGCCGGCGACGTTGCCGATGCGTTTGGTGAGCAGCAGCCAATCAAGGTTCGGGGTGGCGCGGATGAGATTGAACAGGTCGGCGCGCCATTCGCGGGGGACGGCGTTGTCGAAGACATCGGCCATGGAGGCGCAAAACACCCGTTTACGCTGGCCGGATTCGGCGGCTTCGCGGTTCCAGGCGAGCGGCTTGCGCCAGTTGGCAGGCGAGGTGCGCTGGCGCTGGGCGTGGGCGCCCCAAAGTTCGGTGCCGTGGGCGCGGGCGACGCGAGCGGGGGTTTGCTGCTCGGCGTAGCAGTGGTCGCATCCGGGACCGACGTGCTGGCAGCCGATCCACGGGTTGAAGGTGTGATCGGTCCATTCGATGGCGCTGTTTTCGCCCATCTCTGTTACTCCGCCAGCGCGGCTTCGCCGGCCAGCGCGGCGTAGGCGCTGCCGTCGACGTAGTCGTCGCGGACCACTCGGCCGCCGGTGCTGCGGCTGATCTTGAGCAGTTCCATGAACTGCCAGCCCTGGGTTTCCGTCAGCGCGGTGCCGAACAGCGCGTTGAAGGCGTTGACGGTCGCCTTCATGCTGCGTTCGCCGCTCGGCTTGTCGCGCTGTTCGCCGCGGGCGGTGAGCAGGCGGCGGGCCTCGTTGATCAGGTCGGCGGCGCGGGCGGGCTGTTTGGCCTCGGTGGTGGTCGGCGGCGTGGGTGTCGGTGCGTGCGCGATGAGGTTGATCAGGCGACGCGCGGCGATTTCGCCGCCCATGCCTTCGAGCACGTCGGCCAGCGCGTTGGTGACCTGGTGAAGATCGGCGGGCAGCGACACGGCGAAGTCGTTCACGCGGCGGCGGGTGCCGGCATCGTCGATCCAGTTGGTGACGTCTTCGGCGGTGATGGTGATCGGGGCGTGCCGTTCGCGGCGCAGTTCCAGCACCTGGGTGGCGATGGCGGAATCGGGCAGCTCGCCGGCGATCACGAAGATGGGCAGGTGGTCGGACATGGTCTGTCTCCGTTCAGGCAGCGCGCGGGTTGTTGAGGGTGGTGCTGAAGCGCGACCAGAGCAGGTCGTCGAAGCGGCGTTCGAATTCGCGCACGTTGCCGCAGAGGTAGGCAATGCGGAGTTGTTCGAGGTCGTTGCGCAGCACCTGGTCGTCGTCGGTGCCGAGCGCAGCGCGGATTTCTTCGTCGCTGATGTCGACTTCGACTGCGACGTCTTTGTGGATCGTGATGCTCATGGCAGTTCTCCTAGATGGGTTGGGTGGCGTCCGCGACGTGCGTCCAGTTCTCGCCCGCAGTGATGCGGTCGATGGTGCGGACGTGCACGCCGAGCGATTCGGCGATGCGGGCGATGCTGAGCAGGCCGGCACGGCGCCGCAGGTCCGTGCGCAGCGCGACGGCTTCGTGCACCTTCGCGACGGTGGCTTCGTCGAGCTTGGCGTGCGGCAACTGGGCGCCGCGCAGCACCCTGGTTCGGTTGAGCGGGTCGTCGCGCATGGTTCAGAACCCCGCAGCGCGCAAGCGGTGCAGCCAGTTGTCGAAGCGGGCGGCGTTGCGGGCGGCATCCGGGCGCAGTACGTCGCTGCGGGTGTGGGTGCTGCGGGTTGCCATCGGGCGGCGCACCGACGGGCGGCGCAGGCCGTGGCGAATGGCGCGGGCGAGACGATACAAGGCGTTCATGCGGCGTCCTCTTTGCGGAAGTTCTCCCCGCGCTGGATATGTATCCAGTGCGGGGCGGCGATGCTCAGGCTGGCCCGGGTGCCGCGCACGTCTCGCAGGGTCAGAGAAATGTGGTGTTCGGCGGTGACGGGGAACGTGGCCGTGTCGCCGATGGCGAGTGTCCGGCGCGCCGGTGGGTGCCATTCGTGTGTCTGCTCATCCCGGATCTGCACCAGGAAGGTGGCGTCGGACTGATGCGCGGTGCTCGACAGGCGCAGACACAGGGCATCCGGTCTGGCGCCCCAGCCGATGAAGAGCGTCGGTTTCTGGATCGTGCGGTCGATGGGCAGCGGCATGGCGTGGCCTCCCCGATGCGGTGGATCAGGCGGCAGGCCGGCGCAGCAGTTCGCCGCGCAACACCCGGATGTGTTCCGGCAGCGTCAGCCCGACCGTGCATTGCTGGCGACCGATCTGCGTCAGCTCGACGCGCACGCCGTCGAATTCGAGCGGCGTGTCGAGCGTGGCGACGCAGGGCTGCGGACGCCCGCCGGCGCGTTCGATCTCGAACTGTGCGCGGCCCTGAATCGGGTCGAGATGCTTGAGCACCACGACGGCGAGGCCGGACGGATCGCCCGGCGTGCCGAAGTGCAGATCGGGCTTGGTGAGGGTGCGACCGAGGAAAATGGGCATGGCGGCGGCCTCAGTAGCGGTCGATGTGGGCGGCGGTGCGCTGGTAGAACGCGCGGGGTTCGTGGCTGCTCAGCCGCGTGAGGTCTTCCATCGCCAGGCTGTCGCGACTGACGAGGTCGGCGTCGGGGGGGCTGTGTTCCTGGCCGATGTCATCCATGTGCATGGTGTCTGCCGCCGCGCCGAAGCGGGTGAACAGGTGGGCGAAGATCGCTTGATCTTCCGGGGTCAGCTGCGTGTGCATGTCCTTTCTCCAAGTTGCTTCCTGAGAAACAGCCTCGCGGTGGGGCGGTGCTGTCGTCGGGCATAAGTAATAAAACCAAGGTTGTATTGTTGTCAACAACTTTGGTTATATTTTTTTGCACAAGGATGCGGCGGTCATGCCTGGACCGGGACGGTTTTGCCGATGTGGAGGGTCTGGGAGGGGTTAGGAATCCCTGATGTGTTCGAACAGCATTGCTTCGGAGATGATGAGCGGCTTGCCTTTGCTGCGGTGCAGTTCGACGGCGGCTTCGATCTTTCGTCCGTAGGAGGTGAACCGCCAGTCGCGGCTGACCAGGGTGCCGATGACGAGATAGTCGATGGTGCTGTTGACGTTGGCCTTGGGGTTGCCGCCGTGGGCGGCGATGGCGCTTTCGCATGCGCTGCGCGGGCCGGTGAGGAATTTTCCGGTGAGGCAGAAGTTCCGGTTGGCGATGATGACTTCGGCGAAGTGATTGATCGGGGCGGTGGTGCTGAGCCCATCGGCGCTGCCGTCGGTGTCTTTTCCGGTGAGGGCGCGAAGTCCCGCGAGCAGGCGGGCGCGGTCGTCGTCGGTGAGGGCGGCGGTTTGCGTGGCGGTGGTGAGCAGTTCGCGTACGGTGTGGGCGGGCCATTGGCCGGCGATGAACGGATTGGCGCTCAGCCAGTCTCGGATTGCATGGATTTCTCGGGGGTGGAGCTTGCCGTCGGCGGCGACGCCGGAGAGCAGGCCGAGCAGATGGTTGGTGAGATCGGCGGGGTCGTCGGCTTCGTCGTCGCGGACCTCGAGGATGGTTTCGATCTCCGCGAGCAGGTCGGCGCGTTCGTCGTCGGTGATCCGACCGTCCTCGAGAATGTCGGTGGTGATGTCGATCAGGTCGCGGGCGTCCGGATCGTGGCGGAGATGTTCACCGTGGTCGCGCAGCCAGATGTCGAGGAAGAGGATTTCGTCGTCGACCAGTTTGCCGTCGGCGGCGATGCCGCGACAGATGCCGAGCAGGGCATGCACCGCGCGTCGGCGGTTGCGGGCTGTGTTGAAGGCGGGGGCGGGTTGTCCGTCGCGGTCGTGAGTGGGGCTCAACGCGGTGCTCCTTCGTGGCGGGTGCCTTACATGCCGCCACCGACCCAGACCACGCGACCGATGATGCGCAGTTCTTCGAGGCGGTTGGCGGGGATTTCCTTGTCTTCGTAGGCGGCATGGCGGTTGTCGGATCGGAGTACCCAGCTGTCGAGCTGGCGGATCAGACGTTTGACCAGGAGGCCGCCATCCCAGCGAATGGCGTAGACCCTGCCGTCGACCGGGGCGGTGTCGGCGCGGTTGATGAGCAGGACATCGCCGTCCTGAATCCGGGGCTCCATGGAGTCGCCACGGGCGAACACGACGGAGACCTTGTTTGGTGACAGGCCCTTCTTTGCGAGCCAGTCGCGGCGGAACTGAAGCTGGTTGTGAATTTCTTCGAATTCCGGTTCGGTGCCGTGGCCGGCGGCCAACTCGACCTGGTAGAGCGGGATGTCGACGTAGGGGCTGTAGTCCGGGGCGCTGTCGGTTTCGGCGATATGTTTCGCGATCGCGTCGAGGTCCTGCGGTGGGCCGTAGGCGAATTCGGCGAGTTCGGGCGTGGGGATGGCGCCCGGCGGTGATGAGCGGGTGGGTCCAAGGCCGAATTCGATTTTTACGGATGTGCTGGAACGGCCTTTTCCGGTCAGTAGCCAGTCGAGATCGCATTCGAGCACGCGGGCGAGTTCCGGGCCTTTGCGGGTGGTCTGTGCCTTGCCGGTGACCAGCTTGTGCACGGTGGTCTGCGTGATGCCCGCGCGCTTGGCGACGGCTTCCTGCGTGAGTTGCAGGGCGGACATGCGTTCGCGGATGCGGTCAGCGAGGGTGTTCATTGGATGAGCGTATTACTTGAGTGTTATTCCGCCAAACAACTTTGGTTGTTGACTCAAATACAACCAAAGGTATATTTGGGGCATGAACACGAACATTGAGCTTCTCAAACAGGCGGTTCGGCACTTCGGTGGTCAGGTGGCAACGTCTGACCGGCTGGGGGTGTCGCAGGCGCTGGTATCGAAATGGGTGCGCGAACTCACGGAGTTGAGTGCGGAACACGCCATGGGCATTGAGCGCGAAAGTGTGGGGCGGTACCAGGCCCGTCAGCTGCGGCCCGATCTGCCCTGGCCGACCGTGGGGTCGGTGTCGGAGGCGGCATGAGCGCGACATACGTGTGCCCCGTCACTCGCCGCCGGTTTCCGTTCCGCGTGGCAGGCCGACGCGATAGGCGCGTACCGCTGCTGCGCGGCTCCCGTCTGGGTCTGCCGGTGATCCGGCCAGTGTTTCGAGGTGGGCGATATGCCCGCTGAGACTGGCGTGCAACGCGGCCCGGTGTGCCGGGCTGGTCTGCGCGACCACGTCGAGCAGCAGGCGCGTGACGTCTTCGAGGGCGTTGAGGCGGGCGGTGGTGTCGGTGGACATGGTCGTCTCCGTTCGGTTCTGTCGATCAGCGTAGGCGGGAGGGTGCTGTGATGACTATGGGGCAGGTGTCGCAATCCGCAGGGTTTGGTGCGCCGGATACCATCGTCGGGCGCTATGTCCACCTTGCCACGCATGGCGAGCTGGCGATGTCGTTCGAGGAATTCGCGCATCGCTTCGCGGTGGCTTATCTGGCTCAGGTGCCGTCGCGTCGGCTGGTCTATTTCGACCCGGCCGATCGGCGCGGCTGCGCGAAGAAGCTCGCGAAGTATTTCGCGCCGGACGCGAAGGTGCATTTGCCGGCGCAGTTGCTGGGCGCGCTGGTCGCGGCGCTGCCGGAGCCGTATCAGGCTCAGGCGCGTGCGGAGTTCGCGGCGTTCTTCCAGCCTCCGCATTTCGAGGCGCCGACGGAGGCCGAGGCGCTGGCCCTGGCCGCGCGCGTGGCGAAGGAGGGCGGCGAGGCGGATACGGCCTATCTGGCCGTGGCGGCGGGCGGCATCAATGCCGATGACCCGACCGACAAGCTGCTGGTGTTCGTGCGCGAGGGCCGGGAGGCGCTTTCGGCACGCGAGGATCAGCTGCGCGTGGCGCGCACCGAGCTGGCGCGGCGTGGGGTGCGGTGTGACTGACCTCGCTGAACAAGCCGAGCTGCGCGAACGCCAGTTCTTCGAGGTGGCGCTGGCGAATGCCTCGCGCTGCCACCTTGCCGGTCCGCACCGCTGCGTGCGCTGCACCGGCCCTAATGATCGCCGCGTCGACGGATTCGCCGTGTGCACAACCTGCATGGAGGAATCCACCGATGGTGATCCCCGCTGACCTCGATACCTTCGAGGCTATCCGTTTCCGCCTGTTCCGCGTCGCGGAGCATCTGTTCGACGAGGCCCTGATGCTGGCCGAGTCGCACACGATAAGCCCGCGCCGCCGCTCCGATCTGACCGCTCAGCAGCGCTATGCGGGCTGCCTGGGGGATACGTACTTCGCGGATCTGACGGCGGGGTGGTTTGTGCCGCTGTCGGCGATCGCGCCAGTGCCGGTCGAGGTGGAGGATTGGGAGTCGGACGCGCTCTGGCAGTTCATCGGCGAGTGCCGGCGGGCCGAGCAGCTGGTCGAGGACACCTTCGCGCTCTGCGAGATCGTGGAGCGGTTGAGCGACGACGTGGACTGCGATCCGCGGATCTATGCGGGGGTGCTGTGATGAGCGCATCGATGGCGCTGCCGCAACCCCTGTACGGCGACCCGGCGGACTCGCTGGAGCGCGCGGAGTCGACGGGCATCCGCAACCGTTACGGCTGCATGGCCTGCGCTCACCGCCAATTCGCCGCGGGCGACGCCTGCAAGCTGAAAAAGAAGCCGAAACCGCGCTGGTGCGACCGCTGGGACCTGGACCCGGAGTGGCGGCCATGAGCCTGCGCGTGCCGGTGGTGTCTTGGGTCGACCTGGCCTGTTCGGTGGTGATCGCCTTCGGGGTGGTCGCTGGGCTGTTCTGGGCGGTGTGGTCATGACGGTCGTGGATGACCTTGCGGTGGTGATGACCGAGGCGGGTCGGGTGCGCGATGCCTTGCGGGCACGCTATCGATCATGGCGCGTGCAGAGCGTCGCATTTGTGCGAACGCGCTCGGCGGTCCGCCGGCTTGATGCGCTGCTGGCTCGGGCGCCTTCCGCCGTGGTGCTGGCCGGTGGTGCCGGTTCGGCGGATGACGACGTGCTGCGGCTCCTGCGCGAACGCGCGGGCCGGGCGTCTCGTCCGGACGGCGGGCGCGGTCAGGTGTCGGATGGCGCGGTGGCGGCCTGGTGGTTGGTGATGTGGCGCGGAGATGTGGCGGATGCGCGTCTGGTAGCGGGTTTGCCGGATGAGGTGAACGGGCTATGAGTACGCGAGCCCGCGAATGGGCGTGGGATCAGGCGTTGTCCGGCACACAGAAAATGTTGTTGGTTGCCTTGGCCGAGCACGCGAACGAAGAGGGTGTCTGCTGGCCTTCTCAAGCCAGATTGGCGGCGATGTGCGCGATCTCGGATCGACAGGCGCGAACCCATTTGGCGCGTTTTCAAGAACTTGGGTTGGTGGTCGTTGAGCATCGCCCTGGTGACGGCGCGGGCCGTAAATCGAACGTCTATCGACTGTGTCTTGGCGATCGGACTCAGGCAACCGGAAGCGATGACCGTGGTGGTGAGACGGCAACCGGAAGTCTGGCGCAGGCAACCGGAAGCCGGCTTCCGGTTGGGCTTGTGGATACAAGCGACTTTTCCACAGGCAACCGGAAGTCTGGCGCAGGCAACCGGAAGCCGGCTTCCGCCGAACCACCACTAGAACCGTCAATTTCTCAATACCCACCACAAGAAGTAATACCAAACCCCGCGCGCGCACATGCGCGTGAGGGGTCGGGTCGTGGTGGTGGTGATGAATCTCTCGTTTTTCCGGAGCGGCTGACGGCGACCGAGCGGGGACAGGCGACGATCCTGCTGAACGGCTGTGAGCCGGAGTGGCATCAGGACGTGCTCGACGAACTGGCGGGGATGATCGCGAAGGGGACGATCCGCACTGCACCGTTGACGGTGCTGCGGTCTCTGGTCAGCCGCGCCCGGATCGGGAGGTTCACGCTGGAACTGGGGCAGGCGGTGCGGGAGGGGCGGGAGCGGGAGCGGCGGCTGCGCCATGTCGAAGCCCGCGAAGCGTCCGCGTGGCCGGATGGCCTGCCTCGGGCCGGGCCGGATGACGTGGCAAAGCTGTTCGCTGGTGTCCGCCAACGCCGGGAGGCGCGGGAATCAGCCGATGCGATGGATGACGCGAACCCGACAACGACCACGAAAACGGGGTGACCCATGCAACCACCACAACACACCATCGACCTGCTCGAACTCTGGGGCCGCTGGCAGCGCGGCCTGGCCGGGGCGGGTGTCGGCATCGCCTGCGTCCGCTGCGAGGGCGACGACATCGGTCGCCCGGATGAGGTGTTCAGCGCCGATGCAGAATGGCTGGATCGCCGCCTGGCCGAGTTCAAGGTCGAAGGCCCAGAATCGGCCCTGGTCTACAAGGCGCTCGAGCTGCGGTATCTGTGGCAGATGAGCGTGCCGGAAGCGTCGGCTCGGTCGCGATGCTCGCCGAAGACGTTCAAGGACCGCTGCGATCACGGCGCCTGGTTCGTCAACGGCCTGCTCGCGCTCCGGCGTCTCGCTGCATGATTTTTCCCGAAATTCCCTTGACACTAGGACCTGTTGGGCCTAGTATAAACATCAAGGGAAGGGGATTCACCCCGGCCCACCACGGCAGGAGAAATGCCATGACCACCAAGACGTATTACTGGGAACACAAGACCGACGAATCCCGCTACCTGCGCAGTGCCAATGCGGCCAAGATGGCCGCCGTAGTCCACGCGCAAGGCGGCGAAGTTGGCGTAATCGTCGATCGTGGCGGCGATAGCCCGCTGGTTGTCGTAGCCGTCGAGAAGGCCAGGTCGGTCAAGCTCACCGCCGCAGCTCTGGTATCCGCTGGAAGAGCGACCGTTTGACAGTCTCGCCAGAGGCCGGGCGGGGCAACCCGCCCGGATTCGCCATGACGCAATCCCCCCTCTTCGCGCTCACCGACCTGGCCGACCCGGCCCCCAAGCCGGAAACCACCCGCTCGGTCAGTCTCGCCACGGTCGACACCGATCAGCGCACCGCCCTCGGCGCCCGCCTGCAGACCTGCGCCGACGTGATCGGCCAGATCCGCCATGGCGAAACCATCCACTACGCCAGCATGGGCGACTGGTCCACGCACGACCTGGTGTTCCACCTGCTCGACCAGATCGGCCCGGCCGAACTGCACCTTGCCACCTGGTCCATGACGCCGGACCCCATCGCCCAACTTATCCGGATGATGGACGAAGGCCGCCTGACCGCAGTGCATGCGCTGCTCGATTGGCGCATCAAGGTGCGCGGGCCGGAAGTCCTGGCCATGGCCAAGCATCGCCTCGCGCGGGTTGCCGTCGCGAGCTGTCACGCCAAGGTCACCGTGCTGCGCAATGCCGACTGGCGCATCGCCATCGTCGGTAGCGCCAACTACACGCGCAACCCGCGCATCGAAGCCGGCATCATCACCACCGCGCCCGCCGTCGCCGAATTCCATCAGGCCTGGATCGACGCGGAGATTCGCGGCGGCAAACCCTTCGAGGGCGCAGCATGAACGATCAAGCGCCCACCCTCGCCAGCCAGGTCGAGGACTACGCCCGTCTGCAATTCGCGCGGGAAGAAATCGCCCTCATCCTGGATCTCGATCCCGATCAGACCGAGGCCCTCGTCACCGGTGCCGACGCAGACCTCGACCGGGCATTCCGGCGAGGCCTGCTCATCGCCAACGCCGAAGTCCGCAAGGCCATCTACACGCAGGCGACCAACGGCAGCAGCCCGGCGCAGAAGCAGATGATGGATCTGTTCGAGCGCGCCGACCGGTCTCGGCCATCGCCCAAACAGCCCGTCGACCAAGTGGTGGAGGTGATCGAAACCGCCGGCGATCGGCTCGCCCAACTGGTAGGACGAAAAAAATGACCACCTACACCACCCCGACCGTCGACGACGTGCGCGCCCTGCTCGAGCGCCACGGCATCAACCACCGCGTCGCCGCCGAACTCATCGGCTACGCAGACAGCCGGCAGGTCCGCAAGCACCTCGGCGGCAATGCCGACAACCGCCGCAAGACCAGCATGACTCAGCTCTACGCCTGGTCGGCCTTCGGGCTGTTTGGTCGTGGCGACGGCGATGAGCGAAGCCGCTACGACGAAGCCGCCGGTCTCGCCACGGAGTCGAGTCAATCCGACGCCAACACCCCGTGGCACGTCTGGTTTGCGCTCGAGGCCGAGACCACCTTCACGCCGGACATGCTCGACGCAGTCCGGGACGATCTCGCAATTCGTGTCTGAGGGGGCTTGACCGGGTACCCGGAAAAGTCTACGGTTCAGCCATCGTCGCGAAATTGCGACCACACGAAGCCCAGATCAGCCCTGCGCCGGTCGGGGCTTCGTCGTTTCCGGGATGGCTCAGTGACCCGAGATGATGCGCGTTCGTTGTTTGACAGCATCATGGTTGAACTGCGCGAGATTCACTTACTGATTCGTGAACTGATCCAGCAGGACGCTGTGCGTCGGCTGCTCTACGTCGTCGTCTCGGCATCTTCGCTGTTCGTGGTCGCCGGACTCATGGTCGCGACCTGGCATGCTTCGGCGATCTGGCACGACTGGCACCAGCGAGAACGTTATCGGGTGGTCGTGGAGGCGGGGGTTGATCCCGTGTCTGCGCTGCTGGATCAGGATGCCGCGCATATCGTGCGCATGCTTCCGCTCATGCCGCGCCCGCAACTGGAATACCTGCTGGCTTGTGAACAGGCCGGCTATACCCGCGTGACCGTCGAACGCGCGCTGATTGCCGAGATCGCAAAACGTGTCCGAACCGATCACCCGCGCTGAACTCAAGGCCGAGCTGGAACCGATCCATGCGGAGCTGCGCGGCATGCGCGATCAGTTGTCGCAGGTGGTGGAGCACCGCGCGGAGATCGGCCACCTCAAGTTGCGCGTGGAATCCGCGCACTCGCGCATCAGTGCCGGGGAAGTGCGCATCCGCGACCTCGAGAGGGCGGACGCAGTGAACACCCGCGCCGTCACCAGCTGGGAGCGGCTGTTCTGGGCACTGGTGATCGCCGCGCTGCTGGCCGTGCTGGGTCTCAAGTGAGCGCCCATGCCTACGATGCTGGCGACCTGGTCACCATTCGCGGCGTCGACTACCGCGTCGTCAAGCAGCGGCGCGATCTGACCGACCAGTATCAAACCTGCCTCAGCTATGAGGTATGGCGACTCGACGCCAATGGCTGCCAACCCGCCATCGTCGCCGAATCTGCGCTCGACCGATTGCACGAAATCCCCAAAAACAATTTGGGTCCTTCCCAATAGCGCAGCACATACGCCCGCGAAAGCCGCGAGTTTTTTCTAGGGCTGAGGCGGCTAGAGACTTCCTTACTTTTTGTTGTTGGTCAGTGAGTTAGCCATGATCGTCAACAAGAAGGTGCTTTCTGACATCCTCGGGGTGTCGGAGCGGACGCTGACTGATTGGCAGAGCAACGGCCTGCCGATCAAGCTGAACGCCGGGCGCGGCGCGTCGAATCAGTACGACACCGCTGACGTCATCGAGTGGATGATTCAGCGCGCCCTGGCTGGGGCGGAGCGGGAGACGGCGCGCGAGCGTCGCGACCGCCTCGAAGCGGATCGCATTGAACTGCTGATCGCGAAAGAGGCGGAGCTGTTGGTGTCCGTCGACGGCGTCGAAGGGTTGCTGACCTCGGCGGTCGTTGCGGCTCGCACCCTGTTGCGAGCCTCAGTGCCGGACATGGCGGCGGAGATCCACGCGCGCTACCAAGTGACGATTGATGAAAGCATCCTCCGCGATCCTATCGACCGTGCGCTTGCCGCAGTGGCTGAATACCGATCTGGCGGCGAGGATGATGATCCGGCGCGCCTGGAAGAGCTGGAAGCCGCCGATCCGCTTGACGACGAGGGAGTGGGCTGACCGCTTTCGTGTCCTGAGCGAGAAAGCCAGCGCGCGGCCTGGCAAATATCGCAGCACCGTAACGCCGTGGGTTCGCGGCATCATGGATCTGTTCGACGACCCGCGAATCCGCGAGGTGGTCGGGCGCAAGTCGGCGCAATGGGCGTGGACGGAAGCGGTCCTGAACGACGTCGGCAAGCGGATCGATATCGACCCGTGCGCTATGGCGATCATGTTCCCGTCTGCCAAGGCGGCGAAGAAGTTCGCGCGCACCAAGCTGCAGCCGATGATCCGCGCCATGCCGCGGCTGTCGGCCAAGGTCGATCTGTCCGGCAGTCGAAAGTCCGGCAACACCTGGGATCACTACGAATTCCCGGGCGGCTTCCTCGACCTGATCAGTTCCCGCGTCATCACCGACGTCAAGACGGTCCCGTACAAGCGGGTGTACGTCGAAGAGCCGGCGGATGCGGAAGAGAATGTCGGCAAGCAGGGCAATTCGATCGGTCTGCTGCGCGAGCGCCTGAAGACGTTCGCCGACGGCAAGCTGATCATCGGCGGCACGCCGGCGGTCAAAGGGTTGTGTCCCGTCTCGGCGGAGCACGACAAGACCGATCAGCGCGAATTCGAGGTGCCGTGTCATCACTGTGGCGAAGCGCATGTGCTCAGCTTCGAGCACCTGCGCTGCGACGAGGACCCGAGCCGGTTTCATCCGGTCTACGGTCACCGTCTGCCGGAGACGGCCTATTACGCCTGTCCGCACTGCGGCGGTGTGTGGACCGATCACGACAAGAACGCCAACGTGCGCCGGGCCGAAGACGCCGGCTTCGGGTGGACGCGTGGCACCGCAAATGCCGAGGTCGTTGGTGTCTCTGGCAACGAGCTGATCAACCCGTTTCCGGGCAGTCGTTTCGCGCGATTGATGGAAAAGTGGTTGGCCGCCGAGCACAAGGCCGGTCAAGGCCAGCCGGAAGACCTGATCGTGTTCGTGAATTCGAACATGGGTCAGCCCTACGAATACCGCAGCCGTGCGCCGGGCGAAGAGTTGCTGCGGCAGCGTGCCGAGTCCTACGCCGAGAACACCGTGCCGGCGCCCGGACTGGTGTTGGTGGCCGGTGTCGACGTGCAGCACGACCGCTTCGCGGTCATCCTGCGCGCCTACGGTCGCGGTGAGGAAAGCTGGCTGGTCAGCTGGGAAGAACTCGCCGGCAACCCGCTCGACAAGAACGACCCGTCATGGGAAGCGCTCGAGGCCAAGGTCTTCGGCGCGTACCGGCACGAAAGCGGCGCGGCGATCCATGCCCGCGCGGCGTCGATCGATTCCTCGGACGGCGCCATGACCGACCTGGTCTATGACTGGGTCCGCCGGATGCGGAAGAAGTACCCCGGCTGCAACACGATGGCGATCAAGGGCCAGTCCGGCACCGGCGCACCGCGTGAAATCTTCGCGGTGTCGACCAAGCGGCTCGACCACGCCAAGCCGACCAAGGCCGCGAAGCACGGCATCAAGCTGTTCATCGTCGGCACCGAGCGGGCGAAAGATACGCTGATCGGTGACGACGGCTGGCTCACGCTGTGCGACTCGCCGGAACGTACCGGACGCGGCGCGGGTCGCTTCCACGTCTTCGACGGCGTGCGGGCCGACTACTACAAGCAGCTGCTCAGCGAGGTGAAGGCCCCGCACCGCAGCATCCGCA
This sequence comes from Gammaproteobacteria bacterium, assembly GCA_024234955.1. Taxonomy (GTDB): domain Bacteria; phylum Pseudomonadota; class Gammaproteobacteria; order JACKNK01; family JACKNK01; genus JACKNK01. The sequence goes on from JACKNK010000002.1 coordinate 482,519, forward strand.
ACCGCAAGGTCTGGCAGCTCAAGGCCGGCCAGCGCAACGAAGCCCTCGATGCCGAGGTCTACGCGCTGCACGCCGCGCGCAGCCTGCGCACCAACGCCATGTTGCCGGATCGCTGGGATCAGCTGGAACGCCAACTGGTACAGGGCGACCTGTTCCAGGTCGACCAGGCCGAGCCGAAACCGGCGGCGGTCGTTGCCGACAAGCAACAAAGCCTCGCGGATCTCGCGCGGCAGATGAACACCTGATCGGGGGAGTTTGGCAGGCGCCGGCGGCGCGTCTGTAAGCCCGCACCCTGGCCTGATCGGGTTCCTCCTTTCCAGGGTGCGGGCAACGCCGCCGAACATATGAGTCTGAGCGCGCACCAATCCGCGCGGATGAAGAACGACGAATGGCTCACGCCGCCGGAGATTCTTCGACCGCTGGGTCGATTCGACCTTGATCCATGCGCGCCGATCGAACCGCCGTGGGCGACTGCCGCCACGCAGTTCAGCATCCTCGACGATGGTCTGAGCAAGCCTTGGGGGGGGCGGGTGTGGTTGAACCCGCCGTTCGGGCGCGAGGCCGTTGTGTGGTTGCGCCGGCTCGCTGCGCACGGCAACGGCATCGCCTTGATTCCGGCTCGCACCGAGACGGCGATGTTCTTCGAAGCCGTGTGGGGTGTTGCCGATGCGGTCTGCTTCATCAAGGGCCGACCGCACTTTCATTACGTCGATGGGCGGCGTGCACCATTCAATTCCGGTGCGCCGATCGCTCTGATTGCCTACGGCATAGACAACGAACAGATCCTGCGCGAAAGCGGGCTGGGGCACGTCGTCTCGGCCAAGTGAACCGAGATTTGCATGTCCGACTGCGTCACCCAACTGACCGAGGCCCGCGCGGCCCTGCATGACTACATGCTCGGCAAGTCCGTGGTCGAAGTCCGGTACTCGGACGGCGAGTCGGTGCAGTACAGCGCCGCCAACGTCGACAAGCTGCGCGCCTACGTGCGTGAGCTGGAAGCGGAATGCGGTGGCACGGGTGGCGCGGCGAAGCGTCGCGCGCCGATGAAGGTGGTCTACTGATGGGCGTCAAAGACATCACCGTCAGCCCGATCGTGGACGCCAGCGGGCGCCCGATGGTCAGCGCGCAGGGTGGGGCTTTCAAGGCCGGCCAGCGTTTCGACCGCGAGGTCGCCGGGTGGACGCCGCTACTGCGTTCCGCCGATGCCGACATCCTGCCGGACATGAACCTGACGGCCGCGCGCACGCGCGACCTGATCCGCAACTTCGGCCTCGCGTCCGGCGCGGTGCAGACGCACCTCGACAACATCGTCGGTTCCGGTCTGCGCCTGGTTGCGCAGCCGAACTATCGCCTTCTCGGGATCAGTGCCGACTTTGCGGCGAAGTGGTCTCGGGATATCGAGTCGCGATTTTGGTCGTGGGCGTATGACGTCGATTTCTATTGCGACGCCGCCCGCCGTCTGAATCTGGCCGGTATGCAGAATCAGGGCTTGCTGTCTTTCCTGAGCAGCGGCGAGATTTGCGCCGTCAGCGAGTGGCTGCCGAACCGTGGTAGCCGCTACGCGACCGCGATCAAGATGGTCAGCCGCGACCGCCTGAGCAACCCGAACGGCACGGCGGATGCCGTGCGCCTGCGCGGCGGTGTGGAGATGGACGCCAACGGCGCGCCCGTCGCTCACCACTTCCGCGAGGCGTTGCCGAGCGACAGCCGCTTCGCCGGTGCGCAGACGCACACCTGGAAGCGCATCCCGACGTTCACCCCGTGGGGGCGTCGCCGGGTGATCCATATCTACGAGCAGGAATGGGCCGGGCAGACGCGCGGCCTGACCCGTGCCGTCGCCTCGCTGGTCAGCTCCAAGAAGCTCGACCGCTTCGAGGAAACGGCGCTCGAGGCCGCGATCATCAATGCGATGTACGCGGCGGTGATCGAGTCCGATCTGACCGGCGTGGAGGATGCGCTCGGCGGTGACGATACGGCGACCGAGTACCTGAAGGCAGCGAATACCTTCCACCAAGGCGCTGGCATCAAGTTCGATGGCGCGAAGATCCCGCACCTGTTCCCGAACGAGAAGCTGCATTTCCCGCGTCCGGGCCAGCCGACCGACACCTTCGCCCCGTTCGAGCAGGCCTTCCTGCGGCACATGGCGGCGGGTTGGGGCCTGAGCTACGAACAGCTCAGCCGCGACTACTCGCAGACCAACTACAGCGGCGCCCGCGCCGGGCTGATGGAGTCGTGGAAGCGCTTCATGTCCATGCGCGAGAAGGTTGTCGGGGAATTCTCCCGGCAGGTTTACGCGCTGTGGCTGGAAGAAGAGATGGACCGCGACCCGGCACTCACCCCGCCCGGCGCGCCCTCGTTCTGGGAAGCCAAGACCGCGTGGACCCGGTGTTCCTGGATCGGTCCCGGCAAGGGGCACATCGACCCGCTCAAGGAACAGAAGGCGATCAGCATCAAGATCGCCGATGGGCGCTCGACGATGCAGGACGAATTGAGCGAGGACGGCAAAGACTGGGAAGAGACGCTGGAACAGACCGCCCGCGAGTTGAAGCGCAAGGCCGAGCTGGAACAGGAATACGGCATCAAATTCCCGGGGGCGGATATCGCCACTGCCGCCGCGTCCAGTCCGGACACCGTCACGCCGTGACGCGGCCCCTGCAACACGGCGGGGCCGCGCTATCCAGCGGCATCCGCCTGATGGGAGGTTCCATGCCCGCGCCGTTCATGTTTTCCGCACTCAGTCAGGCGAAGCTCGGCACCTGTCACCCGCACCTGCGGACCTTGTTCCTCGAGGTCATCAAGCATGTCGACTGCACGGTGCTCGAAGGGCACCGCAGCGTGCTTGACCAGGACAAGGCCTTCCACGAAGGACGGAGCAAGCTACGCGGCGGGTCAAGCAAGCACAACATGACCCCGTCGATGGCGGTGGACGTGGCCCCGTACCCGATCGACTGGAACGACCGCGACCGCTTCCTGCTGTTCGTCGGCTTCGTGAAGGGGGTCGCCGCGCAGCTCGGCATCCGCATCCGCTGCGGTGCCGACTGGGACGGCGACGGCACGACCACCGACCAGACGTTCCACGACCTGCCGCATTTCGAACTGATTTGATGGAGTAAACGCACGATGGAAGTACCCGCCCCGATGATCTGGGCCGCGATCGGTGGGCTGGCCCTCGCCATTGCCTATCTGTGGCAGTCCTGCCGCCGTGATCGGGCCGTGTTCATCACCTGGCTGATGCACCTGACCTTCGGCAACAAGACCTGCGATATCGGCGGCAGCTGTCCGCAAAGGACGCCGGTCAAATTACCGGAAGAGGTCAAGGTGGCGTTGGACAAGCTGCACTAACTCAAGGCGGATTGACCATGTTCCAGTTTCTCGGCTCCCTGTTCGGTAGTGCGAAAGCGGGCGAGCGCATCGTCGATGGGGCGATCAACGCGGTCGACAAGCTGTTCTACACCGACGAGGAAAAGGCGGAAGCCGCCGCCTCGGCACGGTCGGAAGGCTTCAAGGTCTACATGGCCTGGCTCGAATCCACGTCCGGTTCGCGCCTCGCGCGCCGCTTCATCGCGTTGATCGTGGTGATGATCTGGGCCAGCGAGCACCTGGCTTCGGTGCTGGCCGGCGGGCTCGCCGTGTTCGCCACCGATCCGGTCAAGTGGGAGCGCGTCAGTGTCATGCTCGCCGGCCACGCCAGCGACAACAACGCCCTGGTCGGCGTGGTCCTGCTGTTTTACTTCGGTGGCCCTGCCGCGACCGACGCCGCGCGTGGGTTGGTCGAAAAGTGGGTCGGCAAGAAACCTTAGCTGTCACATGTGCGTTCCATGAATAAAGCCCCGCCCCGCGCGGGGCTTGTTCGTTTCCGGGGAAACAAATGTCCGACATCCGCAACCCGCTGATCGCTCAGCGGCTGTTCAACACGCCGCTGCTGGTGCACCCGGCCAAGCTCGACGCCGTGATCTACGGCCTGCGCGAGCGGCTTGGCGTGCCGGACATGCCGGCGCCGGACGCCGGCCCGCTGGCCTACGCCGTCGAAACCGGCAAGCGCAGCGAGTTCGGCTACCAGGTGCTCGCCGACGGCATCGGCGTGCTCAACATCAGCGGCGTGCTCGCGCATCACGGCGGCATGCAGGCCGATTCGAGCTACGTGCTCGGCTACCAGACCATCGCGCAGCAGTTCGAGGCGGCGATGCAGGACCCGATGGTCCGTGACGTGGTCATGGTGCTGAACAGCCCCGGTGGCGAAGTCGCCGGTGCGTTCGACCTGGCCGACCAGATTTTCGCGGCGCGGGGTCGCAAGCCGATCCACGCGATCGCGAGCGACATGGCTTGTTCCGCCGCCTACCTGATCGGCTCCGCCGCCGACAGCCTGAGCGTCACGCAGACCGGCTACGTCGGCTCCATCGGCGTGGTCATGCGTCACGTCGACATCAGCGGAGCGCTGGCCGATGCGGGCTACAAGGTCACGCACATCTACGCCGGGGAATGGAAGGTCGCGGGCAACCAGTTCGAGCCGCTGCCGGACAAGGTGCGCGCCAAGTTCCAGGCCGAGATCGACAACCTCTACGGCATGTTCGTCCACGCCGTGGAACGCAACCGCGACCTGATGCCATCGGTCATCACCGGCACCGAAGCGGATACCTACATGGGCCAGATCGGCGTCGACGCCGGTCTCGCCGACCGGGTGGAAACCCCGGACCAGCTTTTCGCCCGCATCCGGGCGGAACGAGGCCGCGCGGGGGCGCGGGCTTTTGCCACCACTGCAACCACGGAGACTTCCATGTCCGCAGAGCAGACCACCGCGCCCGACCCGAAACCGGCGGGCGCCACCGCCCCGGCCACCGTGCCGGAAGCCACCAACGAGCAGGCCGTCGCTGTCGCGCAGGCTGCCGCCGCCGGCCGTGCCGACGGTCACGCCGAAGGCGTCACCGCCGAGCGCGAGCGCATCAGCGCGATCCTGACCAGTGCCGAGGCCGAAGGCCGCACCAAGCTGGCTCACCGCCTGGCCTTCCAGACCGACATGGCCGCCGAGGCCGCCATTGCGGTGCTGGCCGATGCCGAGCAGGCCAAGCCCGAAGCCGCCGGTAGCGTGCTGAAAAGCCTGATGGCCGATCAGTCCGCCCGCCTCGGCGAAGACACCGATGACGCCAGCGAGTCCAGCAAGGCCGCCGGCATCCTCGGCAACTACCACGCCGCGACCGGTCGTCGTGGCGCCACTGCGTAACCAAGGAGGCCGTCATGCCTTTCGATCCGCACGCGTCCTCCGCTGAGGACACCCTGAGCTATTCCAACCTGATCGCTGGCGACAAGGACCTGGTCACCGCCAAGGTCACCATCGCCGCCGGTGCCGCGCTCACCGCCGGCGCAGTGCTGGGCAAGATCACCGCCTCAGGCAAGTACGCGCTGTCCGCGTCCGCCGCCGGCGACGGTTCCGAGACCCCGGATGCGATTCTCGCCAACGACGTCGACGCCGCGGCGGCCGATGCCGAGGCGGTCGTCTACCTCGAGGCCGAGGTCAATGTCGATGCCCTGAGTTTCGGCACCGGCCACGACGCCACCAGCGTCCGCGATGCCCTGCGCCAGCGCGGCATCTACCTGCGCACCGTGTACTAAGGAGCCGACCATGGCGATTCAGACTTACGACACCCATACCCTGGCCGGCGTCATCGAAGGCTTCGACCAGTTCACCCCGTTCCTGCTCGACCGCTTCTTCCCGATGGCGGTCACCTTCGACACCAGCTTCATCGACTTCGATGTGCTGGAGACCGACTACCGCATCGCCCCGTTCGTGTCCCCGGTGCAGGCCGGCCAGGTCATGAAGGCCCTCGGCGGCACTACCAAGAAGTTCACCCCGGCCTACGTCAAGCCGAAGGGCATCGTCGATCCGGAGAAGGTGCTGACCCGCCGTGCCGGCGAGGCCATCGGCGGCAGCCTGAGCCCGGCGGCCCGCCGTGACGCGATCATCGCCGACCTGCTCAACAGCCAGCGCAAGCAGATCACCCGCACCTGGGAATGGATGGCCGCGCAGGCGCTGCTGACCGGCAAGGTGGTCGTGTCCGGCGAGAACTACCCGGAGGCCGAGGTCGACTTCGGTCGCGCCGCCGGCAACACCAAGGCGCTGACCGGCACCGCGCGCTGGTCGCAGTCGGGTGTCGATCCGCTGGCCGACCTGGAAGGCTGGTTCGGCGAGCTGGAAGCCCCGGCGACCGATGTGGTCATGAGCGCCGATGCGTGGGCCCTGTTCTACGCCAAGGTCAAGGGCGACTGGAAGGACCTGGCCGACATCACCATCGCCGGCAACACCGCGATCATCAATGTCGCTCCGGGCAATGGCCAGTGGGTGCAGTGGAAAGGCCGCGTCGGAAACGTCAACTACTGGGTCTACACCGGCATGTACAAGGACGCCGCCGGCGCCACGCAGCTCTACATCCCGTCCGAGGAACTGATCATCGGTTCCGCCGCAGTCGAGGGTCACCGCTGCTTCGGTGCGATTCAGGACGCCAACGTCGGCTACATGCCGGGCGAGATCGTTCCGCGCAACTGGGTCAACGAGGACCCGGGTGTCGAGTACGTGATGAGCCAGTCCGCCCCGCTGATGGTCCCGGCCCGCCCGAACGCGTCCATGCGCGTGAAGGTGAACGCAGCGGCCTAAGCGCCGGCGGTTGAGTGAAGAAAAAAGAGCCGGGCGCTGAGCCCGGCTCTTTTCTTTGAGCGTCCGCATCGGGCGTTCAACGAAAAGAGCCCATCCACTGGAAGCCAACCCATGAAGATCATTCCCGACGTCACCATCGTCGACGGCATCGGCAAGGACCGCGTGCAGCTGATCGCGAATCAGGAAGTCGGCGTCAAGGACGCGGACGGCAAGCGCTACATCGCCGCCGGCCTGGCCAAGGCCGCGCCGAAGCCGGCGCCGGCTGACGCCGCCGAGTAACGACGCCCCTGCCCCATGCTGATCATCCCCAACGTCACCGTCGTCGACGGCGTCGATGCCGCCCGGGTGCAGTACACGGGGTGGCGTGAGTGGGATGTCGGCGACACGGACGGCCAGCGCTACATCGATCTCGGCTACGCCTACCTGTCGCCGAACGATCCGGCCTACACGCCGCCGTCGGAAGGGTCCGGCATCCCGCCGCTCGACGACCTGATCGACACAGTCGACAACCTGCTCTGACGCTGACCATGAACCTGACCGATGCCCGCGCCCACGTCCTGACCCGCGTGCGGGAGGATCTGGGCACGGATTTCAGCTACACCCCGCTCGCCGGTGGCGATCCGGTCACCGCGCGCGGGGTGTTCCGGTCGCCGAACGAGATCTGCGGGCCGGTGCGGAGCGGGCAAGGCGGGCAGGTATTCGACCTGATGCTCACGCACCCGACGCTGTCGGTGCTCGACGCGGTCGCCGTGGCGATCGATGTCGAGGTCGTCACCGTCGCGGCGGTCGATTACCGCATTCATCACCGCATCCCGGACAACCGGGGTCGCACGATCCTGGTGATGTCCGTCGTGCAGGCGGATGCGCCGACGGGAAACACGACATGGCGCTGAGCACGGTCAATACGTTCGGTTATCCGCGATCTGCCGGCGTGTTTGCGGTTCGCGGGTTTCTGCGGTTCCGGTCCTATCTGCGCGATCGGGAATCCATCCGGCAGCAGGCGCGGCAATGCCTGCGCCGACAGCCCTGGGTCTGAGCCGTGATCGACCTCGACATCGACCTCGCGGATGCGATCGACGATGTCACCATCGGTCTCGACCGAACTGACAAGGCCATGCAGAAGGCCATCGGCCGGGCGGTCAACAAGCTGACGCGCTGGCTGCATCGCCGCCTGCTGCAGATTGTCGCCAAGCAGACCGGCCTGCCGCAGAAGAACCTGCGCCGCGTGCGTGTGCGCATGGGCGTCGGCAAGAAAGGCGGCATGGTCTGGGTCGGGTTGAATCCCGTCGAGGCCCGCCACTTCGGCAAGGTGGTCTGGCGGCGCGGCATGACCGGCGCCCGTGCCGGTCGGCGCAGCTTCCCCGGCACCTTCGCGGTGCAGCGTGGCAAGGGCGCGTTGATCTTCGCCCGCCGTGGTGAGGCACGCCTGCCGATCTATCAGCCGCGCGTCGAGATCGACAAAGACATCGAGCCGCACATCAAGCGACTCGACGCGGAAGCGCAACGTCGTTTCCGATCCCTGCTCGAGCAGGAAATCAACTTCGCCCTGAATGTGGAGGCCGCCTGATGGCGACGTTGGAAGCGGTGCACGATGCGATGGTCGCGACCATCACCGCGCACTTCGACGACCGCATTCAGACGGTCGCGGCGTACAACCCGGCCTGGGATACGCCGCTGAACACCCCGGCGGTGCTGCTCGAGCTGGAAAACTTCAGCGAAGGGCAGGACCTGGCAGACGGTCGCGTGCCGCTGCGTTGCCGGTTCACCGCGCACTGCGTGCTGAGCTGGGAGACGCCGAGCATTCAGATGGAGATCCGCAACTTCGGTGCGGAATTCTTCCAGCTGCTGCGCCGCAACCGCTGGGGTCTGGAAAAGGACGCGATCAGCAACCCGGACGGCGCGGACGCCGGCGAGGGCGAATTCCAGCCGAAACAGGACAAGAAGCCCGGCTTCGAGTCGTGGGCCGTCAGCTGGGAGCAGACCGTCTACGTCGGTGCGGACGAATGGGAAACCGCCTATCCGCTGCCGACCGCCGTGTTCCTCGGCTGGTCGCCGGAGATCGGCCCGGACAACGTCGAGAAGTATGTCGAGATCACCGCGACCGGCGCGACCCTGCCGAACGTGGCGCCGACGGCGATCACGCTCGACAACCTGACCGTATCCGTCGATGCGGTGACCGGCGACACGGTCGGCAACGTAATCGTCACCGATCCGAACAGTGGCGACACGCACGCGATCGTGCTGGTATCGCAGGAAACCGGCGGCGCCTTCGCGGTCGCCGGCTCCGTGGTCAAGGTTGCGGATGATTCGCTGATCGGCAGCGAGGGCGACAGCCATGTGCTGACGCTGCGCGCGACCGATCAGGGCGGGTTATCGCTGGTCGGTATCGTCACGATCGCGGTCGGATCTGTTGGCGGCGGAAGCGCCCCGCCGCCGTTCGCGCTGTCAGACATCCAAGGCGACCTGACGATGTGGTTTGACGCCTATCACGTCTCCGAGAGCGACGGCGCGGTGTCGTCGCTGCCCGACCAGTCGCCGCGCGGCCTGCATGCGGTGCAGGCTACCCCGTCCCGCCAGCCGACTTGGCAGACCGTGTCCGGCCTGCCGATCGTCGCCTACGACGGCATCGACGACTACATGGCGACCGCGTCCGCGACCTGGCCGAAAACGCAGGTGGTCGGCGGCGTCATCCGGATGCGGTCCACGACCGGCTATGGCGTCGCGACCTATTACCTCGACGGCTGGGTCGTCCAGGTAGGCTATGTCGCGGGGAAATGGACTTTATTCGCCGGAGGCGCGCACATTGAGATCAATGCGCCGGCCACGTCGCATTTCGCTCGGGTGCTCATCGAGCTGACAGACCCCGGCACGCCCGGCGCGCAATTCCTGTTCAGCGTCGACGACCAGACCGCCTCGATGGCCGCCCCATCGGGATATACCGGCGCCGCGCGCCCCGTCGTGTTCGGCGCCTACCGCAACGCCTCGGGCGGGTTCAGCGCCTTCGGCGCCCTCGACCTGGCCGAGTGGTTCGGCATTGGTCGCGCATTCGCCAGCCCCGCCGAAAAATCCGACGTGATGGATTACCTCGCCAGTCGCTGGAGCGCTTTGCCATGAAGGTGGTGATTCACTACTTCGTGCCGGTCGATCAGATCGCCACCGCTAACGCCCTGGCCGCGTCGCAAGGATTTGGGCCGGATATGTTCGCGCCCCCGTGCTGGCCGAGCACGAAGCCGGAGGGAACTGCCTATGCCGTCGCGTCTGCGCCGACCACGGATCTGGTCCTTGACCAGCTCGTCGACCTGGTCCGGCAAGTTGATGGCGCATGGGTATTCCCTGGCGACATCGCCACCGCCGCGGCCATTCTCCACATCCGCCGCCCGGATCTGGAGTTGATACCTTGATCGAATTCGAGCTGGCCGAACTCGCGCGGCGCATCGCGATGGCCGCATTGATCGGCACGGTCACCGAAACCGACTACACCGGCAGCGTGCCGAAAGTGCGCGTGCAGGTCGGCGATCTGTCGGTCGGCTGGATTCCATTCGGCACCCGCCGTGCCGGCGGCGACCGCGAATGGTGGCCGCTCGATGTCGGCGAACAGGTGATGCTGGTGGTGCCGATGGGCGATCCATCGCAGGCGGTCGTGGTCGGCAGCCTGTTCCAGGCCGCGCACCCGGCGCCGTCGCTGAACCCGGACGTGCATCGGATCGAATACAGCAACGGCACGGTGATCGAGCACGACCGCAGTAGCGGCAACGTCAGCGTGACCACGTCCGGCGATGTCGACGTAACCGCCGCCGCAGTCAACGTGACGGCGTCCGAGGTCACGATCGATGCCGCCGATGTGTTCATCACCGGGCAGCTCACCGTTGACGAAGACATCACGTTCCGCAATGGGCACCCGGACAAGACCCGACTCGGACACCTGATGGATCAGTACGACCTGCACACGCACAACGAAAATAACGCTGTGGGCGGTCCTACCGATCCGCCGAACCAATCTCTTGAGGGCGCCTGATGGCCGGCATCGACGCAACCACCGGCCTGTCGCTGAACGGGATCGATCACCTGCGACAGTCGGTCGTGGACATCCTGACCACGCCGATCGGCTCGCGCGTCATGCGTCGTACCTACGGGTCGACACTGCCCAGCCTGGTGGATCGCCCGGTGGACGGCAGTTTCGTGCTTGATCTGTTTGTGGCGTCGGCGCAAGCCCTGCGGCGCTGGGAACCCCGCATCGAAGTGACCCGCATCACGCTCGAGGGCGTTGCCCCGGTCGAAATGAAAATCGAGGGCATCTATCGCGTGACGGGCCGCCCCGTCGCGCTCGAAGGTATCACCGTCACATGACCGCATTCAGCGCTATCGATCTCTCAAAGCTGCCGGCGCCGGACCTAATCGAAACCGTCGATTTCGAAACCGTCCTGCAAGCGTGCCGCGACTATCTTGCCGAGGTCGCGCCAGACCTCGCGGATTCGCTGCTCGAATCGGACCCGGCGAGCAAAGTGCTCGAAGTGCTCGCCTATCGCGAGTTGCTGCTGCGGCAGCGAATCAACGAGGCCGCGCGCGGGGTTTTGCTGGCCGCTGCCGGCGGTGCCGACCTGGATCAGCTCGGCGCGTGGTGGGGTGTCTCTCGCCTGCTGCTCGATGCCGGCGATCCGGAAGCCGTGCCGCCTGTCGCTCCGACCTACGAATCGGATGACGCCTTCCGGTCGCGGATTCAGCTCGCGCTGGAAGGCTACACCAGCGCCGGCCCGATCGGCGCCTACACCTTTCACGCCCTGTCCGCGCACGGGCAGGTCAAATCGGTGTCCGTCACCAGTCCGGTGGCGGGCGACGTGCTGGTCACCGTGCTTGGCACGGAAGACGACGGCACCCCGTCCGCCGAAGTGCTCACCGCCGTCGAAGCGGCGCTGAACGATCAGGATGTCCGTCCGCTCTGCGACACCGTCACGGTGCAGGCTGCGACCATCGTCAATTACACCGTGACCGCCGTGCTCACGATCGGCAGTGGTCCGGATGCGGCGACCGTGTTGGCGGCGGCGCAAGCCGCTGTCGAGACCTATGTCGCCGCGCAGCACAAGGTCGGCGCGCGGGTCGCGTTGTCCGGCCTGTATCAGGCCCTGCATCAGCCGGGTGTCGAGTTCGTCACTCTGACCTTGCCGGCGGCGGACATCACGCCCACGGCGACCGAGGCCGCCTACTGCACCGCCATCACCATCACGCAGGCGTAACCCATGGCCGACCTTCTGCCGCCGAACGCGACCGAACTGGAACGCGCACTGGCGGAGACGACCGCCCGCATCAGCGACCTGCCGGTCGATATCCGCGATCTGTGGTCGGCGGAGCGGTGCCCAATCGCCTTCCTGCCCCTGCTGGCCTGGCAGATGAGTGTCGACGAATGGCTGGCGGAATGGCCGGAAGAGATCAAGCGCGAAGTCATCGCCGCGGCGCTCGACGTGCATCGCAAAAAGGGCACGATCGGGTCCATCCGGCGGGTACTGATCGCTGCCGGGTATCCCGATGCGACCGTCATGGAGCACCTGCACCGATGGCGCTACGACGGGCAATCCGCGCAATACAACGGTCGCAACAGTTACGGCGACCCGGATCATTGGCCGCTGTACCGCATCGTGCTCGAGGGCCCGGTCAGCGCGTCCGATCTGGACATCATCACCCGCGTGCTCGAGAACACTGCGCCGGCGCGGTGCCACCTGGTCGCCATTCATGCGCCGTCCGGGTGGCGATACAACGGCACCGTGCAATACGACTCGACACACCTTTACGGGGAATAAATTATGGGAACAGCCTATAACCCGACGGCATCCAAGCCGGCATCCGTCACCCTGGTCGATGAAAACGATTGGGCTGCCGGCGGTACGGATGGCGTCTCCAACGCCGCCCGCAAGGAACTCGGCGACTACTGCGCCTACAACGAGGCGGAGATGACGGCTCATGCCGGCGCGGGCGACCCGCACGGCGACCGGGCCTATGCGGACGCCCTGCTGGCCGCGCTGCCAGCGTCGCAGGGGGAGGTCGATGCCGGGGTTGAGGCGCTGCGAGCGGTGACCCCTGCTACGCTGGCTGGTTATCTCGGCCCACGCACCACTATCGACCCCGCCGGTATCACGCACTTGCTGGGGGGGCTGCAGCTACGATTCGGCTCGATCCCGTCCCTCGCGCCGAACACAGTGTCGCCGACCTACGCCTTCGTGCCGGCTTTCCCGACCGAGTGTCTGGCGCTAATCCCCGTCGCCTACAGCGCAGCGACATCTGCCGCTGTGTCGCTGTCTCGGTACGCGGTCAGTGCGGCGCAGTTCCAAGTCCACAACTCGTCCACCACCAGCGTGGCCGGGTGGTATCTGGCGATAGGGAGATGAGTATGTATATCAGTCACGACACTGACGGAGCGGTCATGGGGCTCTACGAGGAGGAGCCCGCAGTGCAGAGCATCCGCGTCGACCTGGAGACCTGGTCCTCGATCGCCGCCGACGCGGATGGTCTCACCGCCTGGCGCGTCATGGATGGCACGGCGGTGCGGGTCGGACCGCCGCCGCCGCCGATCGCGGAGAGGCGCGCGCTCGCCGAGCTGCAGATCGATGCGATCTGCGACGCGATCTACACCCCCAGCGCCAGCCGCGACGCCCGCTACCGCGCCAAGCACGCAGAGGCCTTGCGTTACCGCGAGGCAGGCTACCCCGGCAGCGTGTCCGCGACCGACTACCCGTATCTCACCGGCGAGGCGCCCGTCCGCGGCGTCACCAAGCGCGCCCTCGCCGACCTCGTTATCGCCCGCGCCGAGGCCGACAACGCCTTCGGCGCGCAGGCTGAGACCGCCCGCGCCGCACTCCACACCGCCGCCGACGCCGATGCGTGCGCGGCCATCGTGACCACCGTTCGCGATGCCGCCGCGCAGCTTCAGGCCGACTGATGGACGTGTTCGACCCGACCGGCAACCACTGCTGAATTTCCGCTGTTTCCCTTCCGGCGCCCCCGCACCGGACCTTGAACCCGTGCCCGCCCCGTGCGGGTTTTTTCGTTTCTGGAGGCTAGAACCATGCCCGAAGGCGTATTTCATCATGGTGTCGAATGGCAGTTGCTCGACACCGGCCCGAAGCCCATCCGCACCGCCAAGACCGGCGTCATCGGCGTGGTCGGTACCGCGCCCGGCGCGGCCCTGGCGGCCGCTGTCCTCACCACCGGCGTGGAAGGCAGCAACACCGGCCTGACCTTCACCGCCGCCGACGGCGAAGCCGGCAACCTGATCAACGTCGCGTATGTCGATCCGGGTGCCAACAGCTCCGCGCTGGCCGTCACCGTCACCGGCACCGCGATCAGTGTTTCCCTGGAAACCGACGGCTCCGGCGACCTGGTCAGCACCGCGGCCGAGGTCAAGGCCGCCGTCAACGGCGATACCGATGCCGCGGCCCTGGTCACCGTCACCGACACCGGCGCCTCGACCGGCGTCGGCGTGGTCGCCGCGCTCGCCGCCAGCTACCTGACCGGCGGTCACGACGACGACTTCCCGCTCAACACCCCGGTGCTGCTGCTCGGCAACCGCACCGAGGCCGCGAAGCTGGGCAGCACCGGCACCCTGCCGGATGCGATGGACGGCATCTTCGACCAGGCGATCGCCGCGACCATCGTGGTCATCCGCGTGACCGAGGGCGTGGACTTCGCCGCCACCAAGACCAACATCCTCGGCGACGGCGCCAGCTTCACCGGCGTGCACGCGCTGCTGAGTGCGGAGACGGTCACCGGCGTCAAGCCACGCATCCTGATCGTGCCCGGCTTCACCCACGATCTGGCCGTCGTCAACGAGATGATCCCGCTCGCGGACGCGCTGCACGCGCACATCGTCGCGGACGGCCCCAACACCGACAAGACCGACGCCAAGACCTACGAAGACAACTTCGGCAGCCGCCGCGTCTATCTGGTCGACCCGCAGGTCAAGGTCTACGACAGCGCCACCGATTCCGACGTCGCCAAGCCGGCCTCGCCGCGTGTCGCCGGCGTCATCGCCCGCGTGCACAACGACCCGGCCAAGGGCTTTTGGTGGTCGCCGTCGAATCAGCCGATCTACGGCATCACCGGCACCGCGCGCACCGTGTACTACAGCGGCAGCGAGGCCCTCGCCGAAGCCAACTACCTCAACGAGAACAACGTCGCGACCATCATCCGCAAGGAAGGCTTCCTGCTCTGGGGCAACCGCACCACGGCCACGGACAGCCGCTTCGCCTTCCTCGCGCACTCGGTCATCGAAGACATCCTCAACGAGTCCGTGACCGCCGGCATCGAATGGGCCATCGACCGCAACATCACCACGCGCTTCGGCGAGGCGGTGGCGCAGACCGTGCAGCAGTACCTCGACCGCCTGACCAAGCTCGGCGCCCTCGCCGGTGGCAAGTGCTGGCCCGATCCGGACCTGAACACCCCGGATCAGCTGCTCGACGGCAAGGTCTATTTCAACCTCGACTACGCCCCGACCGGCATCGCCGAGCACATCGTGCTGCGCGTCGAAGTCAACCAGGAATACCTGCGCGACCTGTTCGCTCAGGCCGCCTGATCGCCCACGTAAAGGAGCCCTGAATCATGGCAACTGTTACCCAGCCGGCCGTCCTCAAGCTGGCGTCCCTGTTCGTGGACGGTTACGGCTACGCCGGCGACGTCGACATCACCCTGCCCACCCTCACCACGAAGACCGAATCCACGCACATCGGCTTCGGCGACGTGGAGATTCCGATGGGCATCAACGCGGCGGTGCTGTCTTGGAGCATGGAGCACCACGACCAGAACCTGATGGCTTTGCAAGGCATCGCGGAAGGCGGCGACAAGACCGTCACCGTGCGCGGCTCCTTCGACCACGACGGCGACACGCTGCCGGTGGTCGCCAAGGGTCGCGGCTTCGTCAAGGAGACCAACCCCGGCAGCTTCACCCCGGGCGGCAAGGCCGCGCTGTCTCAGCAGATGAGCCTGCGCGAATACAGCCTCACCGTGAACGGCACCGAGGTCATCGGCTTCAACTACGACACGCAGGAATTCCGCGTCAACGGTGTCGATCAGATGGCCGCGCACCGCGCGGCGGCGGGGCTGTAAGCCATGGCCGGCGAACGTACCGTCACCATCCCGCTCGATTGGCCGGTGACCGTCGACGGTCATGACTACAGCGAGCTGACCATGCGCCGCCCGGTGTACAAGGAGCGGCGTGAATGGATCAAATCGGCGAAGCATGAGGTCGACGTCGAAGCGGATATCTTTGTCGCCCTGTGCGAAGTCCCGCCCAAGGTTATCGACAAGCTCGATGATGACGACGTGAGCAAGCTGCAGGAGGCCTACGCCGGTTTTTTCGTGAAGCCGAGCTCGGAGGATGGACCGTCCGAATGATCGCCCTGGCCCGCCGCGTCGGCGGCGGGCTGGGCAATCTGCAGGAACTGGACGATATCGAGCTGGAACAGCTCTACGAGATCAACCGGCTGATCAATCAGCAGGTCGGCGAGGGAGCATAGCCCGGATCGGGCGATACACCTTGCTCATCAGCCACGCCAGCGGAAGCCCGATGATCACCGCCTGCATCAGGAAGGTGACCAGCAGTTCCAGCAGGCCCGCGCCCTCGGCGAACCGGGTCGGCAGCAGGTAGGCCTGGCTCAATACCAGCCAGACGGCGATCCAGACGGCATCGAGCCAATCCGGGTTCCAGGTTTCTTTCTCGGTATCAGACATGGCAAGCAACACCGGTCTCGCAATCAGCGCCCTCATCGGGGCGACGCTCGGCGCTTCCGTCGACCGAACCTTCAAGAGCCTGAATCAGCGTGCCCTGGCCGCAAAGAAAGACCTCAAGGGTCTGGAATTGCGTAAGGACGCCGTCGACTCCGTCGTCAAGTATAAGACCGCGCTCGATCAGCTGCGAACCAAGCAGGCCGCGCTCGGTCGCAGTTCCCCGCGCCTCGAAAAAGGCATCCGCGAGCTTGAGCAGCGTTACAAGGCCGCCAAGGCGCAGATCAAGGGTTACGGCTACGAAGTCCGCGACGCCGCGCAGCATCAGCAGCGCCTCGCCAAGGAGATCGGCCAGACCGAGCGCCGCCTGCGTGGCATGGATCGCGCGCAAGGCCGCCGGCAGGCCTTCGCCGACGCCCGTGGCCAGATCGTCGCCGGCCTCGGTGCCGTCACCGCCTACAGCCTCGGTCCCAAAGCGCAGGCCGATGACCTCGCCCGTGCCGGCACCCGTCTCGGCACCGTGCAGAACACCACCAACACCGCTCAGGCGATGGCGGAATCCCGGCGCAATGCCGCCGCGCTGGTGCGATCCGGGCGCGTGCTCGGCAACGAGTCCGACCTGCTCAACACCGAATACGCGCTCAACAGCGCCGGCCTCGAGGCCAGCGTCTCGCGCGTCGGTGCCGCCATCGTCTCGCGTGTCGCCACCGTCACCAACGGCATGAGCGAACAGGTCGGCGAGATCGTCGCCACCGCCTACAACAACCTCGGCGACAGCCTCGACGGCTCCGCCGAACAGAAACTCGGCCGCATCGCCGACCTGCTCACCAAGACGCAGCTCAAGTTCCAGATCCGCGACTTCGACCAGCTCGGCGAATCGATGAAGTACGGCGCGCCCGTGCTCGCGCAGTACAACGTCGACCTGGCTCAGGGCGTGACCCTGCTCGGCGCCCTCAACAGCGCCGGCCTGCAAGGCTCGCAAGCCGGCACCGCCTTCGCCGCCACCATGCGCACCATGGGCAAGGCCGCCGAAGAGTTCGGCTTCGAACTGGTCCGCAACGAGAAAGGCCAGTTCGATTTCATCGCCACCATGCAGGCGCTCGAAGAAGCCATCGGCGGTTTCGACAACCTCGACGACGCCACCATCGCCCGCATGCAGGCCGTGTTCGGCGAAGAGGGCATCCGCGGTGCCGTCCTGCTCGGCAAGCAGCTCGACAAGCTGCCCGCCGCGCTCAAGGACGTCGCCGAAGGCAGCAAGGGCATCGTCGACAGCAAATTCGGCGACTTCGCCAACGACAGCGCTGGCAAGACCCAGCGCCTGCAGCAAAGCCTCACCTCGTTGGGCGCCGCGATCGGCACCTCGCTCGCCCCGGTCACCGACTTCATCGTCGACAACCTCGCCGACATGGCCGCCGGTGCGGCGGACCTGATCGAAAACATGGGCAGCCTCGGCACCATGGTCGGCGTCGCCGCCACTGCCTGGGGTGCCTACAAGACCGCTGCGCTCGCTGCAGCGCTCGCCACCGGCAACGTCGGCAAGGCGATCGACCTGGTCACCATGCGCAAGCTGCCCAGCAAGATCGGCAAGCTGGGCGGTCTGCTCAAGGCGGGCGCCATGTCCGCCGGCGGGCAGGTCGCGCTCGCCGGCGCGGGCGGCTACGCCGCCGGCACGCTGATCAACGACACCCTCGTCGACGGCACATCCGGCGGTGACGCCATCGGCTCCGGCATCGCCCGCGTCATGGCCTTCCTCGGCAGCGACGAAGCCAAGGCCGCGATCAAGCGCGAGCAGGCCAACAACGTCGACAAGGCGCTCGCCCCGGTCACCGTCACCGACAACAGCACCACCACGATCCAGATTCAGCAGCAGCCCGGCGAATCTGCCGACGACCTCGCCGAGCGCGTCGTCGCGACGCAGGAACGCCACCGCCGTGGCCGGAATCGCGGGGCGTTGTTCGATGCTCAGGTGGTCGATTAACGCACAAGCTCAGCCGAGGAGGCGCGTCAGCGCCGATGTCGGCTGAAGCGCCGGGTTAGGCCGCGATTACCGGAACGAGAAGATGAAGAAACCGAGACTACTTGATTTGTTTTGCTGCGCTGGCGGGGCCGGAATGGGTTACGCGCGGGCGGGATTCGAGGTTGTAGGCGTGGACATAAACCCGCAGCCGCGCTATCCGTTCGAATTTCATCAGGCCGACGCGATGGAGTTCGACCTTTCCGGGTTCGACGCCATCCACGCAAGCCCACCATGCCAAGCCTACACGGTGCTCGGCGGGCGCGAAGACTTGAGCCACTACCCGGATTTGGTGGATGCGGTACGCGACCGCCTAGGAGCCAACGGGGCGCCCTGGGTCATCGAGAACGTGCCGGGCGCACCGCTGCGCGAGCCGGTGACACTGTGCGGAGCAATGTTTGGCCTCCGCAGCTACAGGCATCGCCTGTTTGAGAGCAACGTGCAACTGATTGCGCCACCGCACCCAAAACATAAAGTGCGGGTAAACCGGCGTGGTGAGAACAGGCGCGAGCACTGGGAGAATGGTGGGTTTATCACCATCACCGGAGACGTTGGAACGTACTGCGGACCGGAGGCGATGGGGATTGACTGGATGAGCGGTAATGAACTTTCGCAAGCGATACCGCCGGCCTACACCGAATATTTAGGATGGCAGCTTCGGGCGGCACTGATGCTGACCAAAGCGGCCTAACGACCGAAATCAGCGGCGCGCGTAGCGCGTCGCGCCTGAATTTACTTGTTGGGCATGACAGGAGAAGACCGATGAATGGGAAAGCAGCAAAGCGCGTGAGGAAAAATTCTTTGGCGTGGTGTCTTGGTGACCACAATGAGGCCAAGACTTTTGCCCGCCGCCTGCGTAAAGACTTGCACGGAATGCCGCATACACGTCGAGGCGGGAGAGCACAGATCCGTTGCGTTCGGATCTAACATCGATCTGCCCAACAGTTAATTGAACGGCCACATGGCAGGTATACACAGGGGATAAAAGGTGGCTCAAACCGCAATGCTCGCCCTCGGCGAGTTCCGCTTCTCGCTGGATACCGCCGCGTTCCAGTCCCTGCAGCGCACCACCGAATGGTCGTGGGCCGAAGCCGAACGCGCCGGCGCGATCCCGTCGCTGCAATACACCGGCCCCGGTCGCGACAGCATCACCCTGCAAGGCGTGATCTATCCCGAGTACCGGGGCGGCTTTGCCCAGATCGACGCCATGCGCACGCAGGCCGGGCGGGGCGAACCGCTCGACCTGGTCGACGGAGGTGGTGGCGTGCGCGGCGCATGGGTGATCAAGTCGATCACCGAAGGCCGCGAATCGCTGTACCCCAACGGCCAGCCTCGCAAGCAGACCTTCAGTCTCAGCCTGCAGCGGTACGAACAATGAGCACGATCTACCGCACCACCGACGGCGACATGGTCGACCTGATCGCCCATCGCCACTACGGCCCCAAGCCCGGCGCGGTCGAAGCCATCTACGAAGCCAATCCCGGTCTCGCCGAATTCGACGTGCCCCTGGTCGCCGGCATCAACATCACGTTGCCCGAACTGCCGAAAGCGACCGAGCCCGAGACCGTCCGCCTGTGGGATTGATCCATGACCCCTGTCTTCCGTGTCCTCGCCGATGATGAGGACGTGACCAAGGCGATCGCCGATCGCCTGGAATCCCTCACCGTGCAGGATCACGCCGGCACGGAATCCGACACCGCCACCATCGTCCTCGACGATAGCCCGCCCCACATCGCCCGCCCACGTCGCGGCGTGCGCCTCTCCATCGCCCTCGGCTACGACGGCGACGACCAGTCCGGCCCTGTCACGCTCGGGCAATACGTCGTCGACGAAGTCGGCCTTAGCGGCCCCGCCAACCGTCTCACCATCAAGGCCCGCGCCGCGGATCTCCGTGCCGGCCTCAAGCAGGGCAAGACCCGCGTCTTCGACGACGTCACGCTCGGCGACCTGGTGCAGACCATCGCCGCCGAACACGGCTACACGCCCGCCGTCGGCGAATTCCTCGCAGACATCTACTTCCCCCACGTTCACCAGGTCGACGAATCCGACCTGCACCTGCTCACCCGACTCGCGCGTCAGTACGGCGCCGTCGTCAAGCCCGCCGGCGGCAAGCTGATCCTCGCCGAGCAAGGCGCAACCAAGTCCGTCAGTGGGCAAGCCCTGCCTGAAGTCACGCTCACGCCCAAGGATATGGGCCAGTGGACCGTCGACGAAGCCGATCGCGCCGCCTACGCGGCAGTCGAGGCCCACTACCACGACGTCGACGCGGCGGAACGCAAGACCGTCACCATCGGCGGCGGCGAACCCGTCTACACCATTCGCGGCACCAAAGCCGACCAGGCCACCGCCACCCAAGCCGCCCGCGCCAAGTTCGACGCCCTCGAGCGCGGTGCCGCCACCATCAGCCTCTCCGACTGTCCCGGCAACCCCGGCCTGCTCGCCGAAGCCCCCCTGATCACCACCGGCGCCCGCGACGGCGTCAACGGCCGTTGGGTCATCACCAGCGCCACGCACACCTACAACAAGCGTTCCGGCTACCGCTGCTTAGTCGAAGCCGAGACATCCCCGGAAGCCGTCTGAAACCTTGGGAAAACCAAATATCAAGCCTAACGAATTCAATGGGTTAAGAGTGCCTATATGGGAAAAACAAATACCGTAACTCGTTGAAATATCGGCATTATGTTAGTAATTGAAAATCCCCGTGTCGGCAGTTCGATTCTGTCCCCGGCCACCATATAAAACAAAGGCTTATCGGTTTTCCCGGTAGGCCTTTTTTGTTGCGGCAGGGAATTTGCGGGACTGCCCCTCTAACTGATTGAAAGTCCCAGTAAAGTCACCAGATTCAGTTTGCTTTTTCCTCGGTCGCCCACCTTGTTCGCGGAATCCAGCAGCAGGGCAAGCTCTGCAGACGAGTAGTGCGTGGGCTTCCATTCCGACCAATGTGCTGGCGCGCTTGCTTGTCGGGAAACTGGGGTACACCAAGGTCTACAACGTCGAACACGGCATCACTGCCTGGCTCCGCGATCGCCAGCCGGTTACGCGCTTGTGAACGTGACGTCACTACCGATTCCGGCAAGGCGACTCGCTGCGGTGAGGGCCGCCCCGCCGAGGGCATTGGGGTCAGGTCTTCCATTGTTGCGCTGCATTCTTGTCGAGAGCTTTCCGAACTGCGCGTCCGACGGTGGAAAGATGGATTCCGAAGAAGTTGGCAATCTGTTGGTAGCTGTACGCTCCGGTTCGGTATGCCGCGACGATTGCCGTATTCCGGTCGGTGTGCGTGCCTACCAATTCTTCCAGTGACGGTGCGGGTGGGCGTCGTTGGGCAATTGGGACCGTCAACGGTCGATCGCCCAAATCCACCTCGGTCTGCATTCGCGCCACGAACCGTTCATCACCGAGATATATCTGTTGGCGTAATTCGGACCAGATCGATGCTTTGGTCACGCCATCGGCGACGAAAGTTTCATAACGCTTCCGAGCTAATGAGCGTCGACCACCAAAGAGGGAAAGCAGCGTCTCGGTGTTGAGAAACGAGACCGGTGCATCTAACCCCATCGTCGACCGATAGCTGCTCCAAGGCCATTGCTCGGGGAGTTTGACCATCCCTGCCCGAACGGGGTTGAGAACGACATACCGGCACAGCTCAAGAAGATACGCATCCCGGTCAACCAGGATCGCCTTGAAGCGACCCTGAAACAGATGTCCGGAGCGGCCGTGTCGTCGATTGCTTTTCTGAGTGAAGACGCCATTGAGTTGCCGCATGCCTTGCGAGAGGTTGGCGTCGGGTGTCTCGATGAGCAAGTGGTAGTGATTGCTCATCAGGCAATAGGCGTGACATATCCAGTTGAAGCGATCAACGGCATTCCCCAAGACGTTCAAGAACGCCTGGCGGTCGAGATCATCGTCATAAATGTCCTCACGACGATCGCCCCGAGAGGTGACGTGATAAAGCGCGCCAGCGAACTCAATGCGGAGTGGTCGTGCCATGGTTGGAAGCTAGCAGATGATAGAGGATGTGCAACAATGGAAGACCTGACCCCGTTGTGCGCAGATTGCCGTTGGCGTCGTAGCTGAAGCTGACGGTTTCGCCGTCCGGACGGGTGCTGGTGAGCACGCGGCCGTTGGCGTCGTAGGTGAACTGGTGGCTCTGGTTCTCGGCATCGGTCAGCGTGGTGAGCTGGCCCTGGGCGTCGTAGCTGAAGCTGGTGACACGGGCCTCGGGGTCATTGGCCTCACCCTGACGGCGTTCGAGCAGGCGGCCTTGGGCGTCGTAGCTGAAGTAGTCCGAGGCCCGCCCGGGACGGCTGCCGCAGATGACATGACCGTGGGCATCGATCTCGCTGACCGACTCGCGCCCGGCGGGGCTGGTCTGGGTGTGGGTGCGTGTCGCGGCGTCGTAGACCGTGCTGGCGGTGACGCTGTTGCGGGTGCGGTCGATCGCGTAGCGGGTGACGGAGAAGATGTCACCAGGATCGGCGAGGGTCGCGGTTTCGGTGACGTTGACGGTTTGTACCAGACCGCCCGGCGTGGTGGTGACGGTTTCGGCAAGGTAGGTGGAGGCTTCGCCAAAGCGGGGGTCGGGGGCGTAACCGCGCCGGGTCACGGTGCCGTCGGCGGTGGTGCGCACCTGGCTGCCGTCGGCTTCGAAGTAGGTAGCGGCCTGGCTGCCGTCCGCGTTGTTTTCGGTGCGGCGGCGGGTGACGTCCGGGTAGGTCTCGCGCAGGTATGTCTCGACGCGCCCCTCGCCGTCGGTCACGGTGATGGTCGTTGCGGTCGCGTCTTTGCTGCGCGTCAGGGTGACCTCGCCACCGGCAGGGTTGGTGTCGCGGGTCAGGCGACCGAGTTCGTCGTAGGCGATCGTGCTGGCATCGCCGTTGGGCGTGGTCAGCGCGGTGAGCAGGCCGTCGGCGGTGCAGGCGATGCCCCATTCCGCGCCGTTGGGTTCGATGACGCAGTTCAGCCAGCCTTCGGCATCGAGCTCGAGTTGGGTGATCTGGCCGTCCGGGGAGGTGATCGCGGTAGGGGTGCTGTCTGCGTCTCGGCTGATCGTGGTCGCGCGGTCGTCGGCATCGCGGATCGCGAGCAGGCGCCCGTTTTCGTCATAGTCGAAGGCATGCAGACGCACGCCGGTGACCGCGTCGGTGGTTTCGAGATGACGACCGTAGGGGCCGAAGTGAAACAGCCGGTCGCCGTCGCCGGAGGGGATGGTGAAGGCCGGTTCGCCGAGTTTGGGTTGGCGGAGTTGGTTCACATGAATTGGCACCGAGTTTTTCAGAAAGACTGGACGTGAAATGCAACTATGCGAGAACTGACCCCGGCGCTGATCTACGGCGTGCTCAAGAATGGTGTGCCGTTTCGGGCCGATTTCGCTTGACGACCAAGACGGTATCTGACCCCGTTCTGCTTGGAGGGGATGGTGAAGGCGGGTTCGCCGAGTTTGGGTTGGCGGGATTGGTTAAATCTATTCCATTTGTACCTTTCATAAAACATCTATTTATCTGCCATTTTTACCATCATGATTTTGACTGGCTCATAATCACGGAGGTCCTGTGGGAGGCTCTCGATGTGGATGTTGCAAGTGGTAATTGACCCTATTGGGAAGTCGGATGGTATTTTATACCAGCCAAGATCGTATCCCCAGCCGACCTCGGAGCCTGTGAATAAAACTTTGCGAGCATTGCTGGAACATGTCACGGAGTAATGGCCTAGATTGATTTTGTGATATTTTGAATAAGATATTTTTTCCATCTCTGAGTATCTAAGAATGAGTGCGTAGCCTCCGTAGTAATCGTTTTTCGCTGTCAAAGCTCCATTGATGTTCTTGTTTCCATTTGGGGTAAATTCATCTATGGGACTGCGTAATATTTTTGGATCGGAAAACGTATAAGAGAGCATACGAAAAAATCCTTTCGGATCGTTTCGTAATATCCAATCATTAATGCTCTCAGATGATGTTATGGCAATAAAAGAACCTGCCATAACGACCAAGATGTAAAAAGAGGCCTTCTTCACGATTATTGCAGCCTTCTGTTCCCTCTTGAGCCTCCTCTTTTCGGATCGGCTCTATCGAGCACTTCTCGAACAAAGTCTTGGCAGTGTCTTCCAGAGGTGAAGTCATATGTTCCTTCGTATTCGGGGTGCAGCAGGGTCAGGGTGCAGCAGGGTCAAGGGTGCAGCAGGGTCAGGTCTTCCATTGTTGCACTGTATTCTTGTCGAGAGCTCTCCGAACAGCTCGTCCGACGGTGGAAAGATGGATTTTGAAGAAGTCGGCGATCTGTTGGTAGCTGTACGCTCCGGTTCGATATGCCGCGACGATTGCCATATTCCGGTCGGTGTACGCGGCTGCCAATTCTTGCAGTGACGGCGTGAACAATGGAAGACCGGACCCCATCGCTTCGTTGCGAGGCATTGCGAGGCATTGCGAGGCATTGCGAGGCATTGCGAGGCATTGCGAGGCATTGCGCGAGGCATTGCGCGAGGCATTGCGCGAGGCATTGCGCGAGGCATTGCGCGAGGCATTGCGCGAGGCATTGGGGTCAGGTCTTCTATTATGGCATGCAACAATGGAAGACCTGACCCCATCGCTTTCTCTCAGCGTGATGAGTTGACCTTCGGTGTTGTAGGTGTAGCCCTGCGGTTTGCCGTCGGCGCGCAGGACGTTGGTGAGTTCCTTGTAAACGGGGTCAGGTCTTTCAAAGTTGTATAGTGCCACTTTGGAAGACCTGACCCCGGCGCCTGCCACTTTGGAAGACCTGACCCCGGCGCCTGACCCCGGCGCCACTCGTTCCTCTTTCCTTGAACGCCTGACCCCGGCGCCACTCGTTCCTCTTTCCTTGAAAGACCTGACCCCGTTCCTCTTTCGCCGTTGAGACGAGGTTGGTGAATGTGGATGTTTAAAATAAATCTGTCCCCTTATTTCGCCTTATTTACCTTGGTTCTGTCAAAAATATACCGAAGTACCGAAAACAGGAGCAAACAGAGACCTCCTACGTATGCACGACCGAAACCGCCGGTGTTGTATAGGAAGAGTACGTCGATGCAATGATCACCCTCAAACAAACATGATCCGATAAGCCCGAATAGGCAGACCAATAAAGCGGGGGTCGATGTTTGGGTGATGGGTCTTGGAGATTTCTTATATACAACGTCGAGAATAAAGAGGAAGAT
Organism: Gammaproteobacteria bacterium; assembly: GCA_024234955.1. Taxonomy (GTDB): domain Bacteria; phylum Pseudomonadota; class Gammaproteobacteria; order JACKNK01; family JACKNK01; genus JACKNK01. The sequence continues at coordinate 508,057 of JACKNK010000002.1, forward strand.
TCCAAAGAATAATATTAGGATAATCGGAGCTGTGTTGGTGGTCGTCATGGTTTGGCGGGGTTGCAGATTTGCAAGCAATTTCCAAGATCATAAGCGCCTTGGATTTTGTTGGCCTTTTTCATGACGGCCTTGCCAAGTTCCCCTGCTACTTTCTTGGCGCCACATTCGAAGGCTATATCAGGAACAGGGTTGAAGAATTCAGCTACACAAAGAATTCGGCATCCTGAAACTGAGAAATCAGGAAGGGATTCTACCGTATGGGCAAACAATGCTTCTGGGCGATACGCGCCAACAACGCCCGTATAGAGGCCGGCAGGATCATATTGATTGACCGGATTGGAGGAGGAGTATTCAAACTGGTTTAACGTGTCAATAAACTTAAGTGGATCTTTGCTCGACCAGCTGGCAATGACAGGTAAATAATCTCGCGCCCCAAACCGCACCGATCCGGTGTCGGTGTCATACAACCCACCCGCAAAGTAAAACGGCTGAAATCCGGGGTTGGTGTCGTTGAGGACGCCCCCCCAAACATCGTAGTCAATCCGCTGCGCGACGGTGCCGTCTTGGGTGTCGACAAGCAGTCGTACCGATCCAAGGTGGTCCGTGATGTAGCGGTAAGTCCTGCCGTTCTTGATCAGATACGCCGGAACATGCCCGTGCTCCCCGTAGACGAATCTGCCAACCACCTGATCGTTGCCGTCGAGCTCCGCTTCGGGGTTCAGCGCATCGCGATACAGGAAGCCTTGAACCCTCTGTCCGTCCTTGAGCTTGGCGATCCGCCGGCCTTGCGGGTCGGTGTGGTACTCGATGGTGGTGCCATCGGGCAGATCGACCTGCTTTAACGCCCCTTGGGTGTCGTAGTCGTAGGTCGTGGTTCCGTTCGCATCGGTCTGGGTTTGCAGATCGCCGTGCGCGCTGTAGGTGAAGCTCGTACCGTCGTGGGTCAGCAGCCGATCCTGACTGTCGTAGGTCGCCGTTTGGGTACCGGTCGGCGTCTGGACTTCAAGGCGGTTGCCGTTGGCGTCGTAGACGTAGGAGGCGGTGACCTGCCCGTCCTCGGTGACCTGATCGAGCCGTCCGGCGAGGTCGTAGCGGTAGTCGCTGACCTGGGTGACGCCTTCGAGGGTCTCGGTCTTGCGGGTGATGCGACCGAGTTGGTCGCGTTCGTAGTCGGCTTGGTAGAGGTCGTTGCCGTCGTCGGTGGCGATCGATTGGCTCAGCTCTCCGAAGGCGTTGTAGCCGTACTGGGTGGCGATGCGCCCCAGGCTGGTCGCCGTGAGGTCGCCGGTCTGGCTGTTACGGGACAGCGTGAGCTCACCAACCTGGGTGAGCAGATCGTCGGCGTCGTAGACATGGCTGATCGGGTCTGCTTGGTTGACGCTGACCTGGGCCAGATTGAAGTCGGCGTCGTACTGGTAATCGACACTCCCGGCGACACCGTGATCGTTCTGGCTACGGGTCCAGGTCTGGGCGGTGAGCAGGAAGCCGTCGTAGCCGTAGGCCAGGCTTCCGTCCGGGCCATCGATCTGACTCGCGCGACCGGAGGTGTCGTAGCTGTAGGTGATGTCACCCCGATCCGTGCTCAGCGTGCTGAGCTGACCTTCGGTGTTGTAGGTGTAGCCCTGCGGTTTGCCGTCGGCGCGCAGGACGTTGGTCAGTTCCTTGGCGAGGTTGTAATGGTTCTCGCTGCGCGTGCTCAGGCTGCCACCCTGACCGTCGTCATCGCCCGCGTCGAGCGCGGGCGGGATGTAGGCGGCTTCCAGATCGATGGGCGTGTACTCGAAGCGGTGCGCAGGTCTACCCGGCGGGGCCAGGGTGTGCAGATTGCCGTTGGCGTCGTAGGTGAACTGGTGGCTCTGGTTCTCGGCATCGGTCAGCGCGGTGAGCTGGCCCTGGGCGTCGTAGCTGAAGGTGGTGACGCGGGCATCGGGATCATTGGCCTCACCCTGACGGCGTTCGAGCAGACGGCCCTGGGTGTCGTAGCTGAAGTAATCACTCACCCGCCCGGGACGACTACTACGAATGACATGGCCGTTGGCATCGATCTCGCTGACCGACTCGCGCCCGGCGGGGCTGGTCTGGGTGTGGGTGCGCGTCGCGGCGTCGTAGACCGTGCTGGCGGTGACGCTGTTGCGGGTGCGGTCGGTGCGGTAGCTCTCCACGGAGAGCGGATCGTCCGGATCGGTGAGCGTCGCGGATTCCATCACCGTGACGATCCGGACCAGGCCGGACGGCAGGGTCGTGCGGGTCTCGGCGAGATAGTTCGAGCGTTCCCCGAAGCGCGGGTCCGGGGCGTAGGTACGGCGGGTCACGGTGCCGTCGGTGTCGGTACGGACCTGGGTGCCGTCGGCCTCGAACCAGGTGCTCGCCTGACTGCCGTCGGCATTGCCCTCGCTGCGCTGGCGGGTGGCGTCGGGGTTGAACTCACGCAGATACGTATCGGTGCGGCCCTCGCCGTCGCTGGCGGTGATGGTGACGCCGGTGGCGTCCTTGCTGCGCGTGAGGGTGACGGTGCCGCCGGCGGGGTTGGTGTCGGTGAGCAGGCGACCGAGCGCGTCGTAGGTGATCGCGCTGCGGTCGCCGTTGGGGGTGGTCAGCGCGGTGAGCAGGCCGTCGGCGGTGCAGGTGATGCCCCATTCCGCACCACCGGGCTCGGTGACGTGGTTCAGCCAGCCGTCGGCATCCAGACCGAGTTGGGTGGTCTGGCCGTCGGGCGAGGTGATCGCGGTGGGGGTGCCGTCCGCGTCGCGGGTGATGGTGGTGGCGCGGTCGTCGGCGTCGCGGATCGCGATCAGGCGGCCTTGCGTGTCGTAGTCGAAGGCATGCACGCGCACGCCGGTGACCGAGTCGGTGGTTGTGAGATGGCGACCGTAGGGGCCGAAGTGGAACAGCCGGTCACCGTCGCCGGAGGGGATGGTGAAGGCGGGTTCGCCGAGTTTGGGTTGGCGGGGTTGGGCGATGTAGAGGCGTTTGCGGCCACTGTCGAGCACGGCGATGTCGCGATTTGGGCGTACCGCGACGCCGGAGGCGTTGCCCAGTTTGACGTCCCGTGCGCTGGCGCCTTCCGGATCGCTGCCGTTGGTGCCTCCGCCGACGGCGGTTTGCAGCAGGCCGTTGGGGAGAATCCGGAAGATTCGGTCGAAACCCTGATCGGCAATGAGGATTGAGCCATCGGTGTCAATGGCCATGTCGATTGGGAGACCGAATTTGGCGTCCAGCGCATAGGAGCCGTCCGCCGGCGGATCGTTGGGGGCAAGCCCGAAGCCTCTTGGCACGCCGGCCAGGAGACTTATGAAGCCTTCCTTGTCGAGTTTGTAAACGGCCTTGGTCGCGTTGTGAGAGAAATAGACTGTGCCATCGGCATCGACCGCAAAGCCTTCGCTGAAGATGAATCCGGGGGGGAAATACACGTCCAGGGCGCGTATGCGACCGGATAGGGTGAGTGCCGACACACCGCCCGACTTGCTGCCCGCAATGATGACGATGCGGTTATCCGTGCCGATCTTGTACAAATGCTGACGTCCGATCAGAAAAATCGAGCCGCCGACATCGAGGTCGATGCCGCTGATTAGCTCGCCAGTCAGGTTGACATCGGCAGCTGGATTGCCACCTTGGGGATCGAGATTGCCACCGCCGGCGATGTGTTCGATGACACCGTCTGGGCGGACACGGCGAATTCGTCGCTGTTGGTCGTCCAGTACGTAGATACTACCGTCACGAGACACGGCGACATCCGACGGGTAGTAAAGCTGTGCGGCGGTGGCGGGCCCGCCGTCACCGCCCGGACCGGGACTACCGGTACCGGCGATGACCGTCGCGGTGCCGTCGGTGGCGATGCGGGTAACGCGGTGGTCGTAGCGTTCAGCGACGTACAGGTTGCCGTCTCCGTCCGTGCATACGCCGCCGTTTAACGGCAGGGTGCCGGCGAACGTCGCGGCTTCGTGGATGATGCGGTCGCGACCGTTTTTCAGAACCTGAACCCGTCGTCTCGCGCCATTGCCCCGGTGCAGTTCACCGGAGACCGGGTCGTAAACGTGATGGACGTTGACGTGCCAACCGGCAATTCCGGTGAGCCGGGCGTCAAGACGACGTAGCGGAATGATCTTGGTGGAAACGATATCGAGCGTGGTGCCGCCACGCTGGCCGATCACGCGGGTGTCGTCGCTGAGCTGGGCGAAGGATCGCGCAACGGCCTCCCTGGAACCGTAATAGACCTGCGGGTAGCGGTGATGAACTTTGGCGATGGCGTTGACGGAGCCGACCACCGGCCTGCCGTAGGCGTCCAGACCATCCCATTGCACCTGCCAGGACTGGTCCGGGACGGCGGGGAAATCCTGGCTGAAGGAGCGACCGGCGATGACCACGGTCGCCGATGCTCCCTGAAAGGTCGGGCGGACCGGGGCGGCGGTGGTGATACGCAAATCAAGGGTTTGGCCGTCTTTGCGCCCGGGTACGCGGTTGCTCCGATAGATCAGGTGGTAGGGGGTGCCGGTGACCGGGAGCGATTCGCCCAGAACCTGCGTAAGCGGTGCGACGTGTGAGTTCGACTTGCAAGGATCCTCGTCGTCTTCATCTTCCTCCTGTTCGTCTTTGTCGTTGTCTTGCTCATCGCCGCCGTTCCCGTCTGCGTCGCCGGGCGGGGTCGGAGGTGGTGGGTCTTCCACACCGTAGGGGTAGTTGCAGTCCCAGGGGCTGAAGTGAGGGACCCGCACACGCCAGTAGGTAGCTCCGACGGTGAGTAGTGTGGACAGGGTTCCCAGCTCTTCGGTGGTGATGCCCAGCGCCGCCAGTTCCGTGGCACTCGCCGGGGTGTCGTCGGCGGCGAGGCTGAACACGACGGCGCCGTTGTCGATGGCGATGGCTTTGATCACGCGGCCATCCAGTTCCGGCACCCAGACATCGCGTTCGCGGTCGAAATAGCCGAGCGGTACGAACTCACCGACCGGTGTGTCGGTGAAATTCTCGACGTATTGGATCACGGGGTTGCTGAACGTGACGTGGCTGGCACCGACGGCTTCTGCCTCGTCAACGTCGCATTCGATGGCGTAGGTGAATGCCGTTTGCGAAGGCAGGTCGCCGGGCATCGCGCTTTTGCCCAGACCACCGCTGGTGAATTCGGTGACGCGGACCGTGAATTGCAACAGGTCCAGAGGACCGTCGTCCGGGATATGGGCCTGGACCTGGGTGTCGCCGGGAATCAGCAACGTGGCACGACGTGTGCCCGCCTGATCGATGGTCTGTTCGCCCTGAACGACATGAAAGGCGGCGGTCTGGATGAGGTCGACGGTGGTTCCGCCCGGCTGGCGGGGCACGAGCGCGATGTCGTCGATAAGGGTGATGTCCTGGGCCCGAGTCTGCACTTGGCGTTGTGCCTTGAGGTGGCTGGCCAGTTCGACGCAGATAGTGATGCGCGCGCCGCCGCTGATGGCGAGGTCGAACCGCCGGTCAGGCGAGAGCGCGTTTCTCCCCACTCGGGGTGATTGAGTACGGTGATACGAGCGCCGGACAAGGTCTGCCCGGCGGCGTCGATGATGCGTCCACGGATGATGGCGGTGCGCACTTCATCAATGGCATCTGGTGCGACGCCGGTCTGGATCGGCGTGTCGCCCTCGAACAGAAAGGCGGTGTCGGCGCCGAGCAGGGTGACTTCGCTGGCAACCGGCGCCGGGGCGATGGCTTCCGGTTCTGGTAACTCCGCGTTGAAGTCGAGGTCCAGCGGGACGCCGTCGAGCTGGCCGTCGTTGACCACGAGGCGGATGCGGTAGGCACCGGTCTTGTCGGGGGTGAAGGTGGTGACCTGGGCGGTCGGGTTGGGGATCGTCGCGATGCTGTCCGCAGGCCGGATGAGTACCGACCATCGGTAGGTCAGCGGATCGTTCTCGGCATCCGTGCTGCCGCTGGCGTCTAGGGGGACGGCGACGCCGGCGTAGGCGGTGCCGATCGCGGCGATGTGTCCCGTCGGGGCGGTGTTGGGGATGGGGTCGAACTGGATGTCCCAGAGGTAATCGGACTCCGGCACGCTGTAGCGACGGTCGATAACGACGGTGACGGTGTCTTGGCTGGGAGTGCTGCTCTGCGCGGCGACATCGCCGAAGCTGACGTCCGCATCCTCAATGGTCATCGCCGGGTTCGGTGTACTCAGTGTCGCGCGGACATTGAGTAGGGCCTCGCCGGAATTGGTGAGCATGACGGGGATTAGGTATCGCCACTCAAATCGGCTGATTCGTGTCCCGACGGTATTGTCGATGTCGAGAGCAATAGCGAGCGTGTCGGCCATGGGACGTTTCCTTCGTGTGGTTCGTCAGGTCCGTTGGAGAGCGGCTTTTAGCCTCAGTGGCGTCGGCGGGAACGATGGGGTGCTAGCGCCAGGAATGATGCGAGGAAAGCGATAGGTGTCGGTACAGGGACCGAGGCGCCAGCTTGAGCAAGCTCCCGTGGTACCACTCGCCAGTACGGAGAAATTATTGGGGTCGAGAATCGTGTAGTCCTGGGCGCCGGGGCCGCCCGCGCCGCCTAGCCAGGAAAATTCGATCGCGAACCCCGAAAGGAACTGGCCGGAACTCAGCCCACCGCTGAGGGCGTAAATATCGAAATAGACCGGATCGCCAAGATTCGCGGTGAGGATGTTCTGATCCCAATCCGCCGACAGCCCGGACGCGCTGACGATATTGAGCGATCCTTCGTCGTACAGCACAGGGTCGAAGGCGATGTCGATGAGTTCGATCGCGGCCCCGCCGGGTAGGGAGCCATCGTTGGTGAAGGTGTATTCGTAGCGGTACTGGCTACTGCCCAGGTCGATCAGGTCGTAGCTGATCAGACTGGCGTGCGCGGAAACCGAGACGAAAAAGGTGAACAGGCTGACAAGCCAGATGGGACGGCGGTTGGAAACGCCGGAGGGGTGGTGCAGGTCCATAGCATGCGTTCCTCGCTCCATAAATTCATGCTGGAGCCTAGGAAGCCCGTTTTCGAACATCAACTAACGAAATTGCAAGCGTTGGTTGGCATCGTCGTTGATGTTGTTTTCTGTCAGGCGTTTTGTCCTTGGACGACGGTGAAAGCAAGTTGGGACTTCCGCCGGGTCTAACGGATATTTTCAGCCTGGCGTTTGAGCCTGGGCAGAAGGCCGATGAGTCAACAGCGGTATATTCCTGGATTCTAAGGATGAAGCCGCTCGACAGATCGTCGAACGTGCGATCGTTGCTGGGTGTGCGAGTTCGTGATCACGTCTGTCGCCTGACGTGGTGATGATGTGCCGATGACGTGGCGATGACGGTGCGGGGGGCTGTTCTGATGTCGCATGACCACGGGAAAGTTTTGGGGATTACTCCGCTCGGTTACGTAGAGTCCAGCAAGGATGTGCAATGGGCCTCCCGGAAGCGGTTGATAAGTTTCGCGGTGGGGAGTTTCGACCCTTTTGAAACTCCCCGTGTCGGCAGTTCGATGCGGTCTGCTGCCACCCACACTTCTTCAAAGGTCACGTCAAAACATGAGGCCTTTGTCGTTAGGGCACGGTACCGGGTGTTACGCGCCGGTCTTGCCGTACTCGTTTGCATTCTCTGTGTTGTGAATGTGCCTCTGGCCCGGGCGGGTGAGGTTGCGGTCGCGGTGGCGAGCAATTTCATCAAGCCGTTGTCAGCCTTGGTGACTACCTTTGAATCGCAAACCGGACACCACGTTTTGGTGAGCGCGGGTTCGACCGGAAAGTTGTACGCGCAAATCCTCAATGGCGCGCCGTTCGACGTTTTTCTATCCGCCAATTCGCGGGAGCCGGTGCGTTTGGAAAATCAGGGCGCGGGGTTGGCGGGTACGCGATTTACCTACGGGCGCGGACGGCTGGCGTTCTGGGCAGGCGGGACCGATGTCGATCCTGCTTCTGTTTCCGCCCGCATCTGTGGCACTGAGCGGTTCGCGAGCGCCAATGCCAAGACGGCGCCATACGGTGTGGCGGCGATGCAGGTAGTCGCGCACCTTGGCTGCCAGGGAAACCTGCAAGGGCGTCTGGTGCAGGGTGAGAACATTGCCCAGACATATCAATTCATCGCCTCCGGAAATGTCGCATTCGGGTTTGTGGCGCTGTCGCAGCTGAGCGATGCCGGGCACGGGGAATTTTGGGTGGTTCCGGAATCGATGCACGCGCCAATCGATCAGCAGGCGCTGCGGCTTGCACATGCCACTGGGAATCCCGCTGCGAGCGCGTTCATTGCATTTCTTGCCAGTGAGCAGGCAGGCCGGATCATTTGTGGATTTGGCTATGCAAGGCCGGACTGCGAATGACGGCGGGATTCAGGTCTTGAAACGAAATTTCGGCAGGGTGATGTTGTGGCGGATCGCTAGCAGGCGGGCGACGAACATGGCGATGCCGGCGACGATCGCCGCGAGCGTGGCATCGGCATGCAGATACAGCAGGCCGATGAAGCACAGCGAGCCGGCCCAGGACACGGTGGCGTAGAGCGGGCTCTGGAAGACGACGGGGGTGTCGTCGCTGAGCACGTCGCGGAAGATGCCGCCCATGATGCCGGTCATCACGCCCATGAAGCTGGCGATCAGCCAGGGCGCGCCCCACATCAGCGTCGCCAGGGTGCCGGCGATCGCGAAGGTGGCGAGTCCGGCGGCGTCGGGGATCAGGAAGAACTTCGGGGACATGCGGATGTGGCGGGCGGCGATGAACATGCCGATCGCGCTGGCGAGCGAGGCGATGAAGAAGGCCTGATTGGCGACCCAGAACACCGGTCGGTCGAGCAGCACATCGCGCATCGCGCCGCCGCCGAGGCCGGTGGCGAGGCCGATGATGATCACGCCGAACAGGTCGAACTGGCGGAAGCCGGCTTTAAGTACGCCGGACGCGGTCGATACGACCACCGCGAGCAGGGTGATCCAGTAGAGCGTGTCGAGGAGGGTGGGGTTTGGGTGCAGTTCCATGCCGACATTCTAAGGGAACCTCTGATCGAATCATTCCGCTGAACCGTGCCTGATTCGATCAGAGGTTCCTAAGAGGGTGTTTACAAAACCCGGGGTATCCGGGACTTGGATCGGCGTTTAGTAGGAGCGGCTTCAGCCGCGATCGGCGTCAGCGATTGTCCTGTTGCCGATCGCGGATGAAGCCGCTTACATGCTCCTTGAACGTCCAGAGTTTTCCCGGTGAGCAGCGATTTGGCACTGACAGCGAGTATTCAGGTTTTTGTAAACACCCTCCAAGAGAACATTGGACGGCGACTCTCGCGATGATGGCGCGGAACCCCTTGGCGGACCGCAGGTCAGTGCAGATGGAGAGCTGTTGATCGAGCTGATGACGGAAGCGTTGTCCCGAGTTGATGGAAAGCCTTGCTGGATATGTAATAACATAACATCTCTGCCCCCATGCCTTCGGCCCCGATTCCGAGATAGATGCGCACGCATTTCAGCCATTTTCTGTCGCCACGACCGCGCCGCACTCTGGTGCTGCTCGTGGCGATCTGGCTGTTTGGTGTGCAGATTCTGCTGGCCTGCCACCAAGCCGAGCACATCGACGCGCACCAGGACGCCGACTGCGTCATCTGTCTGGTTGGACACGGTCTGGATCACGCCGGAACCGTCAGTGCCACCTTGTCACCGGTGCTGGCCACGAGCTTCGTGGCCGCCGTGCTGTTGTTGGCCGAGATTCGTCCCGCTCCCCGTATCGTTTATCGGAGTCGTGCGCCACCCCGCTGAGATCGCTGTTTCCCGTTGCCGGTCGGACGCACCGCGTCCGAAAGCATCCGAATACTTTGGAGACGATCTCATGCCTTCCCAAATCCCGCAGGTGAACCACCTGAGTGCGGCCTTTGCGTGGCCGCCGCTTGCGCGTGCCCTGGGCACGCTGGCGTTGACCGCGCCGTTGTTCTTCCCGATGTCCGCCGAAGCCGCCAGCGACGCCGACATCGCCGAACTGAAAACCCTGATCAAACAGATGCGCAGCGATTACGAGCAGCGTATCTCCACCCTCGAAAGTCGCCTGGTGGCAGCCGAGAAGAAGGTCGCCGCCCCGGAGCCGGTTGCCGTCGCGCCGCTGCCGGACGTGCCACCGACGCCCACGCCGGTGGCGCGGGCCAATGCCTTCAACCCGGCTATCGGCCTGGTGTTGAACGGCACTTACCGTGTGTTCTCCGACCCCGCCGGCGGCGACATACCCGGCTTTCCCGGCGGTGAGGAAGCGGGCCGTGCTGCCGAGGGCTTCAGCCTCGGCGAGTCTGAACTGAGCTTCGCTGCCGACGTGGATGACCGCTTTCAGGGCAAGCTGACCTTCTCCCTCGCCGACAATGATGGCGCGACCTCGGTGGAACTCGAGGAAGCTTTCCTCACCACCACGATTGCTGACGGCGCTCGCGTGCAGGCCGGTCGCTTCCTGTCCGGCATTGGGTATCTGAATACGCAGCATACGCATGCCGATGATTTCGCCGATCGGCCATTGCCGTACCGGATGATGCTCAACGGCGTTTACAAGGACGACGGCCTGGGAATCTCGTGGGTCGCGCCCACCGACACCTTTCTGGAGATCGGCGGCGAATATCTGCGCGGCGGGCAGTATCCGGCCGCCGGAGCCGGTGATCGCGGCAAGGGCGCCTGGACCGCCCACGTCAAACTGGGCGATGACGTCGGCATCTCCAACAGCTGGCAGGCCGGTCTGTCCTACCTCGATACCCGTCCGATCGGTCGTCAGACCGGCACCCCGGGCGCGGAGGACAGTTTCAGCGGCGACAGTCGTCTGTGGGTCGCCGACGCGGTCTGGAAATGGGCGCCGAACGGCGACCCGAGCGCGCGCAATCTCGAGCTCCAGGGCGAGTACTTCTGGCGTGACGAGAGCGGTGAGTTCGCCCCGAACGGGAGTGCGGCGATCCCGTATTCCGGCAAGCAGAAGGGTTGGTACGCGCAGGCCGTCTACCAGTTCATGCCGCAGTGGCGGATCGGCGCGCGCACCTCGGCGCTGAAGGCCGACGATCCGGGTGCCGCGCTGGCCGGTACGGCGCTCGACACCCAGGGGCACGACCCACGCGACTACAGCCTGATGCTCGACTGGTCGAACAGCGAGTTCAGCCGTATCCGCATGCAGTACACCCGCGACGAGTCGCGACCGGTCGCGGACGACCAATGGACCCTGCAATACATCATGAGCCTGGGCGCGCACGGCGCGCATACCTACTAGGAGGCCGCACCATGTGGAACAAACTGATTCCGGGCCTGCTGCTCGCCGCCGCGACCCTGCCCGCCCATGCCGCCCTGTCCGTGTTCGCCTGCGAGCCGGAATGGGCTTCCCTGGTCAGCGAACTCGGCGGCGACCGGGTCGATGTGTACACAGCCACCAGCGCGTTGCAGGACCCGCATCACGTGCAGGCGCGGCCGGCGCTGATCGCGCATCTGCGGCGCGCCGATCTGGCGGTCTGCACCGGTGCCGAACTGGAGATCGGCTGGCTGCCGGTGGTGCAGCGCAAGGCCGGCAATGCGCGCATGGCGAACGGTTCGCCCCGCCTGTTCTTCGCCGCCGAGCAGGTGCAACGCCTGGAGGTTCCGCAGCACGTGACCCGCGCCGACGGCGACGTGCACGCCTCCGGCAATCCGCACATCCAGACCGATCCGCGGCGGATCGCCCAGGTGGCCAACGCGCTGGCGCAACGTCTGGCGGAGATCGATCCGGACGGTGCGGCCACCTATCGGCAGCGCCACCAGGACTTCGCGGCACGCTGGTCCGCCGCGGTGCAGCGCTGGATCCAACAGGGCGCGGTACTAAAGGACAAGGGCTGGGTGGTGTATCACGACCAGTGGGTCTATCTCGAAGACTGGCTGGGCTTGCGCCGCCTCGGCGAACTGGAACCCAAACCCGGGCTGCCGCCGACCCCGACGCACTTGGCCGAACTCACCGAGGCGTTGCGCGATCACCCGCCGGCGCTGATCGTGCGTGCTGCGGCGATGGACCCGAGTGCGGCGCAATGGCTGTCCGGCAAGCTTGACGTGCCAGCGGTCGAACTGCCCTTCACGGTCGGCGGCGCGGACGCTGCCGATGACCTGTTCGGGCTGTTCGACGTGACCCTCAAGCGGTTGACGGAGGCCGTGCGGTGATCGACCTGGACATCCTCCTGCCGGCCTTCGTGGCTGGCCTGCTGATTCTCGCGCTGCATGTGCCGCTGGGGCGCGAGGTGTTGCGCCGCGGGATCATCTTTCTCGATCTCGCGGTCGCCCAGGTCGCGGCCCTCGGGGTGTTGCTCGCCGAGGGTATGGGGCTGGGCGAGGAGCCCTGGGCGGTGCAACTCGGCGCGGCCCTGGCGGCGCTGCTCGCGGTGCTGTTGCTGAACTGGGTCGAGCGCCGCTGGCGCGATACCCAGGAGGCGCTGATCGGCAGTGTGTTCGTGCTCGCCGCGAGCTCGGCGGTGCTGGTCCTGAGTCACGACGTGCACGCCGGCGAGCGTATCGAACACCTGCTTGCCGGGCAGATCCTGTGGGTCGAGTGGCCGCAGATCGCCTGGGTCGCGGCGCTGTACACGGCCCTGCTGCTGTTGTGGTGGCGGCTGCCCGCGCTGCGCTCCGGCTTGGGTTTTTACCTGGTGTTCGCGCTCGCGGTGACCGCGTCGGTGCAACTGGTCGGCGTTTATCTGGTGTTTGCCAGCCTGATCATGCCTGCGTTGGCGGTGCGCGACGCCGGTCGTCGTGGGTTATGGATCGCCTATGCGATCGGAGCGACTGGCTATGCGCTCGGGCTGTTGGCGTCGGCGTGGTGGGATCTGCCCAGCGGTGCGGCGATCATCTGGGCGCTGGCGTTGAGTGCCGTGTCGGCGGCGTCGCGGGCTGCGCGGAAACCTGCGGGGGGGTGAGGCGGGCGTGCCACCGAAGGCCACGAATGCTTGAGGTCCGCCCCCGTAGCGACTTCAGTTGCGATCGGCGTTTATCGAAATCCCTGATCGCCGATCGCGGCTGAAGCCGCTTCTACGGGGTTGGGTTCACGGCGAGTCCCGGTGCGATTCGACCGACGCGCTCGCAGTGCCAATGGTCTGTCAAAACATCACCGAACACTGATCGACCTTGACGCCTGTCAAGTTTGGCAGTTCCTGTCCAAATCGCGCGCCCTATACTCGGCATTCCATGAGATGCAGAGTGGGAATCATGAACTTGTCCGCGATCTTGGTGCTGCTTCGGGAGGACCGGTTTGCTGAAGGGGTGGCAATGCTGGCCCGTCAGCCGGGTGTCGAGGTGCACCACCAGGAGCCAGCCACCGGCAGGGTCATCCTGGTGCAGGAAGCCCCGTCGGTGAATGACGAGGTGGATGGCCTGAAGGCCATCAAGGCCTTGCCCGGGGTGATCTTCGCGGAGCTCGTATACCACTACTTTGAAGAAGACACGAATCTCCAGGCACGCCCCCCGGCAGACCTGGATTCCTATCAGGGCCTGGGCGACGTGCCGGAATACCTGAACGCGCCTTGAGTCCGCATTGCAATCGATAAGCCGCCCGCAGAATCGGTGTCCTTTAGACGAATACGCACACATCCCGGAGGATGGTTATGAGCATCAATCGCCGTGAATTCCTGAAGAGCAGCGTTGCTGCGTCCGCCGCCGCCGCCGTCGGCATGCCGATCGCCAGGAATGCGGTCGCCGCCGCCAAGGCCGCCGAGGCCGACTGGCAGTGGGACAAGGGCGTGTGCCGTTTCTGCGGCACAGGCTGCGGCATCATGATCGCCACCAAGGACGGCAAGATCGTCGCCACCAAAGGCGATCCGGACGCGCCGGTCAACAAGGGCCTTAACTGCATCAAGGGTTACTTCAACGGCAAGATCCTTTACGGCAAGGATCGTCTGACCCAGCCGTTGCTGCGCATGACCGACGGCAAGTTCGACAAGAACGGCAAGTTCGAGCCGGTGACCTGGGAGCAGGCATTCGACGAGATGGAGAAGCAGTTCCGGCGCGCCTACGGCGAACTCGGCCCGACCGGCATCGGCGTGTTCGGGTCCGGCCAGTACACGGTTCAGGAAGGTTACGTCGCTGCCAAACTGCTCAAGGCCGGGTTCCGCTCAAACAACATCGATCCGAACGCGCGCCACTGCATGGCTTCCGCAGTGGTCGGATTCTTCCAGGTATTTGGCATCGACGAGCCGTCCGGCAACTATGACGACATCGAGCGCACCGACGCGGCGGTCCTGTGGGGCGCGAACATGGCGGAGATGCATCCGATCCTGTGGTCGCGCATCGCCGACCGTCGCCTGACCCACGACAAGATGAAGGTGGTCAACCTGACCACCTATCGGAACATGTCCTCCGATCTCGCCGATCTGGAGATCATCTTCAAGCCGCAGACCGACCTTGCGATCCAGAACTACATCCTTCGTGAGATCGTCAAACGCGATGCGGTCGATTGGGACTTCGTCAACAAGCACTGCGTGTTCGCGACCGGCCCGGTCGATATCGGCTACGGCATGCGCAATACCGACAAGTACGCGTTCGAGTCCGAGAAGGACATCCAGGCCAAGGAGAACAGCGCGGTCCTAGACAAGTACGAGGCCGTAGCCATGCGCCGCAAGGAAGGCGACGTCATGGAGATGAAGCACACCAAGGCACCTCTGGCTCACTGGACCATCGACTACGAGGAGTTCAAGCGCGGCGTCGAACCGTACACGCTGGACTTCGTCGCCGAACTCTCCAAGGGGGACCCGGATGAGTCGCTGGACGACTTCAAGAAGAAGCTCCAGGAACTCGCCGAGATTTATATCGAACAGGGCCGCAAGGTCGTGTCGTTCTGGACCATGGGTTTCAACCAGCACCAGCGCGGTTCCTGGGTCAACGAGAACATGTATGCGATCCATCTGCTGCTCAACAAGCAGACCAGCCCGGGCAGCACCGCTTACTCGCTGACCGGCCAGCCGTCGGCCTGCGGCACCGCGCGTGAGGTCGGCACCTTCGCGCACCGTCTGCCGGCGGATACCGTGGTCATGCTCAAGCCGCACCGCGAGAACGCCGAGAAACTGTGGAAACTGCCCACCGGTACCGTCAATCCGAAGGTCGGCTCGCATATCACCAAGCTGATGCGCGACCTTGAGGACGGCTCCGTGAAGTTCGCCTGGGTGCAGGTCAACAATCCGTTCCAGGCCACCGCCAACGCCAATCACTGGATCAAGGCGGCGCGCGAGATGGACAACTTCATCGTCGTGTCGGACCCCTACCCGGGCATCTCCGCCAAGGTCGCCGACCTGATCCTGCCGTCGTCGATGATCTTCGAGAAATGGGGTGCCTACGGTAACGCCGAGCGTCGCACCCAGATGTGGCGCCAGCAGGTGGCCGCGCCGGGTCAGGCCCGTTCCGACGTGTGGCAGATGCTGGAGTTCTCCAAGCGCTTCAAATACAAGGACGTCTGGGGCGAGCTGAAGGTGCCTGGCCTGAAGGCCGAGGGCTTCGAGGACGGCAAACTGCCGGATGTCAGCGCCGCCGCCAAGGCCATGGGCTACACCGGCGAGGAAAGCCTCTACGAGGTGCTGTTCGCGACCGCCGACAACAAGAAGTTCGCCTGGCCGGATGACGTATCCAAAGGCCATGGCAACCAGACCGCCGAACTGCTCGGCGACGGCTGGTTCCCGGAGAAGGCGCTGTTCGAGGAATACGCCGCCTTCGGTCGCGGCCACGGTCACGATCTCGCGCCGTTCGACATGTACATGCGCGACGACGTGCGCGGTCTGAAGTGGCCGGTCGTTGACGGCAAGGAGACCGAATACCGCTTCGTCGAGGGCGAAGACCCCTACGTCAAGGAAGGTCAGGGCGTCGCCTTCTACGGCCCGGCCCTGAAAGCGATCCCGGCCGGCAACCTGGACGGCGTCACCGACCAGACCAAGACCAAGCACACCGACAAGGCGAAGATCTTCTTCCGCCCCTATGCCGCGCCGGTGGAGCAGCCGGACGCGAACTACCCGTTCTGGCTGGTCACCGGTCGCGTCCTCGAGCACTGGCACTCCGGCACCATGACCCGCCGCGTGCCGGAACTGAACCGTGCCGTGCCGACCGCGCAGATCTTCATGCACCCGGCGGACGCGGAAGCTCAAGGGCTGGCGCGTAATGACGTGGTCTGGATCGAATCCCGTCGCGGCAAGATCAAGTCCATCGTCGAAACCCAGGGCCGCAACACCATGCCCAAGGGCTCGGTGATGGTGCCGTGGTTCGACGAGAGCGTGTTCATCAACAAGGTCACCCTCGACGCGACCTGCCCGATGTCGAAGGAAACCGACTTCAAGAAGTGCGCGGTCAAGGTCTACAAGGCCTGACCTGGCGTCGTAACGGCAACGTCAACGGCAACAGCATTCAACGCAGAGGCGCGGAGAACGCGGAGGGCGCAGAGATTTTGAGGCTTGGGCAGCGGTGGCTGGGATGCCACCGCATGGCCCGGATGCGTTTGCATCCCCTCACTCTGCCGTTTTTCGTCTTCCGGCCACGGTCTTCGACATGCGTACCAACGATTTCGGCTATTCACGGTTAAATCCGCGAGCCATCCGGCCGATCGCAAGCGCCAGCGCGATTGCGAGGACGACTTGCACCGGATTGCTGTCCAGCACGTATTCGATCAGATCAATTGCGGACATCGTTGATTTCCTCAGGGTTAAGAACAAACAACTGCATGTTGTCGACGGATGTGGTGGAGAAGTGCCCAAGGATGTGTTTCTGGGCCTTTCAACCGGCGGGCGTTCAAAGCTTCGTATTTCGCGTGTTGGAGCAATAAATGACGCGCGTCAATGTTCGCTGCCATTTCAGGGCTTGGAACGTGGCGACAGAGCTGGGGTGGCGCCCGTTGGAACAAGGATCACCTCGGTGGACAGCCCCAAATCGTTCGATTTTCCGTATCGGGAAAATTGCCGTTGTGCCGGGCTTGATGCCCGTAGGGTGGATGCGCCTTCGGCCTATCCCTCCTACGAACTAACCATATGGCTCTATGTACGTGGGTTTTGTCGGATCTCCCCGTGTTTTTTGGGTAGATACGCGAAATTACCGCTAAGCAAGCGCCGTGGTTGGTCTGCCCCTCGGTCCTCTAAGACCGCAGGACAAAAGCAATCTCTGCGCTCTCCGCGTCTCCGCGCCTCTGCGTTGAAAGCTGTTGCTGTTGGGGCGCAAGGACATGGCTGATCCGAAGCGCCGGGAATTCATCACTAAGCTCGCCCAAGGCGCCGCGTTGGCGTGCTCGGGGGGCATGGTCTGGGGCTATCTGCTGTCGCAGCAGGCGAAGGCCTCGCCGACCGCGATACGACCGCCTGGGGCGTTGCCGGAGGCGGACTTCAATGCGCGTTGCATCAAGTGCGGGCAGTGCGTGGTCGCCTGTCCTTACGACACGCTGAGATTGGCCGCGCCGGGCGAGAACGGGGCGATCGGCACGCCGGTGTTCACCCCGCGCGACGTGCCCTGCTACATGTGCGAGGACATCCCGTGCATGCAGGCCTGTCCGACCGGCGCGCTGTCCGAGGAGTTGAAGGACATCGACGATTCGCGCATGGGCCTGGCGATCATCGATATCGAGAACTGCCTGTCCTGGCAGGGGCTGCGCTGCGAAATCTGCTATCGCGACTGTCCGATCAAGGACAAGGCGATCAGCATCGAGAATCACCCACGCAAGATCAGCAAACACGCCTTCTTCGTGCCGCTGGTGCATTCCGACGCGTGTACCGGCTGCGGTGTTTGCGAAAAGGCTTGCCCGACCGACGAGGCAGCGATTCGCGTGTTGCCCGCCAAGCTGGTGCAGGGCGAGATCGGCAAGCACTACCGCCTGGGCTGGAAGTTCGACACCGAGATCACCCAGGACTTCAAACCGGGTGAGGAGGAGGACGCCCCGGCGGTGCCGTCCGGTCTCGACTACCTCAACGAGGGCACCTTGTGAGTATTCCGGACGCCGACGTCCGGCTGGGGCCGAATGGCCGTCCGGTACGACCGTTCGTGATGCCGGCGACGCTGTCCGGGAGGCTCCGTGTCTGGCGCCACATCCTGGCCCGCCGCACGACCCAGGTCGGCATGCTGCTGCTGTTCTACGGCACCTTCCATTGGGATTGGGCCTTGTTCGGGCTGCCGGTGCTGTCCGGGAACCCGAGCGCGTCACGACTGCTCGACACCGTGCCGCTGGCGGACCCGTTCGCGACGCTGCAGATCCTGCTCAGCGGGCAGAGCCTCGAATCCACCGTGCTGATCGGCGCCGGCATCATCCTGCTGTTCTACGGCCTGCTCGGTGGGCGGGTCTGGTGCGCGTGGTTCTGCCCGATCAATCCGATTACCGACGCCGCCGGCTGGCTGCGTGCCCGCCTCGGCATCCGCGACAGTTTCCACATCTCACGTCAGCTCCGTTATTACGTGCTCGCGCTCGCGCTGATCCTGTCGGCGGTATCCGGTGTGGCCGCGTTTGAATGGGTCAGCCCGATCAGCATGGCGCATCGCGGCGTGATCTACGGCCTGGGGCTGGGCTGGATGGCCCTGTTCGGCATTTTTCTGTTCGACCTGGTCGTGCTGCGCCACGGCTGGTGCGGGCATCTGTGCCCGTTGGGCGCGTTCTACGGTCTGCTTGGCAAACTCGGGCAACTGCGCGTCGCCTTCGACAAACCCACCTGCACGCACTGCGGCGAATGCGCCCGCGTGTGCCCGGAGCCGCAGGTGCTCAATTTCAAGAAAGCCGGGGAGGTCGGTTTGATCGCCCCCGGCGAGTGTTCCAACTGTGGGCGCTGCATTCCCGTCTGTCCCGAAGACAGCCTGAGTTTCCAGTTGCGTCCGATGATTCCCAACCCCGAGGAGAAAGGGCTATGAAGATCGCATCCCTGTTGACCGGCGTCGCGCTGGTCGCGTTGGTGGGTGTCCTGCAATACGAGTTCGCGCACGCCGGTGACGGCATTGCCGACTCGGATATGGGCCTGACGAAGACGAGCGTGTTCGACGACCCGACTCCGGTGGCCTCGCATCAGGGTGGCGCCAAGCCGGAGCTGGCTTATCCCGGCGCACCGCCGCAGATTCCGCATGCCATTGACGGCCTGGTGCCGGTGACCACGGCCAATAACGCCTGCATGGGTTGTCATAACAACCCGGCCCTGCAGGGCAAGAAGATGGCCGGTGTGCCGACCGCGATTCCGGTTAGCCACTACGTCAACACCCGTACTGGTGAATCGACCGGCAACAAGGTCAGTTCCCAGCGTTATGTCTGCACCCAGTGCCACACCCCGCAGGCCGATGTGAAGCCGCTGGTCAGCAACACCTTCTGAGTTAACGTAGGTCGGGTTAGCCGCGTAGCGGCGAAACCCGACGTTGGGAGCATGGTGGTTTCACCGGCGTTCGTTGTCGGGTTACGCGCCTGCGGCGCTAACCCGACCTACACCAACCCGGACGCCTGGCGATGCCCGACAACAGCCGGCGCGCGTTTTTACGTGGCGCCTTTCTTGATCCGGAAGCGAGGGCTGCCGAGCGCCGTCGGTTGAAGCCGCTCGGGCCCCCGCCACCGTGGATCGGCGAGCAGGTCGAGACCCAGGCGTGTCGGCAATGTGCCGCACCGTGCGTCGATGTCTGCCCGCAGGCGATCGTCAAACGGCACGCTCCGGATCATGTGCTTGCCGGCATCCCCTGGCTGGATTTTTCCGATGCCGGCTGCACCTTCTGCGGGCAATGCGCGGATGCCTGCCCGGCCGGGGTCACGCGTACCGATACGCCCCCGGAAATCGGCAAGGTGGCGCTGGATACCTCCCGCTGCCATGCCTGGAACGGGGTGATCTGCATGTCCTGCCTGCGCTATTGCGAGGTCGGCGCGTTGCATCGCGCGGAACAGTTGCGGGTGCGCCTGGAGACCGCTGCATGCACCGGTTGCGGGGCCTGCATCGCACCGTGTCCGGCGGAGGCGCTGAGCTTTAACTTCCAGACATGAAAAAGCCCGCGCCGATCGACCGGACGCGGGCCGGGTGTCGAGCAAAGTCGATCGATCAGGGTTTCACGTAGGTGTAACCCATCTGCTGCAGGCGGGAGAGTTCCGCGACGCCGCTCGGCACCACGTCTGCCTCGGAGGCGTCGTAAAGGGCGTCGAGTTTGACGTTCTTGCCCTTCAGGGTGTTGGCGCAGATTTGGAACGACACGCCCTGGGTCTTCAGGCCGGAAATCGTGGCCTGCATTTCATCGGTGGCGTTGCCAACCTTGAACTTGGTGCCTTCGACCGCATCCGGCGGCAGCAGCAGGGTCAAACCGTTGCCGTGCATCACCACCTTGAGGTCGAGATTTTCCTTGCCCACGGCATTGATGTGGTTCTGGATGTTGCGCAGGGCGCCCGCCTGTTCTTTTCCGTCGTCGCCATTGATGTGATAGACGACCTTCTGCTTTCCGTAATAGTCATTGGCGGAAACGGCGCCGGTGAACAGTACGCCAATCATGGCAAATACAGCGATCAGGTATTTCATGAGTCGAGCCTCCCGCGAAGCGGTGTTGTCTGCAATATGCCCGGCTAAAGATAGATAGTGTTGGGCAAATTTACAGATCAGTAAGTGGCTATCCGAGCGGGGCGCGCTGCGTTGATTGCCGATGTGCCGCACCCCGCCCGAGGCGGTCGTCGGTTCAATCGCTTCTTGACTGGAACCAGGACAAGGCGTCGGTTTGATTGGTTAGGCGTCCCTCAAGCAGTTGCATGACAAGGCTTCGGGTGGCGGGCAGTGCCGCAAACGGATGCGTGACTTCCTGCCCGGTTTGCTGCTCCGGCAACTTCAGTGCGTACGGCACTTTGGTGACGCGATGGTCGTCGTAGAGTTGAACATGACGCCATTCGTGATCGGCGGTCAGCAGCACTGCGCTGCTGTCCCAGACGTCAGGGGTAGATCGGCTCTCCACTAACGCTCGCCTTTTGACATGACGCATATATCCGCGCTGCAGCGCCCCATGCGGACTTGTCCCGGGCAATCCGCCCAATATCCGCCGCCGATACGCCGGATAGCCCAGCGGCCAACGTCAGATGAAGGTGTTTTCTTGACCGCGAGTAGCGAGCATTCGATCAGAGGTGTTCTGCTTCCAGCGGCCTTGTGAAGTGGCGTTGGACTAGGTTGCCTGTCGAGCCGAAGTAAAAGCGGATCAGTTCGACGGCGGGGATGACGATTCGGGTGCCATCGTTCCGTGTGACCATGACGCATATGACTGCGTGTGTTTTCGATGCCAGGGGTGCTCGCTCAGCGGTAGATAGAACTTCTCGTCCTCGGAGACCCCGCCTTGATGATGTTCGTAGTTGTATCGGTGATGGCGAGCACGGCGAAACATTCCATCGCGTAGTCCGGCGACGAAACGCGCCGACCGTTTTTCCACAGGTCGCCGATGCCCAGCAGTGGGAGCGCTGCGATTGGAACGCGTGTTTCGACCGAGTGCTGCTGATCCGTGCAGGTCGGCGTGAGCAGCCTGTCTTGGTCGTCGCTCGCACACGTCAGCGGCGACATTACGACCTTTAGCCTTGGCTGTGCGGACTGCCACGTTCCGTGCAGATAGGCCACGTCGCCGAACCAGTCCATGCGCCGTACGCGGTCATCAGGTGTCAGGTCGGGTACGCGGGGGAGTTTGTCGTCCATGACGGCCTAGGGTTTCCTTCATCGGCCTCATCTCCATCGAGGCGTTCGTTCTCTTCGTCAGTTGCAAATATCGCTGTGACAGTCGCAAATACCGTTGTTCAGTTGCATTGATCGTTGGAAATTACACATCAAGTACACCATGCGCTTGCTGGTCGGCGTGATAACTGCTGCGCACCAGCGGGCCGCTGGCGACGTGGGAAAAACCCATTTCCTCACCCATGATACGCAACTCGGCAAATTCGTCCGGATGGACGAAGCGGGCGACGGGCAGGTGATTCAGGCTCGGTTGCAGGTATTGGCCAAGCGTGAGCATGTCCACCTTGTGGGCGCGTATATCACGCATCACGTCCAGCACTTCGTCGATCTCTTCACCGAGACCGAGCATCAGGCCGGATTTGGTGGGGATGTCCGGGTAAATCGCCTTGAAGCGTTCCAGCAGGTCCAGTGACCATTCGTAATCCGATCCCGGACGGGCCTGTTTGTAGAGGCGTGGCACGGTTTCCAGATTGTGATTGAAGACGTCAGGCGGATGGGGTGTCAGCGCTTCCAGGGCACGGTCCATCCGACCGCGAAAATCCGGGACCAGGACTTCGATCTGGATATTCGGGCTGTGCCGACGGGTGGCTTCGATGCACGCGGAGAAATGCGCGGCGCCGCCATCACGGAGATCGTCGCGGTCCACCGAGGTGATGACCACATAGCGCAGATTCATGCCGGCGATACAGGCGCCGAGGTTTTCCGGCTCGTCAGGGTCGAGTGCGTTGGGGCGGCCGTGGGCCACGTCGCAGAACGGACAACGCCGGGTGCAGATGTCGCCCATGATCATGAAGGTGGCGGTGCCGCCGCCGAAGCATTCACCGAGATTTGGGCAGGAGGCCTCTTCGCAGACGGTGTGCAGGCGGTGCTCGCGCAGCACGCCCTTGAGTCGGGTCACTTCCGGAGTGCCGGGGGATTTGGCGCGAATCCAGGCCGGCTTGCGCTGTGGACGCACGGTCGGCTCGATCTTGATCGGGATGCGCGCGGTCTTCTCGGCGCCACGTTGCTTGATTCCGGACTTGTTGTCAGACATCGGAGAGACTCGGTTCGGGGAGCCGATCGGCGATCGGTTCAGGCGCGGCAGTGTAGCCGAGGCGGTCGGCGAGATTCCCGCGCAGGCGTGCGGCGATCACTTCGAGTGGATCGTCAATGCCAAGATCGTGCATCCGGGTGACGGCCATGTCGGCATAGCCACAGGGGTTGATGCGCTGGAAGGGCGCCAGGTCCATATTCACGTTCAGGGCGAGGCCGTGGTAGCTGCAGCCGCGTCGGACCCGCAGCCCCAGTGACGCGACTTTTGCCCCCTCCACATAGACCCCGGGTGCGTCGGCGCGGGCGACCGCCGTGATGCCGTAGGACGCGAGTGTGGCGATCACAGCGGCTTCCATGACGGTTACCAGATCGCGCACACCGAGCTTGGCGCGGCGGAGGTCCAGCAAGGGGTAGAGCACGATCTGCCCCGGGCCGTGATAGGTGACCTGCCCCCCACGGTCGATGGGAATGACCGGAATGTCGCCAGGGGCGAGCAGGTGTTCGGGTTTGCCGTTCAGGCCCTGAGTGAAGACTGGCGGATGCTGTACCTGCCAGAGTTCATCCGGGGTATGGGCGTCGCGGTGATCGGTCAGGGACTGCATGGCGTGCCAGACCGGCAGGTAATCGGCGAGACCGAGGTCCCGCCAGCCCAGTTCTCGTGCGGCGAGCACGGACATTTACAGTGCCATCAATACCCGCTCGGAAGCGGTCAGATCCTGGTAGATCGCGTCGAGCTGATCCTTGCTGGACACACGCACGGAGACCGTGACCGAGAGGAATCGGCCATTGGTGCTGTCCTGAGTGCGGACCGCGCCCTCGCCCAGATCGGGGCAATGACGACGGATGAGTTCCACCACGTAAAGGCTGAATTCCGGCTCGCCGCCTGCGTTCCCCATCGCTTTGATGGGGAAATCGCAGGGGAATTCGAGAAGGGTGTCTTCGCTCATTCGAACCAGAGTTTGATGCTGTCGCGGAGACGGGTGAAGAAGCCGCCTTCCGCAATCGGACGCAAGGCGATCAGGGGACGTTCGGCAACGACGTCCTCACCCAGCATCAACTTGAGGGTCCCGACTTCCTGACCTTCCGCAATCGGCGCGATCAGCTTGGCATTAAGCGACATTTCGGATTTCAGATCCTGGAACTGGCGGCGGGACACGGTAGCCCAGAGGTCGTTGGCGATACCGACCGGCAGGTTGTCCGAATCCCCCTTCCAGACCTTGGTGTCTTCAAGACGCTCGCCCCCGCTGAACACCCGGCGGGTGTTGTAGAAACGGAAGCCGTAATTGAGCAGGGTCTGGTTCGCGTCGGCGCGCGCCTTGTCGCTGGCCGTGCCAAGCACCACCGAGATCAGGCGCATGCCTTCGCGTTCGGCGGAGGCGACCAGACAGTACCCGGCCGCTTCGGTATGGCCGGTCTTGATGCCGTCCACTGTGGAATCGCGCCACAACAGCTTGTTGCGGTTGAATTGGCGGATGCCGTTCCACTCGTATTCCTTGATCGCATGCCAGCCGTAGTGTTCCGGGAAGTCATGCACCAGCGCCGTGGCAATCACGGCCAGATCGTGCGCCGTGGTCAGGTGTTCCGGATCGGGCAGCCCGGTCGCGTTGACGAAGTGGGTGTTGGTGAGCCCGAGACGTTCCGCATGACGGTTCATCAGATGAGCAAAGGTGGTCTCATCCCCGGCGACGAATTCGGCCAGCGCGACGGCGGCATCATTGCCGGACTGGATGATCAGGCCCTTGAGCAGATCTTCGACACGCACCTGGTTTCCGACCTCGATGAACATCTTCGAGCCGCCGGTGCGCCATGCCTTTTCACTGATCGTGACCTGATCGGAAAGCTTCAGGTGGCCG
The DNA here is from genome assembly GCA_024234955.1 of Gammaproteobacteria bacterium. GTDB lineage: Bacteria > Pseudomonadota > Gammaproteobacteria > JACKNK01 > JACKNK01 > JACKNK01. The sequence continues at coordinate 532,502 of JACKNK010000002.1, forward strand.
CCGGCGATTTCCTTGAAGACCACGTAAGCGGTCATCATCTTGGTCAGGCTGGCGGGTTCCACCTGTTGATCAGGGTTGTGTTCGGCAAGGACCTTGCCGCTGTTGAAATCGATCAGCAGCCAGGCGCTCGCAGCCAGTTCAGGCGGTGCCGGAACCGGGAGCGCGGCGTGCGCAGAAAAGCTGAAGAAGAATGCGAGAAACAGGGAGACGAAGCGCGGCATCGTACGGGTTCCGTAAAACTGGACGAGGCGGGTGAACGCCGTTGGGCGGCATCCGATGAATGAACGATTGTACCTGAGCGGTCGGTTTATTACTGATTGCTGATGCAACAGGCTTGTGCCGGCATCGCGGTAACAAGGACCGAATTGGGTCGTTAAGTACGACCGGCGGACGACTGGATGGTTCGCTTCCCGTACGCCGGTCTGGTTAAAGGCGGGCTGATGCTATTTCCAGAACTGCCACCAAGACTTTTCCTTGGTGTCGGTTGCGGGTTTCTCTCGTGGCGCGGTGACCTTGTCGAGATTCTGGCCATCGTGCTTGGCGATGTCGTCGATCACACCGTCGGTGCCGTAGATCGTTTTCATGTCACTCAGTGCTTGGCCAATGGCCTTTCCGTCACCGTCTTGATCTGCCGCGTACGCACTGCTGCCCATAAGGCAAATCAGGGATGCAACAACTACTCCCAAAAAGCGCTGCGTCATGTTTTGTCACCCGTAAAAGAAGCGGGAGCGTTATGGGGTCTTTCGCGGCGATCTCCCAACAAGCCGCGCCAGGATTGTATTTCCTGGGCGTGGCGCCTGAGGATGGGTGTGTCGGGGCAGGAATAAATATTTTTGTGGTGTCGGGGGCCGGATGGCCGCTCTCCCCGGAGCCTTTGCCTCGCTTGGCGGGGGCTTTGTGAACGCCGCTCGCCAGATGTCCAGACGCATTTGGCACGCGACCCCGGACATGGGCTGGTCGGGTTTCCTGGCTGCGACCGAAGACTTGAACCCAAAGCGAGTAACAGCCGCCGCCCTCGGATCGGGTGGCGGCTTGATTGATGGTTTACGCAACAGGTACTCAGGCTTGTCGGCGGGATCCGTCCAGATTCAACCCCGGGATTTCGTCCGTTTCCACATGCGCTTGCTGACCTGTCGCACGTTCCAGGACTGGCGCGACACCCTGTGGCGGCTTCTCGGTGGTGTCTTCCCTCCGGTCCTGTCCGGGGGCCTGCTGGCCGCCATCTTCGGTGAAGATGCGGAAGAAATCGCCAGCGCGGACGCCGAATACGCCATTCGGAGCCGGAATGAACAAGGCGCTCTCGCCGATTGGTCCTGCGGTCTCATCGGTCGTGGCACCGTTGTGTTGCAGCTTCTCCTCGTCGTCGCCACGACCGAGATGTTCAACCCGGCCGCCCGCCAACTCGGCTTCGCCATCATGGGCATTCGCGAATCGCTGGATGTCCTGGATTGGCACACCATCGCCAGTGTCGGGATTGCGACTGGCTGCGGGTTCAACGTTGCGAAAGCCATCGCCGAAGAGACCACTTGCTTCGGTGTTTGGACCGCCGCTACGCCTGGGGGAAAGCAACCCATCATCGCCATAGCTATCTGACTCAGCTGCCTCGGAGGATATGCCTGACAGGTGCACCGACGAACGTAATCCACCGGCGAGGGAGCCGCCGAACAGGGAATTACTGTCAGCATCGGCGTCAGCGACCGAAGTAGGGAGCGGCGAAAGGCCAATGGATGGTGTGTCCGGGTTCGGTGACGAGGTTGTGCCCGTCGCACGCTTGGCGATAGCTTCCGGCCCCGTGGTTCCATCCGTGACCGCGCTTTGCGGGTTGACGCTCTGTGTGGCGGTAACAAGCGCCGTAGCGCTTTCATTGCCCACGCTGTCTATAGCTTTGGCGATCACCGTCTGGCCGACGGTGAAGGCGCTGGTCACGTTGATTGTCCACACACCGTTTTCGGCCACGCTCGTGGTGCGCACGGCCCCTCCGGGCAACGTAAGTTGCAATGTGGAACCGGGTTCCGCCGTGCCGCTGACCTGGGTGTCGCCAGCCACGATACTTAGGATTGTCGGTGCTGCTGGCGCCGTGAAGTCGACTGTCAACTCTGCTTCGGTGGGGTCGCTGGTGGCGTTGCCGGCGGTATCGGTGACGGTCGCGATTACCGTGTAGGTGCCTTCGGTCAACGCGGCGTTATCTGGAATGGCCAATGACCAAGTGCCGCCACCCTCCGTGAGATGGCCATCGCCGACCGTGTAAATCATGCCGTTCAGACTGACGGCCAAGGCCTCGCCGGAACCCAGGGTCACGGTGCCGGCCAATGTCGGGGTGACGCTGGACGAGACCGTGGTCGTTACTGTCGGCGCGGCAGGGACCGCCGTATCGATCACAACAGGGCTCAGTGCGGGACTGTTGCCACTCTCGTTGCCGGCAGCATCGGAAAAGCGGGCGGTGATGCTGTAGCTGCCATTGCTCAGGAGACCAGTGGTAACGCTGTAACTGCCGTCGCCTGCCACGGTCGCACTGCCTACCGCAATACCGTTTGCGTAGATCGTCACGGTGTCGTCAGCGACCCCGCTGCCGGGGCCGCCGGTGAACGTGGGGGTGTTGTCTGAGGTGATGTTGTCGCTCTCGGATGTCCCGGTATCCGACCCCGTAGCGAGATCGGGCGCGGTCGCCGGGGCAGTTGGCGCACTGGTATCGACGAGATAGTTGGCGTTATCCGCCACCGCCGCGTGCGTCAACGTTGCCGCGTTGTCGGTGGCATCCCGCAGGGTGCCGCCGTTGAGACTCAGGCTGTCGAGATCGACACTGATGCCATCGGCATCAGCCTGTGCCGCCTGAATGGTGTAGGTGAATACCAGTTGGGTGCTACCGGAACCGGACGCGTAGTCGGCCTGCACCGTGCTGCCGCCGATGTTCAACGCCAGCTGTGGGGTGCCGGTGACCGTGGTGTTCTCGCTCATGGTCACGGTCACGCTGACCACATCGCCGACGTTGAGCCGATTGTTTTGAATCCCCGATGCGCTGGTGATCAGCACATTGCTCACTGTCGGCCCGGTGTTGTCGATAATGACTTGGTTGCTCGACGCTTCGGAGAGGTTGCCGGCGGCGTCGATCGTGTAGACCCGATAGGTGCCGTCCACCAGGCCGGTAGCGCTGAGTGCGGTGGGGGTGTCGGCCTGCGCGATCGCCACCTGATTGAACTGGTTGTCCGCCGCGCCGGTGATGTCCGCGAGACTGCTGACAGCGATGTTTTCATTGACCAGGTAAGCCGTGCCGACCTCGCTGCTTTGCACCATCGCGTTGCCCGATCCGTTGAGCGTGGCCGGGGCAACGCTCGCGGTCGGGGCGTCGGTATCGACCAGATAGTTGGCGTTATCGCCGACCGATGCGTGGGTTAGCGTGGCGTCGTTGAGCGCGGCGTCCTTCAGGGTTCCACCGTTCAAACTCAAGCTATTGATATCGACACTGATGCCGTTCAGATCGGTCTGCCCGGCCTCGATCGTGTAGCTGAACACAAGATTGGTGGTGCCGGTGCCGGAAGCGTAATCGGCGTGTACCGTGCTGCCACCGATGTTCAGTGCCAGTTGTGGTGAGCCGGTAACGTTCGTGGCCTCACTCATGGTTACCGTGATGTTCACCGTGTCGCCGGCGTTCAGGGTGTTGTTCTGACCGCCGCTGTCACTGGTTATGGCGATGTTGCTGACTGAAGGGGCGGTGACGTCAGCGGCGACGAAGCCAATGGTGAACCGACGCCCGTCCAGATCAGCGACCGAGATACCGCTGAAGGTCACCCGACTACTGCCGTCGGCGGTGGTTGCAACACGCGTCAGGTCGGTATCATCAAAGCCATCGCCCGAGTCATCGATGATCAGGCGGTAACTGCCCGCTGCGCCGGTCTTGGAGATGTCGGTCTCAAAGCTGTTCAGATCGAACTCCAGATCGATCGTTCCGCCGTTGCTGCCGGCATCCGTGACATCCGCCGACCAGGTTCGACCGACGTAATCGATCGATAAGGATGGGATCGAGCCATCGCTCGCGGAACTGGCGGCGCCATTGTCGTGGGCGACCATGAGGTAATCGCCATCGTTGGCAAGAAAGCTGTTGTTGGTGAGGGTCAGACCACCCGAGGTCGCCGTGGTGACCTGATCGCCGGACTCCTGACCCACGCCGGCAAGATCGGTGGCACCCGCGTCGGTGATCGAGCCAACCCCGGTGAAGTGGTCGTTGGCACCGAGGCTCAGGCCGGTGGCGCTCCACTTTTCGGCCAGGTAGTTGTTGATGATGCTGCGTTCTGCGGCATTGAGCTGGCGATCGAATATCAGCACTTCGTGGACGGTCATGGCACCGTATCCATCGCCGCTGGAGTAGCGTCCGCCAAGCGAGTAGCGGTTGGCATTTACCGTGCCCAGGCTTTGGGAGATGGTGCCGGTAGTTTGACTGCCGTCGATGCCGGCGCCTACTTCGGTCAGATTTCCGTTGGAATTGAAGACATGGGTGCCGGTGCCTGGGGCCGCGATCGTCGCAGTCCCGTTACCGGCGTGATAGGCCCCCAGGGCGCGGTCGGTATCGCCGTTTGCCCCATCCAGTGCGGTCAGGGCAAGAAAGCCGTTGCCCGTATAGTCGTGAGTGACCAGGCCGCTGTTCGTGAAATTGACGAAGCGGCCATTCAGGTCGGTGTTGGCCAGGTCAATTTCGGCAACCAGAAATACCTCGAACTGCCCTGAATTCAGATTCAGGCTGGAGACGCCCACCTGGACACTCAACAGATCATTGATGCCATCGAACTGGACGCCACCCCCGTTGGCGGTTCGGTAGGTCGCCGGGTTTGTCGAGGAATTGGCGTCATCGATATAGGTGAGCGTCCGCCCGGTCACGGACTTTTGCGCCCAACTGGAGATCGATGCCCCTTCCGTGCTGGCGTTGAGGGTGTCGGTCTCGCTCGCATCCAGCCACGACATCAATGGGTTGTCTTCGGACTCGGTGCCGAAGTTGGCACCGGTTACATCCGATACGGCACCGAGGACCCAGACCAGTTTCTCTCGGCTGGGCGCGTCAAGAACCCGTGCCGATTCGATCAGACCTTGTGCCACTTCCAGATCCCAGTCGCCGCCCAGATCTGCATTGCCGGTGCGATCCAGGGAGGCCGCGACGTCTGCTCCGGTCAAGGTCGCCATGCGCTCAACCGCCTGCGCACCGGTATTTCCAGCCGCGAAATCGCAGCCATAGATGAGGATGTCGCCATGCTCGGTCATCGCCTGTCCAATCTGCATCAGCACCGACTGCTGCGACGTATCAAGCGTCGCGAAATCGACCGTGGTGTTGCCCAGACTCAGGGTGCCCGGGGTCCCATGAGAGATGATGTGCACTGCGCCAATATTGCTGCGTCCTGCCATCGCATCGGCGATCTGCATCAGGCCGTCGCGGTTGATGTCGAGAACGTGCAGTTCCGCGCCCGGTGCCATGCCGGCACGGATCAGGTCAATGTCGCCGACGTTGCCATCGACGAACACCAGGGTGGAAGCGCTGGATGCATCGGCGAGTTCAGTAAGCGCGGCGGCCCCCTCCTGGACGGCATCGCCGATTGGGCCCATTGCTGCGTCGCCAAGGGAGTCCAGGACCTGATCCATGACCTCAAGTGTCGTTGCACCTTCAGTCGAAGCCCGATCCAGCAGTTCGGTAGCCGAAGCGGCGATTGCGTCACCGACCTCCGCCACCAGACCACCATCCAGTACAACCCGCTTTTCAAGCCTGGATAACTTAACCATGCCGCATCCTCCTCAAACACTGGTCGTATCTCGCTGTGACTACCGAGCAACGTCAGTGAGTAGTATAGAAAGTCCGACCGCCCATCGATTTGCCCCGAATAGGCGGTAAATGCCCACTACGGTTACATCAAGGCGCAAATCGGACTCTGTACCGAAGCTATATGCATGTCGCGCGCCAATTTTATCAAAGTGCTCGAACGAAGCCGTGACAGGCGCGTTGGCTTGTTTCAGATAGAGTCTCCCGGTTTAGTGACCTGGGTAGAGGAGTGCATTCGTGATCAGAAAAATCCTGTGGTCGGCTTTGCTGGCCTTGATGCTGTCGGCCTGTGCCGAGCCGCCGTATACCAATATCGGCAACCCGGACATCAAGCCAATGCAGGCTGAAGGGGTGGTGCTTTATGACATCCGCCGCCCGGAAGAATGGCGGCAGACTGGTGTGGTGGAGGGCAGCCGACTGCTCACCTTCGTCGATGGTGGCGGACGTGTGAACCCGGAATTTTTCGAGACTTTTGCCCGCGAAGTCGCAAAGGATCAGCCGGTGATGCTGATCTGCCGGACCGGCAATCGGACCAATGTGCTGGCGCGCTTGCTTGTCGAGAAACTGGGGTACACCAAGGTCTACAACGTCGAACACGGCATCACTGCCTGGCTCCGCGATCGCCAGCCGGTTACGCGCTTGTGAACGTGACGTCACTACCGATTCCGGCAAGGCGACTCGCTGCGGTGAGGGCCGCCCCGCCAGTCGCGCTGCCGAAGATCATGGGTTGATCTGAATCGGCGTGCCTGGGTCCACGGCCTGCCAGATCTCTTCCATGTCCGAATCGGTGACGGCGATGCAGCCGTTGGTCCAGTCGATCTGCTGTGTGACCAACCCCAGCCACCCAAAGCCGTTTTTCTGACCGTGGATCATGATCTGTCCCCCCGGGCTCAGTCCGCGTTCCAGCGCCTGGGTCTTGTCCGCCGCGTTCGGGTAAGAGATGTGGATGGCCTTGTAATAGGCGCTGTCCGGCTTCTTGTAATCCAGCAGGTAATGACCTTCCGGCGTCTTCTGGTCGCCCTCCTGACGCTTATGGCCGACCGGGCTGCCGCCGAGCGCCACCCGATAAGTTTTGATCGCCTCGCCCTTGTGCATGAGCGTGACCTGTCGTTTTGCTTTATCGACCACCACAAAATCCGCTTTCCGCATGGCGAATACCGTTGGTGACAGCGAAAGGAATACGCAGACAAGTGCGACCGTCGCGGGAAAGATCATGACTGGGTTGCAAAAACGGAAGGTCACGCTAACGCAGGGGCTCCTGCGCCTTTCTGCCGCCCGGTCGATAGCGATCCATCACCTCGTCCAGCATGTCATTGCTGATGTTTGGATTGGCCTTTTGCAAGCAGGGCAAGAGCACACGTTTGTTCGCACGCACGCGCTCCGCAGACTCCGGGCGATTGCCGCCCGGCGTGGGATTCACATTGTTGAAACAGGCAATGAATTGATCGGCAGATACGCCCAAGTCCCGGCTGATCTTGTCAGTCGGCCTTTTGGGGTCGTTTTTCAGAACAAGCTGATCGCCGTATGAAGGCGAGATCGCCAGCATGAATACAGAAATGATGAGGAGTGATTGAGCCAAGATGTAAGGGTTCCGAATGATTTATCGCTTGACGCCCAGTAAAGCGGCGGCTGGTGCGGAGCGCAATTTGCGCAACAATCGCGAGACCATACGTAGCACGGCGTGGAGCACTGGGCGTCCGAGTGAGCATATCGGACGACTTGGGCAACTTGTGATGCTTAACCATCAGGTGATATAGCGAAGCTTTCGTGACTTCAATATTTCTTTCAAATGCGCAACACGTTGAATATCTTCAATGCAAACATCTTTGATTTTTTCCAGGCGCCTTGTCTCTTCCTCTCGATCGGCAGGTTGTTCACCTTTAAGAAACTCTTTCACGAATCTCTCGTTCGAGTTTTGCCGAAATAACTTTTGTGGATAAACGTGCTTCGTGTACGCAAATAGTCGTTCTTCGTAATCAGCAACGAGTGAAGCAACACCATCGAGAACATGGAATATCTCTTGGTGTGCATGCTGCAGAAACTTCCGAGCCAACTCCATGCGCTCACGTGATTTTCCGTCGGAAAGCACGATGGTATCAGCGTGCTTTAGACATTCGTCGATATATTCGATAACCCGCTGAAGTTTTTGCCGCTTCAATCCGTCGGTTGCACGTAAAAGTACCCGGACCCAACCAATCATCTATGTTTCCTCTCTTAAGCAGGGCAGCGAATTAAACTGCAGCCGCGTTTGATTTTCATAAGTAGACTCGTTCAGTCCGTAGGGTGCTTGTCCATCATTTCTTGGGTTCGTTTGCCGAGCTTTTTTCGGTCACTGACTGAACTGCAATGTCTAATTTCGGGCCGCTCACATCCATCCGGCATATCGTGTTTGCGTCCGGTCGGCCTGCTTGCTTCGTGGCTTATGCAGTGTCAGCGTGGGCATTTCTTGCGATCGCTGGCCTGGCTGTTTTGATGCGCGTTGCCATCACGGCCATCGGGTTCAGCGCGGGGGTGCGGTCTATTCGAGGGCGGCCCAGCGTTCGTAACACCGTTCCAGTTCGACTTGAAGGGCTTCGAGGCGAGCGAGTTCGGCGGCGATTTTGGCCTTGTCCTGCTGATAGAACTCGGGGGCGGCGATGGCGGCTTCCAGGGTCTCGATGCCGGCGTCGAGTTTTTCGATCTGAGCGGGTAGCGCGTCGTATTCGCGCTGGTCCTTGTAGGAACGCTTTTTCGTCGGTTGCGCGGCGGTTTGGGATTTCTCGACCGGGCGGGCTTCCGGCTTGGGCGTGGGTTCGTCGTTAACCGGGACGGCATCGCGCCAGCCCGGGCTTTGGCGTTCCACGTCGCTGTATCCGCCGACGTATTCCCCGATGAGTCCACCGCCTTCGAACACCAGCGAACTGGTCACGACGTTGTCGAGGAAGGCGCGGTCGTGGCTGACCAGCAGCACGGTGCCGTCGAAATCCATCAGGCGCTCTTCGAGCAATTCCAGGGTTTCCAGGTCGAGATCGTTGGTCGGTTCGTCGAGGACCAGAACGTTGGCGGGCTGCGCGAACAGGCGGGCCAGCAGGAGTCGGTTGCGTTCACCGCCGGACAGGGCCTTGACCGGCTGATTGGCGCGCGCCGGTTCGAACAGGAAATCGGCGAGGTAGCTCATGACGTGACGTCGGCCACCATTGATGGTGACGTGATCGGCGTTATCGGCGACCTGATCGCGCACGGTGCGTTCTTCATCGAGCTGGGCGCGGTATTGGTCGAAATAGGCGACTTCGATCTTGGTGCCGAGTTTGACGTTGCCCGAATCGGGTTCGATGCGCCCCAGGATCAGGTTGAGCAGGGTGGTCTTGCCGCAACCGTTGGGGCCGATGATGCCGACCTTGTCGCCGCGCATCAGGGTGCTGCTGAATCGCCGGACGATGGGCTTTCCTTGCCATGCGTAGGACACGTCCTTGAGTTCGGCGACCAGCTTGCCGGAACGTTCGGCGGCCTGAATGGTGAGTTTCACCTCACCCTGACGTGAGCGCCGCTGGGCACGCTCTTCCCGTAAGGCTTTCAGGGCGCGGACGCGCCCCTCGTTGCGGGTGCGGCGGGCCTTGATGCCCTGACGTATCCAGACTTCTTCCTGCGCCAGTTTCTTGTCGAACAGGGCGTTCTGCTGGGCTTCCGCTTCCATCGCGGCTTCCTTGCGCTCGAGATAGGTGTGGTAGTCGCAGTCCCAGGCGGTGAGCCGACCGAGATCGAGATCCAGGATGCGGGTGGCGAGACGCTGCAGGAAGGCGCGGTCGTGGGTGATGAACAGCAGCGCGCCGCGAAACTGGTTGAGCAGGAAGTCTTCCAGCCAAGCGATGGCTTCAATATCGAGGTGGTTGGTGGGCTCGTCGAGCAGCAACAGATCCGGTTCCTCGACCAGGGCCTGGGCGAGCAGCACGCGGCGCTTCCAGCCGCCGGAGAGCGCACCGAAATCGGCGTCGGCATCCAGATCGAGGCGGCTCAGGGTGGCTTCGACACGCTGTTCTAGCTCCCAGCCGTTCTGCGCTTCCAGCCGATGTTGCGCCGCTTCCAGGCGCTTCATGTTGGCCTCGTCCGGGTTCTCCGTGATCGCATGAATGGCGTCGTGATACCGGCGCAAGGCCTCGCCGATTTCGCCCAGCCCGGCGGCGACCACGTCGAACACGCTGCCGCTGGCGTCGCGCGGCACCTCCTGACGCAGACGCGCGACCTTGAGGCCGCCGTCCGACTCCATCTTGCCGCCATCGGGTTTCAGTTCACCGGCAATCACCTTCATCAGGGTCGATTTGCCCGCACCGTTGCGTCCGACCAGACAGCAGCGTTCGCCGGGTTCGATGACCAGATCGACGTGATCGAGCAGATTCGGGCCACCGAAGGCGAGTTGAATGCCGCGCAGGCGTAACAGGGACATGAGTTTGACCGGGCAAGAGAGCGGAGGAGCGGGGCGGCGATTATCGCGGAAATCGGGGCGTGGTGCGCATGGGTTTGTTCACAGTGGGTTGTTGACGCAGCGTTATTGCGATGTTAGCGCCCGATCAGGGTCAAAAGTATTTGCTGATAATGTTTAACTATTTGAATTACAAAGACTTTGTTGTGAAGGCGATTTTGTGACCAATTTGTTTCTGGGCCTTGGGTGGAGCGGGTTTGCGGCCTGTCCGGGAACGCCATCCACAGAGTTATCCACAGGATTTGTGGAAATCGGGAGAAACCCCATTGGGCAGATATGTTTGCACCGGCTTCGGATAATTCACTTTAAGTTTCCGACCTATCCGTACTGCGGTGTTAGGCGCACTAGCCCAAGGGTCGAGTCAGGCTGTTTGTCCGGTGCCGTTGACCGGGGGCAAGTCGTGACCGAACCGACCATGACCGCGCTGCTCGATACCCCTCGACTGCATCCCGGTTGGTGTAGCGTTACCGAAGCGTTGTTGCACCACACCTCGCGTTACTACCTATATGGTGACTCTATCCCGCGTGGTCTGGCGGACGATCGGGTCTTTACCCTGGTCGGTTGCCGTGCCGAGGCGCTGGGTCCGGAACTGCGGCGCTTGATAGTCGCAATCATGCCGGATGCCCCCAGTACCTGCGCCGCAGCCGATTTGATCGCAATCGTCACCCCGCGATTTCACGAGGGTGAGCCGGTGTTTTGTGCCGACTATGCAGAGCGGCTCGATCACCTTCGGTCTTCACTTTGACCATCCCTGGTTGAAGCGCGCGCTGCCATCAGCACGCTCGCTCCAGACCTGCTTTTGAACATCCGCCACCGTTTGCGGATTCCGGTCGCGTTTTCCGGGGCGCATGTGGTCGTGTTCACCAGCCCGACCGGCATCCATCCGAGAGAATCTTCCGGAGGCCCTGTTGTGGCTCCACGATGTGAGCTATCGGCAAAGCAATCATCCCGGTCTTACGCATACACAGGTGGCTTATCTGCCTGCAGATGATGCGTGTGGCCTAGGACCGGATACGCGCTGCGGTTGCTGGCTACAATAAACGTTTGATGCGGACCCAGCATGCCGACTCCGGGATAGCCCTTGAAAGTTCAGGCCAAGATCATCCTTCTGATAGTAGTGCCGACCTTTGTTGCTTTTGCACTGGTTACCGGTATGGCGCAATGGCAGATGCGCGAGACGCACATCGTCGATATCAAGACCAATGTGCAGGAAACAGCGCGGCATCAGGCGGCGCGTCTGAATCGATTGCTTACTGAGGTGGCTCTCGTTGCCGATACCACGGCCCGGGTGTTAAGTGCGGTCGACGGTATCGATGGGCCTCAACTCGATCAGATTATGCGCGCGAATATCGCCCAGAATCCGCTCATCTACGCTATGGCAATTGCGTTCGAGCCGGGAGTGTTTCAGGGCCGGGAGCGCTATGCGCCTTATGTGCATCGGGAGGTCGCCACCGGGACGGCGCTCTCGTCGATGAACATCCTGGATGCTTACGATTACACCCGTCCGGATGTGGAGTGGTACGCCTTGCCTCGCACCCGTCAAGCCCCTGTGTGGAGTGAGCCGTATTTCGATGCGGGCGCGGGCAACATAAACATGGTCACGTATTCCGCGCCGTTTTTCCGGGAGGGGCAATTCGCTGGTGTGGCTACGGTCGATATCGACATTGCACGCCTTCCCGAACTGGCGGATATCCGCGACCTGCACAAGGAAGACTTTCTGGTTTTGAGTCGGCAAGGCCGGGTCATTGTCCATGCGAATGAGGAATACGTCGTCCAGCGATTGTCCGATGTCAGCCGGAAACTGGACGTCCACGCGATGCGCGTCTTGATGAAGATGGTTGAGGAACGAAGCCAAACGATCGAATCCTTACATTTCAAGGATGGCGGGGATTATTGGGTGGTAGTGGAGTCGATCGAGGCTCCTGGGTGGGTGCTCGCACTGAGACAAAGCCAGAAAGAGGCGCTGAAAGGGTTGCAGGGGCAGTCGCGGCAACAGGCATTGTCCCTGCTGGTGGTCGGTCTATTGGTATTTTCTCTAGCGGCGGTTCTGGTTCGTCGTGTAGTCCGCCCGATCGAGTTTCTGACCCGTGCCGTCCAGCATCTGGCCCGAGGAGATCGTGACGTCGAAGTGTCGTTTCAAGGCCATGACGAAGTGGCCGAACTCGGACGCCAGTTCGCCGACATGTCGGCACAACTCGGACAGCGGGAACAGGCGCTGCGCGACATCAATGAGAGCCTGGAACGCCGGATCGAGGAGCGCACGAATGAGCTTGCCGAACGGGATGCGCGCACCCGCGCCATGCTGGACGCAACCCCGGACAGCATTGTGGTCGCCGATGTGGAGGGGCGAATCCAGTTTGTCAATCAGATGCTTTGCCGTCAGTTTGGTTACGCGTTCGAGGAATTGGCGGGCCAATCCGTCGAGATACTTCTCCCGGAGATGGTGCGGGCGCATCACGCCGACTTACGCAGTACCTACATGACTGCCCCCAAGCCGAGGGAGATGGGCGAATCCCGCGAGCTGCTGGCGCGCAGGAAGAACGGCGAGACCTTCCCGGTGGAGGTCACTTTGGGGCCCTATCGCGACACCGAAGGGGAATGGTTGGTCACTGCCGGTCTGCGCGACGTGAGCGAGCGTCGTCTTGCGGAGGCCCGGCTCAAGGAAAATGATCGTCGCCTGCGCGCCATCTTGCGCAGCAGCTTTCAGGTCGTCGGGCTGATCGACCCGGAGGGCCGGACCATCGAGGCCAATGATGCGGCGGTGCAGCTTGCCGGTTGGGGCGATCGAGAAGCGGTGATCGGTCAGTGCTTCTGGAAGATTCCCGGATGGGGAGGGGATCCCGAACTGGAAACGCAGATCCATGAAGCCGTGCAGTCGGCACTGAGTGGCAACGCAGTGCAGTTCGAAACCCAGAGTGTGCTCCCGGATGGGCGTCGCTTTGAAATCGAATTCAGTCTATCGCCGGTGTTCGACGACGATGGCAAGGTGGTGCTGTTGATCCCCGAAGGTCACGACATCACCCAGCAAAAACAGGCTGCTGAGCACATGGCCGAAGCTATGCGGCTGGCGGAGGATGCCAACCGCGCCAAGTCGTTCTTCCTGGCCAACATGAGCCATGAAATCCGCACCCCGATGAACGCCATCATCGGTCTCAGTCATCTGGCTTTGGGCACCGCGCTGGATCGGCGTCAGCGCGATTATCTGAGCAAGATTGAAACGTCGGCGAAATCGCTGCTCGGCATCATCAACGACATACTCGATTTCTCGAAGATCGAGGCCGGGAAGCTCGCCATGGAGCAGGTCCCGTTCGATCTGCATGTCGATGTGCTGCACAACATGAGCGACGTGATCGGCCTGAAAGCGGCGGAAAAAGGCCTGGAGCTGCTGTTTGACTTCGACCCGGAATTGCCCAATGCGCTGATTGGCGACCCGCTACGACTCGGGCAAATACTCATCAATCTTGGGAATAACGCCGTCAAATTCACCGATAGCGGCAGCGTCACGCTTGGCATCGAGACGCTCGATGCGAAACAGGATGGATTGACGCTGCGTTTCGAGGTCCGCGATACCGGTATCGGCATGAGCGAGAAGCAGCGCAAAAGCCTGTTTCAGGCATTCAGTCAGGCCGATGCCTCCACCACCCGCAAGTACGGTGGCACCGGGTTGGGGCTCTCAATATCGAAACGCCTGGTCGAGATGATGGGAGGCGAGATCGGGGTCGAATCCACCCAGGGCAAGGGGTCGACCTTCTGGTTCACGGTTCGCTTGGGGCGGGCGACGGCCGGCGATAAGGGAATACACGCCACGCTGGATGCCAATCTGGAAGGGCTCAAGGTGCTGGTCGTGGACGACAACCCCACCTCGCGCCTGATCCTGAGACGCTACCTGTCCAGCTTTCATTTCGACGTGGAGGAAGCGGAATCCGGGGAGAGCGCGCTGTCGATATTGGGTGCGGCGACGGCGACACCGTTCGATCTGGTGCTGATGGACTGGCGCATGCCAGGCATGGACGGCATTGAAGCCGCACACCGGATTCGCAGTGATGCGCAGATCGAAATGCCACCCGCTGTGCTGATGGTCACCGGCTATGACGTCACCGGAAACGCATTCAGTGCGGTGACCAGCGGCAATGCGGATATTGCCGGTGTCATGACCAAGCCGGTTACGCCCTCATCCTTGCTCGATGCGATTCTCCGGGCGTTCGGCAAGTCGGTTGGCGGACGTCAGCGTCCCGGCACCACCGAGGCGCGTGATCGGCTGCGCGGGGCGCGCCTGTTGCTGGTTGAGGACAACGAAATCAATCAACAGGTCGCAGAAGGAATACTCGGGGATGCCGGCTGTGCGGTGCAGGTCGCCAACAACGGCCGTAAAGCGGTTGAGGCCTTGTTTGCACATCCGGATTCGTTTGACGGCGTCCTGATGGATATTCAGATGCCGGAGCTGGATGGTTACAGCGCGACCCGGGAGATACGTGCGGATTCACGTTTCGCATCGCTGCCGGTGATCGCCATGACCGCCAATGCCTTCGCGTCGGATCGCGACAAGGCCAAGGCTGCGGGAATGAACGATCACATCGCCAAACCGATCGATGTCGACAAGCTGTTCGCGGTGCTGGATCGATGGATCACGGTGCCGGAGGCACGACGCGCTGCGGCGACGCCAGTCGCGTTACGCGCAGACCGTGGCGGCACGAGGCAGGCACTGCCGGTCCTGCCCGGTGGCGATGCCAGTCAGGGTTTGGCGCGGACCGGAGGCAATGTCGGTCGTTACCTCGATCTGCTGCACAAGTTCGCCGATTCTCAGAAGGATGCGGTGGAAAGGGTGAAAAAATCCCTGAATCGCGGCGACATGGAGGCCGCAATACGCGACGCCCACACCCTCAAGGGGGTCGCAGGCAATATCGGTGCGAATCGCCTTCATTCGCTGGCTGCCGACCTGGAGGCACGCCTCAAGTCCGGCGATACCCCGGACCCGGCATTGGCAGCGGTCTCGGACAATCTCACCGAGGTGATCGATGCGATTCCGATGAAATCGGCGCATTCCGTATCTGCCACGGTGCGGTCGCAAATCGATGAGCGTGCCGAGCTGGATCGGCTGCGTGCTTTGCTCGCTGAGGATGATGTCGAGGCGGGTGAGGTGGTCAAGAATCTGCTCGATGGCATTCCCGATGGGCCTTTCCGTGCTGCATTGACGGCGGTCGCGGCGCGTGTCGATGAATATGACTTCGAGGCGGCGCTGGCTGCGTTGCCGGAGTCCAATACCGTGCCCGAAGCCCCCACGATTCCGGCTGTGGATGACGTGTTTGAAACGTTCAAGCGCCTGCGGGTGCTGATTGAGGACGACAACGCCGACGCGGCCGAAGTGGTGGATGAACTGGCGCTTCAATTGAGCTATCACGCCGATGAGTTGAGTCTCGACGAAATTCGGGCGCAGATAGGGGCCTACGATTTCAGTGCTGTGCTGGAAAAACTCGATGATCTTGAGCGCCGATTTCAGCAACAGGTGGGGGTGTTGAGTGATGAGTGATCGAGATGTGAGCTGGGCGTTGCGTGCCGGTGTCGGCCTCGCTATGGCCCTGCTCATCGGGGCGGCTAGCTTCGCAGCGGTACCCAATTGGTTTCCTGCGGATGTCGATTTGTGGGAGCCGCCGTTCAACAACGCGCGCATCCGCCACCCGGCCCAGTATGTGCCGCTGGAAAAGGCAGAACGTCGTTGGCGTGTCTGCGTATCCATCCCGCATCTGAAAGACGCGTACTGGCTGGCGGTCAATTACGGCCTGATCGATGAAGCGAAGCGTCTGGGTGTCGGAGTCCGACTTTTTTCCGCTGGCGGGTACGGTGAACTGAAGACGCAGCGGAATCAGGTCGCGCAGTGCCTGAGTGATGGTTACGACGCGCTGATTCTCAGCGCAATCAGTGCAGACGGCCTCAACGATCTGGTGGCGCAATGGGCGGTTGCGGGCAAGCCGGTCATCGATCTGATCAATGGCATAAATTCCCCGCGCATCAGCGCGCGCGCCGCTGCGACCTATTGGGACATGGGAAATCTGGCTGGTAAATGGATCAAGGCAAGACAGCCGGAAAGTGGCGAACCGACGCGCATCGCCTGGTTCCCCGGTCCCGCAAGAGCGGCCTGGTCGGCGGAGGGCGATCAGGGTATGCGCGATGCCCTGGCAGGTAGCGACGTGGAAATCGTTGCGGTCCGTTGGGGGGATACCGGCAAGACCGCGCAGGCCGCACTGATTGAAGAGGTCCTGGATAAGGATTCGACCATCGAATATATCGTCGGCACCACGGTCACTGCCGAGGCCGCGATCGAAATCCTGCGGGATCGCGGCCTCGATCAGACGATACAGGTGATCGCGTATTACTACGGCCCTGGCGTGCATCGCGCCATCCAGCGTGGTCGGGTCGCGGCGGCACCGACAGACAAGCAGGCAATATCAGCCCGTATCAGTCTGGATCAGGCCATTCGCATCCTGGAGCGGCGTGATTTCATGGCGCATGTCGGCCCACGCCCGCAAATGATCGACCGCGCCGCGTTGCGGGATTTCGATTTCCTGACCTCCGTTGCCCCGCGCGGTTTTCGCGCCATTTTCAGCGTGAACGACTGATATGCGCTTATCCCGGATGTTGCGCCTCCTGCGTTCGGTGATCCTGCCCGGGGTGATCCTGGCGGTGGGAATTGGCGGCTCCTGGTTCCTGAGTCGCGCGTTTCTGGATCAGGCGGAGCGAGCCTGGCGCGCACAGGCGGAACAGGCGGCGCAGTGGCTTTCCGGAACCCTGTTGAACTGGATGGAAGAGAGTTATGCCCCGGTTTCGGGGCTTGGTGCGTTGCTCGAGAATTCCAATTCTGTCACCGAGAATGAGTTTCTGGACGCATACGATGCCTTGGAATCCAGGGCCACGGCATTTTTCCTGGATGGAGCGATCTACCTTGAGCAGGATTCGTCGGGGCCATCGGAAGAATCGGGCTGGGTGACGGTTTACTCGACACAGCCTGTGGACGGTTGGCTGAGCGATGGCCCGATCGACCGACTGGTCCCACTTCAGCAGGCACTCGAGAAGGCGGTTGAACGTGCGGGTTCTCTGGTGCTGGGTCCGCCTTTCGTGGACCGGTACGGCAACACCGTTTCCATCGTGGCGCTCAAGACCGTGCCGGGTAACGTGGGCGGTGTGGTTGCAGGGGTGCTCAATCATGAAAACCTGATTCATGGCCTGGAGGTGGTGAATGTCCCGCAAGGCATGAGTCTGGTGTTGTCCAGCCGGTTCAGCCGGGATGGTAGCGAGGACCTCCCGGTCTACGGCGATCCGAGCGCATCGGCAGTCTATATGCCCAATACCCGGGTCATGAGCGCGGACAGCGAGCTAGATGTTCGCTGGCTCGTCAGTTCCGGTTTTGGCGGCGGGGTGTCCTCCGGTCTTGCCCGGTTCACGTTGCTGGCGGGTATCGGGATTACCATTCTGATCGCCTTGTTCATTGCCTTCCTACAGCAGAGAAACCGGATCATCGGGCGTCGGGTAAACGAGGCCACGGCACAACTCGAATACATCAATTACCAGGCGGATCATGCCCTGGAGTTGACCAAGTCCGGTTATTGGCACGTCCCACTGGATGGTTCCGGCTGGTACAACTCGTCGGAGCGGGCGGCGGCATTGTTCGGCGACCCGCCGCGTCCCCCAGACTGGCGTTACCGGATCATGGAAGAGTGGTTTGCCAATGTCGAGGCAGGTGACAAGGCCGCCTCCGAGGCCACCCTTACGAACTTCCAAGCGGCGGTTGCCGGGGAAATTCCCAAATACGATTCGATCTATGCCTACAAGCGTCCGATCGACGGGCGTGTCGTGTGGATTCATGCCAGCGGTCTGGTCATCAAGGACGCCAGCGGCAAGCCGACGGATATGTATGGCATGACCCGGGACATCACCGAACAGAAACTCGCTGAGCGCCGTCTGCATGAGAGCCAGGAGCAGTTGCGAACCCTGGTGGACAGCATCGATTCGGTGATCTTCATGAAAGATCGCCAGGGCCGGCATCTGCTGGTCAATGCGTTCTACGAAAAGACGACCGGCATCAGTGCTGCAACGGTGCTCGGCAAGACCGATCTCGAGGTCATGCCGTCAGAGATCGCGGAAGAGATCGTTGCCAAGGATGAGGCGGTAATGTCGTCCGGAAAATCGGAGCGATTTGAAGAGAAGGTGACCCGTGCCGATGGGTCGCCCGGTTATTACCTGACCACCAAGGTGCCACTCATCGATGCCGATAACCAAGTTTATGGCATCTGCGGCATCGCTACCGACATCACCGACCGCAAGCGGGTCGAAGAGTCGCTGGAGACCGAACGTCAGCAGTTGCAGAGCATCCTGGATGCGAGCCCTGTGGGGGTCGGCATCACGGTTGACGCGACCATCCAGTTTGCCAATCCGCGCATGCAGGAAATGCTGGGCGTTGGGATTGGCGAGCGCTCCACCGACCTGTACGTAAATAAGGACGAACGCCAGGAGATGCTCGACCTGCTGGCGCGCGACGGCATGGTTCGGAATTTCGAAGCCCGGCTGCGCGGATCGGGTGGCACCCCCCGCGACATGATGCTGACCTTCGACCGCATCGAATACCAAGGCCGTGAGGGCATTCTCGGCTGGCTTATCGACATCACCGATCTCAAGTCGATCCAAAACGAACTGGCGCAGGCGAAGGAACGCGCCGAGGAAGCGACGCGGGCCAAGTCGGATTTTCTGGCAAACATGAGTCACGAGATCCGCACGCCGATGAACGCGGTAATCGGCCTTTCCCATCTCGCGCTAGGGACGGATCTCAATCGCAAGCAGCACGATTACCTCACCAAGATTTCCGCTTCGGCCAACAACCTGCTGGGGATCATCAACGACATACTCGATTTCTCGAAAATCGAGGCCGGCAAGTTGGAGATGGAGTCGGTCGATTTTGATCTAGCCGGGGTCATGGACAATTTCGCCAACGTGGTCGCGGTAAAAGCTTCCGAGAAGAATCTGGAACTGATCTTGGATATCGCCCCGGATGTGCCCTTGGGGCTTAAGGGCGATCCTCTGCGCCTTAATCAGGTGCTGATCAATCTGGCCAATAACGCCGTCAAATTCACCGATCATGGCGACATCCAGGTCAGGGTCCGCCGACTCGCCGAACAGGGTGACGCCGTCGGGTTGCGGTTTGCGGTCAAGGATTCCGGTATCGGCATGAACGCCGAACAGAAGGCGCGCCTGTTCCATGCCTTTACCCAGGCGGACACATCGACCACACGCAAATACGGCGGCACCGGGCTTGGTCTGTCCATCAGCAAGCGTCTGGTGGAGATGATGGGCGGGGAGATCGGGGTCGAATCGGAGCCGGGTCTAGGCTCGGAGTTCCACTTCACCGCTCAATTCCAGTTGGGGGTGGTGCCGGAGTCCGCGAAGCAGCGTGAGTTGCCGGCAAACCTGTCCGCGATCCGGGTGCTGATCGTCGATGACAATCCCGCCTCGCGGATGATCCTCGGACGGCATCTTGAAGGCCTCGGTTTTCAGGTCGATGAAGCGGCGTCGGCGCCCGAGGCTTTGGCGATTCTGCATCTGCGTCCGCGAGAGCATGGGCTGGTGCTGATGGACTGGCAGATGCCGGAACTGAACGGCATCGAGACCTCGCGGATCATCCGCGCCGAGGTGCCGGGCGGCGACATGCTGCCGATCATCATGGTATCCGCGTACAGCCGGGGAGAGCTAATGCAGGAGGCAGATGATGCTGGACTGCAGGGCTACCTCGTCAAACCGGTCGGCCCCTCGCAGTTACTGGATTCGATCCTGCAGGCCTTCGGTCACGAGGTGCGCAGCGACGCAGGCCGGAACGGAGGAGGCTACATCGCCGATCACGTTCGTGGTGCGCACCTGTTGCTGGTCGAGGACAACGAGATCAACCAGCAAGTCGCCGAGGAACTGCTGACTCAGGCCGGGCTGCGCATCACGATCGCGAATCATGGTCAGGAAGGCGTCGAGATTCTGCACCAGTATCCGGATCGGTTCGATGGCGTGCTGATGGATATCCAGATGCCGATCATGGACGGCTATCGCGCCGCGCGAGAAATCCGCAAGACCCCCGCGTTCAGGAAACTGCCGATCATTGCGATGACCGCAAATGCGTTTGAGTCCGATCGGGAGCAGGCCCTGGCAGCGGGCATGAATGACCACGTTGCCAAGCCGATCGATGTGAAGAATCTGTTCGCGGTACTCGCCAAATGGATTGTCGTCCCGGAGGAGCGACGTGGACACGCCGAACCGATGGCGGAGTCTACCGTCGCCGCGCTTGCAATTCCCGACATGGAGGGCGTTGTTGACACCCAATCCGGGCTGAGCCGGGTAGGTGGAAATACCGGGCTGTTCCTGAAAATATTGCGCAAGTTTCACGACAGTCAGCGGGATGTGTCATCCCGGATACGGGATGCGGTCGCCGTCGGGGATGCGGAATTGGCGCAACGTGAGGCGCATACCCTCAAAGGTCTGGCGGGAAACATCGGTGCGGACGCGCTGCAAGCCGCTGCCGCAGACGTCGAGGCGGTACTCAAAGACAGTCGGGATGATCTCGGCGATCAACTGGCCACACTCGATAAGAAACTTGACGCGGTCATTGATGCCTTGTCGGGGATCGCGGAGGATGCCTCCGCTTCTCGGAGTAAGACCGCGAGCAAGCCGTTTAATGTTGCTGCGTCGGCACCGCTGTTGCTGCAACTGCGCGGACTGCTTGAGGACTCGGATGCCGATGCCGTCGATGTCATCGACGAACTCGACGTGACGTTTGCCGGAACCGGTTACGCCATCCTGTTGCGGAGGCTGGCATCGAAAGTCGGCGATTACGATTTCGATGATGCGCTGGCGATCATGGCCGAACTGGAAGCGGCGGTGGCCTCTGATACGGACGCCAGGTGCCCACCGAAATGAATCGCAGTGTGAAGCTCCACGATTACTGCCCACCGCCGGGCGTCCTGATCCGGCTGCTGGCCGGCCTGGTGCTGATGTGGGTCACGGCCTGGAGTGGAGGGACGGAAAGGGACCTGCGCGACGCCGAATCCGCGATCGGGCTGTTCGACGATGCCACCCCGACCGAAGTTACCGGTACCTTGCGGCCCGGTTCGCACGTGAAATTATTCATTCCCAATCTGCCCTATCTCGCAATTTCGCATGCGGTGAATGGGGCACTGTTGCGCCCGGCGGACAATAAACGCGGTTGGACATACGACTTGGCGGTCAGTCACCACAGCATCGACGACCGAATCTGGGAGTTCCGCCTCCGCGAGGACGCCTATTTTCAAGATGGCCGCCATTTCAACGCGGATTCGGTCATCGAGAACATGGCCTATTTCGTCAAGGCGCCGTTCACGTTCACTAAGCTGTCCAGTATTCTGGAACGGGTCGAGAAGGTGGACGATTACACCGTCCGCTTTCATCTCTCAGAGCCTTATGGGGTGTTTCTCCACGACGTCCTCTGGCTGCAATTCTATACCCCGGAATATCTGCAAAAGTTCGGGTGGAACGGCAAGCCGACCTGCCCGAACTTGGCCGAACCCGGTCCCTACGGATTGGGCCCGTATCAATTGGTCGAAGGGTATGTGGAGGGCGATCGCAGCGCCCCAAAGGTCGTGCTCAAGGCCAATCCGCGATATTGGGGCGACGACAAGCCGAAGGTCGAAACCTTCACCATCTACACCTCGCTGACCCTGAATGAGGCCCGCGATCTGGTGCAGAACCACGAAGGGGAGCTCGACATCACCCCAGTGGCGTTTGCGGACGAAGTGGATACGGTGTTGTCCGCGTACGCCAAGCTCGCAGTGTCGCCCTCGCTCAACAACTACGCGATGCACTTCAACATGCTCAATGGCAACCCCGCCATTGCCGATGAGCGGATTCGCGCGGTGATCAATCACGCGATCGATCAGGACTATCTGCTCAATCTGTCAATGCTCGGCGAAGGGGTGCCGTCGCCGACCATGGTGTCGCCCAATTTCTTCCGTGTCCGTGCGGCGATCGAATCCCTGCAGGGATTCTTCGACGAGGAGAGACGCACGCACGATTTCAGCACCGACGCTTTGAGACAGGTTGTCCGCGATTACCAGCGCGAGCAGGGGCGGGATCCGGACGAACCACTGCGTATCACGGTGCTCGCGCAGGAGAGTTTCCTGTTTCTGATTCGCGACATCCGTCATTTGCTGGAACGGGTGAATATCGAACTGGTGCTGGACATCCTGCCCAAGGAAAAAGATGTGTTCCTTCAGTTGTTCGCCACCTGGCGCAATCAGAACGATCACCCCTGGGATTTGCTGCTGTGGGGCAATTACGACTGGTACAAGCACCCCTGGGCCGCGTTCTTTGTTTACCGCCCATTCTATGACTGGTCGACCATTCCGGAGAACGATGAACTGGTCGCCCTGACTGACGAGATGGTGCGTACCAATGTCGATGACCCCGGCTATCCGAGGTTTCTCGCGCGCTTCATTCGGCATGTCTACGAACGCAACTACATGGTTTTTCTGCCGACGCCCAACAACGTCTATGCGGTGAACAAGGAAGTGATGTTCAACCCGGGACTGTCGGCGTTCGTCTACCTCCGCGACATTGAGGTCACCGACCAGCACTGGTCACTGCGCGGAGATGCTTCTTATCCGGCCGAGCGCCAGCGGCCCCGGCAGATCAATCGCCGTAATTTCAGCGGCGCACAAATTCTCGGCACGCCATGAATCCTATGACCGAAGACCAGATCGAATCGACCCGCAAGGGACTCGGTGAGGAACTTGCTCGCGAGCGTTCCCTGTCTCGCCGGATCATCGTGCTGTTGTTGCTGGCGTCGATGGTGCTCATCGGTCAGAGCCTCTACAACCTGGCCAATCTGAAACGGGTGGAACAGTCGATCGATACCATGCATCAGACTGCCAGTCGCCTGGAAAAGATGGCGCGCGAGATTGCCCGTCCGGCAGCCGATGTGCGCAACCTGTCGATGGAACTGGTGATGTCACCCAACCAGGAACTGGTCGCGCAGAACCAGCGGCGTATGGACTTGCGCATTGCGACCGTGGAAACCCGAATGCGTGCGCTGCAAAAGGCCTTCGAGAGCCACGAAGACGACAGGACCAGGAAGGCTGTCGGAAAGCGCGTCGGGCGTGCGGAATACCTCGATATCGTCAATGCTTGGCGGGGGTATCTCAATGCGCAGGCGACGACGCGCCGTTTCATGGATGAAGGCGTTCGGGTAGGCGCCTTCATCAGCGTCACCAAACAGGAAAAGCAGCGATACGAGACCTTGCAGCAAGCCTTCAGTGTGTTCGCAAAAACACAGCTTGAACTGAGTCAACAGGTCTTCGATGAGGCGCAGGACAATTCCGACACTGCGTATTACACCCTGGTCGCCACGGCGGTGATCGAGATTCTGATTCTCAAGATCATTCTCTATTTCGTCTGGCGCATGTTCCGCACCTATATGCGTGCTTCCCAGGCGCATGAGCAGGAACTCGCTCGGGCACGCGATGCCGCCGAGGCAGCAACCCAGGCCAAAAGTGATTTCCTGGCCAATATGTCGCACGAGATCCGCACCCCGATGAACGCGATCATCGGGCTTTCCCAGCTTGCGATGGGCACCGAACTGACCCCACGCCAGCAGGACTACCTGGTCAAGATTTCGGGTTCAGCGGGCAACCTGATGCAGATCATCAACGACATCCTCGATTTCTCGAAGATTGAGGCCGGCAAACTGGAAATCGAGTCCATCGATTTTGACCTCACGCAAGTGCTCGACAGTCTCGCCAACGTGGTGTCGATCCGGGCAGGGGAAAAGGATCTGGAACTGATCCTCGATGTCGGCGAAGACGTGCCGACCGGACTAAACGGCGACCCGCTGCGCCTCAATCAGGTGTTGGTCAATCTGGTCAATAACGCCATCAAGTTCACGGATTACGGTGAGATTCACATTGCCGTGCGCAAGCAGGAAAAGGTCGGTGTCGAACACGTCCTGTATTTCAGCGTTCGGGATACCGGGATTGGCATGACACCGGAGCAGAGCGGTCGGTTGTTCCGTGCGTTCTCTCAGGCGGACAGTTCCACCACCCGCAAATACGGCGGTACCGGTCTGGGTCTTTCTATATCGAAACGTCTGGTCGAGATGATGGGAGGAGAGATCGGGGTCGAATCCGAGACCGGAGTGGGCTCCGAATTCTGGTTTACCGTGTGCTTTGGCGCTGCGCGGGAACTGGTGGGGACAGCAACGCGGGAATTGCCGCAAACCCTGCGTGACATGCGTGCGCTGGTGGTGGACGACAATTCCGCCTCGCGCACGATCCTGGCCCGGCAATTAAATGGGTTCGGCTTTCAGGTGGACGAAGCCGCCTCCGGTCCGGAAGCGCTCGCCGTGCTGTACCAACAGCCTGGGATGCACGGTCTGGTGCTGATGGACTGGCAAATGCCTGAATTGAACGGCATGGAGACCTCGCAGATCATCCGTGCCGAGGTGCCGGGCGGCGACACGCTGCCGATCATCATGGTCTCTGCCTACAGCCGCGACGAACTGATGCATCAGGCCGATGCCGCCAAGCTGCAGGGTTATCTGATCAAGCCGGTCAATCCCTCCCTGTTGCTTAATACCATCCTGCGTGCTTTCGGGCACCGGCAGATAACCGATGTCCGTGAACAGGCCACCGGTCAGCTTGCCAATCCTGTTCGTGGCGCGCGCCTCCTGATCGTCGAGGACAACGAGATCAATCAGCAGGTCGCCGACGAACTCCTGACTCAGGCCGGAATCGAGGTGGCGATCGCGAATCATGGTCAGGAAGGCGTCGAGATGCTGCGCGAGCACCCGGGCAGGTTCGACGGTGTCCTGATGGATATTCAGATGCCAGTGATGGACGGATACCGGGCTACCCGTGAGATTCGCAAGGACCCGGCATTCAAAGACCTGCCGATCATCGCCATGACCGCGAACGCGTTCGAGTCGGATCGTGAGCAGGCCTTGGCCGTGGGCATGAATGACCATGTGGCCAAGCCGATTGATGTGAAGAATCTGTTCGCGGTACTCGAGAAATGGATCAAGGTGCCCGAGGAGAGGCGACAGCCTGTACCGGAACGCGATGGGCCCGGACGCGCCCCACCCCCGGCGGTCCCTATCATGGATGGGATCGATACCGTTGATGGCTTGGCCAGAGTGGGCGGGAATTCCACGCTTTATCTCAAGATACTGCGCAAGTTCATGGATAGCCAGGCCGACGCGTGCGCCCGAATCCGGCAGGCAGTCGATGCGGAAACCGCGCAGCGGGAAGCGCATACCCTGAAAGGCCTCGCCGGCAACATCGGCGCAACCGCGCTCCAGGAAGTGGCCGCCGAGGTCGAGGCCGGGTACAGAAATTCAGAAGGAAACCGCGAGGATCGGCTGACACGGCTGGATCGACATCTGCGCGATGTGATGGACGCGCTGGCGGGCGGCTTGTCAGACCCCGACGCCACAGTGGTTCGCGATGCCCAAGGCGGCGGAAACGTCACGGCGTTGCTGGAACGTCTCCGCGAACGCCTGAGGGAAGATGATTCCGGGGCCGAGGACGTGGTAAGTGAATTGATGGCTGCGGTAGCCGGAACACCGCAAGTGGAAGCGGTTAAGGCGATTGCGAATCAGGTGTCGGACTTTGAATTTGAGCTGGCACTCGACAGCCTCGCTCGATTCGAGCACGACTGGCGTAACTCCGCCGAGAACATGACCGGGGCCGGGGAACGGCAGCTGGTGGATGTCGCGAAACTGGGATTGAACAACCCCGGCGTCCGCAGCGATGACTGATGCCAGCGACCGCCTTCTGCGCACCATCCTCGATGCGGCGCCAGACGTGATGATGCTCGTGGATGGTGGCGGAATCATCCGCGATTGCAATCGACGCGCCGCCGAGGTGCTGAGTTATTCGCACGAGGAACTCATCGGATTGTCTGTCGAAGCTCTTGTTACCGAAGCGAGTCGGGAGGCTCACAAGGCTTATCGCAGCGGTTATCAGGCGAACATGGAATCGCGCCCGATGGGGCAAGGTCGGGATCTTGATGTGATTGCCAGAGATGGCAGCGAGGTGCCGATGGAGATCAGCCTGACGCCGCTCGATACGCCAAATGGGAAGCTGGTGCTTGTGGCGATGCGTGATGTCAGTTTGCGTCACAAGCCCGAGCTTGCGAACGCCGAGACCGAGGCGTTGCGCGATCAGGTAAGCACCCTGGAGCAATTCAGTCGGTCCATCGCCGAGAAAGAGGCGCGCATCCGAGATTTGATGAGTGAAGTGAATGCGTGTGCCGAGTCGATGGGGGAAGCGCCTCCCTACAACATCGAGATGCCGCCGTTTCAGGCTGAAAGGCTCGATGCCGACACCGCAGATCGCAACACGCCGGACCGATTGGAGACCGATGAAGACAGTCTTGATGAAATCAAATCCGGGTTTGCGCGCATGCTCCGGGACGAACAGGTCCAGCAGTTGTTCGACGCCTTCTCCGAATCCGCCGGGATCGCGACGGCGATCATCGATCTGGATGGGAGCATCCTCATCGGATCGCGCTGGCAACGTTGCTGCACGGCTTTTCACCGCGTTGATGAGGCGTCCCGTGCGAACTGTATCGAGTCCGATACGGAGCTCGAGCTGAATCTGCAGGAAGGCAAGAACTTCGCCATCTACAAATGCAAGAACGGGATGACCGACTGCGCCTCCCCCATTTACGTGGAAGGTCATCACGTCGCCAACGTGTTCATCGGCCAGTTTCATATCGATCTCCCGGACCTTGCGTTCTTTGCCGAGCAGGCCGATCGATTCCGTTTCGACCGGGAGTCCTACCTTGCCGCGATTCGGGAAGCCCCGGTGTTGTCCGAGCAGCGGCTTCCTTCCATCCTCAGTTTTCTGACCGGATTCGCGAAACTGATTGGCACCATGTCCGTGGATCAGCGCCGTGCCGAGAAGCTGGAGGCCGCAGCGCGTGGGCGTGCCGCCGATCTGCTTCAACAGCGCACCGAGGCATTGCGGCTTGCCGAGCAGGCCGAACGCGCCAGGAAGCAGCTCGAGCAACTCAAACTCGGACTGGAAGCGCAGGTGTCGGAACGTACGGAAGAATTGCGCCGGCGCGAGGCTGGTCTGGCACGAAACAATCGGGACCTTGCCACCCTCACTCTGGTGAACGAGGCGGTCATGCAATCGGTGACGGAAGAGCAGCTCCTGTACGAGGTTTGCCGGTTGATCGTGGAGGCCAACGGCAAGCGCATGGCATGGATCGGGATGGCCGATTTCGGGGACGAAAAGCGCATCGATATCCTTAATCATTTCGGGTTCAACAAGGGATATCTGGATACCCTCGAACTGAGTTGGGGCGGCGCCGAGCAGGACCTGGCCCCCGCTGGTATCGCCATTCGCAGCGGTCGCTACAAACTGTTTCGCGACATTGCGCACGATCCGGGGTTTGCGCGTTGGCGCGACGCGGCGCTGGAACGTGAATACGCATCCGTGATTGCTGTGCCGATGAAGCAGCAGGGCGACGCCTTCGGTGTGATCAGCGTCTATGCGACCGATGTTGACGGTTTTGACGAGGAAGGCATAAAGACCTTGGAACGGGTTGCCGACAATGTGGCGCATGGCTTGCTGGCACTGCGTTCGGAAGCCGCGAGGAAGCGCATCGAGGAAGCGTTGGGAGAATCCGAGGAACGCAGTCGATTGCTACTGGAATCGGTTGGTGACGGCATCTTCGGCCTCGCCCTCAGCGGTGAGATTCAGTTTGCGAATCCGGCGGGCGCGCAGATGCTGGGTTGGGATGTCGATGACATCGTTGGACGTCCGGTCCTCGATCTGATCAATCAAACGGTGCCACCCGCAAAGCGCGAGGCGGAAAGTGTGACCCCCATTCACCTAACGCTGACCCGGGGCGAACAGTTCTTTGTCGATGACGCGCATTTTCACACCCGGGATGGCACGGCGTTCGACGTTGAGTACAACAGCATTCCGCTGGCCGGTGACGACGCCCTGGTTGGCGCCGTGCTGGTGTTTCGTGACATCAGTGAACGCAAGCGTGCCGAGGAACGCTTGCGCTTCACGCAGTACGTAGTAGATCGATTTCCAAGTACCGCTCTGTGGGTGTCACCCAAGGATGCGCACTTCGACTACGTCAACGAAATGGCCGTGACCTCACTGGGTTATAGCCAGCAGGAACTGATGAAAATGGGGGTCGCGGACATAGATCGATCCTTTCCAGTGGATAAGTGGGATGCGTGGGTGGAACATTTGCGTGCCAATCCCTTCGTCACTTTTGAAACCACCCAACGTCGTAAGGACGGACACGAATTCCCGGTGGAGGTGACCACCTATCTGATGGCGTTTCAGGGTGAGGAGGAGATCGTCGCGTTCTGTACCGACATTACCGATCGCAAACGCGCCGAACAGGCCATGGAGGAAGCGCGTCAGGCTGCAGACGAGGCCAACAAGGCCAAGGGTGACTTCCTGGCCAACATGAGTCACGAAATTCGCACCCCGATGAACGCGATCATCGGCATGTCGCAACTGGCGCTCAAGACCGAGCTGGATCGCAAGCAACGCAACTACGTCGAGAAGGTCAACCGGTCGGCGGAATCGCTGCTCGGCATCATCAACGACATCCTCGATTTTTCGAAGATCGAGGCGGGCAAGATGGACATGGAGTCCATCCCGTTCAATCTCGAGGATGTGTTCGACAATCTGGGCAACCTGCTCGGCCTCAAGGCCGAGGACAAAGGCATCGAACTGTTATTCGACATGCCTGCCGATGTGCCCACCGCGTTGAGCGGCGATCCGTTACGTCTGGGCCAGGTGCTCATCAACCTCGGCAACAACGCCGTCAAGTTCACCGATCAGGGCGAGGTCGTGGTGCGCGTGCGGACGCGTGAGATCAGCGATGTCGAGGTGTTGCTGCACTTTTCGGTGGCCGATACCGGCATCGGCATGACGGCCGAGCAGCAGGCGCGCCTGTTCCAGTCCTTTTCCCAGGCGGATACCTCGACCACCCGCAAATACGGCGGGACCGGTCTGGGCCTGGCGATCTCGAAGAATCTCGCGGAAATGATGGGGGGTGAGATTTGGGTCGAGAGCAAACCCGGCGAAGGCAGCACATTCCAGTTCACTGCCCGCTTCCTACGACGCCATGAAGACGATGGCAAGAAGCAGGCGGCGACCCAGCTTCCGGAAGATCTCAAGGTGTTGGTTGTCGATGACAACGCCACCGCCAGAGAGATCATGGTGGCGATGCTCGACAGCCTGAAAATTGATAGCGACACCGCCAGCAACGGCAAGCAGGCGGTGGAGATGGCCGAGCGCGGCGAATACCGGATCGTATTCATGGATTGGCGCATGCCGATCATGGACGGTTTTCAGGCCGCCGCCGAGTTGCGCAGGCGTTTGGGCGATGCGGTGCCAAGAGTGGTTCTGGTCACGGCTTATGGCCGCGAGGAAGCCCTCGAAAACGCCGGCGATGACGATCTCTCGGCGGTGCTCATTAAACCGGTTTCGTCTTCCACATTGCTGGACACCATCCTGACGTCACTCGGGCAGGAAGGGTTGGTCCGACGGCGCTCGCACGATGCGGAGGCGGATGCCGCCGGTCATCGGGCGGCGTTAAATGGGGCGCGCATATTGCTGGTCGAAGATAACGAGATCAATCAGGAACTGGCGACCGAACTGCTGGAGATGGCGCACATTACGGTGACCGTGGTGGGGGATGGGCGACAGGCACTCGACATTCTCGAGGCGTCGCCGGACGCATTCGATGGTGTGCTCATGGATTGCCAGATGCCGGTCCTGGACGGGTATGCAGCAACCCGGGAACTGCGGACACAGGAGCGATTCGCGAATCTCCCGGTGATCGCGATGACCGCGAACGCCATGGCAGGCGACCGTGAAAAGGTCCTGGACGCGGGAATGAACGATCACATCGCCAAGCCGATCAGCGTTGTGGATATGTTCGCGACCATGAGTCGTTGGATTCAGGTACCGGCAGATCGGCGCGTGTATGCATCCGAAGAGGTGGGTAGTGCAGTTCCAGGTGACGATGTTTGGGTCGATCTTCCCGGGAACCTGCCTGGAATTGATATGGATGCCGGCTTGGCACGGGTTGCGGGCAATCGTGCGCTGTACCGAAAGGTGTTAATCAAATACCGCGATAGCCAGCGCGCTTTCCTCAACGATTTTGCCGCCGCGCGCAGCGACTCGGATCCGAAAGCAGCAACGCGGGTGGCGCACACCGTGAAAGGGGTATCCGGAAATATCGGTGCGAGCGATGTTCAGGCAGCGGCGGCGGAACTTGAGCAAGCCTGTCGCAGGGGGGCGCCCGAGTCCGACCTGGATGCGCTTGCCGCGCACGTTGCCGAGCACCTTGCGGCGGTGCTCGCGGGCCTGGAAAGCTTGCAGGTCGCCCATTCTCGGGCCACTTCTTCGGCCCTGACGGATTCCGACCGGGATCGGGTGGACGAGCTGCTGAGTGCGTTACGCATTCTGCTTGAGGACGATGATTCCGAAGCGGGCGAGCTGGTGGATGAACTGCAATCGCTGCTTGTGGGGCGGGGATTGAACGACCCGTTGCGCCGGATGGTCGCTGCCATCAGTTCTTGGGACCTCGATACCGCGCTGGAAGCATTGTCGGATATGGATGCCGCCTGGGACCGATTGTCGGGATCGGATGAAGCGGATCGAGGGAGGCCGCCGTCATGATGCCTGTACTGCGGCGATTCCAGGGGCTATTTGGCGTCCCGTTGCGGGCGATTTTGCTGTCCCTGCTCAGCCTGAGTGCCACGGCGCAGTCCGCCCCGGAGCGTATATCGATTGCCTACTGTGGCGATTGCGTGCCCTTCCAGTTCACCGACGAGGGCGGTCGGCCGGCCGGCATGATCATCGACCTGTGGCGCCTCTGGGAGAGGAATACCGGCATCGTTATCGATTTCCATGCGGCGAATTGGAACGAGACCCTGAAACGGGTCGGCGACGGGCGCGATGCAGTGCATGCCGGCCTGTTTCATACCGACGCGCGGGATCGTTACCTCGATTTCGGCGATGTACTTGCGCGTACCGATACGCATGTGTTTCTGCACCAGTCTCTGCCGTCGATCGTCAACCTCAATGATCTGTCCGCGTATCGAATCGGGGTGCTTCAGGGCGATTACGTGGAAGACTTCCTGAAGTCGCACATTCCGCCGGATGCCGTGGTCGGTTATGCCGATTACGGCGCTATCGTCACGGATCTCAAGCGCGGGCACTTGCGCGCCTTCGCCGCAGACACACCTACTGGGGTGCACTATCTCAAGCACGCTGGTCTGCTCGATGAATTCCGTCTCGACCAGACGCAGCGTCTATACAGCAATGAATGGCGGGTGGCGGTTACTGAGGGCCGCAGTGATCTCCGGTCGATTATCGCGGACGGCATGGCCCACATAACCGACGACGATCGTCTGGCGATCGAACGTCGTTGGGTCGATCTCAGTGACGTGGCCGGTGACGATACGGCGCTGATCATTTCCTTGGCGCGCGACGATCTACCCTTCGGGAAGATGACGGATCAGGGCACGGCGGTTGGGCTGTACGCCGATTACTGGCGGCTCTGGGCGAAGAAGACCGGAACGCGCATCCGTTTTGCATTTCGGGATTGGCAGGACTCGGTCGATGCGGTGCGCGACGGCATTGCGGACGTTCATGCTGGGATCTACAAGGATGATCTGTACGCCGACGGGCTGGAATTTGCCGAGCCGTACTATCAAGTGTCGGCGGCGCTGTATCGGCGCGCCGGAGACCAGCGTCTGGACGAGCCGGAGGAGCTTGCCGGCAAGCGCATCGGGGTCCCGGCACCGCTCGATCCTCAGCAATTGAAACGGTTTCATCCGACCCTGGAATTCATTGCCTTTCCGCATTACACGCAGGCCATCGCGGCGCTGAAGGCGAATGAGATTCAGGCCATGGCCGGCGAAGAGCCGTCGATGGATTATTTCCTCAACCGAGAAGGGCTGCGCGGCGAGGTGGTGTCGTCGCGAATCCGTCTTTCCACCCGCCCTCTGTACCCCGCAGTGAAGCAGGGCAACAAGGCGCTGTTGAAGAAATTGCGTGCGGGGATGAATGCCATCAGCCTCGACGAGCTGGCCGAAATCGAAGCGCGTTGGGTGGTCGATCCACAGACCCATAACTTCAAGCGCCAAGCGGCGGCACACTACGATTTCCTCAAGACCCTTTCCGATAGTGAAAGAGCGTGGCTGGCGGCGCATCCGCGCATTCGCCTGGGTTCCGATATTGCGTGGGCCCCCTTCGAGTGGGTCGATAAGGGTCGTC
This sequence comes from Gammaproteobacteria bacterium, assembly GCA_024234955.1. Lineage (GTDB taxonomy): Bacteria > Pseudomonadota > Gammaproteobacteria > JACKNK01 > JACKNK01 > JACKNK01. The sequence continues at coordinate 565,080 of JACKNK010000002.1, forward strand.
TCGAGGGTTTGGGCGGGCAGTATTTTCAGACCCTGTCGAAGTTGACCGGCCTGGCGTTCGAGGCCCCGCCGGTATTGTCCTGGGCCGAGATGCTCGATCGCGCCAAAGCCCAGCAGATCGATGTTGTCACCCTGTTGCAAAAAACCTCGGAACGCGAGGCTTATCTGAGTTTCACCCAGCCTTATCTCAGCATTCCTCAGGTCATGGTGCGGCACGTCGATTCGCGCTGGACAACACCGATCTCCGAGCTGCCAGCAGACGTGAAAATCGGTGTGGTCAACGGCTACGCAATCGAAGAGGTGCTGCGCAGCCGTGGTTTTGGCGATCGACTCGTGCGTTTCACCAATCTGGACGATGGCCTGACGGCGTTGACCCGGAAAGAGATCGAAGTGTTTGTGGGTAACCTGGCGTCGATCAATCACGCGATCCGCATACGCGGCTTGAGCCAGGTCGAGGTGGTTGGCGATGTCGGTTTCAATCTGGATCTGGCGATCGGGGTGCGTAACGACTGGCCGGAGTTGGTGGGCATTCTCGACAAGGCCCTGGCTGCGATCACGCCGCAGGAACGCGACGCGCTGTATTACCGTGCCGGTCTGTTGTCGTCCGACATCCGGGATTTTCGCGGAAGAATCGGCGACAAGGAGGAAAGCGGCACCTCTTGGCCTGCCTTCCTCATTGCTGCCGGCGTGTTGTTTCTGACCCTGGTTCTGCTGTTCCTCTGGCTGCGTCGGAGCGACCCGGTCAAATTGTTCGGTTCCGGCCGCATCAGGGTGCTGGCGGGGGTCGTGGTCGCGATGCTGCTGATCTTGGTCGCCCTGATTGCTGCAGTGGGTTTAATGGTGGTGGAGCAACGGATTCGGGTCGCCGAGGGGGATGCGATCGACACTGTTCTGGGTACCACGCAATCGTCTTATCAGGCGTGGCTGGAGGGTTGGCGGTTCCGAGCCTCTGTGCTCGTCGGAGATCCCCAACTTCGGCGCCAGGTCGAACAGTTGCTCAAGGTCCCTGCCGATGTCTCAGCCCTTGCGTCGAATCCCGCCCAGGCTCGGATTCGGGAGCTGTTCGAGCATTATGCGGGGCGGGTCGGCGATATGGGTTTTTTCCTGATTTCACCGACCGAAATCACCATTGGGTCGGATTCCGATGCGGATCTGGGAACTCGCAACCTCATCGCAGCATCGGCAGGAGAACGACTTGATCGAGCGTTCTTCGGCGAGACGGTGCTGGTACCACCGCTGATGACCGAACAGGGCAAGTCCGGCGATCCGGCTCGGTCCATCACCACGCGCGCCGCCATGTTCATAATCACTCCCTTGCGCAACGATCGGGATGAAGTGATCGCGGTCCTGGCCCTTGGCATCAACCCGTATAAGGACTTCAGTTCTCTGGCCCAGGCAGGGCGAGTGGGAATGTCCGGTGAGAGCTATCTTGTCAATGATGCCGGGGCCTTGATTACCGCCAGTCGTTTTGAGGGCGATCTCACCAGACTGGGGCTTGTTCCCGCCGGGTATTCCAGTGTCCTGAACGTACTGGTGCGTGATCCCGGTCGATCTCTGGAGGCGATGACCCTAAATCCGTTCGAAAATGTGGCCGAATTTCCCCTGACCCAGGCTGTCAGTCAGTTGCTGAAACGTCGATCCGGCCGCGATGTGGAAGGGTATCGCGACTACCGTGGCGTTTTGGTGTTGGGAGCCTGGACCTGGGATGAGGCGCTTGGCGTTGGCCTTATCACCGAGATAGACGGGTCGGAAGTCCTGAGTACCTACCGGCTGTTCCGCAATATCGTGCTAGCGGTGGTCGGGACCACAGTTTTCCTAACCTTGATGTTGACGGGGTTGACCTACTTCTTTGGGCGCGCGGCGCATCGCAGCCTTACCGAGTCCAAGCAGGAGCTGGAGTCGCGGGTGACGGCCCGCACCGCCGAGCTGCAGGAACGCGAACAACGCATGTGGGACATGTATGACAATGCGCCCACCCCTTATGCGTCCATCGCACCAGGCGATGGTGCATTCCAGAAGCACAACAAGGCGTTCGCGGGCTTGCTCCAACGGGAACGTGCGGAATTCGCCCATCTGCGCTGGGTGGACCTGGTTCCCGATGCCGAAGGTCCCGATGTGTTGGGTGAAGTGGGGGGCGGTGTGGCGTTGATGGATCGCGAGCTGCGGGTGCGACGTGCTGATGAGGAACGACTGCATGTGCTGCTCTCCGCCATTCCGGTCCGGAACGACGGCGATGCAGTGGATGAAATACGGCTCACCTTGATTGATGTGACCGAGCGCAAGGCCGCAGAGAAGCGCTTTGCGGCTCTGATGGAATCCGCCCCCGATGCGATGGTGGTGATCAATCGGGGTGGCGAACTGGTGCTGGTCAATTCCCAGGTAGAAAAGGTGTTTGGTTGGAGCCGACAGGAACTGCTCGGTAATAAGATCGAAATGCTGCTGCCGGAATCCATCCGCAAGGCGCATGTCGGATTTCGGGAGAAATTCTTCGACGAGCCACATACCCGGCCAATGGGTGCTGGTCTGGAATTGACCGCCGTTCGTCGGGGTGGGGCGGAATTCCCCGTCGAGGTCAGTCTGAGTCCGATCCATACCGATGAGGAACTGTTGGTCGTCGCAGTGGCCCGCGACATCACCGAGCGCCGTGCGGCGGAAGAACGCCTGGCCCGGTCAAACCGGGACCTGGCCACACTTACCCTGGTGAACGAAGCGGTCATGCAGGCACTGACCGAGGAACAATTGTTGCACGATGTCTGCCGCATCTTGGTCGAGGCGAACGACAAACGTTTTGCCTGGATCGGTTACGAGCAGCGCGACGCCGACAAGCGCATTCGCCAGATGGCCCGATATGGGTATGAGAAGGGCTTTCTCGCCGGCGTCCCCTACAGCTGGGCACAGAATAAGGCGCATCAGGGTCCGACCGGTCGGGCGATCCGCAGTGCGCACCATGAACTGGTAGCGGACGTCGCCAACGATCCGGATTACGTCCTTTGGCGTGATGCCGCCGTGGACCGCGATTATGGTTCGGTTCTGGCCGTGCCGCTGAGTCATCATGGCGATGCTTTTGGCGCGATCACGATCTACGCGGAAGACGCTCATGGCTTCGATGAGGACACCATACAGAGCCTGCAGCGGGTTGCCGATAACGTGGCCCACGGGGTGCAGGCGCTGCGCTCCGATCAATGCCGACTGGAGACCGAGAACGAGCGCCAGGAAGCCGAAGAACGCAGCCGCCTGCTGCTCGAATCGGTGGATGAGGGCATCTTCGGACTCGATGATGATGGTCGTGTCAGCTTTGTGAACCCGGCCGGTGCCCGAATGTTGGGCTGGGAGCCGGATGAGCTGATCGGTCGCCGCATGCATGCTCTGACGCATCACAGCCGTCCGAATGGATTGCGTTATCCGATCGAGGAATGCCCGATGCATGACACGTACGTATCAGGCACCGCACACCATGTGGACGATGAAGTGCTGTGGCGCAAGGACGGCAGTTCCTTCGCGGTGGAATATCACAGCCTGCCAATGCGCAAGGCCGGAAGGCTGGTGGGTGCGGTCATCACCTATCGGGACGTTTCGGCGCTCAAACGGCTTGCGGAAGAACTTCGGGTCGCCAAGGAGCAGGCGGACGCAGCCAATGCCGCCAAGGGCAGTTTCCTGGCCAATATGAGCCATGAAATCCGCACTCCGATGAACGCCATCATTGGCCTGTCGCATCTGGCTCTGGGGACCGAGCTGAATCGCAAACAGCAGGACTATCTCACCAAGATCTACGGCTCGGCTCAGAATCTCCTGGGCATCATCAACGACATCCTCGATTTTTCGAAAATCGAGGCGGGCAAGCTGGACATGGAGTCCGTCGATTTCGATCTTCAACAGGAACTGGACAATATCGCTTCCATCGTTGGCATCAAGGCGGGTGAGAAGTCCCTGGAATTTCTGGTCGATCACCCGCTCGATCTGCCGATGTCGCTCAGTGGCGACCCGCTGCGCCTGAGTCAGGTAATCATCAATCTCGCCAACAACTCGGTGAAATTCACCGACGAAGGTAGTGTCACCGTCCGCATTCGGCTTGTTGAGGAGGATGAAGACGGTTATCGAATGCGTTTCGAGGTGATCGATACCGGTATCGGTATGACCGACGAGCAGCGCGGACGCCTGTTCAAGGCCTTTTCGCAGGCCGACGCATCGACCACACGCAAGTACGGCGGTACCGGTTTGGGATTGACGATCTCCCAACGGCTTGTGGAGATGATGGACGGGGAAATTGGCGTCGATTCGGTGCCGGGAGAGGGCTCTACGTTCTGGTTTACGGCGCGCTTTGGCCGGGCTGGCAAGGACCTGCATCGGCGTCTTGTGGTCGATCAGGACTTCGCCGGTCTCCGGACGCTGATCGTTGACGACAATGCGATTTCCCGAGAAATCCTTACCCGCATGGCAGAGAGCTTCGGCTTCGCGGTCACCGAGGTGGCCAGCGGTGCCGAAGCCCTGGAGGAGCTGCGCACGGCGCAACGTGAGAAAACGCCGTACCGGCTGATGCTGCTCGACTGGAAGATGCCAGGCATGACTGGCATCGAGCTTGCCGCCCGGGTGCGCGAGGAGCCGACCGTGCTGGGTAAGCCACAGATGATCATGATTTCGGCGTATGGGCGTGAGGAACTGTTCCAGCAGGCGGAATTACTCCAGCTGAGTGGCTATCTGGTGAAACCGGTTAATGCGTCGATGTTGTTCGACACCGTAATGCACGCGTTTGGCAGACAGGTCGAGTCCGGGCCGCGCACCAGCCTGGGAATGACTCCGCAGGCGCCGGATGGGATTCGTGGTGCGCATCTTCTTCTGGTCGAGGACAACGACATCAACCAGGAGGTTGCCACCGAGATACTGCAGCAGGCCGGATTCAAGGTCAGTGTTGCTGGAAACGGCAAGATTGCACTCGACATGCTCGATGCTGCGCCGACGGCCTACGACGGCGTGCTCATGGATATGCACATGCCGGTCATGGACGGGCTGGAGGCTACCCGGCAGCTCCGTGCCCAGGAGCGATTCGCGAACTTGCCGATATTGGCGATGACCGCTGCGGCGCTGGCCGAAGAAAAGGCGCGTTGTTTTGAAGCCGGCATGAACGCGCACATCGCCAAGCCCATCGACGTTCACGAGCTGGTGGAGACGCTGACCGAGTGGGTCAATCCCTCGCATCGCCTAGGAACGGATGTGGGTGAGGGCAAGTCGGGTGAGACACCGGTCGGGGATGCGCTGCCGGTTATTCCGGGGCTCAATACCGAAATCGGGCTTACCCATACTGGCGGGAATGTCGGGCTTTATCAGCGGATTCTGGGCAAGTTTCAGAACGGTCAGGCCGATGTCTGCGCACGCATTCGCAGGGCACTGTCGGACGGTGACCAAGAGACAGCGACCCGGGAGGCGCATACCTTGAAAGGTGTTGCCGGGAATATTGGCGCCACGGAAATAGTTCCCTTGGCGGCGCTTCTGGAAAAACAACTCAAACAGGGAGGCAGGGATGTAGAGGTCGGGTTACGGGATCTCGAAAAGGCCTTGGCCCGCATCGTCGAAGGCTTGCGTGGCGGGATTCAGAACGCTGCGGACAACTCCGCAATGGGAGATGCGCCGGAGACCCTGGATCTGACGCAGGTGATTAACGCTCTGGCGGATTTGCGGCTCCGCCTGGAGCAGGATGACGCCGACGCTGCGGATGAGCTCGAGGCGTTACAGAGGCAGTTGGCCGGTGTGTCGGTTGGCGGGGCCCGCGAACGCCTTGTGGCAGCGGTATCGAGCTACGATTTCGAGACGGCGTTGTCTGCCCTGGATGAGCTGGAATCGTTGGTTTCTGCCTTGTCAGAGAAGCCGTTGTCATGATTCTGTCGTACCACACCGCAACGCGTTTCCGGCATCTGGCAACACATTATCTTGGCCGTCTGCCGATGCTGTTATTGCTGGGTGCGACGTGGGGATTGCCGGGCGATGCGTTCGCGGGAAACATCAATCTGACCCAGGCTGAGACGGCGTTCATTGACGCGCATCCGGAAATTGTTCTGGGGCACGACGCGAGTTGGCCTCCGGTCGATTTCGTCGATGAAAACGGCAGGCCCCAAGGGATCACCCCGGGGTATGTGGAATACCTCAGTGAGGTCACCGGAATCCATTTCAGGTGGGAGTCGGGCGAAAACTGGGCGGACATGATGGCGCGCGCCGAGCGGGGCGAGATCGATGTCATTGCCGATATGGCCTGGACCGAGGAGCGGGCCAAGCGCTGGTCCTACGCCCCGGCCTATTTTCGTTCGCCCTATGTGATCATCGCGCGGCGCAGCGAGAATCAGGTCGACGGAATCGGTGACCTTGGGGGCAAAGTGATCGCCGCAGTCGATGCATTCAAGCTCACCAGGCTGATTCAGAGCGACTATCCGGATTATCACCTGCACATCGTCAAAAGCCCGCTCGAGGCCTTGTTGGCGGTGTCGCGTAAGGAGGCGGACTTCTACATCGGAAATCAGGCGGTGGCCCTGAGGCTGGCGGAACGTGAACGGCTGCTCAATCTGAAAGTCCTGTCGGACGCAGGGATTGGATCTTCAACGGTCCATTTTGCTGTTCGTAAGGATTGGCCGGAACTCGAATCCATCATCACCAAGGCACTTTCGCTGATGCCGCAGGCGCGAGTCCAGGCCATTGAACGTCGCTGGTTGGAGATCCAGGACGCGCCGGTCTCCCCGGCGCAAGGCAGCTCCCTGAACCGGCTCAGCACCGAACAGCTTGTCTGGTTGGAGACGCATCCTACTGTGCGTATCGGATGGGAGGCCGATTGGCCTCCCTACGATTTCGTCGATGCCAGCGGGAATCCCAGCGGCATGACAATCGATTACTTGCGACTTTTCGAGGCCCAGCTGGGCCTACATTTCGAGATCATCCATGACCGAAACTGGAGTGGCCTGCTCGAAGGCATGAAGAATGGTGAACTGGATATGCTTGCCGGGGCCTGGCGCAATGCCGATCGGGAAGGGTATATGGATTTTCTGCGCCCGTATGCGCAGACCCGGCATTACCTCTTTGTGCGCAGTGACCGCACGGACATCAACAGCTATTCAGATCTGTCGGGGCGGCGTGTTGCCATGATCCGTGGTTATGAAACCGAACAGGCGATCCGCGACACCGGGTTGGTGGTGGAATTTGTCTACGCAGATAGCCTGCGCGAGGCGCTTGATCTGCTTATCAATGGTCAGGCGGACGCCTATGTGGGCGATGGCAATGTGGTTCTGTATCACCTGGATACCAATACTCAGGCCCATATCCGCAGCGTCGCTCCGGCGGGTCTCCCGATCCGTTCTGTGCACATGACGGTTCGCAAGGACTGGCCCATCCTCAGCAGCATTCTCAATCAGGTCCTCTATGACATGGACCCGTTGACCCGGGTGGAAATCCGGCGACGTTGGTTAAATCTGTTGTCCGTCGATGCCCCGGAAAAGAAATCCTCTCTGATCGAGCTCAACAATGAGGAGGCCAATTGGCTGAAGCAGCACCCGGTCATCCGTGTCGGTGCCGACCCTGCCTGGCCGCCGATCGATTTCACCGACGCGTCGGGAAAACAGACGGGTATTTCCTGGGATTATCTCGACCTGATCGCGCAGCGCCTGGGGGTGAGCTTCGAATTGCAGCGGGGTTTGAGCTGGAAACAGGTCCTGGAAGCGGCGAAGAACCGTGAACTGGATGTGGTGTCCGCAGTCACGCCCTCCGAGGAGCGTCGCAGTTATCTCGATTTCACCCAGGATTTCCTGAATTCGCCACAGGTTGTCTTCACCCGTATCGACATGCCCTTCATCTCCGGGTTCGCTGCGCTGGAAGGCCGGAAGGTTGCGGCGATCCGCGATTACTACATTGCGAACTGGCTAAAAGCCAACCATCCAGACATTGAGCTGGTGGAGGTGGATGGGCCGGTCGAGGGGTTGAACGCCGTTTCGGTCGGCGAAGTCGACGCCTTTGTCGGGAACCTGATCACCACTAGCTACGCGATCCAGACCACGGGGATCGGTAACATCAAGGTCGCGGCGTACACCGGTGAGACGCACGACACCAGTTTCGGCGTGCGCTCCGATTGGCCCATTTTCAGCCGACTCATGCGGCGGGCGATGGCGTCCATCACTGAGGAAGAGCGCAATGCCATCAATCGCCGTTGGCAGAGCCTGAAGGTCGAGGAGGCCGTCGATACCCGTCTGATCTGGCAGATGTTCGCGGCCATGCTGGCGATCGTCTTGCTCGCCGGCGCATGGATTGTGATTCAGCGACGTCAACAAAAGGCTCTGGCCGAGAGCGAAGCGCGGTTTCGTCATGTGGTGGAAGGCTTTGGCGCCGGTTATTTTTTCTACGCCCATGATCGGGGGGGCGTGTTTACCTACCTCAGTCCATCCGTGGAAGACATCATGGGGTATCCAGTCGCGGAGGTGATGCAGCAGCATTACAGTGCCTACCTGACCGACTCGGACACCAATCGTCAGGCCAGGGAATGCACGCAACGCAGTCTGCGCGGCGAGGTCACGCCTTCCTACACGGTGGAGATACGTCATCGTGATTCGACGATCCGCTATCTGGAGGTCTCCGAGGTGCCGGTGGTCGAGAAGGATGGGAAAGTCATTGGGGTCGAGGGTATCGCCCATGATGTGACCGACCGCAAACGTATCGAGGCACAGGCAGAAAGCGAACGCGAGACCTTGCAGCGCATTCTGGACAGCAGCCCGGCGGGTGTCGGTATCGTTCAGGATGGGATTCTGGTAATGCGCAACCGGCGACTTCAGCAGATGAGTCGGATACAACTCGGTGACTCGGCCGAAAGCGCCTACGCGGACCCTGCGCTGCGCCCCAACGTGGTCGAGCATTTGCAGGATTCCGATGCGCTCAGCGATGTGGAAGTCCAGCTTTTGAATCCGGCGGGAAAACCCCTGGATACGCTCGCGACCTACATCTGGATCGAATACAACGGCCACCCGGCAGTGCTGGGCTGGTTCTACGATGTCACCGACATCAAGCAGGCGCGGGAGGCCGCGCTTGCCGCCAGTCGTACGAAGTCCGACTTCCTTGCCAATATGTCGCATGAAATTCGCACTCCGATGAATGCGGTGATCGGACTGTCGCATCTGGCGCTGGATACCGACCTCAAACCCCGGCAGCGCGATTACCTGACCAAGATTCATGCGTCGGCAAGGAATCTGCTCGGCATCATCAACGATATCCTCGATTTTTCTAAGATCGAGGCCGGCAAGTTGGTCATCGAAACGACCGATTTCGCGCTACGCAAGGTCTTTGATGATGTGCTCGATGTGCTGCGGGTAAAGACCGACGCGAAAAACCTGTCGTTGACGCTGGAGATGGACGACGCCATCCCCGAGGTTTTGCAGGGCGATCCCCTGCGCCTCGGGCAGGTGATCACCAACCTCGGCATCAACGCCGTTAAGTTCACTGAATCCGGTGGGATCACCCTGCGTGTTTTTCCGGTGGAATCGGTCGAGCCGTCCGGGGCGCATCGGTTGCGCTTTGAGGTGATCGATACCGGCATTGGCTTGAACGCGGAGCAGAAAGGCCGATTGTTCCAATCGTTCTCCCAGGCCGATACCTCCACCACGCGTAAATACGGCGGCACCGGCCTGGGGTTGGCGATTTCCAAGAACCTGGTGACGCTGATGCATGGCGAGATCGGTGTGGAGTCGGAGCCGGGTCAGGGCTCGATCTTCTGGTTTACCGCCCGATTTGCTCCCGGCACTCGCGGCGCCATTCGCTCGGCAGAACTGACCGAAACGGATGCGAAGGCAAGAGAAAGTCTTGGCGGCGCACGTCTGCTTCTGGTCGAGGACAACGAGATCAATCAGCAGGTCGCGTCCGAATTGCTGCAGCAGGTCGGCGCGCAGGTGGTTGTTGCCAACAACGGCCAGGAAGGCGTGGCTGCGGTGTTTGCACAGGATCCGGATCATTTTGATGCGGTGCTGATGGATGTGCAGATGCCGATCATGGACGGCTATACGGCGACCCGAGCAATTCGTGCTAATGCACGTTACGGCGGTTTGCCAGTGATTGCTATGACCGCCAACGCGATGGTCGTCGACCGTGAGAATGCCAAGTCTGCTGGTATGAGCGACCATATCCCCAAGCCGATCGAACCGGACCTCCTTTACACGACACTCGCTCGCTTCGTCACCGTGCCTGAATCCCGCCGTACAAAGGCCGTGCGGCCCGAGACGGATGCGATGAACGGCGCTGCAATCACGCTGCCAACCCTCGCCGGCATTGATACCGAAACCGGACTGCGCCGTATGGGGGGGAATGCAAAAGCGTATCTGCGCTTGTTGCGCAGCTTCCGGGAGTCTCAGAAAGCGGCGGTGCCGCGTATTCAGGTGCCTTTCAATGCGGGCGATACGAATACCGCGATGCGCGAGGCCCATACCTTGAAAGGGGTCGCAGGGAATATTGGCGCCGACCAGGTTCACGACGCCGCCGAGACCCTCGAGCACGCGATCCGAAGCGGCGAACGCGACATCTTCAAGCCGACGGTGGCGCTCCTGGAAAGTTTGCGGCAGGTGTCGCAGTCGCTTGAATTGCTGGACGGGCTGGATAGCGAAGGCCATGAGATTTCGGTCTCTAGCAGGGAGGTCGACCCACGACGGATAGCCCAAACGTTCGCGGAATTACGCGCGCTGCTGAACGAATCCGATGCGGATTCGGTACATCCTTTGTATGCGCTCAAGGACATGCTCGCGGGCCGTGACGACGCCGACGCCCTGGACGGGATATCTAGGGCCATAGATCAATACGACTTCGACCTTGCGATCAAAAGGCTCGATGAGATCGTGCTGCCCGATGGAAGGGGGCAGGAACCGGTGCGCGATGTCGAAACGATCCTAGAGCGGCTGCAGCATTGTCTGGACGATTCAGATGCCGGCGCGATCGACGAAGTGGATCGGTTGTTGTCGCAGATCACCGATTCCTCATTGGAGCCGTGTCTGCGCCGATTGGCCGATGCGGTTGCGGGCTACGATTACGATAATGCTGGCGAGATGCTCGCCGAGATCAAGGCGAAGCTTGGATCAATCAGCCTGACTCACGCGCAACCAGGAGGCGTGGAGCGAGACGTAGAGGCTGGTGGAGATTAAGTTGCAGGCCAAAAACAAAACCATAGAGCACGCCGCCAACCAGGCGATCTCGGGTGCGCCCGGCACCGGGTTCCTGTTTGCCGGATTGAGCGCGATTGTCCTGTTCATGCTCGCTGTTGCCAGCTTGGGGTTGTATCACTCGGCGCGGATCGGCGAAGACCTGGGTGCGGTGGTCGATGTCGACATCAGCCGGATGGAACTCGTGCGAAAGATGCGCGACGCGGCCCGTGAACGGGTCACCGTGCTGCATACCATTGCCGATACTGCCGATCCTTTTGAACGGGAGGCCCTGATCGGTAAGTTTTACGGATTGGGAACGGTGTTTCTGCGCAATCGCGAGCTTTTGATCGAGCAGGCGCTGGATGCGACCGAGAGCGGGTTGCTGGAACGGCATCGACAGATGGCCATTGAATTTGCGCCGCAGCAGCGCGAGGTATTGCGCCTGATCGAGGAGGATCAGATCGATTCCGCACGCGAGTTGTTGGTTCAAGACGCGGTGCCGAACCAGTTGGGGGCGCTGGTTTTATTGGAGTCCTTCATCGAGTACGAACGGGATCGTTCCCAGCGAGTGTTGGCGCACGCCCAAGAGATGGCAGCGCAAACCAGGACGCATATCGCGCTGGTCACTGCATTGGGGGTTCTGGTCAGTCTTGGCATCGCAATCGTGCTGCACCGTCATTTGCGCAAATTGCTGGAAACACTGGTGCTGGCGCGGGATGGGCTGGAGCTGCGTGTCGAAGAACGGACTCGGGAACTGACCGAGGCCAAGGATGAACTGCGACGGCTTGCACATTTCGATAGCCTGACCGGTTTGCCGAATCGGGCGTTGTTCAGCGAGATGCTTGAAAAATCGCTGCCGCGCGCCCGGCGAAACAATGCGTCCGTCGCCTTATTGTTTATCGATCTCGACGGCTTTAAAGCGGTCAACGACAACTATGGGCACGACGTTGGCGACGCTTTGCTTCGGGAAGCAGCGGCCCGGATGCAGGCCCTTCTTCGTGGGGAGGATATGGTGGCCCGCTTGGGTGGCGATGAATTTACGGTTGTTCTTGCCGACATGGAAAATGCCCACAATGGCGCGGCAACGGTGGCTCAGAAGATCATCGACAGCATCTCGCAACCGTTCATGATCAATGAGATCGAGTGCGGTGTGAATGCCAGTATCGGTGTCGCGTTGTTCCCGGCCGATGCGGAAGATGCCGACGCGCTGATCCGGGCGGCCGATCAGGCGATGTATCGGGTCAAGCAGCATGGCAAGAACCACTATTTGTTCCATGCCCCTGAACATTCCGATGATGCTTGATGAAAATCAGCAAGCATCATCGTCAAAATGATCGTCTTATGAAACAACCCCGTCTATCGTTTCAGAGGACACCCCTTCGCATTGCCCACCACCTTTTTCAGGACAGTCACCCATGACCGATACGGATCGAGCCACTCTGCTAGTCGTCGATGACGCACCGGAGAATATTCAGGTGCTGGCGGGGATACTGTCCGGGGATTACAAGGTCAAGGTTGCGAAGAGTGGCGAAAAGGCGTTGGAGATCATCGCCAAGGGGGCACCTGATCTAATTCTCCTGGATGTGATCATGCCGGGCATGGACGGTTATGAGGTCTGTCGCCGGGTCAAGGCCGATCCAGCAAGTGCGGCTGTCCCTGTGGTGTTCGTCAGTGGGAATGACAGCGCGGACGACAAGGCCCAGGGCGAGCAGGCGGGCGGCGCCGGCTTTCTCCACAAACCAGTCGATGCCGAGCAGGTCCGGGAAACAGTGCGGGCCTTGCTCCAAAGGTGAAATGATGAGTGAAAAGCCAACGGTTCTGGTGGTTGATGACACTCCGGAGAACATCGACGTTCTGGCCGGCGTGCTGCGCGACAAATACCGAGTCAAGGTAGCCACCAATGGGGAGCGGGCGCTCAAGATTGCCTTGAGCGATAACCCGCCGGATCTCGTGCTGCTCGACATCATGATGCCGGGCATGAGTGGCTATGAGGTGTGTGAAGCCCTGAAAGCCGATCCGAGAACTCGAAAGGTGCCGGTAATCTTCGTGACCGCAATGAATGAAGTCGCTGATGAACAGCGCGGTTTCGAAGTCGGTGGTGTCGATTACATCACCAAGCCGGTCTCTCCCCCCCTGGTGCTGGCGCGTGTGGCTACCCATCTCGATCTGTTCGATCAGAACCGGGTGCTCGATCGCAAGGTTCAGGAACGTACCGTCGAGTTGAACCAGACCCGGCTTGAGGTCATTCGGCGCCTTGGGCGCGCAGCGGAATACAAGGACAACGAGACTGGCCTGCATGTCATACGTATGAGCCATTACTCACGCATCATTGCCGAGGGCATGGGGTACAGCGACGATTATTGCGACACCCTGCTCAATGCAGCGCCGATGCACGACATCGGCAAGATCGGCATCCCGGATCGAGTGTTGCTCAAGCCCGGCAGACTCGATGACGAGGAATGGGCAATCATGCACAAGCACCCGGAAATGGGCGCACGGATCATCGGTGAGCACAGCAACGAATTGCTCGCGATGGCTGCGGTGGTGGCGCTCGGACATCATGAGAAATGGGACGGCAGCGGCTATCCGGGTAAGCTCGTCGCGGAAGATATTCCTATCGAAGCCCGGTTCGTTGCCATTGCCGACGTGTTCGACGCACTGACTACGGAACGACCGTACAAAAAGGCCTGGGAGGTCGAAAAGGCGGTCAGTCTGATCCAGGAAAATGCCGGCGGCCATTTCGATCCCACGATGGTCCCGGTATTCATCGAACGACTCGACGACGTCCTGGCCATCAAGAAGGCCTATGCGGAGCGCCCCGGAGAGACCCTGGAACTCGCATGATCATGACGGTCTGAGCGAGATCGGCGGGTATGCTCCGGTCTCATGAGCGTCATGACCGGAATCTTTCAATGGCCAGTTCGCCGCTGCGTAGCCTGAAATTTCAGATCACCACGGCGCTGATCCTGCTGCTCGCGCTGTTCGCTGGTGCGATTCTTTATACCCTGCATCATCTCTCCCGCTATCACGAGGACGCGGTCACTTCACGGGTCGCCGAGTCCCTGGATTTCTCGGTTCAGCGGCTGCTTGCCCAGGGTCAGAACTACCTGGCCAATCCGCCGCGCGATTACGCCACCTATTACCGTGATGTGAAGTTGTATTACCGGGATCTGGAACAGCATCTCGATGACATTGAAACGGCCATTCATGGGTTTGCGACCGGCATGCTGCCAAAGCGCCTGGAAGGTCTCGACGATGACATGGAACTGGTACTTCCCGAACATGTGCGCAGCCGGGTCATGGCCCTGGACGAGCACTGGCGGGAATACGTTGGCCGACTGCGGGAACGCCTGGGGGACGATAAGGCGCAACCGCGTCTGGAGTGGGCGGCCCAGCATGTGGTCGAGTTCACGCCTTCGCTGGCTGTTGAAGTCTCGGACATGGTGCAGGCGTTGCGTTCGTCTCTGAACACGCATCAGGACGGCATCTCCCGGGTGAACCAGTGGGTGCTGGTGTTCGCGGCGGCGTTCTCGTTGGCGATCGTGGCGTGGTTCTATCTGCGGGTCATGCGTCCGCTGGCCTCGGCGGCAAGTGCTTACGAGCGCGTTTCGCAAGGGGATTTCGGGCATCAGATCCGCGTATGTCACGACGACGAGATCGGCCATATGACCCGCGCCTTCAACATCCTGTCGCAGCGCTTGAACGCCTTGTTCGGGCTCATCGATCGCTTGCAGACCGGCGACGACCTGCGATCCACGGTCGCGACCGCAGGACGTGAACTCGGCCCGTTACTGCCTCTGGACTGGCTCGAGGTGGTGCTGGTCGGGATGGATTCCGAGCGTGCCCGGGTAGCGGCCTGGTGGAGCCCGGACGATCGCCCTGCACCGGAAGGTCTTTGGCTCGACCTGAACAATGGCGATGCCTTCGGTGAGGCGCTGGCGGCGCGGCATCCGAGTCGGATTGCGATCCCCGATGAACTGGCCTCGTTGCAATTACACACTGCCTTGATTCTGCCGCTGCGCGAGTTCAGCGATCTCGATGGCGCCCTGGTATTCGCCAGTGGGGATGCGGATGCCTATCAGGATGATCATCTGGAATTGTTGCGCAACCTCGCGCCATTGCTGGCGCATACCTTCAGCCGGACCCTGCAGTTTCTGGACAACGAGCGCCTCGCTGCGCTCGGCCAGTTCGTATCCGGAATCGTTCACGAGATCCGCAATCCGCTGTCCACGATTGGCTTGGCGCTGGACTACATCGATGGTCGGGAAGACTTGCCGGAAGCCGTGACCAGACGTTCCGGACTGGCAGCGGGTGAGGCCAGGCGGATGGAACGCCTGCTTCAGGAAATCCTGCTCTATGCGAAGCCGGTGAGCTTGCACGGCCAACCCACCGCCCTGACGGACTGGCTTCAAGCGTTCGTCGAGGCGCAGGCCGATTTGCTTGCCGATCGGCATCAGCGGCTGGTGTTGACGATCGATCAACCCGCTTGCGTCGAGCTGGATGGAGATCGCATGCAACAGGTTCTGCTGAACCTGCTGAGAAATGCGTGCGACGCCTCGCCCCCCGAGGCAACGATCACGCTACGCCTGACGACATCGGGTGGGGTTGCGCATATCGAGATGCACAACCCGGGTGACGCGATCAGCGAGACAGTCCGGGGGCGGTTGTTCGAGCCGTTCTTCACCACAAAAGCGCAAGGCACCGGCCTGGGGTTGCCGATCGTCCGCCGGTTGGTGGAAGCGCATGGCGGGGTCATGGAGATAGAATCGGATTCCGATCGGGGCACCCGCTTTCGGGTTTGCCTGCCCGCCATTCCCTGTCCTTGAGAATGCTCATGTCCTTACGAACTTCCGTCCTTCTGATGGGTGCGGCCTTGTCGTTACCCGCCATCGCTGTTGCCGACGACCTCTGTGAGGCGCAGACCTCCGCGCTGATTCAGCGCGTCGGCGCGTCGGTGTCGCCTGCCCTTAGCCGATCCCAACTGGACCAGATGCGTGGCATCGCTCAGGAATTGTGCGAGGCGCACGTCGCGCAGGGGAACATGCCGACGCCGCCGGACGGATACACCGATTGGTTCACGTACTTCATGTTCAACAAACAGCCCGATAAAGAGGGCAATAAGCGCCTGAAGCGGATGAAGTAGTTATTTCGGGGTGTCCGGGGCGTCCGGATTCCACACCACCACGGGGTGGTTGGTTTCCCAAGCGTCGTCATCGTCGATGGTGGCGAGGAAGGCGTCCATTTCCCCCTGACTGGCGGTAATCAGGATCACTCTGCTGATCCGGTTCCCCAGCAACTGGCCCGGGAGGCGCCCGGAGGTCACGGCCTTCCGGAACACGTCGGTATCCGGGATCCAGCCGACGATATGTCCGCCTTCGTTGACCTTGTATCGCAGGAACAGATACCCGGGGGCCTCCGGATCGTCCGGGTCGTGCAGGTTGGCGTAGCGGAGGTCACCGCTGCGCCGTAGCTCGACATCGAACGGCGGCGGCGCCGAGCGGCCTTCCTTGGGCGGCAGTATCTGGATGCTCATGTGGCCATCGCTGAGCGGGGAGAAACGCACCAGGCCTTTCTCGGCCTTCCAGTCGCCGCCCAGGGTCTGGGCGCTTTCCGGGTCGGCTGATTGACCCAGCGGCTGCTGAGACACCACGGTGCTGCAGGCGCCGGGGATCAAGATGGCGAGCGTGAGGAGGGCAATGCGGGGCAATGACATGGGGGCTCCGGTCGGGTCGAACGCGTTGGGCGGGTGAGGGTACGATTCCGCCACTGAATTTGGCAAAGGCCATCCAATGATGCGGGACAACAGGGTATTCATCGTCGGTTGCGGTTACGTCGGCGAACGGGTCGCGGCAGAAGCGCGTCATCGCGGTCGCGAGGTGTTTGCCCTCGCACGAACGCCGCGCAGCGCGCAGCATCTTCTGACCTTCGGGATCGAGCCGGTACGCGGCGATCTGGATGACAGAGGCACCCTGCAGGACATGCCGACTGACGACGCGACGATCTATTACTTCGCGCCACCCCCGGACAAAGGGGATCGCGATCCGCGCATCGGGGCCTTCCTCGATGCGATCCGCATTGGCCAACTCCCCCGAAGGATCGTGCTGATCAGCACCAGCGGCGTCTATGGCAACTGCGAAGGCGCCTGGGTGGACGAGTCCTGGCCACGTAATCCGCAGGTCGATCGCGCCCGCCGGCGCAGCGACGCAGAGCTGCAGCTTGAGCGATGGGCTCAGGCGCATGGTGTTGCGTACGCGATTCTCCGGGTTCCGGGAATCTATGGGCCGGATCGGGTGCCGCTGGAGCGGCTTGAGAAAGGGGTGCCGGTGCTCGCCGAATCCGAATCGCCCTGGAGCAACCGCATCCATGTCGATGATCTGGCCGCCGCCTGCGTTGCCGCCGGTGAGGATTCCCGTCCGGGGGGTGTGTTCAACGTGGCGGACGGGCAACCGTCCACGATGACCGATTATTTCAAGCGTGTGGCCCGGGCTGCGGGTTTGCCGCCACCGCCCGAGATCAGTCTGGATGAGGCGCGTGCCACACTAAGCCCGGGGATGTTGTCGTATCTCGCCGAGTCCAAGCGCCTCGACATCACCCGAATGCGCGAAGAACTCGGCGTGGAGCCGGCGTTTGCCGATCTCGACGCCGCGCTCGCCCATATCCTGCACGGCCACTGCGGTGGCGGACATCACTAAAGGAACCTCTGATCGAATCATTCACGGACATCTGAAGCCTGAAATTGCTGCTTTCTGCGTTGCGAAACTTGGCAATAGACCGGCTATTTCCTGCGTTCCGCGCCTTGAAAGCAGCAATTTCAGCCATTCAGCTGAACCGTGCCTGATTCAATCAGAGCTTCCTAAACGGCGCGTCCTCGTTCAGAAGGGCTTCAGTCCCCAGATGTCCCGGGCGTATTCGCGGATGGTCCGGTCGCTACTGAACTTGTCCATGCGGGCGATGTTCAATATCGCCTTGCGCGTCCAGTTGGCGGTATCGAGGTAATCGCGACCGACTTGTGCGTGGGTGTCCAGGTAGGCGTCGAAATCCGCCAGATGCAGGTATGGGTCTCCGCCGTTCAGAATGGCGTCGTAGATCGGCCGGAACAGCCCCGGGTCGCTGTGACAGAAACGATCATCGCCAATCGCATCCATCACGCGCCGTGCCCGGTCGCTTCGGTGGTAGGCGTCCCAGGGGTTGTAATGCTTGCGTTGCAGGGACTGAACCTCGCTGACCGTCAGCCCGAAGATGTACATGTTCTCTTCGCCGATCTCTTCGGCCATCTCGATGTTGGCGCCATCCAGGGTGCCGATGGTGAGCGCGCCGTTCATGGCGAATTTCATGTTGCCGGTGCCGGACGCCTCCTTGCCGGCGGTGGAAATCTGCTCGGACAGGTCGGCGCCGGGCATGATGCGTTCGGCCAGCGATACCCGGTAGTCGGGCAGATAGACCACCTTCATCACGCCGTGCAGGCGGGCGTCGCTGTTGATGGTGGTGGCGACGTTGTTGATCAGCTTGATGATGCGTTTGGCCAGGAAATAGCCGGGTGCGGCTTTGCCGCCGAAGATATAGGTGCGCGGGGTTTCCGGGAGCGCGTTGTCCTCGGTGGCGCGCAGATATTCGTGAACGATGTGCATCAGGTTGAGCAACTGGCGTTTGTATTCGTGCATGCGCTTGGCCTGCACGTCGAACAGCGAATCGGGATCGACGCGGACGCCAGCGGTCGTGCGGATGACCTCGGCGAGCAGGGCCTTGTTGCGGCGTTTGGCGTCATGAATCGCCTGTTGGAAGGCCGCGTCGCCGGCGAGCGGTTCGATCCGTCGGACCTCGGACAGGTCGCGGACCCAGTTGTCGCCGATGGCCTCGCTGAGAACCCGGGACAGGGCCGGGTTTGCCTGTTTGATCCAGCGCCTGGGGGTGACGCCGTTGGTCTTGTTCTGGAATCGATCCGGCCAGAGGGCGTGGAAGTCCGGCACCAGATCGGTTTTCACCAGTTCCGAGTGGACGGCGGCCACCCCGTTGATGGCGTGGCCACCGACGATGGCCAGATGCGCCATGCGGACCTGTTGATGATCGCCTTCCTCGATCAGCGACAGGGATTGCAGTTTGTGCGGTGAATCGGGGAATCGCTTTGCTACTTCTTCCAGGTGACGCCGGTTGATCTCATAGATGATCTGAAGATGTCGGGGCAGGACCTTGCGCAACAGGCCGACCGACCATTTCTCCAAGGCTTCCGGGAGCAGGGTGTGATTGGTGTAGGCACAGGTCCGTCGGGTGATCTCGAAAGCGGTGTCCCAGGGTATTGCGTGTTCGTCCACCAGCAGACGCATGAGCTCGGCCACAGTCAGGGCCGGATGGGTGTCGTTGAGCTGAATCGCGGTGAAGTCCGAAAATTGATGCATGTCCTGGTGCCGGGAGAGGTAATCCCGAACGATGTCGCGCACCGAGCAGGCGACCAGAAAATATTCCTGGATCAGACGCAGTTCCTTGCCTTCTTCCAGAGAATCAGAGGGATACAGGACCTTGGATACCGTCTCCGAGGCGATCTGCTGTTCGACGGCGCGGAAGTAGTCGCCGTCGTTGAAGATTTCCATGTTGAACTGGTCGGGCGCCCGTGCCGCGAACAGGCGCAGGGTGTTGACGGTGTTGCCGCTGTAACCGACTACCGGGAGGTCATACGGCACGCCGACGATGATTTCCCAATCCAGCCACATCGGGTTGTAGTGGCCTTCGCGGTCCACGTCTTCGACAACCCGGCCATATAACGGGACCAGACAGGTGTGCTGGCTGCGTTCGATCAACCAGGGCGATGCGGCTGCCTCCCAGTGGTCCGGCAGTTCTGCCTGCCAGCCGTTGCGGAATTCCTGGCGGAACAGACCGAAGTCGTAGCGAATCCCATAACCGAATCCAGGCAAGTCGAGGCTGGCGAGCGAGTCGAGGAAACAGGCCGCCAGGCGTCCCAGGCCGCCGTTACCCAGGGCGGGGTCGTATTCCCCTTCGAGCAGATCGGAAAGCCGGTAACCCAGGGCCGCGACGGCGGCATCGACGGTTTCGTACAGATCCAGATTGCTGAGATTGTTGCCCAGCGCCCGCCCCATCAGAAATTCCATCGACAGGTAATACAGGCGCTTGGGATCGGCGCTGGCGAGGCGCTGCTCGGTGGCGAGCAATCGATCGGCCACCCAGTCCCGGCAGGCGAGCGCGACAGCGCGACCGATGTCGTCTTGAGTAGCCTTCTCCAGCGGCGTGCAGATCGAATATTTCAGATGATCGCGGATGCGGATCTGCAGGGCGTCTACGCCATTTTCCAGTGGCTGTGTCACGGTGGGAACCTCGGTCGGAATGGGAGCACAAACCAAAGTCTAGTAAGCCCGTAACGGTTGCGATGCCGCGCACTGATCTGGCGTAAAGGACGCCGGTATGCATCGTGTGGCGCAGATTGTCGCGTGCTCAGGGCGGCGGAGACGGGGCCAGGGTTTCGACATCGATGCGGATGCCGGTCACATGGGACTGGCACGCCTGCAGGGTAATGCGGTCGGTCAGGCAGTTGCCGCTTTCGACACACACCATGTAAGGCCAGTCGTCATTCGGGAAATCGCCCATCGCCGCCGCCTTGTCGATCCAGGGATTCCACACCACGGTGCTTTGCGATCCGTGTTTTGCAATGCGCAGCCGCCGACCCCATGAGGGATCGTTGATGACGCAGCGGTCTTCGGCACGCAGATAGATGCGGTCGGTTTCTCCCGAAAACCGGATTGACCCGGCCTGGGTATGCAGACCGGCAGTCGCGTTGAGCTGGTCGAGATATTGGCGTGTGTCCAGGCCATCGACGCTGATCGCTTCGATGTTCGAGATCGAAAAATAGCTGTGCAGGGCCTCGGTGAAAACGAACTCGGACTGACCCCGGTTGTGGGTGCGCACATCGATAGACAGGGTGGCGCCGATCCGGAGCGTCACTTCGCAGCCGACCGGCTGCGGGATCAATGGGTCCTGATCGAGATTCAGCCCGAACTTGAGCATCACGACATCGTTGTCGAGCCCGCTGGCGATGACGCGCCAGGCACGGATTCGTGCCACTCCGTGGGCCGGGAGACCCGGCTCAACCGGATGGGCGCCGAACCACGGCCAGCACACCGGTATGCCCCCGCGAATCGCCTTGGTCGGCGCGTAACTCGCCAGCGAACTGGCCCAGAGTACCGGCTGCAGGCTGTGGGCAGGACGCCAGAAAAGGACTTGGGCGCCGAACAGCGACACCACAGCCTGCGCGGCGCCCGGAATATCGATCAAAGCGAGGATGTTGCCGTCCTGGGCCTCGAAACGCAGATGCTTGGCCAGGCCGAATTCCGTGTTCAGCGATGCGCTGTCCATCATGACGATTTCACCGAATAGGCCGCGTTCAGGCGTAGCGCGCCCACTGTTGCAGATATGCCTTGGTTGCCGTCGCCCAGTCCGCGTCGGCACCAACCGCAAGTGCGCGTCGCAGTGCGGCGGTGGGCGATGCGCCGGTCAGCAGCGTGGGCAGCGTCGAAATCAGTCGTTCTCGGGGATAACGTCGCGACCAGCACGGGTTGGCGAGGATCTGGGGCAGGCCGTAGTCGCGGGCGGTGACGGCAAGGTTGCGGGCGATGCCTTTGATGCCCGGTTGCCCTTGTCCCTTGCTGATTCCGGCGTTCAGATAGTCCGACCAGTCACCGATTTCCAGGCCGAGGCGACGGGTTTCCAGAAGTCGCATCGCGTCCGACCAGAGGCTGACGGTGCGCGTCTGCCATTCGCCGAGGTCTGCCTTGATGTGTTCGCGGTAATCCGGGTGGAACTTGGCTTTCAGGGCCAGTTGATATTGGCCGAGCAATTCGTCCCGGCGCGTCCAGCGGGACGTCGCCAACCGTTCATTTTTGATCGGGTAGGAAGGGTGGAATCGGCCTTCCGCAGCGAGGACCGCGTCGGTACACGCGAGCAGGGCCTTGAACATGTATTTGACGAAACGTTCGCGCAGCGCGGGATCGGTGATCTCGCCCTCGCGCAACTGCTGTGCATTGATCAGCAGCAGGCTGCCGCGATTGAGCATCAGACGGGTGAATTCGCCCAGCGGCAGGGTCGCGAACGGCATCGCCGGCATCGGTTTGAGGACATCGCAATCGCCGGCCACGACGCGGTGTCCCCAGATCATTTCCGCATGCATCAGCGAATATTCGGCCTGGGGAAGTTTTTCCGCTTGAAGAAAGGCGAAATCGACTTCCACACCGACCTCGCTTTCGAGGTCCTTGCCGATCCGGGCGAGGCGCGGCGCGAGGTCACGGATCGCCGTCTTGTCCATGTCCGCGACCACGATGAAGTAGTCGTAATCGTTATAGGGCGCCGGCTGTCCGTCGATCAGGGTGAAACCGCCTTCCCCCCGGCCATAACCCCCCATCAATACCAGGGCGCGGAAATGGGCCGGAGGGACTGCTGCCACGACCGCCTTTGCGATGATTTTCTGATCCTTGTCGATGCGGTCCTCGACCGCCTCGTCGCCATCCAGCGTGTAGCGGTCCGTTCGCGCCGGAGCGATGTCCTGATCAATCGATGCCATAAAAGACTCTCCCGTCCTTGAAACCTTGCCAACGCCCCCATTTCTGTACGAATCGCAGCGGCACGGTATGCAGCAGCGCGTCCAGGGACAGGGTGCGGATTCCCCAAACGATGTCGCGCAGCACTTCCATGCCAAAGGGGAGCAGGAAGTATCGCAACAGGGAAGGTTTCATCTCGCCACGGCGGAAAATCCATGCCTCGGCCTTGCCTTCGCCATACATGCGTTTGTACGACTGTTTCAGGGTGTAGTTATGTGAATGCGTCGCCGGGGCATCGGCGACGTATTCGATCTTGTGCCCGGCCTGTTTGAGCCGGTACGACCATTCGATGTCTTCGGAATACTGAACCTGGGTCTCGAAGGGAATGGCCTCGATCACCGAGCGACGCACGGCGGAATTGGCCATGGAGAAGAAATGCACCCATTTGGCCGATTCGCTGCCATCGCCAAAGGCGCGTTCGGTGTCCTTGCGGAACAGGCTGCGGCAATCGGGGCGGGCGGTCTGGCGGCCAAAGCTGGCCGCGACTTCCGGATGTTCGAACGGGGCGATCATCCGTTCCAGCCAGTCCGGCGTTTCCGGGGTGGCGTCGGAGTTGATGAACACGATGATTTCAGCGCTGGGCTGGCCGGCGGCGATGCGTTTTACCGCGTCGTTCATGACCGTCCCGGGGTTATAGCTTTTCGGATCGTTCTGATCGATGTGGTCGGCGTCGTTGAACTCCCGGATCACGTCGATGGTGCCGTCCGAGGAGGTCGAATCGAAATTCCACAACTGGTAGTCGCGGAAGTTCTGGTCGCGGATCGCTTCCAGCGTGCCCCGGATTACGTCGATGTCGTTGTATGAGCGCATCGCGATGGCGATGCGGGGTCCGTCGGTGGTGGTCATGGTGTCTCCAGACAGGCTTTCTGCCTGCAACTATAGCCGTGCGTTAGCCGGTGCCGGGGCCGGCAACGTCTTGGTTTTTGATCGACGTCGTTTGTCCATCATCCACATCAGCCAGGCCATCTTCATGCGCTCGGTGCGTTTGTGCTTGATCATCTGCTTGTCCACGCGGGTGAGCGCAGCCAGGAAGCCGGCAAGCATGAAGAACTGCACCGTGACATAGGTCTGACGGAACAGCCATTCGAGCATCGACTGGAACCAGAGGGTGAACATGGCGACCACGATCCCGACGGCCATCGTCGTGATCGTGTTGTTTCGTCGTTTGCGTATCTCGCGCAGACCGATGAGGAAGAAGTTGCCGATCATCAGCAGAAACACGGCCAGGCCACCCCAGCCCATCTCGCAGGCGTGCAGCAGGTAGACGTTATGCACGATGCCCCGGTCTACCGGGTTGTCGATGAAGGCGACGTATTTGGTTTCGTTGATGACGTAGGAGTAGTTGTTGATGCCGACCCCGAAGGGATGATCGTTGGCCATCGCCTTGGCCGCGTCGTTGGCGTAATGCCGCGATTCGCCGGACGCTTCCGGGGCGTTCAGGAAGCGGTCGATGATGGCGGGCGCCACCTTGATCGCGACCGGCAGCGCGAGCAGGAAAAGGGTCAGGATGACCCGGGATTTGTGCGGCGTCGGTTTGTCGTAGAAGGACAGCACGATGACCAGGGTGTAGCCCATGATCATGGAGACCAGGGCGCCACGGGAGAAGGTCGCCAGCACCATCACCGAGCCCATGCCCAGACAGGCCCAGTAGATAATCGTTCGCTTGCTCTTTTCGCCAAGGATGAACGCGAAAAAGATCATGTTCATCATGTTGATGTAGACCGCCAGCGTGTTCGAGTGCGGCGTGGTTCCCGGGGCGCGGTAGATCCCGCCCAGGCGTTGCTTGAGCACGATCAGGAATTCCATCGCGACGATGCCGGCGAGAATCATCAGGATGAAATGCAGGTCCTCCTCCTCCCGCAGGTAGTTGTACGCCACCCAGTACACCGCGATCGCACGGATCAGCTTGAACAGACCGAAACCTGCGTAGACACCCACATAAGCTACCGAGGCGGAGATCAGCGCCATCAGCAGGTAGACCATGATGATATTGCCGTTGGGCGGGATCAGATCGAGTTTGCGATGTTGCCATCGTGGGGACTTGGCCATGACGATGATCAGGGCGATCACCATCCAATCGGTGATGCCGAATTCGAAGCCACGGGTGTCGCCGCGATATTGCTCCATCGACACGAAGTTGATGTCGATGAGGTAGGAGGTCGAGAAGAAGCAACCCGCGACCAGCAGACGTTCGGCCCAGCGGTAATTGATTCCGAACCAGGACGCGACCGGGATGAAGGTCGCGGTCATCGCCAGAAAAATAAAATGTTTTGCTTCCACCCGTTGGAATTCCAGCCAGGTTCAGCGCACGCTGGTTTCGAGCAGCGTTTGCAGCCGGGACGCAAACCGGACGAGTTCCTCTTCAGCCTCGTCGTCGCCGCCAACTTCAGGAAGCGGCGTGGAAATGCGCATCATCACCCAACTTGCACGCGCGTTTTTCAGTCGGTCCCAGGCGTCTTGCAGGACGCGCTCGAAGTAATTCGAGGCGAAGCGACGTCCATCGGTGAACCAGTAGGTAACCAGTTCACGAAATGGCGCACCATTCTGGTCGAGTCGAACGACGGCGCGCATCGGGTGCTCGCCACTGCCCAGCGTCCACAATGCCGGTTCGCTGCTCTCCACGGTCCAGCCGGAGCCGGTATAGCAATATTCCGGAGGATGGTGGGCGTGGCGGTCGTTGAAGGTCTGCACCGCCAATAACCAGATTGGCGGGCGTTCCGGGTGCGCGCTGTCCCGGTACTCACGTTTTATGGAGATGCCCCCGCCGAAAAGCTGGAGCTCAAACGGGTCGAGCGGAATGCTGCGCCCGACACGATCGCCGATCAGGTGTGAAAACGCGTTGAGGTCCGGTGTCCCGGGGGAGTTGGCGTCGAGCGGCGACGGTTCCCGCTGCAGCCACCATGCAACCGCCAATGCAGCGACCAGCAACAGGTTGATCAGCCACATGCTGCGGCGTCGGCTATGAGTCATCGTCGTGTACGCCAGTGTTGGAGCGCGAGAGGAAGGATCAGCAGGGCCGCAATCGGCCATTTGATGATCACCCCATAGTGATAGCCGAGCCCGGTAAGGCTGTGAATGACATTGCCCAATAGAAATGCGGTGGTCGGGATCGCCAGGATCATGAGCGCTGCACCGATCAGGGACGATTTCATCGAGATGCCGCTCAGTGCGGCGAGCCCGGTCAGCATCGTCGTCAGGGCGAGTGCGCGGAGCAGATTGATGTCGATCAGCAAGCCGATAACGCTGATCAAGGCGCCAGCGGTGAGCAGGGTTATCCCGATCCGGGTTGCCGGGTTTTGCCGCGATTTCAGGCCCAATCCCCAGATGGCCAATGCGGCCACAAGCCAGACCGGACCCTGCGTATCAAGTGGGGAGCTCATCCAGCTCGTCCATATCCAGATGAAAAGGTCGCCGGCCAACGCCAGGCTCAGCGCGAAGGTCGCAACGAGGCTGCTGATGGGCATGGGCCACGACTCCGGGATCAGACGTTCCGTCGGACGTTGTTCACGACGAAAGATCAGTGCGAGGGCAGATCGGCGTCGGAACGGGGCCGGGCTTTGGTTTCCAGACCCTCCGGTGCGGGCAGCATGCGATGTACCAGAATGCCGGCAAGGAACAGCAGCACGATTGCGAGCGCGAACACCAGCAATCCGGAAAAGTCGTGAAAGAACCCCAGCGCGGTCTCACGGCCATAGACGTAACCCAATACCGCCACCGTCGCGATACGCAGGCCATTGGCGACCAGCACGATCAAGGGGGTCAGGGCAATGAGAATGAAACGACCGCTGCCACGATCTTCGGTAAGCCACGCGAACACCACGCCCAGCATCAGCAAGGTGGACAGGTAGTTCAGGCCGGAACACGACGCGATCACCGCGACATCGATATTCGGCGTGAGCAGTTCGGTGCCGCTGCGGGTGACCTCCATGAACGGCGCAAGCAGCCCCTGCGCGAATATCGTCGAAGCCAGACGCATCGGGAAACTGAGGTAGATCTCGATGGTGTCGAAAAAGGGAAACGCAAACAGCAGGAACCAGAACGGAAACGCCATGACGCTGGCGCGCTGCTTGCCCTCCAGCCACAGACTTCCACCATGCAGGAGCATCGGGAGCGCGAGGCCTGAGAGCAGATATTCTCCGGAGACCAGGCCGGCGACATGCAACAGCAGTCCCGGGACGATCAAGCCGAACCCGGATGTGTTGTGGGTTACCGGCAGACTGGCCAGAAGGCCGCGCCGCATCCACAGCAGCCAGGCGCTGAACAGGGGCGCCAGGATGCCGATGGAGTGATCCAGGTTGTTCATCCAGTAATCGAACAACCACGCGATGGGCGCTGCATAAAGCAGGGCCAGTAACGCGAGCGCCCCCAGAACGGAGGCGTCGCGGTACCAAGGTGTGTGAGTCGCAGTCATGCGACAGGTTTTAGCACGTCTATGCGGTTACCACACCACGATCGCGCCGCCGACGATTGATCAGGCCCAGCAGGGTGGTGCTGCCAACCAGCATCAGGGCCCACTCGCCCGGTTCCGGGGCGCCGGCGGCGATGCGGCGGGCGTTCTCGATACCGATGTCGATCGCGAACACGACATCGTCGTAGTCGCGGTCGCCGCCACCGTAGAGGTCTTCGAATCCGATGGTGAGCAGACCTTTCTCGGGGAGCAGGCCAGCGACGACATGCGAGATGCCGTCCGGGTTAAGGGCATCGTCGGTGAAGTAGGTGTTGACGTAATTGTCCATGTAGTAATCGACGCGGGCATCACTGAGTTGGTCACGGTACTTCTCATAGCTGAAGCCGTTCGCGGACAGGAAGAAGCCCAGGGTGGTGCCAGCCTCGAAAGTCCCCAATTCCACCGGCTGCCAGGGCTGCAGGTCGCCACCGGAGCCAGCAAGCGAGGCATTTGCCCAGATGACGTTGCGGTTGGCGGCGGTGCTGGCATCGGTGCTGGCGTCGTACCAACCCACAGTGTTCCGGTAGCCCGCGCCTTCGCTGATGAAGTAAGCGGTGACCTTGGCATCGAACGACAAGGTCAAGGCCGACGGGTCGATACCCAGTTTGACGCTGTCCGCGATTGCCTGCCCTTCCACCAGCGCCGGGAATTCATTTTCGAGCGTGGTCGTGAACGCCGAGGCGGTGAAGGGAAAGAGAAGTGCGACAACGGTCGCCGCTTTGGTGTTGCGCAATGAGAGTGTGTTCATGGTTTGACTCCTTGAAATGAAACTGAATTTGAGTTCAGGCGACGATCCCGCTGCGCTCGGTCAGCGTTTGCCGACGGCGCTTGCGGATCAGTCCGATCAGGGTGGTGCTGCCGACCAGCATTAGCGCCCATTCGCCAGGCTCCGGGGCGCCAGCGGCGATCTGGCGGGCGTTGTCGATGCCGATGTCGAGCACGAAAACGACGTCGGAAAAGCCTTCGCCGGAGCCGTCATTCCAGGCCAGCACGAGCAGACCCTCGTCGGCGAGAACGGCGCGCATCAGATGCGAGATACCGTCCGGGTTGAGTGCCTGGTCGCTGAAATAGGTCGTTGTGGTCGAGGTGTCGTTCTGCTTTGAATTTTTTTCGGTATAGCCTGCCGCCGTCAGGTAAAAGCCCAGTTCGGTGCCCGCATCGAAATGCCCAAGGTTGTCCGGACGACCGATCTTGAGCAGTCCGCCGGAGTCTTTTTCCGAGGTGTTCGCCCAGATCACGTTGAGATTGGCTGCATTCGTCGGATCGGTGGAGGCGTCGTACCAGCCGACCGTGTTCTGGTAGCTGGTGTCCTCGCTGATGAAGAAGGCCATGATCTTGGTGTCGGAGGACAAGGTGAGGCTGGCCGGCGCCGTGCCCAGAATCACGGCATCCGACAATTGTCCGTCGTCCAGCAGGGCCGGGAACTGCGCTTCAAGGCGGTTGGAATCCGCCCAGGCAGTGGGCCCGATCAGCATGGAAAGGCCGACGCCAAGCAGTGAGCGGGAGAGTATGTTCACGGTGGTCAACCTCCATTCAAGCAGGGTGGGTTGATGGGTTTGCTTAGGGACTATGCAATGGCTGGGCCAATGTTTGGAAAGCGTGGTTTTTGGTTAGGTGTTTCCTGCTTTTCTCATACCCGAACGTAGTGCCGGGTCCTGCGTCCGGTTACCAGACGGGTCATCTATTAGCGATCTGCGACACGACCGAGTTTCTCAACGAGCGCTGCGGCACGGTCGCGTTCGGGGACGCCCTCCGCAAGCAGCGGTTGAATCATCTCGAATGCCTTGTCGCGCTCATTGTTCGCCGCCAAAGCTTCGGCAAGATGGAGCTGGACCAAGGTGTTGCCAGGGGCTTGCCTGGAGGCGTTCTCCAGCACCGGGACGGCATGCCCCGCCTGCCCTTCGTCGGTCAGGATCACCCCCAGGGTGTCTGCCACCGAGACCGAGGTGGCGTCCAGGGAATACGCGCGGCGTGCGAGTTTTATCGCCTCGCCCGCCGGGTCCTGATGACGGTGTAACGCCCACGCCAGATTGTTGAGTGCCGAGACGTAGTCCGGGGCTTGAGCCAGCACGGAGCGATATATCTCGATCGCGGTGGGCAGATCGCCTGTGTCATCCGCGATCTGCGCTCGGTACATCCGCAACGGCAGCGGCGTGGTCGACTGCGGTTCGGCCGTTTTCAGCATCTGCATGGCGCCGGATTGATCGTTCGCGGCCAGCATCGCGCGCGCGAGAAGGAGTGCGGATGCCGGGTTGGACGGTTCTTTGTCGAACACTGCCTGAAGCAGGCCGACGGCTTCCGCGCCGCGCCCACTGCGGATCAGCAGGGTGCCTTTGAGTCGCTGCAGGAAGGTGTTGTCGGGGGTGTCGGTCAGGCGACGATCAAGTTCGGCGAAGGCATCGTCGGAGCGCTTGAGTTGAAACAGCGCATCCAGTTTCCCGAGTAGTGCGGCACCTTGCTTGGGCTCCAACGACAGCGCGTGATCGAAGTCGGCGAGTGCGGATTCCGGGTTCTGCTGACGAATGCCAAGGCGTCCGCGCTGGACCAGAGCTTCGATGTTGTCGGGGGTGATCGCCAAGGCGTCATCGAAGGCTTGGCGGGCGTTGCCCAGTTCGCCCAGTGCAGCACGACCGGAGCCGAGTGCCAGCAGCGCGCGTTCCGATTTGGGGTTGAGCTCCAACGCCTTGCGTGCGGCGCTGACTGCTTCGAGAGGGCGACCTGCGGCGAGTTGAACCTCGGCCAATCCCACGTGGGAAAGAATCAACGAAGCGTCACTACTGAGTGCCTGTCGGTAGTGCTGCTCGGCGAGATCGAGTTCAACGCGGGCCTGGGCGATCAGACCCAGGGTCTGATGGACCAATGGGTCTTTCGGTGAGGTCGCGACAGCGCGATCGAGCAGGGTTTTGGCGCCATCCAGGTCGCCTTCAGTAACCCGCATCATGGCCAGGTTCAGGTTGGCCTGAAATTGGTCAGGGTCGAGAGTCAGCGCCTGTTCCAGGAGGCGTTTCGCCTCATCCTGCTTGCCGGCGCGAAGCTCGAGCACGCCACGCGAGGCAAATGCGTTGGCGTCGTTTTCGGCAACGCTTTCAAGCAGTGCGCGTGCTTCATCGGTACGACCGAGTCGATCCAGGATGCGCGCGGCCTCGGCCCGTGTTGCCACATCGCTGGCGTTGGCCTCGATCAATGCCTGATAAAGCGCAAGCGCTTCCTCATCGCGGCCCAGTCGCGACAGGGCGGTGGCCTTGAGGGAGGTCAGCTGCGCGCTTTGCTGTTTCTCCAACGCGGCGTTCGCAAGCTGCAGGGCATCATCGAAACGGCCTTCGAGAAGTGCGATGCGAACCCCCAGGGCTTGTACGGACAGGTTGTCCGGATAGCTCTTGAGCAACCGCTTACTGCGTACTTTGGCGGCGCGGGCATCGAGTTCGAGCAATTCGATCCGCGCGTTCTGTAACTCGGCGGCCAGGGTCTGCGGGGCAAGTTCAAGAACCTTGTCGTAAGCCAGCTTTGCGGTGGCGCGATCGCCCTTGCCAAACGCGGCCTGTGCATACGCAAACCAGACGCCGGGATTCTCTCCGAGCAGCAGTGTGGCTTTTCGCAGCGGTTCGAGCGCTTCGTCTGGCTTGGCCTGGCCAAGATGGACGAGGCCAGTGAGATAATCGCGCAGGCCCTCTGCACGCTGATTCGAGACATCGATCTGCGCGGCGAGATGATCGAGTTCCTCAAGCTTGCCGGTGCGTGATAGCAGCTCGCCATAGGCAAGTGTGATTTGCAGATCGCCGGGCGTGGTCTCTAGGAAACGCCGATACACCGATTCGGCGGCGTCCAGCTGATTCAGCCTGACGCGTAAGGCGCCCAATTTCAGCGCAGCGGTGATGTCGGAGGGCGATTCCTCGAACAGCCCCTGCAAGTCCTCGGCAGCGACCCGATCGTTACCACTCTGCAGGTTGATCTGGGCGCGTAGCAGGCGCGCACCACGGCTTGCGGGATCACGCGCGAGCGCTCGCTCGACCAGCAACACCGCCCGGTCCTCGGCGCCGCCCAGGCGTAACGCGGTATCTGCCGCATCCAGCAGTACCGCCAGATCGACATCGGTACGGTCGGTGATCTGCCGATAGAGACGGTCTGCCATCGACCAGTCGTGCTTTCCGGCAGCGATGCGCGCTTCCCACTGGGTTTTGTCCGAGGCAGCGAGGTTCATCCCGCTGAGGCGTTTCTCGGCCTCCGGCCAGCGTGCCGCGCGAACTTCCAGATCCAGTGCGGCCAACGCGTATTGCTGCGTTTCCGGGTGCAGGTCTATGGCGCGCAGATAATGGGCGTAAGCCTCCGACCAGAGCTTCTGCGCTTCCAGCGCACGACCGCGCAGAAAAATGGCTTCGACGTTCGCCCCGTCCGCCTGGATTACCTTGAGGAACTGTTCGGACGCCCGATCCGCCTCGCCCTGGGCCAGCAGTTGCTTGCCCACGGAGAGGTCGGCGGCGACCTGATCGAGGCTGCGATCGCAGCCGCTCAGCGCGAGTGTGACGGCGAGCGTGGCGGCAGTGGCCAGAGTGCGATGGCTCTTGACATGGACATTGAACGGAAAAACGGTCATGAGGACTCCAAATACGTCCGGTCTGGGTGCGCAAGCTGATAACTCAAGTCGGGTTGCGGCCTGTTAAGGAACCTCTGAGCTATTCAGGCGAGGCCATCGGCAACCCGGACTCCAGTATGGTCATTTTGGCGCGCCGAAGAAGCGCTCGCGGTAGATATGGATCAGGAACACGAAATTGCCGACGAAGTAGCGGCGCCACATCCGCCGGGGTTCCTGGAGGAAGCGAAATAACCATTCCAGGGCCATCTCGCGCATCCATTGGGGTGCACGGGCGATTCGCCCGGAATAGAAGTCGAACAGGCCACCGACGCCCATGGCCAGCTTCACCCCGCTGTCCTGCAGATGTTCCGCAACCCACAAGTCCTGGCGTGGTGCACCAAAGGCCACCATGAGCATATCGGCGCCGGATTCGCGGATGTCGGCAAGCACGGCCTGTTCTTCCGAGTCGTCCTTGAGGTAGCCGTGATGGTGGCCGGCGATGCGGCAGTCGGGGTAATGCTCGGCCACCCACTCCGCGACCGCTTGCGCGATGCCGGGACGGGCGCCAAGCAGATAGAGCGACTTGTCCGTTCCCTGCATGGCATCGCACAGTCTTGGGAACAGATCGGTGCCGTTGACATTCTGCTTGATGTCGCGGTTGAGAATCTTGCCGGCCAGCTTCACGCCGATGCCGTCTGCGAACACCCACTGCGCGTCTTTCAGACATTGGCGATACACGTCGTTACGCGCCGCGATGTTGAAGCAGTCGGCGTTGACGAAACACAGTTGCTGCGGGCGATCCTGATCGACGACGGCAAGCATGGTCTCGATGGCTTCATCCATGGTCAGGTTGTCGATATCGATCCCCAGGATACGGATTTCGTCACTGGCACTCGCCAGACCCTGGCCATAGAGCAGGGCGGGAATAGCGCGGAAGGCAAGGCCGAGATCGCCGCTCAAGCTCTGCTGGGCCACGTACTCTGCGTCGGCGTCCAGTTCGCTGCCAAAATCGATGTTGGCGCGGCGCCGGATCCACCACGGGCCCACCAGTCCGGGGCGGACGTTGTAGCGCCGTCGAGCCTTGCGCTCACGCGGGCTGTATTCGCTGGGATCGGCGGCGCGCGGACCGATCAAAGACATGTCGCCACGCAATAGATTGATCAGGACCGGCAGGTGATGCAGACCGAGTTTCCGTAAGGCCCCGTTTTCCGGTGTCCTGAAACTCAGGCGCTTGAACGGGATGCCGAACCGCCCGAGTCGGGGGCTGCGGAAAAGGGCTTTGGCCGGTCCGCCAAGGCCCAATGTGATGATCAGCAGGACCGGCGTGAACAGCGCAAGCAAACTCGCCGAGATCAACAGATCGAGCAGGCGCTTCGCGGTGGTGACCAGCCCGAGCAGGCTGGTGGCGGCGGCCCAACGCAACATCCGGCTGCGACGACGGCGCCGCAATCCGGAAGGGCTGTATTGTTGCAGGACCGCTTCGATCTGAGGATCGTGTTGTTCCCGGTTAGCCCGCGCCAGTGATGGCTCATCGTTCTGGGCAGACGTGGACGCCTTGTTGGGATCCGGATGATCGGTCATGACACCACCGGATAGCCTGTCGGGCGATCAGCCTTGCACTGCCATGTCTTCGGTATCGAAGACGTTGAAAATACGATGCATGCGGGTGAGTTCGAACAGGCTGCGTACCTGAGGGGTCAGGCAGCAGACGGCGAGATCGCCCTCGTTTTCGCGCGCACGACGGAAGGTCGAAACCACTAGGCCGAGACCGGTGGAGTCGATGAAATCGACCTTGGCCAGGTTGAATACCACCAAGGTGCCCTTGTTGATCTCGATGGCATGCAGATCTGCCTTGACCGCAGTGACTGCCGCCGCATCGAGACGGCCATCCATGCGCACGACGGTGGCGTTGCCTTGAGTTTCGATTTCTACATTCATCGTTTCGTTCTCGTTGGGTGAGTGATCAGGGTTGGCGTTTCAGCAAGCCGCTCAGCCAGCGGCCAAGTAACGATATATGGGTTTGGGTGCTGCGCGTCGCCAGATAATAGCTGTCGGTCACGAGTGCGTTCTCGCATTCCTCGCCGTCCTTGCTGGCGCCCGTGACATCGGCCAGCGTGATCACGCCGGGCGGTGCGAAGCGGAGTTCCCGTGCCCAATCCGGCAGTGCGGCGCGGCGCTCGTCGCGCACGTTGACGCCGAACAGGGCCAATTTGCCGCCCACGACGGACCAGAGCCAGGGTGCCTTGCGCCAATGGCTATGGCTGACGGCCAGGGAGCGGACCATGATTTGGCGCATGCGTGGTTCACCGAGCAGGTCCTTGCCCTCCGGAATCGATAGCGTCTCCCGTTGCCAGCTCGCACCGCCGCTCAGTACTTTCAACAGGGCACGCACCAGGATCGGGGCGATCAGGAGCGCAGACAGGACGAATGCCACCAGTCGGTGTCGAAGCGGAACACCCTGCAAGGATTTGCTTTTCAGATCGTCAAGAATCAGTGGATCGTCGATGAAGGCGGCGACACCGCTATCGACACGGATCACCAGACGGCGATCGACGATACAGTCGTTGAGCTCGGCATGACTGCCGATGAAGGTGTCGTCGAGGACCACGCAATCCTGCAAGGAACTGGCATCGTCGATGATCACATGTCCCCCGACGACAGCGCGTGGGCCGAGTTGGACCCGCTTGCCGAGCAGGGTTTCTTCGCCGATCAGACAAGGTGGCACGACCTTGGTGCTGGATGGAATGCGCGTGTGGCGACCTACCATCAACCCCGGCGTGGCTTCATATCCGGCGGGGTGCGGGTCGCTGAGGACGCCATCGAGCATATCCATGTTGGCTTTCCAGAGCCCCTTGATATCTTCGATTAGCCGACCGCATGAAGCCGGGGCTGGGGCTTGGGTTCCGGGCATCTTGTCTTCGCCATGGGCCACGATGCCCAATGGCAATACGCCGCTATCAAATGCGTGCTGGGCCTTGTCGCCATCGACGACCCAGTCGCCAAGGCCCGATTGGGGCAGAAAGTTGAAAGCCGCAACCAGACTGCGTTCCGACAGGAACCCCCGCGCCGCCTCGGTGGCGTCTTCGTAGGAACTGCGTTCCCGCAATGAAGACACGGTGACGCTGAGCCCCCAGCGCTCCCCGTTACCGACCAGTTCGCGGACCGCTTCCGGGAAGTTCTCGATGAGCAGCAGAACCTGCCGACAACCGCTTTCCGAGAGCCATTCCATCCAGTGTTGAACCAGCGGTTTGCCCCCCACCGGCAACATTGCGAGCGAGCGGGCCTCGAGCAAGGCACCGAACTGGGTGGCGAGGGCGTCGCTGGTCGAGCCCGCTTCGATCAGGACTGCACGGGTCGGAAAACTCATCAATAGGCTCCCTTGCCGAGCAGTACCGCCGGTACCGTTTTCAGCAGAATGACGAAATCGGCCCAGAACCCTTGTGAGCGGATGTACTGGACATCGAGGCGGACCTGGCCTTCAAAATCGATGTCGGAACGTCCACCGATCTGCCAGAGACAGGTGATGCCCGGCAGGGCGTCGAGTCGGCGGCGATGTTCCATCGAGTATTCGGCGACTTCGATCGGCAGAGCGGGGCGTGGGCCGACCAGACTCATATGCCCGAACAGGACATTGAACAGCTGCGGCAGTTCGTCGATCGACAGCTTGCGGATGATCTTGCCGACCTTGGTGATCCGGGGATCTTCCTTCATCTTGAAAATGACGCCTGCAGAAGATTCGTTTTGCGCCATGAGCTTCTTCTTCAGCTCTTCCGCGTTCATCACCATGGAGCGGAACTTGTACATCGTGAACGGTTTGCCCCATTTGCCGACACGGATCTGGGTGAAGATCGCGGGGCCGGGATCTTCGATCTTGATCGCGGCCCAGGTCAGCAGAAAGACTGGGGACAGGAGCAAGATGGCGATCAGCGACGCAACGACATCGAATACTCGTTTGAGCGCATAGGTGGAGTAGACCACCGCCTTGAAAGCAAGGCGCTTTACGGTGATGCGGGCGCGCGCGGTCTTGGGATTGGGACCTCGTCCGTGGCCGCTGTATTTGTCGAGGACCTCGTCGAGGAGCTCGCTATCCGACCAGGCGTCGTAGGGTTCGTGCTTGAGCGGCTGTTCCATTGGAAGGCGTTTTCGTTGTTGGCTTGGTCGGGTGATCCGTGCGCGGGATCGGGGTTGGCGCCAGAATCAGTCCACCGAGTATATGCGCCAATACTCGGGCTGTTTGGCGATCCTCATCAAGTTCATGAACTTGATCATTTGATCTGCGACAGCAGCGCAAAACCGACCGCCGCCTGAGCGATTTCGGCGACCGTGGCCTCCGACATCGGCGGGAGGGGACTGGCATCGACGTAGCGTCGCAAAGCCGGGAAATCGGGCGTTGTGTCGCCGTCTCCTGCAGGCAGGTAGCTGTCGTCCACCCGCGCCAGGGCGTCCCAGGCTCGGCCCAGTCGGTAATGCGGTCCCGGCACGGGAATTCCCGATAAAGGCGCTGCGATCGAGTCGAATACCGAAAGTTTGGACAAAGGATGCAGCGGCGGCTTCGCCCCCACGCCGGTGATGAAGCTGCGCGAAAGTGGGTTGGCGCCCAGTTGTGGATGCGGCATGCGTCGCGCCCAATGCTGATATTCGGTTTGTCGGCTCAGTTGATGGGCTTGCAGCAGGGGCAAGACGGCACGCGTCGATTGCCCAAACCCGCCCCAGCCCAGCGTTTGCAGTCGATGATGGCTGGGGGCGTGGAACGGGTTCTCCTCCGCCATACGGATCAGCCAGTCGGCGCCGGCGATGAATTGATGTCTGGCGAGTTCCCGAAACTCAGGCCTCTGCAGGGTGTCGGGGGCGTGCAGATACGCCCACAGCGCGGCCATGCCCTGATGTTTGAAGGACACCGGCATGGTCGGATCGAAATGCTGTTCGCCAATCAGGTGTTCGAAGGCTTGCGCAAATCGCTTCTCGCCGGTGGTGCGCAGCAGTTCCGCAGCGGCCCAGAGCCGGTTGTCGGTCGCACTCTTGTCGGGATAGGTGCCGGCGGCGACGCCGGGCGGGTTGCGATACACCTCGCCTTCCTCGGGCCACTGCGGGTGTGTCTCGATGAAGGCCCAGGCACGTAGCGCCGCGCTCAGGGCTGACTTGGATTGTGCTGCGTCATAAGGTGCGATCAGGCGGGCATGAATCGCCGCCAGGGCCGCAAAACTGGCGGTGGCGTGGGTGGTCTTCTCGAAGATGAAGCGTGGTGTATCGACATCGACCGGGGCGCTCTCATCCCAATGTGCGCTCGCCAGTCGCCAGTAGACGCCGCCATCGGCGCTGTCCTGCATGGCGCTTGCCCAGCGGAAGCCCCAGGCGAGTTCGTCGATGAGATCGGGAATGCCGTTACCGCTTTCCGGGATACCGAGATCGTCGCCCCCGAACCCGCTGCCCGCAATGTCGAATCCCGCCGCAACGCTGTACCAGACCGGCGCCGCATTGGTGAGGTATTGGCCGTAGTCGCCCGCGTCGAACCAGCCGCCCTGGATGGCTCGGTAGTCCCCGGCTCGTTCCCCACGACCGAATGCCGAGGTGCCGACGACCGGGTGGAATACGCCATCGAGCTTCGCGCGGATTCCCCCTGCTGGCCGCTCATATCCGGGATCGGCCCAGGGCGCGACGATCGGCATGCCGTTGCGTGAGTGGTAGAACAAGCGGGCGACGCGGCGATAGACCGGTGCATAGATGTCGTCGCCGACCTCGAAAGAGTGGGAAATACCCAGGCCGGGCACATTCAGACGGTAGCGACCGGGTGTATTCAGGCCACTGAAATCGGCGGTCCAGACATCGTTGCCACTCCAGCGGTCGGCCTGAGCCCGGAGCGACAGCGTTCCTTCCATCACGACGGCACTATCGTCCGCGCGTTCAACCCGGAAACTGTCGTCCGGCAGCGGCATCGCTCCGAGCGTGCCAAGCCAGTTGCCGACGTAGGCCAGTTTCACCGAATTGCGGAGATAGCCGACCTGATCGACCTGGATCGAAGGGCTGATCCCGTTTGGGTCATATCGCAGCGGCAGGCCCGTGATTGGTAGCGCCTTGCGGGCATCGAACAGGCGATATTGGACCCCTGGTCGTAGCGCCCCGGACAAGCGCAGATGCAGACGCGTGGCGATCACGGCCTTGCCATCCGGCCTGAAGCCCTTGACCTGGCGGTCCGCGCCCACCGAAAGCACTGCGGGAGCGTGGCGGGATGGACTACTCAGGGTGAAACGTTGGGGTTGATCTTCGATGGTCAACGCATCCGGGGTAAGCCACTCCAATGTGATTACCCGGTTGCAAGGAAGAATGGCGTGGACGTCAGCGGCAGCGACGCGCCAGAAACCGGCAAGGATCAGCGCACAGCAAGCGGTGGCCTTCATGGGTCGATGAGGTGATAGCCCGGAATCAGGTCGATCCCCATCCAGCTTTTGAAGGCGTACGCAGCCCAGAACGCACCAAACAGCAATGCGCCGATCACCGCCGCGATGTAGAGCACGAACAGGGTGTCCAGCAGGATGCCGATACGAGGCAGGTCGAACATGCGTACCAGGCGGACGGTGAACCGCCAACGAAGCCGCCCCAGCCCCTGGGTGAGCCAGAACCAAATGCGTTCACCACGATCGACGCGACTCTCGAACTTGTCCAGGATCTGTTCCAGGTCCGGAACTTCATCGATCGGGTTGTCACGGCGCTTCATGAACGGGCGCTATTGCAGCAGGTGGAAATCGGAATACATGTCGATGTCGAGCATCGTCTTGACACCGTAGAACAGCAGCCCGATCAGCAACACGATGGTCAGCGCCAGCATGCCCATGAAGAACAGGAACAGGTAGTCGGACATTTTCGAGCGCACACGGCGTTCGCTCTTCTGACGCAGGGACGCGAGCCAGAGACGGCGCAGGAACCAGCCGAGACGCCGCCGCACCCGCTGTCCCGTGGTCCATTGCCCGTGCGCGGTCCCGGGGTAGGGGCGTTCCATGTAGATTTCATCGAGGATTCGGGGGTCCTCGGTCTGCAGATGCAGGATGGTCTCGACGATGGCCACGCGTTGCTGAGGACTCAGTTCATCGCGCACATGCGCCGGCATGTAGTTGAAAAAACGCGCCTGTGTCGGATTGTATTCGCGGCGTTCGGTGCTGGTCTGGGTGCGACGCTTCATGATTCCGACTTTATTTGCTGCTGCCGCTGGCGGTCTGCTGCAGGATGATGCCGGTCTGGATCGCCTGCACGCTGGGCATGATGCGGTTGAGGATGCGCGACCACTCCGTGAGTCCGCTGGCCGGGACGTAAATGATGTCGCCGGGCTCCAGTTCGATGTCGGTGACCCGGCCCTTGAACACGTCTTCCATGTTGATGACATAGAGTTCCGGATCGGCGAGCGAGCCGCGCGCAATATGAACCTGGGTCATGTCGGCATCGACGGTGAACCCATTGGCGATGGTCAATGCCTTCGACAGCTGCATGTCCTCGCGGAAGGCAAACAGGTCCGGGCGCTGCACTTCGCCCAGCACATAGATCTCCTTCGACAGACCGGACGGGATGTAGATGTAGTCGCCCGGATGCAGTGGGATGTCGTAGCGCAGATCGCCATCGCGGAACAGGGCGACGAAATCCACCGGCAGCGGGCTGCCGTCGCGGGAAATGAAGGCGTGGGTCAGGTCCGCGAGTTCGACCGAACTGGCGTGAAACTGGCCTTTGGTGAGTCCGCCGGCCTTGGCCATTGCGCCGGTGATGGTCACGTTGGTGACCAGGGGATAGACGCCCGGATGCACCACTTCACCGATCAGGGTGTATTCCAGGCTCGCGAACTGCTGGACGATCACCGATACCTGTGGGTCCTTGAGATATTTCAGCAGGCGCTCGGTCAGTTCTGCCTTGACCTCGTCCACGCTGCGATTTTCAGCGAGCACATCGCCGACCAGCGGGAACGAGAATTTGCCATCGGGCCGGATCGGCACCCCGTTCACGGACAAGTCGGGTTCGTTGTACACCGAGACCGACAGCACGTCGCCCTTGCCCAGGGTGAAATCGATGTGGGTGGCTTTGCGCAATTCCGCCATGCTTGCGAGGCGATCTTCCGGGGACATCATCTTGCGTGCGTCGGGCAAGGCGGAGCCGGGTGGATTGCTTTCGTGTTCCTTGGGCGGCGGACGCCGGACTTCTTCACTCGTGCACGCACCGAGCATCAACATCAAGATCGCGAACAGGACATGAGCGCCTGTTTTCGCCCATGTCGAAGGCGTGAACGCGAAGCCGGAGCAGATGGGGCGGACGGATCGGACGGATCGGACGTATGGGGCTGGGGGAAAGGTCGGCGTCATGGGTTTGATCAGGTCGATTTTGGTGTTGCGTCGTCAGACCGTATATCCGTGTCTGGCGGTGCCGATTTGCGGAAAAGCTTGGGCCAGGCGAGTTTCAACCCCGTGCCCTTTCCGCTTTTGACTTTGGCCTTTGATTTGGCTTGAGGCTCGAAAACCGGCTTCTCCTGGACCAGGTCCTCCGGCACTTCGGTAATCACGGTGGCCTGCATGGTCACCCCGAGCTCGATCAGACGCTCGACCAAATCGCGAATATCCGGTTTCGGCGTCTGACCGCTGCGCACCACGACGAGGGCGTTGCCGATGTGGCGGATGGCTTCGACCACCGTCTCCTGCCCGGTCGCCGGCGGTAGATCGTAGATGACATGTCCCGGGAAGCGCTTCAGGCGGTCGATCAGGTCGGCCATCGCGATGCTGCCGAGAAGATGTATCGCATTGCCATCCGGGGCGTTGTGGCGGTTTGGACGAACTACCCGCACGAAGCGGTTTTCGGTAACGCCGAGCACGTCGTCGGGCTGAACGTCGCCGGCGAGCAGTTCGATCAGGCCAGGATGTGGGTCGTTCAGTTCATACAGCGACACCGGGCGTTCCCCGGCATTGTCGCCAAGGTCGGCATCGACCAGCACCACATGACGTTCCTTGAGCGCCAGGGCCTGCGCCAGATTGGTTGCAACCAGGCTACGTCCGGTCTGGCGCTCCGGGCTGACCAACGCCAGCGATTGCCAGTCTTCCGCCTCCAGGGTGCCGTCCATGTCGTTGGCCATGCGGCGGAAGATGCCGACCACCGGTTCGCCGGGGAACTGGGTATCGACGACGATCTGCGCGCTTTCCGGCACCTTCTGGAATTCGAAGGTGAGCTTGCCTTCGCCCAGGTCCTGGGCTTCGCGACGCGTGCGCACGCGTTTGTCGAGGAATTCCTGCAGCAGGGCAATCATCAAGCCCAGACCGCCGCCCAGGATCACGCCGAGGATGGCGAGTGTCTTGCGACCGCTGGGTTCGGCTTCGTCCGGTGGCCGGGCGCGTTCGATGATGTCGAAGTCCGATTCGTTGCGCAGCATCAGGACGCGCGCTTCCTCGACCCGGTTGCGCAGGTTGTCGGCGAGCAGTTCGATGCTGTCCACCTTGGCCTTGAGCTGATTGTTCTCCTGCTTTTTGGCAGTGA
Source organism: Gammaproteobacteria bacterium (assembly GCA_024234955.1). Taxonomy (GTDB): domain Bacteria; phylum Pseudomonadota; class Gammaproteobacteria; order JACKNK01; family JACKNK01; genus JACKNK01. The sequence goes on from JACKNK010000002.1 coordinate 606,329, forward strand.
GCATGTTCAGCTTGTCGCGCATTTCCTTGACCAGCTTGTCGAGTGCGCCCAGGCGCGCCTCGCGCTGTTTGTAATCGCTGGTGGTCTGATAGCGCTTGACGGTGAGTTCCTGACGAACCGGGTTGTTGGCGTAAGTGTTGGAAGGGCTGCCGGAATCCCCGCCTTTTTCGATGAGACCCTTGATGGTGGCAATGCGGGTCTTCAGGTCCTTCACCTTGGGGTTTTCGTCGGTGTATCGCCCGCGAGCCTGTTCCAGTTCCCATTCGAGATCGCTGAGATTCTTCTGCAGCGGGTTCACGTAATAGGAGGACTGCACGATCATTTCCGGCTCGGTTTCGATCGCCGCTTCCAGGCGGGTGAGATCCTTGCGGGTGGCCTCCACTTCCGCCTGCAGCGCCTTCTGTTCGGTTTCCAGGTTGGTGAGCTGCCCGACCAGCACGGTGATCTCGGTCTCGAGATCGGAGATCTGATATTCCTCCTGAAAGGATTGCAGTTCCGCGTTGGTCTGGCGGGCGGTCTGCTGCGCGCTCTGAAGCTGGTTGCTGTAGTAGAGCAGGGTTTCTTCGGCGTCGGCCCGGCGGATCTCGCGGTTGCGGGCGATGAAGATGTCGACCAGGTTGTTGGCGATTTCTGCCGCCACATTCGGATCTTTCCAGGTCACCTTGATCTGGAAGATCGTGGATTCCTTGCCGACCTGGGCCTCGATGTATTTCACCAGCTTGCGAGGTTGCAGATCGATGCCCGAACGGCGGACGGTTTCCTGCAGCACGCTGGGCAGCAGCAGGGTGTCGAGCAGGGTTTGCAGGTTGTAGGTCTGCGGTTTGAAAGGCTTGCCGAACTTGCCGATCTGGAACTCGTCCTGCGAACTCCGCTTGATCATGGTGACGTTGGCCAGCCATTTCTTCTCGACCAGGGTCATGGCCATCACCAGGAACAACACGGTGATGGTGCCGGCAATCAGCGTGACCAGTTTGCGGCGCGACCAGATGCCCTTGAGCAGGCGCTGGATGTCCAGGCCCGATCCTTTGCTGGGGGCTTCTTCGTCCTCGCCCATGCCGGGGAAGGCGAAGGGCATGGCGTCGTCGGACTGCGTCGGCAGCTCGGGCGCGGTTTCCGGAATCCCGGCCAGCGTGGGGAAGCCGTTGCTGTCGGTCGCCGGTTCGGATTTCGGCATCGGGTCTGCCGAGACAGGAATGTCCGGTCCTGATGCGCGCCCAGACGGGGATTCGGCCCGGGGTTCGGTCCGGGGTTTGGCCTGGGGTTTGGTCTGGTATTGGGCTTGGGATTCGGCGCTTGATGCGCTGCCTGGTTCCGGTTCGCGAATGTCCCAGTCGAGGCCGGACAGATCGCTGTCGTCATCGAGCGGCGCCTCGTCGTTCTCCAGGGCAGCCTTGCGCTCCTGTTGTTTGCGAATGCTGAGTTCGTCGTTCATGCCGTTCCGCTCAATCCGCCATCAGGCTTGGATCGTTCAGGCCGCCCTGACGGACGAGGTCCTTGGCGACGATCCTTACCGAACTGGAGCGGATCACCGGCTGGTCGTTGGCGATGGCATGTTCGAGCGCGAGTTTGCCGAGACGGTTGATCTCGCGGGGAATGCCGCCGCTCACTTCGGCGAGCAGCGCGACCGCCTCCCGCGAGATCGGGATCGGGCCTTCGAGCCCGGCGCTGCGCATCCGGTGGGCGATGTAATGCAGGGTCTCTCTGGGAGACAGCGGGTTCAGGTGGTAACGCAGGCTGATGCGCTGATCGACCGGGGGCAACGCCTTCACCATCTGGCGCAGTTCCGGCTGGCCGATCAGGATCACGGTGATGAAATTGCGTCGCTCGCTGGAGATGTTGGTCAGGGATTTGATCGCTTCGATGTCGCTGCTGTGCAGCGATTGCGCCTCGTCGATCAGGATCACCAGATGCCGACCCGCCTCGACGACACGGCGCATCAAGGTCTGTTTGAACGCGGACAGGCGGGAATAGCGATCCGGATAGTCGCCCGAAACCACCCGCTCGCGACGAATCTGGGAGAGGATTTCGAGCAGAAGTTCATCGAAATTGAGCATGCCGTTTTCGATGCTGACCACGGTGTACTGCTCGGGCGAGAGCTTGTTCTGCAGCACGGTGCGGCTGATCGTCTTGCCGCAACCGATCTCACCGGTGAGCATGCCCAGCCCCATGTTGCGGTCCTCGATCATGAACTGCAGGCGGGAGATGGCCTCGGCGTGTCCGCTGGATGCGTAAAAGCAACGCGGGTCGCGGGTGTTGTCGAAAGGCTGGCGGGCCAGGACCGATTCTCCGAGGCGTAGGCTCATCGCGCTGTGTGGACCTCGTGACAAAGCTCGATGACGCCCCGGGTGGCGTCTTCCCAGGAGAACCGCTTTGCCTGTTCCAGGCCCTTACGGACCAGATCTTCGGCGAGGTCAGGCTCGGTCAATACCCGCTGCATGGCCTCGGCCATCGCGGAGGTGTCGGTGGGATCGACCAGGATGCCGGCGTCGCCGACCACTTCCGGGATGCTGGAACGGTTCGACGCAACCACCGGGGTGCCCGCCGTCATGGCTTCCAGCGGGGGAATGCCGAAGCCTTCGAACAGGGACGGAAACACGAACAGATCCGCGCCGCTCATCAGGTCGGGCAGGACCTCGTTGGGCAGGAACCCGGGGAAGATCACGTCGTCTTCCAGGCCGTGCTGGCGGACTGCTGCGTCGATGGCCTCCGCCCCGTTCCAGCGACTGCCGACCAGCACCAGCTTGTGTGGCAGAGCGCTATTCGCCTTGAGCTTGGCGAAGGCCTCGATCAGGCCGACATGATTCTTGCCGGGGTGTTCGAGCCGGGAGATATAGAGCAGGTAGTCGTGCGGGATCGGTGACGCCGCCGAGACATGGGCCTTGGCCTGTTCGCGATCCCTGGGCGAGAAACGGTTGAGGTCGGCGCCGTTGTACACCACGCGGATGCGGGCCGGATCGACCCGGCAATAGTCGATCAGATCCCGCTCGGTGGAGATCGAGATCGACAGCACCCGGGTGAGTCGCCGCATCATCATCGGCAGCACCCGCATGATGTAGAACATGCGGAAGGCGTCGTACTTGGCCGGAACATGCAACTGCGACATGTCGTGGATCGTGCTCACCGAGGGCACGCCGTACCACCACGCGAGGCGCCGGTTGCCGGCGGGCATCCAGCACACTTCGCAACCGGCGCGCATCAGCGCGAACGGCAGCCAGAGCAGATGCCAGAGAATCGACACGATCGGGTGCCCCATCCAGTCCGGATAACTGACCACTTGCACCCGGGGATCGTCGATGGTGAAAAAAGCGCGATCGGCGTGGGTCATGAACAACACGAAGTCATCGTCCGGCGCCTGCGCGGGCAGCCGTTTGAAGATGTTGATCATGTATTGGCTGATGCCCGATTTGCCGCCGTCCCCGGCGAATGCGGAAATGCCGATCCTCATGCGATGGACTCCAACAGATGGGCGATTTGATCCAGGTAGGCGCCATGCCGGAAGCGTTCGGCAACCGTCTGCGCGCCACGGCGACCGAGTTCGGCGGCCCTTTCCGGAGTATCCAACAATTCTTGCATGGCTTGGCCCATTCCTTTGACGTCTGCGGGCGGGACGAGCAGACCGGTCTGCCCGTGATCCAGCCAGTCCGGGATGCCACCGGCGGCAAAGGCGACCACGGCACGGGCACGGGCCATGGCTTCGACGCCGACCATCCCGAACGGCTCCGGCCAGCGGGATGGAACCACCGTGAACAGGGCCTGGGCGTAGTAATCCTGTAGCGCTTCGTGATCGATCCAGCCGGTGAAGTGAATGCGTTCGGCAAGGCCGAGTTCCGCCGCCAGGGCTCGGCATTCCGGGAGGTGGTGACCGTCCCCGACCACGGTGGCGTGCCAGTCCCCCGTCAACTCGGCGAGCGCACGGATCATCAGATCGACGCCCTTGCCCCGGATTACCTGGCCGACGAACAGGATCTCGGGGCGGCTCGCAGGGGGCAAAGGCGTGACCCGATCGAGTGCGCTGGGGATCGGGTGGATGTCGTGAATGCGCTTCGCATCGATGCCGTTCATCGCCAGTTCGGCACGCATCCATTGGCTGATCGCGATGAATCCTCGCACCTGTGCGTGCGCCGCCAGGCCGCGACGAATCTCGCCCAGACCGCGCAACGCGATCGGAAAGCGTTCCCCACGTTGCACGAAACACAGGTGGGTGTAGCAATCGATGCCCGCCGGGCGCTCGCAGATGCGGGTGTTGCTCGGGAAGTATTTATGGCGGCGCAGGCAGACCAGATCGTGGTCGTGAACCATGCGCACGGTGGGCAGACGGGCGGCCAGGCGGGTGATGCGATCGGCGTCCGACTCCTTGTGGATCAGGATCACGTCGGGTTGGAAACGGTCGATGAGGGCTTCGTCGCTGGCAATCTCGGCGAACGGTCCGCGATAGGCCTCCTGCACGGTCGCTTCGGCATGCAGCAGGGCTTGCGGCCAGCCGCGCTCCTGCAGGCCGTTGGCGGTATCGAAGAGGATGCGTTCGACACCGCCGAAGAAGCCGGCCTTGGCATTGACGTGCAGGACGCGCATCAGGCGGCGACCTCCTGGTAGATGCGCAGCAACCGCGCGGCAATGACCGACCAGTCGTATTCCTTGCGCGCTTTTTCCCGACCGGCGTGCGCCAGACGGGTGGCGAGTAACGGGTCTGCACACAGCTGATTCACCGCGTTGGCGATGTCGTCCGGCTGTTCGGGGTTGATGTGCAACACATCCTGACCGTCCCGGGTGAAGGACGGGATGCCACCAACCTTGGCGGCGACCACCGGCAATCCGGCGGCCCAGGCTTCGAGGATCACGATGCCGAAGGGTTCGTGAAGGGAAGGCAGGCAGAATACGTCCGCCGCATGAAATGCCCCTTTCAGGTCCGGGTCGTCGGGCGGCAGGCCGGGAATCAAGGTGATATGAGCGCCGACGCCGAGGGCCGCGATGCGCGCCAGCAGTTTGTCGCGATAGCTGGCGACCGTGACCGGGCCCAGGAAGGCGACGTGGGTTTCCGGGTTTTTGGCGAGAATCGCGGGCAGGGCATCGACCAGGGCGAGCTGGTTTTTCTGATAATCGATGCGGCTGGTGTGCAGGATCAGTTTGCGATCCACCGGGATTTCAAACCGGGCGCGGAACGCCTCTCCGTTGCCCTCCGCGAAGGCCGCGCTGTCCACGCCGTTGGGCAGGAATTCGATGCGCTGATGGGGGAGTTTTTCACGCGCCGCACGGGCTTCGTTCTCGCCGACCGCAATGATCGCCGCAGCGTCTTCCATGACCTTGCGGGAGCCGAACAAGGCCCCGAACGGTTTGCCCCATTCGATCGTTCTGTCGATCGGCTTGAGCATCTGATCCATCTCACCCTTGGGTACGTCGAAGAAGCCGCCGTGCAGCGTGATCACGTAGGGGATGCCTTTGAGCCGGGCGGCGGTGCGCACGATACCGCCCAGACGTTTGCCGGAGTGGGCGTGCAGCAGATCCACGCCCGGCTCGCGCAGCAATCCCCAGAGCAGCGACAGGGACAGCAGGTTCCCGCCCTTGCGGTCCATGTCGTAGATCGCTTCCGGCGACAGACCCCAGAACGGATAGGTGTAGGGGAAGCGACGGATCGGCACCTCCTGCATGCGTTCCTCGCGGACCTCGGAGAGCGCCAGACTGGTGAAGATGCGGGTGTCATGACCGACCGCATTCAACGCTCGGCAGGTCTGCAGAATGGTCGTTTCGGTGCCGCCCCATTCATGGGCGACGAAACGGCGCGGTACCTGGATGGTCTTCATGAGGATTGATCGCAGACGTGATGAGGAGATGATCCGCCAAGCATAGGCAAACCGACTGCGCCTTGGTGGTGGGTTTTTGCGCTTTGGCAGGCGGATCAGGGAAATGGCGACGCTTCGTAAAGTTCCAGCGGCAATCCGTCCGGGTCAGCAAAAAAGACAAAGCGCCGACCGGTGTATTCATCGACGCGGACGGGTTCGACCGTGATCCCCCGGGCGGTCAGTTCGGTTTTGCAGGCGTCCACATCGGCGACCGCGAACGCGAGGTGGCGTAGCCCGCATGCTTCCGGATAGGACGGTCTTTGCGGCGGATCGGGAAAGGAGAACAGTTCGATGGCGGAGCCGTCCGGGAGAGCGAGGTCCAGCTTCCAGGATTGTCTGGACGCACGGTAATGCTCGGCGAGGATCGAAAGTCCGAGTATCTCGGTGTAGAAGCGCCGGGAGATGGCGTAATCCGAGCAGATGACGGCGGCGTGATGGATGCCTTCAAGCATGGCCTATTCGACCGCCGGGCGCGGTTCGCTGGGCGCCCGCTGACGGATCACCCTGGCCGGAATGCCGACGGCGATGCTGTAGGGTGGGATGTCCTTGTTGACCACGGCGCCGGCGCCGATGATCGAACCCTTGCCGATGCGTACCCCTTGCAGCACGGAGACGTTCAGACCCAGCCAGACATCGTCTTCGATGACCACCGGGTCGGTGTAGATGCCCTGATTGTTGATCGGAATATCGGTACGGTCGGCGTGATGGGAGACGGTATTGATCGAGGAATGCGCCGCGATCAGCACGTTGTTGCCGATATCGACGCCGCCGTTTCCATAGATCAGGCAGAAGGGGCCGAGCCAGGAGTCCGCGCCCACATTGACATGCCCCTCATTGGCGTTGATCAGCACGTTCTCGAGCACCAGGGTGCGCTCGCCGATACGTATGCCCGGGGCAGTCTGGGTATTGGCGCGCAGGATCGCCTGCCGGGCGACGCGCGCCCCCGCGCCGATTTCGATGTTCTTCGGGAATTCAAAAACGGAGCCGGGCTCGATGTTGGCCCCGGCGCCAAGCTTGCCGACACGCAGCGGTGAGAGCAGATCACGAAGTACGCGCAACAGATGTTTCATGGCATCACCCGTTCCGACGGCGCCGCGCGCCGATCTTGTTGAAAACCCGGGTGCGTTCGTCGGCGCGCACGCCGGTGAACAGAAACACCAGGAGATAGGCGAGGCCGGCGATGGCCCCCTGCCAGCTGACGTTGCCGAGTCCGATCGGCGCAATCCAGGTGGCCAGGCCATAGGCGATGGCGAACATCGGCACGGCGGCGGGGATGGCGGGCAGAACGCCGTCGCGGACGAAGTCCCAGTAACGCACGCCCTTGGTCGCGCAGGCCTTGGGGACGATCACCCCCATTTCCACGATGAATGCGGCGAGCAGGGTCGCAAAGGCGACGCCGGGAAGGGCGACGATCTGGATGAGCACGATGCTCAGCCCCAGGTTGAGCAGTGCCGACAAGGCCATCGATCCGGCGACCAGCTTGTGATGACCGGTCATGCCGAGCACGTTGGCGGCATTGAGCTGAACGGTCGAGAACAGCGCGGCCATGAGGAGGATGCGCAGCAGCGGTGCCGCCTCGGCGAAGTCCGGCCCCATCCACAGATCGATGATTTCCGGGGTGTAAAAGAACAGCAGGCCGATGAACGGGATGGCGACGCCCATCAGGAAACGGGTGCCGTCGATCAGGACGCGGCGCACGGTTTCGGCGTCCCCGGCGCCGTGCGATTGCGAGACCAGCGGCATCAGTGCGTTGGAGAACTGTTTGTTGAGCAGATAGGTGTATTCCGCGACCCGGGAAGCGATCGCGTAGACCGCAACGGCGGACAGCGGCAGGAACAATTTGATCACCACCGGGTCGATGCGCAGGATGATCAACACCGCGATATTGGCGATGAAGGCGTACACCGAGAACGACAGCAGCTCGCGTACCAGTTTGGGCGTGTACAGGCTGGGTGCGACCGAGAATCCCGGGATGTAGCGGTAGGCGAACGGCACCAGCAGCAGGCTCTGGCCGACCATGTTGACGGCCGCGGCGACCGCCAGGGCCTGCAGGCCCCATCCCATCTCCAGCAATACCACGGTCAATGCCGCCTGACTCAGTACCAGGAATAACGAGATGCCGTTCACCAGGTCCATGCGTCCGGCGGCGGTCAGCGCGGACTTGAACACGCTGAGCGGAAAACTCAATGCCAGCGCGATACCCAGCCACCAGACTAGATTGCCGAACTCGGTCTGGTGCTCTGCGTCCAGATCGAACCAGCCGCTGGCCGGGCCGACGGTGATCGCCACCGCGAGGATGGCGACGATCCCGATCATCGAATACACCCCGAACAGGGTGCCGAGAATCCGGTTGCGACGCTCGGTGTCGCCGGAACCGACGGTCTCGGCGACGTATTTGACTCCGGCGGTGGCGAAGCCCATGTCCATCAGCCCGAAAATGCCGATGACCGCGAAGATCAGGCTCCACAGGCCGAAGGCGTCGATGCCGATCATCTTGACGATGTAGGGCGTCATGAAGAACACCACGACGATGTTGATCAGGAACTTCAGATAGCTCGTCGCGATGTTCAGAATCCAGCGCATGGGGTTACCACGATGTTGTGTGTCGGAGCAGCTTCGGTTGAGCTTGTTCGCGGCGCAGGCCGCTCCTATGGGGATTTGACGTTCAAGCCGGTCCGCATCGGCCTACACGCCGGCTTCTGCGCGCATGATGTTGAAAACGTGCGGGATGGCGTTGATCTCATCGCCGACCGGTACGTTGGACAGCAGCGAGGCGTTGGAATCGATGTCGTCCGGGTGATAGCCGTGCATGCCGGTGATCGTGGTTTCGCCCATGTCGCTGGGCACCACCATCACGCCGGGATTCATCAGAAAGATCATTTCGCCGTACTGGTGGCCGGGGAAGTCGCAGCCGAGCTCATGCAGTTCTTGTTCGGACAGGATGCGGCCCTCCGGGACGGTATTGAGCAGCTCGGTGATGCGTTCCCGCGCGGTGTCGTTGAAGAACCAGAAGCGTCCCATGGTCGAATCGTAGGTGCCGACGTAATCCTTGCCGTAGGCGAGACCGAGTGCGGCGACCTTGGCCATCAGATCGACGTTGGTGTGGACCGTGGCCATGCCGTGATCGGAGCAGATGAACAGGCGGACCTCCTCGTAGTGCGCGTGCGCGACCTTCAGGACCTCGCGCAACTGTTCCTCGTACCAGGCGAGTTTCTCATCGGCCTTGGGGCTTTCCTTGCCGACCATGTGCAGCAAGCCGTCCATGGCCGCCATGTACAGGAACGCGAAACGAATCTCGCCCTTGGCGATGTCGTGCTTGAAGGCAGCCAGATTGCTGCTCTCCGATTCCCGCCAGTTGGAGACGTGATATGGCACCTTGCCGCGTTCCAGATGATCGAAGATGTTCTCGCCGGCGTTCAGGCCGCCCGGCTTGAACAGGTCTTTCTTCTCGCAGTAATCGAACAGATGCGCGTACTTGAAGGGGATGTTGTAGATCTGGAAATAGCCGGTAAAACCGTACAGGCGCTTGAGCACCTTGCTGAGCAGATTACGCACCCGACCCCGGTTCATGATCGACTTCGGCAAAAGCGCCAGGGGCCGTAAGGCCGAGAACGGAGAGGTCTTCGGGGAGTAATAGAAAAATGACCAATGCCGGTGTTGGGCGGGCCAGAGACCGCTGAGAATGGAGGGCACGCAGGCTGAGGAGAATCCAAACACCGAGCGCATTTTCTTGCGGTAAGGCAACTCGGTTTCGAGAAACTGCCGGCCTTTGAGAACGTCCCAGCCGAGGGCGTCGATGAAGATGACGGCGGAGAGGCGTGGCGCTTTGGGGGTGCGACTGCTCATGGGTGTCCGGAGTCCTCAGCGGTAACGTAAATTTGCATTATGGTGGTCAGTATAACGAGCGTGCCGGACAGCGATATGAGCCTTGATGATATGTATCCCAAGCGGACCCATGACCGAGTGCCGCCGTCGGTATGGCGCGGCACTTGCGCACGCCGAGAGCGATCGATCGGCATGATCGGAGATACGGACGGATGAGTGCGGAAGCGGCGTCGCTGCGTGCGACCGTGGCTGTGCTGTACAACCTGGCTGACCGCATAAGACTGCGCGATGACCTCGGACGCACCTTGGATCACGTCGGCGCGGCGGTAACCGATCTGATCGGCGCGCATCGATGGTCGATCATGTTGCGGACCGAGCCGGACGTGATTCGTATCCACTCTGCGCAAGGCGTGCCAGCGGAGGTGATTCGCGAATCACGGGTCAGGGTCGGTGATGGGTTGGCGGGTGGGGTTGCGGCATCCGGTGAGGCGTGTCTGCTCAACGATCTGGGCAGTGGCGCGAACCGCCCGGAGAGCGCGCAGAGGCACTATCGTTCGGCCTCGGCGATGTGTGTGCCGATACGGATCGGCAAAGAGGTATTGGGCGTCATCAACGTCACGGATAAACAGGATGCAAACGGCGCTTTGCGGGCGTTTACCGAACACGATCTGGCGCTGACGCAGCTCATTGCCGGCCATGCGGCCTTGGCGATTGACGCGATTCGAACGCGACCGACACCGGAGATCGACGGGCGGGAAGCGGCCTCCGCTGAGCGTGCTTCGGATTTGGTGCGGGTTCAATCCGCCGGATTTCAGGTGTTGAGCCGGGTGACGGCGCGCATGGCGGAAGCCGCCGACCTGGAAGAAGTCCTGAATGAGGTGTTGCGCGGGACCATCGACCTGCTCGGTGCCGCACGCGGTTCGCTGATGTTGCTGGATGAAACCCGTTCCGAATTGCGCATGCTTGCGGCCGTCGGCGTGCCCGAAGAGATCGTGCGTACCCTGCGCGTTCCTTTGGGACACGGTATTGCCGGTGAAGTCGCTCAGAGCGGTGAGGCGGTGCTCATGCTCGATGCGCCGGAAGCACGCAACGATGAGGATAAGGCGGCGGGTTCCAAGCGTTACCGGACCCGCAGTGCCATGAGCCTGCCCTTGAAGCGCGAAGGTGAAGTGCTGGGCGTCTTGAATATCAACGATCGCCACGACGCAGCCGAGTTCACCGAGGCGGATTTCCTGGTTGCCAAGGCGCTTGCCAATCAGGCCGGTCTGGCGGTGGCGACGGCGCGGCTGATGAACGAATCGATTCGTGCGGCCGAGGCGCGGCGATCGCTGGAGGTGGCACGATCGATTCAACGGAGTTTCCTGCCCGATCCGGTTTCGGTGCCGGGCGTGGAGGTCGGCGGCATGTCCGAGCCGTGTGACGAAACCGGTGGGGATTACATCGATTACTTTGCCGAGACCGGGTCGGATGGCACGCCTACGGGTGCGCTTTATGTGATCTGCGGCGACGTCTCCGGGCATGGCATTGCATCGGCGTTGGTGATGTCGATGGCGCGCGCTTTTCTGCGTGCCTTGTTGCCCGGTTCCAATTCGCTGGCCGATGTGATTGCCCGGGTCAATCGCCTCATTGAGGCGGACACCCCTCCCGATCAGTACATGACGCTGTTCATCGCCCGTATCGACCCCGACGCCGGCCGCTTGCGCTACGTATCGGCGGGACACGAACCTGCGCTGATTCGGCGGCATGACGGCACCATTCTCGAGACGGAAAGTACCGGCATGCCGTTGGGCATGCTCGATTTCGGGGATTTTGAAGAGAGAGAGGTGACGATCAATCCGGGCGATCGGCTGTTCCTCAGCACCGATGGACTTTCCGAGGCCATGGGGCCGAGCGGAGAGCGTTATGGACGAGCGCGTTTGCTGGAAGACGTGCTGGCCTGGCCGGACTCGCCGGTGGATGTCTGGGTCCAGGCGCTCCATGCCAAGGTTCAGGCGTTCTGTCGACCGTTGCGCTTCGAAGACGACTTCAGTGTGGTGGTGGCGCAGATTCGCTGAACACCGGGCGGTCGCGTTGCCCCCGGCTCAGGCGGTTTTCGGAAGTCGTTTCACCATGCGGAGGCAATTCGCCCCGTCGTGGTCGCATACCGAGACGGCGTCCATGGTGTTGAGGATGATCTGCAGCCCGCGACCGCTGTCCTCCCAGGTGCTGGGATCATCCGGGTCCGGGTCCTTGAAGTCGCCGGTGTGGGTGGCCAGGGTTTCAGCGGCGAGGGGTTCACCCTGATTGCTGACCTCGATGACCAACTGATCGCCTTCAAGATGGCACTCGACCCAGACATCATGTCCCGGCTCGCCCTTGTAGGCATGCTCAACCGCGTTGTTGAGTGCTTCCACCACGCTCAACTCGATCATCATCAAGGTGTCATCCCCCACACCGAGCGCCTGACAGCGCCGGGCGATCTCGGTCGCTGCCGCCGCCGTTTCCTCCAGGCGGCTATCGATGTGGATGGCGTCGATGGACATGGCTTCAGCGCCGACCCGCCTGCTCTGCGAGGTCGAAAATCAGTTTGTGTATCTCGGACATCTCCAGGCCCTTGCGGGCGTCGTCCACGGCGAACCCGATGTCCATCTCCTTGATGTCGAAGGCCTCGCCCTCGGGCGTGATGCAGTGGTCGCCGAACAGGATCTTGTTCTCGAGCGAGGTCATCCCGGAGACGCGGGTGTAATCGTCGATGATGCACTGGCGCAATTCGGCGCCGGATTCCACCACGCAGTTGGCGCCGATCTGGGTCGGCCCCTCGATGATGGCGCCGTCCTGAATCTCCGAGCTGCTGCCGATGAAAACCGGTGGCGTGATCTGAACCTTGTCCAGATTGATGCGCACATTGATGCCGGCGCGAATCCCCGGGGCGATCTCCTTGCCGGGCAGCGGATAACCGGGGATGCGGCCTTCGAGCACATCCCGGGTGCCGTCCCACAGATCGGGCAGGGAACCGATGTCTACCCACTGGAAGGGGATGTTCACGCCGTAGAACGGCAGGCCGCGTGCCACCAGATCGGGGAACAACTGGCCTCCGATGTCGTATTCCTTGCCGCTGGGGATGTAATCGAAGACCTCGGGCTCGAACAGATAGATGCCGGTGTTGATGGTGTTGGAGACCGCGTCTTCCGGTTTCGGTTTCTCCTGGAACTGCCGGATTCGACCGTCGTCGTCGGTCGCGACAACGCCGTATTTGTAGGTTTCTTCGTGCGGAACTTCCTTGAGCACGATGGTGGCAACCGCCTTTCGGCTCTTGTGAAACTCATAGACTTTGCCGATATCCAGATCGATCCAGGCATCGCCGCACACCACGATGAAGGTCTCGTCGAAGAAGCCCGAGAAGTCCTGGATCTTCTTCATGCCCCCGGCGGAACCGAGCGCTTCGCCGACGATCTCGTCGCCCTCCATCCTCCCTTCGAACGAATAACCCAGATCGACGCCAAACTGCTGACCATCGCCAAAATACCGTTCGATCACCGACGCCAGCCAGGACGTGTTGACCATGATTTCGCGAATCCCGTGCAGGCGCAGGTGCTCCACGATGGACTCCATCAGCGGCTTGCGCAGCAGCGGGATCATGGGCTTGGGAATGGTGTTGGTTATGGGGCGTACCCGCGTGCCTTTGCCTGCGGCGAGGATCATGGCTTTCATGGCTGGCTCTGGTTCTCTCGTACTGGTGGGGATCGGGTTGGGGGTCAGTCTTCAGGATGACGTTCGATGATCAGCATCGTTATGTCGTCATCCGGATGGCGTTCTTCGCGCCAGATGTTCAACTGTTCGGTGAGTTCGGTGGTGACCTCGGCCAGCGAGCGATTCATCGTATCGCTGAGCAAGCGCTGCAAACGCGCTTCGCCATACTGCGCGCCATCGGCGTTTTCTGCCTCGGTGATGCCATCGGAATAGATCACCAGGCGGTCGCCAGGGGCGAGCGTGAACTCGGTGTCTTCATAGGCCATCTCCGGCAGCATGCCGACGGGAAAACCGCCTTCACCGATCATCGATGCGTTCGAGGTCGCGTGATGAAGATGCAACGGAGAAGGGTGTCCGGCCTGGGCGAGCTCCACTTCCCCGGTTTCGGAGTCGATCGTGCCCAGCACCATGGTGAAGTACTGCGAGGAACCTTGTTGTGCGAGAAAACGGCGGTTCAGTTCAGTGACCACCTGAGAAGGCTGTATTCGCCCTTCGGCATCCACATGATCGGTGAACAGGTTGCGCTGTTCCGCACTCGGGGTCAGGACCTTGTTCAGGGTGAACGACAACAGTGCGGAAGGAATGCCATGTCCCGAGACATCCAGATGATAGAAACCGAAGCGGCGGTCATCGATCGGGAAATAGCCAAACATGTCGCCGGCGACAAAGGCGCTGGGCTTGAACACCCATTGCGTTTCCAGCGAGCGCCAACGCATGGGTTTCGGCAGTAGCGAAGCCTGCATGGATGCCGCAGAGCGAAGATCGTTCTCCAGGCTCTCGTAGACCGCCGACAACTCGGAATGGGCCTTTTCGATGCGTCGGTTACGTTCTTCAAGCTTGGACTCGAGTTCGAGTATCCGCACCCCGGCACGAACCCGGACTCGCAGCTCCGCGATGTTCACCGGCTTGGTCAGAAAGTCGTCGGCGCCGGCTTCCATGCCCTCGACCAGGGATTCCCGGTCGGAGCGACCGGTGAGCAGAATCGTGTAGATGTATTTCGGGAAATCGTGGGCACGGATGCGGCGACACAGTTCCAACCCATCCATGCGCGGCATCATCCAGTCGCTGATCACCATCTGGATGGGATTGGCGAGCAATATCTCCCACGCCTCCTGGCCATCCGCAGCGGTGATGACCTCGTAACCGGACTTCTCCAGCACGGTCGAGGTCAGGATCAACATGTCCTTTGAATCGTCGGCAAGCAGGACCTGCATGTGGCCTCGCAACGTCACTTGAGCTGGAAGGAAGTCCCTGTCTGTTCAGACTATGTTATGGCCAGTCCATCAACAAGCCGCCGGTTCACCCGACATTGCGCTGGGTTGATCTCATCGACCGTTGGGCACCGCAAGCATGGACGCTGATCATGCTGCCCGCTATGCTTCGCGCCCCAAAGCGCCCGTAGCTCAGCTGGATAGAGTGTTGCCCTCCGAAGGCAAAGGTCACAGGTTCGAATCCTGTCGGGCGCGCCAAACAATCAATGACTTACAAGAAGCCCGGCACCGTCCGGGCTTTTTTGTGCCCATGCTGGTCACCGATACGGTGCTTTGTCAGCTTGAATCCGTGTTGCGTCGGGATCAGTCGTGCACGTCAGCGTATCGGCACTTTTATGTCTCGCGTACATCAGGGGTCGAGCTTGATCGGGAGAGACTCGATGTTGTGCGAGTAGAGGGCGGCGCGGTCTTTGCCGAGTTTACGTGCGTCATCGTAAGGCCCCAGGCGGACCCGGTGCCAGGTACCGGCGCTGTCGGACTGGGTGGCCACGATCTGCGCGTGATAGCCGAGCAAGGCGAGTTGCGCCTTCATGCGTTCGGCATCGGCGATGTTGCGGAAGGAACCGGTTTGCAGCGCCATACGCTGCGTCGGATCCGGGGCCTTTTCGGCGCGAGGGGCGCGGATTTGCGGGACCGGTACATCAACTTCCGCTTCTTCGAGAAGCTGATAGAAGCGCCAGTCCTGGCCGCTGGGCGCGTCAGCGGGCGGCGTGCTGTCGGTTTTGGCCTCTGCAGGGCTGGCCGCTTCGCCGCTTGCCGATCCGGTTTGCGAGGCAGCTTCAGGTTCGGACTGCGGTTTGGGGCTGGCTTGCTCAACCGGTTCCCGGGCCGGTGGAATTGAGGGCTGGGTGGTCGGCGGTGAAGCGGGCAAGGACACGGGTTTGCTCGGTTCTGCTCTGGGAACCACGGTTGTCGGTTTGTGCGTCGGCGGTGCCACGGGGCTTGCAGGCACCACCGGCTTTTCCGTCCGAACCGGCGCCGGTGGGAGGCTGGGGGCGTGGTGGGTCAGATACCAGAGAAAGGCGACGAACAGGCCGATCAGGAGCCCGGCCAGCAACCAGGGCCAGCCGGCGTGCCCGGCCTTGTGCGCGGTCGCGCCACGTTTACTTTTGGGCCGCTCGGAACCGCGCTTTCCGGCACGCTTCTTCGGCATGCTCGGGTGCGTGTCCTTGAAGTCGGCCCGCATGCTTACATCGCCTCGGGAGCCGATACGCCGAGCAGGCGCAGACCGTTGCGCAATACCTGCGCGGTCGCTTCGATGAGGTTCAGGCGGGCGTCGCGCAACGCGGCGTCATCGACCAGGAAGGTGTGCGCGTTGTAGTAGGTGTGGAAGTCGTTGGCCAGGTCGCGCAGATAGTGTGCGAGATGGTGCGGCTCGTGGTTGAGCGCGGCGGCTTCGAGGGTTTCCGGGTAACGACCGAGGCGACTGATGAGCGCGGACTCGTGATCTTCGCTGAGCAGATTGAGGTTGGCCGCACCGCGTGCCGGGTCGCGTTCCAGGGCCTTATCGGCGAGCTGGCGCAGCACGCTGTGGACGCGGGCGTGGGCGTACTGGATGTAATACACCGGGTTGTCGGAAGACTCGGATTTGGCCAGATCGAGGTCGAAATCCAGATGCTGTTCGCATTTGCGCAGCACGTAGAAGAAGCGCGCGGCATCGGACCCCACTTCCTTGCGCAGTTCCCGCAAGGTCACGAATTCGCCCGAGCGGGTAGACATCTGCATGCGTTCGCCGCCCTTGTACAGGATCGCGAACTGCACCAGCAGGACGTCGAGTTTGCTCGAATCCTGTCCCATTGCGGTCAACGCTGCTTTCACGCGGGGGACATAGCCATGATGATCCGCGCCCCAGACGTCGATGACGCGCTCGAAGCCGCGTTCGAATTTCTCCAGGTGGTAGGCGATGTCCGACGCAAAATACGTCGTCTGGCCGTTATCGCGAACGACGACGCGATCTTTCTCGTCGCCAAATGCGGTGGATCGGAACCATTGCGCGCCGTCTTTCTCATAGACATGGCCGCTGGCCTTCAGCTTGTCTAGGGCGTGCATCACCGAGCCCTTGTCGGTCAGTGAACGTTCCGAATACCACTCCTGATAATGCACGCCGAACAGTCCGAGATCGTCGCGGATGTCGTCGAGAATCACGTTCAGACCCAGCTCGAACACCAGGCGGTAACGGTTATCACCGAGCAAGGTCTTGGCGCGATCGATCAGTGCATCGATGTGTTCCTCCTTGTCACCACCCTGGGGGGCGTCGGCGGGAACCCCGGCAAAGACATCGGCGATGGGGTGCCGGTAATCGTCGCCGTGCGCGCGATGCAGGCTGGCGGCGATGTCCTGAACGTAATCGCCCTTGTAGCCATTGGACGGGAAGGCGAACTCTTCGCCACACAGCTCGAGGTACCGCAGCCAGACGCTGGTGCCGAGGATGTCCATCTGGCGACCGGCGTCATTGACGTAATACTCGCGGTGCACAGCGAAGCCGACGGCTTCGAGCAGGTCGGCGACCGTTGCCCCGTAGGCCGCGCCACGTCCGTGCCCGACATGCAGCGGGCCGGTGGGATTGGCGGAGACGAATTCGACCTGAATGCGTTTTCCGGCACCGACCTGACTGCGACCGAAGGCGTCGCCCTCGTTGCGAATCCGGTCGACGACTGCGGCCACCGCATCGGCGGCGACGAAAAAGTTGATGAACCCGGGTCCGGCGATTTCGACCTTGCGGATGTTGGCGTGTGCGGGCAATGCCGCGACCAGTTTGTCGGCCAGCGCGCGCGGGTTGCTGCGAGCGGGTTTGGCGAGCACCAGCGCGAGATTGCTCGCGTAGTCGCCGTGCTCGGCATTTTTTGCATGGTCGATCTTGATTTCGATCTGGATGTCAGCCGGGAGGTCGCCGCTGGCTTGTAACTGGCTCAGAGCCTGATTCAGCAGGCCCTCAATCAACGCTTTCAATGGGGTGTCTCACGCGCAAAAAAGATGCGCGATTCTAACCTGCTTTGCCGCTTCGACGGTTGCCACGCACTAACAGCAAAGGATCAACTCCGGTTGCGGTGCTCGTCGATGACGTCCAGAAACAACTTTCCGTAGCGTTCCAGCTTGGTCTGGCCGACGCCACTGATGTCGAGGAGTTCGGTTTCGTTGGTGGGGAGCTGTGCGGCCATCTGGCTGAGGGTGGCGTCGCTGAAGACCACGTAGGGTGGGATGTCGGCGTCGTCGGCGAGGCGTTTACGGAGGATGCGCAGTTCCTCGAACAGTATTTCGTCCACCGCCGACAGGTCGATTTCGGTCCGGCGTCGTCGTTTTGGTTTGGCTTCCTTGATGCGCGGGCGACCGAGTTCAAGCTGGATCTCGCCGCGTAGCAATGGACGGGCGGACTCGGTGAGGTGCAGCACCGAATAATTGGCGATGTCCTGGGTCAGATAGCCGTGGTGAATGAGCTGGCGCATGATACTGCTCCATTCGGCATCGGACTTGTCTTTGCCGAGGCCATATGTGCTGACCTGGTCGTGTTGCAGCGAGCGGATGCGTTCGTTGTCCGCGCCACGGAGCACATCGACGACATGTTTCATGCCGAAGCGCTGGCCGACGCGGTAGACGCAGGACAAGGCTTTCTGGGCATCGACGGTGGCGTCGAATCGTTCCGGCGGATCGTCGCAGACATCACAGTTGCCGCAATCCTCGGCGAGGTCTTCGCCGAAGTAGCCGAGCAACACGCGACGCCGACAGGTCAGCGCCTCGGCGAAGCCGACCATGGCGTTGAGCTTGTGGATCTCGATGCGCTTCTGTTCCTCGTTGTCGGAGTTTTCGACCAGGCGACGCGCGGTGACGATGTCTTGCGCGCCGAACAGCAGCAATGCGTCTGCGGGCAGATTGTCGCGTCCGGCGCGACCGGTTTCCTGGTAATAGCCTTCGATGTTCTTGGGCAGGTCGTAATGCACCACGAAGCGCACATTGGGCTTGTCGATGCCCATGCCGAAGGCGACGGTGGCGACCACCACATCGATCTCGTCACGCAGGAAGGCCTCGTGCGCCGCTTGCCGTGCGGGCGCAGGCAGGCCGGCGTGATAAGGCAGGGTGCGGAAGCCTTCGGCCTGAAGTTTCTCGGCGATCTCTTCCACCCGCTTGCGCGACAGCGCGTAGACGATGCCGGACTGGTTCGGGCGCGCCGTCAGGAAGGTGATGAGCTGGTCCATCGGCTTGCGCTTTTCGAGCACGGTGTAGCGGATGTTGGGGCGATCGAAACCGGTGATGTGCACGCGGGCATCGTGGAGGTGCAGCCGTTGCAGGATGTCCTGGCGGGTCTGCAGGTCGGCGGTCGCGGTCAGGGCGATGGTGGGGACGTGGGGGAAGCGGTCGCGGAGTTCGCCGAGTTGCACGTATTCGGGGCGGAAATCGTGACCCCATTGGGAGACGCAGTGGGCCTCGTCGATGGCGAACAGCGCGATGTCCACTTCGTCCAGACGATTCTGGAACCCGTTTGTCATCAAGCGTTCGGGGGCGACGTAAAGCAGATCGAGTTCGCCGGTGTGGAAGCGGGCGAGGGTTTGGCGCGCCTGTTCCGGCTCCAGTGAGGAGTTGTAGAAAGCGGCGCGAACCCCGAGGGCAGTCAAGGCATCGACCTGATCCTTCATCAGCGCGATCAAGGGCGAAACCACGATCGCGGTGCCGGATCGCAGCAAAGCGGGAAGCTGGTAGCAAAGCGATTTGCCACCGCCGGTGGGCATCAATACGAACACGTTCCGGCCAGCGAGGACGTCTTCGATGATCTCTTCCTGATGGGGCCGGAAGGCGGTGTAACCGTAGACCTGGCTGAGTGCGTCGAGGGGGCTGTGCATGGGGTGGGATAGTACATCGGCAGTAACGTCATGGACCGCCCGCATCGGGCTGAAGTAGAGTCCGTCAAATACCCTCCACGGATGCTCTGATGCTCGGTTTCAGCTTCACCCCTGCACAACCCCCGGATACCGTCGCGGCGGTCGATCTGGGTTCCAACAGCTTTCATCTGATCGTCGCCCGCGTGGTCGATGGACAGGTTCAGATCATCGATCGGGTGCGCGAGATGGTGCGTCTCGCAGCCGGTCTGGATGAAACCAAATTGATCGCCGACGACGCTCAGGAGCGTGCGATTGCCTGCCTGGAGCGGTTCGGACAACGCCTCTCGGACATGCCGCGCGGCAGTGTGCGTGCAGTCGGTACCAATACCTTGCGTGCAGCGCGAAACGGCGAGCAGTTCCGGCGCCGCGCCCAGGCCGCGCTTGGGCATCCGATCGAGGTCATCGCCGGTCGTGAAGAGGCGCGCCTGATCTATCTCGGGGTCGCCCAGGGTCTGCAGGCCGATGACGAACGCCGGCTGGTGGTGGATATCGGGGGCGGTTCGACTGAACTGATCGTCGGTGAAGGCTTCAAGACAGTGATGCGCGAGAGCGTTCACATGGGTTGTGTCAGCACCAGCGTGAAGCGATTCAGTAACGGTGAGATCACCGCTCGCGACATGAGCCGGGCGATCCTCGACGCGCGCCTGGAACTGCGTCCGATTCAACAGGCCTATCTGAATTCGGGTTGGCATCTGGCCATTGGCAGTTCCGGCTCGATCAAGTCGATCGGCAGCATCTGCCGCGAGGCCGGCTTGTCCGAGGACGGCAGCATCACCCTCGAAGCCATGCACACCATCCGCAATCATCTGGTTGAGGCGGGTCATGTCGACAAGATCAACCTGCCGGGTCTGAGCGACGAGCGCCGCCCCGTTTTCGCCGGCGGTTTTGCGGTGTTGATGGGGGTGTTCGAGGCCATCGGCGTGCAACGCATGCAGGTCTCCAAGGAGGCGCTGCGTGAGGGGCTGCTCTACGACTTGCTGGGCCGCATCCGCCACGAGGATGCGCGGGAGCGGACCGTCAACGCGATTGCCAAACGCTTCAGTGTCGATGTCGGTCAGGCCGAGCGGGTGGCGAGGACCGCGCAGTCGCATCTTGACCGGGTAGGGACGGAATGGGGCCTGGACCCAGTCGGCGATCGCGACATTCTTCGTTGGGCGGCGACACTGCATGAATTGGGGCTCGCGGTATCGCATACCCAGTATCACAAGCATGGCGGCTATCTGCTCGCGCACGCGGATCTTTCCGGGTTCTCGCGGCAGGATCAGCGGGTGTTGGCGGCGTTGGTACGCGGACACCGACGCAAATTCCCGTTGGAGGCGTTTGAGGCCTTGCCCGAACCTTTGCAGGAGTCGGCAAGGCGGCTCTGTCTACTGTTGCGTCTGGCAGTGGTGCTGCATCGTGAACGTTCCGACCGCGATGACGTCGAATATGCCTTGTCGGTGGAAGACAACAAGTTGCGACTATCCTTCCCCGAGGGCTGGCTGGACGAACGTCCCCTGACGGCGGCGGATCTCAAGCAGGAGGCGAGTCGCGTCAAAGCCGCCGGTTACCGTTTGAAGTTCAAGTGAGTGCGGTCGTCGTCATCGCGGTTGCCCTGCGTTCAGACCCGCGATATGCATGGAAATTTTCCGCGTCTCAATCCTGGTTGAGGTCGCGTCTACAGGTGAGTCGAATGTCCCCAATCATCGCTTTCAAGCCGGTTAAACGCTGGGTGAGGCTGGCCTCGATGGTCACGCTGATCGCGATCGCGACGCCCGTTATCGCAGCGCCGGACCATATGGCGCAGGCGCTCAACTTTCTGGAGAAGAAAGACCTGAAATCGGCGGTGATCGCGCTCAAGAATCAGCTTCAAAAAGATCCGGAAGACAGTGAGGCGCGCTACATGCTCGGCGACGTCTATCTGCGCTTGGGGTTCGGTGAGGGCGCGGAGAAGGAATTTGAAGAAGCCGCCAAGCTGGGTATCGATCGAAACACCCTGTTGTATCCCCTGGGCAAAGCCATGCTGATGCAGGCCAACTACCAACGGGTGATCGACAGCATTCATGCAGACCCTTACGCACCCCAGGTGGTGCGCGCCGAAGTGGCGACGCTGCATGGTCTGGCCGCGCTCGGCTTGAGCAACCTGATTTCTGCGGAAAACGAACTCAAGGAAGCGATCAAACTGCGTCCCGGGTTCCCCGATGCGTTGGTCGGTCTGGCGCGAATCTCGTTGGAAGCGGGTGAGGAGGCGCAGGCATTGGATTATGTGAACCAGGGCCTGAAAAGCGACGCCGAGTGCGTGGATTGCTGGGTGCTCCGAGGAGAGTTGGCGCGTAAACGTCATGACTATTCCAGTGCACGCCAGGATTTTATGGCCGCTTTAGACATTGAACCGAGCAACTTTCTGGCCCACCTCGGTGCGGCTGCGGCGATGGTTGAGTTGCAGGATTTCAAAGCGGCCGGCGAACAACTGGATGAGGTGCGCAAGATTCGTCCCAGCCATCCCTTTGCTGCGTACCTAGGCGCGGTGGTGGATTTCCATTCCGGCAAGCTGGAAGCGGCCCAAGTGAAGCTCCAGGAGGCGTTGCGCGCACTGCCCAATCATCTCCCCAGCTTGCTCCTCGCGGGCACGGTGAATTACGCCAGTCGGCAGTACACCCAGGCCGAGATTCAGTTGTCGCAGTATTTGAGCGAGCGTCCGGACAATATCAATGCGCGCAAGCTGCTGGCGTCGGTGGAATTGCAACTGAAAAATCCGCAACGGGCGCTCTCGGTGCTCAGTGGACTGGACGAAAAGGCGCTGGAAGATCCGGAGCTTGCTTCTTTGATCGGCAATGCCTACCTGCAGGCAGGGCAGAGCGACAAGGCCTCGCAATTTCTGGAGAAAGCCGCCAAGGATTCTCCCGACTCGCCGAAATTGCGCACCCAGCTTGCAGTCGGAAAATTCGCGGCGGGCCAGGATAAGGAGGCGATTGCCGACCTGAAGGAGGCGATTGATCTCAACCCCAATGAGGCGACCAAGGCCGACATCCTGCTGATCCTGGCGCACATCCGCGCCGGTGAGAACGATCAGGCGGTAACTGCCGCGCGCGCCTTGGCGGAAAAGAGTCCGAACAGCCCGATTCCATTCAATCTGATGGGTGCGGCGTTTCTGGGTCAGAAGGATCTGGATCGTGCTCGTCTGGCGTTTGAGCAAGCCTTGTCGATGGATCCCAAGTTCAGCGTCGCGCAGCTTAATCTTGCCCGCCTTGACAGCTTGGCCGGAGACACCAAACGCGCCAAGGAACGATTGCGCGGCATCCTCGATTATGACGAGAGCAACAGCAACGCAATGTTGGAATTGTCCAATCTCGCGAACCGGGAAGGTGATCCTCAGGAAGCGATGATCTGGCTGGAACGCGCCTGGACCCGCAACACCAGTTCGCGGCAAGTCGGGTTGCGGCTCGGTGGTCAATATCTGGCCAATGGGGCGCCGTTGAAGGCAATGAATATCGCGCGTGCGTTGATCGAAAGCGAGCCTGACGATCCGGGTGTGCTGGAGTTGCTTGCCCGCTCGCAGCTTGCCAATGGCGAGACAGCCAGCGCGGTGACGAGTATTCGCAAGATCGTTGAGGCCAATCCGGATAACTTGCAGGCCCACATGATGCTGGCCGATACCTTGCGTTCGGTCGGCGACGTCAATGGGGCTTTGGCGGAACTCGATGAATTGGTCAAACGTCGCCCCGAGGCCATCAATGTGCGCGGGGCCCAGGCCCAGCTGCAGCTACAGGTCGGCCGGACCGAGGAGGCCATGACCACGATTGCGGCGATTCAGAAGGACAACCCGGAGAATCCGCTCGGGTTTCAATTGCAGGGCGACTTGCTGGTACGAGAAGGCAAGGAGAAAGAGGCCTTGGTGGAATATCGCAAGGCCTTCGCGCTGGCCCCCAATTCCTCATTGGTGACGCAGATGTTTCGCGCCACCCTCAAGGCAGAGGGTGAGGCCCCGGCGCGTGACCTTCTGGAAAAATGGCTCAAGGATCATCCCAAGGACATCGATTCCCGGTTGCTGCTCGCGATCTCTTATCGCCAGTCCAATGACCCGTTTGGCGCCATCCGCGAGTACCGGGAGATCATCCAGCTGCGTCCGAACGATCATGTTGCCCTGAACAATCTTGCGATCCTGCTCCGCCAGGAAAACAACCCCAGGGCGATCGAATACGCCAAACGTGCCTATGACGCCAAGCCGGATTCCCCGGCTGCAGCCGACACCTATGGCTGGATGTTGGTGCAGGAAGGTCAGGCGGACGTGGCGGTGCCCATTCTCAAGGTCGCGGTTGATGGCGTGCGTGATGTCCCGGAAGTTCGTTATCACTACGCTTTTGCGCTCTATCAGTCCGGCGACTTCAGTGGCGCGCGGAAGGAACTGCAACGCCTGATGCTGATGAAAAACGACTTTCCGGGAAGGGCCGACGCCGAGGTGTTGCTGCGCGAACTGCGGGCCTCGGACAAGTAGTTAGGCAGAGTCCGCCGCCTCATTCATTCGGTCGTCAGCGCATCCCGGATCAGCTTGGTGAGTGCCTGTTCCAGGGCTACTGCATCGTCAATGCCGGCGCTGCCGGCAGCAAGCGTGCTGGGACGCGGCATCACCACCGTGGTCATGCCGGCCTGACGGTAAACGCTGAGATGCAAGGGGCAGAGGGCGAGAAGCGTCGGGTCGGCGTTGGCGACGCGGTGGGTCCAGTCGATGTTGCAGAACACCATCGAACGCACTCCGCTCAGTTGATTGCGGTTGTAATCATCGCCCCATTGTTCGCGCATCTTCTCCATGCGGCTGCCCATGTCGGCCTCGAAGACCACCCAGAAGCGTTCGCCTTCCAGGGCCTGATAAACCCGTTGGTAGGCCGTGTCCATGTCCATCGGTGTGCGGTAGCTGAACACGCCGGGCACTGCCGTTCCAGACGATGTCGGGTCGGCCTGCGCCGTCGCGCCAAGGCTTGGGATCGTGGAAGACAACACAAACAGAAATGCGGGCCAGAAGCGCATGGCGTTACTCCAGGGTCGTTGAGGTGCAGGCATCGGCGTGAGCGTGCCATGAAACGCAGGGTGATTTTGCGACATTGAACACGGGGCGTTGCGGAACTCTTTCAGGGTTTAGCACTCGAAAGCGCAGAGTGCTAAAATTCACCTGAACCTTATCGTTACGGAGGCTTGGCCCCGAATGACACACGCCCTCGTTACCCAGCAATTCCAACTGCCGACCCTGAGCGGGTCGGGCAGCACCGAGTCGTACATCAGCTCGGTCAACCGCATCCCCGTGCTTTCCGCCGAGGAAGAGCGCGCGCTGGCCGTGCGCCTGCGCGATGACGGCGATCTGGATGCGGCGCGGCAGTTGATCTTGGCGCATCTGCGTTTCGTGGTGTACATCGCGCGCGGTTACAGCGGTTACGGCCTGCCGCTCGCCGATCTGATCCAGGAAGGCAATATCGGCCTGATGAAGGCCATCAAGCGCTTCGACCCGGATGTGAAGGTGCGCCTGGTCTCATTTGCCGTGCATTGGGTTCGTGCCGAGATCCATGAGTTTGTGTTGCGCAACTGGCGCATCGTCAAGGTCGCGACCACCAAGGCGCAGCGCAAGTTGTTTTTCAATCTGCGTAGTGCCAAGAAGCGTCTTGGCTGGTTCTCGCATGAGGAGGTGCAGAAGGTTGCGGACGATCTTGGGGTGCCGGCAGAAACCGTGCTCGAGATGGAATCGCGCATGTCGGGCGCCGATGTGTCCTTCGATCCGACCCCGGATGGCGATGACGACGATGCTTATCGTAGCCCGGCGGCTTATCTCGAAGATCAGAATGCCGATCCGTCGCAATTGCTGGAGGCCGAGGATTGGGAAAGCCAGGCGCATGCCCGTCTGGGCGATGCCCTCGAAGGTCTGGATAGCCGCAGCCTGGATATTCTCCAGCGTCGTTGGCTCAACGACGACAAGAGCACCTTGCAGGATCTTGCGGATGAATATGGCGTTTCTGCCGAGCGCATTCGTCAGATCGAAAATAATGCAATCAAGAAATTGCGTGGACGCATGGTTGCCTGAGCAAATCTGACTGGATGTATGAACGCCCCGGTGTCGCCACGAACCCGGGGCGTTTTTTTTGGTTCTTCGCGGATTGGCGGGAACGGATTTGATGTCCCGGGTCGGACGACCCCGGACGAGCAGGGCCTGATCGTGGCCATCGAAGGCGGCGGCGATGGTGTCCACGGGCGCGGCGAACCCGTCTCCGGCGCTTGCGTTTCCACCCCCGGCGGATCGCGAGGTAGGGCGGAACCCGAAGGGCTTCCGCCATGTCCGCGCCGACGGCGGAAGCCCTTCGGGTTCCGCCCTACCTTGCTACCTCGCTTTGTCGCCCCGCTAAAGTGCGATGAACCTTTTTTTTGGAGGTTCCTTAGCCATGTCGAGGTTTAAACCCGGCATGCATCGGTATAGCTTTCCGGTACCTCAACACCAGATTTTTGCGCAATGGCCCTGAAATTACCGAGCAAACGTAGTGCCACGGTGGCGCCTTGGGAGAAGGCGTTCGACCGGTTCATCAGTCCGTTCGAACAGTTTGTGCATCGCGAGACCACGGGCGGGATGATTCTGATCGCGGCGACCATCGTTGCCCTGTTGCTGGCGAATCTGCCAATGACGGCGGAGTGGTACCAGCACATGTTGCATGCAGAGCTTGGAATCCGCATTGGCGAGTGGCGTCTGGTACACAGCGCGCATCACTGGATCAACGATGGCTTGATGGCCTTGTTCTTCTTCGTCGTTGGCCTGGAAATAAAACGTGAGGTCCTGACCGGAGAGTTGTCCGAGTGGCAGCAAGCCATATTGCCGATCATCGCGGCCATCGGCGGGATGGTGGTGCCCGCACTGATCTATTACGCGTTGAACGCGGGCACCCCGACCGAAGCCGGCTGGGGGGTGCCGATGGCGACCGATATTGCGTTCGCGGTCGGCGTTCTTGCCTTATTGGGTAGCCGTGTCCCGAAGGCCTTGCTGACCTTTCTGGTCGCGCTGGCGATCGTCGACGACCTGGGTGCGGTGATCGTCATCGCCCTTTTCTATACCGACGATCTGGTCTTGATCGAGCTGCTCTTCGTGGCCGTGTCCTTCCTGTTGATGATGGCGTTGAACCGTTTTGGCATCCGTAAGCCGATGCCGTACGCGGTATTGGCGCTGTTCATGTGGATGGCGATGCTGGAGTCGGGAGTGCATGCCACCCTCGCCGGCGTGTTGGCGGCTTTGACGATCCCGTCGCGTTCGATATTCGAGTTTGAGCGGTTTTATGCCATGACCCGAGGCGTCCTGGATCGCCTGGAAAAACGCGCCGTGAACCGCGACGTCGCCTGCACACTGACCGATCAGGAAGCGGAACGCCGTGGCGTGCATCACGCGCTGGTCAATGGCGTGAAGATGATCGAGACGCCGGCTCAGCGTATGGAGCAGCGCATGCACGCACCGGTCGCCTTTGTGATCCTGCCGCTATTTGCCTTGGCCAATGCCGGAATCGCGCTGGATTTGTCACAGCTTGGCGGCTTGTTTGGCCAGCCGGTTGCGATGGGGGTGGTGGCGGGATTGGTGTTGGGGAAACTGATCGGTGTCGCTGGGGTGTCGCTGATTGCGGTGCGTCTGGGGCTGGCACAAATGCCGACGGGGGTGACGCCGGGGCATTTGGTCGGTGTCGGGCTTCTTGCAGGGATCGGCTTCACCATGTCCATATTCATCGCCGAGTTGGGTCTGGGTGCCGATGCGCAGACCCTGGTCGTCGCCAAGACCGCTATTCTTGCGGCCTCACTGATTGCCGGTGTGGGTGGTTATCTTTGGTTACGCCGCATTCCAACAGGGAGCGCACAGTCATGACTTCCCCTCAATCCGCCGTCCTGCCTGACAACAGTCGGCATGCGAGTTTCGTTACCTTGACGTTGAAAGCTGGGCAAGACGCGGCGAACAAGCTTCGCGCCGTTGCGGCGCGGGTTCCGGCGCTGAGCGACGAGATCGCCGCGCTCGATACGGCCGCCGAATTGCTCTCGGCCATCGCGTTTTCAGCGGAAGTCTGGGCGACGCTCGGCTTGGCGACCCGGCCGGCCCACTTGCGTGGCTTTCCGGCGATGTCGGGTCATGGCCATGACGCGCCCGCGACGGCGGCGGATGCGTTGCTCTACGTACGCTCCGCACGCCCCGATCTGAATTTCATGCTGACCCAGGCGGTGCTGGCGGAACTCGATGGTGCTGTGACGGTCGTCGAGCACATCGACGGTTTTCGTTATCTGGATTCGCGCGACATCACAGGCTTCGTCGATGGCACCGAGAATCCGGAGGGAGATGAACGCGCTGAGGTGGCGCTGGTGGGTGACGAGGATCCGGACTTTGCTGGCGGCAGTTACCTGCACCTGATGCGGTTCGTCCACGATATGAATAAATGGAACCGACAAAGCGTGCATCACCAAGAGCAGGTGATTGGGCGCACCAAGACCGATGATCAGGAACTGGACGACGACATTCGTCCCGAGACCGCGCACATTTCGCGCGTGGTCATCGAGGAGGATGGGGAGGAACTGGAGGTGTTACGGCAAAGCATGCCTTACGGAGACACCACCCGCGCAGGGCTGATGTTCGCCGCCTTCGGGCGCCGTCCGGACAATTTCGAACGCATGCTCGAACGGATGTACCGAGGTGAACTGAACGGCACCTACGATCATCTGCTCGATTTCACCCGCGCCGAGACCGGTAACGCTTTTTTTGTCCCCGCGCGGGGCTTCCTGGAGCGACTGTAACGACCTACGGAAACGCCGGAATGGTCGGCTCCGTGCCTTCGACTTCGGCTTCCGGGTGATGCTTGCGCACCATCTCGGTGATGTCCTCGGCGCGCGCTTTGGGTACGTCGATCATCATCAGCAATTCGCCGTTGGCGATGGCTTTTTCGAACTCGTGGATCTGTCGATTCTCGACATTGATGCCGATCATGCCCGATACCCAGGCGCCGACGCCGGCGCCCATCAGGGCGATTCCGAGCATGGCGCCGCCACCAAGCACCAGACCTGCAGGAGGGAAGGTGACCGCAACCAGGCCGGCAAGCACACCGGTCGCGCCACCCAGCGCAACACCGCGCTCCATGGCGGGGACCAGATCGGATTTCTGAGTGAACGAGGCTTCGGGCAGATCGCCCAGTTCGATACCCTCGCGGGCAACCACGTGGATGTCTTCGGAATGGATGCGTGCCAGCAGCAGTTCGTTGACGATCTGATGGGCGCTTTCCACCGAGGGAATCAGAAAATACAGGCGTCTCATGGCGGTGCTCCTTTTCGAAATTTGCAGTGATCGACCGATCACGCTCGGAGCCTCGCTCGGCACAATGGTTGAAACAGTACGTCTCTGCATGGTGTGCGGGCCAGGTTGACTATCAGTCTGGTCGGCTTTGGCTAACTGTCAATCAACCCATTGATCCATAAATGGTTTTTATCTGACATGGAAAAACCGCGTGCGCTGGGAGCGAAAACCATTTAGAAACAAATTCCAACTTCTTTGGGGTAGCCAACATGAACCAGATTGTTCCCGCGCTGATCGTCGTCCTTTCCCTGTCCTTGGCGGCTTGCAGCGAGCCCACGCCGGAAAGCCGGGCGCAGGCGGAGGCCGCGTTCCCGCAGCCGGACGAAAATATCCTCACGGCGGACATTCCGAAGGAAACCCCACCGGCGGCCAAGGAGGTCATGCGCAAGATGCGGGAAGGGAGTGCCGAATTTGCTGCGGATGCCAAGGCCCAAGGCGCGGAATTGCTCGATAAGGCGCGCGAGGCGATTCACGAGGCCACCGCGAAATCGGAGTGAGAGAAACATGAGCGACGAAAGCTACACCGGCGATTTTTCCGGCGATGAGTTTGAGCCGGATTGGGATCTCCCGATTCAGCTGACCCTGACCGCGAAGGGTGTCATCCATGCCTTGTTCGCCAACGCACGTCAGGTACATACCGGTTGGGAATCCTGCATCGACCCCGCTCTGGTGGTCTTCGAGTTGGTGACCGAAGATGGTGGTGGCAATCAATGTCGCCTCGTGGAACAGGAGTTCGAAACCGATGACGGCGACAGTTGGCATGACTGGTCGGTGGAATTGAAGCTCGGCAAGACCTACATCGTAGGGCATTGGCAGATTACCCTGGATGGCGGGTTCGCCGATTGGGACTGGTGCGGCGAAGAATCCGGCAAGGCCTTTGAGAAGGCTTGTGTACTTCTGGGCAAGCGCGTGCGTCGTGGTCTGGGTGTCGAAGATGCCCCTATGGAGGCGCCACCGCCGAGCGCTCACCGTCACTGAGTGACTGGTTTCGCATCGATCGCAATGTTTGCAGGAGCAGTTTGCGCCGCGAATCGCGTCGGAAATGCTGTCCGCGTCAGCCCAGGATCAGCTTGATCCCGACGGCCAGGGTGACGACCTCGAAGCCGCGCTTGATCCAGCGGTTGCCCTTCTTGATCGCGAGGTGAGCGCCCAGATAACCCCCGATCAATGACCCGGCGAGCAACGCGGGCAGCCACGCCCAGCGGATCTCACCAAGCAGGCCGAGCGTGATCGCCCCGGCGCCATTCCAGAACATGCCGACAAGGATCAGTACATAAGTGACCGCGCGCCGGTAATCCAGGCCGAACCAGCCGATCAGCCACAGGGTCACGAACAGGCCGGTGCCGGACGTGAGGGAACCGTTGATCGCGCCGATCACGAACAGGCCGAGCCCCCCGCCCAGATAACCCGGCAGGTCACGATGTCTGGGGGCGTGTTCCTGGCCGAGTTGCGGTTTGAACAGGGAATAGATGCCCAGGCTGCAGGTCAGCAGTCCCAAGGCAATTTCCGCGCTGCGATCCGGCACCGACAGGATGACGCTCGCTCCCAGCACCACGCCGGGGACGCCGGTGCCGAGGATGAACAGCATGAAGCGGCGTTCCAGCGCGTCCTCGCGCAGATGCCGCAGGGTCGCGCCGACGCCGAGGGCGACACTCGCGACCTTATGGGTAGCCAGCGCGACCCCGAACGGCAGCCCCAGAAAGATCAGTGCCGGCAACTGGATCAGCCCGGCGCCGCCGCCCGAGAACGCCGAAAAGATGTTCGCGCCCAGCGAGATCGCGAACAGCAGCAGTTGGTCGGCGAGGTGCATTGGCGAGGTCGGGATTCCGTAGGAGCGGCTTCAGCCGCGATCAGCGTCTGGGATCTAAAGAAAGCCGATCGCGGCTGAAGCCGCTCCTACGGGCATGTTGCTGGCATTCAGCGCTTGATCAGGGTGCCGACGCCGGCATCGGTGAACAGCTCCAGCAAAACCGCGTGTTCCACCCGACCGTCGATGATGTGGGCGCTGCGCACCCCGGCCTTGATCGCGTCCATCGCGCAGCCGATCTTCGGCAGCATGCCGCCGGAGATGGTGCCGTCGGCGATCAAGGCATCGACCTGTTTCGCGTCCAGGCCGGTGAGCAATTCCCCTTGCTTGTCGAGCAGACCGACGGTGTTGGTCAGCAGGATGAGTTTTTCCGCCTGCAGCACCTCGGCGAGTTTGCCGGCCACCAGGTCGGCATTGATGTTGTAGGAATGCCCGTTTTTGCCGACGCCGACCGGGGCGACCACGGGAATAAAGCCGGATTCGTCGAGCATCGCGACCACCGACGCGTCGATGGATTCGACTTCGCCGACATGACCGAGATCGACTTCCTGCGCCGCGTCCGCGCCTTCCGGGGTGTGGGTCATCTTCAGCTTGCGGGCGCGGATCAGGTCGCCGTCCTTGCCAGTCAGACCGACGGCGCGACCGCCGTGCTGGTTGATCAGGTTGACGATCTGCTTGTTGACCAGGCCGCCCAGCACCATCTCGACCACGTCCATGGTTTCCGAGTCGGTCACCCGCATGCCGCCGATGAACACGCTCTCCTTGCCGATGCGCTTGAGCAGGTTGCCGATCTGCGGGCCACCGCCATGCACCACCACCGGGTTGATGCCGATCAGCTTCATCATCACCACGTCGCGCGCGAAACCGGCCTGCAGCGCCGGATCGGTCATCGCGTTGCCGCCGTACTTGATGACCAGGGTCTTGCCGACGTAACGCTGGATGTACGGCATCGCCTCGATCAGGACGTTGGCGATGTTGTGGGCGGAGGAGTGGTCGAGGCTCATGGCGGGCAATCCGGAGAAGGCGTGAAAAGCCCGATTGTACCGGGCGCCACAAGGTTGCCGACATACCGACTGTAGGAGCGGCTTCAGCCGCGATCGGCGTTGATCGAAGGCACCTCGCGGCTGAAGCCGCTCCTACGGTTGTGGTGTCGGTCAGGTGCGTTTGCGCAGGCGGGCGAAATAGAACCCGTCCATGCCGTGTTCACCGGGCAGGGTCTGGCGGCCGACGGGCTGTGCCATGCCCCACTCAGCATCGATCGGCAGGGCTTCCGCCTGTACTTGGCGGTTGAGGAAGGCACTGACCACGGCGCTGTTCTCCGCTTTGAGCACGGAACAGGTCACATAGAGCAGTTCGCCGCCGGGCGCGAGTGTGTCCCACAGCAGATCGAGCAGGCGACCCTGTCGTTGTGCCAGCGGGGCGATGTCGTTGGCATGGCGTAGGACCTTGATGTCGGGATGACGTCGGATGACACCGGTGCCAGAGCAGGGGGCGTCGAGCAGGATGCGGTCGAAGGGTTTGCCGTCCCACCAGTCGGCGGGCTTCAAGGCATCGCCGACGCGGATGTCGGCACGCAGCTTCAAGCGCTGCAGATTGTCGTGAACGCGCTGGTTACGGCCTGCGTCGATGTCCAGGGCGATCAGGTCGAGATTGGCGGTTTCGAGCAGGTGGCCGGTTTTGCCGCCGGGGGCGGCGCAGGCATCGAGGACGTGTTGCCCATCGCTCAGGTTCATGAGCTCGGGGACCAACTGCGCGGCCGCGTCCTGCACCGACGCAGCACCGTCGGCGAAGTCGGGAAGTTGGTCGACATCGGGGGCGCGATCGAGCGTTAGCGCGGTGCCAACAAAAGGATTGGCGCTCGCCTCGATACCGGCTTCATGCAGCCGGGCGAGATAGCTTGGGGTGTCGCTCTGGCGCGTATTTACTCGCAAGGTCATCGGCGGGGTTTGATTGCCGTGCTCGACGATCTGTTCCCAGTGGTCCGGCCAGTCGGCGCGCAGCGCGTCGATCAGCCATTGGGGATGCGCGAGACGGGCCGCGTCGCTGGTCTGCACTGCGGCGTTGAGGCTGTCCGCATTGCGCTGGTAATTGCGCAGCACGCCGTTGATCAGCTTGACCGCCCATTCCTTTCCCAGTTCGCGGGCCGCATCAGCGGTGGCCGACAGGGCTGCATGAGCGGGCACGCGCATATCGCGCAGTTGATAAAGGCCGAGCAGGATCAGCGCCTGCACGTCCTGATCGCGTTCCTTGAGTGGTTTGTGCAGGAGTTGCGCCGCGATGTGGGCGAGCGTCGGCTGGCGACGCAGGCTGCCGTAGGCGAGTTCCTGGATCAGCCCTCGATCGCGGCTGTCCGCCAGATGGATCAAGGCAGGGGGTAACAGCGCGGACAGCGAGTTCTGCCCTCGGAGGACTTCGGCAATGGCCTTCGCGGCGATGGCGCGCGCGCTCTGCGCCTGGCGTGCCATTTAATCCTGACCTGTCACGGCGCTGTCGAAACAGATCTCGTCGAGATTGTGCGCATTGAGGAAATCACGCGCCGCAAGACGCTTACCGCCAGGCATCTGCACCTCAAGCAGGATCAAGGAGCCGTTGCCGGTAGCGACTTCGATGCCGTCCTTGTCCGCTTTGAGTACGCAGCCGGGTACACCCTTGCCCTGACCGGGTCGCGCTTTCCAGATACGCATGGCCTTGTCGCCCCAAAGGGTCTGCGCAACCGGCCAGGGATTGAAGGCGCGGACCTGACGGTCGAGTTCGGTGGCGGGCTTGTTCCAGTCGATCAGGGCTTCGGCCTTGTCGAGCTTTTTGGCGTAGTTGGCGAGCGCGTCGTCCTGTTTTTCGGCTTTCAGGGTCCCGGCGGAGAGCTGCTTCAGGGCATCGATCAGGGCTTCACCGCCCAGGCGTGCGAGTTGGTCGTGCACGTCGCCGGCGGTCATGTCGTCGGAGATCGGCAAGGCCACTTTGATCAGCATGTCGCCGGTATCCAGGCCGACATCCATCTGCATGATGGTGATGCCGGTTTCGGTGTCACCGGCCAGGATGGCGCGCTGGATCGGTGCGGCACCCCGCCAACGCGGCAGCAGCGATCCGTGGATGTTGATGCAGCCCAGACGCGGCGCATCGAGCACGGCCTTCGGCAGCAGCAGACCGTAGGCGGCAACGACCATCAGATCGGCGTTCAGCGCCGCGAGTTCGGTCTGTGCTGACTCACCCTTGAGGCTGGCAGGCTGATAGACCGGAATGTCGTGTTCAAGCGCGCGCTGCTTGACCGGGCTGGGCGTCAGCTTGCGACCGCGCCCCGCCGGGCGATCCGGCTGGGTGTAGACGGCGATTACGTCGTAACCATGACTGAGCAGGGCGTCGAGCCCGGCGACGGCGAATTCCGGGGTGCCGGCGTAAAGGATGCGCATAGACGGGTAACCGAGGTGGTTGTGTCGCGGAGATCAGGGAAGAGCCGGTGGAACATAACGCAGGAGCGGCTTCCGCCGCGACGGGTCGTTGAGCGACGCCCATCGCGGCGGAAGCCGCTCCGGCGGGTCGGTTCAGATCGCCGCAGTATGGCGATCGTCATCCGGCTTCTTGTGCTGCTTCTGCACCTTGACCAGCTTGCTGCGGATGCGTTGGCGCTTGAGTTCGGAAATGTGATCGACGAACAGTTTGCCGTTGAGATGATCGATCTCATGCTGCACGCAGACCGCGAGCAGGCCATCGGCCTCAAGTTCGAACGGCTTGCCGTCGCGATCCAGCGCGCGGACCGTGATCCGGTCGGCGCGTCGCACCTTCTCATAGGCGCCGGGCACCGACAGGCAGCCTTCCTCCATTTCCTCGATGCCGTCCTTGCGCACGATCTCGGGGTTGATGAATACCCGGGGTTCGTTTTTCTCCTCGCTGATGTCGATCACGATGAGTTGTCGATGGACGTCGATCTGGGTGGCGGCCAGGCCGATACCGGGAGCGCGATACATGGTCTCGAACATGTCGTCGATCAGCTTGCCCAGCTCGGCATTGAACTCGGCGACGGGCTGAGCCTTGGTGCGCAGGCGGTTGTCCGGGAACTGGAGGATGTCGAGGATAGCCATAATCGAATCGCTTCAAAGGTTTAGCTGCAGTATCGCAGGGATTGGGCATCTTACCGGATGCGGTTTTGCGTGTGCCATACTGCCGACCATTCCAATCTTGTGGAGATGTCGCGGATGCACCCGGTTCAGGCGCTTGTTTCAGCCTTGTTTTTGGCGCTTTCCCTCATCGTCGGCACGTCCGCGTTTGCCGATGGCAACGCCAACTCGGGTCGGGTGGCGCTGGCCGATGGGCACCCGGATTCGTACATCGTGCAGCGTGGCGACACGCTCTGGGGGATAGCCGGGCGCTTTCTCAAGGACCCGTGGCGCTGGCAGGAAATCTGGCGCGCCAATCCGTCGATCGAGAATCCGCATCTGATCTATCCGGGCGATCGCATCGAACTGGTGACCATTGACGGCGAACCGCGTCTGCAGGTGGGTGAACGCGGTCGGCCAGTGGTCAAATTGTCGCCCAAGGTACGTGAGGTGTCCGATCGCGAAGCGGTTCCGGCCTTCGATGTGTCGAAGCTGAAAGGCTTCTTTGAGCTGCCGCGAGTGATGAATCCGCAGGAGTTCAACAGTGCGGCCTACGTGCTCAAGCCGGTTGGCGAACACTTGATTGTCGGTCGGGGCGATCGCGTTTATGTGCGCGGATTGGAGAGTCAGCACGGGCGTGAATTCGGCATCTATCGCATGGGCCAGCCCTACAAGGTGGATGTCCTGGACATGGACAGCGGCGAGATCCGGAATCAGGAGATCGGTCGCGAGATCGTGCATGTCGGCAAAGGGTACGTCGAGCGTTGGGGCGATCCGGCGACCATGCGCATCGAGAGCGCCAGCGAGCAGATCATCCAGGGCCTGCGCGTGTTGCCGCCGGACCCGCAGGACAGCTTCATCAGTTATGCGCCGAAATCGCCCGACCCGCAGCTGCGGGGCAAGGTGATCAACTTCATGGATGGGCTGGTCCAGGGTGGTCCCGGGCAGATCATGGTGCTCGATGTCGGCAGCAAGGCCGGTGTCGAGCGCGGCGATGTGGTCGGTGTGTTCATCGGTGGCGAGGTGTTTGAGGACAAGACCGAGGGGGCGGTGTCGGAGATCGCGATCCTGCCCGAGGAACGTGTCGGTCTGGCGATGATTTTCCGTGTCTACGATCAGGTTTCGTACGCCTTGATCATGTCTGCGACCCAGGCGATCCATACCGGCGATACCATCGCCACGCCTTGAATCACAGCCAGGGAATGGACGCACAGACGCTGAAGGATTGGCTGGCGTTGTGGCGGGTGCCCGGCGTTGGCGCGCGCGGGTTTTCGGCACTCGTCGAGCGATTCGGTTCGCCGGCTGCGGTGTTGGCGGCTTCGCGTTCGGCGCTGTCCGGGGCCGGGCTCAGGGAGCGCAGTCTCGATGGCATCGCGCATCCCGATTGGGCGGGCGTGGAGGCGGATCTGAATTGGGCGGCGCAGCCCGGTTGTCACATTGTCTGTCGCGCCGATACCGATTACCCGAACCTGCTCACTGATCTCGGCGATCCGCCGCCTTTGTTGTTCGTGCGGGGTCGCCCGGAGGTGTTGGGTTTGCCGCAGTTGGCGATCGTCGGAAGCCGTAAACCCACGAAGAGCGGCGCGGAGACCGCGAGGGATTTCGCCAAGTCATTGGCCGGGTCCGGGCTGGCCATCACCAGCGGACTGGCGCTGGGTATCGATGCGGCTTCTCATCAAGGCGCGCTGGATGCGGGCGGGATCACGATCGCCGTCATGGGAACCGGGCCGGATCGGCTGTATCCGGTGCGCAATCAGGACTTGGCGGAAGCGATCGCCGAGCAGGGTGCCCTGATCACCGAGTATCCGGTTGGCACCCCAGTGCTGGCGAACAATTTCCCGCGCCGCAATCGGGTCATCAGTGGCATGGCCGTCGGCACGCTGGTGGTCGAAGCGGCCTTGCGCAGTGGGTCACTGATCACCGCACGATTGGCGATGGAACAAGGGCGGGAGGTGTTTGCGATTCCCGGTTCCATCCATAACCCGATGGCGCGCGGCTGCAACGCGCTGATCAAGCAGGGGGCGAAACTGGTCGAAACCGCACAGGACATCGGCGATGAACTTGGTGCTTTGATCGGCCTTTTCGATACCGGGGATGGTCCCAGGATCGAGGATGCGGAATCGATCGATGCCGGGTTTGATGCGGGGCTTGATGCCGACTACCAGCGTCTGATCGACGTGATCGGATTTGAGCCGACATCGGTCGATTCCATCGTCGAACGCAGTCAATTGACCCCTGAAGTGGTTTCCTCCATGCTCCTGCTCCTCGAATTGCAAGGCCGCGTGGAAGCCATACCAGGCGGGCGTTTCAGTCGAACCCGGTGAGCCCGTGTGCCGTTTGCCGCCGCGTCGACCCTCAAGGTGACTCATGAAAGAAAACGTGCTCGACGTACTCGTGTATCTGTTCCAGAACTTCCTGGACGACGATACCGCAGTCCGCTTCGACCGTGATTCCATGCAGACGGATCTGCTTGATGCCGGTTTCCCGCTGACAGAAATCCATAAGGCCTTCGATTGGATGGATGGTCTTGCCGCTCGTCAGGGGCAGTCCACCTCGACGGTTTTCAGTCGCGCGATCCGTATCTATTCGGATGAGGAAGCGGACAAGCTGGATGTCGAATGCCGGGGCTTCCTGATGTATCTGGAACAGCTGGGCATTCTGTCTGCGGAAAGCCGCGAACTGGTCATCGATCGCGCCATGGCGCTGAACGAGGCAGATTTCGACGCCGACGACCTGAAATGGGTGGTGCTGATGGTGCTGTTCAGCCAGCCCGGGCAGGAGGATGCGTATGCCTGGATGGAGAATCTGGTGTTCGAGAATTTCACCGGATACCTCAATTGAGGCTATATAAAGGCTCAAATTATTCATCAACGGCGGGCATGACCCGCCGTTTTGCTGCACAGGATTCCGCACATTCATGAATCTGCTGATCGTCGAATCGCCGGCCAAGGCGAAGACCATCAACAAATACCTCGGCTCCGGTTTTGAGGTGTTGGCGTCTTTCGGACACGTCCGCGATCTCGTGCCCAAGGAGGGCGCGGTCGATCCGGCGCACGACTTCCAGATGAAGTATCAGGTGATCGACAAGAGCGATCGCCATGTCCAGGCCATCGTCCGCTCGCTGAAGAAGGCGGATGCCCTGTACCTCGCGACTGACCCGGATCGCGAAGGCGAAGCCATCTCCTGGCATCTCGCTGAATTGCTGCGTGAAAAAGGCGTGCTCAAGGACAAGCCGGTCTATCGCGTGGTGTTCCACGAAATCACCAAACGGGCGATCCAGGAAGCGATGGCGCAGCCGCGTGAACTTTCGATGGACCTGGTCAATGCCCAACAGGCGCGCCGTGCGCTGGATTATCTGGTCGGTTTCAATCTGTCGCCGTTGCTCTGGCGCAAGGTGAAGCGCGGCCTGTCTGCGGGGCGGGTGCAGAGTCCGGCGTTGCGCATGATCGTCGAGCGCGAGAACGAGATCATCAATTTCCAGCCGCGCGAATACTGGTCGCTGGAAGCCGATCTCAACAAGGCGGATCAGGATTTCATCGCCCGGCTTTATCGCTTCCACGGCGAGCGCGTCGAGCAGTTTTCGTTCGAGAACGGCGACACCGCGCATCAGGCCGAAGCGGAACTCAAGGCGGCCACCGACGGCGGCATGGTCACGGTCGCTTCAGTCGAAAAGAAGCAGCGCAAGCGTTACCCGGCGCCGCCGTTTACCACCTCGACCTTGCAGCAGGAAGCGGTACGCAAGCTGGGTTTCTCGGCGTCGCGGGCGATGCGCGTCGCCCAGCAGCTTTACGAAGGTGTCGATATTGGTGGCGGTGCCATCGGTCTGATCACCTATATGCGTACCGACTCGGTCAGCCTCGCGCAGGAAGCGGTCGACGAGATCCGCCAGTTTGTGCGCGAGCGTTTCGGGGCCGGCGACCTTCCGGATGCGCCGCGCGTCTACAAGACCAAGGCAAAGAACGCTCAGGAAGCCCACGAGGCCATTCGTCCGACCTCGGCGATGCGCACCCCGGATGAGATGAAGGGCTATCTGAGTGCGGACCAGCTCAAGCTCTACGATCTGATCTGGAAGCGGGCCATCGCCTGTCAGATGCAGCACGCAACCATCGATCAGGTGGCCGTCGATTTCGCCGCCGGCGAAGGCAATCTGCTGCGTGCCACCGGTTCCACGATTGCCGATCCGGGCTTCATGCGTGTCTATCGTGAAGACATGGATGACGCCAAGCCGGAAGACAGTGATGACCGCATCCTGCCGGCGATGGAAGAGGGTGATCGCGTCCTGCTCAAGGCACTGCGCACCGATCAGCATTTCACCGAGCCGCCACCGCGTTACACCGAAGCGAGTCTGGTTCGCGCCCTGGAGGAATACGGCATCGGTCGTCCGTCCACGTACGCGTCGATCATCTCCACGTTGCAGAACCGTGAATACGTGGAGATGGATCGGCGTCGTTTCCGGCCCACCGATATCGGTACCGTGGTTGGAAAGTTTCTCGCCGAACACTTCACCACCTATGTCGATTACGACTTCACCGCCAGGCTGGAAGATGAACTCGACGCGGTTTCGCGTGGTGAAGAGGATTGGGTTCCGCTGTTGCACAAGTTCTGGGAGCCGTTCATTTCCCAGGTCGAATCCAAGGGCGACGTGTCGCGCGATGAGGTTGCCGGGGCGCGGGAACTCGGCACCGATCCGAAGTCCGGCAAGCCGGTTTCGGTCCGCATGGGCCGCTATGGGCCGTTCGTTCAGATCGGCACCCGAGAGGATGAGGACAAACCGCAGTTCGCCAGCCTGCGCGCCGGACAACGCATGGATACCATCGAACTGCCGGAGGCGCTGGAACTGTTCAAGCTCCCACGTGATCTGGGCGAGACCGACGAAGGCGAGCCCTTGTCCGTCAACATCGGCCGCTTCGGGCCGTATGTCCGCTATGGCAGCAAGTTTGCCTCGCTCGGCAAGGAGGACGACCCCTACACGGTGACGCGCGAGCGCGCCTTGGAACTGGTCGCCGAGAAGAAGGTGGCCGATGCCAACCGGCTCATCAAGGACTTCCCGGAATTGGGTATCCAGGTGCTACGTGGCCGTTATGGGCCATACATCACTGACAAGAAGAAGAACGCCAAGATTCCCAAGGATCGCGAGCCGGAATCGCTGACCGCCGAGGAATGCGCCCAGCTGATCGCCGAAGCCCCGGAAAAGAAGGGTCGGGGCCGCAGTGCGGCGAAGAAGGCGGACGGCGAGGCGGCCAAGACAGCCCCTACGAAAAAGGCCCCGGCCAAAAAGGTCGCGCCCAAAAAGGCCCCGGCAAAGAAAACCGTCGCCAACAAGTCTGCGGCGAAGAAACCGGTTGCCAAAAAGGCCGCCCCGAACAAGACGTCCACCAAAAAGGGTTGATGCATGCCGCCTGATGCAGGCAGCCGGGAGAGCCGCTTCCCGGTAAGTCGGGCAGCCGCCGTGCTACGCAGCGGCGGTCTGGTGGCGTATCCCACGGAAGGCGTTTACGGCCTGGGCTGCGACCCCTTGGACGAACGCGCGGTGAGGCGCCTGCTGCAGGTCAAACAGCGCCCGATGCACAAGGGGCTGATCCTGATTGCATCCGAGTTCACCCAGATCGAACCGTTTATCGGTCCGCTCAGGGAGGGTGAATTCAAAAAGGCCATGGCTACTTGGCCGGGGCCGGTGACCTGGGTCATGCCGGCGCGTGCGGATACCCCGGCATGGTTACGTGGCGATCATCCCACGATTGCGGTGCGGGTCACGGCGCATCCCCTGGCGGCCAGTTTGTGTCAGGCCTTCGGTGGCGCGATCGTTTCGACCAGCGCCAATTTGGCCGGTCGTCCGCCCGCACGGAACGCGCTTCAGGCGCGTTTGCGCACCGGTTCCGCGATCGATTTTGTGCTGTCTGGTGCGACCGGTGGACGGCAGGGGCCGACGCCGATCTTCGATGTCAAAAATGGCAGTCGGTTGCGGGCGGGTTGATTAATCGCAAGGCAAATAAAATCGTTCTATTACAACTATTTGTAATTGAGGTGGCGAGCGCCGAAATGGCTCGGTTATGATGACTTCCCGCCCAACGGTGGGCCCATTAGAAGATAAGAATTCAGTCATGAATCCGGCTGCCAGACCCTGGCGACGGATCGTGTCACAGAGGCTTACGAATGACCCGCTCCGGCGATATCCCGAGTTACGCGCAGCAATCCCTTCCCGGCATCCCTGCTGCCCCCATGGGTGATCCGGTTGCCGCCGGTGCTGAATGCATGGAGCGCTTCACGCGCAGCTTCGAACGCAGCGCTCGCCGCTGGGAGTTCGTGGTCTACCCGTCCATGTTCGCGTTCATCGTGCTCGCCTTCTACGGCTTCTACCTGATCTACAGCCTGACCACCGACATGGCGCTGCTCGCCCGTTCGGCGGATCACAACATGTCGGTGATGACCGACAACATGGGCCAGATCACCCGCAGCATTGTGGTCATGACCGATCGTGTCGATTCCATGGCGGTCAATGTCGAAGATGTTGCCGACCAGATGCATGTGCTCGAGCCGATGATGGTCAGCCTGACCAAGATGAACGAAAGCATCGATACCTTGGAGCCGATCCTGACCAACATGAATCAGATGAATCGCAGCATCCAGACCATGGCGGTTTCCACCCGCCGCATGGGCTACGACATCAACGCGATGAATTACAACGTTGCCCGCCCGATGGGCATGATGAACCGTTTCATGCCCTGGTAAGCCGTACCGCTGAACATTACGCATGATCTGCCGGCCCGCCTTTGCGGGCCGGTCTCGTTTTGGAGCCTCGCCCCATGAGTGAAATCGACGTCGCAGCCGTCAAGGCTTACCTGCTGGACCTGCAGGATCGTATCTGTGCCGCATTGGAAACCCAGGAGCCGCAAGCCCGTTTCGGTGAAGATACCTGGGACAATGCCAAAGGCGGCGGTGGTCGCACGCGCGCCATCGAAGGCGGCGAGGTGCTGGAAAAAGGGGGGGTCAACTTCTCGCACGTGTTCGGCACTAACCTGCCCGCGTCGGCGACCGCAAACCGACCGCAACTCGCCGGACGCGGTTTCCAGGCATTGGGTGTGTCCCTGGTGATCCATCCGCGCAATCCCCATGTGCCGACCTCGCACGCCAATGTGCGTTTCTTCATCGCCGAGAAGGAAGGCGAGGAGCCGGTCTGGTGGTTCGGCGGTGGCTTCGACCTGACCCCCTACTACGGCATTCGTGAAGACGTGGTGCATTGGCATCAGACCGCACACGACCTGTGTGTGCCGTTCGGCGAGGACGTCTACCCGCGTTTCAAGAAGTGGTGCGACGAATACTTCCACCTCAAACATCGCAACGAGCCGCGTGGCATCGGCGGTCTGTTCTACGACGACCTCAATGAATGGGGCTTCGATAAGACCTTCGAATTCATGCGCGCCGTCGGCGACGGGTACATCGATGCCTATCTGCCCATCGTCGAACGTCGCAAGGCGATGCCCTATGGGGAGCGCGAACGCGACTTCCAGGCCTACCGCCGTGGTCGCTATGTCGAGTTCAATCTGGTGTTCGACCGGGGCACCCTGTTTGGGCTGCAAAGCGGGGTCGGACGCACCGAGTCGATTCTCATGTCGCTGCCGCCCGAGGTGAAATGGCGCTACAACTGGCACCCGGAACCGGGAACCCCGGAAGCGGTTTTGTATGACGTGTACCTGAAACCCACGGATTGGCTCAGTCGCTGATCTTCAGACGCCGTAACAACGCTTCCATGCTGGTCGCCTGAACCAGCAAGGTGAACAGGACCACGCCGTAGGAAATCGATTGCAGCGTCCACCAATAGGGCAGATCCGTCGGGAGCGACAGCGCCAGAGCGAGCGTCACGGCGCCGCGCACACCGCTCCAATGCAACACCGTCAACCAACGCAGCGGGATCGCGTCGATGCCGGGAAGCTGGCTGGCTAATGGGACGACCAACAAAAGCCCGAGTGCTCGCGCGGCCAGGACGGCGGCGACACCGATCGAAATCGCCTGCCATTGCTCGCTGAACATGGTGATCTGAACGCTTACCCCGGCGAGCAGAAATATCAGGGTGTTTGCCAGCCAACCTTGATATTCCCAGAGCAGGTGCAGGGAGCGACGGCCATCGCTATCGTTGCGGCGACGTTCGAGATGGCCAAGCAGCAAGCCCGTACTCAGCGTCGCCACCACGCCGGAGACTGCAACGCTTTCCGCGACGAAATAGCTGCCGTAGGCACTGAGCAGCGTCAGTACCCCGACCGCTATCGGTTCGCGTGATCCCAGTCTGATCACACTGGCGATTCCGGCAATCCCCGCGCCGACCAGTATTCCACCGAAGAACACACGCAGAAATGCCAGTCCGACAGCCCCGGCCTCGATACTCCCGCCGTGCTGCGCCAGGCCAAGCAGCAGCATGAACAGGACCACTGCCGTGGCATCGTTGAACAGGCTCTCGCCGTCGGTCAGCACGCTCAGACGTGCCGGAACACCCAGCCTCCTGAACGACGCGAGCACCGCGCCTGGATCGGTTGCGGCCAGTATCGCTCCGCCTAGCAGTGCCGCGATCCAGGGAAAACCGCTGGCGTGGTCGAGACCGTAAAACAGCAGGGCACCGGTAACGCCCGCCGAGATCACCATCATGGGAATCGAGAGCAGCAGGACGAGCCCCAGGTTGCGCCATAACAGGCGTGCATCGATGTTGAATGCCGCTTCGAAGATCAATGCCGGCAGCAGAACATGAAAAACCAAGGTGCCGAAATGTTGCCAGCGCAATCCGGTGTCGCCGCCCGCCGCGATGAATGCCTCGGAAGCCAGAAATCCCAGCACAACCAGAAATACGCTGAACGGCACCCGTACACGCTCGACCCATGACTGCATGGCAAGTGCGGTCGCGATCAGGGCGATAAAAAACAACAGCGCGGCGTTCATGGTGCGACCCGGAGCGATGAATACGGCTCGAGTCTGGTCGGCTTGCAACCGGCCTGCAAATGCACCGGATATCGAATCAGGTCTATCCGTTACATCCGCCGGGTCTGCCGAAACACGGCGGACTGCTAATGAATCACGCTGGGTTTATGGATGTCGATTGCCATCGAAGACGCGCTTGCTGCGGTGCTGGGTAGATCCCAATCCGCGACGGCGAGCGCCTGACGCAGGATCGCGAACAGGCTGTGCAGAAGCTTTTCGTTGAGGCGCAGGGTGGCGGAGGTGTTGGAATTGTTGGCGAGTTTGACGCTGACGTCGCCGCCTTCATGGGTGGTCAGGGAGACGGTTTCGATCAGCAGGCCGTCTTCGCCGAGCGGCAGGCTGGTGGCGTCATCGTCGAATTCGGAGACGAAATCGACATGGTCGCGGACCGTCTGTTGTTCGAATTCGAACAGGGCGGCGGCGGTCTTGGCGTCGCCGGACCGATCTCCGGCAACGGATTTCTGGAGTAGGTCGATCAGCGGTGGCAGCAGGCGTTTGACGATGCGGCGGGTGAGCCAGAAGCGCAGTTGCTGCTTGTCCAATGAGTTGACCCGCAGCAGGAGGCGGTCCTGCTGCGGGTCGAACTTCAGTTGCATCTGCTCGATGCCGGACAAGGGGCTGGTCCCGTTTAGTGGCGGAAGTGGCGCATGCCGGTGAAGACCATCGCGATGCCATGTTCGTTGGCGGCGGCGATGACTTCGTCGTCGCGCATGGAGCCG
Source organism: Gammaproteobacteria bacterium (assembly GCA_024234955.1). GTDB lineage: Bacteria > Pseudomonadota > Gammaproteobacteria > JACKNK01 > JACKNK01 > JACKNK01. Next base: position 650,765 of record JACKNK010000002.1, read on the forward strand.
CCCGGCTCGATGACGGCGGTGATGCCGACGGCGGCCGCCGCGTCGAGTCCGTCGCGGAACGGGAAGAAGGCGTCGGAGGCCATCACCGAGCCTTTCACCTCCAGGCCCGCATGTTCGGCCTTGATGCCGGCGATACGCGCCGAATTGACGCGGCTCATCTGGCCCGCGCCGACGCCGATGGTCATGTTGCCCTTGGCGTAGACAATGGCGTTGGATTTGACGTACTTCGATACCCGCCAAGCAAACAGCAGGTCGGCCATTTCCGCCTCGGTCGGGGTGCGTTCGGTGACCACCTTCATCTCGTTCAACAGGGCCAGATCGGAGTCCTGCACCAGCAGGCCACCCTTGACGCGCTTGAAGTCGAGATAGCTGTTGCGCTCGACCGGCCACGCGCCGCACTCGAGAAGGCGCACATTCTTCTTGGCGGCGACGGCTTCGACGGCGGCGGCGGAGACCTTGGGCGCAATGATGACTTCGACGAACTGGCGTTCGCAGATCGCGGCGGCGGTCTCGCCGTCCAGTTCGGTATTGAAGGCGATGATGCCGCCGAAGGCCGATTCCGGATCGGTCCTGAAGGCACGGTCGTAGGCGTCCATCAGGCTGGTGCCGACCGCCACACCACAGGGGTTGGCGTGCTTGACGATGACGCAGGCCGGGCCGCCGTCCTGGGTGACATCGAATTGCTTGACGCATTCCAGCGCAGCGTCGGTGTCGCCGATGTTGTTGTAGGAGAGTTCCTTGCCCTGCAACTGCCGGGCGGTTGCCACCGAGGCCTCGGTGATGCCGTCTTCGACAAAGAACGCCGCGCTTTGATGCGGGTTCTCGCCGTAGCGCATGGTCTGCACCTGACGGAACTGCAGGTTGATGGTGTTGGGGAAGTCGCGCTGGCTGCCGTCGGCGTCGATCTTGCCGAGATAGTTGGCGATCGCGCCGTCGTATTGCGCGGTGTGTTCGAACACCTTGACCGCAAGCTGGTAACGCAGCGCGTAGTCGAGGCCGCCGTCGTTGGCGTTCATCTGTGCGATGACACGGGCGTAGTCCCCGGCATCGACGACCACGGCGACATCGTTATGATTCTTGGCGGCGGAGCGCAGCATGGTCGGGCCACCGATGTCGATGTTCTCGATCGCCATCGGCAGATCGCAATCCGGGCGGGCGATGGTGGCCTGGAACGGATAGAGGTTGACCACCACCAGATCGATGGGCGCAATGCCGTGCGCGGCCATGACTGCGTCGTCCTTGCCGCGACGCCCCAGCAGACCGCCGTGGATCTTCGGGTGCAGGGTCTTGACGCGACCGTCCATCATCTCCGGGAAGCCGGTGTGGTCGGAGACTTCGATCACCGCGACGCCGCTGTCGGCGAGCAGTTTGGCGGTACCTCCAGTGGACAGAATCTCAACGCCGCGCGCGGAAAGTAACTTCGCGAAATCGACGATGCCGGTCTTGTCCGAGACGCTGATCAGCGCCCGGCGGATGGGCTTGATGCCGTCTGCCATGGGGGTGCTCCTGGAGGGGGTGATGGAAAAGGGCGGGGATTGTAGCGCGGGCTTTGGCTTCGCTCAGCCAGCGCGTGGGAATTAATGATACGGCGAGAATGTGGATGGATCTGATTCAGCCGAGCCCGTGTTCCTTGAGCTTCTTGCGCAGCGTGCCGCGATTGAGACCGAGCACCTGGGCGGCGCGGGTCTGATTGAAATTGCATTCGCGCAGCACGACTTCGAGCATCGGTACTTCGACTTCCTGAAGCAGGAGCTGATACAGCCCGCCGGGGGCTTCGCCGCCATCGAGATCGGCGAAATAGCGATCCAGGGCATCGCGCACGCATTCCCGAAGCGGTTGATCCGTGACCTCGGCGGAGGTGATCAGATCGAGATGATCAGGGATTTGATCGTTCATGCCGCCAGCGCCTCCTGCGCGTTACTGCTGAACAAGGATTCAATCAGCGCGATCTGGGTGGTGCCATCGACGGCCCGATTGATCTGCTGACGCTGCGTGTTGCTGACGGCGAACGGCAGCGCATCGAGGTACCAGCCGATGTGTTTGCGCGCAATGCGCACGCCGTGGGCGTCGCCATAAAAGGCATGCATGGCGACCAGATGATCGCGAATCAGGGTATGAATCGTGTCGAGCGCGGGATCGGCGATGTCCCGGCCCGCGAGTCGGGCGGCAATCTGGCCGAGCAACCAGGGACGGCCGCGTGCGGCGCGTCCGACCATGACCGCATCCGCGCCGGTTTCGGCGAGCACGGCGCGCGCCTTGTCGGCGGAATCGATGTCGCCATTGGCGATCACCGGGATCGATATGCCGGCTTTGACTTCGGCGATGGTCCGGTATTCGGCGTGGCCGGTGAAGCGGTCATCCCGGGTGCGGCCATGCAGGGTCAGGGCCTGAATGCCGGACGCTTCGGCCAGTTTCGCAATGCGCAGCGCGTTGCGGGATTCCGCATCCCAACCGGTACGGGTCTTGAGCGTGACCGGGACGGCGACGGCGTTGACCACGGCTTCCAGGATGTCCGCAACCAGGGCTTCGTCGCGCAGCAGGGCGGAGCCGGAGGCGACATTGCAGACCTTCTTCGCCGGGCAGCCCATGTTGATGTCGATGATGTCGGCGCCGTTGTCCACGTTGAAACGGGCCGTGTCGGCGAGTTGCGCCGGGTCGGCGCCAACGATCTGTACGATACGTGGACCGTCGCTGCCGTCGCCGTGCTGCAGGCGCAACTGGGTCTTGCGGCTGGCGCGCAGGTCCGGGCGGGAAGTCACCATCTCGGACACGGTCCAGCCCGCTCCGAGTTGTCGGCACAGGCTCCGGAAAGGCAGATCGGAGATGCCAGCCATCGGCGCGAGGGCTATGTTGTTATCGAATTCGTATGGCCCGATTCGCATGATCGCCCGGTTCAGTATTGGGTAACTGGGGGCTGATCAGAATACCTTTTGCGAATAAGGTATTCCAAACGGTTTTTCGCACGGTTTGGTGATCCAGGTCGTGGTGTATGTCTATTTGTGATCGCCAATCGTTAAAAATTGTTTCTTCTCGGCGCGGTTCTCTCCACGAGCGGTCGGTTGGCGTGGCGTTGGCCGCGAAGTGTCTTTAGATCGAAGCCCTTCGCGGCTGCAGCCGGTCCTGTCGGGCAGATATGGCGAGACGGGGGCGGATCGCGGGCGCCGGACAAGGCTCAACGGTTCGGCGTCTTGCGTTGTCCGTCCAGGCGCAGCCAGCCGTCCTGCGCCGTTGCCGGGTGCATCACAAAGTCGGGTTGATACGCAGCTTTGACCTGACCTCCCTGCGCGTCGAGGATGCCGGAAAGGGTGAGCAGACCGCCGGGGCGAACTCGGCGCGCGAATGTGGGGACGAGCGACATCAGCGGGGCGGCGAGAATGTTGGCGACCAGGATGTCGGCGCTTTCACTGGGGCAGTCGTCGGGAAGAGAGGTCTCGAGTCGATCGGCGACACCATTGTCGCGGGCATTGTCGGCGGTGGCGATCAGCGCCTGCGGGTCGTTATCGACCGCGATTACCCGGGCAGCGCCCAGCAACAGCGCAGCAATGGCGAGGATCCCGGAGCCGCAACCGTAATCGATCACGGTCTTGCCTTTGAGATCGGTGGCATCCAGCCAGCGCAGGCACAGGGCGGTGGTGGGGTGCGTGCCGGTGCCGAATGCCAGACCGGGGTCGAGACGCAAATTGATGGCCGCCGGGTCGGGAGGAGTCATGTCGCGGGGCACGACATAAAGCCGTTCGCCAAACCGCATAGGACGGTAGTCGTCCATCCAGGCACGGACCCAGTCGCGATCTTCCAGCGGTTGCAGCCGCCACGCCGGGAGTTGGCCGAGACGTGCGCTGAGTCCGAGCAGCAGGGCATCGACATCGACATCCGATTCGAACAGCCCGATCACCTCGGTCTGATCCCAGACCTTCGATGCGCCGGGCGGCGGCTCGAAGATCGGCTGGTCGGCCGCATCGCGCAGGGTGATGGCCGCAGCCCCGGCGAGATCAAGGGCGTCGGATAGGGTGTCGGCATCGGTCGGCGTTGCAGACAGCGTGAGTTCCAGCCAGGGCATTTTCAGGGTCTCGGGTGGGGGCGCGGAAGTGGGAAGCCGCGACGCTATCACAGCATGGCAGCGGAACCTTGTTGAACGCATTTCGTCCAAGCCGACAAACGCCTAACATCGCGCTTCCATGAACCTTTCCACGCATCGCGCAGAACCCATCGCCAAAGCGCTGCCCTTGATCGAGGTCGAGGGCCTGGGCCGCTATTTCGGGGCCTTGTCGGCAGTGCGGGATGTGTCCTTCACACTGAATCGCGGCGACATCCTTGGCTTCCTCGGACCGAACGGCGCCGGCAAATCGACCACCATGCAGATGCTCACCGGCAATCTGGCGCCAAGCGCCGGTCGAGTACGGGTTGCCGGGATCGATCTGCGTCGTCACCCCAAGGCCGCGAAAGCGCATATCGGCTATCTCCCGGAGGTGCCGCCGCTGTATCGCGACGCGGGAGTCGATGAATTTCTGCGTTTCTGTGCAGGCTTGCATGGTCTGCGCGGCAAGGCCGTCGTTAGTGCCGTGGATCGCGCCAAACAGCGTTGCGGGCTGGAGAAGGTCGGTCGGCGTCTGATCGGCAATCTGTCCAAGGGGTTTCAGCAGCGGGTCGGGATCGCGCAGGCCATCGTGCATGAACCGGAGGTGGTGATCCTCGATGAGCCCACGGTCGGGCTGGACCCGATCCAGATCATCGAGATTCGCGCCCTGATCGCCGAGCTGGGACGAGCGCATGGGGTCATCGTTTCCACCCATATCCTTCCCGAGGTGCAGGCGCTATGTAACCGGGTGCAGATCATCCGGCGTGGGGAACTGGTGTTCAGCGCACACACCGACGACCTGGTGGCAACCCGTGAATCCCGTCTGCGGGTACGTTTCGTCCAGCCCGGAAACGGTGACGCGCTCGCTGCATTGCCGGGTGTGCTTGATGTGAAAGCGGAAGGAGATCGCTGGGTGTTGCGCATAGACGGCAACGCCGGGGAGGTCGCCGAAGCGGTTGCGGTGCTGGCGCAGGAGGGCGGCTGGGGGCTGCGTGAACTGACCCCGGAATGGGTGACGCTGGAGCAGTTGTTTGTCGATCTGACCGTGCATGAGGCACCGCCGACATGAATGCGATCGGACTCATCGCCGGACGCGAACTGCGCGCCTTGTTCCTGTCCCCGCTGGCCTGGGTGATCCTGGCCGTGGCCTCGTTCCTGATCGGCTGGTTGTTCCTCGCCCAGCTCGATATTTACCTGCAGTTGCAGCCGCGACTGGCGGGCATGGAAGGCGCCCCCGGGGTGACCGACCTGGTGGTCGCGCCGGCCTTCGGTGCGGCGGCAGTGGTCCTGTTGCTGATCGCGCCGCTGGTGACCATGCGGACCCTCAGTGAGGAACGTCGCAGCGGCACCCTGGTGCTGTTGCGCAGTGCACCGATCTCCAGCACGCAGATCGTGCTTGGCAAGTATCTCGGTCTGCTCGGCTTCTTCAGCGTATTGCTGGCGCTGGTGGCGATGCTGCCTTTGTCGCTGCTGTTCGCGGGCTCGCTGGATATGGGTAAGCTCGCGGCCGGTCTGATGGGGTTGTGGTTGTTGTCGGCCATGTTTGTCGCCGCTGGACTGTTTGTGTCCTCGCTTACCGAGCATCCCGGGGTGGCCGCGATTGGCGGTTTCGGTCTGCTGTTGTTGCTGTGGGTCATCGATCTGGCGGCCACCAAAGGCGAGGGCGGGGTGCTCGCTTATCTTTCGATGCTGACCCACGTCCAGAATTTCCTGCAGGGCATCCTCGACAGCGTCGATCTGATCTATTTCGGGCTCGGTATCCTGCTGTTCCTGGGTCTGGCGGTGCATCGCCTGGAGGCACAGCGTTTGGGGCCGATGTCGTGGGGGAGAGAAGATGCGTAGCCAGCGTCTCGCCAATCTGGCCTTCACGGTGTTGTTCGTGTTGGCGGTTGTCCTGGCCGGCTGGTTGAGCAGCCGCCACAGTCATCAATTCGACTGGACGTCTGGGGCGCGTAACACCCTTTCCGAAGCAAGTACCGCGATCCTTGCCCAACTGAACGCGCCGCTCGAAATCGTCGCCTTCGCTCGTGAAGACGAACTGGTTCGGGCGCGGGTGCAGCGCATGGTGGATCGTTATCTGCGCGGCTCGGCGCATATCGGTTTGCGGTTCGTGAACCCCGATACCGCGCCGGAACAGGTCCGCGAGCAGGGCATTACCGTCGATGGCGAACTGCTGATTCGTTACGCCGGGCGCAGCGAGAAAGTCGCCGATCTCTCCGAGCAATCGATCAGCAATGCCTTGCTGCGGCTAAGCCGGGGCGGGGAACGACGGGTCCTGTTCCTGAGTGGACACGGCGAACGCGCGCCTGAGGGTGAGGCCAATTTCGATTGGCGCGATTTCAGTGCGGCGATGGCCAAGCGGGGCTTGACTGCGGCTGCACTGAATCTGGCTGTCGCCAATTCGGTTCCCGATAACGCTGCGGTGCTCGTGGTCGCCGATCCGCGTACCGATTTGTTGGCCGGTGAGCGTCAGGCGCTCGCCGACTGGATCGCTAAAGGCGGCAGTCTGTTATGGCTGGCCGAACCGCGCCGCCCACTGCCTGAGGATATGGCGGCCTTGCTTGGCGTGCAGACTCAGCCGGGGACGGTCGTGGACGCGAATACCAGCGCCCTGGGTATTCGCGACCCCAGCTTTGCCCTGGTCGCGGAATACGACGCCGCCAATCCGGTTACCCGAGACTTCAAGGTCTTGACCGTCTACCCGCAGGCCGCGCCGGTTGATCGCATCGATGGGGCGGTCAGCGACTGGCAGGTTCAACCCCTGCTGCAAACCCTGCCGCGTTCCTGGGCCGAGACCGGCCCGCTCAGGGACAAGATCGGATACGACGCAGATACCGAACGCGCCGGGCCATTGCCGATCGGCTTGACCTTGACCCGGCGCATCGGCGATCGCGAACAACGTGTCGCGGTGATCGGCGATGCGGATTTCCTCGCCAACAGCTATCTCGGTAACGCGGGCAATCTGGATCTCGGCCTGGCCTTGTTCAACTGGCTTGCACACGACGACCGTCTGGTCGCAATTCCCGCCAAGACCGCGCCGGATGTGGACATGGCATTTACCCCGGCACTGTCCGCCGTGATCGGTTTCGGGGTGCTTCTGGGCCTGCCGCTGAGCCTGCTGGCAGTCGGTGCCTGGGTCTGGTGGCGGCGGCGTCGACGGTGAATGGGTTTCGTCTCAATCTGTTGTTGCTTGCCGTGGTGCTGACCCTTGGCAGTCTGTTGTGGCTCGATCATCGCCCGCCCCCGGAGACGATCCAGCGTCTGACGCCATTGCAGGCAGAGGCAGTGCGAAGCCTGCGTATCGAACGCCAGGCACAGGAGGCGGTGGTGCTCGAGCGTAATGAGACCGGCTGGCACATGCGGTATCCCTGGTCGGTGCGCGCCGATGCCGAACGGGTCCGGCGCCTGCTCGGACTTCTTTCCCAGCGCAGCGATGTCACGTATCCATTGGCCGATGTTGATCCCGCCAGGTTGGGTCTCATGCCGCCTCGCGCCACCTTGGTCGTTGATGGCATGCCCATCGGATTCGGTGATAGCGAGCCCTTGAACCGACGCCGCTACGTGCGCGTCGATGATCGCGTCCATCTCCTCGAAGACCGTTACTTCTATCAACTCAACAGCCGCGCCGCCGATTTCGTCAGCCCGAATCCGCTGCCATCCGATTCCCGCATCGAAATGCTGCGATTGCCGAATCTGACCCTGACTCGGGGCGCGGATGGCTGGCAGGTTGAGCCGGCGATGGATCCGGAAACCCATTCTGCCGACGCACCGCAAATGCTGGTCGATGCCTGGCAAATGGCGAGCGCTGCGGGCGTCAAGGCGGCGCAGAGCGGAGATTCGGACGAATCGATTGAAATCCGCTTGCGTGGGATGGCCGAACCACGGCGTTTCTCTCTGCGCCGGGATGCGGAAGGGTTTGACTTGATTGATGTTGGCCTGGGCTTGGTATGGCGTTTCGGGAAATTCGCGGCAGACGGTCTCCTCAAACTGCGTGAGATCGCATCAGATGCCTGAGTTACCTGAGGTCGAGACCACCCGCCGGGGCATTGAGCCTCATTTGCTGTCTCGCCGCGTCGAACGTGTTGTCGTGCGCGATGCACGGCTGCGTTGGCCGGTGCCGGAGGATCTGCCCGAACGGGTCGCAGGAGCTTGCATCGATGCGGTCGAGCGGCGCGGCAAATACCTGCTCCTGCGTTCCGAGCGCGGCGCGATGATCGTTCACCTCGGCATGTCCGGCAGTTTGAGGGTGTTGCCGGCGGAGACCCCGCCCGCAAAACATGACCATATCGATTGGGTACTAGACGACGGTCGCTGCCTGCGACTCCGTGATCCGCGTCGTTTCGGTTGTGTGCTCTGGGGCGGGGATGATCCGTTCGCGCATCCCCTGCTCGCCAGTCTCGGCCCGGAGCCACACAGCGCCTCTTTCGACGGCGATTATCTGTTCGAGTTGTCACGCGGCCGCAAGGTGAATGTCAAGGCCTTCATCATGAACAGCCACGTTGTGGTCGGCGTCGGCAATATCTATGCAAACGAATCCCTGTTCCGTGCCGGTATTCATCCCGGGCGCGCTGCCGGTCGAATCAGTCGCGAACGTTATCGAACCCTGGCGACGGCGATCTGCGGCATTCTGGCGGACGCCATTGCGCAAGGCGGGACGACATTGCGTGACTTCACCCACAGCGATGGCAAGCCGGGGTATTTCAGTCAGCAGCTTCAGGTGTACGGACGAGCGGGGCAGCCTTGCCTGACGTGTTCCGCCGCGCTGCGGCAATTACCGGGTGAAGCCCGTGCCACGGTGTATTGCGCACACTGTCAACATTGACCTCGATGCGCCGCCGGTGGAACGGGATTGTCGTCAGGAATGCCCCTGTGATCTACGTCCGGCGCTGTCCTTGACACCCTGAGAATGCCCATGTAGCTTCATTCGATAATGGCTTCAAAACTTGGTGTAAACCGCTGATATGCGTGAATTTCCTTGGCCTTTCGTGAGTGCGTGGCGGAGACCGTTCGCGGTCGCTCGTGGGGCGATAATCGCTTTGCTTATCAGTATCTTAATGGGGGTTGTCGGGTTGTCCGGGTGTGCCAGCCAGGACGTGCAGCCCACCGACATCGATGCAGCGCAGGAAGAACGGCTGCGCAATGCGGCGAGCTCGGCGCTCGAGTTTGCGCATCAGGTTTTGAAGGATGCGCAGTCCAGTGGCTGGGATGCCGGCAACGTTGCGCCGCTCTTGAAGCGGGCCGAGGATGCGTTTGCCAAGGGGCAATACGAAACGGCGACACGATTGGCTGAGCAGGTGCAGCAATTTGCCTTGGCGGGTGTCAGTCAGCTGTATCTTCGGCAGGCGCGCGATTTTGCCGACAAGGTGCGCGGGCTGTCCCATCTTTCACCGGAGCATCAGGCCACGCTTGCCGAGATCGACCGGGCGATTGCGGCGGGCGACGGCAAGCGCGCGCTCGAGTTGGGACGCCAGTTGCACGGTGCCCTGAAAGCGGCGCACATCCAATACGATGTGGTGAGTGGGGACAGCTTGTGGGGGATTTCCGGCAAACCGCAGATCTACGCCGATCCCTACCAGTGGCCGCTGATTTACAAGGCCAATCGCGATCAGATCAAGGACGCCGATCTGATATATCCGGGGCAGAAATTCGACATCGAACAACATCCCGAGCAGGGGGCTGTCGATGCGGCTGTCGAACACGCGCGTCAGCGCGGGGCCTGGTCTGTCGGTACTCAGGAAGCCAGCGACAAGGCGTTTCTCGCGCAATAAGTGCGCTCGATTGTGCCACTGGGCGACGCGAACTGATCGCCCGTTTTTGTCTTGATTGAAAGCCAGGGTTGCATGTGAAAGACATCACAAGATGGCTGCAAGCACCAGACTGGCGCTCAGTTTGGTCCGATCTGTGCCGCGAATCCGGGCGTGTCTGGCGCTTTTTCAGGGCGGGGTTTGCGGAGGACAACTGCACATTCGCGGCCGGGGCGCTGACTTACACCAGTCTGCTTGCCCTGGTTCCGCTCATGACCGTGACGTTCTCGGTGCTGGCGGCATTCCCGGTGTTTCAGACGGTAAGTGCCGATCTGCAGAATTTCGTGTTCGAGAACTTTGTTCCAGCCGCCGGCGAAGTGGTCTCCGAGCACCTGCAGGATTTCGCCCAGAAGGCATCCGGCCTGACGGCGGCGGGTATCGTCTTTCTGGTGCTCACGGCGGTCATGCTGATGGCGAATATCGACAGTGCGTTGAATGCGATTTTCAAGGTCGCTCGCAAACGCAGACCCCTGGCGTCTTTCCTGGTTTATTGGGCGGTGCTTACCCTGGGGCCGTTGTTGCTGGGTGCGAGCCTGGTCATGACATCGTTTCTGGTTTCCGCACCCCTGTTTGACGATGCTGCCGAGACCATCGGTGGGCGTGCTCGTCTGTTGTCAGTGCTGCCCTACCTGGCGGAAATGCTCGCGTTCGCATTGTTATATATGGCCGTTCCAAATCGACCGGTCCGCTGGCGGCATGCTTTGGGAGGCGGCTTGCTGGCCGCCGTGCTTTTCGAGACAGCGAAACGCAGTTTTGCCTGGTATGTCACGAGTTTTCCGACTTATGAAGCGATATATGGCGCGTTGGCGGCGGTGCCCATCTTCCTGATCTGGATTTACCTGTCCTGGCTGGTGATCCTGGCGGGCGCCGAATTTACCTATGCCCTCGGGAATTATCGGCAGCGTGATGCCCGGCATGGGCATAGTGCGAAACATTTCGTCCGCGCCTTCCGGCTGCTTCAGGCCTTGTGGCGTGGGCAGGAGACCGGTGACGGTCAGTCGGTGGCGGCATTGGCACGCGCGGCTCGCGTCGACTCGGGCGATGCGAACGACACCCTCGAGTCGTTGATGCGACATAAGGTGGTGACACAGGAGGACGGTGGCGATTGGGTGGTAACCCGTGATCTGCATCGTTACACCCTGCGTGATCTTTACCAGGACTGTGAGCCAACCGTGCCTTGGCCGCAGGATGTCTCTGCAGCCACTTCGTCGCAGGCTTATCTGGCCGCCATCGGACAGGTTGGTGGTTGTCTGGAAGAGGCCTTCGGGCGCGCATTGGCGAGCTATTTCGAACCGTTGCCCAGCCCTCAGATGAAACAGAAGAACGGCGTCGCCGAGGCCTGAGATCGTCTTCCGTCGGCGACTTTTGGGGCGCCTGAATGGAAGATCAGAGGTTCCCAAGGTAGTAGGGCCGAACCTATGATCGTCGATCACATCGTGACCAGAATGAGTGGTGCTCATGGAATGCAAGATTTGCGGGTCTGCCTCCGAGCGGGTGTTTTCCAAAAAACTGCTTCAGAAGTATGACGTCGATTATTTTCGATGCCCGCATTGCGGCTTCTTGCAGACCCAGGAGCCGACCTGGTTGGACGAGGCCTACAACCAGGCAATGTCGCCACTGGATATTCGTCTGGTAGCTCGGCCCCTGGAGTTGGCGGAGATTACTCGGGAAATTCTGATCCGCTATTTCGACGCGGATGGCCGCTTTCTGGATTACGGCGGCGGCACCGGATTGTTTACCCGGCGCATGCGAGATCTGGGGCTCGATTTTTATCGCCAGGATAAGTACGCGACGAATGTGTTCGCCCAATATTTCGACATACAGGACCTTCCGGACCCTGAAAAAGGGTTTGAGCTCGTTACCTGCTTTGAGGTCCTTGAGCATCTGCCCGATCCGTGGGTCGAACTCGATCAGGTGTTTGCCCTGAGTAAGAACGTACTTTGCTCCACCTGGTTGCAGCCCGATGACACCATCGAGACGCTTTCGAATTGGAACTATCTCTTGACGCTGCATGGCCAGCATGTCTCGTTCTACACCCGACGCAGCATGGAAATCATCGCCGACCGATACGGCGTCCACTACTACACAAATGGCCGTCATCTGCATGTTTTCAGTGAGAAAAAACTCGACGGAGACGTGTTCGACCGTGGCGATGTCGGTGCGATCGCCAATGCGAAGCGGTTGGCGTACGGAATCGTGAATCGCATTTTTGGACTGATCCGGCCGCGCACCAAAGCGCTTCCCCAGCGCCCGACGCACACTTTTACGGATAGCGCCAAAGTTACCCAGCTCGTCATGCGCGATCTGAAGGGCGACTGAGCCCGAAGGCGCGTCTCGCGCCCGGATTCCATACGCCCGACCTATCGGGGAGGGTCATGTCCGGGATTGCTGGAATCGATTGTCTCGCTTCGTCGCAGTGCGCGATTCTTCCCCCAGTCCGGCTATTATCCCCGCCCTGTTTTCAGCTGATTGTCCTGCCATGAAACCGAGTGCTGTCCAATGACCGGCAAGGTCTATGTAAAGAGTCTGGGTTGCCAGATGAACGAATACGACGCCGACAAGATGGCAGACGTGCTCGGTGCCGAGTTCGGCATGTCACGCACCCAGGTTCCGGAAGAGGCGGATGTGCTGCTGCTCAATACCTGCTCGGTGCGCGAGAAGGCACAGGAAAAGGTGTTCTCCTATCTGGGCGTCTGGCGCGAGTGGAAACAGCGCAATCCGAACATCGTTATCGGTGTGGGTGGGTGCGTTGCCAGTCAGGAAGGCGAATATCTCCTTGAACGGGCACCCTTTGTCGATGTGGTGTTCGGTCCCCAGACCTTGCACCGGCTCCCGGAGCTCATTCGTGCAGCCCGTGCGACCGGTGCATCCAAGGTCGATGTTTCCTTTCCGGAAATCGAGAAGTTCGATCGCCTGCCGGAACCGCGCGCCGAAGGGCCGACGGCTTACGTATCGATCATGGAAGGGTGCAGCAAGTACTGCACCTTTTGCGTGGTGCCGTACACCCGGGGCGAGGAAATCAGCCGTCCATTCGACGATGTGCTCGCAGAAATCGTGACGCTGGCGGAACAGGGGGTCCATGAGATCACCTTGCTGGGCCAGAACGTGAACGGTTTTCGCGGTGCATTGCATGATGGCGGTAACGCCGATCTCGCCACCTTGATTCACTACGTGGCGAATATCGAAGGCATCGAGCGGATTCGATATACGACGTCACACCCGCTGGAGATGTCCGACGCCCTGATTCGTGCGTACGCCGAGGAGCCCAAGCTGGTTTCGCATCTGCATCTGCCGGTCCAGAGTGGCTCGGATCGAGTGTTGGCGATGATGAAGCGCGGTCATACCGCGCTGGAATATAAGGCCACGATCCGCAAATTGCGCGAGGCGCGACCGGATATCAGCCTCTCGTCCGATTTTATCGTGGGTTTTCCGGGAGAGACGGATAAGGATCATGAGGCAACCATGACCCTGATTCGGGAGATCGGCTTTGATCATTCGTTCAGCTTCATCTACAGCCCCAGACCGGGTACGCCCGCCGTGGCCTTGCCGGACGATGTTCCGCATGCGGTAAAGCAGTCACGGTTGCAGGCGCTGCAATCGCAGATCCGCCAACAGGCTGACGCGATCAGCGCGGGCATGGTTGGCTCCGTGCAGCGCATTCTCGTCACCGGTCGGTCGCGCAAGGATGAAGATCAGTTGTCCGGGCGGACTGAGAATAATCGTGTCGTCAATTTCCCGGGCGACGCGTCCTGGATCGGTGGCTTCGTTTCGGTGCAGATCACCGAAGCTTTGCCGAATTCCCTGCGTGGACGACGGTTGTTATAGTCGCTCGGCGTTCAACCCATGAGGCACCGATTTTGACCGCTTCCTGTGTCTTGCTTCCCATGTCCGGACAGGTGCCGTCAGCTGCGCGGTCGAGCAGGTTGGCAGGGTTGCGCGAGGGCGAACCCCGCGTGCGCGCCTCGCGTCGGCTGGCGATCCTTTCGTTGAAACCCTGAGCGATGCAGGCCGGGCTCAACAAGGCCATGGCGAAAGGCGTCGGCTGGATGGTCCTGCTGCGTTTTTCGGAGCGTGCAGTGGGTTTCATCAGCACGTTGATTCTGGTGCGGCTGTTGATGCCCTCGGATTTCGGTTTGATCGCGATGGCGACCTCGATCGTCGCCTTGCTCGAGTTATTGACCGCCTTCAGTTTCGATATGGCGTTGATCCATAACCAGGCGGCTGAGGACCACCATTACCATACGGCCTGGACATTGAATGTCCTGCTCGGTGCGATCTCGACAGTCTTGTTGGTGCTGATTGCACCCTGGGTCAGTGCGTTCTATGAGGAGCCGGCGTTGTATTGGGTGGTGATCGCGCTGTCGCCGCTGTTACTGCTCCGGGGTCTGTCGAATATCGGCATTGTGGCTTTTCGCAAGGACATGCAGTTCCATCGCGAATTCCATTACCGCATCATCAAACGATTGCTCAGTTTTCTGGTCACCATTTCCCTGGCGCTGTATTGGCGAAGCTATTGGGCGCTGATCGTAGGCATGATGTCGGATGCCTTGATCGGCTGTGTATTGAGCTATTTGCTGCACCCGTTTCGCCCCCGTCCAAGTTTGGCGGGATGGCGCAATCTTTTTGGTTTTTCGGTGTGGGTGCTGCTGAACAGCATCCTGGCGTTTCTTCGTTTGAGATCGACGGATTTCATATTGGGCAAGGTGGCGGGGACGCATTCGCTCGGTCTTTATTCCGTCTCCTACGAAGTCGCCACGATGCCGACCGCCGAGTTGGTCGCGCCGATAAATCGCGCGGTGTTCCCCGCTTTCTCGAAAATGACCAAGGATCTTGCCGAGTTGCGGGAGAGTTACCTTCATGTCGCGGCCGGGGTGCTCCTGCTGGCACTGCCTGCGGGAATCGGTATGGCGGCGATTTCGGACATCCTGGTGCCGGTGGTGTTGGGCGAAAAGTGGCTGGATGCCATCCCGGTGATCCAGCTTATCGCCGTGAATGGCGCAATCATCTCGTTTACGGCCAACATCATGCCGGTGTTCATGGCGACGGGAGACATGCGGATCTCGGTGGTCATGAGTCTTGTCAATGTCTTGGTCTTCATCGCCTTGGTGTGGCTGTGGGGCCGAGAAGAGGGGGCGTTGGGTGCAGCCAAGGCGTGGCTGGTGGCCACGGTTCTTACTCATCCCATGCCCATCGTCTATATGTTGGTGCGTCTGAAAATACCGCTGCTGACGTACGTCGGCACGGTGTGGCGACCGGTTGCCGCGTCCGCCCTCATGTATTTCGTCACGCGCAGCTGGATCGATGCGTTTGCCTGGTCCGGCACGGCGTTGGAGCAGATCGTGTTTTTGTTGAGCGCGGTGGCGGTGGGTCTGGTCAGTTATGCCGTGAGCGAACTGAGCTTGTGGTGGCTGCAGGGTAAGCCGCCCGGCTCGGAGGACATCGTGCTGCGAAAAATCCTGCCGCATGTGCTCACCCGACTTCGTCGCCACTGATTGGATCAGACAAGTAGCGGTGTCAGCAGCGGTTTGCGTTTTGATTCATCGTCGAGCGTTTTGAAAGTGCCCTCTGACTGCAGCGCACTACAATGGCCGCAGATCGAATACCTTTTTGGGAGCATGCCTTGGAAGATAACAACAACGATAACAACGTCTGCGTCATTGGCCTGGGATACGTCGGTTTGACGCTCGCGGGCTATATGGCCAAGCATGGACTGTTGGTGGAAGGTATCGAGATCAACCCGCAGGTGCATGCGGCGTTGGCCGAGGGCCGGGCGCATTTTCATGAATTCGGGTTCGACGAGGTGGTGCAGGAAGTCACCCGGAACGGCAGTCTGACTGCCTCCTATGCGCTTCAGCCACGGGACTTCAACCGGATCTACATCATCACTGTTGGCACCAATATCAATGACGTCGGTGCGGTGAATCTGGAGCCGATTCGGCAGGTCAGCGCGGGGATCGCGGAAGCCATGCGTGATGGCGACATGATTCTGCTGCGCTCTACGGTCAAACTGGGTGTCACCCGGGATGTGGTGAAACCGATCCTGGATCAATCCGGTAAACGATACGACCTGGCTTTCTGCCCGGAGCGAACCCTCGAAGGGCGTGCCTTGGAAGAACTCGCCAGCCTGCCGCAGGTTGTCGGGGGCATCGATGAACACTCGGCGCAACGCGCCAAACGCCTTTTCGAGCGTCTGACCAAGGAGGTGGTGGTGGTCGATTCCGTCGAAGAGGCGGAAATGGTCAAGCTGGTCAACAACACCGATCGCGATGTGATGTTCGCATACGCCAACGAAGTGGCCATGCTTTGCGAAGTGGCGGGCATCTCGTCCCGCAACGTGATTCGTGCCGTGAACCACAATTACCCGCGCTCATCGGTGCGCTTCCCCGGACCCGTCGGCGGGCCCTGTCTCGGCAAGGACGGTTACATCCTTGCGGAAGGTTTCGCCGATAAGCCGGTGCATGCGGACATTATGATCACGGCGCGCCGACGGAACGAGGAATTGGTGAACTTCACCACGCGCTCGGTGTTGGAAAAGGCGAAGGCGCGGGGTTTGTTTGCCCGCAGCACCAAAGTCTCGGTGTTGGGGACGGCGTTCAAGGGACGTCCGGAAACCAGTGACCTGCGTGGATCGATGGTGTATCAGTTGCTGGATGCGGTGCGTCTTTTTGACCCGGGGCTAGATATTCGCGTTTTCGATCCGGTGGCGCGTCGCGATGAAATGGAGGCGGATGGCATGGTGGTGGAGGCGACGCTGGAAGCCGCGCTCAAGGATGCCGCCGTTGTCTTTATCCAGACCAATCACATCAATTTCGAGAACCTGAACTGGTCGAAATACAGCCACATGTTGTGCGAACAGGCGATCGTTTATGACTACTGGGATAATCAGCGTCTCGGTGTATACGCCAATTCGGTCGCCGTAACCTCATTGGGTAACAGCGCGCTTTAAGTGTTGTCGTTCCCGTCCTGAAACGGAAAATATGCAGATATGAGCAAGATTCTGGTAACCGGTGCCGCCGGTTTTTTGGGTTTCGCGTTGGCGAAACGTTTGTCCGATGACCCCGAAAATCAGGTGTTCGCGGTAGATAATTTCATACGGGGGGAGGACGACGAACCGTTCGAGCAGCTGATTGCGCGTGACAACGTTGAGTTCTTCCAGATCGACCTGACCTTGCAGGCCGATGTCGCCCGTCTTCCGACCGAAGTTGATTATGTTTATCACCTCGCGGCATTGAACGGGACGCAGAATTTTTATGAGCGTCCATTCGAAGTGGTGAAATGCTGCACCTTGCCGACGATCTTTCTGATCGAGCATTACAAGGACACCAAGCTCCAGCGCTTCATCTATGCGGGGACATCCGAGGCCTATGCCTCGACCGTAACCCGGTTTGGTTGGGAAGTACCGACTTCGGAAGAAGTCCCGGTTTCCATCGATGATGTCTCGAATGCCCGCTGGTCCTATGGGGGTTCCAAGATTCACGGCGAGGTGGCGACCATCAACGGCTGCCGCAATTTTGATATGCCGTACAGCATCATTCGCTTCCACAACGCCTACGGCCCGCGCATGGGGGACAAGCATGTGATCCCGGATTTCTTCGAACGGGCGAAGAAAGGGGTGTATGAGCTTTACGGCTATGAGGACACCCGATCCTTTATGTATGTCGACGATTGCATCGAAGCGACGCTTCGGGTCGGTGAAAGCGACAAAACCGTTGGTGAGACGGTCAATGTCGGCAGCGAACACGAGATTACGATCCTGGAACTCGGCAAGGCGATGCTGGCGTCCATTGGCGTGGAGGCGGAGATCACGCTGTTTCCGTCACCGGTCGGCAGCGTCAAGCGGCGAGCGCCGAATGTCAGCAAGCTCAAGCGGCTGACCGGGTTTGAGGCCAACTGGGCGCTGGACGACGGTTTGCGCATGGCGCGCGAGTGGTATTACGACTGATCAGCGGAGATCGGTGACTATGCGCGAGGACAATCCTAAGCCGTTGATTCTAATACCGTATAGGCAGCTCGGTAATATTCTGGTCCGAGAGGTCGGGCGTGCCTATCAGCGGCAAGGTTATGTGGTGTATTTCGGTCCGGAGAATTTTTTCGAATCGGACATCCAGCCGGACATCATCCATCTGCATTGGCCGGAGATGTTCTACCGCAACGATGGCGATGGGACGGCTCAGGAGCGCGCCGATCTGTTTTTGGCCCGCCTGAAGGAATTCAAGGCGCTTGGGGTGCGGGTGATATGGACCATTCACAACCTGTTTCCGCACGACAGCTACGACAGTGAACTCGACGTTCATGTCTATCGTGAGGTGGCCGCGTTGGCGGATGTCGTGGTGCACCATTGCGCGCGTTCCCGGGAATTGATCGCCGAGCAGTATCCGCCCCGCCCGGATGTGCCCCAGGTGATTGCACCGATGGGCAATTATCTGGGCCAGAGAAACCATTCCGATCAAATCGAGTCCAGACGGAGGCTTGATCTGCCGGAGGATGCGTTTGTCTTCCTGCTGTTTGGCGCGCTGAAGGGCTACAAAGGGCTTTTCAATGTTGTCGATGCATTTCGCCGCTTAAAGTCGTCCGGTCGCCCGATCTATCTTGTCGTCGCCGGCAATGCGTCATTGAGTGGATGGCGGGGTCGTTTTCTGGATTTGCGTAATCGTATTCCACGTCGCTGGCAAGGTCGGTTGCGGCTGCATCTGGGGCATGTTCCGGCCGACGATGTCCAGTACTTCGTGAATGCCTGTGACGCCATGATTCTCGGCCATGTACGGGGTTTGAATTCATCGCTGGCGTTACTCGGCATGACCTTCGGCAAGCTGATCGTTGGCCCCGATCTGGGATGTATTGGCTGGGTGTTGCAGGAAGGTCGCAATGTGTCATTCCCGGTGGGCGATCAGTCGGCAATGACCGAGGCCATGCAGCGTGCGCTCGACTTCGACCTTGAGTCTGCCGCCGCCGCCAATATCGCGATCACTCAGAAATGGACCTGGGACCATCACGCCGAGCAGATACTGGCCGGACTGAAGCGTCTAGGGTGAGTATGCCAATGGTATTTCCGGTAACCATTGCCCAAGCGTGTGTGGGCATAATTCGCCGGGTGCATGAGGTTCGGTGTTGTTCTGTCCCACCTTGCGTCAGGGGAATGCTTTGACGCGGTTGTCAGTGGTCGCGCTTGCGCCGGACCGATGGCATGGGCCGTGGTTCAATCGTCAGCACCTGTTGTCCAGGCTGTCTGCCCACCACGACATTCTCTACAGCAATGGGTTGTGGACAATCTGGGATCGATACAGCAAAGGCTGGCGAGAGGCGCCTTGGCTCAGTTCCTGGGAAACGGCGGACGGGGTTTGTCTCGACTTTCCTTCCCGGTGGCGGTTGCGCTGGCCCACCGTGCCGGTCTGGGATCAGCTGATGGTTCGCGCTCAGGCCCGGCGTCTGCGGGCAAAGTTGCCTTCCTCTCAACCCTTGGTCGCGCATATTTATCATCCGGAATTTGCTGTTTATCTTGAGCCGCTGGCGCCGGACTACGTGATCTATCACGCGTTCGATCGCTATAGCCTTTTTCCTGACTGGACACCAGAGAACGATGCGTTACAGCGTCATTTGGTAGCGAGGGCCGATCTGGTGATCGGGACCTCGCAGAACACTGTGGATGAATTGAGCCGCTATCGGGATGGGGTAGTGCATCAACTGCCCAATGGGGTGACGGTCGATGCCTTCGATCAGGTGTTTGCTGCGACCAGCCGGGCGGAGCCGAGCGATATTGCCAACATCCCGCATCCAAGAATCGGTTATGTCGGCACCTTGAACCCGAAGGTGGATCTGGCGTTGCTCAGGGCCCTGGCCGAGAGCCATGCCGAATGGAATTTTGTCTTTGTCGGAGGGCAGAAGCAGCTGGATGACGATGCCGACATGGCGCATTTCGCGCGTTTGAAAAATGTGCATCTGTTGGGCCCGAAGCCCCGTCAAATGGTCCCGCATTACGCGACGGCGATGGACGTCAACATCATTCCATATCGTGTCGATGAAGGCCTATGGTCCATTGCGGGGGACCCGTTGAAACTCTACGAGTCGTTGGCGGCGCGAACCCCTGTGGTTGCCTGTGAGCTGGCGTCGCTGCGAGGTTTTTCCGATGTCATCGAGATCGCCCAGGGGGTTCAGGGTTGGGCGCAGGCATTGCAGCGTGCCATAAGTGGCCAAGGACCGGGAAGCGCCGAGGACCGTCGGCGTGTGGCGCATGAAAACAGTTGGGATCGCCGGGCCGATCAGCTGCGAAACTTGATTGATGAGATGGTTGCTTCACGATGACGACGCGTCCACAGGCTGTGGCGTTTTCGCTGGCACCGGAGGACAACCGTCGCTTGGCGGCGCTATGCGGCCCGGCTGGGGAGAATCTCCGCCAGATTGAGGCGCGACTGGGTGTTGAGATCATCCAACGCGGTGCGGATTTCAGCGTGATTGGCGTCGATGAGTTCTCGTTGGCGGCAGCCGACGTGCTGAAGGGGTTGTACGCCGAGACCGAGCTCGGTCCGCTCGATGCCCAGGCTGTGCATGTCGCCCTTCAGCAAGCGGCCCTGGCGGACCGTGATGTGGTCAGCGAGCCGGATGTCGTCGTGCAGACAAAGCGCGGCCCGGTGAAACCCCGAGGCGCGAATCAGCAGCGGTATATCCAGCGCGTGCAGTCGCACGACCTGAATTTCGGAATTGGCCCGGCGGGTACCGGCAAGACCTACCTCGCTGTGGCGTGCGCGGTGGAGGCGCTGATGCGCGATCAGGTGCGCCGAATCTTGCTGGTACGCCCGGCGGTCGAGGCCGGTGAGAAGCTGGGCTTTCTCCCTGGTGACCTGTCGCAGAAGATCGATCCTTATCTCAGGCCGCTTTACGATGCCCTGTATGACATGCTGGGCTTTGAAAAGGTCGCCCGCCTGATTGAGCGCAACGTGATCGAAGTCGCGCCTCTGGCTTATATGCGCGGACGGACCTTGAACGAGTCCTTTATCATCCTGGATGAAGCGCAGAACACCACGACCGAACAGATGAAGATGTTCCTCACCCGCATCGGTTTCGGCTCCACCGTCGTCGTCACCGGGGATGTGACTCAGGTCGATCTGCCACGCGACAAGCGATCCGGTCTGCGGGAGGCGATTGAGCTGCTCACCGATGTCGAGGGCATCAGCTTCACCTTTTTCCATGCGCGAGATGTTGTGCGCCACGTATTGGTACAACGCATCGTTGCCGCCTACGACCGCAAGTCGTCCGGCAAGGCGGGTGGTACGAATGGAGCTTGAAGTTCAGATTGAGAGCCAGATGATGGCCCTTCCCGTTGAAGCCGATTTCCAGCGTTGGGTCGATGTCGCCGCCGCCGGCGTCGATCCGGAGACCGAGATCGTCATCCGCATTGTCGATCGTGAGGAAAGCGCCGATCTGAACGCCGCCTACCGGGGCAAGACCGGGCCGACCAACGTGCTTTCGTTTCCTTTCCAGGCCCCGCCGGAGACCGGTATCAAGATGCTCGGTGACCTGGTTATCTGCGCCCCGGTCGTCGCCGATGAGGCCGAGGACCAAGGCAAGCCGGGCTTCGCGCATTGGGCGCATATGGTCGTACACGGCACCTTGCATCTGCTGGGTTACGACCATGTAAACAACGACGATGCTGAGATCATGGAGTCACGAGAGCGGGATATACTCGCGAAACTTGGGTTCCCTGACCCGTATTTATGATGTCCATGAGTTCATGAGCGAAGATCGACCTAGCAGTACCAAAGGCTTGTTCGAGCGCCTGTTTCAGGCGTTGGGAAATGAGCCGCGCGACCGGGATGAATTGGTGGAACTGCTGCGTGACGCGCAAGCGCGTGCGCTGTTCGATTCGGACGCCCTGGCGATGATCGAAGGTGTCCTCCAGGTCTCGGAGATGCAGGTCCGCGACATCATGGTGCCGCGCTCGCAAATGACGATCGTTTCCCGGGATGCAACACCGGAGGCGATTCTGCCGGTGGTGATTGAGTCCGGGCACTCGCGTTTTCCGGTGGTGGGCGAGACTCGGGATGAAGTCGTCGGCATCCTGCTCGCCAAGGACATGCTGCGATTCTGGGCGGAGAGTGAGGCCGCGTTCAATTTCAGAGATGTGCTTCGGCCCGCTGTGTTCGTGCCGGAAAGCAAACGGCTCAATGTGCTGCTGAAGGAGTTTCGCGCCAACCGCAACCACATGGCGGTCGTGGTCGATGAATACGGTGGCGTTGCGGGATTGGTGACGATCGAGGACGTCTTGGAACAGATCGTCGGTGAGATCGATGACGAACACGACATTGATGAGGACGACGCCATCGTTCGACATGGGCCGGATCGATTCACCGTAAAGGCGCGACTGGCCGTCGATGAATTCAACGAATACTTCCGTACCGAGTTCAGCGACGACGACTTCGACACCATCGGCGGTTTGGTGACTCAGGCCATGGGGCATCTGCCGCAACGCGGTGAAAGCATCGAAATCGAGGGGCTGGTTTTCAAGGTGCTGCGCGCCGACAGCCGCCGGCTCTATCTGCTTCGGGTGACCACCGCCGCGTTCGAGGCTGGCCACTGAAATCGACGATGCATAGGCGGGCGATTCGCCTCAGCAATGTTGCCTCGGAATTGTCGCCCTGGGCGGCTCGTGCGCTCGGGTTCGCATTTGGCGTAAGTGGGGTCATTGGCTTTGCCCCGGTGGCTTGGTACGGCTTCGTTGTATTCGCCCTGGCGGGCGTTTTCTGGCTGTGGATGGGTCGTGCCTGGGCCGATGCATCGGTCATCGGATTTGCGTTCGGCCTCGGTTGGTTTGGTGCTGGCATTCATTGGGTGTGGTACAGCGCTTACGCATTCGGCGGAACGCCGTTGCCGTTGGCGATCCTGATCAATTTGTTGCTGGTAGCGGTGTTGGCGCTCTATCCCGCCGGCTTCGGATGGGCGGCAAAACGCGTTTTCGCAATGGGGCGCGGATCGGGTTTGACGCTGGCATTGGCCACGCTGTGGGTTCTGTTTGAGAGCGCTCGCGGTGTGTTGTTTACAGGGTTTCCGTGGCTCAACCCGGGATATGCATTTGTCGCCTCGCCCCTTGCCGGCTATGCCCCGATTGGCGGGGTCAACCTGGTGGCCTTGGTTGTGGTGCTCACGGCGGTTCAGGGCGCGCAAGTTGCACTGGGCCGCATCGCCTTCTCCGGGCTGATGCTGCCCGTGGCGCTGTGGATTCTGGGTTGGGCGATAACCCAGGTGTCCTGGGTGACGCCCCAGGGCAAGGTGTTGGATACGGCAATCATCCAGGGAAATATCGACCAGACTTCAAAATGGCGCCCTGAGCAACGGAGGCAGATCGTCGATCGCTATTTGCAAATGACGGGATCAAATCTGGACGTAGACCTGATTGTCTGGCCGGAAACAGCTTTGCCGGTATTTTTTGACAGCGCCAAGCCGGTGCTGGATGACATGGACGAGGATGCCCGTGAAAGAGGTGTCGGCTTGTTGATCGGTGCGCCGACGCGAAACCCGGATGGTCGATATTTCAACAGTCTGGTCGCGATGGGCGCCGCAACCGGGATCTATAAAAAGCGTCATCTGGTGCCGTTTGGCGAATACGTTCCGTTGATGACCCTGTTCGGGACGCTGATCCAGTTTCTCGATGTGCCGATGTCGAATTTTTCAACCGGGATCGCGTTGCAGACGCCTTTTCGATTGGGCGACGCGGCCATCGCGGCGACGATCTGTTTCGAGGACGCGTTTCCTGCTGTTGCGCACGGGCATGAGGGTTCGGCGAACCTGATGGTCAATGTGAGCAATGATGCCTGGTTCGGGAATACGTGGGCCCCCGATCAGCATTTGCAGATTGCGCGCATGCGATCACTGGAAGCACAGCGTTATCAGGTACGCGCGACGAACACAGGGCTCAGCGCCGTCATTGACGCAAGCGGGGCCATTATGGACATCGGACGTCCGTGGGAAGCGACAGTCGTGCGCGCGAAAGTGCCTTTGATGATCGGTGAAACGCCATTCATATACGTCGGAACCGGGGTCTGGGGCCTGTTCTATGTATTGATCGTTGTCGGTTTTGCGGTGCTTTTTCGTTTTCGCTAACGTAAACTCCTAGAAGGATTTTGAATTCTGGCGCGTGTTTTGCATTGGGCTGAATTTGAATCGTGGCGCATAGGGGGCGATCAGCTCGCTTGCAATGTGTGCTATTCTGGATTAGTAATGCGCTGTAATTGCCTGTCTTGCCGGGCTTTTCTTGGGCGCAGAAGGTCTAAGGCGTTACATGAAAGTCGAGTTAAACAGGGCTTTGGGATTGTGTTTGAGAGCGAGAGCTTGCTCATGCGAAAACAAATGATGGCAGAAACGGGACACAGTCCGAGCCGGGTCGATGATCGCTCGGGCCTTGCCAGGTCGTTTGCTTTAGCGGCGGCGTTGGCCCTTGTGCTTTCGGGGTGTACCAGCGTGGTCAGCGTCGATATGCAGGCCGACCGTGAAGCCAATCTGGCGATGGATCGAGAGCTGATCAATCCGCCGGCTGATATCGACCTGACGCAGCCGTTCAGTCTTGATGATGTGATCAAGCTGGGTTTGCGGAACAACCTGGATTTGCGCGTTTCCCGGTTTGAGCAGGAGATCGCAAAAGATACCGCGTTGGCGGACAAACTGGACATGCTCCCGGATCTGCAACTCAACCGGGAATACGATCACGAAGACAAGTTTCGTCGTGAGGGGAGTTTTGCCCCGGAGACCGGCGTGGTCACCGAAGGGGCTACCGTCAGTCGGCTCAAAACGAATATGACGGCCGACCTGACGCTCACATGGAGCGTTTTGGATTTTGGGCTTTCCTACATCCGGTCGCGGCAATCCCAGTTGCAGCAGGAAGTGTTGCAGATGCGCCGAAATCGTCAGGCGCAGTTGTTGGCGCTCGATTTGACCGAGGCGTTCTGGAAAGCGGCGCTGGCGGAGGACGCCCTGGACTACGTCCGCCGTGTGGAGCGGGAGCTGAAAGCACAGCGCGGGGCGATCGAACAGTCGGTTGCGGAGCGCCGGCTCGATGCGATTGCTGCCAAGGACGTTGAGAAACGGCTGGTTGACATCGCGTTGTCGATCCGTGATCTGCAAGCCGACATTGCCAACGCCCGTATCCGGCTGTCGCGTCTGATGGGTTTGAAGCAGGACGCGCGTTTCATCCTCAAACGCGAGCCAATCAAGCCGCTGCTGGCAAAATTTCCCCGTCCGGATCAGTTGTCGGCGGATGTGTTCGAAGAATACGCGCTGCGTAATCGTCCGGAGCTTTTTGAACGTGACCTGGGTGAGCGCATCCAGAGCGACGACGTTCGTGCCGCGATGTTGAACATGTTCCCTAATCTCAGCTTCAGCGCAGGGCGAAATTGGGATGGAAACACCTTGGTAGAGTCGAATTACTGGAACAGTGTCGGCTACTCGGTGGGCTGGAATCTGCTCAATCTTCCGAAGCAGTACTCGCTCATGAAGAGCGAGGAAAAAGGCGTTGAGATGGAGCGGGCTTCCCGTCTTCAGATGACGGTTGGTGTCATTACCCAGGTGCATATCGGCCTGCTCGATTATCGGATCGCCGTTGAGCGTTTCAAGCTCTATGAAGAGTCGTATGGCTTGACCACCGAACTGCTTGGCATGACGCGCGAACGCAACGCCGCAGGCATCATGTCGGACCTCTCCGTTGCACAGCGTCTGCTTGAGGATATGGCGGCCAAGTTGCGTCGCGACCAGGCGGTTGTCGATCTGATCGTCGCCTACCGACGTTTGCTCACCAGCGTCGGATTGAACCCCCATCAGTGGAATACCGCACTGGTTGAACTGGGTATCGAACAGGAGCAGATCGGGCCTCGCGAGGGTGCCGCGCCGACGCAGCCGGGCGCCTCAAGCGGTCAGGATGTCGATGAGCTGCTGAAGTCCTATGGACTGGATGCGGCGCCGCAACCTGCGCCGGTGCCGGCGCCGCAATCGCGCATCGAGGGCATGGGGAACGCCTATGGCCTGAGTCAGGGAGGCGATGTGGTCAATAGCGGCCTGGCGATGGATATGTCCGGAAGAAACGGGGTTGAAATGACCTCGGTTGCCTCTCCCGCCTACGACGCCGCAACGTTGAATGTGTCAGATACCAGCGATCAGCGGACGGAATTGGTCGGTTTGGCGAGAGTCGAAGAGCAGGCGACGGCAAACCTGAAGATGGTGGTTCTGTCGAGCAATGGTTGGGTGGTCAAGGTCGATCGTGCGCAGTCTCTGAAAGAGTACCTGCTGATCATGAAACAGGCCCGGCAGCTGGCTTTGAAGGCGATTGCCGGCGGAGAAGACGATCAGGATGCGCTTTACCGGATGCGTGCGACGCAGAAATCCTTGATCGACGGTGGTCTTGAGGGCTTGACGGAAGTGGAAGCGCGCTCCTTGTGCGACGAACTTCACGCGGCCGGAATGGGGTGTCAGGCTCAGCCTTCCACTTGATCGATCTGGTCTGGATGTAACCCAAAAAGCCCCTTTACTGGGGCTTTTTGATTTTTTCGGGATTTGGAAAAGCGCTGAAACCTCCTGGAAGGTAAATACCAGATGGGTGTTCGGCGTGCTAAATGACAGGCCTGAATGCCCGGGTCGACGATCTCTGCGATACGAATCCCATGAAAACAAATAACGGCACCTTTGTTGCATATATTTATCGTGCGGCAATTCGGCATGAAGCATCTTCGGGGCTCTGTGCAATACGCACTAATCGCCGGAGCCGTTGTCTATACTTTAACGACACTGGATGTTCCTGCGCCTGTAAGTTGGGAGAAGAGTCATGGTCAAGTTAGTCAAGCACGAAAAACGCATCGTTCTGGACGGTGGATTGGTAGCTGAGGCCGGTGAGGCCCTCGCTGCTACCGCCGAGGCCTTGATGGCGAAAGCATCCAACGTTAACGGCGGGTCGGTGCTTGAAATCATGGATCAGGTGCTCGATTCGGTGGGGGACTTGACCATCGGCCCTTTATCCGAGGCGGCGCGTGAAGGCATGGCGACGATCGGGGATGCGGTCAATGCCGACATCGATCAGGTGATTGTTTTCGTCGACTCCGGTGTCGCTGACATCGATTTGATCCGAGCGGGCATGCGCCCTGGCGCCGAATTGCACATCCTTGACGCGAATAAGGATGGTTTGACGCAGATTGCCGAAATTCTCGCCGGTCGGGATGGTGTCGGCTCGGTGCATATCATTTCTCACGGTGGTCCGGGCTCACTGACTCTGGGCGATTCGACCGTTTCGTTCGATGCTTTGACGGCGGCTCAGCAGGCGTCTTTGGCCAAATTGGGTCAGTCCATGACGGCAAATGGAGACATTCTGATCTATGGCTGCGATTTTGCGGCCGGAGATCGCGGGGCTCAGGCTGTGGCGCGTATGGCGGACTTGACGGGCGCAGATGTGGCGGCGTCGCTGGATCGAACGGGTTCCGCTGATCTGGGCGGTGACTGGGATCTGGAAGTCACGCAAGGTCTGATCGAAACCGCTCTGGTGATTGATAAGCCGACGCAGGAGCAGGTGAATTGGGTTTTGGGTGCGGTCCAGGACGTGACCGGTGCGAATTTCGGTTTGGAGAACGGAAACAACGTCCTGATGTCATGGCTGGATGCGAGCGAAACCAGCACCCTGAATGCCAGTACGAATGGTGCCGACGTCACGAGCTGGGCGCAAAAGTCGGTCATGGGCGCCCGGACCCTTACCTATATTGCCAACGGCAGTAACGCGACGGTTGCGGCGACATACAGTACGGCGAATGGCGGTGGTGTCACGTTCAACGGCACAAACGATTTGATGAGTGTCCAGACGGCTACCGGTACCCAGTTCATGGATTCCGGTCAGTTTGAAATATTCATGGTCGCCGAGGTCAATGTCGCGGGTTCAGAAGCAAACGGTCGGTTTGTTGCGTTTTCCAATGGGACATCAAAGTTCGACTATCAGGACGACGGTTTTGTCGGTATGGGCATTATGGGCACCTCCAACATTGGTGTGTCCCACGGTGGTAACGGGAACGTAAACATAACCACGCCAACTACCAGCACGCATATTTTGAACACCAACGGCAGTGCGACTGCCATCGGTGTGGGGATCGACGGCAGTCTTTCGACTGGCACCATCACCAACCCTACGACTAACACCATCACCAGCTTGAACACCATGAATTCCAATCGATACACCCTGGGTGGCCGCGCCACAGTCGGTGATGGATCTGCGGCATTCACGGTGCATGAAATTCTGATTTTTGAGCGTCAGCTCAATGTCGCCGAGCGCAGTGTCATCAACAACTACCTGGCCGAGAAATGGGCGGCAACCGGGATCAGTCTCGCGTCCAGCGGCACCGATCGCTACACGGGCGTGAATATCGGTGGCGTCAATACGCAGGGGGCTGCCGCAACCGATTTGGCGGGTATCGGTAAATCAGGGTCGGGTGACGCGGCATCCGCCACGTCCGGCGGCTTGACCGTGACCACGGGGTCGACCGCTGGATTGCTGCAGGATAACGGCGACTACTTCATGCTCGCCCACAACAACAGTGGCACAACCACATCCGTCGTGAACGGCGTAACGGCGATCGATCGTCGCTGGTCCGGTACCTTGACTCAGGCGGCAGGTAGCAACAACACGGGCGTCAATATCCAGCTCTCGGCGTCCGCGTTGGGAATGAGTACGGGGCTAGCCGCCTCCAGTTACAAACTGCTCTATGACTCCGATGGCAACGGGAGCTTGGATGCCACCATCAGTGCGTTCTCGAACAGTTCGGGCACCATTCTGTTTAAAGATGTGGATGCCTCCGTACTCAACGGGCACGCCTTTACTGTGGGTACTTCCACGAATAACGCGCCGTCGATCAATATTTCCGATACGGCCACCAGTTATACGGAAAATGCGGTCAGCCCCACTCATATCGATGCGGGGGCAACCCTGAGTGATTCGAACGGTGACGCCGACTGGAATGGCGGCACCTTGGCGATCAATATCTCCTCCGGTTCGGTGGCGACGGATCGGATCAGTATCAACGACAACAATGGCACGGGCTCGGCGATTACCGTTTCGGGTTTTGTTATCCGGTCGGACGGCGTTGATATTGGGTCTTTATCGACAGACGGTGGGACGGTGACGGGCAGCACGACGCTGACCATTACCTTCAATGCCTCGGCAACCAACGCCAACGTGCAGGAAGTGCTGCGCTCAATTGTTTATGACAACACCGGCGATGACCCGGGTTCCGGCAGCCGGACGATTACCGTTACCGCCACGGACAAGAACGTCGCAAGTGCGTTGGATACACGCGTCATCAACGTCACTCCGGTGAACGATGCCCCGACCGCGACGGTAACCGGCTTGAGCCCGACTTATACCGAGGACGGCAGTGCCGCAGATTTATTCAGCGGCGTGAGTGTTTCCGCCGTTGAGACGGGGCAGACGATCGTTGGGATGACCTTTACGGTCACCCACGTCACAAATACCACCGAGTACCTCAATATCGATGGCACGGACATTCCGCTGACCCACGGGGCGACCAGCACGACGGCGGGGAATACCCTGACTTACAGCGTCAGCGTTTCCAATAACACGGCAACGGTTACGTTGACCGGGGGGACGTTGTCCGGGGCTCAGGCGGCCACCGTGATCGATGGCGTCAGCTATCGGAACAGCAGTCAGAACCCGGCTACCGCCGATAGCCGGCTTGTGACCCTGACGTCGATCACCGATAGCGGTAACAACGGCGGGAATGACGT
Organism: Gammaproteobacteria bacterium; assembly: GCA_024234955.1. Classification (GTDB taxonomy): domain Bacteria; phylum Pseudomonadota; class Gammaproteobacteria; order JACKNK01; family JACKNK01; genus JACKNK01. The sequence continues at coordinate 680,396 of JACKNK010000002.1, forward strand.
GAATATTTTGTCCGGAACCCTGGCCCAGGCCACGGTGACGGTGGTCGCACAGAACGACTCCCCGACGTTTACAGGTAACGGCACCTTGAGTGCGGTCAATGAGGAAACCGCCTCTCCATCGGGTGCGACGGTAAGTTCGTTGATGGGCAGCTTGTTCTCCGACGTTGACGGCGATTCGTTCGCCGGAATTGCCATCACCGCCGATGCGTCCAATCCCACCACGGAAGGTAATTGGGAATACAGCGCCGATGGCGGTGCGACGTGGTCGGATATCGGCTCGGTTTCGACATCCGCCGCGTTGTTGCTGAACGGGACCAGTGACCAAACCATGTTGCGTTTTGTACCGGTCGCCAATTACGCCGGTACCCCCGGTGCCTTGACCGTGTTTGCGGTGGACAACTCCAGCGGTACGACCTTCACCACCAACGGGTCTCGGCAGACGTTCAATACCGATACGGATAATTCCGTCACCTCCAAGGTGGCCAATGCCGGGGTGTCGCTGGGCACCAGCATCACGGCGGTCAACGACTCGCCGGTGATTACGGCAGGCAGCGTGCCGACGGTAAGCGTGGGTGAAGACTCGAGCAACGTCACGGCGACCTCGCTGGGTCTGAGTTCGCTGACTTACGGCCCCGGCGGTGGCAGTGACGAGAGCGGCCAAACCTTGACCTATAAGGTGACCGCGATTCCGTCGTTCGTCACCCTGTGGCTGACAAATGGGAGCACCCAGGTCAACGCGAACGACACGATCTCGGCAAGCGATTTGCAGGGTCTGAAGTACAAGACGGTCGCGGACGCCAACGGCACCGGTAACATCACCTGGACGGTGGTGGACACGGGCGGTGGTCTCGATACCCGGACGGAAAACCTGTCAATAACGGTGACGGCAACCAATGACACGCCGGTCATTACAGCGGGCAGCGTACCGACGGTAAGCGTGAGCGAAGACTCGAGCAACGTCACGGCGACCTCGCTGGGTCTGAGTTTCCTGACTTACGGCCCCGGCGGTGGCAGTGATGAGAGCGGCCAAACCTTGACCTATAAGGTGACCGCGATTCCGTCGTTCGTCACCCTGTGGCTGACAAATGGGAGCACGCAGGTCAACGCGAACGACACGATCTCGGCAAGCGATTTGCAGGGTCTTAAGTACAAGACTGTCGCGAACGCCAACGGCACCGGAAACATCACCTGGACGGTGGTGGACACGGGCGGTGGTCTCGATACGCGGACCGAAAACATGTCGATAACGGTGACGGCGGACAACGATCCGCCCACGTTGTCGACCAATACGGGTTTCAGCGCGGTAAGCGGTGCAACGCCGATTGCGCACACGATTACCAATACCGAACTGGGCGCGACCGATGTGGATAACACGGCGGCGCAACTGACCTACACGATCACCACGGCACCGTCGCACGGAACCTTGAAATTGAATGGTTCCGCCCTTGCCCAAGGCCAGACATTTACCCAGGATGACATCGATAACAACCGCGTTACCTACCTGGCTGCGACGAACGATCTGGGCAATTTCAGTTTCGTGGTCAGCGTATCGGATGGCACGGCCACGCTGACCAATCAGACGGTAAATGTCACCAACGCATCCGGCGAAACCGTTCCGCCGACCTTGTCGAATTTCACTTCATCGACCGCCAACAATACGTATAAGGCGGGTGACACGATCAACATTACCGCGACCTATAACGAGGCGTTGGGTAATGCTTCGACGATGCAGGTCACACTCAATACCGGGCGAACCGTCACCTTGAATAACGTGTCGGGAAGCACCGTGTCCGGTACGTACACCGTTCAGGCTGGAGACAACACGGCCGATCTGAGTGTCAGCTCGATCGTTTCTGAAAACGTGGTCGATATTTCCAACAACGCGCAGACGGGATCGTCGGTGCCCGGAAGCAATATCGCCAATCTCAAAGACATCGTCGTCGATACCTTGGCGCCGACGCCGACCGTGACGACCGCGACGATCAGCCCATCCGGTAACGCCGTGGTGCGGAGCACGGAAGTGGGCACGGCGTATCTGGTGGACTCAACGGTTTCGGTAACCAACATCGGTCACATCACCGGTTTGGCGGGTAGCCAATTCAACTCGGTCGCGATCAGTACCGCAAATGTGGATACGAACCTCCCCGCCACCGGCCTCGCAAGCGGTAGCTACAAGGTTTATGTGGTGGACAGCGTGGGGAATTTGTCCGCCGCTGCCGCCAACCTCGTTACGGTCGATGCGACCGGTCCGGCGGTGTCCGGGGTGGCGATCACCAGCGCGACCGGTGCTCAGAACAGTCTTCTGAATGCCGGCGACGTGGTAAGTGTCACTGTCACAATGAATGATGTGACGACGGTCAATACCACGGGCGGTACACCTCAGCTCGGGTTGAATATTGGCGGCACCACAGTGCAGGCCCAATATGCTTCGGGTTCTGGCACCAATCAGCTGGTATTCACGTACACCATTCTGTCCAGCCAAACGGATGCGAACGGTATCAGTATCGATGCCAATAGTCTGGCCGCGAACGGTGGGACCTTGCAGGACAGCCTGGGTAACAACGCGACCCTGACACACGGTTCTGTCTCGGATAACGGCAGTTTCAAGGTGGATACCACCGCCCCTGCGCAACCCGGAGGCGCCGCTGATCTGGATGCAGGATCGGACACCGGTACATCATCGACGGATAACCGCACAAAGGACAACACACCTACGCTGACCGGCGCAGGGGGTGGCGTGGACGGCGAGACGGTCACCATTTACGTCGATAACGTCGCCGTGGGCACGACCACGGTGAGCGGCAATGCATGGAGTTTTACCCCGAGTACGCCAATTGCCGATGGCTCTCACAACGTCACGTTCTCGTTGACCGACCTTGCCGGTAACGAAAGCACCAAAAGCGCGCCACTCGCCATCGTGATCGATACGGCGGCGACACAGCCGGTCGTGACTGCTACGGCGACAGCGAGTAGCACGCCGACCATCACCGGGACGGTGACGCTGGATGGTGCGGCAGGGGAATCCTTGAGCGTGGTGGTCAACGGCAAGACATATACCGTTGCGGGAGGAAATCTCACCGTGGGCGGCGGAACCTGGAGTTTGACGATTCCACCTGGGGATGCGCTGTCGGAGGGGACGTATACCGTTACTGCAACGGTAAGTGATTCTGCGGCGAATTCAGCGGTTGGGACTGGGCAGCTGGTGGTCGATTCCACTGCCCCAGCGGCGCCTGTCGTGAATACCTTGGGGGCTGGTACCACCACGGTCAGCGGCACGGCAGAACCCGGTGCGACGGTTCAGGTGACGCTGCCCGGTGGTGGTGGCACGCGTACCGTTACGGTGGCGGGCAACGGCACCTGGACGGTTACCGGAGTCGGGCCGTTCACGGCGGGTCAGACGGTCACCGCCAAGGCCATTGATGCGGCCGGCAACGAAAGTTCGAACGGCTCGGCCACGGCGATCGTCACGAATACCGCTCCGACCCTCGGTAACAACACCGGCTGGAGTGGGTCGCAAGGCGCTACCGGGACGCTGACCTCCGCGCAGTTGTCCGTTCTGGATAGCGAGTCCGGTGCCGCAAGCATCGTGTTCACCGTGACGGGTAAACCCGGGAACGGTGTGCTGCAGCGGAATGGCGTGACGCTTGGAACGGGTGGGACATTCACCCAGGACGACATCAACCAGGGTCGGGTCAAGTACATCCACAGCGGAAACGGCTCCACGGCGGATAATTTCCGCTTCACTGCGTCAGACGGTCAAGGCGGGACCTTGGGCGAGCAGACCTTCAGCATCTCGGTCGCGGCTCGGGTTGTTAACACGACTCCGACGACTGGTGCTGTGGTTACGCAGCCTTCGGTAAGTGGCGGTGCGACCGTTGTCACACCGGTTACCGTTACCCCGGCTGCTAACGACCAGAAATCGCTGTTCCAGAGCAGTATTGGCACCGGAGTCACTTCAGGGGTCCAGGTCGCCGGTACACAATCGGGTGGCTCGTCTCCTAGCCCGATCTTGGGTAGCGGCTTGTCCGGTGGTGCGGATAACGGGCTGTTGAATCCCGGCGGTCAGCGTGGCGCAGGTGGAGAAATTGGCACTGTGTTCGGCCAAGGCGGGTTCAGCCGTGTTGCCCCTGCCGCAGGAGGCACGCCGGCGGTGCAAAATCTCTCGCTGAGCGGGAATGTGGGGAATCCTGTTTCGGATCTGAACCTGTTTGCCAATGAGACGGACGTTCGCGTTCAGCTGGGTAACGGGACGTTCGGAGATTTGGGCAGTTCCTTTGCGTCGGCGGGAGGCAACGGCGCGGCAAATGGGGTGCCGAACCTGGAAGGGAGCAGCAACGGTGCGGTCCTTTTCGTGCCGGCCCCGAATGGAGGTTTTGGCGTTCTGGCGGGTAATTTCTTCCAGGCACTGGGCGTATCCGGCAATGGGGGCGATGATGGCGGCTTCGATGGCCAATTCCAGAGCAACAACCCCCAGAGCCGCCCTGGCGCCACGGGGGATGCTACCGGGCCCGATGACTCCGGCACGTCCCCCTCGCCGTTCACCAGCCCGGACGATACCTTATTCTTCGTGCTACCCCCGACCGTTGATGGTGCAACCGGTGACTCGGTTCGTCCGCTGGTACCCGAAGGTGGATCCGAATTCTCACCGGGGAAGACCACAATACCGCCTGGAGCAAATGGCGTATCGGGCATAGAGACTTAAGATCGCTTCGCGCCCGGCCCAGATAAAGCCGTCGTCCGACTGATCGTCGGCGGCGGCTTTGTTTTTTCCTAATACGGGTTCGCCAGGCAAACGAAATGTGAATACATGGTGTTGCGCGATGACGATTGTGGCTTTCCTTCACGGTCAGTGGCGGGCGATGGGTGAGACCCCGGCTGGCCGTCCATGTGCGAACGCGGGGAAGCGCATGCCGCCGAAATCCGGTGCGTCGCATTGCTGAGCACTACACTGCGTTTGGGAATCCTTCCCGGGAGGGTGTTTACAAAGGCCCAAAGCGGCTTGGCAAACTTGCGATGACCTGCTTCGAGGGGAGTTCGGGCGGTCATGGTTTCCGTCGGAGCGGCTTCAGCCGCGATGGGCAGATGGACTGATCGCGGACGCCGATCGCACTTGAAGCTGCCCCGACAATCCAGATTGCTCATGCCCGACATTTTGTAAACACCTTCTAAGCGAACCGGCTCTCTGCGTTGACGTCGATGACCCAGCCACAACAATCACCTCAAAAGGCCGCTGGCCTTGCCGATAAGCTTGATGCCCCCTGGCTGGGTATCCGTCAGGATCTGATTGTGGTCGCAGGTCCGCGCGACGACGATGGACACCAGACGTGGGTAGTCGAAGATCCAGTGCGCGGAACAACCTTTCGCCTTGGTCCGAAGGAGGGAATGCTGTTCGCTGCGTTGGCGCGGTACGCCGATCTCGATGAGGCGCTAAAGTTTTTCTACCAATTCAGCAGTGCCCGCCCCACCGCCGAAGAACTGTTGGCCTTTCTGCAAATGGCTCAGCGGGAACGCCTGACCGTGCTGCCGCCTCAGGCGGCGATCCAGATGGATGCCAGTCCGCAAACAGGGGGGCCGATGCCAGCGGTCTCCTGGCGGAAGCAATTGGTGAACAGTTACATCTTTTTCCGGATCCCGTTGGCGCGTCCGGATCGCTGGCTGGAACGAATGTGGCCGTGGGTCCAGTTGCTGTGGACCCTGCCTGCCCGAGTCGTTTATTTGATCATCGGTATTCTGGGCGTGTTGTTGACACTTCCGAATATCGAGCGCTACCTGTCGACCACCTCGTATCTGCTGACCCCGGAAGGGGGTGTCATGTTCGTGGCGACCCTGGTGGTGTTGAAGGTTTGCCATGAACTTGCCCATGCGTTCACGGCGAAAGCGATGGGACTGCATGTGCGTGCGATCGGGGTCGCTTTCATCGTGCTCTGGCCGATCATGTATACCGACGTCACCGACGCCTGGAAGCTGGATCAATACCGCAAGCGCTTGGCGATCGACATCGCCGGGGTGGTGTTTGAACTGGTTGTTGCGGGGATTGCACTGTTCCTCTGGGCCATGCTGCCGGACGGTGCGCTCAAGAGCGTGATGTTTTTCCTGTCCGGCATTTCCATCACCACATCGCTGTTCGTGAATCTGAACCCGTTGATGAAATTCGACGGGTATTACGTCCTGATGGATTTGTGGCGCATGGATAACCTGCTTCCGCGCGCCTTCGCCTTGTTTCGATACAAGCTTCGTCGCTTGCTGTTCGATTGGCAGGGCGCGCCACCGGAGAAGCATCCCAAGGAGCAGCGCATGGTCGTGTATGCGTTTGCGGTGATGATTTATCGTGTTTTTCTTGCGATTGCGATCGGCCTGGCGGTGTATCACCTGTTCTTCAAGGCGGTCGGGATTGTCGTTCTCGGCATTGAGCTTTGGGCGTTTGTGTTGAAGCCGCTATGGAGCGAGGTGCGGCTGTGGTGGCCTGGCCGAAGTTTGTTCGGGCGTCGATGGCGCGTCGCGATCACCGGGACGGTGTTTGGCATGCTTTTCGCGATGTTGGTAGTGCCGCTCCCTCGTATCGAGGATTTTCCGGGTCTGCTGGTTTGGGACGATACGACGCCGGTCATCGCATCGATCCCGGGCTATTTGGATACGCCGCTACCAGAACGTGGAACGCAGGTGAATGCCGGGGACGAGTTGGTAACGCTCAGTCAACCCGAGCTCAATCATTCGCTTGTCGCCGCCGAATACAAACTCCGCAAGATCGATGAAACGCTGAACACACTGTCCAGCGGCGGCGAGAAGGGCGGCTATCGAAACTGGTTGATGATCGAGCGGGAGCGGCAACAAGCCAGTGTGGCGACACTGAAAGGGCGGTCGGAGGCGAGCCGGATCACGGCCCCGGTGTCCGGGGTGGTGATCGAAGTCAATTCCAATATCTCGGTCGGCGACATGATCGCGGCCAAAGAGGCACTATTGGCAATTTCCCGACCCGATAAGGTGCGCGTGCGCGCGTACATCCATGAAAAGGATCTGTCGCGGATACCCGGTCACGGTGAATTGCCCGCAGAGTGCCATTTCAGCAACCTGGAAACGGATGTCCAGCCCCTAATATTGCTGTCGCGCGGTCGCTTCCCGGTGGGCGTCTTGCCGAATGAGATGCTGCTCGACAAGAATGGTGGGCCGATCGTTTCCACCCCGGACACCGACAAACCGATCCCGCGCGATGCGCATTACGCCTTTGAATTCGCGGCGCCCGGGGCCCCGGCCTATCTTCGACATGGGACGCCATGCCGGGTCTGGATGAATATTGAAAACGAATCCATCGCCTCGTCTATCGTGAAGGGATTGGGACGAGTCCTGGCTGAAGAGGGTTTTTTGTGAACACAAGGGGCTACACGCAACGCGTGGTCAAAAAGATATTCCTTACCCTGCTGTTTGTCGCTAGCGGGGTCTCTACCGGAGTCGCTGCGGAACAGCGTTATCCGGTCATTTTCGATGTCGAAGAACGGGCAACCTTGTCGGCAGAGCGTGATGGCGTTCTGACCAACCTGGATGTCGATGTTGGCGACAAGGTTCGCAAAGGCGCCGTGCTGGCATCGGTCTATGCCGGTGATCTCGGGATTCAACGCCGTCAAGCCAAGGCCAAGCGCGATTTTCTGGCCAAGCAATATGAGAATTTGTCGAACCTGAATCGGCGTGGTTTGGCGACCGACGAGGAGGTCAGCAAGACCAAGACCGAACTGGCCAGCGCGGATGCCGAAATTGATTTGCTGACGGCCCAGATCGCCCACTCCGTGATCCGAGCACCGTTTGATGGCGTTGTCGTACAACGTGCGATGAGTGCCCATGAATGGGTGACCGCCGGGAAGCCGGTTGTCGAGATTCTTAACCCCCGCAAGATTCGTATCGTTTCCAATCTGCCATCCAACCTGGTGGTCGATCTGCCAGAGGGCACGACACACAAGGTCTGGATTGCCGATCTGCAGCGTGAGGTGACCGCGATGGTGCGGACCACCGTGCCGGCCGTGGACGAACAGAGCAACACGGTTGGGGTGATCTGGGACATCGTCAATTTGCCGGACGGTCTGTTGACCGGGATGAAGGGCGAAATCGTCTTCTGATGGCCAAGGTTCCGGAACCACCGACCCCCAACGGCGACAGTCAGGCTCAGACCGAGGCGCTTCGTCAGGAACGTTTGCGTGCGGTGCAGGCGCGCGTTCAACAGCGTCGATCCGGAGCCCGTGCGCCCGTTGAAAGCCCCCCGGCTTCGCAACCGGTTGCGAAGCCGCACGCGGCGCCGAAGGTCGCGGCAACCCGCGCACCGGATGAGGGCACGGTCTCGACGCAGGGTGCTCAGGCAGTGGCGCAGCCCGCGCAACAACCTGCTGCGTCCGGCGGTGCGCCCGTCGGCCTGCGTGAACTGCTGGGTCGTGTCGCCCAGGTCACCGAGGCTGGTTTGCGGGCGGCAACGACCAAAGAAGCGGGCGCGTTGCTTGTGAATCGTATCGCCGAGGTCGTTGCGACAGATCGGGTGGTGTTGATCGAGTTGGGGTTACGGCCTCGCCTGGTCAATGTGTCCGGGGGTGGGGTGATTGAACAGGATTCGCGGTTTTCCGAAGCGGTCGCTTTGCTCAATCGCCGCCTGCGTGGTCAAAGTAATGGCGTGGTCGTTCCGGATGAACCCGCCGAGGGTGGGGACGCCCATCTCAGGGACCGTCAGGCGGCGATGCGCGGCACCCGGATCTTGTGGTTGCCCTTGCCGTTCGACGGTCAGGCTTCCGGGGATCAGATTCAATATGCACTGTGGCTGGAACGCTGGCGTGGGCAGAATTGGTTGCCCGATGAAGTTGCCTTTTTGAATCGTGCTGCGGTGTTTTTCGGCCAGACCTTGCGCCCACGCGCCGGGCGAATGCGAGAAAGACTTTCCAAGCGCAAGATCGTTGCCGTCATTCTGGCGGCATTCGTCGGTGCGATGATGATTCCGATCGAGTCCAGCAGCATCGCGCCGGCGCGCGTCGTGCCCGCGCATCCCAATTACGTTTTCGCGCCGCTTGAAGGCGTGCTCATGGAACTGGAAGTCAAACCCGGTCAGGAGGTCAAAACCGGGGATATCCTGTTCCGCTACGATGCACGGGTCATCGACAAGAAGCTCGATGAGTCGGTGCGCGAGGTCGCGGTCGCCCGCGCCGAACTTGAGCGCCTGGAAGGCGCGGCATTCCGGGATGCGGAGGCGCGTTCAAAGCTCCCGGTTCAGCGCCTGGAAGTGGAGCTGAGCGAATCCAACCTGGAGTTCCTGCGTACCCAGCGTGAACGCGCCGATGTGCGTGCGACCGCAGACGGCGTTGTGGTGCTGGATGACCCGGACGGGTTGATCGGCCGCCCGTTGCAGCTCGGCGAGCAGGTGTTCAGCATTGCGGATCCGGCGGATACCAAGATACGCATGATGGTGCCTTCCTCGGATTCCGGTCTGATCGAAGAAGGGCAGCGTGTGGAGCTTCGCCTGGATCGCGATCCGCTCAAAAGTATCGCCGCCACGGTGACCCGCGTCGGCTTCGACATCGTGATGTCCGAGGAGCATGTGCCCTCGGTGATGACCGAAGCGGCCTGGGCGGCAGATATTCCCGGCGGGGTGCAGCCGGGGCAACGTGGGTCCGCCAAACTGATCAGCAAGCCGCAGCCCTTGTGGAAGCAGATATTCCGTAAGCCGCTGATCAAACTTCGCGAAATCACCGGACTCTGACCCGGCTCCTTCTCCTGTTCCTTACGAGGCACACGATGTCCATCCCCTCCGTGCGCGAGATGATCGCGCGGCTGGTTGCCGAACCGTCGGTGAGTAGCGTGCATCCCGATTTCGATCAGGGAAATCGCGCGGTGATCGGACACCTTGCGGATTGGCTGGCAGACCTGGGTTTTCGGGTGGAAATCCAGGGCATCGCCCGACACCCGGACAAGGCCAATCTGATCGCCACCCTGGGGCCGGATTCCGAGGACGGTCTGATCTTGTCCGGGCACACCGATACCGTGCCATGCGACCCGGAGCTGTGGAGCAACGATCCGTTCACCCTAACCGAACGGGACGGGCGGCTTTATGGCCTGGGCAGCGCGGATATGAAGTCTTACCTGCCGCTGGTGATCGAAGCGGTGCGGACGCTTGATCCCAAACGACTCACGCATCCCCTGGTGGTGCTTGCCACGGCGGACGAGGAATCGAGCATGGACGGCGCCCAGGCGCTGGTGGATACCGGGCGACGTCTGGGCCGGTATGCCGTGATCGGGGAGCCGACCAGCCTGAAACCGATACGCATGCACAAGGGCATTGTCATGGATCGGGTCACGCTGACCGGTCGCGCCGGTCACTCGAGCAACCCGGCGCTGGGTGTGTCTGCGCTGGAAGGCATGAACCATGTCATGAGTGCGATCCTCGAATGGCGGGATGCGATTCAGAAGCAACACCGAAACGCCGGGTTCGAGGTGCCGTTCCCGACCTTGAACCTCGGGCACATCCACGGCGGCGACAATCCCAACCGCATCTGTGGCCATTGCGAGCTGCATTACGACATGCGTCTGTTGCCGGGTATGGACAACGAGCAGCAACGCGCCGACCTGCTGGCGCATTTGCAACGGCGTCTCGGTGACAGCGAGTTGCGTCTCGTCATGGATGCCCTGTTTGCCGGGGTGCCGCCGTTTGAAACTCGTGCCGATTCGCCGATCGTGCAGGCCTGCGAAGAACTCAGCGGACATCCGGCGGGCGCGGTGGCATTCGCTACCGAAGGTCCGTTCTTCTCACAACTCGATATCCAGACGGTCGTCTGCGGCCCGGGCGACATCGATCAGGCGCATCAGCCGGACGAATATCTGCGCCTCGACCAGTTGCAGCCCTGCATCGACATGACCCAGGGCCTGATAAAGCGCTTCTGCTTGAGCTGAATCCCTTGATCACAGGCCGGGTTCGGCCAACGATAGAGGCAAACCCCACCGAGATGAGCCCCAATGGACGATAAACAGGTCCAGCAATACGTCGATTGGTTCCGCAGTTCCGCGCCCTACATTCATGCCCACCGTGGTCGCACACTGGTCATTCTGTTTGGCGGCGAGGCGGAGGCGGATGAATCGTTCGCGCATCTGATTCACGACATCGCGCTTCTGGACAGTCTGGGGGTGCGTCTGGTGCTGGTGCATGGGGCGCGTCCGCAGATCGAGCAGGCATTGACCGCGTCCGGGCTGGAGAGTCATTACTACGGGGGGCTGCGCATCACCGATGAGCAGGGGCTGACGGCGGTCATCAATGCAGTGGGCAGCCTGCGGGTGCGCATCGAGGCGCTGCTGTCGATGGGCCTGGCGAATTCGCCCATGCACGGGGCGCGTTTGCGGGTCGCCAGCGGCAACTTCGTGACGGCGCGGCCGCTGGGGGTACGCGATGGGGTCGATTTTGCCCATACGGGCGAGGTCCGGCGGGTCGATGCCGAGGGCATTCGCCAGCGGCTGGATGACGGCAATATCGTGTTGTTGTCCTGCCTCGGTTATTCGCCCACCGGCGAGGTGTTCAATCTGAGTGCGGAGGACGTGGCGAGTGCGGCAGCGGTGGCCTTGCAGGCCGACAAGCTGATCTCGCTGGTCGAAGGACCAGGTCTGCTCGATCGCGACCAGCATCTGGTGCAGCAACTGACTCCGGCGGAAGCGGAAAGCACGCTCACCGGCCAGGATTCGCTGCCTGAGGATGTGCAACGGCAACTGGTCGCGGCGATTCATGCCTGTCGGCATGGGGTCAGTCGCGCGCATCTGGTCAGCCGCCATGTGGACGGCGCCTTGCTTCAGGAACTGTTCACCCGGGATGGGGCGGGCACCCTGATCACGTCCGAGCGTTTCGAGCAATTGCGCCCCGCGCAAATCGACGATGTCAGCGGCATCCTGGAAATCATTGCGCCACTCGAGCAGGCCGGCGTCATGGTGCGCCGTTCGCGGGAGCAGATCGAACTGGAGATCGGGCATTTCACCGTGATCGATCGCGACGGCATGGTGATTGGGGTCGGCGGCTTGTACCCCTATCCGGACGATTCGATTGGGGAGATTGCCTGCGTTGCCGTGCATCCGGAATACCGGCGCGGTGGTCGTGGCGAGGAGCTGCTAGGGCGGCTCACTGAGCAGGCTCGGCAACAGGGCCTGAAATCCGTATTCGTGCTTACCACGCACACCGCGCATTGGTTTCAGGAACGTGGCTTTGAACGGGCGACCCTGTCTGCGCTTCCGGTGGCCCGTCAGCAGCTTTACAACTATCAGCGGAATTCCAAGGTTTTTGCGCGGCCCCTGTAACGAGGGTGGCTGACTTCTGCGCATCCCCAAAGGAATTCAATGCGCCATATATGGCGTTATTGGTTGCCGGTTTGCGCCACATTTGGCAGAGTCGGGTTCACAAAGGCTTCCTTGGGATGCGTGGTGTCGGGCTTCACAGAACTGACGTTACGCGGGGAAGCCAACATAACGAGAGTTGTCTCCCGTGCGCCCGGATACCGGTCGCGATCAGCGGGATTCGGAGGAGTCACCCATGGAAGTGTTGCCGTTTATCTTCCTGGCCGCATTGGGCTTCGCGTTCTTCGTGAATGTGCTGACCAAGCTCAAGGCACGCAGTCTTGAGCATACCCCTGCGCCCGAGTTTCTCGATGTGCTGGGCGAGGACGCCGCGCGTCATCGTCGGGTGATGATTTATTTCTACAGCGATCATTGCCCGCCCTGCACCCGCGTCTCTCCGCATATCGATGCGCTGCGTGAAACCCACGCCAACGTCTACAAGGTCAATGCCGCGACTCACTCTGAACTGGCTTGGCGTTTCAAGATCACCGGGACGCCGACCGTGGTCGTCGTTCAGAACGGCGAGATCTGTCACATGCTGGTCGGCGCCGTCAGTGCCAAGCGTCTTCAGGAAGCGCTGGAGCCGGAGAACGACGCCACCACGGTGCATTCCTGATTATCGATCCGCGTTCAAGCCAATCCGGATCGCGCCAGATCCTCAGCGTGAACATTCGAGGGGCGAACCACTTCACGGTTCGCCCCTCTTGCGTTCGGCGGGCGTCCAGTCAGCCGGGTCTGGACAAGGGCCGCTGACCGCACAAGGCCAGGGTCAGGTGCAGCAACTCTTCCCAGGCGTCGCCTGGCATTGCGCCCTTGATGACGCGGTCCGCCTTGGCTGCACGCCGCAGAAGGTGGTGCCACGCGCGAAGCGGGAAACGCTTCAGCGCAGCGCGATGTACGGGTTTGCGTTTTTCCCAGACACGCTGTTTACGCAGTTGCTCATCGACGGACTCACCTTCCGCGATTCGGTAGGCCATCTGTCCGAGTGAGCGAATGGCGCCGACCAGTGCCCATAACACCACCGGTTGCGCGATACCTTCGGCGCGCACCGAGGCCAGCATATGCGTGCTGCGGGCGACATCGCCCCCAAGCGCTGCGTCCACCAGGCCGAATACATCGAAGCGCGAATGGTCCGCGACCGTGCGCAACACGGTGTCCACATCCAGATCGCCGGGGCCGTTCAGGATCAGCAGTTTGTCGATTTCCTGAGCGGCGGCGAGCAGATTTCCTTCAACCCGCTCGGCCAGAAGTTCGGCGACTCCGGCGTCAGCGCGAAGCCCGCGCGATTGCAGACGTTGCTTCACCCAGCCGGGGAGTTGCCCGGTCTCGACCGGCCAGACCCGAAGGGTGATGCCGTCGGCATTCAAGGCTTGATACCAGCGTGTCTTGATCGAAGCTTGATCGATGCGTCCGGCGGTGATCAGCAACACCGTGTCTTCGGCTGGGCGCTCCGCATACCGACGGAGCGCTTCGCCGCCTTCCTTGCCAGGTTTTCCACTGGGGATGCGCAACTCGAGAAGGCGACGTTCGGCAAACAGCGAGAGGTTGTTGGCCGCCTGATCAAGGGCGTTCCAGTCGAAATTGCGATCGACCTCCATGACCTCGCGTTCCACGGCGCCCCAGCGTCGTGCGGCGGCGCGAATTGCGTCGCCCGCCTCGGTGATTTGCAAAGGCTCATCGCCACTGACGAGATAGATTGCCTTTAGCTCCCGATCGAGCTGGCGATCCAGATCGGAGGGCGAGCGCAACTCCATTATGGTTAGCGTGCCTTGGCGATCTGGCGCAACATTTGCTGGGAGACATTGGTGCTCATTTGCTGGAACAGGGTGCGTTCCTGACGCTCCATCTGGACTGGCTGCGCAGGGTCGTAGTTGAAGATCTGCGATGTTTGCGCCGACATCTGTGGCGTCGTTACCTTTGTGGTCGAGCTTGTGGTGGAGAATGTCACCGCCAGGCCGATACGGTACTGCGCTGCGTTTCGGTTACCGTCGTGACCGGAGGTAGCGCGCTGCTGATCTACCGAGATGATTCTCAGAATTGAGGCATTGCTGTCGGCTGTGTTGACGACTTCAGCACCGGATAGCTGGAGAACCTTCTTGAGTTCGAGCAGGAACTCCTTGTCTCGGGTGTCGCTCTCGATATAGACGCGGTCCATGTATTGAGGCAGATCGATCGCGCCGCGCAGGTGGTAGCCACAGCCCGTGAGCAGCGCGACGAGCAGCAGGCCAGCGAGCCAGGATGTGAGGCGGAAGGGAGTTCGGGAAACGTTCATGCCGCATCTCTTGGTGGGGTGGTCGAGGGTCATTTGACGACAATGTTGACGAGCTTGCCCGGAACCACAATGACTTTCACTACCGTATTGCCTTCCAGGTGCTTGAGGATGGATTCATCGCTGCGGGCGATGGCCTCGACCTTGGCACGGTCGGCATCGGCAGCGACCTGAATACGACCGCGCAGCTTGCCGTTGATTTGCACCACGAGTTCGATCTCATCCTGGACCAGGGCGCTTTCATCGAACGTGGGCCAAGGCGCATCGATGACGGAATCCCCGCCCCCCAACTCACGCCAGAGGGCATGACTGGTATGCGGGGCGATCGGCGCCAACAGGCGTACTGCGGCGAGCAGGACATCGCGAGCCAGCGCACGCCCCTGAGCCGAATCGTCGTTGGATTTGGATAGTGCGTTCATCAGCTCCATGACCGCCGCAATCGCCGTGTTGAAGGTGAAGCGCCGCTCAATGTCATCCGAGACCTTGGCGATGGTCTCGTGCAGTTTGCGCCGCAGGGCTTTCTGGTCGGCGTTCAGCGACGCGGGATCCAGCGTGGCGACATCGCCCCCCGCGACATGGTCCGCGCATTGTCTCCAGAAGCGTCGCAGGAAGCGCGAGGCGCCTTCCAGACCGGCGTCGGACCATTCCAGGGACTGATCCGGCGGCGCCGCAAACATCATGAACAGCCGCACTGCGTCCGCGCCGTACTGTTCAATCATGATCTGGGGATCGACGCCGTTGTTCTTGGACTTGGACATCTTCTCGGTGCCACCGATCTCGACCGGCAGACCGTCCGCGATCAGTTTCGCCGCCGTGATGCGACCCTTGTCGTCGCGCTCCACCTCGACATCGGCCGGATTGATCCAGTGCTTGCCGCCGTTGGCCTCATCGCGATAGTAGGTTTCCGCGATGACCATGCCTTGGGTCAGCAGGCGGGTGAAGGGTTCATCGTTGTGCACCAGCCCGGAATCGCGCATCAGCTTGTTATAGAAACGGGCATAGAGCAGATGCAGGATCGCGTGTTCGATGCCGCCGACGTATTGATCGATCGGCAGCCAGTAGTTGGCGCGCGCATCGAGCATTGCGCCGGTCTGATCCGGGCAAGCGTACCGGGCGTAGTACCAGGACGATTCCATGAAGGTATCGAAGGTATCGGTTTCGCGCTCCGCCGCCGCGCCGCAGCTTGGGCAGGTCGTCTTGCGCCATTCCGGGTCGGTCTTGATCGGCGAACCCTCGCCGGTGAAATCGACGTCTTCGGGCAGCACGACCGGCAGTTGATCTTCCGGAACCGGCACGTCGCCGCAACTCGGGCAGTGAATCATCGGGATCGGCGCGCCCCAGTAGCGCTGCCGGGAGACGCCCCAGTCGCGCAGGCGGAAGTTGACCTTGCGCTGCCCACGGTTGCGCGCCTCGACCCACGAGGCGATGGCCTCGAACGCGCCCGCGAAATCCAGGCCGTCAAATTCGCCGGAGTGGTAAAGCAATCCTTTCTCGGTATGGGCGCACTCGGAGATGTCCGCCTCGTCGGCATCGACCGGGCGGATCACCGCCTTGCGGGCAATGCCGTATTTGGCGGCAAATTCGTAATCACGCTGATCGTGCGCAGGCACCGCCATGACCGCGCCGGTACCGTAACCCATGAGTACGAAATTGGCGGCGTATACCGGTACCGCTTCCCCGGAGATCGGATGCAGGGCGTGGATGCCCAGCGCCATGCCCTTCTTCTCCATGGTCTCCATATCCGCTTCGGCCGTGCCGCCGGCGCGGCACTCGGCGATGAATGCGCTCAGCTTGGGGTTGTCCTGCGCGGCCTCCAACGCCAGCGGATGCTCGGCGGCGACCGCGACATAGGTCACGCCCATCAGGGTGTCCGGGCGGGTGGTGTAGACATCGAGGGTGTCGTCACGGCCTTCGATCCCGAAGCGCAGTTCCAGTCCTTCCGAGCGCCCGATCCAGTTGCTCTGCATGGTGCGCACGGCGTCCGGCCAGCCGGGGAGCTTGTCCAGATCGGCAAGCAGTTCGTCGGCGTAGGCGGTGATCTTCAGAAACCACTGTGGGATTTCACGGCGTTCAACCAGTGCGCCGGAGCGCCAGCCACGTCCGTCGATGACCTGTTCGTTGGCGAGCACGGTCTGATCGACCGGGTCCCAGTTCACCACCGCGTTCTTCTTGTAGACCAGACCTTTCTTGAACAACTCGGTGAACAGCCACTGCTCCCAACGGTAATACTCGGGGCGGCAGGTGGCGAGTTCGCGCGACCAGTCGTAGGCGAAACCCATGCGCTTGAGTTGGGCACGCATGTGGTCGATGTTTGAATACGTCCAGGCTGCCGGTGGCACCTTGTTCTTGATCGCGGCGTTCTCGGCAGGCAGGCCGAAGGCATCCCAGCCCATCGGTTGCAATACGTTCTTGCCCAACATCCGCTGGTGACGTGCGATGACATCGCCAATGGTGTAATTGCGCACATGCCCCATATGCAGCTTGCCGCTTGGGTAAGGAAACATCGAAAGGCAATAGAATTTTTCCCGGCTGTCGTCCTCAATTGCCTTGAAGGACTGATGGTTGTCCCAAAAACTCTGGGCGTCGGATTCGATCTCGGCGGGGCTGTATTGGTCTTGCATCGGGTGTGGGCTGCTGGGTAAGAAGGGCGAAAAAGGGGGCTAAGATACCGCATGCGCATTTCGGTAAGAAATCGGCGTGGTCAGACGCGCTTCGCGATGGTGCTCGCGCTGTTGTTCGTCAGCAGCACGGCGGGGGCGGATCTGCGCATCTTCGGTTATCCCGCCCAGGAACATGCGGCCAACGCCAAACTGTTCCCGAAATGGGAAGGCGTGCAGTCCCGGACCCTTGCAGCCGGTGCCGATGGTCCCCCATGTACGCCGGTGGGCAATCTCGACTGCCAGTTTCAGAAGCTGAAGGCGGTGGTGGCCCGCGCCAGCCAGCTCCCCGAAGACAAACGTCTGGAGTTCGTCCACAAATTCGTCAATCGGCTCACCTACATCTCGGACAACGAGTTGTATGGGATGAGCGACTATTGGGCCACCCAGTTCCAGTTCTATGGGAACACCGGCGGGGATTGCGAGGATTACTCGATCACCAAGTTCTATGCGCTGAAGTTGCTGGGTTACGACCCGGAACGCATGCGTGTGGTCATCGTCCATGACACCAATCTGAATTTGGACCACGCGATCCTCGTGGTGGAGCGCGATGGCAAGCACTGGGTGCTCGACAATAATCTGGATACTGTCATCGACAGCGCGCGCCTTTATCACTTGCTGCCGTACTTTGCGCTGAACGAAACCCACTGGTGGGCCTTCACCGGCGTGCCGCTCCCGAAACGGAATTAATCCATATGTCTACCAAGTCATTCTCGGCCAGTAAATCGACGCACGTAGCGATCATTCTGCTGCTGACCTTCCTGATCGTCGGTGTCTGGGGAGTCCTTCGGTTCGTCGATGCGGAAAACGCGCGCGAGTTGCTGCGCTGGCAGGATCGCATGGGTGTGGTGGCGGACAGTCGCGTCGATGCGATCGAACGTTGGCTGGCGACCGAGAGCGGGGTGGTCAACGGACTGGCGGAGAACACCTCGCTGCAGCTCTATCTCACCCAGATCGAATATGCCGACGAAGGCGCGGATACGAGTCCTGAGCGTACTTTTCTGCGCAACCTCCTGGTCGCGACTGCGGACCGTTCCGGCTACCTGGAAACGGGTGGCATGGAGGGTGTCAAGGCGAACGTTGAATCGAGTGGCCGGCGCGGTCTCGCGTTGCTGAATTCGAGTGGCGAGGTGGTGACGGCAACGCGGGATTTCCCAGCCCTGGATGCCGGAGCGAGATCGGCAATCGAGAACGCGTTCCAACAGGGCGGTGTCGGCATTCGCGATCTCTATCTGAATTCGGCCAGCGAACCGTCGATGGCCTTTTTTGCGCCGATTCACGCGGTACAGGGCGATCAGTTGCTCGGGTTGGCGATGGCGGTGCGTCCGGTCGGCACTGAGTTGTATCCGCTGTTGCGGCAGCGCGGTCTGACCACCGAGACCCATGAAACCTTGTTGGTTCGCCGCGATAACGATCAGGTGCTCTATCTGTCGCCGCAGGCGGACGGCACGGCACCGTTGAAACGTCGCCTGGCGCTCGAACCGGAGCGTCTCGCCGCCGCATTTGCGCTGGCGCATCCGGGCAAATTCGCCGAACGGATCGATTACCAGGGCAAGGACGTGCTGGTAATCAGCCGTGCCCTGACCGGTGTGCCCTGGGTTCTGGTGCAGAAGATCGATCGCGCCGAGGCCCTGGCGGAGGCGCGGGGACATGCCTTGCTGATCGGGCTGTTGCTTTTGGTTGGCGTGCTGGGCATCGCGCTGGTCGCGGCCTGGTGGTATGGCTCCAGTGTGCGTTCCCAGCAAGCCGCAGCGCGTCTGCAGGAAGCCAATGAGCGCATCCTCGGGCAGAGCCTGATGCTCAATGCGATCACCGATAACACCAACGATTTCCTCGCCATCATCAATGCCGGGGAGAGTTTCGTGTTCGCCAACCGCACGCTTGCCGAAGCGGTCGGCGCGGGTGTGGACGAATTCGCCGGCAAGACCTTGTCGGCGATGTTGGGCGCGGACGTCGCCAAGCAGCTGGAATCCGATCTCAGCGACGGTAACGATCAGGCCGAAGAACTGGTCGTGACCTTGGAGATTGGCGGTCGGGAACGCCGTTACAGCAATTTCCGTATCCCGCTCCCCGAGGCGGTCAGCGGGGCCGGCAGCTATTTGCTGGTGATGCGCGATGTCACCGAGCTGTTGTTGGCGGAGGAACGTCAGGAACGCCTGATGTGGGAACTGGTCGAGACCCTGAGCGGTGTGCTTGATCAACACGATCCCTATTCCGCCAACCATTCCCAGATGGTGGCGCGTCTCGCCGAGGAAGTCGCCGGACTCATGGAGCTCGACCGTGGCGTCCAGCAGACCGTGCGCATTGCCGGGCATCTGATCAACATCGGCAAGCTGTCGATTCCGCGCGAAGTCCTGACCAAGGAAGGCAAGCTCACCGACGAGGAATTCAAGCTGCTCTCCGGCCATCTTGGCCGTGCGCGCGAGATCCTTTCCGGTATTGAGTTCGAAGGCCCGGTTGCGGACGCCGTCGGTCAGAGTGGCGAATTCCTCGACGGCAGCGGCCGTCCGGATGGTCTGAAAGGCGAGGCCATCATTCTCCCCGCACGCATCCTGGGTGCCGTGAACAGCTTTGTGGCGATGACCCGTCCGCGCGCCTGGCGCAAGGGCATGGACCGGCAGGCGGCGATCGATCAACTGGTGACCGAGCACGACCGATACGATCGTCGCGTGCTCGCCGCGCTATATCACTTCATCAGCAAGCACGACGATGCGGCGTGGGACAAATTGTGGGACGACTGAGACGCGCCTGCGTCTCCGTGCCATAACCCTGAACAACCGCAAGGTGCGTCGGGCACGGATTTGACCTAAGTTGCCGGGAATTTCGTCAGGTTCCTTAGAGGGTGTTTACAAAATCCGGGGTAATCGGTCCATGGATCGGCATTTTGTAGGAGCGGCTTCAGCCGCGATCGACGGCAGCGATTGTCCTGTTGCCGATCGCGGCTGAAGCCGCTCCTACAAGCTCCCTGAGCGACCAGAATGGTCCTGAAAAACGGCGTTTTGGCACTGACGCCGGGTATTCAGGTTTTTGTAAACACCCTCTTAGGGAACCTCTGATTGAATCAGGCACGGTTCAGCTGAATGGCTGAAATCGCCGCTTTCAAGGCGCGGAACGCAGGTAATAGCCGGTCTATTGCCAAGTTTTGCAACGCAGAAAGCGGCGATTTCAGACTTCAGATGTCCGGGAATGATTCAATCAGAGCTTCCTTAGGGAACCTCTGATCGAATCATTCAGCTGAACCGTGCCTGGTTCAATCAGAGGTTCCTTAGCGATGTCCGCCGCTCCCGAACTGTTCAGCTATCGCCAATATTGGGCCGCCCGGCTGTTGCCCGCGCCGATGTTGCCGATGT
This sequence comes from Gammaproteobacteria bacterium, assembly GCA_024234955.1. GTDB lineage: Bacteria > Pseudomonadota > Gammaproteobacteria > JACKNK01 > JACKNK01 > JACKNK01. The sequence goes on from JACKNK010000002.1 coordinate 701,002, forward strand.
CGCGTGCCGAAATGGACGCGCTCGGCTGGGATTCCTGCGACGTGATCATCGTCACCGGCGATGCCTACGTGGATCACCCCAGCTTCGGCATGGCGATCATCGGCCGTCTGCTGGAGCGACAGGGTTTCCGGGTCGGCATCATCGCGCAGCCCGATTGGCGTTCTGCGGACGACTTCAAGCGGCTGGGCAGACCGAACCTGTTCTTCGGCGTGACCGCCGGCAACATGGACTCGATGGTCAACCGTTACACCGCTGACCGGAAGATCCGTTCCGACGATGCCTATACCCCGGACGGCAAAGGTGGGGCGCGGCCCGATCGTTCCAGCCTGGTCTATGCCCAGCGGGTACGCGAGGCCTACAACGATGTGCCGCTGGTGTTGGGCGGCATCGAAGCCAGCCTTCGCCGCATCGCCCACTACGACTACTGGCAGGACAAGGTTCGCCATTCCATCCTGCTCGATGCCAAGGCCGATCTGCTGCTCTACGGCAATGCCGAACGCGCCATCGTCGAGGTGGCACATCGACTGGCACGAGGCGAAGCCATCGGCGACATCACCGATCTGCGCGGCAGCGCCTACCTGCGCCGTGGTCTGCCGCAAGGCTGGAGCGAGATCGACTCGACCCACGTCGATGAACCGGGTGCCGTCGATGCGCATCCCGATCCGTACGAAGACACCACCCGTAGGAGCGGCTTCAGCCGCGATCGGCAATCAGTGGAACCTCAAACGCCGATCGCGGCTGAAGCCGCTCCTACGGAGACGCTGGTCCCGTTCCCGAAACACCGCCCGCGCACCGAGCCATCCACCACCGTCATCCGCCTGCCCGCCTTCGAGCAGGTCAAACGCGACCCGGTGCTCTACGCGCACACCAGCCGCGTGTTGCATAAGGAGACCAATCCCGGCAATGCCCGTGCCCTGGTACAGGCGCACGGCGATCGCGATGTCTGGCTCAACCCGCCACCGATCCCGCTGGAAATGAAGGAAATGGACGCGCTCTACGAGCTGCCTTATGCGCGCTGTCCGCATCCCGGTTACGGCAACGCCAAGATCCCCGCGTTCGAGATGATCCGTCACTCGGTCACCATCATGCGCGGCTGTTTCGGCGGTTGTTCCTTCTGCTCGATCACCGAGCACGAAGGCCGCATCATTCAGAGTCGCTCGGAGGATTCGATTATTCGTGAGATCGAGACGGTGCGCGACACCGACGAGGCCTTCACCGGGCACATTTCCGATCTCGGCGGCCCGACCGCAAACATGTACCGCTTGGCCTGCAAGGACCCGAAGATCGAAGCCACCTGCAAGCGTTTGTCCTGCGTATTTCCCGGTATCTGCAAGAACCTCGATACTAATCACGACCCGCTGATCAAACTCTATCGTCGCGCTCGCGCCTTGCCCGGCATCAAGGGCATCCGCATCGCCTCCGGCCTGCGTTACGACCTCGCCGTGGAATCGCCGGAATACGTCAAGGAACTGGTCACGCACCATGTTGGCGGCTATCTGAAGATCGCCCCGGAACACACCGAAACCGGCCCGCTGTCGAAGATGATGAAGCCCGGCATGGGCACCTACGATCGCTTCAAGGCCCTGTTCGACAAGTACTCGAAGGAAGCAGGCAAGGAGCAGTATCTGATCCCGTACTTCATCGCCGCGCACCCGGGCACCACCGACGAGGACATGCTCAATCTTGCCTTGTGGTTGAAGGCCAATGGCTTCCGCGCCGATCAGGTGCAGGCCTTCCTGCCATCCCCGATGGCGATGGCAACGGCGATGTATCACACCGGCAAGGACCCGATTCATCGCATCGCCCGCAACAGCCCGGACATGCCGATTCCGCGTGGCGACCGGCAGCGGCGACTGCACAAGGCCTTTCTGCGGTATCACGATGCCAACAACTGGCCGATGCTGCGCGAGGCGCTGAAACGCATGGGCCGCGCCGACCTGATCGGCAATGGCAAGCGTCATCTGATTCCGACCTGGCAACCGACCGGTACCGGCAATGCGCAGCCGGGGTCGGGCAAGTCGTTCCGCACCCAGCACACCGTCGATCGCCCGCGCCCGGCAGCGCGGGGCAACGCACCGGCTGGCAGGCGGGGGAAGCCAGGTAAAGGGCGATCGCAGAATGGCATCAACCCCGGTTCGCCGACGGGACGAGGCAAACGCCGCTGATCTGAAGTCAGTGGTGCGTTAATTGCTTGCGGGTGAGAAAGATGCTCACTTATTCGTTAGGCGGCGAAATTCCTGCGTCGTCGGCACTTCCCAACTGTCATGCACTGACAGAGTTGTCATAACTGGCGCGAGCGGGGCGACCGCTCAGCCACCTGAGGAGCCTATGAGATGAAACGACGAAACCGGACTCGCTTGCGCCAAGGGGCGCTGGCCAGCGCCACGGCGATGGCTGGCCTGGCGGCCACTCGCACCGAGGCGGGCGTGATTCTCAACGACATCTCCGACGTGGCGATCAGCAATCCCGGCGATACGGCCATCGACGGCGGGCTTGGCATCGCGGGGTTTACCCCGTATTCGACCACGCTCGATCTGCCTGGTGTCTCCGATCTTCTGCTCGGCGTGACCTATTTCGGCGGCGAGACCAAGAGTGAAACCCCGGGTGGAAGCACCTCGAACTATGGCTTTGCGGCCAGTCCCAGCGCCTACGCCACGCAGACGATCGAAACCAAGGGCGAAACGAAGCAGGAAACCACCGGAACCGAGGCGACCATGTATCAGACGGCGCGTCTGGACGCCGGCGCGGTGATTGGTAACGGCGGCGCTTACACGACAACGGGCGCCCTCACCGGCTGGGAGAACGTCGGCGACATCGGCTATCTCGGCCTGGCTATCGAGATCGATGGCTACCTGGGTGCGGACCTCTACGGTTGGGTGCTGATCGAGCGTACTGCGGTCAATGAGATGACGATCTACGAATGGGCGTATGAAGACAGCGGCGCCCAGCTTCTCGCCGGTTCCGGCGGTACGTACAACTTCGGCGCGGAAGGCACCGGGGTGCCAGAGCCGGCGGCGATCATGCTGCTCGCCGCCGGCGGTGTCGCCGCCTTCAGGTTGCGCAGACATCGCCTCGGGCGGTGACGACGCCGGAGGAAGTGGACCTCGGCGATCCTGTGGCGGCGGTCGTTGAGACGGGCCCGGATGCCTACGACGAAACCCCCTACCGGGCGTTTCGCTTTCCTGAGACTCACCCGACGCGCCTCGCGGCGCTGGCCCGTCTGCACGGCCTGGCGGCGCCGGACCCGAACTGCGCTCGCGTGCTGGAGTTCGGTTGCGCCGGCGGCAGCAATCTCGCGGCGATGGCCCGCACCCTGCCGACGGCCGAGTTTCACGGCATCGACCTGAGCGCCACGCAGATCGAGCAGGGGCGGCGCCAAGCCATCGCCGCCGGGCTGGGCAACCTTCGTCTCGACGTCGCCGACATCCTCGATGTCGATTTCGGCGATGCGCGTTACGACTACATGATCGCGCACGGTGTGTTTTCCTGGGTCCCGGATCCGGTACGCGAACGTCTGTTCGAGCTGATTCGTCGCCACCTGGCTCCCACCGGCATCGCCTACGTCAGTTACAACACCTTGCCCGGCTGGTCGGTCAACGAGGCGGTTGCGGAGATGATGCGCCTGGAGGCTGGAGAGCTTGCTGACACCGAAGGGCGCCTGCACGCCGCGCGCGCAACGCTGGAGACTTTTCGCGCCTTGTTCGACGGCGCGCACGGCCCGCACACTGAGCTGGTGCGGTATGAACTCGACCACATCGGCGGTAAGGACGCGGTGGTGTTCCTGCACGATGAACTCGAAGCCACCAGCGATCCCTGTTATTTCCTGCAATTCGTCGAGTGGGCTGCGGAACACGATTTGCGCCAGGTCACCGATGCCGCGCTGCCGACCTTGTGGCCGAATGCGCTGCCGCAGCAGGCGCGCCAGGCCCTGGCGCGGCGCGGTCTCTCCTGGCTCAAGGCGCAGCAATACCTGGACTATCTGCAATGGCGCCGCTTTCGGCGTTCAGTGTTGTGTCACGCCGAAGTGGCGCTTGACGAACTTCCCAACCCCACCCGTCTCGATGGTCTGTACGTCCAGACCCGATTGCGTCCGAGCGGGCCGATTTCCGTCGCGCCGGGTATGCCGATCAAATATCGCGTCGATGGGCTGGGAGCGGCGGGCTCCGGTGATGTCATGCAGGTGACGGACCCGCTCATTCAGGCGTTCATGCACCGACTTTGGGCGACGCCGCATCACTTCCAGGCGTTCCGCGAGACGCTCGATGCGACCATGAAGGATGCCGGGAACGCCGCCTCTGCGCCCGGCCGGGAGGCCGTGCTGCGGGATTGGGTGATGACCAACCTGGCACGAGGCTGGATGGACATCGCGGCGACGCCACGGGAAGTCAGCGGTACGCGCCTCGCGCCGTGACGATCGGATTGGCAACGGCAAGCGTCACCGGGTCCCGATCTGGCAACCCCCCGGGGATTACTCCGCACCCCCTTGCCAGAGCCGTTGGGTTAGTCCACGGACGTCGTTGAGGGTGTCGAGCAGGCGCTGATCGGAAACCGGTTTGACCAGATAGCGGAAAACTCCGCCGTGATTTATGGCGCGCTGGATGAGGTCCGGATCGTGCGAGACGGAGATCATGATGCGTACGGTTTCCGGATGCCGGGCGCGGCAGTTTTCGAGCAACTTGAGGCCATCCATGCCCGGGAGTCCGTAATCGACCAGCAACAGATCGATGGGTTCCTCGGACATCAAGCTGCGGGCTTCCTCGGCGGTGGCGACCGCCTTGACGGTCCAATGCGCGGCTTCAAGCTGACTGCTGAGCAGGTGGCGCTGATCGGGATCGTCTTCGACGAGCAGGGCCTTGGGGTTGGTCAATGATGCGATCAGCGCGGACAGCCGGTCCTCGTGGTGATCGGTGAGGATCTGCGCAATCTGGTCGGCGGGCATCGGGCGACCGGTCAGATAACCCTGTATGGCATCGCAGCCCAGGCGCATCAATTGCTGTGCCTGCAGTTCCGTTTCGACCCCCTCGGCGACGACTTTGCGCTTCATGGTGCGCGCCATGGAAAGCGTCGCCCGCACGACCGACTGACTGGCGACCGAGTGTTCCAGGTCCTCGATGAAGGCCCGGTCGATCTTGATGGTGTCGAACGGCAGCTTTTGCAGGTAGGCAAGGCTCGAATAGCCGGTGCCGAAATCGTCGAGTGCGATGGTGACGCCCAGGCGGTGTGCCTGATCCAGCTGGCTGGTGGCGAGAACGGGGTCGCTGAGGAGGACGTTCTCGAGGACTTCGATTTCCAATAACGCCGGGTCGAGGCCGGTTTCCTCGAGCGCGGTGCTGATCTCCTGGGGAAGGATGCCGTTCAAGATCATCGCCCCGGAGATGTTGACGCTGACCGGCATGTTGCCGAGTCCGGCGCGCTGCCAGTCGCGCACGGTCTGAGCGGCGGTCCGGAGCACCCAGCGGCCCACTGGCAGAACCAGATCGCTGGTCTCGATGATCGGCATGAACTCGCTCGGCAGAACCCGGCTGCCGTCGTTCTGACGCCAGCGGATCAGGGCTTCCACGCCAACGATTATGCCGCTGTTCAGGCTGACCCTGGGTTGGAAGTGGAGTTCGAATTCGTTGTTCGCCAAAGCGTCGCGCAGCGACTGTTCGAGCTGGATCCGGCGGGTGGCGGCTTCCGTCATCGCCGGGTGATAGAACGCCAGAGCGCCGGGGCCGATGTCACGTGCGGTATGCAGCGCGGACTCGGCAAAACGAAGCAGGATATCGCCTTCGTCGGTATCGCTCGGATACATGGCGATGCCGACATTGGACGGGATGCTTAAACGCCCGATTTCGGCGGTATCGATGCCTTTGCGGAGCGCATTCTGCAGGTCCAGCGCCAGACGGGAAGCGGAATCTGCGTGCGGCGCGCGGGAAATCTGTTCGGTAAGCGCGAAGGTGTCGGCGCCGAATCGGCTCAGCGTGGCGTCTTCCGGGACGATGCTGCGTAAGCGCCTGGCGATGTTTGCCAGCAACCGATCGGCGGCGTCGTGGCCGAGCGAACTGATCATTCGGTCGAAGCCGTCAACGCGCAACAGGATTGCGGCAACGGCGTTATTGGACGCCTTCGCCGTGTCCAGCGTCTGGGCGAGCCGCGCTCGCAGCAACACCGGGTTGGGAAGCTGCGTCAGCCCGTCGAAGTGGCTGAGTTGCTCTATGCGTTCCTCAAAGTGACGGGACGCGCTGATGTCGCTGAACACGCCGATGTAATTGCGCACGGTGCCGTTTTCGTTTCGCAGGGTGCTGATACTCAGCCATTCCGGGTAGGTCTCGCCATTCTTGCGGCGGTTCTGGATCTCACCCTGCCAGCGGCCGGATTCGTTGAGCTGACGCCACATGAGTTCATAGAAACCCGGGTCACGTTGGCTGGACTGCAGGAAATTGGGGCGGCGCCCCCGTACTTCGTCGTCGCTGTAACCGGTGATCTTGGTGAATGCCGGGTTCACGCTGAGAATGCGCGTTTCGGCATCGGTGACCATGATGCCTTCCGAGGTGTTCTCGAATACCACGCTGGCGCGGCTTTCCAGCTCCTCGGCGCGCCGTTTGTCGCTGAGATCGAACCAGGTAGTGAACAGGGCGCGCCGACCGTTCTGGGTAATGTGCGACAAGGTGACCTCGATCGGGACGAGGTGACCGTCAAGGTGCAGATGTTCCCACTCGAAGCGCACATAACCTTTGCGGAAGGCGTCGGCGATCAATTTCGATCCCTTGCTGAACGAATCCTCGCCATCCGGCTGTCGAGGTGGGGACAGGGCCTGCGGGTGTGCACTGAGGATGGCGTCCGGTCCCGGATAGCCGAGCATGTCGCAAGCGGTCTGATTGGCACTGCTGATGGTGCCGTCCTCGCCCAGGATCAGCATGCCCTGATGGGCGGATTCGAAGATGGATCGATAGCGCATCTCGCTCTCACGCAATGCGATTTCGCCGAGTTGTCGCTCGGTGATGTCGGCCACGGTTCCGATGGCGCGGCCAGGTTCGTTCTGCGAGTCGTAGAGGATACGGGCGCGTTCCTCGACGTAGCGGATGCTCTGGTCCGGGCGAACCAGGCGATGGATGATCCGATACGGGGTATGGTCGGTCAGCGCGCCCTGGAACGCCTTGGAGACGGACTCTCGATCATCGGGATGCACCGCCGCCAGGAAGCCGTCCAGACTCGGCTGGAATTGCGCGGGGTCGGTGCCGAAGATGCGGTGAATTTCTTCTGACCATTCAAGGCGTTGCTTGGGAATGTCCAGGGTCCAGCTGCCCATGTGCGCGAGTTCCTGGGCCTCACGCAGGCGTTCCTCGCTCCGTGTCAGGCGGCGTAGGGACTCTGTTTTTGTCGTGATGTCCTGAACGATGCCATCGATGCGGACGGGCTGCCCGTGCTGATCTTCGACGCGCTCGTACCGGGTGAAAAGGTGGCGTTTCCGGCCATCTTGCCGGCGAATCCGGAATTCCAGCGCCACGCTGGGTTGTTGGCCCTCACGGATACTGTCCAGGGCGGTCCTTACCCGTTCGCGGTCGACATCCTCGACCCGCGACAGCAGGGCGGGGATGCCCGGCGACACGCGGTCCGGGTCCAGGTCGAAAATCCGATAGAAGGTCGCCGACCAATGGCCTTCCCCGGTGCGGATGTTTTCGTAGCTGCTGCCGATGTCAGCGAGTTCCTGGGCGCGCTGCAAGTCTTGGGCTAGACGGTGTTGGACGGTAATGTCACGGCTGATGCCCAGCACGCCGAGCGGGTCTTTCTCGTTGCGCGCAAAGGGCATCTTCAGGGTGTCGAGCAGATAACGGCTGCCATCCGGGTAATCGACCCATTCCTCGTTGCGCCGGGGCTGGCCGCTGGTGAGCATCTTGCGGTCCATGTCACGGAAGAACGCGGCAATCTCGGGGGCGAAGAACTCGGCATCGCTGTGATCGATGATCTGCGATCGGGGACGACCCACGAAGCGGGTGAAGGCATCATTGCATTCCAGATATTGTCCGTGTTCGTCCTTGAAGAAGATCAGGTCAGGAATGGCGTCGAGCAGCGTCCGTAACTCCGCCTGGCGGATGGAGCGTTCGCTGATGTCGACCAGATAGCCGAGGCGGGAGGTAACCCGGTCGTTGGCGTCTCGAAGCACACGGGTGAAGTCCGATACGGTCCGCCACTTTCCGTCGGCACTGCGAAGGCGGTATTCGTGCTCAAACACCTCGTGCCGCGCTTCGGTATGGTGTCTGACCTCATCCTGAAGTCTGCCGATATCGCGTGGGTGGACGAACTCGGCGAAACCGCGCTTGCCGTCGATGAACTCGCTGGGCGACACCCCGAGGATGCGTTCGACATTGGGCGAGCAGTAGCTGACCGGCCAGTGCTCTTCCGGCAGCCAGCGGAACACCATGACCGGCCCGGCGGTGAACAGGTCGCGCTCCTCGGCGAGTTGCCCCAAGGTGTCCGAGAGTCGGATGGCGTCCGCCTTGCGCGCGCTGATGTCGTCGATGACCCAGATCACGCCGAGACTGAGATCGGCTGGCGTGGTCGGGTCGATGGCCTTGCCGGAGAGCATGCACCAGACCGCCGATCCGTCTTTCCGGCGCAGCTCGTATTCGACATGCATCTGAACCTGCTGGCGCAAAGGTTCGTAATGCGTTCGGCCAAATTCGACGAAGCGCTCAGGGCTCAGGTGCAGCTTCTGCATGCTGATGCCGATCATTTCCTCCGGTGAGGCGTAACCCAGAATATCTGCCAGTCGCTGATTGCCTCGGGCAAATATCCGGTAGCCGGTCAGAAACATGATGCCGACACTGGCGTTATCGAAAATGGCCCGCAGTTCGGCTTCCCGGTGTTGCAACGATTGGTTGGCCTGATACGCGTCGGTGATGTCGCGGCTTATCCCGCGATAGCCGCGCAGCGATCCGTCTGCATCGAGGATCGGTGAGCCGCTGATCGAGAACATGCGTTCATGACCGTCGCGGTGGCGATGGCGATATTCGCGATTGCAGAACGTCGCGGTGGAGGGACCGGTTTCGCGGAAATCCCGCATCCAGCGGTCGCTTTCCTCCTTGGACATGAGATCGGCTGGGGTTATACCCAATACCCAGTCCGGGTCGTAACCGAGCACATCCTGAATTCGCCGGGATACGAAGGTGAACCGGCCCTCGTCATCCACTTCCCAAACCCAGTCTTCCATGTTGTTGATCAGGTCCTGGAGGCGCTGCGCGTATTGGGTCTGGCCGTTGTTCGGCTGGATGCCGCCGGCTTCGGAGAATGGCGCGGCCCGTGGCGGAGCCGTCGCTTCCGCGACGGCGGACGACCGCTCGTCGTGCGATTGATGCTCCGTTTCGCGGGGCAGGAGATGATCGCTCAGCCCTGCGAGGATGTCCTGTTCCGCAACCACACCCCGAAGATTCCCCGACTCGTCCACCACGATGGCATGTCGAACCTGTTGTTCCGCCATGAAGGCGCAGGCCGCGTGCAGGGAAATGTTGAGCTTGAGGCGCAGCGGCGTACTGGTGTGGATCTCGCCGACCGTCCGGTCCAGATTCGCTTCCGGTTCGTTCAGTGCCGTCAGCAGCTCGTGTGCGGTGAGCAGCGCAACCGGCTTGTCGCCCTCATGACCATCCGTGTAGATGACAGCGGCGCGGGTGTCGGCATCGCGCAGGGAATTCAGGAGCGTGCGGAGCGAGGTCGAGGTGGTGGCCGTTACCGCAGGCGCAAAGGGGATGTCGGTCAGCTTCAGTGAGTCGATGGGCGACATGATGGCGAGTCAAAGGTCGAGATCGTGAGCGGCCTGAAATATCGGGGAACCAGTCTTTCCCTCAGTGTGCGGCGATTGACCGTGTTTTCAAGTCGTGTCCGGCGTTGTCGATCAAGTGCCAAAATCGGCCCGTACCGGTGACGGTGGATTGAGCCGCCCGGTTGGGCTCGCCGGTCATCGGCTGGTCACGGCTGCGCAGGCATGCTGTGCCACCACTCTCCCTGCCAGAGGTTTTTTTCTTATGAGCACGTCCTCTCATCGTCCGGATCGCGATTCGATGTCCAGTCGCAGCGAGTATTTCGAAGCCCTGGAGGATGTTGCGTTGAATCCATCGTTGGAACCAACCTTGGGCGATGTCATCCAGCGTCGCTTCCGCCGTCGCGATGTGTTGAAAGGGGCCTTGGGTGCGGTCGCGCTCGGCGCTTTGGCTGGCACCTCACTGCGGGCATTTGCCGATCCGCTCGAGTCCGGGGAGAAGCGTTCGGAAAGCCGTTTTGGATTCACCGAAATCTCGCATGGCGTCGATGAGACGCACCATGTCGCGCCCGGTTACCGTGCCGATGTCTTGATCCGCTGGGGCGATCCGGTGACGGCCGATGCCCCGGAGTTCGACCCGTACCGGCAATCTGCCGCGAGCCAGTTGAAACAGTTCGGCTACAACAACGATTTCGTCGGGTATGTGCCGCTGCCGTTTGGGTCAGCCAACGCCGATCACGGCCTGTTGTGCATCAACCACGAGTACACCGACGAAGAAGTGATGTTTCCCGGCTTCGGTCGTCACGTCGATGGCTTCGACACGGCGACGCGCGCCTTGACCGACATCGAAATGGCCTGCAACGGCGGATCGATCATCGAGATTCGCAAGACGGACGGTCGCTGGGGTGTGGTCGCCAACAGTCGTTACGCACGTCGTATCACGGCGCTGGATACCGAGATGGCTTTGTCCGGTCCGGCGGCCGGGCATCCTCGTTTGCAGACTCACGCAGACCCCAGTGGTCGCCGGGTCATCGGCACGTTCAACAACTGCGCCGGCGGGATCACCCCCTGGGGCACGTATCTGATGGCCGAGGAGAACTTCAACAATTACTTCCTCGGTGAACTGAGCGAGCCGGCGGAGGCGGAGAATTACGCGCGTCTCGGTTTGCCCGGTCACGGCTTCCCGTGGGGGAAATTCCACAAACGTTTCGATGTCGGCGAGGAGCCGAATGAACCCAATCGCTTTGGTTGGGTGGTGGAAGTGGACCCCTTCGATCCGGTTTCGATCCCGGTGAAGCGCACCGCGCTGGGCCGATTCAAGCATGAGGGCGCGGAAGGCATCCTCAATGGCGATGGCCGCTACGTGATTTATTGCGGTGACGATCAGCGCTTCGAGTTCCTCTACCGGTTCGTCAGCGACGCGCAGGTGAACAAGCGGGATCGAGGGGCGAATCGCGATCTGCTCGATCATGGCACCTTGTCGGTCGCTCGCCTCGCCGACGACGGCACGCTGGCCTGGTTGCCATTGGTGCACGGTCAAGGGCCTTTGACGGCGGAAAACGGCTTTGCGTCTCAGGCCGATGTGCTGATCGAGACCCGGCGTGCGGCAACGCTGCTCGGCGCGACGCCGATGGATCGGCCCGAGGACGTGGAGCCAAATCCGGTCAATGGCCGCGTTTACGTGATGCTGACCAACAACAGCAAGCGGGATACGGATCAGGTCGATGGTGCAAACCCGCGCGCCAGAAACATCTGGGGACACATCCTGGAACTGATTCCGGAGAAGGGGGATCACGCGGCGGCGACTGCGCGCTGGGAAGTCTTGCTGCGCGGCGGCAATCCCAAGGACCCCGGCACCCATGCGTTATGGAATCCGGCCACCAGCGAGCAAGGCTGGTTTGCCTGCCCGGACAATTGCGCGGTGGACCCGCAAGGCCGGCTGTGGGTGAGTACCGATCAGGGCAGGGCCTGGAAAGCAGCCTCCGGTACGGCGGATGGCGTCTGGGCGGTGGAAACGGAAGGTGCGAAGCGGGGCACTGGGCGCATGTTTTTCCGGGTCCCGGTGGGTGCGGAGATGTGCGGACCGCGCTTCACGCCCGATGGCAGGACCCTGTTCGTTGCGGTGCAGCATCCGGCTACCGACGGCACCCTGGATTACCCCGGCTTCGAGCGCCGTTCGACGTTCGAAGACCCGGCGACGCGCTGGCCGGACTTCGACCCGAACATGCCGCCGCGACCGTCCGTTGTGGTGATCACCAAGGACGACGGTGGGCCGATTGGCGGTTGACGAATGGTGGGGGCGATATGCCCCGGCGTCGCGAAACCGTCATGTCGAGCAGCGATGATCGGTGCTGTGAACGCGATGCGCGTGGGTCAGGGAGGACCGGGAAGGAGCCAGTGGCACGGCAGCCGGCAATCCGCATAGGGATCAAAGCGAAAAAGGCCGCATCGCGTTTGAAGTCGCTTGAAACCCTGCCCGGCTGCCCTGGCCACCCCTCGGGCTGGCTGCCGGGCAGGTTCTTTTGGGTGCTCAGTCCGTGGTCAGCTGGTGAAATTGGGTGTTGGCGACCGTGCCGGCGAGCGCGTCCAGCCATTCGGACGGGCCGGCCGCGAACAGGATGGCGTTGTCGGGCAGCGCGATGTTCAGGTTCTGTTGCAGGGCCGCCGGGTCGTTGACCGGCTGATAGCGAAAATTGTCCAAGGCATCGGCCCAGGCGCGGCAGCGGTTGTCCATGTAATGTCGCCGACCGGGGGACACCGACCAGATCAGAAGGAACGATTCGGCCTGATCGCTGGCCACGGCCGATTCGATCAAGGCCTTGATTGGCGCGAAGCCCTCATCGTGGGCCAGAAAGACCAGCGGTGCGTGGGTGTCTTCCGGAAGGATGAAGTCCCCCCAGGGACCTTCAATGTCGATCCCGTTGCCGGCCCCCAGATGTCCCTGGAACAGGGCGTCGGCAAAGCCGTCGCCGTCGTGTCGCGGGACATGAAATTCAAGGTGCTGACCATCGCAGGGGCAGCTGGCCAGCGGCAAGGTGGTGGCGCTGCCATCTGCGAGTTGCAGACGCACGCTTTGCCCGGCAAAGAAGCGCAGACGTTGATCCGGCGGGGTCGCGACCTGGAGGACATAGAGTTCATCGTCGGCTGGCACCGCGTGGCGGACCTCGGCACGGATCTTCTGCACAGCGATGTCGTTGTGTTTGCGGGCTTCGTTGACCTCCAGCACCAGTTCAGTGACAGCGGTGTTGGCGCACATCAGGATGTAGCCCAGGTTCTGTTCCGTGCGGCTGATCTCATAACTGTGGTCGTGCACCTTGAGGACCTGGCCGGAGACCACGCGCGCCTTGCAGGAGCCACAGGAACCGCTGGTGCAGCCGTAATGGGGGAGCAATCCGGCGCGCAGGGCGGCATTGAGGATGGTTTCGTTACCTTCGACCAGGAAGTCGTGGCCGCTGGGGATGAACTGAACATGGGCGGCGATCAGGCGCAGGAAAGTGTCCTTGGCCATCAGTTCCGCCTTCCGCGCCGGCACGTTGGGCAGCGCGCCGAGTTGGGTATCCAGCCAGGCCACGGTGTCGGCAAGACGACCGTCGTCAAGCTTCACGAGTTGGGCGCGGAGCGCATGGACCAGGGTCGAGTAGTGGGCCAGTTCATGACGTGCCGAAGTCAGTTCCCCGGACACGCTGGATAAGCGATGTGCCAGAACTTCGGGGGCAGGCAGGGCCGCGTCGTCTTCAGTTTTGGGGATGGCTTGCTCGCGTATCTGCCGGGCCCGCTCCACCGCGCTGTCGTCCTGGAGTTTGACATCGGGGAAAACGCGCAACAGATCGGATACTCGGACGGCCCCTTCGAAGGTCTGCAACTCATTGTCCTGAATGCGTTTTTGTAACGCTCCCCGGCTGATTCCGACAAGACGGGCGGCGCGGGACAGGGGCAACAGCTGGGGCATTGGGGATGGTCCTCCGTTGATTGGGATCGGCTGCGGCAGGCTTGCCCAAGGGTAGCCGTTCACCGGGAACTCGGTGCAGCGATTGATGATCTCGCTTGCCATTTCGGCCCGGAATGGACTTTGCTGGCAACATTCCCCGATTTGGATGGGCATCATGGCATTGCACACTTTCAGCGCAGCCGGCCTCCGGTGGCTCGATCTGCGTCGCGACGAAACGGATGGCGAAAAGCGCATCGAGGCCGAGCTGGGTTTTCGTCCACACGATCGGCATCTGTCCGATCTGCGTAACGTTGCGCATCCCCCGTATTTCGATGGGACCGATGAGTATGACCTTCTGGTCATGCGCGTACTCGATTCGGTCACGCCCCCGGAAGAGCCGCAAACCCGCGCGATTGCGTTCTTGATCACCAATGACGCACTGGTCACCGTGCGCGCACCGGAAGACGACACCTTCGATCCCGTGCTTGCCCAATGCGCCCGGGGCGAGGCGAGCCCGGAATCCATCGGCGAATTGGTTTATCTGCTGCTCGACAGCATCGCCGAGCGATTGCTCGATCTGCGCGATCCGCTCACCGAGAAGCTCAACGTCTGGCAGGAACGCCTGCTCGATCCGATGGACCCCTTCAACGACTGGCAGGTATTGATGCGGGTGCGCAGCCGGATGCGTTGGCTGGGTGGGCGCATGGCGATGCAGCGCGAGGCGGTGGATCAGTGGCGCGCGAATACGGTGCTGACGCTGAGTCCGGATGTGGCGATTCGCCTGAACGACATCGATGAACACATCGCCCGGGTTGAGCATCACGTCGGTGTGATTCAGGGAGACATCGACTCCCTGGTTCAGGTGCATTTTGCGGCCAGCAGTCAGAAGACCAATCAGATCATGCAGTTGCTGGCAGTGCTCAGTGCGGTGTTTCTGCCCCTGAATCTGATGGCTGGCATCTTCGGCATGAATTTCGTGGATATGCCGCTGTTGCACCTGGCATGGGGTGGCACGGTGACCATTTTGCTGATGATCAGTGTCGCCGGCGGTTTGTTGTGGTGGTTCCGCAAGCGGCGCTGGTTCTAGACCGGACCGGGTTTCGGGTCGATCAGACGATCGGCAGCGGTTCGAACGGTTGACCCGGGGCGGGTTGCAACTCGCTCTGGAAGTTCTCGATTTCAGCGGCAACCCGCTTGGAGGCTTCGAACCGACCGACATGGAACAGCGCCTCCCCTTCGTGAACGAGAGGCTGATGGCTGCGCCCGATGATCACGCCACTGGCGCTGGCTTCGACCGGGTCCTCCCTGCCGGTGACCGGATCGGCGATCAGGGCAAGGACCTGGCCTTTGCTGACACGGGCGCCGAGGGCGACCTGAGGCAGACACATGCCACTTTCCGGTGCCCGAACCCACTGACTCGAACGCGCGACGAACGGCTCTGCACCGGCTTTGCGTCGCCGCCCGGGTGGGAGCATGCCGATAACGCGCATCACGCCGATGACGCCACTGACCCCGGCACGGATCGATAATTCATCCAGGCGCAAGGCCTCGCCCGCTTCATACAGCAACATGCTGACCCCGGCCTCGGCAGCGGCTTCCCGCAATGAGCCATCGCGCAGGCTGGAATTGATCAACACCGGGACGCCGAATGAGCGGGCAAGACGTTCGGTTTCCGGATCGTCGAGGTTGGCGCGAATCTGCGGCAGGTTGGCGCGCCCGATCGCGCCGGTGTGCAGATCGATACCGTAAGTGCAGCGCGCAACGATCTCGGTCATGAACGTGTTCGCCAGACGTGCCGCCATCGACCCACTGTCGCTACCGGGGAAACTGCGATTCAGATCGCGGCGGTCAGGCAGATAGCGCGAGTGGTCGAGTACGCCGTACATATTGACCATCGGCACCGCGAGCAGGGTGCCGCGCAAGCCGCGCAGGCTGCGCTGCTTGAGCAGGCGACGGATGATCTCGATGCCGTTGAGCTCGTCGCCATGAATGGCGGCGCTGACAAACAGGGTTGGGCCGGCCTCACGCCCGTGGACCACATGCACCGGCAGGGACATCGGTGCACCGGTGAACTGCTGTGCCAGCTCCAGGCTGATCAGGGCGCGGCTGCCGGCTGCGATGTTGGTGCCGTTGATGGAGAAACCGGTACGTCTTGGCATGGGTCAACCTTTGCTTCCACGGGTGCGGGTCCGACTGCGGCTGGAATGGGAGGCCGCCATGGATTTTTCGATGAATTCGACAATCATCCCGGCAATGTCCTTCTGAGTCGCCGATTCGATGCCTTCCAGGCCGGGTGAGGAGTTGACCTCCATGACTACCGGGCCGTGATTGGAACGCAGGATGTCCACCCCGGCGACATTCAGACCCATGATCTTGGCGGCGCGGGTGGCGGTGGCGCGTTCTTCCGGGGTCAGGCGGGTCAGGTTGGCAGAACCGCCACGATGCAGGTTGGAGCGAAATTCGCCCTCCTTGCCCTGGCGCTTCATGGCCGCGACGACCTTGCCGCCGACCACCAGACAACGGATGTCGGCGCCGCCGGCTTCCTTGATGAATTCCTGGACCAGGATGTTGGCTTTCAGTCCCATGAACGCTTCGATGACGCTCTCGGCGGCCTTCTGCGTTTCCGCCAGCACCACGCCGATCCCCTGAGTGCCTTCCAGCAGCTTGATGACGGCCGGAGCGCCGCCGACCATCTTCATCAGGTCTTCGACATCATCGGGTTTGTGCGCAAAACCGGTCACTGGCAGACCGACGCCCTCACGAGCGAGCAGTTGCAGGGAGCGGAGCTTGTCCCGGGAACGGGAAATGGCGACCGATTCGTTCAGCGGCATCACTCCCATCATCTCGAACTGGCGCAGCACTGCCGTGCCGTAGAACGTGACCGAGGCGCCGATGCGCGGAATGACGGCGTCGAAACCGTTCAACACTTCGGCCTTGTAGTGGATCGTGGGGCGGCGGGAAGTAATGTTCATGTAACAGCGCAGCACATCGAGCACCCGCACTTCATGACCGCGATTCTCGGCGGCTTCGACCAGACGTCGGGTGGAGTACAGCTTTTCATTGCGCGAAAGGATGGCGATTTTCATAGAGGGGCTTCCGGGTCTTGGGGAGGCCGGCCGATGAGGTAGGAGCGCGCCGGGTCAACCTGCAGACGGCCATGCATTGCGGTCCGGCCCAGCAACATGCGGAAGCGCATGCTGTCACGATCGGTCAGGGTCAGCTCGATCGGCCAGCGGTGTCCGCCAATGGACAAGGTGGTACTCACCACGAAGCGTAGTTCACGGTGTCCGCCGGAATCCGACACCTGGCGTTGATCCAGGACATCGGCAACGCAGATCTGTTCGATGTCGGTACGGTTCTGTACCGGGTGCACCCAGAAGCGAACCCGATCCCGACCGGCTTCCTGGAAGGGTTCGATGCGGAAGGTGTGCAGCGCGGACGTGCGTGCGCCCGTATCCACCTTGCATTTGATGTGGGCAATGCCGAGGTCCGGCAGGCTGACCCACTCGCGCCATCCGACGCTGGGAAGAAAGTTGGCGTTTTCGTTCATGTGGAGCGATCGGCGGCAGCGTTTGGTGAATCAAGTGTGCGGTGTGGCCCGCGAGGATGCCAGTGGTTCGCTTGTTCGGTTTGGGGTTGGGCCGAGTCCGGCTGCGGGCATAATCCGGCTAGACCGGCGGGTGCCGAAGTCGCTCGCACTATGATCAGGTGGTGAAGCTTGCAAGACAAACGTCCGCTCGCAGCGGAGGATCTCGAACCGATTCTCGACGTGCTGCTGGAGACGGAGTTCTCCTTCCGAAACACGGGGATCATCATCGATTCACTGCTGACCCAGAGCCGCGACCGACAGGATTACATCCTCGATTGGGTGCGCCGTGCGGGCGGGGCCCATGTCGAGATTGCGGCGCAGTTTGCGGAGCATGTGGTCACGGCCCTGGACACCATGGACCAGCGCCTGATGGAGGCCTGGATCAGTGAGGCGATGGATGCCTATGACCGGGAGGGACTGCGCTCGGCCCTTGAGATCATCCGTCGTCATGAGGAGTTTCTGCAGCTTTCTCACGAGCGCCATCACGGTGCAGTGCTGGATGATGAAATGGGCGTGTTGCTGCATTTCGTTCATGGGTTGTCAGGACGGCGCTTGAACATCGCTCAAGGCGACGCCGCGTATACCGATACCGAGACCATCCACTTGCCGCATGTGGTGGCCGACATGCGCAGCGCCGAGGACAATTTCCAACTCTACAAGGCGATGGTCGCGTATCAATGGGCGCAGACCCGTTTCGGCAGCTTTCGTGTCCCGTTGCAGGAGATCGTCGAACAGCGTGCCGACGCTGAGCGGTTTCTGAACCTGTTCCATGCCTGTGACACCCTGCGTCTGGAAGCCTGTATCCGGCGGGAATTGCCGGGGCTTTACCGGGTCATGCACGGGCTCAAGACCGAACTCGGGCAGCATGAATTGGCCCCGGCATGGCAGACACTTGCCGCGCACCTCGGCGAGCCAGGGCGTCATGCCCGGGAGATCCCGGCGCTGATCGATCGGCATGGCGACGACCTACCTGAGTTTTCGCCATTCTGTTTTCAGGGCGTGCTTCGACCCAAGGCCGTCGCAGACGTCACGGCGGCGCGTCTGATCAAGGAGAAGGCGCGCTTTCGCACCGTATTGCGCCAGTGGCTGGATGAAGAACAGGCGAAACGGCGCGACGAGCGGGAGTCGGAGGCACAAACCGAGTCGGTGAGACAGGCGCCAGACATCAACCTTGCTGATGAACAACGCGACGAGTTCGATGACGCCCCGCTGGAATTGCTGATCGATGGAGAGCCGGTGGCCCCGCCCGAATCGATGCAGCAGATGCTGACCTCGATTGTTCAGGATCTCGGCCATGTCCCCGAGGATTACCTGGTTCCTGCCGGCCCGGGCGAGTACGACCCCAGCCTGCTGCAGGATCAGGAATTGAATCCGGACGATGTCTGGCAGGGCTCGTACCACGAGATCGGCGCCTTTCTGTTGCCGGAGTGGGATTACCGTCGTCAGAGTTACCGCAAGAACTGGTGTGCGGTGCGCGAGCGGGAATCGCCGCCGGTACATGACCAGTTCGTGGCCGAAACCCTGCGTAAGCACAGCGGCTTGGTGCGGCATCTTCGGAACGTGTTCGAGGCGATCCGCGATGAAGATCGCCTGCTCAAACGCCAGCTCGACGGCGAGAATGTGGACATCGATGCCCTTGTGGAGGCATTGGCCGACAAGCATGCCGGGCGGGAGATGAGCGAGCGCCTGTTCACCCGTATGCACCGCGCGGACCGCAATATCGCCGTGTTGTTCATGGTCGATATGTCGGGCTCAACGCAGGGGTGGATCAACGACGCCGAGCGCGAATCCCTGGTGTTGTTGTGCGAAGCACTGGAGACGCTCGGCGACCGCTACGCGATCTATGGATTTTCCGGCAACACCCGGAAACGTTGTGAAATCTATCGCGTGAAACGATTCGACGATGCCTACGATCAGGAGGTGAGGGCGCGTATCAGTGGCATGCGCCCGCAGGATTACACCCGCATGGGCGCCGCGATCCGCCATCTGAGCAATGTGCTCAATGAAACCGAGGCCAAGACCCGTCTGCTGATTACGCTGTCTGACGGCAAGCCGGATGACTTTGATGGCTATCGCGGGGAGTTCGGAATCGAAGATACCCGGCGCGCGTTGATCGAGGCGCGACGATCGGGGATTCATCCTTACTGCATCACGATTGATGAAGAAGGAAAGGACTACCTGCCTCACTTGTACGGTCCGGCGGCGTTCACGGTCGTGAGCGAAGTGCGGCTGCTGCCTTTGAAGGTGTCGGATATTTATCAACGCCTGACGACGTGATGGCACGTATTTACGGAAAAGAAATATGGGCTTTCATATTGGGTGGTTGGTTCTAACGGATTAGAAATTCGCCCCTCTGATAACGTCGGTCGGCCCCGCAATCGCGGGCGCGGTTCCAACCAAAATCGACAGTTAAAGAGGTGTGAAGGATGGATTGGAAAGCCTTTGCCACGGTGCTCCTGTCGCTGATGTTCTCTTCGGTTCAAGCGGAATACGTGCTCAGTGCACCTCCGCGTGAAACGCCGGAAGCGGGCGAAGCGGTTTATGGGCCACTTGCAGAAAGTCTGAGCCAGGTGTTGGGGGAGGAGGTGGTTTATCGCCATCCCGGGAACTGGGCAGCCTATGGACGGAACATGCGCGAGGGAATGTATGACTTCGTGTTCGATGCGCCACATTTTGGCAGTTGGCGAATCGAGCATCTCAATCACACGCCATTGGCGGCGTTGCCGGGGAAACTCGATTTTGTGATCGTGTCGACCAACCCGGAAATAAAAACCACGAAGGACCTGGTCAGCCGACGATTTTGCGGTCTGGAGTCTCCCAATATGGGGACCCTGATCGTGCAGAACATGTTCAGGAACCCGGTTCAGCAGCCGGTCTACGTGTTCGTGAAAGGTGGATTCCCGGCGGTATTCAATGCGGTCGTCGAAGGCAAATGCGAGTCGGGCGTTCTGCGTTCACCGTATTATTTCGAGAAGTTGTCGGATGCCGATCGGTCCAAGGTGAAGCTCGTCCAGCAGACCAAACCGACTCCGAATCAGACGCTCACCGGATCGCCCCGTCTCAGTAACGAGGCCAAGGCTGCGATCACGGATATGCTCACCAACCCAGCAAGGGCCAAAGCGGGATCGCAAGCCTTGTTTGCCCGTTTTGCCAAGGGGGAGGAGGCTTGGGAGCGCCCGGATATCACCGGATATACGTATCTCAACCTGCTGCTGGAGGGGCAGGCCTGGGGTTGGTGATGCCGAGCTAACGGTATTCAACCGAAGGCTGGACGGAAGCCGGCCTGCAACAAAAAAGAGCGGCCTAATGGCCGCTCTTTTTTGTGTCACCTGCGTTGCGTTTTTTTAGGCCGCCGCGCGGGGTTTGAGACTCAGTTCCTTGTTCGTGGCGAGGTAGTTCAGTACCTGATCAACACATTCCTCAATGCTGAGTTCGCCGGTACGGACCACGATTTCAGCCTGGTCCGGCGCTTCGTATGGCGAACTGATGCCGGTGAAATGCGGGATCTCGCCTCGGCGGGCGCGTTTGTAGAGTCCTTTGACATCACGTTGTTCGCACACTTCCAGGCCGGCATCGCAGAAAATCTCGATAAAATCGCCGTCTGCCAGCAACGATCGGGCGCGTTCACGGTCTTCACGCAGCGGTGAGATGAAGGCGGTGAGGGTGATGGTGCCCGAATCGACGAACAGTTTGGCGACTTCGGAAATGCGGCGAATGTTTTCCTTGCGACTGTCCTCATCGAAACCCAGATCGCCACAGAGATGGTGGCGGACATTGTCGCCGTCCAGCACATAGCTGCGGCATCCCAGATCGTGCAGACGTTCGTCCACGGCTTGAGCCAGGGTCGATTTGCCGGACCCGGACAGTCCGGTGAACCACAACAGGCAACTGCGATGACCGGCCTGAATTTCGCGATCACGCCGGCAGATGGCGTGGTCGTGCCAATAAACGTTGGTGCTGGTGCTCATGGGTATTTCCTCCCGATGGAAGCGTTAGATTGGTGCAGAACGACGTCAATACAGAGCCAGACCGGTCAGGCCGGCGAGGGGGATGATCCAGACGACATCCAGCTTGAATTTGATCAGCCCGAACAAGGCGACGACGAAGATCGCCGGGGTCAGCCAGTGCCATTGCGCGGTCTGCAGAATGGCCACCGCCGCGACCGCGATCATCCCGATGACTGCCGCGCGGATGCCGCGCAGCGCGGCCTGAATCCCCCGGTGATGCTTGATGTGTTCCAGGGCACTGCTGGCGGTGACCATGAGCAGTGCCGGGGGGAGGAAGATTGCAATGGTCGCAACCAGGGCGCCGAGCACGCCGTACACCTTGTAACCAATGAAGGTGGCGCTGATCAGGATCGGACCCGGGGTGATCTGCCCGAGTGCAATGGCGCTGGTGAACTCAGTGGTGCTTACCCAATGCAGCCCATCGACGACGACCTCCTGAATCAGTGGAATGAACACAAAGCCGCCTCCGAACAGCAGCAGACTCATTCCGGAGAAGGTCGTTGACAGATGCGACAGCGGATGGGCGTCCAGGGTCGGTGTCGGAATGACGAACAGGATCAAGGCCAAGCCGAGCAACGACAGTGAGATCGCCCAGGTAATCTGAGTACGCCCGTCGATCAGCAGCGGAGGATGCGGCTCCTGCGTGTCCTTGGGATAGAACAGCAGACGCCCGACAAGGGCCGCTGCCGCCACCACGCCGACGGTGAGATAGAACCCGCCGATGCCGAGCAGCAACCCCGCTGCGACGACGGCGATGATGGCTTCGGGAACGCCGCCGATTGCCTTTTTGCGCATGCCCCACGCAGCATTGACGATGATCGCCGCCACCGCAGGAATGAAACCGGAGAAGGCGCGTTCGACGCTCGGCATCTCGCCCCATTTCAGATAGGCGATGGTCAGGCCGAGCAGTAACAGGAACGACGGCAGAATGACGGCGGTGGCGCAGACCAGCGCACCAATGCCGCCCCGAAGTTTGTAGCCGACGTAGGCCACCACGTTGACCGCCATCGGACCCGGCAACAAGGTGGCCAGAGAAACGCCATCGAGCATCTCTTCGGCACTGAGCAGCTTGCGGCGTTCGACCACAATGTTCTGGACGACCGAGATCAACGCCATGAAGCCGCCGAACGCGGTGCTGCCGACCTTGAGAAAGGTCCAGGCCAGAAATGCCAGGGAAACCCGGGGGGGCGTGTCGGTAGCCATGCCCGGAGTATCGTCGGCAGTGAGGATTTGGGGCTCGTTCATGCCGCGTTGGTCTCCGTGCCGTACAAACGGTCTCGGATGGCCGCCATATGCGCCTCCTGCGGGCGACGAAGTTCCAGGTCCTTGGGGTCGGCGCTTTCCCGGGCAGCACGTTTGAGGCGGGCGTTTTCGGCGTCGTAGGCGGCGATTTCATCGCTGCTGAATTCGTGCGTCTCACCGACGGAGGTGAAGTGTCGCGGATAGCCGAGCGTGTCCAGGGTTTCGCCGGCGACCCATTCGTAGGCGCGGATATCGTCTTCGCTGGCTTCGCGCAGGTATTTGCCGGTATTGCTGGAATCCACCGGGCGGGTCACGTTCGACCAGAGGGCAGCGACTGCAGTGCGACCGGCTTCGGCGGACTGATGGAAGTCGAGCATGGCCGGGGTGTATTCGGCGCCCAGGAAATCGCACAACGCACGCAGATGCGGTTCCGGGTTGGCGGTCAGCTGCTCGTAGCTGATCATGAAGAACTGGTCCGGATCGACGCGGTCGCGACAGGCCAGGGCAAGCTGCTGCTCCTGATTCCAGACCTTGCCGAGGTTGTAGAAGGTCTTGTCGCCAATCAGCGCCTTGCGGAACGACAGCGCAACATCGCGACCTTCGCGGTAGAGATAGAGGTACTTGGCGCGTTTGCCGAAATAGGCCTCGATCTGCGGCAGATAATGGACATTCGCGAGGCTTTTGCACATCCAGTCATGTTTGCCCCAGGTCTCGGCGAGGATCTCGTAAACCGCGCCGAACAACGCGACCAGGGAACGCTCCCGGCAACGTGCATCGACATCGGCACGATCCAGGACGACGCCGTCCCATGCGACGGGGTTGGTCTCCACCAGTCCACAGACGTCTTCGCGCAGTTGTTGCCAGTGGGTGTCGTCGCTGAGGTCGCCGTAATCGGCTTCCAATGGGCCCAGGCGTTCCAGGATGTGCGGCGGGTGCGGGGAGGCGATGTCCGGAAGCTGGTTGAGCATCAGGCGGAGCAGGTTGGAGCCGGAGCGTTGGGTGCCGATCATCATTACGGGCATGGGTGGGTCCTCAGTCGTTCGCATTGGGATTCGTCGAGCAGGAATGCGGAACGCAACCACCACAACACTCACCGCAGTGAGGGCGTCCATCCCGAAAACACAACCGACGTGCCAGCGGCGCCGTGCCGCCTGGCGGCAACGATTGTCATTCCTGTCAGGCATGTCAACTGACTGATCGGTAAGCAAAAAATCGTGAAATTTTCTGATTCGGAAGCTTGCAGGACGGATCTGTTACAACGGGACATGGGAAATGTTGCAGTGGCTCTTACGCGGTGGCGTAGGCCGCAACAGGCGAATAAGTAAGTCGTGTCGAATGCGAAAGTGGTCGGGCAGGAAAAAATATTCGGGTGCGTTCTCGGTGTGACGCAACCACGCTGTCGATGAACTCAGCGGAGCATCCGTTATGATTCAGGCTTTCCCGAGAACGGCGTTGAGTTCATGTCCGGCAATTCCTTCGGCAAGTTGTTTACCGTCACTTCCTTCGGTGAGTCTCACGGCCCGGCGATCGGCTGCATTGTCGATGGGTGCCCGCCGGGCATGGCGCTGAGCGAAGCGGATTTGCAGGGTGATCTGGATCGTCGTAAGCCCGGCACGTCCCGACACACCACGCAGCGCCGCGAAGCGGATGAGGTGCAGATCCTTTCCGGGGTGTTCGAAGGGGTTACCACCGGGGCGTCCATCGGCTTGCTGATCCATAACACCGATCAGCGTTCCAAGGACTATTCGGACATCATGAATACCTTCCGCCCGGGCCATGCCGATTACACCTATGAGCAGAAATTCGGTATCCGCGATTACCGGGGCGGGGGGCGGTCGTCGGCGCGCGAGACCGCGATGCGGGTGGCGGCGGGTGGGATTGCCAAGAAATATTTGCGTGAACGCTTCGGGATCGAGATCCGTGGCTATCTGGATCAGCTCGGCCCGATTGCGATCGATCCGGCCAATTTCGACTGGGCGGAGGTCGGCAATAATCCGTTCTTCAGCCCGGACGCCACCAAGGTCGTCGAGATGGAGGCTTACATGGATGAACTGCGCAAGGAGGGGAATTCGGTCGGCGCTGGGGTGACCGTGATTGCCAGCAATGTGCCGCCGGGTTGGGGAGAGCCGATCTTCGATCGCCTCGATGCGGATATTGCCCATGCCCTGATGAGCATCAACGCCGTCAAGGGTGTGGAGATCGGTGCGGGATTCGAGTCGATCGTGCAGAAGGGTACCGAACATCGCGACGAGATCACCCCAAAGGGTTTCATCGGCAACAATGCGGGCGGCATTCTCGGCGGGATTTCCAGCGGTCAGGATGTGGTCGCACGCATCGCCATGAAGCCAACTTCGAGCATCCGTATTCCCGGACGCTCGATCGATAAATCCGGCAATCCGATCGATGTCGTGACCACCGGGCGTCACGACCCTTGCGTCGGAATTCGCGCTACCCCGATCGCCGAAGCCATGCTGGCGATCGTGCTCATGGACCACATGTTGCGGCATCGCGCCCAGAATGCGGACGTCCGTTCCGAGACCCCGGTCGTGCCCGCGAGCGCGGAGTGAGCGGCGAAAGGCGCGAAGGCGTCAGGTACGCAGGTCGGGGTTGCCCGGCAAACCTTCGCGCCCCGGCGCGTGACCACGCGTTGCCCCTCGCATGAGCGAGGCTGTCCCATACTGGCGTCTGTCCGGTTTCTACTTCTTCTACTTCGCGACCCTGGGCGCGTTGGTGCCGTATTGGGCGGTGTATCTGAAGGATCGCGGTTTCGATGCGGTCGCGATCGGCACACTCATGGCCTTGTTGATGTTGTCCAAGCTGGTGGCGCCGAATCTTTGGGGCTGGCTTGCCGACCGGACCGGGCAGCACATGCGGGTGGTCCGGGCGGCGGCCCTGTTTGCGACCTTGGCCTTCGTTGGCGTGACCTGGGCGGACGGTTTCTGGCGCATGGCGCTGGTCATGGTCGGGTTCAGCTTCTTCTGGCACGCTGCCCTGCCGCAGTTCGAGGCCACCACGCTCAATCATCTTGGCGCGGATGAGCACGGTTACACCCGTGTGCGTTTGTGGGGTTCCGTGGGTTTCATCATCACCGTGATCGGGGTCGGCGTGTTGATCGACGATTTCGGTGCGCGGGTGTTGCCAGAGGTGCTTCTGATTTTGCTCGCCAGCATCTGGGTCGCGAGCCTGATGACGCCGGCCAAATCGAGCGCGGATTTCGACATCGATCATGGCCCGATCGCTCGGGTGATACGCCGACCCGAGGTTTTGGCCTTGCTGGTTTCCGCGTTTCTGGTTCAGGCCAGCCACGGCCCTTACTACACATTCTTCACCCTGCATCTGCAGGACATCGGCTACAGCAACCGCGTGATCGGTGTGTTCTGGGGTTTGGGCGTGTTCGCCGAGATTGTCCTGTTTTTGTACATGCCGCGCTTGATTCCATCGATCGGCGCGCGCCGACTGCTGGTGATCGGATTGGCCTTGACGGTCCT
Source organism: Gammaproteobacteria bacterium (assembly GCA_024234955.1). Taxonomy (GTDB): domain Bacteria; phylum Pseudomonadota; class Gammaproteobacteria; order JACKNK01; family JACKNK01; genus JACKNK01. Next base: position 726,992 of record JACKNK010000002.1, read on the forward strand.
GCGTTGGGTTCTCCTGTCCTTGATGGCGCAATACCTGGCGGCCTTGTTTCTGATCCAGGTCCTGCATGCTGCCAGTTTCGGGGTGACGCACGCGGTTTCGATTCATCTGGTGCATCGGTATTTCACGGGCCGCCATCAGGGGCGCGGCCAGGCCTTGTACAGCAGCTTGAGCTTCGGCGCGGGCGGCGCCCTGGGGAATTGGGTGGGCGGCTATGCGTGGGAGAGCCTGGGCGCGGTTGGGACTTATCTGATCTCGGCGTTCGCGGCGTTGCTGGCCATGTTCGTCGCCCTGTATCTGTCGCGTTTGCCCGATACGTGGCGCGCCGGGTGACCGTCGGCGCCTTGGCAACGAGGGTGTCATGCCATTTCTGATCAAGACCCTGGCGGCGATCGGCGAAGCCGGATTTCAGCAGACCTTGAAGGCGGAGCTCGAAGCCCTGTCGGACGGCGAATTGCCCTTGCAGGCCGGCTTGATGCACTCCAGTCACGTGGGAAGCGCGCCGCCGCAGGTCACCGTCCTGGCGTTCGATGCGCAGGCAAGACCCATCGCAGCGCGGGTCGGGGTGTTCTATACGGGCGTCATCGCCGGTTGCAACTGTGCGGACGATCCGACCCCGGTCGATGAACAGAACGAGTATTGCGAGCTTGAGGTGTTGATCGATGCCGATACCGGCGCGGCGACGATTCGTTTGCGCGCCGATGCTTGAGCGCGCCGGGCGGTTTGCGCGATAGTCCGCGACCTCATGCCGCCTCCCGGAGTCCGTTGTGAAATTTACCGTTGAATCGTTCCGCCAGTGGCAGTCCAAGCGGGTCACGCTGCTGGGTATGTCCGGGGTCGGCAAGACTTATCTTTCCACGCTGCTGCGCGACCACGACTGGTTTCATTACTCCGGCGATTATCGAATCGGTACGCGCTACCTGGACGAGGACATCCTCGACATCATCAAGAAGCAGGCGATGCAGGTGCCATTCCTGCATGAGCTGTTGCGCAACGACTGGATATACATCCGTAACAACATCAAGGTTCACGACCTTGGCCCGGTGCTGAGTTACGTCGGCAAACTGGGCGATCCATCGCGCGGTGGCGTGCCCCTCGACGATTTCGTCGAACGTCAGGCGATGTACCGGCAGGGTGAGATCGCCGCCATGCGCGATGTTCCGGAGTTCATCTGGAAAGGCCAGGAGATCTACGGCTATCAGAATTTCGTCAACGATGTCGGCGGCAGTCTGTGCGAACTGGACGAGCCGGGCATTGTCGAGTTGCTCGCCGAACACACCCTGATTCTTTACATCAAGGTGACCGATGCGGCGGAGGAGCAGAAGCTGATCGATCGGGCGCAGAGCGCGCCCAAGCCGCTCTACTATCGCCCTGATTTTCTGCAGGAGCAGCTCGGGATCTATCTGGCGGAAAACGGCCTCGAATACGCCGCCCAGATGGATCCGGACGAGTTCACGCGCTGGGTCTTCCCGCGTCTGTTCCATTCGCGCATTCCGCGCTACGAGGAGATTGCCAAGCTGGGTTACACGGTGACCTCGGAAGAGGTTGCCGAGGTGGGCAGTGAGGCCGACTTCCTCGCGTTGCTGGAAACCGCGATCGAACGCCAGATGTAGGCCGGTTTAAGGAGCGCAGCGACGTAGCCGGCTTGATGCATCGAACCCGGCGCCGAGCCGACAACGTTCCGCTTATGCCGGCCTACAATCGATCCCCTTTACTCTTCACCGCGTGAGCCCATGCCCCTAGTCGCCCACAACGATCTGCCTACATTCGAACGCCTGCGTGCCGAAGGTCTGCGCGTGTTGCCAACGGCGCGGGCCCTGCATCAGGACATCCGCGAACTGCATATCGGCATCCTCAACATGATGCCGGATGCCGCCCTCGCCGCCACCGAACGCCAGTTCCTGCGTCTGGTGGGCGAGAGCAATTCCATCGCGCAGTTCTATGTCCATCTGTTCTCGTTGCCCGGGCTCGCCCGGGGCGCCGAGGCTCAGGCCCATATCGATACCTATTACGAACCCTTCGAAAAGATTCGCGAGGCCGGTCTGGATGCGCTGATCATCACCGGTGCCAACGTTACCGGGCCGGAATTGGCAACCCAGCCGTTCTGGGAGCCGCTCAAGGAGGTCATTGCCTGGGCCGAGGTGGCTGTGCCGTCCACCCTTTGCTCCTGCCTCGCCACCCACGCGGTCATGGAATTTCGGCATGGCCAGAAGCGTGTGCCCCAGGCACGCAAGGTCTGGGGCGTGTTCGAACACCATGTGATCGAGGATCGCCATCCGTTGGTCAATGATGTCAACGATCTTTTTGATGTGCCGCACTCGCGTTGGAACGACATCAGTCGCGCCCAGTTCGAGGCCGCCGGTCATCGTGTCCTGGCGCAGAGCAACGAAGCGGGTGTGCATCTCGCCGTGAGCGGTGACGGCCTGCGGTTCGTGTTCTTCCAGGGACACCCGGAATACGACCTGATTTCGCTGCTCAAGGAATACAAGCGCGACCTGTTGCTCTGGCACGCTGGCAAGGGTGCGGAACCGCCATACCCCGCGCATTTCCTCAATCCGACCGAGCAGGCCATCCTGCGTGAATATCGCAATCGCTTGATCGCAGGCCGTGCCGGAGAATTTCCCGAGCCTTTGATCGAACGCGGTCTGAACAACACCTGGCACGACACCGCCGAGGCGGTGATCGACAACTGGATGGGGGCGATCTATCAGGTCACGCATCGCGATCGGCGCAAGCCCTTCATGGATCACATCGATCCCGCGAATCCACTGGGCATCAACTGGTGAGTTTTCATCTCCATCCACGGCTGGCGGTCGATACGAGCCTGATCGGCGATCTCGAGCTGTGTCGTGTGCTGCTGATGAACGATGCCCGCTACCCGTGGTTGATTCTGGTTCCGCGTCGAGACGACCTGCGAGAAGTGCATGAGTTGAGCGGGGCGGACCGCCTGGCCTTGATGAATGAGTCCTGCCACGTCGCCGAGACCCTGCAGGGGCTGTTCATGCCGGACAAGCTCAACATCGGCGTGCTGGGCAACATCGTCCCGCAGTTGCACGTCCATCACATCGCCCGGTTTCAGACCGATCCAGCCTGGCCCGGTCCGGTGTGGGGCCATTCGTCGGCACAACCTTACCCGTCCGAAATGCGTGACCGGCGTGTCGCTCAGCTTCGTGGTGCATTCGGTCTTTGATGCGATGGATGCCCTGATCGGCTGGCTCCCGGCATGGATGCTCAGCGAACGCTTTCTCTGGGGGCTGGGTGTGTTCTCCGTGGTCATGTTCGTCGGTAGCCTGGTCGCCGTTCCCTTCGCCGTCGCGCGTATTCCCGACAATTATTTCACCCATGAACATCGGGAACACGACCGACGGGGCGATCGCCATCCTGTGGTGCGTGCGTTCCTGGTCATCGCCAAGAATCTGCTTGGCGCGTTGTTCTTCCTGATCGGTTTTATCCTGTTGTTTCTTCCCGGACAGGGCATTCTCGCGATGGTCCTGGGCGTGTTGCTCATGGATTTCCCGGGCAAATATGCCCTTGAACAACGTCTGGTTGGCAACGATACGGTCTTCAACGCGCTCAACTGGTTGCGCGCGCGTTCCAGGAAGCCGCCGTTACAGCGCAGCGTGTAGCCCGGGGCCGGGAGCACGCCCGCGTTTGCACTCTCGGGGCGGCTCGGTCAGCCTTTGCGTTTCACCCGTTTGAGCGATCCTGATGAACGATTCCCATGTCGATGCGCTGCTGCGCCAAGGTGTTGGGCTCCTGCAACAAGGCAATCTCGCCCGTGCCGAGGCGCTGTTCGTTGAGGTGTTGCGTCGTTCTCCGCGTCAGGCCGACGCACTCAATCTGCTCGGCGTCATCAAGCATCAAGGCGGGTTCAGCACGGAGGCCCTGAAACTGGTCAGACAGGCGCTGACCTTGCAGCCTCGGACGGCCCCGTATCATCGCAATCTCGGCCTGATCCAGCTCGCGATGGGCCAGGTTTCCAGCGCGGTAACCAGCTTCCGGAATACCCTGCAGCTCGCGCCCCACGATGCCGCGACCCACAACGATTTAGGCGTTGCCTACGGTCGTCTGGGACGGTTCGCCGAGGAACTTCGCGAGTACGATCTCGCCATCGCCGAGGCGGGAGACTTTGCGGATGCCTACAGCAATCGGGGCCGGGCGCTTGCAGGCAAAGGGGATCTGGAGCGTGCGCTGGACGATCTCGATACGGCTATCCGTCTGCGTCCGAATCATGGGGATGCCCTCGTCAATCAGACGATGGTGTTGCTCGAATTGGGGCGTCTGGAGGAGGCGTTGCGTGCAATCTCGCGGGCCATCGAAGTCATGCCTACGGCGCCGACGGTCCACAACACACACGGCGTCGTGCTTCAGGCGCTGGGTGATCTGGATGGCGCGATTGCAAGTTATCGGCGCGCCATCGAGCTGGATCCCGGGTTTGTGGATGCACACGCCAACCTGTGCGAATGCCTGGAACGCGGCAATCGCATGGATGATCTGAGGGCCGCATTGGCGACCGCAATGCAGGGCGCGCTTCGCAGTGATCCGCGCCTGCGCTTTTACCAAGCGAAACTTGCGAACCGGGAAGCGCGATACAAGGACGCCTGCGGAATCCTGGAAAAAATCAATCTGAAGTCGTTGCCGCCGAAGCTTCAGGCGCCCTGCTCAACGTTGCTGGCCAAGGTTTACGACCGCGTGGGCCAATACCCTAAGGCGTTCAAACAGTTTCAGCACACCAACCGGCAGATCGAACTCGGCGCCCCCGCTGTCACGGGGATGGCGCAAGGCTATTACGACCGGGTAGCGCTGCTCGACCGTGCCTGGAGCGCGGTGGCGGCGCCCCTGAGCTGGCCAGACGCCAAGCCCCGGAGCCGCACCCCCCAGTTGGTGTTTCTGGTCGGTTTTCCGCGCTCCGGCACAACCTTGCTGGACACGATTCTGAGGTCGCATCCGGCGATCTGCGTCATTGAAGAAAAGCCGCTTCTGGACACGATTCGCGTGGCCTGGAACAAGGCGGGGACGCCTGAAAACCTAAGCGCGCTGAGCGCGGATGCATGTGCGGCAATGGCGCAGGGCTATATGAACCAATTGGCGGCGAGTGATGAGTTCGACGCGAACGCGGCCGTTGTGGTGGATAAATATCCACTCAACCTCGTCGATGCCGGACTGATCCACCGTCTGTTCCCCGATGCGCGCTTCCTGTTCGCGCTTCGTCATCCTTACGATGTGACGCTGAGCTGCTTCATGCAGAATTTTGCGCTCAACGGCGCGATGGCCAATTTCCTGTCGATGAGCGGTACCGCAAGACTGTATGACCGGGTGATGCATTTGTGGTCTGCATATCGCGCCGCCTTGCCGCTGTCGGTCCATACCCTCAAGTATGAAGATCTGATTCAAGACCTTCGCGCCACCTGCGAACCGGTGCTGGATTTTGTCGGGCTTCAGTGGGATGAACGGCTGCACGATTACCAGCGCACGGCCTTCGACCGAACGATCATCAATACCCCCAGCTACAACCAGGTCACCCAGCCGCTGTACACCTCTGCGCGTGGGCGGTGGCGGAACTATCGACGGATGATGTCCGAAGCGGACCCTTATCTGGCGCCTTGGGTGGAGCGCTTCGCTTACCCGGATTCAGAGGGGTAACCCGTGAGATTGAAATGCGCCGGGGCAAAAGGCCGGGAATCGAATTTGCGGCGAGGCGCTTCGCGTGGGAGCACGGCGCTTTGAGGGGGATAATTCGTTCACTCAAATAAGATTTATTCGCGATTGCCCATGATGGGGTTATAGGTCGCTTCTATTGGCCCCTTCTGGGACAGGGGTGTACTTTTCCGCGCCTTACTCTGCCCACCGATTTGTGCGGGTTTCCGCCCTGGGCCAAGAGTGCAACGAATTTCCATATCCGTAACGGAGAAAGTTATGACGGATGTAATCGCTACCAACGAGACCATTCTGGTCGTGGGCGGCGGCATTTCCGGTATGACGGCGGCGCTAGAGGCCTCCGAGACCGGCAAGCAGGTCGTTCTGGTCGAGAAGAATCCCACCGTCGGCGGTCGTGTCTCCCAGCTTTACAAGTACTTCCCGAAGCTCTGCTTCCCGACTTGTGGCATGGAGATCAACCTGAAGCGCTCGCGTCAGAACAATAATCTGACCGTGTTGACCCTGGCCGAGGTGACGGCGGTTTCCGGCAAGGCCGGCGATTACAGTGTCACCGTCAAGATGACGCCGCGTTTCGTGAACTCGAACTGCACCGCCTGCGGCGAGTGCGGCAAGGCTGTCGAGGCCGAGTTCAGCGATGAACACAATTACGAGTTCATGGGGGCCAAGCGCAAGGGTGCTTACCTGCCGCACAACATGGCTTACCCGCAGCGCTACGTGATCGATCCGCGCATCATCGGCACTGCCGATGCCGACAAGGCCAAGGCCGCCTGCAAGTTCGACGCAGTCGATCTGGAGCAGAAGGAAGAGACCATCGAGCTGAAGGTCGGTGCGATCGTCTACGCGACCGGCTGGCGTCCTTACGATGCCAACAAGATCCAGCCCTACGGCTACGATCGCATCGCCAACGTCATCACCAGCGTCGAGTTCGAGCGCATGGCCGATCCGAACGGCCCGACCGGCGGCAAGCTGGTGCGCCCGTCCGATGGCAAGGAGGCGAAGAACGTCGCCTTCATCCAGTGCGCCGGCTCGCGTGACCGCAATCACCTCAAGCACTGCTCGCGCATCTGCTGCATGGCCTCGCTGAAGCAGACCACCTACGTGCAGGACGCCTTCGGTGCCGACGCCAACATCAGCGTCTACTACATCGACATCCGCGCCATCGATCGTTTCGAGGACTTCTACAAGAAGGTCCAGGCGCAGGACAACGTCACGTTCATCAAGTCCAAGGTCGCCAATATCGTCGAAGACAAGGACGGCAACGCCGTCTGTCGCGGTGTCGATACCGAGGGCTACACCCGCTACGAAAATCCGCACGATCTGGTCGTGCTGGCGATCGGCATGGAGCCGTCCGTCAACTTCAACAATCTGGGCATCGATGTGGTGGCCAACGAGCACGGCTTCCTGGAGCCGGACGAAGCCAATGGCGGCATTTTCGCCGCCGGCGTCGCGTCCGATGCGCTGGACGTCAATCGCTCCGTGCAGAGCGCGACTGCCGCTGCCCTGCGCGCCATCCAGGTCGTCAACCGCGTCGGCGGAACGGAGGCTTAAACCATGGCTGATGAAAAGAAAATCGGTTGTTATATCTGCAAGGGCTGCGGGCTGGGCGAACGCCTGGATACCGATGAGCTCGAGACCATTGCTACCCGCGAGGGCAAGGCCAATGTCGTCAAGCAGCATGACTTCCTGTGTAACGCCGACGGCGTGAAGATGATCCAGGACGACATCGACAACGATGGCGTCAACCACATCGTCATCGGTGCCTGTTCGCGTCGTTCCAAGGCGGAAGCCTTCAACTTCCAGAATGTCGCGATCTCCCGCGCCAATCTGCGTGAAGGCGTCATCTGGATTCGTCCGGACGAGCCGGATGCGCAGGAAACCACCCAGGAAATGGCGGCGGACTACATCCGCATGGCCTGCGCCGAGACCAAGTTCCAGAATATCCCGGCCGCTTCCGGTCAGCAGGGTCTGAACAAGAAGCTCCTGGTCGTGGGCGGCGGTATCGCTGGCATGACCTCGGCGATCGAAGCCTCCAAGGCGGGCTATCCGGCGACCATCGTCGAGAAGACCGGCAAGCTGGGCGGCGCGATGGCCGACATGGTTGCGCGCATCCCGAACCGCTCCCCGTACGCCGATCCGATGGACACCGGCGTCGCGGCGATGATCGCGGCGATCGAGGCGGATTCGAACATCACCGTGCATCTGAACAGCACCGTGACCAAGACTTCCGGCGCCCCGGGTCGTTTCTCGGCGGACATCACCACCGAGTCCGGCGCCACCACCACCGACAACTTCGGCGCGATCGTGCAGGCCTCGGGCTTCACCGATTATGACGCCAACCAGTTGCCGGAATTCGCTTACGGCAAGACCCCAGACGTGGTCACCCAGCGCGAGCTGGAGGCCATGATCAAGGAAGCCGGCGATGGCCCGGTGAAGCGTAAGTCCGACGGCAAGGTGATCGCCTCTGCGCTGTTCGTGCAGTGCGCCGGGCAGCGTTCCGACAAGGAAGGCCACCTGTCTTACTGCTCCGGCTTCTGCTGCTCCGCGTCCATCAAGGAAGCGATGCTGCTGAAGGACCGCAACGCCGACTGCGACACCATCATCTGCTTCGACGATCTGCGCACCCCGGGTGCCGGCGGCGAAGACTTCTACCGTTCCGGTCAGAAGAAGGGCGTCACCTTTACCAAGTCCAAGGTCTCCGAGGTCGTCCCGGCCAACGGCAGCCTGACCGTGAAGATGCACGACCTGATCCTCAATGATGATGTCGAAGCCAGCGTCGATCTGGTGGTTCTGGCCACCGGCCTGATCGCCAATTCCGGTGTCGACATCGACGACAAGTCTGCCGAGAACGTTGCGCAGGACCCGACCCAGGAATACAAGGTCAATGTGGATTCCATCCTCAACCTGACCTATCGCCAGGGCCGCGACCTGCCGAAGCTCACCGAGAACTTCGCCGACTCGCACTTCATCTGCTTCCCGTACGAAACCCGTCGTACCGGCATCTATGCCGCCGGTCCGGTGCGTCGTCCGATGGACGCCGCGCAGGCGATCGAAGACGCCACCGGCGCGACCATGAAGGCGATCCAGTCGCTCGAACACGCCGCCACCGGTGAGGCCGTGCTGCCGCGTCCGGGCGATCTGTCCTTCCCGACCTTCCGCAAGGAAGGCTGCACCCAGTGCAAACGCTGCACCGTGGAATGCCCGTTCGGCGCGATCGACGAAGACGAACAGCGGTACCCGCAGTACAACGAATCGCGCTGCCGCCGTTGCGGCACCTGCATGGGCGCCTGCCCGGTGCGCATCATCTCCTTCGAAAACTACTCGGTGGAAACCGTCGGTCAGCAGATCAAGGCCGCCGATATGCCGGAAGAGTTCGACGAGAAGCCGCGCATCCTGGTCCTGGCCTGCGAGAACGACGCCTACCCGGCACTCGACATGGCCGCGATGAACGGCATGCAGTACAGCGCCTTTGCCCGTGTCGTTCCGGTCCGCTGCCTGGGTTCGGTCAACACCATTTGGGTGTCGGACGCGCTCAACGGCGGTTATGACGGCATCATCCTGATGGGTTGCCGCCAGGACGAGAACTACCAGTGCCACTTCGTGAAGGGCTCCGAGATGGCTCATACCCGTATGAGCAAGATCGCCGACACCCTTCAGACCCTGTCGTTGGAAGAAGAGCGCGTCGCGACCTACGAGATCGCGATCACCGACTCCGCCCGCACCGTGCAGATCATCAACGAAATGGAAGAAACCATTCAGAAGATCGGCATGAGCCCGTTCAAGTTCTAAGAGGAGTTATGCGATGAGCGATTTGAACACCGCAATGGTCGAAAAGTACCGCTCCAACTTCCTCAAGGAAGTCGAAGCGAACGTCGAAGAAGGCGACTGGGTCAAGATGTGCATGCAGTGTGGCGTGTGCTCCGGCTCCTGTCCGCTGGGCAATGCCTGGGAACACCCGCCGCAGGAAATCTTCATGATGATCCGCGCCGGCAAGCGCGACGAGGTGCTGAGCTCCTCGTCGATGTGGATGTGCACCTCCTGCTACAACTGCATCGTGCGTTGCCCGCGCGAGCTGCCGATCACCCACATCATGCACGGCCTGGCGCACTACGCTAAGCGTCTGGGCCTGTCCCCGAAGGAGCAGCCGACCGCGAAGTTCGCGCAGCTCTTCTGGGACAACCTGAGCAAGGACGGTCGCGTTAACGAGCTCAAGCTCGGCCTGGCCCTGTACTTCATGAATGGCTTCGGTGAGGGCATCAAGACCTCGCTGAAGATGAAGGACATCGGCCTGGGCATGGTCAAGACCAAGCGCATGAACGTCATGGAAATTCTGGGCGGTCACAGCGTGAAAGATAAGAGCGGTTTCCACGCCATGCTGAAAAAGGCGGCGGAAATCGAAGAGGCCAAGATCCAGAAGTGATTCTGGGGAGAAAACCAATGGCAAAAGAATATTCGTTCTATCCGGGCTGTTCCTCTCAGGACAAAGCCTCCTCCTCCAACTACCTCCGTTCCGTCGAGGCGATGTGTGAAGAGCTGGACATCACGCTCAACCACATCCCGGACTGGAACTGCTGCGGCGCCTCCATCGGCTACGCCGGCGGCGGCGAGCTGCCGCGTCTGGCGCTGTCCGCGCGCAACCTGGCGCTCTCCGAAGAGCACAACAAGGGTCAGGACGTGGTCGCCACCTGCGCCGCCTGCTGGCTCGCGACCAAGGAGACCCAGGAGCGTCTGGAACACGATTCCGACCTGATGGCCGAAACCAACGTCGCCCTCAAGGAAGCCGGTCTCGAGTTCAAGAACGAGAACAAGGTCCGCCACATGGTCGAGGTCCTGATCGAGGACTTCGGTTATGAGGAACTCGGCAAGCACGTGAAGAAGCCGCTCGAAGGCATGAAGATCGCGGGCTACGTCGGCTGCCAGACCAACCGTCCGTTCGGCATCGACGGCGAGTCCTTCGAAAACCCGAAGTACCTCGACAAGTTCATCGAGACCATGGGCGCCGAGCCGGTCGAGAAGTACGACAAGAAGGTGCAGTGCTGCGGCGGCGCGCTGGCGTTCTCCGAGCCGGAGAAGTCGCAGGCCATGATCAAGGACATCATCGAGTCGGCCTATGACGGCGGTGCCGAGATGATCGTGACCCCGTGCCCGGTCTGCCAGATGAACGTCGAGGTCTACCAGGACCAGATCAACGCCCAGTACGGCACCAAGTTCAAGATGCCGGTGGTGTACTACTCCACGCTGATGGCGGTGGCCTACGGCCGCAACGCCAAGGATGCGGCCCTGGACGGCCAAGTCATCCGCGCCAAGCGCCTGGAAGAGATTGCCGCGAAGTAATTCGCCCGATCTGCGAGCGTTAAAACAAGCCCCGGTTCGGTGACGGACCGGGGCTTTTCGTTTTGCCGCGAGCGATTCAGCAGAGTTTGGCGAGGTTGGGGTCGGTCGTATCTGCCCCTGCGACTATGGCGTTAAACGTGGGGTTCACGCGCAAACGAATAGGTGCTTCGATGTCAGGGCCGATTCGGGAAGTCTGGGCGTCTACAACATATCCAGTAACGCTTGGGCTTCGATGGCTAGGGCGGATCCAAACGCAGGGGCAAGGTGTTCGTCGGGTTTTGCCTCAGCGCCTCGGTAAACGCGTGTTTGCGCGCGAATTGGTGTCACTCCACGAATTCCAACTGCCCGGTGAGCAGATCGGCGACCGCGCGCGGCAGGTAAATCAGCAGCATCTCCTCGCCGCCGTCGTAGTAGCGCAGCAACCGGCCCCGGCCGGCGGCGTCGATGGCCTCGGCGAGGTGTTCCATCAGCGCGGTGTCCAGGCACTCGTCATCGAGATCGAACTCCCATTCGTGGACGGCGCCCTCGATGGTGCACAACACCTGTTCGACGTTGCCGTCCTCGCCGTCGATGGTCTCGCCTCCGACCTGCGCGTCCAGTTCGTCGCCGGCCAGCGCCAGCAGGGATTCGGCGAGTTCGCGATAGGCGCCTTCGTAGACGGAGTCTTCCTCGCAGGACAGGAACACGCTGGTGCCACGTTCGGGGAGCGCCTCGACCAGGGCATTGAGCAGCGCGTATTCGAACTCGGGCTCGTCGCCGGGTTCGTAGGCGTCCGGGTCGGGCAGGTCATCGGCATCGAGCGCGATGCCGTGTTCTTCGAGGGCGCTCAGCAGCGCGGGCAGGTCGAGATCGAATGACATGGTCAAAGCTCCAGTGGCGGCAGAGGCTTGCCGGCCCAGGGCGAGACCGGCAGGCCGTCGATGGCGACATCGACATGGCCGCGCAGCCACGCCTTCCGAGGCAGGATGTAGTGGTCGGGGTGGCCGGTCAGGTGACAGGCTTGATGCTGGAATTCCATGCCGCAGGCCTCGAAGCGGCCTTGCGGGTCGAGGAACACGAATTGCTTGCCGGTGCGGTCGAACAACTCCCGCCGCCAGCGGCGTTCCAGCAGGAGCAGCGGCAGGGTCGGAAACCAGTCGCGATAATGGGCGTTCAGGCGGGGGACGTAGATCAGCGCCGGGCGCTCGGGTGCGGGGGCGTTGTCGAGCGCGGACTTGGGGATGTAGAAGTCCACGCCGAAGCCGGCGCCGTCGTGGTTGCTGATGCGTTGCGGCGCGCGCAGGGGCACCGAGACCCGATACCCGGGAATGTGCCTGGCGCCGCCGGCCCCCAGTTCCTTGTTGAACGCGGGCGAGAACACTCTGACCAGGTCGACCGGCTCGCCCACCGTCGGATTGGGATTCTCGCCAACCAGATCCGAGGCACGCAGCGCGTCGAGGCAGGCGCGCAGCAGGGCAACGGGTTCCGCGTCGTACAACGTGAGGGTCGGCGCGTAGCCGAGCGGGCCTTCGAGCTGCAGGTCGTCGGAACCGAATCGCAGATACCGGTCCGGGTCCCAGTCGACGCGGGACAGCTCGTGGAGCCGATGCGGGCCGAGGGCGTCACGCATCCGGACGATCTGGTCGGTGGCATCGCCGGCGTCGATGTGGGCGCGTACGGCAGCGAAGAACACCTGCCATTCGGAGGCCTCTCCCAACGAGGCGCGGGGTTCTACATAGTTGTAAAGGCCGCTCAGGAATCGCGCCATGCCTGGGTGGGGTTGATAGCCCTCCGGCTGCGCCGCCAGCCAGCGGGTGCAACTGAAATAGAAGGCCAGATTGGTGGTGACCGGGATGCCGAACGGGTGATCGCGGTCGGCGGTCATCAGGGAGGCCATTCTCGCTTCGCAGTCTTTGACGTAGACGCGCACGTGGGTTTCCAGGTATCGACCCTTGTCTTCCTTCCAGGGCGAACTGGCGGGATCGAAGGACTTGGGGATCATGGTTTCCGACCACAGGCGCTGCTGCGGGATCTTCCACCGCCAGGGGAAACTGAGATGGGCGTTTACGGTGATCAGAAAATCGCGAATTCCCGGTCCCGCCGCCGCGTAGAGCTCGCGTACGTCATCGGCGGTCTCCACCGGGGCATCCGTGGGTAGCATGTAGTGGGAGATCACGGGACCCCAAACATTGTCCTGGTATATCTCGCCCCGCAGGAAATAGGCCTTCTCGGCCGCCAATTCCTTCGCTTTGAAGCTGCTGGGGCGAGGATCACAGGGGTTCTTTCGGGTGATTTCAGCCCATGCCGCCTGGCGTTGGCGCACCCATTCCGGGTCATCCAGCTTCCATAGATGTTGGAATTTGTTTTCGAGCAGTGGCGGTGTGGGCATGGTGGTTCCTGACATTGGTTGTCAACGGGGGGTGCCGGCAAAGCCACGAGCGCCGTAGCTCAAGCTGGGTTACTGGCTTGAGGTTGGTGCCCAGTGGTATTCGGTATCCAGGGAATAGACGACGTCCTCGACGGCATCGAACACGGCGTAGTCGCCGCTTGCGAACTGGCCGTCGCGTTCGTTGACGATGCGCAGCGCGATCCATTCCAGCGCGTCGGATTTGCGCTCGAAGGTCTTGGCGATGGCCTTGCCCTGGTCCCGGTCGAGGACCACCAGGGCGTTCTGTACGCCGTTCTTCTTGAGGCCGGGGACGATCTTGAGCCCGAGGCGCTGGCAGACACGTTCCAGCCGCTTGTTGCACTCGTCCACGCCCGCGCCAGCTGCGGTCTGGCTGAGTTCCAGCGTGTCGAACAGGCGCGTCATCAGGGCGTGGGCCTGACGGCCGGCGTCGTTGTCCGTGTAACTGTCGACGCCATACATGTAACCCGCCTGCGCGGGGCGGACGTCGCCGCTCATGTATCCGCCGCGTTGGGTGTATTCGCAGACCGGTTTGCCGCCTTCGAGGCGCGCTTCGCATTCGGCGCCTTTTTCGTCGTGGTGGATGCGGATCAACGGCTCGCGACCGCCGAGCGCGGTGACCAGATCGAAGCACTTGGCGACCAGGTTGCCGCCGTTCTCCGCGACCAGGAAACCGAGTTCGTCGGGAAAGATGTAGCCGGCGTAGAGCAGCGCCATGCGGCCGTCCGCGAACGCCGATTTGACCACCGGGATGTAGCCTTCCTCGAACGGGCCGCGCACCACCGATTTGAACTTGGCCAGGGACTTGGTATCCGGTCGCTGATCGATAAGGAACGTCAGCAGCAGATAGGATTCCTGCTCCGCCGCGTGGGCGAGCAGTGCGGCATCGATGTCCCCGTCATCCGGTGCGTCGTTGTCCGGCTCGTCATTGTCCTCGGCGTCGTCGTCGTACTCCTCGTCCTCTTCGCTGAGGAAGTCGATGTATTCCTCCTCGGACAGGAACTCCAGCACCTCGCCGTCGACCAGCGGGAAGACGTTGGTCTCGCCGGTGCCGTCGTACCACTCGGTGCAGACGATGCGTTGCGCGCCCATGGCGGCCAGATCGTGCATGGCCTGGTCGCGCTCGGCGGGCTCGAACAGGAAGAACTCGAGGTGGACGTCGTAACGGCTCTCAGCGTCGTCCTCGCCGACGTTGACGTGGATGTCGACCTCATCGTCGGCGATCCGCGCGCGGAAGAAGGCCTCGATGGCGTCGGTCGGAATCTCGATCCCTTCCGGGATGATGAATTCGAAATGGGTGGTGTCTTCGCTCACAGCTGTCTCCTTCGCATTTGAACAAGTTACAAGTGGCGGCATCCGGAGAACGTTCAGGGGAAGCGCCAGGTTGCGGACCTTCGCTAATATCTATCGGTGTGGAGTTACCTATAGGTTTGGTGTTGGTTATATCAGAATTCCCGTCGGTTGCTTATTTCCGTTGAGTGTGACGGCTGTAATCCACATCCGTATTGCATGCATCGACTTAAGGCGTCCTTTCGCCGCGCTTCTGAGGGTGGTGAGGGCAACATGACTTGGCGTAGGCGCCTTCCGGGTCGTCGCAGAGCGCGGTGCCGCCTTGAACGCTGCTTTTTTTCAAACAAAAGGGGAACAAATATTGCGCGACGACGTCGTAGCGAGGCGCCCGGGCATTCGCTTCGGGGCGGAAAGATTGCTGCGCATGCAACGACAGCAATGGTCTGTAATGCGTCCTTGTCGTATATCGAGTTCTGCATGTATCTGAATTCGTTCAATCATTTTCGTGCGCTTGCAATTGCGGTAATCGTTGCGAGCCACACCATCTGGACGTGCGGCTGGCAATTCGACTCCGTGGCGGAGCGCTTCGCGCTCAATCTGGTGAGCGGTGGAAGCACGCTGTTCGTATTCATTTCCGGGTTTCTGTATCACCACATTTTCTACCGTCGCAGTACGCCTTACGCGCAGTTCATGCGGGACAAACTGCGAAATGTGTTGACCCCGTATCTGGTGCTGTCCATCCCGACGCTGTGGATTTTCTTGATGTTTCCCCGCTGGGCGGTGCGTGCGCCAATTTTTGCCGATCCCGATGGCGGATTGATCGGTACGTATCTCGTGCCTTTCCTGATGGACCTTCTGACCGGCTACACCACCCATGCGTATTGGTATATCCCCTTCGTTTTGCTGCTGTTTGGACTCTCGCCGGTATTCGATCGGGTGATACGCGCGCCAGCCGGGGTCCGGTGGGCCCTGTTTGCGGGTGGGCTGGCGATCTCGATGTTGATCCATCGACCGGTGGAGAACATCAACCCGTTGCAGTCCTTGGTGTATTTCTCTCCGGTGTATGTGTTCGGGATACTGTGCTCGATTCATAGAGAGCGTGTTTACCGCATGTTCAAAGGAAGCCGGGTTTACGGGCTGCTGATTGCGGCGCTGGGCCTTGCGCTTGGCCGTGCGGTGTGGATGCCGCAGGTGCTGGGCAACTTCCACAAGCCGGCGTTTGCCTATGGCGGGATCGACACCATGATTCTGCAGGGGCTCGCGCTTTGCGTGTTTTTCATGGTCTGGCTGGCGCGCTATGAGTCCCGGCAATGGCGTGCCGTGCATTTGTTGGCGAGCGGGAGTTTTGCGATTTATTTCATCCATCCGCTGCTGCTGGTGTTTGCCGGGCCACTGGTTCACATCGCGAACGTGGGTCATGCGGGTTACGACTGGATGATGACGACGGCACTGACCCTGGTCCTGAGTTTTGCGATCGCGAGAGGGGTTCAGGCGGCATGGCCAACCGGTAGTCGCCGATTGATCGGCTGGTAAGCCGCTGAACAGGGCTTTGCGAGTCGAAATTTTTTCTTTGGAAAACAGTGTGCTGTGGCGCGCAGGCGAATTAGAATGCGTGCCCGTTTTTTGACTTGGCGTTGCTCACTTGAACCCGATTAGTGCCCTGATTTCGCTGGCCGTGGCGGTGTTGACCGTTGCGCTCTGGTCGGTTGCCAATCGGCCGGTGCAGGAGCCGCCGTGGCCGCAGAAAATTCAAGGCTTTGCGTTTCAGCCGATGAGCGCCACGGATGACCCGTTGGCGGGGAAATTCCCGACCGTCGAGGCCATCCGCAAGGACCTGGAGCTGCTGTCCGGCAAGACCTTCGCGGTGCGCACTTACAGCATGGAGCAGACCTTGCCGGAGATCCCGCGTCTGGCGCGTGAGTTCGGCATTAATGTCGCGCTGGGCGCGTGGATCGACGACCGCCTGGACAAGAACGAAGACGAGATTCGTCGGCTGGTCGATACCGCCAACGCGAATCGCCGCAATGTGGTGCGTGTGTTCGTCGGCAACGAAGTCATGCTGCGCGGCAATCTGTCGTCCGCGAAGATGATCGAGTATCTGGACCGCGTGCGCACCCAGGTGAAGGTGCCGGTGGGGACGGCGGAGCCGTGGCATGTGTGGTTGAAACACCCGGAGCTGGTGGCGCACGTCGATTACATCGGCGTGCATCTGCTGCCCTACTGGGAAGGCCTGGACGTCAACGTCGCGGTCGATTACATCATCGAACGCATCCATGACCTGGAGCGCGCTTTCCCGGGCAAGCCCATCGTTATCGGCGAGGTCGGCTGGCCGTCCGCCGGTCGCACCCGGCATAGCGCGGTCGCCTCGCTCGCAGCGGAGGCGGGTTTTCTGCGCCGATTCCTGGCGATCGCGGAACGTGAGCATTACGTGTATTACGTGATGGAGGCCTTCGATCAGCCTTGGAAGCAACGTATCGAAAGCGGCGTCGGTGCCTATTGGGGCGTCTGGGATGCCAAGCGCCGCCCGAAATTCTCCTTCGATCAGCCCATCGAGCGGATCCCGGAATGGCGCATGCTTGCCGGTGTATCCGTGCTGGTGGCGCTGATCACCTTTGCCTTCCTGGTCATCGACAGCCACACCCTGGGCAAGCGCGGTCGCAGCTTCCTTGCCGTGGTTGCGTTCACGGCGGCGACGGCGGGTGTCTGGACGGTGTATCAGTACGCCCAGCAATATCTGACCGCGTGGACCATCATCGTCGGTGTGTTGCTGGTCCTGGGCATGATCGGCGTCATTGTGGTGATCCTGACGGAGGCGCACGAGTGGGCGGAAGCGCGTTGGGTGATCACCCGGCGGCGCGCGTTTACACCGCATCACGTCCCGGACGACGAATTGCCCATGGTCTCGGTGCATGTGCCGGCCTACAACGAACCGCCGGAGATGATGATTGCCACGCTCGATGCCTTGGCACGCCTGGATTACCCCCGCTTCGAGGTGGTGGTGATCGACAACAACACCCGTGACGAGGCGGTCTGGAAGCCGGTCGAGGCGCATTGCGCCAAGTTGAATCTGACCCATGCCGGGCGATTCCGGTTTTTCCATGAGAACCCGCTGGCCGGCTTCAAGGCCGGTGCCTTGAACTACGCGTTGCGCAACACCGATCCGAGCGCCGAGATCGTCGCCGTCATCGACAGCGATTATCAGGTCGTGCCGCATTGGCTGCGCGATCTGGTGCCGCAGTTCGCCAACGAACGCATCGCCATCGTGCAGGCCCCGCAGGATTACCGCGATTCCGAAGAAAGCCCGTTTAAGGCGATGTGCTATTCGGAATATCGCGGCTTCTTCTACATCGGTATGGTGACCCGCAACGAACGCAACGCGATCATCCAGCACGGCACCATGACGATGGTGCGGCGCTCCGTGCTGGAGGACATCGGCGGCTGGGGTGAATGGTGCATCACCGAAGATGCCGAACTCGGCCTGCGCATCTTCGAACTGGGACTGGAGGCGACTTACATCCCGGTCAGCTACGGTCAGGGTCTGATGCCGGATCGGTTCATCGACTTCAAAAAGCAGCGTTGGCGTTGGGCGTTTGGTGCGATGCAGATTCTGCGCGGTCATATCGGCGACCTGTTTGGGCGGCGCGAATCGTCTCTGACCGCCGGCCAGCGTTATCACTTCATCGCCGGTTGGCTCCCGTGGATCGCGGATGGCTTCAACCTGATCTTCAACCTCGCCGCCATCGCCTGGTCGGTGGCGATGCTGTGGTTCCCGAGGGAAGTCGATCCGCCGATGATGACCTTCGCCGCATTGCCCTTGGTGCTGTTCGGTTTCAAGGGCTTCAAGTTGCTCTACCTGTACCGCACCGCCGTCAAGGCCAGCGTCGCCAACACCCTGGCTGCGGCGATCGCCGGACTTGCGTTGTCGCACACCATCGCGCTCGCGATATTGGCCGGTTTCCGTTATCGCGATCGCCCATTCTTCCGCACCCCGAAAATGGCCGAAGGCTATTCGGTGTGGCGGGCACTGGTTGCGGCCCGCGAGGAGGGAATCTTGTTCATCGGCCTGTGGATGTCGGCATTCGGCCTGCTCATCCATGTCGGGACCGAAATGATCGACATGGTGGTGTGGATCGCGGTGTTGCTGATCCAGTCGATCCCCTACGCCGCCAGTATTCTCATGGCCGGCATCAGTGGCTTGCCGCCGCGTATCGCGTCGGCGATGCCAATCCTGCCGACGCCGCCGGCGCCGGATGTGGACGTAAGGGCGCCGGACGATGTGAATTCCGTGGCCTGATCAAGCCTCGCGCCCCGGGTTCGACATCCGGTTTGCGCGCAGACAAAAAAGGCGGCCCGTTTCCGGTCCGCCTTTTTTAATGCCTGGGAACCGCTGATTTATTCAGGCGCGGCTCAAATGGATGAATGAAATCGTGGGTTTCAAGGCGCGAAACGCAGCGAGTAGCCTGTTATTCGCAAGTTTCGCAACGCCCAAAGCCGTGATTTCAGACTTCAGATGAACGTGCATGAACAGATCAGAGGTTCCCCTGGTGTCCGACCAGGTCGGGATTGGCCGCTATCGCGCTTCAGTCTTCCGACTCTTCCTCGTCCTCTTCTTCCATCTCGATGCCTTCGACATCGCGACCGAGGAAGTTGAGCATCACGAGGTTTTTCCCGAACTTGCCTTCATTGGCCTTCATGCCTTCTTCCAGGGTCATGGGCTTGAACGCGTAGTGCAGGCCTTCGTCCTCTTCGATCTGGTCGTCGAGGATGTAGACCTCCACTTCATCCGGATACCAGTCTTCCATCGTGAACTTGCGCGGCTCGTCCAGTTTGGTAAGCACAACCTCGTGGTTGCAGATGTCCACGGTGACTTTCTGACCGGTTTTCAGTTCAGAGATGTTGACGACGCCGTCTTCCATCTTGGTTTCCTCAATACGTTCTGGGCATCCATCGGGAGGATGCGGTGTGGAGTCGCTCCGATCGATGTGCGCCGATCGGAACCCGTAATGCGCCGCATATCATACGGACCGGCACGCCGGTTGACGACCGGGCGGTGACTTCTCCAACTGCGGGTGGCCCAAAGCAGCCAGGGATGAACACGGTAAAAGGGCGGTCTTCCACTCAGACTTGACCCGCCCGGAGAGGTCGGGCGGTTCTCAGCGGTATCCGTGTCGAGCCGCCCGGGCATCCGCCCGGAAACAGGCCCGGACGCAACGTCAGCAACCGTAAAATGCGCTGTTTTTGTTTGTGCGGGACGTCCAGCCGGTACAGGATGCCGTGATCAACAATGGTGTGGGAACGATGAACGACAGACCAATCGTGCGCGGCCTCGGCCTTCGCAAGACCTTCGCTGAACGGGTGGCGGTCGATGGTATTGATCTCGACATCCCGCGCGGTCGTTGCTTTGGGCTGCTGGGACCGAACGGCGCTGGCAAGACCACGACCTTGCGGATGCTGCTCGGGCTGACGCCGTTCGATGCCGGAACCCTCACTGTCTTCGATCTGCCGATGCCGGAACGGGCGCGCGAGGTGCGTGCGCGGGTCGGTATCGTGCCGCAGGCGGACACGCTCGATCCGGATTTCTCGGTTGCCGAAAATCTCAGGGTCTACGCGAGTTATTTCGGACTGTCGCGGCGTCAGGTCGAGCCACGCATCGATGGGTTACTCGATTTCGCCAATCTTGGCGAACGTCGCGATGCGCGCATCGATACACTTTCCGGCGGCATGAAGCGCCGTCTGACCATCGCCCGGGCGCTCGTCAACGACCCGGAGCTGGTGGTCCTTGATGAGCCCACTACCGGACTCGATCCGCAGGCGCGGCATGTGATCTGGTCGCGTCTCTCGGAACTGCGCGACGCCAGCAAGACACTGGTATTGACGACGCATTACATGGAGGAGGCGGAGCGACTGTGCGACGAACTGATTGTGGTCGATCATGGCCGCATTCTCGATCGTGGCAGCCCGCGCGCGTTGATCAAGCGCCATGTCGAGCCCGAGGTGATCGAGGTGCGCGGCGGCGCCGATGCGGTCATCGCCTGGCCGGAAATTCAGGCGGCCCGCACTGAACGCATGGGCTCCAGCCTTTACTGCTACACCCGGGAACCGGCGCCGTTGCTGAATCGGCTTCAGGCCGCGACCGGTATTGTCTTCCTGCATCGCCCGGCGGGTCTCGAAGACGTGTTTTTACGACTCACCGGACGGGAGCTGCGCGACTGATGGCGAATTTCGATTGGACCTTGCCGCGTGCCCGGCGAGGCGCACTCGCGGTCTGGCGGCGCAACGTGCTGGTTTGGCGACGGTTGCTCGGTCCCGCAATCCTGATGAACTTCGGCGAGCCCTTGATCTATCTGCTCGGATTCGGGCTTGGACTTGGCGTCTTCGTCGGCCAGGTCGCGGACCTGCCTTATCTGGCGTTCCTCGCTTCCGGAATCGTCGCCTCGTCGGCGATGACCACCGCGACCTTCGAAGGCATGTACTCGGTGTTCACGCGCATGGTCCCGCAGCGTACTTATGAGGCCATTCTCGCCACGCCGCTGGAGATCGACGACATCCTTGCCGGTGAGATGCTTTGGTGCGCCACCAAGGGTTTGATGTCCGGGGTCGCGATCCTGTTGGTCGGCGCGGGGCTCGGTGTGGTCGGCGGCATGAGCGCGCTGTGGGCGATCCCGGTGGTGTTCCTGATCGGTCTGACCTTCGGCGGCATGGCCATGATCATGACCGCGCTGGCCGACAACTATGACTTCTTCAGTTACTACTTCGTGTTGCTGGTCACCCCGATGATGATGCTCTGCGGGGTGTTCTTCCCCATCGACGGTCTGCCGGGCTGGTTGCAGGACGTGGTGCAGATCCTGCCGCTGACTCATGCCGTTGCACTGGTTCGCCCCTTGGTCGTCGGCGCTCCCGTTGACGCCGCCGGTTTGCACCTGTCTGTGCTGATCGGCTACGCATCGACCAGCTATTACCTCGCCGTGGTCCTGGTCCGCCGCCGTCTGGTGGTGTGACCGGTCGGACAGGAAGTGCCGCCTAAGGAACCTCTGATCGAATCATTCACGGACATCTGAAGCCTGAAATCGCCGCTTTCTGCGTTGCGAAACTTGGCAATAGACCGGCTATTACCTGCGTTCCGCGCCTTGAAAGCGGCGATTTCAGCCGTTCAGCTGAACGGTGCCTGATTCAATCAGAGGTTCCCTAACCCTGAATGCCGCGTCGTTCGCGGCGCATCAGCATCAACACCAGCAGGATTGCCGGGATACCGAGCGCGGAGGCGTAGGTGAAAAACACCGGGTAGCTGGTGGCGTCGATGATGTCACCGGAAAAGCCGGCCAGGAACTTTGCCGGCATCAGCATCATCGAGCTGAACAGGGCGTATTGGGTCGCGGTGTAGGCGCGGTTGGTCTGCCCGGAGAGGTAGGCGATAAACGCCGAGCCGGCCAGGCCGCCGCTCAGATTGTCGGCGCTGACCACGATCGCCAGCAGCATTACCTCGGCAGGCTGGGTGGCGAGCCAGGCGTAGACAAGGTTGGTCAAGGCCACGATCACCGCCGCCAGCAACAGCACGCGCAGCAGACCGAAGTGCATTACCACAACCCCGCCGAGTACCGCGCCGATCATGGTCATGATCACCCCGAAGATCTTGGTGACGGTGGCGATCTCGCTCAGTGTGTAGCCCATATCGATATAGAACGCGTTCGCCATAACGCCGAGGGTGATGTCGCTGATACGGAAGGTGAAGATGAAGGCCAGCACCCACAGCGCGAAGCGTCCGTTGCGCTGGAAGAATTCGGCGAATGGGGCGACCACCGCGCCGATGAGCCAGGCGATTGCCGCCTGCAACGGCCTGGGCAGGTGCGCGGAGCGGTCCATGAACGCAACCACACGCGCCTCTTCACGCCAGGCCGGCACACCGACACGGCGTTCCGGTTCGCCGATCAGCAGCGTGGTGAGCACGCCCACGCCCATCAGCCCCGCCATCGTGGTGTAGGCCGCGCCCCAATTGAGGAAATCGGCGACGTACAGCGCCCCGGCGCCGGCGGCGATCATGCCGATGCGGTAACCGATCTGATAGGTCGCTGCCATCGCTGCCTGGCGGTCGATATCCACCGCCTCGATGCGCCAGGCATCCAGACTGATGTCCTGGGTCGCCGAGGAAAACGCAACCAGCAGCGCGGCCCAGACCAGGGCTTCGAGGCCATCACGCGGGTCGCCGGTGGCCATCAACAACAGCCCGGTGATGATTCCGGCCTGGGCCAGCAACATCCAGCTGCGGCGGTGCCCGAGCAGGCGATTCAGCAGCGGCAGATCGATGCGATCGACCAGCGGCGCCCACACGAACTTGAACGCATAGGCCAGAGCTACCCACGACACATGCCCGATGGTGGCGCGATCCACGCCGGCCTGACGCAGCCACGCCGACAAGGTGCCGAACACCAGCAGCAACGGTAGCCCGGCGGCGAAGCCGAGGAACAGCATCGCGAGCACGCGGGGGTGGGTGTAGACGGCCCAGGCGTCGGACCAGTTACGGGGCGGGTTTTGTGCTGAAGACATGGCGGAATACAGGGGCCGGTAATGGCCGGGAGCCTATCAGGCTTTGGTGAATGCCGGACTCTTCAGTCCTCCCCGGTGCTGTCCATCATGGTGCGTAGATCCTTGCGCTTGAGCAGACGATGCCTGACCCGCTGGTCGTAGTCGCGCAACGCGCCGCGAATCTGCACCCAGGCCCACCAAAGCAGACCCGGGACCAGCAGCAATACGTATGGGAGCGCACCAGGCTGGAAGGCCAGCGCGGCGGCGATCAGGTACAGGGGCAGGAACAGCAGCGAACCGCGCAGGCCGTGTTTGAGCACCAGCACTGCCATCGCCAGGCCACGCAGCGTGCGCTGTTCGCGACTGCGATAATTCGCCAGGAAGACGTGGCGGCGGAGTTCGTCGGCGGGGTTTGTGGGTTGGGTCATGGTTCAGCGTTCGATGTAGGCCGGCATAAGCGTAGCGTTGCCGGCATGAGGCTTCGATCGCGGGCATCAAGCCGGCTACGTCACTGCGCTCCTTAAACCGGCCTACATCTGGGTTAGTGGCCGTCCATGACCACGCCGGTCTGGGGGAGGTGGGCGAGGCCGGTTTCGCGGGCGTGTTTCTGGAAGGCCGGGTTGCGCCAGAAGAAGCCGCCGGGCATCGAGGTCGGCACCACCAGCACGTAGAACAGCGCGCGGCCGATGAAGGCGGCGGTCAGCACGATCGCGCCGAGCACGAACCAAGCACCGAGGGCGGCGCCGTCTTGCGGGGCGCTCAGGGCTAGGGCCAGGGCGCCAGCCAGCGCGATGCCGAGGCCGACGTTGCGGGCGACGTAGCTGTACGCGAAGTGGGTGACCTGCTCGTGATGCGAGGCGGCGGCTTCGCCGATCTTCTGGTTGTCGCGGGCGTGGAACCACAGGCCGACGCCCTCCATCGCGATACCCAGCGCGACCGGCCAGGCCAGTGCGGACAGGAAGCCGGCCAGCGGCGCATCCTGCGCAAACAGAACGCCGCCGAAGACCAGCGCGACCGTAAGCGCGCCAAGGGTCAGGGCGTTGCCGTAGAAGTGGGTCAGCACCTGCCAGTGATTCCAGAACGGGCGTGCCTTGATGCGGTAGATCTTGTGCATGAACCATAGCGCGACCGGGCCTGACAGGGCCGCGCCCCAGCCGCTGGCGGCGACCAGACCGTTGGCGACGGATTCCGGCAGCCAGGCGGTCAGCATCGGGAAGCTGGCCAGCAGGGTGTAGGCGCCGAGCAGGTTGAAGAACACCGCGATGCCGGCGATCTCGCGGCTGACCGGCGAGTACTTCAGGTTGTTGAAGGCGCGGTAGAAGCGGTGCGGTTTGCCGAGGTGCATGGTCGACAGGGCGAGCGCGAAGGTCTGCAGACCCAGCAGCGCGAACAGCAGCACGGCCTGGGTGACGGTGCCGGCCTGGGCGTAGCCCTCGGCCAGCGACGGGCTGAGCAGCGGGCCGAGGATCAGCGCGAGCATCGCGCCGACCACGCCTTGGGTGATCAGGGTGAAGATCACCAGCGGATCTTCGCGCGAGCTCAGGTCCTTGAGGCCCCAGCCCTTGGCCGCGCCGGTATCGCGCAGCTTGGTCTTGTACGGCGAGTCGCCGGCCTCATCGCGCTCGTAGCGGATCGCGCGGCTGTCGGTGCGGGTCAGTTCGCGCGGCAGGGTGCGGGTCTGCTGGAAGCGGATGTTGGGGTGGGTGATCTCCGGGGTCGGGAAGCCGGGGATCTGGGTCAGCGTCTGATGCCGGTTCTCGGGCGTGGTCTCGATGATGCCGAAGTCCAGCGCGCCGCCGAGACAGGCCGCCGCGCAGGCCGGCTTGAGGCCGACTTCGAGACGGTCGACGCACATGTTGCACTTCTCGACGCGGCCCTTGACCGGGTCGAGTTGCGGCGCGTTGTACGGGCACACCCAGGTGCAGTAACCGCAGCCGAAGCAGATGTCCGGGTCCTGCAGCACCGCGCCGTATTCGGCGAACTTGGTGTAGGCGCGGGTCGGGCAGCCCTTCAGGCAGACCGGGTCGTCGCAGTGGTTGCAGGCCATGGAGATGTTGAGGCGGGTGTAGTCCGGCCAGGAGCCGCCTTCGACGTAGCCGACCGAGCGGAAACTCAGGTGCGGTGGGGTGTCGTTCTTCTCCGCGCAGGCGGTCTCGCAGGCGTGGCAGGCGATGCAGTTGTCGGCGTTGAAATAGAAGCCGTGCTGCTTGTAGCGATTCGGGTTGCTGCCGACCGACTTGTCGCCGTTCACGTTGAGCGACTTGCCGCGCAACTCGTGGCCTTCGGGCACGGTCTCGATCGACTGCCCATACCGATTGACGACGGGGGCGTCGGCATTGGGGATGAAGGCGTAATCGCGTTCTTCGGATTTCGTTTGGAACATATGGGTGTCGAGCGGTGGATACGTGCATCGAACAGCATGCGTCGTGCCAATAAAAAATCTATTAAAAACAATGGTATCGATGTTTTTGTTCGCATCATTCTGGTGCGATGCACCAATGCCTGCGTCACTGTGGTGCGGGTATCATCTCGGCGGCTATCACGCCGATCCGTCGCCATCAGGCGCGGTGCGCGTTAAAACTGCGCGTCTCTTTCGGAAAATCATTGGCGTTGGCGTCGCGTTACCTAAGGAACCTCTGATCGAATCATTCACGGACATCTGAAGCCTGAAATTGCCGCTTTCTGCGTTGCGGAACTTGGCAATAGACCGGCTATTACCTGCGTTCCGCGCCTTGAACGCGACAATTTCAGCCATTCATCTGAACCGTGCCTGATTCAATCAGAGGTTCCCTAACATCGTGACGTTCGCCCCCACCGACCTGCCCATGTCTCTCGATCTCTCCACGCTAGATCTGCTGCTTTGCGCCGGCATTGTGTTGCTCGCCTATTTCGTGCGCGGCGTCGCGAGTTTTGGCTCGGCCCTGGTCGCGGTGCCGTTGCTGGCATTTTTTCTGCCCTTGACCGTGGTCGTTCCGGTAATCGGGCTGCTCGATTACCTGGGCTCCTTGCAACACGGCATCAAGCATCGTGACGCGGTCGCGTGGGCCGATCTGTGGCCATTGGTGCCGTTTGTTTTTGCGGGCATGTTGGTGGCGCTGTATCTGCTTACGGCGGTGGATCACGGTCTGCTGCTTCGCGTGCTCGCCAGTTTCATCCTGGC
Organism: Gammaproteobacteria bacterium; assembly: GCA_024234955.1. Classification (GTDB taxonomy): domain Bacteria; phylum Pseudomonadota; class Gammaproteobacteria; order JACKNK01; family JACKNK01; genus JACKNK01. The sequence continues at coordinate 753,335 of JACKNK010000002.1, forward strand.
TTACGCGGTCTGGTCGCTGCTGCCGATCGGGAGAATGCGCGGGAGTCGCTACTGGGCGGCACCGATGGGCTTCCTCGGTGGGCTGGTGGACACGGCCTTCGGGACTGGGGGGCCATTTTTTGCGATCTACATGAACCTCCGCCAACTCGGCAAGACCGCGTTCCGCGCCACCGCCGGTGTGGTGTTTGCGATAGATGGTGCGTTCCGCCTCGTCGGGTACGGCCTGGTCGGCCTGTTCACTCGGGAGACGGTGACCTTCATCGCCCTGGCCCTGCCATTGATGGTCGTTGGCATGTGGGTAGGCGGGCACGCGCATATCGGCATTTCCGAGACCGCGTTTCGTCGTCTGATTGCGGTGTTGTTGCTGGGGAGCGGGGTGGCGCTTTTGATCAAGGCCTGATCCGGAAATTGACTAAAGTCGGGTCAAGGCTGGATTCGCACGCACGACAGCGGGGCTCACGTCGCGGTGTCCTTGAATTCGGCGTGTTGCGTCGATACTGCACGGGGCATAGACGGCTTACAGGTGATTGTTTGATGAAATCATGGCTGTGGTTGCTGGTTGGCTTGTGGCCCGCGTTTGCCAGTGGCAATGACGAGGCGGCCGAACTCCTGAAGCGGGTGCGCGCCCAGCATTCGGCAGATGTTGTGGTGAGCCGTTATGAAATCGAGATCGTGCGGACGGAATGGCAACGCACCGTGATCATGGCCGTCACGGAGGATCAGCGAGGTGGTCGTTACCAGGGCATGGTGATCGCCCCCAGACGGCTCGCGGATACCCTCTATCTGAAGCGCGACGGGCGCTTGTGGATGGTCATCCCGAGGCTGCGCCGCAAGGTCGGCATCTCTCCGGCAATGCTGTCGGAACCGTGGATGGGCAGCGATCTGAGCAATCAGGACATCCTTCAAGGTGATGCGGTGATCGATGATTACCAGCATCGGGTGATCGCCCGCGATGGCGATCTGGTCACGATTGAATCGACGCCGTTGCCCGGGCGTCCGGCCTTGTGGCGTCGGCTGCGCCAGCAGGTGCGTCGCGATGCGGTGCCGGTTCGGGTCGATTATTTCGACCAGGATGATGTTTTGCAGCGGCGGATCGAGTTCAGCGAAGTGGGCGAGGTGGGTGAACGGCGACTACCTATGGTCTGGCGTATCGTGCCGATGCCGGAAAAGGGGGAATACACGCTGTTGAAGGTCTCCGGAGTCGAGTTCGATCCGACCTTGCCTGACGATGCCTTCAATGCCCTGGAACAGGCGACCGCAGGTACGGCGACCTCGCCCTGAGGTCGGTGTGGTCATGATCCGGGTGTCTTCCGTGACGCTGTTCAGCACATTGAGGCTCAGTGCGCTGCTGGCGCTGCAGAATCTGTGGCGCAATCCACGCCAGAGCCTGCTCGCCAGCCTGCCGGGCATCGCTGGCCTCACGGCGCTGCTGCTGCTCTCGGCGATCAACGCCGCGCTGCAGGAAAATATGGTGAACAATTTTCAGAGTCAGTTGATCGGCTCGATCCAGGTGCATGCCCGGGACTTTTTCGCCCACCCCCGTCTCGCGCGCGATCTGCCCGATCCTCACCGCGTTGAAGCCGTGGCCCGTGCCGCCGGAGTGCAAAGCATGTCGCCCAGGCTGGAAAGCTTTGTGCTGGCAGCGGCCAGAAACAGCACCGGGTTGATGCTTATCGCCATCGACCCGCGCCGCGAAGTGCGGGTCACCGATTTGCCACAACGCCTCAGCGCCGGTCAGTTTCTCGACCCGCCCAAGCCTTGGCAATGTCTGCTGGGCGAGGGCGCGGCACGCAAGCTGGGGATCGGCGTGGGTGATTCGGTCGATCTGATCAGCAATGATCGCTTCGGCGCACCGACCGGAGAGCGTTTTGAGGTCGCCGGTCTGTTGAGTGGGGGGTTTGGCATCGATGCGGACATCGTGTTCGTACCCGTGGATGCCGCCCGCGAGATGCTCGCGATGGATAACCGACAGACCAATCTGGTGATGCGCGTATCCCCCGAGGTCGAAGCCCGGGTGCTCGCCGCCTTGCGCGCCGAGCTTCCTGCAGAGCAATACGAAGTGCTCGCCTGGCATGAGATGTTCCCGGTGATGTACGAGTGGATCGCGGTCCAGCGCGGGTTCCAGTTCGTGTTTTTTGTCGTGGTGATGCTGCTGGTGGCCGCTGCGATCGGCAACGTGGCCCTGGTTGCCAATCTCAATCGGCGTCACGAGTTCGGGGTGATGCTTGCGATCGGCGCGGGAAATCGGCATTTGTTCCGCATCCTGTCGCTCGAGTCGCTGTTTCTGGCCGTCGTTTCGAGCGTGGTCGGCACGGTGCTGGGCGTGTTGGTGATCGATGTGCTGCATCGCACCGGAATCGATCTCTCGCATTGGCTTGGCGATACCCGCCGGTATTACGTGGACCCGATCCTGCGTCCGTCATTGGCGCGGGATGCGGTGCTGGGCATCGGTGTGGGCGTGTTTGCGTTCAGCCTGGTTGCGGGCCTGCTTCCGGCCTGGCGAAGTGCCCGCCTGACTCCGCTGGAGGCACTCTCTCCGCATGCCTGAACTCCCGCTGATCCTGCAACTCGCGCTGCGCAACCTGTGGCGCAATCCGCGTCGGACGCTGACGGCGTTGGCCTCGCTGATGTTTGCTACCGGCGTCGTTACCTTCCTCGGTGCGATGAACGATGGCTGGCTGCACGGCATGCGCGACAATTTCATTCTTACTTTTAGCGGGCATTGGCAGGTTCACGGGCCACGACCGATGGCGGTCGATCGGCTTGATCCCCGCCTGATTCGGGCAATCAGTCCGCGCACGGAACGGGACGGCCTCGGCTCGGTCGGTGCGGCAGCAACCGGTGTCCGTATCGTCGCCATCGATCCGCTGCATGAGCTTGCCGTCAGTCGTCTCGGGTCTTATCAGATCGATGGGCATTGTCTGGGCGAACTGGGCGAACGGGAGGTCGTTCTGGGCAGAGACGTGGCGCGGACCCTGAATGCGCGCATGGGCAGTCATGTCGTCCTGACTGCGGAGGGACGCAGTGGAGAACTGGTTTCGGAGTTGTTCACGGTCTGTGCGCAACTGCAGACCGGCGCGCCGCAGATCGATCGGCGGTTTGCGGTCATCCCGTTGGCGACCGCCCGCCAATGGCTGGGCGCAGAGGCCGAGTATCAGGCCATCCGCATGCGACCCGGGGCGGCTCCGATCGAGGTGGAGACGCATCTGCGGGCGCAGCTACCCCCGGATTCGACCCTGCTCGGCTGGGCCGAGATCGATCCGATGGTGCATCAATGGTTACGGTTCGGGGAGGTCTACGGTCTGCTGGTGCTGGGAATCGTGATCGCGCTCACCGTCGCTCAGGTGAGCAATACCATGATCCTCGCCCTGTACGAACGGGTGCGCGAATTCGGATTGATGGAGGCCTTGGGTACTCGCCGAGGGCAGTTGTTTGCGCTGGTCTCGACGGAGGCGGCGATCCTGGTTGTGGCGGGCGGGTTTGGCGGCTGGCTGCTGGGGGCATTGGCGGTGGCGTCCAGCGGCGCGGGCATCGATTTTTCTACCGTATCCGGCGCCTTCCGGTTTTTCTTCATGGACCCGGTGATCCGCCCTGAACTGACGGGCTGGATGGCCTTCAAGGTCGGCCTGGCACTGGCGGTTTCCGCGTTGCTTGGCGGGCTCTATCCTGCCTGGGTTGCGGCTAGGCTCGACCCGGTGGAGGCGATGCGATGGCATTGATCGAGATTCACGATCTGACCCGTTGCTTCGGTAGCGGGAACGCCTGTGCCTGGGCGCTCAATGGCATCGACCTTGAGATCGAACGCGCGGCGTGGTGTGTGCTTGAAGGCCGCTCCGGTTCCGGCAAGACCACCTTGCTCAACATCATCGGCACTCTGGACAGCCCGACCAGCGGCAGTCTGCGTGTCGCCGGAACCGAGCTGGGCGGGCTTGCGGCGCCGGAGCGCAATGGCTTCCGTCTGCGTCACCTGGGTTTCGTGTTTCAGGCCTATAACCTGATGGCGGTCCTCGACGCACGGGAAAACGTGGCCTATCCGCTGCAACTGCGCGGCTGGAAGCGGGACGCGGCGTTGGCGCGTGCCGATGAATGGCTCGCCCGCGTCGGTCTGGACGGCCTGACTCATCGCCGACCGCATGAGTTGTCCGGTGGCCAGCAACAACGCGTCGCGGTCGCCCGTGCCCTCGCGGGTGAGCCGGACCTGATTCTTGCCGACGAACCCACCGCGAATCTCGATTCGCACACCGCCGGTTCCCTGATCGAATTGATGCAATCCTTGAATCAGGACATCGGCACCACCTTCGTGATCGCCTCCCACGACCCGGCCGTCATCGCCAGCACCGACGGCCCCAATGGCCACCGCGTCACCCTGCAGGACGGCAAGGTGGCCGCATCCGAGTGCAAATAACACCCGATGCAGGCCGGTTTAAGGCGCGGAGCGACGTAGCCGGCGTGAGGTGGCTGGCGGAGGTGTGGTTGTGGCTTCGACCAGAGCCCCAAGCCGGCAACGCTGCGCTTATGCCGGCCTACATTGGAGGCCGGTCAGTTGTAGGCCGGTTTAAGGAGCGTAGCGACGTAGCCGGCTTGAGGCGGTTGGCGGAGCAGTGAATGCGACTTTGATCGAGGCCCCAAGCCGGCAATGCTGCGCTTTATGCCGGCCTACATCGGGCCTACATCGGGCCTACATCGGGCGTACATCTGGCTATTCGCCGTAATTGGTATCGTCGCTGGGGCCAGCGGCCCAATTCGTCGGATAAAGGCCGTCGCGCACGAAGCGGGCGAAACTGCTGGCGGTCCAGTCGCCGGGCCGGGCGACCAGGCCGTGCTTGACCGGGTTGTAGTGGATGTAATCGCGATGTCGGGTCAGGTCGGACTCGTCGCGGATCAGATGTTCCCAGTATCGCGGTTGCCAGTAGGGGCCTTGTTCGCCGGCACGGTTCATCGCGCGGGTGAAGTGGGTCTTGATCATCTGCCAGCGGGTGGCGTAGTCCGCATCGTCGGTCGGCAGGAACCAGAGGCAGTGCAGGTGATCGGGTAGGATCACCATGGCGTCGATGTCGAAGGGGCGGCGTTGTTTGACGTAGCGGAATGCATTGCGCAGCCGTTCAATGGCGTGCGCGTCGGAGAACAGCGGGCGGCGGTCGTGGGTGACGACGGTGAAGAAGTAGATGCCACCGAGTTGGAAAGCTCGCCGGTAGTTGGACATGTCGATTCCTTCCCTGGAACGGTGTTGGTTGTAGGCCGGTTTAAGGAGCGTAGCGACGTAGCCGGCTTGGTGAAGTTGGGTTTTGCTTGGACGGGGCTTCGATCGAAGTCTCAAGCGGGCAACGCTGCGCTTTATGCCGGCCTGCATCTGGAGCCTCAAGCCGGCAACGTCGCTACGCTCCTTATGCCGGCCTACATCTGGGGCTTATAACAACACGCGTTCGATGCCGCCGGCGTTGGCGTGATCGACGAAGGTTTGCAGCCAGTCGTCGCCTAGCTTGTTTTTGGCCAGTTCGACGACGATGTAGTCTGGCTCCAGGCCGGTGTCGTCGGTGTAGCGGGACAGGCCCTGCTGGCAGGCCGGGCAGCTGGTCATCAGCTTGACCTGGGTGCCGCCACCGCCGAGGGCTTCCTTGCCTTTCTCCAGTTCTTCCTGCTTGCGGAAGCGGAGCTGGGCGGCGATGTCGGGCCGAGCGGTGCCGAGCGTGCCGGATTCGCCGCAGCAGCGGTCGGATAACGCGACCTCGGCATTGAGGAGGTTCTGCGCGACCTTGAGCGGCGCGTACTGCTTCATCGGCGTGTGGCAGGGGTCGTGGTAGAGGTATTTGACCCCGTCGACGGCGTCCAGACTGACGCCCTTCTCCATCAGGTATTCGTGGATGTCGAGCAGACGGCAGCCGGGGAAGATGCGCTCGAATTCGTACTTCAGCAGTTGATCCATGCAGGTGCCGCAGGACACCAGCACGGTCTTGATATCGAGGTAGTTGAGCGTGTTGGCGACGCGGTGGAACAGCACGCGGTTCTCGGTGCTGATCTGCTGCCCTTTCGCCTGATCGCCGCCGGCGGTCTGCGGGTAGCCGCAGCACAGGTAGCCCGGTGGCAATACGGTCTGTGCGCCGGTTTCGTAGAGCATCGCCAGGGTGGCGATACCGATCTGGCTGAACAGGCGCTCGGAGCCGCAACCGGGGAAATAGAACACCGCGTCGGAGTGCTCATCGACCTTGCGCGGGTCGCGCAGGATGGCGATCTGGGTCTTGTCCTCGACGCCGAGCAGCGCGCGCATGGTCTTGCTCGGCACGTTGGCGCGCATCGGTTTGCGCACCAAGTGGATGATCTGCTCGCGGATCGGCGTCGCGCCCGTGGTCGCATCCGGGATGCGGTCCGCTTTGCCGAGCAGTCCGAATTTGTGCGCGAGGCTGTGGGCAACATTGATGCTGGCAAAGCCCATCTGCGCCATCCCTAAGCGCATGCCCTTGATCACGGTGGGGTCGGTGACGTTGAGGAATTGCATCGCCGCCCAGGAACCGGCGTTGAATTTCTTCTGACCGCGATCCTTGAGGATCTTGCGCATGCGGATGGAGACGTCGCCGAAGTCGATGTTGACCGGGCAGGGGTTGAAGCATTTGTGGCAGACCGTGCAGTGATCGCCGATGTCGTTCATGTCGTCGAAATGACGCACCGAGATGCCGCGTCGGGTCTGTTCCTCATACAGGAAGGCCTCGGTGATCAGGCCGGTGGCGAGGATCTTGTTGCGGGGCGAGTAATACAGGTTGGCGCGCGGGATGTGGGTCATGCACACCGGTTTGCATTTGCCGCAGCGCAGGCAGTGCTTGATGTCGTCGTTGAGGGCGCCGAGTTCGCTTTCCTCCAGGATCAGCGCCTCCTGCTCGACCAGTGCCAGCGACGGGGTGTAGGCGTCGTCCAATCCGGAACCGGGCATCAGCTTGCCCTTGTTGAAGCGACCTTCGGGATCGACCTGCTGCTTGTATTGCACGAAGGCGGCGAGCTTGTCCGGTTCCAGGTATTGGAATTTGGTCAGGCCGATGCCGTGTTCGCCGGAGATCACGCCGCCGAGTTCGGTGGCGAGCTCCATGATGCGATCGACGACACGATCGGCCTCGCGAAGCATCGCGTAGTCGCTGGAATGCACCGGGATATTGGTATGTACGTTGCCGTCGCCGGCATGCATGTGCAGGGCGACGAACAAGCGCCGGGTGTAGATGCCGGCATGGATGTCGCGTAGCTTCTCGCGCAAGGGTTCGAGTTCGACGCCACGGAAAATCTGACGCAGTGGCTCCTTGAGCTCGCTTCGGTAAGAAATACGAATGTCGCGGCGGAGCAGCAGATCGACGACGCGATCGGCTTTCCCGACACGGGCGAGTTCCGTATCCAGGAACAGTTCTTCGTGTTCCGCTGCGGGCTCGTCCAGGTGCAGCAATGCCCCCGACCAACGTTTGCGGACGCGATCGAGCAGATCGTTGGCGTGATCCAGCTTGGCCCGCAGGATCGCCTGGTTTTCGTCGGAATCCTCGTAATCGTCGTGGTGGCGCAACTCGCTCAAGGGACCGGCGAGGTGCTGGCAATAGGCCTCGATGACTTCCAGCTTGTTGGCGATGGATTGTTCGATGTTGATGCGTTCGATGCCGGTGGAGTAATCGCCCAGGCGGTCCAGCGGGATGACCACGTCTTCGTTGATCTTGAAGGCGTTGGTGTGCGCGGAGATGGCGGCGGTGCGGGCGCGATCCAGCCAGAAACGGCGACGCGCTTCCGGGCTGGTGGCAATGAAGCCTTCGCCGTCACGGGCGTTGGCGAGGCGCACCACTTCCGAGGTGGCGCTGGCAACCTTGGTTTCCTCATCGCTGGCGATGTCGGCGATCAGGACCATTTTGGGGCGACCGCGTCCCGGTGCCTTGGTGGCATAGCGGACGGCTTTGACGTATCGCTCGTCAAGGTGTTCGAGACCGGCCAGGGCGACATCGCCCAGGCTGTCGAGAAAGTCCTTCACTTCGATGATGGCGGGTACGGCACGGCTCAGATCGGTGCCGAAGAACTCCAGGCACACGGTGCGGATGTGCTTGGGCATGCGGTGCAGCACGAAGCGCGCCGAGGTGATGATGCCGTCGCAACCTTCTTTCTGGATGCCGGGCAGGCCGGCAAGAAACTTGTCGGTCACGTCCTTGCCGAGCCCTGCCTTGCGGAAGGTGCTGCCGGGCATGCGCAACCATTGCGGCTCGCCGATGGCGGTCTTGCCATCGCGCTGATAGCGGGTCAGGCGAAAGGTGACTTCCTCCTGGTCGTGAATCTTGCCGAGGTTGTGGTGATAGCGCTCGACCTCCAGCCACTCCGCGTTCGGCGTCACCATGCGCCAGGAGACCAGATTGTCGAGCGTCGTGCCCCACAGAACAGCCTTCTTGCCGCCCGCATTCATGGCGATGTTGCCGCCGATGCAGGAGGCGTCCTGCGAGGTCGGGTCCACCGCAAACACGCGACCGTTGGCTTCGGCCAGTTCCGAGACCCGTTTGGTGACCACGCCCGCGCCGCAGGCCACCGTCGGCACCACGCCTTCGACCCCGGGTAGCAGACGGTTGTCGATACTGCCTAGCGATTCGAGTTTCTCGGTGTTGATGACGGCGGAGTGGGCGTGCAATGGCACGGCAGACCCGGTGTAACCGGTGCCACCGCCGCGCGGGATGATGGTCAGTCCCAGATCGATACAGGCGGCGACGATGTCGATGACTTCGTCTTCGGTATCCGGGGAGAGCACCACGAAGGGGAACTCGACGCGCCAGTCGGTGGCATCGGTGCAATGTGAGACACGGGCGAGCCCGCCGAAATCGATGTTGTCCTTGCGCGTGACCTTGCGCAGGCGTTTGCGAACCTGATCCCGCAGTGTCTTGTCGGCGTCGAACTGAGCGGCGAAACGCTCCACGGCATGCACGGCGGCCCGGTGCAGTTCCAGCGCCTGAGTGTTGCCGTTGGCGCGTGCCTCGATCTGATCGAGGCGATGCGTCATCGCTTCGATCAGTGCCTCGCGACGGTGGCGGTCTTCGAGCAGGTCTTCCTGGAGATACGGGTTGCGAGTGACTACCCACATGTCGCCCAGCACCTCAAACAGCATGCGTGCCGAGATGCCGGTCTTGCGCTCCCCGCGCAGTTCCTCCAGCAGCGCCCAGTGCCGGGCACCCAGGAAGCGGATCACGATCTCGCGATCGGAATACGAGGTGTAGTTATAGGGAATCTCGCGGATGCGTTGCGGCATGTCGGGTTTCGGTTCGCTGAACGAAGGGCGCAAGTATGACGTATCGCCGGAACGCTGTGTTCCCGGCTGGGCGTTCCGGATGTCTGGATATAAGAATTTACTGTCCAATAGAAAAAATATCTATATAAGTATTGACTAATTAAGTAATCACTTATAAAGTGCGCCCCACGTCGCCACTGACGAAAACTTCCTAACCCTTTGAAACAGGTAATTCACCATGATCAAGAAAATCGCTCTCGCTTCCGTTCTGTCCATCGTCGCGGGTTCTGCCAGCGCGTGGGACATGCCTTTCTTCGGCAACGGCTACAACAACGGCATGGGCAACGGCAACGGCAACGGTGAAGGTTCGATGGACATGAGCTTCTCCATGAAGACCAGCGCCAAGGCCAACACCGACGTTGCGGCGAACGGCTACAACACCGTCTACGGCCAGAACGGCTACGCCCCGTACGCCTACAACAACCACAACGGTTTCGGCACCGGCAACGGCGCGGGCAACGGCACCGGTGAAGGCGACTTCGACGGTTCCTTCAGCTTCTCCATGAAGAGCTCCGCGAAGGCCAACACCAACGTCGCCGGCAACGGTTACGGCTATGGCTACGGCCACCAGGCTCCGTACTACGGCTATGCCCCGTACGGTTATGCCCCGGTCGCCCCGGTCGCCCCGGTCGCCCCGGTTGCTCCGGTTGCCCCGCAGGTTGAAGAAGCCAAGTAAGTCGGATGGGGCGCAAGTCCCGATGACTGGACACGGGTCTCCCGTGTCGTAATGAGAAAGGGCGCCCATCGGGCGCCCTTTTTCTTTGGTTCATCACACTTTAGCGGGGCGACAAAGCGAGGTAGCAAGGTAGGGCGGAACCCGAAGGGCTTCCGCCGCCGGGGGGATATGGCGGAAGCCCTTCGGGTTCCGCCCTACCTCGCGATCCGCCGGGGGTGGAAACGGAAGCGCCGGAGACGGGTTCGCCACAGCCGTGGACACCATCGCCGCCGCCTTCGATGGCCACGATCAGGCCCGGCTCGTCCGGGGTCGTCCGATCCCGGACATCAAATCCGTTCCCGCCAATCCGCGAAGAACCTTCTCTTTGTGGGGTAGGCGAATGCCCTTGCCCGGACGGAATGTGTCGAACTCAATGCTCGCGAATATCGACGAAGTGTCCGGCGATGGCGGCAGCGGCGGCCATCGCCGGGCTGACCAGATGGGTGCGACCGCCCTGGCCCTGACGGCCTTCGAAGTTGCGATTGGAGGTCGAGGCGCAGTGTTCGCCCGGCTCGAGTCGGTCGGCATTCATCGCAAGACACATGGAACAGCCGGGTTCACGCCATTCGAAACCGGCGGCGATGAAAATTTTGTCCAGGCCTTCATGTTCGGCTTGCGCCTTCACCAGTCCGGATCCGGGCACGACCATCGCCTGCTTGACGCTGGCGGCAACCTTGCCGCCCTTGATCGCGGCGGCAGCGGCGCGCAGGTCCTCGATGCGCGAGTTGGTGCATGAGCCGATGAAGACGCGGTCAACCGGTATGTCGCTGATCTTCTGCCCGGCTTTGAGTCCCATGTATTGCAGGGCGCGGCGCATGCCGTTTGCCTTGACCGGGTCGGCGACGGTGTCCGGGTCCGGGATGTTGCTGTTGATGGGTAGAACCATTTCCGGCGAGGTGCCCCAGGTAACCTGAGGCTGAATCGTGGCGGCATCGATGTGGACGACGCGGTCGAATTTGGCGTCGTCATCCGAATGCAGGTCGAACCAGGCGGCAACCGCCTGATCCCATTGCTCGCCCTTGGGGGTGTAAGGGCGGCCATAGAGGTATTCAACCGTGGTTTCATCGACCGCGATGACACCGGCGCGTGCGCCGGCTTCGATGGTCATGTTGCACACCGTCATGCGGCCTTCCATGGACAGGGCACGGATGGCGTCGCCGCCAAATTCGATGGCGTAACCGGTGCCGCCGGCCGTGCCGATTTCACCGATGATGGCGAGCACGATGTCCTTGGCGGTGACGCCTGGACCGACTTTTCCATCGACGCTGACCAACATGTTCCGGGATTTCTTCTGCAGCAGGGTCTGGGTGGCGAGGACGTGTTCGACTTCCGACGTGCCGATGCCGAAGGCGAGGGCGCCAAGTGCCCCGTGCGTGGAGGTGTGCGAGTCGCCGCAGACGGTAATCATGCCCGGCAGGATTGCACCCTGTTCAGGGCCGACCACATGCACAATGCCCTGGCGTTGGTCGCCCATGTGGAACTCGGTGATGCCGAATTCGCGGGTGTTCCGGCCCAGGGTTTCCACCTGGGTTCGGGACACCGGATCGGCGATGCCGGCGGCGCGGTTTTCGGTCGGGACGTTGTGATCGGGCGTGGCCAGAGCCGCCTGCGGTCGCCATGCCTTGCGACCGGCAAGGCGCAGCCCTTCAAAGGCCTGCGGCGAGGTTACTTCGTGAACGAGGTGGCGGTCGATATAGAGCAATGCGGTGCCGTCATCGTCGATGCGGACGACATGCTGATCCCATATCTTGTCGTAGAGTGTTCTTGCGGCCATGGTGCTTCGAGCTGATCGTTGTTCGCTAGGGCCGGGAAGTATAACGAAATGCGGGTTGACGCTACGATGCATCGGGCTTGGAACCGGGCATGAATGAGCGACCGATCCCGCCGAAGCATCCGATACGAGTTCTGCCATTACCCGAGGACGGTTGTGGCTTGGGTTGTCGCTTGGGTTGTTGTGGGCCGTGCTCGCCGTGGTGGCGGTGACCCTGACTGTGCTCGAAGGTCAGGTGGCTTCACGATCAGCGCGATCGCAATCCTGACGACCTATGGGGTTCATGCGCGTCGCGGTCACGGTGGCCCCCGCCCTGCAAAGCAAACGTCTTCCCAACACGCTGGTAAGATTCCGTTCGTGATTTGAAACAAGGACCCGCTAATACCATGACTGTGCGTAAATGCCTTTTCCCCGCCGCTGGCTATGGCACTCGTTTTCTGCCGGCCACCAAGGCCATGCCTAAAGAAATGTTGCCGATCGTCAATACGCCGTTGATCCAGTATGGCGTCGAGGAGGCGCGCGCTGCCGGAATGGTCAACATCGGCATGGTGACCGGGCGAGGAAAGCGCGCCTTGGCGGACCACTTCGACATCAGTTATGAACTGGAACACCAGATCAAGGGGTCGGACAAGGAGGGCATGTTGTCCGGCATCCGTAAACTGATGGAAGAATGCGTATTCTCCTTCACTCGCCAGACCGAGATGAAAGGGCTGGGGCACGCCATCCTCACCGGCGAGACTCTGATCGGAAATGAGCCCTTTGGTGTGCTGCTGGCCGATGATCTGTGCGTTGGTGACAAGCATGACGTGATGACCCAGCTGGTCCATGTCTATGAACGCTTCGGGTGCAGTGTGGTTGCGGTCGAAGAAGTCCCGATGGACGAGGTCCACAAGTACGGTGTGATCGTCGCCGATGAGATCGAACCAGGATTGTTTGAAGTGCGCGATATGGTCGAAAAGCCCCCGCGCGGTGAGGCGCCGTCCAACATGGCGATCATCGGGCGCTATGTGTTGACGCCAGACATCTTCGACATCATTCGTGAAACCCCGCCGGGTAAGAACGGGGAGATACAGATCACCGATGCATTGAAGGAACAGGCTCGTCGCGGGCGTGTTCTCGCATTACGTTTTTCCGGTCGTCGTTTCGACTGCGGCAGTGTGGATGGCTTCGTTGAGGCAACCAACTATTTCTACGAACGTATGCGTAAAAAAGGTTAAGCCTTGGTTCAATGTGTGGACAGTAAGCCTGCAGGATGACCATGAGCCGGGCCGCAGGCATGGGGTGCAGAGAGGACGATGACAGTGGATGTGAATACGGGTTTGTTTGGCCAGGGACTACGCCGCATGGGCAAAGTTGCCGCAACGCTGATTGTTCTGACATGGGCAGGGGTATCACCGGTCCATGCCGATGAACCGGTGGTGGAGTTGGATCTCGCGATTCAGCCCGTGTTGTCGGCAAATGCCACCCATGACCGCTACTTGCCGTTGGCCCGCTATTTGAGCGAAATCACCGGGTATCGGATCAATCTGGTGACCTCGCCGAATTTTGTGGCCTATTGGCAAGGGATGCTGCGCAGCGACCGGGCTCCGGATCTTGCATTGGACGCCAGCCATTTCACCGGCTACCGCGCCAAATATATGGGTTACAAGATTCTGGCCCGCATCCCGGACAAGGTGAGTTACAGCCTGGTGACCCGCGATGACGATCTGGTGATGGACCCCAATGAGATCATTGCGGAGCCGATTGCCAGTTTCAGTTCGCCGGGTATGGGCGCGGTGTTGCTTGACCGGATGTTTCCGAGCGTATTTCGCAAACCGGTAGTGGTGGAAATGCCGGGGACTGAAGATGCGATACGCGCCTTGCGGGAGGAGCGAGTCCGAGCCGCATTCATACCATCCCGCCTGGTCGGTTCCTTTCCAGGGTTGTTCGTGGTCGCCACGACCGAGCAACATGAAGCGCCGGCCTTGTCTGCGGCGCCCAGTGTGTCGATCGAGGCCAGGCGTCGATTGGCGGAGACACTTCTGAATATGCAGCACACCGAGGCGGGACGTCTGGCGCTCGAGCAAAGTGCAATCGAGCGATTTGATACGCCGACGGAAGATGCCTATCTGGATGACGCAAAATTGCTGACTGCGTATTGGCCGATGGGTCCGCATCGACAGATGCAGTGAGCGTCACCAGGCGTCATGTCCAGCGTTTATCTGCAGACCCTTGGCTGTCGTCTTAACGAGGCGGAACTGGAGCAGTGGTCGGTCGGTTTTCGTGAGCGAGGTTTTGGAATCACCAACAAGGCCAACGATGCCGATCTTGTGGTGCTCAACACCTGCGCGGTGACCGCCGAGGCCGTGCGCAAATCGCGCCAGCTCATTCAACGCCTGCACCGCGCCAACCCGCAGGCGCGATTGGTCGTCAGCGGTTGCCATGCCGCCCTGTCCGCGTCCGAGGTGGCGGAAACCCTTGGCGTGGACCTGGTGGTCGGCAATCAGGACAAGGATCGATTGGTCGAAATCACGGTCGATCGCTTGGCACTACCTACCATGCCGACGCTTGCGACTGAGCCGGGTGAAACCAGCTTGTTTGCCCGGGGCCGGCAGCGGGCTTTTGTCAAGGTTCAGGACGGGTGTCGGTATCAGTGCACGTATTGCATTGTGACCCGTGCCCGGGGCGACGAGCGGAGCCGCCCAATCGCGCAGATTGTCGATGAGATCAATCGATTTCATGCGCAAGGCGTCCACGAAGTCGTGATCACCGGTGTGCAGTTAGGCGGTTATGGGCGCGGGATCGGCGCGAGTCTTCCTGGTCTCGTCGATGCGGTACTCGCCGAGACGGACATTGAACGCATTCGGCTGGGTTCGGTGGAGCCTTGGGTTCTGGATGAAGATTTGCCTTCCCGCTTTGGCAATCCCCGGCTCATGCCGCACCTGCATCTGCCTTTGCAGAGTGGGGCGGACAGCGTGTTGAGACGCATGGCGCGCAGGACACGGGTGGCGGCGTTTGCTACCCAGGTCGAAGCATTGCGGAGTGCCTGGCCGGATTTCAACGTGACCACCGACATTATCGTTGGGTTCCCCGGCGAGACCGAACAGGAATGGGCGCAGACGATGGCCTGGGTCGAGCGCATCGGTTTTGGACATATCCATGTCTTCAGCTACTCGGACCGTGCCGGGACCAAGGCGTCGGCGTTACCGGAAAAAGTGCCGGCTCAGACTCGAAAGCAGCGAAGCCAGCGGCTTTTGTCGTTAGCGGCTGACCTCAAGGCGGCTGCGCAAATCAGGCAGATTGGAAGAACCGTACCCGTACTCTGCGAGGGTGCCAGAACCGAGATGCCGGGTGGCGGCACACGCTGGTTTGGCTACACCCCCGGGTTTCATCGCGTTGCCATTGATGTGCCGCACCATGACGTGATGGAAAACCAAATCGTTGATGTGCGGCTCGATGCGGTCGATCGTGACGCCGGTCTGCTCGTCGCTACGCCTTGTTGAGGATGACGGTCGGCCAGGAAAACAAAAAAGCCCCGACCGGGTCGGGGCTTCCTTTCGTAGCGCAGTTGTCAGGACCGTTCAGTCGGTGACGACGCTCACAAAGGTGCGATTCAGCGGGCCCTTGGTTTCAAACTTGACCGTGCCGGTCGCGGTCGCGAACAGCGTGTGGTCGCGGCCCAGGCCGACGTTGACGCCCGCATGGAAACGGGTGCCGCGCTGGCGAACCAGAATGTTGCCGGCGAGGACCGCCTGACCGCCGAAGCGCTTCACGCCCAGGCGTTTGGATTCTGAATCGCGACCGTTGCGGGTGGAACCGCCTGCTTTTTTGTGTGCCATGAGTGATTACTCCCGCTCAGCCAGCGTTGATGCCGGTGATTTTGACTTCGGTGTAGTACTGACGATGACCCGCCTGACGACGATAGTGCTTGCGACGACGGAACTTGACGATGTGGACCTTGTCCGCACGCGCCTGAGCCTGAACGGTCGCCGTGACCTTGCCACCGTTGATGGTCGGGGCACCGATGGTGATGTTCTCGCCATCGCTGACCATGAGGACCTGATCAAACTCGACGGTGTCACCCTCGTTGACCGGCAGTTTTTCGACACGAAGGGTGTCGCCTTCGGCGACCCGGTATTGCTTGCCACCGGTAACGATTACGGCGTGCATCGAGCGTCTCCTGAACCTGTATAAAAGCGGCGGGTAAACCCGCATGTGCTGCGAAAAAGACGGCGAATTCTACGCATCCCACTTTGGCCGGTCAAACCTTTGTTACGGTTTTTATGGATGTCGCGGCAAGCATCGTAAACTCGCTTTTTTCTCCGAGGGCGTGTTGATGAATCCGATGTATCGCCAGGCGCACTTTCTACAAAGTGGCGCAAAGTTGGCCGACCTCCCGATGCACGCCGGGCGCGAAGTGGCGTTTGCGGGGCGGTCGAACGCTGGAAAATCCAGTGCAATCAACGCGCTGACCGGCCAGCAGTCGCTCGCTCGGACGTCCAAGACGCCGGGGCGTACGCAGTTGATCAATCTGTTCGAGGTGAACGATCAGGCCATTCTCGTCGATTTGCCCGGTTATGGCTTTGCCAAGGTGTCGGTGGCGGTCAAGACGGCATGGCAGCACAACATGGCGGATTACCTTAGTCGCCGTGGGAACTTGCGTGGCGTCATCCTGCTCATGGATGTACGTCATCCTCTCACCGAGCACGATCAGCAGATGTTGTCGTGGTGCCGTGGCGCAGGTCTGGCGGTGCATTGCTTGCTGACCAAGGCCGACAAGCTCAACAGGGGGGCGGCGGGGAACGCATTGCTGCAGGTTCGCAAGGCGCTCACGACCTTGCATCCGAACGCGAGCGTGCAGTTGTTTTCGGCGCTCAAGAAAACCGGCATCGGTGAGGTGCACGCGGTCCTGGATTCCTGGTTCGGATTTGCCTCCGCATAGCGCTGAAATTCTGCGCCGTTCGTGGCGTCATGGCGTAGCGATTGCATCGTCGCAATCGCGCGGCCATTTCGGGTGAGAATGGCCGCCATAGCGGTGCAAACTTCGTCCTGTTAACCCCCTCGCGCACTACAATGGCGCGTTACTTGGTCCCGGAGTCCTTTTCATGTTTCACAAGACAGTCAAGCTCAGTTCACCCCGTCCGGAGTTGACGGACGTCCCACCGCTTGGGCTGGATGCTGTGGCATTAAGCGAGGACTATCGGCGCTACTTCAACCACACATTGGGCCGCGATGAGTTCTGCACCTCGGTGCATTACATGTATGAGGCACTGGCAATGGTGGTGCGTGATCGCCTGCTGGAGCGTTGGAAAAAGACCAATGCGGCGTATCACAACAACGATGTGAAGCGGGTCTATTACCTTTCCCTGGAGTTTCTGATGGGGAGGGCGTTGTCGAACGCGATGCTCAATCTGGGCCTGAGTGACGAGGCAGAGAAGGCGCTTGAAGGCCTTGGCCTGGTCATGGAGGAATTGCGTGACGGTGAGCCGGACGCCGGCCTCGGAAACGGCGGCCTGGGGCGGCTCGCGGCCTGTTTTCTGGATTCCTGCGCAACCCTGCAGTTGCCCGTGGTCGGCTATGGCCTGCGTTATGAATACGGCATGTTTCGTCAGCTGGTCGCAGGCGGAAAGCAGGTCGAAGAGCCGGATCACTGGTTGGTCAACGGCAATCCGTGGGAACTGGAGCGACCGGAGTTGCAGCGCCTCGTTCAATTTGGCGGTCGCTCCGAGCATTATCAGGATGCACGCGGCGTCGATCGGGTTCGCTGGGTGGATAGCGAGGACGTCTGGGCGATTCCTTACGACGTTCCCGTGCCCGGTTATCGTAATGAGACCGTGAACACCCTGCGCTTGTGGAAGTCGTCCGCCACGGATGAGTTCAATCTGCGTGAATTCAACGCGGGCTCGTATACCGAAGCGGTGTCGGAAAAAAACGCGGCGGAAAACATCACCCTGGTGCTATACCCCAACGATGCCAGTGAGAACGGCAAGGAACTTCGTCTGCGCCAGCAGTATCTGCTTGCCTCAGCCAGCCTGCAGGATGTAGTCGGTCATTGGGTGCGTGCGCACGGCGAGGACTTCACCGGTTTCGCGGACAAGAACGGCTTTCAACTTAACGACACGCATCCGTCGGTCGCGGTCGCTGAACTGATGCGCTTGCTCATGGATGAACACCTGCTCGGGTGGGATGCCGCTTGGGCGATTACGACCCGGACGATGGCGTATACCAATCACACGCTGTTGCCCGAGGCGCTGGAACGGTGGTCGGTGGATCTGTTCCGACACCTGTTGCCGCGTCCGCTGGAGATCATCGAGGAGATCAATCGCCGACATCTGTTGAAGGTGGCCGCGCGCTGGCCGGGCAACGTCGAAATGCGCCACAAACTCTCCATCATCGGTGATGGTGATGTGCGGATGGCGTATCTGGCAGTGGTTGGGAGTCACTCCGTAAACGGCGTCGCCGAGTTGCATACCAATCTGTTAAAGCACGGTTTGTTCGGTGACTTCCATGCGATGTGGCCGGAACGATTCAATAACAAGACCAATGGGGTGACGCAGCGCCGTTGGTTGGCGATGTGCAATCCGGCCTTGTCCGACTTGATCAATGAACGTATCGGCAGCGGTTGGGTCACCGAACTGTCTGAACTGGCGGGCCTGCGCGCTTACCGTGACGACAAGGCTTATCTGGCCCGCTGGCGCGAGGTCAAACAGCTCAATAAGCAGCGTCTCGCCAAGTTGGTCAAACAGGATTGCGGCATCGACTTTCCGCTGGAATCCCTCTTCGATGTGCAGGTCAAGCGCATCCATGAATACAAGCGCCAGTTGCTCAACATCCTGCATGTCATCCACCTCTACGATCGCATCAAGCGGGGGGATACGGCGGCGTGGACGAATCGCTGTGTGTTGATCGGGGGCAAGGCGGCTCCCGGTTACTGGATGGCGAAACGCATCATCAAGCTGGTGTGTGCGGTTGCGGAAGTCGTCAATCACGACCTGGATGTCGGCGATAAACTCAAAGTCGCCTTTCTTCCCAATTACCGAGTCAGCGCGATGGAGATCATTGCGCCGGGCACCGACCTCTCCGAGCAGATATCCACCGCCGGGAAAGAGGCGTCCGGCACCGGCAACATGAAGTTCATGATGAATGGCGCGCTCACCATCGGCACCCTGGATGGCGCCAATATCGAGATTCGGGAAGAGGCTGGCGAGGAGAATTTCTTCCTGTTCGGACTGACCGAGTCGGAGGTCGAGTCGCTGCGTCCCAATTACGATCCGAACGCCATTATCGCTGCCGATGAAGATCTCGCCCGGGTTGTTGGCCTGATCGAGAACGATCAGTTCTGCCCGGATCGGGAAGGTCGCTTCCAGGCGATCGTCGATTCAGTTCGCAATCCCCACGACCCGTGGATGACTGCGGCGGATTTCCGCAGTTACGTCAATGCGCAGCGCGAGGCCGCCAATGCGTATCAGGACCCGGTTGCATGGAGCCGCATGAGCCTGATCAACACCGCGAGCAGCGGCAAGTTCTCGACCGACCGGACCATGCACGAATACAACGCGGACATTTGGAAGCTGGTTCCGACCGCCGTTGGCAAGGCCTGAATGAGATTGGCTCCACAGCGTGCATGAAGAAGACCCAGAACGGGTGAAATGCGCGGTGCTGAGTCTTTATCCATCCCTACCTTGACGTTCCAATAAAAAGCCCGCCACTGCTTGCGCAGCGACGGGCTTTTTCATGGTGCTGCGTTAACGAGACGCGATCAATACTTGCCGATCAGGTTCAGGAACCAGCCGTCGTATTTGTAATCAAGCCGGGTCAGGTCATCACTGAAGTCAGTGAAGTTGTAACCCAGTCCCACTTTCATGGTGTCGCCAATGTGGCGGTAACCACCGAGCAGGAATCCGCTGCGGCTGTCGTCGGCAAGGGTCGAGCGCAAACCACGCAGCTCACCAAACAAATCCCAGTTGCGGACCACATGGTAGTCGGCACGCACAATGCCCAATCCGACGGTGCTGCTGAACCAGTTCTCGGCACCAATGCGGTCTGCCCGGAGCTCACTTTTACGGATACCCAGTTTCGCACCAAGCGAGAGCTTTTCAGTGACGTCGTAGATGAAGTCGGCGCTCAGGATATGGCTCTTCTGCGCGTAATTCTGGGTGATGCCTGATGCTGACAGTTGGGTGGCAGTGGGTAGATCGTAGTAATAGGTGTACTTGAACAGCCCGTTGAATTCGTCGTTATCGATTGGACGATAGGCCATGCCCGCACTGAAATCGGCGAACTTGGCGGTTCCATTTGCCCCCGCTGTGGTCGTGCTCGTGGAAACATCAAGCTTGCCCAGCGCACGCCAGTCTGGTGCAGTCTGATGGTTGATGTTTGTCCGTAACAGCCAAGTGGTGCGATCTTCCGTCGTTTGTTCATCACGGCGCCATTCGAGTGCGCCGGCCCACTTGGTTTTTTCCTTGGTGTATCCGGCAGACAGGGCGACCGCGTTACGTTGGGTGTCACCACTGTTGCCATGCAGTTCGCCTTTTTCAAGGCTTGCTCCGAAAGTCCATTCATCGGTCGGTGCGTAGCTCGCCCCGTAGACGTTGGTGAGTGATTTGTCCTGATCTGCACGCGACGCCCGTCGTTCGCTGAATACGTGCAGGGCATCGGTATAACGTGTCCGGGTACCCGTTACCAAGGTGTCGTTGATCAGGTTCTCGCCGTCATCGGTGCGATCCGTGGTCAGTTGGTAGTTGGTATAGACCTCGGTCTTGTCGTCCTTCTGGAAAGTGGCACCGATGCGAGTGCCCACCGTGCGGTCTCCGCCGGAGACTTCGCCGTCCAGCGTCAAACGGTTGTTGACCTGCCAATCGCCACCGATACCGACTCGATCGTTTTTGGCGCGTCCGGCCTCACGTTCCACGGTGCCCTGGGCAAAACCGTAGGCGGACCAGTTCTTACCCCCTGTGTAATCCAACTGGACCGCTAGGTCGAGGCGTTGCCCGTCTTCTCTGCTGGATGCGGTGGTGTCGGTCGCATTGCTATCACGATCCGACCCACGCAGCCCCACCCCAATATCCCAGTTTTCGTTCAGGGTGCGGGTCACATTTGCACTGACGGCTGTGTTGCCGCCATTGTTCTCGCGTTCGGTGGTATCGACTTTGAAGTTGAAGCGGGTCAGGTCATCCAGTTCGGAATCGAAAGCGAGGCCGGCCTGGGTAATGGCTTCCAGGGTTCGTTGTCCCTCACCGGAGAAACCATCTTCCCGCTTCTGGATGTAGACCTGAATGTCGCCGGTTTCATAGCCGAAGTCACGGAAGTCGATGTGACCTTCTATCCGTGCCGCACCCGCTTTGATGTTTTGGGTGTAATTCGGTTCGATGTCGGAAAATACGAATCCGCCGTCGGTGGAAGCAAGCTCACCCTTGCCGGGTCCCTTGCTTTGAGCGATCTCTGTGCGGACGTATGTACCGGCGCTGTGTCGATACGTTGCATCGATCCCGGCAATGTCCTGTTCGCGTTCGAGCTGGCGTTCATGGCCGCCGGTTACGCCGACCTGCACGTTGTCGGTGATCCAGTGCGTGGCGCGTCCACCAACCGAGTCGTCGGTAATATCCGTTGCCACTGGGTTGTATTCATAACGGACCACCAGGTACATCGGATGGCCGTCGAGCACATCGGCTCGTACCAGAGAAACCTTGTCATCCGTTACGGACGCGAGCGGCTCGTTAAGCAGAATGCGACCGGAGAAGGGATCCAGGTGGTAGTCCTGATTAGGGTTCAGTTCCGTATTGGATATGACAATTCCTGAATCCTTGTCGCGGACTTGGACGCTGACCCGTTCGGAGCCCTTGGTGATGTCCCGGCGGTGAAGGTAATACAGCGAACCACCGGTTCCTCGAAACTCTTCCCGGGAACTGCGGGTTTCCGGCTGCGCTGCGAAACCGTCAACGACAGTCCGGCGTTCTCCAAATGCGGTTGATTCGTCGGAAACCCAATGGCCTTGCAGGCCATAAACGCCGCGTGACAGTTGCGCGAAATCCGTCCCGTTGATCTGGGTGCGGAAGTTGCCCCAGAGCACATAGGATTCGCCGCGCTCGAGTTTTACGTAAAGGCGACCTTGTGTGGCGGCATCCTGCTGAGTGACGCTGTCATCACCGTACACCGTGTAGTACTCGTCCGATTTGATCTGTCTGAACAGCTCTCGCGGATCCCGATCACGCAATGCCTTGAACAGGTCGCTCGTGTCCTGTTCTCCGGTGTCTGCAGCGGCGGTAAGCAAATATTCGCCCTTGATCCGGCCCTTTACGTAGAACGCGCCCCGACCATCGGTATAAACGTCATCGTTGAAGTGCTGGTTGTCGTTCAGGAATGTTGCTGGATCGCCTTTCTCGACATTGTTTTCACCGATCGTCAGGTCGGCCAAGGCCACATAGAACCAGTCGTCCTTGGGAAGGTAAAGGTTCCTGTCAAAGCTGACCTGATGGCCTTTTTCGTCTTCCACCAGCACGCTGACATCGTGATTGCCGGTCTTGAGAATCTGTTGAGCAACAAAATTACGGTTCTCGTTCAGAGGGACCGGGGAGCCCATAAAGGACACGCGGTATCCGTCCGGTACGGAAAATCCGTTGGCTGTGACTACACCGCCGGAGACCGGGATGTTGCGTCGCGCTATGTGATTGACGCCATAACCTTTCAGGGATCGGTCTTCATCCGGGTTCTCATCCGCTTCCCGCAAATCGCGAACCCGCAACGGCAGCGCGCTGGTGTCATCAAACCGCCCCTGCTCGTCGTACACGCGCAATACGTAGTGGACCTTGTCACTCGTCTGGGCATCTGGTGTCCATTGAACGATGCCCGCCGTGTTTACCGGTAGTATCCAGTCAGGTTTCGCTTCCGACGAATGCCCCGCAAGAAAGATGCGCAGCTCACGGCGGCTTATCCACTCATCGTAGTTGCTGAATGTGCGGATCAGGATTGGTTCCCCACGTATGGCGGTCACTTCATCTGGCGTTGCGTTGAGGTAACGTTCCTGACTCAGTGAATCAAACGTGATGTTGATCCGCATCTCATCGAGTGCCAGATCTGTTTCGCGCTGTCCACTTGCGGGTTTTGCAACGACGGTCTGATCGTCGACGCTGATCCGAAAGGGCGGAAGGTCTGAGGCGTTGGCAGTTGGCTCTGTCCGTTCGACATTTGGAGCGAGGTCCACAACACGGACGGAACTGTCGTAATCAAGTTTGCCGCGTTGATCGGTCTCTTTCGTGGTGTCGTCATCCCACCACCAAGCTTGGCCGGATACGGTGCCGAGGCTAAGCGAGGTGAGGGTCATGGCCTGGATGAGGTGCTTCTTGGAGATGGCCATCACGGAGTCTCCCCGGTTGCTTCCGGACTGCGAATTTCACGTTCCACCGTTAACGGTGGGCGCCCATCCTCGCTGCCCCACAGGGACTCGAGTTGTTCAATTACCCAGTCGACTCGGCGCTCGGCGAGGTCCGTGTCGTTGTCTTTTGACCAATAGACGACGCGCAACAGACCAAGCTGGCCCTCGGCCACGAGCCGGTTGACCACTTGCTTGAGACCTTGCTCAGCCCATTGAGGGAGTAGTTCCGAGGCGCCTGCGACAAACGCGCGTTCGTCAAGCTGAAGCCGAACGACCTGCATCAATGCAGCGGCAAAGTTTGCTTTGACCAGTTTGCCTCGTGTGGTCCGGACGACGCGGGGGTTCTCCGACGTTAGACGGTATCCGGTCGGCAGGGTGCGCTCATCGAGTTTCAGGATGAAGTTGCTGCCTCGGTCCTGCTTGGGAATATCGGCGCAGGCAATGTGATAACGCCCATATTGGTCAGTGGTGATCAGAAGGCCGTTGACCGTGACCACTCGAACGCCGGGAATTCCGCGCTCACCGAGGTCTTGATAAGCGTTGCCGTTGGTGTCCGCAAACACGGTGCCGATGATGTCACTGCAATCCATGATCGGGTCTTCGACAACCAGCACGGTGGCGGTTGCCACGTTGGAGATGGGCGTACCCAACGCGTTGTTCACCTGCACACTGTTCACGTACTTGCCTAGATCGACGCCAGTGCCCACCACCAGCACCATTTCGATGGTGTGTGATTGACTCAGGGCGAAGTTGACGGGTGACCAGGTCAGGGTGCGGCCATTCACGGTGGGTTCAGAGCGTGCGCCGTCGAGGGTGGCGGTCCCGGCAACGTACTTGAACCCTGGGGGTATCGTGTCCACGATCGCGGTGTTCGTGTAGGTCGTCGTATCGACGTTTGTGGCCGTGATTGAGTAGGGCACCAAGTCGCCCTTTACCACTGTTTCCTTGGGTGTGGTTTTGGAGATGATGATCGGTGTATTCGCGGACGAAACCGGATCCAGCGGTATGTGGTTGTTGACCACATTGGTGTCGTTGCCATCGAACAGGAACGAAAGGTAATAGGTGGTGATGCCTGCGATGTTCGGTGTGTTGCCGGCGACGACCAGGAACGGGTCAATCAGCACTGAGGACGGCACATCAAGGGTGCCGGAAGGCGTGATGTTCGTGGATACGAAGGTGAATGCGGCTGGCGGTATCACACTGATGGTGTAGATACCGGCCGGTGCACCGGCGAACTGATTGATATCGAATCGATAGAAGCCGTCGCTGCCGGTTACCTGGTTCTGCTGCCCGACTGCCAGGTGGATCGCCGGGTCGAAGCCCGGGGGACCTGACATGCTCACCGTTGCACCTGCCACCGGATTGCCGGTCAGGGAGTTGTAAACAATGCCGCTCGGGTCAAGCGGCAGGTTCTGTTCGATGATGTTGTTGCCATCGACCAGCGTTATCGACACGATGGAGCCGGGGGATGAGGTGTCATCACCCGGCTTGCTGCCATTGAAATTGTTCGACACGGCGCGACTCAGCGTGGATCCGTTGGCGCTCAGGAATTGAAGGCTGTAAGTGCCTGGTGAGATGTCATTCGTGGTGAACGAGTAACGACCGTCCGAATCGGTGGTTTTGGTCGCGAGAACCTGGCCAGTGCGGGTGTCGAGGATGTTTACGATCCACCCGCTGCGTAGAGTCTCGTTGTCGTTGAGTACACGGTCGTGGTTGGTGTCTTCCCAGACGCGACCAGCGAGCAAGACGTCTTCGCCCTTGATTGCAGCGGTGTTGCCGCTGGCCTCAAGCGGGTTGCCCTGCTGTGCTTGCGCACTGGCGACGTTGACGTAATCGCGTTGTTTGCCACCTTGGAGGAATGCAGTGCCGACGGTGGCCTTCATGACGATGGTCACGCTGCCACCCGGGCCTATGGTGCCGAGCGCGCAGTCGACCAATGCATTCTCGTTGTTGCTGGTCAGTCCGGTCAGGCTGGCGCTCGAGGCATGCAGGACGGTGCCGTTTGTATCCTTGATTGCGCATGTGCCCTGCGTTGTGGTGACCTGGGTCAGCGCCAACCCAGAAGGTAATACGGTATGGGGGGTGCTCAAGGTAAGCGAATCAGCGTCATCCTTGGGGTCACGCATGACCACGCCCGTCGCTGTGGTGGTGCCGGAGTTCGTTACCGTGACGGAGAATGTGACTGTTTCACCAATGGCGGCGTTGGACGGGGTCACCGATTTAGCGATTTCCAGATTGGCCGTTTCCGTCGGTAGCACGAGGAAGAACGCGCCGGGCTGATAAACGTCCAGTGAGGTGGTGAATGAGATATCGAACTGGGTAACGCCATTGCCAATGTTGGTGGCAGGGGTCGGGATGTTGAAGGTGTCGATGTCGAAACCGAACATGTTGACATCGCTCGGTGATCGCGTCGCGAATGCGGTGGCAGCAGTGCCCGTCTGACCGATTGTTTGTCTGGTGTTACTGCTGTTCCAGATGTTGTTGATCGGATTGGCGTCGTTGTTTAGCTGAGTGATGTTGGCCAATGCGGTGTTGTCATTCGGTACGCGACCATCACCTTCGTAGACGATGAAACCGGCCAGCGTGTCGTAGGCGCCGGAGTTGGGTGTCTGGAAACCACTGACGGTGGTGGTTTTCGTGACGTTCTGGCCAACCTCGATCAAACCGTCGAACAACGTCAGGCTTCGGAATTGACTGATGTTGGCCGTGTCTTCATACATGACCACCAGGGTCCAGCCTGCATAGCAGTTGGTATGCTCCGAGTAGCCGCTTGCCGTGGTGCCTTCTGAATCGCGGGCATCCATGCCTGCGATGTTGCCGACTTTGTAAGTACCGTTGCCTGCAGCGGCGACGA
This sequence comes from Gammaproteobacteria bacterium, assembly GCA_024234955.1. GTDB lineage: Bacteria > Pseudomonadota > Gammaproteobacteria > JACKNK01 > JACKNK01 > JACKNK01. Next base: position 779,305 of record JACKNK010000002.1, read on the forward strand.
GCGTAGTGACGTCTGCGACCGATTGATAGACCGGATACGTACCCTTGGTGGCAACACCTGTTCCGAGGCCGTCGCCAGTCCGTCCATCGCAGAGACTGGATGCGGCGCCCTGGAAGCCGTTGGCGGTGATATTGACTTCGTCGGTGGTCGTGGCGCTAACCACTTGGTATTGAGCGGTTGCGGGCGTCTTGAATAGAACGGTGCTTCGCGAGCGGCCTTTGGCGGTTGCATCCGCACTGCTCATCCAGGCCGCCCAATAAAGATATGCCGCCTTGACGGTCGCCCCTGATGGCAGGGCGAGGTCAGCAGTGGTGGAATTCGTGACCGGAGCGCCATTGGCTGCGACTGCCGCTGTGTCGACATCCAAAAAGTGCATGTAGAAGAAATGATTGTTCTGGTATCGCGGCAGGCCGCTGAGGTTGCTCGCGAGGCTGGTGGTGCAGTCGCTTGCACCGACTGCGTTGTCGGCGTCGTTGTTGTCAACGTCCTGGTCGTCGGTGGGGGCGGCACCGTCGAGGCCGCCAATGGCATGCGCGACGCCATCATTTTTGGCGTCGTACCCACCCGTCGATGAGGCGACATTCGATGCTGCACCGAGGTCGCCGGTCGAGCAGGACATCTGCGTGTTGCCAATCGCTTCAATACTGCCCTTTGCGGTCAACTGCTTGCGGATCTGAAAATTTCTGTCGGCGTTTGCGATGGGGGAAAGAACGCAACTCCCGACAATCAACGCCGTCATCAAGATACGTGTTGCGCGGGTTGCCGAATTTGCAAGCCGGCTCGACAGGGGTTGAGCCTTTGATACGGAAATACGTTTCTGATTCATACTTAAGCGAGACTCGTAGGTCGAGAGTCAATGACTGGTCGATTTAAAGAAAAGCGGGTGTGGGGATCGCTGGGCGGGTGTGTTTGACTTGTCCGGAATTGGTCCCGGGGATGCTATCGAATGCGTAAAAACCAGCGCGACCCAAGTTGTGGCAAAGAAGGTAGCCGTTTTAGCGGGGTAATATCAACTTTTTGGTCCTGTTTTAGATAAATTCTTTAGTTTGCCTGTTTGCCACGGTTTGCCAGGTAGATGAGAAGCCCTCGGGCCACGCCCGATGCTATTTTGCGAGCCCCAATCGTATTTGGATGCACATGGTCGAAGAAATATTCGGGGTTTCCGGAAAGGTTGGTCAGGTCGATGATGTGATCGGCTGGAAATTCTTCGTCCAGGATTTTGAAGACTTGGGCGAAAGCGTCTACATGCGCCCGATGATCGAAACCGTGAAAATCGTAGCGGCATCGGGCCTGCCATTCGATGGGCAGGTCGGCGGCGACCAAGGTGGCCTGCTTCACGACGAATAACTCTGCGCCCATCAGTTGGGTGGCGCTCGCGATGAGGCGCATATTGTCGCGAAACACGTCCAGCGCGGCCGGGTTGAAATGGTCGCTCAGCGGCTTGCTTTCTGCGGTCTCGCCGCGCTGCTGCGACGACAGTCTCAGGCGTGCCTTGGTCAGCAACTGGGAGCGATGGATCCAGGCGTCGATCCAGAGCGGTTCGTAGAGCTTTCGGGTCTGTTCCTCGTGAAATCCCCAGGAGCCATCAGGCAGCGTTCGCCAGTTGACGATGTCGTCGCCTTTGTTGAAGTAATACATCTCGTTCCAGGCGTGGTACACGACCACGATGTCCGGTTTGAAAAAACGTATCCGGCTCCATAGCCGTCCGTAGGACTCGAACGAGCTGTATCCACTGAGTCCGGCGTTGATGAATTCGACCTTTCTTCCTGGAAGCTTGGCGCGTAATGCTTCGGCGACCTGCCAGGGCCAGGTTTCCCGATCCGGGAGGTCGCCGCCCCAGGCACCGCCCGTGCCTGCGGTGGAGGATCCCCCGAGAAAGACGATACGCAGGGTGTTGGGGTCGTCGCGGGTTACCGGTAGGTCGGGGGTGGAGATGAATCCGTATCGATTCACGGTCTTCACGCCGTCCACGTAGGTGCCGGTCCGCCCCCGGTAGGCCGAGAATGCATCGACTTGGGCCCATGCCTGCATCCAGCTCTGGGTCTTCTTTTGGCCGGTTACCGCCAGCAGGTCGTCGTGAGGCTGGGTTTGGCGCACCCAGTACTCGGCGACCGCGAACATCAGGCCGCTCACGGTGATCGTGACGAGAAAAAGGATCAGGGCACGACGAATTGGGCGTGCGGGATGCGTTCTGGAAGGCATGGACTGGCCGTCGGAGGTTTAGGGAGGGGGGAGGCGTAAACGACGGTGGGGTGCGATCAGAAAACCGAGATTGCCGATCATGAAGCTCAGGTAAAAACCGGTTTCTAGATCGCTCAGATAGGGCCAGAAAGGGTTCTGGTCGTGCGTGTCCGGGCGGATCAGGATGTTGTTTGAGCCCGCATGGGGCCGGGTTTCAAACATCAGCATCGCGAAGCCGGTACAGCTCATCCGGCTGGTGCATAGCGCAAGCCGGACTGGCGCCGTCCGAGATGGCTGGGGCGGGAGGGTGGCACCGTCGGGATAAACCATCTGCCCGTCGGCGTTGCGTTCCCAGCGAAGCAGGGCGGCGTCCCCGGCGAGATCGACGACGAACAGCAGCGGTATAAGGCCCACGATCACCCCAAGCCCATTGGCGAGGTTATAGCGCAGGACGGCTTTGGCGAGTTTTTTATAGCCGGTCAGCAAGGCCGGAAGTTGTTCTTCCTGGAGCAGATCGGCACTGAGCTGTCGAAGTTGAAACCAGAAATTGTCTGGGGCGAACCGCTGCACGGCCCATCGCCAGGTTTTGGCGAACACGATCCCCAGGATGAAACCGACCAGGAGCGTGCTGACCCAGAGTGTGCTCATGGTGTGGGGTTATGGGTGTCGTTCGACGGCGGCTCTGCGGATTGCCGTCGCTTACGCGCACGCAGGAGCTTTATCGGGAGTAGCAGGACGCCAACGAGTGCGAGCACCAGGGCGACGATGATGGCAATCAGGCTGCCGATCATGCCCAGCCCGGCGCCGGGACCGACGTAAGCATCGACGCTGGGGGAAAGGCTCAGCAGTGTCAGGATCAGGATTCTTGCTTTCATTGGGGGGCCGGGGATGTCGGGGTGATGCGATTCATCGGGAAGTCGGTGTTGTCAACATAGTGCGCGGTGAAGATTGCCAGACGGGCGATGCGGCGATCCTTGCCCATGTCGCCGACGAAGGGGCGGATGTCGTGCGTGTTTTCATATTCCCACACGCGCCTTCCGTCATGGCGATTGATTTCCATGAGGCGACCATCGCGGGTCAGTGCGACGAGCACTCGGGCGCCATCGGCGGAGAGTTCCAGGTGCCCGGTATCGTAACTGGTGAAGTGAATGTCGGCTGGGGTGTCGGGTCTGGGGAACAACACTTCGGGTTGCTGGGATGGATCCAGTGGCAGCGAGAGCAGCCGGCTTCCGCCTTGTTCGGACTGTCCTCCCTGGTTGTCGAAGACGAGAACACGGTTGTCGCCGATGAATCGCGGGCTGTGCTGCATGACCGAGTGGCCTTGCGAGAAGCGCTTGATCCGCCGTGTTTTTGGATCGACGACCGCGATCGCGTTGAGGGTGCGCATCGAGATCAGCAGGTCGCCGGCGGTCAGTCCGGGATAGTCGGGAGCCGCCTTCGCGCTCAGGATCTGAACGTTGTTGAGATGCGTCGGGTCGCAGCTGCGCATGGGGTTGTCGCGTTGCCGGAATTCCGGGCCCCGCGTGGCGAAGACGGAGCGGAATACCGCGCCGGCGTATCCGGAATCGACCAGGGCGTCGAGCACGGAGAATTCATCGATCAGGTTGCCGTCCGGATCGAGTGTGGCGATGGTGTCTTGGTACAGCTCGAGCTGCTCGCATTCGAGGACGAGGTTGGTGTTCCCGAAACGATGCGGCAGCGGCAGCTTGCGAAGTCTCGGGGTAAGGATGCGGCCCGCTTCATCGACCGAGAACCAATGGTGCGCGAAGTTCTCCTTGGACCAAAGCAGCTTGGAGTCCTTGTCGAACTTCGCCAGGCCGATGCCGAATGGGTAGGTGTTGCGGCCTTGATAGCTGACCAGCAGGTCACCGTTCGGGTAGAGGTGCATCTGATACGGGGACAGACGATCAACCAGGTTCAACCCCTGGACGTGTTCGAGTCCGCCCCAGGGGATCTTGGGATCCACCTCCCAGGTGTGCAGAACCTTACCGTCACGATCCATCAGCCAGGCAAGGCAGCCATGTTCCGGGCAGAGTCGCCCGTAACGTAGGTGGCCGCCGCTGACCAGGATGCGTTCTTTTCCGGATGCGCCGCTGTGTAGGGTCACGCTCGGTTCGCCGGTGCCTTCCGGGTCGAAGAACTCGAACCCGACCGGATTGAATTGGCCCAGTTCCTCTGCGGCAGTCTGCCGCAGTGCCTTATAAGCGTTTTCTGCTTCCAAAATCAGTGAATTCGGCCACCAGCCAAGCCGGGTCGCGGCCACGCCGTAAGCAAACCCGAGAATGCAAACGCCAAGACTGAAAAGTAGCCAGGGGATCAAACGTCCCATCAGATGCCTCGTTACCAAAACGTCAGTTGTGCGGAGTGGCGGTGATTTCGTGATCAGGATAGGTGGGGAATGCCTTGATGAGACCAATTTGCCGGAAATCAGCCCAAATCCCATGAATAGCGAGCCTACAATGGGGCGTGACCGATAGGGTGTCTTGAATGCTGGAATTGTCGAATGAGGTTTCCGGATGATTGAACTGTCGCGCCGGGATCTGCTGCATTGCGCCGGAGCGCTTGCCTTGTGTCCGACGGTCGTTGTGGCCAAGGGTGATCGTGTGTCCGCGATGTCCAAGCGGAATCCCGAGGGATCGTCTCGCGCCTTCCATCGGGAGGTGGACGGGCAGGATCTGTGTCTCGTCAACGGTTGGGTGGTCCAGGTGGACGATCTTGCCCGGGCGCGCCAGGAATGATTGTCGATCTTGATCAGTCCACGGCGATCCTGGATGCCGGTACGCGTTACGACATCTGCATCTGCGGCAGTGGTTTTGCCGGGATCGCGTTGGCGCTGCGTCTGCCCTCATCCCTGAAGGTGCTCATTCTCGAAGGTGGCGGAGCCGGTTATGAGGAGCGGTCTCAGGCGGTATATCAAGGCCGCAATGTCGGCCACGCGTATTTCGACCTGAACGCGACCCGTTTGCGTCAGTTTGGTGGCACTTCGGCACTATGGAGCGGATGGTGCCGACCGCTGGACGATCGGGACTTCGTTTCGCAGGCGCATATACCGAACAGCGGTTGGCCGATCGGCGCAGAAGCGCTCGCCCCCTATCGTGCGCAGGCGGAGGCGTTTCTCGACGTGCGTGAACACCTGGCCGACTGGGGTCAGGCCATGCCTGATCTGTCCGACCTGCGCCGTATCGAATTCGCCTGGAGCAGTCCGACCTTGCGGATTGCAGACCGGTATCAGGACACGTTGCGGGAAAGCCCGAACATCGATTGTCTGCTGAACGCCAATCTGACCGACATCCGGCTCAGTGACGATCTGTCCCATGCGGTGAGCGTCGAGGTTCGCAACTATCAAGGCATGGTGCGGCAGATCGAAGTGGGAAATGTCGTGCTTGCCGCAGGGGGCCTGGAAAATCCGCGCTTGCTGCTGAACTTCAACAAGCAACGACCGGAAGGCTTGGGGAATGCGCATGATCTGGTCGGTCGCTACTTCCATGAGCATCCACATTTCATTGCCGGCAACTTCATCCTCGACGACGAGGTCGCGTATCGGCTTGCGCGTGCCCAGGCGCCGGGAACCCGCATCCTGTTGACCCAGTTTCTGACCCCGAGCGATGCCTTCATGCGTCGCCATGAGACTTTGAATTTTGCGATGCGCGTGGTGCATACCAATAACAATCAAGGCCTTGATTTCAGCGACAAGCTGCGACGCTTGCTGTGCACCACTTCGGTCACTCGCGCCGTGGGCGATGCCCTCGATAGCGATTCGCTGCACTGTCGTCAGGATCCGTTCTTTAACGGCGGTGACGCCTTGCGCGATGGCTACATCAAGCTGGTGAGCGGGAGCGGCCCGAATCCGGACAGTCGGGTGACCCTGGATGATGAGCGCGATCAATTCGGATTGCGCCGGGCGCAGCTCGACTGGCGTTTGGGGGCGATCGAGAAGCGCACGTTCCGGGCTGCAATGATGGAAATCGCCCGGCAATTCGTCGCCCACGATCTGGGCCGGGTTCAGATCTACGACTGGGTGCTCGACAAGGATGCCCCCTTTCCCGGCTTTCCTCAGGAGGTGGCGGGACATCACCACATGGGGACGACCCGTATGGCCGCCGGGCCGGAGACCGGCGTCGTGGATTCCGATCAGCGCGTATTCGGCATCGATAACCTGTTCGTTGCGGGCTGCAGTGTGTTTCCCTATGGCGGCCATGCCAATCCGACACTGACCATCGTGCAGATGGCAATGCGGCTGGCCGATCATCTGGCACGTGTGTCAACACCATCGCGAGTCTGACGATGTCACGGAACCCGGCCAGTGATCCGCGAAGCCTTCGGGTTTCCCTTACCATTCTATGGGGGCTGATCGGCGCGGAATTGCTGGCCATTCTGGTCGCCAACGACGGGCAATTCCTGTTTACCCTGGATGACCCCTATATCCACCTCGCGCTCGCGGAAAACCTCTGGCAGGGAAACTACGGCGTCAACGTTGGTGAGGTTTCCTCACCGGCCTCGAGCGTGTTGTGGCCGTTCGTGATCATGCCCTTTGCGCAATGGTCGGCAGCCTGGGTGGCGATACTCATCGTCAACACGATTGCGGCAAGCCTGACGGTGTGGGTGTTCTGGAAGTTCCTGGAAGGTCTCGCCGGCCCATCCTTTTTGCGGATCGGGGTGCTTCTTGGGCTGATGCTCGTGGGCAACGTTGTCGGCCTGGTGCTGACCGGCATGGAGCATTCCCTGCAGTTGCTGCTTTGCGTTTCGATCCTGTACGGGCTCCTTAAGACGTTGCGGGATGCGCAAACGCCTCGCTGGTTGCCGTGGGTAATGATCCTCGCGCCACTGATTCGCTTTGAATGTCTGGCATTGACCGTTCCCACGATGTTCGCGCTCGCTTTGAACGGGCAACGTCGCGATGCGGCGCTTGCGTTGCTCGGTACTGTGGCGACGCTTTCCGGATTCTCACTTTTCCTGGTGAGTCGCGGGATGGAAGAGCTGCCAGCGTCGGTGCTGGCAAAAACGATGCTGGAAACACCGTCCTGGTCGGAAATGGTGCTGACCCACATCGAATACAGCTTCGGAAAGCCAAGTGGGCAGTTGCTCGCCCTGTTGTTGTTGCCGCTGATCTACGGATTGCGTTTCGGCTCGACGGTGGCGCGCACCCTGTCTGGTGTGGCGGTCGCCGGCGTGATCCTGCATCTGATGTTCGGCAACTTCGGCTGGTATGACCGTTACGAAGCGTATGTACGCGTCAGCGCCGCAGCGGTTGCCGTGTTTGCCGGGTGGAATCGATTGGCCTCTTGGGCTGATCGGTTAGGGAGGTTTGGCGTCGCTGCTACCGTCGTTGCGTTGACGGCCATGATGGCGCCCGGTGCATGGTGGGTGCTTTTAAGTACGCCGCTGGCGGCGCAGGATCTCTATCGTCAGCAGTTCCAGATGCATCGCTTTGTGGTCGATTATTGGCGCCGCCCGGTCGGTATTAACGACCTTGGGCTCATCAGTTATCGAAATCCGGACTACGTTCTCGACCTGTTCGGTCTTACCTCGAACGATAGGCGCCTTGCGCGTATTACCCAACGTCCGGGATGGATGGAGGAAGCGGTGGCCAGACATGATGTGTACCTCGCGATGCTCTACGAGAAATGGTTTCCGGTGCTGCCGTCGAATTGGCGCAAGTTGGGGGATATGACCCTGCAACGCGAGCATATTGCGGTCGCATCCGGTCGCGTGGGCGTTTACGCGATCGGTGAAATTTGCGATAGCGAACTGCGTGCGTTGTTGGAAAAATTTGTTCCGACGTTACCAGAGGGGGCGTCGTTTGAATGGGCGACACCCGATGTCGCCGATCATGAGCACAGGCAGCATTGCCCGGCTCCGAATCATGACCGCCTGAGCCGTCTCGGCATCCCGCGCAGCGGTCGAGGATAACGATGATGTTTTTGGGAATGAGTCACCATGAGGATCGGGCGTGAATAGGTTTGATCGTGTCGAGTCTTGGTTTGCGAGTCGGGGATTCGCAATTCTTGTCCTTGCAGGACTCCTGGCGTTTGCAGGCTGGAACCGATTCGTCCAGGACGATGCATTCATCTCGTTCCGCTATGCCCAGCATCTGATTGAGGGCCACGGACTGGTCTGGAACGTTGGCGAGGCGCAGCCGATCGAGGGTTACACCAACTTTCTTTGGGTCATGTTGATTGCAATCGGGTTCGTGCTTGGACTTGAGCCCGATACCTGGAGCCTCGTTCTGGGCTTTGCCTGTGGCTTGGGGACCTTGCTTACGACTTACCGGCTCGCCCGTACGATCACCGGTCGGCACGACTATGCGGTGCTCGGCGTGTTTCTGATGGGCATGAATTATTCATTCAGTGCCTACATTACTGGTGGCCTGGAAACCCAGTTGCAGGCCTTCCTGGTGGTCCTCTCGTATGCGGTGGCGTTCCGCCTCGAAGACCGGCTCAAGGCTGGTGCAGGCATTGTTCCGCATGCGCTTGGGCTGTCTGTGCTGCTGGCACTCGCGGCCATGACGCGGCTCGATTCGGTGTTGCTGGCTGGTCCGGCATGGCTGTTCGCGGTCGGGGTGGTCTGGGGCCATCGGGGTACGCCGATGACAGGCAATGCCGTGGTGGGTCGGGTGTTGTCCGCGCTGGTGCTTCCCGGCCTCCTCATGGGGGTGGGCTGGTTCGCATTCAAATGGTCGTTCTACGGCGACTTGTTGCCCAATACCTTCTATGTCAAAGCCGGTGCGTTCCGTATCGAGAGCCTGGTTGCGGGCGTCTGGTACGTGTGGGGTTTTCTGTTTTATTACGGACTGCTTCTTCCCGCCGTCATTCTGCTGCTTCGATATCGCACCTTGCTGGCTGGGGCACGCGAGCGATTGCTCTTCGGTGCGGTGCTGTTGTGGTCGCTCTACTTGATCAAGATCGGTGGCGATTTCATGGAATACCGCCAGATCGTGCCGATGCTGCCGCTGGTGTTCGTGTTGATTGCGAGCGTCTTTCACAGCATCACTGACATGCTGGTGCGAGTCGGGTTGGTAATTTCGCTGCTGTTGTCCAGTGCCACGCACGCGGAAACACATTGGGGTTTTCGGGGCATTGAGGCTATCGATGAACTGCGTGCACACGTTTACGAAGTCGGTTTTGACCGGGGTTGGCAACTGGTCGGAAAGACGCTGCATGAACTGTTCCGCGACGCGGAATCGCCGGTGGTCATTGCGACCACCGCAGCCGGCGCCATCCCCTATTACTCGGAATTGCCGACCGTGGACATGCTGGGCCTGAATGATCGGTACATCGCTCGGGAGGGCATGCATATCGATGCCTTTGCCGGTCACGGACGCTATGCGACCTTGGACTATCTGTTGGAACGGAATGTCAATCTGGTCATCGGTCATCCCAAGGTCGTCCCACTCAAGCACACCTATAAGTACACGGCGGAGCAGATGTTCCACACCACCTATTTCTCCGAGGACTTCGATTTGTCGTCCTTGCCCGAGTCCGCCCGGGTGGTCGACATCAAGATTGCGGACAACCGCAAGGTCGTTGTCCTCTACCTGAAGCCGAGTCCCGCCATTGACCGAGTGATCGCTGCGCATGGTTACCGGGTTTACAAGCCAAAACTGAAGTTGCTGCGCTGATTCGTTTGCATGATTTTCCCGGGGAATGATTTAGATGAAACGCCGATCCAGGAGTGACTCCTGGGGTGACTCCTGGGGTGATTCCTGGGGTGATTCCTGGGGTGATTCCTGGGGTGACTGGCTGATCGTTGCCGGCATCGTCCTTATGGTCGGGCTCGGCCTGCTCTGGCTGATGTTCTCCAGTCAATGGCGTATGCAGCACGACACGCCATTGCTGTATTACACCGGCATGCTCATGGACGAGTTCGGGCGGATGCCCTATCGGGATTTCTTCGAGACCAGTTTCGTTGGCACGTTTGTGCTGCATTGGGTGATCGTGAAACTGTTCGGCTATTCCGAAGCGGCCTTTGTCACCCTCGGCTTGCTGCATTTCGCGGCGGTCGCCCTGGTCAGTGCCACGCTGATGTGGCCTTACGGTAAGCGGGTTGCGGTGGCGGCACCGGCAATCTTTGCCCTTTTGTATATCAGCCACGGGCCATCCATCGTGTTGCAGCGCGACTACCTGGTGGTGCTGCCGGTCGCGCTGGGTCTGCTGCTTGCGGTTCAGCAACGGTTCCGGCTCGGCGATGCCCCGCGTGCGCTTTGGGTCGGCGTGATGTTCGGCGTTGCCGCAGCGATCAAGCCGCAGATGGTGCTCGGGGCGATACCGGTATGGTTGTACCTGGTTCTTGTGAAAGGGGGCCCGGAGCGCATCGGTTTATCTCTGCTGTATACCGCAGCATGGATGGCGCTCGGTGGTCTTGTGGTGATCGGTCCTCTCCTTGTCTGGCTTTGGTGGCTGGATGCCTGGGCGCCGTTCTGGGAGTTGTATCGGCAATACCTGCCCTTGCATCTTGCCTTGACCGGGGATCATCGCTTGCTCACGGGCGGTGCGTATGTTCGTTACTGGCTGGGTGAGTTCATCAAGCTTGGCGGTTATGCGTACCTCATGCCCGTGGCCGTGGCGGGACCGCTGATTGCGGCCCGGGTACGGGCTGATCGTGAATCCGTCGCCCGGATCGGGATGTTATTGGGGGTGGCGATAGTTTATGGATTGCTCCCCGGTCTGGCTGGCCAGTTCTGGCCATATCACTGGATGCCGTTTGCCTGGGTGCTGAGTTTGCTGGTGGCTTTGTCGCTGATCCGCGATCCACGCCCGATGCGACGGAATTGGCACGACGGATTGATCGTCGTGGTACTGGCGGTTGCGCTTGGTTTCTCGGCCTGGCCGAATTGGGAATTGCGCCTGCAGATGCGTGGTCAGCCGGTGCCCCCGCCGCTGGCGGGTCGGGTTGATGAGATCAGTGATTTCCTGCGCGCAGAACTGCGCCCCGGCGATACTGTGCAACCCCTGGACTGGACCGGTGGTGCCATTCACGCGATGTTGCAGGCGCACGCACCGCTGGCGACACGGTTCCTGTACGACTATCACTTTTATCATCATCCGGGAGAGCCCTTCATAGCGATGCTTCGGCAGCGATTGCTGACCGAACTCAAGGCGGCTCCCCCGCGTTTCGTCATCGAAATCCATGACTGGCTGCATCCCAAGGATCAGGCCGGCGCGCCGTCATTTGATGCCTTGGATACCTGGCTGCACGGCGGTTATCAGGTGGTCAGGGAAGGCAATGCCTACAAGATATGGGAGCGCGCCAGGACGCCTTGAACGCATCAGGCGTGAGGGGTTCCCACTTGAGATGGGCGGACCCAGTTGGGGTCCCCCACGGTCCTGATCAGTTCGAGCAACGGCGTCGAATTTCGGGCGTTGTAATGCACCGGGTCATAGTCCCAGAACAAGGTTTGGGCGAGTACGAAAACGAGCAGCACGGCGTTCGACAGGAACGGGAAACGAACCGTCGATGGTGCGAGGGATAGGCTGTGCAGCGCGATCAGAAAGGCGGTCAACCCGGCATACGGGATGTAACGATGCACGTCTTCGGCGAACAGATACAGGCTGTGCGGCAACAGCATCGCAAAGGTCATAACACCGATGCCCGCCCAGCGGCGCTGCGCGAACGCAGGTCGCGCCGCCAGTAACCAGAAAGCCAGTGCCGGGCTGAGCATGATCAGGTGGCCTGGGAAACGCAGCCGAGCGTAGTTGTGCAAGGAAACGTTCCGGGGCACGTCGTTGGCAGCGGCAATCTCGATGAATTGCGGATTGGCCCAGACTTCCAGATAAGGGGTTTCAAGGGCGACCGCGACCTTGTGGTGAATCAGATCCAGCTGAGCCGGGCTTGCCTTGCCGAAATGAACCACCAGCAGCGTGATCACGCACATGCCGGCCAGACTGAGGCTTGGCGTCAACGGGAGACGTCGGCCCCGATGTTGCGGGTGTATCCACAGCCACCACCCCATCGCGGGAAGGATAAAGAACACCACCTGTTCGTGGATCAGCGTCGCCAGGGCCATCAGGATCAGGGCGATAAGCGGACGTTCGCGGACCCACGCAAGCCAGGCGAGCAGACCCAGACTCAGAATCAGGCTGTCATGGAAGCCTCGGGTCGCGCCGATCCCGACCAGGAATGGCCCGGAAAGCAGGATCAGCAAGAGAATGTTGTCGGTCGCACGTGCCGGTCCGTCAGGGTGACGGAGCTTGCCGAAGACCCAGAGCAACACCGCAATCAGGCCCAGATACTCGATGACACTGAGTATCAGGATGACCCGATGCATCGCCATCGGCTCGGGGCCGGCAACAGTGGTGACCAGCGAACCCATCAGGCCGCGAATCAGGAAGCCGCCTTCGTAGGTGTAGAAATACTGGCCGAGGGCGTAGGGATCGGGGTGCAGGGCAAAGCCGCGCAGGAAATTCCAGATCAGCAGAACCGCGACCAACCACGGCATTGCCCGCTGCAGTCGGACAGCGGGCAGGGTGGTTTCAGCCATCCGCGAGTTTGGCGAGCAGGGTGTCCTGGACCGAGATCGGCTCGGCGTCACCGGGGGTGCGGTGCACGTAACTGCCGTCGCTCTGCAATTCCCAGGCGCGGGTGTTGTCGTTGAGGAACAACTCCAGGTCGCGGCTGATCCGGGTACGGTGATCCGGGTCCTCGATCGGAAAACACTCCTCGACGCGCGCAAACAGATTGCGCGGCATCCAGTCGGCACTGGAGCACCAGACCTCGAAGGGGCCGTCGTTGGCGAACCAGAACACCCGTGAGTGCTCGAGGAAACGACCGACGATGGAGATCACGCGGATGTTTTCGGAAACGCCCGCGACGCCCGGCTTCAGGCAGCAGATGCCACGCACGATCAGGTCGATCTTCACCCCGGCGCGGCTGGCGTCATACAACGCCTGGATGATCTGTTCCTCAACCAGGGCATTGACCTTGACGATGATGCGCGCGGCCTTGCCGGCACGGGCGTTTTCGGCCTCACGCTGGATGCGCTGGACGATGCCGCCGTGCAGCGTGAACGGCGACTGCAACATCTTGTTGAGCTTCTTGCCGCGTCCCAGGCTGGTGAGCTGCATGAACATCTGATGCACGTCTTCCCCGATGGCCACGTCGCAGGTCATCAGGCCGTAGTCGGAATAGATGCGGCTGGTCCCGGGGTGGTAGTTGCCGGTACCCATGTGTACGTAGCGACGCATTTCCCCGCTTTCGCGGCGCACGATCATCAACATCTTGGCGTGCGTCTTGTACCCGACCACGCCGTAAACGACGTGCGCGCCGGCTTCCTGGAGCCGGTTGGCGAGTTCGATGTTGGCGGCCTCGTCGAAACGGGCGCGCAGTTCCACCACCACCGTGACCTCCTTGCCTAGACGCGCGGCCTGGGTCAACACCTCGACCAGGACGGAGTCGGTCCCGGTGCGGTAGAGCGTCTGTTTGATCGCCAATACGTCCGGGTCGGTTGCCGCCTGGCGGATCAGATCGACCACGGGTGCGAAGGAGTGGTACGGGTGGTGAAGCAGGATGTCGCCGCGCTTGATGGCGCGGAACAGGTTGGCGCCCTTGCGGATGCCCTTGGGCAGCCCGGGCTTGAAGCTCGGATACTTGAGGTCGGGGCGGTCGATCATCTCCGGCAGGCCGATCAGGCGATGCAGGTTGACCGGGCCGTTGACCTGGAACAGATCGGCCTGACCGACACCGAATTCGTCCAGCAGGAAGGCCGCGACGTCCTCGGGACAGTTGTCGGCGACTTCCAGACGCACGCCTTCGCCATAACGTCGCGACGGCAGTTCGCCTTCGAGCACGGCGAGCAGGTCGTCGGCCTCATCGGTGTTCACGAACAGGTCGGAATTGCGGGTGACGCGGAACTGGTAACAGCCGAGCACGTTCATGCCCGGGAACAGGTCGTTGACGTGCGCGTGGATGATCGAGGATAGGAAGACGAAGTCGTAAGGCGCTTCTGCGGCCTCGTCCGGGAGTCGCACGAAGCGCGGCAGGGCGCGCGGTGCCTGAACCACCGCCATGCCGCCGAGACGACCGAAGGCATCCCGGCCTTCGAGCTGGACGATGAAGTTCAGCGACTTGTTGAGAATGCGTGGGAACGGGTGCGCGGGGTCGAGGCGGATCGGGGTCAGGATCGGCAGCAACTGGGTCTCGAAGTAGTTGCGCATCCAGCGTTCCTGCTTCTCACTGAGCTGATTGCGGCGCAGGAAGCGAATGCCGTTGCCTTCCAGCGCGGGCAGGATCACCTCATTCATGCAGGTGTACTGTTCCTCGACCAGACGATGTGCCTCGTCGGAGATCTGCTGCAGTGCCTCGCGCGGGGTGCGGCCATCGGCGGTGACGACATCGGCCTTGTACAGCGCCTGCTGCTTCAGACCGGCGACGCGCACTTCGAAATACTCATCCAGATTGGAACTGGTGATGCACAGGAAACGCAGGCGCTCCAGCAAGGGATGGGTTTCGTCGCGTGCCTGCTCGAACACGCGGCGATGGAAGGCGAGCAAGCTCAGTTCGCGGTTGAAATAGAGCTGCGGGTCGTTGAGTTCGAGGTCGCTCATGGGAATAAGGCCAGGGTTGGGACTGGTCGATATTAGCAGTCCGGAGGCGGGCTCAGTGCAGCCAGGTCTTATACCCATTGACGGTGTCACGGTGGTGACTGTTCGTCTGTTGTCGATGGGGTCTCCGGCTGCGGGTGTTCCCGGAACGAGAAAGGCAGGCCGGTCGATGCGGCCTGCCCGTTCCTGATGGCTGTCTACCCGGGTGGCTGTCTCCCCGGTGACGGTCTACGCGGTGTGGGCTGTGCGGCGCGACGTCGAACGCAGCGGGAATCAGAAACGGCGGTGATTGACCGTCGGGAAGGTCTGCCGTACCGATCGGACCCGCGCCGGGTCGAACTCGGCGGCGACGAAACCGGCGCCGCGCGACATGCGATCCAGGATTACGCCCCAGGGGTCAACCACCATACTGTTGCCGAAGGTCTCGCGGCTGCCGACGTGATAGCCGCCTTGCGCGGCGGCGACCACATAGCAGAGATTCTCGATGGCGCGGGCACGCACCAATACTTCCCAGTGGGCTCGACCGGTGATCGCGGTGAATGCCGATGGCACCGCCAGCGTTTCCATGCCCTGGTCGAGCATCTTGCGAAACATCTCCGGAAAGCGCAGGTCGTAACAGACGGCGATGCCGAGCTTGCCGCAGGGGGTGTCCACGACGCAGACATCGTTGCCGGGATCGATGGCCTCGGATTCGAGGTAACGATCTTCACTGTCCGGCACGCTCACGTCGAACAGATGAATCTTGTCGTAACGCGCAACCTGGGTGCCGCTGTTGTTGAACAAAAGGCAGGACGCGCGGACCTTGCCGGGCTTGTCGCTGCTGATGGGGATGGTGCCGCCGACCAGCCAGATATTGTTACGACTGGCCTGGTTGGCGAGGAAATCCTGGAGTCGCCCCGAACCCGCCGGTTCGGCCAGTTCCAGTTTGTCCGTCTCGCGTTCGCCCATGAAGGCGAAGTTCTCGGGGAGCACCACCAAGTCGGCTCCGTCACCCACGGCCTGCGAGATCAGGCGCTCGGTTTCCAGAAGGTTGGCACTGACGTGGGGCCCGGAGGCCAATTGGATCGCGGCGACTCTACTCACGCGGATTCTCGCATAGGGGTGGGTGGAAAGTTTTCCAAGGTTACCCGGCTTTCAGGGGGATTCAATCGATAGAAGCAGTTTGTCTTCCGCGACACCGCCCGGACGCAGTTCGATGGCGCTTCCGGGGACGGCCAGCGCGACCAGCCAATCCCGCAATTCGGCGGCCCAGACGGTGCCGTCCTCCCCACCGGGATGCTGGATCACCAGGATCGCCTGCGGGTCGCGTTCAAGTCGGCCGATCCAGCTTTGGACCGCCGCGCGGATCGGTTCCTGAGCCAGCACATAGCTGGCGGTTCGGGGGCGCTGCCAGACGTCGAAGGGGAGCTCCCACGCAGGCAGGGCAGGAGGCTCGTCTGGGAACGCCAGCGGATGATGGATGGCGATTGCGAGCGCCAAGGCCAAGCCGTGCCGGGCCACGCTAGTCAAGGAAGGGATTCCTTGGGTTGGGATCGGTCCCGGTACCTTCGCCCGATTGGGGATTGTCCGCTTCGGGATTCAGGCGCTCGATCACCGGGTTGTTCCACGGCCCCCGCATCTCGTATTGGAATTGTGAGGCCTTGTCGAGCGGGTTCTTGAGCAGTTTGTTGACCACCAGGACGGCGGCGCCGACCACCGGGTTGAGCAGCGCGCTGGCGGCGGCGACCGTGGTGCCGACATGCGGGGTGACGGTGACCGTCTGGTCATAGACCCGATCGGCAAAGCCGGTGCGCCCGGCAATATCCACCTGGGCCGGTGGCCCACGCAGGGTCAGATCGGTCGTGTGGGCATCGCCGTCGAGGATGGTAAAGCTGCCTTCGATGACATCGAAGCTGAAGCCCTTCTTGAACAGATCGGTGAAATCCAGGCGCAGGCGACGCGGAAGCGCGGTGAGGCTGAACAGCCCGAAGACGCGACCACCGGCACCGGGATCGACCTCCAGAAGACGACCGTCGCTGAAGCGCACATGGAGATTCCCGTCGAAGGTACGCATCGAGAAATCGCCGGGGGTGCCGATCCAGCCCCCGCGCAGGGTGACCAGGCCGCTGCCGCCGTCGATGACGTCGATGAAGCCGAAGTCCCGCAAGGTCTGGCCAAGCTCGCCGCTGCTCAGGCTCAGACTCAGATTGGATATCTGGCCATCCTTGTCGACCCGCCAGCCGCCTTGTCCGTCTCCCTGGGTGCTGCCGTTGTCGAGGTGGATGCGGGAAAACTCAAGGCCGTTGGCAACGGCTTTCGCATCGACGTCAATGCGCCCCAGGTTCGTGTCGTCGATGCGCAATTCGCGAATCGAGACATGCAGGTCGGGGAGGTTGCGGGGGTCGGTCTGGGTTCGGGATTCGGCTGTCGGGCTGTCGCTGTCCGCTTTGCTTGTCAGATGCAGTCGATCCAGCTGGACTTGCAAGGCCTGACTGCGTGCCGACGGCGTTTCACGGTCATCAAGCAGCGCTTGAGGCAGCAGGATCTCGCCTTGGACTTCGCGACCGTCGAGGCGAACATGCCAGCCGTCTGCCGTGTGCGTGGCGTTAAGTTCGACATCGTGGAAGCGTTGCCCGGAGACTTTCAACACCCCGATGTTGAGAGCGAGATCGCGCGGCTCCAGCCCTTTGGGCAGTGTCGTGCCATTCGGGGTGCTTTGTTTGGCCGGGTTTTCCGCGCCGCCCAGCAAGCTGTCGAGATCGAGTTCCGGGAGTCGACCGCGAATTTGCAGGCCCTCCATGCTTGGCAACTCGGCCTGCTCGCCGCCAAGACGCAGTTCCGCCGCACGCGGTTCCGGGCCGTTGCTGCCGTTGCGCAGTTCGATCAGCAACTCGCTGTTATCGCCGTAGCGAATGCGAACCGGAGCGGGCTCATCAACACCGACCAGACTGCTGATGTGCAATGCGCGGGATGCCTCGGCGGACTTGCCGAACGGCGGCGGGGCGCTGATGGCAATGCCGCGCAGATCGCTGCGGACATCGACCGCTGTGTCGGGTTTTGAATCCCCGCTTTTCAGGCGATGAAAGCCGAGCGTGGTATGCCAGTCCGCTCGTCCCGGAAATTGATCTGCCAGCGGTTTGGCGATCGGACCGAGCAACTCGGTGAGATTGGCGTTGGCAAGCAACTCGACCTCGGTGACCAGGCCCTTGGGGTCGGTTTCGACATTTACCGTGACCGGCCGCTGGTTCAGCGTTGCGGTCACCCCTTTGGCGAACAGCCCGTTGCCGGTAAAGCTCAGACGGCCATTCATGTCGCGGAATTCGTTGCCCAGGTCGGCGACCTTGAGGGTGTTGTCGGTGAAGCCGATCCTGCCTTGAACCTTCATGTCGGCCTCGGTATCGAGGGGCAGATAGATGGACAGGTCCAGCTCGGTGTCTCCGCCAAGATCCATGCCTTTGAAATAGACCCCGAAGTCGTCATGAAGCGGACTTTCCATCAGAAAACGCATCATTTCCGATCCGGCGCCGCGCGCTGTGCCATTGATGTACAACTCGCTGTTGAGCAGGTCCGGTACGACTGCGGCCACCTTGGGCAGGTCCACCGAGAAGATTTTTCCACCGACGGCGTGGATCTCCAGGCGTTTGTTGATGAAGCGTGTCTCGGCTTCGATTTCCTCGATGCGCGGCCAGCCCTGACGATAATCGACCACCACATCGCTGGCGTTGAAGCGCACCTCGAAGCGGCCGCTGTGATCCTCGAAGGGGAAATCGGCGACCCGACCGTTGAAGAGAACGCCCCCATTGAGCACATGTCCGCTGACGATGCCTCGGTCCAGCCAGGCAACGGCGCTCTCCGGCATGATGCCGGCGGGGAGGTAGGTCGGGACCGTGCTGGCGTCGCCGTCGTGGAAGTCGCTGACCAGGCGCAATGTGGTGTCGCCGTCCGGATCGATGTCGATGTCGAATCGGCTGGCGGTCGCGATGTCGGCGTTGACCAGATCGATCCGGTCGGTGTTGAGCGACCAGCCTTGCGCGGTGTGGCGCACGGTCACCAAGCCGTTCAGGCGGTTCGCGAGCAGTGGATCCCGGAACAGGCCGGGAAAGCGGACTTCGACGTTGCGACTGTCGAGTGCCAGATTCGCACCATCGGCATCGGCGCGCAGTGTGCCGCTCAGTCCGGTGATCCCTGGGATGCCCGACCAGGCGCTGTTACCGAGTTCCTGCAATTGCGCTTCCAGATAGAAGATCGGGGTTTCCGCTGCGGCCAGGTCTAGGGCGGCGGTCAGGGCCGAGACCGTGCCTTGTGGCGCGAGTTCGCGGATCGCCTGGGCGACAGGTTCGGCGAGCAATGGGCTGTCGCGCAGAAGCGTCTGCCAGCGGGGCAAGTGCACGGTGTCGGCGCCCACGGCGAGCCAGTTGCCGTCGTCGCGTTGATGCCACGCGAGACTTAGGCCGACCTCGACGCGCGGCGGTTCCCCGGTGTCCAGATGCAGGGATTTGAACTGCGCGCCCCATCCGTCAATGGTTCGTGTCGCTTGAAATTCGCCATCCACCGCCTTCAGCGCGGGCAGCTTGTCGCTGGAGATATCGGCCACGCTCAGCCGCCCGTGCACGGAGACCAGGCGGTTACCGACGAGTGTCGCCCAGGCCTCGCCATCGATGCGTCCGTTGATCTCGCCTACGCCCAGTTCGGACCAGGGTGGCAGGGTGATGTCCTGAAGTCGCGCATAGGCCCGCGCACCGGTGTCGCGGGTGCCGAATGCCCGGTCGCTGTCGAGGCGAAGATCGATATGTCCGTCGCCGAATCGGGCATCGATCTGGGCATGCCAGCGTTCGCCCCCGAGACCGATCAGCAAGCTCGCATCCTGGAATTGCAATGCCGGTTTGTCGGCACGCAGGAGGTCATCCCGCCACCAGACTTCGCTCTTGTCCAGGCTGATCTCACGGGGCGTAAGTAGTGGAATCGACGTTTCCGGGTCGGCGCCGACAAGGTCGATTCCGGCGACGCTGAAATGCCCATCCGCGTGGCGCCTGAGAGGTAGCTGAACACCGCTGATGCTGAGGCGTGCGGGCTGGATCGCACCGCTGCGCAGGCTGTCCCAGGGGGCGATGCTGATGAACGCGGTGGCGATCCGGAAATCCGCATCGCCTTCATCCGGGTCGAGCACCGAGATGGCGTCGGCACGCAATGTGGGCGTCCAGCCCTGCCAGTCGAAGTGCAGCGCGCCGATGCTCACCGGGCGTTTGAGGGAATGCGCCAGGGCGGTTTCGAATTCCGCACGGTAATGCTCGATGCCCGGCAGCAACACGCGCGCCACCGCGATCAACACCGCCAGCAGAATGGTGCCGGCGATGCCGAGGATCAGGCTCCAGCGGATAATGTGTCGGTGCATGGGGGCAAGGCTGGTCGCTTACATCAGGACGACGTCGAACTGTTCCTGGGTGTAATGCGTTTCCGCCTGAAAGCGGATCGGTTTGCGGATAAAGGCTTCCAGTTCCGCGACGCTGGCGGACTCTTCCTCGTGCATGCGATCGACCACATCCTGCGAGGCGATGACCAGCAATTTTTCGGCGTCGTATTGCCGGGCTTCCCGCAGGATCTCGCGGAACACCTCGTAGCAGATGGTCTCCGGGGTCTTGATCTGACCGCGTCCCTGGCAGGTCGGGCAGGCCTCGCAGAGCACGTGTTCCAGACTCTCGCGGGTACGTTTGCGGGTCATCTCGACCAGGCCCAATGCAGAGACCTCGCAGATGTTGCTTTTGGCGTGATCGTTCTCCAGCGATTTTTCCAGGGCACGCAGGACCTGCCGCTTGTGCTCATCCTCCTGCATGTCGATGAAATCGATGATGATGATGCCACCGAGGTTACGCAGCCGGAGCTGTCTGGCAATCGCCTGCGCGGCCTCCAGGTTGGTCTTGAATATGGTCTCCTCGAGCGTGCGGCGACCGACATAGCCGCCGGTGTTGACGTCGATCGTGGTCATCGCCTCGGTCTGATCGATGATCAGATAGCCGCCCGATTTGAGCTGGACCTTGCGTTCCAGGGCGCGCTGGATCTCTTCTTCGACGCCGTACATCTCGAACAGCGGGCGTTCGCCGGTGTAATGCTCGATGCGCGGTGCGACGTCGGGGATGAAGCGCTCGGTGAATTCGATGGCACGCAGAAAGGTGGAACGCGAATCGATGCGGATCTTCTCGGCATCCGGGCCGACCAGATCGCGCAGGGTGCGCAGTGCCAAAGGCAGATCTTCGTGCACGATCGCGGGGCCATGCAGACCTTTCGACTGGTCGCCGATCGAGGTCCACAAGCGTTTGAGGAAACGCACGTCGGCGGACAAGGCGCGTTCATCGGCGCCTTCCGCAGCGGTACGTGCGATGACGCCACCCGTCGGCGCGCTGGCGGTTTCCTCACCGGGCGCGATCAGTTCGGTGAGGATGCTTTTCAGACGTGCGCGTTCGGATTCATCCTCGATCTTGGTCGATACCCCGGTCGCCAGCGGGGCATCCGGCAGGTACACCGCAAATCGCGAAGGGATGCTCACATGGGTGGTCAGTCGTGCGCCTTTGGTGCCGAGTGGGTCCTTGACCACCTGGACCAGGACTTCCTGACTCTCCCTGAGTAGCTCGCTGATGGTCAGACCCGCCGTGTTGCCGTTATTGGCGTCCGGGACCTGGTCGTTGTCGGAGGAGTCGTCCGGGTCGATCAAGGTGCGGCTCTGGCTGTTGCCGTTCCCGTTGTCGGTTTGCGGAATCACGTCTGCGACATGCAGGAACGCGGCCTTGTCCATGCCGATGTCGACGAAGGCGGCCTGCATCCCGGGCAAGACCCGGCACACCTTGCCTTTGTAGATGTTGCCGACCAGACCCCGGTTGCGATTGCGCTCGATGTAGATCTCTTGCAACACCCCGTTCTCGACCAGCGCGACGCGGGTCTCCTGGGGGGTCACATTGATGAGGATTTCCTCGCTCATGGTGGTTTCTTGAACGTTCTGGTTATGAATTTGGATACCCATGAGTGTATCCGTTCGACGCGATCGGCGATTCGCTATTGAGCCCGGACCGGGTATGGGAGTTCCGTGTGGCGTGGCAATGGCGTGGATGGGTGTGCGCTTTAAGGAACCTCTGATCGAATCATTCACGGACATCTGAAGCCTGAAATTGCCGCTTTCTGCGTTGCGAAACTTGGCAATAGACCGGCTATTACCTGCGTTCCGCGCCTTGAACGCGACAATTTCAGCCATCCAGCTGAACCGTGCCTGATTCGATCAGAGGTTCCTTAACGATGCCGCGCGATAAAAACCGTCACGGCCTGGAAATCCCGAATTGGCGAAGGAGTGCCGATGTTTCAAACAGCGGCAGACCCATGACGCCGGAATAACTGCCTTCCAGGTGTTCGACGAACGCCGCAGCTCGCCCTTGGATGGCGTAGCCGCCGGCTTTGTCGGCGGGTTCCCCGCTCTCCCAGTAGCGTTCGGCTTCGTCACGCGCGATGGTCCGGAAACGCACCCGGCTTACGGACAAACGTGTCGCCTCGCGGTCATCGCAAACCAGCGCCACGGCAGAAAGCACGGTGTGCGTCTGTCCGGAAAGCTGCGCAAACGTGGTCAGAAAGTCTTCCCGATCCAAGGGCTTGCCGAGAATCTCGCCGTGGAAGGCGAGCGTGGTGTCCGCGCCCATCACCGGTCGATCCTGCGTGGAAGCGGCCCAGCCTGTCCGGGCCTTGGCGAGGGCGAGACGTTCGACGTACAACTCCGGCGCTTCCTGCGGACCAGGAGTCTCATCGACATCGACCCGCAATACGGTGTGGGCGATGCCGATCTGGTCCAGCAGTTCACGACGGCGGGGCGATCCGGAGGCGAGGTAGATCATGCGCGATGGTAAGGGTGGTTGTTGAGCAGGCTCCAGGCACGATAAAGCTGCTCGGCCAGAATCACCCGCACTAGGGGGTGCGGGAACACCATCCTCGATAGCGACCAGCTTAGATCGGCACGTGTGCGGCAATCCGGAGCCAGGCCATCCGCGCCGCCGACCAGCAGGGCGACATCCCGGCCTTCCCCCAGCCAACCGCCGAGGCGTTGAGCGATTTCGGGGGTGTCCCAGTTGCGACCACGTTCGTCCAGCGCGATGACCAGCGCGCCTTTGGGAATGGCGGCCAGCTGGCGTTCCCCTTCGACCTGCATCGCACGCGCCGGATCGAGCTTCCTGCCGCGCTGCCCGGCATGGATTTCGACCAGTTCCAGGCGGCATTCGGGCGGCATGCGTTTGGCGTATTCCTCGTAGCCGGCGGTCACCCAATCCGGCATCCGCGTCCCGACGGCGATCAGGTGGATGCGCATGCGCTGACCCGGGTTCGACGTGTCAGTTCTTGGCGGAGCGCGAAGTGCCGATCGTGGCGTCGCTCCACAGCTTCTCGAGCTGATAAAAGTCGCGGGTTTCGGCAAGCATGATGTGGACCACGACATCGCCCAGATCGACCAGGACCCATTCGCCCGTCTGGTCGCCTTCGACGCCCAGCGGCTGGGTGCCGGCGTGCTTGGCATCGACGATGACGTTGTTGGCGATCGATTTGACGTGCCGGTTCGAGGTCCCGGTGACGATGATCATGACTTCGGTGAAGGTCGAGAGCCCGCGCACATCGAGCACGCTGAGGTTTTGTCCCTTCATGTCTTCAATGGCGTTGACGGCCACTTTCTTGAGCGCTTCGACGTCGGGGTCGAGTTCGCCGGCTGCCGGATTCTGCAATGGGTACTCCCGGATGGGGTCAGGGTCTGTAAAGACGGTGTTCGGAGATGTATTCCGCCACCGATTCGGGCAGCAGATAACGGGGATTGAGGCCGGCGGCGATGCGCGCTCGGATGTCGCTGGCGGAAATCGTAAGCGCGGTGACGGTCTGAAACCAAATCGCGCCTGTGGGCTTGGCGTGCAGGGTGTCCAGATCACGGGCCTGCCGGGATGCGCTCCAGGCGATAATCTCGTCCGGAATCGGCGGCGCATCCGGTCGCGTCATCACCACCAGATGGGCGTGATCGAGCAGCGATTTCCAGCGCGACCAGGCGTTCAAGCCGGCGTAGGCATCCGCACCGATGATCAGACACAGCGGCGAATTCAGGCCGATGTCGGCACGAATCGACGCCAGGGTATCGACCATGAAGGATGGGCCATCGCGCCGCAGCTCGCGATCGTCGGCCAGGAACCCCGGCTGATCGGCGATGGCTAGCCGGACCATCGCCAGGCGCTGATCGGCGTCCGCATGCGGGGTGTCCCGATGGGGCGGCTGCGCGGCCGGAATCCAGCGCAGTTGCGACAACGGGAGCGCCTCGCATAGATCCAGACCGGTACGCAGATGCCCGTTGTGGATCGGGTCGAAGGTGCCGCCGAAGACGCCGATCATGCCGGGCCAGATCAGCGGCGGATGTGACCGTCGCCGAGGACGATGTATTTCTGATTGGTCAGGCCTTCGAGCCCGACCGGGCCACGCGCATGCAGCTTGTCGGTGCTGATGCCGATCTCCGCCCCCAGCCCGTATTCGAAGCCGTCGGCAAAGCGGGTGGAGGCGTTGACCATCACCGAACTGGAATCGACTTCGCGCAGGAAGCGGCGGGCTCGGCTGTAGTCCTCGGTGACGATGGACTCGGTATGCGCGGAGCTGTGGGCGCGGATGTGTTCCATTGCCTGGTCGAGGTCATCGACCACGCGGATTGCGAGCACCGGCGCCAGATATTCGGTATCCCAGTCCGCATCGGTGGCCGGGCGCGCATCGCTGAGAATCGCGCAGGTGCGTGCGCATCCCCGCAACTCGACGCCTTTTTCGGCATAGATCGTCGCCAGCCTGGGCAGAATCGCCCCGGCAACGTCGCTGTGAATCAACAAGGTCTCCATCGCGTTGCAGACCCCGTATCGATGCGTCTTGGCGTTGTCCGCGATGGCGACCGCCTTGTCATGGTCGGCACGGTCATCGATGTAGACGTGGCAGATGCCGTCGAGATGTTTGATCACCGGCACGCGGGCATCCCGGCTGATGCGTTCGATCAGCCCCTTGCCGCCACGCGGCACGATCACATCGACATAGTCGGGCATGGCGATCAGTTCGCCGACGGCGGCACGATCAGTGGTCGAGATCACCTGCACGGCGGTATGCGGTAGCCCTGCGGCTTCCAGGCCCTTGTGAATGCAGGCGGCAATCGCCTGGTTGGAGTGAATCGCCTCGGAACCGCCGCGCAACACGGTGGCGTTGCCGGACTTCAGGCACAAGGCGGCGGCGTCGGCGGTCACGTTGGGGCGGGATTCGTAAATGATGCCGATGACACCGATTGGCACCCGCATCTTGCCGACCTGGATGCCGGATGGACGGTAATTCAGGTCGCTGATCTCACCGATCGGATCGGGGAGAGCGGCGATCTGGCGCAGACCTTCGGCCATCGCCGCGATCCGGGTGTCGGTGAGGTCGAGACGGTCGATCAACGCCGGTTCCAGACCCTTGGCGCGCCCGGCTTCCAGGTCCTTGGCGTTCTCCGACTTCAGGGTCGCGGCGTCGGCGAGCAAGGCATCCGCCATTGCCAGCAACGCGGCATTTTTGGCACCGCTGTCGGCGCGGCTCATGGCGGTTGCGGCGGCACGGGCCTTGCGACCCACTTCGGTCATGTAGGCCTTGATATCGATGTCATTCATGGGCGGGTAAACATGTTCGGGTGATGAGCGGGAGTCGGCATGCACGGATATACGTACGGGTGCCGCATCGCAAAACCGCAGTTTACCAGTCGCCGATGACGTCCGGGGCGATCGACGGTTTTACCGTCGAGAGGAAGACTTGACGCGGTCGAACTATTTCAAGCTCCGACACAAGGCGATGCCTTTCGTGCGTTGCGCACGCACCACGGCCAGCTCGTTTTCCAGCTTGTGGCGCTTTTCCCTGTCCGGGTGTTCGGCCAGTTTTCGTTCCAGTTTCCGCTGACGGAGCCGGAGATCGCTGAGCACTTCGCGTAAATGCGAGCGCTTCACCTTTTTGTCCTCGCGGTCGCGATCAATCAGGTGTCGTAGACGTTTGAGCATGGTGTGCGTCTTCTGCGTCATGGCGACCCCTCCGGACTGCGATCGATCAGTTGTTCGATTTCGCTTTCGCTGAGACTGATCGCCATGTCCATTTCCCGATGGGCCGAGTCGGTCGGCGCGGCGAGTACCCGGGTGACATCCAGCAGACGCTCAGCGGCGGTGAAAGCGTATGTACTGTCGTTCATCAACGAAGTGGCCATCGCCGTGGTGATGCGGTGATGCCGGATCAGATGATCGAGATGACCTTCGAGGGCATGGGCCGCATCCTTGGCATGCAGCCTGAGCGTGTCGAGTGACAGAATTGTGACGTTCGGGTCCTCGTCGATGCAGCCGCGATAGGCGACACGCAGGACTTCGGCAAGCATTGCCCTCAGTCGGTTGTATTCGGTACGGATGTCGTCGTTGCGATATCCGGCGTAGCTGACCAGATTGCCGCGCATGTGTTTGATGGCCTTGACGGCTTCCACCAGCCAGCGGGTCGCAGAGCGCAGTCGCAACACCGGATCGGTGGTGGCCGGGGAGGCGGTTTCGAGCAGGCGTCCGGTGTATTCGACAATCGCTCCGTACAGCGTCTTCAGGTCGGTTTCGTATTCGCTTTCGATGTCGTAATCGCCTTTGCGCGGTGGCGCCGCGACCAATTTGTCGAAGTCGAAATCGGAGAGCACGGTTTCCCGATGCAGGTTCAAGCCGTGCGCGAGGATTGGAAAGGCGCGTTCGAACAGATGACGGGTTTCCTCCCGTAACGCGCTCAAGGCGGCTTCGGGGACCTGCAATGCCGATTCCGACAGATAGAGCGGCTTGATCGTCGTGGGTTCTCGGGCCGGCAGGATGCGTAACAGCAGACGGACGATCTGTTTCAACCACGGCAGAAGCAACGCGATGCCGATGAGATTGAAGAGCGAGTGAAACAGGGCCAGCTTCAGGGTCAGATCGTGGTCTGCGATGCCGAGGAGCGTGCTCGCGGCGTCCACAACGCGGATCAGCCAGGGCATGGCGGCAATCGCGACCAGGCCGGTCAGACCGTTGAACAGCAGATGCCCGCCTGCGAGGCGCTTGCCATCCACATTCGAGCCCAGCGAGGCGAGCACGGCGGTGATGGTGGTGCCGATATTGGAACCGATCGCCAGCGCCAGGGCGTTGGCATAGTCGATCTGCCCGGCGGCCAGGGCGCTCAGAATCAGCACCAGGGTGGCGTGACTGGACTGCATGACCACGGTCGCGGCGGTTCCGATGAGGGTATACACGATCAGCCCGAGCAGACCGGGAATGGCGTAGGCGGCAAGGTCGATCTGGGACTTGAAGGCTTCGAAACCGTCCTTCATGTAGGCGATGCCGAGGAACAGCAGGCCGAGGCCGGTAAGAATCCAGCCCACACCGCGCAGTTCGCGTGCCTTCTGAAAGATCAGGATCACGCCAAAAACGAGCATTGGCATCGCGTAGGCCGCGATAT
Source organism: Gammaproteobacteria bacterium (assembly GCA_024234955.1). GTDB lineage: Bacteria > Pseudomonadota > Gammaproteobacteria > JACKNK01 > JACKNK01 > JACKNK01. The sequence goes on from JACKNK010000002.1 coordinate 806,499, forward strand.
CGACCTTCAGGCCCAGCCCCGCAATCAGCCAGGCGCCGGTAGTGGTGCCCAGATTGGCGCCGAAGACGATCGCTAGCGCGGGTGAAAGTGCGATCAGGCCGGCACTGAGGAAAGAGATGGTGATCACCGAGACCAGCGAACTGGATTGCATCAGCGCGGTTGCGACCACGCCCAGGGTCAGGCTCTTCCATTGCCGGTCGGTGCTACGCTGCAGCACGCGCTCAAGCACGCCGCCGGTAAAGGTGCGGAAGCCGTCTTCCAGCGCCCGCATCCCCAGCATGAATACCGCCACCCCGGCGGAAATCGCCTTGAAGTCCGGGCTGACCCAGAAGCCGTAGGCAAGCACCAGGAATACACTGGGAAGGAATATTCGATTCAGCATCGAATCAATTTACGCGCCTGCCGAGATTGCGCCATTGGGTTTGATGACGATTTGATGACGCGGTGTTGATCTGACACCAGCTCCGAGGTGCTCAAGGCCCCGGGGAAACGCCTGTGGAACGTTATTGAACGAGTTCCAGGGTCGGCGCGACGGGTAGATCGAGATGCATCGACTCAGGCCGGTTCCCGAGCATCACCACGGTACCGGCACGGCGGTCATCGCCGTTGCTGCTGAATTCGAAGCCGTACCAGCGCCGAAAACCCAGACGACCGCCGCCGATTCGCGCGATGCGGATGCGCGCCATCTGCACGCTCTGATCGAGAAATTGCACGTCGTATTCGCGACAGGCCCGGATGCAGGCCTGGACTGCCCGTTCGCGGGCGCGCAGGGAGCTCTGCCAGTAGAGCGCAATCAGACCGATCAGGATCAGCGTCATCAAGGTGGTGTTCATGGGGCGATTGTGCCGGTGCCACAGGCTGAGAGGAAACCGGCCCGTGCGCCTTGCATTCTGGGTTTTTGCCCCAAAACTGAGCACAAGTGCCGAAGATTGGCCTGACCGGCGACAAAGTGCGCAGGGAGAAGGATGCGGATCGACGCTCGGTTCACTCGTTGGCAAGAATGTATGTGGTTGTTTCTGAATGAAAATCAGGAGGAGTGCCCAGAGTCGGTGCAAACACAGTGTGAATTGGCGTATCCGTTGCATCCATGATGTTCAGGCCTCCGATGATTCATTTGACCGATGAGCACGGGGCCAAACTCCAACACGACGTTCATTGCGAACAGGGGGTGTGAAATGGTCAAGGTTTTCGACATGGCGAACGGTGAATGGCTGTCTGTGCCCATGCATGCCGGTGCGGATGCGATGACCGACACCGCGCCCTGCTGGTCCGCGCCGGGCCGCGAACGCGTTTACCCGGAGGATGCCGGGCAGCGTGCCCCCGAAGTGTCTGAGCTTGCCTTGCAGCTGATCGAAGTGCGTTAGCGTTCTGTCGAGTTCATTCCAAAAAGAAAAAGCGCCTTCGGGCGCTTTTTCTTTGGTTCTTCGCGGATTGGCGGGACCGGATTTGATGTCCGGGATCGGACGAGCAGGGCCTGATCGTGGCCATCGAAGGCGGCGGCGATGGTGTCCACGGGTGCGGCGAACCCGTCTCCGGCGCTTCCGTTCCCACCCCCGGCGGATCG
>JACKNK010000003.1 GCA_024234955.1 Gammaproteobacteria bacterium
CTGGCTGGTGATTTCCCGGCCGCGATCATCTTCTTTGCTTCGCTGAGTCGTTCTCGCGCTTCTGCAAGCGTAACGCCACGAACACCATACCGGCCTATCGTCAGCGTCTCCTGTCGACCGTTAATCGCGTAGTTGTATCGGAAGGAGATACCTCCTGCTGGTGTCACCGCCACATAGAGCCCATCGCGGTCGTTCACTTTGTAGAGTTTGTCCTGCGGTTTCAAATTTCGCAGCTTGGTATCTGTCAGCATCACAAGTCCTCCCCTAGGGGAAAAAATACCATGATCTTTCATGGCGTGTTTTTCTTATGTTTCTCGTTCTATATCAGTGACTTGTCGATTTTTAATACCATGAATGTGCTGAACAACATGGCATGGTATTTTGTCGAATCCCTGATCTTGAGGGCGACAATACCACGATTTATACCATTGAAAAAGTTTGCTTGGCGGTGCCTGCCAGTGCCAGCAGGTGCCAGACAAAGATTGGAATATATCAGTTAATACAATGAGTTATGTGTTGTTTGATGCCTGCAGGTGCCTGCCAGTGCCAGACGTGGAATCATTCCCACTCGATGGTGCCCGGCGGCTTGCCGGTGATGTCGTAGACCACCCGGGTGATTTCCGGGATCTCGTTGACGATGCGGCGGCAGACGTGATCGAGGAATTCGTAAGGCAGATGTGCCCATCGTGCCGTCATGAAGTCGATGGTTTCGACCGCCCGCAGGGCCACGACCCAGCTGTATTGGCGACCATCGCCCATTACGCCGACGGCCTTCACCGGCAGGAACACGGCAAAGGCCTGGCTAACCTTGTCGTACAACTCGTGCTTGTAAAGCTCGCCGATGAAAATGTCGTCGGCAAGCCGCAGCACGTCGGCATATTCGCGCTTCACTTCACCGAGGATGCGCACCCCCAGTCCCGGGCCGGGGAACGGATGGCGATACACCATTTCAGGCGGCAGGCCGAGTTCGACACCGATGGTACGAACCTCGTCCTTGAACAGTTCGCGCAGCGGCTCGACCAGTTCCAGCTTCATGTAGTCCGGCAGGCCACCAACGTTATGGTGCGATTTGATGACCTTGGCCTTGCCGGTCTTGGAACCGGCAGACTCGATCACGTCCGGATAGATCGTGCCCTGTGCCAGGAAGGAAACGTCTTCGATCTTGTCCGCTTCTTCCTCGAACACATCGATAAACATATTGCCAATGATCTTGCGCTTACGTTCCGGATCGGTCTCGCCGGAAAGCGCACGCATGAAGCGATCTGCCGCATCCACACGGATGACTTTGACCCCCATGTGCTTGGCGAAGGTAGCCATGACCTGATCGCCCTCGTTCAGGCGCAGCAGGCCGTTATCGACGAATACGCAGGTGAGTTGATCGCCGATGGCCTTGTGCAACATGGCAGCGACCACGGAGGAATCGACACCTCCGGAGAGACCGAGCAGGACTTTCTTGTCGCCGACCTGGGCCTGAACGCGACCGATCATGTCGTCAATGATGTTGCCCGGGTTCCACAAAGACTCACAGCCACAAATCTCATGAACAAAACGCGAGAGGATGCGTTTGCCCTGTTTGGTGTGCGTGACTTCCGGATGGAATTGAACCCCATAAAAGCGGCGTTCTTCGTCGAACATGCCGGCAAGCGGTGCGTTATCGGTGCTCGCCATGACCCGGAAGCCGGGCGGCAATTCATCGACCCGGTCACCGTGGCTCATCCACACGTCGAGCAGGCCGAAACCTTCGGCGGATGTGTGATCCTCGATATCCCGCAGCAGTGCGGAATGGCCTCGGGCGCGAACCTGTGCATAGCCATATTCCCGATGCGTGGAATTGACCACCTTGCCACCGAGCTGATGCGCCATGGTCTGCATGCCGTAACAGATGCCCAGCACCGGCACACCAAGTTCGAACACGACCTGGGCGGCGCGTGGCGTTTCCTCTTCTGTCACAGACTCTGGCCCGCCGGAGAGGATCACCCCATTCGGCGCGAACTCACGAATATCCGCCTCATCGATATCGTAAGGATGCAGTTCGCAATAAACCCCGGCCTCGCGGACTCGGCGCGCGATCAACTGGGTGTACTGGGAACCGAAATCGAGAATCAGGACGCGATGGGCGTGAATGTCACGGCTCATTGAGGGGCCTCATCGGAGAGTGGGCATATACAGGAAAGGCGCGGACGATAGCACAGCGTTCACAGCCTTTTAACGGGGCTGGCATGGCCACCCGGCGCTATTCGACCGAGGCGTTCCGGACGATGAACGTCTGATAGGGAAGATTGAGCATGTGCCGGGTTGCCAACACGTAGGCAAAGCCGAAGGTCAGGATTGCCGAAACCGCGTAACCGAAGCCATACCAGGCGATCCCGAGATGCAGACTCAAGCCCGACAACAGCGTGTTGCTGACCAGGAAGAATGCGGCCACGGCAAGCGTTTGCCGGCGCACATCGAAATAGGACAGCACGGTCATCAGGAACAGCGCGAACACATGAAACATTGCACCCAGCACCCCGAACCGGAACGCCCCCAGCTGCATGAAGCTGATCCCCAGAAAATCCAGCAACTGCGGTGCAAACAGCACAACCACCACGGTGACCGTGACCTGCAACACCAGCAGACTGCGCGCCGACGCACTCATCGCCTGCCATATCTGCGCGTGATCGAAGGCCAGACGGTCGTAGGTCGCGTGCTTCTGGACGTCCTGATAGAAGCGCAGGTAGCGCTCGTAGAAGCGTGTTTCGATATTGAAAGTGAACAAGGCCATCGCCGGAACCACGCTGAGGTAAGCGAGGAACATGGCCGAGTCGTAATCCGGGCTGGAAATTAACCGGTTGGCGTGGAGCTCGCGTTCCGGCGAGAACCACATGATCCATTTATCGACCCAGATAGCGAGGTTGTAGATCAAGCCGGACAGGGCGATCTCCCAGTAACGCGGGAAATGCCCGAGAAAGGCGAACGGCATTTCCGGCGGATCGGGATATTCCGCGAATACCCTTGCCGACAAGGAAAAGAAGATCACCATCAGGCCGACATTGAACCCCAGCAACATGCCTGCCGACCCCAGAACCGGCGCCATGAACAGGGTCGCGACCAGCGACAGCGCCATCCCGAAGGCGAAGGTGCGCGTCACCATCTGGTAGTCCTTGAGTGCGGTCACGAACACACTCCCCAACCAGATCCCGGTGATCAGAAAGTAATTGGTTACCGCACCAAAACGTTCCAGAGGCAGCAATTCCGCATAGCCGTAATAGAACGGGACGACAACCAGCCCCTGTGCGCCGAACAACACCGTCAACGCCCCCAGATACATGCCGGTGGCGCGCTCCGCCTGCTCCGCGTAGATCAGATCGGCAAGATAACGGGTCGCAATCATGAACACTGGTGCAGAAAAAACCAGGGAAAACGCAAAGTTGTAAATGATGATGATGCGGAAATTGGTGAGTTCCTCCTGATAAAGGAACTGCGAACCGATGGTGACCAGCGCGCCGATACAGATGATGGTAAACAGCCACGGCCCACTGGAGATGATCGCGGCGTACAGGTAGCCCTGAAAGATGCCGGCCAGATCATCGCGAATAGCGAGCTTGCGGAGGACAAAACCGATACCGGCCATGTACGGGTCTCTTAAATGGAGAGAATGAGCCCGAGTTTAAGCGTTCCAGACCGATCGCGTGCCCTTTGCGCTGCATTCCATGTCGCCATGCATCGTCCACCCCGTCACAAACAGAAACGGCCCGTTCACACGAGCCGTTTCATCGATGAGCCGTGGTAATACGAATCAGGGTCGGTCAGCCCCTTCCACCTCGGGCTTGGCGGCAGGCATCAAGTCCTGCTTGCTGACCCCCAACGCCAACGCGGCGGTACCGGCGACGTAGATGGACGAATAGGTGCCGATACCGATACCCACGATCAAGGCAAGCGCGAAGGCGTTGATCACCTCGCCACCGAGGGCAAACAACGCGATCAACACCAGCAATGTGGTGCCGGAGGTCATCAAGGTACGGGACAAGGTTTGGTTGATCGAGATATTCATGACTTCTTTCGCTGAACCTTTGCGGATCTTGCGGAAGTTCTCGCGAATGCGATCGAACACCACGATGGTGTCGTTGAGCGAATAGCCGATCACAGCCAGCACCGCCGCGAGCACGGTCAGATCGAATTCGATCTGGGTCAGCGCGAAGAAACCGAGCGTGATGATCACATCGTGGATCAAGGCCGCGACCGCGCCCAGGGAAAAGCGGTATTCGAAACGGAAGGTGACGTAGATCAGGATGCCGATCAGGGCAATCAGCATCGCCATCGCACCTTGTTCAGCCAGTTCATCGCCGACCTGCGGCCCGACGAACTCAACCCGACGCACGTCCACGTTCACACCACCGGTGCGCAGCGTACCCACCACCTGCTCGGACAACTCGGCTTGATTGACCCCTTCCTTTGGCGCGATGCGCACCAGCACGTCACGGGTAGTGCCGAAATGCAGAGCCTGCGCATCGCCAAAACCAGCCTGGGTCAGACGTGTACGCACATCGGTGAGATCTGCCGGCTCGCTGTACGCCACTTCAATCAGCGTGCCGCCCGTGAAGTCGATACCGAAACTCAAGCCTCGGACGACCAACAGCACCAAGGAAAGCAGGATCAGGGAGCCGGAAAACACCAGCGCGATACGACGCTTGCCCATGAAGTCGATATTCAGTTCGTTGATTTTCATGGTCAGGTTCTCAGATGAGGAGCTTGCGCACGCGCTTGCCGCCGTAGATCAGATTGATCAGCGCTCGGGTGCCCATGATCGCGGTAAACATGGAGGTGACGATGCCGATGGACAAGGTAATAGCGAAGCCCTTGATCGGTCCGGTACCGAAGCTGAAAAGCACCACCGCAGCAATCAGCGTGGTGATGTTCGCATCGGCGATGGTCGAGAAGGCTTTCGCGTAACCCGCGTGGATCGATGCCTGCGGCGAATTGCCGATCCGCAACTCCTCGCGGATGCGCTCATAGATCAACACGTTGGCGTCCACCGCCATGCCGATGGTGAGCACGATGCCGGCAATGCCCGGCAACGTCAGCGTGGCCTGGAACATCGACAGGACGGCCACGATCAACACCAGATTCATGGCCAGGGCGACGTTCGCGACCAGACCGAACACCTTGTAGTAGAGCGCCATGAACACCAGCACCAGGGCCATGCCGACAACCACGGACAGGAAGCCCTGATCGATGTTGTCCTGACCGAGGCTGGGTCCGACGGTGCGTTCTTCGATGATCTCGATCGGCGCGGCCAGGGAACCGGCACGCAGTAGCAAAGCCAGATCGCGAGCTTCATCGGTGCTGTCAATGCCGGTGATCTGGAAGCGTTTGCCGAGCTGATCGCGAATGGTTGCCACCGAGATGACTTCCTCGATGGTGTGCTTCTCCTTGACGGGCTCGCCATCGACGACCTTGGTTTCGACCTTGTTCTCGATGAACACCACCGCCATCGGCAGGCCGATGCGGTCGCGGGTCTGGTTGGCGAACTTTTTGCCGCCCTCGCCGGACAAGGTGATGAACACCGCCGGGCTTCCGTTCTGCTGCTCGATACCGGAGGCCGCATCGACGATGTATTCGCCGGTCAGCATGACCTGTTTCTTGAGCAGTTGCGGACGACCGTCCCGATCATGATACAGACGGGTACCGGCCGGGATACGACCGCTCTGCTCGGCATCCACCGGGTCGTGTTTCTCATCGGCCATGCGGAATTCCAGGGTCGCGGTAGCGCCCAGTATGTCCTTGGCACGCGCGGTATCCTGAACGCCGGGCAGCTGCACCACGATACGGTTATCGCCCTGCTGCTGGATCACCGGCTCGGCGACGCCGAGTTCATTGACGCGGTTACGCAAGGTGGTGATGTTCTGCTGCAAGGCGAAATCACGAATCTGCTTGGCCTCGGTCTCACCGATGGACAAACGCAGTGCGGTTCCGCGACCGGTCTCGATCGCCGCGATCTGCAGATCGCCGAACTCCTTGTCCAGAACGCGCTGCGCGTCGGTCAGTTCCGCCGGATCGCGGAAACTGACGACCACACCGCCATCGCGGTCATCGCGCGCCACGCTCAGGTAGCGCACCTTTTCATTCCGCAAGGCCAGGCGGACGTCATCAACGTAACGTTCCTCGGCCTGCGAGAGCGCAGCATCCATATCCACTTCCATCAGGAAGTGAACGCCACCGCGAAGATCGAGCCCGAGATACATCGGCAACCCGCCCATATCCTGCAACCAGGCCGGCGTCGCCGGGGCAAGATTCAGTGCCACGATATAGGGACGTCCCAAAGTGTCCTTGACCAGATCGGCGGCCTTGAGCTGATCTTCCGTGTTGGTGAAGCGCACCAGCAGACGATGCGGGCTGAGCTCGGAACCGACGATCTTGAGCCCCGCCTCGCTCAGCGTCGCCTCAACCTGCGTCTGGATCGCCGCATTGACTTCTGCGTCACGCGCCGGAGATATCTGGATCGCCGGGTCTTCACCGTAAAGATTGGGCAGCGCGTAGAGCGTCCCCAACAGCATGGCGAGCACGATCAAGGCGGTCTTCCACCAGGGGTAATGGTTCATCATCGGCAGGGGTCCGGCGAAGTGGGTTGACGCGGGGTTTTAAGAAGGAATCAAGCGCTTTTGATCGTGCCCTTGGGCATCAGCGTGGCAACCTGACCGCGCTGAACCTTGACGACGACGCCTTCGGCGATTTCGACATCAAGATAATTCTCGCCCGCCTTCACGACCTTGCCGAGCAGACCGCCGTTGGTGACGAGTTCATCGCCCTTCTGCAACGCCTCGACCATGGACTTGTGTTCCTTGGCGCGCTTGCTCTGCGGGCGAATCAACATGAAATAGAAGATCACGAAGATGATGATCAGCGGCGCCATCTGGACCAGGAAGTTGGGTTCCGGCGGTGCGCCTTCCGCGAACGCGGGCGCGGCGACCAGGGCGGAGATCAGGATCAGTAACAAGCGGACAGTGGCATTCATACGAAACGGATTCATCAGTGAAATTCCTGGGTCTTGACAAGATGTGAGGCGAAAAATTCGCCGGATTATAACGACTCCGCCCGGTCCTGACCCGTTGCGTAGAAATCCAGCGCAAAGGCCTCGAAGGCGTCGTTGGCGATCGCAGTACGCAGATCGGCCATCAGACGCTGGTAATAGCGCAAGTTGTGATACGAATTCAGCCGCGCGCCGAGAATCTCATGCGCCTTGTCAAGGTGGTGTAAGTAGGCGCGCGAATAGTTGCGACAGGTATAACAGTCGCAGGCCGCATCGAGCGGGCCGGTATCCGTGCGATGTCGCGAATTGCGGATATTCACGACGCCCCGGCTGGTAAACAGGTGGCCATTGCGGGCATTGCGGGTCGGCATCACGCAATCGAACATGTCCACGCCGCGACGGACCGCCTCGACAATATCCTGCGGCTTGCCGACGCCCATCAGATAGCGCGGCGCGTCGCCGGGCATCGCTGGCATCAGACCGTCGAGCACCTCTATCCGCTCCTTCTCGGTCTCGCCCACCGACAGTCCGCCAATCGCGTAACCGTCGAAACCGACCTCGGTCAGCCCACAAATCGATTCGAGGCGCTGATCCACATACATTCCCCCCTGCACGATGCCGAACAGCGCGGCCGGGTTGTCCCCATGCGCGGCTTTGCTGCGCGCTGCCCAGCGCAACGAAAGCGACATGGAAGTGCGCACCTCATCCGGCGTCGCCGGATAGTTGGTGCATTCATCGAACTGCATGACGATGTCGGCGCCGAGCTCACGCTGAACCTGCATGGACTCCTCCGGTCCGAGGAAAATGCGTTGGCCGTCCTTGGGGGATTTGAACTCGACCCCCTGCTCGGTGAGTTTGCGCAGCTCCGCCAGACTCCAGACCTGGAAGCCGCCCGAATCCGTCAGGATCGGGCCATCCCAATGCATGAAGTCGTGCAGATCACCATGCAAGCGCACCACGTCGGTACCGGGCCGAATCATCAAATGAAACGTGTTGCCCAACACGATCTGCGCGCCGATTTCGCGCAACTCCTCCGTGGTCATGGCCTTGACCGTGCCCACCGTCCCCACCGGCATGAACACCGGCGTTTCCACCGTGCCACGCGGGAACGTCAAGCGCCCCCGGCGCGCGGCCCCGTCCTGATTCAGCAACTCGAAAGACATAAACGACACGCGACCACAACCCCCTGAGCACTCGTTCGCACACAAATTCATTGACAAGCATTTTCTAATATTCGAGAATGCTCACGTCGAATGTCTATTCGACTCCTCCATCCTCCTTTGGTGGTTTTAGGCGCGGCTCCAATTGCCGCGCCTTTTTTTTGCCTGTCGCTTCCGTGCGCACACCGGCTGCGGAGTCTAAATCAGTCTGTGCGACGGTGGGTCGGCGCAATCAGGGGGAATTTCCACGGCACAACACCGGATTCAAAGGATCCATCTCCGCGTCCGCCGACCTATCGCCAATAGGTAAGGAGTACGCGGCGACCAAGGTTTACAATCCCGACAATCTCCCTGCAGAGGACGCCCCGCGTGAGCAACGACGTCGCCCCCATTCCCACCAGTTTCGACCCCGATCAGGAACGCTTCGACAACCGTGTCATTCTGGTTACCGGCGCCGGTGATGGCATTGGCCGGGCGGTCAGCGTCGCACTCGCCAAACGGGGCGCAACCGTCGTCATGATTGGACGGACGACGCGGAAACTCGAAGACGTCTACGACGAGATCGAAAACGCCGGTTTTACCCAGCCGGTCATCCAGCCGATGAACCTAGAAGGCGCCGCGCCGCCCGATTATGCGAAGCTCGCCAACGACATCCGGGACAACCTTGGGCGTCTCGATGGCATCCTGCACAACGCGGCGCTGCTCGGCGCGCTCGCCCCGATCGAGCTCGCCGACCTGGAGCTCTGGTACAAGGTCATGCAGGTGAATCTCAACGCTCCCTTCATGCTGACCCAGGCCTGTCTGCCGCTGATGCGCGAATCCGAAGATGCCAGCATCGTGTTCACCTCGGATCGCGTCGGACGCAAGGGCAAGGCTTACTGGGGTGCCTATGGCGTGTCGAAATTCGGAATCGAAGGGCTGAGTCAGATCCTCGCCGATGAGACCGAACATGAAGGCCGCATCCGCGTGAACACGATTTACCCCGGGCCGGTCGCGACCCGACTTCGCCGCAACGCCTACCCCGGCGAAAGCGGCGACATGCATCCCGCCCCGGCGGACGTCGTCGCCCCGTTCCTGTATCTGCTTGGCCCCGCTTCAAAGGGGGTCACCGGTCAGGCGTTCGAGCGGTGACGGACGACGCGGCGACACGCAGCGACCTGACCTGCGTTCGCTGCATTCTGAGCAATCCGCTGCGTTTTCTCGGACGCTGTGTACGCGCGTTCCGCCGAAATCAGGGCCTGCTGCTCTCCGGCGCCGTCGCCTACTACACCCTGCTATCGATCGTGCCGCTGTTTGCCTTGCTGCTGATCGTGCTCTCCCACGTCCTGCCGCCGGAACAGTTGCTCGATACCCTGAACAATCATCTGGAACTGGTACTGCCCGGGCAATCCGTCGCCATCCTGGGGGAAATCAAGAACTTCCTCGCGCATCGCAAGGTGGTCGGATGGTTTGGCGTGCTGGTGGTGATCTTCTTCAGTTCGATGGCCTTCACCGTGCTGGAAAACGCCATGTCGGTGATCTTCTTTCACCGCGTTGCCATCCGTCGTCGGCACTTCCTGGTGTCTGCGGTGCTGCCTTACCTCTACATCCTCATGCTCGGCATCGGCTTGTTGCTGATGAGCCTCGTCAGCGGTGCGTTGCAGGCGATCGACGCCACCCAACTGAATCTGTTCGGTTGGCAGATCGCCCTTCAAGGGGTCTCTGCAACACTGCTTTACCTTCTGGGTCTGGGCGGCCTGATCGTGATGTTGACGGCCATATATATGGTCATGCCGGTCGGTCGCATGGCGTGGCGCCATGCCTTGATCGGCGGCACCGTCGCCGGAATCCTGTGGGAAATCTCCCGACATGTCCTGGTGTGGTACTTCTCCACCCTGTCGCTGGTGAACGTGGTCTACGGCTCGCTGGCGACTGCCATTGTCGCGCTCCTGAGTCTGGAGGTCGCCGGGATGATCCTGTTGTTCGGCGCCCAGGTCATCGCGGAATTTGAGCGTCTGACAACGGGCGACGACTGCGACGATCCAGACGGATTGACCACGTAGCCCCGGTCCCGTTCGGGGTCAGCCCTGAATACCGCCCCTGGTGAGTGCCCCCGGGTCAAGCAGACGTTTGAGTTCGTCTTTCCCAAGGTCAGTCATTTCCAGCGCGACATCGATCACCGCACGGCCTTCCGCATAAGCGCGCTTGGCTATCGCCGCTCCCTTTTCATAACCAATGACCGGGTTCAGCGCCGTCACCAGGATCGGGTTCCGGGAAACCGCTGCCGAAACATTGTCTTCCCGTACCTTGAACCCGCTGATGGCCTTATCCGCCAGGACCCGAGCGGCATTGGAGAGCAGTTCTACCGACTGCAACACATTCAGCGCCACCACCGGCCACATCACGCTGAGCTGGAAACTACTGGCCTGCCCGGCTGCGGACACGGCGGCATCGTTGCCGATGACTTGTACGCAGACCATCGTGACCGCCTCGGGAATCACCGGATTGACTTTCCCCGGCATGATCGACGAACCCGGCTGCAACGGCGGCAATTCGATCTCACCCAGACCGGCCAGCGGCCCGGAGTTCATCCAGCGCAGATCGTTGGCGATCTTCATCATGGCGGTCGCTGCAGCCTTGAGCTGGCCGGAAATCTCGACCATCACGTCCTGGCTTGCCAGACCCATGAAATAGTTGTCGCTGCTGCGATATTCGAGTCCGGTGGAGGCGCTCAAATGTGCGCAGACCTTGGGGCCGAATTCGCCTGGCGCATTGATACCGGTACCGACGGCGGTGCCTCCGATAGGCAGCGACTGAACCCGGCGCAGGCTGTCCTTGATACGTTCAATGGCCTTGCAGGTCTGCGCAGCCCAGGCACGCAACTCCTGCCCGAAGGTAATCGGCATCGCATCCATCAGATGAGTACGACCGGTTTTCACGATCCCGTCGAGTTCATGGGCGCGGCGCACGATCGCGGCCTCGAGATGGGCCAGGCCAGGCACCAGGTTTTCATGGATTTCCAGACTCGCCGCCACCTGAACCGTTGTCGGAATCACGTCATTCGAGCTCTGGCTCATGTTGACGTGATCGTTGGGATGCACGTTCTGGCCGGAGGCCGCGCACAAGGCCGCGATGACCTCGTTGGCATTCATGTTGGTACTGGTGCCGGACCCGGTCTGAAACACATCCACCGGGAACTGCGTGTCGTGCTCGCCACGCGCGATCGCCCAGGATGCCTCGGCGATCGCCTCGGCTCGAGCGGCATCGAGCAGACCGAGATCGCGATTGGCCTCCGCGCAGCAGGACTTCACCAAACCCAGCGCACGCAGGAAGGAACGCGGCATCGGAATGCCGCTGATCGGGAAATTGTTCAGCGCGCGCTGGGTCTGCGCTCCCCACAGTGCCTCCGCAGGCACCTGCAGCTCACCCATGCTGTCGCGTTCGGTGCGGTAGTTCTTGTTGTTGTCGCTCATGGGGGTGAATCCGATTTCATGTTCTCAAACACAGAAGAAAGCCCCGGAATCATAGCCAACAAGAACGTTAAATACCCCGTCCCGATGCAAATGAAAGCGCCAGGGCAAAGCCCGAAGTGCGTGCTGGTGTATCATTCGCGCCCCGCTATCCGCCCCAATCTGATGCCTTCGGAGCGCCCATGGAACTCTCCAGCCTGACCGCCATTTCCCCCGTCGATGGCCGTTACGGTCGCCAGACCGTCGATCTTCGCCCCATCTTCAGTGAATTCGGTCTGATCCGGCACCGCGTACTGGTGGAGGTGCGCTGGTTACAAGCGCTGGCGACGAACACCGGGATTGCGGAAGTTCCGATGCTCTCCGGACATGCGAACAATCTCCTCGATGCCATCGCCGCGAACTTCTCCGAAGAAGACGCGCAGCGGGTCAAGAACATCGAGCGCACCACCAATCACGACGTCAAGGCCGTCGAGTATTTCCTCAAGGAGAAGATTGCCGGCAATGCCGAACTCGAAGCGGTAAGCGAATTCATCCACTTCGCCTGCACGTCCGAAGACATCAACAACCTTTCGCACGCACTGATGCTCCGCGAGGGCCGCAGCGTTGCGCTGCTGCCGCAGATGGACAAGATCATCGACGCGCTGCGCGGCCTTGCCCACGAATTGGCAGATGCGCCAATGCTCGCCCGCACGCATGGCCAACCGGCCTCACCGACCACCATGGGCAAGGAGATCGCCAACGTGGTGCATCGCCTGCAACGCCAGCGTGCGCAGGTCGCCGAAGTTGCCCTGCTCGGCAAGATCAACGGCGCGGTCGGCAATTACAACGCGCATTTGTCTGCTTATCCGGACCTCGATTGGGCCGCGTTCGCGAAAAGTTTCGTCGAGTCGCTGGGCATCAACTGGAACCCCTACACGATCCAGATCGAGCCACACGATTACATCGCCGAATTGTTCGATGCGGTCAGCCGCTTCAACACCATCCTCATCGACTTCGCGCGCGATGTCTGGGGCTACATCTCTCTGGGATACTTCAAGCAGAAGACGGTCGCCGGCGAAGTCGGCTCCTCGACCATGCCGCACAAGGTCAACCCGATCGATTTCGAGAATGCCGAAGGCAACCTCGGAGTCGCCAATGCGCTGTTCGGGCACCTCGGTTCAAAGCTGGCGATCTCACGCTGGCAGCGCGATCTCACCGACTCCACCGTGCTGCGCAACCTGGGCACCGGCATCGGTTATTCGGTGATCGCCTACAACTCCGCATTGCGCGGCATCGGCAAACTCGAGATCAACCGCGCGGCGCTGCTCGCGGACCTCGACGCCAACTGGGAAGTGCTGGCGGAACCCATTCAGACCGTGATGCGCCGCTATGGCATCGAACAGCCTTATGAGAAGTTGAAGGCGCTGACCCGTGGACAGCGTGTCGATCAGGCCGGCATGCAGGCGTTCGTCAACACCCTGGACATTCCCCAGGATGCGAAAGACCGCTTGTTGGCAATGACCCCGGCGAGTTACATCGGCAACGCCATCGACCAGGCCAAAGCGATCTGACGGATTCCGCGTATCCGGGTGCCGGAGCGGCTTCAGCCGCGAACACCACTGGCCCAAGGCCGATCGCGGCGCAAAGCGCCCTTACGTCAGCAAATGACAGCGCACGACCCGGCCATCCTGCAGCGCGGTCTGCGCTGGATACTCGTGTCGACATACCGCCATCGCGCGCGGACAACGCGGATGGAAATGACACCCGGATGGCGGATCGCTTGGGGATGGCATATCCCCCTCAAGGCGGATGATCTCCCGCCCATGCCCTGCATCCATGCTCGGCACGGCAGAGAGCAGGGCCTGGGTATAAGGGTGCGCCGGGGTATCGAGCACCCGTTCAACCGGCCCCTGCTCCACCACCCGCCCCAGATACATGACCACGACCTCGTGGGCCAGATACGACACCACCGCAATGTTGTGGGTGATGAACAGGTAAGCGAGATTCCGCTCGACCTGGAGACGGCGTAGCAGATTCAGTATCTGGGCCTGAACCGACACATCCAGCGCGCTGGTCGGCTCGTCACATACGATCAGAGCGGGATTCAGTGCCAATGCCCGCGCAATGCTGATGCGCTGGCGCTGCCCACCGGAGAATTCATGCGGGTAACGCGACCCAGCATCCTCCGGCAGCCCGACCTGCTGCAGCAGCTCGGCGACTCGCGCCAGGTGATTTCCCTTCTCGCCCTGCACCACCAGTCCTTCGGCGATGATGTCCTGGACGCGCATGCGCGGATTCATCGACGAATATGGATCCTGAAAGATGATCTGAAAGTCCCGCCGCCGTGGACGCAATGCCCGGGGCGACAGACCGGTCAGTTCCTGATCGCGGAAGCGTACCGATCCATCCGTCGGTCGGAGCAATTGCAGAATTGCCTTGGCGACCGTGGTCTTGCCGCAGCCCGACTCACCCACCACCGCGACGGTTCGCCCGCTCTGCAGCTGCAGATCGAGGCCATCCACTGCCCGCACATGCCCGACAGCACGTTGCAACAGTCCTTTGCGGATCGGGAAGTGCACCTTGAGGCCGCTGACGGACAGCAAGTCTTCATCTTCATGACTGCCCGCAGCTCGCCGTTGCGCAACCGCGCCGACGGCTTCCGACTGATCCAGCGCACCCCAATAAAGGCAGCGCACGGCATGCCCCCGCTCGGGTTCACTGATCGGGATGCTCTCCGTGCCGCAATCCTCCTGGGTGAAGTCGCAACGGTCCGCAAAGCGGCATCCGCCGAATGCTTGTCGCAAGGATGGCACCGAGCCTCGGATCACCGCCAGCGGGGCCCCACGACGTCCTGCGTCCGGCACCGATTTGAACAGCTTCCGGCTGTACGGGTGCAATGGTCGCGCAAAGAAGCGGGATCGGCTGCAGCGCTCTACGATCTGCCCCGCATACATAACGGCCACCTCGTCGGCCATCTGTGCCACCACGCCGAGATCGTGCGTGATCAGCAGGATCGCCATGCCGCGTTCCTTTTGCAGGCGCCGCAGCAGATCCAGGACCTGCGCCTGAATGGTGACATCCAGCGCCGTTGTCGGCTCATCGGCGATCAACAGTTCCGGCTCCCCGGCCAAGGCCATCGCGATCATCACGCGCTGCTTCATACCACCGGAAAGCTGATGCGGGAACGCTTCGGCACGGCGTGCCGGGTCGGGAATACCCACCTGATCGAGCAACTCGACAACCCGATCGCCCACCGCCGTTCCTTTCAGGCCGGTGTGACGCCTGACGCTCTCGGCGATCTGCTTGCCGATGCTCATGACCGGATTGAGCGAGGTCATCGGCTCCTGAAAGATCATCCCGATGCGACCGCCGCGCAGACCGCGCATCGCCGATTCCGGCAGGCGCAACAATTGTTCGTTGCCAAGCATGATCGACCCGGAAACGATACGACCCGCCGGCTCCGGCACCAGCCGCATGATCGACAGCGCGGTCATGGATTTGCCGCAGCCGGACTCTCCGAGCAAGGCAAAGGTTTCACCTCGGCGAATATTGAAATCCAAGCCGTCCACCGCACGGGCCGCCGTCTCCCCTTTGCCGAACCAGGTTCGCAGATCGCGCACCCTCAGCAGGATCTCGTCGGCCTGGGGATGCACCATCTCGGCAGCACGTTCGGCGTTAGCGTTTGACATCGGATCGCCTTGAAAAAGGTGAGGCCAGAATCATAGGTAAGCGGTCGCGGGGAATCATCCCCGCCTTCATAAAGCGGCAATCGGAACAGCCCCATCGACGCGGGACTCAGGGATAGATTCGATGCGGTTCGCGTTCCGCGATCCAGGCCTGCTCATCCTGAATCGCCAGGGCGTCCATGTCGCCAGGTTTGGCTTCCGAGTCGTCAACCCATTCACGCAGCAGCGCACTGCCGTTGATCAGGTCGATGGCAAGCCGATCGTGCTCGTACTCGTAGGCGAAATCTCGCCAGATCGGGTAATCCGGCTGCATCGCACGCAGCACTTTGAATGCCAGCGCCTGCACCCGCCACGGGCGGAATGCCACGTGCTTGTAGCTGGCGTCCTCAACATGCATCTGCACCCCGGCGCAGAGCTTGCCAACATGCTTATGGAAGGTGGGCTCAAACCAACATTCGCGCAATCGACACCCATGCAACCATTCCGGCGCCATCCTCTGCATGCCCTCGATCAACCCGGCGGCATCGAGATCGGGGGCGCCAAACAATTCGAGTGGACGCGTGGTGCCACGACCTTCCGACAAGGTCGTGCCTTCGAGCATCACCGTCCCGGCGTAACAGCGCGCCATAAATAGATTAGGTGCGTTGGGACTAGGGTTGATCCAGGTCCGCTGGCCAAGCGGCCAACCGAAACCGGGTGCGGTATCCGGCTGCCAGCCCTGCATCTCGATGACCCGATATTCGACATCCAACCTCAGCGTGGCGATGAACCAATGACCGAGTTCACCCAGGGTCATGCCATGTCGCATCGGCATCTCACCCGCGCCGACGAAACTCTCCCAACCCGGACGCAGGGTCAGGCCCTCGACAGGACGACCGGCGGGATTGGGACGGTCCAACACCCATACGGATTTGCCATGCGCAGCGGCGGCTTCGAGCACATAACGCAAGGTGGTGATGAAGGTATAGATACGACAGCCCAGATCCTGAAGATCGACCAGCAACACATCGAAGCTGTCCATCATGGCAGCGGTGGGCCGTCGCACCGTTCCATACAGGCTGAATACCGGAATCCCATGCACCGGATCGCGGTAATCCGGCGACTCGACCATGTTGTCCTGCTTGTCGCCGCGCAGGCCGTGCTGCGGTCCGAAAGCCGCCGACAAGGTGATGTCCCGGGATGCGGCGAGCGCATCCAGGGCATGCGTCAGGTCGGTCGTGACCGAGGCCGGATGTGCCAGCAGCGCGACCCGTTTGCCGCGCAGGGGACGACGTAGTTCCGCATCCGCCAGCAGGCGGTCGAGTCCGAACAGCATCAGCGCTCCAGATTCAGGGTGAAACTGTCCGCACGGTGGAAGTCCGGACGTTCGCCAGTGTGACCAAGCGCCCAATAAGACAGCTTCCCGGCGGTGTCTTCAAGCACTGCCGTCAAACCGATATGGAGGGGCGATCCGGGCGGCAATGCCGACGCAGAAAGCGTGGCGGCCAGAGTCAGGCGCTCTGCGTCCCGAACGCATTCGATACCCGGGTCCGGCATCACCAGCGCACACCCCTGATCGCGATAACCGGAAAAACGATAGGCAGCCCATTGTCGCGAGGGCGACAGGTTGAATTCGGCATACGCCGGTGCGTCTTCCCCCTGAACGAAGACCTCGAAACAGGTGTGTCGCCACAATCCATCGACAACGCCCGGAACACCAGCATCGGGAATCCGGAGAATCATTTCGCCGACCCGCAGGACCACCGAGATGCGCAGCGCACCATCGGCGATGAATCCGGTCGCCATCTGCAGATCAATTCTCGGCGGCGGGCCGCCCGCAAGCCCGGGGAACGGAACCAGAGTGTGCATAGACGGCGTCATTCCGACCCCCGGACCAAGGCCCGACCCGCCCTGTTTTCCCCAGCGAAACACTGCTCGTACAACTCGCGATAGGTTCGATCCAGATCCGACTTGTTGTAGTAGCGGCGCACCCGCTCACGCATCGCCTCGCCACAGGCCTTCAATTTGTCGCGATCCCGCAAAAGCTCAATCATCGCACCGGCGGCGGCACTGGGATTGGAAAGCGGCACCACGCGCCCACCGGGACCCAAAGGCGGGGACTCCCGGTCATCGCCCTCAATCAGGTCGCGACAGGCACCGACATGGGTTGCCACCGTCGGAATGCCGGCCGCACCCGCCTCCAGGATCACCAGCGGCTGTCCTTCGGAAATACTGGTCAGTGCCATGAGATCGATACGCCCCATCCAATCGGTCAGTTTCACCCGTCCGGTGAACTCGAAATTGGCGCGCAGGTGCAGATGCTCGACCAGCTCCTCGCACTCGGCGTAATACGCCGGATCTTCGTCGTACGGTCCGAGCAGATAGGCCTCGACCTCGGGTATCACCTCCCGGACCTGGGCAATCGCACGGATATAGGTCTTCACATCCTTGATCGGCACCACACGCCCGATCAGCGCGATGGTCGGAGGACGATCCGGCACCGGTTCAACAGCCGAATACGCGTCGAAATCAATGCCGTTGGGAATGACCCGCA
The DNA here is from genome assembly GCA_024234955.1 of Gammaproteobacteria bacterium. GTDB lineage: Bacteria > Pseudomonadota > Gammaproteobacteria > JACKNK01 > JACKNK01 > JACKNK01. Next base: position 17,817 of record JACKNK010000003.1, read on the forward strand.
TGCGCGCCGGATCCGCACCATCGTTCAACTGAAAACTCTGGTTGCCCTGAAACAGGGTGAGGATGTGATCCGCCGCCGCGTAGGTCGCCCGGGAATAACTCTCGAAACTGTTCATCCAGAGGTCGCGCAAGCCGCGTTTCTCGCGATCCACGACCAAGCCGGCCAGGCTGCTTTCTTCATAGAGCCAGTCTGCCATCGACAGCTCGATCCGCCGCTCATTTGTGTAGATGCCATGCTCGGTCAGAATCGTGGCAGCGCCGGTATCGAGCTTGGCCCGCGCCATCATCAGGCCCGCATACCCGGTCGATACCGCGTGATACACCCTCGCCTTCGGCAACGGCGCGAGCAACACCGCGTAGGCGCCGCCAAACAGCCCGCGCCAGGTCCAGAAGTAATCGAGGAACGCCGCGTTCGGGAACTCGCTGTGGTACATGCGCAGCAGCGTTTCCCAGGCCTGCCTGGAATTGAGCAGCACCTGGCTCCCCAACGGTTCGCGGGATTGCTTGCCATACGCATGCAATGCGTCCAGCAAACTGGAGACCGCCTCAAGCCCGCCTTTCCCGGACAGCCCCCGCAACCCCGGCTCCAGGGCCTTCATCAAACCGGCCTGGTCCCGCACCTTGCGACGCCCCTTGCCGAGCCGTTGCAGCGTCACCACGGTCACCCCGGTCACATTCGGCGGTAACTCATAGCGCAGATCGAGGGTGCTGTTCGGCGCCACCAGGGTCAGCAGATGGAAGCTCAGATCCGGTTGTGCGCGTATCAGGTCGTGGGTCCAGCTCGACACCCCGCCGGCGACATACGGATAACTGCCTTCGAGTATGAGACAGACATCCGCTGCGTCCGCCGCCTCGGTCATGCAACACCCCCGCTGCGGACTTCAACCTGAGGCACCTCACCGGCCCACAACGCCACGCTGTCCAGTACCGCCGGAGACAAACCGAGCCGCTCGTTCCGATTCCCGAAATGGGTGCGCACGTCGTTCCTCAATACCGCAAATCGATTTGCACGATAAAGGCTTTCCCAATACCAGACGCGCTGATTCATCGAGACCGTCGGCCGTGTGGCGAACGCGAGTTCGAAATCCTGGATCGCCGCTTCCACATCGCCAATCCGGACCCGCAAGCGCCCCAAGGCCCACACCGCATCGAAATTTACCGGGTCGATAACCAGGGCTTGCTGATACGCATCGACCGCCTTACTTCGAGCCGCGTTGATGGCATCCTCATCGGCCAATCCCGCATTGGCCTGATCGTCATAATGGCGGGCCAGCGCAAACCACGCTGCCGCGTTGCGCGGGTGGCGCTTCACATCGCGCTCCAGACGCAAGGACGCCTTCAGGAACTGTTCTTCGATATGGGTGATTGCGGAGGCCGCCTGAACCCGGACCGCGTTGTCCTCGTCCGCCAGCGCCTGCTTGAATGCCGGCGCAAAGGCCGCATTGAAATTTCGCGACATCAGCGCAATCGCAAGCTGCTTATCGGCACGGGTACCGCCCTGCATGATTTCCGGAAACGGCACCGGCTGGCGACTTTGCTCCTCACGCTGTCCCCAGGCGCGCAAACGCTGCACCAAGGCTTCCGAACGACTCACATCCTGTTCCGGAAGGATGGTCCGATACCAGACATCAAACGGCGTCGCACGGCGCTGAAAACGCCAATACATCAACACCGCCCAAAGCATGCCCAGCGCCCCCAAAGGGCCCAGGAAAAGTACCGTCAGAAAGGCCAGCCAGGGCAGCCGCTCATCGAGTCCATCGCGCTTGCAGGCGCCGATACTGATTACCGTAAGTGCTGCCGCAAACGGATGCAGCAGCATCTGCACCGGCAGCGATAAGGCGCCGATATGCCACATCCACAGCAGGGTGCTGTCTGCCGCCAGACTCAGCAGCAGCGGCAATACCCCATGCAGGAAGCAAAGGGGCGGTGCCCGGCGAACGTCATCCTCGACGGAATCGGCCATCACGCTGTTCCACCTTGACCAGGGTCGAGACATCAAAACGCAGTGCGGCGACCACGCCGGGGAAGGCATCCAGCCGCGCAGTCAGCGCCGCCAGCAGATCCGTCTCCCTTGCACGCACCTCGCCAGCACCGGTGGCAGACAGCAAAACCGAAATCTCGCCGACATCCATGTCCAGCTCAATCGGCATATCCAGCTCCGGCCAGACGGAATCCAGCGCCTTGCGTGCCGCCTGAATGAAGCGCGTTCTGGCCGAAGAGTCGGCCTCCCCCATCGGAGGAAACTGGATCTTCAGTTCGGTGAGCGCGAATTTCATGCGCCGCGAGAGGTCGGTGAGAAAATGCTTCTGAGCCACGTAATAGGACTCGCTGCCCGGCAGCGTCGGGGTACGCGGCGCATCGTTGATCAACGGCGATGCGGGGGTCACCAGCACTTCAATCCCGATCTCATAATCGGGGGCCATCGCCAATCGATCGATCTTTCCAGCCAACAGTTCGGAAAGCTTCTGCACCACGATGCGGGCACCGGCTTCCGGCGTGCCCGGCAACATCACCGCAAATTCCCAGGAGCGGCTGCGCTGATTGAACGCCAGATCGGTATTCCTCAGGGCATCGCTGACCGCCTGCCCCAGCGCCACCGTGAATTGATTGCGAACCGATTCGGGCAATTGATCGTGATTGCGCAGAGTCACGGTGAGCATGGTCAGGTCAAAACCGATGCGCTGCGCCAGTCCGGAAAGGAATTCGCGATGGCGCACGAAGAAGGCCTCGCTATAAAGGTTGTCTTCGCTGTTGAACATCGCCAGGGCCTGGCTTTCCTGATGGCGCACGGCGTTGCCGTACACCGACCCGATCCACTGACAAATGAAGCGGAAGTTCTCCTGGGTACTGACCGACAGTTGCGCAAAACCCAGCTCCTCGATCTTGAGCATGCCGATCATCTCGCCGGTCTCCGGGTTGACCAGCGGCCCCGCCATCTTTCCCTGTCCATCCAGCGCCACCTCATCGTCCGGGTTGGCGACCGTCAGAATGCGATGCTGCCCGACAAGCGCACGGAACAATGGCGAGGTTTCGGTGAAGTACCGCTCATATCTGTCCTTGCGCCGCCATCCCTTCTGAATCGCCGCCTGCAAGCGATTATCGGTAAACGTGAACACCGAAAACTTGGTCGGCTCAAGCAGGGTCGTGACCATATCGGTAATACCCAGCAGCACCCGTGCGGGGTCGAGGCGTTCGATCGAACGCGCCGCCGCCCAGGTGCGACTGACGGTACGCAACTGCCCGGCCACATGCACTTCCAGACGTTCGCGCATCGCCTGCACGTCTTCGAACGCCTCGGTCAGCAACACCTCATGATTGCGTGCCTGCGCCAATTCCACGGCCATGCGCTTGCGTTCGCGTATATGTCGGGCGGAAAGTTCGCCCACCACCACCGAAGTGGCCAGCCATAACAAGGGGCGCTTGGACATTACCCAGAACCACTGATGCAGGTCCTCATCGATCTGCATCACCGGCAGGTTGCCGGCCAGCAACAGGATGGACGCAAACACCGTGGCCACGATCCCCGCCCCGGAGCCGTACTGCACGCTGGCGAGCACCACCACGATCCAGTAAGGGTGCGGATAGACGTTGATGAATCGGTCCGCCGAGAACACGAATTCATCGAGCAGCGTCAGTCCGATCAGGATCACCAGGATCTCCATCCAGGCCTGACGGCGCAGACCCAGAAACGAACCCCAACGCTGCTCGATCTCGATCCCCAGGGTTGCCTGGGCTTCCGCCTCGCGCCGGGGATCGACGACCCGGGCAACCGAATCGCTGTCAGCCACGTTTCAGGTCTCCACGCAGTTTTTCATCGCCCAGGGGTGTTGCGCGTCGCATCAAAACCACCATTTCAGATACAGGTTATATCGGGTCAGAACGCTGTCCCCGGCACGCCCGGAGGTATTGCTGTAACTGGTGCTCAGGCCAGCCTCGAAATCGTCCCACGGTGCGTAGACCACGCCGAAGTTGGCAAACACACCCTTGCCGTTCTTCCGATCATAGCCATAGCCGAGTTGCCCATTGATTTTCAGCTCATCCCCAAACCACTCGATCGCGCTGACGTCCACGCTATGTACCTCACTGGAGCTCAACGGGAGCGGTTTAAAATCGGTGCCATCGGCGGCGACCCGCCAGACCGATCCAAAACTCTGAACCTTATCCAGCCCATAACCGACATCGACGGACGGATTCGGCCCGGATACCAGATAGCGCACCGAATAGCGGGCGTTCCAACTGCGCACGGCATCGTCGAACCCATCGAGCCCGTAGCGATAAACACCCAACTCCGCCTCGGAATTGATCCGGTCACCATTGGCCCATGAGGCACCCAAGGCGGCACCATCCCGGAATCCGTATCCGATCAGGGCTTCCGGCAGCTCATCCCAGGCCTCGTGCAGGACCGCCGACAACCAATGCGTACCGCCCCATTGCTTGCCCTCGCGGAACCATTGATGCCGCCAGCGCAACCCGGGTTCGACGCCATTGAAGGTAAATCCGATACGTCCCTTCCCGGCGTCGCCATCGCTGTAGAGCAGATCGCCACGCAGCCGCTGACGAGTGCCGTCAAAGGTTGATGCCACGCCATTGATGTCACGCACCGCCGTGCTTTCCTCGAGACCCACCAGTCGGTGTTCAAATTCGAGCGCGCTGTCGTCGTCAAGCAACACCCGCAGATCGGTCTTTACAACCCGTTGAACCTCGCTGTCTCCAAAACGTTGCCGCCAGGTTTCGACCCGAAGATACGGGGCATTCTCGCGCCATAGATCGGCTCTGGCCCTCGCCAGCTCTGCGTCATCGGTGGTTGATCTCGGATCGTTGCGCAGCAGTGCCAGGGCACGATCGTAGTGCGCCAGGGCATCGGACCAATGTCCGAGACGGGATTCGACACCGGCCAGATCGATACGCAGATCGGCCTCGTTCGGGTGCTCCGCGACCAGTCCGCGCAAGGCCAGAACCGCTTCCTGGATACGGCCATTCTCCACCAGCCAGATGGCATCGAGACGCGCCAGACGCATTGCCTGACGCGCGCTGGGAGGCGCAACCGCCGGCTCGGTCGCTACCTGCCGCTGCGCACTGCGGCGGAATTCAACCCGCACCCGGTCCTTATCGATCTGGAAGCGCGCATCCACCTGCGCCTGTGGCTTGATCAACAGGCTGTCAAACCCGCCCCACATCGAGGCAACCCAGGCCTCCAGGGACTTCGCACTGAGTTCCAGGTCCGTATCCAACGGCTGCGAGAAGCGCAACACCCAGCCACCATCGCGGTCTTCCCGCTGTATCTGAACCGGGCGCGGGAACCGTAGCTCGAACCAGGCCGTCTCTACGCCGATCCCGGTACTTGGCAAGGCCGCCAACGCGACGGAACCGTTCGCCAGTACCAACATCAAGCCGATCATGAAGCGCAATGAACTCATTGTTTACCGTCCAGAATGGCCCGCGCCCTCTCCAGATAGCCGTGCTCAAGCAACAAGGCCACGTAGTCCGCACGCAGATCGTAATCGTTGGGGAAGTCCCGATGCAGCGCCTCATAGGCATCCAGCGCCGCATCGATATCGCCGATGCGGCTCAGCGACTGTGCCTCGGCGACGCGCATGGCGCGCGTCCATTTATCACGCGCCTGCTTTGCCAACAGTTTGAGCGCTTCCCGGTACTCCGGTTCGGCCTCCTTGCGCAACCGCAAACCGGTCAGGGCTTCCGCAAGGAAATAGCGCGTCTCCCAGTCGGGGGTGTAGCGCGAGTGGTAGCGATGCAGCAATTCTCGCGCCCGCTGACGGTCTTCATTTGCAAACGCCGCCAGACCCAATTCACGCAGGGCGACCCGATGGTCCGGAACCAGTGACAACAGACGATCCCAGAGCGTTAATGCGGTCGCGCTGCGCTCGGCGGCACGGGCTCGGTTGGCGAGCACCTCGACACGCGCCGGGTCGCGGCTGCGCGCCGCTTGTCTGAGCAGTTCATCATCCAGAACCCGATCGCGTTCCGAACCGGTCGGACGCGCCTGAATTGCATCAAGCAACCAATCATCGACGGCACGATCGTGCTGACTTTCTGGGAGCTGGCGCAACAACGCTTCGAGCCGATCGCTTGCCCCGGCATCCCGCAACACCTTCCACCAGCCTTCGCGACGGTCCGGCGCCGCAGACCGCGCCTGTCGTTCCAGCCAGTCCAGACGTTTGCCTTGCGGCAAGGGCCCCCAGAGGAACAACAATTGGCGAACATCGGCCGAGTCGGCGGCCGCCCCTTCGGCAAGCTTCTGAAACTGGCCTTCGGCGCGCGCCTTCTCGCCCAGCTCGAGGAATTGGAAGCCGATCCCGCGTCGTTGCGCGCGAGTCAGCCCAGGCATGTGTAAACGCGCATCCAGATACGCGAGCACATCCGCACGCGGCGCCTCGCCTTTTTCCCACGCGGCAAGCAAAGCGGCCTGCCAGATTTCATCGATGCGTGCGCGCACATCGTCGGCATCGACCGTCAACCAGGGGCGCAGATGCGTCATGGCCGCCACCGGCTGGCCGGCCGCCAGCTCCGCCTGCGCAAGCAGGATGTCGCCGTCCGGGGCCTTTTCCCGGGGCTGGACAAGCTGGGCGAAACGCAAGGCAAGCCGGGCGTGCCCTCGATCTGCCGCCGCGTAATAAAGCGTGTAAATGTCGTTGAGAGACCGCTGTTTGAGCGGCGACGTTTCCAACCAGGCCGCCACTTCCGCGTCTCGTCCAGCGGCGCTCGCCAGCATCGCCCAAGCGTATTCAATACTCGGATCAGGTCGGCGTTTGCGCAGTTGCGCGAACTGAGTCAGTCCTTCATCAATCCGGCCCGCGCTGAGATAGATCGGCGCCATTTCCGCCAGCAATCGTGGATCCGCCCCCGCATTGCCTGCCAAGCGCCGTAACACGGCCAGGGCGCGATCTGGCTGTTTCAGGTTCAGATAAAGCTGCGCCAACTGTGTCTGCTGGGTGAAGTCGAGTGGTGCCTGCGCCGCCTGCGCAAGCCAGCGCAAGGCCGCGTCGCGATCGCCCCGGAACAGGGCAAGACGCGCAGCCAACAACGGTTTGCCCGAGAGGTACTGAGCGCCCAGGGTTTCCTCGAAGCGGGCAATGAAGACCTCATCCCTGGCCTCTATCGCGGATTCCAGCAGGGCCTCGAGCAACCACGGCGGCAACCTGCCCAGATCCAGATGCCCGGCCACGCTGAGAGCCAGACCGAACAACTTGCGCCCATAGGCAAGGTCGGCGAATCGCGCACCCAGCTCATCGTTCAGGCGGCCCAGTTCCTGACGACGACTCAACAAGGAGAACGCGGTGGCCTCATCCCCAGTCCGGGTCAGCAGATCCAGATAGTGGGCGAACAGGCCATCATCGGCTTCGACCTGATCACTGAAACGGCGTAACAGGGCGACCGCGAGCGTCGGAAAGGCGCGCTGTTCAAACAGACCGACGTAATCCGCAAGTCGGCGCGGATCATTGGCGACGGCATCGATTGCCCACGCGAGCGCCGCATCCGGATTGCCTTCGACCAGATAGAGATGCACCTGCAGATCGACGCCCGCCCGAACGTGATCGAACTGATCCGAGCGATTCGGATTGGCGCGTGCGAGCCATTCCGAGATCACCGTACTGGCTTCGCCGTGTCGGTTCTCGGCGGCCAGCATGCGCGCGAGATCGAGCACGTATTGGCCCTCATCCGGGGCCAGGGCGTGCAGTTGCTTGAGCACATCGATCTGGCGTGAATAGTCCCCGAAATAGTTATACAGGGCGGAAAGATCAGCGAGCCGCCCGACACTGGGTTTGACCACCGCAAGTCGCGCCAACATGCGCATCTGCTCATACGGACGCTGATCGTCCCGATACGCATCGGCGAGCAAATCCAGCGCCTCGGCATTGTTCGGTCGTTGCGCAAGCAAGTCTTCAAGCACCTCGATGGCGGCCTGCACCGAGCCCAGACGCTGATAGACACGCGCCAACGGAATCACCACGGCGACCGAGCGATTACCCCCTTCGTATAAAGCCTCATAACTGCTCAAGGCATCGTCGAGCCGCTCGCTCTTCAGATACATCAACGCCAGTTCAGGTTGGCTGGGCGCCAGCATCACCGACAGCAGCAAGCCACTGAGCATCAACAAGGCAAACGCGCCGTGATGCGTCTTCAACGGCGGAATCGCGATGCCGTTCATTCGCCCGGCACGCGTTCAACGGTAATGGTGGTCTGGTAGATCGGCGCCTCGTCGAGGCTCAGTATCAGCCGATGATCATCGCCGACCTGAACCTCGGCCTGCGATGTCAAACCCCGGACATTTTCTGCACGCATCCGATAACGACCGCTGTGCGGCACCCACCAATGCATCTCGCCCGGTCCGAAACCCTGCAACGTCGCACCAAAGCCATCACCGTTCCGCTTCATCGCATGCACCGGCCATCGCGCATCGATCAGATAAACCCGATCCGCCGGCGGATCGACATCGCTGCGTTCAATGTCCCGGAGCGCCACTTCCGGAGCGGGCTCTGCGGCATCGAGATAAACGTAAAGACTGCCCTGCTGATGGTTCTGCCCGATCACGCCCCGACTTCGGGTGAAATCGACCGCACGGAATGTCGCCCGGTCGAAACGCAGAGTCTGCAAATCACCCCGGTCGTGCACCCGCCAGCGATCGGCACCCAAGGCCTCGAAGCGTGTCGTATAGAAGCCGTCCGCGACAGCGGCATACTGGCTGGCAGTGATCGGCGTGATTTCCAGCGTGCGGACGTAGTCGATGTTGTCCAGGAGCGCACGAAGACTGGCCAGACGCTCGCCTGTATACATGTGGTAGTAGATATTGAGCGGCTTCACCCGCAACGGCCGACCCGTGTTCTTGAGGGTCTGACGAAGATTGCGAAAGCCGTAATACGGCCCGGTCCACAGATTGGTATAGGTGTTCTCGTTGCTGCTCGCGGCGTAGATCTGGCGTTCACTGCCTTGCGCATCGCGCGCCTCGCGACCAATCGCCGCAACCCATGCGTAGGACTGGAACTTCCGGTCGAAACGGGTATCCCCTCCGTTCAGGTTACGGACCTTGAGTTGCCGCGTGAGCCGGATTGCCGCCGCGTATGGCTGGGTATTGCCCGACCACAGCAGTACCTCCGCCCGATCGCCCGGCAACAAGTAATCCGCCATTTTCTCCAGCGAACCTCCGATTTCCTTCTCGTTGTCATACGGGCCGGTGTAATACGCACGCGGCACGGCATAGCCTTTGCTCAGATCCTGCTCGGTGCCCGCCTCCTGAACCGCGTAGGCGGAATCCGGCGCCGGGGCCGGGTTCTTCTCCGACTTGCGGAACAGGTCCCAGACGCTCTTCAGTTTGCCGTCGTCCTCCTTTCGGGGACGCGGGTACCGGTCTAGAAATGCCCTCTCCATGCCCGGTGTCGGATGCTGAAAGAAACGCCATTGCAGCGGATGGCTGTAGGTATGACTGGCCGCTTCGACGTTGGGCAAATAGAAGATGTCCTTGGCGAGCTGATCGAACTCCGGGGTACCGAAATAGGCCGGATCGATGTCGGCCACGATCGGACCGATGGTCACCGGCAGATCCGGATAAGCCCGGAACACCTTGTCGAGCAGCACCTCAGTGGCCAATCCATTGTGCTGTTTGTATTCCGGGATCAAGGCACGATTGCGCCAACCGTCCCCGTCGATATGGCTGAAATAGAGGCGCCGTCCTGCCAGCGTGGTGACATCGGCCTTGGGCAGATCGTCGGTCGCAAAGACCTGGCGAAAGAACTCGAACGGATTCAGAAAGTAACGCCGCATGGCCTTATCGACATCGAATTCGAGCACGTAGCCTTCGGCCACGTAACCACCGTGCGGTCCACTGGCGATCAGCACCCGGGGATCGGTGTTCTCATCCTGTCCGACCCTGGCACGCAGATGAATTTTCATCGCCGGATCGATCGCATGCATTTCCTGATATGGCGGCAAGACACCCTCGATCGGTCGTTCGAAACCGACCAGACGGGGGTCGTAAGCGAACTTCGAGTCGAAGGTATCGGCGACCCACAGGTCGCCGACCGCCAACCCCAGCGTCTTCCAGAACCTGGCCGCCAGGGACGGCTCAACCGGTCCGCTGAGGGCGTCATAGAGGAAGGCGTGCGGTCCCATGATCAGGACCTTGCGTCCGGCTTCCATCTGCGCGATCAGCCAATTCAACAATGCCGTGGCATTCGGCACATGGCTCTGTTCCAGCCAGAGCATCACCCCGCGCACATCGGCCATTTCGTCGGCTTCGGGAAGCGGCGCACCCAGATCCTGGTACCGCACCGTCAAACCGAGGTGGTTGAGCGGCATTTCCGCGATCTGATGGATCCGCAAATGGGCTATCTCCGGATCCTGATCGGCGTCATAAAATGCCAGCACCGCACGCGGCACCGGCGTCGCATTGGCGACCGGAACGGCCCCGAGCGACAGCCCGAACAGCACGCCGGACAGCAAGCCCGCGAACACACCGAGGCGCATCCGGCGCCGCCGCCCGCTCACGGCCCGGGCTCCGGCACGACCTTGTCGAGGTCGATCGTTGCCACATAAGGCCGAAACCCGTTGGCACGCTGTTCGGCATAGATCGCAGCCACCCCCGCCGTATCGGCGGGATCCCAGTAATCGAGGGTGTAAATGGCCAGTTTCGGATGTTGCTGCTGCGCCTCACGGAGTATCGCGCGCTGTTCGCGATACAAGTCCTCCGGGACGCGCTGGTACACCTTCTTGTCAAAGTCGTAATCCGCAAACACCGACTCACCCAGCACCGCATCGATGCTGTCTCCGACATCCGGCAACAGCTCATAACCCCGGTTCTGCATGATTGTGATGTCCGGGTAATGGCGACGGATGCTGCGCACCAGACGGGCGGCCGCCTCGGTCATTCGCGCGTAGCGTTTCGGATCGGTGCGCTCCAGATGCGGCGGGTTATCCAGGGTATCGAGAAACACCCCGTCGAAGCCGCGATGCAGGATGCGTGGAATCAGGTCTTCAATCACCCTCTTCGTCCAGCGGCGGTCGCGCACATCGACGAACCAACTGCCTTTCCAGACCGGGTTTTCCTGAATCAGCAAACCCGCCTCACGCACCTCGCCGAACCAATCTCGGTGGGACTCGACCTCCCCCAGACTGAGGTAGCCAAGTACGGTTTTCCCGCGTTCCTTGAGGCCTTGCAGCGGCGGATGCGCTTCACTGTCGAACACCACGAGTTCATACGGATCGAACACCGTGACCGGCACCTCGGCGGCGTAATAGACAACCCAGGGATGATGGTTCAACGGCTCGGCCTCGGCGACGGTGATCAGCAAGGCCGCAAAACCCCAGATCGTCAACGTGAGACGACGCCAGCGCGTCGGTAAAGCGGAATGAGTTCGGGCCAGAGACATGGCCCAGATAGTAGCCCGAAGCCAGCCGATCCTGGGATTCCTGCGGCGGCAAAACCTCCGCGCTACCGCACGAACATCAACGTTTGCCGCCGTCGCGCCACAATCCGCTCGGCGTCAAGCGGGTGGGAGGCGCACTCGAACCGCTGCTTACAAGCCCAGCAAGGCAAGCCGGCGAGGCTCCCGATCCAGGCCGCGCAACCAAGCGAAGTAGTTGAGATTGGTCTGCAATGTGGCGACATCCTGATCGCGCCCCGCCACTTCGGATGCGCGATCCGTTCGCCCGGCAAGCGCCCAGGCCAGCGCGAGATTCTGACGTTGACGCGACCCGCCGAGTCCGGCCTTTTCCATGTCCATCAACAACACCGCTGCGTAATGCGGTCGGCCTTGCAGAATCAGGCCGAAAGCCAGGTTGTTGCGCAAGCTTACGGAATCCGGGTGCCCGCGCAGACCTCGCCGATAGACCCGTTCCGCCGCCGCATGATCACCGAGTCGGTCATAGGCGGCACCCGCCAGGGCATAGGTCCGCTCGCCCAATTCGGCGGTCCCCGCCAAACCCGCCGCCATGACCATCGGCGCGATGACCTCAAGCGCTTCCTGAGCACGCCCGGCGCTGATCAGAAACGCCACATAGCCATGCACCACCCGGTCGTCCCTGGCGTCGATGGCCTGCGCGGCGTGCCAGGTCAGCTCCGCTTCCAGCCGCCGCTGCAGACGACGGTAGTTTTCCGCAAGACCGATCAGCGCCTCGAGATCGCCGGGCAACTCGGCAACGATCTGTGCATGGCAGGTCAACGCCGTCTGCCAGTCCCGCTGATTCTCGGCCGACCTCGCGTTACGGCGCAGAAGCGCAATACGCTCGAGGTCGATCGCCGTCGGTTCAGATGGACTCAGAACCGACGATGCGGCGGCGACCGCTTCGATCGGATCCACAACCGGATCAACGGCGACATCGCTCGGCGACGCTGGCAACGGTGCGCGGGTTGCACAGCCGCTCATCATCAACAACGCGATGATCGCCGGAAGCAAGCGGGCCGACATCATGGCCGCCGCAACAAGGCCTGATAACGGGTCGGCGCCGGCAGATCACGCAGCCATTGGTAGTAGTTGAGGTTGCGTTCCACGGCATCCCCCTGGAGGTCCAGGCGAGCAACTTCCCGGGCGCGTTCCTGATTGCCGACCAGCCCGTACGCCAGAGCGAGATTCTGGCGGTGCCGAGGTTGACCTCCCTCGCCATCCACCAGGCGTTGCAACAGATCGGCGGCGCGTGCGTAGTCCCCTTGAAGAATCAGGCAATAGGCCAGGTTGTTGCGCAGTGACACCGATTGCGGCGACCGCGCCAACCCTTGGGTGTAAGCCTGTTCCGCCTCGCCATGACGGCTCAGCGCGTCCAACGCCAGACCCTTGAGATTCCATAACCCGGCATCCGCCGCCGGGTGGGCCATGAAATACCCATCGAGTTCCCCGACGGCGACTTCTGCGCGACCGGATTCGATCAACAGACGGGCATAAGCCGACAACACCAACCCGCTATGGGGATAAATATCCCGTGCCTGACGCAACACGGTTTCCGCCTCGGCGTGCCGCCCCAATGCGGTCAGGGCCTGTCCCTTGCCAAGCAGCGCGCCGCGATGGTTCGGGCTGTTGGCCAGTGCGCGATCGAATATCGCCAGTGCGGTCTCCGGTTCGCCGCGTGCGACCACGCCGTCCCCCAGATCGACCAGCCGACTGGCGGTGTCGGATCCGGGCGTCTCGGTCTCCGGCTTGGTCTGGGTGGCGGTACAACCGCCGAGAACCAGCCATAGCAAGGAAAGGATCAACAGTCTGTTTTGCATGAACATGGGATTGCTCCGGGTTTCACTCATCGATGCGCGGAATCACCGGCACCCGACGGGGTTTGGCGAGCGCGACTTCGGAAAAACGCATGGGACTGAACAACCCGAACAGCGGCGCGTGCTGGTAAGAGACCACCGCCGCGATCACGCTGCCTCCCGGTTCGGCGAGATTCGCGGCACCGGCGGGCGCCGCCATATCGGCGTCGATCAATCCGCCGGTGTAACGCCAATCGACAGCCGTGTTGCCATCGGCATCCATGACCACGCTGATGAGGTTGAAACCCACCGAACCACTGGGAAACGGCTCCAGGATGGTGCGGATCGCGGCGGCAATGTCATCGAGTCGGAAACCATCGATGGTCGTTTCCTGCGCAACGAGGTCAGCGGCCGACTGCGCCGCCGTCACCGCTTTGCGCCCCGCCAGATGCATACGACTGAGATCCACCATGCCGAGCAGAAGCAGGATCACGAAGGGCATCACCAGTCCCATCTCGATGGACATGACACCGCGCTGGCGCAGTGCGCCGGGTTTCGAACTGTTGTGGAGGCGAGCATTCATCGCGGGGGCCCCTCGAAAGGTTCATTCCGGAACACGGCGGAGGACACCAGATTGCCGCTCCAATCCGCCATCGCATCGCCGATTAGCGGGGTGCTGAAGGTCCACGGATACGCGACCCGGGCAACCACGATGTCCCCGGCGCCACCGGGGGTGAACTGGGTGGCATTGATGTCCGGCGCGGCAAAGGCATTGACGCCGTTGAAGGTCGTGAAGTTGGCGACATCGATGATCAGTCGGTCGCAACCCATGACCTCACCGACCCGGTCGCAGAGAATCCGTTTGAACATGCCCAGGGCATCGTCCGCGACCTGCACCTGGCCAGTTCGGACCTGCCGTGCCGCTTCATCGACGCCAATGTCGAGAACGGTATTGAGGAACTGGCTGTAGCCGAGCTCGATGACCGCGAACAGGGCCATCAGGAACGGGATCGCCAGGATCGGAAATTCCATGATCACCGACCCGTCCTGATGGCGAAGCGGGCAACGCGCAGCGCGATGGCGGCGGCTCATCGGAACACCCGCAGATTGCTCAATTGGTTGGCGATGGCGCGAAACGCCCCCTGCAAGGAGAGGTTGTCCGGCGAATCGAAATATTGTTCCGGCGAGGACGCACACTGCCGGAACAGGGTCTTGGTGGTCTCGCTGCCGAGATTGAAGGTGATGGTGTAGACCTGAATCCCGACCGCCTTCATGTTCTCGCAGGTCTCGCTGAGACGCTGATCGAGTTGCTGCTTGCTGGCCCAGCCGCCCGTGGTCCCGGCCAGGCGCCCTTCCGAAGGATAGCCATACCCGGTGTAGACGCTGTTATTGGTGGTGTTGTCGCCGTCGGTGAGGATGATCACCGCCTTGCGCCACGCCTCGTTGTCGTAGGGCACACCTTCGGTGAACGGCGCATCCGGTGAGACCACGCGCCATCCCCAGACCGCACCCAGGCCGATATGGGTATAACCGGTCGCGGTCATTGCATCGATCTCGTTGAGCAGGGTGACCTTCTGGTTGGTCAGCGGCGTGAGCGGGCGCGGACATTCCCGATTCGGGCCGCTGGTCCAGGGAAAGCTCAGATCGTCGTGGTAGCTGCCGTCGCTGCGATACCACCAGTTGTTGATATTGATATGGGTTGTGTCCAGACAACCTGCCTCACCGCTCGAGTAGCAGCTGTCCGGCCACAGAAACGTATCCCATTTGCCACCCAGCGCGACGCCAGTATCCAGGGTGTCATTGGGATACGCGCGGGCCTCCACGCAACCACCCCACGCGCCCCGCCCCCAGTCGGTACGTTGCCCCGCTTTGACGAACGCATCGAACGGGTTGAGCTGATCCACATCGAAATCCGTGCCCACATTTACCGCCCCGGCAAACGGCACCAGACCGACCTTGAGCAGATCCGGCGCGGTACTGTCGCCAAACAGGATGTTCACCAAGGAGCTCGCGGCGCCCTTGAGCGCATCCAGCTTGCCGCCGCTGCCCATGGACCCGGTGTTGTCCAGGACCATTACCACTTCCAACCCGGTGGTCTCGCGCACGATCTCGGCGCTCACCCCGACGCTCATCGAATGGGTGCCGACGATGTCCAGGAACACGGTCTGCACATCCGCCGACGCGGACAAGGCAATGACGTTCTCGTCGATGCGCATGTTCAGCCCGGTGACATTGCCGAGTTTGTCCGGGGTGTAATTGGCGTAGAAATAGCGAGACAGCACATCCATCAGATCGGGTCGGTACGGATCGGTCGATCCAACCGCGAGCCCCGCTGCATCCAGCGCCGTCTGCAAACGTGCCTTGACGATCGCCGCTCGTCCGAAATCGATTGCCCCGCCGATCGCGAGGACCAGCGGAATGGCCGCCAACATCGCCATGACCGCGACCGAACCGCGATGCCGACTGCGGAAACTGAATCTGGCTAGGAAATGGGCTCGGGACATCACGCTCTACTCCGAAAGCCTCCGCCCAATGCGGAGTGCCTGCGGGTAAAGCGTGGCCTTAGTCGATGCGGGATTCCGTGAAGTCGTTCACGAGTTAACAGCTGTTCCCAGAGTCCGAATAAATGCTGCGATGGCCTCAATCGTCCTTGGGAGCATGCTCGAAGCTGACCAGGGAATCGTCCGCCTGCACTCCCGGAAACGCGCTGTGATCGCTGTGACGACGGGGGTCCCAGGCGCCGAGCAGGATGATGGATTTACCGTGTGCGGTGATGAAACCGCGATCTTCCAGTTCCTTTACCGCCCGGCTCGCCATCTCACGCGAACAGCCGATCAAACGCCCGATCTCCTGTCGGGAAATCTTCACCAGCGTGCCATCCGGATGCGACATGGCCTCCGGCTGGCGGGCCAGATCCATCAGCGCATAGGCAATTCGGCTGGTGACATCGATAAACGCGGAACGAGCGATCTTGCGGTTCGCCTTGCGCAAACGACCGGACAGTTGCCCGGCCAGTTCGAGCAGGATCTCAACGTCATCCCGTACCACACGCAGAAAGGTGTCGTAACTGATCTGCGCGATCTCGCAGGCTTCGCGGGTCACCACTGAGACACTGCGCACATTGCGCTCGAACAGACCGGTTTCGCCGAAGAAATCCCCGCGATGCAGATAGTCGAGGATCATCTCCTGGCCTTCGCGGTTATCGAGCATCACGCTGACCGACCCGGAGAGGATGTAACTCAGGGTGTCCGGCTCATGGCCATCGCGCACCACCACGGTTTTACTGGCAACGCTGCGGACATGGCAGTGGTGCATGAGACGTTCGATCGCAGGGCTTGCGCCGGGGGGGAGTTTCATAAGCGGCTTCGTCGAAGGGCAGGAATGTCCCGATTGCCAACAAGCCTTGCAGATTCGTGACTCATTGCAACAGACATTCTGCAAACAATGTAAACGTCGATAACCCTGTCTGCCGATTCAGGCATTGGCCGCGCCAAATCCGCACGAATAACGAATTCAGTCGCGCCGAAACACAATGTTGTCGATGAGGCGCGCCTTGCCCAGACGGGCAGCGGTCAGGATCACCAGATCCTGATCGTTGCGACCCGGATCGCCCAGATCATCGGCCCGCCGCACACTCACGTATTCGGCACGCAACCCCGCCGCATCGATGGCCTGAATGGTCGCGCATTCGACATCGTCGATCAGTGCCCCGGACTGCACCTGGGCAACCGCCTGCTGCAGCGCTGCATACAACGCGGGCGCGATGGCCCGCTCTTCCGGGCTCAGATAGCCATTGCGTGAGCTCATCGCCAGGCCGTCCGCCGCACGCACCGTCGGTACGCCGACGATTTCGATCGGGAAGTCGAGGTCGGCGACCAGACGGCGGATCACCATCAACTGCTGCCAGTCCTTCTCCCCGAAAACCGCCACATCCGGTTGCACCAGATTGAACAGTTTCCCGACCACCGTCGCGACACCGCGAAAATGTCCCGGTCGAAAGGCCCCACAAAGGATATTGGCCAAGGCCGCTGGTGGCTCGATCAAGGTCCCGGAGGTGGCGCCACCGGGATACATCGCCTCAACAGGCGGCGCGAACAACAAGTCCGCTCCCGCACTGCGTAATCCTTCCGCGTCCGCCTCCAGGGTGCGTGGATAACGGCTGAAATCCTCACCCGGTCCGAATTGGGCCGGGTTCACGAACACCGTCGCAATCACCCGCTGGCCATGCTGCCGCGCAATCGCGACTAGATGCAGATGCCCGGCGTGCAAATTACCCATCGTAGGGACCAGCACGATACGTTCACCGGCAAGTCGCCAAGCCTTTAACCGGGCGCGTAAGGATGCAATCTCAGATAGCTGATGCATTAGGAGCACATTGTCAGAGTGAGTCAGGTTAGCCGGTGACGCCGGGCAGTCTGTCGATATTGCCTCGGGTGTCGTTTATCCACTGGTCACGCATTTGGCGACCGGCGCGGTGCCTTGCGCCATGCTTTTTCCTTATTCGAACTGGTGTTCGGGCTTGGGAAACTGTCTCAACTTCACCGCCTGGACATAAGCGGTGATCGCCGCCGCAATGGAATCCGCCCCGAGCATGAAGTTCCTGGAAAACTTAGGCGGCTTGCCGGGTGTGATGCCCAGCACGTCCTGCAGGACCAGAACCTGACCGTCGCATTTCACCCCCGCGCCGATACCGATCACCGGGATTGCGACCGCCTTGGTGATTTCGGCAGCGAGTATGGCGGGTACGCATTCGAGCAGGAGCAAATCCGCTCCCGCGCCTTCAAGTTGACGTGCTTCGCGCAACATCTGATCCGCCGCTTCCGAATCCCTGCCCTGCACCAGGTAAGCACCAAGCTTGTTGATGGATTGCGGCTTGAGCCCGAGATGCGCGCAGACCGGAATCCCCTGCCCGACCAGCGCCTCGACCACCCCGATCTGCGCGACACCGCCTTCGAGCTTGACCATCTGCGCGCCGCCCTGCTGCAGCATGCGGCCAGCGTTGAGGACGGCCTGTTCTTCATTGCGATAACTCAGGAACGGCATGTCGGCGAGCAGCAACGCGTGGTCAAGACCGCGTGAGACCGCCGCGCAGTGATAAACGATGTCGTCAACACTGACCGGCACCGTGGTGGCGTGCCCCTGGATGACCATGCCCAGCGAGTCACCGACAAGAACCACATCGACCCCGGCCTGATCTTCGACCCGTGCGAAGCTGGCGTCGTAGGCGGTGAGCATCGCAATCGGCTCAGCGGCTTGTTTCATCGCATGCAGTGTGCGCACGGTGACCTTGCGGCGTGGGGCGTCCGGATTGGCGTAAGTCACGTTCGGTTCAGCTCCAGGCGGCAGGCAGCGGGTTGTAGAAACGACGCCCGCCGCGCATGTCGAGGATCACGTCGAGCAGGTTCTGATAATCGGTATCGTCGTCGACCGGATTGATGCCGGAGGCATTGACGATCAACAACGGGCTTTCGGCGTAAGCGTGGAAGAAACGATTGTAGGCATCGCTCAAGGCTTCCAGATATTCGTCGCTGATGCTGCGTTCCATGCGCCGCCCACGCTGCGCAATGCGTTCCTGAAGTATCCCTACCGGGGCTTGCAAATAGACGACCAGATCGGGGCGCGGCACATCCGAAACCATGTGCCGGTAGACCTGCTCGTAGAGCTCGTACTCCTTGTCGTCGAGCGTGACTTCGGCGAACAGATGGTCCTTGTCCATGAGAAAGTCGGAGACGATGCGCGGGCGGAACAGATCGTTCTGCCGCAGCTGCTGCATTTGCATGGTGCGCTGCACCAGAAACGCTAGCTGGGTGGCCAGAGCATGGCGTCCGGGTTCGTTGTAGAAGCGATCCAGGAATGGGTTGTCTTCCGGACGTTCAAGCAGACATTCGCCTTCCAGACTCTCGGCCAGACGGCGCGCCAGGGAGGTCTTGCCTACGCCGATCGGACCTTCGATCACCACATGCCGCAACTTATCGCTCATCGCTCGCGCTCAGGACAATTGATCCGGTGTCAGTCGGCGTAATCCTCGCATCGGGCAGGCCGCCGCCAGTTCGCGGACCGTAGCGTAGCCCGGAATGCGTAGATCGGGGGCGATTTCCGCCAGTGGATGCAGCACGAACTCACGTTCGATCAGGCCGGGATGGGGAACCGTGAGACGCGCTTCATCGATCACTTCATCGCCGTATAGCAGCAGGTCGAGATCCAGTGTGCGTGGCCCCCAACGTTCGCCATCACGGACCCGATGATGACGAAGTTCGATCGCCTGCAAGGCATCCAACAGGGCCAACGGTACGAGTGTGGTATCCAGCGTCGCCACGGCGTTGATGAAGGACGGCTGATCCTGCGGCCCCATCGGTGCACTGTGATACAAACTGGAACAGCGCAGCGCGCGGCATTCAGGAAGCGAGGCCAACTCCGTGCAGGCCTGCGTGAGCTGCAGGATCGGATCGTCGAGATTGCTGCCCAGGCCGATAAAGGCGCGGACCGGTTCGACGCCGTTCATTCACCGCCGTCGGAGGAAGACGGTTTCCGACGTGGACGACGACGGCGGCGCGACTTGCCGTCCTTGTCCTTGGGTACCGCCATATTGCGCTGCGCATCATCCATGCCCACGAACTCGGTCCACCAGGCGCAGAGTTCTTCCAGGGCTTCGCCGGATTCGCCGCGCAGCAACAGGAAATCGTAGGCGGCACGGAAACGCGGATGCGTGACCAGACGCATCGGACGCTTGCCGCTGATCTGCTCGAATCGCGGCTGCAGATCCCATATCTCCCGCACCGGCTGGGTGAAGCGACGCGGCACGGAAGTGATCTCCTGCTGCGCGCCCACAACCGCCGTGAACGCCGCATAGCGGGCATCGTGAGGGTCCATGCCATCTTCGATACAGGCGGCATATTCCTCCTGATACGGCTCCCAGAGCAGCGCCGCAAACAGGAAGAACGGCGTCACGGACTGATCGCTGCGCACCCGTGCATCGGTGTTGTGCATGGCCTTGGCCACGAAGGTGATCGGGAAACCGTCATGTTCCTTGGTCAGGCTGTCCTCGGTCTGCGGAAACAGGTAGCCGAACAGACCGTAATGCCGCAGCAGCTCGTAGGTACGCAGCGCATGTCCTGCCAGGAACAGCTTGAGGCATTCGTCGTAGAGGCGCGCGGGCGGGATGTCGTCGAGCAGCGCGCCCAGTTCAAACAGCTTGGCCTCGCTGGACGCCGCCACCCGGAAGCCCAGCTTGGCGGCAAAACGCACGGCACGCAGCATGCGCACCGGGTCTTCGCGGTAGCGCTGTTCGGCATCGTTGCCGATCAGACACAACTCGCCACGACGCAGATCCGCCATGCCACCGGTGTAATCGACCACCGAAAAATCGGCGATGTTGTAGTACAGCGCATTGACCGTGAAATCTCGCCGCCAGGCGTCGGATTCGAGATCCCCATAGACGTTGTCGCGCAGGATGCGGCCCTTGTCCTCATCGACGCGACCGTCGTCACCGGCATCGTGCGGGGCGCGGAAGGTCGCCACCTCGATGACCTCGCGGCCGTAACGGACATGTGCCAGGCGAAAGCGCCGACCGATCAGGATACTGTTGCGGAACAGGTGCTTGACCTCTTCCGGATGCGCATTGGTGGCGATATCGAAGTCTTTGGGTTCGCGACCCAGCAACAGGTCACGGACGCCACCGCCAACCAGATAGGCCTCGTACCCGGCCTCATTGAGGCGGTAAAGCACCTTCAGGGCGGCTTCACTGATGTTCGCGCGCGAAATATTGTGCTCGGCGCGGGGGATGATGGTGGGCGAGCTGATGGTGAATCCCGATATTTGACGAAGTTCAGCGATGTGCAATGTCAGGCTCGAAGCAGGCCGTCAAAGTCGCTTGAGCCAAGGGGGCGGCTGCGTATAATACGCGCCTCTTCGCGACGGGGACACCCGACCAGCGCCAGTGAGTGGCATTGGGCATCACGAAGAGGCTTTACCCCTCGCGCTCCCTTCGTCTAGCGGTTAGGACGCTGGCCTCTCACGTCGGTAACAGGGGTTCGAATCCCCTAGGGAGCGCCATTCAAAGCAAACAAAAAAGCCCCGGTCCTGTGACCGGGGCTTTTTTGTTTTCGGGGTTTCACTAAAACGCTTACATCTTCATCTTCACGGTGAAAGCGCCACGCAGATCCCCGGGCAGGAAGCCGCGTGCCTTGTCTTCCGGATACAACTCATCCAGCTTGGCTTTCAGGTCCGGCTTGATCTTGTCGCCGTGGCAGTTGTAGCAGACGCCACCGAGTGGGATGGCCTTCATGTAGCGGAAAGTCTGGCCGTCATCGCCCTCGACGACTTCATAGAACTCCATGTCCTTGACCTTCTCACCGGCCGCGACACGCGCCTGAAAATCGGCCAGAACCTTGGTTTCCCAGGCATCCGGCGCGTTCTTGGGCTGACGCAATTTGTGACTGGTGCGACCGACATCGATACCCAGCTTCTCGGACAGTTCCTTGGTCAGCGGCAAGGCCTTGGTGTTGCAGGTCTCGATCGCGTAGACCGGGCCTTTCTCCTTAGCCGCCTTGGTCACCGTCTTCTTCAGGAGTTCGAGCAGTTGGTCCGAGGCGTCACGGGCGGTCGCAGCCAGTGGCTCCAGATCGGTGGCTTGCACGCCGCCGGTAGCGAACAACATCAGACCAAGCGCCAGTGCCGGCGCGGTGCGGGAAATTCGATGAGTCATCAGGCCATCCTCGTGTCTTGTGTTTATGGTGCGGATACGGAAAGCGTCGCAGTCTGCCTGGGACGATGGCCTTTTGTCCTTGATCCAGGACAAGCCACGCAAGCTCAGTTGCCGGATACGAAGAAGGTCAGGGTCGAATCCTCGCCGGGTTCCTCATCGCCGCCGCCCGCCTGTCTCAAGGCGGCCTCTACCAGCGCCCGTCTGAGCCCGTCGCGATCCAGAACGCAGGGATAGACCCGGTGCAATTCCGCAACGCGCATCGCCATGCGGAACGCCTGGGATTCAAGACGCGTCCGTGTGTGTGCATCGAGTCCCGGCAAGGTCAGCAACCAGGGCGACTGCCAGACGAGAAAGCGTTCCACGAGATCGCTCACCTCGCCGTCGGGCCACTGGTCCCGGAGTAGCAGCGCGGGAAGGAAATCGACCTCGTGTCGCGCACACGTAACGAGCCCGGTGTCCCGCAGTTGCAGTTCGTGGATTGCATCGGCATCGCGCCGATACCAGGCCACCGAGCCGGCTTCGTTATTGATCAGGGCGGCGAGTCGCATACAGGCATCCGCCTGATCCGGCGTCGTGAATTCCTGCTCGGCAATCTGTCCCGGGCGCCATTTGGGGATCGCCGTTTCCCGAACCTTTTGCACGTCGCGACAGGAATCGATCAAGGCAAGCGGACGGCCATCTCGATCCAGAAGCCAACGCTCATAGCGGTCTTCAAGCGGCAACGGCAGCCGCTGCGCGGCCTCCCGGACGGCATCCAGCAGGCAGCTTCCCAGGCGATCGATACGTTCATAATCGGTGACATGCCGGGTCGGGTACCGACTCAAACCAACCCGCGCCGACCAGCTCCCATACTTGACGTCGGAAAGCGGGATTTCGATCCATTCCCCGCGATCATCCTGCTCCCGATCCACACCGCCCTGGATATACAACTCCCAATGCAGGCCATCTCGGGATACGGCATCCGCGCCATCGATCTCGACGATCTGAGCCAGCCCCCTGAATGGCTGCAGCAAACGCTGGCTATAGCACCGCGCCGTCATTTCGCAGGCAACGACGCCGCCTCACGCAACGCCTGCGGCGAAAAATCACGTGCCCGCCCGAAGCCGCCGACGAGGCGACCACGCTCGACCACCAGACGAAAAAGTTTGAAGTCCGAGAACCCGAACAGCGCTTCCGCCGTGGGAATGCGCGCCAGATACCGTTTCCGAGCGAGCCCATACGCCGCCTGATCGCGGGGGAGCTTCTCGATACGACCGTGGAGACTCAGCCGGGCCAGGGTTTGAGGATCGCCCATTTCGCAGTCGGCCTCGCCGATAGCCAGCGAAGCACGCGGGTCATTGCCCAGATTTCGGGTATGGGCGGCGAGCCCGCTCAGATGCAGCAACACCCCGCTGAAGTCCGGTTCGGCAACGAATGCCACATGCGACGCTTCAGGGCCTTGTTCGGACAGGGTCGCCAACGCGGCCCAACGCACACCGGTAAGGAGGTTGAAAATCAGTCTGAGATCTGGGTCTTTCACGGCACCCAGTTTAGAGCGTCAAAGCCGGATCAGGCGCGCTTGCGCACAAAATTGATCGGACGCTCATGGCGTTCGTCCTGACGTCGCGCCACTTCACGCACCCCGGGCCGATTCGCGAAATCGGCCAGCGTGATGCCTTGCAGGAAATCGTGAATCTGGTCGGAGAGATCGGCCCACAGTTCATGGGTAAGACAACGCGCCCCACCCTGGCAATCGCCCTTGCCCCCGCAACGAGTCGCATCCACGCCCTCGCCGACGGCATTGATGATGTCGGCAATGGTAATGGTGCTGGCCGCCTTGGCGAGGCGATACCCCCCGCCAGGACCACGCACGCCCTCGACCAGTCCCTCGCGGCGCAGGCGCGCAAACAACTGTTCAAGATAGGAAAGGGAAATACCCTGACATTCGGAAATGTCCGCCAGCGTCACCGGACATTCCTCGCCGTGAATGGCGAGATCCATCATTGCGGTAACCGCGTAACGACCTTTGGTGGACAACCTCATGGGCTTTTGCGCCTCTAATACCTGACTAAGTCGCTCAAGTTTCGAATATCGCTCTGCCAACGGCAACCGACGCGCCCCTCAGGTTGCCGGGGTTTTAGTGCGTTGCGCGCAGCGGCTGGGCAATTCGAGGGCCACAAAACGGTGGCCCTGGATCAGGCAGTACTCCAGCCAGCGATTGAGAAACAGGTTCACGGTCCAGCGTCGGGCCTGTACGCCGGGGTCAACCTGATTGCGCGCCAACACCTCAAGTAGATCGTCGCAGACCACATCGCACATCATCTCGACCTGTCGGGTGTCGTGATAAATACGGATGCGCAGATCAGGATCGGCAATTCGTTCGCCCCCGACATCCAGATAATGGGTGAGCATCAATTCGGTGGTGTACCGCTGGCGATCGAGCACCTGCCAATGCAGATCGTTCGAACCCTCCACCTGCGAGATCAGCGTGTCGGGCAACTCCGCCAGTCCGGGCGCAAGATCGCTGAGCAAGCGAAAATTGCGCTCGTAGATCGCCATCAGATTGGCGAACTCGCGCTTGCGGAACAGATGTTCCAGCTGGAACCACGGACTGACCTGCACTCGATGCCTCTTGGTTGCCATAAACGTACTTGATCGTGCACCCCAACTCGGGATTCACTGGCAACCAACATAGCATTTTCCCTACTGACCCTCTCCTTCCCGACACGAATCATGACCATCCAGACCATTCACAGCACCCCGTTCGACGATCAACGCCCCGGCACCTCGGGATTGCGCAAGAAAGTCCGTGTTTTCGAGCAGCCCCATTACCTCGCCAACTTCGTACAGGCGGTGTTCGACGCCATTGACGGCATTGCTGGAAAAACGCTGGTATTGGGCGGCGACGGTCGCTTTTTCAACGACACGGCCATTCAGATCATTGCGCGCATGGCAGCAGCTCAAGGCTGCGCCAGACTGATCATCGGACAAGGCGGCATCCTCTCCACACCGGCAGCTTCTCATGTCATCCGCAAACGCGGAGCCGATGGTGGACTGATCCTCTCCGCCAGCCACAACCCGGCCGGGCCGGAGGAAGATTTCGGCATCAAATACAACATTGCCAATGGTGGACCTGCCCCGGAGAAGATCACCGAGGCGATCTACGCCCGCAGCCGCACGATAAACAGCTACCGGATACTCGACAGTGTCGATCTCGACCTGATGCAGATCGGCAACACCGCACTCGGCGGCTGCGCCGTGGAAATCATCGATCCGGTCGCCGACTACGCCGATCTGATGCGTCATCTGTTCGACTTCGCCGCCATTCGCGCCCTGTTCGATGGCGGCTTCACGATGCGCTTCGACGCCATGAACGCCGTCACCGGCCCTTACGCCAAGGCGATCATCGAGGACCAGCTCGGTGCCCTGCCCGGCACGGTCATGAACGCCGTCCCGCTTCCGGATTTCGGCGGCGGTCACCCCGACCCGAACCTGGTTCATGCCGAAGAACTGGTCGGTCTGATGTTCTCCTCCTCATCGCCGTCGTTCGGGGCGGCATCCGATGGCGACGGCGACCGCAACATGATCCTCGGTCACAATTTCTTCGTGACGCCTTCCGACTCGCTGGCGGTACTCGCCGCCAACGCCCACCACACCCCCGGCTACCGTCAGGGGATTCGCGGTGTGGCGCGTTCCATGCCCACGAGCCAGGCAGCCGATCGCGTCGCCGATACGCTTGGCGTCGAATGTCACGAGACCCCGACCGGCTGGAAATTTTTCGGCAATCTGCTCGACGCCGGAAAGGTCACGCTCTGTGGCGAGGAAAGTTTCGGCACCGGTTCCGACCATGTCCGCGAAAAGGATGGCCTGTGGGCTGTCCTGTTCTGGCTGAACCTGATCGCCTCGCGCCGGGAATCGGTCGAGCAGATCGTCCGTGGACATTGGCGCCGATTCGGGCGCAACTACTACACCCGACACGATTACGAGGGAGTCGATGCCTCGCTCGCCAAAGCGGTGATGACACAGTTGAAGGACCGCCAGAACGGACTCGTCGGGCAAACTCTGGCCGGCGGCACCGTCGCCTACGCCGATGATTTCAGCTACACCGATCCCGTCGATGGCAGCGTCAGCACCGGCCAGGGCTTACGTTTCGGATTCGAAGACGGATCGCGCATCGTCTACCGGCTCTCGGGCACCGGCACCGTCGGTGCGACCTTGCGTGTCTATATCGAACGTTATGAGCCGGATCCGGAACGGCATGACCTCGACACGCAATCCGCACTCGCCGACCTGATCGAACTTGCCGATGAGCTCGGTGACCTCCGCAATGCCATCGCCCGCGACCAGCCGGACGTGATCACCTGATGGTGTGCGGAACGAACAATGCTCAAAGCAAGACGGCCACACCGGTCAACCTGGTCTGGCCGTCTTCATCGCCATGCCCGTCGGAACGCCCGGGCGCTAAAGCTCGTCGTATCCCAGGCTCTTCAACGCCCGCTCATCGTCCGACCAGCCTTCCTTGACCTTGACCCAAAGCTGCAAATGCACGCGCTGATCGAAGATGCGCTGCATGTCGATCCGGGATTGCTTGCCCACCTCTTTCAAGGCCGCGCCACCCTTGCCGATCACGATCGCCTTCTGGCTGTCGCGCTCGACCCAGATCAGTGCCGCGATCTCGTAGCGATCGTTCTCGCTGTCCCAATCGAACTTCTCGATCTCGACGGTCAATGAATACGGCAGCTCCTTTTCGAGCACACGCATCAATTTCTCGCGCACCAGCTCGGCAGCGATAAAGCGCTGACTGCGATCCGTAACCTGATCTTCGGGGAACATCGGTGTGCCTTCCGGCATCAGCGGCAGGATCTCCCGTTCCAGCGGCGAAACGTTCTCCCCCTTGCGCGCCGACAATGGCACCACCGCAGCGAACTCGCGCTTTCCCCCAACCTTGGCAAGAAACGGCAGCAATTCTCCCTTGTCGCGGAATTTGTCGATCTTGTTGACCGCCAGCACCACCGGCGCCTTCACTTCCGCCAGCTTGGACAGCACGAGGTCGTCTTCCTCGGTCCATCGCAGTGCCTCAATCACGAACACCACCACATCGACCTCGGAAAGCGTGCCGGTCGCGGTGCGGTTCAACTGCTTGTTGAGCGCCTTCTTGGCATTGAGGTGAATGCCAGGGGTATCGACGTAGACGATCTGATCCCCGCCAACGGTGTTGATGCCGAGAATGCGATGCCGCGTGGTCTGAGGCTTGGGCGTGGTGATGGCGATCTTCTGCCCGATCAGACGATTGAGCAGAGTCGATTTTCCCACGTTGGGACGGCCTACGATCGCGACATAACCGCTGCGCGTGGTGCCGTTTGGTGTCGTCATGATTGAGATATGGACTGGAAATGGGAAAGCATGAGTTCGGCGGCGGCCTGTTCGGCCTTGCGGCGGCTGCGACCGGCGCCTTCGATCACCGTGTCGCCCGCCCGGCAAGCAACCCGAAAGTGCTGCTTGTGCTGGGCGCCAGTGACGTCAAGCACATCGTAGGTCGGCAGTGACTGTCCGTTGGACTGCAACCATTCCTGCAAGCGGGTCTTGGGGTCCTTGAGACCTGCTGCGTCAGGTAGGTTGGCAAGGCGATCGGCGAACAGATCCTGAATACACCGCTCCGCCTTGGCGAACCCGGCATCCATGTAGATCGCGCCGAGAATCGCTTCGACCGTACCAGCTAGTATCGAATCGCGGCGATGCCCGCCCGCCTTCATTTCGCCGGACCCCAACCGCAGGAAATCCCCGATCTCCATATCTCGGGCAATCTGGGCAAGCGTGGTGCCGCGAACCAGGAAGGAGCGCAGGCGACTCATCTCGCCCTCGTCGGCATCGCTGCGCCGGCGGAACAGTTCTGCCGCGACGACCATACCCAGAATGCTGTCGCCGAGAAATTCGAGACGCTCGTTATTCCGGCCAGCGGCGCTGCGATGAGTCAGCGCCTCTTCAAGCAGGTCACGATTTGCAAATTCGTGACCGAAAGCGCGGGCCAGACGTTCCATCGGTTGACGCGCATCGCGGCTCATGCCAGGCCCCGCTTCATTCAACCGTAGTGCCGATCCGGCCCCATTCCGGGTGGCCGATCGCGCTGTCCCAGTTGAACCAGATCATGAACGCCTTGCCGACCAGGTTTTCGTCCGGGACCGTGCCCCAGCAACGACTGTCGTTACTGTTGTCCCGGTTGTCGCCCATCGCAAAGTAATGGCCTTCGGGCACCGTGAATTCGCCTTGGGTAAGCACATCGCAACCAGGATTGAAGTCGGGGCGGCGCAGGTCGATGAGCACGTCATGCGCGACATCGCCGAGTTGCTCCTTCGCCATGCGCGCACCCGCCATGCGGATCCCCGAGCCGTAGGCGTCGTAAACACCCAGGTCCTGGAGTTTCTGAGGCTCCCCGTTCACGAACAAGGTCTTGCGGTGGTAGCTGATGCGATCGCCCGGCAGGCCGACGATGCGCTTGATGTAATCGGTGGTGGGATCGAGCGGATAACGAAACACCACGACATCGCCGCGTTCCGGATCGCCGATCTCGATGATCTTCTTGTTGATCACCGGCAAGCGGATGCCATAGCTGAACTTGTTGACCATGATGAAATCGCCGACCAGCAAGGTCGGCATCATCGACCCGGAGGGAATGCGAAACGGTTCGACCAGGAAGGAGCGAAGCAGCAGCACCACCAGGATCACAGGAAAGAAGGCGCGTGCGTATTCGACCAGCACCGGTTCCCGCATCGCCTTGGCGCGGACGACATCGTCCGCCTCCGGGGACTGGGCAAGATCTTGCCGCTTGGGCGCAAACACCCAGGCATCGATGGCCCAGATCACGCCGGTGACGAGACAGGCCAGGGTGAGGATGGTGGGAAAGTCGAAATGCATCTGGAATCTTCCGTTAGAAGCGACGTGATCGGGGCGAACACCCTAACTCACGGCGCGATAAACCCCGGGTAAGGAGGTGCGACAAGGCAGGCGGAGATAAGCACACATTGGCCGCCAATTCACCCAATCTTCCACTCAGTTATCTACCGACAACACAGCCAGGAAGGCGGCTTGGGGAATCTCGACCCGACCGACCTGCTTCATGCGCTTCTTACCCGCCTTCTGTTTTTCCAGCAGTTTGCGCTTACGGCTGACGTCACCGCCGTAGCATTTGGCGAGCACGTTCTTGCGCAGTGCTTTGACGTTGGTGCGCGCGATGATCTTCGAGCCAATCGCGGCCTGAATCGCGACATCGAACATCTGCCTGGGAATCAGGTCCTTGAGCTTGGTGGTGACCTCCTGGCCACGTCGCTGGGCCTGATCCTGATGCACGATCACGGCCAGCGCATCGACGGTCTCACCATTGATGAGCAGATCCAGTTTGGTCAGCGGCGCGGCCTGGAAGCGCTTGAAACTGTATTCGAACGATGCGTAACCACGACTGACCGATTTCAGCCGATCGAAGAAATCCAGCACCACCTCGGCGAGCGGCAGTTCCCAGACCAGCTGCACCTGCGAACCCATGTAATCCATGCGCACCTGCACGCCGCGCT
Source organism: Gammaproteobacteria bacterium (assembly GCA_024234955.1). Classification (GTDB taxonomy): domain Bacteria; phylum Pseudomonadota; class Gammaproteobacteria; order JACKNK01; family JACKNK01; genus JACKNK01. Next base: position 47,253 of record JACKNK010000003.1, read on the forward strand.
TCTCGATGCACAGGCCGATGACGTTACCGACGTAATCCTGCGGGCAGAGGATGTGCGCCTCGATGATCGGCTCGCGCACCTCCTTGACCTTGTTTGCGGGGGGCAATTTTTCCGGGTTATCGATCTGGATGACCTCGCCGTCGGTCTTCTCAATCTCGTAGATGACGGTCGGCGCGGTGGTGATCAGATCGAGGTCGTATTCGCGTTCCAGACGCTCCTGGATGATCTCCATATGCAACATGCCGAGGAAGCCACAACGGAACCCGAAACCGAGCGCCTGTGAGGTCTCCGGCTCGAAGTGCAGCGAGGCGTCGTTGAGGCTGAGCTTGTCCAGGGCCTCGCGCAGATCGGTGTAATCGTCGGAATCGCTGGGGTAAAGCCCCGCAAACACACGCGGCGTAACCTTGCGAAACCCAGGCAACATCTTGGCCGCCGGGTTACGCACTTCGGTGAAGGTGTCACCGACCGGCGCACCATGAATGTCTTTGATGCCGGCGACCACGAAACCGACGTCACCGGTACCGAGTTCCTCGTGATCGACACGTTTGGGGGTGAACACCCCGACCCGCTCGGCCTGCCAGTCGCGCCCGGTGGACATGACGCGGATCTTCATGCCTTTGCGCAGCACGCCGTTGACCACGCGCACCAGGGACACCACACCAAGATAGTTATCGAACCAGGAATCGATGATCAGCGCCTGCAAAGGGGCGTTCTCGTCGCCGACCGGGGGCGGTACCAATTGCACCAGTTGTTCAAGCAGATCCTCGATGCCGATACCGGTCTTGGCCGAAACGCGCACCGCATTCTTGGCATCGATGCCGATGATCTCCTCGATCTCCTCGATGACCCGCTCCGGTTCCGCCGACGGCAGATCGATCTTGTTCAGCACCGGGATCACCTCCAGACCCTGCTCCACCGCCGTATAGCAGTTGGCGACCGACTGCGCCTCCACACCCTGCGCCGCGTCCACGACCAGCAACGCGCCTTCGCAGGCGGACAGGGAACGCGACACCTCGTAGGAAAAATCGACGTGCCCGGGGGTATCGATGAAATTGAGCTGATAGGTCTCGCCGTTGCGTGCGGTGTAATCAAGGCTGACCGACTGCGCCTTGATGGTGATGCCGCGCTCGCGCTCGATATCCATGGAATCGAGCACCTGCGCCGCCATTTCACGTTCCGACAGACCGCCGCAGACCTGGATGAAACGGTCCGCGAGTGTGGATTTACCGTGATCGATGTGGGCAATGATCGAGAAGTTGCGGATGTGAGCCAGGTCCAAGAGAAGGGCCTCGAAAAAGAGCGCATTGTCCTCGTTTCCGGGCTTTGGAGCAAAGCCGGTTATCCGAATTCGGAAACCGCCCTTCCCGCCTCAAAGCAAGGCTTCGTCGAGAAAATACTGACAGACGAATTCGCCGTTGCGCCGCAACACCGGGACACGGTCGTTGTATTCCAGGCGCAGGCGCTCGTCGGCATCAATATCCACCTCGGTGAAGGCGATGCCGCGCTGTCGGAGCCGCGTGGTCATCGCATCACAAAGGTGGCAGCCATGACGGATATAGACCGTGTAGTCCTCCCCGCTCATGCCTCAACGATCGAGCTTGAGCGCGAGGAACATCGCCCCATTGCGGCGATGGATCAACACCGGCAACTGGCGACCGACAGGCAGATTGGCGACCACGTCCGCGAACTGACGGGCGTTCTCGATGGCCGTATTGTTGATGCGCAGCAACACATCGCCGGCGCGAATGCCGACATTGGCCGCCGCGCCATCGAGCACCTGTTCGATGATCACCCCACCTTCCCGGACATCCAGAGCATCGCGTTGTTCCGGGGTCAGATCGGCGACCACTACCCCAAGTCGGTTACTGCCGATTCCTGCCTTATCCTGCGCCGCAGCGACCTTCGTATCCTCTTCCGGGAGTTCGCCGATCAGCACCGGCACGGTCATGTCCTTGCCGTTGCGAATGACTTTCACGTTGACCCGGTCACCCGCATGCACACGACCGACCATCGGCGGCAAGCTTGCCGAGGTGATCACCGGTTTGCCATCGAACGACAGGATGATGTCACCGACCTTGAGACCGGATTTCAGGGCAGGGCTGTCGTTCAGCACCTGCGCGACCAGGGCACCCTGCGGTTTGCTCATCCCGAAGGACTCGGCGAGGTTACGATCCACATCCTGGATCAGCACGCCCAGCCAGCCGCGTGAGACCTTGCCCTTGTTCTTGAGTTGATCGACGACTTCCATGGCGACATCGATCGGAATCGCGAACGACAAGCCCATGAACCCGCCGGTTCGGCTGTATATCTGCGAATTGATCCCAACCACCTCACCGTCCAGATTGAACAGCGGACCGCCGGAATTGCCCGGATTGATGGCGACGTCGGTCTGAATGAAGGGCACATAATTCTCGCTCGGCAGCGACCGCTCCTTGGCGCTGACGATGCCAGCCGTCACCGAGTGATCGAAGCCGAATGGGGAACCGATCGCAAGCACCCACTCGCCCACCTCCAGTTCCCGCGAACGCCCCATCTTCACAAAAGGCAGATCACGCGCATCGATCTTCAAAAGGGCCAGGTCACTCCGTTGATCGGTACCGACCACTTCGGCCACCAGCTGACGTCGGTCGTTGAGTCGCACGACGATCTCATCGGCCTCGTTGACGACGTGGTAATTGGTCAGGATGTAGCCATCCGCAGAAATGATGAAACCCGAGCCCAGGGAGGTGGATTCCTCATCCGGCCCCATACCCGGTTCCTCCCCGCGCGGCACCATGCCGCCCCGATCGCCGAAGAAACGGCGGAACAGCTCGTTCAATGGGTGCCCGTCCGGGATGTCGGGAATCTCGATGCCGGGAAAATTGTTCGCCGCTCCGGAAACATGATTGGTGGTGCTGATATTGACCACCGCAGGCCCATATTGCTTAACCAAACCGGTGAACTCAGGCAGCGCGGCCTGCGCAGCGTTGGCAACCAGGACAAGGCCGAATGCGATGCCCCAAAATGAACGAACCCACGAAACATGCGACCAAATTCTGGACACAGTCATCTCCAACATGAAGGATTGAGAGTTACTCCGACCAAACCACGAATTTCTGGTTTACTCGGAGAATCAATGGCTTGTCGCCACCAGAGTTGCCCGTCGGCCAGAATCGACGGCGACGTGCGAGAACAAAGCCAAATACCAGGCCGACGATGCCTCCCAGCGCAGTAACTGCGTCGTTGTGGACATCCCCGACCCACCAAGCCGACAGCCCGGCGCCGGCCAGCAGGGTCAAAAGCGGCAATCCGTAGATCCAGGCGGCACCACTGACCAGAAGCGTCTCCGGCACGCCGATCACGACCTGCTCACCGACTTTCGCGCCGATGGTGTTATCGACTTGAAGCCCAACGGTGCGCCGACCGAACCATTCTCCCAACGCGGAGGTGCCACATCCGCTTTTGGACGCACAACTGCCACAACTGGAACGGCGTTGCGTTTCCACCCAGGCGTGCCCATCGCCGACACGGACAACGCGGGCCGTTTCTTCAATCACGGATTACTCGCCGCCACACGGGCAAAACCGGTGGCAATGTATTCAATCGCCGCCTTCGGCGCTTCACCGACAACGGTGATATGCGCGCCCTCGCGGTACAGACCGAAGGCGTTGGCCGCACCATGACTGGATTCGCCTTCAAGCAGATCGTCGCGCTCTGGCGCCAAGTCGAAAAACACCGAAATCGTGGACAACCCGTCGCTGTAAATCAGGTGCTCGACGCTCACCGCATCGGCCCCCACGACCCGCTGTTTACGGCTGACCAACTGGTATCCGGGGGGCAACTGGGGAACGGGAAGACGCACTTCTGCGGTCGGCAGATTCTCGGAATCCGGCACCATGACGAAATCGCTCACATCCACACTTGGCGCAAGGTCCTGCTCAGCGATCTCCGCATTCAGCGCCACATTGGTGAACATGACCTGCTCGATGGGCTCACCGGCCTCATTGAGCATATCCGAGCGGAGCAACAGCCCACTGTCCGCATCGATCCACAAACGATGCGCGTATCGATAACCGTCCCTCGGTTGCACCGCGATCACCCGGGTATCCCTGCCGGCAATGCGCTCATCGCTTTGGTCGGCAAATCGATACAAGGAATACAGAGTCTCGATGTTATCGGTCAGCGCCACCGGAAACGGCTTTAGACGATGCTGATGTCCCACCAGCACCTTGCCCCGATCGGGAAGGATGCATTGGACATCGTCGCCGTTGCGCACAATTTCCCGCGCCTGTCCGGCCAGGGTTACCAGGCGCTCACGTTCTTCATCCTGACTGCCGAGATGGAACACCTGCAGGGTGTCGATGTGTTCGTCTCTCCGGTATATGAAGGTCCCGCGATAATCGAGACTGCGCATTGCACGCGCCATACGCTGGAGCAGCGTACGCACCGGTTCGCTGGGCTGGACATCCGTAGTGCCTTGAGACTCATCGGCGTGAAGCGCCGATACGGGCAGCAAGCCGGGCAGAAGAAGTGACCCGATTAAAAACGCTCGAATCCACATATACGAGCTAGCGATCCGCTTGCGAATACGGCATCCAGGGACTCGATCCCAACATCATCGCCTGTTCGGCATGACTGGCGAGGTATGCATCGAGTCGTGCATCCCGCACGCGGCGCATGTCATCACCGGTCGACACCGTGGTGATGTCTGCATTGCGCGCGCTGCGCGATGCCCAGATGGGCGTCCCGAGGTTCTCCGCTGGCACTCGCTCGGCAATCAAGGTCGGCGCGTCCGATTCACGTTGCAAACCTTGGACTCCGAGGACCGCGACCGTCGCTACCGATGCAGCGACCGCCAGACCCGCCACCGGACGCCACCATGCCGGACCCGCCGCTTTTGCGGCGATCTGCGGAACACGCATCGCCGAGTCATCGGCTAGCGCGTCCATGACGCGAACCGACAAATCCACTTCCATCATCGGCGACACTTCATTGCGCATGACCTCGCGGGCGCGATGCTGGCGTCGCCACCAATCGCGTAACGCCGGTTCGGCGCTGATACGACGCAGGAGAAGATCTCGCTCGGCAGTTGGCAATTCGCCATCCATCAAGGCGGAGAGTTGTTCGCGGATTTGTTCGTTCATAGCGGCTTCCCTGATTCGGGGCTGGGTGCAGCATCAATCCAGAAGGGGTCTCAACTTTTCATCGATGGCCTCACGGGCGCGAAAGATTCGCGACCGCACGGTTCCGATCGGGCATTCCATCGCCTCGGCGATTTCCTCGTAACTCATGCCTTCGATCTCGCGCAGTGTGATCGCAGTGCGGAGATCTTCGGGCAGTGCATCGATTGCGGCGTTCACAGTGGTTTCGATCTCATGGGTAAGGCTGGCCCGCTCGGGCGTCGCGTATTCCTTGAGAAAAGACTCACCGTCATAAAGTTCCGCATCCTCGGTCTGAATATCGTCACCCGGCGGACGCCGCATCTGCGCCACCCGGAAATTCTTCGCCGTATTGATCGCAATGCGGTACATCCAGGTATAGAACGCACTCTCACCGCGAAAACGTGGCAACGCCCGGTAGGCCTTGATAAAGGCCTCCTGAGCGATGTCCAACGCCTCGGTCGGATCGTTGACGTATCGTGTGATCAGGTTGACGATGCGACCCTGATACTTGCGTACCAGGATATCGAAGGCCGCCTTGTCACCTTTTTGAACACGCTCGACCAGAAGCTGGTCGACGTCGGTTTCCGCCATGCGGGATTGAACTCCTGGATGATGCCGTCGCGGAATGGACCATCGCGACAACGAGATAGTTCAGCGCGCACATCCGAACACAACGGACGCATCGAGCTAGCGCGCAACCTTACTCAATGACTCTTGCCACCGCCAGACGCCAACCCGGCCACGACATCCGTAATGAGCCCTGAATACGACGTCCTCATCCTGGGCAGCGGCGCTGCCGGACTAAGTCTTGCACTGCGACTCGCGCCCCACGCACGGGTGGCCGTCCTCGCCAAGGGGGAATTGAACGAAGGCGCGACCTTCTACGCCCAGGGAGGCATCTCGGCGGTGCTGGACGCGAGCGATTCCTTCGAGTCGCACATCGCCGACACCATCGATGCCGGCGCTGGGCTGTGTGACGCGGACACCGTGCGTTACACCGTCGAGAACGGTCCCAAGGTCATCGATTGGTTGATCGAGCGCGGCGTGCCGTTCACACGGGAAACGCTGGACGATGGCAGTCAGACCTACCATCTCACCCGCGAAGGGGGGCACAGCGCACGTCGGGTCGTTCATGCGGCCGATGCCACCGGTCAGGCCATCGAAACCACCCTGCTCGATCGCGCGCGTGCCGAACCCAACATCGATCTGCGCGAACGGCATATCGCGATCGACCTGATCACCGGGCAGAAACTCGGCCTGCGCGGCAACCGCTGTCACGGCGCCTATGTGCTCGATCGCGACAGTGGCGAGGTGTTGAGCCTGCGGTCCCGCTTTGTGGTGCTCGCCACGGGTGGCGCCGGGAAGGCTTACCTCTACACCTCCAATCCGGATGCCTCCACCGGGGACGGTATTGCCATGGCTTGGCGCGCGGGGTGCCGGGTCGCCAACATGGAATTCGTCCAGTTTCATCCCACCTGCCTTTATCACCCGGACGCCAAGTCGTTCCTGCTCACCGAAGCCCTGCGCGGCGAAGGGGCAAGGCTGCTGCGCCCGGATGGCAGCCGCTTCATGGATACGTTCGACTCGCGCGGCGAACTCGCTCCCCGCGACATCGTCGCCCGCGCTATCGACCACGAAATGAAGCGACTGGGGGCGGAATCCATGTTCCTGGACATCAGTCACCGATCGCCCGAATTCATCAAGGGCCATTTCCCCACCGTTTACTCACGCTGCCTGGATTTCGGTTACGACCTCACTGCCGGACCGGTACCGGTCGTCCCTGCCGCGCATTACACCTGCGGCGGCGTCATGACCGACCATCACGGTCGGGCGGACCTCGAAGGTCTCTATGCAATCGGGGAGACCGCATTCACTGGCCTGCACGGCGCCAATCGCATGGCCAGCAATTCGCTGCTCGAATGTCTGGTGTTCTCCGCCGCCGCGTGCGAAGACATCATCGCGCGCCTCCCGGAGACCGCAGCGCCCCCGGAATTGCCAGACTGGGATGAAAGCCGGGTGGTCAATTCCGACGAGATGGTGGTCATCAGCCACAACTGGGACGAATTGCGCCGCTTCATGTGGGACTACGTCGGCATCGTGCGGACCACCAAACGGCTGGAACGCGCCAAACATCGCGTCGATCTCCTCGCCCAGGAAATCGCCGATTACTACGGCCACTTCAAGGTCAGTAACGACTTGATCGAACTCCGCAACCTCACCCAGGTCGCCGAAATGATCATTCGATGTGCCCGTCGCCGCAAGGAATCACGGGGCTTGCACTACACCCTGGATTATCCCGACAGCGACTCCATCCGGCGGCCACTGAATACGGTACTCGTACCGAAAAACTACGCCGCACTGCATCGGCACCCGACCTGGGCCTGATTGCCAACATCTCGACACCAAACAATAAAGGGCGCTCGCAGCGCCCCTTATTGTTGGTGCATGGACGACCCAGATCAGTCGTGGTTGCCATCCACATCGTGGAAGTCATCCGTGCTGCGATTTCCGTCCACATCGTCGTCCACCGCACGCTCCGAGCCAGGGCGACGTCGCAGATAAATACGCGGCTTGCGCACCCGGTTGGCAGCGGCGACGGCAGCGGCCTCACCAGCGGCAACGGCTTCGGGCACCGCATCGGGATGCAGCTTGGCATAAATCTCGTCGCGGTGGACGGGCACGTCGCGAGGCGCAGCAATGCGGACATCGACCGTGCCGCCGCGCACCGACTGGATGGTGACGACAATGTCGCCGTTCTCGCCGATGACAATCGACTCGCCGGATTTCCGGCTCAAAATCAAGTTGGCCATAGTTTCTCTATTCCCTGGTCCATTCGTGTTGCTGCGGTCAACAGACACCCCGCAACGATTCGCCGCCTTTCCTCACGCCCCCACTGAATCGAATACACCGGTGGGGAGCACGCATGTTTCTTGTTTTTTATCTACCCGACACGCAAGCACGCGCCGGACAGAAACCGCCGATATCCGATATGTCTGCGGAGTACAGCTTACTTAATCGTAACTTACAGGCCAACGCAACAAACGTTTGCGTATGTCTTCGTGCAACCCTCTTTCGCATTCGTAACCCATGTTGTTGTTTATTAAGCATTTTTCAAGCGCTCGCACAGGAATTCCCCATACTTATGTGGGACCATGAGAGTCAGAACGGTCATAGATAGTTCCGACAATCACCGTTCAACACTATGGCGCCGAGGGGGATCGGGCCATGCAGCCTGGGTATGTGATCGCACGCCGCGACGTGAACGACCCTGGCCCGACCGAACCTCGGGCCGACATTCGTCACGTCAAATGGAGAGTACCCATGTCTGCCCAAACCAAAACCGCTACTTCCCCTGTTGCCAGCAAGTCGATTCGTGCCGCCGCAGTCAACACTCCGCGCATCCCCGGCTTCCTGCAGCGTCGTATCGATCACTACTACGAGCACCGTATGGCGGTCGATTGGGGCGGTCGTCACATCATGGCCGGCAGCGTGCCCAAGGATGACGACATCGTCCTGATGTCGAACGATTACCTGGCACTGGCCCAGCACCCGGAAATCCTGCAAGCGCAGATCGACTCGATCCAGGCCAGTGGCAACGGGATGTTGATGTCGGCGATCTTCCTCAATGGCCCGAACGAACATGCCAGCTTTGAAAGTCGGATGGCCGATTTCATGCAGTGCGATACCACGATCGTCAGCCAATCCGGCTGGAATGCGAACACCGGTCTCATGCAAACCCTCGCGGACCCGGAAACGCCGGTCTACATCGATTTCTTCGCCCACGTTTCACTGTGGGAAGGTGTTCACGCCGCCCACGCCACCGCCTACCCCTTCCGCCACAACGAACCCGGCCATCTGGCACGCATGATCGCCAAACACGGCCCGGGCGTGATCGTGGTCGATTCGGTATACAGCACGAACGGCAGCGTCGCGCCGCTGGCCGAAATCGCCGAGATGGCGGAACGTACCGGCTGCGTGTTTGTGGTGGACGAATCCCATTCCTTGGGCACGCATGGCCCACATGGCGAAGGTCTGGTCGTCGAGCTGGGACTCACGGACAAGGTGCATTTCCGCACCGCCAGCCTGGCCAAGGCCTTTGCCGCACGCGGCGGGATCATCGCCGCCCATGCGGATTTTGCGAGCTATTTCCGCTCGACCTCCTCGCCGGCGATATTCAGTTCCACCCTGCTCCCGCACGAACTCGCCGGCATGAGCAAGACCCTGGACGTGATCCGCGCTGCCGACGATCGCCGTAGCCGCCTGCATGAAATCGCCGCGCATATGCGCCATGAAATCGATGAACTCGGTTACAACCTGCGCGAAAGCGAAGCTCAGATCATCGCGCTCGAAGCCGGCAGCGAACTGGAGGTCATGCATCTGCGTGACGTGCTGGAAGCCAATGGCCTGTTCGGCGCCATCTTCTGCCCGCCGGCCACGCCGAGAAACCGCGCTCTGGTTCGTCTGTCGTTGCACAGTGCGATGACCGACGATCAGGTCGAGCGGACGCTCCGCATTCTGGCAGAGACACGCGAAGAATCGGGCATGTGGACCTGGGGCTCGACCCGCAAGAAGCGTGGCAACCAGCTGAGTCAGGCGGCCTGAAGCGTCACTTGCGCTCCATGTTGTCCAGGTACGAAGCCAGGGAAGGCACCGTACCGCTGGCGGTGTTGTAGGGCGTGGTGTCGTCCAACACTGCATAGAGATAGGTATTGTTCTCGCCGCGCAACCGCTTGGCGGGATGCAAAGCCGCTTTCCAGTCCACCAGCCCTTGTCGGTAAAAGCCGTCACCGGCATGGAAAAACGGCAATTGGTTACCCTCCTCCAAGGCAGCGAGCAATTCCTTGGGAGCCCCTTCGTCACCGGCGACACGTCGTTGGATCTCCATATCCTCCTCGGACATCACCAACATCAGCCTGGCCCTGGCATCCCGATCAAGCAGCAGGAACCCGGACGGGTTGGCGACCAGATAATGCTCAAGCACACCGTGTTCCTGTCGATACCCCCGAAAGAAGTCGATGAAACCCGGGTCCTGCAACAGGCTCGGGGTTTCCGCCGACAAAGCACGGATCAAAATCGACGACGCTTCCCGGAAATACTGGTATTCAAGTTCCCGGATGTAGCTGTTGACCAGCGTCAGGGTATCGGGTGAGTTCTTGTATACGAAACGATCGATCAGGCCGTCGTTGAACGCGGTCACCGCCGTGGTCGCATCCGCCTGACCGGTCAGCAGAATACGTTTGATCGGTGTATCCACCAGGCGCTGACAAAACTCCAGCCCGTTCATCTCCTCCATCTGATAATCGACGATCACGACGGACGGCTCCGCAAAGCGCTGCGCCCGGTACATCTGCAGGTAGATTGCACTCAGATCGAGGCCGATTACGTGTTCCAGCGTGGGATGGCCATAGTGCTGTTTGTGCTCGAGCACAAAATTGCGGCGTTCAAGACGCGGATCCACCCGTTCTTCAAGCAAGGCTTCCAGGGCCTTGTGGGGCGAGGTGAATGTCCTTACCGGCAGGTCTTCGTCAAGCTGAAAGCTGAAGTTATAGAGAAAATCGGCGGAGTCATCGACCAGATAGACCGTGGTCGGGTAACGGAATGGGAGACAATCAAGCTGCTCCTTCGACATCTACGGATTCTCCCCCGGTGGATGACTGGAAAAACACATTGAATCAGTTCGGATCGGCGGAAACTTCCTGTTCGCCGGGATGCGGTAACGAGACGCTGAACTCCGTGTACTCACCGTAGTCGGAACGGACCGCTATCTCGCCGCCAACACTCTCTATCACGCGTTTACAGAAGGCAAGGCCGAGCCCGGTACCGGTGGCGCCGAAACTGGCGAACGAACGAAACAGGAAAGGAATATGTTGCGGCGAGATGCCGCTACCGGTGTCCCGGAATATCAGGGAATTCCATCGCTCACCCGGACGCAGCACGATGTCGATATGTCCGGAACCTTTGCGGTCGATCGCCGCAAACGCATTCTTCATCAGATTGAAGATCACGTGGACCACCAGGGTCTGCACCCCGAGAAAATAGAAATCCCGCATGCCATGAATACGCACCCGGTCGCGCTGGCTTGCCGGGTTGAATGGATACCGCTCCATGGCCAGCTTGATGCAGTCCCGCATCGATAAGATCTGTGCCATCCGCTGATCGGTGCGCGGTTCGCTCGCGTTGGCGAGCAACATGTCAATCATGGTGTTGGAAAACTCCACCTCATTGATCATGCGCCGCACCACCTCTTCCATGTCATCGAGGAACCGGGGGCGAATCGGCTCGACCGGCAGGTTGGCGTCCCTGGCTTGGCGATAGGCGGCAATCAGGCGCGGCAGATACCGATTCAGCCCTTCACCGGCACTGCGAATGCTCAACAAAGGCGTCCGTAACTCGTGAGCCACATTGGCGCTGACAGTCAGCATCGCCTTGCGCTTCTCTTCGGAAACGATTTCTTCGGAGAAATTGAAAGCCACGCCGGCAACCACGGCGAACACATAGATCAGCATGAACTCCAGGACTTCGGCCGGGAGGTGCGGCTGAGGCGTATCCCAGACGTAAGCGAGCGTCGCCAAGCCCGCTCCCAGTGCCGACAACACGATCAGGTTCAGCCAATCGACAACCAGGATCAGCATGAACAGGGCCACCAGGCTGGACATCGCCCATACTTGATTCATGCCGTTTTTCAGGGCCATGAAGGTAAAGAAAAAGGGCAACACGTAGAGCAACACGATGTACCAGAACAGCGGCATCCAGCGCCGCAACACTTTCGGCCAATAACGCACCACCACGAACGGCAACGCCATGAGGGCGCCGATCATGCGCAGATAACCGTTCTCGTACGGCTGCGGGATCAAGCTCCCCCACACCCAGTAAAACAAAGGAAAACCGATCAGCCCGACCCAACCCACCGCGACCAGACGGTTGTCGGCATCGTCCACCGCACGTACGATCGGATAGGTGAGGCGCGCGAATGCGCGCTGTCCCATCTCATGCCATCGATTGCGGTAGTCCTGAATCATGCTCGGGAATGTAACCGCAAAAATGCCTTCCCGCATGTGCGTGCCGCCGATCAGGACGACGCATGATTGGCGTTTCAGGCAGAAATCGAAAATGCTAGGGTGAGCCATCACCACTGCGACCCATCCGCCCCGTGCCCAGAGCCCTACGCCTCTTCCTGGACAGCCTGCGCGACCTGACCCCGATCATCGTGGTGATTGGCTTCTTCCAACTCGCGGTGCTGCAACAGCCCATCCCCAATTTCGGTGAGATCCTGCTCGGCACGGTGTTCGTGCTGATTGGTTTGACCTTATTCATCCAAGGTCTGGAAATGGGTTTGTTTCCCATCGGCGAGTCGATGGCGAACGCCTTCGCGCGAAAAGGCAGCGTGTTTTGGCTGGTCACGTTCGCGTTCTGCCTGGGCTTTGGCACCACCGTCGCCGAACCTGCCTTGATCGCCGTCGCCGACGAGGCCGCGTTGGTCGCAGCGGCCGGCGGCATGATTCTGGATAACGACATCGCGCGCGCACACTACGCGTTCTGGCTGCGATTGACCGTCGCCCTTTCTGTTGGCCTTGCGATCATGATTGGCGTGATTCGCATCATCAAAGGCTGGCCGGTACAGTGGCTGATCATCGGCGGCTACGTCGGCGTGATCGTGATGACTGCGTTTGCCCCGAAGGAAATCATCGGCATCGCCTACGATTCCGGCGGCGTCACCACCTCGACGATCACGGTACCGCTGGTCACGGCGCTGGGCGTCGGTCTGGCCTCTTCACTCGAGGGGCGCAACCCGATGATCGACGGCTTCGGCCTGATTGCCTTCGCCTCGCTGACGCCGATGATCTTCGTCATGGGCTACGGCATGGTCATCGGTTGAGCCGCAGATGCACGCGCTGACCAGCCTGTTCGACGTCTTCCTCGCCACCATCCGCGACGTGGTTCCGATCGCCGCCATCATTTTCGGCTTCCAGCTGTTCGTGCTGCGTCGTCCGGTCGCAAATCTCGGCAAGGTTCTGCTCGGCTTCTTCTACGTCCTACTCGGCCTCACCTTCTTCCTGGAAGGGCTCGACCTCGCCCTTTTCCCGCTGGGCAAACTGATGGCGCAACAGCTCACTGACCCGGCGTTCATCGCCGGCGGCATCGAGCATGTCGGTGAAGCACTTTCCTGGGAGGACTACAAATGGGTCTATCTGTTTGCCTTCCTGATCGGCTTTTCCACCACCATTGCCGAACCCTCCTTGATCGCCGTGGCAATCAAGGCGCAGGAAGTCTCCGCCGGTGGCATCACGGTCTGGGGGCTGCGAATTGCGGTCGCATTCGGGGTCGCCATCGGCATTGCCCTGGGTACGTACCGCATCGTTACCGGTACGCCACTGCACTACTACATCATCGTCGGCTACATCTTCGTAGTGTTTCAGACCATGTACGCGCCACGCATGATCATTCCGCTCGCCTTCGACTCCGGCGGCGTCACCACCTCGACAGTCACCGTGCCCTTGGTCGCCGCACTGGGGCTCGGTCTCGCCGCCACCGTCCCCGGGCGCAGCACCCTGCTTGATGGCTTTGGGCTGATCGCCTTCGCCAGCCTGTTTCCAATGATCACCGTCATGGGCTATGCCCAGATCGCTCAATTCCGTGCCCGCCGCGCTCGTCTTGCCCGTCAGCAGGACACGGCCAGCAAAGAGGATGTTTAGCCATGCACTTCAAGCTGCTATTCGCGCTCGTCGAAGACAACAAGACAAACCTGGTGCTCAAGGCCGCCCGCGAGGCGGGAGCGACCGGATCCACAGTCATCCCGAATGCCCGAGGTGAAGGACTGCAGCAAAGCAAAAGCTTCTTCGGCATGAATCTCGAGAGCCAACGAGACATCTGCCTGTTCCTGGTCGAGGAACATCTAAGCCGCCACATCCTCGAATGCATCGCGGTCGTGGGCGAGTTCGACACCAATCCCGGCAGTGGCATCGCCTTCCAGATCGACGTCGAAGACGCGGTCGGCGTAGCCCAACAAGTCAAACAACTTACCGACGTTGTAGAGGAAGAGCTATGAGTCATACGCCCCGCATCAGTGTGCGCGATGTCATGAAAACCCGCTTCGACATGGTCGACGGCATGACCACTGTCGCCGACGCTCTCATTCGCATGGAGCACACCGAAACCAAATGTCTGGTCGTCGATAAACGTGACGAATTCGACGAATACGGAATGGTCATGCTCTCGGACATTTCCGAGAAGGTACTTTCCGTCGATCGTGCTCCGGAACGCGTGAACATCTACGAAATCATGTCCAAACCCGTGATCACCGTCGCCCCCGAAATGGACATCCGCTATTGCGCCAGGCTGTTTGCGCGTTTCCAGCTGAGTCGGGCTCCGGTGGTCGAAAACGGCCGCGTACTGGGCATCGTCAGCCATACCGACATGGTCATCCGGGGTTGGAAGGCATCGCTGGAAAACAAGGAGCAATAGACTTTTCTGGTCGGCAGCATGGACTACGCTGGAATCTCTGCCATCAGCGGATACTGTCATGTCCCCAACCAGACAACTGCTGCTCACCGGCGTCGGCGTGGTGATGCTGAGTACCGCGACACCCGCCAATGCGTTTTTCTGCCTGATGATGAACGCACTCACCCAAGGCAGCGGCGGCATTCACATCAGTGGCCACATGGGCGGTCGTCCACTGTTTAACACCGGGCCGATGGCGTTCAATCCGGGGTACTCGGCCTACTACCCTCCCCGAATGATGCCACCTCCCTACTGGGCGTCACCGCCAGTTCCGCCGCCCGCCCGCACGCCTGAATTCAAGGCGGAGCCGGCTGTAACGCAATAAGAATCGATGCGCCTAGCGACTGAATCAAAAGCGCGCCGCCAAAAAAAAAGCCCAGCCCGGAACCCCGGACTGGGCTTTTTATTCGGCGAAACGCGCCTTGCCTTTATGCGTGCTTACTGCGCGGCCGCCGAGGCTTCCGGTGCAGGAGCCGGTGCCATCGGCATGATCGGGGCCGACATGTAGGGGCGGTACGAGTGGGTCCACGGGGCAATACCCGCCCACGGCCCGGTGCTGTACATCCCGTTGGTGGCGCTGTCCATCATGGCGCGGGCATTGACGTGCATACGCAGGTTGAACTCGGCATCCCCCGCACCATTGCCCAACCCGTTGAACGGACCCCATTGGGTCATGGTATTCCAGGGTCCGCCACCCCATCCGCCGTTATTGAACGGACCCCAACCATTGTTGCTGAAAGGCCCCCAACCACCGTTGTTCCAGGGACCACCCCACCATGCCTGGGCGCTGGAAAGCGGCAGTGCGGCGGCGCCGGCCACCAGGGCCACGGCGACAACTTTACGAATCGAGTTCATGACGGTCTCCTGATGAATCTGATTATTTAAACGCGGACGCAGACCGCGCACTGAGGAAAAATCGGACCCGTATATTTACATCAGAATTTACTAATACTCAAGTAATTTTGCTTATGGGTGCCAGTCAGAGACCAACAGGATTTGCCCAAGCCGTTGTTTTACTTGATGTCTTATAACGCCGCCTAGTGATGCACGAAATAACCACATCCGACGCCGCATCAAGCATGGGTTTTGCCCACCACGATTCCAGTACGCTATCCCCATGTCCAACCGCCACCATTACACATGGCGAGATCTGCTCCGTATCGCCCTGGAACATCGCCGTGAACTGATCGCCGCTCACGCGATCGCAATCGTCGCTGCCTTGTTGGCGACCCCGGTTCCTCTCTTGATGCCGACCATGGTCGATGAAGTCCTGCTCAAGCAACCAGGCTGGGCCGTGGCATTGATCAATGATCTGTTCCCGAACGATTGGCACGGACCGGTGCTCTACATCGTCGTGGCACTGGCTGTGACCGTTTTTCTACGCCTTTCCAGTTCCCTACTGGGGGTCTGGCAGACCTACCAGTTCACCACGATTGCCAAGGATGCCGTCTACCGCCTGCGTCGCGACCTCCTTACCCGCCTCGGACGCATCTCCATGGCGGAATACGAGACCCTCGGCAGCGGTGCGGTAAGCGCGCACTTTGTCACCGACATGCAGGCGATCGATCAGTTTCTCGGCGTATCGATCAGCAAATTCGTGATTGCGGTACTCACCTTGATTGGGGTCTCGGCGGTTCTGCTCTGGATGCATTGGCCGCTCGCCCTTTTCATCCTGTTCATGAACCCGGTGGTGATCTGGTTCACGCTCCTGGTGGGCAAACACGTCAAAGACCTCAAAGCCCGTGAGAACCGTGCCTTTGAGGTATTCCAGGCCGCTCTGACCGAAACCCTGGACGGCATCCAGCAAATCCGCGCTGCCAACCGCGAGCGCCATTACCTGCTTCGCGTCATCGACCACGCTCGTGAAGTCCGAGACCGAAGCACGTCGTATGAATGGAAGAGTGACGCCGCCACGCGACTCTCCTTCCTGATCTTCCTCGCCGGCTTCGAGGTGTTCCGGGCTGTCTCCATGCTCCTGGTGGTGTTCTCGGACCTCAGCGTCGGTCAGATGATGGCGGTGTTCGGATATTTGTGGTTCATGATGTCCCCGGTTCAGGAAATCCTCGGCATCCAATACGGGCTGTTCGCCGCCAAGGGCGCCTTGGAGCGGATCAACCGCCTGCTTGATCTGAAACTGGAGCCGGAGTACCCCGCACTCGAAGACCCCTTCAAGGACCAACACACCGTCAGCGTCGATGTCGATTCGGTCGTGTTCGCCTACGGGAACACCCTCCCCGTACTCGACCGCCTCAGCCTGCACATCAAAGCCGGCGAAAAGGTGGCGCTGGTCGGTGCCAGCGGTGGAGGCAAATCCACGCTTGTTCAGGTATTGCTCGGCCTCTACCCGCCCGCTTCCGGCCAAGTGCGGTTTGGCGGTACACCGATCGAACGTATCGGACTGGATCGTATCCGCGAGCATGTTGCCGTGGTGCTCCAGCATCCCGCCCTGTTCAATGAATCGGTGCGCATGAACCTTACGCTGGGACGCGATGTGCCTGACGACATCGTCTGGCAGGCGCTGGAGATTGCGCAGCTAAAGGACGACATCACCGCCCTCCCCGATCAGCTCGACAGCCTCGTCGGTCGCCAGGGTGTGCGTTTGTCGGGTGGCCAGCGTCAGCGCCTGGCGGTCGCACGCATGATCCTCAGCAACCCACAGGTCGTGATCCTCGACGAAGCCACTTCTGCCCTGGACACCCATACCGAAGCACGACTGCATGCGGCCATGCAGGCCTTTCTGAAAGACCGCACCACCTTGATCGTCGCGCACCGCCTGTCTGCGGTGAAACAGGCAGACCGGGTCTACGTTTTCGACGCCGGAAAAATCATCGAGGAAGGCGGGCACGACGAATTGATCGACAATGGCGGCCTGTACTACCGCCTATACGGAATCGCTGAAACGACGTGAACAATTCCTGAATCCATAGCCAACCCGACCAACCGCCGATCGGAAATCGCTTCACCGAACAGCTCAAGATGGAGACCGACCGTATCCCACCGAACTTGCCCGGGCACGCATAAAAAAACCCGCGTCATGACGGACATGGCGCGGGTTCAAACCCTGTTTGTCTGGGCCGACTCGGAGAGTGACCCAGATTTCTCGAACGTGCCTACACACCCAAGCAATATTCGATTCCCCAGCTTCATTTAGGAAACGCGAAAACCTACTTTCGAGAGACAGAGATGGGGATTTCTAAGCACGCTGCATGCCAACGCACCTACGCAGTCAGTACACCCCGAATCCGTTAGCGTTTTACCGGTTACGACTAACTAATTGGTAATAACAATCGCATTCTGCGAACCAATCTGACGTGCTTTTCTGCCGCCCACGTCCTGGCACTTGTCATAACGTGGCGGATTTCCCGACCGGCGGGATCATTCTTCCATATCCAGTAACTGCACAGTCATCGGTGCATCCGGATGCCCAGCCCTGCGGCCGACAGGGATCGAGAATGCCGAGCCATCCGGACGAAAACGGACGCTTTTACCGCCAGAGAACCGACGGCAACGACGATCATCATGGGTATCGTTCATCGCGTCGGGCCACGTCAGATAATTCCGACCATCGATGACGACCAGCCATTCGCCCATGGAACCAGCTATGGGACAGAGGCTTTCGAGCGTACCCGTTTGGATGTCTTGCACCTTGTTCATGGTCTAAACCTTCGGGCAAACGGTGTCCGTCGCCACTATTCATAAGTTTTCAAGCACGATAACAAGATTTAATTTATATATCCACTATTAGATATAACTATTTATTTAGGGATACCCCTCCACCCTCCTTGAGAGTGACGCATCCCCAGGCACGCGAATTCGTGGGTTTCCGGTCGTCTACACTGGGCGCAGACAACTGGACCGATAAAGGCCGGATCATGACCGATCGCAGCAAACGGGTACGTATTCGCAGGGACATGTCGGACGGTGAAAGCTCACCGGACGAGATTGCCGTAGACGAACCCGCCGTCAGTACCGACACCCCGCGTCGGGGTGCCGCGCCAACGCTGTCGCAACGCGCCGCGACCACCCTATCGAGCAAACCAGACCGCAGTCGCAAATTGCTGATCCCTGCCCTTTACGTGCTGGCGGCCCTGATCGCCGCAGTGGCGTTCTTTGGCATGGGCAAGTTCATGTACACCATGGGCAAGGACATGAGCACCATGACCGCTGCGGTCACCCAGATGGGAAAAGACGTGACCAGCATGGCCACAGACATGCGCACCATGACGTCAAGAATGAATGTAATGGCCGACAGCATGGTGCAAGGCCAGTCCGGGATGTCCAAGGACTTCGCGCGGGTCCGTGAAGGCGTTGAATACATGGCCGTTCAGATCAACAACATGGCCGGCGACATGAACGGCATGAGCACCGACATGCACGCCTTGAACGTCAACATCGACACCATGAATCGTTCCATGGCGACCATGAACAGCTCCATGGCGATCATGACTGGCAACATGGGCCGCATGGGTCATGACATCAACAAGTTCACCCGTCCGGAGAGCATCATCCTGCCGTTCCTGCGTTGAGCGGCAACTTGCCGTCGTCAATACAAAAATCGGAGGCTTGTTACCGATCTCCCCATGATCTCGTTACGTTTCGTTACACACCTATCAGAAAACGCACAGACCACTCCCTAAGTTATTGATTTTCGGTGCAACACCCCGTTGCAGTCACTCTATATAGTTAGCCTCAGGATCACTCCAGACGCGCCATCCGTCATGGCAGTGATTCTTCATAAATGCGGCCCCGCAAGGGCTCGATCAATAAACAGCGACACCCACCTCGATCAGGGGAGTAACACCACATGAGCGACTCTCGTTCCGCCTATTGGGCGGCGAATCTACGTCTCCTCACCATGTGCCTTGTCATCTGGTTCGTGGTCTCGTTCGGCTTCGGCATCCTTCTCGCCGAACCGTTGAACGCGATCCGTCTCGGCGGCTATGGCCTTGGCTTCTGGTTCGCGCAGCAGGGCTCGATCTACACCTTCCTGGTGCTGATCTTCTTCTACGCCTACCGCATGAACAAACTCGACAAGCAGTTCGACGTCCACGAAGACTAAAACCGCGCACACACCACTTATAAGGGGATTACCTCATGGATCTTCAAACCATGACTTACCTGGTAGTGGGCGCGACCTTCGCCCTCTACATCGGCATCGCCATCTGGGCGCGTGCCAGCAGCACCGGTGAGTTTTACGTCGCCGGCAAAGGCGTCCACCCGGTCGCCAACGGCATGGCCACCGCCGCCGACTGGATGTCCGCCGCTTCCTTCATTTCCATGGCCGGTCTGATCGCGTTCAAAGGCTATGACGCTTCCGTTTATCTGATGGGCTGGACCGGCGGCTACGTGCTGCTCGCCCTCCTCCTCGCCCCGTATCTCCGCAAGTTCGGCAAGTTCACCGTTCCGGAGTTCATCGGCGAGCGGTATTACTCCCAGACCGCACGTATCGTCGCCGTGCTGTGCCTGATCGTCGCCTCGATCACCTACGTCATCGGTCAGATGAAGGGTGTCGGCGTGGCCTTCTCGCGCTTCCTGGAAGTCGACTTTCAGACCGGCGTCATGGTCGGCATGACCATCGTCTTCATCTACGCCGTTCTCGGCGGCATGAAGGGCATCACCTACACCCAGATCGCGCAGTACGTGGTGCTGATCTTCGCCTACACCGTGCCGGCGATCTTCATCTCCCTAAACCTGACCGGCAATCCGCTGCCGCAGCTGGGTCTGGGCAGCACGATGGCCGACGGCACCTATGTGCTCGACAAGCTGGACCTGATCCTCAAGGACCTGGGCTTCGCGAGCTACACCGGGCAGAAGGACAGCACGCTGAACATGTTCCTGCTGACCTTGTCGCTGATGATCGGTACCGCCGGTCTGCCGCACGTCATCATTCGCTTCTTCACCGTGCCGAAGGTCGCCGATGCGCGCACCTCCGCCGGTTGGGCGCTGGTATTCATCGCCATCCTCTACACCACCGCTCCGGCGGTCGGCGGCATGGCCTTCTTCAACCTGACCCAGACCATCCAGACCGGTGAAGTCGGTTCTCCGACCGGCAACCTTGTCTATGACGAGCGTCCGAACTGGTTCAAGAACTGGGAGAAGACCGGCCTGCTGCAGTTCGAAGACAAGAACGGCGACGGTCGTGTGCAGTACTACAACGACAAGAACGCCGAGTTCGCCGCCAAGGCCGAGGCCTGGGGCTGGAAGGGCAACGAGATGGTCAAGGTTGACCGCGACATCATGGTGCTCGCCAACCCGGAAATCGCCAAACTGCCGAACTGGGTCATCGCCCTGGTTGCCGCCGGTGGTCTCGCTGCTGCGCTATCCACCGCAGCGGGTCTGCTGCTCGCGATCTCCTCGTCGATCTCGCATGACCTGCTTAAGGGCGTGTTCATGAAGGACATCTCCGAGAAGAACGAGCTGATGGCGGGTCGTATCGCCATGGCCGCAGCCATCGGCGTGGCCGGTTACCTGGGCATGAATCCGCCCGGATTCGCCGCACAGGTGGTGGCATTGGCGTTCGGTCTCGCCGCCTCGTCGATCTTCCCGGCGTTGATGATGGGTATCTTCAACAAGGGCGTGAACCGTACCGGTGCCGTTCTCGGCATGCTGTCCGGCCTGCTGTTCACCCTGATCTACATCTTCTGGTTCAAGGGGTGGTTCTTCGTCCCCGGCACCGAGATGGCACCGAACAAGCCCGCCAACTGGTTCCTCGGCATCAGCCCTGAAGCCATCGGCGCGGTCGGTGCGCTGGTCAACTTCGTCGTGGCAATCGTGGTTTCCAAGATTACCGCGCCGCCGCCGGAGCACATCCAGCACCTCGTTGAGGACATCCGTGTCCCGAAGGGTGCTGGCGCCGCCACGGATCACTGATCGGTAGCACGCTGGTGAAAAAGGCCCCGCTTCGGTGGGGCCTTTTTCTTCACACCGACATAGGGTCATGAATTTTGCGTTTTGATCAGGCTGTTCAGATCAATACATCCGATAGCCCTAGGCCTCTGCGCCTGATATTGATTTCAAAGCTCAAAATTCAGTACTCCGCCCCCAAATCAAGGTTGCATCGTGGAAATCGAACTCCAAGCCGTTCGTGACTTCCTTGCCGAGCACCCGCCTTTCGATCACCTCGACGAAGGCTTGCTCGACGAGCTTCCCGCGCACACCTCGATCCGTTATCTACGGCGCGGCACGTCGATTCCCCCAGACGATGCGGACGGTTGTTACCTATACGTAATTCGTAAAGGTGCGGTCGACGTCTACGACGGCGAACAGCTCATCGAAAAACTCGGTGAAGGCGGGTGCATCGATTGCAGTCTGCAAACCAATCGCGAGACCGCTCACGCACGCACCGCCGAAGACACCCTCCTCTATCTTCTGCCGTGCGCGGAAATTGAGCGACTTCGCATGCAGTCTCCCGGCTTCTCGGCGTATTTCACCGATGACAGCGGCAAACGCCTGCGCAAGGCACTGACCGCAATCACCGCCACCAGCCCGGTCCAGAGCAGCGATCTCGACACCACCGAAATCGCTCAGATCGGCAACCTGAACCCGGTCACCGCAACGGTGGACACGCAGGCCCACAAGGCTGCCCAGGTGATGCGCGATGCCAACGTTTCCGCGCTCCTGATCCTCGATGACGCGCAGCTGGTCGGCATCGTCACGGATAAGGATCTGCGTAATCGACTGCTCGCCGAAGGTCATGCGCTGGACACCCCGATTCGCGAAATCATGACCCCGGCGCCTCTCACCATGCCGCCCGCGACCTCCGGTCTGGCCGCCCTGGAATGGATGACCCGGAAACACATCCAGCATCTTCCGATCTGCGACAACGGCGTGCTCAAGGGCATGGTCAGCATTTCCGATCTGCTGCGTTACCAGACCACGCACAGCCATTTCCTGACCAGCGAAGCCGCACGCGCCACCAACGTCGTCGATCTGCAGGCCATCAGCGCCCGTCTTCCCGAACTGCAGGTGCAGATGGTGATGAGCGGTGCCACCGCCGCCCATGTCGGGCGCGCCGTATCCTCGGTAACCGACGCGCTGACCATCCGCCTGATCGAACTTGCCGAACAGCAACTGGGCCCCGCCCCGGTGCCCTATGTCTGGGTTGCCGGTGGCTCGCAGGCGCGCCGCGAACAATCCTCGCATTCGGATCAGGACAACGCCCTGATCATCGATGACACGATGCACGATGAGGATGCGGCCTGGTTCGAGCAGCTCGCGCGCTTTGTCAGCGACGGTCTTGCCGCCTGCGGATTCATTTACTGCCCCGGCGACGCGATGGCGACCAACCCGAAATGGCGCCAGACCCTCAAGGTCTGGCGCCGCTATTTCCGCGACTGGATCGAAAAGCCCGAGCCGATGGCGCTGATGTTGTCATCGATCTTCTTCGATCTGCGCCGCGTTCACGGTGACAAGGCCTTGTTCGACGCGCTGCGCTCAGAGGTCAATCAGCTCACCAGTCAGAACAAGATTTTCCTGGCCTACATGGCAGCCAACGCCCTGAAGCACCGCCCCCCACTCGGCTTTTTCCGCACCTTCGTGCTCATATCCGATGGGGAACACGACAAGACCTTCGACATCAAACATCGCGGCATCGTACCCATCATCGACCTTGCCCGTGTTTATGCCCTGTCCGCCGGCATCGCCGAGGTCAACACCCTCGCCCGCCTCGAAGCCGCCGCCAAGACTCTGGCAGTCAGTCCCGATGGCGCCGCCGATCTGCGCGACGCCCTGGAGTTCATTGCAACCCTGCGTATCCGCCATCAAGCCCAGCAGATCCGTAACGGCGAAGCCGCCGACAACTACTTGCACCCAAACAGCCTATCCGCCTTGGAACGCAGTCATCTCAAGGCCGCTTTCTCGTTGATTTCGACGATGCAGGAAGCCCTCGGCCAGCGTTACCAATCCGGACGCTTCCTCTAAGCAGGCCGAACGTAGGCATGGGACTTCTTGACCGATTCCGCAGCCTGGACAGCCGGCGGAGGACGCTACTGGAACGCGCCCCGGCGGGCCCATTGAAGGCGTACTACTCAGTGCCTTTCGTCTCACCAAAGGACGATTTCCGCAGTATTGAATACACCGCCCTCGACTTCGAGACCACCGGCCTCAGCCCACTCAAGCACGAGTTGCTCAGCTTCGGCCTGATCAACATGAGCGGCACCCGGATCGATCTGGGATCCGCCCAACACCAGATCCTGCGCCCAAAAGGCGACATCCCCGAGGCCAGCGCCACCGTCCATGAAATCCGTCATCAGGACACCGTAGGCGGCATCGATGAATACGAGGCCCTGTTGCGACTGCTCTCCCACCTGGCCGGGCGGGTCATGGTGGTGCACTACCACAAGATCGAGCTCGGTTTCCTGAACGCCGCCTGCCAGCGACATTTCGGCATCGACTTCCTGATCCCGACCATCGATACGCTGCAACTTGCGCATCGCTGGATCGAGGGTCGCAATCTCTACCTGCGCCCGTCCGACCTGCGCCTGTTCAATCTGGCTCGTCGCTTCAATCTGCCGATCGGCGCGGCCCATAACGCACTGTCCGACGCCGTGCTGACCCTGGAACTGTTTCTCGCGCTCACCGCGCAGCGCCTCAAGGAGGCGCATGTGCCGATACACAGCCTGACCTGGAATTGACGCATGACATTGTTCAACCACCGGGCACGGCCTAACACCCTTACCCAAGCCTGTTTAAACTGCGTCCGATAACAAAACGTCGTGCGCCCCCACCATAGCCCGACCCGTACCACGAGGAGAATCTTCGATGTCCGACGACAAGATCTATCCGGTCCCCGCCGACTTTGCCGCCAAAGCCCATGTCAACGCCGAGCAGTACGCGGCCATGTATCAGCGCTCCGTCGATGATCCCGAAGGCTTCTGGGCCGATCAGGCCAACGAATATCTGACCTGGTTCCAGCCCTGGGACAAGGTGCTCGACTGGAGCTACGGCAAGAACGATCTGCACATCGAATGGTTCAAGGGTGGCAAGCTCAACGTCTCCTACAACTGTCTCGATCGACACCTTGAAACCCGTGGCGGTCAGACCGCGATACTTTGGGAAGGCGACAACCCGGACGAACCCAGCCGTCACGTCACCTACTCCGAGCTGCACGAAGACGTGAACCGCTTCGCCAACGTGCTCAAGGCGAGGGGCGTGAACAAAGGCGACCGCGTCTCCATCTACATGCCGATGATTCCGGAGGCGGTGGTCGCCATGCTGGCCTGCACCCGCATCGGCGCAGTGCATTCCATCGTGTTCTCCGCGTTCTCGCCGGATGCACTCGCCAGCCGCATTCAGGACTCCGACTGCCAATGCCTGATCACCGCCTCGCATTCACTGCGCACCGGCAAGGAACTGCCGCTCAAGAAGAACGCCGACGCGGCGCTCGCCCAGTGCCCGAACGTCCACACTTCCATCGTCGTCAAACGCGGCACCGGTGACGTTGCCTGGACCGAAGGCCGAGACGTCTGGTATCACGACGCCCTCGCCGCCGCCGACCCGGTGTGCGAACCCGAGCCGATGGACGCCGAAGACCCGATGTTCATCCTTTACACCTCCGGTTCCACCGGCAAGCCCAAGGGCGTGCTGCACACCACCGGCGGCTACCTGCTTCAGGCCGCCATGACCCACAAGCTGGTGTTCGATTACAAGGACGGCGAAGTCTATTGGTGTACCGCCGACATCGGCTGGGTCACCGGTCACAGCTATATCGTTTACGGCCCGCTCACCAACGGCGCGATCAGCCTGATGTTTGAAGGCGTGCCGACCTACCCCGATGTCGGTCGCTTCTGGCAGGTCATCGACAAACACAAGGTTGCCAGCTTCTACACCGCACCCACCGCGATCCGCGCCCTGATGGCGGCGGGCGAAGGCCCGGTCAAGGCCACCTCGCGCAAATCGCTGCGCCTGCTCGGCACCGTCGGCGAGCCAATCAACCCGGAAGCCTGGGAGTGGTACTACCGCGTCGTTGGCGACACCCGCTGCCCGATCGTGGACACCTGGTGGCAGACCGAAACCGGGTCCCATCTGATCACCCCGCTGCCCGGTGCCACCGACCTCAAGCCCGGTTCCGCCAGCGTGCCGTTCTTTGGTGTGCAGCCCGTCCTGCTCGATGATCAGGGCAAGGAAATCCACGGCAACCCCGCCGCCGGCAACCTAGCCATCAAGCACCCCTGGCCGTCACAGATGCGCAGCGTCTACGGCGATCACCAGCGCTTCTTCGAGACCTACTTCGCGATGTACCCGGGGTATTACTTCACCGGCGATGGCGCCAAGCGCGATGCCGACGGCTACTACTGGATCACCGGTCGCGTCGATGACGTGCTCAACGTCTCCGGTCACCGCCTCGGCACCGCCGAGATCGAATCCGCGCTGGTCCTGCATGAGAAAGTCGCGGAAGCGGCGGTCGTCGGTTATCCGCACCCGATCACCGGTCAGGGCATCTACGCCTATGTAACCCTGAATCACGGCGAAACCGGCACCGATGAACTCAAAGCCGAACTGGTCAATCTGGTGCGCAAGGAAATCGGTCCAATCGCCAAGGTCAACATCATCCAGTGGGCACCTGGCCTGCCGAAGACACGCTCCGGCAAGATCATGCGCCGCATCCTGCGCAAGATCGCTGCCAACGAGATCGACGCGCTCGGCGACACCTCCACCCTCGCCGATCCGTCGGTGGTCGATGACCTGACCGCGAATCGCGCGAACAAATAAGCACAGCTCGCGTCACAACGAAAAGCGCCCGGCAAGGCCGGGCGTTTTTCGTTACGTAGGTGCAATAACCGGGGTGCCTTGCACCATCCAAGCGCCCGACCGGTGCAATGCGCCGCGCTTATTGCACCCTACCCAATACTTAATCGATGAACGAGCAGCAGTAATCCGACAGCGCGCTCACCCGCATCGTGAACGCGGAATTGGCCGGCACGTCGAAACTCTCGCCGCCCTTCACCGCACGCCATGCATCCGAACCCGGAAGCTGCACGGTCATCTCGCCCTGCATGATTTCCATGATCTCCGGGGCGCCGGTGTTGAAGGTGTATTCACCCGGCTGCATGAACCCGAGAGTCTTCTTGGCGCCATCCGGGAACACGATGGTGCGGCTGACGACCTTGCCGTCGAAGTAGACGTTGGCTTCGCGGACGACGGTGACGTTGTTGAATTCGGACATGCGATTACCTGACTGAATATGAAATCGGTCGCGAAGGCTGCGTGTGCAGGCCGGATTGGTCAAGAAAAATCCAATCGCAGGAGCGGCCTCAGCCGCGATCGCTGGGCGTTCGTCGGACTTCCTGTGTCCACCGGACAAAGGTTTCCTACTCAGACAATCGCGGCTGAAGCCGCTCCCACAAAATCCTCATAGACAAACAGCCCGGCTTGAAGCCGGGCTGTTTGTTGGTTTTGGGTCGAACCCCGCGATCAGGTGCTCTTGCCGGGATAATCGGCGATACCCGGGTTTGCGTTCACGTTGAGTAGCTCCGGATGGTTGATCTTGGGCAGGCGCAGGACGTTGTCGGCACCTTTGTTCTTGACGATGTAGTCCCGCACGACGTCCCACATCAGCCGGCCATCCGGCGTGCGATTGACCACCGCCCAACCGGCCACCTTGTAGGTCTTGTTCGGGTCGATCGGGTCACCGTTATCGAGACGGGCATTGGTGATGCGTTCATAGAGTTGCTTGCCCGGATCGATGGTGTAATCCATGCCGCCGACACGAACCATGTCACCGCCGGACTGCAGGTAGGGATCCGGATCGAACAGGTTGTCGGCCACCTGCTCGAGTACGCTCATGAGCTGTTCGCCGGTCATCTCGTTGACGTAGGTCTCGCCGTAGGTCATCGAGCACTGGGTCATCACATCCTCCATGGTGATCCAATCGCCTTCCAGCGTGGTGGTGCCCCAGCGCACGCCAGCGGACATCGCCACATCGGCGCCGTATTCCTCCCGCAGGGCGTTGCACAACACCTGATCCCAGGTGCCCATGAAATTACCCCTGCGATACAGCGTGCGGTCGGCAATGGCGAGCTTCTCGTCGAGGATCTCGGCGTAAGTCTTGCCGACCCGCTCCGGGTTGTAGAAGCGCGCCGGGTTGCGGCTTTCGACGATGTTCTCGTCGTACTTGGTCCCCCGCATCTGCTTGATGTAGGCGGCCATCTCCTTATCTTCCGGCACGGCATCCGCGAAGATCGGCAGCATCTTGTAGGACATACCCTTGACTTCCCCGTCCTGGATGTCGAAATCCATGACGCCAACGAACTTGCCGTTAGAGCCGGCATTGGTGACCAGGCATTCCCCGCCGGAGACATTCTGGACCTTGATCGGCTGGGGAATACCATCGTGGGTATGCCCCCCGAACACGGCATTCAGGCCGGGCACGCGCTCGGCCATCTTGATGTCCACGTCCATGCCGTTGTGCGACAGCAACACCACCGCCGCCGGGTTTTCCTCCGCACGGATCTTCTCGACCAGGGCCACCATATCGTCCTCACGCAGGCCGAAGGACCAGTCCGGGAAGAACTCCGGCGGGTTGGCATTGGCGGTACGCGGGAAGGCCTGACCCACCACGGCAATACGGGCGCCGTTGATCTCCTTGATCACGTACGGCTGGAACGCATAGCCGGCGTCTTCATCAAACAGGCCGCGACCGTCGAATTTTTCGACCAGTGCCGGATAGGAATCGCCAAACAGGGAGTCCGGCTTGACGCGCACGTTCTGACCGATGAAATCGCCCTTGAACAGCGCAACGTTGGAGAGCACTTCCTCTTCCTTGTAGGTGAACTCCCAGTGGCCGACCATGACATCGATGCCGAGAATGTTGGAGGCTTCGACCATATCCACACCACGGGTCCACAACGACGTGCCGGACCCCTGCCACAGGTCGCCGCCATCCAGCGTGATGGTGTTCTCACGGCCACCGGCTTGGGTACGCAGCCGATCCAGGATGGTCTTCATGTTGGCGAATCCGCCGGTGCGACCGATGCGTTTGGCTTCCTTGTTGAAATCCAGATAGGTGTAGGCGTAGGCCTCCGGGCTGTGCTCGGCCAGACCCATGGCCTGAAGCAGCTTCTTGCCGACGATGTGCGGCGGACGCCCGAAGGCATCGCCGACACCGAGGTTCACGTTCGGCTCGCGGAAGAACACCGGCTGCAACTGGCCATGCCAATCGGTGGTATGCAGGATGCGCGCGGTGCCTTGCATCGGCAGGTCGTAGAAGTCATCGGCCAACGTGAAACCCGGCGCCGGTGCGGCGGGCGCCGGAGCAGCGGTCGGGGCAGCCGCCGGAGCGGGACTGTCGGGAGCGCAGGCGCTCAGCAGGCTGCCAGTGGCAACGGCAGCGGAACTGCCGGCCATGAACTTCAGAAAGTCGCGTCGATCGAAAGATGCCATGTGCGCTCCTCAGGAATCAGGTGGTATGCGTTGAAAATGGATTATTGGTATGGGACGTGATCGAGCTCATGGGACTCAACCCGTCTGGCTCTGGCGGTCAGTAGGATGGCAAGTCAGCACATGCGAGGTGCAAATTGCACGACCGACACGGTGCCAATTCCGTCAAAATTCAGGCCGATCAACCTTTCGGCGCGCGGCGCACGATTTTTGTATGAGGGCCGCAATCTTAAGTCTGCGAATGCGAACCCACACAGGAAAGTCTTGAACCTACAAACTGTCAAACCGGTTTTCGAGTGCATGGTCAGCAAAATCCGAACCACATTGCAGCGGATCGGTATATTTGCCCTGTTATTTCTGATCTCCGCGCCGGGATCCGCCGACGTGGTCAAACCGGCCCTGGTGGAGATCAGCGTGTACAGCGACGGCCATTTCATGGTCGAACTGCGCGCCAGCATCGAAGCCTTGCTCACCGGCATCAATGGCCAATACCGCAACACCAAGGATGCGCCGAATGCCGACGAATATGACGCCCTGCGCGGCCTGGACCCGGACGCGTTAGCGCGCGCATTCGAGCCTTTCAAGACCCGGCTGCTCGACGGCATCGCGCTCAAATTCGACAATCGGCCTGCCGCCATCGCCATACCGAAGGTGCACATCCCGGAACGCGGGTACACCAAGGTGCCACGCATCAGCGTCATCACCCTCACCGGCACGGTGCCCCAGGATGCACGCAGCCTGACCTGGTACTACCCGCTCAACTTCGGCGACAACGCGGTCAGAGTCCGACAGGTCAATGCGGCGACTGAGGAATACCATTGGTCGGAGCATCAATGGATTCGCGAAGATCTGCCCAGCGAGCCTTTCTCGCTCACCGAACTGTTCGCCAAGCGACCGTTCTGGCAGGTGGTCGGTGCCTACATGAGCGTTGGGTTTGAACACATCGTCCCGCTGGGCATGGATCACATCCTGTTCATCCTCGGCATCTTCCTGCTTTCCACACGCCTGCGCCCACTGCTCTGGCAGGTCACCATGTTCACCGTCGCGCACACCATCACCCTCGGCCTGGCGACTGCCGGTTACATCGAACTCCCGGCGCGGCTGGTCGAACCCTTGATTGCTCTATCCATCGCCTACATTGGTCTCGAGAACGTCTGGGCGCGGGAACTACACCGAAGCCGGCTGTTCCTGGTATTCGCTTTCGGGCTCCTGCATGGCTTGGGATTCGCCGGAATGTTGCGCGATTTCGGCATGCCTAAGGATGCGTTCATGACTGCCCTGATCAGCTTCAATGTCGGGGTGGAATTCGGTCAGCTGGCACTGATCGGCGCGGCGTATTTGTCAGTGGGTTACTGGTTCAGCGGGCACCGCTGGTATCGCCTTGTCGTGATCATTCCCGCCTCGTTGCTCATCGGCCTGACCGGCTTGAAATGGACGATCGAGCGTTTGCAGATTTTCTGACGCCGCGCAGAACGAACAAATCAGAACATTTCGCCGACAAAATCGAAGGTCAGATTCTCACCCGGCTCCTGCAGAAACGCCCCTTGCATGAGGTCCGCACCGGCCTGCCACAACACGGGTAGCAACACCGCATCGTTGACGTGCGTGGCGATGGTTATCGAACCCATGGCCGAAACCGCCTTGGCGATTTCACCCACCTTTCTCAAGGCGTTGTCGTCTTCATGAATGACCTCGACCAATTCGCCATGAACCCGAACAAAATCCGGATGTATGTGCTTGAGCAGCTTCAGCGCGCCGGAACTTAGGCCAAAATTGTCGATGGCGATACGACAGCCGAGTTTTTTGGCGGCAGCGTGAAACGCCTTGGATTCCGCCAGGTGTTCGAGGATCGTGGTCTCGGTGATCTCAAGGACCAGGTCCCGACCATCGAGACGGGCCTTGCCCAGCTGATCCTTGAGCCAGGGAAGGAATTTGGGATCGAGCACCGTGGTCGGCGCGATCTTCAGGAAGAATTCCGTTTTTTTGTTCTCCTTGCGGCGCTGCACGCATCGCGCCATGACCGTGAGCAACACCCATCGATCCAGTGACGGGGCGAGCTGGAAGCGGATCGCCGCCGCCATGAACTGACGCGGGTGAATCTCGTCCCGTTTCTCATTAAGCATGCGCAACTGTGCCTCATACCGCTCGCCGGGCTCACCGCGAAGGCTGGCAATGGGCTGAAAGAGCAGCTTGAGTCGTCGCGACGTGATCGCATCGCGCACACATTTGGCCAGGGCCTTGTCGTCGGTATCGCTCTGCGCGAAACGTTCCTTGGCAATACGGAACGCGCGGTGCGTGTTACCACCGGCGGCGCGGGCATCCGCGCACGCCTGCTCGACGCCATCGAGCGCCGCGTCGGCCTCATTCGGCAACACCGCCAACATCGCCGATCCCACGCTGACCGAAACCTGAAGCAGGTCGCCGTCGACCTTGATCGAATGTTCGGCGATGGCCTTGACCAGCTGATCGGCAACCTGTCCTAGCCTGGCGGCATCCATCAACAAAACCGTGAACGCGACATCCGTGAGGCGCGCAACCACCCCGGATTCGCCAATCGACTGCGCGATCACGGTGGCCACTTCACGCAACACGACATCGGTGCCGGACAAACCCAACTGCTCCTTGAGGCCGGTGATGCCGTCGAGTTCAACGAAGATCAACCCGGCCTGCTGGCGGCGCTCCCCGGCGATCGCGTCATCCACCGCATCGACAAAATAGTGCCGGTTATAGAGGCCGGTGAGCTGATCGCGTGTGATCAGATCGGCAACCTGACTCTCCAGCTTGCGGGTCGCGGTGTAGTCCCGAATCACGACCTGGATGCATTCTTCATCCTCATAGGTCGCATCCGAAAACTCCATGCCGATATTCAGGCGTGCGCCACCCTGGGAAACACCGCGCACATCCAGGTCCCGGGCGGATTTGTCGCCTCGCGCGTAGCGCGCGAGAAAGCCTTTGAGTTTTTCGCTGTCCTCCGGCTCGACCATATCCATGATCGGCGTCCCATCGATGTCGGCAAGATCACTGAATCCGAACAGATGGAGATACATCTGGTTGGCGTAGATATGCATGCCGTCGAGCACGTAGGCGATGGCATCCTGGGAACTGTCCAGCAGGCTCTGACAACGGCGCTCGCTCTGCGCCAGCGCGGCTTCGGCCTGCGCCAGTCGTCGCTCGATGTCCAATCGACCCAGCTCCCGCCCCAAAATCATCTCCAGATGATCCGGCACCGACTTGCTGACCAGCGCCGTGGCGCCAAGATGCAGGTTGTCCACCACCGCAGCGGGACTGAGATCTTCACCGTACGCGATCAGCGGAATGTGCGCGCCGATGCGGTTCATGGCGGCGCGCACATTCTCGATCGGCAGTTCCGCAATCGTGGTGGCACAAAACACCACGTCGAACTGATCCGCCGCCAAGGCCTGGTGCAGCGTTTCCGGATCGTCCGCACGCGAGTCCCGGACCGCATGGCCGAGATTGCGCACCACGTTGATCAGTTCCTGGGCCGCGTTGATGGAATCCTCGACCACCAGCACCCGCAGGTGTTTCTGTGTTTCCACGTTGGCATCCACTGTAGTTATTCGTCAGGCGCTTCCGGCGCTCGCATGTGGGCGACTTTTACCGGAGTGTTCCGATCTTTTCCAGCCGATTCAATCAGAGCCTCCGAAAGCGCATTTGCATAGTGAAGGGTTCTTGCTAGCATCGACCGATGCGCTTCAGACGCCCAATCCACGCAGTGTCTGCTCACTCCAGATAATCAAAAGCACACCGGAGCCCCGCGATGTCCGACATTATGGTTCGTCCCGAAACCTCTGAAGACGTTCGCGCGATCGACGTCGTCAACCTCAGTGCCTTTGAGGGCGACCGGGAGGCCCGCCTGATCGATGCCTTGCGCCGGTCTCCGAGCTTCGTCCCTGAGTTGTCCCTGGTCGCCGAGTTCAATGGGCGAATCGTCGGTCACCTGTTGCTCTCCAAGGTCGAGCTGCGCCGTCGCGAGCAGATCATCCATCTGCTGGAGCTCGGGCCGATGTCGGTGGTGCCATCACAGTCACACCGTGGGATCGGCACCATCCTGATCGAAACCGCGATCAATCAGGCGCGCGAACGTGGCTTCAAGGCCATCGTCGAAGTTGGCCAGGCCAACTACTACACCCGCTTCAACTTCGAACCGGCGGCCAAATGGGGTCTGAGCTGCAACCTGCCGGTGCCTGACGATGCGATCACCGCCATCGAACTGGAAGCCGGAGTCCTCAACGGTGGCGGTCATATCATCTACCCGCCGCAGTTCAATCAGCTCTACTGACCCGACCGGACGCACAATGAAAAAAGGGCGCGTGATGTGAATCACGCGCCCTTTTCTGTTTCCGGCAGGTTCGCTCTTAGAACCGCATCGACGATGCAGTCCGGATCACCCCGCAGACCCCGACTGGTTCCAGGCATAGGTGCAATCCAGATGCAGACGTACCCGGACCATGCCACTGACCCCGTCCTCAAGCATCACGGCCATCGGCGCACGCCCTCCCAACTGCCGGCAGGGACGGCGCATCCAGTACAGCCCCATCTGGGTATTGGTCGGATGCGACGTCCGCAGCGCATCGGCGATCCCGAGGATATGTTCCAGACGCTGATTGATGTCCGGGGTATCGGGGAACGGCTCGGATTCACGGAATTTCTCCATCGAGCGCGACCGGATGTCCTTGGGCAACGACAGCAGTGCATGACGATCGGACAACTCCATGCCCCAATCGTCGAGGATGTTCATGATGGCCCGGCTTACCGCCAAGCGTTCTGCAAGCTGTTCGTCGCTCATGGCTAACGCTACTCGTGGAGAAAGATGCCTCAAGCTTACCAGCACCGACCGACCGTCTTTTCCCTGCCATCCCCCCGGCTTAGGGAACCTCTGATCGATTCATTCCCGGACATCTGAAGCCTGAAATTGCCGATTTCTGCGTTGCGAAACTTGGCAATAGACCGGCTATTACCTGCGTTCCGCGCCTTGAAAGCAACAATTTCAGCCATTCCGCTGAACCGTGGCTGACTAGATCAGAGGCTCCCTGGCCGGTGTCATGATCTGGCGATGATGCAAAACCGGATTCCCACTTGCACCGCCCGAAACCTGGGTTCAGATTGAACCAACGCCCGCGTCGGCGCTTTATTCCCGCAACAGTCAACGGAGCTAACCATGCAAATCGGCATGATCGGATTGGGGCGCATGGGCGCCAACATGATGCGCCGCCTCGCCAACGACGGCCATGACTGCGTCGGCCACGATCTGAATCCGGACAACGTTGCGACCATGAAGGCGGAGGGGTTCCCGGCCAGCGCCGATCTGAACGAATTCCTGTCCCTGCTGGATGTGCCCCGTGCGGTCTGGTTGATGGTTCCGCATGGCAAACCGACCGAGGCGAGCATCGCCGCGCTGGCGGAACGTCTGGCACCCGACGATGTGGTCATCGACGGTGGCAACAGCCATTACAAGGACGATGTACGTCACGCCGCGCGGCTTGCGGAACAAGGCGTTCACTACCTGGATGTCGGCACCAGCGGCGGCGTTTGGGGCCTGGAACGTGGCTACTGCCTGATGATCGGTGGCGAACGCCCGATCTATGACCGTTTGGAAAGCGTCTTCCGCAGCCTCGCCCCCGGCCAGGGCGACATCGCCCGAACCCCGGCCAGATCGGGCGAGCCTGGCCCTGCCGAACAAGGTTATCTGTACTGTGGCCCCAGTGGCGCCGGGCATTTCGTGAAGATGATCCACAACGGCATCGAGTACGGCTTGATGCAGGCCTACGCAGAAGGCTTCGACATCCTGCGGAACGCGCAATCCGAGGCCCTGCCGGCAAATCTGCGCTACGACCTGAACCTGCCCGACATCGCCGAAGTCTGGCGACGCGGCAGTGTGGTCGGGTCCTGGCTTCTCGATCTGAGTGCGAATGCTTTGCAGCAGGAACCCGGTCTGGAAAGTTTCAGCGGCTTTGTGCAGGACTCCGGCGAAGGCCGGTGGACCATCCAGGCGGCAATCGACGAGGCGGTTCCCGCCGATGTACTCACCGCCGCGCTGTACACCCGCTTCCGGTCACGGCAGGACCACACCTTTGCCGAGAAGTTGCTGTCGGCGATGCGCAAACAGTTTGGCGGCCACACCGAACCCAAGTAACCGGGAAATCCGATGACCGAAACCGACAACCCCCTGATCGCCGGACTCGGAGGCGACCTGATCCCTCAGCCCTGTACCGTCGTGATCTTCGGCGGCGCCGGCGATCTGACCCGCCGCAAGCTACTCCCCGCACTCTACAACCTGGCGCTGGATGGCGTGTTGCCTGCCCAGTTCGCGGTGGTCGCTTACGCCCTGGATTCGCTCGACGACGGTGCGTTTCGGGAATTTGCCCGCAAAGGGATCGAAAAATATTCCCGCCGCCCCCTGGAACAAGAGGATTGGGCGCCATTCGCGGAACGTCTCTATTACCAGCAGGGTTCGTTCGACGACGACGATGCGATTGCCGCACTCAAAGCCCGCCTGCACGGCATCGAGGCCGAACTCGGCCTGAACGGCAACCGCATGTTCTATTTCGCAGTGCCACCGACCTTCATCACCACTTGCGCCCGCGCCATTTCGGAATCCGGGCTGGTTGCCGACCCCGAACTGGGAACGCCCTGGACCCGTGTTGTGATCGAGAAACCCATCGGTCGCGACCTGCAGAGCGCCCGCGCCATCAATGACGACCTGCAGGCGCACCTTGCCGAAAGTCAGATCTACCGAATCGATCATTACCTCGGCAAGGAAACGGTACAAAACATCCTGGTG
Organism: Gammaproteobacteria bacterium; assembly: GCA_024234955.1. Taxonomy (GTDB): domain Bacteria; phylum Pseudomonadota; class Gammaproteobacteria; order JACKNK01; family JACKNK01; genus JACKNK01. The sequence goes on from JACKNK010000003.1 coordinate 83,070, forward strand.
ATGCGTTTCGGCAACGCGATCTTCGAACCGCTGTGGAACGCCAAACACATCGATCACGTTCAGATCACGGTGTCCGAGGCGGAGGGCGTCGGCACCCGCGCCGGATATTACGAAACCGCCGGGGCGCTGCGCGACATGGTGCAGAATCACATCCTGCAATTGCTCTCGCTGGTCGCCATGGAGCCACCCTGGAGCATGGACCCGGACGTGATTCGCGACGCCCGTCTCGACGTACTGCGTGCGCTTCGCCCGATCACCCCGGAAAACATCGACGCAAATGTGGTCCGCGCCCAGTACGCCAGCGGTTTCTATCAAGGTACCGACGTCCCGGGGTACCGTCGCGAGAACGGCGTCGCGGCCGATTCCACCGTCGAAACCTACGTTGCGCTTCGCGTCTTTCTCGACAACTGGCGCTGGGCCGGCGTGCCCTTCTACATCCGGACCGGCAAGGCGTTACCGAAACGCGCCAGCGAGATTGCGGTGCATTTCAAATCGGTCCCGCATGTGCTGTTCAATACCGACGAACAGCATCCCCTGGAACCCAATGTGCTAGCCCTGCGCATTCAGCCCGACGAGGGCCTGTCGCTGCGCATCGCCTCCAAGCTTCCCGGGCCTAGAGTGCGTATTTACCCGGTGAAGATGGACTTCCGCTACGGCAACACCTTCGGCGATCAGGCACCTGAGGCCTATGAACGCCTGCTTCTGGACGTGATGGCCGGTGACGCCACGCTATTCATGCGTCGCGATGCCGTGGAAGCGTCGTGGGCCTGGATTCAGCCCATCCTGGACGCCTGGCAATCGAAGAAAGCCCGCTGGCTGCCGGAATATCCCGCCGGCACCTGGGGGCCGATCGAATCGGAACGCATGATCACCGATCACGATCGCGACTGGCGCGTGCTCTGATGCCATGCAACTGACGCACGCCGAACAAAGCCTGCAACTCGCCACGCCGCGCCAGGTCGATCCGGGGCAGATAGAACGCGAACTCACGGCACTGTGGGCCGGACTCGACGACAACGCGGGCGACGGCGCGACGGTCACGCGCGCGGTGATGTCCAACCTGCTCATTTACTGTCAGGGCGAAGACGAGGCGCGCCAGGCCGCCGAGCACATCCCGGAGCTGGTGGAACGTCACCCTGCACGCGTCATCGTGCTCGCTGCGATAGACGGTATGGACGGTGAACTCGATGCCTGGGTGTCGGCGCATTGCCGACGTATTCATCACCAGGAGCAACTCTGCGCCGAGCACATCGAAGTGCGGTTCGCCCCCCAGAGCATTGCCCGCGCTGCATCGCTGATCCGTTCGTTACTGATCGGCGACCTGCCGACGGCACTTTGGTGGTTCCATAACGAACCGCCCACGTTCCAGGCGAAGCTGTTCGACGCCCTGACGTCGATGGCGCAACAGGTCATTTACGACAGCGTCGGCTGGGCGGAACCGACTCGCGGGATCGGATCCATGACCCGCTGGGTGACGGCGCTGAGCCCGAATAACGGCAAAGTCGCCTTCAACCTCGCCTGGCGACGTCTGAAACCGTGGCGACGTCTGATCGCGCAGGCGCTGGCTCCGATTCATGTCCCCGGCGCGCTGACCGGCCTGCAACGAATTCATGTCCGCCACGGACCGCATCGACTGCCCGTGGTCTGGCTACTGTGCGCGTGGCTGGCGAGCCGACTGGAATGGCGCCTGATCGACGCCAAATCCAGCCAAGAGCGGATCCGCTGGCGCTTCCGCTCGGCCCAGGGCGAGGTGTCGGTCGAGATCGAACGCGACGCCAACGCCAAGTCCCGAATCGAATCGGTGGAATGTGGATGGAATGCCGATGGCAGTAATGGCCACGTCCGTTTTCATCATGCCGGCCATCTGCTGCACGTGGATCCGGACCACTCCACCCTGCCAGCGATGACCGTCCCCTTTCGACATCTGCCCATCGAAGAACTGATCGCCGCACAACTTGCTCACCGCGCCAATGATGAGGTGTTCAGACAGGCCGCGTCGATGGCTGGCGAGATGGCCGCTTCACTGCGTTGAATCCGATCAGCGATACGCCAGGCCCATCACCTGCCGGACTTCCTCCATGGTCTCGCGGGCGACGTCCCTTGCCTCTTCACACCCTTCATCAATGATCGTTCTTACTGCATTGATATCGTTCTGATATTCCCTGGCACGGGCCTGAATCGGCTCGAGCTCCGCTCGCACCCCTTCGATGACATGCGCCTTGCAATCCAGGCAGCCGATGCGGGCTGTGCGGCAACCTTCGGCGACCTCCGCGCGGGTCGAGTCGTCCGTATAGACCTGATGTAACTGCCACACCGGACACTTATCGGGATCACCTGGATCGTTACGCCGGACTCGCGCTGGATCGGTCGGCATCCGGCTCAGCCTCTGCGCCACCTCGTCCGGATCGTCACGGAGCGCGATGGTGTTGTTGTAGGACTTGGACATCTTCTGCCCATCCAGTCCCGGCATCTTGGAAGTCGGGGTCAACAAGGCTTCAGGTTCGGGCAGGATGATGCGGCCACCGCCTTCGAGATACCCCAACAGCCGCTCCTTGTCACCGATGGAAATGTTCTGCTGATCCTCGATCAGCGAGCGTGCGACCGCCAGGGCCTCGCTATCCCCTTGTTCCGTGTAGGCCTTGCGCAGCTTGTAAAACAGCTTGGCCGCCTTCTTCCCGATCTTGCGCACGGCCTCTTCGGCCTTCTCCTCAAAGCCTGGCTCGCGGCCATAGAGGTGATTGAATCGCCGGGCGATCTCGCGGGTCAGTTCCACGTGCGCGACCTGATCCTCACCGACCGGCACGCGACCGGCGCGATAGATCAGGATGTCTGCGCTCTGCAGCAGCGGGTAACCGAGAAAACCATACGTTGCGAGGTCCTTGTCCTTGAGCTTGTCCTGCTGGTCCTTGTACGTCGGCACGCGTTCCAGCCAGCCGAGCGGCGTCATCATCGACAGCAGCAGATGCAGTTCGGCGTGTTCAGGAACTCGGGACTGCAGAAACAGCTTGGCGGCGCTTGGATTGACACCGGCAGCGAGCCAATCCACCACCATGTCCCAGACCGAATCGGCGATCACACCCGGATCTTCGTAGTGGGTGGTCAGCGCATGCCAATCGGCGACGAAGAAGAAACATTCGTACTCGTGCTGAAGCTTGACCCAGTTCTTGAGCACACCGTGGTAATGGCCTAGATGGAGCTTGCCGGTCGGGCGCATCCCCGACAGGACGCGTTCGTTGGACGCAGAAGACACGTTGAAGCGATTCCTTAAGACGATTTACAGCCCGAGCAGGGCAAAGATGAACTGCTGTGCGAAGCCTACCAGCGGACCGAGGATTCCGGCCAATACACCGGTTGCCAACAGCCCGATCATGATCACCAGACCGAAGGGTTCGATCCGACCCAGCAACATCGAGGCGCGGTCCGGCAACACCCCGGCCAGCACGCGCCCGCCATCCAGGGGCGGGATCGGCAACAGGTTCAGCAACATCAGCACGAGATTGATCTGGATACCGACCTCGGCCATGTAGATGAGCGGCTTGATGTCGCCGCCCAGGCCGAACCACGCGGCGGTGGCGAATACCAGTTTCAGAAACACCCCCCAACCGATCGCCATGACCAGATTGATACCGGGGCCGGCGGCGGCCACGAGCGCCATGTCGCGTTTGGGATTGTCGAGCTGATTGAAGGCCACCGGCACCGGTTTGGCCCAACCGAACAGGAATCCGGTCTTGGCGAGAACCAGCACCGCCGGAATCAGCACCGTACCAACCGGATCGACATGCTTGAACGGGTTCAAGGTCAGCCGCCCGGCTTGATCGGCCGTCGGGTCGCCGAACTGCTTCGCAACCCACCCGTGCGCAACCTCATGCACGGTAATCGCAAAGACGACCGGGATCGCCATCACCCAGATCAGCTGGAAGGTACTCAGATCCTGCATCATGACGTTCGCTCCGGGCGAAACCGATTCTCAAGACGACCGATCGCCTCGTGCTCATCCAAATGGCGACGCGTCGGCACATAACTATTCAAATGGAGACGGGTCACCCTGGCCGACACGCACCACTTCGGGTACGCCGTCGGTGTATACGACGACGGTGGTCGGTTCGATGTGACAGGTGCCGCCGTCAATGATCAGATCAACATGCTTCTCCAAACGTTCCCGAATCTCCCACGGATCGTTCAGGGGCATATCGTGACCGGGCAGGATCAGGGTCGAACTCATCATCGGCTCACCCAGTTCCGCCAGCAACGCCTGGGTGATCGCATGTTGTGGCACGCGAATGCCGATGGTCTTGCGCTTGGCATGTACCAGCCGGCGCGGCACTTCGCCCGTAGCGCGCAGGATGAAGGTATACGGACCCGGGGTATGGGCACGCAGAACGCGGTACATGGTGTTGTCGACGCGCGCGTAGGTCGAGATGTCGGACAGATCGCGGCACATCAGGGTGAAGTTGTGCTTGTCGTCCAGATCGCGGATACGGCGAATTCGATCCAGCGCGTTCTTGTCATCGAGCTGACAGCCGATCGCGTAACTGGAATCGGTCGGATACACCACCACGCCGCCGCTGCGAACGATGTCTACCGCACTGCGTATCAAGCGCGCCTGGGGGTTGTCCGGATGGACTTCGAAATACTGACTCATGGTGAGCTCTGAGGAATCGCCGATCAGATCAGCAGACATCCGCTAAATGGGAGAAACCGGTGCATTCAGGGTTTGGGACCAGCGCGACCAGATGGGGGTGAGGTCGTCCGGCAGCGGCGGCAGCCGGCCCAGTTCGACCCAGGGATTTTCCGGACCATGATAATCCGAACCCCGTGACGCCAGGAGCCCATGTCGGCGCGCCACCTCAGCCATATTGGCGGCATCTTCGCTACTGTGACTGCCCGAGATCACCTCGATGCCCTCGCCACCGGCAGCAATGAACTGGTTCACCAGGGCGTGCAGTTTGGTATTGGTCAGGCCATAACGTGCCGGATGCGCGATTACCGCATTCCCCCCGGCAGCGCGAATCCAGGCGACGACATCCTCCAGGGAAGCCCAGGTGCCCGCGACGAAAGCGGGCTTGCCGCTGATCAGATATTTCCGGATCGCCTTGCCCAGTTCATCGGACCAACCCGCTTCCACCAGCAGACGACCGTAATGGGTACGTGCCACCAGGCCACCGGTCGCCATCGCGCGGGCCCGTTGTTCCGCATTCTCCAGGCCAAGCTTTTCCAACTTCTCGCCCATACGTGTCGCCCGTCGATCCCGTTCGGCACGGATCGACGCCAGCCCCGCCTGCAGCTCGGCATTATCCGGATCGACGTTCAGCCCGCAGACATGAATGGTGCGCTTCGCCCACGTTACCGAGACCTCCACGCCGTTGATCAGACGAATCCCGCAACGCGCCGCCGTCTCCCGTGCCTCAGCCAGACCGGCGGTACTGTCGTGATCGGTCAAAGCCAGGGCGTCCACGCCCTGCGCCGCCGCCCGCTCGACCAGAGCCGTCGGGCTTAGCGTCCCATCCGACGCGGTGGAATGGCTGTGCAGATCGAAGTGCATGGTCTTGATGCGATCGTCAATCGCAGAACAAGGTCGCGGCGTATTCGCCGCGCATCTTCACCGAGCCGCGATACATCTGCGGGAATTCCTCGACCACGGAATTGCGTACCGACGGCATGGCCATCAGGTGATCGCTCCAGGCGGAAACTTTCGGATATTCGTCGCGTTCATAAACCCGGCATTTCTCATTGAGTAGTTCCAGACGCATGAACAGCGGCGCCACCGCGAAATCGACCAGCGCCGGCTCGGCACCGTTGAAGAACGGGCCTTCAACGATCTCTTCAAACCAGTCGAGTTTCTCGATCAGCGACTGACGCGCCTTTTTGTACGCCTTCTCGTCCTTGGCACCGGTCAGCTCGAACATGTCCATGAACGCGGCAGAACCGAACTCGGTCCAGGCCCGGTTCTTGGCGCGCACCAGCGGGTCTTTGGGCTGCATGCTGCCCGGCGTGGCCTCATCGATGAATTCGGCGATCACCGCCGACTCGAACAACACCGTCTCGCCATTGACCTTCATCACCGGCACCTTGCCAAAAGGCGAGACATCCGCAAACCACTCGGGCGGGTTGGCGATGTCGATATAAGTGATGCGATGCGGAACATCCTTATGCAGCAGCGTGATCACGGAGCGCTGCACGAACGGGCAGAGTTTGAAGCTGATCAATTCCAGGTCGAGTTCCACGGGCGTTTCCTCGGCGTTTAAGAAAGGTTTCCAAAAAGAGCGAATGGTAACAGCCCATAAGCGTGGGCCAACACAAACTTCCCCAAGCATTTCCGGGCATTTCCGGGCATTTCCGGGCATTTCCGGGCATTTCCGGGCATTTCCGGGCATCCCATCAGGCCGGTCATTCGCCCGGTCATTCGCCATGACTGCTACGATAATCCCCGTTCCGCCATCACCCAGCAGGTTACGCATGAAACCCGAATGGAAAGATTTTCTCACCGATGCGGGTGCCGAATTCGCCGCTGACGGCCGTGTCGAAAGCTTTGGCAACCCGAACCGTGAATTGCAGGTATCCCCGGCCGGAGAGGTGATTTGCGATCTTTCCCATCTCGGGCTGATCTCCGCGCACGGCGAGGATGCCAAAGCCTTCCTGCAGGGCCAGTTCTGCAACGACATCCACCATGTCGATGCGCAGCACAGTCAGCTTTCCGCCTATCACACTGCCAAAGGAAGGATGCTCGCGCTGATGCGCATCTTCCAACGCGACCAGGGCCTATACATGGAACTGCCGCGCGACATCCTGGAAGACACCCTCAAACGGCTGCGCATGTTCGTGCTGCGTTCCAAGGTCACTCTGGACGACGCCAGCGATGCCTTCGTGCGTATCGGATTGGCGGGTCCGAAGGCGGCGGACCGACTGCATGCGGCTGTGGGACCGTTCCCGTCCGACCCGGGTAAAGTGGTGCAGGTCAACGACCTCACCGTGTTGCGACTTCCCGGGGTGCATCCACGCTTCGAAATCTGCGGCGAACTGGGCGACATCAAACGGGTCTGGAACGACCTCAATGTCGATTGCGCGCCGGTCGGTGCCCCCGTCTGGAAACTGCTGAACATCCGTGCCGGCGTACCGGTGATTTATGCGGTCAACCGGGAAGCCTATGTCGCACAAATGGCGAATCTCGATCGTCTGGGTGGCATCAGCTTCACCAAGGGTTGCTACACCGGACAGGAGATCGTGGCGCGCATGCATTACCTCGGGCAGCTCAAGCAACGCATGTTTGCGGCCGTGGTGAACAGCGACGCGAAACCGGGCGATGAACTGTTTGCCGATCAGCAGCCCACCGGCAAGGTCATCGAGGCCGCCGCCTATCCGGAAGGCGGGACCGCCGTGCTCGCGGTGATGCGGGTCGCCGCGCACGACGCCGGTGATGTCCGCCTGGGCGCGCCGAATGGTCCTGTCCTGCGTTTTTTGGACCTGCCGTACGCCCTTTCCGATTGACCGGGCATCCGATAACCGCACCGAGGCACCTTTGGCCGCATCGTGTCAACGCGATTCAGCGAGCCGCGTAAATCTCTGCCAGTGCCGATTCGAGGTTTGCAAAGCGGAACTCGAACCCCGCCCTGAGCAGTGCCGCAGGCATCACCTGCTGACCGCGCAGCACCAGATCGGCGGCTTCGCCCAACATCGCACGCATGACAAACCCCGGTGTCGGCATCCAGAACGGCCGGTGCAGGGTTCTGGCGAGCGCGCGCCCGAATCCTTCGTTGCTACGCGCATCGGGGGCAGCAAGATTAAAAGCGCCGCGCAGGTCCTCGTGTTCCATCAGGAAGCGAATGGCGCGCACCTCGTCCTGACGATGAATCCAACTCACCGTCTGACGCCCGGACCCGAGCGGACCGCCTACCCCGAAGCGGATGGGCATGGCAATTCGAGGCAGCGCCCCGGCCTGTCCATCGAGCACGACACTGGTCCGAACCGCGACGTGCCGAACGCCACAGGCTTCCACGGTCGCCGTTGACGCCTCCCAGTCCACGGCGAGCTGAGCGAGAAAATCGTCCGCGTGGGCGCACTGCTCATCGCAAACCGGCGCCGCATCCCGCCAGCTTCCATAGACGCCGATACCGGATGCCTGAATCAACACCTTCGGCGGTCGATCCAGGGTTTCGATCGCAGACGCCAACGCGCGCCCGGCGTTGATCCGGCTGTCCCGGATCAACGATTTGTATGCCCTCGTCCAGCGTGTCGGCAGTGCCCCTTCCCCGGCAAGAGGGGCGCCGGCCAGATTCACCACCGCGTCCACGCCATCGAGGGACCGAGTCCAATCGCCCATGTCCTTGCCATTCCACACCGCCAGCGCGGCACCGGCGATGGGCCGACGTTGATTTTGAGAACGACTGAGCAGCGTGACCTGATGGCCGTCGGCCAACAAGGATTCACTCAATGCCTGCCCGATAAACCCGGTACCGCCAGCAATCACGACCTGCATCGCCTACCTCCTTACCCACGCGCCGAATATCACCCACGTGCCGACGTAATAAACACCGTCAGCGGAATGGAAAGTGTGGATGCGTCGCCCTGCTTCGACCTACATTGTCGGGCCAGCCTCATCAAAACCGAGTGCCCGCTGTGTCCAGACCCACGCCTGCCACCCTTCTGATCCCCACGCTGAAGTCGACCGGACTTTGGCCGATCGCGCTCGGCACGTTCGCCGGGCTCGCACTCAGCCTTGTCCTGCTGGTAACCGCGATCGTCACAGGCAATCCGCTTCCGATCGGGGTCGCGCTCGGCATCCTCCTCTTGAGCGCCCTACTCGGGATGCGACTGCTGCGCGACCTGAACCGGCAGTTACATACCCCCTTGAACGCCATCGGCGAATGGGCGTTGCAGATGAACCGGGGCAAGCTGAACGCCAACCTGGATATACCGGAGAGCGGCCACCAGGCCCAGCTCGCAGTATCGCTGAACCAGCTCGGCGACAAAATCCGCACCCTGTCCTGGGACATGGCAGCGCAGGTGAGCAAACAAACCGAACCCCTCGCCCGCAAGACCCGATCCCTGCAACTGCTCTACGACGTCGCCTCCGCGATCAGTCAGGCCCGGGACGTCGATGACCTGCTGACCGCGTTCCTGCACACCCTGATCGAAGTCGTCCATGCCGAGGCGGCCACTGTACGTCTGCTCACCGGCGACGGTCGCATGCGCCTGGTCGCCAGCAATGGCTTCGATACCTCGGTGATCGCCGCCGAACGGGTCATTCCCGACAAGCAACGCGGGCTGTGCGGCGCGGCCATTCTCGATGGCGGCGTCCGCCGCGCCTATCACGACAACGACAAGCCCAGCGGTCTGACGACCGCACACTACATCCCGTATGTCGATGACGACACGGTGGAAATGGTCACCGTGCCGCTCAAACATCGGGAAAAGACGCTCGGTGTCTACAACCTTTTCGTGCGCAAGGATCGGGACATCCCTGCCGACGTGCTCGAACTGCTCACCAGTATCGGCCAGCACCTGGGCATGGCCATCGACAAGGCCCGCGTCGATCAGGATGCCACTCGCCTGTCGCTGGTCGAAGAACGCAGCCGGCTGGCCAACGAACTTCACGACTCACTGGCCCAGACCCTGGCCGGCATGAAGTTCCAGATGCGCATGCTCGACGACACCCTGCCTGCCGACGCAGCGGACCAGGAATACGGCCCTGAGATCGAAAACCTGCGTCACATGCTCGACGAGGCCTACAGCGAGCTGCGCGAACTGATCTCGCATTTCCGCGCGCCGGTGGACAAACGTGGCCTGATCCCGGCGCTGCAAGGCATCATCGATCGCTTCAAACGTCTGGATGACATCACCATCTTCTTTCAGCCGCAGTGTCCCGATCCGGAGTTACCGATCGAGGTCGAAGTACAGGTGCTACGCATTGTCCAGGAGGCCTTGGCGAACATCCGCAAACACGCCCATGCCCGCACCGTCCGCGTGCTGCTGCGCTGCGGCAACGACCGTGACTACGCCGTGCTGATCGAAGACGATGGCGTCGGCATCGGTGAACCGGTGCTCGCCGGCAAGCCGGGGGAACATATCGGCCTGACCATCATGCAGGAGCGTGCGCAACGTATCGGCGGCGAGTTGACCATCGAAAGCGAACCCGGTGAAGGCACTCAGGTTCAACTGCATTTCAGTCACCCGCGTCGCGGACAGCCGGAACTGAATCTGAACACCGCCCGATGAGCATGTCTCGTGCGTCCCGCTCTCGACTGGCCTTTCCTTGGAATGCGTCGGAGAATGCGGAATGTCCCCTTTTGATCCTGATCGCCCCCACGTCCCTATGCGCATCATTCTGATCGACGATCACGCCCTCTTCCGCACCGGTTTGCAGGAACTCCTGAGCCGCCGCGACATCAATGTCGTCGCGGCCGTCGCCGATGGACGGGAAGGCATAGCCAAGGCGCAGGAACTCAAACCCGACGTCATCCTGCTCGACCTGCGCATGCCGAACATGAACGGCATCTCGGTCCTGCAGAACCTGCGCGATGAAGGTCTGGAAATGCCCGTGGTCATGCTCACCACCAGTAACGAGGAACGCGATCTGGTCGAATGCCTGCGTAATGGCGCCCAAGGCTATTTGCTGAAGGATATGGAACCGAACGATCTGGTGGCCGCGCTCACCGACATCGTCGCCGGCAAGACCATCATCGCCCCGGAACTCGCCGGCGTGCTGGCAAAAGTCGTCAGCGGCGGCGAAACCCCCAAGGTGGCGGAGGAAAAGCCCAGCCAGTTCGCCGACCTGACCACGCGCGAAACGGAAATTCTCTGTCTGCTTGCCGAAGGCCAGAGCAACAAGGTCATCGCCCGCAATCTGGGCATCTCGGACGGCACCGTGAAACTCCACGTCAAAGCCATCCTGCGAAAACTCAGCGTCCACTCACGCGTTGAAGCGGCCGTCCTCGCAGTCGGCCAGAAATTCTGCGGCGGCGCCTGAGCAACGCCCCCGTCAACAATGCGTCAAACCACGCAATGGACGTGGCGACGAATCAGGACTGCGCCCGGCACCAGCATTAGCATCAGTGCAAAGGGAACTGGCACCACGCTCTCGGATGTGCTGTATGCGTCCAGGCCAGCAATCACGTAACCAACGCTGGCACCGTCCGTAAACGCGAAAGTGACCCTGGCATAGCCCAAATCCGCGTAAGCCAGGCTTCGGTTCAACTCTGTTTCCGTCAGAAACAGATCGGCGCCCCGCAGATCGAAATTGATGTCGCGCAGCGCGAAGGCACCGGCATCGTCGCCGGCGACCGTGCCTTGGCCATTGCCGAGCTTCATGGCAAAGAACTCGGTGGTGCCACCCGCATTCGCATACTGCTGCACGCGACCGCCGTCGCCGGTGTAGCTCTGCCCGAGTGTGTTCTGGAAGCTGACCTGAAAATCCCGCACCACGTTGGTGAACGTCTTGACGCCGCCGACACCGGTTGCGATCACCGTGGTATCGAGTACGTAAGAGCCGGTAAACGTATCGTTGCCGGCAAAGTATGGCTGCAGAGAGGCTGGCACCGTCAGGGGAACCACCTTGCCGCTGAAACCGACGATCACGGACGCCGAAGCCGGGGCCATGAACAGGGTCAGGCTGGCGACCAACCCGCCGAATACCAGGAATCGAAAACCGCATCTGTTCCGCATCACAACCACCCGGAATCTGACCAGAACGCAAAGTTTACACCGACTTTCGGATTCGTAACCATCCGCTCGCGCACGTGAATGCGGCGCTTCATACTTCCTGCCAACGGCGCTCGACGTCATCCGCCCGTACCCTGGCATCCGGACTCCATCGTCTCAAGGGGATGCGTATGGGACAATCCACGCCTTTTCCATGCCCCACCGTCTGAATTATGTCCCAAAGCAGTCCGCTGACTCCGCCGCTTCCTGATCGCATCAAACGACGGATTCGCTGGGGGCGGCTTTATGGCAGCGCCCCGGCCCTCGCCGTCAGCGCGGCGGCGAAAGCACATCCCGCCCCGTTGGTAGTGGTCACTGCTGACAACCGCGATGCGGATCGCTATCTGCAGGAATTGCAGGTATTTGCCGACGATGATCTGGAAGTGCTCGGCTTTCCGGACTGGGAAACGCTGCCATATGACGTGTTCTCGCCGCTGCCGGAGATCGTGTCGCAACGCCTGACCACCCTGCACCGGTTGCCGGACATGACGCGTGGCGTGTTGGTGGTGCCGATGGTCACGCTGATGCAGCGCATTGCGCCGCGTGCACACCTGGAAGGCAACACCTTCCTGATCGACGTCGGCAGCACCCTGGACCCGGACGAGACCCGCAAGCGCCTGGAGGCCGGCGGTTATCGCTGCGTCGAACAGGTCTTCGAGCACGGCGAATTCGCGATCCGTGGCTCTCTGCTCGATCTGTTCCCGATGGGAGGCAACACCCCCTACCGCATCGACCTGTTCGACGACAAGGTCGATAGCATCCGCACCTTCGATCCGGAGACCCAGCTCTCCACCGGCCAAGTCGAACGCATCGCGATGTTGCCAGCACGCGAGTTCCCGCTCGATGACACTGCCATAGCCGGGTTCCGCAAACGCTTCCGGCAGCGATTCGAATTAAGCGGCAACGACAGCCCCATGTTCCGCGATGTCTCGGACGGCAACGCGCCGGGCGGCATCGAGTATTACCTGCCACTGTTCTACGACGCGCTATCCACCTTGTTCGATTTTCTCCCGGACGACGCCGTGTTCGTCACCACCGAGGGCGTAAAAGACGCAGCAAACGCCTTCTGGTCCGAAGCCAACACCCGCTACAACGAACGCAGTTGGGACAAGGAACGTCCACCGCTGCGCCCGGATGAATTGTACCTTTCCCCAGACGATGCCTTTGCCGCCACCGATGCGCGCCCGGGTATCGCGCTGCAGACCTTCGAGATCCCGGATACGGAGCGAAATGCCGTCAACTTCGCGACCGCCGGACTGCCTGCATTGCAGCTGAATGCCCGCCTGCAGCACCCGGCCGAGGCGCTGCATCGTTTCATCCGCGAGTTCGGGGGGCGAATCGTGTTTGCGGCGGAAACGGCCGGACGACGCGAAGCGCTGCTCGACCTGCTGCGCGATCAGGACATCCGTCCGACCCCGGTCGAGGACTGGGCAGCCTTCATCAACGGCAAAACGCCCCTCGCGATCACCGTCGCCCCGGTGGAATCCGGCATGGTGCTGGAACAGCCCCGGATTGCGGTGATCGCCGAGGCGGCGCTTTACGGCGAAAAGACCCGACAGAGCAAACGCAAGACGCGCAGCAAGCGCGATCCGGACGCTATCGTCCGCGATCTCACCGAGTTGCAGGAAGGCGCGCCCGTGGTCCATGAGGATCAGGGTATCGGTCGCTATCTGGGACTCACCCTGCTCACCATCGGCGGGATCGAGACCGAATTTCTCACCCTGGAATACGCCGGTGGCGACAAGCTCTATGTGCCGGTGTCGTCGCTCCACCTGATCAGCCGTTATTCGGGCGCTGACCCGGAACACGCGCCGCTGCATAAGATGGGCGGCGAGCAATGGCAACGCATCAAGAAGAAGGCCGCCGAAAAACTGCGCGATGTGGCCGCCGAACTGCTGGAAATCTACGCGCGGCGCGAAGCCCGTCCAGGTACCGCGCTGGTTCTGGACGAACATGAATATCGCGCCTTCGCCGCCGCCTTCCCGTTCGAGGAGACGGTCGATCAACAGACCTCCATCGACGCCGTGCTGGCCGACCTGCAATCCCGGCAACCGATGGACCGCGTGGTTTGCGGCGATGTCGGTTTCGGCAAGACCGAGGTCGCGATGCGCGCTGCTTTCGCGGTCGCCAGTGCGGGCAGGCAGGTCGCGGTGCTGGTCCCGACCACCCTGCTCGCGCAGCAGCACTTCCAGAATTTCCAGGACCGCTTCGCGAACACCCCGATCCGCATCGAAATGCTGTCGCGCTTCACCGCCGGCAAACAGACCACCAAGACCATGAAGGACATCGCCGAGGGTCGTGTGGACATCGTCATCGGCACCCACAAACTGCTCTCCGATCAGATCAAATACCAGGATCTCGGGCTGGTCGTGGTCGATGAGGAACAGCGCTTCGGGGTGCGCCAGAAGGAGCATATGAAGAAGCTGCGCGCCGAGGTCGACATGCTCACCCTGACTGCAACGCCAATCCCGCGCACCTTGAACATGAGCCTGTCCGGGCTCCGCGACCTTTCCATCATCGCCACGCCACCCGCTGCACGGCACGCCATCAAGACCTTCGTCAGTGAATGGAACAACACCTTGATCCGGGAAGCGCTGCTGCGTGAGATCAAGCGCGGCGGTCAGGTGTATTTCCTGCACAACAAGGTCGAAGACATCGAGAAGACTGCCCGGGAACTCAGTGAACTGGTCCCCGAGGCCAGCGTGCGCATCGCCCACGGACAGATGCGCGAGCAGGAACTCGAGCACGTCATGCTCGACTTCTATCACCGCCGCTTCAACGTGCTGGTCAGCACCACGATCATCGAATCGGGTATCGATCAGCCCAATGCCAATACCATCGTGATCAATCGCGCCGACAAGCTCGGACTCGCGCAGTTGCACCAGTTACGCGGTCGCGTCGGACGCTCGCATCACCGCGCCTATGCCTATCTGGTTACGCCACCGAAGGGTGCCATGACGCCGGATGCGATCAAGCGCCTGCAGGCGATCGAATCGATGGAAGATCTGGGTGCCGGATTTACCCTGGCGACCCACGATCTGGAGATTCGCGGAGCGGGCGAACTGCTCGGCGAAGGCCAGTCCGGGCAGATCCAGGAGATTGGCTACACCCTGTACACGGAATTGCTGGAACGCACGGTCAAGGCGCTTAAATCCGGGCAGGATCCGAACCTGGCGATGGATTCGACAGCACACCACGGCGCCGAGGTCGATCTGCGTCTGCCGGCGCTGATCCCCGAAGACTTCATCCCCGACGTTCACACCCGGCTGGTCATGTACAAGCGCATCGCCAATGCCGCCGATGCCGCCGCGCTGCGCGAGATGCAGGTCGAGATGATCGATCGCTTCGGGTTGCTGCCGGATGCCACCAGGAATCTGTTCCGGAGCACCGAAATCAAGCTGATCGCCACCCGCCTGGGGATCACCAAGGTCGAGGCCAGCGACCAGGGAGGCCGCTTGTTGTTCGCCAAGGATGCGCAACTCGATGTCACCGAACTGCTCCGCCTGATCCAGACACAACCGCAGATGTTCAAGCTGGACGGTCAAGAGAAACTGCGCTTTGCTATGCCTCTGCCTGATCCCGGCGAGCGCATCGATGCGGTCAATGAACTGCTCGCCCGCCTTACTCCCGCCGAGCTGAAACAGGCCTCTTGATCCTTAGCCCCAATTTGTCCTCAGCCCCAGTCCGAATGATTCCGATGACCGACTCGATTACCCAGCGCTTGATCCGCCCCCTCACCCTGCTTGTTGCCTCTGGGTTGTTGCTCGGCGCCGCCCACATCAAGGCGGAAGAGTCCGAGGCGCGCTGGTACCGCGTTGAAGTGGTGATTTTCGAGAACCGCGACCTGAGCGATGCCCGATCGGAAATGTGGCCAGCCAATCCGGGCCTCCCGGACCTGACGGCGGCGGAAGATCTGAGTGGTCCGCCACGCGGCATGTCCGTCACCTATTCGAACCGGCTGGAGCTCGGCGGCGCGAAACAGCAACTGGCACGATCCGGGCGTTACGACCCAATCATGCACTTTGCCTGGACGCAACGAGGTCTGGACCAACGCCACGCCATCCCGATCCGGATTCAGGGGGGCGTGGTATTCCCGGAGCTGCCGATACCGAGTCTTCCCGAGGCCTCTCCCTTGAGCCCGATGACACCAACGGTAGTCGGATCAACCCCGAATCCGGGGGCCGAGGCCACCAGTTATGCCATTTCAACGACCGCACCCGTCATTCCCAAGGTATTGCATCAGCTAGACGGAACGTTAACCCTGGTTCTGGGCCGATACCTGCATTTGTATACCGATCTGATCGACCGGCGACTGATCACTCCCGACGCACTGCATTTCTCGAACGGCATGCCACCCACCTATGACAATGGCCAGGCCCTGGCCAGCTTCCGGGTGCAGTTGCATCGCAAGATGCGCAGCAAGGAACTGCATTACATCGATCACCCGCTGCTGGGGATCCTCGTCAAGGTATTGCCGGTTGCAGTGGAACCATCGACCGAGCCGGATGCGCAGGCCGCCCCCACCACCTGATCCAGGTGGCCAGGCACGCCTTTCAGCAACGATCGATATTGGGATGCCGCGCCTTGATCCCGGTTATCTGAGCGTCGATCGCACGCAAATCTGAATCATCGCCGTGGCGTGCCTTGTATAGCGCATCGAGCTGATCGCCGACGCTCGGATATTCTGCCAATCTCGCCTCACGATAGCCGTGGTCGGACCACTCGTCGCGATGCCCTTCGACGATATCGGCGAGTTCCCGAGGACTGGGCTGAGGCGCATCCAGATACCAGGCCGAGATATACGGTCCGTGGCCATCATCGACGATCTGGAAGTGCTCCCCGGCGATCGCCCCCGGGTGCAGATGATGGATCGCCGCACACATCTCACGGGCCGCACGGCTGTGCAGCGACGGCCCTGCATGAAGATCGTGCAAACGACGCTCCAGCGCCTCCAACTGTTCGCGGGTTTCGTTCTGCTGCGACTTGTGCAGACCGAAGAACACCAGGAGCACGACCAGGAAGATGACAATGGCGCCGATGGTGAAGTTGTCGAAATACATCCCGGACTCCCGATCTCACTGATAACTACAGAACCGTTGAATATACCGTCTTAGCCCCCGATCCGATGCCACTGGCAGGCACAAAAAAACCGCCCGGAGGCGGTTTTTTTGTCTGTTGGCGTGAACCCGCAAAAGGGACACGTCAGAGACGCGACCCTTACAGGCCGGAGTAGAACGCCGCCAGGTTGTCCATGTCGGCGTCGGACAGCGGAGCCGCCATCGGCGACATCATCGGATCCTTGCGGCTGCCATCCTTGAACGCCTTCATCTGCTTGACCAGGTAACCGGCCTTCTGACCGGCCAGATTGGGCCACATCGGGTTGTTGCTGACACCGGCGGCGCCGTGGCAACCCGCACAGGTAGCGGCCTTGGCCTTGCCGGCAGCAGCATCACCGGCAACCGCGCCCGTGGAGAAGGTCATGGCCACAGCGATGGCAGCGGCGTTGGCGATAGCGACGAACTTCTTCATATTCGAACTCCAGGTTTGTCTTGTGTTGATTTATAAGCGGTAAGTCACGCGGCCAGCCCCCTTTGCGAGGAGGCGGATCGGCAGACCGAGCGATTCTAGATGAACCGCCGCGTAACGTGCGGATTGACAAAGCAATTCCTCTGCCATCCTTAAAGCCACGTCATTATGCGCTTGGTGTGCGTGAGATTTCCGTAAAAGCGTTGCGTCTTGCATCCCCGACGTCGCATTCCGGCGGTAATGATTATTTTCCCGCCAGATACCGTTGATCGTCGAAAGTCGCAACCCAGGCTGGCCGCATCACCACAAAGATGGTCATTGCCATCCCGTTCAGCCAGGCCTCGCCGAGCATCAACAGCAACACCATCGGCACGAACTGATCACTGAACAAGACCCCCGCACCACTGCCCCATACGTCTGCCGAAGCCAACACCCCATAAGTGGTCGCTGCGGTCAACGCGAAACTGAGCGCCGCGCCCAGAAACGCGGCAACGAAGATATAGACAAAAAAATGATGCGGCAGATGGCGTTCGCTGAATCGCCAGAATCGGTCTGCAAACCAAACCGGCAGAAAGGCGTTGAGCAACGCATTCACGCCAAATGTCGGCCAGTCGACGGCCCCAGAAACCGCCATGCCCAGTAGCGCCAAGGTCAAACCCAACGCCGCCAGGCGCCGTCCGAAGGTCAGTGTGAAAGTGGTCGCGCCAAGCACATGTACGCGCGGATCGAGGCCGGTGCCGGCACGGATGGTCCAAAGCATCAGCAGCACCACACAGAACCCGAACAAGACATTGTGACGTTCGGGCCGACGTAACGCTTCCCAGGGTGTGAACCAAAGCGTCCACAACAACATCAGCGCAAACAGGACATTGCCGGCCCAGAGCAATCCGGGCGACAACAATTCCGGGGGGATGAACATGGGATGTAACTTACGGCTTCGCGCCACCTTGCCCAGGCGGTGGAATCTCGGGTACTGGCGGAATGGTGATCGGCGCTCCGATCGCATCCGGCATCGCAATCGCCGGGTTCATCCCCGGCGGCGGAATCTGCGAGATCCGTTCGCGCACTTCCGCGACCAGTTGATCCACCCGATTGGCGGCCGCAATCTGCGCCTCGATCCAACGCCGCTGGATGTCGAAATAACGTGCATAGGCCTTGCCGACCGCCTTCGGGTCACGCTTTTCCGCCTTCAGCGTATCGGTCACCGCATCACTGGCGTCCATCAACTCACCGGTCAGCGCGTGATTGATACGACGCAGTCCTTTGTACACATCCTCAAGCTGATCGCGCTCGGTCTCGCTCATCTCCCCCGCCCAGGCCTGCACCCAGGCCGGCATCTGCGGCATCGGCGGGACCTGCGGGCCGATCATGGCGGGCGCCATCACGTCCTGCGCTGCACCTCGAATGTCGTTTCCGAAACCGGCTCCAGACGGCGCGCCCCCGCTCGCGGAGTAATAACCGCTGTTCGCCGGGCTGCCGGCGTAATAGCCCGAATCCATTGCATACAAATCCGGGGCCGGAATTTCCTCCGCTCGAAGCGGCGCAGCACTCAACAAGGCCGCCGACGCCGCAACCAGCGGAACCGACAGACCACGACGGAGATTGAACATGCGTAGGCGCATCATGAAACTCCCGAATCGATCCAAAGATGCATTTTTACACAAGCGACGATGGCTGCCACGACTCAGCCGATCAGATTTCACAGCGTTGCTGACAATCCCCACACCAACTGCGATCCGGCTCCCCGTTCCGACCGCTCGCCTCCAGCAACCCACAGAAAACACCCGCCTCCTTGAGTACAAATGCTTTGAACGCGGCGGCCAGCGGCGACAGCCGTTTCCCTTTGCGATGCACCACGTACCAGTGTCTCCGGATCGGGAAACCTTCGACATTGAGCACGCTGAGCCGTTCACTGCCCAATTCCAGGCCGAGGGTGTGCATCGACGCGACACCCAAGCCCAAACCCGCCTCCACGGCCTGCTTGATGGCCTCGTTGGTGGACATCTCCAGCCGAGTCGACAGACTCACCCCGCATTTGTCAAACAGGTTCTCAACCGCAATGCGGGTACCGGAACCGCATTCACGGACCACAAAGGTCTCGCCATCCAGTTCTTTTAAAGGAATGGACTGGCGGGCCGCCAACGGGTGTCCCTTCGGCGCGATCATCACCAAGGGATTGGCCATGAACGCAGACTCATCCAGGTCGGCGTCCTTGGGCGGACGCCCCATGATCACCAGGTCCCTCTCATTGTTCTCCAGTTGACGCAACAGGGTCTCCCGGTTGGTGACATCCAGACTGAAACTAACGCCTTCCATGTCTTCAACGAACCGAGCCAACAGGCGGGCGGCGAAGTTGTTTGCGGTGCTGGCAACACCCACGCTCAAACGACCGCGACGCAATCCTTTGAGATCCTCCAGAACAGCTTCCGCTTCGCCCAGTTGCTGACGGATGATGCGTGCATATCGATGCAGTTCCGATCCCGCCACGGTCAGGTAAATACGTTTCCCCAGCTGCTCGAACAACGGGATGCCCGTGCTTTCTTCCAATTGCTTGATCTGCATCGAAACAGCGGGCTGACTCAGGTGTAACTCCTCAGCGGCGCGGGTATAACTGAGGTGTCGCGCGACGGCATCGAAGACATCCAGTTGACGCAAGGTTACATGCATAGGTCACTCATAAGTTATTACTGATCATTATGATCAGAAAACGCTAGTGTACTTTATATAACCCCTATCTATAATCCTCCCCGCTCACATTCGGACCGCCATCCGGATTGACCGACTCTCAACACGCAGGGGCACGATCGCCCCGCTTCAAACGTAGAGGAAAACCAAGCCATGGCAAAGACTTACAACGCGGGCGTTAAAGAGTACCGCGAGACTTACTGGATGCCGGACTACACCCCGGTCGAAACCGACATCCTGGCCTGCTTCAAGATCACCCCGCAGCCGGGCGTGCCCCGTGAAGAAGTCGCGGCCGCCGTTGCCGCCGAGTCCTCCACCGGCACCTGGACCACCGTGTGGACCGACCTGCTGACCGATCTGGATTACTACAAGGGCCGCGCCTACGCCATCGAAGACGTGCCGGGTGATGACACCTGCTTCTACGCCTTCGTCGCCTACCCGATCGATCTGTTCGAAGAAGGTTCCGTCGTCAACGTGCTGACCTCGCTGGTCGGCAACGTGTTCGGCTTCAAGGCGCTGCGCGCGCTGCGTCTGGAAGACATCCGCTTCCCGGTCGCCTACGTCATGACCTGTAACGGTCCGCCGCAGGGCATCCAGGTCGAGCGCGACATCATGAACAAGTACGGTCGTCCGCTGCTCGGCTGCACCATCAAGCCGAAGCTCGGCCTGTCCGCGAAGAACTACGGTCGCGCCTGCTACGAAGGCCTGCGTGGCGGTCTGGACTTCACCAAGGACGACGAGAACGTCAACTCCCAGCCGTTCATGCGCTGGCGTCATCGCTTCGACTTCGTCATGGAAGCCATCCTGAAGGCCGAAGCCGAAACCGGCGAGCGTAAAGGTCACTACCTGAACGTCACTGCGCCGACCGCTGACGAGATGATGCGTCGCGCCGAGTACGCCAAAGAGATCGGCGCGCCGATCATCATGCACGACTACCTGACCGGCGGTCTGTCTGCCAACACCCAGCTGGCCAAGTGGTGTCAGGACAACGGCATGTTGCTGCACATCCACCGCGCCATGCACGCCGTGCTCGATCGCAACCCGCACCACGGTATCCACTTCCGCGTGCTGACCAAGATCCTGCGTCTGTCCGGCGGCGATCACCTCCACTCCGGCACCGTCGTCGGCAAGCTGGAAGGCGACCGTGACGCGACCCTGGGCTGGATCGACCTGATGCGCGACTCCTTCATCAAGGAAGACCGTAGCCGGGGTATCTTCTTCGATCAGGATTGGGGCTCCATGCCGGGCGTCATTCCGGTTGCCTCCGGTGGTATCCACGTCTGGCACATGCCGGCCCTGGTCAACATCTTCGGTGACGACTCCGTGCTGCAGTTCGGTGGCGGCACCCTCGGCCATCCGTGGGGCAACGCCGCTGGCGCCGCCGCCAACCGCGTCGCCGTCGAAGCCTGCGTCGAGGCCCGTAACCAGGGTCGCGAGCTGGAGAAGGAAGGCAAGGACATCCTCACCAACGCCGCCAAGTCCAGCCCGGAACTGAAGGCCGCGATGGAGACCTGGAAAGAGATCAAGTTCGAATTCGACACCGTCGACAAGCTGGACGTTTCCCACAAGTAACGCCCAGCCGGTTGCGTCCCGGCTCTTGCAGCCGGGTTCGCACCCGGTCGATCAGTCCAATTTCGAAATCCATATCGGAGAAAATACCCATGAGTGATATGCAGGATTACGCTTCCAGCCTGGAAGATGTGAACAGCCGCAAGTTCGAGACCTTCTCCTACCTGCCGTCCATGAACAGCGATCAGATCCGTAAGCAGATCGAATACATCGTCTCCAAGGGCTGGAACCCCGGCATCGAGCACACCGAGCCGGCCAATGCCTTCCAGAACTACTGGTACATGTGGAAGCTGCCGATGTTCGGCGAGACCGACGTCGACGCGATCCTCGCCGAGTGCGAGGCGTGCCATAACGCCCATCCGAAGAACCACGTTCGTCTGCTGGGCTTCGATAACTATGCGCAGTCTGCGGGCGCGTCCATGGTTATCTATCGCGGTCAGGCAGTCTGAGCCTTCGGGTAAAGACTGATAACCCGTTTCGGCGGGTCCCGCTGTAAAGGAAGCCCCTGCTCCGCCCTGCGGGGCGGGGGCTTTTTCGTTCGAGTTCTTTGTTTTGGGTTTTGCGTTCCGACGCCGAATTTATGGCCTTGAGAACCCACAACCAAGCACTCAAACCTCCACGTCCAAGTCAGGAGTGAATCCAATGAGCGACGCCGCTACCGATTTCGATCGCGACCAGTATCTGATCAGCAACGAGCCCTACTACCGCCCCGTTCACAACGAGGTGGGCATGTATGAAGCGGCCTACGCCGCGCGCATGCCGGTGATGCTCAAAGGCCCGACCGGTTGCGGCAAGTCCCGCTTCGTGGAATACATGGCCTGGAAACTCGGCAAGCCGCTGATCACCGTCGCCTGTAACGAAGACATGACCGCCTCAGATCTGGTCGGTCGCTTCCTGCTCGACATCAACGGCACCAAGTGGCAGGACGGCCCGCTGACCGTCGCCGCGCGCATCGGCGCGATCTGCTACCTCGACGAGGTCGTTGAAGCCCGTCAGGACACCACCGTGGTCATCCACCCGCTGACCGACCACCGTCGCGAACTGCCGCTGGAAAAGAAAGGCGAGCTGGTGCATGCACACTCGGACTTCCAGATCGTGATCTCCTACAACCCCGGCTACCAGTCGCTGATGAAGGACTTGAAGCAGTCCACCAAGCAGCGTTTCGGCGGCATGGACTTCGATTACCCGAGTACCGAGATCGAAACCGAGATCGTTGCCCACGAAGGCGGTGTCGATCGCGCCGTTGCGGAAAAGCTGGTGCAGGTCGCACAGCGTTCGCGCAACCTCAAGGGTCACGGCCTCGATGAAGGCATGTCCACCCGTCTGCTGGTGTACGCCGCGCAGCTGATCGGCAAGGGCATCGACCCGATGGGGGCTTGCCAGATGGCCCTGGTCACCCCGCTGACCGACGATCCGGACATGCGCGACACCCTGACCGCTGCGGTCAACACTTATTTCTAAGCCATCCGGACGCCACTCATGGAAAGCAAGCTCGAAAATCTGCTCTATGCCAGCCGCTGGTTGCTCGCGCCGATCTACTTCGGGCTCAGCCTTGCGCTGCTTGCGATCGCGGTGATGTTTTTCCGCGAAGTCGCCCACATCGTCCCGCTCCTGTTTGAAATGAAGGAAGCGGACCTGGTGTTGGTGGTGCTCAGTCTGGTCGATCTGGCCCTGGTTGGCGGTCTGCTGGTCATGGTCATGCTCAGCGGTTACGAGAACTTCGTGTCGCAGATCGATCTGGACGACGGCAAGGAGAAGCTCAGCTGGCTGGGCAAACTGGACTCCGGCTCGCTCAAGCAGAAGGTAGCGGCTTCCATCGTGGCGATCTCTTCGATCCACCTCCTCAAGGCCTTCATGAACGCGCAGCACATCGATAACGACAAGTTGATGTGGTACGTGCTGATTCATCTGACCTTCGTGGTCTCGGCTGCGGCGATGGCCCTGGTGGATCGTCTGAACCAGCATTAAGGAGCGCCGTCCCATGTCGGTCGATTTCTCCGATTACATCCAGTGCCTCGACGAGCACGATCACGAGCATCGTGAAGCGCTCGAATCGTCGTATCACGAAGCCACCCGCGTGATGTCCCAGCGCGGCCTTCAGAACTATCTCGAAGGCATGCGCGCGATGTGCGTGATGGGCCGTGGACAGGATCTGGTCCTGACCTACATCCAGGAAATGCCCGGTGTCGCCAAGGAAGTCGGCGAAGACGTCATCCCCGACATCGTCGAAGCGATGATGAAGCTGTCCTCGCACACCTCCGGCAGCGTCATCGCCCTGATCCTGTCGAATCTGCCGT
Organism: Gammaproteobacteria bacterium; assembly: GCA_024234955.1. Lineage (GTDB taxonomy): Bacteria > Pseudomonadota > Gammaproteobacteria > JACKNK01 > JACKNK01 > JACKNK01. Next base: position 106,841 of record JACKNK010000003.1, read on the forward strand.
TGGCGGCCTCGCGTCTGGGTGACGCGGAAGTGCTGCGCGGCTTCCTGCACCTGCTGCATCAAATGACCGGCAAGGCCCCGCGTGGCCTGCGCCCGATGATGGAGAATCTGGACGAACTGCTGTCCAAGCTGACCCTGGGCGGCCTGCGCCGGTGGGTCATGTTCGGGGTGCAGGCGCATCAGCGCGACCTCGACGGCCAGATGGCCTATTTTGCGCTCAAGACGGAATCTTCCAAGGCCATCCTCAAGGCCGAGCGACGCGGCACCCTGTTCGTCAACAACCAGCGCAAGCTCAACTTCTACCTGCGCGCCTTGTGGGGCCGCTCGTTCTTCATGCGCCCGACCTCCGGCGACTTCGAGACCCGCAAGGGCCTGAAGCCGTTCATCGAGAACTTCCAGGTACACCTTCCGGACGCCTACGACGCCTTCCGTGGCATCGACGGTCTGGATATCTACCGGGCGACCGCCGCGCACTGTGCCGCGCATATGGTCTACACCCGCGATCCAATCTCCGGTGAAGAACTCTCCCAGGCGCAAATGCGCTTCATCGAGCTGTTCGAAGACGCCCGCGTCGAATACCTCGCGTATTCCGAATTCCCTGGCCTGCGCAAGCTGTGGCTGTCGTTCTTCACCACCAAGCCGGAGAAGGACGACGAGTACGGCAAGCCGCACGAGACCATGGACCTGATGATGCGCGCCACCCGCGCGATCATGGACCCGGACTACAGCGACGCCGAAACCGCGATCAACGAAGTCGCCGCCGACTTCCGCGCCAAGCTTGCCGCCGATCCTTACGACAAGCGTCTGTCCTGGATGGCGGGCATCAATTTTTACAACCGTATCGTGGAGATCGGTCGCATCCCCAGTGTGCGTGTGCTGTCCGACTGGCCGATTCCGTACCGCGACGACAATCGCTATTTCTGGGAATTCTCGGAGAACATGTTCGAGACCCAGGGCGTCGACTACCTGCCCTCCTCGCAGCAGACCGTGCGTAAGAACGTCTCGCTGATGGAAATGATCAATGAGATCGATTCCGAGCTCAAAGACGACAACCCGCAGGAAGTCTGGGTGCTCGGTACCGAACTGTTCCCTTACGAAGACGATCTTGAGAACACCAAGAGCTGGAACGAAACCGAAGGCGTGGAACCGGTCTCCGAGCCGCACCACTACGCCGAATGGGATTACCACGTCCAGCTCGCCCGACCGGACTGGGCCACCGTGATCGAACGTAAACAAGGACGCGGCAACCCGGATGTCATGGATGAGATCCTCACCAAGCACAAACCGATCGCCAGCCGCATCCGCCACCTGATCGACGCCATGCAGCCGCAGGGCATCGTGCGACGGCGTGGCTATGAAGAAGGCGAGGAACTCGACCTCAACGCCGCCGTACGTGCGATGATCGACATCCGTCGCGGCATCATGCCGGACCCGCGCATCAACATCCGCATCAGCCGTCATATCCGCGACCTGTCGATCGTCGTGCTGATGGATCTGTCCGAATCCACCAACGAGAAGATCGGGCCGATCTCCGAAGGCGAGGACGGCTACGAAGATCAACCCAGCATCCTTGACCTGACCCGCGAGGCCACCGGCCTCTTGGCATGGGCGATCGATTCGATCGGCGACAACTTCGCCGTGCACGGTTTTGCCTCCGACGGTCGTCATGACGTCCAGTACTACCGCTTCAAGGACTTCGAGCAACCCTACGACGACGAAGCCAAGTCGCGCATGGCCGGCATGAAAGGCAATCTCTCGACCCGCATGGGGGCGGCGTTGCGGCACGCCGGCTGGCATCTGACTCAGCAGAACGCCCAGAAGCGTCTGGTGCTGCTGATCACCGACGGCGAGCCCGCCGACATCGACGAACGCGACCCGCAGTACCTACGTCACGACGCCAAGAAAGCCGTCGAGGATCTGGCCATGCAGGGTGTCTACACCTACTGCCTGACCCTGGATCCGAACGCCGACCGTTATGTGGCACGCATCTTCGGCGAGAACAACTTCTCCATCGTCGATCACGTCGAGCGCCTGCCTGAACGCCTCCCCAACGTGTTCGCCGCTTTGACCGGGTAGATCCCACACCAGTTAAGTCATCCAATCTCGCCAGGGATGAGGATGATCGACACAACCCCGGTTCGCATCCAACCGCGAACCATTAGCACGACACGAGACCGCATCACCAATCGAGCGCGCCAATCCATTTTAGGAAAGACGACGCGGCAGACATGCCGCGTTTTCCTTTCTCCGGCAACTTAAACTGATTCGCCATGCGCAATAACCATCAATATCTTATGCACCCAAAGCGCGATAACGCCGATACCCCAGCACAAAATAATGGCGATCGCTCAGATCACTTTTTCCCTCCCTCACCGATGGGATCCACCCCAGTAGCCTGCAGCTGGGCTTGACTGTTGGGACCTGTCCCTGCCCTCCAGTTCGTCAATCAAATCCGTATGCCGATCCATCCTTGAAACTCGGGTATTCGCGCTTAAATTGATGGGCAAACATTGATTGAGGGGACCATAGTGTCGTCGAGCAAACCCATGACCCGTTTTCAGGCTGCCGGGATTCACTTTGGCATCAGCATCCTGATCGCGCTCATCTTCCTGAGCTTGGTCTTCTTTGTCTGGTATCCGCAGCCGTATTTCAGCATTGGCGGCGGCGATCACCTTCTGGTGCTATTGATTGGCGTGGACATCACCATCGGCCCACTACTGACGCTGTTGGTGTTCAAAGCAGGCAAACCCGGTTTGAAGCGCGACCTCAGCATCATCGCAATGCTTCAGATTTCCGCACTGGTATTGGGCGCCAGCGTCATCACCACCGCCCGCCCTGCGTTTGTGGTGTTCACGATCGATCGTTTTATCGTGGTCAGCGCTAACGACATCACCGACCAATCCTGGGATCGCGCGACCGGCAGCAAGTTCAACTCGGCACCCTGGGGTGGCCCGGTGCTGGTGTCCGTACCCATGCCTGAAGACCCAAAAGCGCGTAACGCTCTGATGATCGAGGTGCTTTCTGGCAGCACAGACATGTCTTTGGAACCCCGCTTGTATGTGCCGTATCAGGACGACATTGCCAATGTCCAAAAGCATCTGCAGGACATGAACACGCTCGGCGCATCATTGCCGGAACCGATTGCATCCCGGCTTGTACAGGAAGACATCAACGCTGAGGCAGTCGGCTGGTTGCCCCTGGTCGGTAGAACCCGGTCGGCAATGATGCTGATTCGTCGTACCGATGCGACCCCACTCGGTCTCGCTGACGTTGACCCCTGGCCGTATTTGAGAAAGAAGCAGGACTGATTCTGTCAGACCGCATCAGGCGGAGGGACGACACAATCCGCCATAGGATGGCGGTGATTTATCGCGCCGCTGAACAGAAACACGTCCAGCAGATTTGAGTAGGCGTCCTGGCCAATCGCCACATTCGTGCTCCAACAGCCCAAGCCCTGATACGCCTCGACCGTCGCCGCCAGCACCTGAGGATCTACGTGCGGGAACATCGCAGCCTCGATCCGTGCAATCTCCGTTGCTGGTGCATCCAGTGCCATTGTCCTGGCCTTGCGATACGCCCGCATGAAGGCACGTGCCTTGTCCGTCTTCAACCAGTCCCGGGTCGCACAAAGACTGCTGAACGCAACCGGCCCAACTGCGTCTCCGACCGCCGCAACCGGAAAACCGACGCCATCCTTCGACATCTGCTGGGGCGCCGGCCCCTGCTGATGCACAAATGCTCCTCTTCCTGCACGAAATGCCTGATCGATCGCATTCACATCCCCTGCATCGATCACCTTGATCTGATCGAAATCGACCCCGTGCCGATGCAGGCCGTAGCGCAACATCGCCAGCGGCTGGAAAAAATGATCCACCAGCACCTCGCGGCCTACAAGGTCAGACCAGTGAAAATCCGGCATGACCTTACGGGCAGCGATGAAAAAACCATCCCGTTCGTTGATCTGCGCGAAATGCACCACGTCGCAGGGCTGCCCCGCCTCCAGCCCGGCAAAGCTGGTTGCCACGGCCGATTGCGCGAGATCGAAATCCCCGGCGCGCAACGCCTCCGGCACCGACGTGCCGATAGTCGCGGGATGGTAATCCGGGATCAAACCTTCGGCCTCCAGAAACCCTCCGGTGATCGTCAGCAGCAAAGGCGTATAGAACGCGGAATGGCGTAATGCAGTAATTCGGATGGATTCCATGAACCAAGTCTCCGGAGGGATGCCGCGTGTTTGAGATCGTGCCTGATATGGCACATATGTGGAGGTTAACGGCAATCCGTCACGCCGTGTCGCCGACGACTCTTAGCCGCAAACGCAAGCGACGAAAATCATCTGGCGGAAGAGCATCGCGCGGAATCAATGCGGTGAATCGCATCTTTGACGGGGTGCGGAAATTCAGTAGCACCAACCACGGCGTTCGCAGAAACTCGCCGTGGCGCTGAACCGGATGCGCCTGATCCTCGGCATCGAACAATCTCCAACTGCCGTCCGAATCCCAATAAAGGGCGCGGACTGCTCCGGGACCACGTCGCAAGACATGACGACGATACATCCACCCGGCAGACATCACGATCAACACGCTGAAACAGCTTTGGCCGGCCACGGGGAAACCGCTCGCCCACACCATTACTAGGGCAACCAGGTGCGTCAGCAGGAAAATAGCGGCAAGCGTCCTGGAACCCCCTAAATGCAGACGAAGCGGCATCAGGTACCGGGTATTTCGCCGCGCAGCAGGGTTTCCAGCCCTGCCTGATCGAGCACGGTCACACCAAGATTTTCGGCCTTGGTGAGCTTCGAACCTGCCTCTGCACCCGCGATGACGAAACGGGTATTCCGGGACACGCTCCCAGCCACCTTGGCACCCAAAGCCTGAAGCGCATCCTTGGCCTCATTCCGGCTGATGCCCACCAGGGTGCCGGTAAGAACCAGGGTAATGCCGGCGAGCGGCTGGGCACCGCTGTCGGCGTTCGGGGTGGATACCGCCCAAGTTACGCCCGCCTGCAGCAGACGTTCGATGATTTCGCGGTTATGGCGTTGGGCGAAGAACCCGACGATCTGTTCGGCAAGTACCGCACCGATCCCGGCGACCCGAGTTCCCCCACCGACCAAATCCTCGACCTGCACCCGTTTGAGCGCGCCCCAGGTCGGAAACCTCGCTGCCAGGGCATCCGCCCGAGTTGCGGTCAATTGCGGGATATTCAGCGCTCCCAGCACATCTGCATTCAACATCGTGTCATCGGCCAACGCATCGCCAGGTGCTGCGACGTATCTATTCATGTATTCGACGATGGCTTGGGCCGATTTCGGGCCAATACCGACAACGCCCTCCCCGCCGATCAAGTCTTCCAGGCGCACCTCGAGCAAGGCATGGACATCGCGAAAATGGTCGGCCAAAGCCTGGGCCAGGGTCTCGCCGATCCCCATCACGCCTAGGGCAAACAGGAAACGAGCCAAGGTTGTCTGCTTGCTTGCGTTAAGCGCGGCGACCAGATTCTCGGCCGACTTCCTCCCCATGCGATCCAGGCCCGCGATCTGATCGACAGTGAGTGCAAACAGGTCCGCCGGATCGCGCACCAACTCCTGCTCGACAAGCTGATCGACAAGTTTGTCTCCCAGTCCTTCGATGTCCATCGCCCGGCGCCCGGCAAAGTGCTTGATCGCCTCCTTGCGTTGAGCCGCGCAGAACAGGCCGCCGCTGCACCGCGCCACTGCCTCACCGTCCGGCCGTACCACAGCAGACCCGCATACCGGACAAACCTCGGGTAACACCACGGCCTGCGCAGTGGCTGGCCGGCGTTCCGGCAACACCCTGACCACCTCGGGAATCACATCGCCGGCGCGCCGCACGATCACAGTATCGCCGACATGCACGTCCTTGCGCTCGACCTCATCCATGTTGTGCAGCGTCGCATTGCTGACCGTGACGCCACCGACGAACACCGGTTTAAGACGCGCAACCGGCGTGATCGCACCCGTGCGTCCGACCTGAAACTCCACCGCCTGCACTTCGGTCAATTCTTCCTGGGCCGGGAACTTGTAGGCGATCGCCCAGCGCGGTGCGCGTGCGACAAACCCCAACTCGGTCTGTTGCGCTCGCGAATCGACCTTGAACACCACCCCGTCGATGTCCATCGGCAGCTCGGCGCGACGCCGCCCGATGTCCTCATGAAACGCGGTGCAACCCTGAACTCCCCGGACCACGCGCACCTCGGGCGATACCTTGAACCCCCATTCAGCCAGGCGCACCAGCACGGCGCTGTGCCGATCCGGCATCTCGCCACCGCGCACTTCCCCGATCGCGTAGCAGTACATCGCCAACGGGCGTTGCGCGGTGATACGAGGATCAAGCTGACGCAAGCTGCCGGCGGCGGCATTGCGCGGATTCACGAAAGTCTTCTCACCACGTTCGCGGGCCAGCGCATTGAGCTTCTCGAAACCGGCTTTGGGCATCACCACCTCGCCCCGGACTTCAAGCACATCAGGCCAGCCGCTACCGCGCAGCTTCAGCGGAATCGAGGGAATGGTTCGGACATTGTGGGTAACGTCCTCCCCCGTGCTCCCATCGCCACGGGTTGCACCCTGCACCAGTTGCCCCTGCTCGTAGCGCAGGCTGACGGCCAGCCCGTCAAGCTTGGGCTCAGCGCTGTAGTCCACATCCCCATCCTTACCGAGACGGGCACGCACGCGGCGGTCGAAATCGGCCAGTTCACCCCCGTCGAAGCAGTTATCCAGCGAAAGCATGGGTACCGCGTGACGGATCTCGCCAAAGGCAGAAATCGCTGACCCACCCACACGCTGACTGGGCGAATCCGGTGTGACCAGCTCAGGATATTCCGCCTCAATTTCGCGCAGACGCCGCATCAGCCGGTCGTATTCCGCATCCGGCACGCTCGGTTCATCGAGAACGTAATAGCGGTGATTGTGCTGTTCGATCTCGCCGCGCAGCCGGATGACTTCCGCGAAAATGGCTTTACTGGGTTTCATATCGAAGAAGCGGCCAATCGATACATTTTGGAGGGAAGCCCGCGCCCACCATCGTGCCGGAATCGCCTGACAGCGGGCAATCAGCGCTTGCGGGAGAGCGCAATTTGCATACGACGGGCGTGTTCCAGAACCTGCTCGTGCATGTGGGTGATCGACTGACGGGTAAGACGGTTGCGGGCTTGATCGCGCATCTCACCATCCAGCTGGCGCGAGATCGCCTGCGCGGTGGTAAGCAGGGTCTCCAGTGCCTCAACGCCCTCGACCGGGCCGGGAAGACGCAGGAAAAGGCTCAGACCCGGGGTTTGCAGGCCGTCGAGTTCATCGTCCGTCAGCACGCCCGGCTCCAGCATATTGGCGACACAAACCACCGGCGCGGTTGTTGCTCGATGTTTCGGCAATACCTGATACAGCCCGTTGTCACCCAGCGACAGCTTCTGCGCCAGCAGCGCGTCGCGCACCTCGTCGCCGTTGAAATGGCTGCCTTTGGGGGCCATCACATGCAGGACCAGAATCAGTTCCGGGGTGCTCTGAACGGGGGGTTCCTGACGTTTGGGCAAACGCTCTCGGGCCGCTACGCCGACACCCTTGAACCAGCCGGTCACGCGACCGGTCACCCGCTCGGCGAGTTCGGTCAAACCCGGGCTTGGCGTACGTGGCTCATCCGACTCCAGCCCAGTGTCCGATGAGACAACGGGTTCCGCCTTGGGTAGTTTCCGACCTTTGGTATCGAAGATCTCACCATCGACGATGACCGTATCCAGGCGACGAACCTGGCGCGCCTGGGGCGGTGGCGTCGGTTCAACTTCTTCCAAATCGAGTCTGCTCTGTAACGGTTTCTGAACGACCACGTCCTGCGGAACGGGTTCTGCTTGAGCCGGTTCACGCTGAGGCGGCTCCGCCTGACGCTGTGGCTCAGGCACCTCATGCACCGGCGCCGATGGCAGAACCTCAACGGCATCGCGGGCCGAGGCGGTGGTTTCCACAACGTGACCGTCGATCTCCCGACTCCCCGTCAACGGCCCCGCATTCATCGGCATCGGCACATCCTGGCCAACCTCGACCGGGTCGGACGGTTCGTCCTTTGACGGCGGAATGTTTGAGGTCGGTGGCGCACTCGGGGACGGAACAACCGCTTCCAGCGCCTCGGTAATCGCCGGTGTAATCGCCGGGGCCGATTGAGCTTCCACCGGACGCGGACGCACCCGTGGCTTGGAGACACTGTCCGCGCCGGTCGCAAAATCCGCAGGCCCGGTATCGGTAACGGGCCGAGTCGCAAAGCGTGCTGACGGAGCCCCGATCTCGATCTTTGCCGTGCGCGGCTTGACGCGATTCTCGCCCGTGACCACTCGGGGTTGGGAAACAGGCGGAACCGGCTTTGATTTGGCTGCCTTCGCCGCAGCCGCTTCCAGCAACACGTCCCGCTCGCCTGCAGCCTCGGCACGCTGGACCGGGCGCGGCGCGCTGACCTCAACGCCAAGGTCGTAATCGAACTGCTCGGCATCGCGATCGGTGTGGGTACGCCGTGGCGGACGGTCGTCCTTTTCCGACTCCATCAAGTCGCGGAGGCGCTGCAGCTCATCGCTGACGTCGTCACCTTCTTCTTCGACCCGATAACTGTCGTCGTCACGCTGACCGTGCCACCACGCAAGGATCTGCTCGCGTCGACCCCAGGCATAGATACCGCCGATAACGAGTATCGCAACGATCAGCAATGTCCAACGCAATGCGTCCATGGAAGGAATTCAAACCACTTGAGGACTTAACTTGGGCGCATATTGTGACCCAGCAAACCGCGCGTTTGAACCGGGCACTTGGAGAACATTACGCATTCGCCATCGCCACCGCTTCATCGACATCGACCGCAACCAGACGCGAGACACCGGGCTCGCGCATGGTGACGCCGGTCAATTGCTTGGCCATTTCAATCGCGACCTTGTTGTGCGAGATGAAGATGATCTGCACGCGCTCGGACATTTCCTCGACCAGGCGGCGGAAACGTCCCACATTGGCGTCGTCGAGTGGGGCATCGACCTCGTCCAACATGCAGAATGGGGCCGGATTGAGTTCAAAGATCGCGAATACCAGCGCGACCGCCGTCAGTGCCTTCTCGCCACCCGACATCAGATGAATGGTCGAGATGCGTTTGCCGGGCGGTCGCGCCATCACTGCGACGCCGGTATCGAGCAGGTCTTCGCCCGTCAGTTCCAGGAAGGCCTCGCCACCCCCGAACAGGCGCGGGAAAACCTCGCGAAGACGGGCATTGACCTTGTCGAAGGTGTCCTTGAAACGCTGCTTGGTTTCGCGGTCGATCTTGCGGATCGCCGATTCGAGCGTCTCCAGCGCCTCCATCAGATCGGCATGCTGCGCGTCCAGGTAGGTCTTGCGCTCGTTCTGCTCCTCGAACTCCTCGATTGCCGCCAGATTGATCGGACCAAGACGAGTAATGCGCGCATCGAGTTCATGGACCTGCATCTGCCAATCCGCCTCGCGGGCATCCTCCGGTAAGGTGGCAAGCAACACCTGATAATCATGGCCATCCTGATGCAATGCCTCCGCAAGCGTCCGGCTGCCGACGATCGATTCCTGCTGTTTCAAGCGCAACTCCTGCACCGACTCCCGGGCCGCCACCGATTTGCGCTCGGTATCGCCGCGCCGTGACTCCAGATCGCGCATCGCCGCATCGACCTCCTCGACCCGGGAGCGCGCCCCGCTCAATTCCGACTCGACCTCCAGACGCTGTGCCAACAACAGTTCAAGCTGCTCGACATGTTCCTCGATCGGCTCGGCAGACTCGTCGAGCTGCGCCTGAACCGCCGCAAGCCGTTCCTGCTGCTGTGCAACCTGGGCCTCCAGGCGGTGCAGCCCTTGGGAAAGCGACTGATGCGCGGCACGCTTGGACTGAACCTCCAGCGCCAGGGCATGCGCGGCATCACGCAGACGCCGACCTTCGCCGCGTTGCTGATCCAGACGCGCACGCAGGTCATCGCGGGCGCGGCTCAAACCTTCACGCTCGACCGCCAGCGCTTCCATTTCGGCCATCGCTTCACTGTGCTGCTCACGCGCCTCAGCCAGTTCCTCACGACTTTCCGCCGCTTGTTCACGCGCTTCGTCGCGGTCTTCCTGCAGCCGTGCGCGACGTGCGACGATCTGCTCGAAGCGCCCTTCCTTGCCACTCAATCGCGCCCGCAGATCGCCGAGACGACGTTGCGCCTCACGCGCATCGGTCTGCAGCGCGCCGTGCTCGGCATCCCGTTCGGCAAGTTCGGTGCGCACGGTTTGCTGCCGATCTTCCAGCTCGGAAACCCGATCTTCGATTTCCGAAAGCAACACCTGCAGTGTTTCGATCTCCTGGCTGCGTGCGAGCACACCGGCATGGGCATCGTGTTCCCGCGACACCCGCAACCAGTCACGTCCGAGCCAGACACCATCACGGGTCACGATCGATTCACGAACTCCGAGTCGTCCGCGCTGTGCGAAGGCCTCGGCGACGGTGTCGGCGACATGAATTCCGGCGAGCAGACCCGACAGTGACCAGGGGGCGGTGACTTTGTCGAGAAGCGGCTCAAGACCGTTATTACTCGCGCCTCTTTCGCCAGAGCCCATCTGGAACAAGGTGACTGAGCCCTTGCTCAGCACCGCCAGCCCGTCCGATGAAGCCTCGAGATCGGCGACACAGATTGCCTGCAGATCCTGGGCAAGCACGGTTTCCAACGCGGTTTCCCAGCCGGTCTGGGCGCGCAACTGCTGCGCGAGACGTGGCGCATCGTCCAGCCCCTGCGCCTTCAGCCAATCGGCCGCACCGCCCTCTTCCTTGCCCAGCGCCGCCTGTTGCAGCGCCTCGAGCGAAGACAGCCGACCGCGTGATTCCTGCTGCTCGCGGCGGGCCTCGGCGAGTTCACGGGCAAGTTCCGTCTGCGCCTCGCGGGCCTGAATGATCGCCGTCTGGGCACGTTCGCGGGCGGCATTGGCTTCGGCCTCGTCTTCGGCCAATAGTTCGATCTCTTCGCGCAAGGCGTCGATCTCGGCCTCCAGCGGAGCCGAATCGAGGCGTTCGGCCTCCTCCACGAGACGCCGGTCGCGTTGTTCGGCCTGGTGAATCTGACGTTCGAGTTGTTCGATACGTGACTTCTGCACCTCGGCGGCCTGCGCGGGTTCGGCGGAACGCCGGGTGAAATCGTCCCAGTTCGCCTGCGCATCGCTGTATTGATCTTCGAGTTCGGCAAGGACATCGGCGGCATCGGCCATGACCCGATCCGCCTTACCCAATCGCGGCTCGTTTTCCGCCAGATATTGAGCCAGGTCCTCGTGTTCGGTGCGATCGAGTTCCAGATGTTCCTCGGTCTCGCGGGCGCTGTCGCGCAACTGTTGGAGTTCCTGCTCCTGGCGGGCGCGCAACTGCTTGGCGTGGGCAATGGTCTGCTCGGTACGGGCAACATCGGCACCGATCGCGTAATAGCGCCCCTGAACCTCGTTGAGCTGATCCGAGGCCTCGGTCTGATTGACGCGCTCGCGCTCAAGACTCGCCTCGATGTTCCGCTGCTCCGCGATCAGCGCATCGAGGGCATTCTGACCTTCGGCGATGCCGCGCTCGCCCCGCTGCACGACTTCTTCCAGATCGCGGAGCCGCAGCACCAGCAGTTCGGCCTTGCGGGCGCGTTCCTCGGCTTTGTATTCCTTGTAACGCTCGGCGGTGCGCGCCTGACGTTCCAGTTTCTGCAACTGCTTGCCGATCTCCTCGCGCAGATCATCGAGACGTTCAATGTTCTCGCGGGTGTGACGGATGCGATTCTCGGTCTCGCGACGACGTTCCTTGTATTTTGAGATCCCCGCCGCCTCTTCCAGATAACCACGCAACTCTTCCGGACGCGCCTCGATGATGCGCGAGATCGTGCCCTGCTCGATGATTGCGTAGCTGCGCGGCCCCAGCCCGGTGCCGAGGAACACATCGGTGATGTCGCGGCGACGACAGCGGGTGTTGTTGAGGAAGTAGGCGCTCTGCCCGTCGCGGCTGACCTGCCGCTTGATCGAAATTTCCGCGTAATTCGCGTATTCGCCACCGAGCGAACCGTCCGAATTGTCGAACACCAGTTCGACCGAGGCCTGCCCGACCGGCTTGCGCGATGACGACCCATTGAAGATGACATCGGCCATCGAATCGCCGCGCAGATGCTTCGCCGAGGACTCGCCCATCACCCAGCGAACGGCATCGATGGTGTTCGATTTTCCGCATCCGTTAGGCCCACAGATGCCGACCAGATTGCTCGGCAGCGGGATGGTGGTCGGATCGACAAAGGACTTGAAGCCGGCCAGCTTGATCTTGGCTAGGCGCATGCAGCAATTTCGGTCTGATGCGACCTCGAACCGGTCGCGGTCCGTGCAACATAAAGACTCCCGGGCAGCAACACAATAGGCGCCGCAAACCCCTGTCCGGACTGGGTTTTCACCCCATAACAAACCCCTGCAGGTGGAATCGGCGACGGTATGGAATTTTGCGACCCGGCACGCTGTTATCATCGCGCCCGTTCTTTTACATCAAGCGAAACGATTCATGTCCACCCAGCCAAGCAAGACCCTGGAAACCTTCGACAACCCGCGCCCGGGCCGGGATTACACCATCCGTATCCGGGTGCCGGAGTTCACCGCACTGTGCCCCAAGACCGGACAGCCGGACTTTGCGACCATCTTCATCGACTACGTGCCGGACGCGGCGTGCATCGAGTTGAAGGCGCTGAAGCTCTACATCTGGTCGTTCCGCGAAGAAGGCCATTTCCATGAGGACGTGACCAACCTGATCCTTGACGACCTGGTCGCCGCCTGCGCGCCAAAATTCATGCGCATCACCGGCGAATTCGGCGTGCGCGGCGGCATCTACACCACCGTGGTGGCCGAACACCGCGCCGACGGCTGGACGCCGCCGGTGCCCGTCACGCTGCCCTGATCGCCATCGGGACGCAGCCGATTCAGCGCGTAGACAATCCAATGCGCATTTCCGGCGATCTGTTTCTCGGCATCGACATTGGCACCTCCGGCGTACGAGCGACGGTGATCGATGCGCTCGGAAACACCCTGGCCTGGCGACGCCAGGACTTCATCGGACTCAACCCGCCCGGCGAACAGGACCCACAAACCTGGTGGGACGCGCTGGATGCCGTGCTCACCGATCTGGCGGGCGAAGGATTTGGGTCGCAGATCGCGGCCATCGGCCTGGATGCAACATCCGGCACGGTGCTCGCAATCGATACCGACAACGCCCCGCTCGCTCCGGCACTGATGTACAACAACACCCAGGCAAGCGAGGAAGCGGCGCGCGTTGCCGCCGTCGCACCGCGACAATCCGCCGCCCACGGGGCGAGTTCAGGGCTTGCGAAGCGGCTTTATCTGCACACGCAAATTCCGAACGCGGAATGCGTCTCACAGGCAGACTGGATACTTCGGCAGCTTGGCGCCGAAAAGGGCCATTCGGACCACCACAACATGCTCAAGTGGGGCTGGGACCCGATTACCCGGAGCTGGCCGGATTGGCTCACAGAACTGAACAACGACACTGCGTCACTGCCGCAGGTTCACGCTCCCGGCACTCCCATCGCCCACATCGACGCCCAACGTGCCGCGCGTTTCGATCTGAACCCGGACTGCCTGCTGTGTGCCGCCACCACCGACAGCAACGCCGCTTTCATCGCCACCGGCGCACATCAACTGGGCGACGCCGTGACTTCCCTGGGCTCGACCCTTGTCACCAAGGTACTTTCCGCCCGACCGGTGTTTGCCCCCCAATTCGGTGTATACAGCCACTTGGTCGGTGATCTGTGGCTGGTCGGCGGCAGTTCCAACACCGGCGGCGCAGTGCTGAAACAACACTTCTGCCCGGGTGAGATCCAGGCATTGAGCCTGCGCGTCAACCCGCAGCGCCGCACCAATCTCGACTACTACCCGCTTCCCGGAATCGGCGAACGATTCCCGATCAACGACCCCGATCTCATGCCACGCCTCAGCCCGCGACCGGATGATGACCTGACGTTCTTTCAAGGCATGCTCGAAGGCATCGCCCGCATCGAACAACGCGCCTATCGCCTGCTTGAACAACTCGGCGCGCCTTACCCGCGTTGCGTGCGCAGTGCCGGCGGTGGCGCGCACAACAAGCCCTGGGCCGATATTCGTCAGCAGATGCTCGGTGTCCCGATGCACACCGCAGATCAGGAGGAAGCGGCTTACGGCAGCGCGCTTCTCGCCGCAAACGCAATCATCAACCGGGCTTGACGTGACGATAAAAAAACCCACGAGGCTTCCGCCTCGCGGGTTCACTGCGCCGTATAGGGAGGATTCCGACGCAGTTCAAGCACGTTCTGTCAGACTTCGGCGGCAGCAACCTCCGCCGGTCGGGTATCCCCCTTGCCAACCGCCAGCAGGTCCCAGACCAGCAGCAAGGTACCGGCCAAGGTGACCCACCCGAACATCTGCCGCCACCACATCGCCTGCACGAACCAGGGATGTTGCTGGGCTTCGAAGTATGCGGACCAGGTCGAACCCCCCACGGCTCGTTCAATGAAACTCTGCTCGTAGCCGGCAATCAGCAAGGTGACACTCATGCCGATCACGCCCATATGGAGCAGACCGAGCGCCCATTTCCAGCGCCACGCCCCGGCGAGACCGGCGCCCATCCAGTTGTTGCCGCGCGATTGCTGAATCGCGACATAGAAGAAGGCGATATTGATGGTCGCGTAGGCCCCGAAGAACGCCAGATGTCCGTGCGAGGCCGACCACTGCGTCCCGTGGGTATACATGTTGATCTGCGGCAGAGTCTGCATGAAGCCCCACACACCGGCGCCGAAGAAGTTGCCGAAGGCATGTGCGATCAGCCAGGCCAGAGCCGGATGATTGCTGTTCTTCATCTTGTGGACGCCGCTGTCGTACACCGCATGCACCACCATCGCGACCAGCGGAATCGGTTCCAGCGCGGAGAAGAAGCCGCCGATCGACAGCCAGTAATTCGGTGAACCGATCCAGAAGTAATGATGACCCAGGCCGAGGATGCCGGAGCCGAACATCAGCGCGACTTCGATATACAGCCAGGTCTCGACGATCTGGCGACGCGCGCCGATGGTCTTCATCAAGGCCCAGGCCATCATGGTGCCGACCATGACTTCCCAAGTCGCCTCGACCCAGAGATGGATGACCCACCACCACCAGTACTGATCGATGGAGATGTTGGTGGTGTAGAACATGCCGGCGAGATACAGCCCGGCGAGCGCGACCAGATCGAGCACCAGGACCCCGGAGATGCCGGTCCAACGGCCTTTGAAGAACGTCAACGCGACGTTGGCGAAGAAGATCAGCACCACCACGACGATGCCGATGTCGGCCCAACGCGGTGCCTCGATATATTCACGCCCTTCGTTGATCAACCACAGCGAGGTGTCGTTGCCGGGGCCGATCTGCACGAACAGATATACCAGCACGACCACGGTGACCGCCGCAGTGAGCACCCAGAAACCGAGGTTACCGAGCTTGAGACCGACGATCTCATGCTGGGATTCATCTTCCAGCAACCAGTAAACGGCACCGATGAAGCCGTACAGCATCCACACCACCATGGCGTTGATATGGACCATGCGGTTGACCGAGAAATCGAGAATACCGTGCAGAAATTCGGGCTTCAGATACTGAATCCCGGCCAGCAGACCGAACAGGATCTGCGCGACGAACAGCACCACCGCAACAGTGAAATATTTCACCGCCAGCCTCTGGCCGCCGTTCAGGTTCGTCGAATCGAAAGTTCCGAGCGCGCTCATGTCATTCCCCCTGCTGCATCGGCATGAAGTTGTTCGGGAAGCCGTTGGTGTCGATCGACGACATCCACTTCAGGAAAGCAATCACGCCATGCGCCTCTTCGTCGGTGATACCGAGATTCGGCATCTTGCGACCGCTGCCGAAGGTGCGGGCATTGCCCGGTGGGTCGAGCAGAAAAGCCAGCATCAGGGATTCCCGCGCGGCTTCGTTACCCCAGGAAGGATCCAGCCAGGCCTTGGTCAGATCGGGCGCGAAGTACGCACCATTGCCAAGCAAGGTGTGGCAATTCATGCAGTTCTTGGCCTGCACGGTCTTTTTTCCCAGAGACACCAGGGCCTCGGCGTCTTCCTCGGAAACGGCCTTTCCGAAAAGCGGCGCGTCGTCGCCTATCGCAGGTACCTTGTGGCCCTTGGCAGCGTCTTCGACATAAGTGATGCGTTTGTTGATCACGGAATAGGCGGGCACGCGCTCGCCACCTGCCGTCATCTGCGCCATCGAATCGAGCGTCAGCACAATCAGCACGATGAAAGACAACGCGGTCACCAGGACCGCTGTCTTTCGCCAGAAACCGGCGCTCGCCCACCACGGGCTCATTGCATTCATCGGAGGGACTCCTCGTCGGGGGAAGGGGAAACGGAATGGGTGGCGTGACTGAGGTGCCAGATCGCATGCGGTGCGAGCAGGTATCCGAGCAACATCACGGCGGACAGCACCAGCCAGTAGCCGGAGAAATTCATGACCTGGGTGATCACCGCGACGGCGCCCGCGAGCAGGAGATAAGAAACCCAGGCAAACCGCATCCAGAGCGGCCGGGAATACAGGCGTGAAAGGGCAAACCCGCCGGCATAGCCTGCCCCGGCAAGAATCACCACGGCCGCCGCCGTAAAGGCGGCCAGAAAGTTTTCGCTAGCGACGGGTTCCAGCATTGGCAACACTCCCGAGCCATTTCAAAGTCCCGGCAGGCTAGGTGGTCGCGGTCCGCCTTCTCCTTGACCAACATCAAGGTGCTTCCCAGGCACTAAACTGGGCTTGTCCCTCGTCAACGATTCGCCATGACTGAAACGGAATACCCACTCACCCCCGAGGCCCTGCAGCGGGTCTGGCTGTTCGAAGCGCTCGATCACTCACGTATCGCGGCGCTGATTTCCCACACCCAGACCACGAGGCTGAAGCGCGGTGAATCGCTGTTCCAGCAAGGCGATCGTTGCGACCGCATCTATCTGCTCGTGGAGGGCCAGTTGAAACTGTATCGGCTGGCCATGAACGGCGAGGAAAAGGTCGTCGATCTGATACAGCCGGGACAATCCTTTGCCGAGGCAGTCGCCTTCCTGGATGGTTCAAGAATGCCGGTCGCTGCCACCGCCCTGTCCGCGTCCACGGTCTATGGCTTCGATAGCGCCCAGTTCCTGCGCATGCTGCGCGACGACCCGGACCTGTGCTTCCGGGTGATGGCCGTGTTCAGCCGTCGCCTGCATCAACTGCTGACTCAGGTTGAGGATCTCACGCTGCACAACGGGACGTATCGGCTGGCCAATTTCCTGCTCAGCCAGCCTCAGGCGGAAAACGGCGACGTGGTGCTCGATGTGCCGAAATACGTGCTCGCCTCACGGTTGTCGATCAAGCCGGAGACCCTGTCGCGCATCTTTGCCCACCTCCGAGACGAAGGCGTGATCAATGTGGACGGCGACCACCTGCGTATTCTCGACCGCCCGGGTTTGCGCCAGATTCTCAACAACTGATCGACGCATCTGACCGGCGACATATCGCCGTGTTCGCGCATCGACTACGATGCCGCCTCCTTCAGCCCCCTTCCCCACAGGTATGCATCCGATGAACATCGACGAACTCAATCAGGCCTTCGGCGCCATCGATCTGGTGGTCTTCAAGGCGGGCCAGGGTGATCTGCCCATGATTCATGTCCACAACGCCTCTGCAGACGCCATCGTGTCGGTGTATGGCGGTCAGGTGCTGTCGTTCACGCCCCGCAGCACCGGGCGGGAGATGTTGTTCCTGAGCCAGTTGGCCTACTTCGCACCGGGCAAGGCGATCAAGGGCGGTGTACCGATCTGCTGGCCCTGGTTCGGCGCCGACCCGGAAGGCCAGGGGCGACCCGCACACGGCATTGCCCGTAACCGGATGTGGTCGGTATATGCGGTGGATTCATCGGTCGCAGATCGCACTGTCATCACCCTCGGATTCGATTCGGACGCATCCACGCTCGCGGTCTGGCCTCATGCGTTCTCGATGCGTCTCCATGTCAGTGTCGGTGACACCCTGCAACTGGCGCTGGAAACCACCAATTCGGGGACAGCGCCGTTCCGTCTCACCCAGGCGCTGCATACCTATTTCTCGATCGGCGCGATCGCTCAGACCCAGGTCGATGGACTCGATGGGCGGCGTTTTGCTGACAAGGCGCACGGCGGGATTGCCGTCACCCAATCCGGCCCCGTCACCTTCGGCGGTGAGGTGGATTCGGTCTATGCCGATGTCGGCCCGGAACTCACCATTGTCGATGCCGCCCAGAACCGCAACATCGTTATCCGCAACCAGGGGAGCACCACTGCCGTGGTCTGGAATCCGTGGGAAGCGATCGCCAAATCGATGGCTGATCTCAATGACGACGACTACCACCGCTTCGTGTGTGTCGAGACCGCGAACGCGGGTGCCGAGATCATTGACGTGGCGCCCGGCCAAACCGCACGCATGGTTGCCCGATACAGCGACGAAAGCCGTTAACTGGAACAAAAAGGCCAGACCGGCGCCGAAACGAATCCGCCACCGGTCTGGCCGTTGCGCCTGTTGATCGCGCCTGTTGATCGCGCCTGTTGCGCGTTATCGATCAGTCATGATCGCGCTCGCCGCGATCGTCCATGTGTTCCTCGCGCCATTTGGCACGTCCTTCCATACGGTGCTCGCGCCATTCCTTGCGCTTCGCCTCCATCGCTTCGAACTGCTTCAACTGCTCCGGGCTCAGCACCTGGCCAAGCTGCGCCATGACCTCCTTGTGGTTGGCTTCACGCTGCGCCTCACGCTCAGCGCGATACGCCTCGCGCTTGGCCTTTTGCGCCGCGAAGATTTCATCGACCTTGGTGCTTTGTTCCGGGCTCAGGCCCAGCGCCTGAGACAGCTTTTCGCTGCTCTGGTGGGCACAACCGTGCTCGCCATTCGGCGACGCAGAAATCGCAAACGGCGTGGCAATGGCCGCCACCAGGGCCGCAGAGACAAGCAGAGTGGGCAACTTTTTCATGGCAAATTCCTCATGCCCTCATGGGGCGTTCATGGAGTTGAATCGAGAGGGCGTCGTCCCTCTGACGGTTGCCACTATGATCGTGGATCAAGTACTGACCACGCAGCGAATGCGGAAGGAATGTGAAACTGCCGCCACCATCGGTACGCCTGTTCGAACCATCCCCTCAGCGCAGGAACGGCTTCAGCCCGGCGGCCAGGTCATGTGGCGCCCGGCAAGCAGATGCAGGTGGATGTGATACACGCTCTGCCCGGCGTCGGCATTGCAGTTCATGACCACCCGGTATCCCGATTCGTCGAACCCCGCCTCCCGTGCAATGCGCTGAGCCACCAGGTAAAGGCGCCCGACCAACGCCTCGTGCTCGGCACCCAGATCGTTGATGGTGGCGATGTGCTCACGGGGGATGATCAACACATGCAGCGGTGCCTGCGGATTGATGTCGTGGAAGGCGACCACCTGATCGTCCTGGTAAACGATCTTCGCAGGGATGCGCCCCGCCACGATGCCACAGAAAAGACAGTCACTCATCAATACGCCCTCCGATCCGCAATCGCCTGCGAGAGCGTGCCCGCGTCGATGAATTCAAGCTCACCGCCGAACGGGACACCCTGGGCGATACGCGATACGCGCACCCCATGCCGCCGCGCCATCTCGGCGATGTAGTGCGCCGTGGCCTCGCCTTCGACGGTGGGATTGGTCGCGAGAATCAATTCCTTGACCTCACTTTCAGCCAGACGCGCATCGAGCCCATCCAGGCCGAGTTCCTTCGGCCCGATGCCATCCAGGGGCGACAGATGCCCCATGAGCACGAAGAACAGGCCGTTGTAGGCACCACCCCGATCGACCGCAATCACATCGGTGGGGTTTTCGACCACGCACAACACGGAACGATCACGGCGATCACTGTTGCACAGGGCGCACAGGGCGGCTTCCGACAGGGTACGGCACTGGTTGCAATGCCCCACCTTGTCCATCGCCAGCACCAAGGCCTCGGCCAGACGCCGCGCACCATCGCGGTCTCGTTCAAGAAGATGAAACGCGGCGCGCTGCGCTGAACGCGGCCCGACACCCGGGAGTACCCGCAAGGCATCGATCAGACGATCGATCAGGGGAGAAAACGACATCGCAATATTTCTACCGGAAAGGATGAACCAGACGGACTGTCAAACGATTGCAAACTGCTTCAACACGTCGGCGAACATACCGTGTGATCCATCGGGTCTTACCGCCTCAAAAGCGAAAGCATCCCGCATCGGTGTCCTCAGGATCGCGTCCGCCCGTTCAAAACGGCAACTTCATCCCGGGAGGCAACGGCATCCCCGCAGTCACCGCGCTCATCTTCGCCGAAACCGCCGCTTCCACCTTGTGCGCCGCATCGGTGATCGCCGCTGCAATCAGGTCTTCGAGCATGTCGCGATCATCGCCGAGCAGGCTGGGGTCGATCTTCACCGAGCGCGCCTCATGCTTGCCGGTCATGACCACCTTGACCAGGCCGCCACCGGCTTCGCCGGTGACTTCCAGGTTGCCGAGCTCCGCCTGCGCCTTCTGCATGTCTTCCTGCATCTTCTGCGCCTGCTTCATCAGGTTGCCGAGGCCGCCTTTCATCATGTTCTCTCCGGAATTCAGTTGTTGATTCAATCGTTGGGTTGCACGGAATTGGGAATCAGTTGCGCACCGAGGCGCTCCTGCATGGCGCGCACATTGGGGTCGTCCGCAATCGACTGCTCCGCCGCACGCTGCCGATCGGAACGCGCCTGTGCCGCCTGAGCAGCCGGCGTCGCGGCTTCCTCCGCACCGTCCTTGACGATCTCGATATGGATACGGACCTTACGGCCAAGGTATTCACAAAGCGCTTCGAGCATGCGCTTTTCGTTGCCGGGCGTGCGCAGGGCTTCACCCGCCGGAATCAGGCCGAGCAGCACCTGATCGCCTTCGACGCCGCGCAAAACACAGTGTTCTGCCAACTGCCGCGACAAGCCGCGCAGACCCATCGCCTCGATCCAGCTGGCCCAGTCGTCATCACTCTGGGAAGGTGTCGGTTTCGTGGTGGCTGGAGATGGCGTTGATATGGACTTCACCGGCTCCGAGCCGGCTTCGGACTTGGCATTCGCAGCGACTGGGGAACGGGGACTCGCCTGTGCAACCGGCTTGGGACGTTGCGCGGCTTCACTGCCATCAGGTCGGAACGCCAGCATGCGGAGCAGCACCATTTCGGCCCCGGCACGCGGTTCGGGAGCCAACGGCAAATCTCGTCTGCCAAGCAGACCGATCTGGTAATAGAGCTGCACATCTTCAACGCCAAGACGCTCTGCCAGGGCCTTGATCGCATCGAGCTGTTCCCACTCCGGGTCCGCTGCGGCAGGAACGGCCTGAACCAGCGCAATGCGCTGCAACAGCATCAGCATCTCGGCGAGCATCGCGTTGAAATCGGGCGTGAGTTCGGCCACCGCTGCAACCGTCTGCAACAGCTTTGCGCCGTCCTGCTCCGCCAGAGCTTCGAGCAAGGCAATCACATGTCCGCCTTCAATGCTTCCTAGCATCTTGCGCACATCGTCGTTGCGCAGCGCCCCCGCACCGAAGGCAATGCCTTGATCCACCAGACTGAGGGCATCGCGCATGCTGCCATCGGCGGCTCGGGCGAGATGCTCGACTGCGACCGATTCGAATTCGACCGTTTCCTTGCCAAGAATGCTGCGGATGTGTTCGGCGATCAGCGTGACCGGCAGGCGCTTGAGATTGAACTGCAGGCAGCGCGACAGGATGGTAACCGGCAGCTTCTGCGGATCGGTGGTCGCGAGCAGGAATTTGACGTGCGGCGGCGGCTCTTCGAGCGTCTTCAACAAGGCGTTGAAGCTGTGTGCCGAGAGCATATGGACTTCGTCGATCAGGTAAACTTTGTAACGCCCACGGGTCGGCGCGTACTGCACGTTTTCGAGCAGGTCGCGGGTATCTTCGACCTTGGTGCGCGAAGCCGCATCGACCTCGATCAAATCGACGAAGCGACCTTCATCGATCTCCTTGCAGGCAGAACAGACACCGCAGGGCTCCGAACTGACGCCCTCCTCGCAATTCAAGGCCTTGGCGAAGATTCTGGCGACCGTGGTCTTGCCGACCCCACGGGTGCCGGTGAACAGGAAAGCATGATGCAGACGGTCGTTATCGAGACCGTTGATCAGGGCACGAAGCACATGCTCCTGGCCGACCATCTGCGCGAATGTGCGGGGGCGCCACTTACGGGCTAAGGCTTGATAGCTCATCGTAATAGACTCGCTTGCTGCGTCATTCCTGAAACCCCCGGCAGGTCGTGTTCAGCATCGCTTAGGGCGATGGGATCCGCACGCTTCCACACGCCTGGGAACGCACCTGTAATGCGTCGGACCGTACACTACATCCAACCTCAGTCGGCTGGGAAATGGCTTTAGGCATCCGGCGTCTCTCGGCGATTCAACGCGGAAGAGCTACCATAAAGTGCGCACATCGACCGAAGGTAAATCTCGATCAGCATGACGAACACCAACAAGATAAATGCCGTCACCGGGTGTGCATACATATGCGCCGGATGCGCAATCATCCCCTGAAGCAGGAAGAATCCGATAAACACGACCGACACCAACATTACCGGGTATATCTGTCCAAAATCAGATCTGACCCAGCGTGGCAAATATCGGTAGAAAACCAGAAAAGCGATCATGATCAGTAACGAAGTGCGTAACCGAAGAGCGCCGTCGGGAAACTCGTCGTCCAGCATCATCCAGAACTTGGTCCAATAGATCCGGATCACCTCAAGCGGATCTTCTTTCACTCGCTGCCAATAGACCGCCCATAGAATCCGGTAGTACTCCGGGCTGACGTACTGAACATCCGGATCAACCGCATGTACGGCATCCGCAGCCACCGTATCCAACCAGGAAATATCGAACTTGTTCGGCACCGCACCCAAGCCGAGATACAGGTTATGGGATACCCCATGCGTCTCAATTCCCGACGCAGCCTCGACCGGGAAGAATGCATCTCGGGCGGCGAGCGTTCCGGAAGCGGCATGCCAGCCAATCCACGCAAGCGCGATGTACAGCAATACCCGGGGACGTTTGAATTTGGACCGGTAGAAGAGGAACAGGGTGATAGCGGCGGTGATCAGGAACCCCATGGTGCCGATTGGTTCGCGCAGCATGGCGCCGAACCCCATCAGAAATGTTCCCAGAATCAGAAACGTGACATGCGCGCCTTTGGAGAGGTGCCCGCGCTCCCGCAACAAAATAGTCAGTGGCAGGATGGCAACAAAAGTCGCGGCCGCGATCATGATCGGATGAGGCGACACGTCCAGCCATTGCACATACACCTTATCCCCAAGCAACAAAAACAG
Source organism: Gammaproteobacteria bacterium (assembly GCA_024234955.1). GTDB lineage: Bacteria > Pseudomonadota > Gammaproteobacteria > JACKNK01 > JACKNK01 > JACKNK01. The sequence goes on from JACKNK010000003.1 coordinate 130,225, forward strand.
GAGACTGGCTAGGCGTGCGCCTGCTGCGTTCAGTAAGGCCGCCAAGGCGAGCACGGCCAAGAAGTTTGTCCAAATCTGGGTAGTCACGACATCGACATTGCTCATCGGCTTATCGCGAAGATAGGCCTTGATGCCGATCAGCAATCCAAAACCGGGATCATCGGCCAATGCAAAATCCGAGACCGGCCGGAGCCGGTCGCCATCACAGACCGTCAGCCATGCCCCGGTCTTGCGCATGCATTCGGAAGCCTGCAGCCACGCATTGACGGCCGCCCACTCCGCTTTATCCGAATTCCCAAATTCAATGCGGGCATCGTGGCGGGCTTGATTAAACGGAACGATCGCAAAGGACATCGCGCAGAAGAGCAGGACGAACCAACTTATCAGCGCCGGGGAGACCCGCTTCAACAAACTAATCCACCGCATTGGCAAACACCCATCTTTGCGAGAGCAAAAACATCACAATCAAGTAGAACCCGCCAGAAATGATCTGCGCGACCACAGGATGGAGGGACAACCAGATACAGAAGTGAAGGACACCAAAATTAATCAGATACGCGCAAGCGAAGGCAATCAGAAAACGCATCGTCTGCTGTCCGGCATCGCCAGACGCTGAAAACACGAATCTTCGGCTCAATACAAAGGCCGATACCAACCCGACGGCGTAACCCATGACGTTGGCCAAGTAGGGACTCGCCCCCATCCCTTGGGATCCGAAAATCACCCCATAGCCGAGCACGGTGTTCACCACCCCGGAAAGCGAGAACCGTCCGACTTGGCGCGTAACAGAATCAGCGTCGTCCCGAGACAACGTATTGCCCTCCCAACGGCAACCACTCAAGCCAAGGTTCCATAAACGCCAAGGCTTTGAGTGCGGGAGGAAAATACAGACAATAACTGGATTGAGTGATTTCCAGTCCGCCGACATCGTGCATCAGCCGCTGCAGCTGGGCACGTTTCAGAAGTACGGCATCGGCATCGAAGGGACAGGTCGACACCATGCGCCGGGTAACCGGATTAAATGGGTTGTGATCGAAGATGAATATTTCCCCGCCAGGAGACAACAATGAAGCTAGGCGGCGACTCACCCTCTCACGTTCTTCCACGGGGATATGGTGGAAGACACCAGCGACAAAGATCAGGTCGAACCGGTTGCCGTCCAGATCCTCATCGTCAACAACTTCAACGCCAGGATAGGTCTTGCGAACGTGGGCAACGCTGGCTTTCGAGAGATCCGTCGCATGAAGTTTTGCATCAGGAAAATACTGCGCGAGATAAGGCAGACTCAGCCCTATGCCACAGCCAAAATCGAGAATCCGGGCAGGACGCCCTTTGATATGCGCGGCGACCCAACGGGCCTTGTAGTCCGGGAAATACCCATGATCCTTACTGAAGAACGACAGTTGTTCATCAAGCAGCCGTTGATAACTGTCGGCATATTCGTCGAAATCAACGCGCCTATCGCCCGTATCAGTCATCTGGATCCCCTACGATCTGATCAACAAGAAACCTGGGGCGGCGTTTGGTCTCGAGGAACACCTTGCCTACGTACTCCCCAACCACCCCAATAGACAGCATGAGCAGGCCACCGAGGAGATAGAGCGGTATCACCACCGAAGCCCAGCCGGGCAATGTCGACCCGCTTAAAAAACCAAACAAGGCGTAGGCGCTCAGCACCAGAGAGACCAGAAATACCAAAGCACCCATTACCGAAATCATGCGCAGAGGCACAACCGAGAAGGAGGTGATCCCATTCCAGGCCAACGCCAACATTTTACGTAGCGGATATTTCGTCTCCCCGGCCACACGTTCGGCGCGCCGATAGCTCACCGTAACGACTTCCTTATGCAGAAGCCGGGGAAGCCCTCTCAGGAACAGGTTGATCTCGGAAAACTCACGAAGATTTCGGAGCACACGGTCGGACATCAGACGAAAATCGGCATGGTTATGTGTCATTTCGACACCCATCGCGCCCATCAACCGATAAAAGCCTTCGGCCGTATTCCGTTTGAACCAACTATCGGTCGCCCGACACTCACGCACGCCGAGAACCATTTGTGCACCGCAGTGATAGGCCTCAATCATTCGTGCGATGACCGTGACATCGTCCTGCAGATCCGCGTCGATACTGACTGCAGCGTCACATCGACCGGTCGCATAGTCCAGTCCGGATAGCAGTGCCGCCTGGTGACCGACGTTACTTGCCAGACGCACTCCGCGCACACGCCCCGGATACCGGGTTGCAGCATCCTCTATCAAGTGCCATGTCGCATCACGGGAACCGTCATCGACCAGAACGATGTAGCTCTGCATCGCGCACAAACCCGACTCAATCATGCCATCGAGGGCGTTGAGCAAGCCGGGAACTGTGATTCCAAGCATGGCTTCTTCGTTGTAACAAGGGACAACGATGGCCAGGATAGACGGGGGGTTGGGAGTACTGGGCATTCGAATCGCCAACGAATCAGTTGAACTTCCAGGCCGATACAGCATGTCCGGAATCACCGCCCACGGCGCATGCAAGTAAACACCGACAATAAAAAAACAATGGTAGTGACCACGCCAGCCGCACCTCGGCGCCCGAGTCCACTGCTGCGGCTGCTCCCTTCCGGGCCTGACCGGGTTCACAGCTTATCGTCGCGAGGGGACCGACGTGATCGGCGCGCATGGTAACGGATGCGGCCCCAGGATGCATGACCCGTTCGCCTCGAAGATCGCCCATCACCTACTCGACATCGATCCGCCACGCTCAGATGGTGCGCTCGAATACCGCGCTCCCGGGGTGCAACGGCACCGAAAGCTGGTTGAATTGAGGCTGCAACGCTTACGATTCGTGGACTCAGCCTGTTGCGCCCGTCGAGTGACGCACCTCCCCGCCCGGACACCCTGATGAACGACACCCCGCTTCGCCCCGGTCTGCTTCGCCGTCTGGCCGCCGTCGGCTATGACTTCCTGCTGCTTCTGTCGGTCTGGTTTCTCGCCAGTTTCCTCATTCTTCCGTTCACGCATGGGGAAGCGGTTGATACCTCAAACTGGTGGTTCAAACTCTATCTGCTAGTCGTGACCTTCCTTTTTTACGCCTGGTTCTGGACCCACGGCGGCCAGACCCTGGGCATGCGCGCCTGGCGGATGAAACTGCTCACCGAGGACCGCAAAACCATCGGCTGGGGCCGAGCCGCGCTGCGTTTTTCGGTGGCAGGCCTATCGTGGGGCGCGTTCGGATTAGGCTGGCTGTGGATGCTCTGGGACCGCGATCAGAACACCTGGCATGACACCCTGTCGCGCAGCCGGATGTTCATGACGCCTAAGCCGGACAAAAAGAAGAAATAGGCGACACAACTAGCGTATTCGGGAAATCGCCCAGGCACCCACAGCGAGAAACACGATGGACGGCAAGGTCGCGCTCAACAGCGGATCGATGCCGTAAACCAGGCTCAGGTGGTTGAGCGTCTTGTTGATCAGATAGAAGGCAATGCCAATCATGATGCCGACGAACATGCGCTGACTGGCGCCACTGTCTCGCAGTGAACCGAATACGAAGGGGATCGACAGCAACACCATCACCAGGCTGGACAAGGGCAGCGTGACCTTGCTCCAGAACGCCAGTTCATAAGGCGCAGACTCCAGGCCATTGTCGCGCTGGTAGCGGATGAAACTCGCGAGATCCCAGACCGAGAGTATTTCCGGTTTGACGATTACCACCGAGAGCAGATCCGCCGACAATAAGGACGCCCATTCCGCGTGCGCGAACGACTGAGTCTCCACGCCATCGACATCGATCTCGCTCTTGTGGATGTCGTTGAGCAGCCAGCGATCATCCTTGTACGTCGCCGTTTCCGCGTAGGTGCTCGAACGCAGCCGATGCTGGGCATCGAACTCATAGATACGGATGTTCTGAATTCGATTTCCGGGAAGAATCTCGCGGATATTGATGAAACTATGCCCATCCCGCGCCCAGAACCCCTGATCGCCCTGGAAGGTGATGCGCTGATCGAGTGTCAGGGCACGCAGATGCTGCGCCTTCTGCTCCATCGGCGGCGCCACCACCTCCCCCAGCAGTGAGGCGATCACCACCAGGATCACACCGGCCTGAAGCACCGCACGGATGATCTTGAACAGCGATACACCCGCCGCCCGCATCACCACCAGTTCACTGTGACTGGCCATTTGTCCCAGGCCGAGCAGGCTACCCAGCAGCGCAGCCATCGAGAACATCTCGTAGGTGCGTCGCGGCAAGGTCAGCAACGCATATTGAATGGCCTCGGACAGTCCGAAACTGCCTTTACCTATGTCATTGACTTGATTCACAAAACCGAAAAACAGGTTCAATCCGACCAACACCAGCATCACCAACAGCGTGCCGCCCAGCACCGCACGCCCGATGTACCGATCGAGTATGGAGATGCCCAAGTTCATTGGACGACCTTGCGTCCCAAGGAGGCGCGCACCCAGGCCCATCCCTGCATATGGATCAACAAGGCGCCGGTGAGCAACAGAATCACCCCATGCACCCACCACAAGCCCCACATTGGATGGGCCTTGCCGTTCTCGATCCACACCCGGGCGATGCCGAGAAGATTCGAATACACGATGTAGATCAGGATGCCGATCACCACCTTGCCATAGCGGCCCTGTCTGGGACTGGCCTTAGCGAGTGGCAACGCCAGCAGCGTCAACATGATCACCGACATCGGGCCGGCGAGTCGCCAATGAAACTCCGCCGTGTTCTGCCGCGTGCTCACGCTCAGCAATTCCGCGCTGGGTATCGACGAACGCTCCCGTTTCATCTGCGCCAGCGGATCGGCCTCCTGCATCAATACGGCGTGTTCGGCAAACTGGATGATCTTGAAACCTTTTTCCCCCGGATGGCCTTCGTATCGGTAGCCATCCTTGAAGACGATAAAACGATCGCCGCTATCCGGATCGATCCACTGCTCCGCCCTCGCCGACGACAACAACATCGGCTTTCCGCGCCGATTCAGGGAAATAAAGACATTTTCGATGCGGCCGGCCACCTCATTGACGTGCTCGACATAAATGATGCCGCTGCGGTCGGTGGTTTCCCGGAAACGCCCCGGCGACAAGGCCGCCACGCCCGAAGCGTTCTCGGCGCGGGCACGAACCTGATCGCTCTGGGCCGAGGCCCAGGGCCCGACCCAGAACGCGAACACCACCACCAGCGCGGTAACCGGCAGGGACACAAAGAACAGGCTGCGATAAAGGCGAGCCGGACCCACCCCGCAAGCCGCCAATGCCGACATTTCGCTATCGCGATACAAGCGCCCGAATGCAAGCATGTACGCGAGATACAAGCTCATTGGCGCGAGCAAGGACATGAAGGAGATCGCCTTCAAGGCCAACAAGTGGAACACCAGACCGCCGTCGATCTCTCCGGCAACCGCCTGAGCCAGCAACTGCGCGAGTCGGTTGCTGAGCAGGATCAGCATCAGCACCAGAGTAACCGCCAGCCAAGTTTGCAGCGTTTCGCGAACGATGTAGCGATCGATGACCTGGAGCATGAAGAGACATTGAGACCGATTGAGGAGCGCGGGCAACGGTAAACCGCCACCTTCGTACCCGCAAGCGAGAAACACTCACCCTCGTCATCGCGCACAAAATTCGCGATCAAAAAAACCTGAGGGCACTTTTCCATTTTCCCGATTCATTCATACTCAAAACAAAATATTTTCCAACAAACCCATCACAAGACATTGATATAAATACTTTTATCATTATATGGCGAATACTCATACCGAGATTCAGAAAGGCAAAACCTCGCCTGACATGTTTATTTTTCTTGGATTTCGAGTTTAATAAACCCTCCTGAGTGGACTCACCCACTCCCAACACAAGCCAGCCGGCACTCATCCAAGCAGAGAGCAGAACCCATGGAATACGCGGTAAAAAGTGGCAGCCCGGAAAAACAGCGCACCCCTTGCGTGGTCGTCGGCGTCTTCGATTCACGCCGCATGTCGGACGCGGCCAAGGCCATGGATGACGCCAGCGAAGGCGCGATCTCCGCGATCCTGCGACGCGGCGACATGGACGGCAAAGCCGGCCAGACCCTGCTGCTCGGCCAGCTCCCCAACACCTTCGCGGACCGAGTCCTCCTGGTCGGCTGCGGTAAGGAACGCGACTTCAACGAAGCCGCCTTCGCCAAAGCCATCGCACTCGCAACCCAACAACTCAACAACACCGGCTCCATCGAAGCGGTGCTCTATTTCCCGGAGCTCAACGTCAAGGGCCGCGACACCGCGTGGAAGGTTCGCGCTTCGGTCGAATCCATCGAAGATGCGCTGTATCGCTTCGACGCCATGAAGAGCAGCGGCGATGAAGCCCCGCGCCGCCCGCTCAAGCGTGTGGTGATTGCAGTCACCCGTCGCAAGGAACTCACTGAGTCCGAACTGGCGCTGGAAGAAGGCATCGCAATCGCCGCCGGCAAGAAGCTGACCCGCGACCTCGGCAATCTGCCGGGCAACGTCTGCACCCCGAGCTACCTCGCGGATCAGGCCACCAAGCTTGCGTCCGACAGCGACCTGCTGAGCTGTGCCGTCCTGGAAGAAGCGGACATGGAAAAGCTCGGCATGGGCTCGCTGTTGTCGGTTTCCCGGGGCAGCCGCCAGCCAGCCAAGTTGATCGTCATGGAATACCGGGGCGGTGCGCAGGATGAGAAGCCCATCGTGCTGGTCGGCAAGGGCGTGACCTTTGACTCCGGCGGCATCTCCCTCAAGCCGGGTGCGGCGATGGATGAGATGAAGTACGACATGTGTGGCGCCGCGAGCGTGTTCGGCGTCATGCAGGCGGTGTTGCAACTGCGTCTTGCGATCAATCTGGTCGGCATCATCCCGACCACCGAGAACCTCCCGGACGGCGCGGCCACCAAGCCCGGCGACATCGTCACCGCGATGAACGGCACCACCATCGAGATTCTCAACACCGATGCCGAAGGTCGCCTGATCCTGTGCGATGCGCTTACCTACGCCGAACGCTTCGAGCCGGATTGCGTGATCGACATCGCCACTCTTACCGGGGCCTGCGCGATCGCACTGGGCAAGCAGGCTACCGGCCTGTTCAGCAACACCTCCGCACTGGCCAACGAACTCCTCAATGCCGGTCGTTACACCATGGACCGTGCCTGGGAAATGCCGTTGTGGCCGGAATACGAAGATCAGCTCAAGAGCAACTTCGCCGATGTCGCCAACATCGGTGGACGCGAGGCCGGCACCGTCACGGCGGCCTGCTTCCTGTCCAAGTTCACCCGCAAGCAGCGCTGGGCCCACCTCGACATCGCCGGAACCGCATGGAACAGCGGTGCCGACAAGGGGGCGACCGGTCGTCCGGTGCCGCTGCTGACCCAGTTCGTGCTGGATCGCTGCGTCGAATAAGTCCGCGTTTCACCGCACGACAGAAAGACGGCCCGGAGCGTGCGCTTCGGGCCGTTTTCATGTCCGGATCAGGGCGCCATACCGACAAACTCGACATGGATCTCGCAGCCACCACCGTGATGGTGGGTATGCGTCGAGCCATACCAGTCATCCCGCCGTTTACAGCTGAGACATATCAGTTTGAATCCACACCAACTTGTGCATTGCTATGATCTGGCCATGTCACAGATCAGCTTCTACATCCTCTCCCAAGCCTCCACCACGCATCGCCACCGCTTCGCCTGCCGCCTGGTGGAGAAGGCCTATTCGCAAGGCAAGCGGGTATATGTGGTGGCGGCGGACGCACGCGAAGCCGCGCTGCTGGACGATCTGCTGTGGACCTACAACGACGGTGCCTTCCTCCCGCATCTGCCCGCCCGCGATGCCGCCGACGACACGCCTATCCACATTGGTGCCCCACAGGATCGCCCAGTGCCGGCGGATGTCTTGCTCAATCTCTCCGTCAACACTCCGGCATATTTCTCGGAATACGAACGGGTCGCGGAAGTCATCGATCAGGAACCGACCCGCCTCAGCGAAGGCCGCGCCCGGTTCCGCGCCTACCGGGAAGCCGGCATCGAGCCTGAAACCCACACCTTGAAATAAGCTGCCGACGCAGGCCCGCTCACGGCACATCGCGAAATCGTCGGCGGCAGGCTGTCTACCCCAAAACGAGAAGAGCCCGCCGACGCTTTCGCATCGGCGGGCTCTTCTGTTGCAGCGCAGGCGGTGGATCAGGCTTTCGGCGGTTCCTGCTGGGCCTGCTGTTCGGCGACCTGTTTCTTGACCTCATCCATGTCCAGTTCCTTCGCTTTCTCGATGACCTGACGGAAGCTGCCTTCGGGCAGCGCACCGGCCTGGGAGAAGATGATGATCTTTTCACGGAAAATCATCAGGGTCGGGATGGAACGGATCTGGAACCAGCCGGCAATCTCCTGCTCGACTTCCGTGTTGACCTTGGCAAACACCGCGTCCGGGTGATCTTCCGAGACCTTCTCGAACACCGGGCCGAACATCTTGCAGGGGCCGCACCATTCCGCCCAGAAGTCCACGATCACCATGTCGTTCTCGGTGACGATCTGCTCGAAGTTGTCTTTGGTCAGTTCCACGTAGGCCACGGGCGATCCCCTGTATCAGTAAGACGAAAGCGGGAAAGTATACACCAGTGGATCAGGATTCGCTGATATGGATGTGCATGGCAAGCCGCCAGTTCAGCCACCGATTCCGTCCGGTTCTTCTACCTTGAACGTCAGGAACCGGTCCCCATATCCCTTCCTCCCTCAAGAATCGAGCCCAGCAATGAGTGACGACGCGTCCCAGGACATCACCCCGGAATTCATCGATGCCGAAGAGTTGCTGGATTTCCACGCGCTCACTCTGAGCAATCAGGCGCCACCGGACGAATTGCACCTGTTGCCGCTGTCGGAACGCCCCTTTTTCCCCGCCCAGGCCCAGCCGCTGCTGATGAACGAAAAGCCCTGGCGCGCAACTGTCGAGGCCATCGGCGAGACTGAGCATCATATGGTCGGCATGGTCATGATCCGCCCAGACGACACCGATCGCATGGCCGGGCCGCAGGACTTCCACAACGTCGGCACCATGGTGCGCATGCACAACCCGACCGGCGAGGACGGCAAGATTCAGTTCATCGCCGAAGGCATCCGCCGCTTCCGCATCAAGGACTGGCTGTCCCGCACGCCGCCTTATCGGGTACGCGTCGAATACGTGGAGGAACCGCTCGGCGGTGAGGAGAATCAGGTCAAGGCGTACAGCGTTGCGATCATTAACACAATCAAGGACTTGCTACCGCTGAATCCGCTGTACCGGGAGGAAGTGCAGTATTTCGTCCAGCGCATCAACCCGAACGAACCTTCCAAACTCACCGATTTCGCCGCCAGTCTGACCACCGCAAAGCGCGACGAACTGCAAACCGTGCTGGAGACCTTCCCCCTACTCGACCGCATGGAGAAGGTGCTGGTGCTGCTCAACAAGGAACTCGAACTCGCCAAGCTGCAAAGCAACATCCGCAGTCAGGTTGAGGACAAGGTCGATGCGCAACAGCGCAAGTTCTTTCTGCGTGAGCAGTTGAAGACCATCCAGAAGGAACTCGGCCTCTCCAAGGACGACCGCGAGGCCGATCTCGACCGCTTCGCCGACAGACTCAAGAAACTCACCATCCCGGCGACCGTCCAGGAGCGCATCGACGAAGAATTCGACAAGCTGCGCATCCTTGAAAAAGGCTCTTCCGAATACGGCGTCTCGCGCAATTATCTCGACTGGATCACCGCCCTGCCCTGGGGTGTGCATTCCAAGGACAAACTCAATCTCAGCAAAGCCCGCAAGGTGCTGGACCGGGATCATGACGGCCTGGAAGACGTCAAGGACCGCATCATCGAGTTCCTTGCCGTGGGCGCCCTCAAAGGCGAAGTCGGCGGCTCCATCATCCTGCTGGTCGGCCCGCCGGGCGTCGGCAAGACCTCGATCGGGCGCTCCGTCGCCGATGCTTTGGGGCGCAAGTTTTATCGCTTTTCGGTCGGCGGCATGCGCGACGAGGCTGAAATCAAGGGTCATCGCCGTACCTACGTTGGCGCGATGCCCGGCAAGATCGTCCACGCCCTCAAGGAAGTGCAGACCTCCAACCCGGTGATCATGCTCGACGAGATCGACAAGATCGGCGCCAGTTATCAGGGCGACCCGGCCTCGGCACTGCTTGAGGTGCTCGACCCGGAACAGAACAGCGACTTCCAGGATCACTATCTGGACGTGCGTTTCGACCTCTCCAAGGCCTTATTCGTCTGTACCGCCAACCAGCTCGACTCGATCCCCGGCCCGTTGCTCGACCGCATGGAGATCATTCGGCTCGCCGGGTACATCACCAGCGAAAAGCTCGCCATCGCCCGCCATCACCTCTGGCCGCGCCTGCTCGAGCGATCCGGTCTTGAAGCACGCCAGGTCAAACTCACCGATGCCGCCCTGTGCGCCATCATTGAGGGCTATGCCCGCGAAGCCGGCGTACGCCACCTGGAAAAACTGCTCGCCCGCATTCTGCGCAAGGCCGCCGTAAAGGTGCTCACCGCACGCGGCAAAAACAAGGGCAAGACCATCACGGTGAGTGCGAAGAACCTCACCGAGTTCCTCGGCCAGCCCTATTTCCAGAAGAGCAAACCCTTACGCGGCACCGGCGTCGTCACCGGCCTCGCCTGGACCGCGATGGGCGGCGCGACCCTGGATATCGAAGCCACCGTGGTCCACAGCCGCAACAGTGGCTTCAAGCTCACCGGCAAACTCGGTGAAGTCATGCAGGAATCCGCGCAGATCGCCTACAGCTATCTGTCCGCCCACTTGGTCGAGTACGGCGCTCCCGCCGACTTTCTCGATTCCCGCTTCCTGCACCTGCATGTCCCCGAAGGCGCCACGCCCAAGGACGGCCCCAGCGCCGGGGTCACCATGACCACCGCCCTGCTGTCGCTGGCACGCGGCAAAGCCATCAAACGCCCCTTGGCGATGACCGGTGAAATCACCCTCACCGGCCATGTCCTGCCAGTCGGCGGCATCAAGGAAAAAGTCATTGCCGCCCGCCGTACCGGCGTCATGGAACTCATCCTGCCGGACGCCAATCGCCGCGATTTCGAGGAACTGCCCGAGCACATCCGCGAAGGCATCCAAGCCCATTTCGCCAAACACTACCGGGATGTGTATCAGGTTGTGTTTGAAAACAACTGAAGGACGAACCTGAGAATCTTGTGGAGGACGCCACAACTCACAACCCAGCCACCCCACATCCCAAACCCGCATGACAGAATTCTTACGTATAGACTGCGAAATAACGGTCAACCATATCTCGTCACCCCTATTGCACTCAGAACAGCCCTAATCATCCCTGGCCACTCAAAGACCTACGCAATATCCTTCAAAAAATACTTCACCGAAATACGCAAGCCACCCATATTAAGTTAACGCCGAAGCCGCTTATGTCTAAAAAAACCGCGATGCCACGTACATCTCATAAGTCATAGCAGATACAAGCCATGCTGTAATGCCCCCGTATATTGGTGCCACGGATAACTAGAGGTCGCCGGGTAGACTGCTCACGCAATGAGGAGAATCCGATGCGCAAATCCCGTTTCACTGAGAGCCAGATCGTCCGAATCCTGAAGGAGGTCGAGGGCGGTCGACAGGTCAAGGACGCGTGCCGAGAACACGGCATTTCCGAGGCGACTTACTACAACTGGAAATCGAAGTACGGTGGCATGGAGGCCTCCGACGTGGCACGTCTGAAGGAGTTGGAGCACGAGAACACGCGCCTCAAGCAGATGTACGCGAACCTGAGTCTCGAGCACGAAGTGCTCAAGGACATCGTCGCAAAAAAACTCTGACGCCAGCCGAGCGGCGCGTCCTGGTCGATTACGCCAAGGCCGAGCACGAGATCAGCGAGCGCGGCGCCTGTCGGGCGCTGAACCTGAGCCGCAGCAGCTACGGATACCAACCCGACAGGGAACGGGATCGACCGGTGATCGACGCGCTGCTCGCGCTGGCGGAAAGCAAACCGGCGTACGGCTTCAAGTTGATGTTCCTGACGTTGCGGCGCCAGGGCCATCACTGGAATCACAAGCGGGTGTATCGGATCTACCGGATGCTGAACCTCAATCTGCGACGCAAGCACAAGCGGCGCCTACCCGGACGAGATCCAGAGCCGCTGAGCGTGCCCGAGGACGTCAATCAGGCGTGGTCGGCGGACTTCATGAGCGATGCATTAATGGGTGGTCGTCGCTTCCGCACCTTCAACGTCGTCGATGACTTCAACCGTGAGGCACTGGCCATCGAAATCGACCTGAACCTGCCAGCGCGGCGAGTGGTGCGTGTGCTCGACCGCATCGCCGAAACCCGGGGCTATCCAGGGCAACTGCGCCTGGACAACGGGCCGGAATTTATCTCGATCTGCCTGGCCGACTGGGCCGAGCAACACGGTGTCCACCTCGAGTTCATCCAACCGGGCAAACCGACCCAGAACGCCCTGATCGAACGCTTCAATCGCACCTATCGAACCGAGGTGCTCGACATGTACCTGTTCGAACGTCTCTCGGAGGTCCGCGAACACACCGAAACCTGGCTTACCGAGTACAACCAGGAGCGGCCCCATCAGTCGCTCGATCACATGACCCCGGTCGATTACCGGGTCCACCACCACCCGGAAACCTCTAATTTAGGCTGGCACTAAAAGCGGGGGCTTTACAATGCCAGGAACCGTATATATTATTGGAGCCGGAGCCTCCTTTTCCGATACAAGGACAATGGAAATCAGCCTCCCATTAGCAAGGGGATTCTTTAACAAAAAGCTAATAGAAAAATACTGGGAAGGTGCGACCAATGTGGATTTTCTTTCATCTGATCTAGTTAAAATAATCACTCATTATTTTGATGTTGACTTACAGCATATGGGTGGCGAAATATGGGATACAAACATCGAGGATATATACTCATTTTTGGAAACCTCAATAAATATATACCCCAACGCCATACATTTAGACAGAGCGCAATTTCGATCTGCACTAGAACAACTTCAAAAATACATCTCAGCCGTGGTGTACTACATACCTTTCAATAATAAACACTCCGAATTTCACTCATATCTGGCAAATACACTAAAAGAATCTGATTCGGTTATTTCATTCAATTGGGATCTGCTGCTTGAAAATTTCTTATAGGGTGACAACGAAAAAGACTTAAGCGTACTTATTAAAAACCAGATGCGCTTGCTCCACGACGACAACTATCTCAATTTAAACTCCCACGCATATGACTCTGCCCGTGAGAGGCTGCATGAAGGTGTACTTCTGAAAATGCACGGTTCCGTAAATTTCGGTATTTGCAGCGACGCATCATGTTCAAAATCAGAATACCCAATATTATTCAAGCCATTTGATGCTGAAGACTTAGAATCCTGGACTTGCCCTTCCTGCGGCTCTCCGATCGAAAGATTCATCCTCCCACCTAACGTAAACAAAACTTATCAACCAAGGAGATTTTTGAGGCTACAAGCAAGAGTTGCGGCTCAGAAATTATCAATGGCCGAAGAAATCGTCATCGTGGGTTACTCATTTCCGATATATGACATGGAAGCCATATCCATGATGCGACTAGCGCGCCTAGACATGAAAAATTCAGGGGAAATGGGACATTGGCTCAATAAAATATCAATCATAGACCCCATGGTGAACGATAAGAAATGGATAAGCCATGTCCTTGACATATTTGGCATGAGCAACGTTTCTAAAAATTATGGTAATGAAGTGGAAATAGTAAAATACGAAAGCATCGGAGATTACATCAACGCTTTGTAACGCCTGATGCTTTAGTTGTCGCCTAACATGAGGCTTCCGGGCGGTGATGTCGTAACACCCCGTCTTAGGCGAGATCGAAAACAGGGACCACGCTCTGGAATAGCTTGATTGTCGCTGCTGGCGACGACGACCATGCCATCAACGGCTACCGCATTTGCCGCCGCCGCACTTCATACCGCCCATCGACCCGCCGCACTTTCCGGTGCCGCATTTCATGCCACCTGCGGGTTCTGATTTGCCGCGATAGGACAGGCCACGAATCGGCACTTCGATGGCTTTGGTCGAGCCGTCCTCGAAATGCAGGGTCGCGGCCATCGTGCGGCCTTCGACCAGCGGCCCATGCAGGCCGATCAGCATGACATGGAATCCGCCAGGGGCCAGGCTTGCCGTGGCACTGGCGGGTAGATCGATCTTCTCGACCTGTCGCATGCGGGCAACGCCGTCTTCCATGATGTGGGTATGCAGCTCGACCGAGCGGGCCACGTCGCTGGTGGCAGCGACCAAGGCGTGATCGACGCCGTCGGTATTCTTCAGGCTGAGGAACATGGCCGAGGTCGGCTGCATTGGGGGCATCGCCCGGGCATAGGGTTCGAGGACAACGATCCGATCGGCCACCGTGCCGGCATCCTCTGACGCCGCGTCGCTGGCAAAGGTGGAGGAAATCGTGGCAAGCATCGTGAGCGCAAGAGCGATCCGGGCAAGCGGGGTGAAACGAATCTGTGACATGAGATGGTTACCTTTGACGTAGTCGGGGCCGACGAAACGGCCCGGTATTCTCCACGGTTTTGGGGTGAAACGTCGGTTCAGAAGGTCCAGTTGAAACGCGCCCAGACGGAACGGCCCGGCTCGTTGACCTGTACCTGGGTGACATCGAAGGCATTCGATTTGTTCAGGTGGTTGGCGTAGGCCTCGTCGAAGACATTGTCGATACCGAAACGCACCTGGGTGGTTTTGCCGGGTTCGACCGAGCCGTAGACATCCCAGACCCAGTATCCGGCGGTTGGACCGACATCCAGGCCGCTGCCGGTATTGATGTTGTCATCGATCCGGGTTTGCTTGTCGGCGATTCGCACCTGGCTGCCGAGGCTCCACCCTGGGGTGCGGTAATCGAGGTGGACAGTGCCTTCCAGCGGCGGGGTCTGCGCGATCGGGCGGTCGTCGGTGGTGTTGGTGGCATGAACATAGGCGGCGCTGGCCTTCATGGCCCAGTTGGCGTTGAAACGATATTCGCCGCCGACTTCCATGCCGTACAACTCGGCATCGACGTTGCGATAGATGGTGGCGTTGTCGGCGAGGCGGATACCGCTCTGGCCGTGGGCGCGATCGCGCAGGATGTAGTCGCTGACTTCGTTGTAATAGACGGAACCATTGAGCTTGAGTTCTCCCCAATTCAGGTCCATGCCGGCTTCGATCTGATGATGCTGCTCGGGATCGATATTCGGATTGCCGACCCAGCGACTCGCCGCTGCGCCGTTGGAGGCCAGATAACGCTCGGTGGCGTCGGCGGTCCGCACGCTGCGACTCAGTCCGATCCAGGCGATACCCGGCAGGCTGTCGAGGGCAGCTTCGTAACGCAGGAAACCGCCGATGTTGTCTTCGCTGACCGGCTGCGCAGTGGTGCCGTAATACATGGTGTACAGGGCGTTCGGGCTCATCATCGCGGTGGCTTCACCGGCGCGGCCCGCTTCCGATTCGACCCGATCGTAACGCACGCCGGCCTTGAACACGTCGCGTTCCGCGACGGGCATGTCGAGTTCGGCGAAGATGCCGGTCTGATCGATGCTGACCCCCGGCCACAACACCGAGTTCTTGTTGTTGGCGGTATCGTTGTAGCGATCGGCTTCGCGGTCGTTGTTCTGGAAATCGACACCAACCGTCCAGAGCATGTCGCCGCTGGCGACGTCGCCGCTGATCCGGCCACTGATGGTGTCTGAGGTGGATGGCGCACGCATGCGGGTGCCGGTGACGGTACGCAGCGTGTAGTTGTCCATGACATGGGTGACATCGGCCACGGAAATATCGGCGTCGATCGCGGCAAAGGGCCCGACTTCGGCGTCGTGGCGGATGCGCAGGCGATAGGTATCGGCATCGGCCTGCGGGGAATCCATGCCCGCGCCGGCAAACATGATGTCGTCACTGCGGGAGAGATCGATGCCCACGTCGATCCGGGTTGCGTCATTGATGATCCCACCCTGCAGGTTGAGCGCCTTCTCCGAATAGGCAGAGAGCACCTCAACGCCGTCGCCGTCCTCGTAATTGCGGGCATCTTTGGCGGTCGCGATGGCGCGCACCCAGGTTTCCTGGTTTCCGACACTCAGATCGGCGAACGCGTCCGAGGTCTGACTGTTGCCCCGATAGCCAGCGCCCATCTTGCCGCGCAACCACTCGCCTTCCGGCAAGGGACGCCCTTCACGTTCCAACAACACCGTGCCACCGGAACCGCCGCCACCGTAACGCACGGTCTGACTGCCCTTGATGATCGTCACCTTGTCGAACGTCTCGATCGGCGCATAGGCCGTAGGCGGGTCCATGCGGTTCGGGCAGCCGCCGTGCACGTAAGCGCCATCGAGCAGGATGTTGAGCTGCGTCTGCGATTGGCCCCGAATCACCGGATCGATGCCGTGTCCACCCATGCGCACGCCGGACACCCCGGGCACGGCACGCAAGGCCTCGCCCGCATCGGACGATGGTGCCGGTGCAATCACCGCACCGCGATCGACTTGCATGGTCGGTTGATCAATGGGAGCGGCTTCCACCTCAACGGTACCCAAGGTTTGCGCAACGCAGACCGGTGAGGCCAGCGCGGCAGCAATCAGGACGGTGAGACGACGAACGGGGAACGGCAGCATTTTCGACTCCTGGTGGGACTGTTATCGTTTGTTAGCGCTTCACCAAGGCAAACATCAGGCCATTAAAAAACACGCGAATATTCAGTTGCTTGGGGCTCCTTACCGCACCACTGCGGGGCAAATCACCGAGTCCGACAGGGCATATCCCCCATTTGCCCCGGAACGACCCAATAAGGCTTGGAGTGGCGGATCCAGGTGGGCACAATCCCCAACCTTCATGGACATAAACCTCACCCTCACCCCACTTCTGGCCGCCTTTACCGTCGGCATGGTCAGCACGCTGCACTGCGTTTCGATGTGCGGCGGGATCATGGGTGCGCTGATCATGGGCGTGGCACCGAAATATCGTGAGCGTGGCGGGGCGCTGTTTGCGTTCGCGCTCGCCTACAACGTCGCCCGGGTGACTTCCTATGTGCTTGCGGGAGCGCTGGTCGCCAGTCTCGGCTCAACCCTTTTCGACTGGCTGCCCGCCGGTGTCGGCCATCACATCCTGCGCATCCTGGCTGGCGCATTGATGCTTGGCATCGGCGTTTATCTGGCGGGCTGGTTTCCGCAATTCATGCGCATCGAACGCATCGGCGCTCCACTGTGGCGACATATCGAACCGGTCACCCGTCGCCTGATGCCAGTCGATTCGCTCACCAAGGCCTTTGGGTTCGGCCTGCTCTGGGGCTGGTTACCTTGTGGCCTCGTGTATGCGGTGCTGTTCACCGCCGCCGGCCAGGGCAACGCCATCGGCGGCGGTGCGTTCATGCTTGCATTCGGGCTGGGCACATTGCCTGCTGTGGTCACCACCGGTCTGCTGACCGGACGCATGGCACGCATGCCGCAAATCCCGTATATACGTCGCGTGGGGGGCGTATTCATAATTGCCCTCGCGCTGCTCACCCTGCTGTTCCCCGGAATCGGCGGCCATATCGATTCCGAAGGCGTTTGCCTGATTCCCACAGATATTCACTGATTCCGAGCTCAACCATGCCCGCTTTCGACTCCCGCCTGATCGGCAACTCCACCGAATTTGCCCGTGTCAAGAACACCGCCCGCCTGATCGCCAACACCCAGGCGAACGTGCTGATCGTCGGTGAAAGCGGCACCGGCAAGGAATGCTTCGCGGAAGCGATCCATGCCCACGGCTCGCGTGCGCACAAAGCGTTCGTCACGGTGAACTGCGCAGCGATCCCGGACGGCTTGATCGAGGCGGAGCTGTTCGGCTATCGAAAAGGCGCATTCACCGGCGCCAATGGCGATCAGCGCGGCCATATCGCGGCGGCAGACGGCGGCACCTTGTTCCTGGATGAGGTTGGTGAACTGAGCCTGTTGGCGCAAGGCAAGTTACTGCGCTTCCTGGAATCGCAACAGATTCAGCCCCTGGGCAGCAGTGAAACCCGCCGTGTCGATGTCCGCGTGATTGCCGCGACCAACCGCGATCTTTATCAGGCGGTCAGTGACAGGCGTTTCCGCGAAGACCTCTATTACCGCCTGAATGTGGTGCCGCTGGCGATTCCCGCACTGCGTGAGCGCCGCGACGACATCACCGCCCTGCTCGACCATTTCACCGGGGAGTTCGCCCGACGTCATGGCGTCCGTGCGCCAAGCTATGCGCCCGCTGCCCGTAAACGTCTCAAAGGCCATAGCTGGCCGGGAAATGTGCGCGAGTTGCGCAATCTGAGCGAACGCATGGTAGTGCTGCACCCACAACGGGAGATCGATGTTGCCGAACTCCCGCCTGAGATTCATACCCCGATTGTCAAAAATGCATCACGCCTGTTTCAGTTGCCCGCCACCGGCATCGACCTGAATGCCCTGGAGGCCGATGTGCTCGGTCAAGCGCTGACCATGTCGTCGGGGAACCGTAGCGGTGCCGCCCGCCTGCTCGGAATCAGCCGCGACACCCTTCTCTACCGGTTGAAGAAATACGCGCTCGACTGAGTTCCGGGCAGCAATATCCGTATTGCCATCGGACATACGTATCCGGACGACTTGGTTATAGTGCTCGGCCCGTCCCCGCCGAGACCTCATCATGACCGCCTCCCGCCTCGCTGCCATCGAAATTGCCATCGATTGGCAAAGCAAAGACGCCACGCATCGCGAGCGCGTGTACTTCGAGAAGGTCAATTTCTGGCGGGATTTCTTCCCTGGAACACTCGGCGATCGCTTGGCCAACAGCGAAATTGCGGCGTGGGTCAGTGAAGAAAATGTGCGTTGCGACCTGATTGAGGATTGGTCGTCCCGGGAGATTGTGGAAGCGGATTGCGCCAAGATCGTGCAACGCCGTCCGACGGTGCAACCGGTGATTCCCAAACCAGGTCGTTTCTATCCCCGCGCCCTGTTCGGCGGTATTCCCAACGTGGTCGCCGAAGATCTGCGTGTGATGCGGGTCATCGGCAAGCACGACAACCTGCTGCGCTTCGACCTCAATCATCCAATGTCGCGTTATCCACTCACCGTTTCGGGCCGGGTCGTCCAATGGCTCGGCGCTGGCGCAGAACGAGGCGGACGTTGCAACGACATCGTGCTCGATTGCATCAACGCCGGCCCCGGGATGCAGGCCGCCCTGGATGGAGGGCTGTTCGACCTGGACTCGGACTCCTCGTTTCAACGTCTCGACCCTTCGGATGACGCCCGCGCCTGGCACGAAGTCCATCCGCTTCTCGATGCCGAAGCCGACCGCCAGATGAGCGAAATGATTGGCCACGCGCTCACACCCGGGATGCGTGTCCTGGACCTGATGAGCGGCAGCGATTCGCACATCCCTGAATCCATTTGCGGTATCGAATTGATCGGTATCGGCCTCAATCGTGGCGCCATGTCGGCCAATAAACAGCTATCGGAATTCGTGATCCAGGATGTGAACACATCCCCCGAACTGCCGTGGCCGGATGACCATTTCGACGCCGTGATCGGCAGTTTCGCCTTCGAATATCTCGCCGATCCTGCCATCAGCATCTCTGAGCTGGCACGGATCACCCGCCCAAGAGGTACGGTTCTGTTCACCTTTACTGACCAATTCCACCCCGGCAAATGCATCGGCATCTGGAACGACCTGCATCCGTTCGAACGGGTTGGATTGATCCTCGAGATGTTCCGACGCGACGGCCATTTCGACGCCTTGCACAGCGAAACCGCCCGCTTCTTCCCACGCCCGGAAGATGACCCGGAGTTTCAGAAAAAGCTTTTCTCAGACTCCGTTTATACCGCCTGGGCTACAAAACGAAGTTAAGACCTCACACCAAGCGGGCATTCCGAATCCTGATCCCACTTTGACGGGACAACTTAGGATGCGAACCCGCTAACCCGTTCCATGGTCGCACCCCCCAACAAAAAAAGCGGGCTCCCGAGGGAGCCCGCTTTTTCCAACTTAAGCAGTTCGGGTTGATACCCGAAACAACTTAGAAGGTGTGCACGATACCGAAGGACAGGGCATCGACGTTACGACCGGTGACCGCAGCGTAGCCGGCCGCAGTGTTGAAGCCGTAGTTGGCGCCCGCATCGTTATCCATGGCGGTGTAGATACCATAGATGCTGGTGCGCTTGCTGAACTTGTGCTCCAGACCCAGGCTCAGGTTGTCCGCACCGTCGTTGGCACCGGCAACATCGCTGTCACCCGCAACACCGTAGGCAATCTTGAATACGTTGTTGCCGAAGGTGTGGGCGTAGTTGACCAACCAGGCATTACGCTCGGCACGGCTGTTGCTGGCTTCATGAGAAATGTCTTCGTAGATGAAGCCAATCTTGCCGTCGCCGAAGGAATAACCCAGGCCCAACTTCCAGGCCTTTTCGTTCTGGGTCGTGGTGGAGTTACCGGCCGCAGCACCAGAATGCTTTTCGTAAGCAAGAGAAGCGAACAGCGGGCCGTTGCTGTACATACCGGCCAGGGACCATGCAGCCTGCTCGTCGTTACCAGAAGCTTCCGGATTCTTGGTGGAGACACGGGCGATGGCGCCGGTGAAGCCGTTCAGGTTCGGGGTGATGTACGCAACAGTCTGGCCAACGCGAAGGTCGAAGGCGTTGACGTTGGCGGTACCAGCGGCGTTGTTGGTCTGACCGATGATGCTGTTGTAGTCAGCAATGGTGTCGCCAAAGATATCCAGGCTACCGGTGGAAATCTTGTACGGGGTGTCATGACGACCCATCAGGACCGTACCGAAACCGCCAGCCAAGCCAACGAACGTGTTGCGGTTGGAGAACGTGGCGTTCGGCACGGCACCTTCAACCTGCCAAACGGCAGACATGCCGTCGCCCAGATCTTCAGAACCCTTGAAACCAATGCGCGAAGACTTGGCAACACCGGTCACATCGTCCGACGCGTCGACGCCGCCGACATTGTTGGTGTCAACGTAGTCCCACGAAAAATGCATCTTGCCGTAGATGGTGACATCGCTGGCGTTGGCAGCCATCGGGGCGGCCAGAGCGGAAGCAACGGCGATAGCAAGCAGCTTCTTGTTCATATGTTAAATCTCCAAAGAGAGTGGATGAATTGCGTTAAGCGCGAGCGAATTGTATGCACGCCAGTGCAGAAATGCAACACCAATGTATAAAAAAAGAGACACTCGTTGTTTTATGTATCACAGCAGACACATTAGCGCAGACTCCCAGAACGAGACTGCCCCCCAACAAAAAAAAACGGGCTCCCGAGGGAGCCCGCTTTTTCCAACTTAAGCAGTTCGGGTTGATACCCGAAACAACTTAGAAGGTGTGCACGATACCGAAGGACAGGGCATCGACGTTACGACCGGTGACCGCAGCGTAGCCGGCCGCAGTGTTGAAGCCGTAGTTGGCGCCCGCATCGTTATCCATGGCGGTGTAGATACCATAGATGCTGGTGCGCTTGCTGAACTTGTGCTCCAGACCCAGGCTCAGGTTGTCCGCACCGTCGTTGGCACCGGCAACATCGCTGTCACCCGCAACACCGTAGGCAATCTTGAATAC
The DNA here is from genome assembly GCA_024234955.1 of Gammaproteobacteria bacterium. Taxonomy (GTDB): domain Bacteria; phylum Pseudomonadota; class Gammaproteobacteria; order JACKNK01; family JACKNK01; genus JACKNK01. The sequence goes on from JACKNK010000003.1 coordinate 151,768, forward strand.
GTTGTTGCCGAAGGTGTGGGCGTAGTTGACCAACCAGGCATTACGCTCGGCACGGCTGTTGCTGGCTTCATGAGAAATGTCTTCGTAGATGAAGCCAATCTTGCCGTCGCCGAAGGAATAACCCAGGCCCAACTTCCAGGCCTTTTCGTTCTGGGTCGTGGTGGAGTTACCGGCCGCAGCACCAGAATGCTTTTCGTAAGCAAGAGAAGCGAACAGCGGGCCGTTGCTGTACATACCGGCCAGGGACCATGCAGCCTGCTCGTCGTTACCAGAAGCTTCCGGATTCTTGGTGGAGACACGGGCGATGGCGCCGGTGAAGCCGTTCAGGTTCGGGGTGATGTACGCAACAGTCTGGCCAACGCGAAGGTCGAAGGCGTTGACGTTGGCGGTACCAGCGGCGTTGTTGGTCTGACCGATGATGCTGTTGTAGTCAGCAATGGTGTCGCCAAAGATATCCAGGCTACCGGTGGAAATCTTGTACGGGGTGTCATGACGACCCATCAGGACCGTACCGAAACCGCCAGCCAAGCCAACGAACGTGTTGCGGTTGGAGAACGTGGCGTTCGGCACGGCACCTTCAACCTGCCAAACGGCAGACATGCCGTCGCCCAGATCTTCAGAACCCTTGAAACCAATGCGCGAAGACTTGGCAACACCGGTCACATCGTCCGACGCGTCGACGCCGCCGACATTGTTGGTGTCAACGTAGTCCCACGAAAAATGCATCTTGCCGTAGATCACGTTGTCGTTGGCGTTAGCGGCCAAAGGGGCCATCACAGCAGCAGAGATAGCGATGGCGAGCAGCTTCTTGTTCATTTCAGTGAAGTCCTCAGAGAATAGGGAGGGAAAACCAGTTACGACGCACATGTTATGCAGGATAGATCAAAATTGCAACAACGCTGTATCAAAATAACAACAACAAATTATGACGTGGTCAATTATATCGTCGGTTATAAGGGCTTTGGAAATCACCACATCTAACTGGGCGTCACGCCCAATCCCGGTTTTTCCGTTATGAAACCGGTCGCACTTAAAGGCCCCTCAGCCTCTCACTCCGGGATTCTGCGCAAGCTAGAGGTCGTATTGGTGGTATCACCGCATTCCGACGCATAGCAAAAAGCCCCGATGGGAAATTCCATCGGGGCTTTTCAGCGACCTGGCCGCCCATTCCGGCAAACCAAGCCAGACCAAGCAGATCAGGCTAACCAGATCAGCGGCTGCGAAACACTCGATCAGCTACCGACCTTGGAGGTCATCGCCGCCTGATAGGCCTCCTTCATGGCCTTGACCTGGGTGTCCATGGCCGCACGCTGCTGGTCAGCCATATCCTGCCAATACTTCGCGACGAGCTCACGCTGCTGTTCAACCTGCTCCCGCATCGCCTTGGCGCGGGCTTCAATCGCAGTACGGGTTTCTTCGCTGGAAATGTCGCCGAGAATTCCGAGGGTCGGCAGTTTCGGCATGGATGCTTCCGCTGCCTTGCGCAAAGCCTCCGCCTGCGCCTTCGCCTTTTCGAACTGCTCCTTCATCATGGCCTGAATCTGTTCGCGATCCATGTCCTTGACCTTGCTGAAGTCCGGCGCTTCAAACCCGCTCATGTTTACCGACTTCGGCATCATCGCTTCGATCGCTTTACGAGCCGCTTCCGAACGCGCCTTGGCAGCTTCGAACTGCTCTTCCATCGCTTTACGGACCTGCTCACGATCCATATTGGAGAAATCGATCGCCTTGGGGGCTTCGAAACCCGGAACCTGCGGCATGGCCGGCGCCATCGCCGTGATCGCCTTGCGCATGGATTCGGCACGAGCTTTCGCGGCTTCGAACTGGGCCTTGATCGCGGCCTTCGCTTCGTCGGTCGTCATGCCCTTGAAATCAATCATTTCAGGCGCTTCGTAACCGGCCACCTGGGGCATCGCCGGCATTTTCGGCATCCCGGCTTCAAACGCCTTGCGCTGGGCTTCGGCCTGGGCCTTGGCGGCCTCAAACTTCTCTTCCATCAACTTACGGATCTGATCGCGATCCATGTCCTTCATCGCCGCAAAGTCCGGCGCCTGCATCGCAGACGGCACTTCCGGCATTTTCGGCATATAAGCGGACATCGCCTTCTGGGCCGCCTCGGCGCGCGCCTTAGCTGCGTCGAACTGTTCTTCCATCAGCTTGCGGACCTGATCGCGATCCATGTCCTTCATCGCCGCAAAGTCCGGCGCCTTCGGCGCTTCCGGCATCCACACACCCATCGCCGTGCGCGCGGCTTCGGCACGCGCTTCCGCCTGGGCGACCTGAGCATCAAACCAGGTCTTCATGGTGTCCTGATCGAAACCGCTCGGCTGTTCCATCTTCGGCAAATCCGGCAACCACGGTGCAATCGCCTTCAGTTGCGCGTGCTGCTGATCGACCAGTCTGGCGTACTGCAACATGGCCTTTTCGCGCGCTTCAGCGAATGCCGCCTTGGCCGTTTCGATATTGTTGACGTTCTCGGCAAGTACCGGCTCTGGAATTCCATAGGCATCACGCAGCGTCTTCATCTGTGATTCGATCGCCGCTTTCTGCTCTTCCATCCGTGCGCGCGCAGCCTCAATGGAGGCTTTGACCGCAGCCTGCTGCTCCACAAAGTACGGGTTAGCGGCCAAGGCTTGAGTGGGCTCGGCGGTCTCGGTCGCAGCAACAGCGGTGATAACAGTGGTGGCCATCATCGCGGCAACCAGCGTCTTGAAGGAGAACGTACGCATGGTGGTGACTCCGGAAAGGTCTTGGTAATGAGTGCGGTTTTAAAGACAACCTTGAACGCGACGGAGTCTAGTAGAAATACGTTATATAAGCAATAACTAATTAGGTAGCAATTTATCTGATTGCCAAATTTGGCGTCCACCTGCCAAACATCAACGTCCATAAATCACACTATCCAGATCATCCCCGTACCCGGAGGACGTAATACAATCCGCGATCCTCACGGACCGTCCCAGGAAACACCCGCCAGAAAAGAAAAACCCCCAATCAGCAAAGCCGCTTGGGGGTCTTGAATGGCGCGCCCGGAAGGATTCGAACCTCCGACCTTTCGGTTCGTAGCCGAATGCTCTATCCAGCTGAGCTACGGGCGCGTGTCTCGAAAGAGCGCGGCATTCTGCCGACGGTACTGATGCCTGTCAAGCAGTGCTGGGGTATCAATTTGCGCTCAAAAAACGTTATTGCCGGCTGACCGTTCCGCACTCAGCCTCGCGCCTAAAATCAACATCAAACACGGCGAATCAAGGACATCGCCAGAAAGACGCTTCCCTACACACCCAGCACTGTTGCCGTAACAAAAGGCCATAAACGAGAACGGGGTCTCCAAATACCCGGAGACCCCGTTCTCGTTTATGGCGGAGAAGGAGGGATTCGAACCCTCGATGGGAGTTAAAGCCCATACTCCCTTAGCAGGGGAGCGCCTTCAGCCGCTCGGCCACCTCTCCGGGAAAATCACGCTTTCGTCAAATCGCCTTCACTATCGGCGGTCTGGAAAGGCGGCTAAGAATACTGAGCACCCCTGGATGCGTAAACCCCCTGAGGCCACTCAACCGTTCTGCGGGCACAAAAAAACGCAAATCGAGATACCGACTTGCGTTTTTTATTCAGATTCGTCGCTTTCGACTTGGCTCACTGCAGCGTGCCAACGCGTCAACAATCGGTCGTAAAGCGATCAGCGGGGATCGGCGTCCCCGTCCTGCTCATGCTCATGCTCATGCTCATGCTTGATGCGCTCGTATATCTCTTCGCGGTGCACCGATACGTCTTTCGGCGCATTGATACCGATGCGCACCTGATTCCCTTTGACGCCGAGCACTGTCACGCTCACTTCGTCGCCAATCATCAGGGTTTCGCCTACGCGGCGGGTCAAAATCAACATCTCCTGGCTCCTTGTCTAATAAGCTTCTTGCAACATTCCAACCGGAAGGAATGCAATCAGCACGGTTTCGGGTATACGTCCCGAATTCTGGACCGATTGTAACCCGGCACTACGTAAACGTAAGCCAAGCAATCGGTATGCCAGGAGATTTGTTTATTCCGCATTTACCTCGTCAGCCAGACCGAACTTGCTGTGCAAAGTCCGCACGGCCAGCTCCAGATACTTCTCATCGACAACCACCGAAATCTTGATCTCGGAAGTTCCGATCATCTGAATATTAATGTTTTCAGCGGCTAAAGCGCTAAACATGTCACTGGCAATGCCCGCATGCGAGCGCATGCCGACACCGACCAGCGACACCTTGACGATCTTGTCATCGCCTTTGACCTGACGCGCACCCAATGCCGACGCCGTGGATTCCAGGATCGCCAGCGCCTTTTTGAAATCGCCGCGATTGACCGTAAAAGTGAAATCGGTCGTCGCATCTTGCGCCACATTTTGCACAATCATATCGACTTCGATATTCGCGTCGGAGATTGCCGTAAGAATGCGCGCCGCCACACCGGGCTGATCGGGGACCCCAGTGACCGTAAGCTTGGCCTCGTTACGGTTGAAGGCGATACCGGAAATCAGGGCTTGCTCCATTTGCGCATCCTCATAGGTAATCAGCGTGCCGGGACCGTCTTCAAAGCTGGACAGCACCCGCAGCGGGACATTGAATTTACCGGCGAACTCCACCGATCGGATTTGCAGCACTTTCGATCCGAGACTCGCCATTTCGAGCATTTCCTCGAAGGTGATGCGATCCAGACGACGCGCCTTGGGTTCGACGCGAGGGTCCGTCGTATAGACGCCATCCACATCGGTATAGATCTGGCACTCATCGCCTTTCAGCGCGGCCGCTAGCGCAACGGCGGTCGTATCGGACCCGCCACGACCCAGCGTGGTGATGTTGCCGAACTCATCGACACCCTGGAAACCGGCGACAACGACCACGCGCCCTTCTTCCAGATCACCCAGAACTCGGTCGCCATCGATCTCCTGGATGCGGGCCTTGTTGTGCGCGCTATCGGTGCGGATATGAACCTGTGACCCGGTATAGGACACGGCCGGGCAATCGATGTCGTTGAGCGCCATCGCCAGAAGCGCGATGGTGACCTGTTCGCCAGTGGACAAGAGCACGTCAACTTCACGGGGCACCGCATTGCTTGCAACGGCGCTGGCGAGGCCGAGCAGACGATCGGTTTCACCGCTCATCGCCGACACCACCACGATGACGCGATTGCCTTCGTCGCGACAACGCTTGACGCGCCATGCGACGTTCTGAATTCGCTCCGGCGAGCCGACAGATGTGCCGCCGTACTTCTGAACGATAAGTGCCATAAGGCAAGACCCTGGGAGGAAAAAAGGGCGCGATTAAAGCGCAAACATCGGATTTACGTAAAGTGGCGGCCTCTTCAGCCCAACTGCGTCCGCACCCAGTCGGGCACGGCAGCCAAGGCCGCATCGAGATTGGCCGGATCGTTACCGCCCGCCATCGCCATGTCGGGTCGCCCGCCGCCCTTGCCACCCACCTGAAGGGCAACGGAATTGACCAGATCGCCCGCCTTTATGCGCGTGATCGCATCCTTGGTCACACCGGCGGCGAGACTGACCTTGCCGTCACCCACCGTGGCCAGAACCACGGCAGCGGTGCCCAGCTTGTTCTTGAGCTGGTCAACGGTATCGCGCAAGGACTTGGGATCGATGCCATCGAGCTTTGCGGCGAGCACCTTGATGCCGCCAATTTCAACCGCCTGGGCAGCCAGATCACTGCCCGCACTGCTGGCCAGCTTGGACTTCAGGGCTTCGAGCTCCTTTTCCAGTTTGCGACTGCGTTCGATGAGCTGGCCGACCTTGCCTTCCACGTCGTCGCGACCGGACTTGAGCAACCCCGCCATACGATCCAGGCGCGACTCATTCGCCTCGACATAATCGACAGCATTTTGACCGGTCACCGCCTCGACACGACGCACGCCGGCGGCAACGCCGCCTTCGCTGAGTATCTTGAACAGGCCAATGTCGCCGGCGCGTTCGACATGGCAACCACCGCACAATTCGGTCGAGGAATCACCGATGGTGATCACGCGAACCTCGTCACCGTATTTCTCACCGAACAGCGCCATGGCGCCAGCCTCAATGGCCGCATCCTTGCCCATATGACGTTCCGTAGTGCACGCGTTACCGCGAATTTCGGCGTTGACCCGGCGCTCCACCTCGCGAATCTGGTCGCCGGTCATCGGTTCAAAATGGGCGAAGTCGAAACGCAGCCGATCCGGCGCGACCAAGGAGCCCTTCTGCTGGACATGCGTCCCCAAAACCGCACGCAAAGCTGCATGCATCAGGTGGGTCGCAGAATGGTTCAGCACCACCGCTTGACGACGCGCCACATCGACCCGGCCCTGCACCTTGTCCCCGACGCGGATTTCACCGGTCGCGATCCGGACCACCTGAGCGGTCGCGTCGCCCTTCTTGCGGGTATCGGTAACCGTCGCACGTCCATCCTCGCTGACGACCTCGCCGGTATCGCCCACCTGGCCGCCGGATTCGGCGTAGAACGGCGTGACATCGAGAACCAACAGGCCCTCATCGCCCTCCTCCAGAACATCCACCGCAATACCGCCACGGAACAGGGCGGTCACGCTCGACGTTTCCTCCAGATGGGTATAACCGGTGAACGCGGTCGCCACATCGATACGAATATCGGCATCGCCGGCGACCGAAAACTGACTGGCGGCGCGGGCACGCTGCCGCTGCTCGCCCATATGACGATCAAAACCCTCGCCATCAATGCCAAGACCACGCTCACGAGCGATGTCTGCAGTCAGATCGGCGGGGAAGCCATAGGTGTCATAGAGCCGGAACACGACATCACCTGGAATGACCTTGCCATCCAGGCCGCTGAGGGACTGTTCGAGTATCCGCATACCCTGATCAAGGGTCTCGGCGAAGCGCTCCTCTTCCTTGCGCAGGACACGCTCAACCTGGGACTGCGCCTTCACCAGTTCCGGATAAGCCTCACCCATGGTCGCCACCAGAGCCGCCACCATGCTGTGGAAGAACGGTTTGGATTGCCCGAGTTTGTAACCGTGACGAATTGCCCGTCGAATGATGCGGCGCAGTACGTAACCGCGTCCCTCATTGGACGGCAGGACGCCATCGACGACCAGGAATGCACAGGAACGAATATGATCGGCAATGACCTTGAGCGAGCTGTCGTTCCGATCCGTCGCGCCGGTAGCGGCAACGGCGGCGTCGATCAGCGCCTGAAAAAGATCGATGTCGTAGTTGTTGTGTACGCCCTGCATGACCGCAGCGAGACGTTCCAGACCCATGCCGGTGTCCACCGACGGGTGCGGCAACAGCGTCATTTCGCCATCGGCCGCCCGGTCGTACTGCATGAACACCAGATTCCATATCTCGATGTAGCGATCGCCGTCCTCGTCCGGGCTTCCCGGTGGGCCGCCAAAGATGTCTTCGCCGTGATCGTAGAAGATTTCGGTACACGGACCACAGGGGCCGGTATCGCCCATGGACCAGAAGTTGTCGGATTTGTACTTCACGCCGTCCTTGTCGCCGATGCGCGAAAACCGATTTGCGTCGACGCCGACATCCTTCAACCAGATGTCCGCCGCTTCGTCGTCATCGATATAGACGGTGACCCACAACTTCTCGGCGGGCAGCCCCATTTTTCCGGTGAGGAACTCCCAGGCGAAACGGATCGCATCGCGTTTGAAGTAATCGCCGAAGCTGAAGTTGCCCAGCATCTCGAAGAAGGTGTGATGCCGTGCGGTGTAGCCGACATTCTCCAGATCGTTGTGCTTGCCACCGGCGCGGACGCAACGCTGGGACGAGGTCGCACGCTTGACAGCGCGGCTCTCCCGGCCCGTGAACACATCCTTGAACTGGACCATGCCGGCATTGGTGAACAGCAGGGTCGCGTCGTTGCCCGGCACCAGAGAGGCACTGGGAACGATCTCGTGGCCGTGTTCGTGGAAGTAATCCAGGAACTGTTGGCGAATGTCGGCGCTGCTTGAGCTCATGAGCGGTAGATCACTTGAAAGTTGGCATGAAGTGGTGACTCAACCGGGAACGACCTCACGGGTAATGTCGTTCGGAAACCCCCGGTATTCGAGAAATTTTCGCTGTTTTGCGGCATCGCGGAAATCGGCCGGATTGCCACTGCCGAAGCGCTTGGCGCGGACCATCTCGGCGCGTTCGTACCAATCGACGTCAAGCTGCGCAAGCGCCGTATCGATCCGCTTGGCATCGACGCCGCGCTCCTTGAGTTCGGCGCGCAGACGATACGGGCCGTAGCCCCGTTCGCAGCGCTGCCGAGCGTAGCTCTCGGCGAAGCGCGCATCGCTCTGCAATCCTTCACTGGCCAGCTCATCGAGTGCCGTCTCGACGAGCGGTTCCGGATAGTCTCGCTGCGCCAGCTTGAAACGCAACTCGCGTTGCGAATGTTCCCGACGCGCGAGGAGACGGATCGCCGCCTCGCGGACATCAGCCAGCGACGGTGCGCCGTTCTCCTCGTCCAGCGATGGCGAGATCAGTCCTCAACCTCCACGGTATCTTCCTCACTCGCGGAGGCCGCGACCAGCAACTTGCCGCGCAAGGCCGTCTCGATCTGCTCGGCGACGCTGGGATTGTCCTTCAACCACTGGCGAACGTTGTCCTTGCCCTGGCCGATGCGGTCCCCGTTATAGCTGTACCAGGCGCCCGCCTTGTCAATCAGACCATTGGCGACGCCCATGTCGATCAACTCACCCTCGCGGGACGTACCCTCCCCGTAAAGGATCTCGAACTCAGTCTGTTTGAACGGCGGCGCCACCTTGTTCTTGACCACTTTGACGCGGGTCTGGTTGCCGATGACCTCATCGCCTTTCTTGATTGCGCCGATGCGGCGAATATCAAGGCGGACCGAGGCATAGAACTTGAGCGCGTTACCGCCGGTGGTGGTTTCCGGGTTGCCGAACATGACACCGATCTTCATGCGGATCTGGTTGATGAAGATGACCATGGTGTTGGAACGCTTGATGTTGCCGGTCAGCTTGCGCAAAGCCTGCGACATCAGACGCGCCTGCAGGCCGACATGGGAATCGCCCATTTCGCCTTCGATTTCCGCCTTTGGCGTCAGCGCGGCCACCGAGTCCACGACCACCACATCGATGGCCCCGGAACGAACCAGCATGTCGGCGATTTCCAGAGCCTGTTCACCGGTATCCGGTTGCGAGACCAGCAGATCGTCAACATTGACGCCAAGCTTGGCGGCATAGGTCGGGTCGAGCGCATGTTCGGCATCGACAAAGGCGCAGGTGCCACCCTTTTTCTGCGCTTCGGCAATCACCTGCAGCGTCAGCGTGGTCTTGCCGGAGGACTCCGGCCCGTAGATTTCGATGACGCGTCCCTTGGGAAGGCCGCCAATACCCAGCGCAATATCCAGCCCCAGGGAGCCGGTCGAGACGGCCTCGATGTCACGCGCGGCAGCGTTGTCGCCCATGCGCATCACGGCGCCTTTGCCGAACTGCTTCTCGATCTGGCTGAGTGCGGCAGCGAGGGCTTTCTTTTTATGGTCGTCCATAGCGTCGGTCACCTGTTTGCGATGGCTGGCAATCAAGCGCGGGATTATTCCACACCACCCGGTTCACTGATAGCCGACCCCGGCACCCTACACCGCCCCCACCGATCCACGATGTCGTAGCGCACCCCCGCGCGCGTGGAGACCGATTCGCACAGCACAAACTCGTCATATCGCCAGCAAATTGGCGCAAACGCGAACGGCGCGGGGGGATGACGAAGTTTTCGTACCACGGTGACATGGGGACGGAATTCAGGCTGACCCCGGCGCCAACCCAACCGCACCAAACCGCCCCATAATTCCCGCTCCAGCGCCGCCAGGGCATCGGGCACCAACCCGGGTGCCAACCACCCGACCTGCGGTTTCCGCCAGCCGCCACTCGCATCCAGGCACAACGAGCCCGATGCCACATCGACACAGGCCGCCACATCGCGCACTGCGTCAACACGCTCGGCGGGAACCGGTCCCAGAAAGGCCAGGGTGAGATGCAGATTCGGCGCGGGTACAAGACGCACCCCGTTCCCGGCATCCCTGAACCCTTTCATCGCGGTCATCGCGATCCGCAAGCGCACCGCGTCGTCCGGCCACAGTGCGAAGAACAAACGGCACTCAGACCGGGCGGATTGCATCGATCAATCCCGCCAAGGCGATCAATACCGCCTGTCTACGCACCGTCTCGCGATTACCGAACAGGCGCGCACGTTGCACGCGAACACCCTCCCCTCTCACCGCCCAGGCAAACCAGATCGTGCCTACCGGCTTGTCGGCGGTGCCGCCTCCAGGACCGGCGATACCGCTGATCGCGACACTGACGTTAGCGCGGCTGTGACGGATCGCACCTTGCGCCATCTCCCGTACCACGGCTTCGCTGACCGCGCCGTGGTCTGCCAAGGTCTCCACACGTACCCCAAGCATGTCCTGCTTGGCTTCGTTGCTGTACGTCACAAAGCCGCGATCGAACCACGTCGAACTGCCCGCCTGGTCCGTACACGCCTGCGCCAAACCACCCCCGGTGCACGATTCTGCAACCGCGATCCGGTCTCCGCGCCGGTTCATCAGGTTGGCCAACCGCACCACATATGCGCTCAACAAGCTATCCACGCCATTCGCCTTCTGCCCACTTCATCGGAGCTTAGCCTGAGGTATCGAGCGGTTTTTCCAACGCACAAATCATTAGTAATCAATAAAGTTGATGTATAAAGGCCCAATGGCAGCGCTGCCGAATATCCAGGCATACACACCTTGGAACCTTCCCACCACGCCATATCAAGGAGCACCGACCATGACCCCTGAGCAAAAGAATCTCGTCCGGGAATCCTGGGCCAAGGTCCTACCGATCAAAGACACGGCAGCACAGCTGTTTTATGAGCGCCTGTTCGAGGTCTACCCGGAAGTGAAACCGCACTTCAAAGGCGACATCACCGAACAGGGTGCCAAACTGATGGTGATGCTCAACACCGCCGTCATGGGTCTCGACAATCTCGACGCACTGGTGGAACCCCTAAAGGCCATGGGCGCCCGGCATCGTGACTACGGAGTCGCCGATGCGGATTACGACAAAGTTGCCAGCGCGTTGCTCTGGACCCTGGAGAAAGGCCTTGGCGATGGATTCACCGACGCGGTCCGGGAGGCCTGGATTGAGGTCTACACGGTCGTCGCCGACACCATGAAGGCCGGCGCGCACCGGACTTCTTGATCCCAGACGGCGATTGCCGGGCTCACAGCCCGGTCAGGCGCGGCAACACCGCTTGCAGATCGGCGGGCAACTCGGCAGTGAATTCACGGCAAGTACCATCCAGCATCGGCACCCTCAGTCGATACGCATGCAGGAACAAGCGCTTGACGCCCAGATCGCGCAACGCCCGATTGCATTCGGTGTCGCCATATTTCTCATCGCCGACCACCGGCAAACCTTCATGTTGAGCATGGACACGGATCTGATGAGTCCGCCCGGTTTCCAGCCGCACATCCATCAAGGTCGCCTCGCGATAGCGGGCCGTCGGTGTAAAGATGCTTGATGACGCCTTGCCGTCGTCACTGACCCGCACTACGCGTTCGCCGCTTCGCAAAGTGTTCTTGTTCAGGCGCGCCTCAACCTTGCGCGCACCGCCACGCCAAACGCCACAAAGCAAGGCCAGGTAGTGCTTCGCCACACCATCGCCCCGCAAAGCCTCATGCAGATGGCGCAGCATGGATCGCTTCTTCGCGACCATCAGCAAACCGCTGGTATCGCGATCGAGGCGATGCACTAACTCCAGAAAGTGCTGCTCCGGTCGCCAGGCCCGTAACGCCTCGATCACCCCATGATCGATGCCGCTGCCGCCATGCACGGCGACCCCGGACGGCTTGTTCACGACGAGCAGCGTGTCGTCCTCATAGATCACCGTGTCACCGATACGGCGCACCAGACCCAGCGCCGGCTGACTCGGATCGCGCTCTGCAACCCGTACCGGGGGCACACGAACCACGTCTTCCGCCAACAGTTTCTGTTCTGCCTTGGCGCGCTTTCCGTTCACGCGCACTTCGCCTTTACGCAGCAGACGATAAACGCGGCTACGCGGCACCCCCTTCAGCAAACCGAGCAGGAAATTGTCGATGCGTTGACCGTCCTGATCCTCGCTCACCACAACATGCCGGACACCACCACGTCCCGACGCCGATGCCGCCGACTTGTCGCCCTCTTCCGAATCTGAACTCACGACTCCGCCACCCCTTGAAAAATCCCAATAAACCCAGACATTTACAGCACACTTGCACGATGCGGAAAAGTTTGCTGGGGCTCTGTTGCGCTGATATAGTCCAACGCGCCTGTCACCCCTGCCGACCTGGTCGGCAACGCGATGGCGGCGGATTCTACCGCCCGCGCACGACAGGCCGACAAAACGTTACTTGGGGTTTTGCCGAACGGCGTCCCGATGGAAAGCGTTTCGAGTCGTCGCCGTAACCGCGTCCATGCCAGCCCCGGCTCCGTTTCCGCCGGCATTCAGCGTCAATCGCTGTGCCGCCCGAAGCCGTACCGCTTCGCACCGACCCGGATTTCGCGCCACTCGTCCGCGCCACCGGCCATGCGGCAATTCACTCGACATCGAACGGCCATGCCGATCGATGGATCGCGCTAATCCGCGATCGCCAAAAACCACCCCTGACAGTCTGTCCGCCGCGCTCAAAACCCGCTGCAGCCCCCTGCCAGGAATAAAAAACATTGGCTTCGACCGGCCACCAAGCCGGCGGAAAGCATAAAGAGAAACCGATTTCCCCTGCATCGCGTCCCTTCCGCCAACGTGCGGCAATGCGTTGCAGATCATCGAGCGAGGTTCACGCCGGGACACCCGGCACCGTTGGCCGATCATCCGTGATCCCCCCAGTGCGCATTCGCGTTCCGCGACGCCTGTAAGGAACATCGTCCGATCTGCCCACGCAAGGCCTCCAGCGTCGTCACGACAGACCCGGATACGCCTGGCCTGACACTCGAGACACGCAGTTTCTCTCTGCTCCGCCGACGTTACCGGCATGTCGAAGTGGAGACCGAACAACATGAAACGCATGCTTATCAACGCAACCCATCAGGAAGAGTTGCGTGTGGCCATCGTCGATGGCCAGAAGCTCTACGATCTCGACATCGAGACCCCTTCACGGGAACAGAAAAAGGCCAACATCTACAAAGGCCGAATCACCCGAATCGAACCCAGCCTGGAAGCGGCCTTCGTCGATTACGGCGCGGAGCGCCACGGCTTTCTGCCGTTCAAGGAAGTCTCCCGAGCCTATTTCCGCAAGGAGGCGCTGGAAGGCAATAAACGCCCCACCATCAAGGAAGCCTTGAAAGAGGGCCAGGAAATCGTCGTCCAGGTGGACAAGGAAGAGCGCGGCAACAAAGGCGCCGCCCTGACCAGCTTCATCAGCCTCGCCGGTCGCTACCTGGTATTGATGCCGAACAACCCCCGTGCTGGCGGTGTCTCCCGCCGCATCGAGGGTGATGATCGCGCCGAACTGCGCGAAGCGATGTCGGAGCTGGAAATCCCCGACGGCATGGGCGTGATCGTGCGCACCGCCGGTGTCGGTCGCTCCGCCGAGGAATTGCAGTGGGATCTGAATTATCTGACCCAACTGTGGACCGCGATCAGCGAGGCCTCGGACGCCAACAAGGCGCCGCTGCTGATCTACCAGGAAAGCAACGTCATCATCCGCGCACTGCGCGACTATCTGCGCAACGACATTGGCGAGATCCTGGTCGACAACCCTGAGGTCTATCAGCAGGGCGTCGAATTCGTTCAGCAGGTCATGCCCCAGTACCTGAACAAGCTCAAGCTCTACGAAGACACCACCCCGCTGTTCAGCCGATTCCAGATCGAATCCCAGATCGAGTCCGCTTTCCGCCGCGAAGTACGCCTGCCCTCCGGCGGCGCGATCGTCATCGACCCGACCGAGGCACTGGTGTCGATCGACATCAACTCGGCACGCGCCACCAAGGGCGGCGACATCGAGGAGACCGCGCTCAATACCAATCTCGAGGCCGCCGACGAAATCGCCCGCCAATTGCGTCTGCGCGACATGGGTGGCCTGGTGGTCATCGACTTCATCGACATGAGTTCCAACCGCTCCCAGCGACTCGTCGAAGACCGCATTCGCGAGGCTCTGAAACTCGATCGTGCCCGCGTTCAGGTCGGCCGCATCTCCCGATTCGGTTTGCTCGAGATGTCCCGCCAGCGCCTCCGGCCTTCGCTGGGCGAGAGCGCCAATGAGATGTGCCCGCGCTGTCACGGCCAGGGCACGATTCGTGGCATCGAATCGCTGGCCCTCGCGGTGCTACGCATCGTCGAGGAAGAGGCCATGAAGGACCACACTGCGCGTGTGGTTGCGCAATTGCCGGTGGAAGTTGCCTCATATCTGCTCAACGAAAAACGCGATGGCATCGCCTCCATCCAGCACCGCCAGCGCGTTGACATCACCCTGGTTCCGAACCCGCATCTGGACACCCCGCACTACGAAATCATCCGTATGCGTGCCGATGACGAGAATCAGGACACCACCAGCTACCGACTGATCACCGAACCGCCGACTCCGGAACTGCCCAGTGCCCGTGCGGAAGCGGTGGCGGCCCACGCCGATGTGCCTGCTGTACGGGGTGTGACGCCGCAAGCACCGGCGCCGACGCCGACGCCGACGCCGACGCCCGAGCCGACCGAAATCAAGCCGGTCAACAAGGAACCGGAAGGCGGAGGCTTCATTCGCCGCATGTTCAGCGCCCTGCTCGGCAAGACCGCCAAAAAGGACGAGCCGGAAGTCGTCGAGGACACCAAGCCCAAGCGAAACTCACGCAGCCGCAACAAGGATGGCAACCGAAATCGCCGGTCTGACAACCGAGACCGCGACGATTCGCGCAATGAAAACAATCGCGACAAGTCCTCGCGAGGCGGTCGCAACAATCGTCGCGGTGACAAATCGAATCAGGCCAGAAATGATCGTCCCCACAATGATCGTCCCCAAAACGATCGAAACCAGAACGACCGGCCCCAGAATGATCACCCTCAAAAGGAACCCCGAAACCGCCGTCCCAACAAGCCGGAAACGGAGGTCGTCGAAGAAGCCGTCAACATCGCGATGCCGGTCGATGGCGAAGCCGCCAATGACACCAACCCGGCAACCGATGGCGATGCGCCGCGCCGTTCACGTCGTGGCCGTCGCGGTGGACGCCGCCGTCGCGGCAATCGGAATAACGACGTCGAGAACAACGGCAACAACAATGCGGTAAACGACTCGACGGACGCAGACTCGGATCAAAATGACACCGATACGGTCGCCTCAGAAGCCATAAATCCGGGCGAGAAGCCGACGCGAGCAGACCTAGACATGTCGCCGCCGGCCACCGCAGTGACCGCCCCTGAGTCACGCGATTCCGAATCAGTCGAAAAGGACGCGGCTCGCGCTGCCCCGACGCCAGAGTCCCAGGCGGATGCCGCTGCCGACGAAAGCGCCGACACGAACACGGACACCAACGCCGAAGCGCCCGCTAAAAGCGGTCGCAGCCGCCGTGGTCGCCGTGGCGGTCGTCGTCGCAACAACAAGGCACGCGCAGAATCCGAGGCATCCGACAACCGCGCATCGGAGAACAACGACGACGCTGAATCCGAGCACCAGGCGGCCTATGAAGTCGATTCCTTCGAAGACGAGGACGACATCATCATCGGCAAGACCAATCCCGCACTGGCGGCGGTCGTCGCCGTGGACAGCCACGCTGCCCCCGTCGAACCAACCAGATCCCAGCCGGTTGCCCAAACGACACCCGAAATCAGCGCAGAACCGGAATCATCGATGGAAGCAGTAACCACGTCGGAGTCCCCGGTTCCGGCTGATGTCGCGATGACGGCGGAAACGGCATCGCCGGCCCAGGAAGCCGCTGCCCCCACCCCGGTTTCGAGTCCAGAAGCGGAAACCGCCGAGGCCCAGCCGAGCGCCAAGGTGATGCCGGAGCCATTGCCAGTGCCATTGCCAGAGCCATTGCCGGAGCCGAAGCCGGATCAGGCACCAACGCCCGCGCACGCCGTCGCAGAACCGGCGACCGAGGTCGTCGATGTCGCCCCAGCCGGGGGCTCCACCGCAGCATCCGCCGCGCCGGAAACGGTCAGCGAACCGATGATGGCCGAACCGACGGTCGATGCGGCACAGGAACCCACACCGACTGTCGAACCGGCTCCTGAGGTCGAGGCCATCCCCGACGAGACATCCGCATCGGATGACGAGACCAAGGCCAAGACGCAACAGCCGGGCTGAACCTGATGGCGTGTCCCGCTCCTGCGCACAGCAGGAGCGGGACGCGCCTCAGGATTCGTAATGCAGCGATTCGGACGATGACAGCTTCGCGGCGCTGTGTGCCGGGTACAAGGCGGCCAGCATCGACAGTATCGGCACCGCCAGCAGGGTACCGGCGATTACCCGGATCGACACCACGAAATTCAGGCTGAACAGGGTGAATCCGTCGAGGAACTCGACACTGATCGCGCCCAATGCAAGGCCTAGGCACACGGCGAGGACAGCGCTCACCACACCCGTGATCAGACCTTCCATCATCAGCAATCCGCCGATCTGCCGGTTATCCATGCCCACCACCTTGTAAAGGGCGAATTCGCGCGCCCGACTGCGCAGCTGCACCAGCATCGAGTTGATCACCCCGACCACGGCGAGCAGCACGGTCATCGCCAGGATGTAATCGAAGATCAGGAAGTCCCGATCGATCTCGAACATCTGCGCCACCGTCAGTCCTACCGAATGATGGCTGGGGCGGTAGTAAGGCAATAACGGTGCGGCCTGATCCTGGGTCATCAACAACCGCTGCTCATCGAGGCTGCGGGCGACCCCGAACCATCCGACGAAACGATCCAGATTGTCGCGGAACAAGGCATTGTTATCGCTGAACAAGGCATAGCTGCGCACCGTGATGTATTGCCCATCCTGCGGGTAATAACCCCAGCGATCGCCAATCTCGACCACATCGAATCGATGCTCGATGCCATTCGCGATGATCCGGACAACATCACCGACCCGCAGGCTGAAGCGTTCCGCCAGGGTATTGCTGAGAATCACCTGCCCCGGCCCGAATGGCGGCAACCCATGCAGACGACGCAACAGATTGAAATCGTGGTGATTGATCAATCGATACGGCAACAGCGACTCGACCCGGGGCGACAGACGCATGAAGGCCACCCCCATCCTCTGTAGATCGACGACATCCCGATCCTCGAACCGACCTTCCGCACGCGGCGCGTATTCGAAGAACTGATTCGGCAACAGCGCCGCCTCGGCCCATTGCGCGATCTCCGCCTTCAAGGAGGCCGTAATGCCATGCAAGGCCACCAGCAGACTGAATACCAGCACGAGGCCGCTGATGCTGAACACATAGCGTCGGCTGCTCAGGCGCATGCGTCGCCCGGTGAGTCGGCTGACCAACGGCCAGAGCGGTCGAAACAGACGCTCCACCGCGCCAATCACGGCGATCAGCAAAGGACGTGTCCACCACAACAAAACCAGGGCAAACAGCCCGGCGAACAAGGCCTCGAACAGAAAGAAGCCGACGACCGACAACCAGCCTTGCAGGAAGGGCCGCAACAGCAGATAGGCGGCCAACAACAATGCAGGCAGCAGCCAGATGAAGCCGCCTCTTGCGGACACGGTCTCACGCACTTCGTCATCGCCCTGTTCGGCCACGAAACGCGGCTGCAAGACA
Source organism: Gammaproteobacteria bacterium (assembly GCA_024234955.1). Classification (GTDB taxonomy): domain Bacteria; phylum Pseudomonadota; class Gammaproteobacteria; order JACKNK01; family JACKNK01; genus JACKNK01. The sequence continues at coordinate 169,489 of JACKNK010000003.1, forward strand.
CTGCCGACGCCTAAACGACGCAAACCGTTCAAGGGCGCGATGGTACCGGTCAGCGCGATCAAAACGCCGAGCAGCGTGAACACGGACAATTCTGCGATCGGCACCTCAAATGCACCGACCACACTGCGTCCCGTGGTGGTAATACCCCAGGCCAACAGCCAGCGACCGCTGAATATCGCGGCGACCGCACCCAGCACACTACCGACCAGCCCCATCAAGCCCGCTTCCAGCAACACCCCGAACATCAGGGTCGCACGCGACTCGCCCACCGTGATCAACAGTGCAAATTCGCGCTCCCGAGCCGCCACGCCGTAACGCATCGTGTAGAACACGATCACCGCGCCAATAGCAAAGGCGAACAGGGATGTCATGCGGACCGCAATACGCATCGCCTGATAATCCTCTTCGCCGATACGCTCCCGATTTCGGGTCCCGGCCTGCACGGCTTCCACCGGCTCGGATTGATTCGGCACGGCGACCAGGCCCGTCGTTGCCGACACGTCCGGGTGATGGCGATCGAATTCGACACGCTCGATATGGGCAAGATTGCGGATTCGTACCCGGTCCTGGCTGCGATCCTGAACTTGCGGGGTTTGCGCCTGCTTGCGCGCCTCCGCAATCGCGGTGTTGTGATCCACCACCAGGATTGCGCCGATCACGGTCATCCCGATCGCCACGCCCAAGGCGGTCACCAGGGAAATGACTTTGTGAAAACGCAGGCTGCGCAGCGCCAGAAACACCGCGAGACGAACGTTTATGCCAGCGGCGGACATCGAACGTTCAAAAGACCTCTGCATCAATCGTCGGCCTGCGCCTCATAACGATTGAGCTCCTCAAGCGCCCATTCCAACTCCGCCGCCAGTTCCTCGACGTGAATATCCACCCGGCTCAAGTCGCCGGCGCGCGCGTCGATCAGGCCCTCCTCGCAAGCGGCAACCAGACGTTTCGCCCCGACCAGTGCCGCTGTTCCTTTCAAACTGTGCAGCGCCTGCCGCAACGAGGACGGATCGGCTACCGTATTTCGCACCACCCGCAGGCGTTCCGGGGCTTCCTTGCGGAATCCAGCCAGCAATTCGACAAAGAAGGTCGGGTCCTGTTCCGACTGCAGGGCGCGCATGCGGACCAGCACCTGGGCATCGATCACCGGTTCCCGGTCCCTCTGCAGCGTCTCGATTTCACCGGGCTTGGCGCGTTGATGGCCCACGCGCTCACCGAACCACTCCAGGGCAACGGAAGACAAGCTATCCAGCGTGATCGGCTTGGGCAAATAGTCATCAAAGCCCTGCGCGAGGCAACGCTCACGGTCCCCAATCGTGGTATTGGCCGTCATCGCGACGATGATCCGCCGATCGCGCCCGTTCGCTTCATCTTCCCGGCGCATGCGCTGCATGGTCTCGGTACCGTCCATTCCCGGCATTTCGCAGTCCATGAAGACCAGATCGAAGTCCTTGCGCTGGGATGTCTCAATCGCCTCTGCGCCATTGTTGACCGACTCGGCGATCCCGCCGAGTTGTTCCAGCATTCCGCGTGCAACGCGCAGATTCAGGTCGTTATCGTCCACGACCAAGGCACTCAAGCCCGTGAAGCTTGGCTCGTTGGCGTCGGTTTGCGAATCGATCGGGCCGGCCAGGCCCAGGCCCACGGCGATGCGCTCGTGCAGATGTTCGAGCACCGTGGGTTTGTGCACGATCACCACCGGCCTCTCACCCGTCGTCATATCCCCGATCGCACGCATCACCCGCCATTCCTCACTGACCGCACACATGATCAGCACGGGAATGTGTTTGAGACGATGATCCGAGCGCATGACCCGTGCGAAATCGAAACCGGACTCGTCAGCCAGACAGGCATCGATCAGGGCCACGTCCACACCAAAATCCGCATCCGAGCCGGTACGCAGCAAGGCCAATGCCCCCGGACCATCGGCCATTACCCGGTAGTCCATGCCCAATACCAGCAGGGATTCGCCGAGGCTCGCGGCGACGCAGTCGCGATCAGTGAGCACCAGACCGCGCCATCCCTGCAAGGGTTGTTGCTCCTCGCTGCTCGGGGGGTCTTCAACGACATCGCAGGCGAAGGTGAACCAGAATTCCGTCCCCCCTTCCGGCAGGGGCTCGGCATCGATCTGCCCGCCCATCAGATCCACCAGACGACGACTGATCGCCAGGCCGAGACCGGTGCCGCCAAACCGACGGGTGGTGGAACTGTCTGCCTGACTGAATTGCTCGAACAGTTCGGCCTTCCGCGACGGATCGATCCCGATCCCGGAGTCACAGACACTCACCCGATATGCCGCACGCCCACGATGGTCGCCGGTGTTGATCACATCGGGCATCCGATCAACCCGCACCGACACAAATCCGTGATCGGTGAACTTGATGGCATTCCCCACCAGATTGACCAGCACCTGTCGCAGATGCGCGGGGTCACCGCGTAACAGGACCGGCAGGTCGTGCGGGATCACCGCACACAGATCCAGGCCCTTGCCCGCTGCCTGTTCCGAGAACATCACCAGCGTGTTTTCGATCCATTCCCGCAGATCGAACTCGATCTCTTCCAACTGCAATTTGCCGGCCTCGATCTTGGACAGATCGAGAATGTCGTTGAGCAAGGCCAGCAGGGATTCGCCGGAATGGCGAACGCTGCTCACATACTCCCGCTGCCGGCTGTCAAGACTGGTTTTGGAAAGCAGCTCCGCAAACCCGATCACACTGTTGAGCGGCGTGCGAATCTCATGACTCATGGTGGAGAGGAATTCGGACTTCTGCCGGCTCAGACGCAAGGCCGCATCGCGGGTCTGGGTCTCGCGTCGAACCAGCCACAGCATCGCCAGGGTAACCCCGACGAAGCCCAGGAACACACCACTGGCCAGGACCACAATGTCGTACCACTGCGCACGTTGCATCCCCGCATCCGGCAGGACCACGACCTGCCACAACGTGTCCTTGACCGGAGCCGTCGCACTGATCCGGGCGAGTTCATCGGCACTCAGTCGGATGTCGCGCTGCAGGTTGTCGCGGGTCCCGTCCTCAGAAACTTCGATCAGTCCCGGATCGGTAAGCAGGGTAAGGAACAGGCGATGCCTGGGTGGCGCCGCATGATTGAGAATCCGCGCCAACGTATCGACCTTGAAACTGACGAACAGGACGCCGGAATTCGGCGCCTTCAGGCTGGGATCCACCTCCCAATTCACCATGACATCGAAGTGATACGCATCCGGCGCAGGATGGATTCGTACCTCGTGGTGATGTTGTTCGACGACGAAACTGCGGATATTCCGGCGACAAAGCTCCCCGATCGCCCCGCTCATATCCAACATCAGCGGTTCGCCTTTCTCATCGGCAACATTGAGCGCGGCGAACTCGGGGAAATGAATCTGCACCTTGTCACGCAGTGAGTCGTACACACCTTCCGACTCGGGGTCCTGTGCCATGGCCCAGATCAAGGTGTTCTGCTCGCGCGCAAAAATCCCCACGGAGCGCCGCAGTTCTTTGACGAACAGACCCAATTCATCGGCCGCCGTCGTGGCTGCGGAATGCGTCAGTTCTTTCTGCGCATCGAGGAAATCCTGGTAGCTGCGCGACGCATTCCAGGCAATCAGGGTGCCGACCATGAAGAGCATGGCGAACACCAGAAGGGCGTTCCGGTCGATCAGCCCGCGTGCGTCGGGAACCCCTCCTAGCAACTCTTGATGTCGCTTCACCGTCATCCTGATCTCGCCATGATTACCTTAGGATGGCTCCGCCGTACCAGAGGCTTCCTGTGGTTGATGGGTGTTAATTGCGTCGGGCCAGCCCAGGCAAGTCGCCCGCCAGGCCCATTGCCCGACGCGTCAGTATCCCCTTGAGCAAAATCGTCGAATTCGTAATCGACAAGCCCAGACGACGCAGATTTCCGACCCCGGAGACACCACTCCCGAACAACCGCTTCAATCCATCCATCGCAGCCATCATCGTCAACACCTCGCCTTTTCGCCAACGTGCGTATCGACGCAGGGTCGGCAATCCACCAAGGTTGCGTTTCCGTAAGTATGCATCATTCAACACTTCTGCCAAGGCCGCGACATCCATAAAACCGAGGTTTGCCCCTTGTCCGGCTAGCGGGTGGATGTTGTGGGCAGCATCGCCCACCAGCGCGAGTCCGGGCGCCACGTACTCCTCAGCATTCATCAACCGTAACGGAAACGCGGCCCTGGGACCGACTTCAAGCACTTGTCCAAGCCGGTAATCCAGCGCCTCGGCCAACGCGCGGGAGAACTCAGCGTCGGAAAGGCCTTGCAAACGTTCGATCTCTTCCGGAGACGTGGACCAGACAATCGAACAACGACCGTCGGACAACGGCAGAAAGGCGAGCGGCCCGGTGGCCAGGAAGCGTTGCCAGGCGGTGTTGCGATGTGAAAACTCGGGACGCACCGCGCAAACCAGGCCATGTTGATCGTAGTTCCAGCCTTGGGTGCCGATACCGGCCATCTCCCTGACGCGGGAGCGCGCGCCGTCCGCGCCGACCACAAGCCGTGTATCCAATATTCGCCCATCGTCAAGTTCGACCCGCGCGCCGGCATCGTGCCAATCGATATGCCCGAGGCGACAGGGCGCAATCAATTCGACATTCTCAAAGCCCCGTAAACGCGCCAGCAAGGCAAGTTGCACGACACGATTCTCGATGATGTAGCCCAGATCGTCCTCGCCCACATCGGCGGCATCGAATTCGATCTGACCCTCTCCCCGCGCGTCCCAGACGGTCATGTGCCGATACGGACTGACCCGTCGCGCGACCATCCCCGGCCAGGCGCCGACGGCGGCAAACAGATTTTGCGATGCCCGGGTGATCGCGGAGACGCGCAAATCCGGCGGATCGTCTGCATCGATTTCATCGGGCAGTTGCGCCTCCAGAACCGCAACACGCATGCCGCTGTCGCCAAGGGCGCAGCCCAGCGCAGCACCGATCATGCCGCCACCGACGATGCAGACGTCGTAGCTGCTCACATCGCTCATCGTGGCTCCAGCGTCGGGACACGCGCCGCCAAGCCCATCGCGTGCCGCGCCAGCAGATGCCGGGGGCCGGAAAGCAGATCGACGGCGATCATGCCCAGATCGCGAGTCTGGCTCAGCACCGGCAAACGGTTGGAGAACACCTTTGCCAAGGCGTCGGTGGCGCGAATGATTGCGGAATGATCACCGGCCCGCCGTTTTGCGTACTCAGCCAGCAAGGCCCCCGCCCCCGGATCATGGGTCTCCGGCGCACGCAGCATCGCGGCCAGGGTCGCAACGTCACGCAAACCGAGATTGAACCCCTGTCCGCCGATTGGATGCAGGGTATGCGCTGCATTGCCGATCAGCACCGTCCGTGCTGCGATCTGTGTCTGCGCACGGGTCATCACCAGCGGATAGGCACTGCGCTGACCGATACGTTGCAGACGTCCCAGGCGGTAGCCGAAACGTTCCTGAACCTTGCAAAGAAAGGCGGCGTCATCCAGCCCCAGATGCGCATCGGCCTCGTCGCTGTGTACGGTGTAGACCAGCGACATCCGACCTTCGGTCATCGGCAGCAGCGCCAGTGGCCCGGTCTCGGTGAATCGTTCATAGGCGACATTACCGTGTCCCTGGGCCGGTGTGAGATTGGCGATGATCGCAGTATGCGAATAATCGTGCTCGTCCGCGCCAATGCCGGAAAGCTCACGAACCGCCGACCGGACCCCATCCGCCGCCACCAACAGGCGTGCGCGCAGGCGCTGACGCCCCTGCCCGGTGATCAAGCCGACTTCGACGCCATCGCGATTCGCAGCCAGCGCCACGACCGTTGCCGGACGCAGCACTTCCAGTCCGGCAATCCCTGGCAATCTCGGCAACAAGGCCTCACCGATCGCCCGCGCCGGGGTCACATAACCCATCGCCGGGACACCCTCATCGACGGCATGCAGTCGCGTGAAGCCGAAGCGACCACGGTCAGAGACATGAATATGTTCGATCGGAGTCGCGTGCTCGGCGAGCGCATCCCAGACGCCGAGTTGCCGGAAGATGCGTTGCGAACCATAAGCCAGGGCCAGAACACGTTCGTCATAGCCCGGCGGGGCCGCATGATCGGTCGAAGACGCCTCGAGCAGCGCAATGCGATAGCCTGCACCGTCCAGCGCACAGGCCAGACTTGCCCCGGCCATGCCGGCGCCGACGATCAGGATGTCGTAGTCGATGTCGCGCATCAGCCTGCCATCCAGGCCTCGATATCGGCCACTGTCTTGGGGGCGCCATCGGTGAGCACCTTGCAGCCGTCCTTGGTAACCAGCACATCGTCTTCAATACGTATGCCGATGTCCCAATAGCGCTTGCGCACGCCCTTGCTCTTTGCGGGTATGTAAAGGCCGGGCTCGACCGTCAACACCATGCCCGGCTCCAATTGGCGCCAGGCTCCGCCAACCTTGTAATCGCCAACGTCATGGACATCCATGCCCAGCCAATGGCCGGTCCGGTGCATATAGAAACGTCGGTAGGACTCATCCTCGATCAGCGCGTCAACGGCGCCTTTGAGTAGGCCCAACTCGACCATGCCTTCGGTCAGCACTCGCACCGCCGCCCGATGCGGGTCGTTCCAGCAATTACCCGGTCGAACCTGATCGATCGCGGCCATCTGTGCCGCCAGGACAATCTCGTAAACCTCTCTTTGCGCCGCACTGAAGCGACCATTGACCGGGAAGGTACGGGTAATGTCGGCGGCGTAGTGATCGCACTCCCCACCCGCATCGATCAGCACCAGATCGTCGTCGCGCAGTTTTGCCGAATTCGCGGTGTAGTGCAGAACGCAAGCGTTGCCCCCACCGCCGACGATCGTGGTGTACGCGGGCTGCATCTCGTTGCAGCGGAATTCATGCAGATATTCCGCTTCCAGCTCGTATTCCCGCATCCCTGGCTTGCAGACACGCATGGCGCGCTTATGCGCCGCAACCGACACTTCGGCGGCGCGCTCCATACACTTGATCTCCGCACGACTCTTATAGAGGCGCATGTCGTGCAGATGGTGTTCCAGCGCGATGAATTCACCCGGCGTACGCGCCCCACCCCGCGCGTGCTGGCGGATGTGATTCACCCATCCGAGCACCCGACCGTCAAAATCCGGATCGCAGCCCATCGTGTAGTAGACCCGATCGCACTGTTCGAGCAGGCCGGGCAGCACATCATCGATGTCGTTGATGGGAAAGGCATCGTCGGCGCCGAAATATTCAATCGCACCATCCTGCCCGGCGCGTCGGCCAGTCCAGGTCTCGATCGTGCGGTCACGCTCCTGACTGAACAGGATGTATTCGCCATGTTCGCGACCCGGCGCCAGCACCGCCACGGAGTCGGCCTCGGCAAATCCGGTCAGATAGTAGAAATCGCTGTCCTGTCGATAGGGATACTCGGCATCGCGATTGCGGAACTTGATGGTCGCTGCCGGCAGGATCGCCAGCGCGCCCTTGCCCATCATGCGCATCAACTGCTTGCGGCGGCGGGCGAATTCCTTCTGATCGGTGACGCGCAACTCGTTCATCGCGACCTCTAATGCAGGGTATTGGTGGTATCGACCGCATCCCGCAACGGACGCAGGTCTTCATGCAGTGACAACACACCGACTTTGACGTATTCGACGATCTCTGCGTAAGCCTCTTCGTCGGCCTCCTCGGTACCGGCGTCTTCAACAGCGGCACGGGATATGGCCGTGAGATCGGCAATCAGTTCCTTGGCATCGTCGGACAGGGCAGGCGAATCGCCCAGGCCACGAATCCCCAAACCGAACAGATAGCCCTGGCACCACGTCGCCAAGGCAGCGACCCGGGCGTCGATTTCGGCATCGTCATCCGGAAGGAAAAGCTCGTATTCAAACGCTTCGCCACTCAGGTCACGCTGGGTGTCGCCAAACAGGCCGGCCAGCAACAGCCCATCCTCCTGGCTCAGTGCATGCGCGCCTTCAATCCCCCCGAACAGTTGCCCCAGCCATTCCTCAGGCTCGGTTTCCCCGGCGCTGATCAGGGCCGTAAGCAAGCCATGCGCCTCTGCCGGCGAAAGCGGGATGAGCTGGCGATCGAACAGGGTCAGCAACTGCGGATAGTCGGTAGTGTTCATCCCGTGAATGCTACCATCGCCGGTCTGTTTCGGCGTCGGCACTTGGCCTCATCCCGCAAAACCCTGCGAACTTCATTGACCGCTGTTAAAGCGCCCAACTATATTGCCTACATGAGCCAGCATGACGCTATCACGCAAGCCGAGGCGAGCCTCGCGGTCCTCCAGCAAAAGCTGGAGCGTCTGCTTGACCAGTATCACCATTTGGCGCAGGCCCATTCCGATCTGCGTGCGCGACACGATGCGCTGGTTCATGAGCGCGCACATCTGATTTCCAACAACGAGCAGGCCAAGCACCGGGTCGAAGCCATGCTCACCCGACTCAAGGACCTGGAGCCACGGGCATGACGCGCAGCAACAACACCGTCAAAGTGCATATTCTTGGAAAGGAATATCAGATTGCCTGCCCGCTGGAAGAACGCGATGCAGTCCTGGCGTCAGCACGCCGGCTTGATGAGCGCATGCAGGAACTGCGCGACAGTCGGGCCGTTCTCGGCTTGGAGCGTATCGCGGTGATGGCGGCCTTGAGCCTGACCAACGAATTGCTACAACAGGAAATGCGGGCCGACGCCCTCGCCCGTTCCATTCAGGCGCGCGTGGATTCATTGCACCGGCTGATGGATGGCGTTATCGAGGAAAACTGAGGCGAGGATTCGCCAGAAAATTCGGTACTGCCCAAACCGTTCATTGATTACGTCGCTGTCAGGCCGCGCTTCCCGCGCGGCAACAGCGACCCCATTAGGCGGATTCTGCAGTGTTCGTTAGTGACCCTTATACCCCTTGAGCCTTAGATCCTTAGCTCGGGGTGCAGGTCCAGGGAACGATGTGCATGACCGCGCCGGGCTTCGCCCTGCGAGCGGTAAGCCTGTGTTCCCTTACCGAATCCCCACTTGAACCGTCCGGTTCAAGGGCTGAGGTAGCACGACGGCACAGGTGGAGTCCGCCCCCTTTTTGCTCTCCCATGCCTGATCTCGCCATTCTGCGGCGCACCCTGCGTGCGAAGCGCACCGCCCTGAGTCCCGCCGAACATCGCGCGCACGGGGCGGCGGCAACCGCCCTCATCCTCCAAGATCCGTGGTATCGGAAGGCGCGGCACATCGCGGTCTATCTTGCGGTCGGCGGAGAACTCGATGTGAGCATGCTGATCGGCGCTGCGTGGCGGGACAACAAGACCGTTTATCTGCCCATACTCGCGCCATTCGGGGCGAATCGACTCTGGTTTGCGCCCTACGCCGCGAGTACCCGGCTCGCGCCGAATCGTTTCGGCATCCCGGAGCCCGAGATTCATCCGCGTCGCTGGGTCCTGCCGCGCCGCCGTCTGGACCTAGTGATTACCCCGCTACTCGGTTTTGACCACAACGGCAACCGACTCGGCATGGGTGGCGGGTATTACGACCGCAGTTTTGCGTTCAAGCGAGGATCGTCCGTTCAGCGTCCGCGACTACTTGGCGCCGCACACGCCTTCCAGCAAGTCGAATCGCTTGACCGCCGCCCCTGGGACATTCCCCTGGATGGGGTCGCGACAGAACTCACCCTTCATCATTTCACCCAAGGACCGATGCCATGAATTATTGGCTGATGAAATCCGAACCCGATGTGTTCGGCATCGACCACCTCAAAGCGATGCCCGATCAGACCGAACATTGGGATGGTGTGCGCAACTATCAGGCACGCAACATGCTGCGCGACCAGATGAAGCTTGGCGATCAAGTCTTCTTCTACCACTCGAACTGTGACGTCCCCGGCATCGTTGGCGTGGCCGAGATCGTGCGCGAAGGTTATCCGGACTTCACCGCGTTCGATCCGGGAACCAAATATCACGACCCGAAAAGCGACCCCGAAAAACCCCGTTGGTACATGGTCGATGTGCGTTACGTGCGTCACCTCAAACGCACGATCAGTTTGAAGGAACTCAAGGACATGCCCGAGCTTGAGGACATGCCGCTGGTTCGCAAAGGCAACAGGCTGTCGATCATGCCGGTCAGCGCCGAGCATTGGGAAACCATTCTCTCGCTCGAATAAGTCAAGCTGCGAGCCGACTGCCATGTTCCGGACGTAAAAAAGGCCGCAGGGATTACTCCCTGCGGCCTTTGTGTTGGCGTGTTAACGCCAGTCTGGATCAAGCCTTGTTGACGAACACGAAGCGTGGCTTCAGCCATGCCACCAGCAGCGGCAGGATGGTCAAGGCCAGGATCACGTCGATCAACAGCGCCTCGGTGATGTAAATACCCAATGCCCAGGTATTCGCCAACTCGGTGCTCAGCAACGGAATGAAGCTGCCCAGCAGGACGACCACGGAGACAATGACCGCAGAACCGGTGGAACTCAGCGTATTGTCGAGCGCGGTCTTCCAATCGCCGACGGCAATCATCTCTTCCCGCAAGCGCGAGAACATGTAAATGCCGTAGTCCACACCCAGACCCATGGCGATACTCAACGCCACCTGTGTGTGGAAGGCCAGGTTGCCGGACCAGTTCTGCACCGACGTGAAATAGCCGCCCATGCCGTACTGACCGAACAGGGTCACCAACAGCATGAATATCAGGATGGCCGGCACCGCAATCGAGCGGAACATCAGCATGGAGATCAGGAAGATCGCCGCTGCCGTGGTCAAAGGACTCTTGAGCCATTCGGACATCGCCACTTCGCGAGTTGCCTCGGTGGCGCCCAGGAAGCCACCAACCGCCGGGTCCGTGACTTCCGGATCGCCGGAGACCCGGAAGACCTCGGTGTGATCCCCATTGGTCAGGGTCGCGACATCGCCGTTACGAAGCCCCAGTTTCACCTTCTTGAGTCCGGGAGAATCGGCGTGGTCGCGCATGTACTTCTGGATGTCGCGCACCAAGACGTGGGTTTTCACCGGATCCATGGTGTTGACGAAGCCCATGACGATGCCTTCGTTCCAAGTATTGATGTCCACGAAGGAATCGAGATCGCCCGCGCTGGTGTTGGCCTGAAGCAGACCGTTATACAGCTGTACGGTCTGGTCCGGATCCGGCACAAACTCCTCGTCGCCCGGGTCGCGATAGAACTCCCAGTTTTCCGGGTCCTTCATATGAGCGACCGTAGGAATATGGAACAGTCGGTAATCCGAGGCTTCACCTGCCGGTGATGAGAGCAGCATGTTGACCAGTTTCACGAATTGCACGTACGACCCGGTGAAGCCGATGTAAGGGTGCGTGCGCATCCAGTCCTCAAAGGCCTCAAGATCGGCCAAGACCTCGGCATCATTGAAGATGCCTTGAATGGGATCTTCATCCGGATCAAAACAGTCATAGCTCAGGCGCTTTCCGTTCTCGTAGTTTTCCGGCCCGCAAGGCGCCTTGACGTCTTCAATACCCCGAACCGGGATATTTACGGAAATGACGCCGGGCATGATCTTGCCAAGACCTTCCAGGTCCTGAATCGTGATCGAGTGCTCCTTGAAGGCGGCGCGCGAATAGTTAATACCCTTCTCGACGCCGGGCATGATGTCGAACTCGGCATTCTCCCCGGACATGACCGCCTGCACTCCTTCGATCACCTTGGTGTAATGCATCGAGACACCAAACGCGATAATCAGGATGGTGATCGGCACCCACTTGCCCGGGCCGTTTATCACACGTGACAGGAAGCGCCCCACCGCATGCTCCCAGTGGCCGGACGACTCGGTCTGGAATTCCTTCTGCGGGAACGTGATGAACAACAACGGAATGAGCGTCGTCGTCGTCAGCAACAAGGTCATCATTCCGAACACGCCGAAATAGGCGTAATCCTTGTAAAACGAGATATCGACCAAGGCGAGCGTCGCGAAGCCAACCATATCGGTAACGATGGACAAGGTCGCCGGCACGATGGTCGCGGCAATCGCATACTCTGCCGCCTGCTGGTCGTCAGGTCGATGCTGACGTTCCTGAAGGAATCGCCGTGTAATCTGTACCGAGTGCCCAATACCAATCGCCAGCAACAGCATCGGCGTCAGTACCATCATGGTCGTGAGCTTGAACTCCGTGTAACCCATCGCCCCGATGGTCATGGTGATGGTCGAACCCACACCGAGCAGCGGGAACATCGCACCACGGGCAGTCCGGAATTCGAACCACAGCACCACCATGACGATCAAGATGGCGATGACGAACAGCCACCATTTGTTGACCAGATCCAGCAGCATGTAGGCAAGGAAGTAAGGCTCGCCCGCCGTCATGAACGAAACCCGATCCCCGTAACGCGCTTCGAAGTCATCGACGATGGCGCGAACATCCCGGACCCACGACAAGTAAATCGGCTTCACCTCATCGGAATAGTCACCAATGATGAACGTGGCCTTTGTCGTACAGCCGTCGTGATTGAGGAAATCACATTTTTTGCCATCGGCATCCTCGAAATGCAGCAGCATCGGCCCCATTGCCGGATTCTGCTCCAGGCCTCGCCGCAAGTAGTCGAGCTGATCCTTGGCCCTTTCCGGATCCTTGGTGTCGATACCTTCGACTGGAATCAAGCGCTTGAACTGCAGGTCGCCGTATTCGGTGACCCCCATGTACTTGATCTTCTGGGATGCCAGATCGATGAAATTCTGCGCATTCGAATACGGCAGTTCAACGACACGGTTGTGCAGCTCCTGGACCATGTTAATGAACCAGGGCTGATAGATGTCGCCGTCACCCTTGATGCGCATACCCCATACCATGAGGTTGCCCATGCCGAACTTGTGTTCACCGTAAAGGTTGGTGGCCACGTAACGGTTGGTAGGCGGCAACAAAGTGTCCGGATCGTTACGGACATCAAGCTTGGGAATCTGCGTTGCCGCGACGATCGTTCCGATCAGCACAAACAACATGATAGGAATCCGGAACCGCAGCACGAACCGTGCGTACGACCAGGTCCAGCCCTGCTCCGATTGATTGTTATTGCTCATGAGTCTTGCCCCGAGTCAGGCCCAGCATGGCGCGGAAATAAAAACGCCGCCGGGTCGGTACGCATGATGCGAACTCCCCGACGGCGCATTACTGGTGCTTTATCCGAAATACATCAGAAGATGTACTTCACACCAATCTGGAAGTTGGAGGACTTGTCGAACTGACCAAAGGTCGTGTCTTCGTCACCCCAATACTGATTCCATTCAGCAGAACCCACCAGGTTGTCACTGAAGCTGTATTCGACGTCCATTCGGTTCCAGTAACCACCACCTTCTTCAAAGATGGTGATGTTGTTGAAGCGACCCAACTGTGCCTCGCCGAACGGCTTGGAGAAGAACAGAGAGTAGAACTCCTTATATTCCTCAGCCTTTTTCAGACCGTTCGTCAGGTGCAACGTAGACGGATCCGCCGAATAACGCCGACCGGTCACGGATGCATTATTGGGATTGGCCTGAACCGTTTCATCTACGTAATCCAGGTTAATGAACTGGATAAACTGACCGCTGATTAGCAGGTTTGTCCAGACCGTCGCATCAACCCCGATGACGTACTTAAACCAGTCGGATTCTTGAGACTTGAGAGCCTCCTCAACGTTACCAATGCGGAGTTCGGCCAAATTCACGACCGGTGTACGGACATCTTTCTGATAAAGAAATTCGCCACGAACAACCAGCGGGGTATCGGCCATATCAAACGCGGTATCGAATGACGCACCCAGGTTGTGAATACGAGCCATTTTTTCGTCGAACACAAGGGTCGCGGCGCCATCATTTTCGACGAGATGCTGACTGGTGAAGGCCGCATCCTTGTAGAGGCCGAGAGTGGTGATGGTGGTGGTTTCGCCTGCGGTCGTGCCACCGCCGCGCGTCCGGTTGGCGTTCGTTTCCTGCACATAAAGGCGATTGCCGGACGCATCCTCCCAGTGAAGATCAATGTACGGGTTGGCATCGTAGGCGTACAGGTAATTTACCGAGAAGTTCGTGCCACCGTCAGTAGAACCCTTGAAACGAGCACCAAAATTGACATCGGTGTCGTCAGGCATGTTCTTGGTCCTGAACTCGGTATTCATGTTCACGAATGTCGAGAACGTTGAGAACGCAGTCTGGTCCATGTACTCAAACATCGAGGTCGGGCTGGCGATATTGTAAATGTTCAGCGCGGACCCATCAGAGATGCCATCGGTTGCAGCGAGTAGGTTTGTAACATTACCGTTGCTGCCACCTGTACCGGTCGCGCCACCCGGTCCGGTAATGGTGTTGGATGTCTGGGAAACGTAATTCAAGTCAATCGCTTCGCAGAACGTCGTGTTGCCACCCACCCCGGCCTCATCGCAGGTCCCGCGAAAATCCGCCTCGCTGAACAGACCGTTGGCCGGACCACCACCGTTGTAGTCGGTGTTGTCCTGGGTGGTCACGTCGTTGATATAGTCAACAACGCGCGTTTGGGTATAGGCCCGCAGTCGTGGGGCACCGGCGGCAAGTGAGCCGCCACCCGGGAACTCAGCAAAGAACCGGGCGACATTACCCATTGCAGGACCGATATTCAGGAAACCATTTACGGGGCCGGTGATCGAATCGACCCCTTTCATCAGGAACGGATGCCCTGCATCCCCGGATGCACGCAGCCCAGGGACCTGATTCTCTTTGGTTTGAGAAAGAATGAACTGCAACGAACCGGAATCACCAATCGGGGTGTCAACGTTCACCATCCACACAGGAATTCGCGAGTCTTCCATCGTGTTCTGAGCGAATTCGCGGTAATCGGTAGGGTTGATAATGTCGAGCAGCTTGATGCCGTCAGCCGTACCCCAAACCACCTGCTGCTTACCCAAGCGGACGTAGGTATCGCCGATGCTGGTGTCGATATACAGCTCACGCAGCGGATCCTGCTGGGTGTACGCCTTCGGCCCCCGATAGCCTTTGGGCGTTGCATCCGGATCAACCATCAGGTTGACATCGGCATGCAAGCTGCTGCTCTCGAAGATATCCCCGTTGATAAACATCCGAGCGCTAAGCTCACTTTTGTACACATCACCACTACTGTGTCCCTGAGTGGTGTCGTTCGTCGCCCGGCGCGCGCCAATGTACTCGCCGGAGTCAACCGTCGCTGCAACCTCGGATTTGAGGTAGCCGTTAAATTCCCATCCAGCCTGAGCACTCGACATCAAAGTCGGTGCCGCGATAGCCGCAAGGATGGCAGTACGAAGCTTTGTGCTTTTCATCAGATCGTTCCCCTAAATGAATTTGATGAACAAGACTTAACGGCGAATCTGGCGCAAGGTGCGCTCAGACCACAACGATTCAGGCTTGTCGGAATCCCACTTGATGACCGAGCGCGGAATCACGGCCCAGGTCTCATGATTGGTGTTCAGGTCTTTTCCGTACCAGGACGACCAGTACTGGGCGCGCGGGTCGGACAGCTCCATGGAACCCCAGGAACGATCGATGACCTTGATCTTTTTTCCGCCCTTGAAATATTCGGTGCGGTAATCGGCAAACGTTTTGGTATCAACATAGCTGACGCGATAGTCGTACCACCAGTTATCGAATTTGGTGGTGCTCTTCAGCACATAGACTTCCTTGCCCTTGGCGCTGCAATCGGAGGCCGGCAGATCTCCCATGTATTTGTTGCGCTGTGCCGCCGGAACATCCATCACACCCAGGCAATCGTTGAAGGTTTCCTTACCGGTAACTTCATGCTTTTCATGTTCGGGTTTACGCAGCGTGACGTCGCCGAACGTGAAGTCGGAACCACCCCAGGAATCATCGTGTGCCGGCTCCGCGAAGCGCCGAATCTTGCGCAATGCAGGCAACCAGATCGCGTACGCCTGACTCTTGCCCGCTTCCGAGAAGTCGGTAATCAACATGCCGGTGCCACGCAGCTTGCCGGATTTGAAAATCGCGAGATCCTTGGACCATACCGGATCGCCATCCGGATAGTCGTTGTTCAGGTAACGCTCCAGGGTAATGGTGGTGGGATCGCTGTCCGCCGCACGATTGATCAGGATGGTGATGGCATCACCTACTTCCTCGATCGAGAAATTCTTCACCGCAAAGAAATGGTTGACGAAATAAACCTGATTGGCGACGTCTTCACCACTCGGTGAACCGCTCGGCATCGGCAGGTTTTTAGGTACAGCGGCGTTGGCAATACCGCCAGCAGCCGCGCCAACAGTCATCAAAGCCGCCACGACGGCCGCCTTAAGCGAACGGTGATTCATGTAATAACCCCTCTTCCGGAAAAATAGGGCCAGCGCCTTATTTGTATCTAATTTGCAACAGCGCTGTGCCATTGGTGTTGTACAGGGGCAACACGATAGTGTCGGAAACGACAACCGTCAACCTAAGTCGTTGATACAAAAGAATTAATTATAAGCTAATCCATATATACTGATATTGAATATTACGAAGCGGTTGATCCAAAACGAAAAAAGGCCGACAGCTGAGCTGTCGGCCTTTATAAAACGGACTTCGCCTGTGATTCAGATGTACAGACAGATGTCCGATTCACCCGCAAACTCAAAGAACGAAGCGGCCCCGCCGAACTCCAGATCGTCGATGAAATCGCCATGCTCCATATCGAACAGATCGACAGTCATCTGGCAGGCAACCATCTTCACCTCAGCCTCAACGCAAAGCTCGCGCAGCTCTTCGAGGCTGGCGACGCCCTTGCTGGCCATCTTCTTCTTCATCATGGAAGTCATCATGCCTTCCATGCCTGGCAGCGCCTGCAACAGCACCGGGAACCACTTGTCCATCCCCGCCGGCATCGGCATGCCGGGATTACCCAGAGAGCTCACTTTCAGATCAAGGTTCTTCTTGACCAACTGCAGACCGTAGAACGTGAAAAAGATCTGGGTCTCGTAACCCAAGGCCGCCGCAGTCGAAGCGAGAATGAACGGAGGGTACGCCCAGTCGAGCGTGCCCTTGGTGGCGATGATCGCAAGTTTCTTTTCGTCCATAGGGCTAACCCTCTTACGTAGCGCTTAACGTATTGATTGATAAAAAAACCCTGGTGGGAGCGACAACTCACACCAGGGTCTATGCGGAGGCTGAGGCCTCAGGCTTTTCTCATCAGGAAGGTGTACTTGCCACCCTCTTCACCGGACTCGATCAGCTCGTTACCGGTCTGCTTCGCGAAAGCTTCCATGTCCTTGATGGAACCGGGGTCGGTCGCGATCACGCGCAGGACCTGACCGGATTCCATTTTGCCCAGCGCCTTCTTGGTGCGCAGGATCGGCAGCGGGCAGTTCAGACCGGAGGCGTCGAGTTCTTGATCAAAGGCCATTTGAGGACTCCTAAATGAGTGGAACGGAATTTCGTGATATTCGAATTAGCCAAACGCTTATATTGGAATGGTCATAAAAACGCAAGGGAACACCCCTTATGGTATACGGCTCCCGCCGGTCGAGATCCCACCACCACACCGAACGGTGCAAGATCCCGTCATGACGTCATAGCGGCAACGCTTCACCGATCTGAAAATGCTCGTAGCGAGCGGGGACCGTGAAGGTATCTTCAGGCAGATCCTTGACGGCGCGGTAATCGGTCAGTTGGCGGCGATAGCCATTCTCATCCCATTCCGCAAGGGGCAATCCCCGCGTCAAAAAGCGCTGCCGGGCATAAACGAGACGCGCCAACAAACATGGGGTAATCGACTCCTTCGGAAAATTGGCGATGGTCTGCATCTGCTGCCCAGCCAAGGTGAGATTGAGCTCGGTTAACGCGGCTCGGACGTCGGGCAGCAAATCATCAGCGATCACCGCGCTGAAGCAGGTCACGCCGTCAAATTGCTGGCGATAATTCACCACCGCCTTCCCACCGACTTTCGGTGCATTTGGGTCTGGCGTGTACTCGTCCAGGGGATTCACCGCAATTGGCGGCGTTGCGGGGATGTCTCGCCGAGGTATATCAAGCACCGATTCGTTCTCGTTCACGACGCTGAACACCATGCCATCAGCGCGACGCAACAACAGAAAGCCTTCGGCATCCGGGCCATCATCGATGCGCAGGAATTCCGGGTTCACCAGCATGCGGACCTGATAAGGCTCGATCCCCTGCTCCTGCTCCATGAATGTCAGCTGCATGGTCTCAGCCCGAGCCGTAACCATGACCAACATCAGACTCAACCCAGCAAACGTTCTCATCCGCCCAGCTCCTCCAAAAGAGTGATTTCGTCGTCGTCGAAGCCCGCCGCCCGACGGGCTTCAAAATGAAACGGGCCTTTGACCCGACCTTTCATGTATTGCTCGATCAATGCACGGAAGGTAGCCGTCGGTTCCCGGCCTTCACGTTCGCAGACAAATCGAAACCAGCGGCTGCCTGCCGCAACGTGCGCCACTTCTTCGCGTTCGATCAGTTCCAGGACCTCTGCGGACGCGCGATCTCCGACGCCTCGCAATTTCCGAACGATACCCGGGACGACATCCAGACTCCGCGCCTCCAGGACGCGCGGCACCAGAGCCATACGCGCGACCAAATCACCCGAGGTTTTCATCGCCATCTCCCAAAGCCCGTTATGCGCCGAGAAATCGCCGTATTCATGACCATGATCGCGCAAGCGGTCCCGCAACAGCAGGAAATGCCTGGCCTCATCCTCGGCAACCTGGACCCAATCGTCGTAATAGGCCTTGGGCAGGCCTCGAAAGCGATAAACCGCATCCCAACCGAGGTTGACCGCATTGAATTCAATATGCGCCAGGGCGTGGAGTAAGGCGGCGCGCTCACCCCGATTGCTATAACCGCGTCGTGCGACTTTTCCGGGTGGAACCAGATCCGGTTTGAGCGGGCGTCCCGGTGACTCGATCTCCTCCACCGAAGGTGCCGAATCGAGCGTCAGATCACCCGTCCGCCACGCCTCGCCGATGCGCGCCGTCAGTGCGCACTTCACGTCCGCATCGCAGCTTCTAAGGCATTGCAGCGCGTGCGCCTGCAGATTCCGCTCCGCGCCAAGTTCAATCGGGGGCATGTATAAACCCGATCACCATATCCATGACATTACTGCCCGTCGGCCCGGTATAGAGAAGATCACCGCTTGCTGCCAGGAATGTTCCGGAATCCGCCTCATTCAGGCAGCGGCGTGCATCCAGTGCGTGCACCTGACCCCGGCTCACCGTCTGACCGTCGATCAAGGCGCCCGCATCTTCGCCTGGCCCATCCGTGCCATCCGTTCCGGCGGCGAGCACGATGATGTCGTCCCGGCCATCCAGCTCGATCGCCAACGCCAAGGCCATCTGCTGATTGCGCCCACCTCGACCTGGGTTCTCCGGGAGACGCACCGTGGTTTCACCGCCCCAAACATAGATACCCGGCTCCGCATCGCGCAGCGACTGCGCAATCCGGCTTGCTGCCTCCAGGACATCGCCTTCCAACGGTCCATCTCCGTTGGTGGCGAACAAATGATGTGCTCTGGTGGCGTTGATCACCGCCTTGCAGGCATCACCGTTGGTGGCGATCACCCGATGTGGCACGGGCCGCAGGGAAACCGGCTGCGGAGGCGGCAGACATTCCACCAACCAATCCGGCAACGGCGGCAATTCAGCGTGCATCATCGGCCAGAGCGGACCTGACCCGATCACCGCCGGGTCATCCCCGGGCACATCCGAGATCAGCAGCACCTCTACCTCCCTGCCGTCGAGCAGCGCCAACACCCCGCCCCCCTTCAACCGTGACCACCGCTTGCGCAAACGATTCATCGCCCCGATGTCCCAACCATCGGCGAGCAGAAAATCGGTGGCCCGTTGAATATCGGCCACCGTCATCCCTTCCACAGGCGCCTCCATAAGGCTCGATGCGCCACCTGAGAGCAACACCAAGACAAAGGCGTCGCGCGGCAGCGCTGCGATGTACTCGATCAAAGCCTGCCCGGCGGCAAAACTGGCGGCATCCGGAACCGGATGCCCCGAACTCAGACACCGAATCCGTGCATCACCCAGCAAAGATGAATCTTCATAGCCATGCTTGGTGACCACAAAGCCGCTTCGCAACGACTTCCCCAATACATCCCGCGCACCGTGCATCATGGCGGTCGCCGCCTTGCCGACCGCGATCACATGAACGTCGCCGATCCTGGGGTTCGCACGCAGATATTCCGCTGTCCGTGCCTGTCCGTGAACGGCATGCAAAGCGGCATCAAACACTTCCAGCAACAGGGTCCGGGACATCTCAACTCCGGGGCGAACTGGCCTTCTGCTCCGCGATTCGATTGGCCTCTTCAAGCGACACCACGGCCGGCATGCGCTCGCTGATCCGGCGCGGGGTTTCAAGTCCGCGCCGCATGTCGTAAATCACCGAATAGGCCAACACCCGGCGCAGATACTCGCGGGTCTCGTTGAACGGAACCAGTTCAACCCACAGGTCTGCCGGCATCGGCTTGCCGGTTTCCGGCAACCATTTTCGGACCCGGTGCGGCCCCGCGTTGTACGCCGCCGTCGCGAGCACCGGATTCTCGGCCAGATCGTCGTAGACAGAACGCAGGTAGTACGTTCCGAGTCGCACATTCAACTCCGGCTCGGTCAGATCACTGCTGTGCCGGACGCTAGTGTTGATCTGCTTGGCAACCCGTTTTGCGGTTGCCGGCATGAGTTGCATCAGACCGGTGGCACCCGCATGAGAACGCACGTCCGGCGAGAACGCGCTTTCCTGGCGACACACGGCGTACACCCAGGAACGATCCAGGTCGCGCAGATCGGCATAACGGTGAATATGTTCGGAAAACGCCAACGGGAAACGCAATGCCAGGTCGTCAAAGTGACCACCGCGCGCCACCGTCAGGATGGCGCGATCGTGCCAGCCCCATTCCTGAGCCAGCTTGGCGACCACCCGCAATTCATCCGGGTTGAGGCTTCGATCCAGAACCCACCATTCACGACGCGCATCCAGACGCTTGTCCAGGGCATACAACTCACGCGCCCGCAGCACGCCGGGTTTGGTTTCCAGGTACTGCCGCATGGATTCCGTCGGCTCAAGGACCTCCTGCTCGAACTCATACGCCGCCCCGACGTGATCTGCCGCCAGGAAACCGTAGTAGCTTCGGTTCAGGCTCACCCCGGCGAAATACTTGTTGGCTTCATGGTCGCGACCGAGTTCCTGCAACACCCGCCCGCGCCAATAGCGCCACTGCTGATCCTCACGCAGGTCTTCAGGCATGCGATTCAACCAATACAGCGCCTTGTTCCATTCGCCGTTGACCATGCAGACGCGCACCGCCCATCCCAGCGCCACCTTGTCGGTCTCATCGATGGGCAGGAAGGCAAACCAGTGCAGCGCCTCCATATCGCGATCCAATGCCAGATGCACCCCAATGGTGCGCGCCAGGGACGCACGATCCCGCGCGCTGAAATTGCCCGTCTTCTCGAACGGCTCCCACAGCCGGATGGCCTTATCGGTATCCCGTTGAGCCAACCGCTTCAGCACGCTGATGACAATCCGGCGCGCGAGCGGTACGTTCTGTTTCAGTTCCGCAATGCTGTTAAGCGAATCGGGCGACCGCCAAGCCTTTACCCAGACATCCACCCAGCGCTGGTCGTCTTTCGGCAACTCACGCTTAAGGTAGTTGGCAAGCTGCCAGTTACGCTTTTTCATCGCCAGATGAATGCGCGCCCAGACCCGCTCCGGAGTCAGTTTGCCCGCCTCCTTCCACGCCTTGAAGACAGCATCACACTCCTTGGGGCGAGACTTGCCGTACAACCAGAGCGGCTCGACGCGATCCAGGGCAGCGGCACGCTCGCCGGTCTTATACATGGCCCATACCGTGCGGCACTGGCGAGAGGCCGACTCGCTGGGTGCATCAAACGCCAGGTACTCCCGCCAATCGCCACGCTGGGCGAGCACGTCCAGATACTTGCTGCGAAGACGATCCGCGAGCGGCGACCCCTCCCAACGGTCAAGGAATTCCCCAATCGCCCCGGACTGAGTCCTCGCGAGATTGCGCACCAGCTCCTCGTAAACCAAATACGGATACAGCGGATAGTCTGACAGACGCGCCTTGAGGCGCTCGTACTCCTTCACGTCCTTGCGATCGAAGGCACGCTCTGCGGCCTTGAATTCGCTACGCTGCAAGGCCATCGACTGATCATAGGTTTCCGCCTGCCCGCTCCCATAAACGAGCGTCGACAAGGTCAGAAAAATGCCAACAGACAAACGTCGCATTGGTGATGAAGAGGTCATTGCATCCGGCTTCGTGGAGTGAAACGAGGGGGGTAACGGCGGGACGCCAGCGTAGGCCCGCGCCCCCGTGAATTCAACGACAATCGCTAATGAACAACCGTAGATTCCATCCTTTTTCAGACCGCATCAGGCCAACAGATGTTTCATCCCCGCACGCAAATTCCTCCCGCCGCAGACCGCCCTGACTGGGTCGCCCTGTTTCCTGAATTGAGGGCGATCGAGTCGGCCTGTCGCGGGACACTGCTGGACGCCGGTCGCATCCTCGACCTGTCGGCGCATCAACCCGTGTTTCATGTCGGCCAGCACGCCGACAATTACCTGCTGGTTCTCAACGGCCAGGTGCGGGTCTATCGCATCGCGAGCAACGGGCGTGAAATCGATCTGTATCGGGTGAATGACGGTCAATCCTGTGTCTTGACCACCTCCTGCCTGTTCGCCGGCGACCAATACCCTGCCGATGGCATAACCACCCAACCGGTGAGAGCGGTGGCCATTCCGCGTAACGTCTTTCATGAGGCAATCGGTTGTTCAACGGTATTCCGCCAATTCGTGTTCGCCTCCTTCAGCCAACGCATGAGCGTGTTGCTGACGCTGATCGATGACCTGGTTTTCGGACGTATCGATGCCCGGCTCGCGCAATGCCTGTTGCGTCTCGCCGAGACCGAAGGCGGTGAAATCGTGCGCACACATCAGGCATTGGCCAACGAGTTGGGCAGCGCCCGCGAAGTCATCAGCCGGCAACTCAAGGAGTTCGAAAATCAACGCCTGGTAAAGCTTGGGCGCGCACGATTGACTATCCTCGACCACCAAGCGCTACGGCGGATCGTGCGCGAAGCCGCAAAGTGACTTAGTTACGGAACATCCGGTTACCCATGCGTAAGCTGAAATCCGTTCCCCGAAACACCCTACAAAAGAGGCAATACCAATGAAACAGAATGTTGGCGGTATCGATAAAATCCTGCGCATCGTTGTCGGTGCGGCACTGGTCGTCTGGGCGGCGTTCATGGCTGGTCCGACCTGGGCATGGATCGGCGTAGTGCCGCTGGCCACTGGCCTGGTCGGCTTCTGCCCGGTCTACCTGCCGATCAAGTTCAGTAGCAAATAAGTTCGAACCACCTCGAACCGAAAAAGCCGACCAGCGGTGCTGAGTCGGCTTTTTTTGTTGGTGGAAAATCCGACCGCGACGCTATGCGCCTGCGTTGCGCGGCAAGCCCATCGCCATCCGGGCCAAGCGAATGATTAGTAGAGTCGGCAAGCTGGCATGCAGAAACAGGTCGAAAATGTCCAGCGGACGCGACAGCGTTCCATCCACGAGCATGCGCAGTTTCTCGACCAGATGTGGCTCTGGCACGAAGGGCGCCGAACCCAGCAGCAATGCGCTGATGAGCAACGACGGCAATGGAAAACGATCGATCAGATTCACGGCGACCTCAAATGAAAACGATTCCGGAAGACAACGCCTGACTATACTGGATGCGCCCACCCCAACCGGGATGACGTCATGCGTACCTTACCCCGCCTTGTGGTCATCCGGACCCTTATAACCCTGTTGTTTGTCAGCGTGGCGTCACTCGCCGAAGAATCCGCGCCAAGCATCGACCCTGCTACCCAGGGGGCGGAAGTAATCGATACCGCATACGACCCGCCCAAGGTCGTGTTCGACTTCTATTTCGACGACCCAAGCCAAATCAATGCCGCGCTTTACTGGATTCGTTCATTGATGAATCCCTTGAGCGCCGAGCCTTATGGTTACACCCCGGACCAGATGAGCATCAAGGTGGTCATTCACGGCACCGAAATCGTTGCCCTGGCCCACAAGAATTACGCGAAATATCAGGACGCTGTCGAACGCATGCGCTATTACGCCGACCTGGGCGTCGAATTCAAGGTATGCGCACTTGCCGCCCATGACTACGGCTACACCCCCGCAGACTTCTACGACTTCGTACAGGTGGTGCCGTCCGCGATCACCGAATTGGTCCACTGGCAGACGCAGGGCCACGCATTGCTGCAACCGAAGATGATGGACAAGCGCTTCTCGATCGAAGAGATCCGTTGAACGCCATGCCCACCATCAAGCCATCATCGCGCGCATCTTCTCGGTGGTCGGATTCAGGACCACGCCGCGCTCGGTGACGATGGCATCGACGAGTTCCGCCGGGGTCACGTCGAACACCGGATTCCAGGCCCCCGCGCCTTCTGCCGCAATCCGTCTGCCTCCGATATGCAAGACTTCATCGGCACTGCGGGTTTCAATGGGAATATCGGCGCCGGTGGCGGTCTTCATGTCCACCGTCGAACTGGGCGCGACCACCATGAACTTGACGCCGTGATAGCGCGCCGCGACCGCCGCATGATACGTGCCGATCTTGTTGGCGACATCCCCGTTCGCGGCGATGCGATCGGAACCGACGATGACCCAGCTGATGCCCCCGTTCTTCATTCGCCAGGCGCCGGCACCGTCAGCAAGCAGATCGACCGGGATACCGTCCTTGACCAGTTCCCACGCCGTCAAACGGGCACCTTGCAGCCAGGGGCGGGTTTCATCGGCGAACACCTTCTTGATCCGACCGGCCGCGTAAGCGCTGCGAATCACACCGAGCGCAGTGCCATATCCGCCCGTCGCCAGCGAACCGGTGTTGCAATGGGTGATCACGGCCTCGGACGGATCGATGAGCGCCGCGCCCAGTTCGCCCATGGTGCGATTGGCCGCGACGTCTTCCGCATGGATGGCCTGCGCCTCGGCCAACAGACGCGCTTCCGGGTTGCTCGCACCCAAATCGGTCATGACGCGGCGCATGCGTTCGATCGCCCAGAACAGGTTGACCGCTGTGGGTCGGGAACCGGCCAGGATTTGCAAATCGGCTTCAATCGCCCGTTTCCAGTCCGCTCCTGCCTTGGCGAACGCCTCCCTCGCGGCGAGCACGATACCGAAGGCGGCGGTCACCCCGATGGCAGGTGCGCCGCGAACCACCATGTCGCGAATCGCGTCTGCGGTAACCCGCGCGTCGTTGAGTTCGATGAAGGTCTCGCTGACTGGAAGGATGCGTTGATCAAGCAGATACAAGCGATCGTTGCGCCATTCGATGGCGCGCACGGAGTCGAACTGGGCTGTCATTACAAAAACCTGAAAGCGATAGGAGGAAAAACAGGCGGAAACCGGCCATGAGTATGCGGCCTAGTTTGGCATGTCGGCGTTACACTTCACGCCCATGAACGCCATCGACACCCTGATTCATGCCGACTGGATCATTCCGGTCGAGCCCGATTGCCACATCCTCAACGGCCACAGCCTGGCCATCCAGGACGGCCGAATCCGCGCAATCGTGCCACGCGCCGAGGCCGAATCCCGCTTTCAGGCCAGGCAGACCGTCAAGCTCCCCGGCCACGCCCTGATCCCGGGCCTGATCAACGCCCACACCCATATTGCGATGACCTTGATGCGCGGCATCGCCGACGATCTGCCGTTGATGACCTGGCTGACCGAACACATCTGGCCGGCGGAACAGGCGCATATGAACGAAGCCTTCGTGCGCGAAGGCACTCGTCTGGGCGTCGCTGAGATGTTGCGTTCCGGCACCACCTGCTTTAACGACATGTACTTCTTCCCCGACGTCGTCGCCCATGAAGCGGCAACCGCCGGAATCCGTGCCGTCGTCGGCCTGATCATGGTGGACTTCCCCACCCCCTGGGCGCAGGACCCGGCGGAATATCTGCGCAAGGGCGTCGCCCTGCACGACGACTATCGAGGCAATGCCCTGATCCGCACCGCGTTCGCCCCGCACGCGCCCTACACCGTCTCCGACGAGCCGTTACGCAAGGTGCTCACCTACGCCGCCGAGCTCGACATTCCGATTCATATCCACGTTCACGAGACCGCTGGCGAGATCCATCAGGCCGTGGAGTCCACCGGCCAGCGGCCACTCGCCCGCATGGATGATCTTGGCCTGCTTTCACCCTCGCTGATCGCGGTTCATATGACCCAGCTGCTCGACGAGGAAATCGAACGCTTCGCGGAAACCGGCGGTCACATCGTCCACTGTCCGCAATCGAACATGAAGCTGGCGAGCGGCACCTGCCCGGTCCAGAAACTGCTCGATCACGGCATCAACGTCGCCCTCGGCACCGACGGCGCGGCCAGCAACAACAACCTCAACATGTGGAGCGAGATGCGCGCCGCCGCCCTGCTCGGCAAACTCGCGGCCAACAGCGCCGCCGCCGTCAACGCCGCCTCGGTACTGACGATGGCGACCCTGAACGGCGCCAAGGCACTCGGCCTGGACGCGGAAACAGGATCGCTGACACCTGGAAAGGCGGCCGACATCGTCGCCGTCGATCTGACTGGCGTCGAAAACCAGCCGGTATACGATCCGCTTTCCACTCTGATCTATGCCGCCGGACGCGAAAACGTCCGCCAGGTCTGGATCAAAGGGCGGCAGGTGCTGCGCGATGGCGTCCTGACCACGATCGACGCCGACGCCGCACTCCGACAAGCCCAGATCTGGCGAGACAAACTGTCCGCCAACGCGCACACCGATTCGTAAACCGCTCCAACCCACCTTGCGGGACGAGAACCATGAACAGCGCCACCCAATCCCCCAACGTCGATGACGCCGAAATCGCCAAGTTCGAGGCGCTGGCCTCACGCTGGTGGGATGCAAACAGCGAATTCAAGCCACTGCACGACATCAACCCGCTGCGGCTCGATTACATCGACCGCCTGAGTCGGGGCATCCAGGGCAGGCGCGTGATCGATGTCGGTTGCGGCGGCGGCATCCTCGCCGAATCGATGGCCGCCAAGGGCGCCACGGTAACCGGCATCGATATGGGTGCGGCACCGCTGCAGGTTGCCCGGCTGCACTTGCTGGAATCCGGACTGGATGTCGATTACCAGCAAAGCACCGCCGAGGATTTCGCCGCTGAACACGCCGGGCAATTCGATGTGGTCACCTGCATGGAGATGCTTGAGCACGTTCCCGACCCCGGCTCGGTGATCGCCGCCTGCCGACGCCTGGTCAAACCCGACGGGCACGTCTTTTTCTCGACCATCAACCGCAATCCCAAGTCCTATCTGTTTGCGATCGTCGGCGCGGAATATCTCCTCAAGTTGCTGCCCAAGGGCACCCACGACTTCCGCAAATTCATCCGCCCGTCCGAGCTGGCCGACTGGGCTCGCGCCGCCGGACTGGGATTCCGGGACGTGGTCGGCATGCAATACAACCCGCTCAGCAAGACCTATCGCCTGGCCAAGGACGATCTGGACGTCAATTACCTGGTTCATGCCACTCCGGACACCGATTGAGATGCGATTTCGCGGCATCCTGTTCGACCTTGACGGCACCCTGCTCGACACCGCCGCAGATCTGGCCCCGGCGCTCAATACCGTGTTGATGGAACAAGGGCGGGAGCCGCTTTCACTGGCACACATCCGTCCGTGCGTCTCCCACGGCGCACAGGCCCTAATCGAACTCGGGTTCAGCGAACTCGGACAGGATGAACGCGAACCCTTGCGTCAGCGCCTGCTCGAAACCTATCTGGCCAACATCAGCACCCACACCCGTCCCTTTCCGGGCGTCGATGCACTGATCGACCTGCTCGATGCACGCCGGATTCCGTGGGGCATCGTCACCAACAAGCCCGCCCGGTTCACCGACCCGTTACTCAACGACCTTGGCCTCAATCGGCGCGCTCGCTGCGCCATCAGCGGCGACTCCACAGCACAGGCCAAACCGCATCCGTTACCCATGTTGACGGCGGCCAGCCGACTCGGGGTGGCACCGCAGGACTGCCTTTACATCGGCGATGCCGAACGTGACGTGCAGGCCGCACGCAACGCCGGCATGGCCTGCGTGGTCGCCGGGTTCGGCTACCTGGGCGACAACGACGACCCGAAAACCTGGGCGGCGGACGCCGTCCTTGAAACGCCACAGGCGCTGTTGGATTGGGTACGCGCCCGCCTCATCGAGGACACCTTATGCGCCTGAATCTCGACACGCCCGGCGGCGGCAATCGCATCACCGCTTATGAATCCGGATCGATCACCATCAATGGCCGCCCGGTCCGTCGCCATGTCATCGTTTCACCGTCACGCCTGGAAGCCTGGGAAATCTCCGGGGTGGACGAATTGACGCTGGAACATCTCGAAGCCGCATTCGAGGACGGCGTGGAAGTGGTGCTGCTGGGTACCGGAAACCGGCAGCGCTTTCCGGATACCGCCTTGATGATCGCGGCAATCCGTCGCGGCATCGGTCTTGAAATCATGGATACCCCCGCTGCCTGTCGGACCTATAACGTGCTCTCCGGCGAAGGCCGGCGCGTGGTCGCGGCGCTGATCGTCGATCCATGACCATTGAGGTATCGGTCGCTTTTCGTTGCGCTGAATCAACGCCATCCCCTCCTGTCGGTTCTATCTTGGTGACAGATACTCGCTAACATCCGTTCATCGATGAACCATCACAATATAAGAGAAGGCCACCGGGAGGCTGCCACCATGACCACGATTGACGATCTTCACAGCCAGAACCACGAAATTCTGGAACTGTCCCGGGTACTCAATTACCTGATCTCCGACCGTCTGATCTGCGACACCTGCACCGCGAAAGACGTCTTCTTCGCCTACATGGACAGCGCACGCAAACATCTGGAGCAGGAAGATCGGGAGATTTACGCCCCACTGCTGACCAAGGGCGACAAGAACTGCCGTCAGGTCGCGGATCGTTTCATGTCCGGCTCACGCGAAATCAAACGCATGATCGACCACCACATGAAACGCTGGACCCGTCCAGGCCGTCAGGAACTGCGCATTGCCGATCACGACGGTTTCATCAGCGAAACCCAGGAGCTGACCCGACTGATGGAAGACCGGATTGTCGATGAGGCGGAAAAGCTCTACCCGATGATCCGCAAACTCACCGGCAACGAGATTCGGGCGCACTGAGCCCACATCAGTCCGATATGCAAAACGCCCCGACCATCGGGGCGTTTTCATTTACCGGGACAACGGCTACTTCCTGAGCCGCAAGGCGTTCGCGACCACAATCAGCGAACTCAGCGACATCCCGATGGCCGCGAGCCACGGCGGCACATAACCCATCGCCGCCGCAGGAATCGCGAGCAGGTTGTAACCCAAGGCCCAGCTCAGGTTCTGTGTGATCACGGCAAGCATGCGCCGCGACACATCCATCCCCTCGCGGAGCACGGACAGCCGCTCGGTCATCAACAACAGATCGGCGCTGGCCGCCGCCACGGAAGCCCCGGACCCCATCGCCACCGAGGTTTGCGCACCCGCCAGCACCGGAGCGTCATTGACGCCATCGCCGACCATGACCACCACCGCGCCTTCCGACTGCAAGGCCCGCACCCGGTCCAGTTTGTCTTCCGGTCTGAGGTCCGCGAACCAAGATTCGATTCCCAACTCAGCGGCCAATGGACCGACCGCGCCCGCACGATCTCCAGACAACAGCAGCACCGTCAGACCCACACTGCGCAAATCATCAATGAGGGCGCGTGCACCGTCACGGATCTGATCGACCAGCTGAAAAACCGCCTTGGGAACACCATCGACGGCCAGCACAACCAGGGTGCCGACCCGATCTGCCAGTCTCGGATCCACCGATAGGTCCTGACCGGTTTCCGCGCGCACCAGTTCCGCTGTCCCCAGGACCAATGCGGCGCCTCCCTGCATCGCACG
Organism: Gammaproteobacteria bacterium; assembly: GCA_024234955.1. Lineage (GTDB taxonomy): Bacteria > Pseudomonadota > Gammaproteobacteria > JACKNK01 > JACKNK01 > JACKNK01. Next base: position 199,331 of record JACKNK010000003.1, read on the forward strand.
CAAACCCCGGCCCGGCTGATTGTCCACGTCATGGACCCGCAGTGGCGACACCTTCCGACGCCCAGATTCGGCACGGATTGCCTGGGCGATTGGGTGTTCCGAATACATCTCCATCCCCGCCGCCAGGGCGAGCGCTCGGTCTGCATCCAGATCGTCGAGCACGACGATTTCGGCGACGCTCAGTCGGCCTTCGGTCAAGGTGCCCGTCTTGTCGAATACCACATGAGTCGCCCGCGCCAGGGTTTCCAGCGCATGGCCGCGTGTCGCCAACAAACCGGCGCGCATCAAGCGACCGCTCGCGGCGGTGATCGCGGTGGGTGTAGCCAGGGACAGGGCACAGGGACAGGAAACCACCAGCACGGCAACCGTGATCGGCAACCAATGCGTCGGGTCTGCGTGCCACCAAAAGAGCCCCGTCAGCGCCGCCAGACTGAGCACGCCAAGTACGAACCAGGCGGAAATCCGGTCCGCTATCTGCGCCACGAGTGGCTTTTCGCTCTGCGCCCGTTCCAGCAGACGCAGAATCTCGGACACGGTGGTATCGGCACCGGTACGTTCGATCTGCAGCGTCAACGGGCTTTCCACATTGATGCTGCCACCCACCAGCGCATCACCGACACGCTTGCTGACTGGCATGCTCTCACCGGTCAACAAAGCTTCGTTGACACTGGAGTGGCCATCGACGACCCGCCCGTCCGCCGGCACGGTCTCACCGGGTCGAACCAATACCCGATCGCCGACGCACAATTCAGCCACGGGCACGACCTCGTTTGCACCCAACTCATCAAGCCGCGTCGCCATTGCCGGCAAGAGATGAATCAGCCGCTCGGACGATTCTGCCGCCTTCTGCCGCCCCACCAGCTCCAGATAGCGTGCGGACAACAGAAACAACACGAACATCACGGCGGAGTCGTAATACACATGACCCTTGCCGGTCACGGTCGCCCAGATGCTCGCGGCAAACGCAATGCTTATGCCCAGCGATACCGGCACATCCATGCCCGCCCGACCCCGGCGAAGGTCATTCCAGGCATTTCGGTAAAAGGACGATCCGGCATAGAACACAACCGGTGCCGTCAACAGCATGCCCAACCAGTTGAAGAAGCCACGAAACTCCGGCTCCATGCCCCACCAGTCACCGGTATACAGAGCCACAGCGAGAATCATCACCTGCATCGCCAGGACTGCTGCAATGCCGATGCGCCGCAACTGGCTACGTCGCTCGCGCTCCAGGATTTCCTGCTGGCGGCTCGGGTCGTAAGGATGCGCGATGTAGCCGATCGCCGTGATTGCGGCGAGGATGTCGCTCAACTTGATGTACTGCTCGTTCCAGCGTACCCGCGCGCGCTGCGTCGCGTAGTTCACATCGACCGCCAATACCCCCGGCAGGCTCGCCAGATGGCGCTCGTTAAGCCATACGCACGCCGCACAAGTGATGCCTTCGAGGATCAGTGACGCCTCGCGGACATGTTCCCCGTCGCTGCGGACAAAACTGCGCTGCACATCCGGATGGTCGTAAATCTGCGCCTGACGCAACGCTTCCGGCACCAGTTCCCTGGCGGTTGGCGCCGCCTCCGTGCGGTACTTGTAAAAATCGGTCAGGCCGCCATCGACGATCGCCTGCGCGACCGCCTCGCAGCCCCGACAGCACATGGCCCGGTCCTGACCATCGATCAGCACATGAAAATGGGTCCCGACCGGTACCGGCAGCCCGCAGTGATAACACGGTACCGCTGAGTTCATGGTCTTCGTGGCTTCGGGATCAGGTTGCTCGGACGTCATCATTCAATCGTGCCTATTGAGGCTGGCATTATGCGAGGTCAAAGCCAGAAACCCGACCCCATGACCATGCCCCATTTAGGGGGTACGACACGGTACGCGCTCCCCCGAAAAAGTTCCCGTTATCGGCATGCAACAATGGTCTACATTGACCGAGGTCAAAACCATGACGATCTCGCTCGACCAATATTGGCGCCCACTAATAAATGCATCGAGGCAAAAGATGTAAATCAGCACTTAACCGAATACTGATTTGCCAATACAATCCGCGCCCTTCGAGGAAACCGGGGCATTTACCGCACCGGATGACTCATCTGCCTCGCTCCGACACCTGTTCATAATCACCACAATCAGAGGAATCAGGAGATGGTTTTTCAGCACGTCTGGGGACTTCTGTCTCAACCCGCCGCCGAGTGGGCCAAGATTCGTGACCGCCGCTGCTCAATCAGCGGTTGTTTCTCCACCCACATATCGATCCTTGCGCTGATCCCGGCCCTGGCCGGTTATATCGGCATTACCCAGGTCGGTTGGCAGTTCGGCAGTCAGACCGTCAAGCTCGACCCGGACAATGCGATAACCGTCACCATCGTCTTCTATCTCGCCATGCTGTTTGCGGTGCTCGTGGTCGGCAAGATGATCGACTGGATGAGTCAGACTTATGACGTCCGTCAGCCGCTGTCGCAGTCGATCGCGCTTTCCGCTTACACCGCCACTCCGCTATTCCTGGCCGGCGTGTTCCAGCTCAACCCCATCGTCTGGCTGAACTTCCTGATCGGCCTGCCGGTGATCGGTTACACCGTATATCTGCTTTATACGGGCCTGCCGATCATGATGGAGATTCCTGAAGAAAAAGGCTTCGTGTTCTCCAGTGCTGTGCTGGGCGCGGGCCTGGTCATCTTCGTCGGCCTCCTGGCGGCGTTGGTGTTCCTCTGGATCGGCGTCATCAACCCGACCTTCAGTGGTTGAACCTGCATCATTCCGTCACCCGGCATTTGGCGCCGGGTGGCAGCGTTTTTTCATCCAATAACTACCTGGTAGAGACTCATGGCAACAGACACCTATGAACTAAAGGTCGTCCGGCAGTTCGCCATCATGACTGTGGTCTGGGGTATCGTCGGCATGCTCGTCGGCGTCCTCATCGCGGCACAGTTGGCGTGGCCCGTACTCAACTTCGACATTCCCTGGCTGACCTTCGGTCGCCTGCGTCCGCTGCACACCAACGCGGTCATCTTTGCGTTCGGTGGTTCCGCACTGTTCGCGACGTCGTACTATGTGGTGCAGCGCACCTGCCATACGCGCCTGTTCGCGCCCGGCCTTGCCGCCTTCACCTTCTGGGGTTGGCAGCTGATCATCGTCCTGGCGGCCGTCACCCTTCCCCTGGGTGTGACCTCCGGCAAGGAATACGCCGAGCTGGAATGGCCGATCGACATCCTGATCACCGTCGTGTGGGTCTCCTACGCGATCGTGTTCTTCGGCACGCTGGCGACCCGCAAGGTCAAGCACATCTACGTGGCCAACTGGTTCTTCGGTGGGTTCATCCTGACCGTCGCCGTGCTGCACCTGGTCAACAGTGCCGCCATGCCGATCAACCTGATCAAGTCCTACTCCGCCTACGCCGGCGTGCAGGACGCAATGATCCAGTGGTGGTACGGGCATAACGCGGTCGGCTTCTTCCTGACCGCCGGCTTCCTCGGCATCATGTATTACTTCGTGCCGAAGCAGGCTGGCCGTCCGGTCTATTCCTACCGCCTGTCCGTCGTGCATTTCTGGGCCCTGGTCTTCACCTACATCTGGGCCGGTCCGCATCACCTGCACTACACCGCGCTGCCGGATTGGACCCAGTCCCTCGGCATGGTGTTCTCCCTGGTCCTGCTGGCGCCGTCCTGGGGCGGCATGATCAACGGCATCATGACCCTGTCGGGCGCGTGGGAAAAACTGCGCACCGACCCGGTCCTGCGCTTCCTGATCGTGTCCGTGTCCTTCTACGGCATGTCCACCTTCGAAGGCCCGATGATGGCCATCAAGACCGTCAACGCGCTGTCGCACTACACCGACTGGACCGTCGGCCACGTGCACTCCGGCGCCTTGGGCTGGGTCGCGATGATCTCGATCGGCGCGATGTACTTCCTGATCCCGAAGCTGTTCAACCGTGAGCTGCACAGCCTCAAGCTGGTTGAAGTCCATTTCTGGCTCTCCACCATCGGCGTGGTGCTGTACATCACCTCGATGTGGATTGCCGGCATCATGCAGGGTCTGATGTGGCGTGCGGTCAACGATGACGGCACCCTGACCTATTCCTTCGTCGAATCGGTCGCCGCCATGCATCCGTACTACGTGATCCGTGCCCTCGGTGGCGCCATCTTCCTGACTGGCATGCTCATCATGGCCTGGAACATCTGGAAGACCGTTGCCGGTTCCAAGCCCGCCGAAATGGCCATTCCGGCCCCTGCTGCGGCCCACTGAGCCTGAGGAGAGCTAAGACATGAATCTGCAAAAATACGTCGAAGAGCACACTCCCTGGCTCATCGTGCTAACGCTGGTCCTGGTCAGCTTCGGCACCATCACCCAGATCGTGCCGCTGTTCTTCCAGCACTCCACCACCACCCCGGTAGAAGGCCTCAAGCCCTACCCGGCGCTGCAACTGGAAGGTCGCGACATCTACATCCGCGAGGGCTGCTACAACTGCCATTCGCAGATGATCCGTCCGTTCCGCGCCGAAACCGAGCGTTATGGCCACTACTCGGTGGCGGGCGAGTTCGTTTATGACCGCCCGTTCCAATGGGGCTCCAAACGTACCGGGCCGGATCTGCATCGCGTTGGCGGTCGTTATTCCGACGACTGGCATCGTGTGCACCTGATCAACCCGCGCGACGTGGTGCCGGAATCGATCATGCCCAGCTACCCGTGGCTGGCCGAGAACGCCGTTCACGACCCAGACATCCAGACCAAAATGGAGCGTTTGCGTCTGCTCGGTCATCCCTACACCGATGAAGAGATCGCTGCGGCTCCGGCTGCGCTGGAAGGCAAGACCGAGCTTGATGCGGTCATCGCTTACCTCCAGGGCCTGGGTACCTCGATCGCTCACCGGAAGTAATCATCATGGGTGCGACTCTCAACTCCATCTGGACCGTCGTGGCACTGGTGCTCTTCATCGGCATCGTTGTCTGGGCCTGGAGTGGCCGTCGCAAGGCCGATTTCGAGGAGGCCTCGCGCCTGGCACTGGAAGAAGACGACCAGCCCGGCGCGATGCCCACCGAAAATCCCTCTGAGGACAAAAACAATGTCTGATTTCGTAAGCAGTTTCTGGAGCTACCTGATCATTGCCATCTCCGTCGGTGGCATCGTCGGGCTGTTCTTCCTTCTTCGCAGCAACAACATCGCCGGTAGCGCCGAACCGACCGGTCATGTCTGGGACGAAGACCTCGTCGAATTGAACAACCCCCTGCCCCGCTGGTGGCTGATGATGTTCGACGCCACCTTGGTTTTTGCGGTGGTGTATTTCGCGGTGTACCCGGCCTTGGGCGATTTCAAGGGCTACTTCGGCTGGACCCAGGTTGGCCAGTACGAAGACGAGGTCAAGGAAATGGAAGCCAGCACCGCGCCGTTGTACGCCAAGTACATGGCTACCGACATCGCCGTGCTCGCCAAGGACGACGACGCCATCAAGACCGGCGGTCGTATCTTCCAGAGCTACTGCGCGGTCTGCCACGGCTCGGATGCGGGTGGCGCCAAAGGCTTCCCGAACCTGCGTGACGGTGACTGGCTGTATGGCGGCACCCCTGCCGATATCGAAACCACTATCCTTCACGGTCGTCAGGGCGCCATGCCGCCGTGGCGTGCTGCCGTCGGTGAGGAAGGCGCGGAGAATCTGGCCGCGTACATTCTGAGCATGGGCGGTCGTAAACACTCCGACGGCTCTGCCGCTGCTGGCAAGGCCACTTTCGACGCGATGTGCGCCGGCTGTCACGGCATGAACGGCGAAGGCAACACCTTCCTGGGTGCGCCCAACCTGTCCGACAACATCTGGCTCTATGGCGGTTCCAAGCGGGCCATCATGGCGTCGATCCTGGACGGTCGTAACGGCAACATGCCGGCCCATGCGGACTTCCTTGGCAAGGAAAAGGTGCATGTCGTGTCGGCTTATGTGTACAGCCTGTCGCAGAAGTAACCGTTTGCCGTCCTGACCGGCGGCGAGCTTAGGACAAGAGCGGGCGGAAACGTCCGCTCTTTGTCTTTGTAAAAACGGCTTGTTGGAATCGGCAAGCCATTTTCACAAGGACACCTTGCCCATATCGTCCTGTATCCTTGCTGCTTTCCATCCCGCCTCGGAGGCCCCATGGACCAGCCGATCCCTCTGATCCAGAAAGTCATCTGCGTGTTGTGGCCGTCATTCCTGACCGCCAGTTTTGCAACCGTCGTGTTCTTTACCGTGTTCGACCCGAACGATTTTCTCGCGTACAGCGGTTTCGACATCAGTCGTCTCGGCGCTTACACAGTCGGTTTCTTCCTGTTCTGGCTGCTCACCGGATCCTCCTGCCTGCTGACGCTTTATTTCGGCAAGCCCTGTGGTATTCAAAAACCGCCCAAGGACAGAGACTGAGCGGAACTCCCGCGCGGTTACCCCCTCCAACCCCCGACGCATTCCACGAGACAGTCCCATGGCCGAGAACCAGCCCGAGAAGCCAGTAAAGAGTGACGATCCGGTCCAGGTCGAACTCTACGAAAAGCGCAAGAAGCTCTATGTGCGCGAGGTTCACGGCCTCTTTGCCCGTTGGCGCTTCATCGCGATGGCGACCTTGCTCGGCTTCTATTACGGCACGCCCTGGCTGACCTGGGACGACCGCCAGGCCATTCTGCTCGACCTGCCGGCACGAAAGTTCTACATCCTCGGTTTCACCTTCTGGCCGCAGGATTTCGTCTACCTGACCGCGCTGCTGATCATTGCGGCAATGGCGTTGTTCTTCTTCACCGCCGTGGCCGGGCGGCTGTGGTGCGGTTATGCGTGTCCTCAGACCGTGTGGACCGAGATCTTCATGTGGATCGAGCGCAAGATCGAAGGCGACCGCAACAAGCAGATGAAGCGGGACAAGGCCCCCTGGACCCCTCTCAAGTTTTATATCAAGGGTACCAAGCACGTAGCGTGGCTGGTATTTGCGCTATGGACCGGCTTCACCTTCGTCGGCTACTTCACCCCGATCAAGGAATTGGCGCACAGCTTCATTACCTGGAACCTGGGACCGTGGGAAACCTTCTGGATCTTCTTCTACTCGCTCGCCACCTGGGGTAACGCGGGTTTCCTGCGCGAACAGGTCTGTATCTATATGTGTCCGTATGCGCGCTTCCAGAGCGCGATGTTCGATCAGGACACGCTGATCATTTCCTACGACAAGGATCGCGGCGACCCGCGCGGTTCGCGTCGTCGCAGCGATGATCCCAAGGAAAAAGGCCTCGGTGCCTGCATCGATTGCGGTCTTTGCACCCAGGTCTGCCCGACCGGCATCGATATTCGCGACGGTCTGCAATACCAGTGCATCGGGTGCGCGGCGTGCGTCGATGTGTGCGATTCGGTCATGGAAAAGATGGATTACCCGAAAGGCCTGGTGAAATACACCACGCTGAACAGCATGAACGGCAAACCGACACACCCCTTACGTTTCAAGGTGGTCGGTTACGGCGCGATGATCCTGATCGTGACCATCGGCGTACTCAGCGCCATCGCCCTGCGCACGCCGTTGAACATGGACATCCTTCGTGACCGAAGTGCCCTCTATCGCGAGACCGACGAAGGCCTGATCGAGAACGTCTACACGATCCGGATTGCCAACATGGACACGGTCGATCACCAGTACCGGCTGTCGGCGAACGGCATCGACGACCTGGTTCTGGAATCCGATGAAACCGAACCGACCTTGAAAACCGGGGAAGTCACCGAATTCACCGCACGCCTGCAGGTTGATCCCTATCTGATCAAGCAGCGCAGCACCGAAGTGACGTTCCATCTCCAAGCCCTGGACAACCCGGACGTGGCCGTGAGTCACGACACCCGCTTCCTCGGCCCAACCAATCTCTAAGCGCAACACACCATGACCACGATGAGCCTCAAGACGCCAACCAAGCCCTGGTACAAAGAACCCTGGCCCTGGGTATTGATCTTGATCCCGTTCACGGCCGTGATCATGGGCGTGATCATGATCACCCTTGCGCTGGAAAGTGAGGACGGTCTGGTCGTCGATGACTATTACTGGAAAGGCAAGCAGATCAATCAGGTGCTGGAACGCGACCACCGCGCCAGCGCACTCGGCGTCGACACCCGACTGACGCTCGATCTGATCAAGGGTCAGGTTTTAGTTCAGGTCGTCGAATTCAACGGCGCCCAACCCGAGACCCTGCAGATCGATTTCCTGCACTCCACCCGATCCGGTTTCGATCGATCCGTCACCCTGGCACGCATCGCGCCGGATCAATACCAGGGCGAACTGGGCGAACTCGTTCCCGGTCGCTGGGACATCCAGATGAGCGCCGGCGACTGGCGGGTAATGGGTTCGCTGAACGTGCCGCACGAACGCAGCATCCGGCTCAGCGCCGAGCCGTAAGCCCGAGCCATAAGCCCTGGTCACGGCACGATCACCGACATCGAAATCCCATCCGTCACAAGCAAACCTCGCCATGCCTTCCGCCACCAACATCGTATGGCACGCTGCCAGCGTGAGTCGGGAACGCCACGAAGCGCTCAATGGACATAAAGGGCTCGTCGTCTGGTTTACCGGACTCTCCGGGGCCGGGAAATCGACCATTGCGCATGCCCTGGAGGAACGGCTCCACGACCAGGGCCGCCACACCATCGTTCTCGATGGCGATAACGTCCGTCATGGGCTCTGTTCCGATCTCGGTTTCTCTGAATCCGATCGCCGCGAAAACATCCGTCGCCTGGGCGAGGTCAGCAAGCTTTTTGTGAACGCGGGCATCATCACCCTCACCGCGTTCATCTCGCCGTTCCGCCAGGACCGCCAGTCAGTCCGCAATCTGATCGGCAATGACGATTTCATCGAAGTTTATTGTCGGTGTGCGCTGGAAGTCTGCGAACAACGTGACGTCAAAGGGCTGTACAAACGCGCCCGGGCCGGAGAAATACCCAATTACACAGGCATCTCCTCCCCCTACGAAGAACCCGAACAGCCAGAAGTGATCGTAGACAGCGACAGCGAATCCCTGGAGACCGAAGTCACGCGCATTCTCACCGTGGTCGAAGCACGCATTCGGCCCCAAACCTGACTCCCCTCACTCGGGCCAGGCTGCGCCCAACGTCACATCCGAACGCCGTCCCCATCGATCGGATCCGCCTCGCCGGATCCGCATCCAGAACAACGCAAGTGCCATTCGCCCGGTATCGCTTTGATAAGAATCAATGTCACCCAAGGCGGGCTGCTCCAGCATGCGCAAAGCTCTCATGCCGGTCCTATAACTACACAACGCGAATAAGGACCCATCGGCATTCGACCACCTGAGGAAGACCCAAGCGTATGTGCGCCACCGTCGCAGTGGATCCGCTGGCCGGATTCCTGCCGCACTCGCAGCTCCCTGCCCTGCTGCACGCACTCCATGAGACCGGCTATCGTTGCATCGGTCCTCAGGCGCGTGACGGCGCCATCGTATTCGATGAATTGCAGGACACCGCCGACCTGCCGTGGGGCCTGATCGATGTCCAGGAACCGGGTCGTTATCGACTGACCGAAGCGACATCGCGCCGTGCCTTCGCCTGGGCAAATGGGCCACAAGCCATCAAACCCTGGGTGTTTCAGGCCCATGAGCCGCAATGGACCGCGCAACGCAATGCGCAGGGACACATACGCTTCGAAGCGGTTCATGTCGCTCCCCAAGCGACGGCGATTCTCGGGGTGCGAGCCTGCGATCTGGCCGCACTGCAAATTCAGGATTGTCACTTTGCCGGCTCGCGCGAGCGGGATGCGGCCTATCTGGCGCGCCGCGACCATCTTCTACTGATCGGCATTCATTGCGCACGGAGCGCGGACACCTGCTTCTGCGTATCCACCGGCGACGGTCCAGCAATCGATCGCGGTGCCGATCTGATCCTCGGCGAAATCGACGAAGGCCTCATCGTCAGTGCCTGCAGCACGGCGGCCCGACGCATATTTCGCTTGCTGCCTCTGGAGCGAGTAAGGCCTGAACAATGGGCCATGTTGCGCCAGGAAGTGACCAACAACGCGGGATCGCAGCGCCGCGCATTGCCGAGCCAGGACCTGCGCAACCTGCTTTACGCGAAACTCGACAGCCCGCATTGGAGCACCATCGCCGAGCGCTGCCTGTCCTGTGGGAACTGTACCGCTGTCTGCCCGACCTGCTTCTGTCATCAGGAAACCGACACCAGCACCCTTAATGGCGAATGGGTGACGCACGCCCGTGAGTGGGATTCGTGTTTCAGCGACCAACACGCACATCTGGCCGGCCTGGAAATCCGCAGTGAAGTGCATCTTCGCTATCGCCAATGGCTGTTGCACAAACTCGGCACCTGGCACGAACAATATGGGCGCTCCGGCTGTGTTGGATGTGGCCGTTGCATCACCTGGTGCCCGGTCGGCATCGACCTCACCGAAGAAATCTCCGCGTTTTCTTCCGAGGAGACATCGACATGAGTCGCAGTGTCCCGCGTGAAGTCCAGGTCATTGAGCGCATTGCGGAAACGGCCACCGTGTTCACCTTGCGCGTTCGCTTCACGGATAGCCGGATCTGCCGCGCCTACGCCTTCCATCCAGGGCAGTTCAACATGCTTTACCTGCATGGCGCGGGCGAAATCCCCATCTCGATCGTCTCCGACCCGGAAGATGAATTCGCCCTCGATCACACCATTCGCGCGGTAGGCCGCGTGAGTCAGGCGCTCGCACAAGTCCAGCCCGGCGATCGCCTCGGCCTGCGCGGCCCGTTTGGCCGAGGTTGGCCGCTGACCCAGGCCATTGGCAACGATGTGGTGATCCTCACCGGCGGACTCGGCTGCGCACCGGCGGTATCGGCAATCCACTTCATTGCCAACCGCCGCGCCCAGTATGGACACCTCAACATCATTCAGGGGGTACGCCACGCCGACGACATGATCTGGCAGGCCCGCTACAAGGCCTGGGCACAGTTACCCGATACCGAAGTCCTGCTCGCCGCAGACGAGGCCGGCACCCATTGGAGCGGCTACCTCGGACACGTCACCGACTTGATCGAGAACGCACGGTTCGATCCAAAAAATACCATCGCGATGATCTGTGGGCCGGAGCTGATGATGCACAACGGCGTCATCGAACTGCTCAAAAGCGGCGTCCCGGATGACGCGATCTATCTCAGCATCGAACGCAACATGCACTGTGCGAAAGGCCACTGTGGGCATTGCCAGCTGGGCCCCCACTTCGTATGCCGTGACGGACCGGTATTCAACTATGCGGACATCCGTCCGTGGTTCGCGAAAGCCGGAATCTGACCCATGGCGAAGATCACGCTGCCATCGCGCTCCCGGGTCGCCGTCCACAAATTCAGCTCCTGCGACGGCTGTCAGCTTGCGTTTCTGAACGCAGGAAACGACCTGCTGACACTCGCCGAGCGTGTCCAATTCGTCCATTTCGCGGAAGCCGGAATCAGTGCGCCGATCGACACCAACGTCGATATCGCCTTTGTGGAAGGCAGCATCTCCACCGCAGAGGATGAAACCCGCATTGCGGTCATCCGGGCGCACAGCCGCTATCTGGTTGCGATTGGCGCTTGCGCGACCAGCGGTGGCGTTCAAGCCTTGCGGAATCTTGGGCGGGGGCATGATTGGCTGGCCGAGGTTTACCCCAACCCGGACCAGATCGACAGCCTAGACGCCGCTTGCCCCGTTTCCGATTACGTCCGTGTCGACCTGGAACTCTGGGGGTGTCCGGTCTCCGAGCGGCAATTGTTTGCCGCGATTGCCGCGCTGCTCGGTCATGTCGCCCCGAAGGAACACAACGATGCACTGTGCATGGCCTGCAAGGCACGCGGCTCGGTGTGCGTTCTCGTCACCCGCGATGAGCCCTGCATGGGGCCACTGACGCGTACCGGTTGCGGCGCGCTGTGTCCCGACTTTGGTCGTGCCTGCTACGGCTGCTTTGGACCATCGCGCAACGCGAATCATCTTTCCTGGGGCGCGCGAATGCGGGAATTCGGGGTTACGCCGGAATCCATCGTGCGACGCTTCCACATGATCAACAGCGGAGCTCAGGACTGTCTGGATGCCGGAGACACCTGGCGAGGTTTCTGTCACAACCCGAAAATCGATGGGCCATCGAAGTCATGAGCGAACGTCACCTCGACATCCGCGTACCGGCCATCAATCGCGTCGAAGGCGAAGGCGCACTCGATCTCGTGATTCATGGGGGACGCATCGAACAACTGGCGTTCCGCATCTTCGAGCCGCCGCGCCTGTTCGAAAAATTACTGGAGGGGCGTGAATACACCGAGGTTCCCGATCTCACCGCGCGCATCTGCGGCATCTGCCCAGTTGCCTATCAGATGAGCGCCGCGACCGCGATTGAACAAGGTTATGGGGTGACGGTCAGCGCATGGACGGAACGCATGCGTCGCGTTCTGTACTGCGGCGAATGGATTCAGAGCCACGCCCTGCACATCCATCTGCTCGCCCTTCCCGACTTTCTCGGTTATGAGAACAGCTTTGCGATGGCGGCGGATTATCGCCCTCAACTTCGTCGGGGCATGGCGCTCCAACGCCTCGGTAACGACCTGATCGCGCTATTTGGGGGGCGTTCGGTTCATCCTGTCGGCGCCACCATCGGCGGCTTCTTCAAGGCCCCCGATACCCAACAGGTGTCGGCGCTTTGCGAACGTTTGAGCGCGGCCAGCGACGAGGCCATCGACCTCGTGCGCTGGCTGGCGAGCATTTCGGTCCCGAAGGACAAGCAAGATTTCGCCAGCGTCGCCCTATCGGATGGTGACAACTATCCGATGTTCGGCGATCGCCTGACTTCCAATGCCGGTCTGGACATCGACGTCGCCCATTTCGAACAACACGTAATCGAAACCCAAAGCCCGCATTCCACCGCGCTTCACGCCCATCTCGATGGCAAACCGTATCTGGTTGGCCCCCTTGCGCGTATGAATCTGGCCTATCAGCGACTGCCCTCGGACATCGCTGCCCTGCTCGACGAGCTCGGACCGCGATTCCCCAGCGACAACATGTTCGACAGCCTGCTCGCACGCGGTATCGAACTGTTATACGCGCTTCATCAGGCAACGGACCTGTTAGGCGATTATGTCGCCGATTCCCAACCTCGAATAACGCCTGTCCCCCGCGAAGGCCGTGGCATGGCGGCGACCGAAGCGCCGCGCGGCGTGCTTTACCATCGATACGATCTGGGCACGGACGGCCTGATAAAAAGCGCCCGTCTTGTACCGCCAACCAGCCAGAATCAAGCTCGCATGGAGCAGGACCTGGCCAATGCCCTGGAAGCGTTCGGGCTCGACCAGGACCGCGACAGCCTGCGTCACCACGCCGAGACCGTCATCCGCAATTACGATCCCTGCATCTCATGCGCGACGCACTTTCTGCGCCTGAACATCGACTCTCGCTGACCCTGATCGCGGTCGGTAGCGACGTCGGCGCAGATTCCGTGGCCTGGCGAGTGGCCGAACATCTGGGCCTCGATCATGAACGGTGCCGCAGTCCGATCACCGAGCTGCCCGGGCTGTTGGCGGGGAGAACCAAGGTTGTCATTCTTGACGCCTTGCTGACCGCGCCCGACGACATTCAGGCCCGGATCCTGCAGCTGAATACGATTCAAGCCGCCAATCCAGGCACAGCCACCCACGGTTTCGGTGTCGCCGACACCCTGCGCCTGATCGACGAGTTCGATTACCTGCCGGCGCAAATCGACCTGATCGGCCTGCCAATTCACGCAAGCCAGACATCGGTCTCAGCGATGCGCATTGAAACCCTCAGCGCACAAGTCCGCGCGCTGATCGACGAACGCGACATCAATCGTCAATCACCCCCGCCCCTAACGAAACCGCCGCCGCAATCAACGGCAGATAAGCCACAACCAGAGCGCTCCAAGCGAAGTCCGGGAAATGGGCGGCAACCGCCGACCACGGTAGCAACCAGAACAGGTTGATCGCCGCGACCGTCATACTCACGCCCCGATGTGCTCGGGCACGAGCGCGATCGGGCGTCACCCCCGCACGCTGCAAGCGCGCGCCCCAGAGCCTGGAGCCGCGCTGATACGCATGGCTGCGGTGCGCCTGATGCACGCGCTGACGCCGAATCACGCGCCGCAGCAAGGTCCAACTCGCATCCACCATGAACACGCCAGGCAGAATCAGTGCGGCAATCGGATCCACCCCAAATCGATTCGTGGCGTCGAGCAACATAACCCCCAGTGCCAAACCCAGAAAACCGCTGGCCGCATCGCCCATGAACACCTTCGCGGGAGACCAGTTCCAGACCAGAAAACCGGCGCAACCCGCGATCAGAATCAAGGGCCATACCATTGCGGCAGTGACGTTGCCATCGATCGCCAGGACCACCAAGACCAGACCGAGCAGGACGGTAACGACCTCGATCCCGGCGATGCCATCGATACCGTCCATGAAGTTGAACAGATTGATCAGCCAGATCAGCGCTACTGCGAGCAGCATCGTTGCGATCGCGTGCGGCAGCGTACCGAGCAACGGCATCATCAAGGACGGCCAACCCAGGGCGTACAAGGCCAGCACGGCGGCGCCCGCATGCACCGCCAGCCTTGCCGGGGGTGGGATATGACCTCGGTCATCGGCAAATCCGACTGCCGCCAACAGGGTGAATGCCAGCAACCAGACGATGAAGTGATCCGGCACCGGAAGCGGCAACCCACCAAACGCGGCCATCAATCCCAGGATCAGAAAACCGATGTAAATGCCCAAGCCACCGCCACGCGGCGTGGCCTGACTGTGTGAACTGCGCGCATTCGGCTCGTCGATCATGCGCAGACGCCGTGCATTCCGGCGCACCCATTCGGCAAGCCCCAAACCCAACGCGAACGCCACGACCAGGGCGAAGATCAGCGCACCCAGCATGAAATCAGACTCCGAGTCGCTGGAACCAGCGTCCTACCGCCTGGCTGAGCGCTTCGGAGCGTTCCGGGTTACGCAGACTGGCCAACAACGGGCCACGCATTCCGGGCAGATAACTCAGATCGAACATCGCCTCATCGAACAGTTCCTGTCCGAGACGGTTGTCTGCCAGCGCAGCGAGAAACAGAGCGCGAATCTCATCGTCGAGCAAGCATTCCCAGACGCGATTGACGATCGCCGCCAGGACCTCAGAATGCGTCGCATAGGGGCCGGCCAGGAGCGTGCGGACTGCCGCGTCCCGAACCCCGGGCGATACAGACAAAGACAGTCCGCGCAACAATGTGGCCGCTTCCTCGGCACCGGTCGCGGAAGCCAACCGTGCCGCCAGCGCACGGGCGATCGCAACCGGTGTCACCTGGTTTTCCAGACACGCGCACAGGGGGCCCAGCGGTTCGACCGGCAGGGTCTCGATCGCCGAGGCGACGTGTGCCGCATTATCGTCTTCGTCCAGGCGCGCGACGACGTCGGCAATCCCCTGCATGCCGATGAAACGCCAGCCGTCAAAGCCGTGCCGACCAGCAAAGTAGTCGCGGGCATTCTCGTAATAACGCGACCCGGGATTGCCGAGCAGTTTCGAGGCCAGCGCATGAAACATCGCCAAGCGCTCCTGACTCGGCGAGAACGCATGTGGGTTGTCCGGCATCGAATCGCCCTCGACCGCATCCGGGGCTCGCGACAGCTGCTCGGCGACATGGCGGATAAAGTCGTCGCGCACGGCCGGCTCAATCAAACCTTGTTCATCCAGGCTGAGCTTGAAAAACCACACGCTCGGGCGATCGCGCGATTCCGGCGACCAGAACAGGATGCCCAACCAGGCCTTGCGCAGCAGCGGGTAAGGATAGGCGGCCTGCCCGGCCTCGAAGGCCAGCACCTCGCCCCGTCCCAGCGGTTGAACGCGTCGCCCCATCTCGAACCAAACGGCTTCGACACCAAGATTCTTCAGAAGACCGCCGATACTGACGTCGAGCGATTTCATGGTTTCAGTCATAAGAAAACTCGCCGCCGTCTTGGGGCCCGAAGTTCATCGCCAGGGAAAGTCGCATACCGGCACCACGGTGCGGCTCGACTTCGTGGGGGAGATCGGGCGGGAAGAACACAAACTGGCCGGCCTGAGGAACGACCCGATCGACATGATCCTGATCGTGAATGATGAGATCGCCGCACTGATCCGGTGCGGTCACGTAGTACACACCGGATAACAGTTCATCGGTGTCATCGTGGCTATGAATCAGCGTGCGCTGTCCGGGGTGCGTCTCATTGAACCAGAAACCGACACGCAGATCGTTACGCCCGACCAACTGCCTGGCGTGATCGAGCGCTGCGCTCAACACCGGCTCGATCTCGGGAATCCGTTCACGCGCGACATAACGGTTTTCCCAACGGCCTTCAAACAGGTGGCTGCGGCGAACATCCGGGGAATCGCGCAAGCCCAGGTAAGCTTTCAACAGAGCGACATTGATGTCCGCTGCGGCCGCTACCGCTGGAATCACCGTCCGCATCGATCACGTCCGGATACGATCGTAATAGCGTCCGCGATACACCAGCCGAGGTGCGCTTGGGTTATCCCGGAATGCCGTCCGGGTATGCAATACATTGTTGCAAAGCAGCCCCCATCCGGCCTCGAGTCGCGCCCGGTAGATGAACGGCGAATCCGACGCCATGAACTCCCTCAAAAACGCCACCGCCGCCAAGGTATCGGGATCATCGCGCCAGATCACATTCCGTTTGCGCTCGGTGTAGTCCATGAGAAGACTGCCGTCGGACGCCGTTGAAAATACCGAGGTGCTGCGTTCCGGGCGAATCGTCACCCCATTCTGGATATTGGCCGGTGTGGTGAGGCTGTTGGGGTGACATAACGCGCGCGCCCAATCGGGATTCGCATCGCGCAGCACGATGTACGCGATATCCGGATCAAGCAATGCATTCTCCCCCCCTTCTGCGGCCGGACGGACGCAATGCAGCACCATAGATTCGATCTTCCGATCCGGGGCGTTGTAATAGCCATCGGTATGCCAATTCAATGCCTTGTCGGTATAAGGCACGTAATCGCCACTGCCGGGTCCTGCCCCTTCGATGACCCGCAATGCAGTCATCGCATCCTCGTCCGCCCCGAGATTCGGATCGAGACGATGCAAGCCGAACTGTGCACCAAGCTGACGAGGAACCTCACTGCCCGCTTCCGGCGTTGCCGGCCCCGCGTAGATCGCCATATTCGTGCGCGCCACCGCCCGGGTAAGTGCATTGCGCTCGGCCAGACTCAAAGACGTGGGATCGGAAACCTCGACCACCAATTCATCCGCTGACCCTGGCATGTTGTGGAGTTTACGATCCCGCCATTTCTGATATTCGTGGTCAGAATCGCCCGGGAAGCACGGGAAACTCATCGTGATTCAGAAAGCGTTGCGCGTGCGAGAGGAAGCATGCAGCGGAATCACATCGGCTGTCGTTGGCTGCAAAGCGCTACTTGGGGAGGACTCAGGAACGAGGTCTGCAAGAATGTCGCAGAGCGTTGCCTCATCGAAGCGGTCACAGGCCATCTCCATATCGCGCATACGCTTGTCCAGGTAATTCCAGTCCACTTCGCGAAATCTCGCGAGCAATATGCGCTCGTGCGGTGTGGGCGCAAGCGGCTCCTGGTCGTGGACGAGTTCTTCGTACAGCTTTTCACCTGGCCGCAGACCAACATACGATATTTCCACGTCATCACCCGGTTTCTTGCCGGACAATCGGATCATCTGTTCCGCCAGATAACTGATCTTGATCGGCTCCCCCATGTCGAGAACGAAGATTTCGCCACCTCGCCCATTGACTGCTGCCTGCATGATCAACTGTGATGCCTCAGGAATGGTCATGAAATAGCGGGTGACGTCGCGATGCGTCACGGTGACTGGCCCACCCTCAGCAATCTGCTTCTTAAACAAGGGCACCACGCTTCCCGCCGATCCCAGCACATTTCCAAAGCGCACCGTGATGAAATCCGTCCGGGAATGTCGATTGAAGTTCTGGCTAAAAATCTCACCGATCCGTTTGGTGGTACCCATTACATTCGTCGGATTGACCGCCTTATCGGTTGAAATGAGCACAAACGACTCAACCGCGTGACGATCTGCTGCCAAGGCGACACGCTGAGTGCCGATAACATTGTTGAAGACCGCCTCACGAACCTGACTCTGCAACATTGGCACATGCTTGTACGCAGCGGCATGGAACACGACGTTCGGCTTGTGATCGGAAAACAGTTTTTCAACAGCTGATGTATCCGTGACATCGACTAAACGGACATGCAAGGGCAACGCCGGGAACCTTGCACGAAGTTCCATTTCGATCGAATAAAGATTGAATTCGCTGCGATCTGCAACGATCAGCGAAGATGGTCCGAGGTGGCTGATCTGACGACATAACTCAGAACCAATGGACCCCCCCCCACCGGTCACAAGAACGGATTTGTCTTTCAGACCCTGGGAAATGGCGCCCCAGTCCAAGGTCACTTGAGCTCGTCCCAGCAAATCCTCGATCGATACTTCCCGAAGCTCACTGACGCTGGTTTTCCCTGACAACAAATCATCAAGTCGAGGCGTAATTCGGAACGGCACACCACTGCGCTCACATTCCTCAATTATCCGGCGAACCCCGGCCGCGTCTGCCGAAGGCAATGCAATCAGGATCACGTCGATTGAAAAACGATTTACGACATCAACTATGTTGTTGCTCGTGCCAACGACACGGACCCCGTGGATCTCCTTACCCAGCTTGGCTCTATCGTCATCCACAAAAGCAACGGGCAGATAGCGCCGATTGACATGCCGGAACAAGTCGCGCACCAGCATCTCGCCAGCACGACCTGCCCCCACGATGAGGACCTGTTCACCAGTCTGGGGACGAAAGTTATGGTCCTTCGCTAGCCGATAAATAAGCCGTGGAACCCCGAGAAAACCGATCAGCAAAATCGCGAACAACGGGAACACCGATCGAGGTATCCCTTCCATCCGCGTCGCCATGAACAACACGGCAGTAGAAACCAGCACACCCAGGATAACTGCCTGACCAATGCGTAACAGGTCTGGAACGGAAGCGAATCGCCATACCCCGCGATAAAGTCCCAACATGAAGAAGGCAGCGCCATGTATGACCAACAACAATGGCAAAGTCCGAAGTGCAATCAAAACGGACTCGTCAGGAATTGATCCTAAATTGAACCTGAGCCAGAACGCACAGCCCCACGCTGCCGCGATCATGATCAGGTCATGAACGAACGCCGTAAGCGGCGAACGCACGAAGGACCACCACATCAGCGGACATCCCCGTCGGCAGTGAATGCCATGCCTTCAATCCTCATCGACATCATCCGCATCTATTTGCCCACTCATGCGTCGCCGCAAGTGCGACCAACTCATGCCGATAGCCAGAACCAAAGCAACCAACGCGACAGCAATCCACGCCAATTCACTCGGATTATCGAGGTTCAGCATCTGGTAATCGAACATGACCCAGATCAGGGCGCCGAACACACCGAGAGCAAGCATCATCCCGATGCTACCCAATGAACGTAATGTCGCCCGCAGGTAGATTACCCAACCGATCAGCAAACCGATGCCAATCAACGTAAGCAGGGACAGCGGCCAGTTTTCGTGGTGTCGCAAAACCAAATGCGAGAAAGAATAGCCAGATGGGTTGTACGTCGATGCCACGAGCAATAACGCAAACAGCGCACGCAGGAAGAAACCACCCCAGGATAAAGATCGCGTCGCCAAACGGAATTCTCTCTTAAAGATGCCCTACCACCCTGGTTTCGGGAAAGCTCCACCGGACACAGATGGCCCCACCAGGACATTACAAGACGACGAATGCTAACACAGCGCCCTATATGGCCCGAGCGAGCTCAATCACGAACCGCGATCAATCACCAAGTCCTGCGTAAATCAGGTCGCGGATCTCGTTTACCTTGCCGATCCCGTTGACCTTGACGTACTTCGGCGCCCGATTTTCCCCGCTATTCGAAAACGCCGTATAGAACTGAACTAGAGGCTCCGACTGATCGTGATACACCTTGAGCCGAGCCTTCACGGTTTCTTCCCGATCATCGTCGCGCTGAATAAGTTCTTCGCCGGTCTCGTCGTCCTTGTCGGCAACCTTGGGCGGATTGAACACCACATGGTACGTACGCCCGGATGCCAGATGCACACGACGCCCTGACATGCGCTTGATGATCTCCGCATCCGGGACATCGATCTCGACCACCGCATCAATCGGCACGCCAGCGGCCTTCAACGCCTCTGCCTGCGGGATGGTGCGCGGGAAACCGTCGAACAGATAACCGTCCTTGCAGTCATCCTCTTTGATGCGCTCGCTGACCATACCCATGATGATGTCGTCGGAGACCAGACCGCCCTCATCCATGATCTTCTTCGCGGCAATACCCAAGTCGGTGCCTGCTTTGACATGAGCGCGAAGCATGTCACCGGTAGAGATCTGCGGGATGTTGTACTTGTCCTTGATGAAATTGGCCTGGGTGCCTTTACCCGCACCGGGACCGCCAAGCAGAATAACGCGCATCTTCTCTCTCCTCGTAATCAAATCATGCAGTTATGTCCTAATTATTGTGCGCCTTCTCAAGCACCTACGACCAGCCAGGGAATTCGATGGGTAAATGCAGGTGCTTTATGGTGGGCGTTATTCACCGCCTTTCTGCTTCAAGGCTACGGAACCGCATTCGCGGGCTGCGACGACACCGCTGCTGAAGGCGTTAACTGGCGCGGCTGCAACAAGAATGGCGCCGAACTAAATGACACCGATCTCCGCCACGCCACGCTGTCCTTCGCGCTTTTGAATCGGGCACAGCTCGAACGCGCCCGAATGGAAGAAGCCGACTTAGGGCAAGCATCGCTTAATGATGCGAATCTCAACAAAGTGCGGGGCCGGGGGGTTCGTCTTGTGGCTGCGGACATGCAGAACATCCAGGCTAATTTCGCAGATTTCCGCGACGCACGAATGGAACGCGCCGACCTCCGCGCCGCCAACCTTGATCATGCGGATCTGAGTGGTGCCCATCTCTATGATGTTGATCTGCGCGGCGCGACGCTCACCTCGGCCCGTCTGGTCGATACCAACATGGAACAAGCCCGAATTGGCGGTGCCCGAATGGCGGGTGCGGATCTCGCAGGAGCGAACCTGCGCAAGGCAGAACTCGAAGGCGCAGACCTGCGCGGCGCCAATCTCCGTGGCGCGCAACTTCAAGATTCTGACCTATATGACGTCGATCTCCGAGATAGCGATCTCTCCGGAGCGGACCTTTCCGGAGCCGACCTGCGTCAGATGATGATCCCGGGCGCCAAACTCAGCAACACCATCTGGTTCGACCGCCGCCGCTGCCGACCCGGGTCGATTGGGGTTTGCCAATGACTTCACAGATTCTCCGGTCCGCCCGCTGAAAAGCCGCATTTATCCCTTCATCGCTATGGACGTCTCACAACCCAGGCGCGGCCATATCCGTGATATGCGCCCTATCTCATCATGTCTGATACCAACGCATACCCAACACCCCAGCGGCTCATTTTCCCCGCCGACGAGATCGATCATCCCTGGTTGCAGCATGCGTTCAACGCCTATCACTTGGCAGATGTTGGTGTCTGGAAGAGCATTGCCGAGGAAGAGCGCAAAGGCCGCAAACTGGCCTGTGCGAAGGGATGTTCGAACTGTTGCCGCAGCCACACGACAATACCGCTGTTCCCGCTTGAATTACTCGGCTTGTATTGGTTTGTCAGCAGCAAGCTGGATAACGAAATGCGCCGCCGACTCAAGCCACAACTTGAAAACCACCAACCGGGCGGCGCCTGCCCTTTCCTATTGGACGGCGTCTGTTCGGTTCATCCCATGCGACCGCTTGCCTGCCGCCATTTCAATGTCTTCGGCGCGACCTGCGCGAGCGGTGAAGACGCTTTTTTTACCCGCCGCGAAGACGTGCTTACCCCGATCCGGTCACATCAGGATGCGGCGCTTGAGGCCATGCTGCCTTTTCATGGCATCACCACGACAGCGGCAAAACGCCAGGCGATGCAAAACGGTTATCTGCCGAAGCAGGCCAAAGTGCTGCAGGAGATCGACTGGGCGCATCTCGCCATGCGCCTCTGAGATTCAGCCCTTGCGACGCTCGCAATCCGCGCGGGTGCATTCCCCATAGATGATCAGTGCGTGATCACTGATCTTGAAGCCGAGTTTTGCGGCGATATCCTTCTGTCTTGCTTCGATGACATCGTCGATGAATTCCTCGACGTGACCGCATTGGGTACAGACCACATGATCGTGGTGGCCTCCACGATTGAGTTCGAATACCGAATGCCCGCCTTCGAAGTGATGACGAATGACCAGTCCGGCCCCTTCGAACTGGGTCAGCACCCGGTACACGGTCGCCAGACCAATATCCTCGTCGGCTTCGAGCAGAAGCTTGTAAACATCCTCGGCACTCACATGTCGCTGATCTGCGTCTTCAAGTATCTTCAGGATCTTCATGCGCGGCAACGTCACCTTAAGACCGACATCGCGCAATTCGTGTTGTTCAGCCATGTAGCGACCCTATGTGGCGGCTTGAATGAGGGCTTGGATGGTCGCGAAGGAGTTTGTAATCAGGCTAATATGCCGGCTTCCCACGCAACGCGGCTTCAAAAACGTGCGCAAGCCTCTCACCACCCTAATCGGCATTGCAACCCTGTCTCTGACGGGACTCATTCTTGGCGGCTGTTCCAACACCGGCGTCCTGCCGGACTGGGAGCAGGTCGAAGGCTGGCTGCCGGGTTGGGTGCCGCACGTGTTCAAGATCGATGTGCCGCAAGGCAACATCGTGACCCAGGAAATGGTGAATCAGCTCAAGCCCGGCATGAATAAACGCCAGGTGCTGTTCGTGATGGGTACACCAATGCTCACCGACACCTTTCACCCGGAGCGCTGGGATTACGTTTACCGCATCCAGCCTGGCGGTGAATCCGCCGAGCAGTTCCGCATCACCTTGTATTTCCAGGATGAGACACTGGCCGGGATGGAGGGCGATCTCCGTCCAATGTCTGCTCAGGAAATGGCGCAGTTCCAGCCTGAGGAGCGCCAACGCAGCGTGGTGGTTCCGTTGAAGGACGTGGAAGAAGACGGCCTGTTCAAGCGCGCATTGAAGACCGTCGGTCTCGGCGCCGAATAAGCACCACGTCGTCCACCGCCTTTACCCCCCGTCTTCGTCGTTTTTCCGTCCCATGGTCTTGCCTTCCTTGGCAAGCCGGCGGCGGACTTCCTTGGGGTCGGCAATCAGCGGACGGTAGATCTCCACCCGATCCCCGTTGTGAAGTTCGGTATCCAGCGTTTTTGCCTTTCCGAAGATTCCCACATCGGCGGTCTCGACCGAAAGACCGCTGAAATGCTCGAGCACCCCGGATGCCATCACCGCCTCCCGGATCGTCGCCCCCTCGCGCAGGGTGACCTCGAAAATGCGCTGTTCTTCAGGTGTCGCGTACGCGACCTCGACCATTATCGGATTGCCGGTCATCGTGTCATTCCGAGCCGTAAACCTGAGCGGCGCGCTCCACGAACGCATCCACCAGGGTATTCACGGCCTGGTTGAAGATTGGCCCAAAAGCGACGGCGACCAACCGGTTGGAGAACTCGAAATCCATATCCAGGTGAACCTTGCAGGCGACATCCTGAAGCGCTTCGAATCGCCAGTAACCGCGCAGATGCTTGAACGGCCCGTCGAGCAGGTTCATCTCGATCATCTTGCCGTGCTGCATGCGATTCCGGGTGGTGAACCGTTTGCTCACCGCCCCCTTGGCGATCTCGATATAGGCGCGCACCGACTCCGGATCGGCGTTATCGATGAAACCCGCGCTTCGGCACCAAGGCAGAAATTCGGGGTAACGATCGATATCCGCGACCAGTACGTACATGCGTTCAGCGCTATACGGCAACAGCGCGCTGCGATTCACCACGGGCATCAGAAGGTCACCACGCCGATCAGATTGAGGAACACGATACCGACCGCGACCGGCGTCAGATAACGCACCACGAAATACCACACCCTGAACATCGCACCCTCACCCATCTTGAGCTCGTCGAGCACGGAACTCTTGCTCATCATCCAGCCCGCAAAAACAGCCATTGCCAGACCGCCGAGCGGCAGCATGA
The DNA here is from genome assembly GCA_024234955.1 of Gammaproteobacteria bacterium. Lineage (GTDB taxonomy): Bacteria > Pseudomonadota > Gammaproteobacteria > JACKNK01 > JACKNK01 > JACKNK01. The sequence goes on from JACKNK010000003.1 coordinate 223,409, forward strand.
TGTTCGAGGTCAGGATGTCGAGAATATCGAAGATACCGCTGGTTTTGGTCTCTCCCGCAAACTCGAATTCGAAGGCCCAGCGGTTGAATGAAAGGATAGTCGCAATGCCCAGCAGCCAGGTGATGACCCCGACCAGACCGGCCGCGTTGCGACGTTTCACGGCGCGGTTCTCGACCAACCAGGCGACCGCCGGCTCGATCAGCGAAATCGCCGATGTCCAGGCCGCGAACACCAGCAGCACGAAGAACAGGGCACCAAATACGGAACCGCCGGGCATATTCCCGAATGCCAGTGGCAGCGAATGGAAGATCAACCCCGGCCCGGCAGCCGGCTCCAGGCCCTCGGCAAACACGATCGGAAAGATCGCCATGCCGGCGATCAGCGCAACCAGGGTATCGAGCATGGCAATGGTGACCGAGGTCTTGGCAATGGAGGCGTTCCCCGGCAGATAGGAGCCATAAACCATGATCGCGCCCATGCCCAGACTCAAGGTGAAGAAGGCGTGCCCCATCGCGGTCAACACCGCTGCGCCAGAAAGCTTGCTGACATCGAACGTAAACAGAAACGCGAGGCCGTCGCTGAAATAGCCGGTGTTCATCGAGAACCCCAGCAACACCAGCAACAGTACGAATAAGGCCGGCATCAGGTAACGCACCGCCTGTTCCAGTCCGGAACGCACTCCCCGCGCCACCACGACCGTAGTCATGACCATGAAGATGGTATGCCAGCCAAGCTGTGATTCCGGGTTGCCCAGCAGGTCGCCAAACATCGCGCTGATCCCATCGGCGGTCGCTCCATCGAACGCCCCGCTGGCCGCCCGGAACACGTATGCCACCGCCCAGCCGGCAATCACGCTGTAATACGAAAGAATGAGGAAACCGGCGACCACCCCGGCCCAGCCCAGCAACACCCATATCCTCGGGATGCCTTCCTCGGCTACCAGCATGCGCATGGTATTGATCGGACTGCGGCGACCGCGTCGTCCGATCAGCACCTCCGACATCATCACCGGGATGCCGATGATCGCGACGCAGAGCAGGTAAACCAGGACGAAGGCACCGCCGCCGTTTTCACCGGTGATGTAGGGAAACTTCCAGATATTGCCCAAACCGACCGCCGAGCCGGTCGCCGCAAGAATGAATGCCAGTCGCGAAGACCACTGGCCGTGGATCGATTTACGGGATTCGTCAGTCATCTCGGCTCATTGAGGTCATTGCGGCCTCTTAATGTTTTGTGGCGATGGAGCTTGGCGTCGGATTGTGGTCGAATTGCCGACCCTGCTCAACTGCACCCCGCCCAGTCATCGCTCAGCCATGTCCAAGAAGAAAGGCAAAAAATCCACCGCCTCCGGTGGCGCCCAGATCGCAGTCAACCGCAAGGCGCGGCATGAATACAGCATTGAGGAACGCATCGAAGCGGGCCTCGTACTGCAAGGCTGGGAGGTCAAGAGCATGCGGGCCGGCAAGGCGCAGATCACCGAGTCCTACGTGATCCTGCAGTCCGGCGAAGCCTGGCTGTTCGGTGCACAGATCAGTCCGCTGCTTTCGGCCTCCACGCATATCAGCCCGGACCCGACCCGCACCCGCAAGCTGCTGCTGCACGCGCATGAACTGGCGCGACTGATCGGCGCGGTGGAACGCAAGGGCTATGCGCTAATCGCGCTGTCGCTGTACTGGAAAAACGGTCGCGCCAAGCTGGAAATCGGTCTTGCAAAGGGCAAAAAGCTGCACGACAAACGCGCCGCCGAAAAGGATCGGGACTGGGCGCGGCAGAAGGAACGTGTCCTGAAGACCGGCTGATCCCGGTCTCAGCGAAACATCAGTATCTTGCTGTCGTTGCCGCGCCGGACGCGGATACGCAGCGCGTCTCCGGCACGACTGGTCGCCTTCATCAGATCGGCAAGCGTATCGATCCCCTGTCGTTCGACGGTGTCGATGACATCGCCTTGCAACAGGCCCGCACGCTGCGCCCGGCTGCCCGACTCCACGTTCATTACCTGAACCTGCTTGCCACCCCGGAAACCCTGTCGTTCCGTCTCCACCTCACTGAGCTGCGCGCCCGCAAGCAAGGCAGTCAAACGCTCACCATCGATGCTGTGCAACTGGGGATCGCGCATCCGGACCCGCGATGTCAACCGGTTTCCATTACGCATCAGGCCCAGTTCCATCACGTCGCCAACCCGCACCAGACCGACCCGGTTACGCAAATCGTTGGCGTCGCGCACAGGGTGTCCGTCGATCTCCAGCACCAGATCACCGGCCTGCAAGCCCGCCTTGTCGGCGGCAGAACGCGGGGTGATCCGGGTCAACACGGCGCCGCTGCCAGCCGGAATGCGGTACGCCGCAGCGAGCTCCCGGGTCAGATCCTGCATCTGCGCGCCGAGCTCACCGCGCCGGACCTCGCCATGCTCGACGATCTGCTCGACCACCGCTCGCACCAGCTTGATCGGAATTGCGAAACTTACCCCGCTGGCATTCCCGCCCGGAGCCAGAATCGCGGTATTGATGCCAACCAGCTCCCCGCGCAGGTTCACCAGGGCACCGCCCGAGTTGCCGGGATTCACCGAAGCATCGGTCTGAATGAAGTCCTCGAAACTGTCGTATCCCAGCCCCGAGCGCCCGAGACCGCTGACGATTCCGGAGGTGACGGTATGACTGAGGCCGAAGGCATTGCCGATCGCGACCACGAAATCGCCGACCCGCAAGGCGTCGGAGTCGAACATCGGCAAGCCTTGCAACGCATCGGCAGGAATGCGGATCACCGCCAGATCGGTCGCCGGATCGACACCAACCCGGGTCGCTTCCAATCGCCGCCCGTCGGACAGCATCACCTGCACCGAATGCGCCCCATCGATGACATGGCGATTGGTGACCACATAACCGGCCTCCGCATCGATCACCACGCCAGAACCCAGATTCTCAGCTTCACTGGGCAAACGATAAGCCTGCGCATCCCCCGGGGGCGGAACATCGGCCGGGGCCAGGGCGCGGATATTGACGACCGCCGGCACCACCTTCTCAACCATTGGCGCAAGGCTGGGTAACGGTTCGCCATCAACCAAAGGCGGCAGTGCAGCCGACGCGACATCCGCGAGCATCAGCAGAAACGCGATGAAAACGTGCCCGATCGCGAGCTGTGTCAGCCCTCGGTTGGGGGAAAATTTCGCCAGCGGCACAGTATCGAAACGAACGGTCATACGGCATAGGATACCTTGACACCTTCCGGTGGCCGATGAAATTCCTGTCTGCGTGCGCTCAAACCCGGGCGTTCATCCCCGTGAACGAATCGGGCCACCCAATAGTCTCTGACGACATGCGGCCATGATCCACGACGCCCGGCTACAGGAGGCGCCATATACCCATGTATTTCATCTTGCTCAAGATCGGCGTATCCCTGAGCGGCCTGTTGTTATGGAGCGCCGCAAGCCGCTGGCGCCAGGGGCGTCGTTTTGCGGCAGGCCGTCGTGCGGGTCTGGGACTGATTGGTTTGCCTTTGTTGATCGGGGGATTCGGTCTCGGCACGAACCTCTACACCTATCACGCGCTGACCCGAGAAACGCCGGTCGCCGAACTGCGCTTCGAACGACTGTCAGACCGACACTATGTCGCGGAGCTGCACCCGACGGACGCCGAGCCGCGCCGCTTCGAGTTGCACGGCGATGAATGGCAGCTGGATGTGCGCATGATCAAATGGACCGGGATCGGCACCCTGCTCGGGCTCGAGCCACTCTATCGACTGGACCGTCTCAGCGGTCGCTTCTCCGCCGTGGACGACGCACGAGGAAACCCGCCCAGCGTGCACGCACTGACCGCCGATTCACCGGGACTCGATCTGTGGTCGATCGCGCGTGAATATCCGCTGGGTTTGATCGATGCCGGTTACGGTAATGCCGTATTTCTCCCCATGCATGACGGTGCCCGATACCAGATACAGATGACGAGCAGCGGACTGATCGCGCGACGTGCCGACGCCGCGAAAGAATCCATCGGCGATCGGCTTCGCGCGCTCGTTGACCACTGACAGAATCGACATGCAACCGGTAATACGGGACCAAAACCCTTGATTTCAATAAGATTAACCAGCGAACTCCATACACCCAAATAAAATTTATACTGGATTAAATTAGTATTCGCTAATAGAATTGATCCATCCTTACCAGCCACAACCGCCATGACCTCGAACCCCGCCCAGCACCGATACACCGACACGAGCACCGCATCCTGGATGTCGCAGCCCGCGTTGCAGTCGGCTGTCCGCGAAATCGAATCGTTGGTCATCCCTGCGGTGGTGCTCGACCCAGGTTATCGCATCCTCGCCGCGAACCCGGCATACAGCGCGCTTTACGGCGATGCGGAGCAACTGCTTTCCCAGTCCTGCTTCAAGGTGTCACACGGTTACCAGGTGCCCTGCGACCAGGCAGGCGAGAGCTGCCCGATGGCACGTGCGGATCGCAGCGGCCACCCCGCCCGCGTGCTCCATGTCCACCAGACCAACAAGGGCGCCGAGCATATTTTCGTTGAAGCCCGACCGGTACGTGCGGACGGCCACATCATCGCCTTCATCGAGACCCACCGTCAGATTCCGGTCGGCGCCCGCGCCAATGCCGACATGCCGCTGATCGGTCAGGCCCCGAGTTTCACGCGCATGATGGAGCAGGTGCTCAGGGTCGCGCCCAGTGAAGCGCCCGCCCTGATCCTCGGAGAATCCGGCACCGGCAAGCATCTGATCGCCCGGGCGCTGCATGAATCGGCAGAATGCGCCGGTGATTTCGTGACCGTCGAATGCTCAGGCCTGCTCGACGGCATGTTCGAGAACCGACTGTTCGGTTACGAAAAAGGCGCTTTTCCCGGTGCGGAACGCAAGCAGATCGGCCAGATCGAGGCCGCCGCCGGCGGGACGCTGTTCCTGGACGAAGTCGGCGACATTCCGCTGGCCGATCAGGCCAAGCTGGTGAACCTGATCGAAACCAGCGCCTATCACCGGGTCGGCGGCGTGGAAATGCGTCGCGCCGCGTTCCGCCTGGTCTGTGCGACGCATCGCGACCTTGAGGCGATGGTCGCACGGGGAGAATTCCGCCAGGACCTCTACTACCGGATCAACATCTTCCCGATCAAGGTCCCGGCTCTACGCGAACGTCGGCAGGACATCCCGTTGCTGGCCGAATACCTGCTCGATGACCTCTGGCAGGAGCCATCCCCGCGCCCACGCATCGGCAACGACACCCTGCAAGTGCTCACCGCCTATGCCTGGCCGGGCAACATCCGCCAGTTGCGCAACGTGTTGCAACGCGCATTGCTGTTGACCGATGGGGCTGATATCCAGCTCGAAGCCCTGCCTGAAATCTCCGGGGAAGATCAGAACCCGCAGGTCGATCTCGGTCGCATCGTCACCCTGGACGAACACGAACAGCACTATCTGCTGCAGGTCGCCGCGCGTTTTCCCGGTGAAAAACGCGAACTCGCCAAACTCCTCGGCGTCAGCGAACGCACGCTTTACCGCAAGCTCGAACAGGCCCGCAAAGCCTACGAAAAACGTAAGCAGTCCTGATCACGGCCCGCCCCGATATACTCGGGACCACCGCAAAAACATCACAGGCAGCAGCGCATGATTCTCAATGTCGTCATCGACGGTCAACGCCATCAGGTCCAGGCCCCCGACCACCTCGTTCAGGCGGCCGGCGGCTTCTTCGACAAGATGGACGCCGACATGGATCAGGGCTGGCAGATGAGCCGCACCTGGGTACCGCACCCGACCCGCATCAATCGCTGCCAGATCGTCGCCAACAAGCTGCTCACCGCGATGGAGACCGAGGACCCGAACCTCCAGCAGATGATGGCCGCCTACCTGCTCAACCGCGCCCCGGACATCGATTACATCGACATCGATATCGAGGGCAACATGCTCGATACCCAGGTCGTCATGAAGCCCGGCAACGGCGAGGTCGTGGACATGCCTCGGTGATCGCACCGAGCACCCTGTTTTCCTCAGCAAACGGCCCGCTCACAGCGGGCCGTCTGGTTTTCGCCAGCTCGTCATCGAGCGTTGTTTTCACGCTGTCGGCGCTGAAACTTGAAATGAAGCAGCCTTCATTTTCTGCCCATCAACATTCTCGAAATAATCAATCCCGGACAAAGACCAGTCAGCACCGCAAAGGTGAAAAACACCGCTGGGACATAAAGCAGCCAATGGACAACAGGGAAACCTGTCAACCAAATACCAAGCCAGACGATTGTTCCGGAAACCGCAAAAAACAATCGCATAGTTGCATCAATCTTGTATTTCTCCATAGGCATCTCCTTTTTTAGTATTCATCGCAATTTGACGACCAAGTTCCTCCATATCCAATGAATTGGAGATTTTGATCCAGCCGACCCTTTGAATTGGTGGCGCTTTTACAGAACCAAACGGCCACGAATTCAGGATATTGCAGCATCGACCGCCTTTATCGTGTTGTGGAGCAGCGGTCATACGTCACCAATCTCGACATCAATCCACCTCACCCCACAGGTCGTGTTCGTTGGCATCGACGATTTCCACATCCACCCAGTCGCCCGGGTGGAGATCGGTTTCCCCGTCCAGGAACACGACGCCATCTATCTCCGGGGCATCGCCACCGGTTCGTGCGACCGCACCCTCTTCATCGACGCTGTCCACCAGAACGCGCTGATAGGAGCCGATGCGTTCCTGCAGACGCTCGGCGCTGATCTCGGCCTGCAGCGCCATGAACCGCTCCAGCCGTTCCTGCTTGAGCGCTTCCGGGACCGGATCGGCGAGCGCGTTCGCGGCAGCCCCCTCGACCGGTGAATAAGCGAAGGCACCGACGCGATCCAGCCGCGCTTCCTGAAGCCAGTCGAGCAGCAACTCGAAGTCCTCGTCCGTCTCCCCGGGGAACCCGACCACGAAGGTACTGCGCAAGGTCAGATTGGGCACTGCGTCGCGCCAGGCGTGTATCCGCGCCAGGGTGTTCTCGGCGTGTGCGGGGCGCTTCATGGCCTTGAGGATGCGCGGGCTGGCGTGCTGAAAAGGCACATCCAGATACGGAAGCACCTGTCCGTCCGCCATCAACGGCATCAGGTCATCAACGCTCGGGTAGGGGTAGACGTAATGCAGGCGAACCCAGGCACCCAGCGAACCGAGGTGCTCGGCGAGTTCATAAAGTCGGGTCTTGATCGGGCGACCATTCCAGAAGTCCGTGCGGTATTTCATGTCCACGCCGTACGCACTGGTGTCCTGGGAAATCACCAGCAGTTCGCGCACCCCTGCCTCAACCAGGCGTTCGGCCTCATGCAGCACCTCGCCAACCGGACGACTGACCAGATCGCCCCGCATCGAAGGAATGATGCAGAAGCTGCAGCGATGATTGCAGCCTTCGGAAATTTTCAGATAGGCGTAGTGACGTGGCGTCAGCTTGAGTCCGCCAGGCGGCAGCAGATCGGTGAACGGGTCATGCTTGGGCGGCAGATGCTTATGTACGGCACCGACGACCTGTTCATAGGCCGCCGGGCCGCTGACATCCAGGACCTGAGGGTGATGCGCGCGAATCTCGTCAGGACGCGCACCCAGACATCCAGTGACGATGACCTTACCGTTCTCCGCAAGGGCCTCGCCGATGGCTTCCAGCGACTCCTCGACCGCCGCATCGATGAAGCCACAGGTGTTCACCACCACGAGATCGGCGCCGTCATAACTGCCAACAATGTCGTACCCTTCAGAGCGAAGGCGTGAAAGGATACGTTCGGAATCGACCGTAGCCTTGGGGCATCCGAGACTGACGAAACCGACTTTGGGCTGGGAAAGGGACATGGCAGGACGCAACTGAATGAGAAAGGCAGGAACTATACCGACACCGTTCACGGATAGAGGCGTTGAATAATCATGGCAACTAGCAAAAACGTTAGTCCGCGTTCAAAATCGCGCGCCATGAAGATTCTTCTCGTCGATGACAGCCCGACCACCCGACGCATCCAGGCCATCAGCATGCGCGGCATGGGTCATGTGGTCATCGAGGCCGAATCCGGCGAGGAAGCGTTGCAGGCGCTGGACCATCTGCAACCCGACGCGATCTTCCTGGACATCGAAATGCCCGGCATGAACGGCTACGAGACCGCGATAGACATCCGCGCTCTGGATGAGCCGGTCAGTTCGGTGCCGATCATCTTCCTGAGTTCGAATTCGGAAATCGAAGCCGTGCGTCGGGCGATCGCATCGGGCGGGGATGACTATCTGGTCAAGCCGGTCGATGAACCCCGCCTGCTCGCCAAGATTGCCGGTCTCGAACGGCATACGGCGGTGCGCACGCAACTCGCAGCGATGCAACGTGAGCTCAACACCTTGCGAGCCTCGGCGCGGGACAACGCCAGCCTGGACCCACTCACTGGCTGCCTCACGCAGGACGCCTTCATCGCTCAGCTTGGGCACCTCTGGCAGGATGCGCTGCGTATCCACCAACCGATCAGCCTGTTGATGATCGATGTCGATGCCTTGGGTGCCTACAACGACGCCCTGGGCCACGATGCCGGCGACGCCGCCGTCAGGGCCATCGCCGAAGTCATGTGCCAGGAAGCCAAGCGTCCGAGCGATGCCATCGGGCGGACCGAGCATGCCGATTTCGCCGCGCTGTTCCCGGGGATCGATGTCAACGGCGCCGTCGAGATTGCCGAACGCATCCGTTCGACGGTGCACGAACTCGGCTTCCCACATCCCTCCTCGGATACCGCCCAGCACCTGACAATCTCCATCGGAATCGCGGTGATCGTTCCGGAAAGCACCAACGGCAGTCGCCGTTTGCTGGACGAGGCCAATCGCGCCCTGTTCGATGCCAAGGATGCCGGGCGCAACTGTGCCTTGCTCAACCCGATGTCCTTAATGCGTTGAGCGCGACGCAGAACCGATCGATGAGTGCGGCGCAAACCCCGTTCTGGCGACACAAACGCCTCGATGAAATGTCCCGCATCGAGTGGGAGTCGCTGTGCGACGGCTGCGCCAAGTGCTGTCTGTTCAAACTTCAGGATGAGGACACCGACGAAATTCATCAGACCAACGTTGCCTGTCGCCTGATCGATCCGGAAACGTGCCAATGCACCCGGTACCGGGAACGCAGCCAGTTGGTCCCGGATTGCGTCACCCTGGAACCGCACCATCTCGACGAATTCGACTGGCTGCCGAGCACCTGCGCCTATCGGCTGTTACACGAAGGCAAGGACCTGCCCGACTGGCATCCCCTGGTCAGCGGCGACCTGACCAGTGTTTTTGCCTCAGGCCATTCGATCCGGGGACGTTTTATCCCACAGGATGAGGCCGACGACCTGCAGGACTGTCTCGTTCCCGCGCTCTAACTGCAGGCGCGCTGCCTCGCCTCAGATGTAGGCCGGCATAAGCGCAGCGTTGCCGGCTTGGTGCCATTGAGCGAAGCCCCAAGCCGGCTACGTCGCTACGCTCCTTAAACCGGCCTACATCCTGTCTCGATCCCGTGCTCTAAGGAACCGCTGGTTATTCAGGCGCGGCTCAAATGGATGCATGAAATCGTGGGTTTCAAGGCGCGAAACGCAGCGAATAGCCCGCTATTCGCAAGTTTTGCAACGCACAAAGCCATGATTTCAGACTTCAGATGAACCTGCATGAATAGATCAGAGGCTCCCTAACCGCAGGCGCGGTGCCCCGCCTCAGATGTAGGCCGGTATAAGCGCAGCGTTGCCGGCTTGATGCCGTTGATCGAGCCCCCAAGCCGGCTACGTCGCTACGCTCCTTAAACCGGCCTACATCCAGGTCGCGTCAGGCGACCGACTGGTAATACAGATTCTGCGGATGCCGCGCATCGGCGAAGAAGTACCAGCGTTCGGCGAGCAGGCCGAGGTACTGCACCACGAAGGCGGCGGCCGGCAGATACGGCGAGGCCAACCAGTAGCTCGCCGCGAGCAGCAGGATCGGCAGGGTGAACACCAGCACCATGAACACCACCAGGACCTTGTGCATGAAGTCCGGCGACTGGTGATGCATGTACTCGCGGGTATTGAACGAACCGCCCATCGCGCCCTGTGCCTTCTGCTGAATGTGGGTGTGGCGGATGCCGATCGCGGTCTGCAGGTTGGATTTGTGCTTGATGCGGCGATTGCGAATCAAGGCCGCCGAACGAGTCACCGCTGCGGCCAGGGTCAGGATCACCGCCCAGGTGCCGTAGAAACCGACCAGACCGTTGCCGATCCAGGCCGAGAACGCCGCTGCAAAGGTAAAGCCGGAGGCGATGCCGAGCAGCGCGTAGTTGATGACGGTCAGCGCCGAATGCCATTCCTGCAGGAAGCGGATGCAGGCGTAGATCATGCCGGTGGCGATATACAGCGCGAACACGGCGAGCATCGCCAAGACACCGACGATCAATGAGGCATCGACCGGCAACGCCTCACGGATCACGAAGAACGGCTGAGTCCACTGCATCCAGTGAATCAGACCGTACAGCGCGATCAATCCCAGCGCCGCCGGCAGGATGATGACCTCACGCGACAGCCAGGAGGTGCGCCACTGCGCTGCCGAGCGCCAGGCGCGTTCCGGATGGCCGAGATGGAAGAACGACGCCAGCAGCCCCAGGCCGAGGAACAGCACCGCGAGGTCGCTGCCCATGCCGTAGAAGTAGCGATCCTCCTGCTGCGGCAACAGGTTGGCGAGCGCGTAAAGCTGGCCGGTGAACAGGGCCAGAAACAGACCCTGACCGGCGCCGATCAGCGTGGTCAGGAAGATGACGGAAAAAGCAGGATGCATGATGGATATCTCAGCGTTCCGATGTAGGCCGGTATAAGCGCAGCGTTTCCGGCTTGACGCCTCCGATCGAGGCCTCATGCCGGCTACGTCGCTACGCGCCTTAAACCGGCCTACACATGGCGAATGGGCTTACCACGAGGTCGTGTCGTCAAGGGTGGGTCGATCCGCCGGCGGCTTGGCGGGGATGCCTTCCTTCTTGAGCGGGTTGTCGGCGCGCACCAATTCATCCTCATGGATGCGGATCTCGGTCTTGCGGCGCGGCAGGTAATGGTTGGCCGGCTTGGTGCCCCACTCCGGCATCAACTGGTAGCCGCCGTTATCGCGAATCTGGCGCGAGACTTCCGACTCGGCGTCGTGCACGTCGCCGAACAGGCGCGCGTTGGTCGGGCACGCCATCACGCAGGCCGGTTTGCGCTCGGACTCGGGCAGCGCCTGGTCGTAGATGCGGTCGACGCACAAGGTGCACTTCTTCATGACCTTCTGTTTCTCGTCCAGCTCGCGCGCGCCGTAGGGGCAGGCCCAGGAGCAGTACTTGCAGCCGATGCACTTGTCGTAATCGACCAGCACGATGCCGTCTTCCGCACGCTTGTACGACGCACCCGTCGGGCACACCGGCACGCAGGGCGGTTCCTCGCAGTGCAGGCAGGACTTGGGGAAGTGCACCGTCTGCGTGTTCGGGAACTGGCCGACCTCGAAGGTCTGCACGCGATTGAAGAAGGTGCCGGTCGGGTCGGCGCCGTAGGGGTCGAAATCGGTCATCGGACCCGCCCAGCCGGAGGTGTTCCACTCCTTGCAGGAGGTCACGCAGGCGTGGCAGCCGACGCAGACGTTGAGATCGATGACGAGTGCTAACTGAGTCATGTCAGTTGCCTTTGAAAGCAATGGATTGATTAGCCGCAGATGAACGCAGATGGACGCAGATGTGTCGCGCAACCAACCGCTGTTCAAATAAATCCGTGTTCATCCGCGTCCATCCGTGGCTGAAAAAAAGCGGTTCATTAGCTACAGATGAACGCGGATACACACGGATGCGTCGCACACCCGAACGCTGTTCAAAAAATCTGCGTTTATCTGCGTTCATCTGCGGCAAATACGCTTTGGCCGTTTCACTTGCCCATGATTCCGGCCATGAAGGCCTGCCACTTGCGACGCGCGGGCGACATGCCGGGCGCGGGCTTGAGCGGCGGGAATTGCGGGAAGGTCTGTTTGGGTTCGTCCGCCTGCGCCTTATAGATGCGCACGCGCACGTCGTACCAGCCGGCCTGGCCGGTCACCGGGTCGGAGTTGGACACCTTGCAGCCGCAGTCGTCCTCCGGAAGCTCCTCGGTGATGACGTGGTTGAGCAGGAAGCCCTTCTGCGATTCGTTGGCGTCGGGCGACAGCCCCCAGGCGCCGGCGGCCTTGCCGATCGCGTTCCAGGTCCACACTGTGCCGGGCTCGACGGCCTCGGTGGTGCGCGCCATGCAGCGCACCTTGCCCCATTTAGACTCGACCCACACCCAGTCGCCGTCGGCAAAGGCGTTGGCCTTGGCGACCGTCGGGTGCACGAAGATGTAATTGTGGGCGTGGATCTGCCGCAGCCAGGCGTTCTGGGAATCCCAGGAGTGATACATCGCCATCGGACGCTGGGTCAGCGCGTTGAGCGGATACCGGTTGGCGTCGATGAACTTGTTCTCGATCGGCTCGGCGTAGAACGGCAGCGGATCGAACCACGTCTCGATGCGTTCACGCAGACGATCCGGGGGCTGACGTCCGTCGGTCTTGCCCTGCGCCGCGAGGCGGAACTTCTGCAACACCTCGGAATAGAGGTGCACGTTGATCGGCTCGACGTAACGGGTCAGGCCGTTGCTGTTGGCCCAGGTCAGATAGCCCTTGTTCCAGTTGCGCATGTACTGGAACGACTTCGGCAGCTCGTGATGGAACACCGCGTTGTTCTGCGCGTACATCTCCCACTGGCGCGGATTGGGCTCACCGACCATCTCCTGATCGCCCTTCTTGCCACGCCAGCCGGCGAGGAAGCCGATGCCGGAACCCGGCGCGGTCTCGTAATTGACGATGAAGTCGGGGTAATCCTTGTACTTGCGGCGACCGTCCTTGTGGGTGAAGGCGTCCAGTTGCAGCCGCGACCCAAGCTCGATCAGCACCTCCTGGAACGGTTTGCAGTCCCCCTTGGGCGGCACCACCGGGATGCGCACCGAGTCCACCGGACCGTCGAATTCAGAGATCGGACGGTCGAGCATGGACATCGCGTCGTGACGCTCCAGATAGGTGGTATCCGGCAGCACCAGATCGGCGAAGGCGACGGTCTCGGAGTGGAAGGCGTCGGCGACCACCAGGAACGGGATCTTGTACTCCCCGTTGTCGTCCTTGTCGGTGAGCATCTTGCGCACCTCGGTGGTGTTCATCGACGAGTTCCAGGCCATGTTCGCCATGAACAGCAGCAGGGTGTCGAGCTTGTACGGGTCGCCGCGCCAGGCGTTGGTGATGGCGTTGTGCATCAGGCCGTGCACGGCCAGTGGGTATTCCCAGGAGAACGCCTTGTCGATGCGCACCGGTTCACCCTGTTCATCGACGAACAGATCGGCGGGATCGGCCGGCCAGCCCAGCGGCATGCCGTCCAGCGGCTGACCGGGCTGCACCTTGTCCGGGCCGTTCGGCGGCTTCGCGCAGGGCGGGATCGGGCGCGGGAACGGCGGCTTGTGACGGAAGCCGCCGGGCACGTCGATGGTGCCGAGCAGGGTCATCAGGATGCCCATCGCGCGGATGGTCTGAAAGCCGTTGGAATGCGCCGCGAGGCCGCGCATCGCATGGAAGGCGACCGGCGAACCGACCACGGTCTCGTGGTCCTTGCCCCAGACATCGGTCCACGCAATCGGCAGCTCGATCTTCTGATCGCGGGCGACCACGCCCATCTCGTAAGCGAGACGGCGGATGCGCTCGGCAGGAATGCCGGTGATCTTCGACGCCCACTCCAGGGTATTGTCCTTGACGCGCTCGGCCAGCATCTGGAACGCGGTCTTCACCGGCGTGCCATCGGCGCAGGTGAACGAGCCCAGCAGGTTTGGGTCCGCGCCCTCGGCACGATTGCGCACCGGCCGCTTGCTGTGACGATCCCACCAATACTTGTTCTGCGCGTCGAAGCAGCCCTCCTCGACCGTCATGTCCTTATCGCGCATGAACAGGCCGAAGCTGTCGGACGCCTCGTCCACGTTAATCAGTTCGGGCGCGTTGGTGTAGTTGATCAGGAACTCGCGATCGAACAGGCCGATCTCGATCAACTCATGGATCAGCGCCAGGAACAGCGCCCCGTCGGTACCCGGCTTGATCGGCACCCACTCGTCGGCGATCGCCGAATAGCCGGTGCGCACCGGATTGATGGAGATGAGCTTGCCGCCGTTACGTTTGAACTTCGACAGCGCCATCTTCATCGGGTTGGAGTGGTGATCCTCAGCGGTGCCGATCATCACGAACAGCTTGGCGCGGTCCAGATCCGGCCCGCCGAACTCCCAGAACGAGCCGCCGATGGTGTAGATCATGCCGGCGGCCATGTTGACCGAGCAGAACCCGCCGTGGGCCGCGTAGTTCGGCGTGCCGAACTGCTTCGCGAACAGACCGGTCAAGGCCTGCATCTGATCGCGCCCGGTGAACAGGCCGAACTTCTTCGGGTCGGTCGCGCGAATCTTCGCAAGACGGTCTTCGAGCAGGTTGAAGGCCTCGTCCCAGGAAATCTCCTGAAACTCGCTCGCCCCGCGTTCCGCCCCTGGCTTGCGCAGCAACGGTTTGGTCAGCCGCGCCGGCGAATACTGTTTCATGATCCCGGACGCGCCCTTGGCGCAGATCACCCCCTTGTTGAGCGGATGATCCGGGTTGCCCTGGATGTAGCGCACCTCGCCATCGCGCAGCGTCACGCGGATACCGCAGCGACACGCGCACATATAGCAAGTGGTGTTCTTGACTTCGACGTGTCCGGCGTCGCGATCTGAGCGCGTCGTGGGATCTTGCATGAGGAAGCAACCTGTTATCGCCAGCCCGACCAGCACACCGGCGGTTATGTTTCAGTAATTCCGTGGATTCTAATATTTAACCTTGGAGCGCTCCACCGCCCATAAGAGGTATTTATGGAAAAGCCCGCCTCACCGGGAGACACGAGGGAAATATTGCCTGCCTGCGGCACCAAACAAAGGCGCCGTGTCAGTCACGGCTTCGGACGCATCAACCCGGGATCGATAACCTTGCACGTCAGTGGCGCTTGAGGTGGTTCATCCATCACCCCCACCCTACGCGCTAACGAATACGCATGAATCTGACATATCGCACACCCTGACATTGGAGACGGTGTCGTACTGTCGTTTATGTCAGGCCCACTGCAAACCTCACCCACGCTCATTTTTTTGCCCTATGCGCGTTTTTCCCACCGTCATCGGAAATAGCGCTTTTTATCAAGCGACGGGCACAAATATTGCGTATTCGTTATCGCATGTCAGATCGCACCGCTTCACCGGAGTCCAGAATCATGGGAAATACCGCCTCACACCCTTTCCTCAGCAGAGCCCTTCTGACGCTCATGTTGATGGCCGGGAGCCATCCCGCGTCAGCACTGCTGATCACGGACGTGAATACCGCCGGTGGCGACAACAACGTCATCGATTTTCAGACCTTTTTCGGTGCGGCGACCTATCTCACGCTTGAGACATACGCCTCCAACGCCGTGGTATTCAATACCGCCCCCGGCTACGACGGGCTCGTCTACGACAACGGTGGTAGCATCCAGTATTTCGACAAGCTGGTCTCGCACGACGGGGTCGGCGGTTCCGACCCGGACACGGTCACCTTCCAGTTCAACGTCGCCAACGACACCGGCACCAACTGGACCGGCTACCGCTTCGAGTTCTACGACGCTACCTTCACCACCGCACTCAACGGCGCACTCTCCTCAGTGCAGAACCTGGTGACGCCTGCGGCGGGCGCAACCACCGTAGACACCACACCGTTCACGATCACCTTCGACTTCACCGACCCGTTCGCCAGCGGTGGGGTCATGGACGTCAATTTCGATCTCGATCTGACCCTGGTTCCCACCACCTTCGGCATCCGTCAGATCGCCCTCCTCGATGCCTTCACCGGAGGCGGCCCCTCGGTCCCGCTCCCCGGCATCCTGGCCTTGTTCGGTATTGGGCTGCTGGGGTTTCATATCCGCCGCACGTAGTCACACCCCTGCTGGGGTTCGGCCAAGCGGGGGACGTGAACCAGTAGGAGCGGCTTCAGCCGCGATCGGCATCGGGTTTCTTATCATTGCTGATCGCGGCTGAAGCCGCTCCTACATTGCGGTCTCCTAAGGAACCTCTGATCGAACCATTCACGGACATCTGAAGTCTGAAATCGCCGCTTTCTGCGTTGCGAAACTTGGCAATAGACCGGCTATTACCTGCGTTCCGCGCCTTGAAAGCGACAATTTCAGCCATTCCGCTGAACCGTACCTGATTCAATCAGAGGTTCCCTAACCGACGCGCAGGAAGTGCTCGCGGTAGTGGCGCAGTTCGTCGATGGAGTCGCGGATGTCGTCCAGAGCCAGGTGCTTGCCCTGCTTCTGCAGGCTGGCGGTGACCTCCGGCTTCCAGCGGTTGGCGAGTTCCTTGAGGGTGCTGACATCGAGGTTGCGGTAATGGAAGAACTCCTCGAGCGTGGGCATGGTCTTGGCGAGGAAGCGGCGGTCCTGGCAGATGCTGTTGCCGCACATCGGCGACTTGCCCTTCGGCACCCATTGTTCGAGGAAGGCGATGGTGGCGCGTTCGGCCTCGGCCTCGTCGATGCGGCTGTCCTTCACCCGCTGGGTCAGGCCGGACTGGCCGTGCTGGCGGGTGTTCCATTCATCCATGCCGCTCAACATCGCGTCGGACTGGTGCACGGCCATGACCGGGCCTTCGGCGAGGATATTGAGCTGGGCATCGGTGACGATGGTGGCGATCTCGATGATGCGGTCGGTTTCCGGTTCCAGGCCGGTCATTTCCAGATCGATCCAGATCAGATTCGATTCGTTGATCATGCAAATCCTCGCGGGCCGCGATGTTGGTAGATTAGGGCGCAAGGCTACTCTGCCCCCTCACACTCAACAAACGCAGTGCCTGCATGAACCTCGTCACCACCGTATTCCTCATCGCCCTCGGCGTTTCCGTCCTCGTTCAGGCGGGGCTGTCGCTGCGCCATATCGCCCATGTACGCAGACATCGGGCCTCGGTCCCGGACGCGTTTGCGGAACGCATTCCGCTCGATGCCCATCAGAAGGCGGCGGATTACACCATCACGCGCACCCGGTTCGGACTGATCTCGCTGGTCTGGAGCGCAGTGCTGTTGCTCGCGTGGACGCTGGGTGGCGGCTTCGCGTGGCTGGATACGTTTCTGAATGCGCAAATGGTGGACTGGGACCCGGTCCGCATCGGGGTCGCGGTGTTGATCGCGGCCACGGTGATCGGCAGCGTGCTGGATTTGCCGCTGGACGCCTGGAAGACCTTCCGCATCGAACAGGCATTCGGTTTCAACCGCAGCACGCCGGTCCTGTTCCTGCGCGATCTGGGCGTGCAAGTCCTGCTGACCGTCGCGCTCGGTGTGCCGCTGGCCTGGGCCGCGCTCAGTCTGATGATCGGCGCTGGCGAATACTGGTGGATCTGGGTCTGGCTGCTGTGGTCGGGCTTCATGCTGCTGATGATGTGGGCCTTCCCGACGCTGATCGCGCCCATGTTCAACAAATTCAAACCGCTTGATGACGGCGAACTGCGGCGACGCATCGAGAACCTGCTCGCCCGCTGCGGTTTCCGCAGCGACGGCATCTTCGTCATGGACGGTTCGCGCCGTTCCGCGCACGGCAACGCCTACTTCACCGGCATCGGCAACAACAAGCGCATCGTGTTCTTCGACACCCTGCTCGACGGTCTGGACGCCGACGAAGTGGAAGCGGTGCTTGCCCACGAACTCGGGCATTTCCGCCGCAAGCATGTCCGCAAACACCTGATCACCAGCCTGGTTCTGAGCGGCATCGGGCTGTACATCCTCTCCCTGCTCGCGAACTGGCCGGCGTTCCATCAGGGCCTGGGCGTCGAGCGGGGGTCGGCGCATGCGGTGTTGTTCCTGTTCCTCCTGGTCGCCCCACTGTTCACGATGGTCCTGCATCCGATCGCTTCCGCAATCTCCCGCAAGCATGAGTTCGAGGCGGACGACTACGCGGCCGAAAACAGCCGTGCCGACAAGCTGATCTCGGCGCTCGTAAAACTGTATCGCGAGAACGCCAGCACCCTGACCCCGGACCCGTGGTATTCCGCCTTTCATGATTCGCATCCCCCTGCGCCGGTGCGCATCGCCCGTCTATCCGCTAAATTAGGGAACCTCTGATCGAATCATTCACGGACATCTGAAGCCTGAAATTGCCGCATTCGGCGTTGCGAAACTTGGCAATAGACCGGCTATTTCCTGCGTTCCGCGCCTTGAACACGACAATTTCAGCCATTCAGCTGAACCGAGCCTGATTCAATCAGAGGTTCCTTAGCTGACTTCCGACCCCAGAGTGAGTCCCATGAACCGAATCTCCCCGCTCCGTGCCGCCTTGTTCGCCCTGCCGCTGCTGACCATCGCGCTGCCTGCCGCCGCCGATAGCGGCGAAGACATGGTCGAAGCCAACTGCAAGGCTTGCCACGACAGCTCGGTGTACACCCGCGAAAACCGTCGTGTGAAGGACATCGCCGGCCTGCAAAAGCAGGTGCGCCGCTGCGAACAGTCGCTTGGCCTGACCTGGTTCGACGAGGATGTGGATGCTGTCGTCAACTACCTGAACGTCAACTACTACAAGTTCTGAGTCGCCGATGAGCACCTTGCGCGCCCGCCGCTGCCTGCCATGTGATGGCCTGACGGAAAAGCTTGAGCGGGCGCGTGCGGAAGCTCTGCTGGCCGAACTGCACCCAGCCTGGACGCTGGGTGACAGCGCCGATGAACTGAGCCGCGAATTCGAGTTCGGCGATTTCCATCAGACCATGGCCTTCGTCAACGCCGTCGCCTATATCGCCCACGCCGAGGATCATCATCCCAACCTCGACGTCGGCTGGGGCCATTGCGTGGTGCGTTACAGCACCCACGCCATCGAGGGTCTGTCGGAAAACGACTTCATCTGCGCGGCATTGATCGACGCCCTGCCGTCCC
The DNA here is from genome assembly GCA_024234955.1 of Gammaproteobacteria bacterium. GTDB lineage: Bacteria > Pseudomonadota > Gammaproteobacteria > JACKNK01 > JACKNK01 > JACKNK01. Next base: position 242,345 of record JACKNK010000003.1, read on the forward strand.
TCGCTTGACCGACATGGCCGCTGACTGATGGCTCGCCGACGCCTGTCGCGGCAACAGATCGAGCGCATCAAATCCATTCAGGAGCAACGCCGCGAACGTGCCGGCACGCGCGCGGCAGCACTCGAGGCCGGTGGCCTCGGCGCCGAGCGGCACGGTCGAGTGATCACGAATTTCGGCAAATCCCTGCTCGTCGAGGACGACGATGGCAGTCTGGTGCGCTGCGTGCCGCGTCAGAACCTCGGCCTCGTGGTCTGCGGCGACACCGTAGTCTGGCAGCCCTCCGCGCAAGGCGACGGCGTGGTCAGCGCACTCAACGCGCGTCGCAGCGTGCTTGGTCGCCCGGACACCAGCGGCGAGATCCGCCCGACGGCCGCCAACCTCGATCAGGTCGTGGTGGTCGCCGCGCCCCTGCCGGAATTCAGCGAAGACATGATCGACCGCTACCTGGTCGCCGCCGAAGCCCTGCGCCTGCACCCGCTGATCGTGCTCAACAAGGTCGATCTGCTCGACGACGTCCACCGCGCCGACGTCGAACGCCGCCTCGCCACCTACACCGCGATCGGTTACCCGGTACTCACCGCCAGCACCGTCAGCGCCCACGGCATCGAAGCCCTGCGTCGTCACATGCACGGCCATATCAGTCTCCTGGCGGGGCAATCCGGCGTGGGCAAGTCCTCGCTGATCAACGCCCTTCTGCCCGATCTTGGCCTGCGGACCCAGACCATCTCCGAACGTTCCGGACTTGGCCAGCACACCACCACCAACGCGACCTTCTATCACCTGCCGGATGATGCGGAAGGGGCGCTGATCGACTCCCCCGGGGTGCGCGCCTTCGACCTATGGGACATGGATGAAGCGCAGATTGCCGCTGGATTCCGCGAATTCGACCGATTCCTCGGACACTGTCGCTTTCACAACTGTCGTCACCGCAGTGAACCCGGCTGCGCGCTGAAGGCCGCCGCAGAGGAAGGCCGCATCGATCCACGTCGTCTGGCCAGTTATCTACGCATCGTCGATGACCTCGAATCCGGTCGCGACCGCCTGCGCGCCAAGCCGGACGGGCTGGCGTAACCGGTCAGACCGGCGGCTCGTACTTGTATCCCGCGCCATACACCGAATGCACCAGTTCCTCGCCGGGCAACAAACCTTCCAGCTTCCTTCGCAGCTTCTTTATATGGCTGTCGATAGTGCGGTCGGAGACGATGCGGTTATCCGGGTAAATGCGATCCATGAGTTGGTCGCGACTGTAAATACGCCCGGGCTCCCCATGCAGGGTTTCCATTAGATGGAACTCGACGGCGGTCAGTTCGATCGAATTCTCGCCCGCGCTGACCCGGAAACGCAGCGGATCGAGCACCACGCCGTCGGCAATCGGCTGGGCCTGGGGTGCATTCAGCCTTCGCAGCACAGTCTTGACCCGCGCCACGACCTCACGCGGACTGAATGGTTTGCAGACGTAATCGTCCGCACCCAGCTCAAGTCCGAGCAGGCGATCGATCTCCTCGACCTTGGCGGTGACCATGATGACCGGGACTTCAGTGAATCTTCGTAGGTCGCGGGCGATCGCCAGGCCGTCCTTGCCCGGGAGCATCAGATCGAGCAACAGCAACGCCGGGGCGTGTTCACGCACCCACGCCTCGACCTTCAATCCGTCCGCGATGTGATGGGTATCGAATCCCGCCTGACGCAGATAGTCGGCCAGCAGGCTTGCGAGCTTGGGTTCATCTTCGACGATGAGAATGGTGTTATTCATGTTCGGTCTCGCCTCAGATCGGCGGCAAAGGAAGTTCGATATGTATCCACACCCCGCCCAGCGGTGACGCCTTGGCTTCGATCCGGCCTTCATGCGCAGCCACGATGTTGGCGCTGATCGCAAGCCCCAGACCCGCGCCACCGCTGGCCCGGTTCCGCGACGCCTCGACCCGATACAGGCGATCGAACAGGCGTTCGAGCTCCGCCTCCGGCACGCCCGGCGTGCTGTCCTGGAAATCGATATTCAAGGTGCGTCCATGAACGGCGGCGGCAACGCGCAGCCGCCCACCCCGATCGGTGTAACGCAGCGTGTTGGTGAGTACGTTGTTGTAGAGCTGTGCAAGGCGGTCCGCATCGGCAAACACATCCACAGCGGTATCCGGAAGGCCGGTCCGCTCGACCGTGATGTCCGCCAATTCGAATTCCGGCCTCAGGGACTGCAAGACATCCCGGAGCGACGCCAAGGCATCGACATTGGCCTTGCGATAACTCAAGGCGCCGATGTCGGACATGGAAAGCTCATAGAGATCACCGATCAAGCGCCCCAGATGCAGACTCTCTGCATGCAGCGAGGCAAGCGTTTCCGGCGTCACCTTGCGCACCCCATCGATCAAAGCCTCGATCTCCCCACGCAGCACCGCGAGCGGCGTGCGCAACTCATGGGAAATGTCCGCCACCCATTGCCGACGTTGCCGTTCGGTACGTTCCAGCGTCATGGCGAGATCGTTGAAGTCGCGCGCGAGGCGGCCAAGTTCATCGTTACCGTGAATCTCGGCGCGGACCTCGTAGTCGCCCTCGGAAAGCCGTCGGGTCGCGGCCTGCAAGTCACGCAACGGCCGCACGAATCGATGCGCAAACGGGAAAGCGAGCAACCCTGAGATCACAATTGCCAATAACGCGATGATCACAAACGCGCGAGTCTGGCCGGCTGCGAAATCGCGATCGAGGCGATCGGACAGACGCCGCTCAGGCCGAAAGCCGATGTATCCAATCACCACCTCACCTGCGTGCAAGGCACGCAGCTCGAGTTCCTGGGCAGAACCCGCGTCGCGCCCGCCGATCAAAAACCGATGTTGCAAATCGAGCAGACTGATCCGTAAAACGAATGGCAGCGCCTCGTCCGATGGCGGCGGCAGGGCTGGCCGATGATGCGCCTCGTCGTCGTCATCCTCATGATCGTGCCGCATCGGAGGCGGAGGGACAGGAGCGCGGGACGAAGCCAGCAAACGCCACCAGAGCCGACGGTTATCACGCAACTCTCGCCAGCCGCCCGCCTCCGCGTAATACGCTTCAAGCCGTTCGGCGATGGCATCGATGCGGCGCTCCTCCTGCTGGCGCACGTAGTCCACGAAACCGCGTTCGAAGGCCTGCTGCATGAACAGATACATCCCGCCGGCCACCGCACCGGTGGCAAGCAGCAGGACGAAAAACACCCGCGTGCGGATTCCGAGCGACACGTTCACCTCAGAGGCAATCGATAGTGGGCAGGCCGATGAGGCCATTATGGCCGATCGACTTACCAACGCGGTGGCGGCTGATGTCTCGCCACGCGGTCGCCGTGACCACGGCCTGATTGACCTCCTTCGGCGAGCACCCAGTTACCGTTCGGCTGACGACATGCGGTCGCCTCCACCACTTCCGGGCGCCCGCCCACCCATCCGTCGATCTCGACTTCGCGACAGACCTTGCCACCGTATTCGTAGGCCGGGCGCGGGGTCGCGGTGTATTGATTGCCACTATCGGGGTTGCGCCAGCTGACCGGGGCGTTGGACGGCCCCGTCTCCAAAACCCGCCCTACCTGCTGTGCATCGGTCTTATCCATCTCGTTACCCACGGCGTAGCCGACGCCCGCGCCGATCAGGCCCAACAGGATGGCGTTACGGGAATGGTGCTCGTCGGCACCGGTCCAACTGCCGAGCAACGCACCGGAGAGCCCGCCGACGGCAGCCCCTGTGTTGGCGTTATTGGTGGACGCACAGCCGCCCAGCAAAAAAGTGGTAACGATGATGGGGACAACGAGGTGAGCATGCCTGTTCATGGTGTTTCTCCGATTCCGAATACCGGTTTGGCTTTCACACCGCAAAAACTACGCACCAATCTCGAAAACAACGCGCACCAAAACGAGGAAAAATTTTGCAATTCAGTCGCCCAGCAGCTATTAGAGAGGGCCGTTGCATAACGCGACGTGACCACCAATCCCTGGAGGATAAATAAAATGAAAAAAGCCCTGCCTGCGCTGGCCATTGCCATGGCCTCCCTGCTCGGCTCGGCGGCCTACGCCGCCGATGCCCCTGCGGCTGCCGACGCACCGCCACATCAGTCGGTTGACGCCGGCGGCGACGCGATCGCCCGCACCTGCTTCGGCTGTCACGGTGTCGATGGCGTCAGCCGTGGCGCTGCGCCCCCGTTGAAGGGTCTTCCTGCCTCCTACCTGGAGCAGGCAATGACCAACTTCAAGTCGGGCGCCCGTCCGGCGACCATCATGGATCGCATCGCCAAGGGTTACTCCGAAGGCGAAATCAAGGCGATGGCCGACTATTTCGCGTCGCTGAAATAAGAATCTGAGGAGAAGTCAACAATGAGCATTTCCCGTCGTGGATTCGTAAAAGCCGCCGGCGCTGCCGCCGCGCTCTCCACCATGATGTTCGGCACCCATAACGTGCGTGCCGCCAGTGGTTCCAAGGTCATCGTCATTGGCGGTGGCTTCGGTGGCGTCATCGCTGCCAAGTACATCAAGCGTCTGGACCCGTCGATCGACGTCACCCTGATCGAAGCCAGCACCACCTACGCCACCTGCCCTGGCTCCAACTGGGTCATCGGTGGGCTGCGCCCGATGTCGTCGATCACCTTCGACTACAAGAATTTGGCCGGTCATGGCATCACTGTGGTGCATGACTACGTCACCGGCATCGATGCTGGCGCCAAGACCGTCACCCTCGAAGGTGGCAACACCATGAGCTACGACCGCCTGGTCGTGTCTCCGGGTGTGGATTTCGCCGACAACGTCGCCGGTTACGATGCCGAAAAGGCCCCTCATGCCTGGAAGGCCGGCCCGCAGACCGAACTGCTGCGCAGCCAGCTGGAAGCCATGCCGGATGGGGGTACCTTTGTCATCTCGCCGCCGCCGAATCCGTTCCGCTGCCCGCCGGGACCGGCCGAGCGTATTTCCATGGTCGCGCACTACTTCAAGACCCATAAGCCGAAGTCGAAGATCATCGCCCTCGACCCGAAGGGCAAGTTCTCCAAGCAAGGCTTGTTCGTGCAGGGCTGGAAGGACAACTACGGCTTCGGTACCGACAACTCGATGATCGAGTATCGTCACGACACCAAGGTCAACGCGTTCAACGCGGACACCATGACCCTGGAAACCGACGTTGACGACATCAAGGCCGACGTGGCGTGCATCATCCCGGCACAGAAAGCCGGCAAGATCGCCTTCACCGCCGGCCTGACCAACGATTCCGGCTGGTGCCCGGTGAGCGCGACCTCGTTCGAGTCCACCATCCATGCCGGTATCCACGTCATCGGTGACGCCTCCATCGCGTCCCCACTGCCGAAATCCGGTTACGCCGCGAACTCCGAGGCCAAGGTCTGCGCCGCCGCCGTGGTCGCGATGCTCAAGGGCGTTGACGTGCCGGAGCCGGCCTGGGTCAACACCTGCTACTCCCTGGTCGCCCCGAACTACGGCATCTCCGTCGCGGCGGTTTACGAGATCAACCACGCCGACGGCAAGATTGCTTCCGTCAAGGGCGCGGGCGGTCTGACCCCGATGGACGGAAACCGCATGTTGGAAGCGGTGTTCGCAGAAAGCTGGTGGAACAACATCACCGGTGAGATGTTCGGCTGATCGAATTCAGCCCTTCATCGGGCGATCCGCTGTAACAAAAAGGCCCGCTTCTTTCGAAGCGGGCCTTTTTCGTTGGATCCAAACTCAAACGTCCGGGTCGCAGCCGTCCCGGCGCCGCCCTTCGAGTCGTCGGCAACGGTCAACGACCTCAGAGGGGCATACGTGTTCATTGCCGCAGACCCGATAGCCGGCCACCTGATCAAGCATGCCCTGCACCCGTTCCGAGGTCCGGGTTGGAATCGGTGTCCCGGCCTGCATCTGCTGCAGCGACACCAGCGTCAACTGATGTCCGTGCAGCGACACTTCGCAGCGAATGCGCGCATCGCCGGAAAAGGCCCCCGCCTGATCGGCCACCGGAACGCGTACCTCAAACGCACCGTCATCCGCCGCCCCGGCGAACGCACAGTTTTCACAGCCCAATGTCAAACCGTCTTTCCGCAACCCCATCGGATTCACCACCTGATTAACGCGCTCGTCACAGGCAGTGAAGCACTCCGACAGGAAATTGCACGGCGTCGAACCTCGACTCCGTGCAATCCGTCAGGCGACCACCTCGGCAACGACGACCCGATCGAAGCGCATTCGCTCGCCCTCGACATCGATGGAGATCACGTCGTTCGCGCTGTATTTGCCCGCAAGGATCTGCTGCGCCAGCGGGTTCTCGATCTGCTGCTGAATCGCCCGCTTGAGCGGACGCGCGCCGTAGACAGGATCGAAACCGGCGTCGCCAATGCGGTCCAACGCGGCCTCAGTGACTTCCAGGGCCATGTCCCGATCCGCCAGACGACGGCGCAGGTAGCCAAGTTGAATGTCGGCAATGGCGCGGATCTGCGCGCGACCGAGCGGATGGAACACCACCGCCTCATCGACGCGGTTGATGAACTCCGGCCGGAAGTGGGTGCCGACGATCGCCATCACCGCATCCTTCATGACCTCGTAGTTATCCTCGCCGGCGAGACGCTGGATCTCCTGGGAGCCAAGGTTGGAGGTCATCACGATGACGGTGTTGCGGAAGTCCACGGTGCGGCCCTGACCGTCGGTCAGACGACCGTCGTCGAGCACCTGCAGGAGCACGTTGAACACGTCCGGGTGGGCCTTCTCGACCTCGTCCATCAGGATCACCGAGTACGGCTTGCGACGCACGGCCTCGGTCAGATAACCGCCCTCCTCGTAGCCGACGTAGCCCGGCGGCGCACCGACCAGGCGCGCGACCGAATGCTTCTCCATGAATTCGGACATGTCGATGCGGACCATGGCCTCCTCGGTGTCGAACATGAACGAGGCCAGGGCCTTGCACAGCTCGGTCTTGCCCACACCGGTCGGGCCGAGGAACAGGAAGGAGCCGTTCGGGCGATTGGGATCGGAAAGCCCCGCACGCGAGCGACGGATCGCATCGGAAACCGCACGGATGGCTTCGGCCTGACCGACGACGCGCTTGCTCAACACTTCTTCCATGCGCAGCAGCTTTTCGCGTTCGCCTTCGAGCATTTTCGACACCGGGATCCCTGTCCATTTCGACACGACCTCGGCGATCTCTTCATCGGTGACCTTGTTGCGCAGCAGGGTCATTTCCTGATCCTCAAGCGTCGCCGCAGTGGTCAACTGACGTTCGAGCTCGGGAATTCGCCCGTATTGAAGCTCGGACATGCGGGCGAGATCCCCCGCCCGACGTGCCGCATCAAGTTCCAGACGAGCCTGCTCAAGCGCCTCCTTGATATGCGCGGAACCCTGCACAGCGGCCTTCTCGGACTTCCAGACCTCTTCGAGATCCGAATATTCACGGCCCATTCGCTCGATCTGATCTTCGAGATCGGCCAAGCGTTTTTTGGAGGCGTCGTCCTTCTCCTTCTTCAGCGCCTCACGCTCGATCTTCAACTGCACCAACTTGCGGTCCAGACGATCCATGTCTTCCGGTTTGGAATCGATCTCCATACGGATACGGCTGGCGGCCTCATCGACCAGATCGATGGCCTTATCCGGAAGCTGGCGGTCAGCGATATAGCGATGTGACAACATCGCTGCGGCGACGATCGCCGGATCGGTGATATCGACGCCGTGATGGACTTCATAGCGTTCCTTGAGGCCGCGCAGGATCGCGATGGTGTCCTCGACCGTCGGCTCATCGACCTGCACCTTCTGGAAACGCCGTTCAAGGGCAGCGTCCTTCTCGATGTACTTGCGGTACTCATCCAGCGTGGTCGCGCCGACGCAATGCAGCTCGCCGCGCGCCAAGGCCGGCTTGAGCATGTTGCCGGCATCCATCGCCCCATCGGCCTTGCCGGCGCCGACCATGGTGTGGATCTCGTCGATGAACAGGATGATCTGGCCTTCCTGCTTGGCAAGGTCGTTAAGCACCGCTTTCAGGCGTTCCTCGAACTCGCCCCGAAACTTGGCGCCGGCAATCAGCGCACCCATGTCCAGCGACAACAGGCGTTTGTTCTTGAGTCCTTCGGGCACCTCACCATTGACGATACGCTGCGCGAGGCCCTCGACGATTGCGGTCTTGCCGACGCCAGGCTCGCCGATCAATACGGGGTTGTTCTTGGTACGGCGCTGCAACACTTGCACGGTGCGGCGGATCTCGTCGTCACGGCCGATCACCGGATCGAGCTTGCCGGCCTCGGCACGCGCGGTCAGATCGATGGTGTATTTATCGAGCGCCTGACGCTGTTCCTCGGCATTCGGGTCGTTGACGTTCTCGCCGCCGCGCAGCTGATCGATGGCCGCGCCCAGTGCCTGCTTCTGTGCGCCCGCATTCCGCAAGGCATCGCCCACACTGGCTTTGTCTTCCACCGCCGCAAGCAGAAACAGCTCGCTGGAGATGTACTGATCCTTTCTCTGCTGAGCCAGTTTGTCTGTCACATTCAACAGGCGACCCAGATCGTTCGAGACATGAATGTCACCCTCCGCGCCACCGGATACCTGCGGCAAGCGATCGAGCACGGTCATCAGCTCATTCCGCAGCTGCTGAACGTTCACGCCCGCCTTGGCGAGCAACGGACGTGCTCCGCCTTGCTGATCCAGCATCGCCAGCAGCAGATGAGCGGGTTCGATGAACTGATGATCGCGGCCAATCGCAAGGCTCTGCGCATCGGCCAGCGCCATCTGGAACTTGCTAGTCAATTTATCCATTCGCACGGGTAGAACCCCCATAAACTTTGTGATGACGCAAAAATGGGGTGCTCAACGACAAATTCAAGCGCAGACCACGCAAATATCCGCTATAACTCTTGCACGAAAAGATGTTTGAACCCCGTACAGGGGCTTGATTCGTACCTTTGCTGGCGCTCTAATGAGCGCCGCTCGTTTGCCTACACACCTAATTAAAGGGGAGAACGCATGAATAACAATTCCACGCTGCTGAGCGCAGCGCTGGCCGCTGCTTTGGGCTTTGGCGTCATCGGTGCTGCGAATGCCGACGACATGGGCGGCTACGGCGTCAGCCAGGGTTCCATCGCCACCAATTCCTACGGCGAATGCTGGAGGTCCGGCTCCAATGCCGGCGGCAACGTCGATGCCAATGGCTGCCCGATCACCGACGCCGACGGCGACGGCGTGACGGACGACAAGGATCGCTGCCCGGGTACCCCGGCTGGCGTGAAGGTCGATGCCAACGGTTGCCCGTTCGATGACGACAAAGACGGCGTCATCAATGAAGCCGACAAGTGCCCGAACACCCCGTATGGCATTGCTGTCAATGCTGACGGTTGTACCCGTGACGACGACGGCGACGGCGTGGCCTGGAGCCTCGACAAGTGCAAGGGCACCCCGAAGGGTGACCCGGTTGACGCCAACGGCTGTACCGCTCTGAGCTTCGGCGCGGTCAACTTCGGCTTCAACAGTGCGGATCTGAATGCCACCGGCAAGGACACCGTTGCCAAGGCTGCCAAGGTTCTGATGGCTAACCGCAACCTGACCAAGGTCACTGTTTCCGGTCACACCGACAGCACCGGCCCGGCTGCTTACAACCAGGCCCTGTCCGAGCGTCGCGCGATGTCCGTCAAGCACGCCCTGGTCGGAAACGGCATGAGCAAGGACATGATCGAAGCTGTCGGTCTTGGCGAGTCTCAGCCGGTCGCGAGCAACGATACCAAGGCTGGCCGAGCTGCCAACCGTCGCGTCGAAATCCACGTCCAGCACTAAACGCTGACGTTGACCGGGCCTCCGGGCCCGGTTCGCACCGACAGAAACCCGCTCACCGCAAGGTGGGCGGGTTTTTTCATGCCCGCAGACTCTATCCCAAATGCTATACATTCTCATTTAAGCGTGTAATCATCGCGCCGCCGAGCGATTCATCAACGGAGCCCACGGCTCCTACACCCCGCTCGCGATCCGCCGATTGGTGTGTATCCCGATTTTTCGATCGCCATCGCCAGCCCTGTTCGCGGTTCCCCGATTCACCGCGCGTACGCCAGCCAGGCCAACCCCCTGACGAGGTCCATCATGACTACGCGTTTTCACTTCCGCCGCCGAACGGCCGCTTCCGCCCCCATCCTGCTCGCCATAACCGGGCTGACCACCCCGGCACTGGCCGACGACATCAGCATCTACGGCACCATGCATTACGCCTGGGAGGTCGCCAACACCCACGACGCGACCGGTGACACCACCGACGACGCGACCGGCGTCAACCACGCCTCCGTGCTCGGTTTTGAGGGCAGTGAGGATCTGGGTGACGGCTACAAGGCCTTCTTCGTCATCGAGTCCGACATCGGCGGCAACCTGGGTTCCAACAACAGCTTCGTCGGCATCGACGGCGAATTCGGTGCCATCCTGCTCGGCCAGATGGACACCCCGTACAAGAACGCCACCATCGACTGGAATGTCTGGGGCGACACCAGCGGCGACTACATCGCGATCATTGGTGCCGACGCCGCCGGCAACAACAACTTCGACGTGCTCGCCCCGCAGGCCATCGCCTACATCTCCCCGGAGCTGGACGGCCTGCAGTTCGCGATCGCGCGCATCGCTCTGAAGGATACCGACACCCCCGGCGACAAGAACGACGTGGCTTGGAGCACCAGCCTCACCTACGACAACGGCCCGCTGTCGGCGGCCATCGCCTACGAATCTCACGACGGCGACACCCTCGGGCTCGGTTCCACCGACGCCTTCGGTGAAGATGCCTGGCGCATCGGCGCCCAATACAGCTTTGGCGACTCGACCGTGGCGGTGGTGTACGAGGACATCGAGCACGATGACGGAACCGCCCGCCAGAGCCGAGCCGCCTACTGGCTGAGCTTCACGCAGCAGGTCGGCAACGACACCTTCAACATCAGTTACGCCAGGGCCGGTGACAGCGACGTCGCGGGTGGCGACGACGGTGCCCGCCAGCTCACGCTCGGTGTCCAGCACGCCTTCAGCGAACGCACCGGCATCTACGCGCTGTATTCGACCGTCGACAACGACCGCAACGCCCAATACGGGCTGGCCGGAGGGGGCTTCGCCGCGTCCGGCCCCGGTCGTGACGTCGACGCATTCTCGTTCGGCATCGTGCACAGCTTCTGAGGTCCGGCCCTGCGGTGCAGGCAGCGACTCAGCAACGAAAAAGGGAGGCCTCAAGCCTCCCTTTTTCTTTTCCCGGCCCGGCACCCTTGACCCACGTCCGGTCCGTCATCGCCCACTCGAAAATATTTTCCGGCGACCGTTGACGCATGTGTCTACGAATCATTATCATTTGCGACGCATCCACACAGCGATACACGACCATGACGTCACCCACCGCCAACACCGCCGAAATGCCGCCCCGTGAGCTGAACAGCAACGCCCTGTTCGACGGCCAGCGCGAGCTGCACATCCGTCACGGCGGCGAACAGTACCGCCTGCGCATCACCCGCAGCGGCAAGCTGATCCTGACCAAATAGCGGCAACGCCAACCGACACCCAGACCGTCCGCCAGCCGCGAGCCAGCCAGCACGGTTCTCTCACCCTGACCGGAGATGAACCATGTCCCAACGATGCCCTCGCCCCGCCGCGCCGACCGTCCGTGTCGCCCTGCCGACATCGCGTCGAACAGCCGGCACGGAAGCCACCACGCCGCATACCCCGACGGGGGGCTGTGGCGGGCACTGCCCGAACTGCCCCAACCGGGCCCCGAAACCGAACTGAACCCGCCCCTGGAGCGCACATGCTGACCAAGCAACTGATCCCCGTCCTGGCCCTGGTGGCCGGACTCGGCGCGGCGCCCGTCATGGCGACGGTGGACGCCAACAGCGTCGTCCGCACCTACGTCGACATCGCCCAGGCCACCTTCGAGGACGCGCTGATCGCGGCCCACAACCTCGAACTCAGCGTCGACCAACTCATCGCCACACCCAACGAAGTCAGTCTGGCCGCCGCCCGCGCCGCCTGGCGTGCCGCCCGCGTGCCGTACCAGCAGACCGAGGTGTTCCGCTTCGGCAACCCCGAGGTGGATGCCTGGGAAGGCCGGCTCAACTCGTGGCCGCTGGACGAAGGCCTGATCGACTACGTGGACGCCGACAGCTACGGCGAGGAATCCGACGAGAACCCGTATTACGGCGCCAACATCATCGCCAACCCCAGGCTGAAGGTCGGCGGCCGAGTGATTGACGCAGGCACCATCGACAAGGCCCTGATCGCCGACACCCTCAACGAGATCGACGGCATCGAATCGAACGTCGCGCGGGGCTACCACGCGATCGAATTCCTGCTCTGGGGTCAGGACCTCAACGACACCGGCCCCGGCGCCGGCAACCGCCCGGGCAGCGACTTCGACCCCAAACACTGCACCGGCGGCCATTGCGATCGCCGCGCCGCCTATCTCAAGGCCGCGACCGCGCTACTGATCGACGACCTCGCCGAGATGAGCGCCGCCTGGTCCGCAGGCGGCGCGATCCGCGCCCGCATCGACGCCGCGGAACCCCGCACCACGCTGGCCGCGATGCTCACCGGCATGGGCAGCCTCAGCTACGGCGAACTCGCCGGCGAACGCATGAAACTCGGCCTGATGCTGCACGACCCGGAAGAAGAGCACGACTGCTTTTCCGACAACACCCACTGGTCGCATTTCTACGACGTGCGCGGCATGCGCAACGTCTACCTCGGCCACTACCGCCGCATCGACGGCCGCAACGTCGGCGGCGCGTCGCTCAGCGACCTGGTCGCCGCCAGCGCAGCGCAGGCCGATGCCGACATGCGCGCCAGGCTCGACACCAGCAACGCGCGTTTCCAGGCGCTCGTCGACGCGGCCGAGCGCGGCGAGTCCTACGACCAGCTGATCGGCGCCGGCAACAAGGACGGCAACGCCATCGTGCGCGCCGCGATCGACGCCCTGCTCGATCAGGCCAAGGCCATCGAAGGGGTGATCGCCGCACTCGATCTGGACGCGATCCAGTTCGAGGGCTCCGACAGCCTCGATTCCCCCGACAAGGTCGGCAACTGATCGATCCGGCCAACCCCCGATTTCCGAACCCCGCCGCCCTCCCGCGCGCATGGCCCCCCTCCATCGCACAGGCGGGGTTCGGAACCCTTCATTGCATCGCCGCCGCCCAGAACCCTTGTTGAACGCCACCGCCCGCCGCACCCTGTTCTCCTTGCTGGCGCTGATGTCGCTCGCCGCGATGGCGCGGGAACCGTTACCGGGCGGCGCGACGACCAACACGACCCGATTGGGCATGCACGCCTATTCGCAAGCGGTCGCCAACCTGCCGCGCGCGGCCGGACTCGACTTCACGCTCGGTCGCGCCTTCTTCGAACGCCTGTGGGTCGCCGCGCCCGCCAGCACAGAGGCCGCCGACGGCCTCGGCCCGCTCTACAACGCCCGCGCCTGCAGCCAATGCCATCCCCGCCACGGTCGCGGAAATCCGTTCCGCGACGACGACGCGGCGGGCCTCGCGCTGGTCGCTCACCTTGCGCTGCCGGATGGTGAACCGGACCCGCTCTACGGCCGCCAGCTACAGACCGCCGCGATCGCCGGCCACGCCGCCGAAGGCCGTCTGGATATCACCCACCACGACATGCCGATCACGCTGTCGGATGGGGAAGTCATCCGGTTGCGCGCGCCCGAATACCGCATCGGCGAACCCGCGTATGGCGAACCGGATGCCGGGACCGGCATCTCCCCCCGCCTGGCGTCGCCGCTGATCGGTCTCGGCCTGCTTGAACTGATCCCGGAGACCGAAATGCGCGCGCAGGCCGACCCGGACGACGCCGACGGCGACGGCATCTCCGGGCGGGTGAACACCGTCTGGTCGCCGGCCCGACAGGCCATGGCCGTCGGTCGCTTCGGCTGGAAGGCCGGCCAGGCCAGCATCGATGAACAGAATCAGGCCGCCCTGCGCAACGACATCGGCCTGTCGTCGCCGCTGCATCCGGACGGCGCCGGCGACTGCACCGCGCGGCAACCCGACTGCCGCGCCGCCCCGAACGGCAACAGCCCGCGTTACGACAAGCTGGAAGCGCATGCTGTGGTCACCGATCTGCTCCGCGATTACGTACGCAACCTCGCCCCACCGGCACGCCCGGCTGACATCGATACCCGAGACGGCGAACGACTGTTCACCGACATCGGCTGCGCCACCTGTCACCGCCCACACTGGCGTACCGCGGACGCCCCCGATCGCCCCCACCTGGGCGGCCAGGACATCTGGCCGTACACCGACCTGCTCCTGCACGACATGGGCGAAGCCCTCGCCGACCATCGCCCGGACGGCGATGCCGACGGCAATGAATGGCGCACCCCGCCGCTGTGGGGCATCGGTCGCAGCCGGACCGTCAGCGGCCACGATCGTTTCCTCCACGATGGCCGCGCCCACGGCCTGCTCGAAGCCGTGCTCTGGCATGGCGGCGAGGCTACCGCCGCCCGCGACCGCGTGATCGCGATGTCCGCACCGCAACGGCGCCAACTCATCCGTTTCCTGGAGTTCCTCTGATGACCCGCATACCCGCGCTCCTGCTGCTGATGGCGTTCACCACGTCGCCATTCGCGGCCGATCACCAGGCCATCAACCTCAGCGTCACCGACGAGCTGATCATCCCGGGCTACCGGCATCTGGCCCAAGCCACCGCCGCGTTCGAGACGGCCACCGCCTCCGGCTGCGCCGACCTGGACACGCTGCGCGCCCGCTTCCACGACGTCAGCGACGCCTGGAACGAGGTCGAGATGTGGCGCTTCGGCCCGATCGAATACCTCGACCGACGCGGACGCTTCTGGTTCTGGCCGGACAAGCACGGGCGCATGGACCGCCAGTTGCGCCAGCTGTTGCGCGCCGGCGACCGCGAGATTCTCGGTGACGCGCATTTCTACGAGACCAGCGCCGCGCTGCAAGGCATGCCGGCGGCGGAGCGCCTGCTGTTCACCGCGCTGAGCGACGACCTCACCGCCGCCGACGCCTATGCCTGCGCCTATCTGCGCGCGATCGGCCACAACCTGCACGACATGGCCACGCGCATCGTCGCCGACTGGACCGACCCGGATCGCGGTGAACGCCGCATGGTGGAGGCCATCGCCGACGGCGGTTCCGAGCTGTACGACAGCGCCGACGAATACACCGCGCAGCTGCTGAAGAGCCTGCACACCCAACTGCTCGCGATCCGCGACCTGAAGTTCGATCGTCCGCTCGGCGAGGACCTGGATCACGCCCGCCCGCACCGAGCCGAGTTCTGGCGCAGCACGCGTGCGCTGCGCAACATCCGGCACAACCTGCACGCCGTGCGTGCGCTCTACGACGCCATCCGCCCGGCCATCACCGACGCGACCTTGGCCGAGGCCATCCAAGCCGACTTCGAACACGCGGAAGCCGCGCTCGCGGCCATCGACACCCCCCTGTCCGAAGCGGTCGCCGACCCCGCCCACCGTCCCCAGGTGGAGGCCGCGCGCGCCGCCATCGACACCCTCGCCGAACGTGTCGGCAAGGAACTCCCAGCCGCGCTGGGCCTGGCCCTCGGCTTCAATTCCCTGGACGGAGACTGACATGCAGCGCCGCGATTTCCTCAAGCTCGCCGCCCTCGGCCTGCTCGCACCGGGCACGACCCTGACGCTGCCGGCACGCGCCTTGAGCCACGACGTGCGCCTGCTCAGCGCCGCCAGCGATGGCGACGGCCATCACTTCGTGATCGGTCTCACCGCCGACGGCGAGCCGCGTTTCCGGACTCCCCTGCCGACGCGCGCGCACGCCGTCGTCGCGCATCCCGATGGCCGTCACGCCCTCGCCGTGTCACGCCGGCCCGGTCGCGTCATCACCGTGGTCGCGCTCGACGACGGCCGCGTCACGCACAGCATAGAAGCCCCGGAAGGCCGGCATTTCTATGGCCACGCGGTGTTCAGCCCCGACCGCAAACGCCTGTTCGCCACCGAGAACGCCTTCGGTGACGGCGGTGGCCGCATCGGTGTGTACGCGGTCGACGACGGCTACCGGCGCCTCAGCGAATGGGACAGCGGCGGCATCGGTCCACATGAGTTGCTGATGCGCCCGGACAACACGCTCGTGGTCGCCAACGGCGGCCTGCGCACCCACCCGGACGAGGGTCGCCGCACCTTGAACCCGGATCACATCGAGCCATCCATCGTCTGGCTGGACGCCAGCGGCAATCTGCTCGCCCGCCATCAGACCGCACCGGAATGGCGCCGCTCCAGCATCCGCCACATCGCCGCGCTGCGCGGCGGCCATATCGCCATCGCGATGCAGTTCCAGGGCGACAGTCGCGGCGAAGCGCCGCTGGTCGCGATCGCCCATCCACGTGATGGCCTGCGCACGCTGAACGTGCCCGACGCGCTGCAACGCCGCCTGCGCGATTACTGCGGCAGCGTGACCGCCGCCCGCGACGGCGGGAGCTTTGCCGTATCGGCGCCGCGCGGGAACCGCATCCTGTTCTGGCGGGCCGACGGGGAATATCTGGGCGCCACCCGCGTCGAGGACGGCTGCGGTCTCGCCGCCGGTGCGACAGCGGGCGAATTCCTGATCAGCGACGGACTCGGCGGATTACGCCGTCACGACGCCCTCACCGGCACTCAGACCCCGCTGTCTCCCTCGGCGCTGCGTTTCGACAACCATCTCAGTTCGATCGTGCCCCCACTGTAGGAGCGAGCTTGCTCGCGATCGACGCGGCAACCACGTCGGGCCGCCGCGTCAACGTCAACGCCATCGCGAGCAAGCTCGCTCCTACAATCCGGCGTGGCTTTAACGCACCAGACAATTCCGGCAGACCTCAGTTGATCGCTCATCAGTCGCTCATTCGTTCGATACAAGGCGCCGATTGTCGATCGTCTCATCGCCAGCGTTTGGCCTCTGACGTCCTTATCCGCTTGTACGTTTCTTTGCCAGGAGCTGTCTCATCCAAAACACGAGCCCCAGACTCGCCATTGCCGCGAAAAGCAGCATTTCGTAGCGCTTGAGATCACCAAGCAGGACTTTAAAGATATTGCCAAATACGTAGCCCACCGCACCGATAACAATCGCCCAGACCATTGCGCCCAGAAAATTCAACAGGAAAAAACGAGCCGGCGAGATTCGAGCGGCGCCGACCAGGATAGGGGTAACGGTTCGCAACCCGTACAAAAAGCGAAATCCGAGTATCAACCAGGTCTGATGCTTGTTGAGAAGGGCAAAGACCTTGTCGGACTTCTTCCCGACGTGCGGGAGTTTTCTGATCCATTCCTCACCCTTCGCTCGGCCTAGATGGAAATAGAACTGGTCGCCGATGAAACTGCCCAGGAATGCCACGAGGATCACCCACGGCAGTTCCAGGTAGCCCCGGTGTGCCGCAAACCCGCCGAGCATCACGATCGTCTCGCCCTCGACGAAGGCACCGATTCCGACTGCCGCGTATCCGTAGGTGGAGACCAGGGTTTCGAGTGACATGTGCTGTTCCAGCCAGGCGTTTGATGCCCGAGCAACCGGGTTGAGGGTATCGGTCGGTGGCACCGGATGGGGCGGGACAACGACCGAGTGTGGGGCTTCAAATCGTTTGGCGGTATCTGAACACCAGGCCGATGTCATCCGGGCCGGCCCGCAGGGTGACGGTTCCGCCGTTCCGCGCTGCCGCCTCCCGGGCAATGGAAAGACCCAGGCCGCTGCCGATTCCCTGGCTTCCGGGTACACGGTAGAAGGGGTCGAACACACGCCCGTACTCGCTCCCGGGAATGCCGGGACCGGTGTCGATCACCTCGATCAACGCGTCATTCCCTTCGCGGTCCAGACGCAGTGTCACCGCGCCGCCGGTCGGGGTGTACTTGAGCGCGTTGTCGAGCGCGTTGCTGATGATCAGACGCAGGGATTCCGGCGCAGTCAGCAGATGGACCCTCGCATTTTCCTCCAGTCCGATATCGATCCCCACGGCCTCGGCGCGGGGCAGGAACTCGGCGAGCAATTGCCGCGCGAGTACCGGCATGTCGATCGTGACCATGTCGTCGGTACCGGCCTGGGTGCGAGCCAGGCCAAGCAACTGCTCGGTCAGTTGCCGGGCACGCTCGACACCGTCATGCAACGGCTCGATGCGCGCGCGCAACGCCTCGGGTGAATCGACCTGACGGAGGTTCTGGACCTGGAGCGACAACGCGGTCAGCGGGCTGCGCAGTTCGTGCGCCGCGTCCGCGATGAATCGCCGCTGTTGCTGCATCAATTCGCCGCTCCGCGCCAGCAGCCGGTTGATGGCCTGCACGAAGGGAAGGACTTCGCTCGGCACGTCGGCCAACTCAAGCGGGGTTGGACGATCGGCGGCCTGTTCATCAAGGCGTTGCGTTAGCCGGACCACTGGGGTGAAGCCATCCCGGAGCAGGCGGACGATCAACCAGGTCAGTAAAGGCAGCAGGAGAACCAGCGGGATCAGGGTGCGCAGGGCACTGTTCCAGGCGATCTCGTCGCGCGCATCGGTTGCCTGCGCGACCATCGTGAGCTGGTTTTGCGCGGTGCGATGCACGAATACCCGCATTTCGGTGTCCACGCCTTCGAGGGTGTGGAACCCAGGTTTGAGATCTTGGGCCAACCAAGCCGGGAGTCGCGGGCCAGGGGCGTGAAACACCTCAACGCGCGCTTCCGGATCGCTGATCCTGGCATCGGGCAGCGCCGTATCGGGCAGGTGACTGGCGCTCAGCACCGCGATCTGGCGCAGCATGTCGTCCTGAAATTCGCGCGCTTCCTCGAAAGTCAGCGCAAACGAGGTCAGCGCCGCGATCAATCCGAATACCACGATTGCCGTGCCCAACTTGCGCGCCAAGCGTCGTTGCAGGGAATGGCTCACGACGACTTCTCCACCATCCAGCCGGCGCCGCGGACGTTCTTGATGACCGCCGCGCCGAGCTTCTTGCGCACGCCGTGGATCAGGAAGTCGACGGCGTTGCTCTCCACCTCCTCGTTCCAGCCGTAGATGCGCTCTTCCAGTTCGCTGCGGGCGAGGATGGTGCCCGGGCGCAGCAGCAACGCCTGCAGGAGGGCGAATTCACGGGCGCTGAGCTGCACCTCGACACTGTCAGCACTGGCCCGGTGCGTGCCCGGATCCAGGCTGACCCTGCCGTTGCTCAGCAGCGGCGACGCCTGGCCGCCTTGCCGACGGATCACCGCCCGCATGCGGGCGAGCAGTTCATTTACGTCGAAGGGTTTGACCAGGTAGTCGTCGGCACCGAGATCAAGGCCGCGGATGCGGTCCTCGACGCCGTCCCGCGCCGTGATCACGATCACGGGCACGGTCTTGCCGGCGGTACGCAGGCGACGCAACACCTCCAGGCCATCACGTCCCGGCAGGCCGAGATCGAGGAGCACGGCCTCGTGATCATCGATATCCAGCGTGTGGGAGGCGGACGGGCCGTCCTTGACCCAGTCCACCGCGTAGGCGGCATCCTTCAGCGCGGTGACCACCGCGTCGCCGATCATCGGGTCGTCTTCGACGAGAAGGATGCGCATGTCACGGTCTCCCGTTGGGTTGTGATCAGTGGGCCGTCTGTGCGGCGCGGTGCGGGGTCAGCGACATCAGCAGGGCGATGCCACCGAGCAGCACCGCGCTCGCGGCGTAGCGACTCAGGTCCAGACCGCCGGACGTGATCGGCTTGTCGAGGAAATCGCCGACCACGGCCCCGAGCGGGCGGGTGAGCACAAACGCGGCCCAGAACAGCACCGTAGACGAGATTCGCGTGCGGTAGTGCGCGACCGCAATCAAGGCCAGTGCCGCGCCGAAGACCAGCGCCGCACCCTCGTAGCCGAGGCCGGCGGTGTCCGCGGTCCAGTCACCGAGGGCTGTGCCCAGAGTCTGCGAGAACATGATCGTGACCCAGTAGAACATCTCGGCCTTGGCCGTCGACACCGTGTCCACCGCGACCGATCCGAGACTCCAGCGCCAGATGGCGAGCGACCCGATCAGCAGCGTCAGCAGCAGTGTGGTGCCTCCTGCGTAACCGATGCCCAGGGAGCGGTCCGCGAAGTCGGCCATCGTGGTGCCGACGGTCGTGGTGGCGATGATCGTGACCCAGTAGATCAGCGGGTGGAATCGCTGGGCGCGAATCTGCGCGATCACCGCGACCAGGAACACCGAGGCGAAGATACCGGTGCCGGCGAGATAACCGAGATTCATCGACATCGATACCGCGTCGCCGGCGGTCTCGCCGAGCGTGGTGGCGAAAATCTTGATCAGCCAGAAACCCAGGGTGATCGCAGGGACCTTCGCCAGCACTTCCTGTTTTCTCATGGCCTGATCGTTCATCACGCCACCTCCTTTTCGATCACGTCCTTGCGGGTGATGGTCAGGAAGGCAACCAGGCTGGCGATCGCAGTCAGGAACAGACCGCTGGTGACCACCGTGCCGAGGCCGAGGCCGCCATCCGCGACCGGCTGGGACAGCAGGTCACCGAACGACGCACCGAGCGGACGGGTCAGGATGTAGGCCAGCCAGAAGGCCAGCACCGCATTCATCTTGAAGCCGTAATGCAGGACCGTGATCACCGCGATCTCGCCGCCGAAGATCAGTGCCGCGACGCCGTAACCGAGGCTCAGGGATTCCGCCGCCAGGTCGCCGGCGGCAGTGCCGAGGGCGAAGGTGAACAGGATCGCGGCCCAGTAATACAGCTCCCGCTTGCGCGTGAAGATGGAGTGGATCGACAGGGTGCGCTCGCTCCGATACCAGAGCGCGAAGGTCGCGATCAAGGCGATGCTGAAGGCGCCGGTCGCCGCTTCAAGGGAGACGCCGAGGTTGTCGACGAGGTTGTCGGTGATCAACGTGCCGACCACGCTGATCAGCACCACGGTGACCCAGTACAGCCAGGGTATGTATTGGCGCCCACGGACCTGTGCGACCAGAAACGCGGAAAGCAGCGCGGCCATGGTCACGGAGGTGCCGGTCAGGCCGAAGTTCAGATTGACGTTGAGGAAATCGGCGGCGGTTTCGCCGACCGTCGTGGCCAGGATCTTGATGATCCAGAAGTACAGCGTGACTTCGGGCACCTTGTTCAGCAGTGACTCGGAGTTCGTGTGCGAAAGCGTGTTCATGGCGGGTTCTCCCTCGGATTCGGTTGGGCCTGGCGACCGGGCCCGTCGGGCCCGGTCGCTAACGGCAATCAGTCGTCGCGTTCTTCGCGAGCGCCGTCGCGGTCGTTGCGGCAGTCGATGCCGTCGGCGTGTGCCTCGACGATGCGGCCGTTCATCGCATCGACCATCACATCGGTGACCTCACCGGCCTTGATGACTTCGACGTTGTAAGCGGCGAGACCGTCATCGAGTTCGAACTCGGCGCGCGACGCCTGGCCGCCGATGTGCTGCTCGGCGGCCGCGATCGCCTGACTGAGGGTGATGCCGGCCTGTTCGACGGCGATGGCGTCATTCGCGTCCGTCATCTGCGCATAGGCGCTGCGGACGAAGTGCTTCGCGGCGGTCACGGCCTCGCCGAGGCGGGCTTCCGCCTGGTCCAGCGTATTGCCGTCATGAGATGCAACGGAGGCCGCAAAGGCACTGTTTACGGCGACGGCGCTTGAGACGACGGCCAGCGGGATCAGGTAGGTCTTGAGTTTCATCGGTGTAGCTCCTCGATGTGAACGCGGGGAATCGCGTGTTTTGGAAGCTACGTACCGAGAATTAGGAAAGAGTTAGAACAGCGAAAGAATTGGTGGCGAAGAAAACGTCTCAACCTCTTGAGAGAAAGAGATGGAGGACGTGGAGACCGCTTTTTGCCGATCTGGTCTAGAAACCCGATATTCGGCCAACCACGTAGGCCACGGCTGGCGAGGTGAGCGCATTCGACAGCAGCCCGATCAGACGACCCCAGCGTATGTCTTCACATCTGACCGGAACGGCTGCGTATCTCAACCGGCTTACGCAGCAGATGTTCGTAACGCCGATCGGTGAGCGTTTTCAGGAAGGCAACCAGGGCATCGATGCGCTTGTCCTTCAGTGCGGGGCCGGTCTCCAGTTCCTTCCGCGACAGGTTGTCGGCGACTTCCGGTTCGGCCCAGCGTTCGCCGGTTTCCGGGTTGATCTGTCGCTTGGCCGAACGGCTGTTGTACTTGTTGTAGAACAGCACCACGGTGCGCAGATCCTTGAATACACCGTTGTGCATGTAGGGTCCGGTTACGGCCACGTTACGCAAGGTCGGCACCTTGAACTTACCGGCCTGGGCGGGATCACCCACCGCAGGATTACCCTGCAAACCCGGATCGAACGCGCCGGTCTTCTGGTCGTCGATCGCCTGCAGCGCCGGATTTGCCGGCACCCCGATGTTGTGGAATTCGTAGTTGCTGAAGGTCTCCCCCTCCACGCCCGCGCTCGTCTTCAGCTGATGACAGCGATTGCAGTTGGTGAACTGCTGCGAGAAGAACAAGGTCATGCCCAGGTCTTCCTGTGCGGTCAGGGTGTATTCGCCGCGCAGGTAGCGATCGTATTTCGAATCGAACGGCGCAAATTCGTCGGTCGCCTCAAACGCGGCAATCGCCTGGGTCATGGCGGCATAGGCGCTCTCGGTGTGCGTGAATACCCCGGCACCGAAGATCGCCTCGAAGCGGGCCACGTACCCCGGATTTTCCTGCAAACGGGCGACCACCGAGGCCTTGTCCGGCATCCCCATTTCCTTCGGGTTCAAAGGCGGCCCACCCGCCTGTCCGGCCAGGTCGGCTTCGCGACCGTCGAGAAACTGCCCACCGACGTATTTGCCTTCCCCCGTCCTGTGAAAACGCGGTGAGAACCGCGCATAGCTCGCGGTCGGGGCATTGCGATCCCCCAGGGAACGACCGTCGTCACCCAACGACACCGCGCCGCCAGCCTGGCCGTGCGGATCCGCGAAGCCCGCTTCCGGGTCATGGCAGCTCGCACAGGATTGAGTGCGACGTCGCGACAGATTGACATCCAGGAACAGCGATCGCCCCAGTTCAGCCAGAGCGTTCCGTTCCAAAGCGGACCCAACCGGAACCGAGACCGCCGGCGTGGAAAGCACCGGAACGGGAGCAGCCAGGCAGAGCATGAAAAGACCAGAGCAGGTCGGCAATCGCATAACAGGTGCTCGGGAGTGGAGATGGACCGATTCTCACCATGTTAATGCGATAAATTCTCGTTTGCATCAAAAAACACAAACCCCACCGATCAGTTGAGCTGAATCCGTTGCCCCCACGGCACCTTCTCCCGCCCTTTGATCAGCCACAGCACCGGGAAGTTGGGCTCCTGTGCCGGGAACGCGCCCTTGGCATCGGTGAAGTACACGAGCAGGTCGGGACGTTTCCCCTCCCGGTCCAGCCATTCGAACGGCGGCTTGAAGCTGGTCCCACCTGTGCATTCGAAGCGTTCCGGCAACACACACGGCTCCCAGGACTCGAACGTCCAGGGGCCGTTCGCGACCAGCGATGCGTCGCAGGCATGCAAGGTCACCCGGGCGCGAATCTGACCTTTGATCGCATTGACTTCGGCGACGAATTCATTGAGTTCCGCACTACCGATCGAGCCGCTGACATCGAGAACCACGACGACATCGACCTCGCTGGAACGCAAGGAAGGCATGATCGCGTCGCCTTCCCGCCGGGATGGTCGAGTCCAGTTGTAGTCGTTGCGCGCGGTCACTGACATATACCGGGCCAGAAGCATTCGCCAGGGCAACTGCGGCTGCAGCAGATGATCGATGATGCGCGCCAATGCGCCGGACAACTTGCCGCTCTGCATCGCCGTCTGAGCGGCACCGGCCATTCGCTGTTGCCACTGGACCTCCAGATTGGAACGCTCCTCCGGGGTCAGCGGTGGGGGCTGAGCCCCATCGCCATCTCCGTCCGTGCCCTTGCCACCTTGTCCGTCCTGGCTGCCATCGTTGCGCGGCTCGGGACTGCCACCCTTGCCGTCATCCGGCTCCTGGGACTTGCCGTCCCCCTGCAGATCGCCTTCCTTCAGGGTGCCGCCACCGAGACCCCGCTTCTGATCGCTGTCCTGGTCACTGTCGGACTCGTCATAGAGGTGTTCGTCCAGCGGCTTCTGGTCTTCCTGGGTATCGTCGATCAGCGGGTAGATCTCTTCCGCCGTCATGCCTTCATAGGCCGGGATCACCACTGCATCGGGCGGTGGCGTCAGGCCTTCCGCGACGAGGATCGGATTGACCGCAAAATCGCAAGCCAGATCCCATTTCCATTTGACCCGATGCTGCCGGCGGGCAAAGTGCGACAGGGCGCAATGCAGGGCTTCATGCGCGAGCATGAACTGCGTCTGCGACAGACTCAGGTCGGCGATGTAGTCAGGGTTGTAATAAAAGGCGCGCGCGTCAGTACCGGTCGTCCTGCACCATTTGGGGTCGCCTGGCTTCATCGGCAGACGCAGTACCAGCGTGCCGAGGAAGGGCTTTTCCAGGATCAGCCGGGTGCGCGCCGCCGACAGCTTCACATCGAGCTCATCGAGATCGACCGCCACGACATCAATCCCCGAACAGCATCACATCGGCGACGTCCTTGGCCCAGGTTGCGAACTGCGGTACCTGGAACACCTCGTTGCCGACCGCGCGATGCATGTCGGAAATCAGCATCACGCCCATCTCCCGCTGCCGGAAACGCCCCGCGTAATCGATGATTCGACCCCAGGTAGTCATCCGGTCGGCGGCATCCTTGCTGCGGATGGCGCGCCCGACCAGGCTCGCGGCCACTGCGTACTGCAGATCGATCTCCTTGGGCACCCCGACTTCTTCGCCACGCAGGATGGCGTCGATATCCGGAAGCTGATCCAGATTGTCCACAAAGGCCTTGCACTCGATCCCCGCTGCCGGACCGACGCAGCCCTGGAGCGTGCCGAGCAGCAGATCGGCAGTGTCGCCGAACTTCTGCAACGCGCGATGCGCGAATTCCCAGGAACGCGGCGACGGGAACGCCACCGGGTTGTGCGCCGGATCGAAATCGAACAGCAATTCCGGGCGGAATCGCAGGAACGCGATCAGGCGCTCGTCGATCCCGTTCGCATAGGCCCAGGCGACCCAGTCATCCAGATGCGTGTCCACTTCGTAATGCGAGAAACGGTTCGCGAGCGGCGCGGGCATCTGATAGGTCACCCCGCGATCGCCCTGGCGATTGCCGGCGGCAAAGATCGCCCAATGCTCAGGCACCTCGTATTCCCCGAGTTTTCGATCGAGGATCAACTGATATGCCGCCGCCGACACACTCGGTGGCGCCGACGTGATCTCGTCCAGAAAGAGGATGCCTTCCGATCCATGACGTTCCGCATCGGGCAACATCGCCGGAATCGCCCATTCGACATGGTTCTCGACCCGGAACGGAATCCCGCGCAAGTCCGACGGTTCCATCTGCGACAGCCGCACGTCGATCACCGGCACCCCGTGACGAAGCGCGATCTGTGAGACCATCTGCGACTTTCCGACGCCGGGCGGCCCCCAGAGCATCACGGGTGTGTGATGACCTTCCCGGGTACTGGTGAATTCTCGCTCCAGAACCTTGAGCAACTGGGCTGGTCGCATGTTTTCATGACTCCTACGCTGTTTCGTCCGGACAGGTTATCAGGCGATTCAAAGGTGGGAACCTTTAACTCAGTGTGTGGTTTTTGGATGTCCAATTATTCTGCTTTGATTACCGGAGCAAGCGGCTTCATCGGCCAACAACTGTCATCGGACCTGCTCGCCCTCGGCAACCACACCCGATTGCTCGTTCGGGACCCCGAGCGACTTCCCTCCGTGTTGCGAAATCACCCCTTGTCCGAAGTCGTGGTCGGCGACCTTCGGCACAGTGAACCCTTATCTGCGTTGGTCAACGGCGTGGATCGGATTTTCCATCTCGCCGGTCGAGCCCACATTTTCGACAAGGACGTCGCCTACGCGGAGGCGGAATATCGCGCCGTCAACGTACTGGCCAGCCAACGCCTCGCCGAAGCCGCCGGCGCAAACGGCGTCCGCCGGCTGGTGTACGTCTCATCGATCAAGGTCAACGGAGAGGAAACCCACGCGACGCCGTTCCGTGCCGACGACACCCCTGCCCCGGAAGACGCTTACGGACGGTCCAAACTTGCCGCTGAGCAAACCCTGTTCGATGTTTCCCAGGCAACCGGGATGGAACTGTGTGTCGTCAGGCCACCGCTGGTCTACGGACCCGGCGTTCGTGCCAACTTCGCCCGTCTGATGAACATGGTGAAATCCGGCTGGCCGATCCCGTTTGGCGCAATCGATAACCGCCGCAGCCTGGTCGGTGTGCGCAATCTGACCGACCTGCTGCGACGCTGCGGGGAACACCCGAACGCCGCCGGGCAGGTATTCCTGGCCGGCGATGGCGAGTCGCTATCCACCGCCGAGCTGATCCGTCGGATCGCAGCCGCCCAATCGCGCAAACCAAAGCTCTGGAACATCCCGCCTGCCCTGCTCGGTGCCGCACTGACCTTGCTCGGCAAAGGTCCTGAATGGCGACGACTGAGCGGCAATCTGGAAGTGGACATCCACCACACGCTGGAACGTCTCGACTGGCAACCGCCATTTTCGATGCAGGCAGAATTGCAGGCCATGCAGCACGCCTGAACGTGCCTGGCAATGTCCAATCCGAAACGGATCGAGTCATTGATCCGGTCGTGGAGACTGACCGCAAGCGCTACGCTTTAACCCCGCCCCCACCGCGAACGACGACGATGTCTGAAATCATTCTCATCCAGGTATCTGGCATGGACCGTCCCGGCATCACCGTGACCTTGACCGAGGTGCTGGCCCAATACGATATCGACATCCTCGATATTGGCCAGTCCGTCATTCACGACACGCTTTCCCTGGGCATGTTGGTGGAAGTTCCGACCGAAGCGAACGCGTGCCCGGTTTTTCGAGACCTACTGTTTCGCGCCCACGAACTGGACCTGAACATCCGCTTCAAACCAGTCGCCGACGACGCCTATGAGCATTGGGTGGCCGAACAGGGCCGTCACAAGCACATCGTCACCCTGCTTGGGCGCACCATCCGTGCCGAACATATTGCAAGGGTTTCCGGCATCGTCGCCGCTCAAGGTCTGAACATCGATCACATCACCCGGTTGTCGGGCCGCATCTCGCGCCGTGCGGACGCCGATCCCACGCGCCAGAAAGAGTGTATCGAACTGACGCTGAGCGGCCCGGTCGCCGATCTGCCCACGCTGCACGCTGGCTTTCTCAGCCTCGCTCAGGCCACCGATGTGGACATTGCCTTCCAGGAAGACGACATATTCCGGCGCAATCGCCGCCTGGTCTGTTTCGACATGGATTCCACGCTGATCCAGTGTGAAGTCATCGATGAATTGGCGCTCGAAGCGGGCGTCGGACCGCAGGTGGCCGCGATCACCGAAGCGGCGATGCGCGGCGAGATCGACTTCAAGGAAAGTTTCCGTCGCCGCCTTGCCCTGCTCGAAGGCATGGACGAATCGGTGCTTGCGAAGGTGGCCGATCGATTGCCAATCACCGAGGGTGCGGAACGGCTGATCTGCAATCTTCGCAAGCTCGGTTACAAGGTCGCGATCCTCTCCGGCGGCTTCACGTACTTCGCCGAACATCTGCAACGTCGCTTCGGCGTCGATTACGTCCACGCCAATCAACTCGATTTCGTGAACGGAAAGCTCACCGGCAAGATCAAGGGGGAGGTTGTCGATGGCGCCCGCAAGGCCGCCTTGCTGCGCGAAATCGCCGAACGGGAAGGCGTCCGTCTGGAACAGGTCATTGCGGTGGGTGATGGCGCCAACGACCTGCCGATGCTCTCCATCGCCGGCCTTGGCATCGCGTTCCACGCCAAGCCCATCGTCAAGGCGCAGGCGCGGCAATCGATCGCCACCGTCGGACTGGATGGTGTGCTGTATCTGCTAGGTATGCGCGACTGGGAAGTGGACAAGCTCGCCAGAAACCCGACCGACTGAGCCGCACCGCTCGGCTCCGCTCAGCCGACGTATTGATAAACCTTGAAGTGGGGATCTTCCGCGACTTCACGCAACACCTTCGAGTCACGATACCCACCCTGGTGCACCGGGTTCATGTAGACGATCCGGATCGGGCGGGGATTCTCCGCCGCAGAGCGCTCGATATTCTCGATGACGCGGCGCATGACCTGATCGCCAAACGGGTGATACATGTAAATCAGTAACGGACCATCGGGAAGCGGGAAGCGGGTGGCATCGTCACAGACTACCTCGAAGGCATCGGTCTTTTGCGCCTCGCCACGATAGATTTCGACGTTGTTGCGAGCGATGTCGCACAAGGCCTGCGAGAACTCCACGCCAACGATGCGCTTGAAGGGATAATCCGACGCCATCAGCAGGGTGCGGCCCTTGCCCGAACCCAGGTCGATAAAGGTCAGTTCCGCAAACGACAGCGCAAGACTCGACATGGCGCGATGGAAGGGTCCGGACCAGCTCGCTTCGTAGCGCGTTGCCAGATCGTAGAATTCACTGTCCACATTCAGCTCACCCGCTTCCACCTGACCCCACGTATCGGTGCCGTACTTGGCATCGAACGGATCCACGCGATTGCGCGCAGCGCGACCGGTCGGTGTGTGCTTGTGCAGTTCATGAACGAGATTCTTGGCAATGACCTGCAAGGTCCCGAAGAACCCATCGCGGCGCAGAACCCGCGCTATTTTTCTCGGCAGAGAGCTAAGAGCCATACGTTAACCCGAATGAGCGAAACAACTGGTAGGACGGCTATGATGTGCCTTGTTCGATTGATCCGGCAGAATACTTCATTTATGACCCATCCCCTTGCCAGCCCGTCGACGCGCCAGATCTTGCCCAGGAAATGTCCGTGAGCCATTGGGACATCCAGCCGTGCCCATTCCGGTTTCGTTTGAGTGACTGGACCTTCCTCACGGTCACCCGCTTACTGCAATGCCGATCGATCGACATCCTTACCCCGAAACTCCCGGATGAGGCGATGAAACCGCCCACCGACGGCTTGTTGTCGGACAGTCAGGGTTTTCTGATTCGAGCCATGCCGCTGGAAGGCGAGCTTCCCGCGATCACGCCAATGGGCGATTTCCTTAGATACGTGCCGCTGCAATATCTGCACTCCCATATCGACCTGACGATGTCGTTCGAGGATTACCAGCAGAAGTTCTCATCCAAGACCCGCGCAACCCTGAATCGCAAAGTCCGCAAGTTCGCACAGCATTGCGGCGGGGAATTGCATTGGAAGGCCTATGTGTCCCGCGACGATATGGACGAGTTTTTCCGCCATGCCCGGGCCGTTTCGGCGCGCACTTACCAGGAACGCCTCCTGGATGCGGGCATTCCCGGCAGCGATTCGTTCATCGCCAATGCCAGAACCCTTGCGGATGAGGACCGCCTACGCGCCTACATCCTGTTTGACGGCGATCGCCCGGTCTCCTACCTGTATTGTCCGGTCCACGCATCGGTGCTGATCTATGCTTATCTCGGCTATGACCCGGACTACGCGAGATTGTCCGTAGGCACGGTCCTGCAATGGCTTGCCCTGGAAAGCCTGTTTGCAGAGGGCAAATTCCGCGCCTTCGACTTCACCGAAGGCCAGTCCGATCACAAACGACTGTTTGCCACCCATCAACAACAGCGCGGCAATGTGTACTTTCTTCGTCACACGATCGGGAATCGCCTCCTGGTTTCCGCGCATCACCGCACCGATCTCCTCTCCGCCTGGTTTGGCAACCAGTTCGACCGCTTTGGCCTGAAAGCGCGGATCAAGCGTCTGATTCGTTCCACGAACTGATCCGGAACTCCGACAAGGCTAATCATCACTTGCAGCGCCCGGGGTCTGGGTCGATTCTGTTCGCCATGTCTCCCCCTTATCGCCCGCACCGATGACCAAACTGCTCGAGCGCTTCGCCAACCATCCTTGGTGGGTCCTCTGGGCCTTGGCGATCGTTTCCCTACTGGCCGGTACCCAGCTCAATGATCTGAAAGTCCATGTTTCATCGGAAGAACTGCTGGTGCGCGATGATCCGGCACGCGATTTCCAACGCGAAGTCGCCCTCGCGTTTGGCGACGAGCGCGTCAACCTGCTGTTCATTCGCGATGCGCATCTTCTCGATCCGGAGAAGCTCAAAGTACTGCGTACCGTTGTCGATGAGCTCAACGCCCTGCCCTTCGTCGAGCGCACCGACAGCCTGTTCTCGGTGCCGCATCTGCGCACGGTCGATGGGTTCCTGACCAAGGCCCCCTATCTGGACACATTGCCCGCCGATCGTGAAGCGGGTGACGTGCTCCTGAAAAAGGCGCTGATCAACCCCTTCCTGCGTCATGTCCTGCTCTCAGAGGACGGTCAGGTGATGGCCGTCGCAGTGGTGCTCACCGATGCCGATACCGACGACGCCAATCGTCCCGACGACACCGCGATCACCCGATCGCTGATGGAAATCACCGCCCAGCTCACCCCCACTTACGCCGAGGCCTTCAACATCGGGCTGCCACAGGTCCGGGACGAGATTGCCGCCAACGTCCAACGTGAACAGGGCGAACTGTTCCCCCTGGCGGTCTGTGCCTTGCTGATCGCCTTGTTCGTGCTGCTGCGCCAGATTCTCGACATCCTCATCCCGATCATGACCGCCGCCCTGAGCATCCTGTGGACCCTGGGACTGATGGGCCTGTTCGGGATTCCGCTCAATGTGGTGACCTCGATCGTGCCGATCCTGCTGATCATCGTCGGCTCCACGGAAGACATTCACCTGTTGTCGGAATTCCGCCACGGACAAAAAGCCGGGCTGGCGTCGGACGCCGCGATAAAACGCATGGCGCGCAAGATGGGGCGCATCGTCCTGCTGACCTTCCTGACCTCGTTCATCGGCTTCCTGACCGTATCCCTGAGTCGTATCGAGGTGTTGTTTCAATTCGGTCTGGTCGCCGCCACCGGTCTTGCTCTCAACTTCCTGATCACGGTCAGCCTGATCCCCGCCTTGCTGGCGCTTGCCGGGCGCTGGCAGCTTGATGGCGGCCCGACCCTGGCGCTGCCCAAAACGCTGAACTGGCCCAAGCGTTACTTCGCTTTTCTGCGCCACAACCGGGGTCCGGTGATGTTTGTCACCCTGCTGATCGCGGCAGCAGCCGCCAGCGGCATTCCGCAGATTCATATCAACCACAACGCCATCGACAGCCTTGGCGACCACTCCGAACTGCGTGCCCGCTTCGACGAGGTCAACGCAGAGCTCGCTGGGCTGGAGTCCTTTTCGGTGGTGGTGGACTCCGGCATCGAAGGCACCTTCCTGAAAGCGCGTTACATCAACGAACTGGTCAAGATCCAACAGTTCATCGCCAAGCTGGACGCGGAACGCGGTACCGGACATTCATCCACCTCGTTTGCCGATTACCTCGCCCTGCTCAACGCCGCCTTCGAGGAACTCGAAAAGCCCAAACAACCGAAAACCGATGACATCGTCAACGAGTTGATGCTGTTTCTCGACTATGACCACGTCAAAGGCTACGTCACCCCCGACTACAGCCGTGCGCGCATCCTGGTGCGCCACAACATCGCGTCCACCGAGCCGCTGCAGGCCTATATTGACCGTATCCAGGGATTCATCGACACCGAGCTCGATCCGGGGCTGCGCGCGCGGATCAGCGGCGACTCCGTCCTCAAGTTGTCTGCAACCCGCGCCATGATCATCGGCCAGTTGCAGTCCATTGCCCTGCTGATGGCGATCATCGTGATCATCATCGCCCTGCTGTTTGCAGACCTCAAAGTCGGCTTGCTTGCCCTGCTGCCGAATGTGTTCCCGGTAATCGTGCTGTTCGGGGTCATGGGCTGGTTCGCCATCCCGCTCAATATCGGCACCACGATGGCGGCGGCGATTGCCATCGGCTTGGCGGTCGATGACACCATGCACTTCATGCTGCGTTACAACGAGGAACTGAAGTCCTCGAAAAGCCAGTTGCTGGCGATGCACGAGACCCTGCAGGGAGAAGCGCTGCCGATCTTCGCGACCTCGATCGCACTGATCACCGGTTTTCTGGTGTTCAGCCTGTCCCAATTCCAGCCGATCGCCCAGTTCGGTCTGCTTTCCGCCCTGGTCATCGCCAGCGCCCTGATTGCGGACTTCGTGATCACCCCGATCACCATCGCCGCGCTTCGCCTGGTCACCCTGTGGGACATGCTTTCGCTGCAGTTGCGCGAGGACGTGATCCGCAAAAGCCCGCTGTTCGTAGGCATGCGGCGCTGGCAAATCCGTCGTTTCATCCTCTCCAGCGCGGTGCTCAGTTACAGCGCAGGCAACCCCGTGTTCCGCAAAGGCGACGCAAGCAACGCGATGTATCTGGTGATGACCGGCCAGGTGGATATCCGCCTCACCAAACCCGACGGCACCGAGGTGGTCGTGGAATCGTTCGGCCCGGGCGCCTTGTTCGGGGATGTCGCGGTACTCGTCGATGAAACACGTCGGACCGACGCCATTGCACGTGTCGATACGAGCGTACTGCTGCTCACGCGCGAAGCCATACAGAACACCACCTGGCTGCACCCCGGCATCGCCGCCCGGTTGTTCTACAACCTGGCCGTGGACATCGGCTCACGCCTTATTCATATCGTCGACCGCACTCGCTAACCGCCGGCCAAATCGTTCCCAAATCGTTCCCAAATCGTTCATTTACCGACCACCGACCAGCGCATCCAAGGTGTCGATGTTCAAGGCACGGACGTCATCCCAATCCGAATCTTTCGCCGCCTCGATGCCGGCGAAACCGATGCCATCGAGCAACGCGGCCCCTTCTGCGCTGTCGGACATGGCGATCATGGCCTGCTGCAACGCCGCCACGACCCCCGTTGCGATGTCGGCCCGTGCAGCGAGTGCGTGCGCGGTATAACCGGGTGTGCGCCACAACACCCGCAGCCGTGCGCGCACATCCGGGTCGATCGTGCCCAGGGTCCGTTCGATTCCCCCTCCCGCCGGGTACAAGCCCAAGGCCACAGCGCGATATACCGAATCATGGGAAGACACGTAAATCGGCGTGAACGGGATGTCCAGCTGGCGCAGCTGCGCCCGGGGCAACAAACTGGCGGCAAAGGCATTCGGTGCCGGAAACGCGATCGTTGTGTCCTTCAGATCCTCAAGGCGCTGAATCGAGGAGTCCCGCGAGACCACCAGCAACCCACGGATCCGCTTATCCTTCTGACGCGCAAACGCACGATAACCGGGGCTCCGGGAAAACACCGTGTAGTGATACGGGTTCATGTATGCGAACGCATAGTCACCATCGGCAACACGGCGTTCAAACTCAGGAATATTCGGCGCTGTACGGAAGCTCAGCTTGAAGCCCGTCCGCGCTTCCAGGTATTTCAGAATCGGCGCCCAGTCTCGCGCAAGCTCAACGGTCGATTGCTGGGGAACCACGCCAAAACTGAACTCTGGCTGGGGTTCGCCGGCATAGCTGGTGCCTACAGCGCAGACCCAGAGCAACGCAACACGCAATCGCATCCAGACAGGTTTCATGGCCCGGCGAACTCGATCACGGCGTGGTGTCCATCAGGTCACGAAACAAACGCTCGACCCGTCGCAATTTCACCTGCTCGGTGGCACGGGCCACCGCGTGGGTGAGCAACGGGAGATCGACCGGCAACGCCTGCCAGTCGAAGGCGCCGGCATGCAGCGCCTCAATCGCTTGCGCGCGCTGATCCGATCGCGCCAGCACGATCACCGCAGGGCAAATACTGGCATCCGCCGCCATCACCGAGGCGACAAACGCCTGCATCTCGTCATGATCCGGATTCAAATTCAGTAACACCACATCGATTTGCCTCAACTGCCGAAGCCATGTTGAGGCTTGATCGACATCGGACGCTTCGAATGCCTCGTAACCAATATCCTCAAACAGCTCACCCATTTCAGAGCAACGCTCATCATCCCCATCGACGATCAACAATCGCGGCGTAATCGGGGGCAGCTTGTCAGACAACGCCGCAGGTGCCGGCTTCGTAACCGTGCCGATCTGGCGACCAAATCGGCCAACCACAACCTGGCCGTCAGTCGGCGTGCCTGCGACGGAAGCAGTCGAAGTGGCCGATGGGCGCGCTCTGGGACGGAAGTTCAACACCCGAGGCGCCTCATACGACTTGTTCATGACATCCTCTCCCCATCTTCTAAACTAAATTGCGGTCGGGCCCGAACGCCGATGTTTCACCCGCCGACCGCCGAACCGTTTGCAATCTGCAGCCCAGTTCGAAACCCAGGCTGGCAAATCAAGGTCTATCGGATACGAAATAGACACTTACGAAGAAGGTAGCAAGTTGTTTGCCACACCACGCCGTATCCGGATAAATGGCCTTAAGCGCTTGCAGGCAGAGTTCGTCACAGCAATGCTTGGGGCTGTTGCTCACACCGTTGCGAAGACCATGCCCGAACACGTCCCTGGAGCACGACTGTTCATCAGCCTTTGGCTGACGTTTTCCTGCGCTCTGGCCTCGGCCGATCACATCACTTTTGCCGCACCGGTCAGCGGCGCCAAGGTCGAACGTTACGAAACCGAACTGACCCTTCCCCGCAATCAATCTCAGAAGCTGACCGTGCCCAACGATTGCGAGGCCATTCTTGCGCGTCAAAGCAGCGAAACCCGACATTGGGGCAACCCGGTCGAACAGCGTCTGTGGCACAAGGTCATCAACGACTGCCGTTACCATGCCTTTTTGCATCGATACCCGGCAGCGCCTAACGATTTCGTCAGCGACGTGGATTTCTGGAACGCTCGTATCGATCAGCTTCCCTTCCCGAACGCCTGCGCCGATCTGGCCGACTGTCCTTCTTTACCCAAGGGTGTCGCTTTCGCGGCAAGCATGTTTGCGGCAATCACGTCCGCAGCCAACTTCCCGCCGCCAACCCCGGCCACGAACCCATTACCGGACACAGCGGCGGCATCGCCCGCGCACGCGTTATCGAATTGTCACTTTGTGGACGGCCTGTTTCGTGGTTATCTACAGCATGATCCAGGCTCTGTAGCCCCTTGGCGCTGCCTACGCGATCCCAAAGCCCCCGGATTTCGTCTCTTGTCCGTCGATTACAGCGACGTCAATGGCGATGGCTATCAGGATGCCGTGCTCCGTCTTATCCCTTTGGGAAGTGGAACCAGCCGGGCTCCGCGTGTGCTCCCGGTAACCCGGCTGAGCGCCACCGGTCCCTTGATCTTGCCACCCTAGCTAGCGACCAAGCGGCGTAACAATCCATTCATGCGACTTTCGGCGAGGCTTTGAAGCCAACGGTGCTCAACGTATTTCTGACTTTCGACACCGAAGTCTGGTGTGGCGGCTGGAATGAGCTTGATCGGCGCTTCCCGGAAGCCTTCCGCCGCTACGTCTATGGACCGACTGCGCGCGGAGACGGTGCCTTGCCGTTAATTCTGCGTGTGCTCAACGAACACGGTCTGATCGGGGTTTTCTTCGTCGAGCCCTTGTTCAGCAAGCGATTTGGTATAGAACCGCTGCGCGAGATCGTCGCATTGATCCAGGACGCCGGGCACGAGGTGCAGGTCCATCTGCACACCGAATGGGCAGACGCCACGGATCCTCCGTTAATCGCGGACCTGGCGCGCAAGCACCAGCATCTGGCCATGTTCGATCGCGCACAACAGACCCAGTTGATAAAGCTCGGGATCGATCAGTTGCGTAACGCGGGTGCGAACACCCTGAGGGCCTTTCGCGCCGGTAACTACGGCATGAATGAAGACACCCCGGCGGCCGTTCACGGCAGTGGCCTGGAAATCGACTCCAGCTATAACCCCGCGTCCCGCTTTGGCGGCCATTTCGTTGAGGATGGCGAAATTCCCCGTCAGGCTTTTGCGGTAGATGGCGTTCTCGAATATCCGATCAGTGTGTTTCAAGGCGGCAAAGGCGGCGCTCCGCATGCTCTGCAGCTGACATCCTGCTCATTCCAGGAAATGCGGCATGCACTCCGGCAGGCGTTCGCCGCAGGATGGGAATCGGTCGTCATCGTGGCGCACAACTTCGAACTGATGAATCGCGCAAAAACCCGTATCGACCCGATTGCATTACATCGGTTCGAGAACCTGTGCCGTTTCCTGAACCAGCATCGCGATCAATACCGTTGCCAGGGATTCAACACGCTTGATGCACACGCCTTCAAGGGAATCGCCAAACCCCTTGAGGGTTCGGCTCCGCTACGTTTCGCGCGCATGACTGAGCAGGTTTTACGAAGGGCCTACGGCGCATGACCGACCACACCACAGACACCGATGCACGCCGTAACCGGCAGGCCATCATCCTCGGCATCGACTCGCCGATTGGCCTGACCATGATCCGGGAACTGGCCCGGCACGACGTCAGAGTGATCGGTTTGGCGCGGTCGAAAGCCGGTATCGGCTTGTATTCACGCTATCTGCATGAAGGTCACATCCGCGAACGGGACGAGGATGCCTTGATCGCGCAATTGAATGCGCTTGCCAGCACCAGCGGCTGTCGATGGCTCATGACGGTGTCGGAAAACGACATCCAACTCTTGCACCGGCGGCAAGGCGACCTCGTCGGAATCACGCCGCTCATCCCCGAGAAGACCTCGTTTCAATTGGTGTTGGACAAGGCGAAGATCAATCGCATTGCCGATGAGCTGGGCATCGACACCCCTTATGGTTGGCCGATCGACAACTCGCAGGATTCCGCCAATCTCTCCCCCGCACCGCACTTTCCGCTGGTGCTCAAATGGCCCGATCTGGAATCCGTGCGGAATGAGCTCATCAACAACAATGCGCCTCTGGACAAATACCGTTATGTGCATGATCCGGCGGATCTTCAGACCTACCTTGCGCGATTCGATGCGCTAGGGGTCTACCCACTGGTCCAGTCCTATTGCCCTGGGCACGGACTGGGCCAGATGATCCTGATGCACCAGGGCAAGTCCGTACTGGAATTCCAACATCGGCGAGTTCGTGAATTCCCGCCCGAAGGCGGTATATCGAGCGTCTGCGAATCCAGCGTCATCGACGAAGCTCTGATGCGCAAATCGGTTTCCCTCCTGCAGACCGTGGGCTGGGAGGGCCCTGCGATGGTTGAATATCGGCATGATCCGAGAACCGGAAAGTCCTGCCTCATGGAAGTCAATGGACGGTTCTGGGGCAGCCTGCCATTGGCCAATGCGACAGGTGCGGAGTTTGTCTGGTTCACGTTCTCGATCCGGGCGCTGGGCCAAGTTCCAACGATGCCCAGCACGCGACATCCGCAACGTGCGCGCTTCGTGATTCCGGATATGCAACGCCTATATCGAATTCTCTTCGCCAGGAAGCGCATCGCCGATCCCACCGTTAAAGTTCGCCCGCTCACCGAACTGCTGCACTTCTTCGCCGATTACCTCCGACTTCGTACCCGCTATTACGTGTTCAGTTTCACGGATCCGAAGCCCTTCCTCGCCGATCTCTGGTTCATCCTGCGGAATCGCGTCCGTTAGACGATCTGTCCACCGCGCGCCATTCCCGAACCACTCCCTTAACTGCCGTCTCCAGCAGCGCATAGCAGGTATCGAAATAAGCGTCGCTCAGGGTAACCGGGTCGTGGATGTGTATCCGAAACGGGTGCGCCCATAACCCGAGCAGCGCGACCTGTGCCCGCGAGCCGTCCAAGCGGTCTCGGAGCCGAATCGCCTGTCCCACCTCCATGACCAGCAACAGGTCGCCGTCGCGCACTCCGAAATCCTTCATATCCACGGCGCGATGGCCATCAAGGCTCCGCCCAGCACGCTGCGCTGCTCGCCGGGCATCCGCATCCGCGAGTCCACCGGTGTGCGTAGACAACCCGAACGATGCCGTTGGCACCCCGAGTTCCTCCGCCAACCGTTGCGCATACGGACTGCGGCAGACGTTGCCCAGACAGACGAAAACAAGCCGCTCGACACGGTCGAAATCCGGCCGGGTGAAGCGTTTCACCCCACCGAATAGCCATCTCAGATCGGCCAAGGCAAGCCGAACCATGCCTCGCCAGGTTCCGTAGCGCGTATCAATCAACCGGGTATAAAGCGACATGGACTGCGATCAGCCCTTACACCAGACCAGAATGTGATTGTTTGCCGGCATCGCCACGTCCTCCTGACACTTCATCCCGGCCAGCTCGGCCAAGGCATTGAGATCATCGAAATCCCGGACCCCACTCAACGGGTCCCGGGCGCGCAACCATTGATCGAACCGCACATTGCTCTCTGCGGTCGCTTGACCACCGTAATGAAATGGACCGTAAAGCGCGAACACACCACCAGGCAGAAGGACTCGCCCCAGCCCGGCAAACATCGCCTCGACCATCGGCCAGGACATGATGTGGACGGTGTTGGCGGAATACGCGGCATCGAAGCGCGTTTGAGGCCAGTCATCCCGCGACACATCCAGAGCCAGCGGCGGCTGGACGTTATCGAGTCCAGCCTCATCCAGCCACGCCTGAATCCCGGGGTGATTCTCGACCATCTCGGAAGTCTGCCAGCGCAGATGCGGCAAGGCGGCGCCGAAATGGACTGCGTGCTGCCCGGTTCCGCTGCCGATCTCCAACACATGACAGCGATCGGCAAATAGCGACTTCAACACCTCGAGAATCGGGGCCTTGTTCTCCTCACAGGACTCGGCAAAGGGCTTTTTCATATCGGATCAACCTGTTTGAACGGGAGATGTGCAGTGAGTTCGGCCTGATATTCGGCGACCCGGCGACGTTCGTTGATGAGAAAGTGTCGCACCGCCTTATCAAACCCGGGATCCGCCAGCCAATGCGCCGACCAGGTGCTGGTAGGTCGAAACCCTCGCTGAATCTTGTGCTCGCCTTGCGCCCCCGGCTCAAACACCCTCAAACCGCGTTCGATCGCGTAATCGATCCCTTGGTAGTAGCAGGCCTCAAAGTGGAGGCTGTGGTAATCCGCATCACATCCCCAGTGACGTCCGTAGAGCACGGTGTCACTGCGCAACATCAGAGCGCCTGCCACCGGCGCCCCTCGATGTTCCGCCAACACCAGCAGCACCCGATCGCCAAGTGCCGTACCGATGTCGGCGAAGAAGCTTTCACTGAGGGTGGCGTAACCACTTTTTCGATCGAAGGTGGATTGATAAAACCGTTGCCAAATCGCCCATTCCGAGGCGGTCACCTCGTGCCCGGCGATGCGTCGCAGCACGATGCCTTGTTCTTCAACCCGCCTGCGCTCACGCCGCAGCTTTTTGCGCTTGGCGCTGCTGAACTCGGACAGGTAATCCTCGAAGTCGCGATAACCTTCCCCGAATCGGTTGAACCAATGGAATTGCGTTCCCAGACGCCAATCCATGCCGGCGCGACTGAGTTCACCCATATCGCGCTCATTGGGGAACAACCAGTGAATCGAGGATAGGCCGCGATTCCGCGCATAACTGACCGCCTTATCGATCAAAGCCGATCGGACTGCGCCGGGGTTGATCGCATCCGCATGAACGAGCAGACGCGCGCCCGTGGCCGGGGTATAGGGAATGCCCACCACCAACTTCGGATAGTAACGTCCGCCAGACCGTGCGTACGCATCGGCCCAAGCCCAGTCGAACACCAACTCCCCATAGGAGTTGTCTTTCTCATACATCGGCATAGCGCCGATCAAGACGCCCGCCTCCGTGCGTGCCGCGACAATACGGGGCAGCCAGCCGAAACGTTCCCCCACCGCTCCGTGTCGCTCCAATGCACTGAGGAAGGCGTAATCCAGAAATGGATCGCCATCCGCAATAATTGCATTCCAATCCGAAACCCCGATCTCCGTTACAGAATCGTGAATTTCGAGCGTCGCGATGGCCTGAAATGGGGGCTGATTGGACGTTGACATTGAGACCGCGTTAACAAATGGTTAGCATTCGTCCAACATTACGGGCAACGCGAGATTATCCGCGTCGGGCAAACCAATGGGTGACCCCTGCTTCCTCTGATCGCCAAAACGGATTCTCGCTGGCGATATTGATTATTTCGCGAGCCTCATGCCTGCCGCCATCTTCGATTTCGATAGCGCCTTGATCTCCGGACCGCCCATCCCGGCGATGTTCTACGACTTCATGAAGCGCCGTCGCATGGTACGGGCACGCCACGTCTGGCAACGCCGCTGGTTTTTTCTGCGCTACCTGATCCGGTATCGCTCCGATGTCACTCGGTACAATCTCGCGTGGCTCGGAGGCATGCGTCGCGCCGATGTGGATGTCTTCGCCGAAGCCTTCGTCAAACGCAAACTGATCGACATGATACGTCCGGAGATGTGGGACCGGCTGGATCGGCATCGCATGGCGGGCGACACCCTGATCCTGGTGGGCGAGTCCCCAAGTTTCATGCTTGAACTGATGGCCCGCGAACTCGATATCTCGCTGCAACGCGGTACGATCTGCGCGTATTTGGGCAACCTTTATCTCAGCGCCCCGCCGACCCGCTTTTTGCGCGGCGACGAAAAGGCCAGGGCCATATCCGATCTGCTCAGCGAGCAGCGCATCGATCCGGATGAAACCGTCGCCTACCTGCGGGATGCGGCCGATCTGCCGCTGATGAATGCAATCGGCAAACCGGTTCTGGTGTCCCCCAATCGAGCGATGCACAAGCTGGCCAAGGCACGCGGCTGGGACCTGATCGAAAACTATTGAGCATTCGCTGCGGAACCGGGACATGCCTCAATACCCCTTCAGCACCAGCGACAAGATGCGTTCCGCTGCGTCCTCGGGCGATTTCACCGCAAGCGCCACCGGATCGCCCGGTTTCCGGTTGAAAAGTGCGGTTCGGACATCGCCGGTGGTCAGCAATGGCTGACCGTCGAGTTCGATCATGATGTCGCCCGCTTTGACACCGGCCTCCGCTGCGGCGCTGTTCTTCATGGCCTCAACGACGCGGACGCCTTGATCGGAATCCTCCATCAGAATCCCCATTTTGCCCGATGGCGGGAGTTCGGCAGGCAGAGGTAACAACATCCAGTCAGCGCGCCCAGCGCCGATGTCGCCGGTCTCTCCCATCAACACCACGGAATCGATGACGGGCAAGCGTCGTTGCACCCGGCTGGGGATGCCATGCCGATCGGCCACATGACCGGCACCGACCAAGATCACCAGATGGCGTTGCGGATTCGCCGCCAGATACGTCGCGGCGACCTCCGCCATGGTCTCGTCCCAAGTCAGCTGCACATCGACGAAGTGCTCGAAGTTGCGATCCGGCCCGACCGCGTGAGCCAAGAACACCCTCTGCAAAACCGCGCGATAGTCCGCATCGGCGTCGCCGTACTCGGTCGGTAACTGGCTCCGCTCATCCGGAGTCAGGCCATTCAGCCCGACTTTGCCGATCTGTCGGGTCAACTCGGACTCGGCATTCAGGGCCAGCACCGGGATGCCGTGCTTGCGTGCGTAATCGAGGATCGGCTGATAGAGGCGGAAATCAAAACGCCAGCGCTGGTAATACTCGCTCTGGCGAAGCAGTTCCAGGGTATCGATGCGCCCAGCGATGAAATCATCCAGGGCCGGCTGGAAACGGCGCTGAAACTGCTCCATACCGATCGCCAACGGTACCCCACGTTCCCGCAAACCCCGGATCACCGCCGCCTGCAGCAAGTGTTGTTCATAGCGGTCGTGCTGCTCGCCGAGATAAACCACCCGCGCATCCTTGAGCCGATTGATCAGACCCGTGACGTTCGTTGAGGCCGTCAGATCGATCGCCGGAGTCGCCGAGAGCTCTGCGTCCCCAGGTGGCAGCGCCGCGACCGTCTGCGCAACATCATGGGGATGGGCGATCGCATCGCGATCTTCATCCGGTCGCGTCTGACAGGCCGTGGTCAGCACAACACCCAAGGCAAACGCTCCAAGCCGCCAAACCCGACGGTTGGACGTGTCCACGACCTGCATTTTTTGCCAGACTCCCACCATGTCGAATTCTCTGTTCCGCCTGTTCATTGCCTTGTTGTGCATCGCATCGTCCCTCTTCGCAACGCGGGTTGCCGTGGCCAAAGGCGATGTCACCCGCCATTCGCTACGCGTCGCCTTACTTCCGGATTCCCGCACCATCCAGGTGACAGACACCCTGGTTCCGGGCAAACCACCTGCGAATGGGACTATCGAGTTCGCGCTCGGTTCCTCACTGCACCCCATGCAGATCGAAGGGGTTGCCTGTGTCGAACCAATCGCCTTGGGGGCGCCCCGGCTCGGGCGTCAAATCTATCAAGCCAGACTGGACAATACCCCGATCACCCTGTGTTTTGATGGACAGATTGGCCATGAGGAAAGCAACTTCTCCGCCGACATGTTGCGCGGCGGGCTTGGCGGCAATGACGCAGTGCTCACCCAGGACGGCGCGTATCTCGGTCCGGACAGTGGCTGGTACCCGGTTCTGGCGGACGACGAACGGGTAACTTTCGATCTCGACGTGCAACTCCCCGATGGCTGGCTGGCGGTCAGCCAGGGACGGGGTTCGGCACGGGATGCAGACGGCCACGGTCGTTGGCAGGAGTCCGAGCCGCAAGTCGGCATTCATCTGGTCGCCGGTCCCTGGACCCTGAGCCACGAAGGTCGCGCCGAAGTCTATCTGCGTGACGCCGACACCGCCCTTGCGCAACGCTATCTGGCGGCCACTCAGGACTATCTCGATCTCTACGAAAGGCTGATCGGCCCCTATCCCTACGCCAAGTTCGCGCTGATCGAAAACATTTGGGAAAGCGGCTGGGGCATGCCGTCGTTCACGCTGCTGGGTAGTCAGGTTTTGCGCCTGCCATTCATTCTGCACACCTCCTACCCCCATGAGATTCTGCATAACTGGTGGGGCAACAGCGTGTATGTCGATTACGCGCAGGGGAACTGGAGTGAAGGGCTGACCACCTACCTCGCCGACTACGCCCTGGCCGAGCGAGCCGGTAGCGGCCTGTCCAAACGTCGCGACGCTTTGACCGCCTATGCACGTTACCAGGGTGAAGGTCTCGCGCTGGCCAACTTCATCGGAC
Organism: Gammaproteobacteria bacterium; assembly: GCA_024234955.1. Classification (GTDB taxonomy): domain Bacteria; phylum Pseudomonadota; class Gammaproteobacteria; order JACKNK01; family JACKNK01; genus JACKNK01. The sequence continues at coordinate 285,172 of JACKNK010000003.1, forward strand.
GGCATGATCGCAGTTCTCAGGCAGTCGGTTACGGCAAATCCTTCATGTTCTTCCATATGTTGCGGCAGCGTCTGGGAGACCGCGTATTCATTGACGGCCTGCGTCGTTTCTATACGGAGTATCGTTTCCAGCGCGTCGGCTACCGGGAGATGCGCGCCGCCTTCGAAGGCGTTTCCGGGCAGGATCTGGGCGCTTTTTTCGCGGCCTGGATTCCGCGCAGCGACGCACCCTCGCTTGCCTTGAGCGATGTCACCGTCGGCCAGACTGTCGATGGCTTCCAGATCAGCGGCACCTTGACGCAGACCCAATCCGGGGCACCCTATCCCTTGCATCTGCCTGTCGTGGTCACGACCGAAACCGGGGCACACGAATTTGTCATCGATACCGATGAACGCACCACGACCGTGAATCTCGCACTGCCGGAGGCACCCTCGCGGCTTGCAGTCGATCCGCGAAACGACGTGTTTCGCAAACTCGACGACACCGAGATTCCACCTGCGCTCGGCGAGGCCATGCATGCCGAGCACATCGTCCTGGTCCTGCCGCGCAAGGCGGAACCGGCGTTGTTGCACGGTTATCAGGATTTTGCCCGACGCTGGGCGGAATCCAGCTCCGGGATCGAAACCGTGTGGGACGACGAATTCCAGGCCGCATCCCGTGAGCAGGCGGTCTGGTATCTGGGCCGCGACAACCGTCATCGCTGCGAACTCGATAACGCACTCGAGGCGGCGGGGCTGAGCGTTCCCGGGCATGAACCGGGCGACAGCGTGGCGCTGGCCATCCCTTCCGAACAAGGCCCCCAGGCCTGGCTGTTCACGGATAATCCCCAGGCATTGGCGGGACTGGCGCGCAAGCTTCCGCACTATGGTCGTTACGCATGGCTGCGCTTTCAGGGGGATGCGCCAACCAACATCGGCAAGGGTGATTGGCCGGTCACACAATCACCGCTGCAGCATGTGTTCAAAGCCGGCGCCCAGCTCAACCTTACGCCCCGCCCACCCTTGTTGCCCAGGTAGCACGTAACCCACGTTTGACACCCAACGAATTCAGATCGCCGCCGACCATGACTGCCTTCCACTCCCTGCTTCAGGCATTGCAACAAATCCTGTCCCCGCACCAGCTCCTGCATCGCGACGAGGAATTGATTCCCTATGAATGCGACGGCCTGTCTGCGTATCGGGAAAAACCCATGCTGGTGGCGCTTCCCGATCGCGTCGAGCAGGTGCAGGCGGTGCTGCGCCTCTGCGCAGAACACCAGACGCCGGTGGTCGCTCGTGGTGCCGGCACCGGGCTTTCCGGCGGCGCCTTGCCGAACCGTGAGGGTGTGCTGCTGTCGCTGGCTCGGTTCAACCGTATTCTCGACATCGACCCAGTGGCGCGGATCGCCCGGGTCCAACCGGGTGTGCGCAACCTTGCCATCTCCGAAGCCGTTGCCGAGTACGGCCTGTATTACGCCCCGGACCCGTCATCGCAGATCGCCTGCACCATCGGCGGCAACGTCGCCGAGAATTCCGGCGGCGTGCACTGCCTGAAATACGGCCTCACCGTCCATAACGTTCTGGGTGTGAAACTGCTGACCATCGACGGTGAACTGCTCGAGATCGGCGGCGCCGCGCTGGATTCCGCCGGATACGACCTGCTCGCGCTGATCACCGGTTCCGAGGGCATGCTGGGGGTGATCGTCGAAGTCACGGTCAAGCTACTGCCCAAACCGCTGGTCACCAAAGTGCTGCTCGCCGCCTTCGACGACGTCGAGGCGGCCGGTAAATCCGTCAGCGAGATCATCGCCGAGGGCGTCATCCCCGGGGGGCTTGAGATGATGGACAACATGTCCATCCGCGCCGCCGAGGACTTCGTCCACGCCGGCTATCCGACCGATGCCGCCGCCATCCTGCTGTGCGAACTGGACGGCACCGACGCGGAGGTCGAAGCGCAGATGCATATCGTGCAGGCGGTACTGAAGACCCGGGGGGCCACCGACGTGCGCCTTGCCGCTGACGATGCCGAGCGCATGCGTTTCTGGTCCGGTCGCAAGAACGCGTTCCCGGCGGTGGGACGGATCTCGCCGGATTACTACTGCATGGATGGCACCATCCCCCGCCACGCCCTGCCTCAGGTGCTGTGCGGGATTGCCGACCTGTCCGCGCAATATGAACTGCCGGTCGCCAATGTCTTCCATGCGGGCGACGGCAACATGCATCCCTTGATCCTTTATGACGCCAACATCCCCGGCGAACTGGAACGTACCGAGGAGCTCGGAGGCCGGATCCTGGAACTGTGCGTCGAGGTCGGCGGCACGATCACCGGCGAGCACGGCGTCGGCATGGAGAAGATCGATCAAATGTGCGTGCAATTCGCGAGCGCTGAATTGACCCAGTTCCATGCCGTCAAGGCGGCGTTCGATCCGGCAGGATTGCTCAATCCGGGCAAGGCGGTTCCAACCCTGCATCGCTGCGCGGAATTCGGCGCCATGCATGTGCATCACGGCGCCTTGCCACACCCGGAACTGGAGCGTTTCTGATATGAGTCCAGCCGAACGCTTCGCATCGCGGGTTGCGGATGCCTACGCCGCGAAACAGCCGCTGCGTATCGAGGGCTCTGGCTCAAAGGCCTTTCTCGGGCATCCGGTCGATGGAATGCCGCTCGATACCCGCGAACTCAGCGGCATCGTCGCTTACGAGCCCAGCGAACTGGTGATCACGGCCTGCGGTGGCACTCCGTTGCTCGAACTACAGCAGGTCCTGGATGAACGCGGCCAGATGCTGCCTTTCGAGCCCCCGCTGTTCAGCGACCAGGCCACCCTTGGCGGCGTTCTCGCCTGCGGACTATCCGGCCCGCGCCGACCTTATGCGGGTTCCGCCCGCGACTTGGTCCTGGGAACCCGGATCGTCAACGGCAAGGGTGAATTACTGCGTTTCGGCGGGCAGGTCATGAAGAATGTCGCCGGGTACGACATCTCCCGTCTGATGATTGGTGCCCACGGCACCCTCGGGGTCATCGCCGAGGCCTCGCTCAAGGTTCTGCCCCGCCCCGAGATCGAACGAACCCTGGTGCTGGATATGGATGCGTCGCAGGCGATCGAGGCCATGAATCGCTGGGCCGGGCAACCCATTCCCCTGTCGGCCGCCATGCACGACGGCGATCAGCTCTATCTGCGCCTGTCCGGGTATGCCAGTGGCGTAGATGCCGCAATCCGGCGCATCGGCGGCGAGGAATTTCCCGAATCCGACGGCCTGTGGCTGGCGGTACGTGAACATCAACATCCGTTCTTCGCAAGTCGCGATGACGCCACCGCCCTGTGGCGCCTGTCCGTCCCGTCCACCACGCCATCCCTGGGTTTGCGGGGCAGCACCTTGATCGACTGGGGTGGCGCGCAACGCTGGCTCGAAACCGACCTGCCTGCCGATACGGTCCGCGCTGCCGTGGCCAAGGTCGGCGGTCACGCCACCCTGTATTGGCACGGCCCGCTCCCCGCATCGACGCCTGTGTTCCATCCACTGGCGCCAACGATGGAACGCCTGCACCAGGCACTGCGCGAAGCCTTCGATCCGGCAGGCATCCTGAATCCAGGCCGCATGACATCCAAGCCATGACCTCATTACCGCCCTTGCTGTCCCCGGACTGGCTCGACGAGCACCTCCACGATCCGAACATCCTGATCGTCGATGTCGGTCGTGCCAGCACTTATATGCAACTTCATATCCCTGGGGCGCTGCACCTGGAATACAGCAATCTGGTTTCCGGGCAGCCCCCGGCGGTCGGCGAACGCCCGGAGCCTTTGCGTCTGTCACTTGCCCTGGGTGGGCTTGGCCTGACCCCGGAGCGTGCGGTGGTCGCCTACGACGATGAAGGCGGGGCCAACGCGGCCCGTCTGCTCTGGCTGCTCGACAACATCGGTCATCCTGGCAGTCTGTCGCTGCTCGATGGCGGCCTGCATGCTTGGGCCAACGAGGACTTTCCGACCGAGTCCCGATCCCGCGTCGGCCAACCGACAAAATACATCGTTGCATTCACCGATCGCGGCTACGCGGATCGGCATTACGTTCAATCCCATCTCGACGACGCCGCCGTTGCCCTGCTCGACGCCCGCTCGGCAGCCGAATACGACGGCAGCGCACGATCCTCCGCCCGCGCCGGTCACATTCCCGGCGCAATTCATTATGAATGGACCACGCCGCTCGACCCGGACCGCAATGTCCGCATGCGCGATCTGGATGATCTGCGCAATCAGCTGGCCGAGCTCGGGCTGAGCAAGGACAAGGAAATCATCACCTACTGCCAGACCCACCACCGCTCATCGCACAGCTACTGGCTGTTGCGCTGTCTCGGCTATCGCAAGGTAAGGGGCTACGCGGGTTCATGGGCCGAATGGGGCAATCTGGACGACGTACCGATCGTGTGAGCACCAAGACCGGCAAGGTCGGCGCGACCGCGATTACCCGAAACACGGCAACAAAAAAGCCCGAGCGATGCACACTCGGGCTTTGTTTGGCTGGGGGACTAGGATTCGAACCTAGGTTGACGGAGTCAGAGTCCGTAGTCCTGCCGCTAGACGATCCCCCAATAAACGGAAATGCCTTAACGCTTGGAGAACTGGGTCGCGCGACGGGCCTTACGCAGACCGACCTTCTTACGTTCAACCTCACGAGCGTCGCGGGTAACGAACCCGGCGCGACGCAGGGGGCTGCGCAGCGACTCGTCGTAGGCGATCAGAGCACGGGTGATACCGTGACGGATGGCGCCGGCCTGACCGCTGTCACCACCACCGGTAACGGTGACGGCGATGTCGAACTTGTCAGCCATATCCACCAGTTCCAGCGGCTGACGCACGACCATGCGGCCGGTTTCACGACCGAAATACTGATCAAGCGACCGCTTATTGACGGTGATGTTGCCGGTACCCGGACGCACGAAAACCCGCGCGGAGGAGGATTTGCGGCGACCAGTGCCGTAGTAGGTATCGCTCTGAGCCATTGACGGTAACCTTGTTTAGCGAATGCGTAGTGGCGTTTCGATCAAAACGAAACGATTAGATATCGAGAGCCTGAGGCTGCTGAGCCTGATGGTTATGCTCGGGACCGGCATAGACCTTGAGCTTGCGCATCATGGCGCGACCCAGAGGATTGCGCGGCAGCATGCCTTTGACGGCCAGCTGAATGGCGCGCTCCGGCGCACTGGCGAGCAGACCGGCAAGATTGGTGGATTTCAGGTTGCCGATGTAACCGGTATGACGGTAGTACATCTTGTCCTGCATCTTGTTGCCGGAGGCGTGAATCTTCTCGGCGTTGACCACGACGATGTAATCGCCGGTGTCAACGTGCGGGGTGTATTCCGCCTTGTGCTTGCCCTTCAAACGCTTGGCGATCTCGCTCGCGAGGCGACCCAGGGTCTTGCCATCGGCATCGACCAAGAACCAGTCGCGTTTGACCTCGTGCGGCTTGGCACTGAACGTTTTCATCAGGTTCCCCAAAACTCGGATTCAAAACGGAGCCGAAAACAAATTTCAGCCCCCTGGAAAAAGCGGCGCAGTTTAAGCGATGCATCCACAGGAGACAAGCCTCCTGACAACATGAATTAAATCTTCAGACGCTCCACCACGCGGCCGTGGACAAGGTGCTCATCAATGATCTCATCCAGGTCTTCTTCATCGATGTAGCTGTACCAGATCGCTTCCGGGTAAACCACGATCACCGGACCCTCGCCGCAACGATCCAGACAGCCCGCAGAATTGATGCGGACCTTGCCTTTTCCAGTCAGTTCCAATGACTTGCAACGCTTCTTGGCATAGTCGCGCATTTCCTGGGCATGGCAATCGCCGCAGCTTGCCCGGCCATCGTCGCGGCGGTTGGTACAGAAGAAAACGTGGCGCTCGTAGTAGGACATGCATCGGCTCTCCGGATTAAATTCGCAGCCGGTCTGCAGCGGGCGCGATAATGCGCGTACTTTATCTGAGCGGCGGACGACAACCTACCGCGAAACCGGAATACAAGTGGCCCTTCTCGACGACCTCGACCGCTGCGTGATGTGCGGGCTCTGCCTGCCGCACTGCCCAACCTACCAGCTCACACTGAATGAAGCCGAGTCGCCGCGCGGTCGCCTGGAACTGCTGCGTCGCGCACTCACGCAACCCTCGTCGCTGTCTCAAACCGCCGTTGCACACATCGACACCTGCCTGGGTTGCCGTCGCTGCGAATCGATGTGCCCATCCAATGTGCCCTATTCGCGCATTCTTGATGCGGGTCGCACAGCATTGACCGAGTCCGGACAACGCACCGCTTCACTGGCTGTGCGTCTGATCGAAAAGGCCAGCCATGACAATGACGCCATGCGCCGCCTCGTCAACGCAATGCATGCGGGCCGAAGACTTGGATCGCGCCGTTGGTTGTCGGCGCTGCCAATCGATGGAAGCCCTGCGCTGGCGGAACTGGCCGATATACTGACGACGACAGGTATGGCATCGAATCTGATCACGCGGCCCCACACCGAATCACGCGACAAGGTGCAATTATTTCTGGGCTGCCTGGACCGCCACTGGAATCATCAAACCCTGCAGAATGCGATTTCGGTTCTGGAAGCCTGCGACCTGGATGTCCTGATTCCCCGGCAACAGGTCTGCTGCGGCGCGATCAGCCAACACGAAGGCAAGTCGGAAGAAGCGAACAAGCGCGCCCGCCAGAACCGGGCCGTGTTCGACGCCGCGCAACCGGTGATCGCGGTATCGACGGGATGCGCCAGTCAGTTGCACGAACACCTTGGCGCACATGCCTCCGACTTGCTCAGCCTTATCCGCACGCATCTGGGCCGGCTCGAGCCCGTGGCTCTGAACGCCACGGTGGCGGTTCACGTTCCGTGCAGTCAGCGCAACGTACTGGGTGAAGAACGCATCAGCGAAACGCTGCTGCAACACATTCCCGGCATTCGCACCGTGCGTCTGGATGAGAATCTCGGCTGTTGCGGCGCCGCCGGAACGCATTTCCTGCGCGAACCGAACACCGCCAATCGTCTCCGCGAAGACCTTGTCGAGCAGATCGTCCGGGAACAACCGGATCGCATCGTCAGCGCAAATCTGGGTTGCGCCCTGCATCTGCGTGCGGGTCTGCACAAACGAGGCCTGGATATCCCTATCGAACACCCGATCACCCTGCTTGCGCAGTGTGTAAGGCAGCGTTAACGTCCTGCGCCATGAACGATCGTGCTTATTCCCCCCTGGACCAGTTGCTGATCCAGTTTGATCAGGCCCTGCGAACCGTAGGCGGTCGCCCTGCCGTCACCGGTCGCGCACACCCGGCGGCGGCGATCCCGGAATCCACCCTCAGCGACAGCGAAAAACGCCATGTCGCCGGGCTCATGCGCATCAACCACAGTGGCGAAGTCGCCGCCCAGGCGCTGTATCAGGGCCAAGCACTGACGGCGCGATTGCCCGAAGTGCGCGAGGCGATGGAACACGCGGCGGCGGAAGAGAACGACCACCTCGAATGGTGTGAAAGCCGCCTGCATGAACTCGGCGACCGCACCAGCCTGCTCAAGCCGTTCTGGTACGCCGGCTCGTTCGTCATCGGCGCCGTAGCCGGGGCCATCGGGGACAAATGGAGTCTGGGTTTCGTCGCCGAAACCGAACGGCAGGTCGTTCGACACCTCGACGATCACCTCGAAAAGCTTCCCCCGCAGGATCAGCGCAGCCGCCGCATCCTCGAACAGATGAGAACCGACGAAGGCCACCATGCGACCACCGCCGTCGAGGCGGGTGGCGCGGAACTGCCCACCGCCATCAAGTCCCTGATGGGACTGACCTCGAAGATCATGACCCGCACCGCATACAAGATCTGAAACGCATCCACATCCACAAAAAAGGCCCGCGCAAAGCGGGCCTTTTTCGTTATGCCTTGACCCCGATACTCACAGACTGAAGCTGCCGTTCGGCATGTTCCGTCCGTAAAAGATCTCCGCCATCTCGTGCTTAAGACGCTCTTCGATCTCGACCAGTTCATCCAGGTCGAACTCGTCCATGCCGGCACCGAACAGGTAATTGTCGATGTCGAATTCCTTGAGCAGCATCTTGGTATGGAACAGGTTCTCCTGATACACGTTCACATCCATCATCTGATACGCGCTCTGGGTATCGTCCGCCAGATAGTTCTGGATCGAGTTGATGTTGTGGTCGATGTAATGCTTGCGACCGTCCACATCTCGGGTAAACCCGCGCACGCGGTAATCCATGATCACGATGTCGGATTCGAAACTGTGAATCAGATAATTCAGCGCCTTCAACGGTGAAATACGTCCGCAGGTAGACACGTCGATGTCTGCACGGAAGGTGCTGATACCGTTGTCCGGATGGGACTCCGGATAGGTGTGAACGGTGATGTGACTCTTGTCCAGATGCGCAACCACCGAATCCTTCAGCGGACCCGGCGCCTCGCTATTCGAGAGATCCTGCGCGATCACCGGCTCCTCGGAGATCAGCATGGTCACGCTGGCGCCCTGGGGATCGTAATCCTGGCGCGCGACGTTGAGGATATTGGCGCCGATGATGTCCGAGACATCGGTGAGAATCTGCGTCAGACGTTCGGCATTGTAGGCTTCATCGATGTACTCGATGTACTCCTTGGTGTGGCGCGGCGTCTTCGCGTAGCAGATGTCGTAGATGTTGAAACTGAGCGTTTTCGTCAGGTTGTTGAACCCGTGCAGCTTCAACTTTTTTTCGGTTTTATCCGGCACCGGCAGGTTCTCCAGCGATTCAAAAATGAACGCGCATTATGCGCGAGACAAACGTCAATCGACCTCGACGATCTCAAAATCGTGGGTCATCTCCGCCGTCTTGCCGAGCATGATCGAGGCCGAACAGTACTTCTCGGCAGACAGGGAAACCGCCCGCTCCACCTTGGACGCATCCAGATTTCGGCCTTTCACGATGAAATGCGCATGAATCTTTGTAAACACCTTCGGCTGTTCATCAGCGCGTTCCGCTTCGACCTGGACCTCGCAATCGACCACGTCGAGGCGGAATTTCTTCAGGATCAGCACCACATCGAATGCGGTGCATCCCCCCATCCCCATGAGCAGCATTTCCATCGGACGCGGGCCCATGTTTCGACCGCCGAATTCTGGCGCCCCGTCCATGACAACGGCGTGACCGCTGCCCGATTCGGACAGGAACATCGCATCCTCGACCCACTTCACTCGTGCTTTCATTGCTCTCAACTCCAAAGACGTTCAACGCGGAGGGCGCAGCCTACGCAGAGATTTCCGGGATAACAGCGAATTCCCCGGGCTCTCTGCGCCCACCGCGTCTCTGCGTTTCAAGCGGTTTGAAACTCAAACAGTTCAGCCAGGCGTTCGCCCGGATCGGGGGCACGCATGAAGGCTTCGCCGACCAGGAAGGCGTTGACATGATGGGCGCGCATGGTCGCCACGTCATCGGGGCTGAGAATACCGCTCTCGGTCACCACGATGCGGTCTCCCGGGATGCGTCCCAATAGCTCGATGGTCGTGTCCAGAGTGGTTTCGAAGGTGCGCAGGTTGCGATTGTTGATGCCGACCAGGGCCTGACCCAGCGGCAACATGCGCTCAAGCTCCTCGCCATCGTGGACCTCGATCAGGACGTCCATCCCCAGATCATTGGCGAGGCCACACAGGTCCGCCATCTGCTGATCTTCCAGCGCGGCGACAATCAGCAGGATGCAATCCGCGCCGATCGCCCTGGCCTCGTGCACCTGATACGCATCGACGATGAAGTCCTTGCGGATCACCGGCAGCGTGCAGGCCGCACGAGCTTGCTGGAGATAGGTCTCGTCGCCCTGGAAATAATCGGCATCGGTCAATACCGACAGACAGGCCGCGCCATGTTCCGCGTAGCTGCGGGCAATTTCGGCGGGCTGAAAATCGGCACGCAACACGCCCTTGCTCGGGCTGGCCTTCTTGATCTCGGCAATCACGCCGGCGTGACCGGCGATGAGCTTGCGACGGATTGCCTCGACAAACCCGCGCGGCGCATCGGCCTGCTTAGCCTGTTCGATCAAGGTCGGAATCCCGACCTGGGCGCTGCGTTCGGCGATCTCCTCCCATTTCCGGGCGATGATCTTTTTCAGAATATCGGGCGTATCCGCCATGTCATTACCTGATCGTTGCCCGGTGTCTACCGGGTCAGAGTCGATTGCTGAGTTCAACCAGGGCCGCGAGTTTACGCGCTGCGGCGCCGGAGCTCATCGCGTCGCGCGCCAGCACCAACCCTTCCGCAAAACTGACGCTGATGCCGGCGGTGTAGATCGCCGCCGCCGCATTCAAGGCAACGATGTCCGCCGCCGGCCCGGTCGTCTCTCCGGACAACACCCCCCGGATGACCGCCAAGCTCTCCTCGGCACCGTCAACGGCCAGGGACGCCACGTCCGCACGTGCAATATCAAAATCCTCAGGGGCGATTTCATACGCATTGACCACCCCATCCTTGAGTTCCGCGACCCGCGTCGGCGACCCGATGCTGATCTCGTCCATGCCGTCCTCGGCATGCACCACCATCACATGCCGGGAACCCAACTGCTTCAGAACCTCGGCCAGAGGCTCGACCAGACTGCCCGCAAACACGCCCAGCACCTGGTTCGGCGCACCCGCCGGATTGGTCAACGGACCGAGCACATTGAACACGGTGCGCACACCCATCTCCCGCCGAGGACCGATCGCATGCTTCATCGCACCGTGATGCTTGGGCGCAAACAGGAAGCCGACCCCGACCTCCTCGACGCAACGCGCGACCTGCTCGGCAGAGAGATCGAGATTGACCCCGGCGGCTTCGAGCACATCGGCGCTGCCGGACTTGCTGGAAACCGAACGGTTGCCGTGCTTGGCGACCTTGGCCCCCGCCGCTGCCGCAACAAAGGCCACCGCCGTGGAAATGTTGAAGGTGCTGGCACCATCGCCACCGGTGCCGCAGGTATCGACAACGTGGTCGCCGGACACTTCAACCCGCGTCGCCAGCTCCCGCATCACCGATGCCGCCGCTGCAATCTCATCGACGGTCTCACCCTTCATGCGCAGACCGATCAAAAACCCACCGATCTGCGACTGGGTCGCCTCACCGGTCATGATGATGCGCATCACCGAAGTCATGTCTTCGGCGGAAAGATCGCGCCCTTCGGTAACGGCGCGAATGGCTTGTTGCATGTTCATAATGTTTTTACCTGACAGTGATCACCGCTGTTCCAGGAAATTCCGCAGCATCTTGTGGCCGTGTTCGGTGAGGATGGATTCGGGATGAAACTGCACGCCTTCGACCGGCAGGGTCTTGTGGCGCACCCCCATGATTTCATCGACACCGCCGTGGGCGTCCTGGGTCCAGGCGGTCACCTCCAGGCAATCGGGCAGGGTCTTCTGATCGATGACCAGGGAGTGATACCGGGTTGCCACCAGAGGACTGGGCAGATCCGAGAACACCCCGACGTCGCGGTGATAAACCTCGGAGGTCTTGCCGTGCATGATCGCCTTGGCGTGGACGATCAGGCCGCCGAAGGCCTGCCCGATGGATTGATGTCCCAGGCAGACACCGAGGATCGGCACCTTCCCGGCGAAGTGCTGGATCGCCTCCAGCGAGACACCCGCCTCGGTCGGCGTGCAAGGCCCAGGCGAGATCACGATCCGATCCGGGTTCAGCGCCTCCATTCCGGCAACGTCGATGCAGTCGTTGCGCTCCACCCGCACGTCCTCACCCAGTTCGCCGAAATACTGCACGAGGTTGTAGGTGAAGGAATCGTAGTTATCGATCATCAGCAGCATGGCGATACCCTCACTGGCCAACCCGGCCAAGACCGGCCTGCGCGGCGGTCACCGCACGGAAGATTGCACGACCCTTGTTCATGGTCTCTTTCCATTCCAGATCGGGCTGAGAGTCGTAAACCACCCCGGCACCCGCCTGGATGTAAAGCGTGCCGTCCTTGATCACCGCCGTGCGGATCGCAATCGCGGTATCCATATTCCCGTTCCAGGACAGATACCCGACCGCACCTGCGTAGACGCCGCGCTTGACCGGTTCGAGCTCATCGATGATCTCCATCGCGCGAATCTTCGGCGCGCCCGACACCGTCCCTGCCGGGAAGGTCGCACGCAGCACGTCCATTGCCGACATCCCCGATTTGAGCTGCCCGGTGACGTTGGAAACGATGTGCATGACGTGCGAATAACGCTCGATGACCATCTTGTCGGTGAGTTTGACGCTGCCGATCTCGGCCACCCGGCCGGTGTCGTTGCGCCCCAGGTCGATGAGCATCAGATGCTCGGCGATCTCCTTCGGATCGGCGAGCAACTCCGTCTCCAGGGCTTTGTCTTCCTCTTCGGTATGACCACGGCGCCGGGTGCCGGCAATCGGACGTACCGTGACCTCGCCATCTTCCAGACGCACAAGAATCTCGGGCGACGAACCCACCACATGAAAATCGTCCAGATTCAGAAAAAACATGTATGGCGACGGATTCAAGGCCCGCAAAGCCCGATACAGATCCAGCGGCTCGGCCCCAAACGGCACGCTCATGCGTTGCGACAACACCACCTGCATGGCATCGCCATCGACGATGTATTCGCGAATACGCGCCACCGCCGCCTTGAATTGCGTCTCGCCGAAACCAGACACGAAATCGGATTCGCTGACCGTTTCACCCGCCTCGCCGGGGTGATAACGCGGGCGGCCCTCCACCAATTGACGCTGCAATGCGTCGAGCCGCGCCTGACCTTCCGCATAGGCCTCCGCACCGGATGGATCGACATGCACGATCAGAAACAGCTTGCCGGCCAGGTTGTCGAACACCACCACCTCGTCGGACACCATCAGCAGGATGTCCGGCGCCCCCAGCGGATCGGGATTGGGACAGTGCGCCAGTTTGGGTTCGATGTAGCGGATGGTGTCGTAGCCGAAGTAACCGACCAGTCCGCCGTTGAAGCGCGGCAGATGCGCGGGTTCGGCAACCCGATACTGCGCCTGAAAATTCTCGATCCAGGCCAGCGGATCGGCCACGCTCTCGCGGGATTCGACTTCCCCGTCGATCCGGACTTCGACCTCGTGGCCGAAGACACGCACGACGCGCCGGGCGGAAAGCCCGATCATGGAATAACGCCCCCACTTCTCCCCGCCCTGCACCGATTCGAACAGGTACGAATACGGACCATCGGCGAGCTTGAGATAGGTGGACAGCGGGGTATCGAGATCGGCGAGGACCTCGCGCATCAGCGGGATGCGATTAAAGCCTTGGGCGGCGAGCGCCTGGAATGCGTCGGGGGTCATGTCAAATCCGCAAGTAAAGGTGAAGCCGAAAACACGTTTGAGGTGTTTTCAGCGACGCCATCGCTGCGCGGATTTTGACATGAAAGATTGCATTGGAGTGTTTACGCGGCCTTTTCGAGCAGGCCGGGCAATTCGGCCATGGAGTCGATCACAGCATCCGGATTTGCGTCGCGGATGTCTACCCCGTGGTTATAACCGTAGGACATGCAGATGATCTGAAAGCCGGCGGCACGCGCCGCCTTCACGTCACTGACCGAGTCGCCGAGCATCAAGGACTCGGCAGCGCTCACGCCGAAGAACTCCGCCGCATGCAGCAAAGGCATGGGATGCGGTTTCTTCTCCGCGAGGGTATCGCCGGCCACGACAATGGCGAAACGATCGAAAACCCCGAGGTCCTTGAGTAACGGAATCGTGAACTGCGCGGCCTTGTTGGTCACGCAACCCAGCTGAAAGCCTGCCCCTTGCAGATAGTCGAGGCCTTCCGCGACGCCCGGGTAGAGTACCGAACGTTTGGACGTATTCTCGGCATACAGATCGAGAAAGATCGGATACGCCTTTGCAAACAGGGCGTCATCCGGTTCGCCATCGAGCTGACCGATCAGCGCCCGGCGGGTCAATCGCTCGACACCGTTCCCCACCCAGTTGCGAACCTTGGCCTCACCGTGGGTCGGCATGTCGAGCTGCTTCATCATCTCATCGACGCAGAAAGCGAGATCGGGGACGCTGTCAACCAGCGTCCCGTCCACGTCTATGAGCACCATCTTGGGTTTTTTGATCATTGGCACATTGTCCCGCCACAACGGCGTGAAAACGCATAGAGGTTGACTGACAGGAGCCCGATCCTGCCATCAATCAACCTCTATGTTTCCTTTGCGTCTCCACGTCTTTGCCGCAACGCACTGCTGGCACGCGGTGAAAATCAGCCAACCTTGGCCAGCTGAGCGCGCATTTCCGCAACGATGGTGTCGTAGCGATGCGCATCGTTGGCGCCCGGCTTGCCGAAGATGCCCGAACCGGACACAAAGGTATCCGCACCCGCAGCGGCGATTTCCGCGATGTTGTCCGCCTTGACACCGCCATCGATCTCAAGACGGATGTCCAGACCGGAATCGTCGATGATCTTGCGCGCCTGACGCAGCTTATCGAGCGCCGACGGAATGAAGCTCTGACCGCCAAACCCCGGGTTGACCGACATCAGCAGGATCATGTCGATCTTGTCGAGCACGTAATCCAGGTGCGACAACGGGGTCGCCGGGTTGAACACCAGGCCGGCCTTGCAGCCCTCGGCCTTGATCAACTGCAGGGTGCGATCGATATGGCTGGACGCTTCCGGGTGGAAAGTGATGTACGTCGCGCCTGCCGCCGCGAAATCGCCCACGATGCGATCGACCGGGCTGACCATCAGATGCACGTCGATCGGCGCGGTCACGCCATGCTTGCGCAGCGCCTCGCACACCAGCGGGCCAATCGTCAGGTTCGGCACGTAATGGTTATCCATGACATCGAAGTGAACGATGTCGGTGCCGGACGCGAGGACGTTATCGACCTCCTCACCCAGCTTGGCGAAATTCGCGGAAAGGATGGACGGGGCGATCTGATAATCAGCCATGGGAAACCTCGAAGTGGATGAACTGGAAAGCGAAAGCGCGGCACTTTAAAGGAAGGCCCGGAATATTTCACCACAAGCCCCTCAAGCGGCGGGGTAAGGCAGCGACCGATGCCTAGCCCTCGCCCATCAACTCCCGGATGCGCTCCACATATCCGCGCGTTTCACTCGGCGCATGCGGTGCAGTCTTGCGCCACTGTTCACCGGGCTCCTCAACCCGTCCGGCGCGCTTCCAGGCGTTGAGAATATTCCCCAGACCCGCGTTATAGCTGCCGAAGGTGAAGGCCAGACGGTCATCGGTCACTGCCACCTTGTCGGACCACTTCTTGTACAGCATGCGGTCGTAATAAATTCCCGCCGCGATATTCCAGCGCGGCTCCTCGACATGCGTGAAGTGCGGATTCGCGGCCTTAATCTCCTCGAACGTCGCCGGCATGATCTGCATCACACCCTGCGCGCCCACGTGGCTCGACGCCTTCGGCTTCAACGCCGACTCCGCGATGCCCTGAGCCTTGAACCAGCGCCAATCGAAATTCGGGCCGAAATAGCGCTTGGTGTATTTGCGGAAATAATCGTCGTACTCGCTGGTCCAACGATCCGAATCGACCGTATAGACCTGCTTGGTCGCCGCCAGCACCACCGGCGGGACCAGCATCATGGCGATCAGCCACAGCGCCGGCGAATCCCAGGTAATCCGCGCCTTCACGACTCAGCTCAGGCCCAGGCCGACAACCAGCCCCATGGCGATCCCGACGCCGATCAGGATACCCATGATCATCTGCCCGACTGCGACATTCCCCCGCTTGAGCTCGTCCGCGATACTGAAATTGACGAGATGATTGAACAGCTTGCAGCCCATCCACATGAAAAACAGCGTCAAGGCACCGCCCATGGCGGCATAGATGAAATTCAAGAACATCGGATCGATGGTGTCGGACATCCGTCGCCTCCCGGTTGGTTAGAGTTTTGGCCAGCTTGATCGGTCACCGGCTCGACGCCTGATCTTAGCAGGGCAAAGCGGATTGCGATTCTCAATGGGAAAATGACCGGCAATATCTCAGTTCGCCCAATAGACCTCCATCCAAGCGAGCCTCGCTTGCCATCCCCTTATGTTTGGCGGAGAAGGTGGAATTGTTCCGGGCTTCCTGCCCCTCACCCCTTCAGGGCCGCCGCTTCGCGACGTCCAGATTTGTTCCCGACACCATGTTGTTGACGGCGGTGGTGTCGAACCCTCGGTGCTGCGCACGGGTCCTTCATCAAATCCATCCTGCCCACCAAACAAAACGGGGCCCCTGTCGGGACCCCGTTGTGTTTGGCGGAGAAGGTGGGATTCGAACCCACGGAAGGTTGCCCTTCAACGGTTTTCAAGACCGCCGCTTTCGACCACTCAGCCACCTCTCCGATGAAGGGCGCGATGATCCCACAGGGTGTCATTCCGCGTCACGCCCCCGGTTGCTTTCGGGATGCGGACATATCTCGTTCACGGGACAACCATCGCAACGCGGTTTGCTGCGACAGAAGTCCTTGCCGAGGTAGACGATCTGGGCGTGATATTCGTTGAACAGGGCGACATCGGGGCCGAGCGTGTGTTCCATGCCGAGGCGTAGCGCGTCGTAGGACTCGTCGCCTTCGATCCATCCAAAGCGGCTGAACAGGCGACGGGTGTAGGCGTCGATGACGAATACCGGGCGGTCGAAGGCGTAGAGGACAATATCGTCGGCGGTCTCCGGACCGACGCCGTTGACGCTGAGCAGACCGTTCCGAAGATCGTGGGTTTCCCAATCGGTCAGCGCGGTCTCCCCGCCCTGAGCGTGGACCCAGTCGATGAGATTGCGCAGGCGACGTTGCTTGACGTTGAAGTAGCCCGCCGGACGGATCAGCTCGGCGAGGGTCTCGGGCTCCGTAGCACGCATCGCATCGGCATTCAGGCATTCGGCGTTGCGCAGGTTGGCGATGGCGCGTTCGACGTTGGTCCAGGCGGTGTTCTGGGTGAGCACGGCGCCGACCATGATTTCGAAACGGGTGTCGCCCGGCCACCAGTCGAGCGGCCCGAAATGCGCCAGCATGCGGGTATAGAGTTCCCGCAGCCCTGCTTCAGGCAGACGGACGAACGGGGATTCAGGGGACATCCGAAAGCCTCGGGACGTCGCTCGGGGCCGCGATGGATGCCGCGCTCCCCGAGGTGGTCTCATCCGTATCGACCGGATCGATTTCCACCCGGGAAAACACCCCGCGCAGGAATCCACCGACCTGTTCCTGCCACGCCAGTGGCGCAAAGCGGTAGGCATCGACATGGCCTGCGCCGACGAGGCGCCAAAGCGCCTTTTCTCCAGGCTTTACGTCATACAGTGCCTGCGTTTCCGACCACGGAACCAAGCTGTCGCGGTCGCCCCCGATGATCAGCGCGGGGGTCCGAATGGTCGCCAAATGTCCGATCGGCACTGCCTGATGCCGGTTGACCTCCATGCCGAAGGCAAGCGGACCGGCAATCAGCGGCGCCAGATGGCCGGACCACTCGCCAAAGCGCTCGACCAGACGGTGCTCGACGACGGTCAGGAAATCGCTATACATCGATTCCAGCACCAAGGCATCGACATCCGGGTGCGCGTATACCGCTGCCGCTGCGCCTTTGGAGCGTCCGACGATCGCCAGCGGAACCTCCCCAACCCGCTTGTGGAGCTCCGCCAACGAGGCTTCCACGTCCTTCACTTCATATAAGCCCATGCCACGGAGCACCGGCTCGCTGCCCCCCTCGCCACGAAAATCCGGAAGCAGGGTCGCGTACCCCTGAGTCACCAGAAAGCGCGCTCGATCGAGCATCGATCCGCGATTGCAGCCGCGACAATGCAGCAGCAGAACGGCGCCGCTGATCGCCCCCTGGGGCGGGGTCAGATACCAGGCCCTGAGCGCAACGTTGTCGGCGGTTTGCAGATTGAGCGCCTCGCCGTTGAGGTCGCCGGGCAAGGCGCTGACAACGGTCGGATTCGGTCGAAACACCCATTGCGCGGCTAACCATCCGAATATTGCCGGGACAAACGAAAGCCCGAGGGCAATCAGCAGCAGCCGCTTGACGCGCGGATCGAGGTTCAATGCATCAACCGTCGTTCTTTGGCCACAACCAGGCCGCGCCACGCACGCCGCTGGCATCGCCATGCAATGGGTGCATCAAGCGGGTATCAACGCGGTCGGAGAACACATACTTGTCCCACAACTCCGGGACGCGGCGATACAGGAAATCGGTATTCGACATCCCGCCGCCAAGTACGATCACTTCCGGATCGATGACGTTGATCACCGTCGCCAGGCCTCGGGCAAGCCGATCTGCGTAGCGTTCCAGACTGCGCAACACGCCGGTGTCGCCTTGTTCGGCACGGTGCACCAGCATGCGGGCGTCGGAGAGCTCCCCAGTGTGACTCTGATGATCGGACGCAAAGCCCGGCCCCGACAGCCAGGTCTCGATGCACCCGTGCTTGCCGCAATAACACGCCGGCCCCGGCAATTCCTCCGCCTGCGGCCACGGCAGCGGGTTATGGCCCCATTCTCCGGCGATCGCATTCGGCCCCTGCAACAACTGCCCGTTGACCACCACGCCACCGCCAACCCCGGTGCCGAGAATCACCCCGAACATCGTTGCGGCACCCGCTGCCGCGCCGTCGGTTGCCTCGGAGAGCGCGAAGCAATCGGCATCGTTGGCGAGTCGGACCGGACGATCCAGGCGGGAGGACACGTCCTCCCGAAGGGGCTTGCCGATCAACCAGATCGAGTTGGAGTTCTTGATCTGCCCGCTCGCCGGCGAGACTGCGCCGGGCGTTCCGATCCCCACCGTGCCGTGTTCGCCGAGTCGATCCTCGACCTCGTGAACCAGACCGACCACTGTCTCCAGGGTCTTTTCATAATCGTCACGCGGGCTGTTCACGCGGCGGCGGAAGCGTTCGCTGCCATCGTCGCCCAGCGCGATCAGCTCGGTCTTGGTGCCGCCCAGGTCGATTCCGATACGCATCAGTACAACATCCCGTAAGGCCGCTCGATCTCGCGACTCAACTCGCCGATCCCGAAGGTCCGTACCTTGCGGACGAACTCGCGACCGTCAAAGAACACCAGCACGGTCGGGATGGTGAACACCCGGTGCTGCCCGGCGATCTCGCGCTGTGCATCGCAATCGACATAGGCCATCGGCAACTGCGGGTAGGTTTCCTCGATCATGGCCTCGATCTTGGGCCGCAGGACCTTGCAGACGTTGCATTCCGGGCCGCTGAAATAAAGCAGCGCGCCGGGGTTGTCGTTGAGCAGGGCTTCAAGCTGGTCTTCAGAAACGATGTCGATCATTCCAGGCATCGAAAATCTCCGGTCGGGCGCGACTTCAGGCCGCGATGCGGGCCACCATGAACAGCGCGAGCAGCGCCACCACCAGCATCTGAACCCGATCGAGCAGGCTCATCGCGAAATGCAGACTGTCGTCGTGTGGCGGCATCACGATCACCGCGTTCTCGGCGTCCTGGACCTCGGACTCGGCAGCGGGATCCTCTTGCGGTTCGATCCCCAGCGCCGCACACCCGGTACACAGACACAGACCGGCAGCATCGTCGTCCGGAATCGCGCACTTGTAAGGGGCGACCGACCAGGCGGAAAGTACCTCGTCGAAACGCCCGACCAGGGCATAGGCCCCGGCAAGGATACGAGCCGGCAACCACGCCAACCAGGCATGCACGGTGCGCGCACCGGCGCGAAAACCGGTCGCCTCGGCATCGTCCCGCCAGATCGAAATGGTGCGATAGACCACGGCACCGACCGGGCCGACCAACAGGAACCAGAACAGCGGTGCAATCAGACGATCGTTGGCGCGCATGACTGCCGACCGGGCCACGAATCGCGACCACAATTCCGAACGCGGCGGCGGTTCCGCAGCGATGATTTCCCGCACTCGGCGACTCGCGGATGGCTCATCGCCGGCCGCCAAGGCTTCGTCTATCGCCATCATCGTGGCAGCCTGATTGACCGGACCCAGGCTGTACATCAACACCACGCCCGCAAAGGCGAGATCGAACAGGCCGAACAACCAGCCGTCAATGGTGTCCGCGATCATCGACACCAGGAGCGCCGGCAGCAACACCAGTGCGAGCACCCCGCCGACACCGTCGAACACGCCTCCCCGGGCGATCAGGCGACGCTTGAACCAGTCCGCATTGGCGATCAGCCGTTCCGGCTGCCGCCATTCGGGATCCAGGGGAAGAAAACGTTCCGCTGCCAAAGCCAGGATCGCGGCAAAGATGTGCATTCAGTGAGCCACTCTGAGGATTTGAATGGCGGCGATTGTAGCGCGTGGAGATGGCGATTCGATGCACAAACCATCACCCGCCATACCCGAAAACGAAAGACCCCCGCACAAGGCGGGGGTCTTTCAACGCTTCGATCAACGCAGACGATCAGTCTTCGCCGCCGAATACGCCCAGCAACTGCAGCAGGCTCAGGAACAGGTTGTAGATGCTCACATACAGGCTGACGGTAGCCATGATGTAGTTGGTTTCGTAGCCGTGAACGAGATTGCTGGTCTCGAACAGGATCAGCCCCGACATCAACAGGACGAACATCGCCGACACCGCGATCTGCAAGCCGGGCACATCGAAGAACAACCCGCCGATGCTGGCCAGGAACGCGACCATCATGCCGACCATCAGGAAGCCGCCCATGAAGCTGAAGTCCTTGCGGGAGGACAGCGCATAACCCGAAAGCCCCAGGAAGATGACGCCGGTGCCGCCCAGCGCGGTCATGACCAACTGGTGCCCGTTGCTGAACATGGTCAGGTAGGCA
This sequence comes from Gammaproteobacteria bacterium, assembly GCA_024234955.1. Taxonomy (GTDB): domain Bacteria; phylum Pseudomonadota; class Gammaproteobacteria; order JACKNK01; family JACKNK01; genus JACKNK01. The sequence goes on from JACKNK010000003.1 coordinate 305,850, forward strand.
CTCAGAATCGGACCGAGGGTCAGCCCCATGAAGCCGGTCAGGGCAAACACGCTGGCCAGGCCCCACACGCTGTTACGCAGTTTGGCGGTCAGGAAGAACAGGCCGAAATAACCGACCAGGGTCAACAGGAAGCCGGGATGCGGCCAGTTGAAGCTCATCGACATGAACGCCGTCAGGGCACTGAACAGCAGCGTCATCGACAGCAGGGTGTAGGTGTTACGAATCAGCTTATTGGTCGCAAGGACCGACTCCGGGGACCGGGTTACGGTACTGGAGAGATTAGCCATTGGGTTTAGCTCCTTGGATATGAATCAGACAAACGCATCGATCGATTCTTATTGACCATTGCCGACGCGCTTGGTTCGCCACCATAGCAACGGTTAATTTCCGGTTAAAGGCAAACACTCCGTTGCAAGCTGTGTGGTTTCCCGGCTTTGGCTTACCTGGGCAGAAGAATCTGATCGTCGGTGCTGTAGAGGTAATCGTTGAACACATGCTCGGCGGACAGCAGACGGTAGTCGCCGTTGGCTTCCTGCACCGTGGTGTCCTTGAGACGGTAGGTGTAATGCCCGCATGTCCAGCATTGGAACTTGCGCATATGGGTACACAGACAGGTCTTGTCGCAGACGCGGATTTTCTCCTCGTCGCGCACCTTCTCCAGTTCGCGGTTGTAGGCATCGACGTAATCGCAGTGCCCCTTGCTGTCGAGCAGATAGCCAAAGGCCTCACAGTTCGGGCGGATGCCGGAACAGATCGCCGGGCTGCTTTTGAGCATGCGCATCGGGTAGCCGGTCGGCGAGATCATATTGACCTCGATATCGCCTTCCCCCGCCTTGTAATACTCCTGCTTGACCCGATCCGGCAGACCGCATTCCTCCGTTACCGTGAAGCGGGTCGCGACCTGCACGCCGACACCGCCTGCCTCGATGGCGCGCACGGCGTCGGATCCGGTGAACACACCGCCCGCCGGGATCAGCGGGATGGTCAAACCCTGTTCCGCCAGCCAGTCCCGAATCTCGGCAACGATCTTGAGCAGATCGAACTCCGCCCAATCCTGCCCGAATCCCAGATGGCCACCGGCCAACGGGCCTTCGATCACGATGTAATCCGGCAGACGATCCAGGTTCTTGGTCTTACGCAGGAACAACTGCAAGGCGCGCAGCGAGGACACGATGATGCCCAGATGCACGTCGCGGAAGCGGGGATGATCGGCGATCAGCGCCATCGTGCCCAAATGCAGGCCCGCGCTCATGGTGATGCCATCGATACCGGCGTCCATTGCCGACTCCATGCGCACCTTCAAGGTCTCGCGGGGATTGTTCATCCCCAGCTTTTCCATCACGTTGATGTAGACCAGACCGTCGCCTTCCTTGCGCTCCATGGTCTTGGTGACGTGCATCTTCTGCGATTCGGCGAGTTCACCGAGATCGAACTGCACCAGGGACTTGTCGGCACTTTCGACGTTGGTCTTGTACTTGGCCAGCTTGCCTTTGACGTATTTGGTCTTGTAGCGCCGGTCGGTCACGGTCGGCACCATCGCATCCGAGATGTGACCGACTCCGCCCAGGCGGGCAGCGACCAGGGCCAGATCGGTATTGGAGATGTCCACCCCCATACCGCCGATCATGATGGGCACCAGCTCATGGTTTCCCAGGGTCATGCGGTAATCGTCAAGGCGTTTCATGCAGTCTCACTTTGGTTCGGAGTCGCACCGATTCGGGGCAAACGGCAAAGCCCCGCATTGTACATTCATCGACCGGAACGACCACGGTCGCCGGCAGGTTTAGACCCGCGCGGCGCACCGGCACCGGAACGGTCCGGGGATCGACGCGGATTGCCGCTTGCCGATTTGAAGCCGCGCTTGTCACCGGCACTGGAGGGCTTCCTGCCACGCGACGCCTCGTCCGGACGCGGGCTGCTGCGCCAGGCTTCGGCCTCGGCACGCTCGCGGGCACGCCGCGATTGCGGCTTGTCGGATGTGCCCCGCGTCGCGCGCGGGCCACGCGGATCGCGTTCCGCCGGGGGACGGGCGCGCCCATTACGGCGTCCCCGCTGAACGTCTTCAAGCGGCTCCTGCGGTGCCAGACCGACGGTTTCGCACAGCGCACGCACTTCAAGCTCGCCGAGTTCCTTCCATCGTCCACGCGGCAGATCCCGTGGCAAGGAGATCGGCCCATAACGCACCCGGGACAGGCGGCTGACCTTTAGCCCGACCGCTTCCCACATGCGCCGGACTTCCCGATTGCGGCCTTCGGTAAGACCGACGTGGAACCAGTTGTTGGCGCGTTCATCGCCAATGCTGCGCCGGCCTTCGACCAGATGTTCAAAATGCGCCATGCCGTCTTCCAGCATCACACCCTCGCGCAGTGCCTTGAGCATCGACGGCTCGACCTCGCCGAGGACGCGAACCGCGTATTCGCGTTCGATCTGGTACGACGGGTGCATCAGACGATTGGCGAGCTCACCATCGTTGGTCAGCAGGATCAGGCCGGTGGTGTTGATGTCCAGACGACCGACCGCAATCCAGCGCCCGAAACGCATCTGCGGCAGGCGATCGAACACCGTCGGACGGCCTTCAGGATCGTCCATCGTGGTAACCACGCCTTCGACCTTGTGCAGCGCGATGACGCGCCGACGCCGCTGTACGCGCAGATCGATGTCGAGCAGCCGCCCATCGATACGGATCTTGTCGCCCGGCGCGACCTGAGCACCCAGCTCGCAGATCTCGCCATTGATGCTGATCCGCCCCGCCTTGATCAGCTCCTCGATGCGGCGTCGGGAACCGTAACCGCCGGCGGCAAGGGCCTTCTGAATTCGTTCACTCATGGATACCGCTCAGTCGTTGGAAAATTTGCTCAGCACGAATGTGCCGCCTTTCTCTGTAGGAGCGGCTTCAGCCGCGACGTGTCCTTGACCGAGTCCGTTCGCGGCTGAAGCCGCTCCTACGTCGCGTGTCGATATGGCCGTTTTGGCGGCGTGGAGCCCGTGCGCTACCCAGCGCCGATCAGGACCGCTCGAATACCGCGATGGATTCGACATGCGTGGTATGCGGGAACATGTCCATGACACCGGCCTGCAACAAACGATAGCCCTTGTCGTTGACGAGCACCCCGGCGTCCCGCGCCAACGTGCCAGGGTGACATGAAACGTAGACGATACGGCGTGGCCCCGCGCCTTTTCCGTCGCGTAATCCCAATTTCTCGATAGCCTGCACGATTTCGTGCGCGCCGGTGCGGGCCGGATCGAGCAGGAGTTTGTCGAACGGGGTCTTCGCCCAATCCGAATCGGCAAAATCCAGAAACAGATCGGCGGCGTGAAACTCCACGTTCCGGATTCCGTTGGCGGCGGCGTTGTCACGCGCCCGCTGCACCAGGGCCTCTTCGACCTCGACGCCGACCACACTTCCCGCCCGCCGCGCCAAGGGCAACGAGAAATTGCCCAGGCCGCAGAACAGATCGAGCACGCGCTCATCGGGTTGCGGGTCGAGCAGATCCAGGGCCATCGGGATCATCGCGCGATTGATGCCGGCGTTGACCTGGGTGAAATCGTTTGGGCGGAAGGTGTAGGCAACATCGAAATCGTCGAGGCGATAGCGCAATTGCGCATCCAGCGGCCAAAACGGGGTGACCGTATCCGGGCCGCCCGGTTGCAGATAGATCCACAGACCGGTGGCTTCGCCAAAGGCCTTTAACTTGGCCAGATCCGCGTCGTTGAGCGGATCGAGGTTGCGGAACGCCAGGGCCGCGCCGGTATCCCCGACCGCCACCTCGATCTGCGCAATGCGGTCCCGGGCATCGAGTTGCGCGATCATTGCCGAAATCTCATCCAGGCGGTGACCGACCACCGGATCGAGCACTTCGCAACGCTCCATCACCGCCAGCTTGTTACCCTGACGCTCGCGAAAACCGACCAGAACCCCGCCTTTCTTAGGTACATAACGCACCCCGAGACGGGCCTTGCGGCGATACCCCCAAAGCGGCCCGCGCAAGGGTTCACGCACCGTTTCCGGGGTCACGTGCCCGATACGCGCCAGGTTGTCGAGCAAGGTCTGTTGCTTGGCAAGGATCTGCGCATGCGGGTCCTGATGCTGAAGACTGCAGCCGCCACACACGCCGAACACCGCGCAGGCCGGCTCGACCCGTTCCGGAGAGGCGCGCAAGACGTTCTCGACCACCCCGTCATCGTGCGAACGGCTGCGCCCGACATAGCGAAACACGACTCGTTCACCGGGCAACGCGCCGGACACGAACACCGCCTTGCCGTCGATATGCGTGACACCGCGCCCGTCGTGGCTGAACCCTTCGATATCGGCGGTGGCCGGTTCGCTGGGCAACGGCCTGCGTCGATTACGCCCCATGTGCAGACACCTTGTTGACAGCGGGATTCAGTGGCCACTGCTCGACGAACCAGGCCTCGGCATACGCCTGAAGCTCGGAGTGCGGACTTTGCCCCAACCAGGCCCGGACTTCCTCGACCTGCCTCGCGTGAAAGGCGCCACTGACCTCGCCACGAATCCGGCGCAAGCGTAGGTACAGCAGATAGGTATGCACGGCGAGCTGATCGCATTCCGCACCGATGGCGGCGCAGTCACCGGCCACCACGGCATCGCGCACGGCTTCCTCGCTCATGGCGTCGATCCGGGGCAGCCCCGCCAGCGTCCCAACCTCGATGAGATCGAGTAGATCGTCCTTGCCTCCGGTCATCAGCGGCGCGATCTCGACATGACGATCGGGGGAGCGCCCGCCGTGCCAGTAATGGGCACTGGGAACATCCAGAATCAGTGCCCGGGTCTGCAACACCGGGAGGTGCGCGAAGCTGCCATTCCAGGTAACCAGCACCGCACCATCGACGCCGGCATGTTCAAAGAACGTGCTCAACATGTCCCGTTCCGAGTGGGTCTCGACAGTCATCGAGACCAGCTTCTGCCCATCGTCGTCGCCCAACACCAGACTCAACGCGACCACACGCCGCAGCGCGAAGCCGAAATCACGGCCACCATGACGTTGCCGCTGGACGTGCTCCATCGCCTTGAGGACATCCTTGTCCTCAAGATCGGCGAGATTCAGCAAACGCCGCCCGGCATCGAGATCCGGCGCGGTGCGCAAGCGTAGCGCAACAACACCCATGATTACTTCTGCTTCCAGGCGCCGCTGGCGTCCTGATACCACCAGCCGCCGCGCGCGTTGCCGACCCAACGCTCCGAGAACGTATTGCGGATGTCGCGTTCCCACTCCGGATGTCCGTTGGCGGCCGCAATCTCACGATACAAAACGTTGCGATCCGCGTTCTCCGCCGCCACCAGTTGCTTGACCGGACCACGCTTGGGCAGCGGGATCGCATTCAGATCACGCACATCGACCAGCCCGTCGCGGGTCAGTCCCAGTGCGCCACTGTTCATGTGGGCTTCCAGGTCGGCGAACCGCGCCTTCATCGCCCCCTGCGCCGCCGCAATCGCCGGGCTGGACACATCCAGATCGGCCGCCTGCGCCGGCGCCACCATCCATTCCAGCAAGCTCAATGCGAGCGGACGTTCGCGTTCGATCGCGCTCTGCGGCGGCGCCTCGGGCGCGCTCGGCGACTGCGGATTGGGCTGCGCGCCCCAGACATCCTGAATGATGCGATCCGCCGCTTTCTCGGCCGCCGCAGCGGGGAAATAGATATTGATGGTCACGCAGGCGCTGATCAGCAAGGTGAATAAAACCAGCGAGGCGGAACGCAGATACGCAGTCATGGCAGATCTCCATTAGCGGGAAGCGGGCGAAACGCGCCCATTGTAAAGGTCTTTTGACCGGCAACCCTCGACAAGTTCGTGGGCGGGTTCGTCGGCACGTTCTCGGGCAATGCCCGCCAACATTACTGAATCTGAGGCCCGCCTCCGCTGGTGACGCGCTGCAAACGTTCCAGCAACGTCGGCCAGTCAACCCGCTGCGCGAAACCGACCACATCGATGCGCGGCAACCCGCCACCCTTGACGATGTAATAGCTGCTGCCATCCCCGGCAGGCAGCACGCCACCCATGTCGCAGACACTGTTCCGCAGTCGGCAGGTCAGACCCAGCCGATCGTAGGAAAATGACTCGAAAAAGCGCATGAAGGTCCGTGAGAGCGCGCCGCTCACGCCCCCCAGGGAGGTCAGGTTGTCGACGGCCTTCTGGCTGATGCGGTGACGCGAGTCATCGTCTTCCGGGGTGATGAACCCGGCGTCGAATTCGATCGGCTGCCAGTTGACCATGCGTAACCCTCGAACCCAGCCGTCGAGCCGACCCTGGATATTGCCGAAGGCGAAGGTACGGGTGAGCGTATCCAGGTCGAGCGACTTCATTTCCAGATTGCCCGTCACCACCGGCGCGATCCCCAGCGGGTCGATCATCTCCAGGTCGCGCAGGGTGATGTTGCCGTCGAACAGACGCATCAACAGCACGCCACCGACCTTTACCCGCTTGTCCTGATAGCTGACTATCGGAATCATCCCCGACAGCTTGCCCTCCATGCTCGGCCACGCGAAGGCATGGGACAGCGCCTGCATGTCGATGGGCTCCAGGAAACCTTCGAAACGGCCCTCCGGATCGCCGTCCAGACCGGACACCTTCAGGGTGTCGATCTGCAACGCGCCATCGAGGATGGGCAGCCGTGCCGGTGGCCGCAGCGTCAACGCCCGACCGTCGCCCTGCACGCGCCAATCGATCGCACCCAGGTCCAGCGCCTGAAAATGCGCGCTGTTCCAGGCCAACCGGGATTCGCGCACCCGATCACGTTGCCAATCGATGTCCGCCTGCATGCCATAGATGCCGATGCGTCCCTTGCGATCATCGAAATCCGCACGCGGCAAGGCCAGACGCAGGCGGCTGAGGCCCTTGTCGTCGAGGCGTACCTGACCGGTAAGGTTTCCCGCCAGATCGAGATCGGCAAGCGACCCGCCGACCAGCAACGGCTGGGCGTAACGTGTATAGGTTTGACCGAGTTTGAGTTCGGCAATATCCACCGTGACGGCCTGCGGCGCGAAGCTTGGGGTCAACGTCCCGGACGCGGTCAGGCTGACGCGCCCCGGATCATCAACGGCGAGTTTGCCGATGGACCAGCCATCCGGTGTCCGACTCGCGGTGACCACGACATCGACCGGCTTGTCCTTCAATTCGATGAACACCGGATCGACGTAGAACTGTCCCTTGTCGAGGTGCAGACGGGCGTCGATGTCCGGCCTGTCGGCACGCCAGACGACTCTGCCATTGCTACGCAAAGCCGCGCCATCGCAGGCGATGGTGCCGACGGCATTGCCGGCCGCAAGATCACGCAGGGCGACCGTCCAGTCGGCGCGTTGCGGCGACTGGCCCTGCAAGCGCGCATCGAGTGTCAGATCAGCGCGACCTCCGCTGACAGTCCACGCGCTTGCCCCGACCCCGAATCGCGCCGCCAACGCGGTCATGACCGCCAGATCCGTGTCCTTGGCCCTGATCTGCGCCCGACGTGTCTCGCCCTGGGCGTCGATCTCCAGATCGGCACGACCGCCTGCGATGCGCAATCCATGTGCCGCCAACTTCAGCCGTGTGCCGTCCAGACGCGCCTCGAAATCCAGCGTGAACTCCGGTCCATCGAGCACGTCCCAATCCAGCCTGGCCTGCCCGCCGGTGCAATGGATGGCGTCGGGTTCGATGCGCGCTTTGGCGCAGTCCACCACCAATGCGCCGATGCCCTTGACCGGCTCCGGCAGGACAAGGCCCGACAATCTCAGCACGACTCCCTGACCGGGTCCTTCGAGCCCGGAAACCTGGATTTCGAGAGACCCCACCGTCACCCCGAAGGCCTCGACCTTGCGCGCCGACAGCCCGATCCCGTCGATCGCGAAAGCCGCGATCGAGATCAGCAACAGGGAAACCAACAGGACACGACGCATCATGTTGCGGATTCAAGACGCTTTCGCGCCGCGCTGCATTCGCTCAATGTTGCGCGGACGGCAAGAACCCGTCTCAGCCCGGGAAAATGCCGCTGGAAAGATAACGATCGCCACGATCGCAGATGATCGCGACCACGACCGCATTCTCGACCTCACGCGCCACCCGCAACGCCGCTGCCACCGCGCCGCCGGATGAAACTCCGGCGAAGATACCCTCACGCACGGCAAGCGCCCGTGTGGTGTCTTCCGCCTCGCGCTGATCGACGTCGATCTGACGATCCACCCGCGCCGCCTCGAAGATGCTGGGCAGATATTCCTTCGGCCAACGTCGAATCCCCGGAATGCTCGACCCCTCGGTCGGCTGCACACCGACGATCTGCACCGCCGCGCTCTGTTCCTTGAGATAACGCGAGGTGCCCATGATGGTGCCGGTCGTGCCCATCGCACTGACGAAGTGGGTGATGTGCCCGCCGGTATCGCGCCAGATTTCCGGTCCCGTCCCGATGTAATGCGCTTCCGGGTTGTCCGGATTGGAAAACTGATCCAGCACCTTGCCCTCACCCCGTGCCTGCATCGCCAGAGCCAAGTCGCGGGCCCCTTCCATGCTCTGTTCCTTGGTCACCAGGATCAGCTCGGCGCCATAGGCCTTCATCGCGGCTTTGCGTTCCTCGGTGCTGTTGTCCGGCATGATCAATGTCATGCGATAGCCCTTGATCGCCGCCGCCATCGCCAGTGCGATGCCGGTATTGCCGCTGGTGGCCTCGATCAGGCGGTCTCCCGGCTTGATCTCGCCGCGCTCCTCGGCGCGCCGGATCATGTTCAACGCGGGCCGATCCTTCACCGAACCCGCCGGATTGTTGCCTTCCAGCTTGACCAGCACGGTGCTGCGCAAGCCTTCGGTGAGACGCTGCAGACGCACCAGCGGCGTGTTGCCGACAAAGGCTTCGATGCTTGGATAATTCATGAGAACGACTCGCGAAAAGAGCGGAGATTGGGACGGAGATTAAGCCATTCCCGCCCGCCAGTACTGCTGACCGGTTAAGCGCGCACCAGGGTCACGAAGGCGACGGCGTAGGCACGCTCATCGGCCAGACTGAGATGAATATCGGCGATACCGAATTCCCGACACAGTTCGTCAGCGCGGCCACGCATTTCCAGGATCGGACGCCCGCGCTCGTCGCTGCGGACCACCAGTTGCTTCAGGGTCACCCCGTCGGCAAATCCTGTCCCCAAGGCCTTGGCACCGGCCTCCTTGGCGGCAAATCGTTTTGCCAGGAAATGCACCGGCTGCGCGGCATCCTGAAACATCACGAATTCCGAATCGGCCAGGATGCGCAGCGCAAAGCGTTCACCATGCTGCGCCAGCGCCCGCTCGATGCGTGCAACCTCGACGATATCCGTGCCGATACCGTGGATCACGCCAAGCCCCGGCCTTCCCGCATCAGCCGTTTCATCTCCCGCACCGCGTCCTGAAGCCCGGTGAACAGCGCACGCGCGACGATGGCATGACCAATATTCAGCTCACGCACATCGGTCAGCGCCGCGATGCGCCCCACGTTCTGATAATTCAGCCCGTGTCCGGCATTCACCTGCAACCCCAGACGAGTACCCAGATCGACCGCTGCCGCGATGCGGGCGAATTCTGTCTCCCGCGCCGCCTTGTCGGTCAGATCGGCGAAATGTCCGGTATGAATCTCGATCACCGGCGCCCCCACCTCCGCACTGGCCTCGACCTGTGCCGGATCGGCATCGATGAACATCGACACCCGCACCCCCGCCTCCGCGAGTCGCGCACAGGCGTCCGTCATTCGCCCCTTTTGCCCGGCCACATCCAGACCGCCTTCCGTGGTCAGTTCCTCGCGACGCTCCGGCACCAGACAACAATCCGCCGGCTTTACCTGCGCCGCGATGTCGAGCATTTCGTCGGTGACTGCCATTTCCAGATTCATGCGCGAGAGCAGGATGTCCTTGAGCATGAACACATCCCGTTCCTGGATGTGACGGCGGTCCTCACGCAGATGCAGGGTGATCGCATCCGCCCCCGCCTGCTCCGCCTCAATCGCCGCCTGAACCGGGTCCGGGTAACGGGTGTGGCGCGCCTCACGCAGAGTCGCAACGTGGTCGATGTTGACGCCGAGCAGGATGTCGTTGGGCATGGTGAATCAATAAGAAGCGGTGGATGAAAGAGTTTAAGCGTACCCGGAATTCAAATTGTATTCGCAAGCCTGAAAACACGATGCGTGCTCCGCAGCACCGCTTCTCGTCGTCCTGAAACCCCCCTGTTTTAGCGTCAGCCTAAATCAGCGGCTTCCGCTTGGAGACGGACCCGGTATTCAAGCGGAGCAAGACTCGCGTTCTGGAACGCTTCCAGAGCGATTCCACAAACTAGATTTCCAGTTCCAGCAGGCGATCGTAGATGTGCTTGAGGTCGTCCGGCTCGTGGCGGCCCGGTTCGGGATGACGATATTCGCTCGAGATCACCCCATCCTTGAGGAAGCAGATGCGGTCGGCCCAGGCGGCATGTTCGGGGCTGTGAGTGACCATGACCACCGAAGTGCCCTGTTCGCGGGTCAGCGTGATCAGCAGGTCCATGATGCGGCGGCCCGCCGCCGGATTGACGTTGCCGGTGGGTTCATCGGCGAGTAACAGCGGCGGTTCGTGAACCAGAGCGCGGGCGATGGAGACCAGTTGCATCTCGCCGCCGGACAACTGGAACGGAAAGTGATCGGCGCGTTTCTTCAGGCCTACCCGCTCGATCATGGCCTCGACCCGATCTGCCGTATCCGCTGCCGGACGACGCAGAATCTGCAGGGGCAGCGCCACGTTCTCCCGCACGTTCAGGGTCGGGATAAGGTTGAAAAACTGGAACACCATGCCGATCGCCTCGCGGCGGACATGGGTACGACGCGCTTCCGGGCGACCGTGCATGGACATGCCCGCGACTTCGATTTGTCCTGCGTCGCTGTCGTCGATACCGGCGATGCAGTTCAGGAGGGTGGTCTTGCCCGCGCCACTCGGCCCCATGATTGCGACCATTTCCGCAGGATCGACCTGGAGATCGAGACCGCTCAGTACTCGGACTGGCTCAGTCCCCAGGGCGTAGTCCTTATACAGGCCACGCACGGCGAGTCGGGGCCCGGCGGGATTCGACATCGTGTTCGACGCCGCGTCGCCGATGGAATCAACGCCCGCCGCTTGCACTGCGGCTCAGGCTGCGCGCACGTTCGATGAGACGATTGTTGGTCTCGACCAGTTCGAGTTTGTCGCCCGCGAGCGAATTCGATTTGAGCGCCAGGGATTCGGCATCCGAGCCCCTGCCCTGTTCCAGACGGACGTAGGCGAGACGGTGCCAGAGATAGGCATCGCGGGGCTGCACGCGCAGCGCACGTTCCAGCGCGGCGGCCGCTGCATCGTTGTTGCCGGCACGCATCTGTCGATTGGCATCGGCCAGCAACGCCGCCACGGCCGGCGGGCTGTCCGGGGTCGGTTCCGCGCTGACGCTCTCCTCCGGCGGTGGCGCCACCGTCGGCTTGGCCTTGGGTTGGCGAATCGGTTCTGGGGTGACCAAAGCAACCGGGGGCAATTCTCTCGGCCCGGAGGCGCTGGCCGGCTCCGGTTCGACCGGCGTTGCCGGTTTCAACTTGATCGCGGAACCGATCTCGACACGCTCGTGGCGATAACCGGGATCGCCCGGTAATGGCCCGGACTGTTCCTGCTCGGGGGTACGCGGTTCAACCATCGGCGGCGGCGGCCATTGCGCGGCACCAGCGGGCGTGGCGCTCCGGGATTGAACCGTGGTTTGAGCAGGAGTTTGAGCAGACTGCGTTATCGGCGCTGCGGGCTCCACCGGTCGGGCCGAAGCCTCGGCGCGAGGCGGCTGCAAAGGCACAACATCGGCGGCGCTTCTTACTGCTCGGGCCGGTTCCCTGTTCTTGACGATGCTGTGATCTTCCACCGGCGCCGGGGGGCTATCCGGCCGGGTGTTGTCGGTACAGCCGCCGATCACCAACATCGAAGTGAAAACGACAGCCAGCGTCAAACGACCGAGCGACGACAGCGGAGCGTCAATTCGGGCGACCGGGAGTTCGCGTATGCAAATGCCTGACATGTATTGACGAGCCTTGCTGTAGCCGGGGCAATCAGTGCGGATTAATGAGCCATTCTAGCGGGCTTTCCCACGCGGATGCGGGCTTCTCGGGCACCGGTTTTGACACAGGCGCCGCTTGCGGCACGGATGGAATGGCCGGATTCACGCTCGTCGATGCACATTCCGCAACCCTGGCAGGTTCCGAACCGGGAATGAACGGCAAGGCAATCACGTCACTGCACCCCGCATCGGCGCGCCATCCCGACCTTCGATCGATCCGCAGCCCGGAGGTTCCCGAAGGCATGCCGACCGGCAACGACGACACCCCGGCGGCGCGCATCACATCCCCCCAGACCAGCATCGCCCCGGATGCACCGGACAGCTTGGCGCTGCGATTATCGTCCACCCCCAACCAGACCACCGCCAACCGCGCCGCATCGAAACCGGCAAACCAGGAGTCGCGAAGATCGTCGGTGGTGCCGGTCTTGCCAGCGACCACAGCCCCGGCTGGCAGCATCTGTTTGAGGAATCGTGCGGTGCCCGATTCGACCACCTCGCGCATCGCAAAACCGAGCAGACCCACGGCCTGGGTATCCACCGTGGATTCGATACGCAGCGCGTACCGGGCCAGCGGCTGGCGGTCGGTATTCATGACTTCCCGAATCGCCCGCAGCGGGGCACGGAAGCCATTCGCTGCGATCGGCTGATACAGCTGAGCGACTTCAAATGGACTCAGGTTGTAAGCCCCAAGCAGCAACGCCGGCACCAGCGGAGGGGGACGCTCCACGCCCAGACGACGAATCGTCGCATGGACCTGATCGAGCCCGATCGCCAGACCAAGACGGGCACTGGCCGGGTTGTAGGAATGCGCGAGCGCATCGATCAACAACGGCGTCCCGTGATTTTCGCCGTCGTAGTTTTTCGGCGACCAGGGTTCCGGACTACCCGCCAGACGCAGGCTCATCGGCCCATCGTCGAGCGGTGTCGCCAAGGTATACGTTCTGGGTTCTTCCAATGCGCGCAGATAAACGACCGGCTTGATCAACGACCCGATCGGGCGGACCGCATCCATTGCCCGATTCAGACCTTCAAATCGTGCATCCCGCCCGCCGACCAGGGCTTCGACCTCACCGGTCTCCGGGCGCACCACGACCACCGCGCCCTCCAGCGGTGCGCCTGGCTTATGTCGTTTTTCCAGATAACGGATGCGACTCGCCAGTTTGTCTTCTGCCTTGGTCTGCAGCACCGGATCCAGGGTAGTGAAAATACGCAGCCCTTCACTGGTCAGATCTTCTTCGTGGTAGTCGCGCTTGAGCTGGCGGCGCACCAGATCGAGAAACGCCGGATAACGATTGCCGCTGCCGCGTCGCGCATCGGAAAGCCCAAGCGGCGCCGCACTGGCGCGACTCGCCTCGCCGGCATCGATCAGACCTTCCCGCTGCATCACTGCGAGCACCACATCGCGACGTGCCTTGGCCCGATCGGGATTACGACGCGGGTTGTAATAACTGGGGCCTTTCACGAGACCGACCAGCAAGGCGAGGTGTTCACTACGCAGCTCGTTCAGCGGTCGGCCGAAATAGAACTCCGAACCCAATCCGAACCCATGAATGGCCCGACTCCCGTCCTGCCCCAGGTAGACCTCGTTCAGATAGGTTTCGAGAATCTGATCCTTGCCGTAATGCAGCTCCAGCAGCCCGGCCATGAAGACTTCATTGAGCTTGCGTTGCAGCGTGCGTTCCTGGGTCAGGAACAGATTCTTCACCAATTGCTGGGTCAGTGTGCTGCCGCCCTGTACGACCCGACCGGCGATCAGGTTGCTCCATGCGGCGCGCAGAATGCCCAGTGGATCGACGCCGTGATGGTCATGGAAACGGCTGTCCTCGACCGCAATCAAGGTCTCGGTGAGTTGGCGCGGGGTTTCATCGAGCCGCACCAGGCTGCGATCTTCGGCACGCGTCGGATAGATGCCCCCGATGCGCAAGGGATCGAGACGCAACAAGGCCGGGGCAGTCTGCCCGTTCAGGCCATCGATGGTGCGCACCACATCCCCCGCAAAGCGGACGCGAACCGCGTGTTCGGTCTCCTCCCCGTCCCAGAACGTGAAACCCCGACTGACCAGGTCGAAGCCGTCGCCCCGGTGGCGGTATGACCCCGCGCGACCGGCATCCACCGCGTCTGCATCGGCGTGATAACCAAGCAGATCGAGTTCGTTCTGAAGGTCGTCGGCCGCCAAGGGAAGACCGACGAAGATCTCCAGCGGGCGGGCATAGACGTGCGCTGGCAACGCCCATTGCCGCCCTTCGAACTGCCCCCTGAGCTCACGATCGAGCAGCGCCAGGTAGCCCGCCAGCACCACGCCACCGATCAGCGACAGCACCAGCAAGGCGCGCAGCAACCGCCATTTCCAGGCACGTCCGGTTTTATTCATCCTGGCCTTGCTGTTGCCACCGTGCGACTTGCGCGCCGCCCCAGCCGTCCTGGGCTTGCTGCGGCGCGGTCGGGGGCTGGGTCCGCTACGTGGCACCGTGAATCAGACCTTGCCCACCTCGGGGCGCTGCACGATCCCGATCTCATCCCCGTCTTCGAGTTTGCTGAACAGTTCCGCGAACTGACGATTGATGGTCACCTTGACCTTATCGTCGGCAATCATGTCCGGCCACTTCTTGCCGCGCCGACGCAGCAGCGCCAACAGATCGGCAACGGTCTTCACGGACGGGGGCAGCATCACGTCTTCCTGGGTCTTTTCCAGTTCGCGGACCAGATTGGCGAAATAAAGCACCTTGACGTTGCGTCGACCGCTGTTTTCCCGGCGCTGGATGCCCAGATCTTCGAGCCGCTTCAGATAGCCCGCCCAGTTGGCCTCGAAGTTCTTGCCCAGGCTGTACAAAGTGCCCCAGGAGTAGATGCCGGTATCGTGACCGTCATCGAAATACAGCCGCAACGCATAGCTGCCCTGCGGTTCGATCTTGTCGATATTGACCGTCTCCTTGCCGCTGACCGGGGTCTTCAGGGACTGCACCTCGGCCGCCTTGGAAAACACCCGCAGGTATTCGCAAGGCAGTTCGAAACGTGCGCCGTCGTCGAAGCTGACGACCAGCACGCGGGATTTCTCGTGCAGGGAAATTTCAGTGGGGGTCGGGTGAGCGTCACTCATGGCGTGCGGGTTCCGGTACATCTCAAAGAAGGCCGCAAGTTTATCCGATAAGCCCGGCAATCAAGCGGACGGAAGTCGGGTGAATCGGATGCCGACCCGCGTATCGCGCCGCCGCGTCGGTCATAATCGCCCGATGAATCACGCTCCCTGGCAAGCCTTCGAACGCGCCCACGTCTGGCACCCGTATGCCCGGGTCATGAACCCGCCGCCGGTGCATGCCGTGGAATCCGCGCAAGGCGTTCGCCTGAAACTTGCGGACGGCCGGGAAGTCATCGATGGCATGGCAAGCTGGTGGTGCGCGATTCATGGCTACAACCATCCGACGCTGAATGCCGCGATCCACTCCCAGACCGAGCGCATGGCGCATGTCATGTTTGGGGGTCTGACCCACGAGCCCGCCGCCGCACTCGCGGAGAAGCTGATCGCCATCACCCCGGATGGGCTGGATTACGTGTTCCTTGCCGACTCCGGCTCGGTCGCGGTCGAGGTCGCGATCAAGATGGCGATGCAGTACTGGCAGGCCGTCGGCCAGCCCGGGAAATCGCGTCTGCTGACGATACGCGGCGGTTATCACGGGGATACCTTCGGCGCGATGTCGGTCTGCGATCCGGTCAACGGCATGCATCATCTGTTTGCCGATCTGCTGCCCAAGCACCTGTTTGCCCCCCGCCCGACCTGTCGTGTCGACGAGCCCTGGAACTCGGACGACATCGCCGACTTCCGCCATCTGCTCGAGCGCCATGCAGACGAACTCGCGGCGGTGATCCTGGAACCCATCGTCCAGGGCGCGGGCGGGATGTGGTTCTACCACCCCGACTATCTGGGTCAGGTCCGCGCCCTGTGCGATGCCCACAATGTATTGCTGATCGCCGACGAGATCGCCACCGGTTTCGGTCGTTCCGGCACCTTGTTCGCCTGCGAACGCGCCGCCATCGCCCCGGACATCCTGTGCCTCGGCAAGGCCCTCACCGGGGGCTACATGACGCTGGCGGCAACGCTCACCACCGAACGGATCGCGGCAGGCATCAGCGCTGCAGGGGCATTCATGCACGGGCCGACGTTCATGGCCAATCCGCTCGCCTGCGCAGTCGCCGGGGCCAGTATCGATCTGCTGCTGGACAGCCCCTGGCAGGCGCGGGTGAATGCCATCGAAACGCAGCTCAAGGACGGCCTGACCCCGTTGAGGTCGCACCCTGCGGTTGCCGATGTACGGGTACTCGGTGCAATCGGGGTCATCGAGACCCGCGCACCGATCGAGGTATCGAAGGTCCAGGATGTGTTGCTGGAAAACGGCGTCTGGCTGCGTCCCTTCGGGAAACTGCTTTACACCATGCCGCCATACGTGATGACGCGCGACGATCTGACACAGCTTATTGTCGCCATGCAACGCGCCCTCGACGCGTGTTAGCGCTCACCCAGCAACCACTCCTCCAGCACCTCCGCTTCCAGTTCCACCCCTTCCAGGCTGTCGTCCCAATCGACCCCGGCGAGCATCCCGTCTCCGGCCAGACCCAGGGTCCAATGTTCCAGAAACTCATCCAGATCGATCGGAGTCGCCTGGTATTCGACCCATTCATCGACACCGTGTGCCGCCGCTGCGGATTCGCTGGACCAGAACGGCATCACATTGGTACCTGGGACCTGAATGGATTCACACAGCGCCCATCCCTCTTCCGATTCCAATCCCCATATCTCGCGGGACTTGCGGACCGCTTGCACGAACCGGCGCAGGGATGCTTCGTTTACTGCATCGATCGATGACACATTCACCTCGGCAAGCAATGAAAACCAGGCACATGATGATGGTCCACCAAAGGTCGGCTCGTCGATCGTCGAATTGTTGACGAAAAGGTTAAACACCCTTTCCAATTCGTGCAGGGTTGACAAAGGGAAACTAGACTCTTTGGCTTGGACGCCGTGCGATAAAGCGTAATGCCTGCGCGAGCCGACTTCACGGGTTGCGATGTCACGCCCCGAAGCCGCCGCCTAAAACAAGAAAACCGCTCCACCCAGCCCAACAGGGAGTTCCGCGTGATCAAACGAATCCTGACCACAACGGCCTTGTGCGCCGCCCTTCTCGGACTCAGCTCGCACGTCCCTGCCTTCGCAGAATCGTCCCCCGAAGTCGGTAACGCAGCCTCTGAAACGGAGCCCTCGGGCGACGATGTCCTGACGGAGATCAACCAACAGATCGAGTCGGTCAAGGAAGAAATCAAAGCCGCTCATGCAGAACGCGAACAACTCGCCGTCGCGCTCGATCGCAAAAGCGTCGAACTCAGTGGACAGCAGGCGCGGGTCAAGGAGCTCAATCACTCCCTGGTTCAGGCGCGACGCGAACTCGAGGCGCGCTTCCAGAACTCACTGAAGGATCGCGGCGTGCATCTGGATCAGGACCTTCGCAGCTACTGGGAAGCGGTCGCCGCGCTCGATAACGAACGCGCCAACGAGGCCGCGATGCAGGCCGACCACCAGGGCCTGACCGCGCAGCTCGGTCTGGGCACACAGAAGGAAGACGCGCTCAACACCCGTCTGGAAGAACTGCGCATCCACCGCAAGCACATTCAATTGCGCACCGCGTTGCGCGCGCTGCAACGCCAGGCGACGGTCGAATACGGCGCCACCGTTGAGTGCAACGAGAACATGACCCTGCGTCGTTGCGCCGATTCCAGCGCGGATGCCGCGCTGAACGAGAGCGCCGAGCGCTTCCGCCAGGAAACCCTGAAGCAGGTGCTCAGCGACCTGGGCATCACGCTCGACCCGAACACGCTGGACCTCGGCATCGAAGTGACTGGACACGAAGTGCTGGAGCAACGCTTCGAAGGTGCGGCCAGCCACCACAGTCGGCTGCGCATCAGCCTGCGCACCCAACCGGATCGCAAGCTCGCCTGCCAGCTGGTCGAGGTCAGCCCGAGCGGTTGCACGTCGTTCTTCGCCTACCCCGATCGCGCCAACGCATGGCCGGAGAATGCCGCCGCCAACGCCCGCTGGGCACCACTGACGATCCGCTCCAACGTGTTCAACGACGAAGTCCTGATCGACGGCAATTCCTATGGCCCAACCCCGGTGACGATCAGTCTCCCGACCGGTCGTTACCAGGTGGAGGTCCGCAAGGATGGCTTCGAGAACGCCAAGGCCGAGGTCGCCTTGAATCGAAGCCAGACCCTGCGCATGGAGCTGAGCCCCAGCGAGACCGCTGCAGCGGCTCAGTGAGTCCGGCGGCGGATCGCAGGCAAACCCAGACCCGTCAATAGCAGCACCAGACCACCGGGCACCGGCACCCCGGAGGTCGCTACCCCGTCGTATTCGATCTGCAGCAACGGTCGCCAGGCTGCCATGTCGCCGGTGGCATCGGACGACACCACGTAAGGGTCAATGGTGTTGTACGGATAGACACTGCCCCCGATGCCGTAGGACACACCGTAGTTCGCCGCAGCATCATCCACCCAGGACTGGGCGAGTGCAGTGATGTCGTACGTGGTCGTCCCCACCAGCGCGTTGTATCCACTGCCCAAAGGATCGGGCACCAACGTCCATTCGGTGTTCGGATTGATCACCACGGTCTGATAGACGGTCGATGCCGGATATCCGCTGACCGTCATTTCATCCCAATCGGCGTTAAGCGTGCTGAGCACGAAGGTCTCAGCGCGGGGCCAGCTGTTGTAATACTGACTGAGGCGAAACACGTTGGTGAAGGTCAACGAGGCGCTGCTGATGTTCGCGCCGGCACCGACTGCCGACAGCACATCGAACTCGAAATAAGCGCGGCCCGGTGTGCTCGACCAGCTCGGGTTCGATATCCAGTGAATACCGGCATCCCCAGCGCCGCCGTTGTTGCTGTCCTTGCCGGCAGTCAAGGTACCGGTATCCGTGCCATCGTTCAGACCCGGGCCGGGCTGAAAAAGCACACTGTTGGCACTCGCCGACTGAATACCCGAAACCAGCGCAATCGCAGCCATCGAGAGAAGGAACTTAGGGAATATTTTCATCTCGGCTCTCCAAGGTAAGCGCACCGGCCATTGCGGACGGCACTGAGACCCGAACTACAGAAAACCGACTCCAGAACTCATCGACGCAACGGCGTAGTCCTACGCGAGAACACTCATCCCTGCGTGGCTCTGACATACCCCCTCATCACGATGCGCACGGCGGACAAGGTCCGTAGCGCGGGATGTGCTTTCAGCCTAAGCGAACCTTGTATTTCAGGAATGACTTAACTCAGAAAATGCGCCGATTCTCCAGCCATCAGGTCTGCGCAAGCTGCGCGGTCGGCTTGAACCAGGCCAATTTGTTCTGCAGCGATACGACGTTGCCGACGATGATCAGTGTCGGGGCATGGATTTCATTGTCGGCGAGAATCTCTGGGAGGGTCGCCAGGGTACCGGTGAAGACCCGCTGATTCTGGGTCGTACCCTGCTGCACCAGCGCAATCGGGGTGCTGTCGGGCAGACCGTTTTCGATCAGATTGCGACAGATCACCGGCGCGCCCTTGAGGCCCATGTAGAACACCACCGTCTGATTGGGTTGTGCCAGCGCAGGCCAGTTCAGATCGATACTGCCGTCCTTCAGATGACCGGTCACGAACACCGCCGCCTGCGAATAATCCCGATGCGTCAGCGGGATGCCTGCGTAGCTCGCACACCCCGCTGCCGCCGTCACGCCCGGAACGACCTGAAAGTTGACGCCCTGCTCGGCCAGCAGTTCGATCTCTTCCCCGCCGCGCCCGAAAATGAACGGGTCTCCACCTTTGAGGCGCAGCACCCGCTTGCCCTGCTTGGCGAGATCGGCCAGCAACTGGTTGATCTGATCCTGCGGCACGGCATGGTTATCGCGCTCCTTGCCGACATAGATACGTTCGGCATCACGGCGCACCAGGGCGAGAATTTCCTTGGCAACCAAGCGGTCGTACAGCACCACATCGGCCTTCTGCATCAGGCGCAGGGCGCGGAAGGTGAGCAGATCGGGGTCTCCGGGACCGGCACCCACCAGATACACCTCGCCGTCGTGCTGGGGTTTTCCCTCGGCACGATCGATTTCGTCCTGAAGCGCGGCGCGCGCGGCCTCGTCGCGACCGGCCAAAGTCAGTTCGGCAATCGGGCCGTGGATGATGCGCTCCCAGAACGCACGACGATCTTCCGCCGGGAAACGCTGCTTGACTTCGTCGCGGTAAGACTCGACCAAGGCCGCCAGCTTGCCGTATGCCGCCGGGATCATCGCTTCCAAACGGGAACGCAGCAGTCGCGCCAGCACCGGCGAGGCACCGCCGGTGGACACCGCAATCTGTACCGGATCGCGATTGATCATCGCCGGCATGATGAAACTGCAGGCGGTCTGATCGTCTGCAACGTTGACCGGGATGTGCCGCGTACACGCCAGTTGCCCGACGCGTTCATTGACCTCGCGGACATCGGTCGCCGCGATTACCACGGCGTATTGCCCCATGTCGGCGTCATCGAATTCGCGTGCGATGTGCTCGATCGCCCCGTGATCGACCAGTTCTGCGATGGCCGCGACCACCTTGGGAGAAACCACCGTCACTTTGCCACCCGCCGCCAGCAGCAGGGAAACCTTGCGTGCCGCGACATCGCCACCGCCGACCACGAGGCAGGGGCGACCGGTGATTTTCATGAATATGGGTAAGTAGTCCATCGACATGGGTCAAGCCTTGTTAAAACGCAAACGAAAGATGGCTTCGTGGGAGCGGCTTCAGAGCATCTCCGCGCCACCCAGATACGGACGCAGCGCTTCCGGAACATGGATGCGTCCGTCCGCATCCTGATAATTCTCCATGATCGCGACCACCGTCCGTCCGACCGCAAGGCCGGAACCGTTCAGGGTGTGCAGCAATTCCGGCTTGCCGGTTTCGGGGTTACGCCAGCGCGCCTGCATGCGGCGCGCCTGGAAGTCCTCGAAATTCGAGCAGGATGAGATTTCCCGATAAGTGTTCTGTGCGGGCAACCAGACTTCCAGGTCGTAGGTCTTGGCCGAGGAGAAGCCAATATCGCCGGTGCACAGGGCGACCTTGCGGTAAGCCAGTCCGAGACGTTGCAACACCGCCTCGGCATGACCGGTCAGTTCCTCCAGCGCCGCGTAGGAATCCGCCGGCGGCACCAGCTGCACCATCTCGACCTTCTCGAACTGATGTTGACGGATCATGCCCCGGGTATCGCGACCGTAAGACCCGGCTTCACTGCGGAAACAAGGCGTGTGCGCTACGAAGCGTCGGGGCAACGCATCGGCAATGGTGTCCCGGGCGATGTTGGTGACCGGCACCTCGGCCGTCGGAATCAGGTAATGCCCGGCTTCGCTGTTGGTCTTGAACAGATCGGCCTCGAACTTCGGCAACTGGCCGGTCCCGCGCAGGCTGTCGGCGTTGACCAGATAAGGCACGTAGACCTCCTGGTAACCGTGTTCGCTGCTGTGCAGATCCAGCATGAACTGTGTCAGCGCGCGCTGCATGCGTGCCAGCGGTCCCTGCAAGACCACGAATCGCGCGCCGGAGATTTTGGCGGCGGTCTCGAAATCCATCCAGCCGTTCATCTCGCCGAGTTCGACGTGATCGCGTGGGGTGAAATCGAATTTGGGCACCTCCCCCCAACGGGCGACTTCCACGTTGTCGTCCTCACCTCCGCCGTCCGGCGTGGATGCATGCGGGCAGTTGGGAATGCTCAACATCAGATCCTGCAATGCCATCTGAAGCGCGTTGAGATCGGCTTCGGCGGCCTTGAGCTTGTCGCCCAGATCGGCCACTTCCGCCAATAACGGCGCAATGTCCTCACCCCGCGCCTTGGCCTGACCGATGGACTTGGAGCGGGTATTGCGCTCGTTTTGCAGCTCCTGGGTCGCCACCTGAAGGGCCTTGCGACGCTCCTCCAGCGCGGTGAATGCGGCGGCATCCAGGGTGTATCCACGGCGCGCGAGTTGCGCGGCTACGGCGTCGAGATCGTTACGCAGGCGTTTGGGATCGAGCATGGTCGGGCGTTCGTTTGCGAGAGGAAACGGCGGATTCTACCCGTGAACGTGGATCGGCCAACTGACGATATGCCCGGGCTTCACGCTGCCGGACAGATCTTCGATGATGCGGGCGGCTTTTTCGGGCTCGTCGAAGAACTCGATCACCAACGGCAGATCCAGGGCCAGATCGATCAGACCGGAGGAATGAATCCGCCCCGACGCACCAAACCCGGCGATGCCACGAAATACCGTGACGCCCCGAACTTTCTCGTCGTCATGCAGACGCGCCAGCAACTTTCGCATCCGCCCTTCGCCTTCGGTGCAGTAGATCCGCACCAGGGTCATCGTTGATTCGCTCATAGCGCTCTCCCCAGCAACACGCCGACATAGGCGGCAAGGACGCTGGCCGCAACGCTCAAAACCATGTTGAGCGCTGCCCGCATCACCTGTCCGGCTTCAATCAGATTCAGGGTTTCAATCGAAAACGTGGAAAAGGTCGTGAATGCGCCCAACAAGCCGACCATCAGGAATGCGCGCCATACCGGTTCCAGCGCGCTGCGTTCCAGGAGCATCACGTACAGAAAACCCATCGCAAGGGAGCCCAACACGTTGACCGCGAGGGTTCCATAGGGGAAATCCCGCCCCAAAACGGCATAGACCGCGTTGGACACCCAGAAGCGGAACAAGGCGCCGGTCGCGCCGCCCGCCGCAATCGCTAATAATTGGCTCACGTCGATTTTTTTCACGTTTCCCGCAATCGGTCCCCCAATTCTACGCCGAAGCCCTGACGCCATGTCCTCGTCCGCTCTGACCCTTATCCCGCTCACCTTGTGCACCGCGCTCAGTTGCTCTGCCGGCGTCGCCGACGATGGCGACACCCAGGCGCCGGCGCGAGGGATGTATCCGATGCAGGTCCTGACGCCGCCAATGTGGCAGCCCAGACCCCCGGCCTGGTATCGACCGGATATCCAATGGCAGCAACATCAACCGATTGAAGAAGCAAGCAAGGTCGATGAAGAACGTCCGGCGCGCAGCCATTGGCAGCGCCATGCACCCGACTGGATTAACCTGCCGCCGAACCCCAACCGCACCACCCTGTGGAAGCCTCAGTCCCTGACCCCAAGCGCCATCGATTCCAACGTCACCCCGGTCGAAGTCCCGCCGCCCGACGACGCGCTCAAAAACTAGTCGGCGACACCAGGTCGGATCGAACTCCAACGTCCGGGACGAATTCTGAGGGTCCCTCGGCGATTTACACGACGATTCCCCGACGCGCGGGAAGGGGCTGTTATGATCGCGCGCTCCCTCCCGACACCTCCTCGCATGATCGACCGCATCCGTTTCCCCCTGCTTGCAGAGATCGACTCCCCCGCCGATCTGCGCGCTCTGCCGGAGTCCGCCTTGAGCGGCCTGGCGCGGGAGCTGCGCGAATTCCTGCTGCATTCGGTGAGTCAGAGCGGCGGTCATCTGGCGGCCAATCTGGGTGTGATCGAACTCACCCTGGCACTGCATTACGTGTACGCCACGCCGGAAGACCGACTGGTCTGGGATGTCGGCCATCAGGCCTATCCGCACAAGATCCTCACCGGTCGCCGCGACCGCATGGACAGCATCCGCCAGTTGCACGGCCTGTCGGGCTTCCCCAAGCGGGAAGAAAGCGAACACGACGCCTTTGGCGTCGGCCATTCGAGCACCTCGATCTCAGCCGCGCTGGGCATGGCCCTGGCGGCACGCCATACCGGCAGCGACCGCAAGGCCGTCGCCATCATCGGCGATGGCGCAATGACCGCAGGCATGGCATTCGAGGCCCTCAATCACGCCGGCGACATCAACGCCAATCTGCTGGTTATCCTCAACGATAACGAGATGTCGATCTCGCCCAATGTCGGGGCCTTATCCAAACAGTTCGGGCGCATGCTCGGCAGCCGCCTTTACACCACCGTTCGCGAGGGCGGAAAGCGCGCGCTCGATCACGCGGGACCGTTACGCGAATTGGCAAAACGCGCCGAGGAACACGTCAAGGGCATGGTGGTTCCAGGCACCCTGTTCGAAGAGCTCGGCTTCAATTATGTCGGACCCGTCGATGGTCACGATCTGCACGATCTGATCCGCACCTTGCGCACCCTGCGCGACCTGAACGGCCCCCACCTGCTGCACATCAAGACCCGCAAGGGCAAAGGCTTTGGCCCTGCCGAGGCCGACCCCTGCACCTACCACGGTGTCGGCAGTTTCGATCCGGAAACCGGCGAGATTGCCAAGGGGGGTGCGCACAGCCGGACCTACACGGAAATCTTCGGAGATTGGCTCTGCGACATGGCCACCCAGGACTCGCGCCTGGTCGGCATCACCCCGGCGATGCGGGAAGGCTCCGGTCTGGTGCGCTTTGCGCGGGAATTCCCGAGCCGATATTTCGATGTCGGCATCGCCGAGCAACATGCGGTCACCGTCGCTGCCGGCATGGCGTGCGATGGCGTGAAACCGGTTGTGGCGATCTATTCAACCTTCCTCCAGCGCGCCTACGACCAGTTGATCCATGACGTCGCCCTGCAGGACCTCGATGTCCTGTTCGCCATCGATCGCGCCGGCCTGGTCGGGGCCGACGGTCCGACCCACGCTGGGGCCTTCGACCTTTCCTATCTGCGCTGTATCCCGAACATGGTGGTGATGACGCCCAGTGACGAAGCCGAATGCCGCCGGATGCTGACCACCGGGTTCCTGTATCCGGGTCCAGCGGCAGTCCGTTATCCGCGCGGCGCCGGACCGGGCATCGACCTGGATGCCGGCCTCGACGGGCTGGACGTCGGCAAGGCTCGTGTGGTGCGCAAAGGCCAGGGCATCGCGATCCTCGCCTTCGGCAGTCTGCTTACGGCGGCGCGCAAGGCGGCTGAGGAACTCGATGCGACCGTCGCCGACATGCGTTTCGTGAAGCCGCTCGACGAGGCCTTGATCCTCGAACTCGCCTCAAACCACGACCGCCTGGTCACGGTCGAGGAGAATGCCCTCGCCGGCGGCGCCGGCAGCGCGGTCAACGAATTCCTCGCGGCGCGTGGCCTTAACGTATCGATCGCAAATTTGGGTCTGCCGGATCGCTTCATCGACCACGGGGCGCACAGCATCCTGCTCGCCGACTGCGGCCTCGACGCAAAAGGAATAGTCGCGCAAATCAGAGGGTTGGGGCCGGCGAACCCCGCGCCTTAAAATCGTCATCCAAAGATCGTTGGTTGAGCGACATCCCGCGCCAAGCGGGGTAAACTCGTCGGCTTCCTTCAGAAAACACACGCCTTTCCGGGGCCTTGCTGCGTACCCGGTCACGAGGACACAACTCCATGAATGACGCCACTCAGGCTCCCACCGACATCGAAAACATGGTCGATGTGCAGAGTTCTGCGGACCTGCGCCACATCGCCATCGACAAAGTGGGCATCAAGGATATTCGCCACCCGGTGCGGGTCCATGACCGTTCCGACGGCGAGCAGCACACGGTCGCCAACTTCAACATGTACGTGAACCTGCCGCATAACTTCAAAGGCACGCACATGTCCCGATTCGTTCAGATCCTGAACAATCACGACAAGGAAATCGGCGTCGATTCGTTCAAGGTCATGCTCACCGAGATGGCCGAGATGCTGGAGGCAGATGAAGGCCATATCGAGATGAGCTTCCCGTATTTCATCAACAAGCGCGCGCCGGTCTCCGGGGTCGAATCGCTGATGGATTACGAAGTCACGCTGATCGGCGAGATCAAGGGCGGTGTGACGCACACCAACATCAAGGTCGTGGTGCCGGTCACCAGCCTGTGTCCCTGCTCCAAGGAGATTTCCGCCTACGGCGCCCACAATCAGCGTTCACACATCACCGTGAACGTGCGCACCAAGGGTTTCCTGTGGATCGAGGAACTGGTTGAACTGGTGGAAAAGCAGGCCTCCTGCGAACTCTATGGCCTGCTCAAGCGCCCGGATGAGAAATTCGTCACCGAACGCGCCTACGACAACCCCAAATTCGTCGAAGACGCCGTGCGCGATGTCGCCGCTGCCTTGAATGCCGAAAAGCGCATCATTTCCTATGTGGTCGAATCCGAGAACTTCGAGTCTATCCACAACCACTCCGCGTACGCGCTGATCTCGCACGACAAGACGGCAAACTGAACGCGACATCGTTCAGGGCACAAAAAAAAACCGGCCATATGCCGGTTTTTTTTGTGCCCGCTTTTATTGACCGCGCTCAATCAGAATGGGAAACATCGCTCGATCAATGATCGGGCATCTCGTCCCAGATTTCGCGGATGTCTTCGGCCAGCGTCGCCGGGTCGATGGGCTTGAGGATGACGTCGACAACCCCCATGGATCGGAATTTCTCGATCTCATCCTCATCATCCAAGGCGGTCATGAATATCACCGGCACCTTCGCTGCTTCCGGGATCGTGCGAAGGTTTTCAAGCAATTGAGGGCCGGTCATTACCGGCATCATCACATCGAGCAGGATCAACTGCGGACGGAACTCGACCACCGAGGCAAGCGCCTCGGCGCCGGAATGGCACACCCTCAACACGAATCCGCCAACGTCCTCCAGGGCGACCTGAACGATGGTCCGCATGCTGGCCTCGTCTTCGACGTAGAGAATCCGCTTCAGCGATTCACGGGGCATGCACATCTCCTGTGGTGGCGAAACATCACCTGCAGCCTGATGGGACAAGGTATGGAAATCCGCAATGATTATTGCCCCGATAGTCGGCAAGGCGCCACGAGGAGTCAAACATCCGCGATGACGAATTCCAGGAATCTCATTCGCGGCTTTACACCAACCTCGTGGTCACCGCATGGTAGCTGCCAGACATCCAATCAGGGAGAGTGATCCTGTTGCCGTTTCTGGATTCCCCGCAGCGTTTCGGCTGGATCAGCGTCGCCCTGCACTGGCTTGGCGCAATCGCCATCCCGGCCCTGTTCGCATTGGGGTGGTGGATGACCGGTCTCGATTACTACCATCCCTGGTATCTGCGTGCGCCGGCCTGGCACATCGGCTGCGGATTACTGTTGTTCGGCTTGCTCATCGTGCGGGTGGCCTGGCGCATGACACAGACCCAACCACTCCCGATCGGAAATCCGTTTCCCTGGCAATCGCGGTTCGCCGGCTGGAACCATCGCCTGCTGCTGGGGCTCAGCCTGCTAGTCAGTTTCAGCGGTTATCTGATCGTGACCGCCGTCGGTCAAGGCGCCTCGGTCTTCGATCTGTTCACCATTGCGCCGCTCCCGGTGTTGATGGACCGACAGGAAGACGTCGCCGGACTGATGCATTGGTACACCGCGCTCCTGCTGATCATCCTTTCCGGGTTGCATGCCGGCGCCGCGCTCAAACATCATTTTATCGACCGGGATGCAACCCTCTATCGCATGCTCGGCATCACCCGGGAGCCCAAGTCATGACCCGTATCCTGAGTCTGATCCTGTTGTTCGCACTCTCGTCCACGGCACTCGCCGAGCGATATGACATCGATACCAAAGGCGCCCACGCCTTCATCCAGTTTCGCATCCAGCATCTCGGCTACAGCTGGTTGTACGGGCGTTTCAACACCTTCAGCGGCTGGTTCAGTTATGACGAGGCCAACCCGGACGCCTCCCAGGTGGAAGTCACCATCGACACCGCGAGCGTCGATTCGAACCACGCGGAACGCGACAAGCATCTGCGGGACGGTCGCTTCCTGCACGTTGACGAATACCCACAGGCACGCTTCGTCAGCACCGCGTTCAAGGAACATGGCGACGGCACGGCAACCCTGGAAGGCAACTTCACCTTCCTGGGTGAAACCCGGCCCATGCAGATTGACATCAAACACATCGGACACGGCCCCGATCCCTGGGGCGGCTACCGGCGCGGCTTTGAAGGAACCACGCGCTTCAAGCTCGCGGATTACGGGATGGCGTTCAACCTCGGCCCGAATTCCCAGGAAGTCGAATTGACGCTTTCCGTGGAAGGCATCCGCGCCAAACCCTGACATCTCCCTTGCACGCCCCCCCATGCAATACGCCGAGAACCTCGCATGAACAGATTCGACCTGGTCGTCATCGGCTCCGGCCCTGCCGGAGAAAAGGCGGCTCTGCAAGCTGCGTACTACGGACACAAGGTCTGCGTGATCGAACGGGGGCCGGCAGGCGGCGCCTGGGTCAACACCGGCACCATCCCCTCGAAGACCTTGCGCGAATCGGCCTTGTTCCTGGCCGGAGGGCGTCGTCGCGGTGTGGTCACCAACCCTTCCGCCGCGAACCCCACAGTGCGCAGCTTCATGGCACTGAAACGCCACCTGGTGGCGCGCTGGCGGGACAAGGTAGAAACCAGTTTCCGCAAACGTCACGTCACCCGACTGCGCGGCAGCGCCAGCTTCATCGACGCACATACCCTTCGCCTCGATGACGGCAGCGAAGTGCGCGGCGACTACATTCTCATCGCCACCGGCTCCCGTCCGCGTGCGGTCAAGGAACTGCCGGTGGACGGTCGTCAGGTTCACGATTCCGAGACTTTGCTGGGCATGGATGAAATCCCGCTCACCATGATCGTGCTCGGCGGTGGCGTCATCGCCTGCGAATACGCGTCGATCTTTCAGTCCCTTGGCGTCCAGGTCACCCTGATCAACGGTCGCGATCGCTTGCTTGGCTTCGTCGATCCGGAAGCCACCGCCTTCCTGGAGCAGGCCCTCATCGATGGCGGCATGGTGGTGCGTCACGGTGCCCGCCCCCAAGGTTTGACGCGGGTCGCGCATAACGAGGTGGAACTGGCCCTGAGCGATGGCACGGTCGCCTCGGCGGAGACCGTGTTCGTGGCCCTGGGCCGAGAACCGGTGCTGGAAGATCTGTCCCTGGAGCGCGCCGGGGTGGCCCTTACCGACTGGGGCACGATCGCGGTCGATGCCCACATGCGGACATCAACACCGCACATCTATGCCGCTGGCGACGTGGTCGGCTTTCCATCCTTGGCGTCCGCCGGTATGGAGCAAGGCCGCGTTGCCGCCGCGCACATGTTCGGGCACAACCGTGGTGGCGTCGATGAACTGATTCCCAGCGGCATTTTCACCATTCCTGAACTGTCCGCGATCGGACTCGACGAGGATGCGGCCCGCGAGGCCGGTTACGACCCGGTCAGTGGCCGCGCCCATTACCGCGAAAACGTGCGCGCCCCGATGCTTGGCGATGAACACGGGCTGGTGAAACTGGTCGCTGACCGGAAAACCGGCAAGCTGCTCGGCGCGACGCTCGTCGGCCAGCAGGCTACCGAGCTGGTGCATTTCGCGATGGCGGTGATCCATTACGGCGGCTGTGTCGATGACCTGACCCGCTTCGTGTTCAACCTGCCCTCGTTGAGCGCGCTTTACCGGCAGGCCGCGTATTCGGTGCAGGATCAGATCAATGCGGGAAAAGCGCGCTGATCCGGCCCGATTGTATTGCCCACGCTTTCTCATCACAGACAAAAACGGCGCCCCAAGGCGCCGTTTTTGTCTGTGTACCGCGACAGTTTTCAGCGCATCAGGTCTTGATCATTCGGTAGCCGAACAGCAACAGCAAGGCCCCGCCGGTCGCGACAAGGAGGCTGACAAGATTGAAACCGGCGACGCCTCCAATTCCGAAAAGCGAGGCGATGAATCCCCCCACGAAGGCACCGGCGATGCCAAGCAGGGTGGTCACAATGAAGCCACCCGGGTCCTTCCCCGGCATGATCAGCTTAGCCAGGATACCGACCACCAGGCCGAGAACGATCCAGGACAGAATTCCCATTTGTACGACTCCTCTGAAAAGCGAAAGGACTGAGGCTTTAGCAGGACCAGTGCCAAACGCTCACTCAAACGCCTGAATCTCCATTTCGCGATACACGAAGCCGACATTGGCGCGGTGATTGAGCCCGTACAGCCGGACCTTCTTCCAGTCGTCGAATTCGATGCTGTCCACGGCATCCTGAAGATCGACCCCGTCATCCAGCGCCGCCCTGGTCCGGTCACGCAGCGTCTGCATATAGCGCAAAGTCCAGCTGACCATCGGAAACGGCTTGGTTTGCGCCGAACCATGTCCGGGAATCATCAATCGGGCGTCGGCAAACTTTTCCAGGACCCATTTTTGCGCGGCGATTGCCGCCTTGGAGCTGCCATCCGACATGAAGGTAACCCGGTTGTTGAAAGCCAGATCCGAGATCCAGACGATGTTGTCCTCGACCTGATGAATCACCAGATCACCGTAGGAATGGTGCGCGCCGGTGTTGTACACATCGAAAGTCCGCCCACCCAGAGAAAACGTGTATTTGGCGAACACCGTATCGTTCACCAACACATCCGGGGTGACCGCCTTGAAACCTTTCATGTCCGGATCGATGAACGTCCGGCGATAGGTCACCGAGTGCTCGATACGGTCCGAGTTGATGTATTTCAGCGTGCCCTTGTGGCCGATGATGATAACGCCCGGCAGCTCCCGAAAGGCGATCGCCCCGTACGCATGATCCGGGTGATTGTGCGTCACGATCAGGTAGCGGATCGGTTGATCGGTCACCGACCGCACTGTGGCAATCAGGCGCTTGCCCAGCTTGGGCGTGCCCAGTGCATCAATGACCACGACCCCGTCATCGGTAACCACAAATCCCGCATTGCCGTTGGAACCCCGGTTGTTCTCATCGACCTCGGCGATGTTGCCGTAGAACATCCAGGTTCCCGGGACGACTTCGTAGACCTTGAGCGGCACCTCCTCGCCCACTTCCTCCGGGATGGCGAAACTCGGCGCGTCATCCGTATCGACGGCGATTTCCGGGTAATAAACCCGACCGGCTTCGGTGCCGTAATCGTGATCCACTTCTTCCCGGGTATATCCGTGTTCCGACTCACCGGCATGCGGGTCGGATTTTTCCGCCGCGAACGACGCCGTCAGCATCAGTCCACCGCAGCACCCCAAGGCAACCTTTCTGATCGCGCAACGCATAGGCATGGAACACCCCACAGAAACACCGTGACCGTCTTCCAGATTAGTACGCCCGATTCCGATCACCGCAGAGCACCCACAAACGTCGGGCGAATCAGCCCTCATCGATCCATTTGATCGAGCATCCCATACTCGGTATCTGCGCCGCCGGGCCCTTCCCGGTCCGGGCAACCCCAACCATCGCCTCAAACAGATCGCGCCGCACATCCGGCGGCGCGCTTTCCTTGCGACTGGCATCGAGCCGACCGCGATACTGCAGGCCCAGGTCCGCGTTGTACCCGAAGAAGTCCGGTGTACACACTGCGCCATAGGCCTTGGCCACCGCCTGGGTCTCATCCAGCAGATACGGGAACGGGAAGTTCATCTGCGCAGCGATTCGCGCCATGTTTTCGAACGAATCCTCCGGGTAATCCGTGGGATCGTTGGACATGATCGCCACGCAACCGATGCCGTATTCGCGCAATGCAACCGCGTCTCGCACGATGCGGTCGATCACTGCCTTCACATAGGGGCAGTGATTACAGATAAACATGACCAACAGACCGTTTTCGCCCCGGCAATCCGCCTGCGTCCAACGACGCCCATCGACACCGGGAAGATCAAAATCCGGCGCCGCCAGACCAAATTCACATACCGGCGTTTCCAAACTCACCATTTCTGTTATTCCCTCTGCGTTAAGTACTATCGAATCAGTAACCAACCACTGGCGAACTCATACCCTGAATGCGCGTTCACCCGCGTCATCTCGCATTTGCAATCAGACCTTTACCGCCTAGGATTAGGGCACTGTCAACCAGAGCGAGCATCACTCACATGGCTTTCGTTTTCGCGCACCGGAATCCGGATTCTCCGCAAAGATTGGTGCGTCGTTTCCTCGTCATCCCTCTGTTTTTTGTCCTCGTCAGCGTGAGTGACGCGGCCACCTACACACTGGCTATCGAACCCTCCGATTCACCCAGCCGTCTGCAACAACTCTATCGACCGCTTGCCGACTATTTGTCCCGAAGCACCGGGGAGACATTCGAGGTACAACTCGCACCCAATTTTCTTGCTTACTGGCAACGTGTAAAAAAGGGTGGCGCCTACGATTTCATCATCGACAGCGCGCACATGACGGATTACCGGATCAAGGAACAGAAGTTCGTGCCATTGATGCGCGGCGCCGGCAACGTCACCTACAGCGTGGTAACGCTGAAAAGCGGCGCGGGCACCGAAGCCAAAGCCCTTGTCGGCAAAAACGTCGCCAGCCTCGGGCCACCGAGCATGCCTTATCTGCTGTTTCACAAACTCTATCCCAACCCCTTGCGCCAACCGAAGCTGGTTCCGGTTGAAGGTGCCTCGGCCGCCATTGATGAATTGCGCTCGAACAACGCCATCGCCGCAGTCATTCCCAGCCAGGTCGCGCAGCACACCGACGACGTCATCGTGATTGCGGAAACCGAAGCCGTGCCCAACCTGGCTCTTTCCGCGTCACCGACCGTTCCGGCGCATATTCAGGCTCGCGTGGTTGAAGCGCTCAACAACGCCAGCTCCGATCCGGAAATTGTCGAGTTGCTTGATCAGCTGGGGATCTCCGAAATGACTCCGGTCGATGCCGCTCAATATCAAGGTCAAGCGAGCCTGCTCGAAGGCATGTGGGGGTTTTGAGTCATCGTCCGGCTCCCGTGTTTGAAATCGCCTCAAGACCCTGGTTTTCCTCACGCAGCGGTGCGGGTAGACTTACGCGCCGGTTTTCACCGGCCACTCTATTCACGCACGCCGAATATGGCGCTCGAGCGATCGCAGCCGTTTAAGAGGTCACCATGGGCAAAGAGTTTCTGTTTACGTCGGAATCCGTCTCCGAAGGCCATCCGGACAAGATGTCCGATCAAGTTTCCGATGCCATCCTCGATGCCATCCTCGCCGAGGACAAACATGCGCGTGTTGCGTGTGAAACCGTTTTCAAGACCGGCCTCTGCCTGATTGCCGGTGAGATCACCACCACGGCCAAGCCGGATTACGAAGCGATCATGCGTCGCACGATCAACGAGATCGGCTACGACCATTCCGACAAGGGTTTCGACGGCAACACCTGCGCCGCGATGATCGCGGTCGGCATGCAGTCGCCCGACATCAATCAGGGCGTCGATCGTGCCCGCCCGGAAGATCAGGGCGCTGGCGATCAGGGCATCATGTTCGGTTACGCAACCAACGAGACCGACGTGCTCATGCCCGCTGCCATTGAGTACGCCCATCGCCTCGTCGAGATGCAGGCGCAGAAGCGCAAGTCCGGCGTGCTGGGTCTGCTGCGCCCGGACGCCAAATCCCAGGTCACCTTGCATTACATCGACGGCAAACCGGTTTCCATCGACGCAGTCGTGCTGTCCACCCAGCATTCCGAAGATTTTGCGGGTGAGACCCTGCGTGAAGCCGTGATGGAAGAAATCATCAAGCCGGTCCTGGAGCCAACCGGCCTGCTGACCGCGAATACCGCAGTTCACATCAACCCTACCGGCAATTTCGTGATCGGCGGCCCGATGGGCGACGCCGGCCTGACGGGTCGCAAGATCATCGTCGACACCTACGGCGGTGCGGCACGTCACGGCGGTGGCGCGTTCTCCGGCAAGGACCCGTCCAAGGTCGATCGTTCTGCCGCCTATGCCGGTCGTTATGTCGCCAAGAACGTGGTCGCCGCCGGTCTCGCCGACCGTTGCGAAATCCAGGTTTCCTACGCCATCGGCGTGGCCGAACCGACTTCGGTCATGGTGGACACCTTCGGTACCGGCAAGATTTCCGATGAAGAAATCACCAAGCTGGTGCGTGCCCACTTCGATCTGCGCCCGTACGGCATTCTGACCATGCTCGACCTGCTCAATGCCGATCAGATCAAGTACCGCAAGACTGCGGCGTACGGTCACTTCGGTCGCGAGAACGAAGGCTTTACCTGGGAGAACACCGACAAGGCCGCTGCCCTTCGCGCCGACGCCGGACTCTGACCCGACCTGTGGGAGCGGCTTCAGCCGCTCCTGCAACCCCATCTCCGACGCCTCGAGGAGCGCTGCGACCGGTTCCACCGGCCAGGCTCGAGGCGCGGCACAAAATCCGACCAACGGCGCTCACTCACGTATCAATCTCACGAGGAGAAAGACCATGAGTGAGTTTACCGATTACAAGGTTGCCGATATTTCCCTGGCCGACTTCGGTCGCAAGGAACTCGACATCGCCGAGACCGAAATGCCCGGTCTGATGGCGCTGCGTGCAAAGTACGGTCCGAGCCAGCCGCTCAAGGGCGCGCGCATCACCGGCTCCCTGCACATGACCATCCAGACCGCCGTCCTGATCGAGACCCTGGTCGCGCTCGGCGCTCAGGTTCGCTGGTGTTCCTGCAACATCTTCTCCACCCAGGACCACGCCGCCGCCGCCATCGCCGCTGCCGGCATCCCGGTCTACGCCTGGAAGGGCGAGACCCTGGAGGAATACTGGTGGTGCACCGAGCAGGTCCTGAACTGGCCGGATGGCGGTGAGCCGAACATGATCCTCGACGACGGTGGCGACGCGACCTTGCTGGTCCACAAAGGCGTCGAGTATGCCGCCGCCGGCAAGGTGCCGGATGCGAAGGCGGGCGACTCCCACGAATGGAAGGTCATCCTCGATACCCTCAAGCGCTCCCTGGCGGAAGACCCAACCCGCTACAACCGCATGGCGGAGTCCATCAAGGGCGTCACCGAGGAAACCACCACCGGCGTGCACCGCCTGTACGAGATGTTCAAGGCCGGCAAGCTGCTGTTCCCGGCGATCAACGTCAACGACTCGGTCACCAAGTCCAAGTTCGACAACCTCTACGGCTGCCGCGAATCGCTGGTCGATGGCATCAAGCGCGCCACCGACGTGATGATCGCCGGCAAGGTCGCCCTGGTCTGCGGTTACGGCGACGTCGGCAAGGGCTCCGCGCAGTCCCTGCGCGGCCTCGGCGCCAACGTCTGGATCACCGAGATCGACCCGATCTGCGCCCTGCAGGCGGCGATGGAAGGCTACCGCGTGGTCACCATGGAAGACGCCCTGCCGGTCGCCGACATCTACGTCACCACCACCGGTAACAAGGACATCATCACCTACGACCACATGGCCGCCATGAAGGATCAGGCCATCGTCTGCAACATCGGCCACTTCGACAATGAGATTCAGGTCGAAAAACTCATGCAGCACGAGTGGATCAACGTCAAACCGCAGGTCGATCAGATCGTGTTCCCCGACGGCCACCGCATCACCCTGCTGGCCGAAGGCCGGCTTGTGAACCTGGGCTGCGCCACCGGCCACCCGAGCTTCGTGATGTCCAACTCCTTCACCAATCAGGTCCTCGCGCAGATCGAGCTGTTCACCAAGACCGGGGAATACCCGATCGGTGTGTACATCCTGCCGAAGAAACTGGACGAGGAAGTGGCGCGTCTGCACCTCGCCAAGATCGGCGTGAAGCTGACCAAGCTCAGCCAGGACCAGGCCGATTACATCGGTGTGCCGGTCGAAGGTCCGTACAAGCCGGAGCACTACCGCTACTGATCGTCCCGGTTGTAGGTCGACTCAAGGCGCGCAGCGCCGTAGCCGGCTTGAGGCGTTACGAATTCTCTCCCGCGCCTCAAGCCGGCAACGCTACGCTTATACCGGCCTACATCGTGACGCCCCCTTGTAGGAGCGGCTTCAGCCGCGATCGGCCTTTGCCGTCATCGGACCGCTGATCGCGGCTGAAGCCGCTCCTACACTCCTTGTCGTTGCCCCAGACAGGACTCCGCCCATGGAATCCCAACGAAAACATCCCCAGGACATCAGCTTCGAGTTCTTTCCCCCGAAGACGGAGGAAGGCGCCGCCAAATTGCGTGCGACGCACGCCGAACTGGCCAAGCTGAATCCGAAGTTCTTCTCGGTGACGTTCGGTGCCGGTGGTTCCACACAGGAACGCACCTTCGGCGCGGTCAGCGAAATTCTCGCCACCGGGTCCGACGCCGCGCCGCATCTGTCCTGCATCGGCCAGAGTCGCGACGACATCCGCTCAATCCTGAACAAGTACAAAAACCAAGGCATCAAGCGCATCGTCGCACTACGCGGCGACCTGCCATCCGGCATGGGTGAACCCGGTGAACTGCGTTACGCCAACGAGCTGGTAGAGTTCATCCGCGCCGAGACCGGCGACCATTTCCGCATTGAGGTCGCCGCCTATCCAGAATTCCACCCACAAGCCAAATCAGCGGGTGCAGACCTGGACAACTTCGCCCGCAAGGTCCGGGCCGGTGCGAACAGCGCGCTGACCCAGTATTTCTACACCCCGGACGCCTACTTCCGCTTCCTTGATGACTGCGCGGCGCGAGGCCTCGATATTCCCGTGATCCCCGGCATCATGCCGATCACCAACTACGCAAACCTCGCGCGCTTCTCCGACGCCTGCGGCGCGGAGATTCCCCGCTGGCTACGTTGGCGGCTCGAAGGGTTCGGCGACGACAAGGATGCGCTGCAAGCCTTCGGCACCGACGTGGTCACCGACCTGTGCAACACCTTGCTCGAAGCCGGCGCCCCGGGTCTGCACTTCTACACGATGAACCAGTTCGGACCGACTTTGGCGATCTGGCAGAATCTCGGGCTGGACGAACTGTGACATCGCCGCAAAGACAAGTCTGTCGCGGACTGACAC
This sequence comes from Gammaproteobacteria bacterium, assembly GCA_024234955.1. Lineage (GTDB taxonomy): Bacteria > Pseudomonadota > Gammaproteobacteria > JACKNK01 > JACKNK01 > JACKNK01. The sequence continues at coordinate 342,539 of JACKNK010000003.1, forward strand.
AAGCTGTCATTCCCGATGCCACCAAAATGACAATTTGCGTCGTTCATCGACTGCCCGTCGTCTGGAATACGCTTTCGTTAGCAGGTTGCACGCAACCAAAATGCTGCCAACAGACTGATTTAAAAGCATTTTCGTACAAAACATCTCCTTAGCCGATCGATTCCGAATAATTGGCGCCAGACTTGCTTTATTACTAATCGGTTAGTTTCCATTTTTACAGGTGACCCAAAATGAACATCCGTTTGATTAAGCGCGCCGCGCTGACCGCCACGCTGCTACTGACTTCTGTCGGCGCACATGCCGCCATCATCGTTCAAAGCGACGCCAAGGCCCTCACCACGACCAACTGGTCTCAGGGTTTTTCCTTCGACAAGTTCGACGCCACGCTCGGCACGCTGCAGTCTGTGACTCTGGCCGTCAACGGTCACCTGGAAGGCACTGCAAAGGCAGAAAGCCTTGATGGTGCGCCTGCCAACATCACGTTGAATCTTCAAGCCGCCGTCACCGCATCGATCGATGGTGGTGGCCTCGGCATTTTCAGCACCGTCGCCAACCCGTTGAGTTCGAACAACTTCGCGGCAACCGCATTCGACGGGACGATCGACTTTGGGGGCACCTCGGGCGTCACCCTGGCCGGTCTGTCTGCCGATGGCTCCAACTCGGTCGTCAGCAGCTCCGCCTCGTGGCTGTCGTTCTTCACCGACGTTGATGGCCTGGTCGGTGGCCTCGATACCCTGTCGCTGAATCTGTCGGGCACCGGTCAGAGCTCGGGCAGCGGCGCCGGCAACCTGATCACTCAGTTCAACACCTTCGCTGCAGGCGACTGGACCGTGACCTACGTCTACGATTCAGTGCCCACGCCTTCCGTACCGGTTCCGGCCTCGATCGCGCTCCTGGGCCTGGGCCTGGTCGGTTTGCGCCGCCGTCTGATCGCGCACTGATCACCCGCACGAAGGAAACTGACCGTCAAAAAGGCCGCAACCCTCGGGTTGCGGCCTTTTTTATGCCGGAACGTATTCCGGCTTCAGACCTCCACCATCTCGAAATCTTCCTTGCTCGCGCCACATTCCGGGCACTTCCAGTTCAACGGCACGTCCTCCCATTTCGTACCCGGCGCAATACCTTCATCCGGAAGGCCCTGTTCCTCGTCGTATTCGAAACCGCAGATGACGCACATGTATTTCTTCATGCTCAAAGCCGTGTAATGGTGGAATGGAAAAGCGTATTTTCACCCAGTAGCGCAAGCTGCGTGCAAACTTCGACGCCACTCCCTCATGCCACCAATCTCCACACCCGCCCCGCCACCCACCGTCCTGGTGCTTTCCGGCCTCGACCCAACCGGTGGCGCGGGTCTCCAAGCCGATATCGAAGCCTTGATCAGTATGGGTTGTCACCCTCTCCCCCTGGTGACATCACTGACGACACAGGACACCCACAATGTTTTCGCGATCCACCCGACCGATCCGGCGATTTTGCAATCCCAAGCCCAGACTCTGCTTGCCGACATCGCGCCGCAGGCGATCAAGGTCGGTCTGATCGGCGATGCGGCGGTCGCAAGATCGGTCGTCCAGATCATTCGAACGGCCCTCGCCGACAACCCGTACATACCGGTGGTCATCGATCCGATTCTCGCGGCGGGCGGCGGCGCGGAACTTGCCGGTGATAGCCTGATCGAAGTCTTGCGAGAACAACTGCTGCCATTGACCACCGTGCTGACCCCCAACCTTCCAGAAGCGCGCCGTTTGACCGACCGGACCACCGTCGCAGACTGCGCAACCTGCTTGCTCGACATGGGCTGTGAATTTGTGTTGCTGACCGGCGCCCACGACGATACCGAGCAGGTCGAGAACCATCTTTACGGGGAAGGCCGTCGCCTCGACAAACTTTCCTGGCCACGATTACCCGGCAGCTACCACGGCTCCGGATGCACCCTGGCGTCGGCACTCACCGGTCTTCTTGCCCACGGCCAGACGCCGCTGGAAGCCAGCTACGAAGCCCAGCATTACACCTGGCAGACGCTCAATCAGGCCCAGTCACTGGGCGGCGGCCAGGCCATTCCCAACCGCCTGTTCTGGACCAGCCAGAGGGAACCCACCCCATGTCCCCCCTGAAAGGGCTGTATGCCATTACCCGGACGCACCCCGATCTGCGCAACCAGGTCGAGCAAGCATTGCGCGGTGGTGCCCGCATCATTCAGTACCGCGACAAATCGCAGGACAGGCAGCGCCGCCTTGCCGAAGCGGAGTCCTTGCTCGAACTCTGTCGGGCCCACGACGCCCTGTTCCTGGTCAACGACGATGTCACGCTGGCCACAGAAGTTGGTGCCGATGGCGTCCATATCGGTCGTGATGATGCCGACTTCGACCAAGCACGGAACGCACTGGGCGACGCTGCGATCATCGGCGTCTCCTGTTACAACCGGCTGGAACTGGCACGTGCCGCGCAGCAGCAAGGCGCGGACTATGTCGCCTTCGGCAGTTTCTTTCCCTCCCCGACCAAACCCGAGGCCGTGCCCGCCGATTTCGCGCTCCTGATCATGGCGCGTGCAGAACTGGACATCCCGATCTGCGCCATCGGCGGAATCGGGGTCGAACATGCCCCGGCGATCGTCAGCGCCGGTGCCGACATGGTGGCCGTGATCAGCGGCGTATTCGGCGCCGACGACATTGAAGCCGCCGCCCGCGCTTACGCCGCGATCATCCGCGCTTGAAAGCCCGTTTCGAATGCCCATCACCAACCCACTCTTATCCTTGCGCGAGCTCAAGTATGGCTGGCGCCCGGACGCACCCCCGGTGCTCGATATTCCTGAATTCGATCTGGCACATGGCGAGAAGATATTCATTACCGGCCCCAGCGGCAGCGGCAAAAGTACCTTGCTTGGGATCATTGCCGGGGTATTGACGCCACAGCGCGGTGCGTTGCGCATTCTCGAGCAGAACATCACGCGCCTCTCCGCCGCCGGTCGCGACCGTTTCCGCGCCGATCACATCGGCTTCGTGTTTCAGCTGTTCAATCTGATTCCCTACCTCAGCGTCCGCGACAACGTCACCCTGCCCTGTCATTTCGCGGCTGGCCGACGGGCGCGCATCGCCGGTATCGGCAGCACCCCGGAACGGGAAGCGTTGCGGCTGTTGAACGATCTCGGCCTGTCCGACCCGGCGCTGCTGGCGCGACCGGTCACCGAACTCAGCGTCGGCCAACAGCAGCGTGTCGCCACCGCCAGAGCCTTGATCGGATCGCCGCCCTTGCTGATCGCCGACGAGCCCACTTCCGCGCTGGACGCGACGCATCGACAACGCTTTCTCGAACTGCTTTTCCACGAATGCGCCGTGCAGGGCACCAGCCTGCTGTTTGTCAGTCACGACGAATCGCTCAGCCCGGCGTTCGACCGGCGCCTGCACATGAATGAAATCAATCGCGTGGCGTCGCGGCCATGAGTCTGCCGATCGCCAACCTGGCCGCACGCAGCCTGCATAACCGACGTTTCACCGCGCTGATCACGGTGTGCTCGATCGCGCTGTCGGTCAGCTTGTTGCTGGGTGTCGAACGCCTGCGCAACGAAGCCAAGTCCGCCTTCGCCAATACCATCTCAGGCACGGACCTGATCCTCGGGGCACGCAGCGGCGGCGTTCAGCTCTTGCTTTACTCGGTGTTCCACATCGGCAATGCCAGCAACAACATCCGCTGGGACAGTTACGAGGCCATCATCAAGGATCCTCGTGTCGCCTGGAGCGTGCCGCTGTCGCTCGGGGATTCCCATCGCGGTTATCGCGTTGTCGGCACCACCGCTGCGTTCTTCAAACACTATCGTTATGCCCGCGATCGGTCGCCGGAATTGGCCCTTGGCGAGGTGTTCGATCATCCGCTGGAGGCCGTGATCGGTTCCGAGGTCGCCCGCCGACTCGGATACGGGCCGGGGACCCCAATCGTGCTCGCCCACGGTGCGGGAGAGGTCAGCCTGACGCATCATGACGATCAGCCGTTCACCGTGGTCGGCGTACTGGCGGCGACCGGTACCCCGCTGGATCGCTCGATCCTCGTCGATCTCAGCGGCATCGAAGCGATTCATGAGGACTGGATCGGTGGGCGTCCCGTACCCGGACTGCATCACCATCACGCCAGTGCGGCAGAATCCGAAGACGAACACGATGACGAACACACACATCACGCGGGCGAGCCCCAAACCATCACCGCCGCACTGATCGGACTCACCGCCAAGGTCCAGACCTTTCAGGTGCAACGTGCCATCAACGACTACCGCAACGAACCGCTGCTTGCGGTGATGCCCCAGGTCGCCCTGGCCGAGTTATGGCAATTGATGGCGGTCGCCGAAAACGCGCTCCGACTGATCTCTGCAATGGTCGTCCTGGTCGGTCTCGCAGGCATGGCGACAGCCCTGGTCAGCGGGCTGGAGGAACGGCGCCGGGAGATGTCCATCCTGCGCGCGGTGGGAGCGCGTCCTCATCAGATCCTGACCCTGATCGTGGGCGAAGCCGCTTTCCTCACCGTGACCGGCATGGCGCTTGGCGTCGGACTGCTGAGTGGCGCACTGGTCTGGCTCAGTCCGTGGCTGACGTCACGGTATGGACTTGATCCATCGCTGTTCTCGCTATCGACCGATGAACTGGCACTGCTAGCCGCGATCCTCGCGGCCGGCCTCCTGGTCGGCTTGATCCCCGGCTATCGGGCCTATCGCAATTCGCTAAGCGATGGGCTGACGCCGCGCCTATAGACGCTGGGCCGCTACACCTCGAACGGACGCTTGGCGGTGACCAATACCGCACTGCAATCCAGCGGCAACCCGTTCTCACCCACCAGGCCATCCACCATGTCGAGATGAGCGAGCCGGAGTTTCGCGAACGAATCGGCTGGCAGGTCTTCAATCGCCGCCCGGATGCCGCTCGCGGTGACGATCTCCCACCACTCGTCGGCACGCGCAAGGTGATAGCGCAATTCGACACGTCGCGTTTCGACGTCCGCAAACCCGGCCTCCTCGAACAGGTGTTTCAACATTGTCGGGTCCGCAAATCGCAAGGGATTACCCGGCTCGTCACCGCTCGCGGCCTCGCCTCCCAATTCCATGACCGTCGTGCGAAACAGATCCAGCATGGGCTGGAACGCGGTCTCGGCAAAACTTAGCGCGTGCACCGCCGCCCCGGGCTTCATGACTCGCTTGATGGAACGCAACGCCGCAAGCGGATCGGGCAGCCAGGCCAGCACATCGCAGAGCGCCACCTTGTCGAAATAATCCTTACGGTATTCCAGTGCCTGGGCATCCATATCGAAGAAGTCGATATGCGCCGCGACCGCATTCTTGGTGGCATTCGCGAACGCACGGTCGAGCATGCGTTCGGAAACATCGATGGCCGACACCCGCCCCTCCGGAATCACCCGCTGTGCGGCCGCAATCGCCACCGATCCGGTACCCGTCCCGACGTCCAGAAAACGCATCCCGGGACGTGGATTCATCGCCTCGACCAGCACATCGGCGGCATACGGGACAAAGCGCAGCACCGGGCTGTCATATTTCGGCGCACAACGATCGAACAAGGCGGTCACGGCCTTGAGGTCGCGGGGGACTGACATAAGCGTGGACTCTCGATTCTGAACCTCAGGAGAGTCCGGATGATAAAGCCCCACATCTCCATGCCGATGAAATTCCTTGCCATCGTCGCGGTCAGTGTGTGCCTGCACCGCGCTGGACGGTGCGGACAGATGGGTTTTAGGGAACCTCTGATCGAATCATTCACGGACATCTGAAGCCTGAAATTGCCGCTTTCTGCGTTGCGAAACTTGGCAATAGACCGGCTATTTCCTGCGTTCCGCGCCTTGAAAGCGCCAATTTCAACCATTCAACTGAACCGTGCCTGATTCAATCAGAGGTTCCTTAGCGCGCCGACCCTCGGCGACCCACTTCCATGCCGTAGCGCTTGAGTTTCTTGTCCAGGCCCTGCCGGGTGATGCAAAGGATTTCCGACGCACGAAGCTTGTTATTACGGGTTTCATCCAGGGCGTTTCGGATCAGGCGCATTTCCAGATCCTTGACCCGTTCCGGCAGATTGCCACTGCCCACCGCCTCAATCATTGCCAGCGGCTCGGTCTTGCGAAGTTCCGGCGAGCAGGCATCAATCTCGATGTGCTTGCCCTCCGGAGTCAAGGCCACCAGACGTTCGATCTCCCGACGGAGTTGACGCACGTTCCCAGGCCAGGGGTAACTTTCCAGCATGGCGATCACTTCGCGGGAAAAGCCGGCCGTGGTCTTGCCGAAGCGTTCCGAAATCTGTTCCAGGAACGACAGCGCCAAGGGAATGATGTCCTCGCGACGATGACGCAAAGGCGGCAACTCGATCTCGACCGCGAACAAGCGGTAATACAGGTCTTCGCGAAAACGCCCCGCCTCCACTTCCTTGCGCAAGTCCTTGTTGGTCGCGCTGACCACGCGCAGGTCGTAATGGCGCAGCTTGTTGCTGCCCAGGCGCATGCCTTCGCCTTCCTGCAAGGCACGCAGGAATTTGGGCTGCATCATCAACGGCAGATCGGCCACCTCATCGAGAAACAACACCCCGCCATCCGCCTCTTCGAAGCGCCCCCCCCGGGAACCGGCTGCGCCGGTGAACGCGCCCTTTTCATACCCGAAGAATTCGCTCTCCATCAGATTCTCGGGGATCGATGCACAGTTGACGGCGATGAACGGTTTGTCGGCGCGATCGCTGAGGCGATGGATCATGCGCGCAATGACTTCCTTTCCCGTGCCGTTGTCGCCCTGAATGAACACGTTGACCGGCGTCTCGCTAACGGTTCGTGCCATCTCGATCACCGCCTGCATGACCCGACTCTCGGCGACAAAGTTGGCTGGCAACACCGGTCCTTGGGCACGCATGGCCTGAACTTCGGCGTTCAGCCCGTTGGAAATCTCCAGCATCGCGTCGTTGATGCGAATGCTGTCCAGCGCCTGCGAAAGGAATCCCGCCACCTCTTCGAGCAGTTCCAGATCACCTTCCTGGAAATCGCCGCCAACGCGATTGAGCACTTCGATGGCTCCGGTGACACCGTAACCGGCCAGAGACAGGATTGGTGCACAGGCCAGATTGCGCGTCACGAATCCCGCCTTGCCACCGAGTTCAACCGAGACTCCCTCCGGGGCGTTATCGATCAGGCTCTCACCGCTCTCCACCACTTGGCCCGCCACACTGTCCGCGCGCGGCGCTTCGATTTCGCGTTCCTCCAACCCAGTCCCGAAACGCGACCAGATGCGCTGACTCTCCGGATCGACGACAAAGATCGTGCAGCGCTCGGCGGCGACAATGCCGGGCATCACCCGCACATAGAACTGGAGCAGATCTTCGTAGTTTGCCTTGGTCCAACTCCGGTTGATCTGGTCCAGACGCTTTTGCAACACGCTCAAACGCAAGCGCGAATTCTGATCTTCCACTGGCGAGTCTCCGCGACGTCCGTCCTGCCTCAAGCCACAGGTAAACCCTGCGCGAAGCCGACGACGAGATTACGTATACGTACTGCCGCCAAGTGTTGACGATTTTTACAGTTTGTCGAGTGGGCGCTGCAAATCAGATATACACAGGTTCTACCTATTGGTTACAGAAAGGCATCAGACATCCCCGGATATACCACAATTAACACATAATAAACAATGACTTACTAAACATACACCAAAGTTGGCACAAAGATTGGAGGAGTTAGCTCGCGAGCAACTCAACGTTCGTTCCTGCCGGAATTTAGCCCTGTCAGCGTCCCCTCTCTGACAGGGCTTTTTTTGCCTAGGCAATACCGCCCAATGCATCACCTTGCCGGTGTGCTTATCATCCAATCCCTTCGACGTCACGGTGCGCCCGCCGCACGGTTCTCCCACACCCGCTTTCCGAGTTGTCCAATGACCCAAGACTTCCGTCCCTTCTGGCGACGCTGGCTACCGGAAGCCATCCTGATCGTGGCCATCGTGTTTGCGATCAATTGGTGGCAAACCCGCAACGCCGCGCGTGGCCCGGTACCCGCCTTGGAAGGCACGACCCTGAGCGGCGAGCCATTCAACATTGAGCAATACCGTGGGCGACCGACGATCATCCATTTCTGGGCTTCCTGGTGCCCGATCTGCCGGGCCGAGCAGGATGCCATCGATGCCGTTGCGAAAGATCATCAAGTCATGACCATCGCCATGCAGTCCGGCGACGAACCAACGGTCCAGGGCTACCTCGACGACAACAAACTGGCGTTCAAGGTGCTTAACGATCGAAAGGGCGAAATCGCGAATCGCTTCGGTGTGACCGGCGTACCGACAAGTTTCGTCGTCGATTCCAAAGGGGAGATTCGTTTCGTCGAGCGTGGCTACACCACCAATTGGGGGCTGCGCCTGCGCCTATGGCTCGCCGAGAACACCTGATCACACCGTGTGATCAACGCTGACTAAGGCGGAAGGCAATATCCAGGCGGAACTGCTCCGGCCGAGTGAGGAAGTCGCTGGCGGCCTGAAATGGCTCAATTCCCTGCACCGCATCCAGCGCCGCACGATCGAGCGGGGCGTACCCGCTGGACTGATCGACCTCGGCATCCTGTATCAAGCCCGTCGGCGTCAGCGTGAACGCCACCGTGGCGGTACCTTGCTGACCACGACGCCGCGAGGTGAATGGATAACGCTTCTGTTCCTCGATGGCGCGTCGAAGAAGCTCGGCAAGTCTCGGCCCCAACGCGGGACCCGGCATACCGCTCTCGCCGGGATCGGATCGCCGCTCTGCACTTCCCGATGGCGCAGGCAGCGGTCTGTTGTTGGCGCTGGTTGCGGCGATCGGCGCGGTGGATGTGGCGACCCTCTGCCGAGGTTTCGGCTGGATGGGAGGCGGCGACTTATTGACCGCAACCGGTTTTGGCTTGGACATGGGCTGCGTAGCTCCGACCTTTGGCTGGCGCGGCGGCGGCGATGATTCCACCGGCGCGGCGAACGACTCCTCAGCGGGAGCGGCCTGAATCTCAGATTCAGATGACGGACCCTCGACGGGGGGAGCGCTCAGCGCCATCGCTCGCGCCGTATCGACGCGCAAAGCCAGGGTGATCGCATCACCCGTGTCAGCCTCGGACGCCGTTTTCGGCAGCGCATGCCAGAAGACAATCCCCGCGATGTGCGCAAGCAACGACAACGCGATCCAGAACCAAAGGCGCGATACAGGAGAAGGGTTGGCCGGAAAGACAATGACAGACATCGATATGGCGTTCATACCTGGGCCGCGAAGCATGAAATCCCAGGCTTCGGGAAGCAAGTCAAGCGCAAGGTCGATCGCCTGCGTTGGGTCAACGGAAGCAGAAATCCGGCTTGGGTACATCCCCTGTCAGGCGTAGTCTGAGCAGTTAATCCGCCATTCAAACAGAGGGTCAGTGACATGTTCGAAGCCACCAAGGTCGGTCGCAAAGTCGGCAAGCAGGATTTCAAGGAGCAGGTTACGAAACTGCGCACCGAACTGCTGGATACGCAACGCCGCCTGGCGGACAGCGGCGTTCCGGTGATCGTTTTGGTATCGGGCATCGAAGCGGCTGGAAAAGGTGAGGTGGTCGATCGCCTCAATGAGTGGATGGACACCCGTGGCGTGCAGACCTGGGCGTTCTGGGACGAGAGCGATGAAGATCGCGAGCGGCCCCGCTACTGGCGTTTCTGGAACGCGATGCCGCCGCGTGGGCAGATCGGCGTGTTATTCGGGGGCTGGTACCAGGAACCGCTGGAGCGCCACATGCACGGCAAGTGCAGCGACAAGGAACTCGAAGCGGAACTGGCACGCATCGAGGATTTCGAACGGATGTTGTCGGTCGACGGCGCGCTGATCGTCAAGTTCTGGTTCCACATGTCGGAAAAAGACCAGAAAGCCCGCTTCAAGAAACTCTCCCGTGACGACCGCAGCCGCTGGTCGATGATGCCGGAAAAGGCCAAGTTCTCGGAACATTACGCACGCTTTGAACGTCTCGCCGAACGGGTCATCCGGGAGACCGACACCGGCATCGCGCCCTGGTATCTGATCGAGGCCGCGAATACGCGGTATCGCGATCTGGCGGTAGGCAAAACGCTGCTGGAGGCGATCAAGACTCGACTCGACAACCCGATGGACACCAGCGTGACTCACACCACGCGCAGTCCCAGCCTACCCAATCTTCCCGATGCCCAGCGCACGTTGCTGGACAAGCTGGATATGGACAAGGACATCTCTGACGACGACTACAAACGGCGCCTGGATGAATTACAAGGCGAGCTCAATGAACTCGCCTGGGCCGCGTACAAAGCGAAGCGATCGACCATTCTGGTTTTTGAAGGCTCCGATGCGGGCGGAAAAGGAGGTGCGATACGACGCATCACCAACGCGGTGGATTCACGTCTTTACCGCACCATTCAGGTTGCTGCCCCGACCGACGAGGAACGGGCGCGCCATTACCTCTGGCGGTTTTGGCGACATGTGCCACGCGCCGGGCGCATGACCGTATACGACCGTTCCTGGTACGGACGCGTTTTGGTCGAACGTGTGGAAGGCTTCGCCACCGAGGCGCAATGGAGCCGGAGTTACTACGAGATCAACGAATTCGAGGAGGAACTCTCCGAAGCCGGCATCATCGTGGTCAAGTTCTGGCTTCACATCACCAAGGAGGAGCAGTTGCGGCGCTTCAAGGAGCGTGAAGTCACGCCGCACAAACAGCACAAGATCACGGATGAAGATTGGCGCAACCGGGAGAAGTGGGACGAGTACGTGGTCGCCGTCAACGACATGATCAATCGCACCAGCACCCAACATGCGCCCTGGGTAGTGATCCCCGGAAACGACAAACGCTATGCCCGCGTTGCCGTGTTGGAGGCAGTGACCAGGGCGCTGCGCAAGGCGCTCAAGGGGAAATAAGCACCGAACCGCCGAGATGGGAGCACGTTTCGGCCGTCCACAAAAAAGCCCGGCCCGGTAATTCCGGCCCGGGCTTTTCCTTTTTCACGGGCTGCGCCGTTGGGAGCGCATCCCCGAATCACCCGACTGGACGATTCACAGCGTATGCGTTGGCCGGTCGTTATCGATCGCCCCGGGAATCAGGGTATCGATCTTGTTGCGTGCGGTCCCGCCATCCTTGAACTGGACGCCGATACCGGGCGGACGACTGCCGGCAGCACCCACCGGTGTGATCCACACCACCGTGCCGGGCACGGCGAGTTTCTCGGCTTCATCCAGCAGACTGATCAGAAGAAACACCTCATCGCCGAGGCGATACGGCTTGTTGCTGGGCACGAACAAGCCGCCATCGCTCAGATGCGGCATGTAGGCGTTATAAAGGGTGTTCTTGTCCTTGATGTTCAGGGACAGCACGCCCTGGCGGCGGCCCATCGCGGGTTTGTTCGGCGTAGACATGCAATGACCTCAGGATTCAGCGGCGCCGTGGCGTCGGCATCCACCCCAGCAACAGATCTTCGAGCAGGGCCTGGAGACTGATGGAGCGATCCAGCAGGCGACGCGCCTCGCTGACCGCATCCAGACGGCGGTACAGCTCACGCAAGTCTAGGCCCTGCGCAAGGGCCTGCAAGCGCCTGGCAAGCGCGGCCGAGGGCACCCCCGCGCCGCTGTGCATCCGGATCATGTCCACCAGCCAGGATTGCAGGAACCCGATGTAGATCGGCGCCCCCACCTTGCTCCATTGCTCAGCCAGCGAGATGGGTTCCACCCGCCCGCGCAGCAGTTGCTCCAGTTCGCTGAGCGCCTGACCATGCAGTTCGAGACGACCGTCATCGAGCATGGCTGCGGCGGCGAGTGGCGCACCACCCGATAGGGCCAGGGCCTGCTCCGTATCGCCCTGCGGATGCAGCGACCTGAGCCACGCGCCTGCCTCGGCATGGGCCGGCGCGGGAATGGACAGCGATCGGCAACGACTGCGCACCGTGGCAGGCAAGGCGGAGGGGCGTTCGCTCAGCAACATCAGCAAGGTGCTGCCACCGGGCTCTTCCAGGGTCTTCAGCAGGCTGTTGGCGGCGTTCACATTCATGGCCTCGGCGGGCGCGATCACCCCGATACGCCACCCGCCGAATTGACTCTTGGTGACCAGAAACTCATTGAGTTGCCGGATCTGCCCGATACTGATCAGGCGCTGCTTGCGCGGCGTATCCGCCTTGCGGTCCGGGTCGTCCTGCGCGATGGCGTGCAGATAGGGCGCGAATTGGCGGTGCTCGATCTCCGGCTCGACCAGACGCGCATCGGGATGATTGCCGGCCAGATACAGCTTGCACGGGGCACATTCGCCACAAGCGTGCCCCTGGGCATCCGGCGTTTTGCAGAACAAGCCTCGTATCAGGTGCTCGGCAAGCAGGGCCTTGCCGACCCCACGTGGTCCGTGGATCAGCAACGCATGGTGCAGACGCCCGACATCCCGCTGCGCCCGCAAGGCATCCAGAGGCGCACATAGCCAGGCGGGCAATGCCTGGGTCACGCGCCGAGCTCCTCGTCGAGCAAGGCCGAAACGCTTGCCTGCAATTGCGCAAGGACGCCGTTCAGATCCCGGGACGCATCGATGATGCGGAAACGCCCCGGCTCGGCCTGCGCACGCGCACGGTAGGTGGCTCGAGCCGCATCGAAGAAGGCTTCGCGCTGCTTCTCGAAGCGATCCGGTTCGCTGCGCCCGGCGGCGCGATCCAAACCCTGTTTCACCGGAAGATCGAGCAGGAAAGTATGGTCGGGCCGCAACGTGCCTTGAACGAAACGCTCCAGAGTTTCGATGCGCGCCATGTCGATACCGCGCCCCCCTCCCTGATAGGCATAGGTCGCGTCGGTAAAACGATCACAGAGCACCCATTGCCCCCGATCCAGCGCTGGACGGATCACCTTGTGCAGATGTTCGGCGCGTGCCGCAAACATCAGGAGCAGCTCGGTGTCGTCGGCCATGCCATCGTGCTTGTGGCCGAGCAGCAATTCGCGAATGTCTTCGCCGAGCGAGGTTCCCCCCGGTTCGCGGGTGGTGATCAGGTCAACACCGGAGGCGCGCAACTGCGCCTCGATGGCGTTGAGCACTGTGGTCTTGCCAGCCCCTTCGAGGCCTTCGACGGTGATGAAACGGGCTGTTCTGGTCACGGAATGTTCTGTTCGCGGCGATGAGTGGTGAGTGGCAAGCGCTCACCCTACACGATTTTCCCGGCCACTCAGTTGCCGCCGAGCTGGTATTTGCGCACTGCGGCGTTGTGTTCTTCGAGCGTGGCCGAGAAATAATGGGTGCCATTGCCCTGGGCGACGAAATACAAGGCCTTGCCATCGGCAGGATGCAGTGCGGCATGGATCGCGGCACGGCCTGGCATCGCGATCGGTGTGGGCGGCAGACCTTTGCGGGTATAGGTGTTGTAAGGGGTATCGGTGCGCAGATCGCTGCGCCGTATGTTGCCGTCGAAACCTTCGCCGAGCCCGTAGATCACCGTCGGGTCAGTCTGCAGCAACATGCCTTTTTGCAGGCGTCTGACGAACACCCCGGCGATTTCCGGGCGTTCTGCCGCCGCACCGGTTTCCTTTTCGATGATGGAGGCCAGGGTCAGCGCCTCATCCGGGGAATTCAGGGGTAAACCGGCGCTCCGTGCGCTCCATTCCTCGGCCAGCACCTGTTCCATGCCGACAAACGCTCGCCGATACAGGTCGATGTCTTTCTCGCCTCGCGGAAAGTGATAGGTGTCGGGCAGGAAACGGCCTTCGGGGTGCAGATCGGGCTTGCCCAGGGCTGCCATCAATTGCTGATTGTCCGCATCCTTCAGCGTCTGTTCCAGGATCGGGTCGGCCGCCACCGCCGCACGCAGCTCACGGATATTCCAGCCCTCCAGCAAAGTGATGGCGTACTGACGCTCACGTCCGCTGATCAGGATTTCGAGAAATTCGCGGGGCGTCGTTCCCGCCGGGACGAAATACTCGCCGGCACGGATGCGGGTAGCCAGGTTCTCCTGACGTGCCAGCCATCGCAGCTGCAAGGGTTCCGTGAGCCAACCACGTTGCACCAGATCGCTGGCCACGGCGCGAAGACTGGTTCCTGGAGCCAGGGTGTAGTCGACGCCCTGATCCGGCAAGGCCAGCGGCGTTGCGAGGAACTGCTGATAACGCTGGTTCAACCACAAGCCGGTCGCGATAACCGCAAGCACGACCGCCAGCATCGAGATCAACAAAGTCCGTTTCAACCAACTCGGCATGATCGTTCAGCTTCCAGGGCAGTTTGGAGTTGTCGGGTCAGTGGACCCACCGGCCAGCGTCTTGATTCCAGGGCAATCACAGGCCAGATGCCGATCACGCTGTTGCAGACGAAGACCTCATCCACGCGATCCAGCACATTCGGGGGCAGATTCTCGATCCGATATGGCAAACCGAGGTCTCCGGCCATCGCCAGAACGCGCGCCCGGATGATGCCCGCCACCCCTACCCTCGACAAGTCCGGCGTGTGGAGTACGCCGTCCTGGACCACGAACAGATTGCTCTGCGTGCCCTCAACAGGGCGGCCATCGGTATCGCACATCAGGCCTTCCGGGATTCCCGGATGGTCCCACTCGGCACGGGCCAGAACCTGGGGCAACCGGTTCAGATGCTTGATACCGACCAGTGCCGGATGCTCCACGGCGGCGGTACGACAGGCATGCAGAACGACGCCTTGGGTGGCGAATCTGGGTGGATATTCAGGGAAGGGATACACACTGAGGATGCGGCGCGGTTCCGGCATCCTGGGTGGCCGGTATCCGCGCCCACCGCTACCTCGGGTGACAATGATCTTCAACACCGCCCGACCTTCGACATCCTCCAGGACGCGCTCGGCCTCGGCACGCAGCAGATCGGCATGGGGGGCAGGAAAGCCCAGACGTTCACAGCCTGCTTGCAGTCTTGCGACATGCTCGGGCCAGTATTCGATCCGGCGATCCCGTACTGCACAGGTTTCGAAGACCCCATCCCCGTATTGCAGGCCGCGATCCGTCACCGCCACAGCGCTCGCTTGAACGCCGTCGATCAGGATCATGCCTCCACCCCCAGGGCCAGCAACATCCCGCGCGCCTTGTTCCGGGTTTCCGCCAGTTCCTGATCGGGATGGGAATCGACGACGATGCCCGCCCCTGCCCGAAAACGCAGCTGGCTGCCATTCTGCTCGATGGTGCGGATGAGGATGTTCAAGTCCAGGTCGCCGTCGCGGTTCAGATAGCCGAGCGAACCGGTATAGGCGCCACGTCCCTCACCTTCCAGTTCGGCGATGATTTCCATGCATCGCACTTTCGGACAACCGGTGATGGTACCGCCCGGAAAGACGGCACGGATCACTTCCCCGGGCGTCACGTCAGGCCGCAACCGGCCGCGCACATTGGAGACGATGTGATGCACATGGGCGTAGGTTTCCAGCACCATGAGTTCATTGACCTCGATACTCCCCGGCACGCAGACGCGCCCGAGATCATTGCGTTCGAGGTCGATGAGCATGATGTGCTCGGCGCGTTCCTTGGGATGCGCGATCAGCTCGGCACGCAGCTCGGCATCCCGCGATGCATCGACATCGCGACGCCGGGTACCGGCAATCGGTCGGGTGTCGATCCGCCCGCCGATGACGCTTGCCAACCGTTCCGGTGAAGAACTGATGATCGCGCGATTTCCGAAGGTGGCCAGCGCCGCAAACGGTGCCGGGTTGGCCGCACGCAGCCGACGGTAAAGATTGGCCGGTGTGGTCGGCGCGTCCAGATCGATGTGCCAGGGGCGAGACAGATTCACCTGAAACACATCGCCTTCGACGATGTAGTCGTGGATACGCCGCAAGGCGCTCCGATAATCCTCGGCAGGTGCCTCTCCAACATTCGCGACTTTCAGCGGTGGTCCCAGCGTCGCGTCGAAATCGACCGACGCAATATCGCGGCGCATTATCTCGATGTGATCCGTCGATTCGCCCACCAACCAGCATCGCCTCGCCTGCCGGTCGCGAATCACCGCCGCCGGGAATCGGGTCGCCGAGGCCACCGGCGCGCCGCTGCGGTCTGCAGGCAGATTCAGCGTCGGTTCGATCTCCGCTGCCAGTTCATAACCGAGATAGACGAACCAGCCACCGCGAAATGGGAGCCCTGCGTCGGATGACGGGAGACGTTCGCTCAGGAACGCGGCATCGAGCCTTTCGAGGAAACGGTCTCCGGCAAGGGTCTCGCCGGGTAACGCAAACAGGATGTCGTAACGGGACTGGGCAACCGCCTCTGCGGTACCCCGGGCAACACTTTCAAGCAGATGAGGGTAGCGGGCGGGAGCGAATTCGTGCAGCGGCAACAGATCCGGGAGCCAATCGATCTCCCGGATCTGAACCGTCGCGTCTTGCACAGAGGACGCGCGGGGAACCCGCGCCTCAGACCTTCTTGAACAGCAGGCTGCCGTTGGTGCCGCCGAATCCGAAGGAATTGGAGATCGCGACATCGATCTTCATCTCACGCGCGTGATTGGGCACGTAATCCAGGTCGCATTCCGGATCCTGGTTGAAGATATTGATTGTCGGCGGTGCGACTTGATCGCGAATCGCGAGGCAGGAGAACACCGCTTCGATTCCGCCAGCGGCACCGAGCAGATGCCCGGTCATCGATTTGGTCGAGCTGACAGCCACCTTGCTCGCGGACGACCCCATCGCGCCCTTGACCGCCATGGTCTCGGCGAGATCACCGAGCGGCGTGGAGGTGCCGTGCGCATTGATGTAATCGACCTGATCCGCGTTGACGCCGGCATCCCGCATGGCCAGTTGCATGCAGCGCATGGCGCCTTCCCCGCCCGCACGCGGCTGGGTCATGTGGTAGGCGTCGCCATTGAGACCGAAGCCAGCGACTTCGGCGTAGATCTTCGCGCCGCGTGCCTTGGCGTGTTCGTACTCTTCGAGCACCAGGGCACCGGCGCCGTCACCCAGGACAAACCCGTCGCGATCCTTGTCCCAGGGGCGACTGGCCGTCTGCGGGTCGTCATTGCGGTTGGACAACGCCCGCGCCGCCGCAAAACCGGCCACACCGAGTTCGCTGGAGGCCATTTCCGCACCACCAGCGACCATCACGTCGGCGTCGCCGTACATGATCATGCGGGCGGCGTCGCCAATGTTATGGGTGCCCGTGGTACAGGCCGTGACGATCGCAATGTTCGGCCCCTGCAAGCCATGCATGATCGACAGGTGTCCGGAGATCATGTTGATGATGCTGGCTGGGACGAAGAACGGCGATACCTTGCGCGGACCGCCTGCGGTGAACTGATCGCGGGTACGTTCGATGGTCCCGATACCACCGATACCGGAGCCGATGGCAACGCCGATCCGCTCCGCGTTTTCCTCGGTCACCTCGATACCCGAATCCTGGAAGGCCTGCATGCCCGCAGCGATGCCGTAATGGATGAAGCCATCCATCTTGCGCGCTTCCTTGCCACTCATGTAATCCGTGACTTCGAAGTCATCCACCAATCCCGCGAAGCGCGTCGCAAACGCGCTGGCGTCATACGCGGTGATCGGCTTGATGCCGCTCTTGCCGGCCAGGATGTTGGCCCAGGCCTTGTCGATGCCGGTACCAACCGGAGAAACGATGCCCAGACCGGTCACCACGACGCGTCGCTTGGTCAATGGAATACCCTCGTTTAACGCTCTTTGAGGCGCGCGCCAGGACGCACACCCCCTGAAATGAAAATGCCGCGACCACCCGCCTTTACGGCAACGTGGGCACGGCGTCTGTGGCGATCAGCCAGGCCGACCGCTGCGGCCGAAAGCCAATTCGATCAGCCGTTGGCCTTGATGTAATCGACCGCGTTCTTGACGGTAGCGATGCCTTCGGCCTTGTCATCCGGAATTTCGCAACCGAATTCTTCTTCGAGGGCCATGACCAGCTCCACGGTGTCGAGAGAGTCGGCACCCAGATCGTCCACGAAGGAAGAGTCCATGGTGACTTCACTTTCATCGACACCCAGCTGCTCGGCGGTGATCTTCTTTACGCGATCAAACAAATCGTCAGACATTGTTGTAGGTCCTATGTGACTGTGTTCCGGAACAGCCACCTGGGCTGTGGAGCCGGGATTTTAGTTAAAACCGGAAGGGCGGTTCAACAAATGCGGCACCGACCGGAATTTAGACGCTTTTTCGACTCTTGCCCCAAACGGGGTTCAGGCCATGTACATACCGCCGTTGACATGAATCGTCTCGCCGCTGATGTAGCCAGCAGCAGGTGAAGCCAGGAACGCCACCGCAGCGGCAATCTCCGCAGGCTGACCAAGACGACCCAGCGGAATCTGTCCCAGCAGTGCGTCGCGCTGGGCATCAGCCAACTCACGGGTCATGTCGGTGTCGATGAAGCCGGGCGCGACCACATTCACGGTGATGCCACGCGATCCCACTTCCCGCGCCAGCGACTTGCTGAAGCCGATCAAGCCGGCTTTGGCCGCAGCATAGTTGGTCTGCCCGGCGTTGCCGGACACCCCCACCACGGAAGAAATCGAAATGATGCGGCCCTTGCGAGCCTTGGTCATGCCACGCAGCACCGCTTTGCTGAGGCGATATACGGAGGTCAGATTGGTCGCCATGATCGCGTCCCATTCCTCGTCCTTCATGCGCATCAGCAGGTTGTCCCGAGTGATCCCGGCATTGTTGACCAGTACGGTGACACCGCCGAATTGCTCGGAAATCACCTTCAACACCGAATCCACGCTCTCCGGATCGGCCACGTCCAAGGTCATGCCCGTGCCCTTGATGCCTGCGTCGGCGAGGCGTTTGGCAATGGCTTCCGCACCTTTATCCGTGGTCGCGGTACCGATCACGGTGGCCCCCTGCTCACCGAGCGCCTGTGCGATCGCCGCACCAATGCCACGGCTGGCACCGGTCACCAGCGCAATTTCGTTCTCCAGAGACATGCAAACTTCCCTCTTCGATTTATTCGGTCAGAGCCTTGGCCAGGGAATCGGCATCCAGAACCGGGGTGGTCTTAACGTTACGGTCAATGCGACGGTTCAGCCCCATCAATACCTTGCCTGGACCCGCCTCGATCGCATTGACGATTCCGTCTGCGGCCAGTTTCTGAACGATCTCCACCCAGCGCACCGACTGATACAATTGCCGCGCCAGCGCATCACGGATGCGATCCGCATCGGAATATGCCGCGACATCGGCATTGTGAATCACCGGCACGCGCGGGGTGCGAATCTCGATCCCCGCGAGCTTGGCGGCGAGCTGGTCCGCCGCCGGACGCATCAAGGCGCAATGCGACGGCACACTGACCGCCAGCTTGACAGCCTTCTTGGCCCCAGCCTCGGTCGCCAATGCCACGGCACGATCGACGGCCGCAGCAGAACCCGCGACCACCACCTGCCCGGGGGAATTGAAGTTGGCGGCAGAAACCACGTCGCCCTGAGCGGCCTGTGCACACACGGCGACCACCTGCGCATCTTCCAAGCCAAGGATCGCCGCCATCGCGCCTTCACCCGCCGGAACCGCCGCCTGCATCAGACGGCCACGTTCGGCAACCAGATCCACTGCCGCCGCGAAATCAATCGAATCGGCACACACCAACGCGGAATATTCGCCGAGGCTGTGACCCGCCATGACGCAGGGCTCATCCCCACCCTGTTCCCGCCAGAGGCGCCAGATCGCGACGCCGGCTGCAAGCATGGCAGGCTGGGTACGATCGGTCTGATTCAGATCGGCTTCCGGACCATTCTGGGCCAATGCCCAGAGATCGTAGCCCAGGACGCCAGAGGCTTCGGCAAAGGTATCGCGCACCATTGGGTTGTCACCGAGATCGGCCAACATACCGACTGACTGGGAACCCTGCCCCGGAAACAAAAAAGCGAGTTGCGTATTCATGTAATTGTTTTATTTAGAATTTAGCGAGCACGGAGCCCCAGGTGAAGCCACCGCCAAACGCCTCCATCAACAGGGTTTCCCCCTTCTTGATGCGACCGTCGCGAACCGCCGTATCGAGCGCCAGAGGCACGGACGCCGCCGACGTATTACCGTGATGATCGACCGTCACCACGACACGATCCATCGGCATCTTGAGCTTGCGGGCGGTGGCTTCGATGATGCGAATATTGGCTTGGTGCGGCACCAGCCAATCGATGTCGGACTTCTCCATTTCGTTGGCGGCCAGGGTTTCATCGACGATGCGGCCAAGGGTATTGACCGCCATCTTGAAGACCTCGTTACCTTTCATGAAGATGAAGGCGTCCTGCTCGTAGCCCAGGGACGTTCCGGCCGGCACCGTCAGGAGACTTTCGTAGCTGCCATCCGCGTGCAGATGTGTAGACAGGATGCCGGGCTCTTCCGAGGCCTGAAGCACCACTGCACCGGCACCATCGCCGAACAGTACGCAGGTCGTGCGATCGGTCCAATCGACGATCCGGGACAAAGTCTCGGCACCCACGACGATGGCGTTGCGAATCCCGCCAGCGCGCATGAATTTATCCGCCACACCCAAGGCGTAAACGAAACCGGTACACACCGCCTGCACGTCGAAGGCGGCGCAGCCGTGGATATCCAGGCGCTGCTGCAACAGACATGCGGTACTCGGAAATACGCGATCCGGGGTTGTGGTCGCGACCACGATCAGATCGACCTCATCCTTGGTGATGCCCGCCGCTTCCATCGCCCGGCGCGCGGCCTGCTCAGCGAGATCGCAGGTGGTTTCCCCTTCGACGGCGACATGGCGCTCTGCAATCCCGGTCCGGCTACGAATCCATTCATCGGACGTCTCCACCATCGCCTCGAGGTCGTGATTGGTGAGAACCTTTTCCGGCAGATAGCTGCCCGTGCCGACGATGCGCGAATAAGTGCTCAAAACGATATTTACCCTTGGCCCATCAAGGCCGAAATGCGTTCCTCGATGCGCGACGGCACCGACTTGTGAACCTCTTTGACCGCGATGTCGATGGCGTTCCCGAACGCCAAGGCATCCGCGCCGCCGTGACTCTTGATCACGATGCCGCGCAAGCCTAGCAGACTGGCGCCGTTGTACCGGCGAGGGTCGAAACGGGTGCGCATGCGCTTCAAGACGGGATAAGCGATGGCGCCAGCAATCATGGTCAGCCAACTGCGACGGAATTCCTGCTTGAGTGCATTGCCGATCATCTTGGCAACACCTTCCGCCGATTTCAGTGCGACGTTACCGACGAAACCATCGCAAACCACGACATCGACACCACCGGCATAGACATCGTCACCCTCGACATAGCCAATGTAATTCAACGGACTGGCCGCAATCAGCTTGGCGGCTTCCTTTACATTGGCGTTGCCCTTGATGTCTTCCTCGCCGATGTTGAGGAGACCAACGCGAGGACGTTCAATGCCTTCGACCGCACGCGCCAGCTCCGACCCCATCAACGCGAATTGGAGAAGATGCTCGGCTTCACAATCGACGTTGGCCCCCAGATCGAGCATATGGGTATGCCCGACCGAGGACGGAATCGCCGAGATGATCGCCGGGCGATCGATACCCGGCAGCATTTTCAGCACGAAACGCGCCGTTGCCATCAAGGCGCCCGTGTTTCCTGCAGAAACACAGGCATGGGCGACTTCATCCTTCACCAGGTTGATCGCCACCCGCATGGATGAGTCCTTCTTGCCGCGCAGAGCCTGTGCGGGAGGCTCGTCCATGCCGACCGTCTGAGACGCATGGTGAATACGCAGCCGATCGTGTTCGACGACGCGCTGCCGAGCCAGGCAATGGGTCAAGGTGTCGCGATCGCCAACAAGCACGATCGACAGATCGGCGTGCCGGTCCAGCGCCGAAATGGCGGCCGGGATGA
This sequence comes from Gammaproteobacteria bacterium, assembly GCA_024234955.1. GTDB lineage: Bacteria > Pseudomonadota > Gammaproteobacteria > JACKNK01 > JACKNK01 > JACKNK01. The sequence continues at coordinate 364,282 of JACKNK010000003.1, forward strand.
CGGAATCAGTTCCGTGATCGCCTCCCATCGCGTCGAGGGCGATCGTTATCGCGTTGCTCATGCTTGCGGTAAGAAGCAGGGCCGCAAGAAGCGGCCCTGTTCAAGATTGCGCTGTGAGACGAATTTATTCGTCGTCGCTGACAGTCTTGGACGCAATCACCTGACGACCACGGTAGTAGCCATCCGGGGTGATGTGGTGACGGAGATGGGTCTCGCCGGTCAGCGAGTCCTGCGACAGGCTGTTGGCCTTGAGCGCGTCGTGGGAACGACGCATGTCGCGCTTGGAACGGGATTTACGGTCTTTCTGAACGGCCATGGGTCAACTCCTGCGGCGTCAATCTTTGCCAGTGTCAATGTTTGTCTTTCAATGAAGCCAGCACCGCGAACGGATTAGGCCGTGTACTTTTCGTCGCTCCGGACGGGGTAACGCCGCCTTCACTGCCTGCCGAGACCTTTTCCCAGGCCGGACAGTCCTGCGGCTCATGCCGAGGGGCGAGAGGCAACGCCAACAACAATTCGTCTTCAACCAACACCGCCGGATCGATCAGGTCTTCTCCGATCAACAGCGGTTCGTATTCCGTCGGCAGCCGATCAATCTGTGCCTCGGCGATCACGATACCCAGATGGACCCGGGCATCAATATCAATCGACATCGGCTCGAGGCAGCGTTGACAGGGCATGCTTACGCGAGTCTTGACGCTGCCGCTGATGAAGCGAATGCGTCCAACGTCGACCCCGAATTCCAGCTCAACATCGACATCGCCAACATCAATGACCGCGTCTAACAAGCGCGGCATCCTCGAAGGCGGCAATACCCCCTGCAAGCGCTCGCCCTGACGAACAAGTCGCAGACAATCGATTCGCGCAGGCAGTGTTACCGACATAAGCGGTCAATTTTACGGGATTTTCCCACCCCGGGTAAAGCCTGATATACGCACTCTGCTTTGGTCTAAGCTAGGCCGCATTTGCAACGCAAACCCCTGCGTCCATCACCGGATTCCAGCCTTGTTTGACAAAATCCTGATCGCCAATCGCGGCGAAATCGCGGTCCGTGTCGTGCGCGCCTGCGCAGAGATGGGCATTACCTCGGTAGCGATTTTTACGGACGCGGATCGACACGCCCTGCACGTCAAGAAGGCCGACGAGGCTTATAACATCGGCCCGGATTCCGTGGCCGGTTATCTCAACGTGCATCGCATCGTCAATCTCGCCGTCGCAACCGGTTGCGATGCTCTGCATCCGGGATACGGCTTCCTGTCCGAGAACCCGCTGCTTGCGAAGGCGTGTGCGGCGCGTGGTATTCACTTCATCGGCCCGAGCGCGGAGGTCATCCATGCCATGGGTGACAAGACCGAGGCACGGCGTTCCATGCAGGCCGCCGGCGTGCCGGTCACACCCGGCACCGACGGCAATCTGACGTCGGTCGATGAGGCCCTGGATGTTGCCAAAGGGATCGGTTACCCGGTCATGCTCAAGGCCACGTCGGGCGGCGGCGGGCGCGGTATCCGGCGCTGCGATTCGCCGGACGAGCTGCGCCGCAACTATGCGCGAGTGATTTCGGAAGCGACCAAGGCCTTTGGGAGTGCGGATGTCTTTCTGGAGAAGTGTGTCGTCAATCCGCGTCACATCGAAGTTCAGATCCTCGCCGACAGTCACGGCAACTGTGTCCATCTGTTCGAGCGGGACTGCTCCATTCAGCGTCGTCACCAGAAGCTGATCGAGATTGCACCCTCGCCGTCGCTGACCGAAGCGCAACGACAGTACCTCGGCGAAACGGCGGTGAAGGCCGCCAAGGCGGTCGGATACGAAAATGCGGGGACGGTCGAGTTCCTGCTCGAAGCGAATGGCGACGCCTGGTTCATGGAAATGAACACCCGGCTGCAGGTCGAGCACACCATCAGCGAACAGATCACCGGTATCGACATCGTCCAGGAGCAGATTCGCATTGCCGCCGGCGAACCTTTGTCGATCAGCCAGAGACAGGTCCAGAAACGCGGCTTTGCGATCCAGTTCCGCATCAATGCCGAAGATCCCCAGAACGACTTCCTGCCGAGCTTTGGCCGAATAACTCGTTATTTCGCGCCAGGTGGTCCCGGCGTCCGTACCGATGCCGCCATCTACACCGGCTACCAGATTCCGCCTTATTACGACTCGATGTGCGCCAAACTGATCGTCTGGGCGCTGGATTGGCCCAGTGTGCTGCGGCGTGGCAAACGCGCCCTTAAGGATATGGGGGTATTCGGGGTCAAGACCACCATTCCGTATCATCTGGCAATCCTCAAGTCGGAGGAATTCCAGAGCGGCCAGTTCGACACCAGTTTCGTCGAACGTCACACCGAACTCACCGAATACTCCGTGCGCCGCCCACCTCGCGAGCTCGCTGCCGTCATCGCGGCAGCCCTGGCTGCGCATCAAGGGCTGTGATCATGATGAGCCGCCGTCGCATTCAACGTAACAACCCCGCACCGCCAATCTCATGAATCCCTGCGCACTCTGCGGACTCCGCGCCTGCGCGTTGACCGCTTCTCAAGCCGTTGACCCCATCCGGAACGAAACCCCATGAACGATCGCGTCCACATATCCGACCTGGTCCTGCGCGACGGCCATCAGAGCCTGCTCGCGACACGCATGCGTACGGAAGACATGCTGCCGATCTGCGAAAAGCTCGACAAGATCGGTTTCTGGTCCCTGGAAGCCTGGGGCGGCGCCACCTTCGACGCCTGCGTTCGCTTCCTGCGCGAGGACCCTTGGGAGCGCTTGCGCAAACTGCGAGATGCCCTTCCGAACACACGTCTGCAGATGCTGCTACGCGGCCAGAATCTGCTCGGTTACCGCCATTATTCCGACGACGTGGTTCGAGCGTTCATCGCCAAGTCGGCCGACAACGGCATGGATGTATTTCGCATCTTCGACGCGCTCAACGACACCCGCAATCTGCGCACCGCGATCGAAGCAACCAAGGCGGTTGGCAAGCACGCCCAGGGCACGATCAGCTACACCACCAGCCCGGTTCATGACGTCGAGCAATTCATCGCGATGGCGCGTGAACTCGAATCCATGGGCTGCGACAGCATCGCGGTCAAGGACATGGCAGGACTGCTCACCCCCACCCGTACCGCCGAATTGTTTGCCGCCCTGACCAACGCCGTCAAAGTCCCTATTCACCTGCACATCCATGCCACTGCGGGTATGGCCGAGATGTGTCATTTGCGCGCCATCGAGAACGGCTGCCGCCACATCGACACGGTGATCTCGCCTCTCGCGGGGGGAGCCAGCCACGCCCCGACCGAATCCATGGTCGCGGCGCTCGCGGATACCCCGTGGGCTACCGGCCTCAGCCTCCCCTCACTCCAGGAGATCGGCTTCTATTTCCATTCGGTGCGCAAGAAGTACCACCAGTTCGAGAACGAATTCACCGGTGTGGATACCCGCGTGCAGGTCAACCAGGTCCCGGGCGGCATGATCTCCAACCTCGCCAACCAGTTGCGCGAACAAGGTGCCCTGGATCGCATGAACGCGGTTCTCGATGAAATCCCCCGCGTCCGCCAGGATCTGGGCTATCCGCCGCTGGTCACCCCGACGTCACAGATCGTCGGCACCCAGGCGGTGCTCAATGTCATGACTGGTGAGCGTTACAAGACCATCACCAACGAGGTGAAGCATTACCTTCAGGGTCGTTATGGCCGAGCGCCAGGTCAGATCAATCGCATGGTCCGGCAGATGGCGATCGGCAACGAGGACGTGATCGACATCCGCCCCGCCGATCTGCTCCCCGCTGAACTCGATGCCCTGCGCGAGAATATCGGCGACATCGCACGCAGCGAAGAAGACGTACTAACCTTCGCGATGTTCCCCGACATGGGGCGGGAATTCCTCAAGCAGCGCAACGACAACGCTCTGGTCCCCGAACCGCTGGAAGCCCCCAAGCCCAGCAAATCCGACGAACCCGCTGGGGCGCCAGTGGAATTCAACGTCACCCTGCACGGTGAGACCTATCACATCCGGGTCACCGGCAGCGGGCACAAACGTCAGGAGCAACGACCCTTCTACGTGACCGTGGACGGACAGCCCGAAGAGATCCTGATCGAAACGCTGGAAGAGCTCGAGCCGGAGACCTCAGAAAGCAGCGCCGCCCCGAAGCGTGCCAACGGCAAGCGGCCTCGCGCGACCAAGCCGGGGCATGTCACCACATCGATGCCCGGCACCATCGTTGACGTCCTGGTCAAGGAAGGCGACGAAGTCAAAGCGGGCGCGCCGCTCCTGATCACCGAGGCAATGAAGATGGAGACCGAAGTTCAAGCGCCGGTCGCCGGCACCGTCAGTGCCGTTCACGTGGTCAAGGGCGATACCGTAACCCCGGATGAAACTTTGATCGAGATCGGCTGAGCGCATGACGGCGCGGACCATTAAAACGCGGTCGCCCATCCCGAATCAGACGATACGGATTGCATCCCGACTCATAACTTGACGTATCTCCAGAAGCAAACATGCAACTTGTTCTCGCCTCAACCTCCCCGTTTCGACGGGAACTCCTTTCCCGGCTTCAGGTGCCGTTCGACACTTTTGCGCCCGACATCGATGAAAAGCGGCGTCCGGATGAGAGCGCCATCACTCTGGTACGGCGTCTTGCCAAACAGAAAGCGGCGGCCGCGAAGATGGATTTTCCGGAGGCCCTGGTCATCGGTTCCGATCAGGTCGCGGTTCTTGGCAGCGAAATACTGGGTAAACCGCATACCCATGACAACGCAGTCGCCCAGCTCAAGGCAGCGAGCGGCAAACGGGTCGTGTTCCAAACGGGCTTATGCCTGCTCAATACCGCGACTGGCCACAGCCAGGTGGAAGTCATCCCGTTCACGGTTGAATTTCGGCGTCTCACCGACACACAGATCGACAACTATCTCCGGGCGGAGCAGCCCTATCGATGCGCAGGCAGCTTTAAATCCGAAGCGCTCGGCGTCGCCCTTTTCGAGCGTATGGAAGGCGATGATCCGACCAGCCTGATCGGGCTTCCTCTGATCCGTCTGACTCGGATGCTTGAGCGCGAAGGGCTGGACATCCTTGATCATGCGCTGGGCAGCCAGGCCTGACACAGGCACTTCTCACTGTCCGACCGCGAGGAATGGCGGCGTTGCAGGAACTGCCGCCGGACGGGCGTCCCTCAGACAGACAATCTCCGCTCAGCCAAGGGCCTTGGCACACCAGGCCATGAGACCGGACGGATAAACGCCTAGTGCGAGCACTGCGAGACCGTTCACGCTGAGCACCGCTTTGGCGTCGAATCCGGCGAAAATCGGCGCCTCGTCCTCCGGCTTGTCGAAGTACATCACCTTGACCACGCGGATGTAGTAGAACGCGCCAATGATGGAAAAGAACACTGCGACGGCGGCCAGCCAGACCATGTCTGCAGAAACCACTGCCTGCAACACGGACAACTTCGCGTAGAAACCGACGGTAGGCGGCACACCGGCCATGGAGAACATGAGCAGCAGCATCAGGAAGGCTAGCCAGGGATTTCGATCGTTCAGACCCTTCAGATCGTCAAGCTTCTCTGCCTCAAATCCTGCGCGGCTCAGCAACACCAGCAGGCCGAAGCCACCGGCCGAGGTCAGCGCGTAGGTGATCGCGTAGAACATCGCGCCGCTGTAGCCGACCTTGTTGGCGGCGAGGATGCCGAGAACCACAAAGCCCATGTGCGAGATCGTCGAATAGGCCAGCATGCGTTTGATGTTGGTCTGCGCGATCGCAATGACGTTGCCGACCGCGAGCGAACCCACCGCGAGAATGATCAGCATCGGGGTCCAGTCTGCATGGAGACCGCCCAGACCTTCTACCAGAACCCGCATGACCATCGCGAATGCGGCGATCTTGGGCGCGGCACCGATGAACAGGGTGACCGAGGTGGGTGCACCGTTGTAGATGTCCGGCACCCACATATGGAAAGGGGCATTACCCAGTTTGAACGCCAGACCGGCGACGATGAACACCACGCCGAACGCGAGAATCCGGTCTTCAGCCCCATGTTCGGCGACATAACGACCGATCGCAGCCAGATCCAGCGATCCGCTTGCGCCGTAAATCATGGAAATACCGTAGAGCAACATGCCCGAGGCAATCGCACCGAGCACGAAGTACTTCATGGCCGCTTCCGATGCGACACCGTTCTGACGCTGGAATGCGACCATCGTGTACATAGACAGGGACAACAGCTCCAGACCAAGGTAAACGCTGAGCATGTTGTGTGCAGAGATCATCACCATCATGCCGAGCACGCCAAACAGGCCAAGCACAAAATACTCACCCTTGAGAATGCCGCGATCACGCAGATAGTCGCGCGAGTACAGGAAAACCCCGGCGGAGACGGCATATACCGCCAGCTTCAGCACCATGGACAGGGTATCGGCCACATACGTGCCGCCCAGCAGGACCATGCGGTCGGTGGTGCCGATCATCGTGTCGTACTGCATCCAGGTGAGGACGGCGGCGCCGAGCAGCGTAACCTGGGTCAGGCGAAACGCGATCAGGCGGCGCGTATCGGGCAGATAGGCGTCGAGCACCAGGATGAAACAGGCCATCGCCAGCACGAAAATCTCGGCGGCCAGGGGGGCAAATTCGGCGACATCAGGGGTCATGAGTTTTGATCCTGAACAGCGTTATCAGCCGCCGACAGACGCGGATGAACGCGTGTCGAAGCGGTGTTTACGATGCCCGAAACGGACCCGGGCACCAAAGACTTCGGCATCCCCAGGGAGGCCACTATCAGAGCGAATCGGCGTATGTCTGCATTCATCTGCGGCGAATTCATCAGGGCAGCTTGGATACAGCAATATGCTGGACAAGATTTTCGACCGACGCATGCATGACTTCGGTCAGCGGCGCGGGATAGACACCCAGTGCCAGCACGGCGACGGCCAGAATCGCCATGATGAGGAATTCACGGCTGTTCAGATCCTCAAGCGCCGCGACGTTTTCGTTCGCAACCGGGCCATAAATCACCCGCTTGACCATCCACAGCGTGTAGGCGGCGCCGAGGATCAATGTGGTGGCAGCCAGGAAGGCATACCAGAAGTTGGCCTTGAAGCTGGCCAGGATGACCATGAACTCGCCGACGAAGCCAGAGGTGCCCGGCAGGCCCGAGTTGGCCATCGCGAACAGCACGAAGAAGCCGGCGAACTTCGGCATAGTGTGGACCACACCGCCGTACGCGCCGATCTCGCGGCTGTGCACGCGGTCGTACATCACACCGACGCCGAGGAACATCGCGCCGGAGATGAAGCCGTGCGAGACCATCTGCACCATGCCGCCCTCAATACCGAGGACCGCACCACTTGTGCCGCCGGTGTTCTCCAGAATCGTGAAGATAATGAAGAAGCCGAGGGTCACGAAGCCCATGTGCGCGATCGACGAATACGCGATCAACTTCTTCATGTCGCTCTGCACCAGCGCGACGAAGCCGATATACACGACCGCAATCAGGGACATGGCAATGATCAGCCAATCCAGGGTATGAGCGGCATCCGGCGCAATCGGCAACGAGAAACGCAGGAAACCGTACCCGCCGATCTTCAACATGATCGCGGCCAGAATCACCGAACCGCCGGTCGGCGCCTCCACGTGGGCGTCCGGCAGCCAGGTGTGCACCGGCCACATCGGCACCTTGACCGCGAAGGCGAGCAGGAAGGCGATGAAGATCAGGATCTGCGCGTTCAGCGTCAACTTAAGGGCATGGAAGTCGAGGATCGCGAAGCTGTCGGACTGCCAGAACATGTAGATCAGCGCGACCAGCATGAACACCGAGCCGAGGAAGGTGTAGAGGAAGAATTTGATGGTCGCGTAGACGCGGCGTGGACCGCCCCAGATGCCGATGATCAGGAACATCGGGATCAGCATCGCTTCCCAGAACACGTAGAACAGCATGGCATCCAGGGAGGCAAAGACCCCGTTCATGAAGCCTTCCATGATCAGGAAGGCGGCCATGTACTGCCCTGGCTTGTTCTGAATGACTTCCCAACCGGCAATCACCACCAGGACCACGGTAAAGGTGGTGAGGAGGATCAGCGGCATCGATAACCCGTCAACACCGAGGTGGTAGTAGACATTGAATGTCGGAATCCAGGACGCGCGCTCCTGGAACTGCATCGCCGCCGTACTGCTGTCAAAGCCTGTCCATAAAGGAAGGCTGACCATGAAGGTAACAAGGGAAACCATCAATGCGAGCCGGCGAGCCGCATGGTCGGAGTTGTTGCCAAGGGCCAGGACCAGGAAGCCGCCGATAATGGGCAACCACACGACCAGACTGAGAAGAGGCAGATCAGTGAACATTCAAATTCCCCGGCTTACCGGACAAACCCCGGAACCACGACCCAACTGAGCAAAACCAGAAGGCCGATGATCATCGCGAAGGCGTAGTGATACAGGTATCCGGTCTGAATGTGACGGACGACCGTCGAGAACCATCCCACCAGACGCGCGCTCCCGTTTACCGCAGCACCATCGATTACCTTGACGTCGCCGACCTGCCAGAGCAAACCGCCGAGACCGCGTGAACCGTCACCGAACACCTTCTGGTTGAAGTCGTCGAAGCCGTATTTGTTCTCAAGGATGCGATGCACGACGGACAGCTTGTCCTGGAACACGTCGGCAATGTCCGGGCGCTTCATGTAGATGAACCAGGCGGTGAACACACCGGCGGAAGCAAGCCAGAACGGCAGGCCCATCATGCCGTGCAGGATGAAGCCAAAGGCACCGTGGAAATGCTCGCCCATCACGGCCAGTCCGTCATGCGCCGCCGCCACGTAAATTGCATCGCCGAAGTAGTCTCCAAACAACACCGGACCCACCGTAAAGAAGCCCAGGATCACGGAAGGGATCGCCAGCAGCATCAACGGAACGGTCACGACCGCCGGCGTTTCATGCAAATGGTGCCGGGTGTGCTCATCCATGCGTTCCTGACCGTGGAAGACCAGGAAAAACATGCGGAAGCTGTATAGCGCAGTGATGAACACCCCGGCGGTGACCGAGAAGTAGGCCAGCGAGGAACCGGCGATATGCGAGTGATGTACCGCTTCGATGATGCCGTCCTTGGAGAAGAACCCCGAGAAACCGGGGAAACCGATCAAGGCCAGCGAACCCAGCAGCGAGGTCCAGTAAGTGATCGGCATGTACTTCTTCAGGCCGCCCATCTTGCGCATGTCCTGCTCGTGGTGCATCGCGATGATCACGGAACCGGCGGCGAGGAACAGCAGCGCCTTGAAGAAAGCGTGGGTCATCAGGTGGAAGATCGCGGCGGAGTACGCGGAGGCGCCGAGGGCGACCGTCATGTAACCGAGCTGCGACAGCGTCGAGTACGCGACCACGCGCTTGATGTCGTGCTGCACCAGGCCGAGCAGGCCGGTGAAGAACGCGGTTAGCGCACCGATGACCAGGACCACGGACAGCGCGGTCTCGGAGAGTTCGTAGATCGGCGACATGCGCGCCACCATGAAGATACCGGCGGTGACCATGGTCGCCGCGTGGATCAGTGCCGAGATCGGGGTCGGGCCTTCCATGGAATCGGGCAACCACACATGCAGCGGCATCTGCGCCGACTTACCCATCGCGCCGACGAACAGCAGGATGCCGATCACGCTCAGTAGCGACCAATCGACACCCGGGAACACCTGAAATGTTGCATCGGCCATACGCGGCGCGGCTGCGAAAACCTCGGCGTAGTTCAAGGAATTGAACGACATCAGCACCGCAGCGATGCCGAGCAGGAAGCCAAAGTCGCCGACGCGGTTGACCAGGAACGCCTTGAGATTTGCGTAGATCGCCGTTTCGCGCGTGGACCAGAAGCCGATAAGCAGATAGGAGACGACACCCACCGCCTCCCAGCCGAAGAACAACTGCATGAAGTTGTTCGCCATGACCAGCATCAGCATCGAGAACGTGAACAGCGAGATGTACGAGAAGAAGCGCTGGTAGCTGTTCTTGCCGGCCAGAGACTTCTCGTCCCAGTTGTGCTCGTCATCGGCCATGTAGCCGATGGTGTAGATGTGCACCATCAGCGACACGAACGTCACCACGGTCATCATCAATACCGTCAGCTTGTCCACCAGGAAGCCGACTTCGAATTTGACGCCCTCGCTGACCAGCCAGGTGTAAACGGTGGCATCGAACTTCGCAGCGCCGTCGAACACCAAGGCCTTGAACACCGTCAGCGACAACAGGAAAGAGGTCAGAACGCCCAGGATGGTGACCCAATGGGCCCCGGCGCGTCCGATCGCCTTGCTGAACAAACCGGCAACGATCGCGCCCGCCAAGGGGGCAAGCACGATGCTCAGCAGCACGTTTTCGGACAATGTCATGTTTGGGGTCATGTCCATCGCCATCACCCTTTCATCGCGTCGAGGTCTTCGACATTGATGGTGCTGCGGTTACGGAACACCACCACCAGGATGGCAAGCCCGATTGCGGCTTCCGCAGCGGCGACCGTGAGAATGAAGAACACGAATATCTGTCCGGCGGTGTCGCCCAGATAATGCGAGAACGCGACGAAATTGGTGTTCACCGCCAACAGCATCAATTCGATGCTCATCAACAGGATGATCACGTTCTTCCGATTCAGGAAGATGCCCGCCACGCTGAGGCAGAACATGACCGCCCCCAGAATCAGGTAGTGTGACAAACCGACCATCGGTCCCCCTTGTGGCCGGATGGAACCCGGCCGTGTTTCGTCAGGACTGCGATTGGATCGCAGTCCGCATGTTGTTGTGTTTCGTTATTGCCGTGGTTCAGACGGCACCTTGACCAGTCGCACGCGATCCTCCCGCTTCACCGCCACCTGCTTAGCCGGGTCCTGATGCTTGGTGCCCGGACGACGACGCAAGGTCAAGGTGATCGCGGCGACGATCGCAACCAGCAGAATCACTGCCGCAATCTCGAATGGATAAACGTAAACGGTGTACAGCACGCCACCGAGTTCTTCGGTGTTGCTGTAGCTGGCCGGATGAGGCGCCGGCTTGGGCATGTCACCATAGCGGGCACTCAACACCATGATCATTTCGATGACGATGATGCCGCCAACGGCGATCCCGACCGGCAGGTAGCGGGCAAAGCCCTCGCGCAGCGACACCAGATTGATGTCGAGCATCATCACGACGAACAGGAACAGCACCATGACCGCGCCGACGTACACCAGCACCAGGGTGATAGCCAGGAACTCGGCCTCCAGCAACAACCACAAGGCGGAAGTGGTGAAAAACGCGAGCACCAGATACAGCGCCGAGTGAACGGGGTTGCGGGACGAAATCACCCGTACGCCTGCGAACACCGAGATCGCCGCGAAGACGTAAAAAACCAGGTCAGTGAAAGCCATTCGATATATGCCTTTTCGAAATGCCGCTATCGGTACGGCGCGTCAGCGGCCTTGGCTGCTGCAATCTGCGCCTCGTACTTGTCGCCGATGGCGAGCAGCTTGTCCTTGGTCATGATGTTCTCGCCGCGCTCCTCGAAGTGGTATTCGAACACCGGCGTTTCCACGATCGCATCGACCGGGCAGGCCTCTTCGCAGAAGCCGCAATAAATGCACTTAAACAGATCGATGTCGTAGCGTGTGGTCCGGCGGGAGCCATCCGCACGTTGTGCCGATTCGATGGTGATTGCCAATGCCGGGCAGACCGCCTCACACAATTTGCAGGCGATGCAGCGCTCCTCACCGTTCGGGTAACGACGCTGCGCGTGCAGACCTCGGAAACGCGGCGACATCGGCGTCTTCTCTTCCGGATATTGGACGGTGATTTTCCGGGTGAAAAAACGCTTTCCGGTCAGAGACATGCCCTTGAGCAGCTCCAGCAGAAGCAGACTTTTTACGTAACCGCCGATCGAATTCAATGACATCGTGCTCACCTTAAGCGAACCAGGGGTCGAGCTTGATGTAGACCCACACGCCCTCGACCACCAGCCACACGATGGTCAACGGGATGAACACCTTCCAGCCCAGGCGCATGATCTGGTCATACCGATAGCGCGGGAAGGTGGCACGGAACCACAGGAACATGAGCAGGAAGAGGCTGATCTTGGCGAACAGCCACAACATGCTCGGCTGACCGAGAACCGGGACGCTCTCAGGGAACGGGCTGTACCAACCGCCCATGAACATGATCGCGGTCAGCGTAGCGATCAGGATCATGTTGGCGTACTCCGCGAGGAAGAACACCGCGAAGGTCATGCCCGAGTATTCGACGTGGAAACCGGCAACGATTTCGGATTCACCCTCGGCGACGTCAAACGGCGCACGGTTGGTCTCCGCCACCCCGGAAATGAAATAAATCAGAAACAGCGGGAACAACGGGATCCAGAACCAGTAACCGGCATGGCCCGACTGCGCTTTGACGATCTCACCCAGATTCAGGCTCCCTGCCGCCATCAACACACCGACCAGCGCGAAGCCCATGGCGATTTCGTATGCGACGATCTGCGCCGCAGAGCGCATTGCACCCAGGAATGCATACTTCGAATTCGAAGCCCATCCCGCGATGATCACGCCGTAAACACCCACCGAGGTGAGCGCCAGGACATAGAGCAGACCGGCATCGACATTTGACAGCACCATTTCATCCCCAAACGGGATAACGGCCCATGCCGCCAACGCCGGCATGATCGACAGCACCGGCGCAACCACAAACAGGAACCGGTTGGCACTGCTCGGGAGGATGATCTCCTTGAACATCAGCTTGAGCGCATCGGCGATCGGCTGCAGCCAGCCACGCGGACCGACGCGGTTCGGACCGATGCGGACCTGCATGTAACCGATGATCTTGCGTTCGGCGAAGGTCAGGTACGCAACCGCCAGCATCAACGGCATCACGATGACAATGATCTTGGCCAGAATCTGCATGACCAAGGGCAGCCCAGACCAGAAAGTTTGAATCGATTCGAGCATCGCTTACGCCCTTTCCAGTTCCGCAGGACCCATCGCCGCACCAAGCTCTACGGTATCGGGCACCCCGGTTGGCACCCAAACGCAACCGCTGGCAATACGGTCATCGATTTCCAGACGCAGCACCACACGCGCGTCGCCTTGTTTGACGGCCACCATAGCGGCTTCACCGAGCCCGAGATGATTCGCATCGCTGCTGTTCAACCTGGCCACGGTCTGACCGGCGTCGCTGGTGTGCTGCAACGCGCCAGAACGCCGCACCTGCATGTCCACCGCGTAGATCGGCGTCTCCCCGATTCGCCAGAAAGCCGCCTTGGCAACCGCGCCATCGTTACCGCCCGACACCTTGTTTTCGGAAGTCAGCGAACCTGCCTTGGCATAAATTTCGTCGCAAACCTCTTCCGAGCTGAGCTGGTCGAAACCCTCGAACTCACCCAGATTGCCCAGGACGCGCAGGATCTTCCAGGCCGGTCGTGCGTCGCCCTTCGGCGCCACCGCACCATTGAATGACTGCCAGCGACCTTCCGCGTTCACAAACGTCCCGGAGGATTCACCCCAGGCCGCCGCAGGCAGCAGAACATGTGCCTGCGCCTTCATTTCGTCGCTCGCGAACGCGGTGATCGCAACCACCGCCCCCGCCGCCTTCAAATTGCGTCGGGCGGCACCGGCGTCAGCACTGTCCAGACCGGGTTCGACGCCGATCAGCAGATAACCCTTACAGCCTTCCTTGAGCATATCGCCGGCGTTCCGCCCCTTGCTCACCCCCGCATCGCCGGCCGGGCCCCGATGCGGAACTGCACCGGTCAACCACGCGCCCGCGCTATTCGCGCCTTCGGTCAGATAGCCAAAGCGCGCACCGGTGGCGTCGGCGATCGCACGACCCAACCCACGGACCCTGGCCGCTTCAGCGTGATTCATGCCCAACGCACCGACCATGACTGCGGCGTTCCCGGCATTCTTCAGGTCGGCAATGGTCTGCTTCGCTTCCGGGCTGCCTTTCCCGCTGGTCGCGGCCTTAAGGACTTCTAGCGCCTCGATCAAAGCATGCCCGCCGGCAACCGTATTGCTTGCCAACGGCATGTTGAAGTCGTATCGGACCGGATTGAGGCAGTGCACGCTCGCACCCTTGACCGCCGCCTTGCGAAGGCGATGCGCTGCAATCGGTTGTTCCTTGCGCAGATTTGAACCGATCAACAACGCTGCATCGAGGTGTTCAATATCGGCGATCGGCAATCCCAGTGACGGGAAGGCATCCATACCGTCGTCGTCACTGAAATCACTCTGACGCAATCGGTGATCGATGTTGTTGCTCCCCAGCGCACGCATCAACTTCTGGGCGAGGTGCATTTCCTCAACCGTCGCGGATGGCGAGATCAGACAACCCAGATCGTCGCCGCTGCCCTGCTCGACCACACCACGCAGAGCCTGTGATGCCGCGTGCAAGGCACTTTCCCAATCGGTTTCGCGCCAGTGCCCGTTTTCCTTGACCATCGGCCTGAGCAGACGCTCTTCATGGCCGAGCGCCTCATAACTGAATCGGTCACGGTCGGAAATCCAGACCTCGTTGACCGCTTCGTTATCTCGCGGGATGACCCGCTGAATGTCCTTGCCCAGTGCATGCACGGACACATTGGAACCGATGCAGTCGTGCGGCGCGACGCCGGCGTGCTGGGTCAGCTCCCAGACGCGGGCGCGGTAGCGGAACGGCTTGGAGGTCAGCGCGCCGACCGGGCACACGTCGATGACGTTGCCGGACATCTCGGAATCGACGCTGCGCTCGATGTAGGTGCCGATGCGGGTGTTCTCACCGCGACCGGTGGCGCCGAGTTCCTTGTAGCCGCCGACCAGTTCCAGGGTGCGGATGCAGCGCGTGCAATGGATGCAGCGCGTCATCTCGGTGGCGATCAGCGGGCCGATGTTCTTGTCGGCGACTACGCGCTTGCGCTCGACGAAGCGGGACACGCCACGGCCGTAGCCCAACGCAACGTCCTGCAATTCGCATTCGCCGCCCTGATCGCAGATCGGGCAGTCCAGCGGGTGGTTGATCAGCAGGAACTCCATGACCGCCTTCTGGGCGTTCAGGGCGCGTTCCGACTGAGTGCGGACGATCATGCCGTCCATGACCGGGGTCGCGCAGGCCGGCAGCGGCTTGGGGGCACGCTCGACATCGACCAGGCACATGCGGCAGTTGGCGGCGATCGGCAGCTTCTCGTGGTAGCAGAAGCGCGGGATCGGAATCCCTTCGCGATCGGCGACCTGGATCAGCATCTCCCCGCGCTTGGCTTCGCAGGTCTTGCCGTTGATCGTGATGTTGAAGGCGTCGCTCATGCCGGCACCTCCATCTCAGCGTCGGTCAACAGACCTGCCATCGGCTTGCCGTGGTCGATCAGGTACTGGAATTCATGGCGGTAGTGCTTGAGGAAGGACTGCACCGGCCAGGCGGCGGCATCGCCGAACGCGCAGATGGTGTGGCCTTCGATCTGGCCGGCGGCGGCTTCGAGGAGTTCGAGGTCCTCCTGGCGGCCCTTGCCTTCGCAGATGCGGTCGATGACGCGGTGCATCCAGCCGGTGCCCTCGCGGCACGGGGTGCACTGGCCGCAGGACTCCTTCCAGTAGAAGCGCGCCAGGCGACGCAGCGCGTGCGGCATCGAGGTCGCGTCGTCCATCACGATCATGCCGCCGGAACCGAGGCCGGAACCGGCCTTGGACAGCGAGTCGTAATCGATGGTGCAGTCGTTGATGGCTTCCGCCGGCATCACCGGCATGGACGAACCACCCGGGATCACCGCCTTCAGCTTGCGGCCCTTCCAGACGCCGCCGGCCATCGCCAGCAGATCCGTGAACGGGGTACCGAGCGGGATCTCGAAGTTGCCCGGCTTCTCGACGTGACCGGACACCGAGATGATCTTCACGCCGCCGTTGTTCGGCTTGCCGAGGTTCAGGAACCAGTCGCCGCCGTTGCGCATGATCGCCGGCACCGAGGCCAGGGTCTCGGTGTTGTTGATCGTGGTCGGACGGCCGTAGAGGCCGAAATTGGCCGGGAACGGCGGCTTGAAGCGCGGCTGGCCCTTCTTGCCTTCCAGCGATTCGAGCAGCGCGGTCTCCTCACCACAGATGTAGGCGCCGGCGCCGAGGTGCGCGTAGCAATCGAAATCGACGCCCGAGCCCTGGATGTTCTTGCCGAGCAGGCCGGCCTCGTAGGCCTCCTGGATCGCGTGATCGAAGCGATGGAACGGCTCGTGGTGGAACTCACCGCGCAGGTAGTTGTAACCGGCGGTGGCGCCGATCGCGTAACCGGCGATGGCCATGCCCTCGATGATCGCGTGCGGGTTGTAACGCAGGATGTCGCGGTCGTGGCAGGTGCCCGGCTCGGATTCGTCCGAGTTGCAGACGATGTACTTCTGGCCCGGCGCGCTACGCGGCATGAAGGACCACTTGAGCCCGGTCGGGAAGCCCGCGCCGCCGCGTCCACGCAGCACCGACGACTTCACGTTCTCGATGATCTCTTCCTGCGGAGTCTTCTCGGCGAGGATCTTCTTCCAGGCCTGATAGCCGCCTTCCTTGAGATAGTTCTCGAGGGTCCAGGGCTCGTCGTACTTGAGCGTCGCGAAACAGAGTTGCTCGCCCATCGTTTACTCCAGCCCGTCCAGGATGGCGTCGACCTTCGCCAACGTCAGGTTCTCGTGGTAGTGGCCGTCGACCGCCATCATCGGGCCACCGACGCAGGCCGCCAGGCACTCTTCTTCCGGGATCAGCGTGATGCGGCCGTCGGCGGTGGTCTCGCCGATCTTGATGCCGAGGCGCTTCTCCATGTGCGCGAGGATCTTGTCCGCGCCGCGCAACATGCAGGAGATGTTCTTGCACAGCGAGATCTTGTGCCGTCCGACCTGCTTGGTCTGCAACATCGAGTAGAAGGTCGCGACCTCGTAGACCGAGACCTTGGGCATCTCCAGGTATTCCGCGACCGCGTCCATCATGTCCTCGGTCAGCCAGCCTTCGTGGGCCTCCTGGACGATGTTCAGCGAAGGAATCACCGCCGACTGCTTTTGCTCCGGGGGGTATTTGGCAACCCAGTGATCAATCTCCGCGCGCACTTCCTTGGTCAGAAGCTGCGGATAACTGGTGTTCGTCTGGCTCAACGGTCAACCTCCCCGAAAACGAGGTCCTGGGTACCGATGACGGCCACCACGTCGGCCAACATGTGGCCACGGACCATTTCATCGAGACCGGAAATATGGACAAAGCCCGGAGCACGAATCTTCACGCGATAGGGCTTGTTGGCACCGTCCGAGATCATGTAGATGCCGAACTCGCCCTTGGGATGCTCAACCGCTGAGTAGGCTTCGCCCTGCGGCAGGCAGTAACCTTCGGTGAACAACTTGAAGTGGTGGATCAGGGCTTCCATATCGCCCTTCATGTCGGTGCGGCTCGGCGGCGCCACCTTGGAACCTTCCGGCATGACCGGACCGGCGTTCACGCGCAGCCAATCGATACACTGCTTGATGATGTGATTCGACTGACGCATCTCTTCCATGCGCACCAGATAGCGGTCGTAGCAATCGCCGTTGACGCCGACCGGAATATCGAAATCGACCTGGTCGTAAACTTCATAGGGCTGTTTCTTGCGCAGATCCCACGCGACCCCTGAGCCACGCAGCATCGGCCCGGTAAAGCCCAGAGCAATAGCACGATCGGGATCGACGACACCGATACCGACGGTGCGCTGCTTCCAGATACGGTTATCAGTCAGCAGGGTTTCGTATTCATCGACGTTGGCAGGAAACCGCGCACAGAAATCGTCGAGAAAATCGAGCAGTGAACCTTCTCGGTTCGCGTTGAGCTTGCTGACCTCGGACTCGGAACGCCACTTCGACGCCTGATATTTCGGCATCGAGTCCGGCAGATCGCGATACACCCCACCCGGACGGTAATAGGTCGCGTGCAGACGCGCACCCGAGACCGCCTCGTAGCAGTCCATCAGGTCCTCGCGCTCCCGGAAGGCATACAGGAACAAGGTCATTGCGCCGATATCAAGGGCATGCGCACCCAACCACAGCAGATGGTTCAGGATGCGGGTGACCTCGTCGAACATCACCCGGATGTACTGAGCCCGCAACGGGACGTCGATACCCGCCAGCTTCTCGACCGCCATCACGTAGGCGTGCTCGTTGCACATCATGGAGACGTAATCGAGACGATCCATGTAACCGATGGACTGGTTATAAGGCTTGCTCTCCGCCAGCTTCTCGGTACCGCGATGCAACAGACCGATATGCGGATCGGCGCGCTGAATGACCTCGCCATCCATCTCCAGAACCAGGCGCAACACACCGTGCGCAGCGGGATGCTGGGGGCCAAAGTTCAGCGTCATATTCTGGATTTCAGCCATCGGCCTTATCTCCCGCATCGTTCGGAGCCACCGCTCCGTAACGACTGTCGTGACGAATCACACGCGGCACCAGGGTACGCGGATCGATGGACACCGGCTCATAGATGACACGACCCTTGGTGGCGTCATAACGCACCTCGACATGCCCGGAAAGTGGAAAGTCCTTGCGGAATGGGTGCCCGACAAAACCGTAATCGGTAAGGATGCGGCGCAAATCCGGATGGCCATCGAAGAGGATGCCGAACAGATCGAACGCCTCGCGCTCAAACCAGTTCGCCGCCGGCCAGATGTCCACCACCGAGGCAATCACCGGGAAGGCATCATCCGGCAGAAACACTTTGACCCGCAGGCGCTGATTCCGGGTCACTGACATCAGGTGATAAACCACCGCAAAGCGACGCTCGTTGCGAACTGCCTTGGCATCCTGCCCGGCCTGGCGGCCACGACTGAAACCGCTGCCACTAACCGACTCGGTTTCCCACTCGACCGCACCGTAGGCGGCGTAATCGACACCACACAGATCGATGAGCTGCTTGAATTCGAAATCAGGCTCATCGCGCAAGGCCGTCATGACTTCTACCACCACGGTCGCCGGAACCTCCAGCGTGGTCTCCCCCAAGGCTTCGACACATCGCAGCGAATGCGTGGGGAATCGATCCTGGAGACGCGCGGAGAGAGTATTGTCAGACAAGATGATCTCCCCGGTTACGCGGCATTGGCCGGTGTACGAGCAATGGTATTGGTACGGCGAATCTTGTTCTGCAACTGCAGGATGCCGTACAGCAACGCCTCGGCAGTCGGCGGACAACCTGGCACATAGATATCGACGGGCACCACGCGGTCACAGCCACGAACCACCGCGTAGGAATAATGGTAGTAACCGCCGCCGTTCGCGCAGGAACCCATTGAGATGACCCAACGAGGTTCCGCCATCTGGTCGTAAACCTTGCGCAGCGCAGGCGCCATCTTGTTGGTCAAGGTACCCGCCACGATCATCACGTCGGACTGACGCGGACTCGGGCGGAAAATAATGCCGAAGCGATCCAGGTCGTAGCGCGACGCACCCGCCTGCATCATCTCCACCGCGCAACAGGCCAACCCGAAAGTCATCGGCCAGAGCGAACCGGTGCGCGCCCAATTGATAAGCTTGTCGGCAGAAGTGGTTACAAACCCCTTCTCCAGGACGCCTTCTATTCCCATTCCAAGGCCCCTTTCTTCCACTCGTAGATAAAGCCGATCACCAGGACACCAAGGAACACACCCATCGCAACCAGACCGAACAGGCCAATCTGATCGAGCACCACCGACCACGGAAACAGGAAGGCGATCTCAAGGTCGAAGATGATGAACAGAATCGCGACCAGGTAATAACGCACATCGAATTTGATGCGCGAATCCTCGAACGGCTCAAACCCGCACTCGTAAGCAGAGACCTTCTCATCATCCGGCTTGCGCGGACCGAGAATGAAACCGGCGAGCATCGGACCGATCCCGAAACCCAGGCCAATCATCAGAAAGATCAGCACCGGCAAATAATTGTCCAGCATGAGCGCGTCTGGCATTGCGTTCGACTCCACCTGCGGTGTTCGCGGCACATGACGTGCAATGAAAGCAGCCTTGGTAATGTAGTTATGGGCCACAACGCGAAAAGGTGACGCAGTCTAGCCGAGCGCGAAACTAGGCGTCAAGTTGACAAAAAGTCGGATTTTTCTTGATTTTCAGTCACTTAACAAAATTGTCATGACAGGGTCATAGGTCATTTTTATGACTTGCACGAAACCTGTACTGCGCCCAAAAAAACAAATGGCGGGCAGATCGATCGACCTGCCCGCCATTTGTTTGCCCGCCCGGGAAAACACCCCGGACGACTGCTTTGTATGGTACCGACGGCCGGACTCGAACCGGCACGGCTTGCGCCACTACCCCCTCAAGATAGCGTGTCTACCAATTCCACCACGTCGGCAAAACTCAACACTCACTTACTGGGCCGGAGCCACAGGCACATCGGAAGGCGTCACCGGCACATCGATCGGCGCGGAGGGCAACTGCGCCGGCTGCCCGACCACTTCCGTTGAAACTTCAGCCGGGACCAACTGCTCAGTGACGCTGGTCGGTGCCGCAGTGTTACCAAACAGATACGCCAGAGCCAGGCTGGTGATGAAAAACAAGGTTGCCAGAATCGCCGTGGCGCGACTCAGGAAATTGCTCGAGCCCTGAGCACCGAAAACGGTTGCCGAAGCACCACTTCCGAACGCAGCGCCCGCATCGGCACCCTTGCCGTGCTGCATCAGCACCAGACCGATCAGGGCCAGCGCGATCAGCACATGCAGACCGAGGACGATCTGATGCATTTCGTTCAGCCTCCGGCGCGGCAGATGCCGAGAAAGTCTTCCGCGACCAGAGAAGCGCCGCCGATCAGACCCCCATCGATATCCGCCTGAGAGATAAGTTCCGCCGCGTTGTCCGGCTTCATGCTGCCGCCATAAAGAATCTGCAACCCCTCAGCGACACCCGCATCCAGGGCGGCAATCTTGCCGCGAATGAATGCGTGAACATCCTGCGCCTGCTCCGGACTGGCGGTCATGCCGGTACCGATCGCCCAGACCGGCTCATAGGCCACCACGGCGTTCGCCAGCGCGGCCACACCTTCGAGGGCGATCACCGCATCCAGCTGACGCGCAACCACATCTTCGGTAACACCGCTCTGACGCTCCTCCAGACTCTCACCGACACAAAGGATCGGGGTCAGACCGTGGCGACGCGCCGCCGCAAACTTCTTCGCAGTGTCGGCATCGGCTTCGCCATAAAGGCTGCGACGCTCGGAATGCCCGACGATGACGTATTTTCCACCGAAGTCATTCAACATAGGTCCGGACACCTCACCGGTGTACGCACCCGCGTCTTCGGTTGCAATGTCCTGCGCGCCATAACCGATGGAGCTGCCAGCGAGCTGGGTCTGCACATCCGCCAGATAGACGTACGGGGCACACACGGCAACCTGGGCTTTCACATCGCCCATGCCGGCCTTGATGCCGTCCAGCAGACCTTTAATGCTTTCGCGAGAACCATTCATTTTCCAGTTCCCGGCTACGAGCACCTGACGCATAACACCCTCTCTCGATCACGCGGTTTTCAAAGAGCGGCGCACTTTACCCGCGCCCCCCCCAAAGATCAATTGGCGAAAACGCCGTTTCTCCATCGTTCCATACGCGCGACCATCGCCGGTGTGCGCAGTGTCAACAATCCGATCAACACCAAACCGTAAACCACCGGTTCCCGCCAATCCGCCTTGACCAACCACAGGAAATGCAGAACCCCCAGAACCGCAATCAGATACACGGCCTGATGGAGCTGACGCCAGCGTCGACCCAGCCGCCGGATCATCGCGTCGGTCGAGGTGATCGCCAGCGGCACCAACAGAACGAAAGCGACAAACCCAACGGTGATATAGGGACGTTTAATGATGTCCGTGACGATCTCCTGCCAATCGAAAAAGTGGTCCAGGATCAACCAGATCGCAAAATGGATACTGACGTAGAAGAACGCATACAACCCCAACATGCGCCGCACCCGCAGGATGCGGCTCCATCCGGTAAGGCGTCGAAACGGGGTGATTGCCAAGGTCAGCAACAGGAACCGCAAGCCCCAGCTCCCGGTGCGATGCGTGATGGCCTCCACCGGATTGGCGCCCAAGCCGCCATGCCATGCATCCCAGACCATCCACAACAGGGGCAATAACGCCAACACGAACACAATCGGCTTGAGCCGGGCGATGAAGAATGTCGATACAGGCTGAAAAGTCACGAAACCAGACTCCTTAGGGGAACCTCTGATCGAATCATTCACGGACGTCTGAAGCCCGAAATTGCCGCTTTCTGCGTTGCGAAACTTGGCAATAGACCAGCTATTTCCTGCGTTCCGCGCCTTGAACGCGACAATTTCAGCCATTCCGCTGAACCGTGCCTGATTCAATCAGAGGTTCCTTAGGTTTATCCCACCGAAGCACACCATAGGCGCCCATCGAAGACCGGAAGATGGCACGCATCCTCGCGGCTGCTACCATCCAGGCTGCCCCGGTAAAACGGAAACCCGCCCGTGTTCGTCCGCCTGTTACTGATCGTCGCACTGCTTGGCGCGATTTACTTCTTTCTGCGTTGGTTCGCGCGCACGCCACCGGAAAAGGTGGGCCAGCTCCTGCGTCGCAGCGGCTTCACCCTGTTTCTGGTGGTTATCGTGTTCCTGGCCCTGACCGGGAGACTGAACTGGATCTTCGCACTGATCGCGGCACTGCTGCCCTGGATGCAGCGCGCCTTGGGATTGTTGCGGCTTGTGCCACTGTTCCAACGCCTCTACCAGCAGTTTCGCGGACAGGCCTCCACCGGACAGAGCGACCGCGACCCGAATCGGCCCCCGCCTTCCGGTGCGGGTGGTTCGATGACCGAAGCGGATGCCTACGAAGCCCTTGGACTCAAACCCGGCGCCGGTCGTGACGAGATCATCAACGCCCACCGCAAGCTGATGCAGAAGCTGCACCCCGATCGCGGCGGCAATGACTGGCTGGCGTCGCGCATCAACCAAGCCCGCGACCTGCTGCTCGCCAAGACCAAGGTGTGAGCGCAAACCGTCGCCGCGCCTTTCATATCCAGGGCCTGGTGCAGGGCGTCGGTTTTCGTCCCTACGTCTGGCAGCTCGCCCAGCGGCATCAACTTCACGGCGAAGTCCGCAACGATACCGACGGCGTTTACCTCATCATCCAAGGTACGCCGGACGACATGGACGCCTTCATTGATTCCCTGCCGGCACACCTTCCCCCACTGGCCCGCATCGACCGGGTCGAATCGCTACCTCACACGCTCACCACTTCCTATACCGATTTCAGGATCGCCGAGAGCACGCACACCGACGCCTTGCGCGCCAGCATCCTGCCTGACGCCGCTCTGTGCCCGGCCTGTCGCAGCGACATCGATACACCCGCCAACCGCCGCCACAACCACGCCTTCAGCAACTGCACCGATTGCGGCCCGCGACTCTCGATCATTCGCGCCCTGCCCTACGACCGCGCCAACACCAGCATGTCGGGTTTCGCAATGTGCCCGTCGTGCGCCCAGGAGTATCAGGATCCCCACAATCGCCGCTTCCATGCCCAGGCCAACGCCTGCCCGGAATGCGGCCCGACGCTGCAATGGCTGGATGCCGACGGCAGATCGATTGCCGCAGACCCCATCATGGCGGCGCAGTCTGCAATCCGCGCCGGAAAAGTCATCGCCATCAAGGGCTTGGGCGGGTTTCATCTGGCGTGCGATGCCCACAATCACGATGCGGTGCGCGCGCTGCGCGAACGCAAACGTCGCGATGCCAAACCGCTCGCACTGATGGCCCGCGATATCGACATGGTGCGCTGCCATGCCGAGATCGATGCCGACGAACTCGCGCTGCTGCAATCACCCGCCGCGCCCATCGTGCTCCTGCGCCGTCGCGACACCTCGACATTGGCCGACAGCATCGCTCCGATCGGATTCACCCTGGGATTCATGCTGCCCTACACCCCGCTGCATCACCTGCTGTTGCGTGACCTGGATACGCCACTGGTTATGACCAGCGGCAACACCAGCGAGCAGCCGCAATGCACCGAAAACGATGATGCAATCCATACCCTGCATGGTATCGCCGACCATTTCCTTACCCACGATCGGGACATCGTCAATCGTGTCGATGACTCGGTCGCACGCGTCATGGCCGGGCGACCACGGGTGCTGCGTCGCGCCCGGGGTTACGCCCCTGCGCCGATACCTCTTCCCCCTGGCTTCAAGGACAGCCCCGCGCTGATCGCCCTGGGCGCCGACCTGAAGAGCACCTTCTGCCTGATCCACCATGACCAGGCGATCCTGAGTCAGCATATCGGCGACCTGGAAGAGGTCCGGACTGCAGCCAGCTTCGGCACCCAGATTGACCTCTACCAGCGCTTGTTCGGCCATACGCCGCAAGCGATCGCGATCGATGCACACCCGCGTTATCAGGCCAGCGCCTTCGGTCAGGAATGGGCCGCCCGGAGCGGCCTCGAACTGATCACGATCCAGCACCACCATGCCCACATCGCGGCCTGTCTCGCCGAAAATGCCTGGGCGCGGGACGCCGGTCCCGTCCTCGGCATTGCCCTCGACGGCCTCGGCTATGGCGACGATGGAAGCCTGTGGGGAGGTGAGTTTCTGCTTGCCGATTACCGCCAATCCCGGCGTCTCGCACACGTTCGACCCATGCCCCTGTTCGGGGCCACGCAGGCGATGCGGGAGCCCTGGCGAATCGCCTACGCACATCTGCGCGAGACGCCGGGCTGGCCGGAACTCTGGTATCGATACCCCGAACTCAACATCACCCGGCTACTCAAGTCGAAACCGCTGGCGACCCTGGAAGCGATGTTGCGCAAAGGCGTCAACGTACCGGAAAGCAGTTCAGCAGGACGCCTGTTCGACGCCGTCGCGGCCTGTCTCAATCTTCACCCCGAGCAGCTTCACTACGAAGCGCAAGCCGCGATGGCACTCGAAGCCCTGGCCCTCTCGACCTCCGGGCCGGAGACCGGCTACCACATGGACATCGGCCACCACGACGGTCTGCTCGTCCTCGACCCCAGCCCGATGTGGCCGACGCTGCTTGGCGATCTCGCCGACGGCATCGCACCGGCCCGTGTCGCGGCGCGCTTTCATCAGGGTCTGATTGAGTCCATCACACGATTGACGCTGCAACTCAGTGCTCAGACCGGCGTCCGTCACGTCGCCCTGTCCGGTGGTGTATTCCAGAACCGCTATCTGTTCGAAGGGCTGCTCGACCATTTGCATGCCGCCGGCCTGAACACTCTGAGCCACGCCTCGATCCCCGCCAATGACGGCGGTATAGCGCTCGGGCAGGCCATGATCGCAAGCGCCCGCTTACGATAACGGCGGGACGGCGTCGCGGAGACCGTTGAACGCAATTCCAGGCGCCGAAAGACGACGCGGGACATCGACAAGACGCCAGTTCCGGATCGCCCACGCCCAGAAATCGCCGAGGGCCGCGAACGCCATTTCCTCCGGCACCGCCTGACCGAGAAACGCCATTGCCGCGCAAAGCGCCGGAATCGGATCGTCGTCCCGCAGCGGCGCCGCGTAGGTCTGCTTGCTGAGCTTGTACCCATCTTGATCGATCACAACCGGAAGATGCACATAATCCGGCGTCCGGTAACCGAGTAACCGCTGGAGATGAATCTGACGCGCGGTGGAATCGAGCAGGTCGCTGCCGCGTACCACTTCGGTCACGCCCTGCTCGGCGTCATCGACGACCACGGCGAGCTGATAGGCAAACAGACCATCGGCCCGCTTCAGCACGAAGTCGCCGACGGTCGCGGCCACGTCCACGTCGAAGTCACCCTGCAAGGCGTCGTGAAAATGAATCCGGGGGCCATCGCTGCGCACCCGCAGGGCCATCGGGCGTGCTGCCTCGACCATGTCAGGCGGCCCGTTGCGACAGGTTCCGGGATACACACCCCCGGCCTCGGTGATCTCCCGACGCGAACAACTGCAGGGAAACAACCAACCGTCAGCGCGCAGCCGATCCAGGGCGGCGTCATAAGCCGCGCCGCGCGTGCTCTGGTATCGAATCGGTCCATCCCATTCGAAACCGTAGGCGCGCAAGGTCGCGATGATCGCGTCGGCGGCACCGGGCTGTGCGCGGGGCGGATCAATATCTTCCATGCGCAGCAGCCATCGCCCGTTCTGTGAACGTGCCTGCAGATAACTGCCCACGGCCGCAATCAGGGAACCGAAATGCAGCAGTCCGGTGGGTGACGGTGCGAATCGACCGATGTACGGCATGGGGATGAGGCCGCAGATGCAGTAACCGTCAGCGGGTTCCGCAATCGCTCAGCCAGTAGAAACGATACGGCGGAATCACCAGCTGATCCTTGAACAGGGCGGGCGATTCCCCACTGCACAAGTCCTGGAGACGCCCGTAGTCGAAACCCCAACGGGTGCCCAGATCGCTCAAGTTGAGCGACTGCGGATTGCTGTCGAAGTTACCCACCACCAGGACATGATCGTTGAACATGTTGGGGTTGGTCCGCACGAACACGAACAGGTGATCGTTGCCGGTATCGATCAATTCGCGATTGTTGTAATCCGCAAACGCGGCGGTGGTTTTGCGCACCGCGATCATCTTCTTCAAGCCGTCGAAAATGCGTTGCTGTGCGGTTCCGTGCTGTTTGCGCAGGTCGGCCATTGCCCACTGTATTTGTGGGCGATGCATCCAGCGATTGTCCTTGGCCTTGTTTTCGTCCTCAAGGAAGGTGCAGTCGTTGGGTGTGCCGATCTCATCCCCGTAATACAGCAGCGGGATGCCGCCGTAGGCCATGATCATGCTGTGCAGAAGCAGGATCAGATCGATGCTCTGCTGAATGCGCCGATCATCGCCGCTCTCCAGTGCCGCTTCCAGCCCCACCAGGGAGGCCAGGGAACCGGAGATGCGCGCATCGCCAGTCTTGTCGTTGCGCCCGAAAGGCTGGCCACGGGCCGGGGAGTCGGCGTAGGCGCCGGTAAACCAGTCGATCAGGAAGCGGCGGTGTGCGTAGGGCTCATAACCGGCCCGATGGATGTCGGCATCGTCGAAACCCAGACCGATGTCATCGTGGCAGCGCACGTAGTTGAGCCAGGTGGCCCGATCCAGCTTCTGAGGCTGGCTGCGTGCGCCGATATTGAGCAGATTGGCGTTCTTGGTCGCCACCGCGTCCCACAGCAAGGCCATGAAGGTGGCGTTGTAGGCGATCTCGCATTCCTTCGCGACGATCGCATCCTCACCGAAATACTTGGTGATCTCGACCGGCGCGACGATGGCCTCGGCGATGAACAGCACGCCCGGGGCCGTGACCTGCACGCAGTCCTTCATCATCTGCAGAATCAGATGCGCCTCGCGTTCGTTCTGGGAGGTGGTGCCGATCTTCTTCCACAGGAAGGCGACCGCATCCAGACGCACGATGTCGGCGCCGTGATTGGCCCAGAACAGGACGATGTCGAGCATCTCGATGAAGACCGAGGGATTCGAATAATTCAGATCCCACTGGTAGTTGTTGAACACCGTCATCACCCACTTCCCCATGGCCTCGTCCCAGGTGAAGTTGCCGGGCGAGGTCTCGGGAAATATCTCCGGCATGGTCTCCTCGAACATGTCCGGGATGTCGCGGTTGGGGAAGACATAGTAGTAATCCTGATACGTCTTCTCGCCAGCGCGGGCACGGGTCGCCCATTCGTGCTCGTCGGAGGTGTGGTTCACGACCACGTCCAGAGTCAGCAACATGTTGCGGCGGCGCAGCTCGGCGCCCAGATCGCGGACATCGTCGAGGGTGCCGACCCGATCGTCGATGTCCCGGAAATTGCTCACGGCGTAGCCGCCATCGGAGGCGCCTTTGGGACATTCCAGAATGGGCATGACATGCACCATGTTCACGCCCAGTTCCTGCAGATAGGCCGCCCGACCGGCCACGCCCTGCAAGTCGCCGGCAAAGCCGTCCGTGTAAAGCGCCATGCCCACCCATTCCTGGCTCAGGAACCAGTTGTGATCGCCTTCGCGAAGGGCATCCAGCGCCTTGAGATCATCGGCGCGCGCGATGTACTGCGCGGCCATGACCTCGACCAGTCGCAGCATCAGATTCTCGAAGTCGTCCCGGTGCCCATAGAGCTGCTGGAACAAGGTGTGGATCGCGTAGAAATTGCCGCCCAGACGGGTATAGAAGTGGCGCAGATCGCGCTTGCGGATCGCCGGCTTGATGCGATCCAGAATGCGGTTCAGGAGGGCGTGGGATACCTGTTCGTACATGAGGGTCCTACGTTTGCGGGTGGTTCAGTAAGGCGAGACGAGACCGCCAGGCGACGCGCACTCAGAGGTTCCAGTCTCGACGTAACGGGGAGTAAAAAGCCATATCCGATACCGTGGCACCCCGCTGCCCAACCATCCGGGACGCGAAATCCTGGGCGCGTCGGAGGGTCTGCGACAACGACCAGCCGTGCGCAATCCCCAGGATCATCACCGAGGCAAACGCATCGCCCGCACCAACCGTATCGACGACCTGGACGCTACCGTCCGGGCTTGCCTGATGATACGCACCGTCGACGGTGAACACCTCAGCACCCTCTCCCCCGTGGGTGAGAATCAGCCCCTGGAGGTCATGAATGGCGATGAATGCGCGGGCGTCTGCGTCCGGGTGCAACAGGGCCAATTCGTCGCGGTTGAGCTTGACCCAATCGGCATCCCGCAACAGGGACAACACCGCTCCGACGCTCCACCACGGGCTGCGCAGATTGACGTCCACGAACACCAGCTCCGGCCCGGTGGCCATGATCGCCGCGAGGGCACCCCGCGACGCCGCATCCCGCAGGGCGAGACTGCCGTGATAAAGCAAGCGACACGGCGGCACCTCGCGGGCTGCATCGATCGCATCGTAAGCACTGGGATGAACAATGTCGTAACTGGGTTCACCGTCGGTGAAGCGCACGCCGACGCTACCGGTCGGAAGACGGTCATCGGTCTGCAAACCGCATTCATCCATGCCCCAGGTTTCCATCGCCCGGCGCACCGCCTCGCCGTCCGGATCGTTTCCGACACGGCTGATGAAGTACGGCATCTGCCCGAAGGCCTGCAGATGCCAGGCGACGTTGAACGGCGCGCCGCCCAGCACGCGAGATCCATCCGGGAAATGATCGAACAACACCTCGCCGAATAAGCACAGACGGGGTTCTGCCATGATTTCTCCTTGCGTCGGGCGCATCCCGACATCGAAATACGCTCGTCGGATCAGGGTGACATTCCAACACATGATCCGCAGTGCATTGAACCGCCCGAACAGTCTATGCCCCCCAGGGCTTATTCAGAGATAGCGAAGCCAGATGTAGACGCTGCTGATCGTGATCGACAGCAGCATCAACGGAAAGGCCATCATCATGAACGGGAGGAAGCGGATCACATGGCCCGAACGTTCCGCAAACCCGACAACGATGAGGTTGGCGCTGGCCCCGACCAGGCTGCCATTCCCCCCCAGACACGCCCCCAATGCCAAAGACCACCACAACGGCGTCAACGCCTGTGGTCCGCCGAACTCGGCGGCCATGCTCTGGATCAGCGGGATCATGGTGGCGACAAAAGGGATGTTGTCGACCACTGCCGAGGCCACCGCCGCAACCCAAAGGATGGCCATCGCGGTGACGCTCAGATCCCCGCCGGTTGCCGCCAGGATGTGTTCGGAAATCAGTTCCAGCAGCCCGGTCGATTCGACCCCGTGGACAATGATGAACAGCCCCATGAAGAAGAACAGGGTGATCCACTCGACCTCCGAGAAGGTCTTTTCCAGTGCCTTGGTCTGGGCTTCGGCCTTACGCGGCCAGTTGGTGATCAGAAGCAGCAGCGCCGCCCCGAACATCGCCGTCGACGCCGGCTCCATTCCGTAACCGTGGCCGACAATGAAACCGGCAAGGATCAGACTCAGGACGAACAACGCCTGCTTGAGCAAACGTGGATCGCGGATCGCGTCCCGTTCGCGGAAACTCATGACCCGTTCGCGATCTTCGGCAGCAGCCACCATCTTGCGTCCCCAGATCAGATAGATTGGGATCAGGGTGGCGGGCATGATCAGGGCCACGACCGGCCCGAGATTGAACAGAAAATCGTTGAAACTCAGTCCGACTGCGGTGCCGATCATGATGTTTGGCGGGTCGCCGATCAGGGTCGCCGTCCCACCGATATTGGCAGCGAAGATCTCCGCGAACAGATAAGGGTACGCGGAGAGTTTCAGCGCATCGGTGATCAGCAAGGTGACCGGCACCACCAGCAGAACGGTGGTCACGTTATCGAGCAAGGCAGACAGGAATGCCGTTACCAGCACCAGCATCACCAGGATGCCCCACGGATGCGCATCAACGCGTTTCGCGGCCCAGATCGCCAAAAACTGGAACACCCCCGATTCCTTGGTGATGGAAACCACCATCATCATCCCGGCGAGCAGGCCGATGGTGTTGAAATCGACGCCCTGCACGGCCTGTTGCTGACTCATCAAGCCGCCCAGCACCATAAGGCCGGCCATGAACATGGCAACAATCGCCCGGTTCACGCGCTCACTCATGATCAGCGCATAGGTGATCACAAACAGACCGCCGGCGAACCACTGCGGATCAAGCCCGAGGAGCACCTGAGTGGGTCCGGACGCACTCATGCGGGGTCCTTTTTCCAGCCAAGGACCCGTTCTCCGACATCCCAGTAGGAAATCACCCCGAGCAGGCAGTTGCTTTCCCGGTCCAGCACCGGGACGCTGGCCCGCGATTTATACAGGGTCAGCATCGCTTCCAGGGTCGGCGTATCCGCATAAACCGGCTCCTGCATCTCAAGGTGATCGACGATGCGATTGCCCTTGATTGCCGCATATTTCTTGCTCATCTCGCGCACGGTGCCGTGGACGAACGGGGCATTGGTCAAACCATGATCCATGACCAGCGCGGTGGGCATCAGCATCTTGAGCAGCTGATTCACGCCAAAGACGCCGAGATAACACCCTTTGACGTCGACCACGGGCAGGTTGCGGAAGCGATTCTCCATGATGTGCTGCACAGCCAGTTCAATGCTGTCCGTGCTCTGCAGCACAATCGGTCCTGAATCCATGATGTCGCTGGCGGGCATGACTTCGAACTCTCCAGGGATGATTTGGAGTCAGAGTAAGACCATCGCGGAAGGCGGTCACCCACCGGCTCCGGCCAAACCGATGTTCCGGAAGACCCCAAAAACCCAAGCACCTGAATTTTCGAATATTTCTCAAAAACACGCGCATTGATCCAGTGACAGAGGAGCGTACTCCCCAGCTGGAGACGCCCCTGCAAGGACTGCGGACACGGCGGCTTGACCGTGGCGAAACATGGACGCTGATCAAATACCGCTGCGCCCATTGCCACGACGTCTTGCACCGATCTCTGCGCCCAAACCCGAGCACCTGCACGCTTGGTGTACCACATCAGATTCAACGCATCCGTTGGCCTGAGGCGGAGTGAACTGGTAACTTTGCGCGATTGTTTCATCCCTTATTATCGAGGCGCTCCCAAGCCCTGCCCATGTCGAAATCTGCTCGCAAGATCCTGGTCACCAGCGCCCTGCCCTACGCCAACGGGCCGATTCACCTGGGCCATCTGGTCGAATACCTTCAGACCGACATCTGGGCGCGCTTTCAGCGGATGCGCGGGCACGATTGCATCTACGTCTGCGCGGACGACGCGCATGGCACGCCGATCATGTTGCGCGCGCAGAGCGAAGGCATCGAGCCGGAAGCCTTGATCGCACGGATCGGTGCCGATCATCAGGCCGATTTCGCCGATTTCCTGATCCAGTTCGACAACTACCACTCGACCCACTCGCCTGAGAATCGCCACTTCGCGGAGACCATCTACACCCGCAATCGGGATGCCGGACACGTCACCCGGCGCACCATCACCCAGGCCTTCGATCCCGAGAAATCAATGTTCCTGCCAGACCGCTTCATCAAGGGCACCTGCCCGAAATGCGGCGCGCAGGATCAATACGGCGACTCCTGCGAGGTCTGTGGTGCCACCTATTCGCCGACCGATCTGAAGGACGCGCGCTCGGTGATCTCCGGCGCGACCCCGGTTCCGAAGGATTCCGAGCACATCTTCTTCAAGCTCGGCGACTTCAAGGACATGCTGAAAGGATGGCTGGTTGCGGACAAAACCCCGGAACAGCACACCGACACCCGCCACACCGCCGTCCAGCCGGAAATTGCCCGCAAACTCAACGAATGGTTTGAAGCCGGTCTGCAGGATTGGGACATCTCCCGCGACGCGCCCTACTTCGGTTTCGAGATACCGGACGCCCCCGGCAAGTACTTCTACGTCTGGCTGGACGCGCCGATCGGCTACATGGCGAGCTTCCGCAATTACTGCGATCGCAACGACATCGATTTCGACAGTTACTGGGCCGCCGACAGCAAGGCTGAGCTGTACCACTTCATCGGCAAGGACATCGCCTACTTCCACACCCTGTTCTGGCCGGCGATGTTGCATGGCGCCGGTTTCCGCACCCCGAGCGCGGTGTTCTGCCACGGCTTCCTGACCGTGAACGGCCAGAAGATGTCGAAGTCGCGGGGCACCTTCATCAAGGCGCGCAGCTACCTCGACCAGCTCGACCCGGAATACCTGCGTTATTACTTCGCTGCCAAGCTCGGTCCCGGCATCGACGATATCGACCTGAACCTCGAAGACTTCCAGGCCCGCGTCAACGCCGATCTGGTCGGCAAGGTCGTCAATATCGCCAGCCGTTGCGCCGGCTTCATCAACAAGCGCTTCGACGGTCGTCTCAGCGACACGCTGAACGATGACAGTCTATTTCGCAATTTCATCGCTGAAAAAGAAGCCATTGCCGATCGCTATGAACACCGCGAGTTCGGTCAGGCCATGCGCGCAATCTCGGCACTCGCTGATCGCGCCAATCAATACATCGACGACAAGAAGCCCTGGGTGCTCGCAAAGAACGAGGACACACTTCCGGAAGTGCAGGACATCTGCACGGTCGGATTGAACCTGTTCCGCGTATTGCTGGCCTACCTGAAACCGGTACTCCCTGCGATGGCGACATCCGGCGAAGAATTTCTCGCTGCCGGGCCACTCGATTGGATCAACCTTTCCACACCGCTCACCGCACACACGATCGCTGACTTCAAGCCCTTGATGCAGCGTGTCGATCCCGACAAGGTGCAAGCCATGATCGATGCCTCCAAGGACAACCTGGAACCGACCGCAACCCCCACCGGACCATTGGTGGACGACCCGCTCGCCGATGAAATCGAGTTCCCGGATTTCGCCAAGGTCGATCTGCGGATCGCGAAGATCGTCAAGGCAGACCATGTGGAAGGCGCGGACAAGCTGCTGCAATTGACCCTGGATATCGGCGGCGAGACCCGCAATGTCTTTGCGGGGATCAAATCCGCTTATTCTCCGGAGGATCTGGAGGGGCGTTTGACCGTAATGGTGGCTAATCTGAAGCCTAGAAAAATGCGTTTTGGCATGTCGGAAGGCATGGTTCTCGCCGCCGGCCCCGGTGGCAAGGACCTGTTCATCCTGAATCCAGACGACGGCGCCCAACCGGGTATGCGCGTCAAGTAACGTCCAGCAATGCATTGCGACCGCAGCCGATAATCACAGCACATGACTGAATTCGCCCTGATCCTCATCAGCACCGTTTTGGTGAACAACTTCGTGCTGGTGAAGTTTCTCGGACTGTGTCCGTTCATGGGTGTTTCCCGAAAGCTGGAGACGGCAACCGGCATGGGACTTGCCACGACCTTCGTGCTGACGCTGTCCTCCATCTGCTCCTATCTGGTCAACGAATACATCCTGCTGCCGCTGGGCCTCGAATATCTCCGTACCATCGCCTTCATCCTGGTGATCGCGGGCGTGGTGCAGTTCACCGAAATGGTGGTACACAAGACTTCGCCGATCCTTTACCAGGTCCTTGGCATTTTTCTGCCCTTGATCACTACCAACTGTGCAGTGCTCGGTGTGGCCTTGCTCAATGTTCAGGAACAGCACGGTCTGCTGCACTCGGCGGTGTACGGTTTCGGCGCAGCGGTCGGTTTCTCGCTGGTTCTGACCCTGTTTGCCGCGATGCGTGAGCGCATCACCGCCGCCGACGTACCCACCGCGTTCCAGGGTGCCCCGATTGCGCTCATCACCGCCGGACTGATGTCACTGGCATTCATGGGCTTCTCCGGACTGGTCAGAGGCTGATACCAAACTTATGGACATCCTTACCGCCATTCTCGCGATCACCGTCCTGGCCGCTGCCTTCGGCTTGCTGCTGGGTTTCGGCGCGATCCGCTTCAAGGTCGAGGGCGATCCGGTGGCGGACCGTATCGACAGCATGTTGCCGCAGACCCAGTGCGGTCAGTGCGAATTTTCTGGCTGCCGCCCGTATGCGGAAGCCGTGGCGGCCGGCGAGGCTGCAATCAACCGCTGTGTGCCCGGTGGCGAATCGACCATGCTGGCGCTCGCCGATCTGCTCGACACCGACCCGCTTCCGCTCGGTGAAGATGCCGCCGAACCGGTGAAGACGGTCGCGATCATCGACGAGGAAACCTGTATCGGTTGCACCAAATGCATCCAGGCCTGCCCGGTCGATGCCATCCTTGGCGCCGCAAAACACATGCACACCGTGATTGGCAGTGAATGTACCGGGTGTGAACTGTGCCTGCCCCCTTGTCCGGTGGACTGCATCGACATGGTGCCGATTTCCGTCACGCCAGCGACCTGGCAGTGGCCCCATCCCGAATTCGTTCAACCCGACACCCAGAAGGCCGCCTGATGCTGTGGCGCTTCCACGGCGGGCTCAAGCTGGCCGAACACAAACACGAATCCAACCGCCTGCCGAGTACGCCGGTGCGGTTACCAAAGACCTTGACGGTCCCGCTCCATCAGCACATCGGGCTTCCGGCGGAGGCGATCGTCCAGGTCGGCAACCACGTCCTCAAAGGCCAGCGCATCGCGGATGGCGTAGATCACATCAGTGCGGCCGTGCATGCCCCCAGCTCCGGCACCGTGGTCGCGATCGAACCCCGCCCGATCCCGCATCCCTCCGGCCTCTCCGCGCTTTGCGTGGTCATCGATACCGATGGCAGGGACCAGTGGATCGATCGCGAAGCCTGCACGAATTTCCTGGAACTCGATCGCCGCGAGATCATTCGCAAGATTCACGATGCCGGCATCGTCGGCCTGGGCGGAGCGGTTTTCCCGACGCACGCCAAGGTCTGCTGCCCCGTCGTCCCGACCGAACTATTGATCATCAATGGCGCGGAATGCGAGCCCTACATCAGTTGCGACGATCGTCTGATGCGCGAGCGCCCGGCGCAGATCATCGAAGGCATCAATGTCCTCATGCATGCCTTGGGCACGGAACGCTGCATCATTGGCGTTGAAGATAACAAGCAGGAAGCCATCGACTCCCTAAATCAGATACTCATGTTGATGGACGAGGGGGAGCGCATTCAGGTTCGCGCTTTGCCAACGCTTTATCCCACCGGAGGCGAGCGCCAGTTGATTCGGGTACTGACCGGTCGCGAGGTCCCGAAGGGCGGGCTCCCGGCCAACATCGGCATCATGTGTCAGAACGTCGGCACCGCCGCCGCCGTTTATGAAGCCGTGGTTCAAGGCAGCCCGCTGATCTCCCGCATGGTCACGGTGACCGGCGCCGGGGTGGCGGTTCAGCAGAACGTCGAGGCGCTCATCGGCACACCCATGATCGATCTGATCGACCAATGCGGCGGTTATGAGCAGGGCGTCGCCCAGCTGGTTATGGGCGGCCCGATGATGGGCTTTGCGCTGCACCGCGACGACCTGCCGATCGTCAAATCGACCAACTGTGTGCTGGCGGCGGATAAAAATGAGCTCCCGACACGCCCGACGCCGTTGCCCTGCATTCGTTGCGGGGAGTGTGTAAAGGTCTGTCCGGCCCAGCTGTTGCCGCAACAACTCTATTGGTATGCCCGAGCCAAGGATTTCGAGAAGGTCCAGGAATACAAGCTCGACGCCTGTATCGAATGCGGTGCCTGTGCCTACGTCTGCCCAAGCCAGCTTCCTCTGGTGGATTATTACCGCTACGCCAAAAGCCAGATTCGCGCACAGGCCCGAGACCGTATCAAGGCAGATCAGGCACGCCAGCGGCACGAGGCCCGCGACGCCCGCATTGCCCGTGAGGCCGCCGAACGCGAAGCGCGACGCAACATGAAGAAGGCCGCCCTCAACGCCGTAGGCGACGATGCCGACAAGGACAGCAAGCGCGCCGCTGTGGCCGCCGCCGTGGAACGGGCACGCGCCAAAAAGGCCGGCCAACAAGCCGATTCCCCCCTGAACCCCAGCTCAGAGCCCGCCGAATAGTGCAATTCACGCCCCGCAATGCGCCCTTCCTGGTCGGCCCGAATACCGTATCGGCGTTGATGCGCCGTGTGTCCCTGGCTCTGGTGCCCGGCATTCTGGCGATGTTCTGGTATTTCGGAATCGGTGTCTTGATCAACCTGATCCTCGCCGCATGTGCCGCGATGGCCTTTGAAGCCCTAATGCTGCGCCTGCGCGGACGCCCCATCGCCCCCGCACAGGGCTCCGGCCTCAACGACGGCAGTGCGTTGCTCACCGGCTTGCTGCTGGGTCTGTGTCTGCCCCCTCTGGCACCGTGGTGGATTCCCGTTCTCGGGGCATTTACGGCCTTGGTTCTCGCCAAGCACCTCTATGGGGGTCTCGGCTTCAACCCATTCAATCCGGCAATGATCGGTTACGTGGTGCTGCTTGTGTCGTTCCCCCGCGAAATGACCCAATGGCTGCCGGTGAACGACTTGCTCGGACAAGCCCCTTCCCTCGGCGACAGCCTGAGCTGGGTCTTTACCGGGGCCCAGGGCCTCGACGCCTACACCCAGGCGACCCCACTTGATCATCTGAAGACCGAACTGGGGCTTAGCCGGACGGTTGAGGAGATCATTTCCGATCCCAAGTTCGGGGGCATCGGGGGAACTGGCTGGGAATGGATCAATCTCGCGTACCTGCTCGGCGGGGCGTATCTGATCAAGTCGGGTGACATCGACTGGCGCATCCCGGGCGGGATGCTCAGCGGCATTGCCATCATGGCGACCCTGTTTGTGGCGCTGGATGGGGATGCCTACCGAGGCCCCGCATTCCACCTCTTCAGCGGCGCGGCAATGCTCGGTGCGTTCTTCATTGCCACCGACCCGGTATCGGCCTCCACCACGCCCAAGGGACGCATCTATTACGGACTGGGCATCGGTGTACTGGTATATCTGATCCGCACCTGGGGAGGTTACCCCGATGGTGTCGCCTTTGCGGTGCTGCTGATGAACATTGCCGCGCCCACCATCGATTACTACACCCAGCCGCGCACCTTCGGCGAAGGTGACGATTTAAAGGGTCCAGGTCATGACTGACCAGAGCACGAACAAGGACCCCAGCCTCCTCCGCAGTGCGCTTGTCGCGGCGGGCGTGCTCGCGCTGTTCGGCATGATCGGGGTCGGGCTGGTCGCATCCATCGCCTCGGGCACCGCCAAACGTATTGCCGAGAATGAACGTCTCGCCACCTTGCGCAATCTCCATGAGTTGATCGACGAAGACACCTACGACAACGACATCTTCACCGATGTCACCAACGTCGCGGACTTGCAGCTGCTGGGGTCAAGAGATCCGTTGCCGGTATATCGCGCACGCCGGGAGGGTGGACCGGTTGCCCTGGTCATGACCGCGATCGCCCCGGATGGCTACAACGGTCGCATCAAACTACTCATCGGTATCGACTACAGCGGCACGGTGCGCGGTGTGCGCGTTCTCGATCACCATGAAACACCCGGCCTTGGCGACGGTATCGAGCTGGAGAAATCGAACTGGATTCTCGGTTTTGTAGACAAGTCCCTGACCAGCCCGGTCAAAGCCAAATGGGCGGTACGCAAGGACGGCGGCATCTTCGATCAGTTCACCGGCGCAACTATCACACCACGCGCCGTGGTCAAGGCCGTCCGCCATGCGCTCGAATATTACGAGTTACGTCGCGACCAACTGTTCACGGTCAATCCGGAGATCGCCAAATGAGTGACGTCAGCCATTCGCAAATCGTTCGTGACGGCCTCTGGGTCAACAATCCCGCCTTCGTCCAGTTGCTCGGCCTATGTCCGACACTGGCGGTAACCTCAACGGTGGTCAACGCAATCGGGCTCGGACTTGCCACAACGCTGACGTTGGCCAGCTCAAACGCGATGGTGTCACTGGTGCGCAATCAGGTTCGCAACGAGATCCGGATCCCGGTTTTCGTGTTGATCATCGCCTCCATCGTGACCGCGATCGAATTGCTCATGAACGCCTTCTTCCACGACCTCTACAACGTCCTGGGCATCTTCATCCCGCTGATCGTGACCAACTGCGCGATCATCGGCCGCGCCGAAGCCTTCGCCTCCAAGACCACCGTCGATCGGGCAGCCCTGGACGGCCTGATGATGGGGTTTGGCTTTACCGCCGCGCTGGTCATGCTGGGCTCGATGCGTGAAATCCTTGGCACGGGGACCTTGTTTGACAACGCCGAATTGCTGTTCGGCAGCGGCGCAGCCGGACTGACCGTGACCTTCAACCCCGACTACGGCGGCTTCCTGCTCGCCTTGTTGCCTCCCGGGGCCTTCATCGGCCTGGGACTGTTGATTGCCGGCAAAAACCTCATCGATGCCCGGATCACCGCTCGCGCCCGGCTTGCGCCCAAGACCGGTGCTGCGGAAGCCGCGTGAACGCGGCCAAACGCCAAGCGTTCTTTGCGCGCCTGCGCGCCGCCAACCCGCACCCCACCACTGAATTGCATTACCGCTCGCCATTTGAGCTGCTGATCGCGGTCATTCTATCTGCGCAAGCGACCGATGTCGGTGTCAACAAGGCCACGGATCGTCTATATCCCGTTGCCAACACACCGCAAGCCATCCTTGATCTCGGTCTCGACGGACTCAGACAATTCATCAAGACCATTGGCCTTTACAACGCCAAGGCCGAAAACATCATCAAGACCTGCGCAATCCTGCTGGCGCGTCACAACGGGGATGTGCCGCGTGACCGCACAGACCTCGAAGCCCTGCCGGGCGTCGGTCGCAAGACGGCAAATGTGATCCTGAACACCGCATTCGGTGAACCCACGATTGCCGTGGATACGCACATCTTCCGGGTTTCCAACCGGACCGGCCTCGCCCCAGGCAAAACGCCGCTGGCGGTCGAACAAAAACTCCTGAAAGTGGTTCCCAGTGAATTCAAGCGCGATGCGCATCACTGGTTGATCCTGCACGGGCGCTATACCTGTATCGCCCGGAAACCCAAATGTCCGGAATGCCGCGTCGCGGATCTGTGCGACTACCGCGACAAAACGCCCAACTGAGCACTCAGTCTTTTAACTCGCCACTCAGCCAGGAAGGCACGGCTCGCTTGTCCTTGCCATCGAGGGGGACCAAGCCAACTTCTTCCCACTGGTCCGCCAGCTGGCCGTGGTAGTAATCCGCACCCGAGGAATAGGCGCAGAACAGGTCTGCGCTGGCGTGGATATGGCGTAATGCCACTTTCCGATTCGCCGCATGCAAGGACTTCACCGCTTGCTTGATCG
Source organism: Gammaproteobacteria bacterium (assembly GCA_024234955.1). Lineage (GTDB taxonomy): Bacteria > Pseudomonadota > Gammaproteobacteria > JACKNK01 > JACKNK01 > JACKNK01. Next base: position 403,770 of record JACKNK010000003.1, read on the forward strand.
CCTCGCAACCGCTTCGGCCACGGCGACGATCCATATCCAGAGCGAAAAACTGGATCGGCACGATCTGCGCAAAATCCAGGCCTTCCTTTATCTCCGTCAGATCGCGCAAGACGAAATGACAGCCCCGGGCGATCCCGAAACGCACCAGGAAGTTCGGATCGATCTGGCCTTCACGCATCACATCCAGCGACAGCGTCAGACTGAGCCGCGACGCCGAATTCTGGGCTTCCGGCGAACCCAGGCGTTGTGCCAGCCAGCGCCAGAATTGGCCACTGCGCATCGATTCCTTGGAAATATCCAGAACGATACCCAGCTTGCCTGCCTTGTCGGCACGCAACCGCCGGAGCGCATGGGCGACGATGATGCGATCGACACTCGAGGCATGCCCTTTGATCGACATCAGGTGTTCGCGCCGCTCCGAAGTCCAGGGGTCGCCATTACGGTCGATCAGGCGCATCTCCGCCTGCTCACGCTGAATTTGCGAAAACCCTCCGTCGCTTCCCCGGATCGGCTCAAAGCTGACCTGCAACTGGCCGGCGAGCAAAACGGCACGAATACCTTCATGAAGGATGTCAACCTCACCCTCTGCGGACTCACCAACACCCCCTTCGGGTCTCGCGACTTCCTTGATGTCCTTGCACGCCGCAACCTTGAGCCCTTCCCCACCTTCCAGTCGAATCTGCTCGCACAGGATTTCCGCCTTGCTGGTCAGGTTCGCCAACGAGGCGCGTTTGCCAAAATCAGAGACCGCCATGCCCAAGGCGACGCCCCCGTCCTGTCCGGCTCTGGCATTGCGATTCCGCATGAACTCGGCGATGTGATCCGCGATCATCTCCGCATGAATCAAGCCGATCATGCCTTCGATATGAACCCGCAGGGCCCCATTCAGCACCCGCGCGCTGATCACTTCCGCGCCATCCGCATAAACCTGGGCAGTGACTTCCGCGCCCAAGGCATCCGCGCCCACACCCGGCAAAACCTGACGGCCTTTGGAGCTGACTATCAATACCCCGCTGACGCTGTGATCGTCGTCCGCATCGGCATCCAGCGCCCGGTTCACCCCGGAATCTGCGTCCATGCTGGGCCGCGTCGGAGCGGGAACCGGATTGTGCTTACGTGCGCTGCGCTGAACCTCGGCACGCAACGCGTGAATCAGGTTGCCCGGAAATCCAGAACCTTCGAATACGCAATCCATCGCGCCCAGCTTGAGAACTTTTGCGGTGAACGCATCGTCGAGATGGGCGGCGACAACGATCACCGCCATACCACGACCCGGCTCATTGCGCGTCATCCAGTCGATGGCAATACCGCTACCATCGTGGAGCACGATCAGCTCGCAGGTCTTGGCGATCTCAGCGTCATCGACATCGCCATCGATCACTTCCGCGTCAGGCCATACCGACGCGACGACGGTCGACAGATAGAGGCGCTTTTCGACATCGTCCGACACGATACCGACACGCCCACCCGTCCAGTCGGGTGTCGTGGTGTCTGTGTTGGACGGCGTCGAAATCACTTACATCCCCTGTATTTGGGCGCTAACGGTCATATCAACAACCGCTAAGCAACGAATACGTTAACTATAGCCCTAAGCGCCCAAGCAAAAAATGTTCCTATGCAATCATGTCGTGCACAACCCCGCGTTCACCAACCGTCTGGAACGCGTTCACTCAGCGGGATGTCTCCAACAGACGGCGAATGATCGCGCCGGCCAGGGTCAGGCCAAACATCGCCGGCATGTATGAGATGGTCCCGTTGATGGTATTCGGGCGTGCCGCCTGTTCCGGATCGGCCTCTGGCAAGAGACGCGGTTCTGAGGGAACTTCGTCGGAAAACACCACTTTCAGCAAGGGTCGCAGCCCCATCTGTTTGAGACGGTTTCTCAAGGCCCGGGCCAAGCCGTCACCGTGGGTCTGATTCAAGCGCGTGATCCGGATCCGCGACGGGTCCATACGATTTCCCGCCCCCATGCACGACATCACCGGCACCTCCTGCTGTAAACAGGCGGCGATCAAGGCGGCTTTACACGCAACGCTGTCGATACAGTCAGCGACAAAATCGATGCCATGACCGGCAATGAATTCCATCGCATTGTTTTGATCGATAAACGCGTTATGCGCCTCAATTTGCAGACAGGGATTGATATCCAGCAGGCGCTCACGCATGACCTCGGTCTTGGGACGACCTATCGTCGAGCGCAAGGCGAGTAACTGACGATTCAGGTTGGCTCGATCCACGACATCGTGATCAATGATGGTCAGGCGACCGATCCCCGCGCGCGCAAAGGCCTCCGCTGCGTGCCCGCCAACCCCTCCAAGACCGGCGATCAACACATGCTTGCCAGCCAGAGTCTGCATGCCATCGAGGCCGATCAGGACTTCGGTGCGGCAGCAGAAATTGTCTTCATCGGAGGCGATTTCAGGCATGGATGGCGAAAAGCTCCAGGGCGTTGCTACGGGTCTGTTCGGCGACGGCATCCCAGCTGATGCCCCGCAGGTCGGCGATGCAGGCGACCACTTTCGCCACAAACAGCGGTTCATTGCGCTGACCACGCCGATCCGGCCCCGGCTGGTCCGGCGCGTCTGTCTCGACCAACAGGCTGCTCAGCGGAAGATCGGTCACGATCCGTCGCAAACGTTGTGCGCGATCGAATTGTACGCTGGCACCGATACCCAGCATCGCCCCCATATCAACCAGCCGCCGCGCCTGGACCTCACTGCCCGCAAAGCTGTGAATGTCGGCACGCAGACCGGGATGACGTTTGAGCGCGGCGATGACGTCGTCCACGGCACGACGGGCATGCACGATCACCGGCAAGCCGAACTCGGCGGCGATCTCCAGTTGTTGCTCGAACACATTGCGTTGCGCACGTAGATCGCGTTCAGGAAGATAATAATCCAGACCGCACTCCCCGACCGCGACCGGCTTCTCAACGCGGACCCAGTCACGCAGCGCCTCCACGTCCTCGCGACCGTGCTGGGCGATGAAATACGGATGCAGCCCGAAAGCCGGGTGCAGACTGCGATGGGCGGCGCAAATACGTCGGGTACGTCGCCATGTCGATGCGCTGACACCGGGTACCACAATGTGATCGATGCCACCGGCCTGAGCACGTGCCAGCACGGCATCGCGATCCGCATCGAAACGTGGATCGTCGAAATGACAATGACTATCGAACACGGCGGTCATGGCAGCGTCAGCGCCCGATCGACGACAGCGATCGCCTGCGGACCGGCAAACCCCGAATGGAACAGTTCCGCAAAATCACCGAGGCGGGGCACCGCATCAGGCAACACGTTCAAGCCCATTTCCATTATCTCATTGCGAAGCGCGCCCAGATCCTCGTTCTGATATTGATTGAAGACCACATCGACACGCGCTGACAGCGTCGCAGGCACCACCAGCCCGGCGACCGTCGCCAATGCCCAGACATCCGGCCAGGACGGGCGCGTCGGCACCAGGACCCGGTCTACGCTCCGCAAAATATCGTCGCTCAATGCCGACAAGGTCGGCGGGGCATCGACGATGATGATGTCGAAAACGACCGCAAATCGCCTCAGGTTCTCCGCCACGTCGGCATTGACCAGGGAACGCACTTCCACCCCGCCTTCGACGGTGGCGTTGAAGGCCTCGCTGAAACGCTCACCCCAGGCACTGGCCGTACCCTGGTAATCCACATCCAGAATCAACACTGCACGACCGCGAGCCGCCATCGCCTGGGCGCTGGCGATGGCCAGCGTACTTTTACCCGTCCCACCTTTTTGATGCAGAAAGGCCCAGCGTTCAGACATCGCGCAGACCTTCGGACGGTTCGATACGCCCGGCGCGCAGTCCGCCCAGCGCCGCCGCCAGCATGGCGCAGATCAGGGTGAATCCGAGCGCGGCAAGGTGATGCCAGGGCAATAGCCGACAGACCTCGGCGCCCACCCGGACCTTGTCCGCGAACAGATCGTTGATCAGCGCCTCCAGCCCCAGATAGATCAGCACCGCGAGTACCCATCCGCCAATTGCCGTAAACAGGCCCTGCAGGACCGGAAACCAGACCACATCGCCACGCCGGAAACCGACCAGACGCAACACCGACAAATCGCGTCGTTTGCGATCGACGTCCGCCCAAAGACTGGCGCCCAGCGACATCGAAAACCCCACCGTGCCAACCAGGGCGATGATCCAGAACACCAGACTCAGGTTTCGATCCAGCGAGCGCACCACATCGATGTCTGCGGCATGGGTGCGCACGTCGATGCCCAATTTATTGAAGCCATCCCGAAGCCGCAGCACATCGTCAAGTTCCGCCGCATAAAGGCGGAAACCCGGATACAGCGGGGCGGCGTCACCCGGCGGGTCCCCCGACCAGTTCAGGCGTGCGACTGCCTTGCCATCCCGGTAGTCCTCGACGGCGGTAAGTAACGACAAGGGCACGAACAACGCATCGCGGGTAAACGCCCGTTCCGGGGCGACGCCGATCACCTTGAGGGCGATCTCCACCCGCTCCCGGTTACCGCCGTGCAGGCGGGTGACATAGCCGGTAATCTCTGCCCCGGCAGCGATACCCCCCAGTTTGCGCGACGTATTCGCGGCCAGCACGACTTCATCGATGGCGTTTGGCGGTGGCGACTGACCTTCCAGGCTGGGGTCGCCCTCGCCCGAGGGAATCAGTTCGACGTCGAGAATATTGCCGCCGCCAGCGGCACTCAGCTTCATGCTCGCCGCCAAGGTGCGGGTACGCGGCATCACAAAGGCGACACCGTCGGTCTCGCGCATCCGCGCAAACCAGGCACTGTCGTAATCGCCGCTGCCAACCGTGCGTATCTCGCGATTTCGGGGATCGAGAACGAGCTGGTCGAGCATCGAACTGACGATGCCGAATTTCAGCCCGAACAAAATCAGCAACGGCGCAAGCACCGCTGCCAAAGCGAGGATGAAACACACCGAAACCCGCCACTGATGCCGGTAATCCGCGAACGCGAGCGCCAGCACATCGCGAAAATGCGCGCTGGTCCACATGGCGAGACGGTGATCAATCACGGAACACCCCTTCGACGGTCCCGTCATCCGCCTGGCCCGTCTCGAAGTGCAGGGCGCGCAATCCGAAACGTTCTACCGCCGGCCAGTCGTGGGTCGCCAGAATCAGGGTCACACCGTTGTCATCGACCAGGCTCATGAACATTTCCATGACCTTCCGTGCGGTCACCGGATCGAGCGACGACGTCGGCTCGTCGGCCAGAACGATCGCCGGCTTGTGCGCCAGCGCGCGGGCAATCGCCACGCGTTGTCGCTGACCCGCCGACAACATGCCGGGCAACTTGCGCAACTGATCTCCGATACCCAGTTCCGAGCCCAGTTGCGCCACCCGAGCCCCCGGATCGAGACCCAGCAGACGCAGGGACAAGGCAATGTTGTCCGCCGCACTGATGTAAGGCAGCAGCCCCCCGGTCTGCAGCACATAACCGATGTGCCGGGAGCGCATTTCACTCAGATGATTCTGCTGATCGATCTCCCAGGTCCCGGCGATGTCGATGCCGCCACTGCGAGGCCGGAAATCGAAGCGTTCCGCCGCACTCGGCCGCAGCACCAACGCCAGAATGTCCAGCAAGGTGCTCTTGCCACACCCGGAAGGCCCGACCAGCGCAATCTTCTCACCCGCTTCAACATTCAAAAGCGGCACGCGCAACCGGAACGCCCCGCCCTCGGAGCGGTGCGTCTTGTCCAGATCACGAATGCGATAAACGGCAGGCATAAGACGGGAAATCTTAGCTGGGAAGTGTCGACACCGCTCGGGTTTGGGCACAGCAATTTCGGCACCGAGGCGCATTCAGGAAACATTGGGAAACGGTTATCCATCATTCGCGACAGGGGCAGCAGATGGATCGTCGTCACGACATCGACATGTTGCGACGTTTCACTTACCGTTTGCACATCGACTTACGCTCCACACCGCCCTAAGGAACCTCTGATCGAATCATTCCCGGACATCTGAAGCCTGAAATCGCCGCTTTCTGCGTTGCGAAACTTGGCAATAGACCGGCTATTACCTGCGTTCCGCGCCTTGAACGCGACAATTTCAGCCATCCAGCTGAACCGTGCCTGATTCAATCAGAGGTTCCCTAAGTGATGAAACACACTGATCGGATGTTGCCCATTTTCCATTGGGTCAGAACGCGTCTGCCGTTGTCATCCCTGGCCCTGCTTGCATGCATGGCAATCCTGTTCATGAGCGCCCCCATGGACGGCGATTTCCGCTATAGCGACGCCTCACGACATGCCCTCAATGGGGCTTTCTATCTGGATGCGATCAGTCACTTCCCTTGGCAAGACCCCATCGGCTATGCCGAAAAGTACTATCAACGCTATCCGGCACTCACCATCCTGTTCTATCCCCCGCTGATGCATCTCTCCGAAGCCGCATTTTATGCGGTCTTCGGTGTATCGCACTGGGTCGCCCAGCTGACGGTCAGCGCGTATTACCTGCTCGGTGCGTTTGCGGCCTTTTATATCGCACGACTCTGGCTGCTGCCCCTCCAGGCGCTGGCCACCACCATCGTGTTCATCGCCCTCCCGGAGATGGCGCTGTGGGGTCGCCAGGTGATGCTCGATATTCCGGCGCTTGCGTTCCTGCTGTGGTGTTTCTACTTCCTGTTCCGCGACATCCGGGAACCGCATCCCAAGTGGCTCTATCTGATGCTCATGGCGTTCGTGCTCGGGCTTTACACGAAGCAGACGATTGCGTTTGCCGCGCCTGTCCTTTTCGCGGGGGCCTGGCTGTCCCGTGGAAAACACCTTCTCACGGATCGGCACGCCTGGCAGGCGCTGCTCATCGCCGCAATCGCGACGCTTCCCCTGATTGCGATCACCCTCAAGTTCGGCGGTTTCAACGCTGTCTCGGTCGCTCAGGGAGACGGTCTTGGTGACCACAGCCAACTGGATTTGGGTTTTTACCTCGCCGCGCTGCCTCAGCAGGCGGGCTGGCTGCTGCCGATATTGGCGGCGTGTTCCGTCATCTGGATGGCGATTCGACGCCAGTCACTGCTGCCCCGAAAGGAACTGGCCGTGGTGCTGCTCTGGTTCATCGTCGGCTATGTGTTTTTCTCGGCAATTCGTCTTCACGCCACGCGCTTCGACCTGCCGATCCTGTTCCCCATGGTGCTGCTCGCCATGCTCTGGCTGAACCGGATATTTCCGCATGGCCGCGCCAACGCTATCGCGGTCGTGATGGCGGTTGGCATGTTCCTGACCACGCTGGCGTGGCATCCGGTGCCCTCGGTGAAGGGATACAAGCAAGCCAGCGATGTGGTGGCAGAACGCGCGGCTACGGCCAGCACGGTACTGTTCTCAGGGCATCAGGATGGCACGTTCATCTTCAACATCCGCGCGCATGAAAACCGCTCAGACCTGTCCGTAATCCGCGCCGACAAACTGTTTTTCAAGGTCAACGTGAGCCGTGCATACGGCATGGATGTAATCAGCAATCCGTCTGCGGAAGACATCGCCTTGCTGCTGGACGAATCAAACATCGACATCGTGGTCAGCGAACCCGGTTTCTGGCTGGATCAGGCGCCCATGCGCACGCTCAGCCGAGTTCTCAATGACCCCGCCCGTTTCCGGATTGTCACTCGCATCCCGATCGATGCGCGGGTCTGGAAAAGCAAGGGTGGGGAAACCGAACTGGTGATATACGAACGGATCGGTCAAGTCGGCACCGACCCCATCGCGCATCCAAAACGCAAGATTGAATTGCCCATCATCGGTCGGACAATCGGAAACTCCTGATCCATTCAGCGCGAGTTCCACAAGCCACGGATACCCGCAACCCCCTGCCCCCCCGACCGATAAGCCTCAGACAGATCGGCATCGTCCACCCCCCCCAAGGCGTATACCGGCAAAACCGCTGGCTCTACCTGTTGGTGAAAACGCGCCCAGCCGATTGCCTGGGCATCGGGATGAGAAGGGGTCGGTTTTACCGGGGAAAGCACCGCGAAATCCGCATCGATATGTGCGGCTTGCGCGAGTTCTTCGACGTTGTGACAGGAGACCCCCACCCACCGCCTCGATGACAGCGGTCGTGCGGCCAGGGCCATCAGACGTTTCGACGACAGGTGCACGCCGTCAAATCCGAGATCCACGGCGCGTTCAGGCGATCCGTTAAGCAATATCCTGCCGCCTTGCGCATGCACACGGTCGCGACAGGCGATCGCCAGCGCATCCGGCAAGGGATCGCGACTGCGAAGCTGCACCAACCGGACGCCCCGGTTCAACGCGGAACCCAGTCCCGCGAGGAAGCGCTCCGGCGTGCCCACATCCTGAATGTCGGGGGTGATCAGGTAGCGTTCCGGCAAACTGACCGCCCTGACGATCGGGCGATTCGCGGCGGGGAACTGCCGCTGCCACAGGTCGGCGATCGACACCCACTCGACCGGCTGCCCCTCTCGACCGTGGGGTACACCATCGAAAGCGGTCACCCTCCAGACGTCGAGCAGCACGCTGCGTTCCGGATAGCGATGGGTGACTCGAATCAGCGGTCGAGAGACTCGGGGAACGATACCCAATTCCTCATCCAGCTCACGGGCCAACGCCGTCAGGACGTCTTCGCCGGGCTCGACCTTGCCACCCGGCAATTCCCACAGACCGCCCTGATGCTTGTCGTCAGGACGTCGGGCAAGCAGGACCCGCCCGCCCGCCTCGTCGATTATCGCGGCCGCCGCAACGTGAAGCGGATCACGTCCGGTACTCGGCATTGATCTTTACGTAGTCGTGCGAAAGGTCGGTCGTCCAGATCGTGGCGCGCTGATCACCGCGACCAAGTTCGACCCGGACCGTGATTTCCGCACGGTTCATGACCGTCTGACCGAGTTCCTCGCGATATTCCGGGTTGCGACCGCCATCGACCACGATCTGCACGTCGTCGAGCCAGACCTGCACGGCTTCGATCTGCATGTCATCGATACCGGCGCGACCGACGGCGGCAAGGATGCGTCCCCAATTCGGGTCGGAGGCGAAGAACGCCGTCTTGACCAACGGGGAGTGTGCAATGGTGTAGGCCACCGCCCGCGCCTCATCACGATGCGCGGCACCGCGCACGTCCAGGGTAATGAACTTGGTGGCCCCTTCGCCGTCGCGGATGATCGTTTGCGCGAGTTCCATCGCCAGGGCGTTCAGGGCATCGGCAAACAGACGCCGATCCCCATCGCCACTCAGACCGACCCGGGACGCACCGCTGGCCAGCAGGACCAGGGCGTCGTTGGTCGAGGTATCGCCATCGACAGTGACGCTGTTGAAGGACAGATTGACTGCATCGACGAGCAGCGCCTTGAGATCCGCCTTGTCGATCACCGCGTCAGTCGCGATATAGCCAAGCATGGTCGCCATGTCGGGACGGATCATGCCCGCTCCCTTGCAGATGCCGGTGAGGGTGACGGTGCCACCGCTCAGGCAAACCTGCGCGGACACGCCTTTGGGCAGGGTGTCGGTTGTCATGATCGCCCGAGCGGCATTCATCCAGGCGTCCTCGGAGAGGGCTGCAACCGCGCCGGGCAGCGCCTTTTCGATGGCCGTCACATTCAAGGGCTCCCCGATCACCCCGGTGGAAAACGGCAGCACCTCGCGGTCTTCCACACCCAAAGCCGACCCCGCCAATACACAGGAACGCTGCGCATCGCCCATCCCCTGTTTGCCAGTTCCGGCATTGGCGTTGCCACTGTTGATCAACAACAGACGCGGCGTGGTGGCCGCAATATGCGCTTTCGCGACATGCACCGGCGCCGCGCAGAAGGCATTGCGGGTAAACACCGCTGCGGCAGCGCCGCCAGCGGCCATCTCGATCAGAACCAGATCGTTGCGGTTTTTGTAGCGAATACCCGCAGCGACGGCGGACAGCCGAATGCCAGGGACCGGTAACAAGCGCTCCGGCGCAACCAGACCTACTGCCATATCAGCTCAGCTTCCCGTGACAGTGCTTGTATTTCTTACCGGACCCGCAGGGGCATGGTTCATTTCGACCGACCTTGCGTTCCTCACGCACGAAGGTCTCGGGCGCCTCACCTTGAGGTTCACTGTCGCCCGCACCGAACTCCGCGCCCGCGTTAGCCTCGGCGGCAGCCATGCCTTCCGCGCGTGCGTGTTCGAAGGTCATGGGCTGGAAGGCGCGACGCTGGCGCTCGATCTCCTCGATCTCTTCATTGCTGCGGATCTGCACCTTGGCAATCACACCGATGACATCGGTCTTGATCCGCTCTAGCAGGCCCTGAAACATCTCGAAGGATTCGCGCTTGTACTCCTGCTTCGGGTTCTTCTGCGCGTAGGCGCGCAAATTGATGCTCTGGCGCAGGTAATCCATCGCGGCCAGGTGTTCTTTCCACAAATGATCGAGCACCTGCAGCAACACCGACTTCTCGAAGTGTCGCATCTGCTCGGGACCCGCCTGCGCTTCCTTGGCGGCGTACTGCGCCTTCATCTCATCAATGATGCGCTCAAGCAGCGTCTCTTCATGCAGTTCATGGTCCTGCTCCAGCCATTGCCCCAACGGAAACGGCTGTCCGAATGCCTCCTCCAGCGCCTTTTCGGCGCCCGGCACGTCCCACTGCTCATCGATACTGCCCGGCGGGATGTACTGGGCCACGATGTCGGCAACCACATCGTGGCGGATCGCTTCGATGGTCTCGGACACATCGTCGGTCGCCATCAGCTCATCGCGCTGTTGATAGATGACCTTGCGCTGATCGTTGGAAACGTCGTCGAACTCAAGCAGGTGCTTGCGAATGTCGAAGTTATGGGCCTCAACCTTGCGCTGCGCATTCTCGATCGCCTTGGTCACCCAGGGGTGCTCGATCGCCTCGCCCTGCTCCATGCCCAGCTTCTGCATGATGGCGGATACGCGGTCGGAGGCGAAGATGCGCATCAGGTTGTCCTGAAGGGACAGGTAGAAACGCGTGGAACCCGCATCGCCCTGACGGCCGGAACGACCGCGCAACTGGTTGTCGATACGGCGTGATTCATTCCTCTCGGTGCCGATGACACGCAGGCCGCCTGCGTTCAGAACCTGTTCATGGCGTTGGGACCAATCGGCTTTCACGCTCGCCTTAGCGGCGTCGTCCGCGCCTTCGCCAAGCGCTGCCAATTCCGACTGCAAACCACCCCCGAGCACGATGTCGGTACCGCGACCGGCCATATTGGTGGCAATGGTCACGGCGCCAGGACGGCCTGCCTGGGCGACGATCTCGGCCTCGCGAGCATGCTGTTTCGCGTTCAGGACCTCGTGCTTGATCTTCTTCTTGTCGAGCAACCGAGACACCAGCTCCGAGGATTCGATCGACGCGGTGCCGACCAGAACCGGTTGCTTGCGCCCCACGCAATCGACGATGTCCTCGATGATTGCGGCGTATTTTTCTTCCTCGGTGAGAAAGACCAAGTCGCCCTGATCGTCACGGATCATCGGCTTGTTGGTCGGGATGACGATGACTTCCAGGCCATAGATCTGCTGAAATTCGAAGGCTTCGGTATCCGCTGTACCCGTCATGCCGGATAGCTTGGTATACATGCGGAAATAGTTCTGGAAGGTGATCGAGGCGAGCGTCTGATTCTCGGCCTGAATGGTGACGCCTTCCTTCGCTTCCACCGCCTGATGCAACCCTTCCGACCAGCGTCGGCCCTGCATGGTGCGGCCCGTGAACTCATCGACAATGACGATCTGGCCGTCGCGGACGATGTAATGCACGTCCTTCTGGAACAGATTGTGCGCGCGCAACGCCGCGTAGACATGGTGCATGAGCATGATGTGCGCGGGGTCGTAGAGGCTGTCGCCCTCGGGCAGCAGCCCCGCTTCGGAAAGCAGGTCTTCGACCTTCTGGTGACCGTCTTCGGTCAGGAATATCTGTCGCGCCTTTTCATCCAGGCTGAAATCACCGGGGCCGTCCTCTTCCTGCTGACGGACCAGCTGCGGTGCCAGCGCGTTGACGGTGATGTAGAGATCGGTTCGATCCTCAGTCGGACCGGAGATGATCAGCGGAGTGCGCGCCTCGTCGATGAGGATGGAATCGACCTCGTCGACGATCGCGTAATGCAGACCGCGTTGCACCTTGTCCTGCATCGAAAACGCCATGTTGTCGCGCAGGTAATCGAAGCCGAATTCGTTGTTGGTGCCATAGGTGATGTCACAGGCATACGCGGCCTGACGCTCGGCGTGATCGAGTCCGCCGACGATGACGCCGGTGGTCAAGCCGAGAAACCCGTATAGCCGTCCCATCCATTCCGAGTCGCGTCGCGCCAGGTAGTCGTTCACGGTGATGACGTGGACCCCCTTTCCCGGCAGGGCATTCAAATAGGCAGCCAGGGTCGCGACCAGAGTCTTGCCTTCGCCGGTCCGCATCTCGGCGATCTTGTTGTCGTTCAGGACCATGCCGCCGATCATCTGCACATCAAAATGACGCATGCCGAAGACCCGCTTGCCGGCTTCCCGAACCACTGCAAAGGCCTCCGGCAGCAAATCGTTTAATTTCGTCCCGTCCGCGAGCCGGGCGCGGAAGTCATCCGTCCTGCTGCGCAACTGCTCATCGGTCAGCGCCTCCAGCTCCATTTCCAGCGCGTTGATGATCACCACGCTTTTTTGCAGCCGCTTGAGAATGCGGTCGTTGCGACTGCCGAAAATCTTGCTGAGGAATTTCATTGCCATGATGAGGAACCGGGGAATTCAGGTACGTGTGGAAAACAAGCGCGCGATCATAACCCAGCTAATCGAACGCGCCGGTGAAGCGGGCAGACTTATTCAGGGGGGGTATCGACGAACTTGCGCGGGTTCACCGGGTGTCCGTCTTTGCGAACCTCGAAATGCAGATGGGCGCCGGTGGAACGACCGGTATTTCCGAGCTGGGCGATGATGTCGCCTCGTTTGACCACATCGCCCACCTCAACCAGTAATTTCTTATTGTGGGCATATCGTGTGGTGTAGCCATTCCCGTGATCGACTTCGACCAGCCATCCGTAATTACCGGCATTTCGGGCCTGGGTGACCACACCCGCCGCCACCGACTTGATCGGGCTGCCCAAACGCCCACCAAAATCCAGCCCGTGATGGGCTGCGCGCTTACCCGTTATCGGATCGGTGCGACGACCGAAACCGGAAGTGATCCAGCCACCATTGATCGGTCGACCTGCCGGTGAAATCGCTGCCGCCGTGGTTTTGCCCTCAAGGATCAGTTCCATGACCGAAAGCTGTTGTTCACGATCATCGAGACGATCGAGAAGTTGCTCTATATCGCGCTGCAATTCCCTCAGGTCCCACTTGGCGCCTTCATCCGGGATCTCGGCCCCTCCTCTGGGTGGGGTACGACCGAAATCAAACTCCCCGCCATCCATGCCCGAACTTTCAATGAGTCGTTGACCCACCGCTTCCATCCGCATCAGACGGGCCTGCAGATCGCCGACACGGCCCGCCACCACACTCAGATTGTCGTCGATCCAGCGACGCGCCTCGCCAATCTCCTGGCGCTGGGTACGCAATTCGGCGCGCAGCAGTTCACGCTCGCCATCATCGACCTCGACCGGCTGAATGCGTGTCACACCGTCGGTGCCCGCCGCCCGTTCGCCGCGCACCGCCTCGTGCGCCGCGCCATATTCGTAACCGATGTATATCAGGCTGGCACAAAGCAAAAGCAGAAAGGTGCCGAGGCCACCCAGCCAGACACCCCCATGACCGACGGTGAATGAGCGCGAACCCAGGCCTTTTTTGGTAACGAAGATTATGTTCATGTAGTCGTTGTTTTAATACTTTTGCCGCAACCACATCGGACACGCCAACGTGAAAAACGCGCTCACCGCCCTTCAGGACAGCGCCAACGCCAAACTGTTCCAGCGAGCCACGCAGTTGGCACGCATCGAACGCGCCTTGTTGTCGGTCCTACCCGCCGAAATGCGCCCTCACGCCCGGATCGCAGGGATTGACGACGCCGTTTTGCGTATCCACGTAGACAGCCCGGTCTGGCATACCCGACTGCGCTACCTGCTGCCTCAGCTGCTCCCCCACCTGAACCGTTTGGCCCGAACGCGGCTGAAAAGCATCGACTGTGCAACCCGCCCGTTTGAAGACAACGCAATCGCTTCCCCCAGAAAAGGAAAAGGTCCCTTGCGTCCGGGTGAATCCACCGCAAGAGACCTTTCTCAGGCCGCCTCATCCATCGACGACCCCGATCTGCGCAATGCATTGCAACGCTTGGCCGTAGCGCTTAAACCACCGGCACCGGCTGAGTGAACGATATCGGCGCGGTCGAACCGTCTTCGAACACGACCTCCTCCCACGCTTCCGGCTGTTCCAGCAGGGTACGCAGAAGGTGGTTGTTCAAGGCATGTCCGGATTTGTGGCCCCGGAACGATCCGATGAGACTGCGACCCAGCAAGTACAGGTCGCCGATTGCATCCAGAATCTTGTGTTTGACGAACTCATCTTCGTAGCGGAGACCGTCCTCGTTCAGGACCCGGTAATCGTCCACTACCACCGCGTTGTCCAGGCTGCCGCCCAAAGCCAGGCTCATCTCCCGCAGACGCTCGATGTCCTTCATGAAACCGAAGGTGCGCGCGCGGCTCACTTCCTTCATGAAGGAAGTCGTTGAAAAGTCGATCTCGGCATTCTGACTGTGGTTCTTGAACACCGGGTGATCGAAGTCGATGCTGAAACCGACCTTGAAACCTTCGAACGGTGAAAACTCGGCCCACTTGTCGCCATCCTGCACCCGCAAGGTTTGCTTGATGCGGATGAAGCGTTTGGGCGCTGGCTGATCTTCAATCCCGGCGGATTGAATGAGAAACACGAAAGGACCGGCACTGCCGTCCATGATCGGCACTTCCGGGGCACTGACATCGACGAACGCATTGTCGATACCCAGGCCGGCGAATGCCGAGAGCAGATGTTCGACCGTAGAGATGCTGACATCGTCTCGCTGAAGGCTGGTGGACAGACGGGTGTCGCCCACATTGAAGGCCAGCGCGGGAATTTCCACGGGGTCATCGAAATCCACGCGACGGAAGGTAATGCCCGCATCGACCGGCGCTGGGCGCAAGGTCAGGTAGACCTTTTTTCCGGTGTGCAGACCCACTCCGGTGGCGCGGATCACATTTTTAAGCGTGCGTTGTTTGATCATGTTTGTCGGCCTTTTCCCCTGCCTCTCCGACAAAAGCCGGGCGGCATGGTAACACAGCATGAAAAACTCCCGAACAAACAAGATGTTCGGCCTTGAACCCGACATCGCTCAGCGTGTGAGACATCGACCTTCCTCAAGCCGGGTTTTTCCACCATGTGCTGCATCACCGCATATCGCGGGTTGTTATTGTGATTCTGCCAAGCCGATCTCGGCCCGCCGTCGCCTTGTCGCTCCGTGAAAGAACTCCCCATTTGGGATATTTCCTCGAGTCTGGTAGCGAATTTGTCACCTTAAATAGGTTACTGCAAGCGGGATTTCCAGTTGATATTGAAGCATTCCTGACAAAGCGGACCTCTAGGCACTTCCCGACCGGCAGCGTTCCCGGCTGTCGGTCGGGTCGTTGAGCAGCGTCCCTCCGACTCATTTCGAGTCGGCTTTCCGATTACTTCCCGGAATCAGTCGTTCTGGCGGCGCAGGAACGAGGGAATATCGAAATAGTTCGGGTCATCGCTGTTGATACCGTCGCCAACGGCACGCTGGCGGCGCATCACAGTCGGGTCATCCAGTTTCCCGTAGTCCACCTGACCATTGGCGTTACGTGGCTGACGAGGCGTGTTCGGGACTGCATGCAGCGGCGGTGCATCGGCTTTTTGCTCGGCCTTGTGCATGTGCAGGCCGGTCGCAACCAGCGTCACCCGCAGTTCATCCTGCAGGCTCGGCTCGATCACCGTACCGATGACCACGGTGGCATCCGGAGATGCAAACTCCTCGATCGTGCTGCCGACCTGTTCGAATTCCCCGATGGTGAGATCGAAACCGGCGGTGACATTGACCAGGATGCCCTTGGCGCCGCGCAGATCGATGTCTTCCAGCAAGGGGCTCTTGATGGCTTTCTCGGCCGCTTCCGCCGCGCGATTCTCCCCGCTCGCAGAACCGGTACCCATCATCGCGACACCCATGACGCTCATCACCGTCTTCACGTCGGCGAAATCGACGTTGATCAGGCCCTGACGGGTGATCAGCTCGGAGATACCGGACACCGCACCATGCAGCACGTTGTTGGCTTCCTTGAACACGTTGACCAGGCTGGTGTCCTTACCGAACTCGGTAAGCAGCTTCACGTTCGGGATGGTGATCAGGGAATCGACGCAGCCTGCCAGTTCGGCAATGCCTTTTTCGGCGATGGCCATGCGCTTCTTGCCTTCGAACGGGAACGGCTTGGTGACCACGGCCACGGTCAGAATGCCCAGATCGCGAGCGATCTGCGCGACCACCGGGGCTGCGCCGGTACC
Source organism: Gammaproteobacteria bacterium (assembly GCA_024234955.1). Taxonomy (GTDB): domain Bacteria; phylum Pseudomonadota; class Gammaproteobacteria; order JACKNK01; family JACKNK01; genus JACKNK01. The sequence goes on from JACKNK010000003.1 coordinate 420,187, forward strand.
AGTACCGCCGCCCATGCCTGCGGTGATGAAGAGCATATCCGTGCCCTTGATCAGTTCCGCGATCTCTTCGCGGTCTTCCATTGCGGCGTTCTTGCCGACTTCCGGGTTCGCACCCGCGCCCAGGCCTTTGGTCAAACCGTTGCCAAGACGCAGGCAGACCACGTTGGACAAATCCTCCGGGAGGACTTGCACATCGGTGTTTGCACAGATGAATTCGACGCCTTCCATCTCCTGATCGAGCATGTGGCGGACCGCATTGTTGCCGCCGCCGCCGACGCCGATGACCTTGATGACGGCTTCATCGCCGTCGTCGTCGTTAACCATTTGCCAGTTGTTCATGGACGCTACTCCCAGTGGTTTTTTGCTGCTTCGCTCATTTCAAAAATGTCGTCCCCTCCGGGACGACGCCATCGGTCTCAGAAATTCCCTTGAAACCAACTCTTCATTCGTTCCCAGATACTTTTCCCGCCGCCACGAGTCAGATCCTCGCTGCGACCTTGCTTGATGTGTTTGGCCCCGAAATGGAGCAGACCGACGCCGGTTGCATAAATCGGGTTGCGCACCACGTCTGCGAGCCCACGCAGTCCGGTCGGTACGGCGAGGCGCACGTTGGTGTGAAAGACTTCCTGGGCCAGCTGCACCGCCCCTTCGATCTTCGATGAACCGCCCGTGAGCACGATTCCACCCGGAATCATTTCCTTGAACCCACTACGGCGGAGCTCCTCATCGACCAGGGTGAACAGCTCTTCGTATCGCGGCTCGACCACCTCAGCGAGGGTCTGGCGTGACAAACGTCGCGCGGTCAGATCACCGACCCCGTGGACTTCAATGGTCTCTTCCGGACTCGCCAGCTGAGCCAGCGCGCAGGCGTACTTGATCTTGATTTCTTCCGCCGCCTGACGCGGCGTGCGCAAGGCCACGGAGATGTCGTTGGTAACCTGATCGCCCGCAATCGGGATAACGGCGGTATGACGGATCGCCCCGTTGGTGAACACCGCAATGTCGGTGGTTCCGCCCCCGATATCGACCATGCAGACGCCCAGCTCTTTTTCATCTTCGGAGAGCACGGCGTAACTGGATGCGAGCTGCTCGAGAATGATGTCGTCCACGTCCAGACCGCAGCGGCGGACGCATTTGACGATGTTCTGAACCGCACTGACCGCACCGAAGACGATGTGGGCGCGCGCCTCGAGTCGCACCCCGGACATACCGATCGGGTCCTTGATCCCTTCCTGGCCGTCGATCAGAAACTCCTGTGGCAACACATGGAGAATTTTCTGATCGTTGGGGATCGCGACCGCCTTGGCGGCTTCGATGACCCGATCCACATCGTTCGAACTGATTTCGTTCTTATCGCGCACCGCGACGATGCCATCCGAATTCAGACTGCGGATATGGCTTCCTGCGATGCCGGCGTAAACCGAATGAATCTGGCAGCCGGCCATCAGTTCGGCCTCTTCGACCGCACGCTGGATCGACTGCACTGTGGACTCGACATTTACCACCACGCCTTTTTTCAATCCGCGTGAGGCGTGATGCCCGATTCCGATGATCTCCAGTTCCCCCTCGGAACCGACCTCGGCGACGATAGCGACCACCTTGGATGTGCCGATATCGAGACTGACGATCATGTGTTTATCGTCTCTCTTGGACATTGCCGTTCCCCTTAACCCCTCTCTTCGGTGGCCACATAGCGCACCGCCAAACCATTCGAATAGCGCAGATCCACGTTCGCCAGACGCCGCGTGTCGTTCGCCATGACTTGGCGATATACGGTCACGAAACGCTGCACACGCGCACCTAATTCGGCGCCACCCAGCTTCAATTCGATCGACTCGACACCGTTGTCACGCGAGCGTTCGACGCGCATCCGCCAGGAACGCCGCGCGTCGGCCTCAAATTCGCGCAGACTCAAACCGGCGTCCGCGATCAACGGCGCCAGCTGGCGATACTGTTCCGCGACATCCTGAGAACTGCCTTCCGGGCCACCCAGCACCACCAGGCCCTCCGGGCCACGCGTCGGGGTGAACTGCACGCCTTCGGTGCTCACAAACCCGCCCGCCGCCCAGTGCGCGAGTGCCGTGCGTTCACGCAGCACGACCACCAACTTCCCCGGCCAGACCCGACGCAGTTCGGCATCCTCGACCCAGGGCGAGCGCAGCAACGCCGCCTTCAGCGCGTTCATGTCCAGGCCCCAGAAGCCTTCCGGGAGAAAGGGACGGATTGCTACTTCAATGTCCTTGCCGCCCAAATAATGGAATTCGCCGCGCACCTCGACGTCGCGAATCGGCGCGACCTCAGGACGGCTGAACCACCACGCGCCATAGCCCAATGCGCCAATCGCTGCGATGCTCACCATCCACGCGCCGAGGTTGCGCAGACGGTGGCCAGGCGCAACGGTTGGCGCCTGTGGGCTGCGCGTTTCATTGGCGTTGGCGCTCACGGACTTCATGACCCGCCCCGCTGCGCGCTCATCAGGATGCGGAACACCAACTCGTCGAAATCGATACCGGCCTGGCGCGCGGCCATCGGCACCAGGCTGTGGTCGGTCATCCCCGGAACCGTATTGACTTCGAGCAGCCACAGACGGCCATCGGCGTCGAGCATGAAATCGACCCGCCCCCAACCGCCTGCACCAACCGCTCGGAAGGCCTCGGTACAGATCGCCTGAAATTGCGTTTCCAAGGCTTCGGGCAGACCGCAGGGGCACAAGTAGCGAGTGCGATCGGAGAGATATTTGGCCTCGTAGTCGTAAAACGCCCCTTCCGCCTCCAGCTTTATCAGCGGCAGCGGGTCGACACCGAGGATCGCGCAGGTGTATTCGCCGCCGGTAATACAGCGTTCGACCAGCACCGGCGAGTCATGCTTCGCCGCTTCCGCCCAGGCACCGACCAGTTGTTCGGCGTTATCCACGCGGGAGGTGCCGATGCTCGAACCCTCCAGTGCGGGCTTCACGAACAGCGGCAACCCCAGGTCCTGCACGACGGCATCGCACTCCTCGGCCGAGTTCACGACGTGATAATCGGGGGTCGGTAAACCGCGCGCTTTCCATATCTGTTTGCAGCGAACCTTATCCATGCCCAGCGCCGAACCCAGCACACCGCTGCCTGTGTAGGCGATTTCCAGGGCGTCAAGCGCCCCTTGAATGACGCCGTCCTCGCCACCTCGACCGTGCAGGACGTTGAACACTCGGTCGAACCCGCCTTTTTCCAGTTGACGCAGCGCCGGCGCGAGCGAATCGGGACCGCAGTCGATCGCGGTCACCGCCACACCGCGACGCTGCAAAGCCGCGAGCACCTGCTTCCCGCTCTTCAGCGACACCTCCCGTTCGGCGGAGATACCGCCGTAGAGCAAAGCCACTTTTCCAGCATTGGCGCTCATGCGCGTTCTCCCACGATGCGTACCTCGGGCCGGAGTTCCACGCCGAAGCGGGCCAGCACCGTGTCACGAACCTCGATTACCAGGTCCTCGATGTCGTTGGCGTGCGCCTCGTCTTCGACGCGGGCGGTATTGATAATGAAATTGGCGTGTTTCTCGGAGACGCAGGCCGCACCTCGGCAGCGACCTTTAAGCCCAGCGGCTTCGATCAAGCGTGCGGCATGGTCCCCTTCGGGATTACGAAACACGGAACCGCAGCTCGGCAGCCCGGTTGGCTGCGTGGCGTTACGACGCGCCAGCAAGGCGCGAATCGTCGTCTGTGCCGCCTCGGTATCGCCTTTTGGGACCGTGAGTTCACACGCCACGAAACCGGCTTGCATCGGTCCCTCGACATGGCGATACCCAAAGCGGAACGCGTTGGCGTCGCGGCGATGAATCTTTCCGTCCCGGTCGATGGTCTCGACCGCACTGACCAACGGCCAGGTTTCGCCGCCGAAAGCGCCCGCGTTCATGGCCAAGGCACCGCCCATCGTGCCCGGAATGCCCGCCAGGAACTCCGCGCCCACGCACCCCGCTTTTGCGGTAACCCGCGCAACCTTGTTGCAGGCAGCCCCCGCTTCGATGCGAAAGCGATCGTGATCGACCTGCTCGATGGCATTCACACCCTGTGTTGCGATAACGGTGCCAGCAAAACCCCCGTCGCGGACCAGCAGATTGCTCCCAAGCCCTACCCACAGCAGGGGTTCATCGTTTGGCAAGCGTTGCAACAGGTCGCATAAGTCCTGGATGTCGGCCGGGCGGACGTAGCGATCCGCACGCCCACCTGCACGCCAGGAGTTGTGCGCCGACATCGGCTCATTACGGCGGATTTCTCCGCGCAGACCACCGAGATCGACCTCACTCGCGCTCACGGCTCCACCTTCTCCGCGTTGAGATCCCGCTTGCCCGAAGTGGAATCGCGATCGCCCAAGCCGTTTTCCGCGCTGCGGCGTGATGGCGCTGCGGCGCTCGGTCGCATATCGGCCAGCTTGGCCAGGTCGTTCGCCGACGCGCCCAGATAGCTGCACAAGCCCTCGCCACATCCCAGGTGCAGCGGTCGTTTTCCGGAGTAATCGTTCATCGCGCAAATCCCCGCTTAAAGTGCCGATCTGTCGAATGCGTGTCGGCATCTTTGTCACGCCACCACCCGCAGCACGTCGGGCAAGCCCGCCGCTACGGCTCCGATGTCACCCGCGCCACAGGTCAGCAATACGTCGCCTTCCTGAAGGACATCGGGTAATACCTCGTTCAATTCATTGGCCGCGTTCACAAACACCGGCTCGACCGCGCCGCGTGCCCGCACGGCCCGCGCCAAGGAACGGCCATCGGCACCGGCAATCGGCTCCTCACCGGCGGCGTACACCTCGGCCAGCAGCAGCAGATCGACGCTTGAGAGCACCTGTGCGAAGTCTTCGAAAAGATCGCGGGTGCGGGTAAAGCGATGAGGCTGGAACGCCAACACCAGGCGTCGCTCCGGATAGGCCGCCCGTGCCGCCTGAATGGTGGCCGCGACCTCCCGGGGGTGATGACCGTAATCGTCGATCAGGAGCACATTTCCATGACGGGTCGGAATCTCGCCGTAACTCTGGAATCGCCGCCCGATGCCAAGGAAAGCCGCCAATGCATGCTGAATGTCGGCGTCCCCGCACCCCAATTCATGGGCGATGGCGATTGCCGCCAAGGCATTCAGGACGTTGTGGCGACCCGGGAGATTGAGACTGACGGAGACCGGTGCCTCGCGCTCCGGCAAGAGCACCTTGAAGTGCGTCATCACACCATGCTGGACGAGATCGATCGCGCGCACATCGGCGTCCTCCGAATCGATCCCGTAGGTCACGAACCGGCGGCTTACCTGATCGAGAATCCCACGCACTTCCGGGTCATCGATGCACAACACGGCGAGGCCGTAAAAAGGCAGGTGATGCAGGAACTCCACAAAAGTCTGACGAAGCCGGTTGAAGTCCCCGTCATAAGTGGACAGATGGTCGGCATCGATATTGGTCACGACCGCCAATGTCGGCTGCAGGTACAGGAAGCTCGCATCCGATTCATCCGCTTCGGCGACCAGGTATTCCCCCTCGCCCAGGGCTGCGTGACTGGCACTGGAATTGAGGCGCCCACCGATGACGTAGGTCGGATCCATCCCAGCCTCGGCCAGCAGACTCGCGACCAGACTGGTCGTCGTGGTCTTGCCGTGGGTTCCGGCGATCGCGATGCCGATACGGAAGCGCATCAACTCGGCGAGCATCTCCGCCCGGCGAACGATCGGAATTCTCGCCTCCCGTGCTGCGTCCAGTTCCGGGTTCTCGGCGTGAATCGCGGTCGACACCACCACAACGTGAACGCCATCGACGTTCTCCGCGCGATGACCGATGGACACCACCGCGCCATGATCACGTAGACGACGGGTGACCGCGTTTTCGCGCATATCCGATCCGCTCACCTCAAACCCGAGGTTCAGCAACACCTCGGCGATGCCACTCATGCCGACGCCGCCGATGCCGACAAAATGGATGCGTCGCATACGTCCCATCGGATCGAGCACCGCGCGCGGTTTGGATGGGGTCGGACGTAAAGTCATGACGGTGCTCCGACCGGGGCTGAGTCAGTCAGCCCGGCGACTTCGAGGATTTGATCGACGACCCGCAACGTGGCATCTGGCAGGGCCTTGGAACGCGCCGCAGTCGCCATGTCCTGGCGACGGGAACGCTTGCAAAGGTCGCTGATCCGGGCCGCGAGCAAGGGAGGTGCGACCTCGTCTTGGGGACACAGCACGGCGGCGCCGGCATCGCTGAGATAACGGGCGTTCGCGGTCTGATGGTCATCGACCGCATGAGGGAACGGCACCAGGATCGCCGGCAGCCCGGCGGCGGCCAACTCCGCAACGGTCATCGCGCCCGCACGACATATGGCGAAATCGGCCCACGCGTAGGCCTCGGCCATGTCTTCGATGAACGCGGTGACTTCCGCCTCGACTCCCGATGTCCGGTAAGCCTGCTGAGCCGCTTCCAGGGTCTTTTCCCCAGCCTGATGGCGAACCATCGGGCGGATTGCCTTCGGCACCAGGGCGAGCGCCTTCGGAACGTTCTCATTCAAGGCCAATGCACCCAGGCTGCCGCCAATCACCAACAGCCGCGTCGGGCCTTCATGGTCCGCCGTTGGCGCGCCCGAATCGCGTTGAGCGCCCAATCCGGCAATCTCCTCACGCAGCGGATTACCGGTCAAAACGGTCTTTTCTCCGGTCCCGGCAAGGCTGTTCGGAAACGCCTCCAGAACCCGGCGAGCAAGTCGCGCCAACACGCGGTTGGTCAGTCCGGAAACGGCATTCTGTTCATGGATCAACAAGGGATTTCCCTGCAGCCAGGCGGCGACGCCGACCGGGCCGGTAACAAATCCCCCCATGCCGAGGACCGCAGCCGGTGCTCTCGCGCTCAGGGCACGCATTGCCTGGCGCAATGCCCTCAGCAAGGTGAACGGCGCACGCACCCACCCGAGCGCGCCGTTTCCGCGCAAACCGGAAACCTCGATCCAATCGATGTCGATCCCGGCAGCGGGGACCAGTCGGGCTTCCAGGCCATGATGGGTGCCGATCCAGCTCACCCCGACACCCCGACGACGAAGCTCTCTGGCAACCGCCAAGGCGGGAAAGACATGCCCGCCCGTGCCCCCGGCAGTGATCACGACATGGGCATTGATGAGATTGGCGTTCATGTTGCCGCATCCCGACCGGAGGCGCCGTGCTGAGCACCCGCCTGAAGCACACGACGTTCGTAATCGACGCGCAACAACAACGCCAGCGCGGCACAGGTCACCAGTAGCGAACTGCCGCCATAGGAGATCAGGGGCAAGGTCAGACCCTTGGTCGGCAAGACGCCCATGTTCACACCGAAGTTGACGAACGCCTGAACCCCCAGCCAGAAGCTCACGCCATAGGCGCAGTAAGCGCCGAACATGCGCCCCACGCGTTCCGACTCCGCCCCGATTCGATGTCCGCGCCAGACCAGATAGCCATATACGCCCATCAGAGCCAGACTTCCGATAAACCCGAACTCTTCGGCGTAGATTGCAAACACGAAATCCGTATGGGCCTCGGGCAGGAACAGCAGCTTCTGCATCGAATTTCCGAGACCGACACCGGCGAGATCGCCCCGACCGATCGCGATCAGCGACTGGGTCAACTGGTATCCGCCGTTATAGGCGTCCTTCCACGGATCGAGAAAATTGGTCAGACGTGCCCAGCGATACGGTTCGAAGCGGATCAGCATCGCCATCATCGCCGCGACGCCCACGAACAAGGGCAGAAACACGCGCAGTTGCACGCCCCCAAGGAACAACATCGCCAAGGTGACCCCGACGATGATCGAGGCACTGCCGAAGTCCGGCTCCATCAGCAGCAAAACGCTGATCAGCATTACCAACACCATCGGGCGGGCAAACCCACCGAATCCGGCGCGCACCTCCTGGGGATGTCGCACCAGATAACCGGCCATGTAAACGATGACGAACAACTTGCCGAGCTCGGACACTTGGATGCGTATCGGTCCCGCACCGATCCAACGGACCGCACCATTGACCTGCTTGCCGATACCCGGGACCAGGACCAGCACCAGCAACACGACCGTGAGCAACAACAGGTACGGCCCGGCATCCTCCCAGGATGCAACCGGCACGCGGACCAACAGTGCGAACACCCCAATTCCGGCGACCAGATAGGCCGCTTGTCGCAACAGGTAATGCCAGGGTGTGGACATGTTCTGCGCGGCAATCGGCATCGATGCAGACGCGACCATGATCATTCCGATCGTCAGCAAAATGGCGATCACCACCATCAAGGGCAGATCGAAATCCGAAACCCGGGGCGAGCGGCGCACCGCCGTGCCGGTGCGCACCGCAAATTCCAGGGCTTCGTGCGCCTGCGTCTGGGCGTAGTCGATGACGTTCACGCCGCCCGCTCCCGAACCAGGGCCATGAATACCCGGCCCCGTTCTTCGTAATTGCTGAACATGTCGAAGCTCGCGCAAGCCGGCGAGAACAACACCGCGTCACCGCTCTCAGCCAGCGCAGCAGCCTTGTTGATCGCCTCTTCCAGCGATGCCGCATGCGCGACCGGGACCACGTCACCGACCGCTTTGGCAATCAGATCGGCATCGCGCCCGAACACGATCAGCGCCTTGCCTTTTCCCTTCAGGGCATCGGCCAACGGTGTGAAGTCCGCATCCTTGCCGATGCCCCCGGCGATCAGTACCTGCGGCCCGCTCAAACCCTGGATCGCGGCAACGGTGGCACCGACATTCGTCCCCTTGGAGTCGTTGTACCAATTCACCCCGTCGATCTTCGCGACCCACTGAGTGCGATGCGGCAGACCTTCAAAACTGCGCAGGGTATCGAGCATCGCCCCGAGATCGAGTTCGATCGCCTCACCCAAGGCCAGCGCCGCGAGCGCATTGGACAGATTGTGACGACCGGGAATACGCAGCTCCCTCGTCATCATCAAGCCCTTGGAGCCTCGCGCCAGCCATTCATTTCCACCTTGACGAATAAGTCCGTACTCGCCCGATTTCGGGATGCCCAGGCCGTAGCTGATCAGCGAACGGCCCGACTCGGCCATTGCCGCGCTCCAGGGATCGTCACGATTGATGATCATGGCGCCATCGCCGCGATAAACGCTGGATTTGATCGCTGCGTATTCGGCCAGCGTGGCGTGGCGATCCAGATGATCAGCGCTGATGTTCAACACCACGGCAGCGGCATTTTCCAGCGTGTGCGTGCATTCGAGCTGGAAGCTGGACAACTCCAGGACATACAGGTCCGGACGCCCGTGGCGGAGCAATTCCAACGCCGGAGTCCCGAGATTCCCGCCGACCCGCACATCCAGATTCGACGCCTTGGCCATTTCTGCGACCAAGGTGGTGACCGTGCTTTTTCCATTCGACCCGGTGATCGCCACCACCGGGGCATCGACAAAATGGGCGAAGATTTCAATGTCGCCCATAACCGGGATACCGCGCCGTGCGGCCGCCGCGACCAGCGGCTCCCCCGGGGAGACTCCCGGACTGAGCAGAATCACATCGGCCTGTTCGAACACCTTCTGCTCGAAGCCGCCGATAAAGGTCGCGACGCCGGGAAATTCCGCCATCAACTCCTGATGGCCGGGCGGATCACGGCGCGAATCGGTGACCGCGCATTCCACGCCGATTCCCTGCAGGAAGCGGACCATGGACAAGCCGGTCTTACCCATGCCGACCACCAGGCTGCGGGCATAAGGCCAAGCCTTGAGGCTGCCGGGGGCCAGGGCCAGCGCGGAATGGTTGACGCGTCCGTTCATCACCGCACCTTCAGGGTCGCGAGTCCGACCAGTACGAGAATGAAAGTGATGATCCAGAATCGCACGATCACGCGCGGCTCCGGCCAGCCCTTGAGTTCAAAGTGATGATGCAGCGGTGCCATGCGGAAAATGCGGCGACCGGTCAGCTTGTAGGAGCCAACCTGCAGAATCACCGACACCGTCTCCATCACGAACACACCTCCCATGATGAACAGCACGATCTCCTGTCGAGACAGCACTGCCATCAAACCCAGCGCCCCGCCCAAGGCCAGGGCGCCGACGTCGCCCATGAACACCTGTGCCGGATAGGCGTTGAACCACAGAAAGCCGAGACCCGCACCCACCAGCGCCGCCGCAAACACGATCATCTCGCCGACGCCGTGGATGTAAGGAAATCCGAGGTAATTCGCGAACACCGAATGCCCGAGCACATAGGCGAAGACACCCAATGCCCCGCCAACCATGACGGTGGGCAGAATTGCCAGGCCATCGAGCCCGTCGGTGAGGTTCACCGCATTCGACGTCCCGACGATCACGAAATAGGTCAGCGGGATATATATCCAGCCCAACGGAATCGATATGTGCTTGAGGGTCGGGATCAGCAGTGCGGTTTCTGCGGGGGTCTGGGCGGTGAAATAAAGGAAGCACGCGGTGCCCAGCGCGATCGCGGACTGCCAGAAATACTTATGGCGAGCCGCCATCCCCTTCGGATCCTTGAGCGCCACCTTCTTGTAGTCGTCCCAGAACCCGATCATCCCGAAACCGAGCGTGACCACCAGCATCACCCAGACGTAGCGGTTACCCAGATCGCCCCAACACAGAGTCGCCACGGCAATGGCGACCAGAATCAAGGTTCCCCCCATGGTTGGGGTGCCGGCCTTGGACAAGTGCGACTTGGGGCCGTCATCGCGGACCGCCTGCCCAATCTGTTTAAAACTCAGATGGCGGATCATCCAGGGGCCGACCATGAACGCGATGAACAGGGCGGTCAGCGCGCCGAGAATCGCTCGCAGGGTCAGGTACTGGACCACATTGAACGGTGGGTAGTACTGAGCGAGGTAGTCGAACAGATAGAGCAACATTGGCTTATTCCCCCGCCATCGTGGCGGCCCCCTCGATGGTCGGCCGGGGTGCGCTCAAGGCGGCGACCACACGTTCCATGCGCATCGAGCGCGAACCTTTGACGAGAACCAGCTGGCCGGCACGGATTTCATCCAGGAGTGCCGCATTCAGTGATTCAATGGATTCGAAATGACGCGCCCCCGCACCAAACGCCACGACCGCACGACGGCTCATCGGGCCCAACGCAAACAGACGGGAAATCCCTTTTTCGCGTGCCCGCTCACCGACATCTGCGTGAAGCTGTGCCGCGTCCTCGCCGAGTTCACCCATGTCCCCCATTACCAGCCAGGCTGACGTGGACTGCGCCGCCAACACCGCAATGGCGGCCCGGAAGCTGCTCGGATTGGCGTTGTAGGTGTCGTCGATGATCAGTGCGCCGTTGACGCCTGGCTTGCTGACCAAACGTCCACCCACGGCCTTCATGCTTTCCAGGCCGGATTTGATTTCTGCGATTCCAGCGCCTGCGGCAACCGCTGCGGCGCTCGCGCCGAGGGCGTTCATGACGTTGTGCTCGCCGGGAAGCGGCAAATCGATTTGCACCGCACCAAGCGGGGTCTGCATGCTGACCCGGCTGCCGTGACCGTTCGACACCCAGGTCGCCGTGAAATCGGCCTTGTTCCGCAGACCGAAGCGGAATACCGGGCGTGCGCCGACCCGCTCCAGCCACTGATCCGCAAACCGATCGTCGGCATTGATCACCGCCCGGCCCGTGGCGCCGAGACTGTCGAAAATCTCGCCCTTGGCCTTGGCAACCCCCTCCAGACTGCCAAACCCCTCAAGATGAGCGGCCCCCGCATTCGCCAACAAAGCCACATCGGGGCGCGCCAGTCCGGAGAGATACGCGATTTCCCCAGGATGGTTTGCACCCATCTCGATCACCGCGTATTGCAGACCGGGCGCGAGCCGCGCCAAGGTCAGCGGGACGCCGATGTCGTTATTCAGATTGCCCTTGGTCGCGGTCGTCGCGCCGCATTGGCTGAGAATTGCGGCCACCATTTCCTTGTTGGTGGTCTTGCCGTTGCTCCCGGTTATGCCAACCACGGTCAGCGGCAATTCATCGCGCCACGCTGCGGCAATCGCACCCAGTGCAATGCGGGCATTCGCGACCAGCAGTTGCGGCACATCGACATCCAGGCGGCGCTCCACCAGCAGCGCCCCCGCACCGTTGGCAACGGCATCGGCGGCAAAATCATGGCCGTCGAACCGATCCCCACGCAGTGCCACGAATAAAGCGCCGGACGTGCGATCGCGCGAGTCGATCACAAGTCCGGCAAAGGTGCCGTCGAAACGGCTTTCGCCCCCCAGCAAAACGGTTTCAACGCCGCGCGCACACAAGGCGTCGGCTGCGGCCTGGAGTCGCAGGGCGATCACCGCGCGGCCTCCCTGTTCTTTTCGGACTGTATCTGTCCGACCAGCGCACGATCGCTGAACCAGGTCCGACGCGCACCGACGATCTGATAATCCTCATGGCCCTTGCCCGCCACCAATACGATGTCCCCCGGCGCGGCGCCGGCGATCGTTCGACGTATCGCGGCTTCGCGGTCGCGGATCACCGCTGCGGCCTCAGGGCGCTGCATGCCGGCAACAATCTGCGCAATGATCCTGTCGGGGTCTTCGTTACGGGGGTTGTCATCGGTAACGACCGTGTAATCCGCAAGCCGTTCTGCCGCAGCCCCCATCAATGGGCGCTTGCCCTGATCCCGATCGCCACCGCAACCGAACACACAATGCAGCTTTCCGATGGCATGGCTGCGCAATGTCCGCAGTGCATGTTCCAGGGCCGCCGGGGTATGCGCGTAATCGACCACCACGGTGACATCGGCCGGCAGGTGCCATGCCTCCATGCGGCCTTCGATCGGGCTGACCCGACTCAGGGCGGACAGCACGGCATCGGCGTCCACACCGAGTTCACGCATGACCGCGAACGCGGCGGCGAGGTTGGCCGCATTGAAATCGCCCATCAGGCGACTTGCGATCACGCCACCACCCAAACGACCCGCCAGGCGCACTCGCAAACCATCCTGCCGAGGCGCCACTTCTTCGATCCGCACGTCTGCATCGGGGGCAGTCCCATAACTGATCTTTCGGGCGGTGATAGCGGCATCAGCGAGCAAGTCGCGCCCGAAATGGTCGTCACTGTTCAGGATCACGAATTCGAGATTCGGAAACAGAAACAGGCGACGTTTGGCCGCTGCATACGCCGCCACATCGCCGTGATAGTCGAGGTGGTCCCGGCTCAGGTTCGTCAGCACGGCACCACGCAGATGCACCCCATCCAGGCGTCCCTGATCGAGTCCGTGCGAGGAGGCCTCCAACGCAACACCGCTCGCACCCGCCGTCACCAGTTCGGCGAGCGCCGACTGCACCCCGACAACGTCCATCGTGGTATTCGGAGTCGCCTTGAGCTCTCCGGGGAACCCATTACCAATGGTGCCAAGCACCCCGAAGCGGTCGCCGATCAGCGACATGGCCCGGGCAATGATCTGCGTAACGGAGGTCTTGCCATCCGTGCCGGTGGCTGCGACCACCGGCACCCGATCGCTCGGGCTACCGTAATATCTCGCAGCAAACTCACCCAGATGCGCGCGCAGCGCCGGTACACGCACGGCCGGAATCCAGCGGCAACGTGCGGCGACATATGCCGCCCAGTCCGCGTCCTCATCCGGTTCCCAGAACACCGCACTGGCGCCCGCGTCGATGGCCACCTGAAGATGCTCCAATCCGTGTGCCTGACTCCCGTTCAAGGCTATGAACGCATCCCCACGGCGCAAGGCACGGGTATCGACACTCATGCCGGACACGTCCACGTCCAGGCCATTCCAGCGCAATTCCGGCGTGGCCCCGAGATGGCCCAATTCGGCAACCAGTTCGGACAGGCGCATGACAGGGCCTCCATGATGCAAGACACGCGCTAAGCCCGGGGCTTGCGCGTCGCGGAACAGGAACTGAACCACCCGGTTCATGCCGGGGGCTCCGTCAGACGCCCTGCGGGGGATTTCCCCTGGGCATGCCGTAACGGTTCCCCGTCCGGCTGAATGTTCAAGAGCCGTAACGCGCCGCCCATCACTTTGGCGAATACCGGTGCAGCGACCTGCCCACCGTAGTACTGGTCTCCGCGCGGCTCATCGATGACCACCACGCCAACCAGCGAACGCCCCTCAATGGGCGTGAATCCGGCAAACACGGCTACATAGCGATCGTCGGCATATCCGCCGCTGACACTCTTCTTGGCAGTCCCCGTCTTGCCAGCGACACGGTAATGATCGATGTGTGCCTGCGGCGCCGTGCCACCTGGCAGGGTTACGCGCTCCATCATGTCGACGACTTGCTGGGTGCGGACCGGATCGAATACCCGGATGCCTTGGGCATCGCCCTCCACCTTGAGCAGAGAAACCTGGGTGCGCACACCCCGATTGGCGAGGATCGAATAGGCGCGCGCCAGTTGCAGCGGGGTGACCGTCAGGCCGTACCCGAAAGCGATCGTGGCCACATCCAGTCGCACCCAATCGTTGAACGGACGCATCGAGCCGGCGGATTCGTTGGGGAACCCGGTTCCGGTGTTTTCCCCGAACCCGGCACTCACCAGCACATCGGAGACCTGCTCCGCGCCCAGCTGCAACGCGATCTTGGCGACACCGACATTGCTCGATTTCTGGATCACGGTGCTGATGTCGATCTCACCGTAATTGTGGACATCGCTGATGGTATGACCGCCGACCCGGAACAGACCCGGAGAGGTATTGATGCGGGTCTGCGGCGAAAACTCTCCAGACCGCAGTCCGGCAAGCACCGTGAAAGGCTTGATGGTCGAACCCGGCTCGAAGGTATCGAGCAAGGCTGCGTTGCGGAGCAATTCGGGGCGCAGCTCACCGCGATCGTTGGGGTTGTAGGAAGGCTGATTGACCAGGGCCAGGACTTCGCCGCTGGCGGCATCCATGACCACGACCGAGCCCCCTTTGACGCGATGCTCGATAACCGCCGCCTTGAGTTCACGGTAAGCGAGGTACTGCACCTCGCGATCGATGGAGAGTCGAAGATCCTGGCCGGGCGACGCCTCGCTCACCAATTTCACGTCACGCACGGCACGACCCAGCAGATCCTTGATCATCAGTTTCTTGCCGGCACTGCCCTGCAGCCATTCGTCGTAGGCGCGTTCCAGCCCTTCCTGGCCGCGATCCTCGATGTCGGTGAGCCCGACCAGATGCGCCGAGACCTCGCCCGTCGGGTAGTAACGACGATATTCACGCTCACGGCTGACACCCGGGAAGCCGGAAGCCAGGATCCGATCCGCGTCCTGCGGCGGCATATGGCGTCGCAGATACAGGAACTTTCGTTCGCTGTGCCGCGTCAAGTAGGCGCGCAGCGAGTTCTCGTCCATATCGATCATGTCGGCGAGCTGCGCAAAGCGGCCCGGCTCCATCGCCAGCAACTTGGCGGGCTCCGCCCCGATGGTATCGACCGGGGTCGAGATCGCCACCGGATCACCGTTTCGGTCGCTGATCACGCCGCGATGCGCCTGAAGGATTTCGGGACGTACATGTCGCGCATCGCCTTCCTTCTGCAGGAATTCGTTATGCACCAATTGAAGCCAGGCAGCGCGCGAAGCCAAACCCACAGCACCCAGGGCAACCAGACCCAGCAACAAGTGGCGACGCCAGGGCGGTGTCGTCATCGGTCGATTCGGCTGCGAAATGGAAACCGGGCGGTGCGCGTTCATTGCCACACCATCACAATTTCGTCGCTGCGTGGCAGACGCATCTCAAGTTGCGTCCGCGCCAATCGCTCCACCCGAGCAGAGGTGGCCAACGCACCCTGCTCCAGCTGAAGGCGGCGCCATTCGATATCCAGACGATCACGCTCCTTGGACAGCGCCTGCGAATCGGCAAACAGCACGCGACTCTGAAAGCGCGCATAGACCAGCGCGAGGGCGGAGGCGAGACACAGCACGGACACCGTCGCAAGACTGAAAGCTCGAGGCGTCATGCCGCACCTCCCGCATCAGCGAGCCGTTCGGCGACACGCAGAACCGAACTGCGAGCACGCGGGTTGCGCGCCAACTCGGTCGCACCAGGGCGAATCTCCTTGCCGACCGGACGCAGGCGACGCTGCAGCATCGACTCGGGAACAGGCATGCCCGGCGCATGAGACGCGCCACGGGCCTGATCCCGGATAAAGCGTTTGACGATGCGATCCTCAAGCGAGTGAAAACTGATCACCGCGAGACGACCACCGGGCCGCAACACGCCTAGGACTGCGTCCAGCGCAGTCGCTAGATCCTCCAGCTCCTTGTTCACGTGGATGCGGATCGCCTGAAAGCTGCGTGTCGCTGGATGCTTGCCGGGCTCATGCTTGGGGATGGCGCCACGGATAATGGCCGCCAGCTGTGACGTGGTCCGGATCGGGGACTGGGCACGTGCCCGGACAATGGCGGCGGCGACACGCCGGGCGAAACGCTCTTCCCCGTACTCCTTCAGGACATAGGCAATATCGGCTTCGCGCGCTTTCGCAATCCACTCGGCGGCATCCTCACCAGCACCGGAATCCATACGCATATCGAGCGGCCCGTCGCGCAGAAAACTGAAACCTCGATCGGCCTGATCGAGCTGCGGCGAGGAGACGCCAAGATCCAGGAGCACGCCATCGACGCACCCTGCAAGACCCTGCCGTTCTGCCACCCGAGCCAACATCGCAAACGAGCCCCTTTCGATACTGAAACGTTCATCCGCCCCGAAGCGCTGAACGGCGATGCCCACCGCTTGCGGGTCTTTGTCAAAAGCGATCAATCGACCTTTCGGTCCCAATTTCTCCATGACCGCAGCGGCATGACCGCCACGACCGAAGGTGCCATCCATGTAGATGCCGTCCGCACGGATCGCCAAGGCGTCCACCGCTTCGTCCAGCAACACAGGTACATGCCCGGAAAACATTTCCTGATTCATGGCCCCGTGCCTTCATCGCGTCATCAGAACGAGAAGCTGGCGAGTTCCGCCGGCAGCTCGCCCACAATCTCCGGTTCGCTGTTTTCCTGCGCCCAGGTTTCACGATCCCAGAGTTCGAATTTGTTGCCCTGACCAATCAGATCGACCTCGCGATCGATACCGACCTTTTCGCGCAAACGCGCGGGCAGGGATACACGGCCCTGAGCATCCATGTCGCAATCCTCGGCATTGCCGATCAAGCGCCGCTTGAAGCTCTGAACCTGCTTGCTGGTACTGGGGAGCTGATTCACACGCGCCTCCACGTCTTCCCAGACGGGCGCGGGATAAACCATGAGATACGGCTCTTCCTTGTTGGTCTTGGCGTCGATACCGAGCGCCACCACAAGCCGTCCGCCACATTGCTCGCGCAAGCGCTCGCGATACTTTGCGGGTATCGCGATACGCCCTTTGTCATCGAGCTTGAGCTGGACGGTGCCTCGAAACACTTGACTCCCCCTGATGGTCTAATCTTCCAATGGAGAACCAATTTGTTCCCTTTTACTCCACTGTGACCCCCAGCGTAGTTTCGAGGCTTAACGTGTGTCAAGGATTAAAAGAGGTTGAATCGCAAAAAATGTTTCTTTGAAGTCAACCACTTAGGCGCGCTTCTGGAAGACCAAGGGAGGAGTTTTGAGGATCAAAAAGAAAGCGGCTTTTTTCAGCCTGTTAGCTGATAAAATTCGCGCAAAGGCTTAGAAAACAATCCTAAGGCACTGATAAATATTTGATTAAAGCCACAGGAGACAAGCCCGCATTGCGCGGGGAGCGCGGTGGAACGTGATGGGCGAAAACACCATCATCAATCACCGAAGTGAAGCGGGAGCCGACCGATAAGCCGGGTTCTGTCGTGGACAGTCATTCATCTGGGCAACGTGTCACCACGCACCTCAAGCGACCTACCCGGGGACAATGCGGGCCGCACCAACGTCCCCCTATTTGGTCTTGCACCGAGCGGGGTTTACCGTGCCGCCGTGTGTTGCCACCGGCGCGGTGAGCTCTTACCTCACCGTTTCACCCTTACCGTCGTCACCGAAGTGACGCTTAGGCGGTCTGCTCTCTGTTGCACTTTCCGTAGGCTCACACCCCCCAGGCGTTACCTGGCGCCCTGCCCTGTGGTGCCCGGACTTTCCTCCATGCCGCCGAAGCAGCATCGCGACTGTCTGGTCGACTCCCAGTATGGAGTATCCGTTAGTGATTCGGTGTTCGCCATGAATATCTGAACTTGCACCCCGCCACACCTATCGAAAGCGCAAAGAAAAAGGGCGCCCGATGGGCGCCCTTTCTCATCACGACACAGGAGACCCGTGTCCGGTCATCGGGACTTGCGCCCCATCCGACTTACTTGGCTTCCGCAACTTCCGGAGCGACCGGGGCCGCAGCGATCGGCGCGATCGGCGCAACCGGGGCGTAGCCGTAGTACGGGCGGTAGCCCTGGCCGTAACCCTGACCATAACCGTAGCCGTTGCCAGCAACGTTGGTGTTGGCCTTCGCCTTGGTGCTCATCGAGAACGAGAAGTCACCGTCAAAGTCGCCATTCCCGGTGCCGTTACCGTTGCCGGTGCCGGTGCCGAAACCGTTGTGGTTGTTGTAGGCGTACGGGGCGTAGCCGTTCTGGCCGTAGACGGTGTTGTAGCCGTTCGCGGCAACGTCGGTGTTCGCCTTGGCGCTGGTCTTCATCGAGAAGCTCATGTCCATGGAACCTTCACCGTTGCCGGTGCCGTTGCCCATGCCATTGTTGTAGCCGTTGCCGAAGAAGGGCATGTCCCAAGCAGAGGCGGAGCCCGCAGCGATCGACAGCACAGAAGCGAGAGCGATTTTCTTCATCATGATCAAATACCTGTTTCAAAGGGTTAGGAAGTTTTCGTCAGTGGTGACGTGGGGTGAACTTTATAAGCGATTACTTAATTAGTCAATACTTATATAAATATTTTTTCTAATTCATCAGTACTACTAATTATCCTGCCCCTACACCCCTCCCTCGCCAGCGCCGAACAAAAAGGCCCGACAGGGAAACCCGCCGGGCCTTGGTCCGTGCTTCGACCGACAACGAACTAAGCACTCACCAGGGCATGACGCTGTCCATGACTCGGAAAGGTTGTCCCATCGCGCCAGTGTCGCGGGCCATATGACCGACGCCATTGCGCATCATCGCGGTATCCACCTGCATGCGATCCACGGTATGCGTCATCTTCGACATGCTCTGAGTCATCACCGGCACCGACTTCATGTCGCCGTGCATGGATTCCATATAACCGGTGATTGCCGACATATCCTGCCTTACCGTGCTGAAATCGCCGCTCATGCTGCGCACGTCCTGCGTCATCAGTGCGACGTTGCCGGACATCGGCACCATCGCATCGCGCATTTCAACCATCGCCGACTGCATGCTGCCCATATCGCCCTTCATGCCGGTCATCTGAGCGCTCATATTGGTCATGTCGTCGCTCATCGAGTAGATCAGCGCGCCCATATGCGCGCCAACGATCAACGCCAGCACGGCGACCGCCGCCAATACCCATTTGGTGATCTCGGCACGTTTGGCGAGGTGCTGATTGAGCGCCTCCAGCTCTTGCTGTCGCTGCACCTGCTCCTTGTAAATCAACTTCATCAGGCGACGCAATGCAACACGCGTATCCATCGGATCGCCGTGGCCGTAATCGTCCTGGTCGGGTGCGGTTGAAGGGGTTTCGTTCATGACTGGATCCTCACTGGTCGTTGGAAAAGCCCATCTATATTAACGGATTCTACTATTCAACCCCTGAATACTGACCATCGCTCCAGCGTCTTCCCGCAACCATAAAAAAAGCCCGGCAGGTCTGCCTGCCGGGCTTTTTAGCTGGTCGCCTTTAGATCAGACGCAGCCGGTCGGCTTCGGCAGACCGCCGTACTTGGTGATCGGCTTCATCGGGCCGGTGTTCCAGATCTTGAAGAGTTCCTTCTGATCTTCGCCGACGTACTTGGCGAACTTGCGGATCGGCGGGACAACCATCTCGTCGTCGTAATACTCCCGGGCCTTCATGATGTGGTTCCACTTGACGTCGTCAAGCTCAATGCCATCGGCTTCCGCCATGGCGCGACCGACTTCTTCGGTCCACACGCTCATATCAGTGAGATAGCCGTCGCCATCACGTTCGGGGATCTGCACGCTCATCGGATAAACCTCCTGGGTGTCTGAATGTTCGGGGCATGTAGCTTGCGTTAAGTATCGGGGCCACCGGGCAAGCCTCTACCATACGAATAACCGGCTTAATCTGGCGACTTTTCGATCGCCCAACGATACAAGGCGTTCTTGTTCGCACCGGTCAATTCGGCGGCAAGACCGGCCGCTTTACGCGCCGGGAGCTCGCGCATGAGCAAGGACATGGCAATCTGACCTTTTTGCTGCGCGAGATCGGTGTTCGCGTTCGCGCCCGCAATCATTATCACGAACTCGCCACGTTGCTGGTCATGGTCCGCGCGCACCCACGCCAGCAACTCCGCGAGCGGTGCCTTGCGAACCGTTTCGAAGGTCTTGGTCAGTTCACGTGCCAGCACCGCAATCCGCTCTGCCCCAAACACCTCGTTCATGTCGGTGAGCGAATCCACGATGCGATGATTGGACTCCAGCAACACCACGGTTCTCACTTCGTGCTTCAAGGCCTCAAAACACTTGCGCCGCGCCGTTGGCTTGGCTGGCGGAAAGCCTTCAAAGACAAACCGGTCGGTCGGCAGACCGGCAACGGACAAGGCCGCCATGACGCTGCTGGCTCCGGGCACCGGAGCCACAATCACCCCTGCCTCGTGCGCGGCGCGCACCAAATGGAAGCCCGGGTCGCTGATCAACGGGGTCCCGGCATCGGAGATCAGCGCCATGTCGTCCCCGGCGAGCAGCCGATCGATGAGACGTGGCGTCAGGTCCCGTTCATTGTGTTCGTGATAGGCCAACATCGGCGTCCCGATGTGGAAATGCCGCATCAAGGTTGTGGAATGCCGGGTGTCTTCAGCCGCGATCACCGCCACCGCACCCAGTACGCTCAAGGCGCGCTCGCTGATATCGGCCAAATTTCCGATCGGGGTTGCGACGACATACAACCGCCCTGTCTCGTTTGACATCATTACCCCTCGTTCTGATACTGCGCCGACACTCTGTTGCGGCTCTCGTCCGCCTTTACGGCCCGCCTCTTCGCATGTCTCCAAAGCGCATTTCCAAGCTACCCATCCCGCATTCCGTGCTGATCCGCACCCTCGCAGTCAGCGTAATGCTGCTTACCCTGACGGCCTGCGGGCCGGGCGGCGTGACCCGCCCGGAGGCCGATGATAAAGCCATCGCCGCCGCCACGCAGATGAGCTCGCTGGGCCGATACCTTGACGCAGCCAATGCCTTCCTGGCTCTGGCCGCAAAAGAAAACGCCCCTTTTCGTCAGCAATTCGAAATGGATGCCGTCGAGCAACTGTTGCAGGCACCCGATCTGAGCCGTGCCGCCCAGATCCTCAGCAGCGTTGACCTGAGCAAATCCGACGACGGGTTGCGCAGCCGCCATCAACTGCTTGGCGCACGTCTGGCCTTGGCCCTGTCCGATCCGGCGCGGGCGCTGCTCTTGTTGCAGCCCAAATACCCGCAAGCCGCCGTCGCCGACCAGGTACTGCGCAGCCAACTTCGGGTGATCGCCCACAAGCAGCTTGGACAGGGCATCGAAGCAATTCGTGAACGCCTGCAACTCGCCTCCCTGCTGAGCAATGCGACGCAATACGCCCAGAATGTCAGCGACATCTGGGCCGCATTCGGACAACTCGACGACATCACCGTCGCCACCCTGGCACAACAATTCAACGAACCCGACCTGCAGGCCTGGGCAGAGCTCGCCCTGGTGGATCGCGAGTCGCGTTTCGATTACCTGCAGTTCCAGGCCCGCGCCAACGACTGGCGTGTACGCCACCCCAATCACGCTGCAGCGGGCGGATTCCTCGACGGCCTCATCGAGAAGTACTCGGCGCCCCTTGAGGCGCCTTCGCAGATTGCCTTGATCCTGCCATTGAACGGTCGCTACGCCGCTCAGGCTGCGGCCGTACGCGACGGCTTCATGGCCGCCCACTTCGACCGCCAGTCGCAAACCGGGATTCCCACCACGATTCGGGTCTACGACAGCGGCGACGGCCAGATCAAAATCACCGAGCTGTACGCCCGAGCGGTTGCAGACGGCGCCAAAGTCATCGTCGGCCCACTCGCCAAACCGGCGGTCGAGCAACTCGCGGCGATCGCCGACCTGCAAATCCCGGTACTCGCTCTGAACCGGATCGATGTCACGGCGGCAAGCACAAAGTTCTATCAGTTCGGCCTGCCACCGGAAGACGAAGCGGACGCGATTGTGCAGCGCGCCGTTAGTTCCGGCCTGACCCAAGCCCTGGTGATCACCACCGAAGGTGCCTGGGGTGATCGAGTCGGCCAATCCTTCCAGAGCGCACTCACCGCGAACGGCGGCCTCGCCCTCGCTGTCGCCCGCCTACCTGCCACCAGCAGCGATTACCGCAATGTTCTCGAGGACGCGCTGTTGCTCAAGCAAAGCCTCGCCCGCCGCAACGACGTCATGGCACGCATCGGAACCAGCGCCGAGTTCGAGCCGCGTCGTCGCGACGATGTTCAGGTAATTCTCGTTGCCAGCAATGACCGTCAGATGCGCTCACTGCGTCCTCAGCTTGAGTTCCACCATGCCGAGGACCTGCCCATCATCGCGCTGTCCAACATCTATTCCGGCTACCCCGATGCCAACGCCGACCGCGACCTGAACGGGGTCATGTTCGCCGATTCCCCCTGGCGTATCGACGATGCAACCAGCGCACCGAGCGAACGCCTTCTTGTCGATCGCTTCTGGCCGGAACGCAATGCCCAAGCCGGCAACTTATTCGCGCTGGGGGTGGACGCCTATCGCCTACTGCCTTACGTACCGCGTCTTGCCAATACCGGCGGCACCCGCATAGAAGGCGCCAGCGGCGGTCTGTTTGTCGATAGCCAGCGGCAGGTCCATCGCCAACCGGTCTTCGCAGTATTCAAAAACGGGGTGCCAATACCCGCGCCCGATCTCGTTCCGCCGACCGCAATCGGCGCCGAATCACCGCAGCTCTGAGTCTCGATCTTGAGCAAGGGACTGCTCAATGCGCTCGGCAAGACCCTGCGCCAGCTGCGCGGCAGCGCCGCCGAAGACATGGCCCTGGCGCACCTGACAACACAAGGCCTGGAATTACTGGGCCGAAACTATCGTTGTCGTCAGGGCGAAATCGACCTGATCATGAGAGACGGGGCCAGCCTGGTGTTCGTCGAAGTCCGCTATCGTGCCGGCAACAGTCACGGTGGCGCCTTGCAGAGTGTCGATTTCCGCAAGCAGTCGAAGATCGTTCATGCTGCGCTACACTACCTCCAACGTCATACCGAGCATGCCCGGATGGCGGCACGTTTTGATGTCATCGGGCTGTCTGGCGACCTATCCGGCAAAGGCAAGTCTGCCCGCATCGACTGGATTCGCGACGCCTTCCATGCCAACTAATTCAACCGACGAGCAACCGCCGTGGACCTCACCCAGCGCGTCAGCGATCACTTTCGCGACAGCATCCAAACCAAACAGGCTGCCTCGGACACCCTGATCCCACCGATTCTTGCCGCCGCCCACATGATGGCCCACGCGCTGATTCACGACGGCAAGATCCTGAGCTGTGGCAACGGCGGCTCCGCAGGCGATGCGCAACATTTCTCGTCGGAAATGCTCAATCGGTTTGAACGCGAACGTCCTGGCCTGCCGGCCATCGCACTTTCGACTGACACCTCCACGCTCACTTCCATCGCCAACGATTATTCCTATGTGGAGATCTTCGCCAAACAGATTCGTGCGCTCGGTCGCAGTGGCGATGTGTTACTGGCCATTTCTACCAGCGGGAATTCACAAAATGTCGCGGCCGCCATCGAGGCCGCGCATGCCCGAAAACTTCAAGTCGTCGCCCTGACCGGGCGCGATGGCGGACGCATGGCAGAACTATTGACCGGCAGCGATGTCGAGATTCGCGTCCCTTCGACCGTCACCGCACGCATTCAGGAAGTCCACCTTCTCGTGATCCATTGTCTGTGCGACTTGATCGATGAACAGCTTTTCGGAGGAATCTGACCCGTGACAGCCCGATCCTTAAAAAACGGCCCCCGAACCACGCTGCTTCTGGGACTGATCGCCGCTCTGCTCTGTGGTTGCGCCCCGGTGATTATCGGCGGTGCGGCGGCGACCGGCGGGGCGGTTGCGCACGATCGTCGCACCACCGGGTCCGTGGTCGAGGACCAGACGATCGGTTTCAAGATTCGTGACCGCCTGAACCCACAAAATGGCTTCACGGAAGAAAGCTCGGACATCGGGATCAGCTCGTTCAACGGGCTGGTGCTGCTCACCGGCACCGTCACCGACAACGCCCTCCGCCAACGTGCCGAAACTCAGGCACGGGAAGTCGAAAAGGTTCGCATCGTCTACAACGAAATCCGACTCGGCCCACCCTCGTCGATGCAAGAGGATGCAGACGACCTGTTCATCACCACCCAGGCGAAGGCCGAACTGTTCCACGTCGAAGGGCAGGGCGCCATCGACCCGCTCCGGGTCAGCGTCACCACGGTTTCAGGAACGGTCTATCTGATGGGCCTGCTCACCCGCGCTGAAGCCGACGCCGTCACCGAAGAGATCCGTCACATCGGTGGGGTCAACAAAGTCATCCGCCTGTTCGAATACCTGGACTGAGCCATCTCCATGCCCGCTTTCGGCAAGGTGGATGCGGCCGTTCTCTCGCAACTCCGCGAGGTCTTCGACGCCGAAGACCTACTGACCGACCCGGGTGAATGTGCGACCTACGGCTACGACAACAGTCGTCGCCGTGCGGTGCCGGATGCGGTGGTCTTTCCGCGTCGCGAAGACCAGGTCAGCGCGCTGGCCCTACTCTGCTCGCAGCGACGCATCCCCTTGGTCGCCCGAGGCCGGGGCACCGGGACCACCGGCGCCACCGTGCCGACCGACGCTGGCGTGGTGATCTCATTTGAGCGCATGCGCCGCATTTTGAGCATCGATCCTGCCAACCGCCTGATGATCGTCGAACCGGGCGTCACCAACGCCGAAGTCCAGGTCGCCGCCGCAGAGCACGGTTTTTTCTGGCCACCCGACCCCACCAGCGCAGCGGTCTGCACCATCGGCGGCAATCTTGCGTACAACTCCGCCGGACCGCGTGCCGTCAAATACGGCACACCGCGAGACAACACACTGGGCTTGCGCGTGGTAACCGGCGACGGACGCCGGCTCAAGACCGGTGTCAGCACCACAAAAGGCGTAGTCGGTTACGACCTCACGCGCCTGATCATCGGTTCGGAAGGCACCTTGGCGCTGATCACGGAAGCCACCTTGAAGCTCACCCCGTTGCCGCAGGCCAAACTCGGGCTGCGTGCGATTTATCGCGACATGCATGCGGCCGCCAACGCGGTTGCCCGGATCATGGCCCAGCCAGTCACCCCCTGTGCCCTGGAATTCATCGACGCCCATGCCCTTGACCTGGTCCGCCGACGCGGCGCGGATATCGAAACCGAGGCGGGGGGCATGTTGATGATCGAAGTGGATGGACCCGCCAGCTGCATCGCCGATGCCGCCGATGCCGTCGCGGCGGCAGCCCAGGTTGACGGCGCACTGGAAGTGCGCATCGCCCATGACACCGACGAGCTTGCGCGTCTCTGGGCGGCGCGCAAGGCGCTGTCCCCGGCGCTGCGAGGCATCGCCCCCAAGAAGATCAACGAAGACGTGGTCGTGCCAGTCTCACACATCCCGACCCTGATCGATGGCTTAGACCACCTGTCCGATGAATTTGGCATTCCGATCGTCAATTTCGGTCACGCGGGCAACGGCAATATCCATGTAAACCTGCTCTACGACGCCGCCAATGCCGTCCATGCTGCCAACGCCGATGCCTGTCTGGATCGGGTGTTCGAACTGGTACTCGAACTCGACGGGACGATTTCCGGTGAACACGGGATCGGCCTGGTAAAACGCGACTTCGTCGCCCGGGAGATCGCGCCGGTCGCGCTCGATCTGATGCGTGCGATCAAGGCCCAGTTCGATCCCGCCGGCATTCTTAACCCGGGCAAGGCCATCCCGGAGATCGATTGAGTCCGATCACTCCTCGGACTCTCCCACCTTTCGCCAACCGGTATCGCCTTCATAGATGACCTCGTGTCGGGCCCAGCGCGCAAAACAGGCTCGGGTCATGACGCCAGTGGTATAGCGTTCCGGGCCGCCCAGCACCTTGAAGATCACCTGTTCCTGATCGCCATCGCCACCGATCTCCAGCACCTCGCGAACCTGCCAACGTTCACCGAATTCGCCGTTGCTGTAGATGTGGCCGACCTCGACCTGAGCGCTTTTCAGCGCCGCACCCCGCGCATGACGACGGGCAAGCTCGAACAGATATTCGAGTTCCTCTTCGCCGACATCGACGAACACATCCATCCCGCGCAGCGCATAGGCAATATCCTCATGCGAGAACATCGGCGCCACTTTGGCGGCGCCGTCATGACCCGGTCGCTCGCGACGCGTCAGGGCAGCCGGATAACGCCGCCATGCAAATGGCGCGTTGATCAACAGGGCAGCAACGAAAATGATGCTGGCATTGAGCATCACCGGCACCCACAGATAGTGGTATCCCAAGGCCACCACCGCCGGACCGCTGGCGACCGCAGACAAGGCCGTCGCGCCACCCGGTGGATGAACACAACGCGCGTAATGCATCGCGCCGATCGCCAGTCCTACCGCCAATGGCCCTGCGAACAAAGGATCCGCGACCCATTGCCCGACCGTAATGCCGACCAGCGCGGAAATCGCGTGTCCGCCCAACAACGGCCACGGCTGCGCCAACGGCACATGCGGCACCCCGAAAACGAGGACCGCGCTCGCACCCATTGAGGCAACCAACAATGGCACGGCACCGGCTGGCGCCAACCACGGGGTGATCCACATCACTGCGGCGATACCCACGACACCCCCCATCAGCGCGATCAGGCGCTCGGCATGACGGACCGGGACATTCTCCAAGCCGATCAGACGGGTGAACGGTATCCGACTCATTGGTTCCACCTGTAAGGACGAGGCAAGCGCACGATGATAGTGCATATCCGCATTCTCACGCGCATACCGCTGCCGTACCTCCCCCAGCTTTGCTATCTTTGCCGCCTCCGCATTCCCACTGGAGTCTCCGATGGAAGACATGATTGCGCTGTTGACCCAACTGACCGGCACCATATCCGGTTACGCCTGGGGCATCCCTTCCATCGTGCTGCTGGTGGGCACCGGCCTGTATCTGACCTGGCGCATGCGGTTCGTGCAGCTGCGTCACTTCGGACATGCCACCGCCCTGGTCAGCGGTCGCTACGACAACTCCGATGACCCGGGCGAAGTCACCCACTTCCAGGCCCTCTCTGCGGCGCTCTCCGCGACCGTCGGTACCGGCAACATTGCCGGCGTCGCGACCGCAATCGCACTGGGCGGACCGGGTGCCGTGTTCTGGATGTGGATCACCGCCCTGGTCGGCATGGCGACCAAGTACACCTCCTGCACGCTCGCGCTCAAATACCGCGTCTATCACGAGGACGGCTCGGTCTCCGGCGGCCCGATGTACACACTGAGCCGGGGTCTGGCCGAGCAGTTCGGCATGAAGAAGACCGGGGCGGTGCTCGGCTTCCTGTTTGCCCTGTTCACCCTGATCGCGTCCTTTGGCATCGGCAACATGGTGCAAGCCAATTCAGTAGTTGACGGAGTGCGTTACATCTTCCCGGAACTGGCGAACCACAGCACCCTGCTCGGGGTGATCATGGGCGCGGCCGTCGGCCTGGTCATCATTGGCGGCATCAAGCGCATCGCGCAGGTCGCGTCGCGCATTGTGCCTTTCATGGCCGTGGTGTATTGCGGCGCCGCGCTCATCATGTTGATGGTCAACATCACCGCGATTCCCGAGGCGTTGTGGACCATCGTCAACATGGCACTGAACCCTTACGCGGTCGGTGGCGGCGCGATCGGGGCCGCGATGCAGTACGGTGTTGCACGCGGCGTGTTCTCCAACGAGGCCGGTCTCGGATCGGCGCCGATGGCCCACGCCGCCGCCCGCACCAAGGAGCCGGTCCGCGAGGGACTGGTCGCGATGCTCGGCCCCTTCATCGACACCATCGTCATCTGCACCATGACTGCGCTGGTCATCGTGATCTCCGGTGTCTGGGGCGATGCCCGTCCGGAAGATCTCAAGGGTGCCGCGCTCTCTGCACATGCCTTCGCGCAGGTATTCGGCGACTTCGGCGCCTGGGTGGTCGGCTTTGGCCTGATCTTCTTTGCCTACTCCACGATCATCGCGTGGAGCTACTACGGCGACCGTAGCGCCGAATACCTGTTCGGCGAGAAGGCCGTGCTGCCCTACCGAATCGTGTACACCGTACTGGTGGTGGTCGGAGCCAGCGTACCGCTGGAACTGGTCTGGAACTTCGCCGACATCGCCAACATCTTCATGGCCGCGCCCAACCTGATCAGCCTGATCCTGTTGGCCGGTCTGGTGAGCAAGCTCACCGACGACTATTTCGACCAGAAGCGAGACCAACAGTCATGACCGAGCAACGCACCGACGGCCTGATCATCGAAGACCTGGAAATCGGCACCGGCGACGAAGCCAAGGGACGCGGCCATTTCGTCAAAGTCCATTACACCGGCTGGCTGGAGAACGGCACCCAGTTCGATTCCAGCATTCCGCGCGGGGAACCGTTCGGCTTCCCGATGGGCGTTGGCTTTGTGATCAAGGGCTGGGATGAAGGCGTGGTCGGCATGAAGGTCGGCGGCAAGCGCAAGCTCACCATTCCATCCGCGCTCGGTTATGGGTCGCAAGGCGCCGGTGGCATCATCCCGCCCAATGCCACCTTGATCTTCGAAGTCGAACTGCTGGAAGTCAGTGGGTGAACGACACGCTTTCCACCGAGTTGCGGTCGGCCATCGAGGCGAATGTCGCAGCGGCTCTGGCCGAGGACATTGGCGACGGCGATCGCACCGCCGCACTGATCCCTGAAGACCGCAAATCCGGCGCCACCGTCATTGCCAGGGAAGCCGGCGTGATCGCCGGTCAGCCCTGGTTTGACGCCGTGTTCGCAGCCTTGTCCGAACGCATAGTCATCGAGTGGGCCGTCGAGGAAGGCGCGCGCATCGGCGCGGGCGACACCCTCTGCGTACTCTGCGGGCCGGCACGCGCCATGCTGAGCGGTGAGCGTGCGGCCCTAAACTTTCTGCAGACGCTTTCCGCCGTCGCAACCCGGACCCGTGAATGCGTCGATCTGGTCGCGGGGACCGGCGCCACCATCCTTGATACGCGCAAGACCCTGCCCGGGCTGCGTCGCGCCGAAAAATATGCCGTCGTTCAGGGAGGCGGCCAGAACCACCGAATGGGGCTTTACGACGCGATCCTGATCAAGGAAAACCATATTGCCGCCGCCGGCTCCATCGCGGCAGCGGTGGAAAGCGCGCATCGGTGGAGTCCGGGTCTGAGCGTGGAGGTCGAGGTCGAAGACCTAGTGCAACTCGAACAGGCGCTGGCGGCGAACGCGGACATCGTGATGCTCGACAACTTTGACCTTGTCTTGCTGCGGGAGGCTGTGGCGATCAACGCCGGTCGCGCCAGACTGGAAGCGTCCGGGGGCGTTCGACCGGAAACCTTGAGGGCGATTGCCGAAACCGGGGTCGATTTCGTCTCGATCGGCGCCTTGACCAAGGACATCCGTGCGCTGGATCTCTCCATGCGCTTCGACCTGTGAAGCGTGTCGCGATACTGATCGCGCTCCTCAGCCCGCTGATCGTCCAGGCGGGAACGCCGATTGCCCAGACCACGACAATCCACCCGACCGTCCGCGACGGTCAGGAATTCATGGGCATTCGATTGCTTGGCACGCTGGAGATCGCACCGCAGCGCATCGATGGCATCGCCCTTTCCGAATTGTCCGGCCTCGCCAGCGACCCAGCCACCGGATTGCTCTATGCGGTCTCAGACGAAGGCAGCCTGTTCACATTCGAGCCCCGCTTTTCCGGGCGGACGCTGACCGGTTTGACGGCGCTGTCGGCCACACCCCTCCTCGATGCAGACGACCACCCGTTAAGCGGGACGGCCGCCGACGCGGAAGGGCTTGAATGGCTGCCCGATTCGCGCCACCTGCTGATTTCGTTTGAACGCGAACATCGGCTCGCCGAATACGCCGTGAACGGACACTACGTCCGCGCCGTACCCATTCCTTCCGGCCTGAACCCGCACAGGTTTACCAGCGCCAACAAAGGCTTGGAAGCGGTGACTTTGCAGGACGGGATGGTGCTTACCGGGCCCGAATTTCCGCCTCAGGGAAGTCGGGCCGATCGACATCGTATTGTTCGCGCCGATGGCAAACGGTTCACGTTCCCCAGACTCGACCCCGAGGGTGGCGGTCTGACCGCCCTGCAGACACTCAATGACGGTCGCATTCTCGCGGTAGAACGCACCTACCGGTCTATCTGGATACCGGTGGTAATTCGACTTTATGTCTTCGGTCCGGAGCCGGATTCCTCGGTGCAATTGATCGCCGAGATGGATAACGGCCAAGGCTGGCGCATCGATAATTTCGAAGGCCTGGCGCAACTCCCGGACGGACGGCTGCTGATGGTCAGCGACGACAATGACAACAGCCTGCAACGCACCTTATTGATCTGCTTCGAGCTCGTCGATCAGTCACCAAAATAGAGATCGGGGCGCAACGGTTCCGGCGGCATCTGCAAAAAGAAGCCCTGATCGCGCAATGCCTGCATCACCTTGATCGCATCGGCTCGGGCAAGTTTTCGCTTCGGGGTCAATTCCAGTTCCATCGCCTTCTCCAGGCGACCGATACGGCTTCGCAATGCCTCGGGAATCGAATCGAAATCGTCTTCCCGCGCCAGATAGACATACATCTCATCCTTGCGCGTGCTGCGGTAAACCCAGCACTGCATTCGCAGATCATCCACCATCGCCATCCTCTCTGAACCTCCGCCGAACAACTCGGCGGCGACAAACAAAAACGGGGTGTGGATTTCTCCACACCCCGTTTTCATTATCACCCTGCGATAAGGCAGGGTGACCGGTCGAAGACCGACTTACTTCGCCTCGGCAGCCGGGGCAGCCGGGGCGACCGGAGCCATCGGGGCAGCCGGGTAGCCATAGCCGTACGGAGCATAACCGTAGGGGCCGTAGC
Source organism: Gammaproteobacteria bacterium (assembly GCA_024234955.1). Taxonomy (GTDB): domain Bacteria; phylum Pseudomonadota; class Gammaproteobacteria; order JACKNK01; family JACKNK01; genus JACKNK01. The sequence goes on from JACKNK010000003.1 coordinate 451,283, forward strand.
CGCCGTACGGGTAGCCGTAGCCGTTGCCATAACCATTGCCATAGCCGTAACCGTTGCCGGCGCCAGCCATGTTGGCGTTGGTGCGACCGCTCATGCTGAAGTCGAAGGAACCGTCGCCGTTGCCGAAACCATTGCCCAGGCCGTTGCCCAGACCATTACCGTTCCACGGACCACCCCAACCCCACCAGGCATTGGCGGTGGTGGACAGAGCGGAAACGGACAGCGCGCCGGCGATAGCCAGAATCTTGGTCATCTTCATGGTGTCATTCTCCTAAAGAGGTTTTTTATTTGGGGGGGCGTTCGTGGACAGGACCTCGAACTGCGCGGAACCATATCGCAATTAGCTTATATAGTCAAGGACTTATATTACTCATATCGCCTCGGTTCCCTTACGGCAATAAACGAAAACGGGGGAAGGATTGACATCCTTCCCCCGCTTGAATCCGGGGAACTCAAACTCCCCGGGATACCGCCGGAAACTTACTTCGCGGCAGGCGCAGCCGGAGCGGTCGGGGCAACCGGAGCGACCGGGTAGCCGTACGGGGCATATCCATACGGGGCATAGCCGTAGCCGCCGTAGTACGGATAGCCGTAGCCATTGCCGTAACCGTAGCCGTTACCCGCGCCATACATGTTGGCGTTGGTGCGACCGCTCATGCTGAAGTCGAAGGAACCGTCTCCATTACCGAAGCCGTTGCCCCAACCGTTACCCAGGCCGTTGCCATTCCAAGGACCGCCGCCCCACCAAGCGCTGGCGGAAGTGGAAAGGGTCAGAGCAGCGGCGATTGCCAGAATCTTGGTCATCTTCATGGTGAACTCCTCAAGTGTCGTTCAATGGGTTCGATCCGTAAGGACCGAACTCGCGGATTGCAGGTAAAGCGTATTAGCCCCACCTTATATTGGCAATATCCGAAACTTGACAATGGTCAAACAACCCCACGACCGGCGAACGATTTCAACCTCCATCCTGGTCAGTGGCTTGCGTGAGCTTGCTGCGTTCCCGCCATCGCTGGAAGTTAGGCTCGAAGAGATAATCCTCGCTCAGGACATATTGGAGTACCGAACGTAAACGGTAGAGCTGCACAACCGAGTCGATGCGCAATATCTCGATACCCCACTCATCGAAAAACAACACCGTAGGGGCGTGAAACAAACCCAGCCGACGCGCCCATTCCTGGGCCGTCAACCGCTCACCTTCCGGAGTAATCACCGGTTCGGTGCCATTCATGTTGAGCTGTGCGGTATCCATACGCCCGATCAGTCGCACGATTTCGGGGTCGGACAACGGCCCGGTATGCAGGAGGTCGCAGGCATGGCATAGCGGCTGCTCATAGAACACCGCAAGCGGGCGCTCGCCGTAAATCGGGTCGCGTTGCAGCACCACCGGCCCGGGTGCAAACAACTGGCTGTCATTCAGCCCCCCCTCATCAAAGCTGAGTGCCGACGCCCCCCGATCCAGATAATCCCGAAAGGTACTGTCTCGATGACGCCCTTCGGCGACGTATTCCAGCGCTGCCAGGAATTTATACGGCGGGTAATAGCCGCGTAGACGCAAGGCTTCCCGGCCATCGGCGTCGTAAAAGATCAACGAGGGCGTGAAGTTGGTTTGCTCCCGGACCGCCAATTCCTTCTCCGGAAGAATGTGCTGCTGCATATCCGTGACCATGCGATCACTCCAAATATCGAGCGCCACCACATCGAAATTACGCTGCGTATAGGCCGCAATGTCCGGGCGTCCGAAGCCGCGAACCATCAGCGCCTTGCAATACGCGCAGTGCTTCTGCCCGAAATAGACGATGAGTCCCTTCTTGCCACCATCGATTGCCTCTTCGAGATCTTCCGGCAGATTCAGGAAGCTGAGCTTGAACCAATCCGGATAGCTCACCTCGTCCGAGAGCGGCGCGTCGCTGAAATCCAGGTCGTCCTCGATCGCCGGATCAGCGCCCCAGACCGGCACGAATGCCGCGAAAACCAGACCGATCAGTAGCCAAAAACGCATAAATTGCCCACCCAAGCTATCCGCCAAGCTCCCGGCCTAGTGTAGTGTTGTTGCAATCCACCCACATTGATCAGCACAAAACATGCCCTCCGTTTCCAGTCCAGACGTCCTGCTTCTCATCGGCCCCGGCTGTCCACACTGCGCCGCCGTTCTGCAACATCTGCAGGGCCTGATAAAGGATGGCAGCATCGGGGAACTGCGCGTGGTCAACATTGCACAACGCCCTGAACTCGCGGCAGATTTAAACGTTCGGGGCGTCCCCTGGATGCGCCTCGGCGACTTCGACCTGGAAGGCGCACACAGCCTCAGCGAACTCCGCGAGTGGATTGCCCGCGCCAGTAAGGAGCATGGCCTGGCGGAGTACTTTCTCGACCTGTTGGGGCACGGCCAACGCGGAAAGTTGCTAAATCATCTTCAGCAGCACCCTGAAAACGCGGTCGAACTGTTTCACCTGCTGGCAGACAAAGACGCCGGTATCGATCAACGTGTCGGAATCGGGTCAATTCTGGAAGAAATGGCGGAGCAAGGTACGCTGAGCCGCTGGATCGACAAACTTGGCGAACTCAGCCGAAACCCGGATGCGACGGTCCGGGCAGATGCCCTGCACTACCTGGCATTGGGCGCCAGTGACGATGCCAGGCCGTTTCTCGAATCGGCACGCAACGATGCGGATGACATGGTCCGGCAGGTGGCGGAAGAAATCCTGGAAGAACTATCGGGCGCCAACGCGAAATAAGGCGCGATGCCGATCGCTTTTACAACTCCCCATTGATCCCCGCTTCCACAATTTCAGCCAGTTTGTCCCGGACTTCATGGGCAAGACGCTGGGACTCCGGCGTCAACTTCGCGACCCGGGTGAAGTAATCCAGATCCATCTGCACCAGCCAGCCGCGTCCGTCCTTGTCTTCCACCAGGGCGATCCGACAGGGCATGTAAGCCGCAAACAGCATGTCTTCCTCAACCATCTGCTTGGCCACCAGGGGGTCGCAGAACTGGAATATCTCGATACGTCGGGAATCGAAACCCATCGCCATGATCTGCCGCGACAGGGGCTGATGCGCGACGAACATCATGTTCAGGTTGTTGGCGCGCAGTTTCATCGACTCGATCGCGTCATTCATGCTCACGCCGTCGGCGATCGGGCGCATCACCACCGTCTCGGAAATATCCAGATCGCCCGCGTCGACCGGCGAGGCACCGATCAAGGCAACCCAGACAGCAAGTAATCCGAATGTCAGTCGTTTCAACATGGTCGCCGGCCTCCCCAGCCGATTCAGTTCTTCTTGAGCTTCGCCGTCTGGCTCAACTCAATGATCTTGCCGGCACGCAACACGGTGACACTCAAGGTATCGCCCGGCCCGATCCGACCCAGTTTGTCCTTGATGCGCTGATAGCTGCCAGGCTTACCCACCGGCTCCCCTTGGACGGACAGCACCACATCGCCACCGAGCATGAGTTCCTCGTCACGGATCACGGCAGGAATATCCCCACCACGCAGACCCAGGGCTGCCGCCGGCGAATTGTCCGCGACACGCTGAACGAGAAATCCACCAACGTCGGGCAGGTTCAGGATCGCAGACATCCCTGGCCCAAGCACGATGCCTTCCATGCCGCTCCAGAAACTCTTCTGTTCCAACAGCAGATGACGAACGGTATTGGACGTGACGGCAAAGCCCAACCCTTCGTTGCCACCACTGCGCGAGGCGATATGACTGACGATGCCGATCACCTCCCCGGCGACATTGAACAACGGCCCCCCGGAATTGCCTTTGTTGATGGCGGCATCGGTCTGAAAGAATTCCGTCGAAACCAGGCCGCCCACCAGATCGCTGCGGTCACGGCGAGCACTGATATATCCGACCGTAAGGGTATGCGCCTCACCATATGGGGCACCGATGACGCAAACCTGCTCGCCCACCCGAACCCGATCCGAATCGCCGATCCTAACGAACGAAACTCCGTCCGGCACCGATTCCAGCAACAAAAGGGCAATGTCTGCTGCCGGCTCGGAGGCGACCACTCGCCCCCGGACCTTTGCGCCATTCTTGAATTCGATCTGGAGCGCGTCGGCGGTCTGGACCACATGCGAGGCGGTCAATACCAGTCCGTCACCGGAAATCAGCACACCGGAACCCAGGCCGCTTTCACGCACTTGCCTGTCGGCCTCTTTGGCCTTCGGATCCGCTTCCCGCTCGAATGTGTGTATCACCACCACCGAAGGACTGACCCGATCGAAGAGATCGGCAAAGTCCGCCATCGCCGCTGTCGGGAGCCAGACACTCACAAGCACTGCAAACCAACGCATGGTCATTCCTCATCCAGCTCACGCAGGTAGCGGTGTACCCACGCGGAAATCACCGACCCGACGTAGAACGAATCCCGCGTATCGGAGAGCAGGTGATCCGCCCGATCCAGGGAGATAAAGCTCTTCGGGTGTTTGGCGGCCTGAAATATCCGCCCCGCATTTTCAAGATCGACGGTGTCATCCAACGGGCCGTGGAAAATCAGGAGAGCGCGACCCAGCGACCCGATCAAATCCTCCATTGGCCGGTCTTTCACATCGTCGAGAAACTGTTTCCGGATCGTGAAGGGCCTCCCCACGATCTTCACTTCAGCCTCGCCGTTGGCCTCGATCTCTTCGCGCTTATGTCCGAAATGATGGACCACATGCTCCGGTTCATAAGGTGACGCGATCGTGACCACGGCAATGCACGATGGCACTTTATGCGCAGCAACGATCGCCGCCGTGCCGCCGAGCGAGTGTCCGATCATCAGTTTGGGGGCATCGTAGTTCTGCGTCAGAAAATCCGCTGCCGCCGCCAGATCTTCAAGATTGGTCGAGAAATTGGTGTCGGAAAAATTGCCCTCGCTCTCACCCAAGCCGGTGAAATCGAAGCGCAGCACGCCAATTCCTTCCGCCGTCAGTGCACGGCTGATGTGCGCCGTAGCGCGAATATTCTTGGAACAGGTGAAACAGTGCGCAAACACTGCGTAGGCTGCGGGCTCGCCTTCGTCGGGCATATCCATGACCCCAACCAGGGTATGACCGGCGGCACCGGGAAAACGGACTTTGCTGGAGCGCATGGGAAGTTGGCGTGAATAAACAGGATACAAGCCTACCATTGCGCAAGGCGCAAAGCCGCCACCCGAAGTCCGTCCTCGTCAGGGATTCACGGTTCCGTAGTCGCAGCCATTCTGCGTATTGGGCCCGGTATTTCCGACAAAACGCCCGGTGCCGTCCAGCTTCCCGTCGTACCGAAAATAACCGTAGACATCGGCTTCATAAAGTCCGAAGCGCCGGTACAACGCAACCAGCCAGGGCCGATTGTAGGCAGACCAGGCGGCGGCCCGCGTATAGGCCGTGACCTGCGTATCCGCCAAGTCCGCCTGATGCCCATTGCCGTCGTCCACGGTAATGGTCACGGTCAGGTGCTGGCCGTCCTGACCCGGGTTGCCCCCATAGGCGGCGATGTCCGGTCGCCCATTGAGTGCGGCAAAGTGGGCAAACGCAGCCATGTAGTGCACATCGGCAGACAGCACGTCCTGAATGTCCTTGAGCCGGTCATTGAAAGTCTTGCTGTTCCAAGAGAGTTCGCCAACTCGATCCCACGCGGTCCGCTCCAGCAGCCAATCGACTTCACCGATCGCGTCATCTGCGTTGGCAGCCGTATTGCTCTCGCGGGTCGCGAATTCCTGGAGCCGCTCGATGTGGGTGCTGGTATTGCGTTGCCGGGCGACGATGTCACCGTCACGACCGCGCCCGGACCACGAATAGGTTGGGTTCTGCGATTTCAGGCTGCCCTCGGTATCGCCCGGGATCCGCCAACGCTGCACGCCGGCAAAGTCCGGATGATCGTCGAACAATTCCCCAATGATGCGCTTGCTGTCCGCCTCGGCCGCCGCAACGTTGATGCCATTCTCGACATATTCAAGGTATGTCCGCAGCGATTGCAGTCCATCGCGCAGGCGCGCCGCCGCCCGGATATTACCCTCCAGCACCGCCATCTCCTGGCGCTGCAACACACTGTCTCCATTCCTGACCACGGAACTGTTCGAGTTGCAGCCGGTGACGTGAAACGAGCCATTGCGTGTGAAGGCATTGAGGAAGTCCGTGGTGACCCGCCCGGAGAAATCGCTTTGCTGCCCATTGCGGGAAAAATGCGTAGGCCCGCGCACGATCGCGTGGCTCACGATCATCGCGCGCTGGACCCGCCCAGGCGCATGCTGACCCACCCATTGTAGATACTGGTAAAAGCGGTCGGTGCCGCGCGCCGTGCTGATCGGATCGGTTGCCCTGGGGAATATCTCGACCGGATACCACTGCACGTAGCGCCGTTTGGACGCGAGATTGTCGGCGGACACCGGTTGCAGTTCATCCGGCGGAAACAACCGGACATAACGTGTCCTGGGTGCGGCGCCGTTGTCATCCATGGCAACGATTTCAAGCTGATCGTCGAACGTGAGACTTTGTGGATGTCCGGGTATGACTTCATTCAAGCCCAGATTGGTGTCCACATAACGAAGACGCTCGCCAAATTCCTCGATCAGCGCATAGATCATGGCCTGGCGCGCGTAATCGCCATCCCGACCCGACAACGCGACCCATTCCTTGCCCTGGGGCACCCCGCGCTGCTGAATATCGAGCGGATCGACCTGTAACGGCGACTGCCCCCAGGCTGGCGTGACGCCCACATTGATGGTGTGCATGTCGCAAACCAGCTGTTGTCGGTCTTCGTCCCAATGGATCACCACATAATCCGAACCGTAGTCGTCGCCGGAATCCAGACGCAACCGCACCCAGCCATGCGTCCCAATCGCCAAGGGCGCCAACTGGGTACTGTCGATGTACAGCAAGGGCGGGTTGTCGAACGAATAGAGCGCGTCAAGCCGCAAAGTCTGATGCGGCGTTGCGCACTCCAACAGATTGTTGCGACTGGCATAGCTCGCCAGTTCCACATGACTCAGGCTCTCCAGCGTTGCCGACTGAATCACCAGCACCGTGGTCCGATCCGGAACATCATCCCATTTCATCGCATATCCACCCTATTCCGCGTACTCGACTTCATGATCCGCCGGGCTCATCGCCTCATACGGATCATCGCCATCCGCCATCACCACACCGCCATACGTGCGGAATTCCGTGAAGTCATCCAGGCCGGGCCGCCCGCCAAGGTTCGGGGCATCGCTTCCTCCGCTCGCCACACGTCCGGCAGGCGCCGTATCCGCGAGTACATCGCTGTCGTCCTCGGACGACACCGGGTCGGGCTGATGCAATTGTTCGAGCATCTCGCCAAAAAGCCGATCCACGCCTCGACGTCTACCGGAAGCAGGTTTCGACACCGCATCGGTCAGGCCGCTGAACATTGAGTCGAGTTTTTTGAACCACGCTGGCATGGTTGTCTCCTCACGCCCCGGTAACGCTGCATCACGGTGGGGCTGATTCGCATGAATTAAGTGTGACGGTCGCCCTCAAATTTCCCTGTGCCGCCCGGCACGGGGCGGCGTCATCGTTGCCACCGCTATTCGCCCTATGGCGACGGGGGTGGTGGTGGCGGCACGTAACCGCGAACCCAGTTGCCATCGCCGCCTGCGGGGACCACGTTGTTGCCGGCTGCGTCCTGAATCGGAACGGTGTAGTTGCCACCGCCCGGCTTGTTGCCGTGGGCGCCGTATTGATCGACACAGGCAACATCGCCTTTGACGTAGTCGATGAACATGTTTTCCTGGCCGGCCAGATTATTGCCGGCGGCGCGGACCGGCTCGATGCCGTATGTCGTGTCTGACGGCATCATCAATTTCTTATTGATGAGTCGGTAGAAATACGCCATGTCGAAGTGTTCCGGGTCGTTGTGCCCATTCGCAATGTTGCGGTCGACTTCCTTGTGCACCGTGACGGTCAGGAATCGCCCACGGCGCAGACAGTTGACGATGTAGGCATGCGCCAGATCCTCATACTGCTGTTTGGTGAACAGGGTGTTGGCGGCGCGTTCGGTGGAAATCCCCGGGTTCGGATAGTTGTTGGCCGCCGCATTGGCGACATTCGCCGCCGTGACATGACGCGACATCTCGACATGGATGAAATGCAGATTGTTGGTCTGATTCTCGATCTTGGTTCCGACTGCCGACGCGCTCCAATCGCGGTCGTGCGCAAGGGTGATCGGCGAGATCCACAAATGGATACCTTTGTGAACCACGTCTGCGTCGGTCCGTTCCTGGGTATCGGCGGTATCGTGAACCACAAAGTAATTGGCCGAGATCGCGGTCTTCGGCGCGGTGCCGATGAGATGTTCAGGGGTGCGCGATTTGTGATCGGTGTTCTTGTGAGCCGCAGTCAAGGCATCGTGCTGGACGTAGTAATGCAGACGCAGTCGATCGAGGATCTTGTCGTGGTCTAGCCAATCGGGAATCGGCAGGCCGTCGATGTTGGTTTGCGGCTCATCGGGAAACCGACCTCGGGTCGGCTTGTGGGTTGCCAGCCAGTCGGCGACATGGCTGACAAACCATTTATTCAGATCGTCGTACGCATCCTGGGGACTCCAACCCGGAATAGGCTCAACCAGACTTTCCGACCATTTGGTGTGGATTCTGGCCTTGGAGGCTCGAGGCTGACCGACCCAGTCGGGGACGCACTTGTTCTGCGGGACCGGCGGAAAATGCTCTTTCCAATGCGGTGGTCGATCGTTGAAATCGTAATCCGCCGGATCCCGATGCAGGCTATCCGCCGTGACATCGAACATGCGCCCCATGTCGCGTGCCCAATCCGTACCCCGTCTACGTATTGCCATGATCCGTCCTCTTAACTCGTCAATCGAAACCCAGTTCGACCGGCACTTCGTCGTTGATGATGGCGCCCGCGTCCGGGTTCTGCGTCGTCACCAGCGCGTCGTCGCCCGGATCCGCGTCCGGGTCGGCCATGCTCATATTCAGGCCGACTGACGACAGCAACTCGTCGGCTTCGCTCAAGGTCTTGCCAACCAATGCCGGCACCGCGCGTAGATGTTCTGCGGCGACCGATGGCGGAACCGGCACGATCTTGAATTGAATCTCGCTGGCGGCCTGAACCTGATAGTTGAATTTGTTGCTGTAATCCGCGTTGACCGGCGCAGCGTTCAGCCGGAGCCGCCCGATGCCACCGCCGGATGCGCCCTGAACCGAACTCTGGGCCTCGCCACTGATAGTCAGCGCGATCGACAACTTGGCGGTCGCTTCCGGGATCTGATACCAGGTGGGCTGATAACCGATGCTGCGTAACGCCGCCATCAATTCGTCGCCCCCGGCTACGATTTCCTTCATCCGTGCGATGGTCTGAGAATCCATCGCTGCCTGGGCGTCAGCCACCCCGCGTCCGACTTCAGAGATCAAATCTCCAAGCGGCGCGGACAGGCTGTCCATCAAATCGGTGGGATTGGTGAATCGCGCCATTTTTGTTTACGCCTCCGCTGCGGACACGGCTTTGCCGATGAATACGGTGATGGTGGAGCCTGACTCCAGTTCGCCGTTGCCGGCATCGGGGATCTGGCGCAGTACGCGACCGACCATGCCTTCGCCTGCATCGCCGTCCGGGACCACCTGATAGGCCACATCCAGATTCAAACCGAACGGCTGCACCTTTCGGCGCGCCATGGTTTCGGTGTAGCCGATCAATCTCGGCGCGGGCAGGCGTTGCCGTTCTGCAGCCTGCTTGTCGTCTTCTGAAGGGAAGTCGATAGAAATCTCGCTCAACGCACCGGCATTGGCCTCGTTGACTTCGTCCTTCTTGAGGAAGCTGAAACCCGATCCGGTCGGCCCTGGCGCAACCTTGAGCTTCATCGAGATATTTCCGAGCCGGTAGTTCTTGCCCAATTGTTTGACCCCGGCCCGCGCGGTCTCCAATTGCGAGGCCGTGTTCAATACCAGATCGCGCAGATTGGTCTCGGCACCGGCGGCCTTCTCGAATTCTTCTACCTGCGTGCTGAGGCGTTCAATCTCCTGCTGTTTCTGCGCGACCACCGCTTCATGTTGAGTCTGTAGACGCGCCAGCGAATCGGTCTTGTCGGTCAGCGCCGCGCTCAGCTGCTCGGTCAAGGTGGTCTTGTCGCTGCGCGCGCGCGCCAACGAGGCGGTCAGACTACGAATCTGCCCGGCCTTGTCGGTAATGTCCTGCTCCAGCGTGCCCACCTGGGTGCGCAAGCCATCTCGTTCGCTGACCGCCGTACCGAGCTGAGTTTGAAGTCGGCTGGCGGTGGTGCCGAGGCTGTCGACACTGGCTTGCAATGTCGCTTTCTCACTGGTCAGGGTCCTGACGTTGCCTTCCAGCGACCGTTTGGTGGTCGTCAGTGTGGCGATCTGCCCCTGAAGCGTGCTGTTGTCCTTGCTCAGGTTGGTAACCTGGGTTTGCAGATCGCTTTTGTCCGCCGTCAGACGTGAGAGGCTGGTATTGAGCGTTTCCACCTCGCCGCGCAATGCCGTCTTTTCCGAGTCCAACGCCGAAGCGCTCAAACTCATCATCGAGGCATTGATCGCATAAAAGCTGGTCGTTGCGACCTTCACCGTCGCCGTGGATCGGACGGTCAGCGTGCCAAAATCAGCGGTGGTCGCCGAATAGCTTTGCACCTGATCGGTCAGATAGCGATACGCCGGGGCCCGTTTGTCATAGCAACGCAGCAACATTCGCGGCTGCACGTCCTGAACCATCGCGTGGCTGGTGGTCAGGCTTGCCGTGCCATTCGCGTCAGTCAGACCGGTCGCGATCAGAGTCAGTTTGGCATCGGACGTATAGGCGTAGGCGTATACCCGGGTACTTGCCAGTGGGGCGTTACTCTCGTCAACCAGCGTTGCAGTGATCGTCAGTTCCATCTCACTGCACCTCGTAAATCACGGTTTCGGAATCGCCGAGCACATCGACCAAGACCACCAGAGAGACCCCTTTGCTCTCCTGATTGGCGATGATCAACTCGCTCGAAACGCTTCCGGATGCGTCTGTGACCCCCAACGCGGTACTCATGTCGGTGCCTTCCTGAGGCGCAGCGAGTTGCGCATTGAGTTCTGCTGTGGCTTCTCGATCCAGGTTGAAATTCACCTCGACCCCCGGCATGGACTCCCCGGTGTTACCCCGCACACTGACAACCACACGAATGCGCCGACCGGAGATCTTTTCAATCCGTGTCTGGATGGTCGGTTGCGGTTTGCCACCATTGGTGGGCACGGCGACAAAGCTGCCCTTGATGACGCTGGTCGCCTCCCCGATGCTTTTGCCCTGGCTGGCGGAACCGGCTTGCGGCGCGGCCAACCGCATGACCTTCGAGAGTGCGGACGCCTTCCCCGCACCAAACCGGGTCAAGCCGGGTGCCGCAGGCTCTGGCGCGCTGCTCAGCTCGATATGCATGCGCAGTTCGAATTCCAGACTGGGAATGATGTAAGAGGTTGGCGGCGTGCCTGGCTGCCCCGGCACTCTTACCTTGCTCAATACGGCTTGCGCCTTCTCGATGCCATCCGCAATGCTCAGCAGATAGTCATCGATGGTGCCGGTCAAAATTTCGTCGGACTGTGACATCGTTATTGGGCTTTCTGTCTCTTGAACTGAGGTGGCTTCAGGCTAGGCCCAGCGGTCGTTGCGACGCTGCCGAGCCTGCTCCAGGGCACGCTCACGTTTTTTCTCTTCCCGTTCCTCTTCCCGTCGCCGCTGCGACAATCGGGATGAAGAATTCATGTTTCGATAGGCATCGGCCTTGGCGCTGGCGCGGGCAACGACTGCGCGCTCATGACGCCGTTTCGTCGCCGGGCGAGCGGCCACGGACTCCTTTCCCGGATCACGCCGTTGTTCACATCGTTCTTGGGCCTGCTCGGATTTACGTTCAACCTGCTTATCGTCCAGGCGTCGCTGACGAACCTGTTCGACGCGAGCGCTGCGCTGGATTTCCACCGCGTCATTCAGACGCCGCTGTTTCAATGCCTCCCGGGTATCCCAGAGCCGACGCTCCTCGAAGCGTTGTTGCTGCAAACGCTCGCACTGCTCAGCAAGTCGCGCCTGGGCGAGACGCTCCTCTCGCTCTTGCGCGCTCAGTTGCGCCGAACGCCGATTCCGCAAGGCGCGTTTTCGTGCAGCAACGGATTCCGCTCTGGCTTGCTCTTCAATGCGTTGGGCGAGCGCCCGCCGCGCCTGCTGTTCCTGATCCTGGCTCTCACGTCGGGCGACCAACATGGACTCAGCAAGCTGGCGACGACGCGACTCGCGTGCGGCTTCTGCACGCCGCGCCTGATCGTTAAGCCATTCACGATGTTTTGCCGCATTCGCCGCCAGTCGTTCCCGGTTCTGCCACTCACGTTGCAGGTTGCGCTCATCCTGCGCCCGGCGCTCTGCCGAATTACGTGCCTGCCGGGAACGATTCTGCATACGCAGATTTTCGTCCCGGGTACTCAGGCGCCGGTCTTCGATACGCGATTCCTTGGTGTGTGCGCGCACCGGAAAGCATTTCTCCCGGCGAATGTCGTCCGGCGTCTTTTCGCTCTCACCAACCAAGGCCTTGAGATTGTTCTCAAGTGTGCGCTGCTGTTCCAGGAGCGCCTTTACATCCTCGGGTAACGCCAACGCGCCGGAGTCGATTGCCAGCTCCCCGGATGCGCAGGCACCAGACGGTAGAGGCGAGTCTGAGGTGGTGGCCGCCGGAGACTCATCCAGCAGGTCTTCCCACCCAAGGTAGGCGTCATCGCCGTGGCTCATGTTCAGCCGTCCCCATCCCCATCGGCTTCAGCGGCCTTTTTCTTCTCCAGCACGTCGCGTATGCGCTCTTCCAGCACGGGCGGAGCAGGCACAACCACGAGCTTGGTACGAAGCAGACTGGATCCTTCCGCGCTGTACTGATATTTGCTGGCATAAGAGGCACTGACCGAACTGGTACGTGCCGCCATACCGCCGCCGAAGCCATACCAGCCCGCAGCAGCCACGACGGATTTCACCTTGGAGGTGCGACTGTATGACTGGCTTGCCGTCATGGTGATACTGATCTTCACCTCAATGATGGTATCGACGAACTGATAGAAGGTGGGCGTGAAACCGAGCTCCAGCAGGGACAAATCCTCGCCATCGAAATGCACGTAAGACTCACGTTCTTCGATGCGAACCCCGGAAGGGGCCATGTCGTCCGGGACCTCGACCTGATATTTGCCCGACATCATCTGGGCGAGACGGGTTGCAGTCTGATCCAGCTCGAACTGAGCCTGGGCGATTGCCAGACCCATGCTGCGGATCATGTCGCTGAAGGGGACGTCCAGCAATTGCTGACCGATCGAACTATCGGGTACGTCAAAAAGTGCCATGGTGGTGCTCCTTACGTCATTCGTTCAACGACGACTATTGTTCCGCTTCGTCTTCCGCCTTCTTGGCTTCATCCAGCTCGATCAACGCACGGATCCGCTCTTCAAGGATCGCCGGCGGTGGCACTGGAACCAGCTTGGTGCGCAGTAGACTGGACCCCTCAGCGCTGTAGCTGTATTTCGAGGTATAGGTGGCATCGACCTGCTGAGTCTGGACGATGGGTGTCGTCTTGGTCTTTGACGAAAACACACCGCGCTTGCGGGTCGTCTTGTAACCAACGACTTTCTGCTCCTCACCGCTCGTGGTCTTGGAGTATTCGTTGGAAGCGGTGATGGTGATCGCAATCTTGACTTCGATGATGGTGTCGATGAACTGATAGAAGGTCGGCGTGAAGCCCAATTCCATCATGCTCAGCAAGGTCGGCTTGCGGTTGCCGTCCTGATCGTATTCGTGCCCGAAGAACACCCGTGTATCGATGTATGCCGGGATCCCGGTCACCGCGCCATTTTCATCGACCTCGATCGGCTCCAGATTCGCATCCAGCGCCTCGCCGTCGGCACCCCGGAGGATGCGACGGCCACTCATCATCTCAGCGACTTCGACACTCGATTCATCCAGTTCCTGCTGGGCATCGGCGATGGCAAAGGCCATCTGGCGAATCATCTGACCCATTGGGACGTTTAGCAGTTGTTGTCCGATAGACATGCTTTTCTCCTCTATTGACAGCGTCCGGGTCAGAAGCCGGCGCTGATGAACTCGTTAAAACTTTCCAAGAACATTTGCGTGATAAACCTTTAGGTATCCTTGGCGCGCTTCCTGGCACGCACCTCGGCCAGCAGATCGTTGAACGGCGCCGGTGCCGGTACTGAGACGAAACGGGCACTGATCGAACTCGAGCCCCCGACGTCGAAGCTGTACTTGCTTGAATACGATGCGTTCACGGACGCGGCGAAATAGCCAACATTCACGCCCACTTCGGCGCCCACCGAAAATGAGCTGGATTTCGATGCATTGAAGGTGACCTTGGCATCGATGGTCGCCTCGGTGAGCTGATAGAAGGTCGGCGTAAAACCCAGCTCCAGCAGGGTCCGGGGCGGTTCGTTTTCGTTGAAACGCACACCCGATTCCGGGTCGGTGAGCAAGCGCGCGATGCGGATCGCATTCTGGTCCATCGCGAACTGCGCGTTCGCGATCGCCGTGCCCAATTTCTCGACCATCTGCGGCAGCGGTGCCTGCGCGAGTGGCGAATAGTCCAGGGTTTTGGCCATGCTGCGATTACCTCAGGTACGAGGATGAGACCGCGAAACCGTTATTCATCCGCTTCCGCCGCGACAGAACCGCCGTTGCGCGCACTCTCGCGAATCGCTTCCAGGAATGCGGATGGCGCGGGAATACTGATCATCTTGGTCTTGATCATCGACGCGCCGCGCATGTCGAACTCGAATTTGCGGTGGTACTCGACATTCACCGCAGCGCCAAAGAGCACGGCGCGCTTTCCGTTCGAATTGGTGACATTGGAAATCGCGGTTCGGTCGCCATCGGCGGCCGCCGCATCGCCCCCCCCACCGGCGTCGGCCGCAGGGGCCTCACCATCATCCGCAGGCGGCGCATCGTTGACGTCATCGTTTTCGAGATCGACATCCGCCGCACGGGCCTCCCCGCCGCCACCCTCGTTCCCCAGAGCCGCTGCCGCAGCGGCTGCGGCCAATTCGGTCGCACCGGCATCGTTGCCGACATTGAGGCTGGCTCCGACGCCGAAGTCTTCCTCGATTTTCATGTTCAGCGAGAGTTTGATTTTTATCTCGGTCTCGCTGAAGTGATAGAAGGTTGGCGTAAAACCCAGATCCAGAAGGGATTTTTCGACATCCTTGCCTTCCGCGTTGGTCACCGTGACCTTGGAGTCGCCCAGCATCGCGGCGATTCGCACACTGGTCTGATCCAGCTTGAGCTGCGCTTCGGCGATGGCGATACCCATACGCTGAATCAACTCCGGCATGGGCGCATCCAGCAGCGCTTCCCCCGGGGTCATCTTCGCTACCTTGTTGTCGAATAACATGATCCCTTACCTCCTGAACATGGGATTGGGAGAACTGGACGCCGGAACCTCCGGCAGTGCCCTGGCCCTGCCCCGATCGATGTTGTCGGGACGAACCGTCCAGTAGTCGTGCTGAGCCAGCTCTTGTTCGAGCCGCCTTGGGTCGATATGCATATTGGTCAACAGCCAGCGGTTCAATCGCTCAGCAAGTGGCAGACGGGCACGCAACGCGCGCGCCTCGTTGAGCGCCTCGGCAAACGCGGTCTTGGCCCGATCGACTTCGCCCAGGCGCATGGCGATCACGCCTTCCCGCTGTCGTATGGTGGCTCGGTCCAGACGGGCAATATCGTGCTCCGGGGGATTTTCCTGGTAATGGGCCAATGCCTTCTCGCAGTAATCGAGCACTTCCTGATAGGCCCCCATACGTTCCAGAGACTCGAGCGAACAGCCGAGGTAGTGGCGAAAAAACACTTCCGGCGCACCTTGTCTGACCGCCACATTCATGGCCTCCCGATAGTGGGTGAGCGCTTCCTGATGGCGATCTTCCACCGCATGGATCTTGCCCTGCTCTGCCAATCCAAGATGCAGCGCGAAACGCTTTTGTTCGAGTTCTGTATGGCCGGTGACTGTCATGATCCTGACCTCAGGCGCGCTGTACCAGACGACTGGACGCGCCGGCATTTTTCAATTCCGCCTGCAACCAGCGGGCATGCGTGCTCGTGAACGGTCCATCCAGTCGAGTCGGCAGTTTGCTGAGCGCCGTCACCGCCGATTCCTGGCTGCGATCCGCCAGCGAGGACAACACCTGGACCGCCTTGTCCTTCTTGCCGGACAAGGCATCGATGTTCAAATCGAAAGCCTGGAAGGTGGTCAGTTCTGCCACCGCCAGCACCCCCAGGTCGGCGAATTCCAACAGCGCGGCCTCCGCCTGTTCCGGTGTCATCTGACGCTGCACCACGATCGGCAAACGCTGGATCAGCTTTTCCACAACCTGAGCAGGCACCCCGACACGGTCAGAGAGATATTCCCGCAGTGCTCGCGAATCGGTGGCTTCGCGCATCACGACATCGAAACGCTCAAAGGTTCGATTCACTAACTGCGCACTGGCGCCACCACCCCGCAGTTCATCCCACAACGCATTGGCTTGCTTGAAGTCCAGACCGGTCGCAATCATGCCGCCCAATGGGGCCCCGTTGTCGTTCGGCATCGGCTGCCCGGCCTTGCCAAGATGGCGCGCCACGATGGCCATAACCCGTTGCCGCAGGACCGCCGATCCAGGCGCAAGAATGAGGTCGTATCGACTCTGGCTGCGTACGGCCACATCCAGATCGACCTTCAAGGCCTGAAACCGCGCGCGCAATGCCTCGACCGTCGCCAGACTCACCCCGCCCATCAACAACGCCGGCGAGGCACAGATGATCTCACGCGCCTTGTCCGGCTTGACGCCGAGCACATGAGAAATCAGTTGAACGATCGCGCCGATATGGGAGAAATCGCGAATCACCAATGCGATGTCGTAATCGGGAACACCTTCCTCGATTACCGCGCCCTGTTCCTGGATCGATGCCTGCAAGCCGGCCTCGTTCACCAGTTCCAGCAGGCGTTCCGCCCTGTCCCGCTCGATATTGCCTTCGAGCACCTGCGGCGCGAGATACATAAGCCGCGCAACCCGGTTCGCCGGCCAATTGAGAGCCGCCGCCAGGGAGCGCATCAGGCCTGCTCCTGCAGAACCCAGTGACTCAATCACGATCTTGAATCTTTTATCTTCCATACCCATTGGGGTGCGATATCCAGCCGATGCGAGCGATACCGTCGCAAGATCGGCGTTTTTAGCCTTCTTATTTGTCTTGGCCAATCTAGTACAGATCGGGTGTCGATACCATGACGCTGCTGAGGTTGATCAACCCACTCTCGACAAGCCCCGGGTCCGAGGCGACTACTGCCACGAGGCAGCCCCCATCCCCCCGTCAGCCTGGGGTCGGTTTGCCCGCGCACGCCGCGCGCGTCTGTGTTGCAATCACGTCATGTCCCTTCCCCTGACGCCGCTTCGCCTGCTCCTCGCCCTCGGCCTTCTGCTTGGCACCGTGCTGACGATCCTGTTTGCACTAGTGCTGACCGATTACGCGCTCAGCGTCTGGGAACGTTTGCAGGCCGCGCCGACCTGGCTGCGCATCGTTTATGTAAACGGGATCGGCCTGATGCTGCTGTTCGGGCTGTGGCTGGTCTGGCGACTGCTGCGTCCGACACCGATCCGCGCGACGAAGACCGCGCCCATCCCGACCGAAGCAGGCCTCCATGAACGTGTCGCAACGCTCAGCGAACAGGGCATGGATACGGCTTCCGCTGAACGCGAGCTTCAGGAACTGGGGCGGCGTCGCGAGGCCGGCGAGATCCACATCACCTTGTTCGGCGAGATCAATGCCGGCAAGTCGTCATTGATCCGTGCGCTGCTGCCGGACGCCGTGATCGACACCTCCCCTCGTGGTGGCGTCACCCGCGAAATCACGCATTACGCATGGCAACGCCCATCCGGCGATCGCCTGCTGCTGACGGACCTGCCGGGGCTGAACGAAGCCGATGGCCACCTCGACGATCTGGCACGTGAAGAAGCGACCCGCGCACATCTGGTCATCTACGTGTGTGATGGCGATCTCAGCCGTGCGCAATGGGGAGAACTGAGTACCTTGCGCGCCCTCAACAAGCCGCTGATCCTGGCGCTCAACAAAACTGATCGTTACCGCGCCGATGAACTCGACAGCCTGCTCGAACGTCTGCGCGAGCGGATCGCCGGAGACCCTCCCGTCGATCTCGTCACCGTCAGCGCGGGCGGCAACGAGGAATTGATCCGTCAGACTCCGGACGGCGGGGAGGAACGCATCACCCGTCCGCGACCGATTCAGATCGACGCCTTGCAGACCGCGATACAGGCCCGGATCGACCGCGACCCCAAAGCGCTTGCGGCATTACGCGACAGCGCGATTTTCGCGCTCGCCGCCCACAAGCTGGACGCCGAACAGACCCGCCACCGCCGAGAACGGGCACAGAGCGAAATCGACGCCCACACCCGCAAGGCGGTGATCGCGGCGATGGCCGCCGTCGCACCGGGCACCGACCTCCTCATCCAGGGTTATCTCGGTTACAGCCTGATCAAATCCCTGTGCGCGATCTATGCGGTACCGCTGCGCGAGGTCGATGCCGACACCTATCTGCAAATGGTCACCGGGCGGCTAAAACGCACGCTGCCGCTGATGCTCGCCATCGCCGGCAATGCCCTCAAGTCCTTCCCCGGCCTCGGCACATTGGGCGGTGGCGTATTGCACGCCATCGCCTATGGACTCATCTTTGACAGCCTGGGAAAGGCGGTGCGCGATACCCTGGAATCGCGCGGTGCCTTCCGCCCTCTTCCCGCCAGCAAACAGTTCGAGACCCACCTTGGCCAACATCTGGACACGTCTTTTTCCTCAGGTCATGCGCGACGCATTGCCGAGCTGGTCTTCAAACAAGCCCGCGAAGACGCCCGACACCGCACCCCCTGAAGACAGCAAGCCGTTGAGCCGGGCACGCCACAGTCTGCGCGCCCTGCTCGACGACCCGCGCGTGCCGGACCAAGTACGGGAATCGCTTGCGGCGGATTTCCAGCAGGTCGAGTTGATGCTCAACAAACTCGATCAGGGGCAATTGCATATCGCCGTGTTCGGGCGCGTCAGTGTCGGCAAATCCGCCTTGCTGAACGCCTTGCTGGGCCACGAGGAATTCCGCACCAGCCCGCTTCATGGCGAGACCCGAGACGCCCGCGCTGCGGCCTGGCGCGAGGTCGATGCCGGCGGTCTGTATCTGATCGACACCCCCGGCATCGATGAGATCGACGGCGAGACGCGTGAACGTCTGGCCCACGAAGTCGCCGGACGCGCCGATCTGGTCCTGTTTGTCTGCGACGGCGATCTGACCCAATCCGAACTCGCCGCCTTGCGACGATTGCGTGCCCATCAACGGCCATTGCTCCTCGTTCTGAACAAAGCGGATCGGTATACCCGGGAGGAACTGGTGTTGCTGGAGCAGACCCTCGCCGAGCGGGTCGCCGACATCCTCCCGGCGGGGCACATCGTCACCGCCGCCGCCAAACCTGGGGAACGCCTCTATCTCCAGATCGATGCCGAAGGCAACGAACACGAGTTGCGCCGCCGACCGCCGGTGGACATCGCCCTGCTCCGAGAGCGGCTATGGACCATCATGGCGGGTGAGGGACAGACCCTCGCCGCCGTCAATGCAGGATTGGTCGCCGGTGAGCTGGCCGATCAGGTGGGCGCGCGACTGGTCGAAGTAAAACGCGAAGTGGCCGACAAACTGGTCCGTGGCTACTGCGTGACCAAAGGCCTGCTGGTTGCGATCAATCCGGTTCCGGTCACGGATCTGTTCGCCGCAATCGCCGTGGATGTGGGCATGATCGTGCATCTCTCCAGACTCCATGAAAGCCCGCTCACTCGCGCGGAAGCGGGGAGCCTGGTCCGCACCATCGCCATGCAGATGGCCCTGTTGATGGGAACCGTCTGGGGCGTGCATCTGCTGTCGTCGCTGCTCAAGACCACCAGCTTTGGACTGTCCACGGTGCTCACTGCCAGCGCCCAGGGCGCGGTCGCCTATTACTCCAGTTACGTGATCGGTCTGGCCGCAAACCGCTATTTCGCACAAGGGCGATCCTGGGGCGTCGGCGGACCGAAACGCATGGTGCAGGAGATTCTCGACGACCTGGACCGTGACTCCATTCTCGCGGAAGCCCGTTCCGAAATTGCCGCTCGGCTACGCAATGCAGTTTGATTGCTATAGTTCAGCCGTTTTCGCCGTACCAACACAATTACTAGAACGCAAGGAACCCCAAACAATGCGTCGCCTATCTTCCCTGGCCCCGGCCTTGACCTGCTCCGTCACCCTGCTTGCTGCAACCGCCGTCCAAGCTGGCGGATTCCGTCTCCCGGACGTGTCCGCCGTCGGCGTTGCCGTCGCCAACGCGCTGGTCGCCAATCCGAACGAAGATGGCGCGATACCGATCAACCCAGCCGCAATGAGCTTTCTTCCAGGTAACGGCGTTGTCGCCGGCGGCGCCATGCTGATCGACTTCGGCACCGAGGTGACTCGCACCGGGACGACCGTGGAAAGCGACAGCAACCCGTGGGCCGTGGTCCCGAGCTTTTACGTGGCACACCACATTCCGGACTCGATCTTCACGGTTGGCCTGAATATCAACGCACCGTTCGGTTTGGCCACGCGCTGGCCTGCCGGCACCTTCGCCGCGACCGACCCGACCTTGAGCCGCTTGCGCATGGTCAGCATCAATCCGAATGTTTCGGCCAGGATCGGAGACCACACCGCCATTTCGATTGGCCCGGCGCATTACCGGATCACCGACATCGTTCAGGACAGTGCCACCAACGCCATGTCCGGCACTGGCGACAAGACCGGTTACCAAATCGGTTTGATGCATGTTGAACAAGACTGGAGTGTCGGTCTCTCCTATCGCAGCCAGATCACCGTCCCCGTCGAAGGGCGGCTTAACCGGGTGTTGCCCATCGGCGTCGATTTTCAATTCCCGGAACTGCTGCAGGTCGGCGGGCGTTACCAGGTCAACGACAAGCTTGCGATCGAATATGACATTGAGCGCGTCGGCTGGAGCGCTTACAAGGACTCCCGAATCATCAATCAGACCACCGGTGCCACCGTCTCCTTCAGCACGCACAACTGGCGGGACACCACCACCCACCGACTCGGCCTGACCTACAAACTCAACGACAGCACCGATCTGATGTTCGGTTACCTCGACGATCAGAACCCTCAGCCGGAATCCCGCTTTTCACCCCGACTTCCCGCGCTGGACTATCAAGGTTATAGCGTTGGCGTCGGCTACAAGATTGGGCAGTTCCGACTGGTCGGATCCTATCAATTCCTCGATTTCAAGGACCGCGACATCAACAACAGCGCCGCATTCGGGACCTATGGTACGGACGGCAACGGCACGGCGATCTATAACGGCAAATACGCCAGCTACGTTCACCAGGTCGGCCTCGGCCTCTCCGCGAGTTTCTGAACCCATGCCCCCGTCCCCGGTTTCTCGCCGGGGACGGGATTCCACTCAGGGCGCGCCCCCTTCGACACGCACCTTGCGCGCGGTGAACTGAAACGCCGCAAGGCCCCCGATGATCAGCCCGCTACCGGCCAGCACATACAAGTCCAACGGCTCCTGATTAGCCCAATGCCCCAGCCATAGCGCAGTCGCAGGGGTAATCAGGGTAATGAGAGCGGCGCGCACCGGGTCCAGCTCGCGCAGCACGTAGTAATACAACGCAAACCCGACGCCGGTGCCGATCACCGCCAGATAACCGAGCGACGCCCACGCGCGGAACGTCAAATCCGGCACCTGCACAACTGCGGATGTCTGCCACCAGAGAAGCAGAAACAACGGCAAGGCAAGCACCAGTCCCCCGGCGGTCACCGCCATTCCGGGTATCTCGCGGCCCCAACGTTTCACCCATATCGAACTCGCCGAGTGCGCCAGCACCGAACCGAGCATCGCGATCACACCCATCGTCGTCAGATCGGAATCGGCACCAGGACGAAGCATCATCACCGCCAGACCGACCACCCCCATGCCCATACCCAGCCACTGGCCGACACGCATGGTCTCGGAACGCAGCCAGAGCCGCGCCATCACACCCGTGACGATCGGCGACAGGCCGAATACCACCGCGATCCAGCCGGAGGGAATACGTTGCGCAGACCAATACACCAGGCTCATGGCAAAGAAGATTCCCAGGCCGGCGGCCAAATAGGTCGCCAGCGCCTCACGATGTCGCGGCACATGCACCCGTAGCAGCCCGACCAGTCCCCATACGACCAATAACCCGATTGCCATGCGCGCGGTGACGGCGAACAGAAAATCGCCGCCCTCGCTGCTCCAGGCAATCGCCAGTGGCGTGGTTGTCCAGATCAGAATCACGCTCAGATACGCCGCCGGAACGGACATCGTCTTCTCCTTGCTCATCTCACTCCGAGGCCCCGAAACGACAAAGGCCGCGACCCCGGTTGGTACGGGGATCGCGGCCTTTGTCTGATAACGACGAGACGCTTAAATCACCAAACGCCTATCGAACCCGCCCTCCCCATGCACACGCGACAACACCGCGACGCAGTCGCGGCATCCGTACGTGAATGGAAAAACGGCGCCAAAGATTCATGCGACCGACTCTGCAGTCGAACTCGTCAACTCGTCAACTCGTCAAGTCCGCAGTGACAGACGATCTGGGCGGCAACTGGTACTGAAACACCGCCTTGCCCCGGGCATCGAGCAACACCTCCAGGCCGATGGCGGGGTAGCGCCAACGTTTGCGCCCCTCGTCCTCCTCGACGACCTCGAGCGGTTGCCCGAAACGGGAAACCAACATGGCGTCGTCCAGACGTACATAGATCGGCACATATGTCACCCCGATCACCGGCTGCGCATCCAGCGTCGGCAAATCATCCGGATGCACACCATAGCGCCACTCGCCCGTGGAACTGGGCTCGCGGCCACCGACGTGCGCCTTCAATCCATCGATGTCGATGCCGTTCAGATCGACCGTCAACACCACCCGGGAAATCATCGTCCCCAGCGGGATCAGGTCAAAGAACGCTTCAAGCCGGGCTTCCTCTACGGCAGCGCCATCGGCGGAAAACAGGGCAAGTTGCGCTTCCCGGACCCAGAGCTTGCGCGCCTCGGCCAGCGTCGTTTTCCCCAAGGTGATCGCAAACACGGTGTTCCGGCCTTCCGCGTCCACATCCACCTGCCAAGGCATATCGGTGACCTGCTCAGGCTGGGTATCGCGAAGCCACCAGCCCACCAGAAAAAACACCCCGACCGCGAGCACACCGAACAACGCATACCGCAGGAAAGTTTTCATTCCACCACCCCTGAAACTCAAGCACGGAGTCTAACAGTATGCTCAGCCGCGCCTTGCCCCAGGAAATCCTTGCGGGCGCGACGGGCACATGTGGCGTAAGTTTTTTATCAAAGCACGGAAGCGGTCGAACCGAGGTCGCGGGTTAGAATTCGTGCGCCCTTACCCATTTCGAAACCAAGGCTGTGGAAATGAAGCAATACGACGTTTACGGCATCGGCAATGCGCTGGTGGATATGGATTACGAGGTCAGCGCCCAGGACCTGATCGACATGAACATCGAGAAGGGCGTAATGACCCTGGTCGAGGAAGATCATCAGATGCGCGTCATGGCGCACCTCGGCAGCCATCCGTGCAAGAAAAGCGCCGGCGGTTCGGCGGCCAATTCCGTGATCGCGGTCAGCCAGTTCGGGGGCAAAGGCTTTTATTCCTGCAAGGTCGCCGACGACGAACTCGGTAATTTCTATCTCCAGGATCTGCAGGCCAACGGCGTGGACACCAACGTGCATGCCGTACGCGAAGCCGGTCATACCGGGCGCTGCCTGGTCATGGTCACGCCCGATGCGGACCGCACCATGGCGACCCATCTCGGCATCACCGGCGGCCTGTCTCAGGTCGAACTGGTCGAAGACAAGCTGCGCAGCGCCGACTACGCCTATATCGAGGGTTACCTTGTGACCTCGGACAGCGCCCGAAGCGCCGCCATCCATGCCCGCCAAATCGCCGAGCAGGCCGGGGTGAAAACCTCGCTTTCACTATCCGATCCAAACATGGTCAAGTTCTTCAAGGATGGCCTGGAATCCATGATCGGCTCGTCCGTGGATCTGCTGTTCGCAAACGAGTCGGAAGCGATGGGCATGGCCGGTAGCGACAACCTCGAAGATGCCATCACCTATTTGAAAACCCGTTCCCGCCAGTTCGCGGTCACGCTCGGCCCCAAGGGCGCGCTGGTGTGGGACGGCGCCAAGCTGATCGAGATCGAACCGACCCCGGTCAAAGCCGTGGACACGGTGGGAGCCGGCGACATGTTTGCCGGCGCGTTCCTGTACGGGCTCACCCAGGGCTGGGATCACGCCCGCGCCGGACGACTTGCTTCGAAAGCCTCGGCCCATCTGGTGACCGCGTATGGGCCGCGTATTTCCGCCGCACAGGCCAAAGGGCTGCTGGAAGGCATCTAGGCCGATACCCCAGTCGTACAGGAACCTCGACAAGACAATGTCTTGTCGAGGTTCCTGTCATTCACATCGGCGTTTCGGAGTCCGCCTCCCGGCTCTCGATCAGCTCGCGCAACAAGGCGGTGGCGTAAGCGCCGGCGGGCAGGCTGAACGTAAGAATCAGATCATCGTGTTCCCACGCCCAGGCGAAGCCTCGCGGACTGATCCGCAGGGCCCGGCGATCCTGACCCAGGCCGACATGCTCCAGGCCTTCGCACCATGCCTGCCAGTCGGACAAGGCCGCACTTTCCGCCGCATGCGCGTCCTCACGGGTACGCAAACGACCACGCCCCCACAGCGGGCCACTGGGATGAATCTCGAACGCAGCGAGGCGTCGCGCCAAACCCACTTCGTTCGGATCCAGTTCAAACACGTCGTCCATGTCCTCCATGACCACCAGCTCTCCGCTCAGCAGTTGATTCCAGCTGCCTTCATGGACGCGTTTCGCCAACACCTGGTTGAACAGAAAGGACCGTGCAGCGGACATGTACAGGCCGCGACGGTGACGGTCCCGCTCCCGCCTGCCGCGCAACAACATGGCCTCCGCCTTTTCGAGATTGCCACCGCCCCATCCGAAACGTTGATCGCCAAAGTAGTTGGGCACGCCCTGCTCGGCGACGGCGGAAAGCCGTGCCGCCAGGCACGCCGTGTCCACATCCAGATCACGAATCCGCAAACGGAATCGATTTCCCTCCAGCTCGCCACGGCGCAACTTGCGGCGGTGGCGCGCCCTTGTTAGAACCTCGAGTCGATCGTCATTCAATTGCGTCCAATCCGGCTCGGATCGACCTGCAAGACCCACCGAAAACCACTGCGTGGTCACCGCATTGCGATCCTTCATGCCGGCGTAACTGACGTCGCGCACCGGGACATCCGCCAGCCGGGCAAGCTCTCTCGCCACCTGATCGGTATTCATGGCGCGTTTGCGCACTTGAATCAGCGCATGTTCCCCATCCCCATCCGGCTCGTAGCCGAGATTCTCATCGACCTGAAAATCCGCATCCTCAACGCGCAGACGCCCACTTCCGCAAGGGCCGCCATGTGCGTGCGGCAGATTCAGCCAGGCGTCATTCAGATCAGGCACGTCTAAACCTCATTTCGGGCCAGGGCCGGGATGCGCGAGCGTCGCGATCGATGCGCGATCAACACCCCTGCCGTGAAGATCAACAGGGCGCCAAGCACATCGAACAGGTCGATACCTTCGCCCCAGAACAACCAGCCGTACGCACTCGCGAAGATCACAGACACGTAGGTGAACGGCGCCACCCTCCCCGCCGGGGCCAGGCCATAGGCGCGTGTCATGGAAAGCTGACCGAGCGTGGCACAGACGGCGATCATCCCGATCCAGGCCCAAGCGGTGGGCGTCGGCCAACGCCAGACAAGCCAGGCCGGGATCGCCGAGACCACGGTACCGATGATGGCAAACCAGCTCACCGTCCGGGTTCCCGGCTCGGTCGCCGAGAGACGCCGTACCGTGACTTTGGCAACGGCCGCAAACAATCCGCCTCCCAACGCGATCAACATGATCGGATCGAGTCCGGAAAAATCCGGACGGACGATCAGAAACACGCCCAGGAATCCAATCAGGATTGCGCTTCGCACCGACCAGGGCACCGATTCTGCCAGCCAGACCCAGGCCACCAACGGGATGAACAACGGTGCGGTCATCTTCAGAATCACCGCCTGCGCCAGTTCGATATTCGCCAAGGCATAGAAAAAACAGTACATCGCGGCGAGACCGGCCAGTGACCGCAGCAGATGCAAACGCCAAACCCGGGTTCCCAGACCGGCAGGACCCTGCTGCAACAGCCAGGGAAGCAGCAGCGCCGTTCCCAACAGATTGCGTAGGAACACGGTCATCTCATTGGGCAACGAACCATCCAGAGATTTGATCGCCGCGCCCATGGAGGCAAAGCAAAGCTCGGAGACGATCAGCCAGAGTGCGGCATTCACAACCATGGTTCGAAACCGATACGCCCCGGTCGGGATGAATGAGGGAGGGATCGCCAACAAAAAAGGCCGCTCCGGGGAGCGGCCTTTGAGGCAAGCGATCTGGACTCGATCAGCTTATCAGGGCATCCCCGGAAAAGCCCTCGCGTTCCATGATCTCGCGAAGCCGGCGGAGGGCATCCATCTGAATCTGGCGCACCCGCTCACGGGTGACACCGATCTCGTTACCGACCTCTTCCAGGGTCGCCCGCTCGTAACCTGCCAGACCGAAACGACGCTGGATCACCTCACGCTGCTTTTCATTGAGCTGCTTGAGCCAGATGCAGAGATGATCCTGTAGGTTCTTCTCCTGAAGCAACATCGCCGGATCGACGCAATTCTCATCCGGGATGGTGTCGAGGAGCAGGCGGTCGCCATCTTCACCCACCGGGAGATCGACCGAAGTCACACGCTCGTTCAGACCGAGCATACGTTTGACGTCCTCGATCGGGCGATCGAGCTTGTCGGCAATCTCCTCGGCCGTCGGGGTGTGATCGAGCTTCTGTTCCAGATGCCGCGCCGCACGCAGATACAGGTTGATCTCCTTGATCACATGCACCGGCAGGCGAATGGTGCGCGTCTGATTCATGATCGCGCGTTCGATGGTCTGACGAATCCACCAGGTGGCGTAGGTGGAGAAGCGGAAGCCGCGCTCCGGGTCGAACTTCTCGACCGCCCGGATCAGGCCGAGATTGCCCTCTTCGACCAGATCGAGCAGCGCCAGACCGCGATTGAGATAACGCCGTGCGACCTTGACCACCAGACGCAGATTGCTCTCAATCATGCGTTTGCGACCGGACTCCTCACCCTTCTGCGCGAGTCGCGAGTAATAGACCTCCTCTTCCGCCGTCAACAGCGGCGAGAAGCCGATCTCGTTCAGATACAGGCGGGTTGCATCGAGATCGCTGTCCGGGAAGTCCTGGGTCGTGGTACGACGGCGGCGGTTGCGACGCGTTGGGGACAAAATTGACTCGGTGACATCCACATCGTCGTCGGCATCGTCGCCGGAATCGTCGTCCGAGTCATCGGCAGAACAGTTGGTGCCGGAATCGTCGTCGAGGGCTTCCGCGTCCGTGGCGTCATCATCGTCGTCGTCCATCGGTTCTTCGAGGACGGCGGTGTCGTCATCAAGTTCCGCATCATCGAGAACTTTCGCGGATTGCTTGCCACGTTTACTCATCGGGCATTCTCCTTGGGTGGTGCGCACCGACTACGTTGGCCGGTGCTTGTTATCGTTTCGAGTCAGCCGACATTTATCGATCTGCCCAAAATCGGCGTTGTGTTCAGCGCCTCGGCAAATAAGTCAATGGATTGACGGGCTTACCGTTACGCCGAATCTCGAAATGCAGCTGGGGTTGCTTACCGGAAGCGCCTTTCAAGGCAATCTTTTCACCGGTGTTTACAGCCTGCCCCTCCCGCACCAGCAACTCGCTGTTGTGGGCATATGCACTCAAGTAGTTTTCATTATGTTTGACGATAATAAGCTTGCCGTAGCCGACAAGTCCACTCCCGCTGTAAACGATTTTTCCACCTGCTGCAGCGCGCACGGGTTCGCCAATTTTTCCACCAATATCAATCCCTTTCCGACCGGTATGACGCGTTGAGAAGGTGCTCAGAACTGGGCCCTCGGTCGGCCATTGCCACCGAATTGGACCCTGCGTATACGCTGTTTCCTTGCGCGCCGGTGTCGATTTCTTTTTTTCGGCTGTCTGAGGTGCGCTGGGTGCAATTCGCTTTGGCGCGGCCTGCCCTTCCGAGCTCTGCGCGGGTACCGGTCGATCCTCGACTTTCGCAGGCTCGGACACCGGCGGTGCTACGGCACGGTCTTCGACGGGCGTGGGCCCGACCGCCTCCGCCAATTGCAACGGTTCGAGTCGCAAGTTCTGGCCAACGAAGATCGTGTACGGATCATCGATACCGTTCCACTCCGCCAGATCGCGAAAATCGACGCCGTACCGAAATGCCACCGAATAAAGGGTGTCGCCGCTCTGAACGACATGCGCGCCCTGGCTCGCACTGCTGCTGATGCTCAATTCACCGACGGGGGCCGGTGCGTCTTTACGCGGTCCACAGGCCACCAGCAAGATCGCCGTGAGCAGCAGACACGACGCGCCCCATAACGCTCCCCGAGACTTTCGCCCCAGTTTCGTGCCATGAGATCGGAACAGTCGGCGCATCTACCCGCGTGTCAGGAAGTACGCAAGGATCACACCGATCACGACCACCCAGCCGATCCGATCGATGTATTCACGCAACTTCTTCTCCATGCTCGCCCCACCCCAGCGCATCAGGCCGGCGACCAGGAAGAAGCGGGTTCCACGACCGATTGCCGACGCCACCACGAAGGGCAGGAAGGCCATCGACATGGCCCCGGCGGCGATGGTGAAGACCTTGTAGGGAATCGGCGAGAATCCGGCGATGAAGATTGCCCAGAATCCCCATTCCTCGAACCAGGCACGCGCGTGCAGGTAGCGATCCCAGTAACCGGCGTCGTGCAGCAGAGGTTCGATCAGATCGAAGAAAAACACCCCGATGAAATACCCGGCAACACCCCCGACCACGGATGCAACCGTGGTCAGAAACGCGAAGTGCCAGGCCTTCTCCGGCTGCGCCAGCGACATCGGCGCCAGCATCACATCCGGCGGAATCGGAAAGAACGAGGATTCCGCGAAACTCAATCCACCGAGAAACCAGGGCGCACGCGGGTGTCGCGACCAGGACATGGTTTTGTCGTACAAAGCAGAAAACAGCCGCATCAACGGGCTCCGGTGACCAGGGGGACGAAACGTACCAGTTCCACGGTGCGTTCGCTGAAACGACCGGGTTCAAGGTGATCGATCACGCGCAACTCCTGGGCGTCGCCCGCGCCCACGGGGATGACCATGCGCCCCCCCGGGCTCAGCTGATCGCGCAACGCCTGCGGGACACTGCTGGCCGCAGCGGTAACCATGATGGCATCGAACGGGCCGTTTTCCGGCCAGCCCCATCCCCCATCCGTGTGTTTGAAACGAACGTTGCTCACCCCCAGATCACGAATCAGGCGCGACGCCTGCTGATGCAGTGGCATCAGGCGTTCAACGCTGAAAACCTGCTCTACCAGCTGGGACAGCACATAGCACTGATACCCCGAGCCGGTACCGATCTCCAGTACCCGCGCAGGATGCGATTCGAGCAACAGTTCGGTCATGCGTGCGACCACGAACGGCTGGGAGATGGTCTGCCCATGCCCGATCGGCAACGCCGTATCTTCGTAGGCGTGCGAGGCCAGCGCCTCGTCCATGAACAGATGTCGCGGCGCACGACGCATCACCTCCAGCACCTTGAAGCTGGCAATGCCTTCATCCCCGAGACGGGCGATCAGGCGGTCGCGGGTACGCTGCGAGGTCATGCCGATGCCCTGGACGTTCAGCGCGCTCATGCGAGACCCGCCTCGTCGAGCCAGCCTGCGGTCACGGCCAGGGCAGAGTGGCGGGTCAGATCGACATGAATCGGAGTCACCGAGACATAGTTTTCGCGCACGGCATGGAAATCCGTACCCGGACCGGCGTCCTGCTCCGGGCCGGCCGGACCGATCCAGAACACTTCCAGACCGCGCGGGTTCACCGTCGGCACCGCCGGTTCCGCCTTGTGCCGATGACCCAGACGGGTCGCCTTGATGCCACGGATCTGCGCAAGCGGCAGATCCGGAACGTTGACGTTGAGAATGCTGTCTGCCGCCAAGGGCGTGTCGCGCAGGTGCACTACCAGACGCCGCACGATCTCTGCAGCGGTATCGAAATGTTGCGGATCAAATGAGGCCATCGACACGGCAATCGCCGGCAGGCCGAGAAAACGCCCTTCCATCGCTGCCGCCACCGTGCCCGAATAAATCACGTCATCCCCCATGTTCGGGCCGGAATTGATACCGGAAACCACGATATCCGGCTCCGCATCGAGCAGCCCGGTGATCGCGACATGGACACAATCGGTCGGCGTACCGCTGGTGCGATAGATCCCATCCGGCTGGCGGACCACGCGCACCGGGGCATCGAGTGTCAGCGAATTGCTGGCGCCGCTGCGGTCCCGATCGGGCGCCACCACGGTGACCTCGCCGAGCGCCTGTAGCGCGTCGCGAAGGGCGAGCAGCCCGGGCGCGTAATAACCATCGTCGTTGGAGAGCAGGATGTGCATTAAAGGCAGTCAGGATCGAAGGCGCGGTCACTATACTGGATCGTCCGAAATGTCACAGCCCGTCCTGACCCGGCCATGAGCAAGCAGCGAAACCCACCCCTTGACCCGGATGAATCGGCGGCCTTTCGCGAAGCAGTCGGCGAGGTGATACCGATCGCGCACGACCGCGTGTCGTCGCGTCCGGCACCGCCGCCGGCCATTGCCCGGCAACGCCAGCTCGATGAAGCCCGGGTGATGCAGGACGCGCTCAGCGACGACTTCCATCCGATCGAACTGGAAACGGGTGAAGAACTGATCTTCGCCCGTTCCGGCCTGCAACACTCGGTGCTACGCAAGCTACGGCGCGGTCAGTTCTGCGTCGGCGCGGAACTCGACCTGCACGGCATGACCGCCCCGATTGCCCGCCAGCATGTCGCGCACTTCCTCAACGATGCCCGCCACGCCGGCATCCGTTGCGTCCGCATCATTCACGGCAAGGGTCGAGGGTCAAGCAACAAGGGGCCCGTGCTCAAGGTGAAGCTGAACACCTGGCTGCGCCAACGTCACGATGTGCTCGCCTATTGTTCCGCACGTCCCCAGGACGGTGGCACCGGGGCCGCTTACGTACTGCTCAAGCGCTGATCACAAACCGCGTGCGTCGCGCACCGCTTCGTAGGCCTGACGGATCTCGTGGGTCTTCTCGGTGGCGACCTTCATCATCTCCTCCGGCAATCCCTTGGCGACCAGCTTGTCCGGGTGATGCTGGCTCATCAGACGGCGATAGGCCTTTTTCACCTCGGCATCGCTGGCAGTCTTGTCCACACCTAACACGGCGTAGGACTGATCCAGACTCGGCTTGGCCGGTTGCACGGAACGCTGGCGTTGATGATGCGCCTGGACGGACGCCTGTAACTGCGCGAGCTCGATTTGCGAAAAGCCCAGCCAAGCGCCGATGTCACGGATCGCACGCTGTTCGTTGGCGTGCATCTCGCCGTCTGCGTAGGCCGCAAACAACTGAATTTCCAGAAACATCTGCATCAGGTTGCGGCGACGATGGCATTCCTGGCGGAATTGCTGCACCGCATCGCGCAACGGAAACCCCTCCGCCTTGCCTTCCTGGAACAGGGCGATCGCGGCCTTGCGCTGTGCGGCACTCAGACGCATCTCGTTCATCACGCCTTCGGCGGCAGCAATCTCGTCCGGAGTGACCCGACCATCCGCCTTGGCGATGTAGCCCATCACCGAGAAAGTCGCGGTGAAGAACGCCGTCTGCACCCGTTCCTGATCGCCCGGATTCAGGCCTTCCAGTTCCGCCTCATCGACGCCCTTCAAGCCTTGGTCGAACTGATGTCCCATGGCAGCGCCGAGCACCGCGCCCAACGGCCCGCCGAGCATGAATCCGAATGCGCCGCCAACGATCTTTCCCCACCAACTCATGACGTTATTCCCCTCTTGAACATGGGCCGCGTTCTACCACCCGTGGCGACAAATTGCGCGCTTACGTGGTTCGTAGGGTGTGGCGAGCGCAGCGAACCGCACCAGACGGCGTCGAATCCGGCCATGCTGCATGGTGCAGTTCGCTGCACTCACCACACCCTACATACTGGCTATCGAAACAGTATTATCAGGCTATGTCCGCATACGTCGAACTGCATTGCCTGTCGAACCTCAGCTTCCTGCGCGGTGCCTCGCACCCGGAGGAACTGGTCGTTCGCGCCGTGGAGCTCGGTTATGCCGGGCTCGCGATCACCGACGAATGTTCGGTCAGCGGTGTGGTGCGGGCACACGAGGAGGCGCGTGAACATGGCCTCAAGCTGATCGTCGGCGCGGAGCTGCGGGTCGACGCGCAGCTGAAGATCGTCGTGCTGGCGCGCGACCGGCTCGGTTACGGACATCTGTCCGAGCTCATCAGCCACGCCCGCCGCGCCGCCGACAAGGGCGAGTACGCACTCGACCGTGACGACCTGATCGGCCTGCGTCACTGCCTGCTGCTGTGGCTGCCGGAGACCGAACCCGATGTCGCCACCGGCGAATGGCTGGCGGCGCGCTTCGCCGGACGCTGCTGGCTGGGCGTGGAACTGTTCGGTGGCGCGGACGACGGTGCCCGCCTGGAACGGCTCCAGGCCCTGGGCAAGACCCTGGCCCTGCCGCTGGTCGCCGCCGGCGACGTCCACATGCACGTCGCGGAACGCCAGGCCCTGCAGGACACCCTGACCGCGATCCGCCTGAACACGCCGCTGGCCGACTGCGGCTACGCGCTGTTCCCGAACGCCGAGCGCCACCTGCGCCCGCTCGACAGGCTGCACCGCATCCACCCGCCGGAACTGCTCGCGGCGACGCTCGACATCGCCAAGCGCTGCCATTTCTCGCTCGACGAGCTGCGCTACGAATACCCGGAGGAGCTGATCCCGCCCGGCGAGACGCCCGCCTCTCACCTGCGCCGACTCGCGCTCGACGGACTCGCCTGGCGCTACCCCGACGGCATTCCAGGCCACGCCCGCGAACTGGTCGAGAAGGAACTCGCGCTGATCGCGGAACTAGAATTCGAACCCTACTTCCTGACCGTCCACGACCTGGTCCGCTTTGCACGATCACGCGACATCCTCTGCCAGGGACGCGGCTCGGCGGCGAATTCGGCGGTCTGCTACGTGCTCGGCATCACCGAGGTCGATCCGGCACGCATGGCCATGCTGTTCGAGCGATTCCTGTCGAAGGAACGCCGCGAGCCGCCGGACATCGACGTCGATTTCGAACACCAGCGCCGCGAGGAAGTGATCCAGTATGTCTACGCGAAATACGGTCGCGAGCGTGCCGCGCTGGCGGCGGTGGTGATCCGCTACAAACCGCGCAGCGCGATCCGCGACGTCGGCCGCGCGCTCGCTCTGGATGAAGATCAGATCGCCCGCCTGTCGGCATCGATGCAATGGTGGGACGGACGACAGGTGCAGCCGGAACGACTGATCGAGACCGGCTTCGATCCCGCCAATCCACTGATCGAGCGCCTCGCCGCGCGCGTCAACGAAATCATCGGCACGCCGCGTCATTTGTCCCAGCACGTCGGCGGTTTCGTGATCGCGCGTGACAAGCTGACCCGCCTGGTGCCGGTCGAGAACGCGCGCATGCCGGAGCGCACCGTGATCCAGTGGGAGAAGGACGACCTGGAGGCACTCGGCCTGCTCAAGATAGACGTCCTCGCGCTCGGCATGTTGAGCGCCATCCGCCGCGCGCTCGACCTGCTTGGCATGCAGATGAGCGACATCCCGCCCGAGGACCCGGCGGTCTACGACATGATCTCGCACGCCGACACCCTCGGCGTGTTCCAGATCGAATCGCGTGCGCAGATGGCGATGCTGCCGCGCCTGCGCCCGCGCCGGTTCTACGATCTGGTCATCGAGGTCGCGATCGTCCGCCCCGGCCCGATCCAGGGCGACATGGTGCATCCCTATCTGCGTCGCCGGCAGGGCATCGAGCCGGTCCGCTACCCGTCGGATGCGGTGAAATCCGTGCTCGAACGCACCCTCGGCGTGCCGATCTTTCAGGAACAGGTCATGCAACTGGCGATGGTCGCCGCCGGCTTCAGCGCCGGCGAGGCCGACCAGTTGCGCCGCGCGATGGCCGCCTGGAAACGGCGCGGCGGCCTGGAACCGTTCGAACGCAAGCTGATCGACGGCATGCGCGAGCGGGGCTATTCCGACGACTTCGCACAGGCGATCTTTCGGCAGATTCGCGGCTTCGGCGAATACGGTTTCCCCGAGTCGCACGCCGCCAGTTTCGCGCTGCTGGTCTACGTCTCCGCCTGGCTCAAGAAGCACCACCCGGCGGTGTTCGCCTGCGCGCTGCTCAACGCCCAACCGATGGGCTTCTACGCCCCCGCGCAACTGGTCGCCGATGCCCGTCGTCACGGCGTCGAAGTGCTTCCCGTCGATGTCTGCACCAGTGACTGGGATTGCACGCTTGAGGCCGCAACAGCAACGGCATTAGACGCAAAGGCACAGAGACGCGGAGGACGCGGGGATAAGGAGGCTCACGGGAAGGCGCACGCCAACAAGATCAAACCTGCTCTACGGCTGGGGTTACGCCTGATTCGCGGATTGTCGGAAGACGGTGCGAAAGGATTGATCGCCACACGCCGCCACACGTCATTTTCCGATATTCAAGACCTGGCTCGGCGCACTGGCCTCCGCAACCAAGATCTCGACGCGCTCGCCGCTGCGGGCGCGCTCGCATCGCTGACGGGTGACCGTCATCAGGCCCGTTGGGCCGTGACCGGCATCGACACGCCAACGCCCCTCGAAGCCGACCTCTCAAGCCCTTCGCGTCTCCGCGCCTCGGCGTCAAATGCAGCTACCGTTGATCTGCCCATGCCGACCCAGGCAGACGATCTGATCGCCGATTACGCGAGTGTCGGCCTGACCCTGGGACCGCATCCGCTGACGCTGTTGCGCCCGACCCTCACCGAGCTCGGCTTTCGCAGCGCTGCCGAGGTGCTGACCCGCGCCAACGGTCGTCCGGTGCATGCCTGCGGCATCGTCATCAACCGACAACGACCGGGCTCGGCAGGCGGGGTGATCTTCACCACCCTCGAAGACGAGACCGGCATGCTCAATGTGGTGGTCTGGCAGAGGGTCATCGAAGCGCAACGCAAACCGCTGCTCAGCGCCCGCCTGCTGGGTGTCCACGGCACGCTTGAACGCGCCGATGGCGTCACCCATCTGATCGCCGGTCGGCTGGAAGACCTGACTCATCTGCTCGGCGGACTGATGACGCCATCGCGCGATTTCCAGTGACGGCGCATCGGCGAATGATCTGCGGCAAGTCGCATTTCCAGACACGGGCGTAAAGTGGTTGCCATCTGGAACACAACCACACAGGAGCCTCTGCATGCTCGGCGAAAAACACGATCTGCACCACGAATTCCCCGAACACCACGACCGCATCCACGATCTCAAAGTCAGCAACACACACTTCGCACGCCTGTTCGACGAATACCACATCGTCAATCAGGAGGTCCGCGAGATCGAGTCCAAGGGCGGCGACACCTCCGACGACTACCTTGAAGACCGCAAACTCGCGCGCCTGAAGCTCAAGGATGCGCTTTACGCCATGATGGTCGCGAGCTGAATCCAACCGCCGTGTAGGAACGGCTTCAATCAAGGGAACTTCGCGGCTGAAGCCGCTCCTACATCAGGCGACAGACCAGGCCATTTTCAGGTTCATCGCACTTTAGCGGGG
>JACKNK010000004.1:0-340000 GCA_024234955.1 Gammaproteobacteria bacterium
GATCGAATCGAAATCTTCAACAGGGCCCTGCTGCTTGAACAGGTTGAGGAGGTCTTTCACGTTACGTCTCCCGTAATTTCAGCGTTTGCGTTCGTTGGTTTCTATGAATCCGCGAACGCGGGCCTATTCGTTTTCCATGTCGATATTGATGGCCAGAGAGCGAATCTCCTTGACCAACACATTGAAGGATTCGGGCATGCCGGCCTCCATGCGGTGATCGCCATCGACGATGTTCTTGTACATCTTGTTACGTCCGGTGACGTCGTCCGACTTGACGGTCAACATCTCCTGCAAGGTGTAGGCGGCGCCGTAGGCTTCCAGCGCCCAGACCTCCATCTCACCGAAGCGCTGACCACCGAACTGCGCCTTACCACCCAACGGCTGCTGGGTGACGAGCGAGTACGGACCGGTCGAACGGGCATGCATCTTGTCATCAACCAGGTGGTTGAGCTTGAGCATGTACATGTAACCGACCGTCACCATGCGCTCGAACTTCTCGCCGGTACGACCGTCCGTGAGCTGACTCTGACCGTGTTCCTCGTAGCCGGCCAGCGTCAGCAGGTGCTTGATCTCCTCTTCGGAAGCGCCATCGAAGACCGGCGTTCCCATCGGCACGCCGCCACGCAGGTTGCTGGCCAGCTCCAGCACCTCGTCATCCGAGAAGGCATCCAGATCGACCTGATTGCCGCCGCCGCTCTTGGCGTACACCTCGGAGATGAATCCGCGTAGTTCCTGAATCGCCGCCTTGGCCTCGAGCATGCGCCCGATCTTCAGGCCCAGACCCTTGGCCGCCCATCCGAGGTGGGTTTCCAGAATCTGCCCGATGTTCATGCGCGACGGCACGCCCAAGGGGTTGAGCACCACATCGACCGGTGTTCCGTCTTCCAGGTACGGCATGTCCTCGATCGGCACGATGTTGGAGATGACACCCTTGTTGCCGTGACGACCTGCCATCTTGTCACCCGGCTGAATGCGACGCTTAACGGCCAGGTAGACCTTGACCATCTTGAGCACACCCGGGGCGAGATCGTCGCCCGCCGTCAGCTTGTCGCGCTTCTTGGCGTAGGCCAGTTCGTAATCCTCACGCATCTGTTTGAGCTGGGCGCGGATCTTTTCCAGATCCTCGTTGACCTGCTCGACACGCATGCCGACATCGAACCACTTCTCGCGCGGAAGGTCGTTCAGATAAGTCTTGGTGACCTTGGCGCCCGGCTTCAGACCATTCGGACCGGAATCCGCAATCTTTCCGACCAGCATCTTCTCGATACGCTGATACATATCGTCTTCGTGAATGCGCAACTGCTCGTTCAGGTCCTTGCGAACCCGGGTCAGTTCCGCCTCGTCAATGTCCATCGCGCGCTGGTCCTTATCGACCCCATCGCGGGTGAACACGCGGACGTCGATGACAGTACCCACCATGCCGGAGGACACGCGCAAGGAGGTGTCCTTAACGTCGGACGCCTTCTCGCCAAAGATCGCACGCAGCAATTTTTCTTCCGGGGTCAGCTGGGTTTCACCCTTCGGAGTGACCTTGCCGACCAGGATGTCGCCGGTCCGGACTTCGGCACCGATATGCACGATGCCGGACTCGTCCAGCTTGGCCAGGGCGCTCTCACCGACATTGGGGATGTCGGCGGTGATCTCTTCAGGCCCCAACTTGGTGTCACGGGCAACGCAGGACAGCTCTTCGATGTGGATCGTGGTGAAACGATCTTCTTCGACGACCCGCTCGGACACGAGGATGGAGTCCTCAAAGTTGTATCCGTTCCACGGCATGAACGCGACCATCATGTTCTGACCCAGGGCCAGCTCACCGAGATCGGTAGACGGGCCGTCAGCAAGCACGTCGCCCCGGGCAATCACATCACCCGGCTTCACCAGCGGACGCTGGTTGATGCAGGTATTCTGGTTGGAACGGGTGTATTTGGTGAGGTTGTAGATATCCACGCCGGTCTCGCCGGCCATGGTCTCGTCATCGTTGACGCGGACTACGATCCGCGCCGCGTCCACCGAATCGACTCGACCACCGCGCTTGGCCACCACCGTGACGCCGGAATCGGTGGCGACGATGCGCTCGATACCGGTGCCGACCAGCGGCTTGTCGGCACGCAAGGTCGGGACCGCCTGACGCTGCATGTTCGAGCCCATCAAGGCGCGGTTCGCGTCGTCATGCTCCAGGAACGGGATCAGCGCAGCGGCGACGGAAACGATCTGTCGCGGCGACACGTCCATGTACTGAATCTCGCTCGGCATCTTGAGCGTGAATTCAGACAGGTGGCGACAGGAAACCAGTTCGTCGATCAGCGTGCCGTGTTCATCCAGGTTGGCGTTTGCCTGGGCAATGACATACTGCCCTTCCTCGATTGCTGACAGGTAATCGACCTGATCCGTGACCTTGCTGTCCACGACCTTGCGGTACGGCGACTCCAGGAAACCGTATTCATTGGTGCGTGCATACACGGCCAGAGAATTGATCAGACCGATGTTCGGGCCTTCCGGCGTCTCGATCGGGCAGACGCGACCGTAGTGCGTCGGATGCACGTCGCGGACTTCGAAGCCGGCACGCTCGCGGGTCAGACCGCCCGGGCCAAGCGCGGAGACGCGGCGCTTGTGAGTAACTTCCGACAACGGGTTGTTCTGATCCATGAACTGCGACAGCTGCGAGGAGCCGAAGAACTCCTTTACCGCCGCCGCGACCGGCTTGGCGTTGATCAGCTCCTGCGGGGTCAGACCCTCGGACTCGGCCAGGGACAGACGCTCCTTGACGGCGCGCTCGACGCGAACCAGGCCGACGCGGAACACGTTCTCGGCCATCTCACCGACGGACCGGATGCGGCGGTTGCCGAGATGATCGATATCGTCAACCACACCGTTGCCGTTACGGATGTCGATCAGGGTCTTGATGACGTCAAGGATGTCGTCGTTGGACAGAGTGCCCTCACCGACGATCTCCTCACGACCGACGCGCCGGTTGAACTTCATGCGTCCGACTGCCGACAGATCGTAGCGGTCAAGGGTAAAGAACAGGTTGCCAAACAGGTTCTTGGCGGAATCCGGGGTCGGCGGCTCCCCCGGACGCATCATGCGATAGATCTCGACCAACGCCTCAAGCTCGTTAGTGGTGGCATCGATGCGCATGGTTTCGGAGACATAGGGGCCACGATCCAGATCGTTGGTGTACAACGTCTGCAGATCCTTGATCCCTGACGCGAGCAGTGCCTCGACCATCTCCTCGGAGATAACGTCGTTCGCGTTCGCGATCAACTCGCCGGTGTTCTTGTCGATGATGTTATGGGCGACGGTCTTGCCGACCAGATAGCTGTCCGGCACCTCGATGTGATCAACGCCAGCCGCCTGGAGCGCCTTGATGTGACGCTGCGTCACACGACGACCAGTCTCGACCAGGACCTCGTCGCCAATCTTGATGTCAAAAATAGCGGTTTCGCCGCGCAGGCGTTCCGGGATCAGCTCAAGGGTGATCTTGTCCTTCTTGAACTTGAAATTGTTGGTCTCGAAGAAGATATCGAGCATCTGCTCGTTGTCGTACCCGAGCGCTCGCAGGAATACCGTGACCGGCAGTTTGCGGCGGCGATCGATGCGCACGAACAGGTTGTCCTTTGGGTCGAACTCGAAGTCCAGCCACGAGCCGCGATAAGGGATCACGCGCGCGGAGAACAACAGCTTGCCCGAAGAGTGGGTCTTGCCACGGTCATGGTCGAAGAACACACCGGGGGAGCGATGGAGCTGCGACACGATGACGCGCTCAGTGCCATTAATGACGAACGTACCGTTCTCGGTCATCAACGGCAGTTCACCCATGTAGACTTCCTGTTCCTTGATGTCCTTCACAGTCGGCGTACTGCCGGACGCCTCCTTGTCGTAGATCACCAAACGCAGCAGCACGCGCAGCGGAGCGGCATAGGTGACGCCACGGATCTGACATTCCTTGACGTCAAAAACCGGTTCGCCAAGTCGATAACTCACATATTCCAGGGCCGCGACGCCGGAGTAGCTGACGATCGGAAAAACGGAACTGAATGCGGCATGCAGGCCGATCTCGTTCCGCTTGCTCGCCGTTGCATCCTCCTGAAGGAAACGCCGATAGGAATTCACCTGAATCGCCAACAAATACGGCACGTCCAGGATAGTTGGACGCTTGCCGAAATCCTTACGGATACGTTTTTTCTCGGTGAAGCTGTAGCCCATTGCGATTCCTCAGTCAGCCCTGTGGTGACAGCGTCGGCCGAATACGACCGACAAAGCTTTCGTCAGCGGTAAACCGCTTAAACATCTAATTCGTAACCGGCAAACGAACACCGGTAAACAGGAAAAGGCCGGTGACGAAATCGCCACCAGCCTTTGCCCTCGACCGGAGGTGCAGCAACCCTGCACCGTGGGTCTTGGCGCCGTTCAAGGCCGGTCTTACTTGACCTCGACGCTCGCGCCAGCTTCTTCCAGATCCTTCTTGATCTTGTCCGCTTCGTCTTTGTTGACGCCTTCCTTGACGGTCGCCGGAGCGCCCTCAACCATGTCCTTGGCTTCCTTCAGACCCAGGCCGGTGATCGCACGCACAGCCTTGATGACGGCAACCTTGTTGGCGCCGAAGCTGGTCATGACAACATCGAACTCGGTCTTCTCTTCAGCGGCAGCGGCCGCATCACCACCCGCAGCCGGCGCAGCAGCGACGGCGACGGCGGCGGCGGAAACGCCGAACTTCTCTTCCATCATGGAAACGAGTTCCACGACATCCATGACGCTCATTTCAGCAATCGCGTCGAGGATTTCTTCTTTGCTAGCAGCCATTTTGGTACTCCTAAATCAGAGGTCTCCGTCGGGTGCCTGTTTGTGTTTGCGGCGTACCCTTCGGATGAAATGAATTACAGAAAACGGGATTTACGCAGCCTGTTTCTGATCTCGAACCGCAGCAACGGTACGCACCAGTTTCGCGTGAGGCTCGTTCAAGGTCCGGACGAACTTCTCGATCGGCGCCATCATGGTGCCCATCAACATCGCTCGCGCCTGATCCAGCGTCGGCAGCTTGGCGAGACGGTCGAGCTCCGAACCGTCGTAAACCTTTCCACCTACGGAGACCATCTTCACGTCGAAGCTCTTCAGCGTCTTCGCAAAGTCCTTGATCACGCGACCGGCAGCACCTGGATCGTCCTGAGAGAACGCCAGCACCAACGGTCCAACCAGACCCTCGTTCATACACGCGAATTCAGTACCTTCGAATGCGCGCTTGGCGAGGGTGTTCTTCACCACGCGAACATAGACATTCTCCTTGCGCGCCATGACGCGAAGGTTGGTCATCTGTTCGACAGTGAGGCCACGATACTCCGCCGCAACAGCCGCCAACGCCTTCGATGCCACACCGGACACCTCCGTGACGACGGCCTTTTTCTGCTCCAGAGTCAGAGCCATTATCAGCCTCCTGAGCGTTCTCCCCGTTTAGGCGGTTCGACGCGCTCGGCTTGGTTCACCCATCCGACCGAATACAACCCGGTCGGCGTTCGTGACGGTGACCTCCAGCAAATGCTGTGCGGTTACACCATCTGCGCAGGCCGGCAGCGATTTGCATCACCCCCGATTAGACCCCGCATCCTCAAACAGCCAGGACTTGGAGCACCTGCGGTCTTTGACGCCACCCGGCCAAAGCCGGGGACCACAAAGTTCGTTTGCTCCACCGCCCGGATCCTGACCCGAACGGCGGCGCTTTTGTTACATATGAATCAGAGATCCAGCGTGCTGTTATCCAGCGTCAGACCGGGCCCCATGGTCGAAGACACGGTGATCTTCTTGAAATACGTGCCCTTGGCTGCGCTGGGCTTGAGCTTTTTCAGATCAGTCAGCACGGCATTCAGGTTTTCAGCGAGCGCGCTGGCGTCAAAATCGAGCTTGCCAACAGTGCA
Source organism: Gammaproteobacteria bacterium (assembly GCA_024234955.1). Taxonomy (GTDB): domain Bacteria; phylum Pseudomonadota; class Gammaproteobacteria; order JACKNK01; family JACKNK01; genus JACKNK01. The sequence goes on from JACKNK010000004.1 coordinate 5,910, forward strand.
ATGAATGATGCCGGCTTTGTCGGTGCGGAAACGCACCTGACCCGCCTTGGCGTTCTTCACCGCGCCCGCCACATCGGTGGTGACCGTGCCCACCTTGGGGTTCGGCATCAGGCCGCGCGGGCCGAGGATCTGGCCCAACTGTCCGACCACTCGCATCGCATCCGGGGTAGCGATAACCACATCGAAATCCATGTTGCCCGCCTTCACCTCGGCGGCCAGATCGTCCATACCGACGACATCGGCACCGGCGGCCTTGGCTGCATCGGCGTTCGCGCCCTGAGTGAATACCGCAACGCGAACCGACTTGCCGGTGCCGTTCGGGAGCACCGTCGAACCACGCACAACCTGATCCGACTTACGCGGATCAACACCCAGATTGACCGCCACATCGACCGACTCGGAAAACTTTGCACGGGGCAGATCCTTCAGCAGACCAACCGCATCCGCCATCGAAAAGACACTACCCGGGGCGATGCGCTCGCGACTGGCGGCGGCGCGTTTGCTCAATTTGGCCATGATCAAACTCCCTCGACATCCAGACCCATGGAACGCGCGCTACCGGCAATGGTGCGCACCGCTGCATCAAGATCGGCAGCCGTCAGATCCGGCTCCTTCATCTTGGCAATTTCTTCCAGCTGGGCACGGGAGACCACGCCCACCTTCTGGGTATTCGGACGCGGGCTTCCGGAGGCAAGGCCCATCGCCTTCTTCAACAGAACGGAAGCCGGCGGGGTCTTGGTGATAAAGGTAAAACTGCGGTCTTCATAAACCGTAATGACCACAGGCGTCGGCAGACCCTTCTCCAAGCTCTGCGTTTGCGCGTTGAACGCCTTGCAGAACTCCATGATATTGACACCGTGCTGACCGAGAGCCGGACCGACCGGAGGACTCGGATTGGCTTCTTGAGCCTTTACCTGCAGCTTGATATAGCCGCGTACTTTCTTTGCCATGACTTACTCCAAAGCGGGTGCAAACGCCTGACGGCTCCCCATAACCAGCGACGACACGACGTCATCGCCTCGAAAAACTCTCGATCGATCAACCCTTCTCGACTTGACCGAACTCCAGCTCCACCGGGGTGGAGCGCCCGAAGATCAGCACCGCGACGCGAAGCCGACTCTTCTCATAGTTGACTTCCTCGACCACGCCGTTGAAGTCGTTGAACGGCCCCTCGGTGACACGAACCACTTCACCCGGCTCAAACAACACCTTGGGACGCGGCTTATCGACACCGTCCTGAACACGCTGAAGGATGGCGTCCGCTTCCTTCTGGGTAATGGGCGCCGGCCGGTCGCTGGTACCACCAATGAAGCCCATTACGCGCGGCGTATCCTTGACCAGATGCCATGTCTCGTCGTCCATCTCCATGTTGACCAGAACATAACCAGGGAAGAACTTCCGCTCGCTCTTGCGCTTCTGACCGTCGCGCATCTCGACCACTTCCTCGGTCGGAACCAGGATGTCACCGAAACGATCTTCCATCCCGGCCCGCTTCACGCCTTCAGTCAATGAACGCTGCACCTGATGCTCAAAGCCGGAAAAGGCATGCACGACATACCACCGCTTGGCCATCGATCAACCTCCCTGACCGGTCAGCACGCCGACCGCCCACAACAAAAACATATCCAGCAACCACAACAGAATACCGGTGACCAGGACCATGACCACGACTGCAAGTGTCGTCTGCCAGGTTTCCTGCCGGGTCGGCCAGACCACCTTGCGCACTTCAGTTCGGGATTCAAGTAGAAAATCCCAACCCTGGGCACCCGCAGTCGTCTTTACCGCCAGCCAACCCGCCAACCCAAAGGCCACGAGCACCAACACCACACGAACCACCATAGGGTGCGCAGCAAAGTGGTAGAACCCGTAGATCCCACCAATCAGCAGCGCCGCAACACCCACCCACTTGGCGTAATCCGCCGGCGAGCTGCCTGCCTCACTGATGTTGTTACTCATTTGAATTTCAGCTCACTCTGTTTCCCAATGCATCGCGTTCCGACACATTCAGGACGCACCCATCACAAATCGGACAGGGCGGACATAACAAAACCAGGGAGGTGATCGATGCATCCGATATACCTCCCCGGTCGGAATGGCAGGCCAGGAGGGAATCGAACCCCCAACCTGCGGTTTTGGAGACCGCCGCTCTGCCAATTGAGCTACTGGCCTAAAACGATGACGACTGACCCACCCGGATTCACTCCGGACAAGTCAGCCGCGCATAGTACACGCGACGAACGCGTGATTACAACGTCGAGTATTACTCGATGATCTTGGAGACGACGCCCGCGCCGACGGTACGACCGCCTTCACGAACCGCAAAACGCAGACCGTCTTCCATCGCGATCGGCGCAATCAGGTTGACGACAAACTTGATGTTGTCGCCAGGCATGACCATTTCCACACCTTCCGGCAGGTCCACCGCACCTGTAACGTCCGTCGTCCGGAAGTAAAACTGCGGGCGGTAGCCCTTGAAGAACGGGGTGTGACGACCGCCTTCTTCCTTGGTCAGGATGTAGACCTCGGCTTCGAACTTGGTGTGCGGGGTGATGGTGTTCGGCTTGGCCAGCACCTGACCGCGCTCCACGTCTTCACGCTTCGTGCCACGCAGCAGCACGCCAACGTTGTCCCCGGCGACGCCTTCGTCGAGCAGCTTGCGGAACATTTCAACACCGGTGCAGGTGGTCTTGGCGGTGTCACGAATACCGACGATGGAGAGTTCATCACCCACCTTGACGATGCCGCGCTCGATACGACCGGTCACCACGGTGCCGCGACCGGAGATCGAGAACACGTCTTCGATCGGCATCAGGAACGGCTTGTCGGTGTCGCGCACCGGCTCAGGGATGTAGCTGTCCAGGGCTTCGACCAGCTTGACGATGGACGGCACACCGATGTCACTGGTGTCGCCTTCCAGCGCCTTGAGCGCGGAGCCGATCACGATCGGGGTGTCGTCGCCCGGGAATTCGTAGGTGCTGAGCAGGTCGCGCACCTCCATTTCGACAAGCTCGAGCAGTTCGGCGTCGTCAACCATGTCGGCCTTGTTCATGTACACCAGGATGTACGGCACGCCGACCTGACGGGCGAGCAGGATGTGCTCACGGGTCTGCGGCATCGGGCCGTCGGCAGCGGACACAACCAGGATCGCGCCGTCCATCTGCGCCGCGCCGGTGATCATGTTCTTGACGTAGTCGGCGTGTCCCGGGCAGTCAACGTGGGCGTAGTGACGCGCCGGCGATTCGTACTCCACGTGCGCGGTCGCAATCGTGATACCACGCTCGCGCTCTTCCGGGGCCGCATCGATCTGGTCGTAACCCTTGAATTCACCCCCGAACAGCTCCGCGCCAACCTTCGTCAGCGCCGCCGTCAGGGTCGTCTTGCCGTGGTCAACGTGACCAATCGTGCCGACGTTAACGTGCGGCTTCTTGCGCTCGAACTTTGCCTTCGACATGAAGTTTGTCCCCCGGTTGTCGCGGCCTTCAATGACCGCCATTACTATGGATCGAGAAGTAAATGACGCTAATCGCGCCGCCGTACAGCACAAGACGACCGACCAGGAACACCCGATCGATCGTCTGATTTGGAGCCCACAACCAGACTTGAACTGGTGACCTCTTCCTTACCAAGGAAGTGCTCTACCGACTGAGCTATGTGGGCAAAACTTTTTAACATTGGAGCGGGTGATGGGAATCGAACCCACGTATTCAGCTTGGAAGGCTGAAGTTCTACCATTGAACTACACCCGCCAGGTTCATTTGAGGCAAATGCGCCAGCAAATACGCATTGACCCACTTCCACAAGCAGCCGGACCTACAATTCGGGGGCGCAGCCTTCAATTCGGCGCATCAACCCGGAAAACATCGCCCAACAACCTGTCAACTTGTCTCATCTCATCCAACGGTCAGATCGACCCCCGAATGCAATCGTATTATTGGTGGAGGGGGGAGGATTCGAACCTCCGAAGGCGGAGCCGTCAGATTTACAGTCTGATCCCTTTGGCCACTCGGGAACCCCTCCGGGAAGCCGGCTATTGTGCGTTTACGAAATTCGGGTGTCAACCTTGCACAGCACTCATTGACACGTCCGACATCGCTGTTTCGAAAAGCGCTCGAAGCGGGCGGCGATGCTATTCTCGAGGGCGTTTCCGTACAAGTATTTCCCGCTCAAAATCGACCCGACTCAGGACAGCGAATGAACGATAAAAGCAATGGCAGCATCCTCGTGACCGGCGGCGCCGGCTATATCGGCAGCCATGTTGCCCGGCTCTTGACGGCCAACGGCGAGCGAGTCGTGATTCTCGACAATCTCAGCAAAGGTTTTCGCGAAGCCGTTCTGGATGCGGATCTGGTCGTTGGAGACGTCGGCGATCACGAGGTCGTCTCAGCGGTGCTTGCTGATTACGATGTGCGTGCGGTCATGCATTTCGCCGCGCACACGGTAGTTCCCGAGTCGGTATCCGACCCGCTCAAGTATTACCGCAACAACACCTGTGCCACGCGCAATCTCCTGGAATGCTGCCAACGTTCAGACGTACGTCACATCGTGTTCTCGTCCACTGCAGCGGTTTATGGGATACCGGCCAGCGGCGTCGCCAGTGAAGACACCCCGACCGATCCGATCAACCCCTATGGCACCAGCAAGCTGATGTCGGAATGGACTCTGCGCGATCTCGCTGCCGCGTCCGACATCACCTACACCGCGCTGCGCTACTTCAACGTGGCCGGATGCGATCCGGATGGGCGTATCGGACAGTCCACACCCGGCGCCACTCTGCTCACCAAAGTCGCGTGCGAGGTCGCCACTGGAAAACGTGAAAAGATGATGATCTTCGGGACGGATTACGACACACCTGACGGTACCGGGGTCCGCGACTACATCCACGTCGACGATCTCGCCGACGCCCACATAAAGGCCCTGGAATACATGCGCAACGGCGGCGCGTCGATTACCCTGAATTGCGGCTACGGCCACGGGTACAGTGTCCGCGAGCTGATCGCCGCCGTCGAACGCGCCAACAACGGCCAGAAATTAAAGGTCGAAGAAGCACCGCGACGCGCCGGCGATCCACCAAGCCTGATCGCGAAGGCGGATCGCATCCGCGATGTACTCGGATGGAAACCTCGCTACGACAACCTTGACTTCATCGTCGGCACGGCGCTTGTCTGGGAACAAAACAGCACCTGGAAACATCACAGCGAAAGCTGAGCGTTAAGCAGAACCGTTGGGGAAACAGACAACCCGGCGTATGTCATCCTCAGCGATCGCCGAGAGCAACAGGCGATCAATGCCAATCGCCACACCGGCGCTTGGTGGCATACCTGCCTCCAACGCCGCCAAAAATCGCTCATCGACGGGCATTTCCGGCAGTCCGGATGTTCGACGATGTGCATTGTCGGCGCGGAAACGGGCTCTTTGCTCGCGCGCATCGACAAGCTCATGAAATCCGTTGGCTATCTCGACCCCGTCCAGATAGAGCTCAAATCGTTCCGCGACCGGATAGTCCTCCCGGCGCACACGCGCCAATGCGGCCTGACTCGCCGGGTAATCGTAGAGGAAGGCAAAGGGCGGCAACGCCGCCTCGACATGATGTGTCATCAATAAATCCAACCACCCGTCCACAGACTGCATCTCACGAGGCGGCTCGATACCGAGGCCCACCGCAATCGCACGCAATTCACGCGCATCCGCGCTCAATGGATCGACGCCGACCGCATCCAGAAAAGCCTCGCGATAGCTTAGATATTGCGCGCCGGGCAAATCGCGATCAGGGCCTACAGCCGCGCGAACCAGGCCCTCCACTTCCTCCATCAAGGCGTGATGATCCCAGCCTGGTCGATACCATTCCAATAAGGTGAACTCCGGGTTGTGGCGACGCCCTGCCTCACCATCCCGAAAGACCTTGCATATCTGGTAAATCGGGCCACTTCCTGCGGCCAGCAACCGCTTCATGGGCAATTCAGGCGAGGTATGCAAGTAACGCGCACCGCCTTCCGGCCCGTGAAAGGAGGTAATGAACGATGCGATGTTGGGATCGGTCGTCGCCGCAACACTCAATGTCGGGGTATCCACCTCCAGGACGTTCGCTGCAGCGAAAAACGCCCGGATGCGGGCAAGCATCCGGGCGCGGAGATGGAGGACAGACAGATCGGCGCGTGGGCGCCAATCGTCACTCACCCCTTATTCCTTGACGCGGGAAACATACTCGCCGGTACGGGTATCGACCCGGATCACCGTACCTTCTTCCAGGAACAGCGGCACACGCACGACTGCGCCGGTTTCCAGGGTCGCCGGTTTGCCACCGCCGCCGGAGGTATCACCGCGCAGACCCGGGTCCGTCTCGGTGACGCGCAACTCGACGAAGTTAGGCGGCGTCACGGCGATCGGATCGCCGTTCCACAGGGTGACTTCGCACATATCCTGTTCCTTCAGCCACTTGGTGATGTCGCTGACCGCTGCCTCACCCGCCGTGACCTGCTCGAAGGTATCCGGATGCATGAAATACCAGAACTCCCCGTCGTTGTAGAGGTACTGCATGCTGGTGTCCATGACGTCCGCACCTTCCAGCGACTCCCCCGACTTGAAGGTCTTTTCCAGAACCCGCCCGGTGAGCAGGTTGCGAATCTTCACGCGGTTGAAGGCCTGACCCTTGCCGGGTTTGACGAACTCGTTTTCAATGATCGCGCACGGACTCCCGTCCAGCATGACCTTCAAACCGCCGCGAAACTCACTGGTGCTGTAACTCGCCATTGCTCCACAACACGCCTGCGCGTGCCCTCATTCGAATGAACAAAATAAAGCCGCGCATCATACCCGTAAGCCGGACTGCGAGACAGATACCCGAATGGCAACGCGCACTGGCCGACGCCATCGACCGTCCTGCCGATCTGTTCGCAGTCTTGGGCCTCGCCCAAGCCGACCTTGGTGACGACCTCGCTGCGCACCTGGACTTTCCCTTACGTGTCCCGCGCAGCTACGTGGCGCGCATGCGCCTGGGCGATCCGCGCGACCCTTTGTTGCGGCAAGTACTGCCGCTGGGGGCCGAACTCGACATCGTGCCGGGATTCGACCGGGACCCGGTCGGCGACCTCGCCGCGAGCAAGGCCCCCGGGCTGTTGCACAAATACCAGGGGCGGGCTTTGCTGATCACCACGGGTGCCTGCGCAATCCATTGTCGCTACTGCTTTCGCCGTCACTTTCCTTATGGGGAACACGCTCGGAGCGCGCTCGACCAGGCCATCAACGCCATCGCCGCCGACCCCGGAATTACCGAAGTCATTCTCAGTGGCGGAGACCCCTTGAGCCTGAATGACGACCGTCTCGCTGACATCGAGAAACGTGTGAGCGCCATCCCGCACGTCCGCCGCATGCGCATCCATACGCGATTGCCGATCGTGCTTCCTGAGCGTGTAGACGACACTTTGCTGTCCTGGCTCAACGCCAGCCGGTTGCAAAAGGTGATGGTGCTTCATGCCAATCATGGCAATGAGATCGACACCCACGTCAAAGCCGCCGCCCGGCGGCTCCACGAAGCTGGCTGCACGCTACTCAATCAATCGGTCTTGTTGCGTGGCATCAACGACGATGCATCCAGTCTGCAAACGCTGAGTGAAGCCTTGTTCGACGCCGGCATACTCCCCTATTACGTCCACCAGCTCGATCGGGTCGCCGGTGCGGCGCATTTCGAGGTCAGCGACCGGGAGGCTCTGAATTTGTGGCACGACCTATCCGCTCGCGTTCCCGGATACCTGCTTCCCCGATTGGTTCGCGAGCACGCGGGCGCCCATAGTAAAACCCCGCTTCACCCGGTCGGTTAAGTTTTCGTTAATGCGTCGCCCTCATACTCGCTCCATCTTGTCTGAGAACATCCTGGAGTCCGTCATGCTAAACACCGCAATCCGCGCCTTCGCGTTGTCGCTCGCTGTCCTGATCCTGTCCAGCAGTTCTACACTGGCGGACGACGGAGGCTGGATACCGCGTGAACAGCGCGATACGGCCGCGCCCGACGTGGCGATCGTCACCAATCCCGAGTACCGCACCGCCTGCGGTGAGTGTCATCTCGCCTATCAACCCGGCCTGCTTCCGGCGCGGTCGTGGCAGCAGATTACCGAGCATCTCCCCTGGCATTTCGGCAACTCGCTCAACATCGAGCCTGAGATTCTCGAGCGACTCAAACGTTACCTGGAGCTCGCGGCAGCCGATCGTAACGGCTATCTGCGTTCGATCAAGATCATGATCGACGTTCCTGAGGACACCACTCCTCTCCGCATCAGCGAGCTGACTCACGTCCGCGTCGAGCACGCAAAATCCGAAATCTCCGTAGAAAAGGCGGCGGAACGTGTCGGCGGGCTGCATCGATGCGAAGGGTGTCACACCCGTGCCGAATCCGGGTTTTATAACGAACACGAAGTCGTGATGCCCTTGTTGGGCGACGCCACGGGTCCCAAATCGGAAATCATTGAGTCCGGCTCGCACTGAACCCGTTGCCGCCATAACCCAGGCCAGCCTGCGGATCCAGTAACGTCAGGCTCGGCATCTCTCACTATTTCAGACGCCTCCTCATGTCCCTGATTGGTTACATCGTCCTCGGCATCGCCGCATTCATGCTCAGCATCCAGGCATACGCTTGGCTCGATGCACGCCGTGCCCGGGGCCGTAAGATCCCGACCGGAAGCAATGTCCCCGGGCTGAACATTCCGGAAACCGGCCCTGCCCTGCTCTATTTTCACAGCCCCAGCTGCATGGCCTGTCGTCCAATGACGCCCGTCATCCGCACACTGGCCACGGAACGCAAGGATGTTCACGCCATCGATGCCCACGAACACAGCGAACTCGCCCGTGCGTACGGCATTCGTGGCACACCAACCCTGGTGCGGATAAAAGACGGCCACATCGACCAAATCCTGCTCGGAACACGCTCAGAGGTCCAAATTCGCGCCCTGCTCGATGCCGCGTGATCGTCAGCGCGCGGCTACAATGCGCGCGCCATGAGCCTTCCTCTTCCCTTAATTCACCCTCGCCACTGGCCAACCTGGTTGGGGCTGGGCTTCCTGCGCATGCTGGTTGCGCTACCACAGCGAGGGCGAATGGCGATTGGGCACCGGATCGGTCGCCTGCTGATGCCGCTGATCAAGCGGCGCGTACAGATCACCGACATAAACATCGGCCTGGCATTTCCGGAACTGGATGACGAACAGCGTAAGCGACGAGTACGCGCGCACATCGAATCCCAATTCCTTGGTCTGATCGAGCTGGGCATGGCTTGGTGGTGCCATGACCGCGAGATAACGCGCCTCACGACCATTACCGGAATCGAGCACTTGCAAACCGCCCTGAACGAAGGCCACGGCGTGATTCTACTGAGCGCTCACCTCGCGCCTCTCGATCTCAGCGTACGCGCATTAGGTCTGCAACTGCCCTTCGATTTCACTTATCGCCCTCACCAGAACCCGGTACTGAATTACTTGTTGCGTCACCACCGGGAACGCAATGGAAAACATCACATCCCGCGCGACGATGTGCGCGAGTTACTCAACACCCTGAAATCCGGACGCGCGGTCTGGTACGCGTCCGATCAGAATTTTGGTCATAAAAACAGTGTGTTCGCTGATTTTTTCGGCATCCCTGCGGCGACCAATACGGCGCTGAGCCGGATCGTGAAACTCTCCGATGCGCGCGTTGTCCCCTATTTCTACCGGCGTCTTGAAAACGACACCGGCTACATCGTCGAGGTGCTTCCGGCGCTCGACGATTTCCCTGGCATGAATCCTGCTGCCGACGCCCTGCGGATCAACGCGCTCATTGAAGCAGCGGTCCGCAAAGCGCCGGAGCAGTACTACTGGTCTCACCGGCGCTACAAGGATCGACCCGGCAACGCACCTAGATACTATTAATGAACACCATCAGCTATCCGCCCCCGGCGGATGCCATTCGACGCATTCTGGTCATCAAGTCTCGAAATATCGGCGATGTCCTGCTCACCGGCCCGCTGATTTCCAGCCTTCGTGCGCTGTATCCCCATGCCGATATCACGGCGTTGGTGAAAGCCGGCACCGAAGAGATGCTCCTCGATCACCCCCATCTCAATCAGGTTATCGTCTATCCGTCCCCCTATCCGAACGAATCCCAGTTCGGCTTCCGGCTGCGCGACCTGCGTTGGCAGTTCGGGCTGCGTAAATTCCGTTTCGACATGGTCATCAATACCACCGAAGGCGAGCGTGGCGCCTTGACCGCCCGGCTGAGCAAAGCCCCCATACGGGTGGGCTGGAAGCTGACCCGGAACACCGGCTGGCGGCGCAATCTGCTGACCCATCCGCAGGTTCCGAAGGAAGGCAAACGTCACACCGTGATCCGCAATCTCGATCTGCTCGGCATTCCGGCGGATAAACAAGATCGCCGCGTGCGCCTCGAATTCGCCGACGCCGACCTGAGTCGCGTCGACACCCTTCTGCGGGTCAACGGTCGCCGCGACGACCGCCCGCTGGCCTGGGTTCACCCCGCATCGCGCTGGTTCTTCAAATGCTGGACTGCCGAAGGCATGAGTGCCGTGATCGAGCACCTCGGCAAACAGGGCTTCGACGTGGTTCTCACCAGCGGTCCGGATCATCGTGAACGCTATCAGGTGCGTTCCATTCGCGACCTCTGTCGTTGTGAATCCGGTCCGATCGATCTGAGCGGCCGTTTGAGCCTGAAGGAGACCGCCGCACTCGCGCATCGCGCTGACCTGTTCTTTGGCGTCGATACCGCCCCCATGCATATCGCCGCTGCAATGGACACCCCGGTCGTGGCCCTGTTCGGACCTTCCGGCACCTTCGACTGGGGTCCGTGGCCGAACGACTGGGCCGGGGAGGACACCCCGTATCCGCTCCAGCATGGCGTCCAGCACGCCGGCTCACATACCGTGATTCAGAAAGCCTGGGAATGCGCCCCCTGCGGCAAGGACGGCTGCAATGGCACCAAGAAGAGCCGTTGTCTCGACGAGTTGACACCGCGAGAGGTCATTCCCCGGCTGAACGCGGTGCTCAAGCAAATCCTCAGCAATCGCGAATCCTGAGCGTCATTCCGCACGTGCAGTGATCTCCCAACAGCGATGAATGTTCGGCCTCCGCTTGAAATCGAGCGGCAAGGTCTGCCGACTGATATCGCGCACATCCCATTCGGCGAGCGCCGCTTCGTCAAGCCGGAACCCACGCAGGTTGTTGGAGAAGATCAACATTCCACCCGCGCTCAGGCGCGCCATGCAGGCGCGGATCAGATCGACGTGATCGCGCTGCACATCGAGGGTGTCTTCCATGCGCGCCGAATTCGAAAAACTCGGGGGATCGAGCACGATCAGGTCGTACCGCGATCCTGCCTCCTCCAGCCATTGCAGGCAGTCGGCATGAATGAATTCGTGCTGCTTTCCGGTAAATCCGTTCAAGGCCATGTTGCGACGGGCCCAATCGAGATAGGTCCGTGACAGGTCCACCGAAGTGGTGCTGCGCGCCCCACCGGAGGCGGCATAGACACTGAAGCTCCCGGTGTACGCAAACAGATTCAGCATGCGTTTGCCGCGCACCTGGTCGCGGACCCGGACCCGGGTGGAACGATGATCCAGAAACAGGCCCGTATCCAGGTAGTCGTCCAGGTTGACCACGAGCTTCAGGCCGCTTTCGGACACGGTGATGTCCCGCCCCGAGAGCGTATTGCGCTCGTACTGCGACGCCCCCCGCTGCCGTTCCCGGACCTTGAAGTGCAGATTCTCTGCAGGCAATTGCAGAACATCGCGAATCGCCGCCATCGCATCCGCCCGGCGCGCTGCCGCGCGCGTCCGGTCCACCGTTTTCGGCGGGGCGTACTCCTGGACATGCACCTGATCGCGATAGACGTCGATGGCGAATGCATATTCCGGAAGATCGGCGTCGTACAGCCGATAACACTCGATCTGTTCGGTGCGCAGCCATTTGGACAAGGCACGCAGATTCTTGCGCAGCCGATTGGCAAATTCCGGTGCGGCTTCGCTGACCGCATGCGCCGTCCCACTCGGCACGCGCATGCGGAACAGCGGGCTCTCGAGCGCCCCGTTGTAAAGAAGATGTTCCGCTTCCACTTCCAGGCCGATCGACGGGATCAGATCCTTACGCGGGGTGATCACCGCGACCCGCCACCCGGGACAACGAGCACGCAATATCCGCCCCAGATCGGCATGCAGGCCAAATAGCCCGGCCTCGTCACCCAGGCGCACACCGTAGGGAGGATTGCTGGCCACCAGACCGAGCTTGTCGCCGACCGGCGGTTCGCAGTCAGCCAGTTCGCGCACTCTCAGATCCACACATCCAGCGAGCCCTGCCGCACGGATATTCAATTCCGCATGCGCAATGACTTCCTTATTCGAATCGAATCCGGAAATGATGGGCAAGCCCTTCAAGCCAGCTTCCCGTCGTTCATTGGCGTCATCCAGGAGACGATTCCAGATGTCCGCCGCATGGGCATTCCAGCCTACAAATCCGAAGTAACTGCGGTGCAGGGCGGGGGCAATGTCCGCCGCCATCATCGCGCCCTCGATCAACAGGGTGCCCGATCCGCACATCGGATCGACCAACGCACCACCCGCCTTGGCAACGCTGCGCCACCCCGCCAGTTGCAATACCGCCGCCGCCAGATTCTCTTTCAGCGGGGCATCACCGGCCGCCTTGCGATAGCCGCGCTTGTGCAGACCGTCACCGGACAAATCCAGACTGAGTTGCACGCGGTCGTTGTGCAGGTGGCAATGTATCCGGACGTCGGGCGTCGATAGTTCGACCGACGGTCTCCGTCCGAATTGCGCCTGAAAGCGATCGACGACCGCATCCTTGATGCGCTGCGCGCCGAAATGGCTGTTATCGATCCCGGCGCCGCGCCCACTGACGCTGACCGCCAGGGTGCCGTCGACCGGGACATGATCTTCCCAGGGCAGCGACCGAACCGCGCGGTACAGGGCGTCCTGATCCGCCGCGAGCACCTCGGTCAGGCCAAGCATCACCCGACTGGCGAAGCGCGACCACAAACAGGCGCGGTAACCCATTTCCAGATCACCCCGAAAACGAACCCCTCCCTCACCACCTTCGACCTGATGCGCCCCGAGCAGGCGCAGCTCCTGGTTCAAAAGCCGCCCCATGCCACGCGGGGCGTTGGCAAAGAAGCCCAGATCGACATTACGAAGCGGCGTACCATCTGGCGCTGACATGGGCTTTTCTGAATCCGGATATATGACTGACCACGACCCAGATCAGGCCGCGCGACTTGAAACGCTGGAAATACGTGCCGCCTTTCAGGAAGACACCCTCGCCACGCTCAACGAGGCGATCATACGGCAGCAGGAAACGATCGATACGTTGCGCATGGAAATTGACACCATGCACGAGCGACTTCGAGCCATGACCGCCAATCTGTCCCAGGTCACCGACGACGACTCCCCACCGCCGCATTACTGAGCGCTCAGCCGAGACATGGGTCAACCAGTCCCGGGTGATGCCTGGGACATCACTGTTGTACGCCGTCGGTACCCAGTCTCTTTCATTTGCCAATTTGATTGGCGCATCAAACTTATTTTGTATATCAATCCACCATCCAGCCTCGATCTCGGCTACCAAGACGGCCCTGCCTCCCCCTCGGCGGGATGCGACAAACCCTTGTCTGCCTTGGTGATCGCCGTCATCCGCGCATCGATCTCAAGGATACCCGCCTCGGTGAGACGCGACGTCGCGACGGATTCCGCGCCCAGATAACGCATCAGCTTCTCCGCCATTTTCCTGGGCTGCACCTGACCGCTGATTCCGGCCAGTTCGGTCAACCACAATCCCGTCTGGATATTCTGATCGATTTGCGGCAACGGCTTGATCGGGGTCCCGTCATCGACGGCGGCGACCAGGCCGGCTCGAGGATGCGTGAACTGACGCGCAATGAAGTCAGCGGCGGCCAGTGACCGCTGTAAATAGGCCGCATTCGAGGTTGCCCGATACAGCGCCAGAAAGGCACGACCCATCCACAAGGTATCGGCGAGATAGGGGCCGCTGCTGTCGAGACGGTCATGGCGAAACCCGCCGCCCCATAGCCGGCGGTGCTTCAGGACCCATTCCGAAGCGGCTTCCGCGCGCGTCAGATACACCCTTTCCCCGGTCGCAAGATACAACTCGACCAGGGCTTCGATCGCCATGCCATTGGTCGCTGCGTACTGCGCCTTGTCGATGCGCGGCAGACCTTTGGCCAAACGCGCCTCGCGACCGAGGGCAAAATAGTCATGGCCTTTCTGCCCCGGAATCAGGTCGGCATCCTGACTGGTGTAGAAACCCCCGTCCGGATCACTCAGGAACGTCATCAGATAACTCGCGACCTCCCGACCGGCATCGCAGTAGCCGGGGACATCGAGGGCATGACAGGCACGGCTGTAGGCAAGCAGATTGGCCCACTGGGTCTTCATGATCTTTTCGTAGTGCGGATGCTGCCAATCCCCGTGGGTGGAGTATTGATAAACGCCCCCAAAGGCCGGGTCGATCAAGGCGAGATTCGCATCCAGAGTTCGACGCAGGCGCACGCTCTCGTCGGAATCTCCATCGTCGATCTGACGCAAAGACCACAGCACGCTGTCCAGATCGAGGAATTTCATCGCGATATTCAGACCCGCCTGCTCGGTATCGAAAGTGTCCTTGTGGCGGGCACGCAGGCGTTTGGCCAGCGGTTCGGCAAGTATCGGGCCGTCGCCGAGCTGATCCGGAACCGGCAGGCTGGTATCACGCTCCGGGGTGGGATCGGTCACCACAGCGGTCAACATGCTGAGCATATCGTCGCGGGCGATATAGCCGGCGCGCTTCAGGACATCCTTGCCGTCCGCATCCAGCACCACGGTGGCGGGCCAACCCCATTCCCGATAACGCTCCGCAAGATCGGGCCGGGCGTCGTGATCGGCCTTCACCGGGACATAGTGCGCATTGATATAGGCCGCGATCTGCGGATCCGAATACGTCTCCGCCTCCATCACATGACACCAGTGGCACCACACCGCGACCAGATCCAGCAACACCAGCTTGCCCTCGGCACGCGCCTGGGCAAACGCCGCCGGCGCGAACGGCTGCCAGTCAATCACGCTCACTACCGCATTCGCCTGGCCAGGCGGCAACGCCACTACCAACATCACCGTCATACCGAGTTGTCGCAGGACACGCCCTACTCCATTGGATCCAAGGATGTTCATCGATGCCTCTCTCACGGTTACCTGTCTCCGGGTACGCGCCCCACTGCGAAACGGAGTCAGGTTTCCACCTCGGTGCGCAACTCAGCTCGACAATCCGGTTAAGCTCACGCCCACTCCCCGTATCTGAAACACACATGTCTGCACCGCTCGCCGCCTTCGCCCAACTCGACCCCCTAGCGCAATGGTTGCTCGCCGCGTTCGCCGGCGCGCTGCTGGCGTCGGTTGTCGCACTCCTGATCGGTCGGAGTCGCCGTCAGGTCCATGATCGGCTGCTTGCGGAACAACGTGAACTTCACGACACGCTGACCCGAAATCTGCGTGACCAGGAGGCGGAAATGCATAGCCGCCAGATCGAACGCGCGCGGCTGGATGAGCAGATCAGTCAGTCGCGTCTGAAGCTGGACGAACGCGCCACCCAGATCGATCGTCTCGAAGCCCGGCTCAGCAATGAGGAACGGCGGCGCGAAGAACTGGGACATCGGCTCGCCGACGCGGAGGCCGACAAACGGGAACTTGGCGAGCGTTTAACCCAGGAACGTCGCCAGGCCAGCGAGAAGCTGGCCATGCTCGAAGACGCGCAACGCAAGCTCTCGGATGCCTTCAAGGCGCTGTCCTCGGAAGCCCTGAACACCAACAACAAGGCCTTCCTGGAACTCGCACGCTCAACCCTGGAACGCTATCAACAAGGCGCACAGGCCGACCTGACGCAGCGCCAGAAAAGCATCGAACAACTCGCCCAACCGATCCGGGAGCGACTGGAGAAGTTCGACGGCAAACTCGAACAGCTCGAAAAGGATCGAATCGGGGCTTACGAAGGCCTGAACCAGCAGGTCAAATCACTGATCAACGACCATCTGCCTCAACTGCACGCGCAGACCGCCAGTCTGGTCAAGGCACTCCGCCAGCCTCAGACACGCGGACGCTGGGGCGAAGTCCAGTTACGCCGCGTCGTGGAAATGGCGGGGATGGTCGAGCACTGCGATTTTGACGAGCAGGTCAACACCGATACCGAGGAAGGACGCTTGCGCCCGGACATGATCGTGCACCTGCCGGGCGGGGGGCGCATCGTGGTCGATGCCAAAGCGCCGGTGGACGCCTATCTGAACGCGGTCGAAGCGGACAGCGAGGAGGAACGGCAGCTCCAGCTTGTGCGGCACGCCGCACAGGTCCGAAAACACATCAACGACCTGGGCCGAAAGAGTTATCACGCGCAATTCGACTTCACCCCGGAGTTCGTCGTGCTGTTCGTACCCGGCGAGGCCTTCTTCAGCGCCGCGCTTACCCAGGACCTCGGCCTGATCGAATACGGCGCGGACCAGAAAGTCATCCCGGCCAGCCCGACCACGCTGATTGCCCTCCTGAAAGCGGTCGCCTACGGATGGCAACAGGAAGCCCTCGCCCGCAATGCGCGGGAGATCGCCGAGCTCGGCAAGTCCCTGTACGAGCGCATTGGCACACTCGCGGCGCACTGGACCCGGGTCGGCAGTCGCCTCGATCAGGCCGTCGATGCCTACAACAAATCGGTCGGCAGCCTCGAAACCCGGGTACTCGCCAGCGCACGTCAGTTCCCCGCGCTGGCCGGCAAAGCAGAAGAGGATGCCCTGCCGGAACCGCCGATGATCGAGCGCCAGACCCGCGACCTGAGTGCCAGCGAATTGCTGCCTGATCCCGGCGATTCGAAAGACCCGATCTGAAAGCGCCGGAACACGCCGTTCCAGAAAAAGAAAAAGGCAGCCGAGGCTGCCTTTTTCGATCATGCCGACTCACGTCGGGGATGCTTCACGGGAGAGGTCGGCTCACCGAAAGTTGTTCATCTGATTGGGAATCTGCTGTGCAGCATTGCCGAACTGCTCACCCACATCGACCGGATTGGGAACACTGATCGTCGGTGCCCGCCAGCCACCCGGCATGGTGCCCATACGGCTGGGTGCGTTCATCATTTCATCCCAACTCCGCGTCATTGTGCCTTTCGGATCGGAAGGATTCATCCAGCCGCCATTCCACGGACCGCCATTGCCGAACTGGTTCCAGGGCATGCCGCCGCCCCAAGCCCCGTTATTCCAAGGATTGCCACCACCCCAAGGAGAACCTCCCCACGGCGACCCGCCCCACGGGCCATTCCAGCCGCCGCCCTGCCAAGGCATGCCACCCGGCCCCCAGCCCCCCATCTGCGGCGGGTAGTAAGCGGGTGCAGTAGCCATCGGTGCGCCCGGTGCGGCACTCGGCGCAGCGGCGGCATCATCGGCGATTGCCGAGGCGACAGGGGCGGTGGCAGCCAGCGCGGCGACCAGACCAAGGATGCGCATACGTGTTACGTGTCGGGACATGACCATCTCCTGTTGAATGACGGGTTCAGGCTAGTCACGGTCGTGCGTATCAGCAAGATTGCCGCCCGCGCAACACTGGGCAGATCGCAACGGCTGCCACGCTGTGTTCAATCGCCCGTACGTATTCTGTTGGAGCCGCTTTGGCCCCCAGGGGAGCGGCATCAAGGTCTGAGCGTATGAATCACCGCCGCCGTATCCGGTCGCACACCACGCCAGATGTAGAACGACTCGGCGGCCTGCTCCACCAGCATGCCCAATCCGTCCAACGCGACCCCGGCACGCCGCGCTTGCGCCCAGTTAACGAACGCCGTCGGCACGTCGGAATACACCATGTCGTAACAGGCGCCACCAGGTTTGAGGATGTGGTCCGGGATCGGCGGGACCTCGCCAGACAGTCCTGCAGCAGTGCCGTTGATGATCACGTCGAACCTGCAGTCCGCCAACTCCGCAAATCCCGATGCGGTTACCGTACCGAGGTCGGCGAAATCATGGGCCAGAGCCTGTGCCTTGGAGACCGTGCGATTGGCGATCACCAGCATGGCCGGATTCTCTGCCAGCAGCGGTTGCAGAACGCCACGCACCGCGCCCCCGGCACCCAGCACGAGAATGTCCTTGTCGAGCAGATCGACGCCATGATTGACACCGAGGTCGCGCACCAGACCGATGCCATCGGTGTTGTCGCCATGACGACGGCCATTGTCGTGCAACACGATGGTGTTCACCGCCCCGGCACGCCGGGCTCGATCGCTCAAGGATGTCATCGCTGCCCAGGCATCCTGCTTGAACGGCACGGTGATGTTCAGACCACAACCGCCGTTCGCCTGGAATTCATCCAACGCTGCGGCGAATCCATCGGTCGCCACCAGCAGTGCGTCGTAACTCAGATCCTGACCGGTCTGTGCCGCAAACAGGGCATGAATCTTCGGGCTCTTGCTGTGGCCGATGGGATTGCCCATCACCGCATAACGATCGGTCATGATGGAAGCCCGGAAGCAAATGGCGCGATCAGATGGCGCTCAGTTCCATATCGTCGAATTTGTCGATATTGGAAAAGCCGTCCATCTCGCGATTCACATTCTTGATAACCGGTGGCAGACGCTCACCATCGATCCAGCGCAACAGCGGCATCCACGGGCGTTGGTCACGGCCCGCTTCCTTATCCTTGAGTTCAAAGATCGACAGCCCCAGACCGGCGGCGCGAATGTAGGAATCCGAATCGTGCAGGGTCGCGATCAGCGGAATTCCGAGCCGATCCAGGAAACGCTCCAATGCCTCGTAGGAATGACTGACATCGCGCACCCGATTGGCCACGCAGGCGACCCGGGTCTTGGAACGCGAGACCTGGCGGACCAGCAACAATTCCTGAATGAAGCGCGCGGTGGCGCGGAAATCGACCGGTGACGGGGTGACCGGGATGATCAGGGTCTCCACCCGACGCACCAGGCGGTCGATGGCGCGACCGTGAATCGCACCCGGCGCATCCATGATCAGATAATCGGTATCCCGGGCCAGCTTGAGCGAACGCGTCGCTGCCGGGATGCCGGCGATCTTCGGGCGCTCCTCGGGGCGCACCGAGAGCCAGTCCATGCAGGAGCCCTGCAGATCGAAATCAGCCAGCGCCACCTTCTGCCCGCACAGGGCGTAATACGCGGCCAGATTGGTTGCCAGGGTGCTCTTGCCGGAGCCGCCCTTGGCATTCATCAACATGATTGTCTTCATCGGGGAACTACTCAAAAAGCGAACCGCGATTCAACGCAAACACGCGCAGACGCAGGGGTCGCAGATATTTCGGTGATGTTACCGCGAACCGGACAGTGCGCGGCGACACAATCTCCACACCGCAGCGACACTGCGCAGAGATGGCCGGTACGACCGGTGATTGCAACAAAACCCATGTCTTTTTCGTCTTGGGTCGTGCTGCTCGGCGGTGAATTGGCGGCGATCATCGGGGTTCAGGATCGCCGATGCCGAGTTCGTCCCAGATCGCATCGACGCGCTGCCGGACTGCCTCGGACATCGTGATCGGCTCACCCCACTCCCTGGCGGTCTCGCCCGGCCATTTGTTGGTCGCGTCAAAACCGATCTTCGACCCAAGTCCGGAGACCGGGGAAGCGAAGTCAAGGTAATCGATCGGGGTGTTCTCGATGATCGTGGTATCGCGGGCCGGATCCATGCGGGTGGTCATGGCCCAGATCACGTCCTGCCAGTTACGCACGTTCACGTCCTGATCGGTCACGATCACGAATTTTGTGTACATGAACTGCCGCAGAAACGACCAGACACCAAGCATGACCCGCTTCGCATGCCCCGGATACTGCTTCTTCATCGACACCACGGCCATGCGATACGAGCAGCCCTCCGGCGGCAGATAAAAATCCACGATCTCCGGGAACTGCTTCTGCAGAATCGGTACAAACACCTCGTTCAGCGCCACGCCGAGTATCGCCGGTTCGTCCGGCGGTCGCCCGGTATAGGTGCTGTGATAAACGGGGTTCCGGCGCTGGGTAATACGTTCGATGGTGAACACCGGGAAACGGTCCACCTCGTTGTAGTAACCGGTGTGGTCCCCGAACGGGCCTTCGTCCGCCATGTCGTCGGGATGAATATATCCCTCAAGCACAATCTCCGCCGAGGCTGGGACCTGCAGATCGGAGAGCTGACACGTCACGACTTCAGTCTTGCCACCCCGCAACAAGCCGGCGAAAGCGTATTCGGAGAGCGTATCCGGGACCGGGGTCACCGCGCCGAGAATGGTGGCCGGATCGCAGCCCAGCACCACCGCAACCGGAAACGGCTCGCCGGGATGGGCCTGCTGCCATTCGCGGAAATCGAGCGCGCCGCCTCGATGCGCCAGCCAACGCATGATCACGCGATTGCGGCCGATGACCTGCTGACGATAAATCCCCAGATTCTGGCGCTCCTTGTGCGGGCCGCGCGTGACCACCAGACCCCAGGTGATCAGCGGCCCGGCATCGCCCGGCCAGCAGGTCTGGATCGGGTAACGGGACAAGTCCACGTCATCCCCGGCGAAGACTTCTTCCTGGCAGGGCGCCGAGCGCACGACCTTGGGCGCCATATTGCGGACCTGGGCAAAGATCGGCAGTTTGTCCCAGGCATCCTTCATGCCCTTGGGCGGCTCCGGCTCCTTGAGGAAGGCGAGCGTCTGGCCGACCTCGCGCAAGGCCTCGACCGAATCCTCCCCCATGCCCAGCGCGACCCGTTCCGGCGTCCCGA
Source organism: Gammaproteobacteria bacterium (assembly GCA_024234955.1). Taxonomy (GTDB): domain Bacteria; phylum Pseudomonadota; class Gammaproteobacteria; order JACKNK01; family JACKNK01; genus JACKNK01. The sequence continues at coordinate 26,676 of JACKNK010000004.1, forward strand.
ACAGGTTTGCCAGAACCGGAATCGCCGAGCCTTTCGGGTTTTCGAACAGCAGCGCCGGTCCGCCCGCCCTCAGGGTGCGGTCCGCAATCTCGGTCATCTCCAGGTTCGGATCAATCTCCCGAGCAATCCGCTTCAACTCACCCCTGGCTTCGAGTTGCTCGATGAAGTCACGCAGATCGCGGTATTTCACAGCGCCAACACCTGCGTCAGCCAGTCACGGATGTCTCCGATCTCGTCCATCGAGACCGAATGCGGCATCGGATATTCATGCCACTCGACCGCGCAGCCCAGCGCCTCCAAGGCCAGCCGGGAGCGTGCGGCGATCTCCGGCAGGATGACCCCATCTTCCAGGCCGTGCGCCTGAAATATCGGCAGATCGAGACTGCTTGCGCTGCGCTCGTCGGCGGAAGTCTCGGCCAACGGCAGATAGGTGGACAACGCCATGACTCCGGCGAGACGCTCCGGATAGCGCAGGGCGGTATGCAACACCACCGCGCCACCCTGGGAAAACCCGGCCAGCACGATGCGCTCGGCGGGCACCCCGCGTGCAATCTCCGCATCGATCAGATCCTGCAACTGCGCTTCGGACTCACGAATACCGACCGCATCCTCCCCCCTGGAACCATCCAGCGCGTAGATGTCATACCAACCGGACATCATTGCCCCGCCGTTTATGGTGATGCGGCGAAACGGCGCATGTGGCAGCACGAAGCGCACACCGCGATCGCGCAGACCGAGCTCATGCACCACCGGTACGAAATCGTTGCCGTCCGCGCCCAGGCCGTGCAGCCAGATGACGGTCCCGGTGGGTTCGGCAGTCGCGTCGATCTCGACGCAATGCAGGGAAAAATCGGAAGACATGAGAAAGATGGCACCCCATTCGCTAAGCACTTGATTCTAATGCATTAGCGGTTGATGAAACAGCACGGAATCGACACAACCGCCAGCCCCGGACACGGCAACAACGAGGTCCAGGCGATCGACATGGATTCCTTTGTCTTCCGCTGCATCGATCTCGCTGCTCAGTGATAAATTGAGTGTCTTCAAACTCTTGGACCTGCCGACGTGCAAGAACCCAACCGCGAACTGCCACTTTCCGACACCCCGTCCTGGTCCGTGACCCGCTGGTCGCTCGGTCATCCGATCGGCACCGTGATGATCATGCTGGCGCTGGTGGTGCTCGGTCTGGCCGCGCTCGACCGGCTCAACATCGATCTGCTGCCCAAGCTGATCTATCCCGAAGTCCGGGTGCGCATTCTCGACCCGGGCGTGCCCGCCGAGGTCATGGAGGACCGCGTCACCCGTCAGCTCGAAGAGCAACTGGCCATCACCGAAGACGCCATCGGGGTGCAGTCCACGTCCGGCGAGGGCCGCACCGAAGTCAACCTGAGCTTCGAATACGGCACCGACATCGACCGGGCCCTGCGCGACGCCTCCACACGCCTCGATCGCGCCAAGCGCTTCCTGCCGGACAGCATCGACCCACCGGTGATCTACAAGCGCGACCCTTCCCAGATTCCGGTGCTCGAGTTCGTGGTCGGCTCCGCACTGCGCGGGCCGGTGGAACTGCGCAGCTGGGTCGATGACGTGTTCGCGAAATGGTTCCTGAACGTGCCCGGCGTGGCAGCGGCGGAAGTCGGCGGCGGCTTGATCCGCGAGATCCTGGTGTTGCCCGATCAGCGCCGCATGGCCGCGCTCGGCATCCGCATCGCAGACCTCAAGGAAGCCCTGCGCGCCGGCAACGTGGAAACCCCGGCGGGGCGTCTTTACAGCGCGCGTCAGCAACTTTCCGGACGTACTGCCGGACGCTTCCAGTCGCTGGAAGAACTCGCCGGGATGCCGATCCGCGTCGCCGACGGCTCCACCGTCCGCCTCGACGAACTCGCCGAGGTCGTCGATGGCGCGGGCGACGAGAAACTGCGGGTGCGCAACAACGACATTCCCGGCGTGAAGCTGTCGATCCAGAAACAGCCCACCGCCAATACCGTTGCCGTGGTCGATGAAGTCCGTGCGCGCATGGCCTGGCTCAAGGACCAGGGCCTGATCCCGGACGACATTCATATCGACGATGTCTCGGATCAGGCGGTGTTCGTGCGCCGCGCCCTGGACAACGCCACCCTGGCTGCGGGCAGCGGCGCCTTGCTGGCGATGTTCATCGTCTGGCTGTTCCTGGGCAATCTGCGCCGCACCCTGATCGTGTCGTCCGCCATTCCGATCGCGATCATGGTCACCTTCGCGTTGATGGCCTGGGGCGGACTCACCCTCAACATCATGACCCTGGGTGGCCTGGCGCTGGGCGTCGGCATGCTCGTGGACAACACCATCGTCATGCTGGAGAACATTCAGCGACATCAGCGGATCGGCGATGCCGACGCCGATTCCCTCGGGGCCGCCGATCACGCCGCCGGCGAGGTTCAGGGCGCAATCATCGCCTCGACTACCACCAACCTTGCGGCGGTGCTGCCCTTCCTGTTCATCTCCGGCCTGGTCGGGCTGCTGTTTCGGGAGCTGATCTTCACCATCTCGGCCGCGATAGCCGCCTCCCTGCTGGTGGCACTGACGCTGGTGCCGACCTTGGCCGCGCGCGTTCCCTACAAGAAGCCGAACCGTTTCCGGCGCGGGTTCGATCGCGGCATGGCGGCCATGCAGAACAGTTATGGCTGGCTGCTCGGCGGCGTCATCCGCGTGCCCTGGCTTCCGCTGGTCGCATTCGTGGCCGGGCTGATGCTGCTCGGCCCGCGTCTGATCGACGACAAGCAGGAGTTCCTGCCGCCGATGGATGAAGGCAGCATTTCCGTCAACGTGACGGCCGATACCGGCATCACCCTCGACGAAATGGACGCGGCGGTCGCACGTATCGAAAAGATCCTGCATGCGCAGCCGGAGACGCTCAGCGTGTTCACGATCGTCGGTGGGCGCATCTTCGGACGCTCGGAATACGAATCGCCCAATGCGAGTTCCATCCAGGTACAACTGGTCCCCGCCTCGCAACGCGCCGACAGCGATCGGGAGTGGATCAAGCGCATCAAGAAGGAGATCGGCAAGGCAAAGATGGCCGGGATCACCGTACGCGCCCGGGCACGCGGCATCCGTGGCGTGCGTCTGTCCAGCGGAGACGATGACCTGAGCATCCGTATCACGGGGCCGGATCTGGAGACCTTGCGTCGCCTCGGCGATCAGGCCGTTGCCCTGCTTAAGAAGGTCGATGGCCTGAGCAACGTCCAGCACTCCTCGGAAGAAGTGCAACAGGAGCTATCGATCCGGATCGACCGCAACCGCGCTGCCGATCTTGGCCTGAGCGTCGAAGCGGTCGGGCGCGCCCTGCGTGAGGCGCTGGAGGGCGCCGTGGTATCCGATTATCTCGATGGCGACCGCTCCTACGACATCCGTCTGCGCATGCCGACCGTGGACATCAGCGATCCGCAGGCGGTGCAGGAACTGGTCCTGTTCAGCGCGGACGGCAAACCGCTGCGTCTCAGCGACGTGGCGGACATCGAACTGGTCGAGGCCCCCGCAAGCATCATGCGCGACCGCCAGACGCGCATCGTCGAGATCAGCGCGACGCTGGGCGAAGGCGTGACCGCCGCTGAAGGCAATGCACTCGCCTACGACGCACTCAAGGCGCTGAAACTGCCCGCTGGATATCTGCTCTACGATGGCGGCGGCGCCGAACAACTCGCGAAGAGCAACCGCCTCGCCCGCACCTTGCTCGGTCTGGCCCTGTTCCTGGTCTTCGTGGTCATGGCGGTGCAGTACGAATCGATTCGCAACCCGCTGGTGATCATGACCAGCGTGCCGTTCTGCACCATTGGGGTGGTGTTCGGACTGGACGCCTACAGCATGCCGATCTCGATGCCGGTCTGGCTGGGTCTGATCCTGCTCGCCGGCATCGTCGTCAACAACGCGATCATCGTGGTCGAGTTCATCGAACTGCACCGCGCACGCGGCCTCGCACTGCGCGACGCCATCGTGATCGGCGCACGCCTGCGACTGCGTCCGGTGTTGATGACCACGCTGACCACCGTGGTCGGCATGTTGCCGCTGGCATTGGCGCTCGGCGACGGCACGGAGATGTTGCAACCGCTAGCGGTGACCATCGTCTTCGGTCTCAGCTTCTCGGTGCTGGTCAGCCTGTTCCTGGTGCCGGCGATCTATCGGATGGTGAATTTCCGTAGCGCGTGACGTGTCCTGAGCGCTGCCACACTCAAAGAAATTTGGTACGCGCGCGCAGGGCCTCGACATCCATGGCGACATCGCTCAGCCCCCCATCGCCGTCTGCACCGACCACGACCCCCTTACCGGCGACCGGAATCAGCGAGTCGATCTGAAAGCGCCCCTTGCTGCCGCGAATGAAACATTCTTCGTCGAAATGCAAACGGTCCCCCTGCTCCCCGACCTCATCGGTTTCAATGGTGTGGTAACCGATCAGTTCGGCGATCTGCGCGGTATCGGCAAGATCGATGACGTCCAGAAGGCGGGCTTCGGGGTCGATCAAAATGGCTTTCATCGTTGACGCTCCAGGTATGGGGTGGCGACAAGTCTGATCCCGGCTAGGACTTAGAGGGTGTTTACAAAAACCGGAATACCCGGCGTGAGCGCCAAATCGCCGTTTTTCAGGACCATTCTGGTCGCTCAGGGAGCTTGTAGCGGCTTCAGCCGCGATCGGCAACAGGACAATCGCTACCGTCGATCGCGGCTGAAGCCGCTCCTACAAAATGCCGATCCATGGACCGATTACCCCGGATTTTGTAAACACCCTCTTAAGGAAAATCGTTGTTTTCGCGCAAGTCGATCGGTTTCACCGATCAGCCTGGCGCACGGTGTGCCTAACGCACGCTGACCTTGCGCACCTCATCCATGCTGGTGAGCCCCGCCAGTGCCTTTTCGATACCGTCTTCACGCAAGGTGCGCATTCCGGCTTCGATCGCGGCACGACGGATCTCGGCCGTACTTGCCCGGTTGAGGATGCGTTGCCGAATCTGCTCATCGATCACCAGCAGTTCATAGATGCCGATACGCCCTATGTAGCCCGTGTTCATACAACTCGAGCAACCGACGGCACGCCGCAACACAAGACGTCCATCGTTGCCGAAGCGGGAGCGCCAATCGTCGATCACCGCCTCGATCTGCTCCGGCGTTTCGTCCATTTCCCGATCGAACAACCGCTCCTTGGCGATGGCACGCAGTTCGCCATCGTCCGGCGCGTATTGCTGGCAACAGGTCGGGCACAACTTGCGCACCAGCCGCTGGGCAAGCACGCCATTCAGGGAATCCGCGAAATTGAACGGGTCGACACCCATCTCCATCAGCCGGGACACACTGCCCGGCGCGGTATTGGTATGGATCGTCGAAAGCACCAGATGCCCGGTCAAGGACGCCTCGATGGCAATCCGCATGGTATCGAGATCACGCATCTCGCCGACCATGATTACATCGGGGTCGGCACGCAGCAACGCGCGCATCGTGGTGGCGAAATTCAGGCCGATCTTGTTGTGCATCTGCACCTGATTGAGGCCGGGCTGGGTGATCTCCACCGGATCTTCCGCCGTCCAGACCTTGGTTTCAGGGCGATTCAGGGCCTTTAGCATCGAATGAAGCGTCGTGGTCTTGCCCGACCCGGTCGGGCCGCAAACCAACAGCAGACCATGCGGAATAGCCATCAGCCGCTGAATTTCCGCGAGATCGCGTCGCGACAGACCGATGTCGGTCAGCGCCAACGGCTCACCGCCGGAAAGCAGCCGAAGCACCATGTTTTCATGGCCACCCGCGACCGGGATCGTCGCCACACGCATTTCCAGATCGAGCCGACTGAAACGGCGAAAGTTGATTTTTCCATCCAGCGGAAGTCGATGTTCGGAAAGATCGATATCCGCCATCACCTTGTAGCGCGCAATCAGCGACCGGTGCAGATCCATCGGGATCTTGCGATAGCGGAACAACGATCCATCGCGGCGAAAGCGGATCACCGCATTGCGCAGCGACGCGCCGCTGCCCGATGCCGCCTCGAAATGGATGTCCGATGCGTTCAGATTGGCGGCGTCGCGAACGATCTTGTGGGCCAGCCGCACCACAAAGGACTCGTTCTCCGCGCCATCCTGAATTTGCTCGATCTTGGTGACGTCGTCTTCAAACTCGGGGACTTCAAACTCGCTGTCCTCGGCATCGACCGCAAACAGCGCATACGCCTGATTGATGGTCTCTTCCAAGTCATCCAATGGGGCGAGAACCGGATCGATATACAGGTTCGTCATCATCCGTAACGTGTCCAATCGCGTGGTATCCAGCGGGTCATCCACGGCCACGGCCAACCTCGATCCGGCGCGGAACAAGGGCAGTGCCGTCAACTTCCGGGCAACCTCCTCGGAGATCAACACCAAGGCGTCCGGGTCGATCTCGAAATGCTTGAGATCGACGCTTGGAAATCCCAATTGGTGTGCGACAGCGCGATGAATCTGCTCCGACGTGACCAGGCCCATATCGACCAAAACCTGGCCCAGCCTGCGCCCGCGCCGCCGTGCCTGATCCGCCAGCGCTTCCTTGAGTTGCTGCGAGGTGATAACGCCATCGCTCACCAGCAGGTCGCCCAGCGGCAGGTTGCCGATCTTGGTCCGCTGGCGGTCGATGGCGACCTCCAGTTCCATGCGGGTCACCAGGGCCTTATCGGATAGATAGTCTCCCAGTCGCCGCTTGCGATCGGCGGCCTGCTGATCCATGGCCCGATTGATGTCCGCCGGGGAAAGATCCGTTTCCTCGACCAGCAAGTCACCTAAGCGCGGCGCCCCGGTGGACTCCTTGATGGCATCGCGGGGAATGAACAGGCAGCGGTAGTGTTCGCGGTCGTGCTGCGGATACAGATACAAACCCGCTTGATCCATCCGGGACCCGAGGCTGCGCCCGGAAACCTGATCGCCGTCGTGAAAACCGATCCTGAAATCCTGAACCATCGACTCCAGGGACAGCGCCTCGGCATTGTTGCTGTCGGCCGGCATCGCCGCTCGCCAATGCCGCAAGGTCGGCAGAAGCAGTAGTTTCAGCTCATGAAACGGCACCCGGCGCTGGCCGCCCGGTTGCGCGAGGATCAGATAACCCAGTCCGGGGTCGAACTCAGCCAGTGTGCCGGTGTGCCGATGACTGGCTCGATCCCTAACCAGAGCCGGATCACCGACCCGGACATGTTGCGCCTCCTCCTCGGCACTGAAGGGAGCCATCGGGAAGGCATCGATCGCAGCAGGCAGGGACATGCGCATTTTCCATGCAGACAAAGCTAGCCTGAGGGTAGCAGCCTACCCCCCGGTCAGGACGCCCGCCGCGTGGGAAAGACGTCCCGTGATCAACGGCTTCAGCGCATGGAGAAGATGTGCGGCGTGCGCGAACCCGCCCCTGAATCGAGGGTAGAGAACCCCAGAAAGCGGGTCTCATCGAGGACACGCAACCCCTCCATATCCCGGCCGACATTCAACAGCGCCTGTTGAATCTCTTCCTGCACAGCGGGCTCGACATGCCGCGCCGAACCCACCTGCACAAGAAACTTCACCGGCGTATTGGCGAGCACCCTGAAATTGCGCGTGCAATCGTCGGCGACCTGGGGAACCAGCGCCGCATCGGCACTGCGGTTGCGGAGTTGATTGAGCGAGGCATCGACCGATGGCGCAGCCTGGTACTCCGGCTGTCGCACCGGGTTGGTGTACATCTGCACAAAGGTCGTCGAGGCAATACTGGGCGCCGACTCGCCCGCGATGCGGTGGCCGATCAAATCGTCGGGCTCGGAAAAATTGGTATCGGCTCGAATCAGCAACTGGTAATTCCGCCTCGACTCGGTAACGGCCAACGGCACCAAATGGTCTTGATAACCGCCACTGGAAATATATCGGTCGGTCGCCACAACCAGATCGAACTCGCCGTGCTTGAGCGCCTGCCGGAATTCACGGCTGTCCGCCTGGGTAACCAACATCACCTGATGCCCGGTTCGGTGACTCAGATACTCCACCAACCCTTGATAACGTTCGCTGGAACAGGCATTGGCAAGCATAGGCTGCACGGCCAGCGACAAAGTCGCGGCCCAGGAGGACGACGCCAACAGCGCAGCGGGCAACACCAAGCCCCAGACGACAAGGCGAGTTTTCATCTCACTTTTCCGATTCAGACCTAACTTAATCGTTGCGTTTGCAAGCATCGGACCAGCGATACAGGAAATATTACATATTGATGAAATTCATAGGGTTAAAAGGATACCGCGCCACTTCACCAGGCCAGATCCCAGACGAATCCCCGGATCAGGTACTTTCGTATTCACAAATTCGTCTGCTTAGCGCGACAACCCTTAGGGAACCTCTGATTGAATCAGGCACGGTTCCTTAGCAGCCGACCTGTCTGCCCGTCCCGGTTGGGACGCCATCCTCCGCGCCGTACCCACCGCCGATCCGAACGCCCTGCTCAGAAAACCTGTATGGGGCAACGCCGGGCGCGTCCGATCAATGCAGGGCGCGAAATAACTTTTTCCGATACTTGTTCACCAATTCTCCCTGATCGCGGAGCAGGTGAAAGATCGCCAGCATGCCGCGACGACCTAAGTCGTCACGGAAACCCCGATCCACCTGAAGGATGTGGAACAGCTGATCCAGCGCCCCCTGATAGTTGTCATCCATGAGGTACAGGGCCGCGAGCTGGTGGCGTTTTGCGAGATCGTCCTCCTGCTCCAAGGCTTCTTCCAGGCTGGATTGGCCAGGTGCTGCCAGCGCGACCTGCATGAATTGCAGATGGGTGTGCAGATTGGCGACGTCGGGGTCGACCCGTGCCTCCCGAGGAAGCGAATCGAGCAGACGGAGCGCGTCATCCTGGCGATCTTCCCGAACCAGCAGCTTTGCCAGGGTGAGCGGAATGCGCAGATTGTCCGGATCGTCGAGCGCCGCCTGTGCCAGCGCCGTGAAGCAGCGTTCCGTCTCGCCGGCGTTGTACTGCTTGAGTGCGGCAACCATGACCTCGTCCGACTCGCGCGGGACGAATCGCTCGATCATGCGGCGGATGTCTTCCTTGGGCTGGGGACCGTACAAGGTCTCAACCACGTCACCACGGCGGAACAACTTCAAGGTCGGCACGCTCGCGATGCTGAATTCCTGTGCCAGCGCCTTTTCCTTTTCCACATTGACATTGACCAGAAGAAAGCGCCCCGCCAGGGCCTTGGCGACTTCCTCGAGTACCCCGTAAAGCTTGAAGCTGGGTCCGGCATAGGGGGCCCAGAAATGGACCAGTACCGGACCCTTATCCGAATTCGCCCGCACCAGTTCGGCGAAGTTTCCGGCATTGCCGTCGAAGATGAAGGTTTGCTGAGCCATGCGTAGTTCTGACCGTTGGATGTGTTCGTCGGGTCACCGTACCGATGCAGGAGTCCGGATCGACGGGTGCCGATCAGAGGTTCCTTAGCAATAAGCGCTCAGATTGCGCACACGGTGAATTCCAGTTCCGGTTTGGCCGCAACCGTCTTGGCATCGCTGACCACCGCGACGCTGCCGGTGCCGGGTTTCAGGTAGGTGTCGGCCACCCGTTTCAGATCGTCCAGGGTGACTTCAAGGATGCGCTTGCGAAAGGCGCGACGGCGTTCCGGGGTACGGCCATGACGCCCGGCGAAATAGGCGCCGACCGCCTCACCGGCCGGGGAATCCGGGCGATCGATGCTCGCGACCACACCGAGAATGGCCTCTTCCAGGGTGCGCGCTTCGTGATCGGTATCGCGCAACCAGTCCAGCGAACCGTCGAAATCCTTCAAGGTGCCTTCGATACGCGGATCGCGGTAGGAATAGAACCGGAAGGTGCCGGAATCGGAGTCGTAACCCGCACCGCCACCGTATGCCCCACCCTGCTCCCGCACCGCGCGATGCAGGAATCCATTGCGCAGGAAAGGGCCGAGCACGGTGAGCGCCGCCGAATCGGCGTGCGCGGACGGCACTGCCGGGTAGGCGACGGCACAGAAATTGACCTGCGTGCTAGTAGTCCAGGCCTCACGCACCGGACCGGATGGCGCCGGGCACTGGAATGGTTCCGGCGTGGTCGCGGCAGGCAGGCCCGCCCATTTCTGTTCCAGCGCGGCCAACATCGACGTCTGTTGCGCCTCCTCGCCAACCAGCAACACCTGACGACTGGCAGCGACGATGAGGTCGCGAATCTTTTCCAGCCTGCTGCACAGCGCAGCCAGCGCGGCAGCATCGTCCAGCGAATCGTCCAACGCCTTCAGCGCCTTGATGCCGTGCAGACCCGACCAGCGATGCGCCAGCGCCGAAGTCGGTGCGAGCCCCGCCATCGCCGCCGTCATCGCCAGGCTGTGCCCGGAATCGGTGATATGCGCCTCGCGGTGAGCGCGGTCCTGGGCGATCAGTTCGCGGATGCGGTCGTGTTCATCGAAACGCGCCTGTTCGAAGGTCTCGCGGAGGAGTTCCGCCAAGGCCTCCTGGTTGCGCACCAGCGCCTTGCCGGACAGCACGAACAGTCCGGTGGTCCGGGTCGAATCATCGACCGACCCACGCAACGAGATCCGCGCATTGATGCCGCCGCTGACGGCAGACTGCCAATTCTGAACGGCCATGTAATCGCGATCGCCGCAGCCGACCTCGGTAAGCACATCGGTAAAGATCGGCAGCAGGTCGGCGAGTTCCTGCGGCATCGCCGGCAGATCGACGACCAGTTGCTGATAGACCAGACCGTTGGTGCCCTGCGAATACCAGGTGCCGTTCATGCCCGCGACCTCGTGCACCTCGCCGAGCGCGATCTTCATGTCGGGCGGCACGTCTTCCAGGGTCACACGCGGCAGCATTTCCGGGTCGTCCGCCTGCATCTGACGATCCTGCAAGGCCTTCGCTTGCTCGACGATACGCAGACGGCTGGGCGTATCCAGGGACGCACGAATCGCATTCAGACGCTGCGCCTCTTCCGCCGCCTTTTTCGACGACATCTCCGTGTCTGGCGTGAACGTCAGACGCACACGGTGCGGGTTATCCAGCAGCAGGCGCTGCACCAAAGATGGAATGAAACCCGGGTCGCCAATCTTGGCGCGCAACCGATCGATGGCGGGGTCGAGGTTCAGGACCGCGACCGGATCGCCCTGATGCAGCGCGGGCGACAGCGCGTTGACCATCAGCTGCAGGCCATAAGGGAAGTGCCCACCGCCGACCTCGCGTTGCGAGAGCTCGACCTGATGCAGCACCGCCTCGACCTGTTCCTGCGGCACCCCTTCCTTCGCGACTTTGTCGAGCACATCGAGGACGAGCTTCTCGACCGCATCGGCGCGATCCGGCTCGGAACCTTCCAGCCCGCACAGGAACACCGCCTCGCGAGTGGAATCGTCGAGCCCGGAAATCGGCGCCGGTGAGGTCCCGAGATCGCTGGTTTCCAGTGCGTGACGCAACGGCGAGGCGCTGTTATCGAGCAACACCCCGGAAAGCAGGTGTGCCTCCATGATGGCGTCGAGATCGGCGCTGCGCCCAAGCAGCCAGGCGAGCATGACGTAGGTCTTCTCCTCGGTGTCCTCGTCATCCAGGGCGTAGCTTTCCTGGGCGACCTGCGGCGCGGCGTAACGCTGCTCGTCGGGGACTGCAAGGTCCATGTCCAGCTTCTCGAACTGATTCAGCGCCCAGTCCTGGATCCGCGTCTGATGATGTTCCGCAGGCAGATCCCCGTAGGTCATGAAGGTCGCGTTGGAGGGATGGTAATGCCGGGCATGGAAGGCGCGGAGCTGTTCCCAGGTCAGGTTGGGAATGTCCATCGGCTCGCCGCCGGAGTTGTAGTGGTAGGTGATGCTCGGGAACACCCGCGCCTGCATCGCCTGCCACAACGCGGAGACCGGCGAACTCATCGCACCCTTCATCTCGTTGTACACCACGCCCTTGTAGGTCAGCTCGGAGTCCGGATTCTCCGGCTCGGCAAACTCCAGGCGGTGGCCTTCCTGAAGGAAATCCATCTCGTTGAGATTGGGGAAGAACACCGCATCCAGATAGACCTGAAGCAGGTTGTCGAAATCCTTCACGTTCTGGCTGGCAAACGGATACGCGGTCCAGTCGCTGGCGGTGAAGGCATTCATGAAGGTATTCAGGGAGCGCCGCGTCATCATGAAGAACGGGTCGCGCACCGGGTATTTTCGGCTTCCGCACAGACTGGTGTGTTCGAGAATGTGCGCGACCCCGGTGGAGTCCTGCGGCACGGTCAGGAAGGCAACCAGAAAGGCATTGTTGTTGTCGTCCGCCGCCATGTGGAAATGGCGTGCGCCAGTGACCGAGTGGCGATATTCGGCGACATCGATATGCAGGGATTCGATGTGTTCGGTACGCAGGTGTTCGAAGGCGGGATGCGTCATGGCGTGGCAGGCAATTCCATAAAGTGGGGATTTTGCCGACATGGTAACGCGGGAGCGGCTTTCCAAGCCCCCGTAATGACACCTGAAATGGCATCCTCTGCGTCATCTCGTCAGCGACCGAGGCCGCAGGTCGAATCGGTTACCTGGCTTCATGTTTGCCAGCGTCGGTTTTTGCGTACTGCCGATATACTCAAGCGCATGCGCGACCTTCTCCGCCGACTGGTGAAACAAGCCCTGCTCCGCCGCGTGCTTGCTGAAGATTCCCGGCAACGCGCCACGCTTCCGGATCGGGAACGCACGCTCGCCCCATCGCTGTGGGCTTGCGCGATCAATGAAGCGGGCCATCTGAGCCTGCAAGACATCGATCTGGTCGAATTGGCGGCGCAGCACGACAGCCCGCTTCATGTGGTGGACAAACAGCGCCTGCAGGACAACTACCGCGAATTCGTCGGCGCCTTCCGCGCACGCTATCCAAACACCGAGCTGGGCACGTCCTACAAGACGAATCCTCTTCCGGGCGTGTTGCAGGCACTGCACGAGATCGGCAGCTACGCGGAAGTGATCTCCGAGTTCGAATTGTGGCTGGCCCTGCGGCTCGGCATGCCGGGTGAGCGCATCATCGTCAACGGCCCGGGAAAAGGTCCGGCGGGCATCCGCCTTGCGATCGAACAGGGCGTGCGCATCATCAATATCGACAGCCTCTACGAGATCGACCTGGCCGCCGAACACGCAGCACGCCTGGGTCGGGTCCAGGATGTCGGCGTACGGCTGGTCACTTCGGTAGGCTGGTCGGCCCAATTCGGTCTGAGCATCGCCTCGGGCGCCGCACGCGACGCGTTTGCCGCCATTGCCGCACAACCATCGCTGCGCGCGGCGGGCATCCACATTCATCTGGGTACCGGGATCAAATCGATCCCGACTTACGTTCAGGCAATCCGTGAATGCCTGGAATTTGCCGATGCGATGGCGCAGGAGTTCGGCGTGCGCATGCGCATTCTCGATTTCGGCGGCGGCTTCGGCGTGCCCACGGTGCGTACCCGTGACCACTGGGACGAACGCCTGATGGCATTTGGGTATCCGGCACGTCAGGCGCTTACTTCCCAGGCCCCAAAACCGGCCGACTACGCCAAGCCCATCGTCGAGCTGGTCCGCCGTCATTACCCGGATGCGGGCACCGCGCCGGAACTGGTGTTCGAACCCGGGCGGGCCATCACCAGCAGCGCCCAGCTCCTGTTGCTCTCGGTGCTGACTCGCAAGACCGGCGTGGACGGCACCGCCAATCTGATCGTCAACGGCGGCAAGAATCTGAGCATGCCGCTGGAGTGGGAATCGCACCGGGTGTTCCCGGCCAGCCGCATGAACGCGACCGCGACCGCGACCTGCAATGTCTACGGCCCACTCTGTCACCCCGGCGACATCATCGACCGCAATCTGGCGCTACCGGAACTGGCGGCGGGGGATGTCCTCGCGATCATGGATGCCGGGGCGTATTTCACGCCCAACGAAATGAATTTCTCAAACCCGCGACCGGCCGTCGTCATGATCGATGACGGCAAGGTAAAACCAATCCGCGACAGGGAAACGTTTGCCGACATCGTGCGCCGGGATGCGCTGCCCGACGCCCCCTGACCCTGACCACCATGAACGAACTGATCATTCTGGGCGGCAGCCTGACCGCCCTGGCGCTGATCCGCGACGCGCATCGACTTGGCCTGAATGTGACGGTGCTGTGTGCGCCGGAACAGATCGCCGGCCTGAGCCGCCTCGCAACGCAGATCGCCGTCGATGAGCGCGACGACGCGGCGCTGCGCGAGGCGATAGGGAAGCTGCCGAACGTCCGATCCAGCGCGCTGATCTGCGACAGCGACCGCATGCTGCGTTTTCTGCGTAGGCAGCGCGCCTGGATCGACGCCCATGTAGGCCAGGTGCTGCATCCTGGAGACGATGCCCTGGAAATCTGCCTGGACAAGGCCGCCTGCGGTTGGTGGTGTCGCGCCCAGGAGATTCCGACCCCCATCACCTACGAAGTGGACGACGCGCTCACGCGGGTCTCGCCGCCGCCGGAATTCCCGATCCTGATCCGTCCCGAAGAGACGCAACATGGCAGCGGACGCGACGTGCCCAAGGCCATGGAGCTGCACAACGACGACGATCTCGCCATTGTGCTGGCGCGTTTCCGGGCAGCCGACGTTCGCCCGGTGGTGAATGAATCCCTGCTCTGCGTTGGCCTGCGGCAATTCTCGATCGGCGTCGCCCGGCGTGCCGATGGCGAGACCCGTTCGGTCTGCGTGGAAAAACTCCGCCCCCTGCCGCATCACTGCGCGGCCGGGAGTTACGTACGGACCGTCGATGCCCCGGCAGCGCGCGATCTGGCATTGAATGCCATCGACGCCCTGGATTACATCGGTATTGCGGAACTCGAAATCCTGCATGACCCGAACACCGGGCGACATCACCTCATCGAGATCAACGCCCGCCCCTGGGCGCAGTATCCGATTGCAGCCCGGGCCGGCGTCGATCTGCTCGGCTTCCTGCTGGACCGGGAACGCAATCCGGGGCGGCCATCACGCGCGACCTGGATCGATTTCGGAGCGGACCTCCATTTCGCGTTCTCGGACCAGGGCGTCGTGCGCGGACGCGAAATGTCCCTGTTCACCTGGCTGGGATCGGTGCTGCGCGCAAACTGTTATGCCTACTGGGACAGCCAGGACCGCGCCCCGTTCTGGCACCAGACGCGCAACCTGATGACGCAGATATTCAAAGCGCTGTTTTAACGCCGTTCATGTCGGCGATGACGGTCGCAGTCACGCCACCGGGAAATCGAACCAGGTATCCGGATAAGGCTCATCGCGCAGGGTGAAATGCCACCATTCCTGCGGATGCGGCTCATGAAACCCCGCCGCAGTCATCAATCCGGCCAGACGCCGCCGATTGACCCGTTGCGCCGAAGTGACTGCGTCGCTGGCGGGCCAGGATTCCGCTCCGAAGAAATCGAACCGCGTCCCCATGTCCAGTTCTACGCCTGCCGCATCGACGAGGCTCAAATCGAGGGTAGATCCCCGGCTGTGGGTGGAACGCGCCGCCAGATACCCCGCCTCGAACAACCGGGACTTATCGATCGCCGGATAAAACAATGCCTTGCGCCCGGCATCGTCCGGCTCATCGACCCAGCGGAGGAATTCATCCACGGCACGCTGAGGCCGATAGGCATCGAACACCTTGAACCGTAACCCTTGTGCGGCCGCCAACCGGTTCGCACTGGCCAATGCCTGCGCCGCCGCCCGTGTCAGCACCGCAACGCCGCGTTCATAGCCGTTCACCGGACGACCGAGGAAGTTTTCCGTCCCGGCGTAATCCATGGATTCGATCAGATTCGGGACGTATTCCCGGAGATAGACAAACCCATCGGGCAAGGGCTCGGACATGCGGCATCCCATGAAGAAGAAACCCAGACGCTAACACCGACGGGACTCGACTGTCCGCCATGTCACATTAATGCAATGTTTATGAAACAATCGGCGCTTTGTTTCCCCGTTTTCGATTCCACCTCGACCCTCGGTCCGTGCCATGTCCTCTGATCTGACCAAACTCGCTGAACTCGAACACGCCACCTGGGCCAGCCGCAAGGAGATGTTTCGGCTCGGCTTCGCCTTGCTGTTCATCGTCGGCATCGTCCTCTATGTCGGCAGCATCGGCGAAGTCAGCCACCAACTGATCATTGCCTCGATGATCGGCGGCTACATGGCAATGAACATCGGCGCCAACGATGTAGCCAACAATGTGGGCCCCGCCGTCGGGTCCCGCGCACTGACCCTGACCGGCGCGATCCTGATCGCGGCCATCTTCGAAGCCGCCGGGGCGCTGATTGCCGGTGGCGACGTGGTCGGCACCATCAAAGGTGGGATCATCAACCCGGCGAGCATCGGCGACACCCAGGTATTCATCTGGGTGATGATGGCGGCGCTGCTGGCCGGTGCGCTCTGGCTGAACGTCGCAACCGCGATCGGCGCGCCGGTCTCGACCACGCACTCGATCGTCGGCGGGGTGCTGGGTGCCGGCATCGCGGCAGGGGGATGGGGAATCGCCAACTGGGACACCATGGCCCGCATCGCATCGAGCTGGGTGATCTCGCCGCTGCTCGGTGGCGTGATCGCGGCCGGCTTCCTGTACCTGATCAAGCGCACCATCACCTATCAGCAGGACATGATCGGCGCCGCCAAACGCATGGTGCCGATCCTGGTTGCGATCATGGCCTGGGCGTTCTCGACCTATCTGGTCATGAAAGGGCTCAAGCACATCTGGAAGGTTTCGCCGTTGAACGCCGCCGGCATCGGTCTGATCAGTGCGATCGCAATCTACGCAATCACCCGGCCGTTGGTGGCCCGCGCCGCCAACAAGCTGGCGAATCACAAGCGCAGCGTGAACGTATTGTTCACCGTACCGCTGGTGTTTGCCGCCGCCCTGCTCAGCTTCGCGCACGGCGCCAATGACGTCGCCAACGCCATCGGCCCGCTCGCCGCGATCAACGAAGCCATCCTGCACGGAGACATCGCGACCAAGGCCGGCATCCCGCTCTGGATCATGCTGGTTGGTGGCCTGGGCATCGCCGTCGGCCTGGCGCTTTACGGCCCGAAACTGATCCGCACTGTGGGTTCGGAAATCACCGAACTGGATCAGATGCGCGCCTTCTGTATCGCGCTCGCTGCGGCCTTGACCGTGATTTTGGCCACCCACCTGGGGCTGCCGGTCAGCTCCACCCATATCGCGGTGGGTGCGGTGTTTGGCGTCGGTTTCCTGCGCGAATATCTGAAGGCCAATTACGCACGCATGGTCGAGACCATCGAAGAACATCACCAGGGCGAGGACCGTCGCGTGGTCGAGCAATTCATGGAGCGATTCAAACTGGCCCCGCTTCAGGACAAGGCGACCATGCTGGAGCAACTCAAACAGCACCAGACGGAAGCCGAGCTCACCAAGAAGGAACGCAAAAGCCTGAAGAAGGTCTATCGCCACGAACTGGTGAAGCGGTCGGCGCTGCTCAAGATCGCCGCCGCCTGGGTGATCACGGTCCCGGTTTCCGGCCTGATGGCGGCGATTCTCTACTTCACCATCCGGGGCATGATGCTGCCTTGATCAGACAGGTGCGCCGCTGGCGTGCGCGGGCGGGCGTCATTCCCCGCCGTAGATGACAAAACGACCGCGTCCCTCGGACTTGGCCTGATACATCGCCTCATCCGCAAACCGGATCAAGGTATCGGCGTCGCGACTGTGTTCCGGGAACAGCGCGGCGCCGATGCTGACGCCAATCTCCGCAACCCGCCCTTCGAGATCGAACGGTTTGGCAAGCTGTTGCAGAATCCGACCAGCGACCAGCGCAACGTCTTTTTTCGACTGGACCGAACGCAGGACCGCCGTGAACTCGTCGCCACCCAGACGCGCAATCGTATCTTCTTCGCGCAGAAGCTCACGAATCCGACGAGCCACTCCGAGCAACAGCAAATCCCCGGTCTGGTGGCCGTAGGTATCGTTGACCTGTTTGAAACGGTCGAGATCCATGAACAGGATCGCCACCATCTGATCGGCACGATGGGCCTGACGCAGCGCCTGATGCACGCGATCGACGAACAGGCTGCGATTGGGCAAACCGGTCAAGGTGTCGTGAAACGCCAGACGACGCATGACCTCTTCGCGCTTCATCCGCTCGGTGATGTCGGAGAATATCCCCACGTAATGCGAAATCTGTCCGCTCGGATCGCGGATCGCGCTGATGCTCAGTTCTTCCGCATAGATGCTGCCGTCCTGACGACGATTCCAGATCTCGCCATGCCAATGCCCCTGCTGCGACAGCGCGCTCCACATATTCCGATAGAACTCCCGGTCCTGGCGGCCGGATTGCAACATGGCCGGATTGCGTCCCAGGACATCCTCCTCCCGGTAACCGGTCATGGTTGTGAATGCCGGGTTTACGGAAAGTATCTCCGCGTTCGCATTGGTGACCACGACGCCTTCATGGGTTGCCTTGATCACCTGCGCGCCCAAGCGCAGTTGCTGTTCGGCCATGACCCATTCGGTCATGTCGGCCATCGTTCCGATGAAGCGTCTCGGCGCACCGGTGGAATCACGCAAAGTGATGCCACGGCACAACACCCATCGATAGCTGTTGTCGCTGGCACGGAGGCGCACGGTGACTTCGAAACGTCCGTCCGAGGCTTGTTCGGTCGAATTCAAGGCATGGCGGAATTTTTCCATGTCTTCCGGATGGACACGCTCCATCCACCATTCCCAGCCCTGCACACAATCCGAGTCCGGAAGGTTCAGGATCCGACAGGCTTGCGGGGAAAAGTAGTGTGTCCCGGCGACCAGATCGCGATCCCAGAGCCCGTCACGGGCGCCTTCCATCGCCAAGGAAAAGCGTTCTTCGCTGGCCTGGAGCCTGCGTTTGGTCGCCTTCAGGTCTTCGACCGACTTGTTCCAGAGCGCACGCAGGCGATCGGCTTGCTTGAGCCCCTCGGTAAGCAACCGGTTTTGCCGTTCGAGCTCATGGAGTCGCTTGGCAAGCGAACCGTCCGGAATTTGCTCAGGCTTCGAGATCGGCATAAACGATGTCCAAACCGCAACGCAGCTCGCGGAGATACGAGAGCGCGGCAGCGACGTATTGGGAAGGGATCACAGAGCCGTGTTGCGGACAGATCGCATCGATATCCAGCCCTTCAAGACTGCGCACATAACCTCTGGCCGCGAGATTGGACGCCATGTAATCCATGTGAAACAGGTCCATCTTTGATCTATGGGCGTCGAAGTCCGAGACCACCAACTCCCAATCGATGTCGAGTGCCGCCCAGATGTCACTGGAAAACAGATACCGGGAGTCCGTGTCATAGGTGGTGAACGCGCCGGGAAAATGCAGGAAAGGCGATTCGATGAACCGCAGAACGGCCCCGGACAAAAAATAAAAGGTCCCAGTCTCCGTCACATCGACATAGTCGTAATCGGCGCGACCGTAATGCGGTAACAGGACGTTGGTGCGCGGCGTGGTCAGAACCTTCGTCATCGGGTTCAGGTCCAGCCAGTCGATCATCGACGCAGCGATGTCGGGGTCCTGATGCGAAATCACCATCGCCGTGATTTCGGTCGGGGGCAGAATTTGCGCCACCCGCTCCCTGACCTGATCGAAGTAACGCCGGCTGCCAGGATCGAACAGCACCGCCTGTTCGCCATCCTTGATCAGATACGTGTTACAGCGAAACGCCGTTTCATCGGTGATACCCAACCAAAACACCTGATGCCCACCCGTGGCATAAATCCGCGTCGGGTCGTCCAGGCTGATAGAAATCCCTTCCAGATGATTCACGCCAACCATAAGGACTTCCCGCTCCGAGGTGATGTACGCCCTTCGGTTTCAGGCAAGGGCGACAGGGTCTAGATCAATAGAAACGTAAACGTTATTTAATGAATTTCCCAGTCGCGATCGAATGCAATCCGCATCCAGATCATGCCACTTGCGGCCCGCCCCCCCGACGAACCCCGGCTCACCGATGTACGCAGTGCTATTCGTCGGCCTCAAGACCGGTAACCGTCCGAAAGCCTCGAGGAAGCAGATTTCCACGACGCGCGCGTTCGCCGAAATACAGATCAAGATCGTCGGCTTTCAGCGTGAGATGACGCTTTCCGGACAACACCCGTACCGCATTCCCGACCCCGACGGCGACCAGCCCGACCATGACCTCCTCACGGGATCTGGCCTTGGGTGTGGGAATGCCGATGATCTTGTTGCCTTTGCCCTTGGACAATTCCGGCAACTCGCTGAGCGGGAAGTTGAGCAGATGCCCGAGACTGGTCGCCGCAACAACCCTGTCGCGGTCACGATCGCTGACCGGCGTCGGCACCATGACCCGCGCGTTCTCCGGCACGGTGAGCGCAACCTTGCCGCCTTTCTTGTTGCCGATCAGTTCCGCCAGCCGGGTCACGAAACCGTAACCGGCATCGCTGGCGAGTAACCAATAGCTTTCCGGATCGCCGCTGATCACGGCCACGAACTCGGCCCCCGACGGCGGGCTCAGACGACCCGTCAAGGGTTCGCCCTGACCACGTGCCGATGGGAAACTGTTGGCGGCCAGGGTGTAGGCACGACCGGTCGAATCCAGAAACACCACAGCCTGATTGCTGCGCACCTGCGCCGATGCGAGGTAGCCATCGCCGGCCTTGTAACTCAGCGATTCGACATCGACATCGTGGCCCTTGGCGGCGCGCACCCAACCCATGCGTGAAAGCACCACGGTGAGGGGTTCGCTGGGCATCATCGCGGTTTCATCCAGGGCCTGCGCGGCGGCGCGTTCGACCATCGGGGAACGCCGGTCGTCGCCGTATTTTTCTGCGTCTTCAAGGAGTTCCTTGCGCACCAGACGCTTCAGCCTGGCGTTGGAACCGAGCACCTTGAGCAGTTCGTCACGCTCGGCTTCCAGCTTCTCCTGCTCGCCCCGGATCTTCATCTCTTCCAGCTTGGCGAGGTGCCGCAGCTTGGTTTCGAGGATGGCCTCGGCCTGGATGTCGCTGATGCCGAAGGTGCTCATCAGCACCGGCTTGGGCTCATCTTCGGTGCGAATGATGCGGATCACCTCGTCGAGATTGAGATAGGCGATCAACAGACCTTCAAGGATGTGCAGCCGTTTCTCGACCTTGTCGAGGCGGTATTCCAGACGCCGGCGCACGGTGGCGGTCCGGTATTCCAGCCATTCGACCAGGATGTCGTAGAGCGGCTTGACCCGGGGACGACCGTCCAGGCCGATCATATTCAGATTGACGCGGTAGCTGCGTTCCAGATCGGTGGTCGCGAACAGATGGTCCATCAGGGTCGCGACGTTGACCCGGTTGCTGCGCGGGATGATCACGAGGCGCGTCGGGTTCTCATGATCGGATTCGTCGCGCAGATCCTCGATCAACGGCAGCTTCTTGGCCTGCATCTGTGCCGCGATCTGCTCCAGCACCTTGGCGCCAGAGGTTTGATGCGGCAGCGCGGTGATCACGATGTCGCCGTCCTCGCGTTCGTATCGGGCGCGCATGCGGATGCTGCCGTTGCCGGTCGCGTACATCTTCAGGATGTCTTCGCGCGGGGTGACGATCTCGGCGTCGGTCGGGTAATCCGGACCCAGGATGTGCTCACAAAGGTCATCGAGCCCCGCGCCCGGATCGTCGAGCAACGCCACGCAGGCGTTGGCCACTTCACGCAGGTTGTGCGGCGGGATGTCCGTCGCCATGCCCACGGCGATGCCGGTGGAGCCATTCAACAGCACATTCGGCACCCGTGCGGGCAGGGACTTCGGTTCCTCCAGCGTGCCGTCGAAATTGGGCTGCCAATCGACCGTGCCCTGACCGAGTTCGGATAGCAGGAGTTCGGCGTACTTGGTCAGCTTGGCCTCGGTGTAGCGCATCGCTGCGAACGACTTGGGGTCATCCGGCGAACCCCAGTTGCCCTGCCCGTCGATCAGCGGATACCGGTAACTGAAGGGCTGCGCCATCAGCACCATCGCTTCGTAGCAAGCGCTGTCGCCGTGCGGGTGGAACTTGCCGAGCACGTCGCCGACGGTGCGGGCCGACTTCTTGAACTTGGAGACCGCAGACAGCCCCAGCTCACTCATCGCATAGACGATGCGCCGCTGCACCGGCTTGAGGCCGTCACCGAGGTGCGGCAGGGCGCGGTCGAGGATCACGTACATGGAGTAATCCAGGTACGCCTTCTCGGTGTATTCGCGGAGCGGCATGCGCTCCATGTCGTCAAGATTGATGGTCATCTGTCAGGTTTCGTCGGCGATTAATTGCGCAGCGCACAGGGTTTCTGAAATGTGTAGGACCGGCGTCATGTTCGTCACGGACCGCTAGCCGGCATTACGAATCGCGATCAGTGCATCGTGCATATCGAAAAACGCGATCAACAACTCGAACAGCATGCGCCAACCGAGTTCCAGGGCCAGAAGTACGAGGATGCCGACCAGCCACCCGCGCCCGCCGTTCAGGTAGGGTGGAACCCGCAGGGCTTCCGCCATTGGCCGGTCAGCAATGGTGGCGTCCGGCACCGGGCTCCGCCTTGCCCGCATCACCATCCACCAGCTCAACCACGGGCCGAACAACGCTCCGATGTAATAGACCCCGACCAGCACCGCCGGGGTCAGGAACACCTGGAAGGTGAGGATGCCGATCAGGCTCGCGTGCAGACTGGGTACGCCTTCCATCAGACTTCCGCCATGTCGCCCTTGGTTTCGAGCCAGGATTTACGGTCCCCGGCGCGCTTCTTGGCGAGCAACATATCCATGAGCTGATCCGCCTCGTCCACATCGTCGATGGTGAGCTGAACCAGACGCCGGGTATCCGGAGACATGGTGGTTTCACGCAACTGCATCGGATTCATCTCACCCAGCCCCTTGAAGCGCTGGACGTTGACCTTGCCTTTCTTGCCTTCGGCATGGATTCGGTCGAGCACGCCCTGTTTCTCGGCATCGTCGAGGGCGTAATAAACCTCCTTGCCGACATCGATGCGATACAACGGCGGCATGGCAACGAACACATGTCCGGCCGCGACCACCGGGCGGTAGTGCTTGAGGAAAAGCGCGCACAGCAGGGTCGCGATGTGCGCGCCGTCGGAATCGGCGTCCGCGAGGATGCAGATCTTGCCGTAACGCAAGCCGGAGATGTCGTCACTGGCGGGGTCAACGCCAATCGCGACGGAAATGTCGTGGACCTCTTTCGAGGCCAGCACGTCTTCCGCTTCCACTTCCCAAGTATTGAGAATCTTGCCGCGCAAGGGCATCACGGCCTGATATTCGCGTTCGCGGGCCTGCTTGGCGGACCCGCCCGCCGAGTCACCCTCGACCAGGAACAGCTCACCCCGGGTGACATCCAGGCCGGCGCAGTCGGCGAGCTTGCCGGGCAAGGCCGGGCCGCTGGTGACCTTCTTGCGCATCACCTTCTTGCCGGCGCGCTGACGCTTCTGCGCGTTGGCGATGACCAGTTCGGCCAAGGCCTCGCCGATCTCGGTGTGCTGGTTCAGGTAAAGGCTGAAGGCGTCCTTGACCACGCCGGAGACGAAGGCGGCGCATTCCCGGGACGACAATCGCTCCTTGGTCTGCCCGGAGAACTGCGGATCTTCGAGCTTCACCGAGAGCACGAAGGACACCCGCTCCCAAATATCTTCCGGTGCCAGCTTGATGCCGCGCGGCAGGAGGCTGCGAAAGTCGCAGAACTCACGCACGGCATCGGTAAGGCCGGCGCGCAGCCCGTTGACATGGGTGCCGCCCTGCGCGGTCGGGATCAGGTTCACATAACTCTCGGTGACCGAATCGCCACCTTCCGGCAACCAGCAGACCGCCCAGTCTGCGGCCTCATGCGCCGACTGCATCGCGCCGGTAAATGGCGACTCCGGCAGGGTCTGCAGATCCACCAGTTCGCTGGACAGGTAATCGGACAAGCCGCCCTGATAGCACCATTCAAGGGTTTCGCCACTCGCCTCATCCAGCAGGCTCACCTGAAGACCGGGACACAACACGGCCTTGGCACGCAGCACATGCTTGAGTCGGGACAGGGAGAAACGGGGGCTGTCGAAATAGCTCGGCTCGGGCCAGAAGCGCAACGTGGTGCCGGTGTTGCGCCGACCGACACTGCCAATCTCCTCGAGATCGGAGACCTTGTGGCCATCCGCAAACGCGATGTTGTACTCGTGGCCGTCGCGCCGCACCCAAACCTCAAGATGCTTCGACAGCGCATTGACCACGGAAACACCGACGCCGTGCAGACCGCCGGAAAACTGATAATTCTTGTTGGAGAACTTACCGCCCGCGTGCAGCTTGGTGAGGATCACCTCGACACCCGGAACCCCCTCCTCCGGATGCAGATCGACCGGCATGCCGCGACCATCGTCACGGACCTCCAGGGAACCGTCCTTGTACAGGGTGACCGCAATCGACTTGGCGTGACCCGCCAACGCCTCGTCGACGCTGTTGTCGATGACTTCCTGGGCCAGGTGATTCGGACGGGCCGTGTCGGTATACATGCCCGGTCGACGTTTGACCGGATCGAGACCGCTGAGGATCTCGATGGACGCGGCATCGTAATCGTTCGTTGCCATGGCGTTACCAGCCTGTTTTGTCGCCACCGAGGAACCGGCGGGTGTCCTCGGCGGTTTGACCGGTCTTCAAGTGTTCGATCGCGCGCTCCCGGGTAACGGGAGACCCGTAGGCATCACAAAGGAAGAAACGATGCAGGTCGTGCCGATAACGCTGGGCACGCGAGTTCCCGATCAGCTTCCAGTCGGACTGACGTGTCTTCGACACCTTGCCGTCCGAGGTGCCATATCCGTAAATCTTGTAGGTACCGTTATCGCACCTCAGGCCTTCGAAAAAGACATTCTTCGCACCCGTTTCCGACTCTGCCACCACGGTGTAATGCACAACCTTGTCTGCGGTGATCGCCAAGTATTTCTCATCGATGAAATAGGTAAAGCGGTCCGAGCCGGAAGAGCCTTCAGGCAGTTCGAGCAGATCGCCATCGTCCGGATAAGGCGGCAAGGCGCTCCCAAGCTCCTTCCAGGGCGCGGCCTCCTCAAACTCCATGCCTTTTTCGTAGAACTGCTGATCCCGACCCGGCTCGTAAATCAACGGATTGTCCCGGGCCGCGCCGATCCCGGGCAACGCGGCAACGCCGACGACCAACAATGAAAACAAAGACTTCAGCATTACCCCACTCCAAGGCTTGAGCTATGATCGATCGCGATTGATGAAGCAGCAATCGAGTGTACCAGTCCAGAGATGGACAACGATGTTGGCGCTAAGTCAAGCGCGTTTCGCGCATGCCGGATCGTGCCGGGCTCGCATCACCGCATGGAAAGCCGATCAGGAAGCTTCTTTAATAGGGCAGTGGATCGTCGTTCATCGACGCCCCATCGAATGGCCTCAAGCCCGAACATAACAACTGAACGGATGATGAGCGTCTGCAGCTGAATCAGTCTGCGTCGCCACGGACCAAACATGACCATGTCCGCACACCAAGACGACACCGCAGTAATCAGCAGAGCAGACGAGCAAACCTGGAACCCGCTCCGGGTATTCAACTTTTATCGCCTCACGCTGGCCGCATCGTTCGTTCTCTCCGCAGCGACCGGGACCTCCCAGGCCTTTATCGGGGAGGAGATGCCGCTGTTGTTCCGTCCGACGGCAGTGTTGTATCTGGTCTTCGCGATCATCAGCCTGATTGCGTACTTCCGCCGCAAGCCGGATTTCGAGATCCAGGTCTACGCCCAGGTGTTGGTCGATATCGTCGCCATCAGTCTGATCATGCATGCCAGCGGTGGCGTCGCCAGCGGGCTGGGCACCCTGCTCGTGGTCGCGATTGCCGCAGGCGGCATCCTGATGGCCGGGCGCATGGCCAACTTCTTCGCCGCTGTCGCGACCGTTTCCGTGCTGATTCAGCAGTTCTTCGCGTTGGTCCAGATTGATGGCCCACCGGCCGATTTCACCAAAGCCGGCCTGCTCGGTGCGACCTTCTTCGCCACCGCGATGCTGTCGCTGGTCCTGTCTACACGAATTCGCGAGGGGGAAAAGCTGGCGGCCGAACAAAGTGTCGACCTGGCCAACCTCGCCCAGCTCAACGAACACATCATCCAGCACATGCAGTCGGGCGTCATCGCCGTGGACAGCGACAACTCGATCCGCCTGACCAACAGTTCCGCTCGCCGGATGCTGGATTGGGACCGCGACGAAGCCCCTAAAACGCTGAATGTGCTCTCGAAGGATTTATCGGAACAGCTCATCGACTGGCGCAAACTCAAGGTCGTGGATCCGCGTTCGATTCGAACCGGTGCTGGCGAGGTCATCCCCCGGTTCAACGCGCTCGGTCTGCGCCTGACCGGTGCGGTGCTGGTGTTCCTTGATGACGCCTCCGCGCTCAACGAGCAGGCCCACCAGATTCGGCTCGCCTCACTTGGCCGCCTCACCGGCGGCATCGCTCATGAAATCCGCAACCCGCTCGGTGCGATCAGCCATGCCGCGCAGCTGCTCGATGAAGCCCCGGACCTTGGCAAGCAGGATCGCCGGCTGCTCGAAATCATCCACAACCATTCCGCGCGCGTTAACGAGATCATTGAGAACATCCTGCAGCTTTCCCGTGGCAGCAATACCATTCCCGAGCCACTGGAACTCAAGCCCTGGCTCGATGAATTCATGGCCGACTTCCTGTTCAGCTCCGGCATGCAACAGGAACGGCTCGGATTTGAAATCGAACGCACCGACATGATCGTTCGCTTCAACCCGACACAGCTGAACCAGATCATCACCAACCTCTGCCAGAACGCGATCCGCCACGGCACCCCGGAAGGCGAAGAGCCGCGTTTCGACATCCGCGCCGGGTTCTCGGATCGCGACAATCGGCCTTACCTCGAAGTCTGCGACTACGGCAAAGGCATCCCCGAGGACGAAGCGCAGCAGGTGTTCGACCCGTTCTACAGCACCCACTCGCAGGGCACCGGTCTTGGCCTGTACATTGCGCGTGAGATGTGCGCCAGTAATCGCGCCCGCCTTGACTATCGCCGTGGCGACACGGTCGGCGGCTGCTTCCGAATCACCTTTGCTGAAACCAACACCGCGACGGAGTAACCATGAGCAACCCTCTCGCGCTCGTAGTCGATGACGAACCGGACATCCTCGAGCTGGTCGA
Organism: Gammaproteobacteria bacterium; assembly: GCA_024234955.1. Taxonomy (GTDB): domain Bacteria; phylum Pseudomonadota; class Gammaproteobacteria; order JACKNK01; family JACKNK01; genus JACKNK01. The sequence continues at coordinate 53,713 of JACKNK010000004.1, forward strand.
ACTCACCCTCGGCCGCATGGACATCGACTGCAAGACGGCCGAGAACGTCGGCGACGCCAAGAACCTCCTCAGTTCCGGGCATTTCGATGTCTGCCTGACGGACATGAAACTGCCGGATGGCGACGGCATCGATCTCGTCCGTTACATCCAGGAGCAGTATCCGAATCTGCCTGTGGCGGTGATCACCGCGCACGGCAACATGGAACTGGCGGTCGAGGCATTGAAGGCCGGTGCGTTCGACTTCGTCTCCAAGCCCGTCAATCTGACCATGCTCCGCAACCTGGTCAACACCGCACTCAAGCTCAGCAATCAGCAAACCGGAAAGGGAGGCAGCGGATCGAGCGGCAGTGGCAAACGTTCCCGTTCCAACCTGATCGGCACCTCTGCCGCCATGGAACGGACACGGGCCACGATCGCAAAACTCGCCCGCAGTCAGGCACCGGTTTATATCAGCGGTGAATCCGGCGTTGGCAAGGAGCTGGTCGCCCGCATGATTCACGAAAGCGGTCCGCGCGCCAGCGGGGCTTTCATACCGGTCAACTGCGGCGCCATCCCCGCCGACCTGATGGAGAGCGAATTCTTCGGACATCGCAAAGGCAGCTTCACCGGCGCCTCCTACGACAAGGAGGGCCTGTTTACCGCAGCCAGCGGAGGCACCCTGTTTCTCGATGAAGTCGCCGAACTCCCCCTGCCGATGCAGGTGAAACTATTGCGCGCCATTCAGGAGCGTGCCGTCCGTCCGGTTGGCGGCAATCGCGAAGTACCCGTCGATGTGCGCATCTTGAGCGCCACCCACAAGAACCTCGCTGACCAGGTCGCGGAAGGTCATTTCCGACAGGACCTGTATTACCGGATCAACGTCATTGAGCTCCCGGTCCCCCCTTTACGGGACCGCCGTGAGGACATCCCGCTGCTTGCGGAATTCTTTCTTGACCGACTCTCCGGCGGTGAAGCCAGCCTGCGCCCACTACTTGCGACGGACGCAGTGGACGCCCTCGATCACTACGGGTTTCCCGGCAACATTCGTGAACTTGAGAACATCCTCGAGCGCGCGATGACCTTGTGTGAGGACAACACCATCCGCGCCGACGACCTACAGCTTTCGGTACCGGTCAAAATTCGCCGCGAGGAAGACGATGACTTCCCGGATGACGAGGACAACGGGGGCGGTGAAGTGCCGGTACCGGACGACCTGCCGCAATATCTCGATGACATGGAAAAACAGGTGATTACCAAGGCATTGGAAGAAGCTCGTTACAACAAAACCTTGGCGGCTAAGCGTCTCGGCATAACTTTCCGCGCTTTGCGTTACCGGTTAAAAAAACTGGGGCTTGAATAGCGCTGATTGCGCAAGATCAAGCTGCTTGAACGGGGCTTTTTAGCCCCGTTTTTCTTTTTATTACCAATACGTTATGAATTTTACGGTGCGTTACATATGACCAAATCGGGCAATGTGACCATTTACGTCACTTTTTAGGTGCCCTTCCCGGTCTATGACAAATATGGGCAACCCAAAAAACAGTAACTGAACTGCTTTTTCTGTACATTTCCACAACAATGGCACACAAGCTGCTTCGGTAAATCGACGGGAAAATTCGTCCATTCGTATATTCCCGAATACTGATCGTTGATGTCGGCCAAACAAACCTTAACGAGCACACGATCATCATCCCCAGCTTCAATTCGGACCTGTAAATCCATCGTGATGGATAGGAGACAAACCATGAAACGCACCCAATCCGGTTTTACCCTGATCGAGCTGATGATCGTGGTGGCCATTATCGGCATCCTTGCTGCGGTCGCCGTGCCTCAGTATCAGAACTACGTGATCCGCTCCAAGATCACCGAAGGCATCGTCCTGCTGACTTCCCCGAAGGTTGCTCTGTCGGAGTACTTCATCTCTGTGGGCAGTATGCCGACCAACTCTTCCGTCGGCGGTTTCGCTGACATCGCCAGTGTCGGCGGCGCGGCGGGCGACGTCCTCACCCAGATCACCTATACCGCATCCGGCACCACAATCGGCATCCTGAGCGGCACGGTCAGTTCCACGGTAGGCAGCGGCGTTGGCTCCGGCAAGGTCATCACCCTGACCGCGACCGGCGGCAACGACGGCATCACCTTCGAGTGCGCATCCACCCTGGATCCGAAATACATCCCGTCTACCTGCCGTTAAAAGGCAGTGGGTGGAAAGGCGTAGCTAACTTCTGCGCCTGAGAAACCAACGCCCTGTCCGGTAACGGACAGGGCGTTTTCGTTTGTACCGCTCGCAACGTCGCCATTGAATGCAATGTTGATCGACCATTTTGGCCAACACATCATGAATTCACCCCGCTCGATTGCCTTGGCGCTACTGTTCATTCTGATCGCAACCGTGCTGGTCTATCTGCCCGGCTTGTCCGGCGGTTTTGTCTTCGATGACGGCGTCAACATCGCGGAAAACAGTCAACTTCGTATCACCGACCTGAGCCCGTTGTCCTTGATGCAGGCGGCCGGATCGGCCGTCAACGGCGACCGGGGCCGACCGTTGTCGATGCTGTCATTCGGCATCAATCACGCCTTGACCGGGCTCGACCCTTGGTGGATGAAGGCCACGAACTTGGCCATCCATCTCATCAACGGCCTCTTGATATTCCTGTTGTCGTATCGGCTCCTTCAGGTGTATTTCCGGCGCTTCCCGCTTCATTCAGACCCGGACTCCTTGCCCTGGATCGCACTTGCCACCGCTGCGGCCTGGACGCTTCACCCCCTCAACCTGAGCCCGGTGCTCTACGTCATTCAGCGCATGGCCAGCCTGACCACCCTGTTCATGCTCGTCGGACTGGTTACCTACGTCCGTGGTCGCATCCAGATACTGAATGGCGACTTACGTTCAGGCGTGCGTTGGTCGGTCGGAGCGATTGCGTTCCTGACCCCACTCGCCTACCTCGCCAAACAGAATGGCGTTTTGTTGCCGCTGTTGGCACTGACCCTCGAATTCACCCTGTTTGGCTTTCGTGACGCGCACGGAAATCGAATCCGCAGCCTGGTCTGGCTGTTTGCGGTGACCGTCGGCTTGCCCGCGTTCGCCGGCGCGATCTATTTCCTTTGGAATCCTGGCTATCTGCTCAATGGCTATCAGGTCAAACCGTTTTCGTTCACGGATCGGGTATTGAGCGAGCCACGCGTGCTCTGGCAGTACATCGCTCAGATCTACATGCCACGCACTGACGCCATGAGCGTCTACAACGACGACGTCGTTGTTTCCACCGGTCTGTTTTCTCCCTGGACCACGCTGCCGGCTGCTCTGGCGTGGATTGGCGCGGTCATTGTCGCTTTTCTCTACCGTGCACGCTGGCCACTCCTCTCGCTTTCGGTTTTTTTCTTCCTTGGCGCCCACGCAATCGAATCCAGCGTATTCCCGCTGTTGATCGCCCAGGATCATCGCAACTATCTCCCGAGCTTCGGACCGCTTCTGGTTCTTGGTTGGCTGCTATTCAGTCACCGCCTCCATCCGAGCACGTCGCGAATACGGCGCATAGGTGGTCTCGCAATCATTCTGCTGTTCGCGCTGCTGACCTTGTTCCGAAGCGTGTCCTGGTCCAACCCGCTCAGCCAGGCAATCGACGAAGTCACCAACCACCCGGAATCACCACGCGCTCATAACCTGATTGGCGGCATATATGGCCGCGCATTGGCCGATCCGGGCTTGGCACCGACGATGAATCACGACGAGCTTTTCCGTCTCGCGAATCAGCATTTGCAACGATCGTCGGAATTGTTACCGACCAGCCTCAGCAGTCTGAGCTCCATCGTTCTGCTGCATGTGCTCACAGAAAGGCCCTTACCGACCGATCTGATCGACCGCATCGTGGCGCGCTTGCATGCGGACAACGTCGATGTAGACCATCTGCTCGGGCTGTCCGGGCTGGAATACACCAGCTCTATCGGGCCAGAAATCATCCCAGGCACCCTGGTCGAATTCTTCTACGAACAGGCGCTGGAAAATCCCGCTTATCCAAAATCGATGCGTGCGATCCTGCTGATGCGATACGCCAAACTGTTGCGGGATCACAATGCCCGGTTTGGCGACCGTGCCATCGATATGATGCGGGAAGCGATCCGGCTTCGACCGTCCATCATCCAATACCGGGTCAATCTGGCGGTGATTTTCATGAGCCTGAAACGATTCGATGAAGCCGAAAAGGAACTCAATGCCGCCGAAGCCCTTGACCCGTTGCACACCATCGACAATCAATTGATCCTGAATCGACGCATCCTGGCGAAGCTGCGCAGCGGATCCGCCTCCCCCGCCAACTGACATGACGCGCATGGAAGAATCAACCATCAGCATCGTTATCCCCGCTCGCAACGAAAGCGGCGCGATTGCCCAACTGCTCACTGACATCCGCCAGCACTTTCCGGTAGCGGAGATCGTCGTGGTGAACGACGGCTCAGACGATGATACCGGCATGATCTCGGCGCGGTTGGCGGATCGCGTCGTCGATCACCCTTACCCGATGGGTAACGGTGCGGCGATCAAATCCGGGGCGCGTGCCGCACGCGGCGAGGTTTTGGTATTCATGGATGGCGACGGGCAGCATCGTGCAGCCGACATCCAACGGCTCCTGGATGGCATCGATGCCGGTATGGATATGGTGGTGGCGGCGCGCACCAAGACCGGACAGGCAAGTATCGGGCGCGCTATCGCAAACCGGCTCTACAATCGCTTTGCGAGCTGGATGGTCAACCACCGGATCGATGATCTGACCAGTGGGTTTCGTGCGGTTCGCGCCGCCAAGTTTCGCGAATTCCTGTTCCTGTTACCGAACGGCTTCTCCTATCCGTCCACGATTACGATGGCCTTCTTCCGCGCCGGATACGCGGTTCATTATGAACCGATTGAGGTCCAGCCCCGTGTCGGCACCAGCCATATTTCCCCATTGCGCGATGCCACCCGTTTTCTGCTGATCATCTTCAAGATCGGCACGCTCTACTCGCCATTGAAGCTGTTCTTTCCCGCCAGTCTGGCGTTCTTCTTCACCGGCATCGGGTATTACATCCACACCTTTCTGACCATGCACCGCTTCACCAACATGAGCGCTCTGCTGTTCATTGTCGCCATCGTGGTGTTTCTGATCGGCCTGGTGTCCGAGCAGATTGCCAACCTGACATACGCACGCAAGGACTAGCACATGTGGCGGCTTGCGGTCGTCCTGCTTATCTGTACCACCAGCGTTACCGCCGCCGACAAACCCATCCTGGACCCGGGACTGCGCGCGGCGCTGGAAGCCGCGATCGCGGAACCCATGAGTTTTGACGACCGCTATGGAGCCGAGGTCTGGCTGCTGGACATGTCCACACGCCTTGACCGACTTTCACAAGGAACCACTCGCCTCAGCCGCCACCTTCAGGATCACCACGAGCGTTTCGAGATTCTGCGCGGCGTGCATCGCGAAGCGACCCGCGTCGATCTTGATCCCAATCTGGTCCTGGCGCTGATCGAAGTTGAATCGACCTTCGACCGCTACGCCATCTCCCGTAGCGGTGCCCAGGGCCTCATGCAGATCATGCCGTTCTGGTTGAAGGAACTGGGCATGCATGAGGCCAACCTGATGGATATAAACGTCAATCTCCGTCTCGGTTGCACCATCCTCAAGCACTACCTCGACCGTGAAGGTGGCGATACCACACGGGCTTTGGCGCGCTATAACGGCAGTGTCGGAAAGCCGGAATATCCCAACAAGGTGTTAAGCGCCCACGCCCGGCACTGGTATCGGCAATAACCCCTCAGCGAACTGAAAATCCGGTCTGTTCCGGCTCCTGCGCAACGCGCTCACAAACGACCTGCTCAACGTCCGCCAGCGGTGGCCCCGTGCGCAGCCATTCCCGCAAGCACTCGACGTGGTCGGCCTGGCCGCAGGCCAGCACCTCTACCCGACCATCCGCAAGATTTTTCGCGTATCCGTTCAGAGCCAGACGTTGCGCCTGCTCGCGAGTACTTGCACGAAACCACACGCCCTGGACCCTTCCCCTGACCCAGCAGCGCAGGCAGGCCATCACGGCAACACGATGGTTGCGTCCTGACCGGGCCGCAGTGCCTGCGCAGGGTCGTGCGCGAACTCGACCTCAAGGCGATAGGTGCCCGCCGCGCTCGCCGACACGCCCAATGCCACCACCCGCCCGGTATAAGCCTGCCCGGCGACCTTGATCTGCACATCCCCTCCCGGGGTGATGCCCGCGAGCTGATTGGCGTCGATCTGTGCCGCAGCACGCATGCGCCCCACGGCGATCACGGTCAGCAACGGCTTTGCCTCGAAGTTGGTCACCACATTCTGTCCCACAACGGCATCGATAGCGGTGACTCTGGCCGGGAACGGTGCCTGCACAACGCTGTATTCCAGATTCAAACGGGCCAGATCACGTGCCGCGACCGCCGCATCATATTCCGCCCTTGACGCCGCCTCCGCGATCTTGCGCTGATCCGCTTCCACCCCGGAAAGCGCGCCCCGGTCGTACAGTTCCGCACCCCGCTCGGTGTGTCGAACCGCTTCTTCATAAGCGGGCTTGGCCGCGTTCAGACGCGCCTGCGCTGCACCCAGTTGCGCGCGGAAACGCCGATCGTCCAAGCGCAGAAGCGTCTCCCCGGCGTCTACTCGTTGCCCGGTCGCGACCGGGATCGCCACGACCACGCCCGAGACCTGCGGACCAAGCTGAACTTCGTTTGCCCAAGCCAATCGCGCTGCCACGTCCTCTGCGGCTACCGGCATCGCCCAAAGTGCAACGGCAAACATCGTCCCCAGGAAGGACACGGCCTGCCCACCATCCAATGACCGCCATTTCATGGTTTATCCCCCTGTGGTGGCGCATTCTCGACCGCCAATGTGATCTCCCGCCCGAGCAAAGCATCCAGCCGCAGCCAAGCCATCGCCAGCGCATGATCGGCCTGAGCGGCGCGATACTCTGCCTCGGTGTAATTGGCCATCGCGTTGCCAAGATTGGATTTGACCTGCTGCTCAAACTGCATGCGACTGCGTTCGAGTTCCATGTCGCGAAGCATCATGTTGGCCTTGGCCTCGGCGCGGTGATATTTCGCCAACCCGAGCTCCTGCCATAGCGTCAACACTTCGCTCCGCAACGCCAGCTCCCGCCGACCCCGTTCCGCCTGCGCATCGAGCAACGCCGCCCGCGCCTTGGCAATCCCTGCCTGGGTCTTGCCACCGGTGGAGAGGGGCACTTCGAGCACCAAGCCAATCCGCATCTGATCGTTGCCGCCAAGATCGCGTGTGTAAGCGCCCATCTCGCCCTCGGCATCGAGCACCGGTCCATCCGCTGCCCGGGCGGCAATCAGACCTTGCTGTGCGGATTGCATCCGCGCCTCGAGTGCACGAAGACCGGCATTATTGGCCAAGGCTTCATCGATGAGCGGAAACACCTCCTCCGGCACCGGGCGGTCCAGCAATGCCAGTTCCGGGCGTACCACCACGGACGGCAATTGACGGGGACGATTCAATGCCTGGGCGAGGACCTGACGGGTACTGCGCTGGGTCGCCTGTGTCGTATACGAACGCGCCAACGCCAACTGATATTCGGCATCGGCACGCGCCACGTCGAGATCCGACGATTCGCGCAGATTCCTGGATTCGACCACGTCTTCCTGGCGAAGGAACTGCACCTGCATGGCCTCGCTATGCCAGGCGGCGAGCAGATCGGATTCGAGCACGTCGAAGAACGCACGGATCACATCGATACGCTGTTGACGCTCTGCGTCCCGATACGCGAATCCGGCACTGGCATCGCCGGCTGCCGATGCGGCAAGACGCGCTTCGCTCAATCCGAAATCGCTGATCCGCTTGCGAACCGTCAACCCAAGCGAATGATCATCGTGTTGTTGCAACGAGGCATTGCTGTTCGGTTCGACCCATCGCAGCCGTGCACGCAAGCGTGCATCCAGTCCGGTCTGCGACGCCGCATCCAGCCGATCGGCCTCGGCGCGGGCACGGCCTGCCTCTGCGGTCAACAGGTTTGGGTGCTCGTTGTCGAGCAGATTCAAAGCGGCGTCGAGGGTGAGCGGGTCCGGGATCGCAGGACGCGGGTCGACATCCTCAGCGCTCTTCGCCGATACCGCCCAAACCAGGCTGAGCACCATAAGGGTCACACCCATACCCGATTTGACGGGCGCGAGCGGCATCCTCATACCCTATTTGACCGCCTTCTTGTACGCGGTGAACGACTGGGATTTATAAGCCTCATCGACGATGAAACGCCCCAGCAACATGAATTCATCGATACCTTTGACGATGCCTGGAACGCTGTATATCCGATTGCCGTCCATATCGAAGAACACAAAATACGGCGTTGGCTTCTTGTACTCCGGACGCGCCAGATCACGTTCGTTGTTCGCGGTGCTGATAATCGCGAAGCGCTGTTCCGACATCGGCTCACCGTGCAGATCGTTGATCTCGACGTCGCCTTCGACATCAACCGCCAGATTCAGGAAATTACTGCGATACCAGTCCTGCACCTCCGGCTGGTTGAGCACGGTCTCCTTCATCTTCTTGCACCAGCGACATTCGTCCATTTCGAAAAACACGAACACCGCCTTCTTGCCATTGGCCCGGGCATCCGCGAGATCCTCGCTGAAATCGCCAAGGGTCTTATGGAAGAAATGATCCTCCGGGTTTCGGGGCGCCGAGGCCGACCACACGACGCTCGCGGCAGCCAGCAACACGATTCCGGAAAGCAGACGCAATGTCATGGACATAAACGGCGAACCCTCAACCAGGACAAATCGACACTCAATGGTGGCCGGCAATGAATCGGCTGATTCCATCGGCAGTGATCAAACCTTTCTGGGCGGCCACGACCTTGCCCTCGGGCGAGACCAGATAGGTCGTCGGCAGCACATTCACCGGACCAAACACGGTGGTTTCGTCGCGCGGCACCTGCAGTACCGGATAGCCGATATCGTAATCCTTCAGAAAGCTTTTTAGCCGGTCCGCCGAAAGCTTTTCGTCGTTCAGGCCAAGCACGACCGCATCCTTTTGTGACCGTTCGGTGTGAAACATGTCCAGATCGGGCATTTCCTGCAGACAAGGCGGACACCACGTCGCCCAGAAATTCACCACCACCCATTTGCCCCGATAGTCGGACAGCCGGACCTGCTTGCCATCCAGATCCGGATAGCTGAAATCGATCGGCTCGGAGGACCACGCCGGCAACGAGACCAGCAGGAGCAGAAGCAACCCGAACTTACGAACGCCCATAGATATCCTCGAACCGGACAATGTCATCCTCACCCAGATATTCACCGCTCTGTACTTCAATCATGGCCAGATCGAGGACGCCCGGGTTCCCCAGACGATGCTGCGTTCCCGCCGGGATGAAGGTGGACTCGTTGGTCATCACCAGGAACTCTTCCTCGCCGTTGACGACCTTGGCAGTTCCGGAAACCACGATCCAGTGCTCGCTGCGGTGATGATGCATCTGCAGGGACAAGGTACGACCCGGTTTGACCATGATGCGTTTGATCTTGAAGCGGTCATCCTCCTCCAACACCGTGTAGGTACCCCAGGGTCGATGCACGGTGCGGTGGAGCATGTAGGCCTCATGGCCCTGCTGCTTCAGGACATCCACCACCTTTTTTACATCCTGATCACGTCGTCGATCTGCGATCAGCAACGCATCGGCGGTATCAACAACGATCAAATCCCGGGTGCCGACGGTCGCAACCAGACGGTCCTGACTGTCGACGAAACATCCTTCGCTATCGATCATCAGCACCTCGCCCAATTGGCGATTCCCATGTTCGTCGGGTTCGATCAACTGGCTGAAGGAATCCCAGGCACCGATGTCGCTCCAGTCGATATCGCATTCGACCACGGCGACGTTGTCTGCCTTCTCCATCACGGCATAGTCGACCGATATGGAGGGCACGACGGCAAACGTATCGTTATCAAGCACGAATGGCGTGACCTGCTCGCTTGCGCCGATCGCACGCTGCACCGCGTCGAAAACCCCCGGTGCGTGCTGTTGAAGCGCATTCAGAAACACCTCGGGGCGGAAGCAGAACATCCCTGAATTCCAGAGAAAATTGCCCGACGCAAGATAGCCTTCGGCGGTCGCCTGGTCCGGTTTCTCAACGAATCGCGCAACCTGCCAGGGCTTGGCGCCCTGGGCATCGACGTCGCCCGCCACACTCAGCGCCGCGCCACGTTCGATATAGCCAAAGCCGGTTTCCGGATGTGTCGGGGTGATGCCGAAGGTCACCAGCATGCCCTGTTCGGCGAGTTGCCGGGCGACCCGCACGGCCCCCGCGAACCGGTCTTCACGCTGGATCAGATGATCGGCCGTCACCACCAGCATCACCGCTTCCGGATCCGCCGCATGCAGACGCATGGCAGCGGCCGCAATCGCCGGCGCCGTGTTGCGACCGATCGGCTCAAGCACATAACTGAAGGTCGGGGGCTGTTTGAACCCGATCGCCTTATAGCGATCGCTGGTTTCGAAATACAGCTCGCGATTGGTCAGGGTCATGACCTCATCGACGTCGGCCAGGGCCGCCACGCGCGACATGGATTTCTGCAACAAGGTATCCCCGTCCGGCAGCTCCATGAACGGCTTGGGGTGCGCCTGCCGGGAAACCGGCCAGAGCCGGGTGCCGGCGCCGCCCGACATGATCACCGGAATCAGTCTACTCATGGCTACCTCTCCTGCCCGTGAACGGGATCCTAGAACGGAATGTCGTCGTCGAAATCACCACCACCCATCGAACCGCCAGCGGGTTCCGCCGGTCGGGAAGGGGCGCTGCCGGAACGACTGCTGCCGCCATTACCGTCCCCGAAATCGTTACTGCTTCCCCCCTCGCCGCGACCGTCGAGCATCTGCATCTCGTTGGCGACGATTTCGGTGCTGTAACGATCGGTACCGTCCTGGGCCTGCCACTTGCGGGTCTGCAAACGGCCTTCAACGTAGACCTTGCTGCCCTTGCGCAGATATTCGCCGGCGATTTCGCCAAGACGACCGAAAAACACCACCCGGTGCCATTCAGTACGCTCCTGCTTCTCGCCGCTTTGCTTGTCGCGCCAGGTTTCTGCCGTCGCCAGCCGCACATTGGTGACGGCCCCACCGCTGGGCATGTAACGGACCTCCGGGTCTGCCCCCAGATTGCCGATCAGAATGACTTTATTGATACCTCGACCCGCCATTGGGTACTCCCCCTCGTGATTCTTCTATGTCAGTCCGCGACCGCGAATTCGCGCAGACTCTCTTCGTCCAGAAGGCGCTGGTTAACCTTAAGATAAGCGACGCCATCCTCTGCCACCACCACGGCATCCGCAACCCCTGTAATCTGCAACAAGCGCGCGCTCATGGCACTGGCCCGCGCCTCATCGCAAACCCCGACCTGGAGCAGGTAATTGCTCAGTCCGGCCGGGGCACGCATACCGACTGCGATCATCAGCCAGAGCAGCGCCGCAGACGCGGTAAGCGCGAATATTCCGCTCACACCGAAATGACCAAGCATCACCCCGCCGAGCGCGCCGCCCAGGAATGCGCCGAAAAACTGGCTGCTCGAGTACACCCCCATCGCCGAACCCTTCTTGTCCGGTGGCGCCATTTTCGAGATCAGTGACGGCAAGGTCGCTTCAAGAATATTGAACGCCGTGAAGAAGCCCCACAGCACCGCGCCGATCCACCATATATCCGAATGCGACCAGGCCAGCGCGAGCTGCGCCAGGCCAATCATCCCGACCGCCCCCAGGAACACCGCCTTCATCTGCCCCTTGGCTTCGGCGAGTATCACGAAAGGCACCATTGCCGGAATCGACAGCAGCATCACCGGCAGGTAGACCTTCCAATGCTCACCGCCGGGCATCCCGATCTGGTCGCGTAGCGCCAGCGGAACGGCAATGAACAATGCCGTCAGGATCATGTGCAGCAGGAAAATGCCCGAGTCGAGGCGCAAGAGCTGCGGGTCGCGCAACACCTGCCCGAGCTGCCCGAGAACCGGTTCGGCATCGCGATGCACGCGACTTTCCACCGGGTTCGGGGTGATCGTATGGATCACCACCAGACCCAACAGCGCAAGTGCGGCGGTCAACCAGAACAGACCGGGGACACCGATCCATTGACTCAGGATCGGCCCACCGAGCATCGCCGCAAAGAACGCCGCACCAATGCTCATGCCGATGATCGCCATCGCACGGGTACGGATGACCTCGCGGGTCAGGTCGGCATTGAGCGCCATGACCGCCGCTGCAATCGCCCCCGACCCCTGCAGGGCGCGCCCAAGGATCACGCCATGAATGTGGGTGGAGGTCGCAGCGACCACGCTGCCGATCGCGAACATGATCAAGCCGGCAGTGATCACCGGCTTGCGACCGAAACGGTCGGAGGCAAGTCCGAACGGGATCTGCAAACCCGCCTGAGTCAACCCATATATCCCAATCGCAAGCCCGGTCAGCGCGGCGGTGTGCCCGTCGAGGCGCTCGGCGTAGAGCGCGAACACCGGCAGGATCAGGAAAAGCCCGAACATGCGCAGGAAATAAATGCCCGCAAGTGAGCCGATGGCCCAACGTTCGCTGGCTAACAGTGGAACGATGTTGCGATGGCGCGACACGCGTTTCGACCTTTGGTGGGCATGAAGAGGCCGCGTATATTAGCAGCCCTTTCGACAAGCACCCGTCCCGACATTTTCATGGACACAATCAGCATTCGCGGCGCCCGCACACACAATCTCAAGGGCATCGATCTTGACCTGCCGCGCGACAAACTCATCGTGATCACCGGGCTGTCGGGCTCCGGCAAATCCTCGCTCGCCTTCGACACCATCTACGCCGAGGGGCAGCGTCGATATGTCGAATCCCTGTCCGCGTATGCGCGCCAGTTCCTGTCGATGATGGAAAAACCGGATGTGGACCACATCGAAGGACTGTCTCCGGCGATCTCGATCGAACAGAAAGCGACCTCGCACAACCCGCGTTCCACCGTCGGCACCATTACCGAGATCTACGACTACCTACGCCTGCTCTATGCGCGCGCCGGGACCCCTCGCTGCCCGGATCACGACACCTCCCTGGAGGCGCAGACCGTCAGCCAGATGGTGGACCAGGTGCTGGCATTGCCCGAAGGCAGCAAGCTGATGTTGCTGGCGCCGCTGATCTCCGAACGCAAGGGCGAACACGTGCAGGTACTGACCGATCTGCGCGCCCAGGGATTCGTCCGTGCCCGGGTCGATGGTGTGCTGATCGAGCTGGACGCGCCGCCGGACCTCGATCTGCGACGCAAACACACGATCGAAGCCGTGGTCGATCGTTTCAAGGTGCGCGAAGGCCTGGAACTGCGTCTCGCCGAATCCTTCGAGACCGCGCTGCGGCTTGCCGATGGCATCGCCCGCATCGCCTTCATGGACGAGCCGGGGCTGACCGAACTGGTGTTTTCGTCCAAATACGCCTGCCCGGTGTGCGGTTACGCGCTGTCCGAGCTCGAACCGCGTCTGTTTTCGTTCAACAACCCGGTCGGCGCATGCCCGACCTGCGACGGCCTGGGGGTAAAACAGTTCTTCGACCCCAAACGGGTGGTCGCCAACCCCAAGGCCTCACTCGCCGGCGGCGCGGTGCGCGGCTGGGACCGGCGCAACGCTTATTACTTCCAGCTCATCTCATCGCTGGCCGACCATTATGGGTTCGATATCGAAACCCCGTTCGAGGAACTGCCGGACGCGATCCGTGACAAGGTCCTGTTCGGCAGTGGCGACGAGATCATTGAGTTCCGGTACTGGGGCAAGGGCAGCAGCCCGCGTATCCGGCGGCATCGGTTCGAAGGCGTGGTACCGAATCTGGAACGCCGTTATCGCGAATCGGACTCCAACATGGTGCGCGAGGAGCTGAGTCGCTATCTGTCCACCCAACCTTGCCCGGAATGCAGCGGCGCTCGCCTCAACCGCTCTGCCCGGCATGTCTTCATCGCCGAACGACCGCTCCCGGAGATCGTGCGTCTGCCGGTCGGTGACGCGCGTGACTGGTTCGCGCAACTCGCGCTGCCCGGTCGGCGTGGCGAGATCGCCGCCAAGGTCCTCAAGGAAATCGGCGAGCGCCTCTCCTTCCTGGTGAATGTCGGCCTCGACTATCTGACGCTGGAGCGCAGTGCCGAGACGCTCTCCGGAGGCGAGGCGCAGCGCATCCGGCTGGCCAGCCAGATCGGCGCCGGCCTGGTCGGTGTCATGTATGTGCTCGACGAACCGTCCATCGGCCTGCATCAACGCGACAACGACCGCTTGCTGGCCACCCTCACCCACCTGCGCGACCTCGGCAACACCGTGATCGTGGTCGAGCATGACGAGGACGCGATTCGCAGTGCGGATTACGTCGTCGATATTGGCCCTGGCGCCGGCGTGCACGGCGGCCAGGTGATCGCGGAAGGTCCACCTTCCAGCGTCATCGCCAACCCGGACTCGCTCACCGGACGTTATCTGGCGGGCGAACAGTTCATCGCCGTCCCGAAGCAACGCCACCCCGCCGATCCGCAACGGCAACTCTGCGTTCACGGGGCGTGCGGCAACAACCTGAAATCCGTGGAGGCCTGCTTCCCGGTCGGTCTGATGACCTGCGTGACCGGGGTCTCCGGCTCCGGCAAGTCCACCTTGGTCAACGACACCCTTTATCAAGTCGTGGCGCGAGAGATGAACGGCGCCAGCACCGAACCCGCCGCCCACGAACGCATCAGCGGCCTGGAACACTTCGACCGGGTCGTGGACATCGATCAGAACCCGATCGGACGCACGCCGCGTTCCAACCCGGCCACCTACACCGGCCTGTTCACGCCCATTCGTGAGCTGTTTGCCGGCACCCAGGAGGCGCGTTCACGCGGCTACCAGCCCGGTCGATTCTCATTCAACGTCAAGGGCGGACGTTGCGAGGCCTGTCAGGGCGACGGCGTGATCAAGGTGGAAATGCACTTCCTGCCGGATGTCTACGTGCCCTGCGACATCTGCCACGGGCAGCGCTACAACCGCGAGACCCTGGACATCCGCTACAAGGGCAAGACCATCGCCGAGGTCCTCGACATGACGGTCGAGGAGGCCCTCGCCTTCTTCGAGGCAGTGCCGGTGATCGCCCGAAAATTGCAGACCCTGACCGATGTCGGCCTGACCTATATCCGACTCGGCCAGAGCGCGACCACCCTCTCCGGCGGCGAGGCGCAGCGCGTCAAGCTTGCCAAGGAACTCTCCAAACGCGACACCGGCAAGACCCTGTACATCCTCGATGAACCCACGACCGGCTTGCATTTCCACGACATCGCGCAGTTGCTGACCGTATTGCATCGGCTACGTGACCACGGCAACACCATCATCGTCATCGAACACAACCTGGACGTGATCAAAACTGCAGACTGGGTCGTCGATCTGGGCCCCGAGGGCGGCCATCGTGGGGGCGAGATTCTGGTTGCCGGGACCCCGGAAGCGGTGGCCGAACACCCGCGCTCCCATACTGGAAAGTATCTGGGACCCGTATTGAAGCGGGGGTGAACTCCACTAAGGAACCTCTGATTGAATCAGGCACGGTTCAGCTGAATGATTCGATCAGAGGTTCCTAAAGCGCCAAGGCGCTGAAAAAGTGCCGACTCACTGGCCGGCGCCTTGCCCACACGTGGACCAACCAACGCTACCCGGCGTCACCCGGCGTCACCGTGAATCGGGCAACGGCACTCAGGCGTCCGGTCGGACGAACCGGGTCGCGTGACACTTCGGGCAAGGTGGAATCCGACCGGGCTTGTGAAAATGCACGTTCTCGCCGCAGGCGCGGCAGACCAGGGTTCCCGGCCCGGTGATTTCCCCGGTGTGATATTCCCCAGCGGTATCGCTCAGTTCGCGCAACTCCAGGGTCGTGCGATCCGCCGCCGCGAGGAATCGTTGAAACAGACTGGTTTCGATCAGGTCGGACTCAAAACCCCACCAACCGCTGAGTTCATCTCCGAAGCGCGCCATATAACGACCGGCATCGCTCAAATCGCGCTTCAGGTAGGCGGCTATCCGCTCACCTTCCTCGACACTCATTTCACCAAGCTCAACCGCTTTGTCACGGGCCTCCTCGATCCAGCGGCGGACGCTGGGGCCAAATTCTTTTTCGAGGCGATGCGCATCATCGATGCTGCGCTCCAACAGGCGTTCGTAGGCGGCGCCGAGGGCATCGAGCGGGTCAGGTTTCTTGGCTTCTTTCATTGTCGTTCTCCAGTGAGCCTGACCCTAAGTGTGGACGGCAAATCGGAGAGCGAACAGAGACCCAGGTCAGTTTTGCGCGAGAACCTGATTATTGGCCGCAAGCAAGGTACCCGGCGGCGCGTATTCCCGGAAATAATCGCGGACCCCGCTGGCGATGGCCTTGGCCATGCGCGTCTGATACGCCGAATCCTTGAGCCGCTGTTCCTCGGTCGGGTTGGAGATGAACGCCGTCTCGACCAGGATCGACGGGATGTCCGGCGACTTGAGCACCACGAATCCGGCGCGCTCAACCTGCTTGCGATGCACCTTGCCCAGCCCCTTCAGGCCACCGAGCACCCGCGAAGCGACTTTGATGCTGGCCTCGATCGTGGCCTCCTGGGACAGGTCGAGGAGCACTTGGGCAACCTGGTCATCCTTGTCGTCGAGGCTCACGCCACCGACCAGATCGGCGGAATTTTCCTTTTCTGCGAGCCACTGCGCGGCTTCATTGGACGCACCGCGATTGGAGAGCACGTAGACGGAAGACCCTCGCGCTCTTGGGTCGTTGAACGCATCCGCATGCAAGGAAATGAACATATCCGCGCGGAACTTGCGTGCCTTGTTGATGCGCGTGCGCAGACGCAGAAAGACATCCGAATTGCGGGTCAGTACCGCCCGCATTCCCTTCTGGGCATTGATTTCAGCCGCCAGCTTTTGCGCCAGTGCCAGCACCGCATCCTTCTCGCGCAGACCGGTGGGGCCACGCGCGCCCGGGTCCTTGCCGCCATGCCCCGCATCGACCGCGATGACGACGTCACGCGCCCCCTGACTGACCACGGATTTCTTGGTCTTGACCGGCTCGTTACCGTTACCGGCATCGAGGTCGATCACCAGCCGATGGCCGGATTTTCCGTCGGGCTTCAGCATGAAACTGCGCGGACGCGCCTTGCCGCTCAGATCGAGCACCAGCCGCAAATCATCGCCTTTGCGCACGCCGCCGCGAATACCCTTGAGGAGCCCGCCCTGCTTGGCGTCGAGATCCGCACTCAAGGCGGCATCCGGCACATCGACCACCACACGTTGCGGGTTTTCCAGCATGAACAGGTGATGTTCCGCCGGGCCCGACAGATCGAACACGATGCGCGTGGTCTCGCTTTCCGCCCACACCCGTACCCCGTTCACCTTGACGCCCGCCACCGCCGGCAACGCAATCAGCGTGCTCAGCAGCAGAGACACCAGGACGGTGGCCAGTAACTTGTGGAAGGTCGAAAAACGGTTCATTGAACTGAAAGCGGTCCGTGTCTGAGGGTCATTAGCGACATGTATACAACACTAAAATGAGAATGCAAGAAAAAACGTTCTTAATCCTATAGATACACAACATTCCTAAAAGCCTGCATGAGATATATCCCGCAAGCTGGAAACAAAGGATTCCGCGATATGGGACGACGTCTGCAGGCCCAGCTTACGGGCTTCACCCGTATGTTCTATGGCAATCGTCAGGTCGGCGGGCGGCAATACGCCGACGCCGCGTTCCGGCCACTCGACCAGGCACAAGGCGGGCACTTCGAGCAGATCCCGAAGGCCCAGATACTCAAGCTCCTCCGGGTCGCCCAGGCGGTACAGATCCAGGTGATAGCCAGGGCCGGTATCCAGCTCATAGGGTTCGATCAGGGTGTAGGTCGGACTGCGCACCGCTCCCTGATGCCCGAGCCCGCGCAACCAGGCGCGCACCAGGGTGGTCTTGCCGGCGCCAAGATCCCCGCGCAGATGCACAAACATGCCTCGCCCGTCGGCCACCGCTTTCCATGCCGTGGCACACGCCTGCCCCAGCATGATCATGGCGGGCTCGCCACGGATTTCGTCGAAGATGAGTGTGCGCATGAGGGATCGTGAAAATCGGTTACGGATTGACCAGACGACGCAGCGGCACGAACAGATCGGTAGCAAGCAGACCGCGTTCCCCGCCGTCCCGCGCCGCCCGATCTGCCGCCACCGCATGCAGCCAGGTGCCGCTGGCGGTCGCAGCGTGGGCATTCAGACCCTGCGCGAACAGACCGGCAATGATGCCGCTCAACACATCGCCCATTCCCCCGCTGGCCATACCTGGATTCCCCCGGTCACACAGCCCCAGGGGGGGATGTCGTGAAGCCACCAGGCTACCGGCCCCCTTCAACAGCACAACCCCGCCGAATCGCTCGCGTAACGCGGCCACCGCCGCGAAACGATCGGCCTGAACGTCGCCGACACGAATGCCGAGCAGCCGCGCCGCTTCACCCGGATGTGGTGTCAGAATCCAGTCGTCGCGGCGGATGGGCTGTTCCGCAAGCAGATTCAAGGCATCGGCATCGACCACCATCGGGCGACCGCTCTCCAGGGCGGCGGACCACATCGTCCGGCCCCAGTCTTCCTGGCCCAGCCCGCATCCCACCACCAGGACATCGGCACGCGCCGCCAGCGTTGATAACGATTCGACATGTTCGACACCGCGACACATCAACTCCGGACGCCCGACAAGCATCGCCGCGACGTGATCGTGGCGTGTCGCCACACTGACCAGGCCCGCACCACTCCGCGCTGCCGCTTCCGCCGCCATGCGCGCCGCGCCGGCATAACCGTGATCGCCACCGATCACCAGCACATGCCCGAAACGTCCCTTGTGGGCGTCGCGGTCACGACGACGCAAGCCGGCATTGACCTGCCGCGAGTCGATGCGCTGAACCGCAGGCGTCTGGGTGGCGATCACCGACGCCGGCACATCCAGGCTGTCGAATTCAATCGCACCGCAGCAATCCGGCCCTTGCCCGGTAAACAGCCCCTGTTTCAGACCGATAAAGCTGACTGTCACCTCCGCACGCACGGCAGCGCCCTGGATTGCGCCGGTATCTGCGGACAGGCCCGAAGGGATGTCCACGGCCAATACCGCCGCCGGGTCCGCGTTAATGGTCTCGACAACCTCCCGCCAGACTCCGTCCAGCGGTCGCGATAGCCCGGTTCCGAACAAGGCATCGACGATCACGTCGTAACCCGCGAGCGCATCCCGGCTGAACGCCAGTTCCCGCCCTCCCGCCGAGCGATAGGACTCCGCGGCAGCCCGCGCACCCCCCTGCAATGCGCCCGCGTCCCCGACCTGAAACACGGTGACCTTGAAATGCTGGCTCGCCATTGCCGCACGCGCGAGCACATAACCGTCGCCCGCGTTGTTGCCGACACCGCAGACCACGGCCAGCCGCCGTGCGTCCGGCCAACGACGTCGCAGGGCCTGGAAGGCGGCGAGCCCGGCCCGCTCCATCAAGGCCGATCCGGCAACACCGCGTTCCTCGATGGCGATGCGGTCCATTTCACGGACCTGGGCGGCTGTATAAAGTGGCAAAGGCAAAGGATGATCCGACATGACCGTGTTCGACCTGACATTGGAACGCACAGATTGCCGTAAAACACCGCATTAATGTGGGTTGGGCCAAAATGACCCGATCCGATCTGCCCCGGCCCTACCTGGCCCGGCCCATACCCAAGCTCATGTTCCCGAACCCGTGACGCTGAATCAGCAAATCAAACGTTGGGCCGCCGAACTCGGTTTTCAGGCCTGCGGCATCGCCGGGATCGAACCGCCCGAAGCCGAAGCCCGTTTTCTCGACTGGCTCCGGCGCGGCTACCACGGGGACATGGATTACATGGCCCGCCACGGCACCAAACGCAGCCGCCCCGCCGAACTGGAACCGGGCACCTTGCGCGTGATCAGCGTGCGCATGGATTACCTGCCCCCCGACCTGCCGGATGCCTGGGCACAACTCGCCGATCCGCTTCGCGCAACCGTGTCCCGCTACGCCCTCGGTCGGGATTATCACAAGCTGATGCGGCAACGTCTGCAGCGCCTGGCCGAACGCATCGAGTCACGGGTCGGCGCATTCCATTACCGAGCCTTTTCCGACAGTGCCCCGGTTCTGGAAAAGCCGCTCGCAAATCAGGCTGGACTCGGCTGGCAGGGCAAGCACAGCAATCTGATCGCCCAGGATGCCGGGTCGTGGTTTTTCCTCGGCGAGTTATATGTCGGGCTTGAACTGCCCATCGACCCACCCGCCGACAACCACTGCGGCTCGTGTCAGGCCTGCATCGATGTCTGCCCCACTCAGGCGATCGTTGCGCCCTATCAGGTGGATGCCCGGCGGTGCATCTCCTACCTGACCATCGAATTGCACGGGCCGATTCCGGAGGCACTGCGCGCACCCATCGGCAACCGCATCTACGGTTGTGACGACTGCCAACTCGTCTGTCCGTGGAACAAGTTCGCCACGCCCACTGCCGAAGTCGATTTCCATCCCCGCAACGGGCTGGATCAAGCCAGCTTGATCGCGCTGTTTGCCTGGGACGAATCCACCTTCCTGGCGCGTACCGAGGGATCGGCAATCCGTCGCATCGGACATGAGCGTTGGTTGCGCAACATCGCCGTCGCGCTCGGCAATGCCTATCGGGCAAACCCGCTGAACGCACACCTCCGCGAGGCCCTGGTGGCGCGGTGCACACATCCCTCTCCTCTGATTCGGGAACATGTCGTCTGGGCGATGAATCAGGTCGGGAAAAGCGCCGACTACACTCCGAACCCATGAATCTGCCCATGAATCTCGTTCAGGCTATGACGCGCGGGCTGTTGCGGCTTGCGTTCCGGGTCCGACTGCGCGGCTGGGAGCATCTCGCCGCAAGCGGCCGCCCCACCCTGATCGTCGCGAATCACGTCTCCTTCCTTGATGGCGCGCTGTTATGGGCCTTCCTGCCCGGACGGGTGCGCTTCGCAATCAGCACCCTGCATGCACGTACCTGGTGGATCAAACCAATCGTCCGGCTCACAGGCCTGTTTCCGCTCGATCAACTCAACCCGATGGCGCTGAAGAGTTTCATCGAGGCGCTCAAATCCGGTGCCACCATGGGCATCTTTCCCGAAGGCCGGATCACCCGTACCGGCGGCCTGATGAAGATATATCAAGGCCCGGCGACCGCTGCGGATCGCGCCGACGCAGACATCCTGCCGATCCATATCGAAGGCGCGCAATATCACCCCAGCGCCCGGCTCGGCGCCCGGGTACGAGCCCGACTCTGGCCACAGATCACCCTGACGGCCGGTCCGCGTCGCAAGCTCGACATCCCCGACGGCCTGGATACGCGCACCCGTCGCCGCGTTGCCGCCGAAGCCCTGGGGGAAATCCTGATCGAATCGGCGGCCATCGCACGGCACCGCTCGCAGACCCTGCCCGAAGCACTGATCGACGCCTGCCGCCTGCATGGTCCGAAACAGATTGTCATGGAGGACATGGATAGGGACCCTTGGAGTTACCGGCGTCTGTTCATCAAGGCCCATGCCATTGGCGAACTCATCGCAAGGCGGCACAAGGTGGGTGAGAACATCGGCCTGATGCTGCCCAACAGCAACGGCTCGGTCGCCGTGCTGCTCGGCATGATGCTGCATGGCCGCGTCCCGGCAATGGTCAACTTCACCGCCGGCGCAGGGACCATCAAACAGGCCATGCGTACCGCCGGGGTGACCGTGGTCTACACCTCGTCGCGCTTCATCGCGCAAGGCGGGTTCGAAGCGCTCGCCGCCGCCCTCGCGGAAGATCTTGATCTGCGTTATCTGGACGACTTCAAACCGGAGGTCACCCCATTCCTCAAACTCACCGCACTGTGGCGAGGCTGGCGCGGTCGGATACCGGTGCGACGTCAGGCCGATGACCCGGCGGTGATCCTGTTCACCAGCGGATCGGAAGGCCTGCCCAAGGGCGTGGTGCTGTCGCACAGCAACCTGCTCGCCAACTGCACCCAGATCACCGCCCGCATGCCCTTCCTTCCGGACGAGGTGCTGTTCGCCGCGCTACCGATGTTTCACGCCTTCGGCCTCACCGGCGGCGTGTTCCTGCCGCTGCTGCACGGCGTGCGCACCTTCCTGTATCCGACGCCGCTGCATTACAAACTGATTCCGGAGCTGGTCTACGACACCTACGCCACCGCCCTCTTCGGCAGCAACACCTTCCTCGCCGGATACGCCCGCCACGCGGACCCGATGGACATGCAGCACCTGCGCTATGTCGTCGCCGGGGCGGAACGCCTGCAGGAAGGGACCCGCGACCTCTGGCTCAACAAGTTCGGCGTACGCATTCTCGAAGGCTACGGCGCCACCGAGACCAGCCCGGTGCTGTCGGTAAACAGTCCGCAACGCTATCGCGCCGGTAGCGTCGGCCCGTTCCTGCCCCGGGTCGAATACCGGCTGGAACCTGTTGAAGGAGTGCCTGAAGGCGGGCAACTGATCGTGCGCGGACCCAACGTCATGCTCGGTTATCTGCGCGCCGAGCGGCCCGGTGTACTCGAATTGCCGCGCTACGAATTTGCCGATGGCAGCGTCCGGGAAGGCTGGTACGATACCGGCGACATCGCCCGCGTCGAAGACGGCTTTCTCTATCTGATCGACCGCGCCAAACGCTTCGCCAAGATCGGAGGGGAAATGGTTTCGCTGGCGGGCGTGGAGACCCTCGTTCACGGACTCTGGCCTCAACTCGGTCACGCCGCCGTCGCCATCCCCGACGAGCGCAAAGGCGAGCGCATCGTATTGATCACCGAACACCCGGATGTGAACCGCCACGCGATCACCCAACGCATCCAGGAACTTGGGCAAAGTGAATTGTCTGCGCCGTCAATCATTCATCGGGTGGACGTCCTACCCACCCTAAGCACGGGGAAAACCGACTATCCCGCTTGCCTAGAAATCGCCGAATCCGCACAGAACTGATCTACATCAAATTATTAAATACCCATATTCATACACTGGCATCACCTTCAAAAACCGGGGCACGACCCCGACTCAACGACTACTGAGGTGACCACCATGGATCTCTGGATGAATCTTCTTTTCGGCAACCCCATCGGCCTAGCCAGCATGATCGTGGTCCTGACCACCTTCGCGATCATCAGCTACATCACCGTCATGTTCATCAGCAAGTCCGGCAAGCATCATCATTGACATCGCCGAACCCACACCCAAAAGGCCCGCGATCGGCACGCTGATCACGGGCCTTGTTTTTTGCCGCAATTCCGTCTCCCCTGGAACCCGGTGACTCAGGCAAACCGTATCCGGTTGGCCGGTTGAGCAATATCCGGGTAGCGACGCTCACTTAAGCTGACCAGGCGTCGCAGTCAGGACTTCAGATGCGTTATCCGGAGGACCTCAACCGAGTGCCTCCACGATCCGAACACGGATTGACTGAACGCTGCCTATTTGCAACCCCCGACCGGGACAGGCATCCTCCGCGCAGATACGTCTAGAACGGTTCGCGATCCCTCCTGCCGGCGCGGAATTGTCCGGCACACAACACGCAAGCACCCATGCTTGGGACGACGACCGCAGACCCGCACTCCACCCCCTTTCCGGAGGATCACCGATGGACTTCGAACAGGCCCTGGGCATACGCCCCAACATGGCCGACGAGGCCGATCGTCGCCGTCGTCTTCAGCTTTACATCAACCTCAAGCTGGCATCTTCCGGACAACCGGTTTGCCCGGGCAGCGACGATGGCGAATTCCTGCTCGCCTCCGACGATCTGTTGCAGAGCTACCGGGAAAAATCCCGCCTGCTGAGCGGCCACCTTTGCCCGGCGGATCGGCGCATCCAGGACTTCCTGGACGACTACCTCGCGGATGCGGATGCGGACGTGTCCCCGCACCTGCCCAGCGAGACCATCGTGCTCGACCGCCACGGCGTGGCCCGCGAGCTGTCCCTGCCGATGGGTGGCGATGTCTTCAAGTCCGACATCATCACCAGTTACCGGGTGAAACAGGGCGTGATCCACAATCCGGCGTCGGATCGTCGCACCACCAAGGGGTCGTTTCATGTCGTCGAAGGCGGCCTGCCGATTCCGGGCGACAAGAAGGCGGTACCCAAGATCGCGTTCGCGCGCATGCTCGCCACCGCGTTCGTGCCGCCCTCCGATCTGATGACGCTGCCGTTCACCTCGACGCTGGACGATCCGGCACGAGTGTTTGTCTCGCTGCTGCTGCGACCGGTGGTATGCCCCGCAATTCCGGGACGTGAAGCCGCCAAATCGATGGAAACGCGCTTCTTTGCGCCGGGCAACCTGGTCTCCAACCTCGACTTCGTGGAGAGCATCTTCGGCAACGCCGGCAATCCGTCGCTGCCGCGCAACGATGCCGCGCTCGATGTCGATCACTGGTCCGGCCATACCGGCTGCGTGATCCTGGCCCCGCATCTGGTGAGCATGACCAAGAAGGAACTCGGCCTGCCGCATATCGACGACGCCAGCGAGCGCCAGATCCACGACGGCATGTGCTGGGAGAACGAGGACGAGCTGTACAACGACGGCAGCGCCTTCAAGATCACCGCCCGCGACGGGCGCGGCGTGATCGTGACCATCCTGGCCGACAACTATTACGGCTACTGCAAGAAAGAGGTCAAAACCCAGCTCAGCTACGCCGCCAATCTCTACGGCCTGGCCGAAGAGGAACACGCCGGCGGCGCACTTGCCTTCCATCGCCGCAATCACGGTGAGGAATACGGCGTGGACAGCATCACCCGTCAGGGCGACTACCACTTCGATCAGGTGGTCGAAATGTATGGCGAGCTGATGGATGTCCATGACGAGGGCTATGCCACCGACAAGACCCATCCCGAGATCGTCTACGTGCCGCAGGACCTGCGCATGGACCTGAACGCACAGACCATTTCCTGGGTGCGCGAGCACCGTCCGCAGACCATCAAGCTGCAGCCGGGCAAGATCTACATCCAGCCGAACGGTTACAAGGTGCAGATGATGAAGCACCCGGGCGCCCCCTCCTGGCGACTGGTCGGCACCGAGCCCGAAGGCACCTTCTGCCATAAGCCATCGACGGTTTCCGGTGGCGGCAAATCGGAAATCTCCAAATCCATCGAAGACGCGGTCATCTACGGACCGATGTTCGTCAACGACCTGGAGGAAGATCTCGATCTGGTTCAGGCGATCTTCGATCACGACTACAGCGACCGCCTGAAGCCTGAATTCATCCACGAAGATCGCGATCCCAGCCGCCAGCCGTTGTCGCCGCAACGCAGCCTTGGTTCGGTGATCAAACTGCTGACCCCGGGCCCCAGCAACACCAACGAATACAACGCCTGGCTGGAAGACATCCCCGAGCGCATCCGCGCCCTCGCGTTCCTGATCAAGCGCTTCTATCAGCCATCCTGGGGCAACGACTGGCGCCAGTATCTGTCGGTGGACGTGATCAATGGCATGCCCGGGCATGAACTGAAGATCAACGATCGCCGCCTGGTCGGTTCCTACCTGCGTGTCGGCCTGGAGTCCAACGGGGCCTGGCGTCTGTTCAAGGTGCGTCAGGACTTCATCGCCGCCGCCAAGGTGCAGATGGAAGACGACATCACTGCCTCGGTGGTGGTGCCTTCGAGCGATCTCAGCAACTGCTCGCCCAAATCGGACAATCCCAGCGTCAAGCTGACCCAGAACTGCGAATACCGCCTGTTCCAGCGCCCGGACGAAGCCATCCATCCCGGTTTCGACACCCAGACCGAGCAGGACATGGCTGCACCGGGCAACTTCATGGCCAATTACGAGCCGCTGGGTGGCAAGGCCCTGGCGCGTATCGTCGAGGACGTGGTCGGCTTCCAGAAGTTCTCCGACCCGATGCGCAAACGCCTGCAGGACGCCTACGACGACGGCAAGGGCTACGTGGCCTGCTCCGCCCACCCGCGTCTGGTCGATGGCAAGCCCAGCAAGAACCCGCGCTATCTTCAGTTACGCCCGGATGTGGCCGAGCCGATCCATCGTTACGTCGCCGACATGGGTGCGCGTCTGCATCGCCGCGTGCCGCTGGGCACGCCGGTCTGCAGCCCGGTGAACGCCGTGCTTGCCGGCCGTCGCAACAATCCGCCGGAGCCCGGCATCCGCCCGCTCGCGGTCTACAACCCGATCCATTATCAGGAACTGCCCGAGCTGTTCATGGACTTCGTCTGCTCGCTGACCGGCAAGTCCCCATCCACGACCGGCGCCGGCAGTGAAGGCGCGCTCACCAAGGGGCCGTTCAACGCGCTTCGTCCAACCGCCGATCTGAACAACGCCCTGGTGTCGTTCATCCTCACCGGTTATGCCGGCTTCTCCAGCGCCGCCGGCTACGTCGGTCCGGATCGCCGCGTCGATCACGACATCAGTCTGCTGATCCCGGAAATCTGGTGCCGCCTGTCGCAGCGCGAGCGCGATCCCGCGTGGTTGATCAAGCGCGGCTATCTGGAACCCGTCAATGACTTCGAGCACGACGGTCAGAAAGTACTCGCCAGCCGTCTCGGTTACCGCATTACCGAACGCTTCGTGCAGGGGTTCATGGGCAAGATCTTCGACGGCCCGACCACGGTCTTCGACGAGGCCATCCTGCGACCGGAAACCCAGGATCTCGGCGTGTTCGCGGACGGCGTGCACAACATCTGCGAGGCGCAGCAGCGCGTCGCCCAGCGTTATCTGGACGACGGCAGCGTCGAAGAGGCCTGCCCGCCGCTGAAGGCCCTGTTGCACATCATGGCAAACGGCGAATATCAGGGTCGCGATGTCCACGATCCGGCGATCCGCGCCCTGTTCACGCGCGAATCGCTGCTCGCTTCGGACTGGTATCGCACCCGCCTGGAAACCAAGCAGCAGCGCGACATCGCCCTGTGGGAGCGTCATGTCGCGTATCTCGACCACTTCATGGGGCTGCAGGGTCACAACGATGTGGTCAGCCGCATGGACATCGCCGGTCGGCTTGAACAGGCACGTCAGCGTCTCGAGGCGGTGCGCAGTCCCGCCTACCTGAGCAGTCTCAGTGGCACCATCGGTGCCGACCCGATGCAGCCCAACGAGGACATCGCCATCGCCGACAGCGGCGACGTCGGTGCGGTTGCGGCCTGAGCAAAAGGCTGCCAGGTCAGGACATCCAGCTGACGCGGGATTCATTAGGGAACCTCTGATTGAATCAGGCACGGTTCAGCTGAATGGCTGAACCGTGAATGATTCGATCAGAGCTTCCTTAGGGCTAAGCTGAGACAAAATCCCTTCCTGGAAGCGCGACATGTCCCGCCGATTTCTGACTCTGCTTCTGCCCTGTCTGCTCTGGGCTGGCGGCGTGTTCGCCGACCCACCCGAGCATTACCCGTTCGTCCCGTTTGATGCTGCGATGCGTGCGGCCCATGACGAGGGCCGCGTGTTGTTTGTGTACTTCGGGCGTTACGGCTGCGGCTACTGCGAGAAGACCAACAAGGAGGCGTTCTCGGATGCCGACGTGCGGGCTCGGTACGCAGGCCATTACGCCCTTGCCTATGTCGATGCCGAAAGCGGCAAACGGCTTCGGCTGCCGAGCGGCGAACGTATCACCGAGCGGGAACTGGGTACCCGCTACGACGCCTTCGTGACACCGGTCTTCACCTT
The DNA here is from genome assembly GCA_024234955.1 of Gammaproteobacteria bacterium. Lineage (GTDB taxonomy): Bacteria > Pseudomonadota > Gammaproteobacteria > JACKNK01 > JACKNK01 > JACKNK01. The sequence continues at coordinate 81,331 of JACKNK010000004.1, forward strand.
CCTGACCCCCGGCGGCAAGGTCATACACCGGCTGATCGGGGTACAGCGCATCGAAGACCTGGTCGCTGCCGACGATCAGGTGCAGAAGGGCATCGCGCGTCTCGCAGCGACACCATGAGAACATCGGCCATCCTGTTTTCGATCCTGGTGAGCACCGGCTTCGCCGCCCATGCACAGCCGTGGGAATTCGGCACGCCGATTCCGATCTCCGCCACCACCGACGGCAAGGCCTTTCACCACCTCGAATCATCGGGACGGCGCAGTCTCGCGGTCAGCGGCAACCGTGTCGGTGTGACCTGGGAAGATGACCGCGACGGCACACCGCGCGCCTATCTGGGCCTGAAATCGGTCGATCAGGACGGATTCCGCGAGACCCTTCTGACACCCGACACCGAAGCCTTCGAACCCAGCATTGCCGCCCTACCCGACGGTCGCTTCGTGATCGCCTGGGAGCAGGATGGGCAGATCTTCGCCCGAACTGCCGATGGCACGCCGCGACAACTCAGCGAACATCATGGCGCCCAGGCCAGTCTGCTCGGCACGCCCGACGGAGCTGTCGTGGTATACGCCGAGCGCCCGGAACGTTTTGCGCAAATTCGCCTGCGTCGGATCACCGCCAGCACAGATGGCAGCCTGGCGCTCTCCCCGGCCTGCGCGATCGATCCGGTGATCCCCATCGATGAACAGCTCTATCCCGCAGCGGCGTTGAGTGGCGATCGTCTGGTCGTCGCCTGGGAAGATCGCCGCCCCAAACACACGATCATCATGGCCGCCATGCAGACCGGCGAATGCACGTTCACCACACCACAGCGCGTCAATATCCGACCCAGGACCGGTGCTGGCAGCCGAACGCTGCCCTACGGCACCGGTTCCGGCGTCTCCCGGGTCGCCATCGCCGCCTACGCCGACAACAAGGTCTTCGCCGCCTGGGCCGATAAACGCAATTTCCGCCACGGTTACGACATCTGGGGTGCGGATCTGAACCCGACCAGCGGCCAGCCCGGGGCCAATCAACAGGTACAGGATGCTTTTGGCGAACTCGCCCCACAATGGCACACCAGCGTCGCCGGACATCCGGGCGGCGCCTTGCTGGTGGCCTGGGACGATGGCCGCGAAGGCAACGCCGACATCATGCTGAGCTGGCGCGAGGACGGAGAATGGAGCGACGACCTGCCCCTGCCTGGTGCATCGGGCAGCGGTGAACAGGCGCATCCCAGCATCGTCATCGATGCTTCCGGCAACCTCCATGTCGCCTGGGTCGAACGCGACGACAAGAATGGCCCGACGCGGCTGCGTTATCTGCTGGGAACGCGCACGCGTTGAACGACCACCCTTGATTGCGCCCGCATCGCGGCCTAATCCGTTACAGGGTCATTGGCCTTGCCCGGAGGTGTTTCATGCGGATCGCCACGCTGCCCCTGCGTCCCCTGCAAACCCGTTCCCTGCCGGACTATTTTCGCGATCGCCTGCATCAAGGGGCCGCCGAACAGTCCATCCCGACCGACGAGGACACCCTCTGGTACCTCGGCGAATTGATGAGCCGATTCGCGCTCAGCGATCACCTTTTCGATGCCAATGCGGGGCGACGCGGCATCCGCCCATTGGCCTTGCTGTACGCCGATGCGCGCGAGAGCGCCGACGAGCAACATCGCTGCCGGGTGCTGCAGCGCCTTGGCGATCTCGCCCTCTTCCTCGGCGCCTTGTATCCGGAAATCTTTGCCCGCCGGGGCGTACGCCGTGACTATTTCGTCGGCATGGGCAGCAGCGCCTACGACTACCTTGCGGACAACGCCCGCGCCAACCGGGCCGTATTCCGGCGTCTCACCCACCGCTTCGCACACTGGCTGAATCTGATCGCCTTCGCGGCGGAACGCGAGGCGGGCATGAGCGCAGGCGACATCCTCCGGCTGCACACCTTATGGCGGGAAACCGGCAACCCCCGCCTTGCCGAACAACTGAGATTGCTCGGGATTCACCCCGACACCTGTCACGCCGTGCATTGAGGGGTAATCTGGCGCCTGTGCCTCAAGCAACCGGTCGAAGATCATGGGTAAACGCTACGACACGCTGAACGACAAACACCGCGCCTTCATCGAGGCCCAGCCCCTGTTCTTCGTCGCCACCGCGCCGCCGGACGGCCACATCAACCTTTCTCCCAAAGGACTGGACAGCCTGCGTGTCCTGGACGCAAACCGCATTCTCTGGCTCAACCTCACCGGCAGCGGCAACGAGACCGCCGCCCATCTGCGCGAATCCCCACGCATGACGCTGATGTTCTGCGCGTTTCAGGGCGACCCGCTGATCCTGCGCGTGTTCGGACAAGCCCGTGCGATTCACGCCGACGACGCCGACTGGGAGGCCGCCCGCCAGCACTTCGGCGATCTGCCCGGCGCCCGGCAGATTATCGAACTCGAGATCGAGCTGGTGCAGAGCTCCTGCGGCTTCGGCGTGCCGTTGATGGATGTCGTCGGTCAGCGCGAGATGCTGCCTGCGTGGGCGGACAAGAAGGGCGAAGACGGCCTGCGCGACTACTGGCGGGAACGCAACGCAGTCAGTCTGGACGGTCGCCCTACCGGCATCACCGACAGCAACTGAACCCTAATAAGGAATCTCTGATCTATTCATGCCCGTTCATCTGAAGTCTGAGATCACGGCTTTCCGCGTTGCAAAACGTGCGAATAGCGCGCTGTTCGCTGCGTTTTGCGCCTTGAAACCCCCGATTTCATTCATCCATTTGAGCCGCACCTGAATAAATCAGAGGTTCCCTACAGCGGCGCGAACAGATCCTGCAGCGTGTCGCTGTCGAACAGCGGCACTTCCTCGCCCGTTTTCTCGGAATAAACGCCTTCGGCCAGGGCGCGCTTGCGTTCCTGCATGGCGAGCATCTTCTCCTCGACGCTGTTGTCGATGACCAGCTTGTAGACGAACACCGGCTTGTCCTGACCGATGCGGTGGGCGCGGTCGGCGGCCTGGGCCTCGACCGCCGGGTTCCACCACGGGTCGTAGAGGATCACGGTATCGGCCTCGACCAGGTTCAGGCCGACGCCGCCCGCCTTCAGGCTGATCAGGAACAGATCGACCTCGCCGTTGCGGAAGCGATCGATCTCGGCCTCGCGGTCGCGGGTCTGGCCGGTGAGCTTGGCGTATTCGATACCGCGTTCCTTGAGCTCGAGTTCGATCAGACCAAGCATCTGGGTGAACTGCGAGAACAGCAACACGCGCCGGCCTTCCTCAAGTTGCTCCGGCAACAGATCCATGAGCAGTTCGAGCTTGGCGGAATGGGTCACGCGTTCGGCGTGAGACAGCTTCAACAGGCGCGGATCGCAGCAGGTCTGCCGCAGTTTCAACAACGCATCGAGAATGGTGATGTGGGAACGCGCCAGGCCTTGAGAGGCAATCGCGTCGCGCACCCGCTTGTCCATCGCCACACGAATGGATTCGTAGAGCTGTGCCTGGCCGGGGCCGAATTCGATGGTGCGCAGAATTTCGGTCTTGGGCGGCAATTCCGCTGCGACCTCCTGCTTGCCGCGTCGCAGCAGGAAGGGCTGCACGCGCCGCGCGAGCCGGTCGCGCAATTCGCTGTCGCCGTGCTTCTCGATCGGGGTGCGGTAATGGCGGGTGAACTCCTTCATGTCGCCCAGGAAGCCGGGCATGAGGAAATCGAACAGCGACCACAGCTCGCCGAGGTGGTTTTCCATCGGCGTACCAGTCAGGCAGAGACGGTGATCGCAACGCAGTTCGCGGACGATCTGTGCGGCCTTGGCGCGCGGATTCTTGACCGTCTGCGCCTCATCGAGAATCACACTGTGATAACGCCGCTTGCGCAATTCCTTGGCGTCACGCGGCAGCAAGGGATAAGTGGTCAGCAGCAGGTCGTGATCGTCGATGTGTTCGAAGTCGGAATGGCGACCACTGCCGTGCAGCACCAGCACCTTCAGGTCGGGGGTGAAGCGCGCCGCCTCACGCCGCCAGTTGCCCATCAGACTGGTCGGCGCGACCACCAGGGCTGGACCGGACTTCGTACCGTCCAGACGCCCAGCCTGCTTCTCGATCAGCAGGTGCGCCAGGGTCTGCAAGGTCTTACCCAGACCCATGTCGTCGGCGAGGATGCCGTTGAAGCGATAGGCGCGCAGGAACTGCAGCCAATCCAAGCCACGACGTTGGTAGGGACGGAGTTCCGCATCCAGTCCCGCCGGGGGATCGACCTCGGCGATGCCGTCGAAATTGCGCAGTTGTTCCGCGAGGATGCGCAGCTCCCTAGCGCCCCGCAAGGCGCGATCCGGCGGCAGATCGGCCAGGGTCGCCAGTTCGAAACGGGACAGGCGCAGCCGACCGGAATCGTCCATCGGCAGGTCGCGCTGATGCAGTTCGCGCAGCACTTCCAGCACCGGCCTGAGTTGCGCCGTGGGTACGTTCAGATAGCGATGATCGTCCAGCGGAATGGGCAGGCGTTCCGGCCATTCCTCCTCCGGAAGGTTGAACATGTCCTCGATCAAGGGCACGACCAGCGGCGCCATCGGCACACGCTGACCATCCACGTCGAGATCGAAACGCAGACTGAACCAGTCGCCCCCATCCTCGACCTCGCCGTCCCAGTCGCCCTGATCGAAGCGCAGACGAAAGCCGGGATCGAATTCGATTCGCCAGCCCCGACGTTCAAGCTGCGGAACGTGGTAATCGAGCAATCGCGACCAGCGCACCGCTGCCAGGGACGCGTTCGGCGCGGTATTGATGAACGGCAACGGACCATCCGACGCGGCCTGCCAGGCGAAACCAATCTCTTCCAGGGTCGCAACCGCGACGTCCTCTGCCGCCCCGTCACGGAGCAGTTCGATGAGTTCGCCGCCGGCATCGAAGACGGCGCTAGGGAGCTTGGGCAAAGCGGCAATGGTGTGATCGCCGTAGTCGAAACTGAGCAGGAGCATGTGCTCATAGGCATTGCCGAACTTGCGTCCACTGAGGCGCAGATGCGGGCGCGGCTTGAGCCCGGTCAGCTCCCGGGTGGCCACCTTGACCGGCATCGGCACCGGCAACTGCGGATAGTCCCGGAGCAGCGCCAGACTGAAGGCCTCGGCTTGCGAAACCGGCAGTTCCGGCGCCTTGCGCAACATGCGGCGCTGCGTATTGGTAAGGCGCATCGCCTCGTTAGCCGGACCGATGGTCAGGGTCTGCGGATCGACATACATGGGCGGATCAGTGACCAACAGACGACCGGGCGGATCCAGCTCGGGCACGAGCGCGAGGCTGCCGCTGCGCCGTTCGCGCCACTGCCAGCTCAGCTTGCGTGGCTCGCCCCAGGTGAGTGGCTCGGGTCCGATGTCGTTCCAGTAACCGACACCAGCCGTCACCATGCGGTCGATTACCTGGGCGGCGAGCTCGCCATCGATGCGCGGGTGGCCTTGCCATTGGTCACGCGCCGCCGCGAGCAGGATTGCCACGATCGCCACCTGTTCGGTGCTGGCACCCGCCGGAAAGCGGAACCCGTAACGCAGGTCCATGAGCGTAACCGCCTGCCCCTTGAGCAGGCCGCGACTGTTGTGCCGACGCCGGGTGACCCGGACCTGGACTTCCAGCGCCGGCAGATTGCCCGCAACCCCGCGACTGGGCGGACGCTCATTGAGCACGAAGGCGAGGAATTCCCCGTCCTCCTCGTCATCCGGCGCCTGCTCACCCGCCGACAGCTCGCCCAGCCAGGCCTCCAAGGGGACGGCTGGCGCACCCACCGCCTCGGGCAGCGTGGGACCTTCACCGTTGCGACGCAGGAACTCCAGGCACACCGCCACCACATGCTTGCAATCGTGCCCCACCGGACAAGTGCATTCACCCTTGATGCCGACGTCGCGCAGGCGTTCCATGATCTGGATGTTCTGGTGGTAATAACGACCGCCGCTTCCGAAGGTTTCCGCCGCCAGCAAGGTCAGGCCGGGCTTGTCTTCGACCGCCTCCACCGCCGCGACACGACCGCTCTCGAAATATTCCTGGCCACGTTCAAACGCACCTCTGCCACAGGCAAGGCGGATGTCGTCATGGCTTGGAAGAACCGGCATTAATCAATCCTGATCTGGGGCGAAGGCAATATTGGGCGAACCGCGCATGGTACGCCGATCGGATGTAAAGCTCTCGTCTTTGCAAACAGAAACCTTCCGACCGCATACCGCGCCCCGGCGTCCGGCAAACCCGCGACCCTCAACCCGGTACGGCGATGAGAGTCAGTGAAGCACCGCCGCGACACTACCGACCGGCGTCAGGCGGTGGTTTCGGCGATCAGCCGGCGCAATTCGGGCACGCAGGAGCCGCAGTTGGTACCGGCCTTGAGCGCTTCGCCGATCTCCTCCGGACTGCACAGGCCATCGTCGCGGATGGCATCCACCAGGGTATTGATGCCGACGCTGAAGCAGGCGCAGACGATGCGTCCGGCGTCCTTGCGCCCGGGACCGGGTTCGCCCGCCAGCAACCAGTTGCGATCCCGCGATTCGAGCCTGTCGACGCCAAACAGACTGGCAACCCAGTCGTGCGCCGGCAGACGATGATCGCGCCCGATGAAGATCGTGCTTTCCAGTCGCCCACCGACGAAGCGCGCGGCGCGATAGCTACCGCCCGCCTTATCGTGAAACTCCAGCCATTCGGCGTTCGCATCGACACCGCAGAGCAGTTCGCGGGCGTGCGTGGCCCAATCGGCGGGGGCCTGGTCGCCAGCAATCTGCATCTGCCAGAAACCCCGCCCGATGGCACGCGACCAATAGCCGGTATCGCCGGCCTCGATGCGCCGACGGCTGAGGATGAAACCGTGCCAGGCCGGGTGATACGCCTCGACGCGCACCGGCGTGTGCTTGAACTCAGGCTGCCCGGAGATCGGATCGGTGGCCGGATTGACCACTGGATTGATTCGTCCGCACTGACCGAAACGGTCATTCCAGTGCATCGGCGCAAACACCTCTCCCTGACGCTGCGTAGGCGTCACCTCGACCCGCAGCACCGAACGTCCCCAGCGACTATGCAGACGGACGAGTTCGCCATCCTCGATACCCGCCCGGGCCGCGTCATCCGGATGGATGGAACAGAACGGTTCGGCGATATGCCCGGCAAGGCGTGGCGATTTGCCGGTTCGGGTCATGGTGTGCCAGTGATCACGAACCCGACCGGTGTTGAGCACCAACGGGTAATCGGAATCGGTGCCGTTTGCCGGCGGACGTGGATCGACCGGGACGATGCGGGCGCGACCGTCCAACGTATCGAAACGGCCATCGGAAAAGCGCCGCAGAGTCCCGAGCGTGCCCGCCGGGCGCGGCCACTGGAAAGGCGCCAGGGTGTCGTAAGCGACATCGTCGATCGTCGCCATGCCGCTTATATCGAAGCCGCGCGTGCCGACGTTCTCGAAACCGGACAGGGCGGCGTGCTCACGGAAGATCGCCGCCGGGCCGTTGTAGTCGAAGCCCGCGTAGCCCATGCGACGCGCGACCTGCGACAGAATCCACCAGTCCTCGCGCGCCTCACCGGGGCCCGCCAGGAAACGACGCTGGCGGGAGATACGACGCTCGGAATTGGTCACGGTGCCGTCCTTCTCGCCCCAGGTCAGCGCCGGTAGCAGCACGTCGGCGAACTTCGCGGTGTCGGTGTCGGCGATCGCCTCGCTGACCACGACGAACTCACAGGCGGACAGCGCGGCGCGCACGTTCAAGGCATCCGGCATGCTCACTGCCGGGTTGGTGGCCATGATCCACAAGGCCTTGATCTCACCGTTTCCAGCGGCGCGAAACAGATCCACCGCCTTCTTGCCCGGTCCGGTCGCGACCCGGGCGCTGTTCCAGAAGCGCCCGACCCGGTCAATCTGCGCGGGGTCGTCGAAGTCCATGTGCGCAGCCAGCTGATTGGCGAGCGCACCAACCTCGCGTCCGCCCATCGCGTTCGGCTGACCGGTGAACGAGAACGGCCCCATGCCGACGCGACCAATGCGCCCGGTGGCGAGGTGACAATTGATGATCGCGTTGACCTTGTCGACGCCGCTGCTGGTCTGATTTATACCCTGCGAATAGACCGTGACCGTGCGCTCGGTCCCGGCCCAAAGTGCATAGAAGCGGTCCACGGCATCCGCCGACAGGCCGCAGCGATCCGCGACAGCGGCACGCGACGGGGCGGCAAAGCGGGCGTGATGCAGCGCCGCATCCAGGCCATCCGTGTGTGCCGCCACGTAGTCTCGATCGATCGCGCCCAGACGTTCGAGCTCGGCCAGCAGGCCGACGAACAGCACGCTGTCGGTCCCCGGCTTGAGCGGGAGGTGGAGATCGGCGGCATCGCAGGTCGCAGTCTCGCGGGGATCGATGACCACCACCTTCATCTCCGGGCGGGCCTTTTTTGCCTTGACGATGCGCTGGTACAGCACCGGGTGACACCAGGCGGTGTTGCTGCCGGTGAGCACGATCAGGTCAGCCTCTTCGAGGTCTTCGTAGCAGCCCGGCACGCTGTCCGAGCCGAATGCGCGCTTGTGGCCGGCGACGCTGGACGACATGCACAGGCGCGAGTTGGTGTCGATGTTGCCGCTGCCGATGAAGCCCTTCATCAGCTTGTTGGCGACGTAGTAGTCCTCGGTCAGCAACTGCCCGGAGACATAGAAACCGACCGCGTCCGGCCCGTGGGTATCGATGATCGAGCGCAGCCGCGCGGCGACCGTATCCAGCGCCACATCCCACTCCACGGCCTCGCCGTGGATGGTCGGCGCGAGAACGCGATCGTTGAAATCGAGGGTCTCGGCCAGCGCCGAGCCCTTCGAGCACAAGCGGCCGTAATTGGCCGGGTGTTCCTTGTCGCCGCGCACGCTGACGTTGCCGTCGGCGTCGCGTTCGACCAGCACGCCGCAGCCGACCCCGCAGTAGGGGCAGGTGGTCTTGGTGATTGGGTTCATGGAAGAGAAGCGTTTGGAGTTGGATTCTGGAACCGTGCAAGGCCGATGCCATGCGTTTTCCGTAGGGTGCGCCATGCGCACCCTGGCGCACCGCTCGGATCGGTTCGGGAACCGGCTTCCGATGAATGCCCCAGGGAGCACCAGGGACAGTGGTGCGCATGGCGCACCCTACATGCCCGCATTCGACACAGGGTCTTCCGCCCCGTTTTGGACTTCCACCGGCACCGCCACGCACCAGCGCGGTGCGAAGCGGCGACCACGCCTTAACGCCGCGAAGGAGTGCAAGCCAACCCCGCCGCCAAACCCCGTTCGAATGGCACATTCCCTGCGTCGCGAGCCCTCACAACGAGTTCCTGCCCGCCCCCGTGCAACGGCGCACGCTTGAGGTCGGCGAGGCGCGTCAAGGCGGCGCGCACTTGCGAAAGGCTCCCCCCATGCTGTTTGGACGTCACCAGAAGAACCCCATCAAGCTCGCCGACAAGGGCGTGGTTGAGTGGAAATACACGACCTGCGGGTATTGCTCGACCGGCTGTTCCATCGAAGTCGGGCTCAATAAAGAAGGCGACGCAGTCGCCTCGCGCGGCGCCGGCGGCGCCGACGTCAATCGCGGCAAGCTCTGCCTGAAAGGCATCCTCGAAGATCAGCTGTTCAAGAGCGCCGGGCGCGGTGAAAAACCGTTGATGCGCACGCACCGCTGGGACGACTTCGCGGAAGTCTCCTGGGACGACGCCCTCGACCGCACGGTCAGCGAGATCGATCGCATTCAGACCGCCTACGGTCGCGACAGCTTCGCGATCCTCAGCACCGGCCAGATCATGACCGAGGAGTTCTACACCCTCGGCAAGCTCGCGCGCGGCGTGATCGGCACCAACAACTACGACGGCAACACCACGCTTTGCATGGCCTCGGCGGTGTCCGGCTACAAGCGCAGCTTCGGCTCCGACGGCCCGCCCGGCTGCTACGGCGACTTCGAGCACACCGACTGCCTGCTCGCCTTCGGCTCCAACCTGCCCGAGCAGCACCCGGTGATCTACTGGCGCATGCGCGAGGCGCGCGAGAAGCGCAAGTTCCCACTGATCGTGGTCGACCCGCGCGTGACCATGCTCGCGCAGCAGGCCGACATGCATCTGCCCATCAACCCCGGCACCGACGTCGTGCTGTTGAACGCGCTCGCCCACGTGATCATCAATGAGGGCCTGCACGACCAGGCCTACATCGACGCGCACACCACCGGCTTCGAGGCGGTGCGGGCGCTGGTGCAGGACTACGACCCGGTCACCGCCGCCGCGATCTGCGGCATCGACGAGGACCGCATCCGCCACGTCGCCCGCCTGTACGCGAAGTGCGACGCGGCGATGAGCATCTGGACCATGGGCATCAACCAGTCCACGCACGGCTCCGACGGTGTGGTCGGCATCAACAACCTGAACCTGATCACCGGCAACATCGGCAAACCGGGCGGCACCTCGCTGTCGATCACCGGCCAGTCGAACGCGATGGGCACGCGCGAATGGTCCTCGGCCTCCGGCCTGCCCGGTTACCGCGTGCTGGAGAACCCGGCGCACCGCGAGGAGATCGCCGGTTTCTGGGGGATCGACGAGGGGTTCCTGCCGAAGAAGCGAGGTCTGTTCATGACCGACATCTTCCCGGCCATCGAGACCGGCCAGATCAAGGGCCTGTGGATCATCGCCACCAACCCGATGACCTCGATGCCGAACACCGCGCGCATCCGCAAGACCCTGGAGAAGCTCGAATTCCTGGTCGTGCAGGACGCCTACCGCGACGTCGAGACCAACGAATACAGCCACGTCTACCTGCCGGCCGCGATCTGGGCCGAGAAGAAGGGCGTGTTCACCAACACCGAGCGGCGCGTGAACCTGATCAACAACGTCGTGCCGCCGCACGGCGAATCGAAGCCGGACTTCGAGATCTTCAACCTGGTCGCCGACAAGATGCGGCGCGAGCGCAAACCGGTGTTCCCGGAGACCACCGAGGGCGCTTTCGAGGAGATGAAGCAGCTCTCCAAGGGCCGCATGCTCGATTACTCGGGGCTCAGCTACGCCAAGATCGAGGCCCAGAAGGGCGTGCAGTGGCCCTGCCCGGAAGGTCAGGAAGAGGGCGACCCGCGCCTCTATACCGACGGTAAATTCCAGTACCCCGACGGTCGCGCCAAGCTGATTCCGCTGCCGTTCATCGACAACAACGAGCGCCCGGACGACGAATACCCGTTCTGGCTGAACTCAGGCCGCGTGGTCGAGCATTTCCACACCCGCACCCGCACCGGGAAGATCGGCAACCTGAACAAGTTCAGCCCGACCGCCTACCTGGAGATGAACCCGGACGCGGCGGCCAAGCTCGGCATCAAGCACGGAGAGTACGTGCGCGTGGTGTCGCGGCGTTCCGACGCGGTGGTCATGGCCCAGCTCACCCAGCGGGTCGCGCCCAACGCGATCTTCATCCCCTTCCATTTCCACGAGTGCGTGAACCGTCTCACCCTCGGCCTGCTCGACCCCCACTCCCGCCAGCCCGCCTACAAGCAGAGCGCCGTGCGTATCGAACGCATCGCGGACCAGCACGCGGCCGGCGTACGCAACGCCGCCGCCAGAGCCTATTGACCTGGAACGATTTTCATCACGGCCCATCCCCACCTTTACACATGCGACGCGGCCCACTTGCGGAACTGGCGGACCTGCAGATCGGCCTCATCATTATTCAAACCATGCGCGTCGAGGTGTTCGCGCAATTCGATCAGGGCGTCACGCAGCCGCTGGGCGTCGTCGCGCGCGACACGGGTAAATCCACCCGCAATCGCAAGGTCGATCGCGGCGATGCCATGATGACCATGCCACCAGTCGTCGCCATTCATCTCGTCGCGCGCGGCGATCGGGTTTCGCGCCCATAGGCGTGCAGCAAACACCACGACTTCGGCCTCACGGTGGCAACCGTTGCGGCGCAACAGCGCGTCGATTTCTGCCAACACCGGGGCCAGATCTTCAATCGCCGTCATTGTTGCCATCGGCAAGATCGAACAAGTCGGTGCCGCCCGGCGAGGCGTACAAACCCGCGTCGGCCGGTTCCACACCCAGTTCCCCGCAAAGCCGCACGATCTCGATCTGCTCGGTCGTCGGAATCCGGCCCTGAACCCGGCTCACTGCGACCGCGACCCGGATCAGCAAGCTTGCCGATTCCCGATGTTCATGCGTCTCGGCAAGCATGGCCTGCAATGCGGCGTCCCGACCTTCGCGCGGCGAACTTTCAATGTCCTGGACAAAGTGGTTGAACGCCTCCACCCCCTCATGGGGATCGAATACCTTCAAAGCCTCGAGGGTTTCCAGAACTTCATCGACCCGGACCCGATCGCGCAGACTCACCGCCCCATCGGCCATCGCCACCAGTGCGCACGCAGCCATCGTCGCCTCCAGAAACGGGCGGTTGCGATGCCGGTCAATGGTTTCATGCCACGAGTGGGATAAGGAATCGAGAAAACCCACGGACGCTCTCCTGTGTTTCGGCGCTCGCTGAACGTTAGTCCGCAGGACAGAACACCACAACCGCCGGCGCACGCGCCTTACCCGAGCAGAATGTCCGGTCTCGCCCGTCGTCAGGCTATGCCCCTTCCCCGCAATTCATTAGTATCCAACGATTTACCCGCCAATCTATCGACCACCAGGCTGCTGCCCGCCGATGTCCAAACCCTACAAAGACACCCTGAACCTGCCCAACACCGGCTTTTCGATGAAAGCCAACCTGCCCAATCGCGAGCCGGAGATGCTCAAACGGTGGTCGGATGAAGGCCTGTACGAGCGCATTCGTACTGCGTCTGCGGGGCGTCCACGTTTCATGCTGCACGACGGGCCTCCGTATGCAAACGGGCAGATTCACATCGGCCACGCGGTCAACAAGGTGCTCAAGGACATCATCATCAAGTCCAAGACCCTGAGCGGGTTCGATGCGCCCTACGTACCCGGCTGGGATTGCCACGGCCTGCCAATCGAGATCAACGTCGAGAAGAAAATCGGCAAGGCAGGTGGAAAGGTGGATGTGCGCACCTTCCGCAACGCCTGCCGAGACTATGCCGGCAAGCAGGTCGATCAACAGCGTGAGGACTTCAAGCGTCTGGGCGTTTTCGGCGAGTGGGACAATCCTTACCTGACGATGGACTATGGCTTTGAGGCCAACATCCTGCGTTCGCTCGGCAAGATCGTCGCCAACGGCCACCTGACGCGCGGCTTCAAGCCGGTGCATTGGTGCCCGGAATGCGGCTCGGCGTTGGCCGAGGCAGAGGTCGAATATCAGGACAAGACCTCTCCGGCCATCGACGTCCGCTTTGCCGCCGCCGATCAGGCTGGCTTCGCGGCCAGGATGAATGCGACGGGTGAAGGCCCGATCTCGGTCGTGATCTGGACCACCACACCGTGGACACTGCCCGCCAACCGCGCCGTGGCCTTGCATCCGGATCTGGAATACGTCCTGGTGCAGCTCGACCTTGGTAACGGCAACGAGCGCCTGCTGATTGTCGAACCGCTGCTCGAAGACGCCATGAAACGTTACGGCGCCACCGATTACCACATCGTCGGTCGTGCCCACGGCCTGATGCTCGAACATCAGCCGCTCGCGCATCCGTTCTACGACCGCGAAGTGCCCGTGATCCTCGGCGAGCACGTCACCACCGATGCCGGCACCGGCGCCGTCCATACGGCGCCTGGGCACGGCCAGGAGGACTTCGCGGTTGGCCAGCGTTACGGCATCGAGGTCGATAACCCGGTTGGCGGCAATGGCAGCTTCCTGCCCGGCACCCCGTTGTTCGAAGGCATGAACGTGTTCAAGGCGAACCCGGAGGTGCTGGAGGTCCTGAAGCAGCGCGGCGCCCTGGTTCACAACGCCCCGCTCCAGCACAGCTATCCGCATTGCTGGCGGCACAAGACCCCGATCATCTTTCGCGCCACTCCGCAGTGGTTCATCGGCATGGACAGCAATGGCCTGCGCCGCGCCGCGATGGACGAAATCAAAAAGGTCGATTGGCTGCCGGACTGGGGTCAGGCACGCATCGAAGGCATGGTCGCGGGTCGCCCGGACTGGTGCATCTCCCGGCAGCGCACCTGGGGGGTACCGATAGCGCTGTTCGTCCACAAGGAAACCCAGGAACCACATCCGGACAGCGCCGCGCTGCTGGAACAGGTTGCCGTGCATGTCGAGAAGGAAGGTCTGCAGGCCTGGTTCGATCTCGATCCCGCCACCGTCCTGGGCGATGAGGCCGCGCACTACGACAAGGTCCACGACACCCTCGATGTGTGGTTCGATTCCGGCGTCACCCATCACTGCGTACTGGAAGCCCGGAATAATCTGAGTTTCCCTGCCGACCTGTATCTGGAAGGCTCGGACCAGCATCGCGGCTGGTTCCAGTCCTCGCTGCTGTCCTCGGTGGCGATGAATCATGTCGCGCCGTATCGGCAGGTGCTGACGCACGGCTTCACCGTCGATGCCAGCGGTCGCAAGATGTCCAAGTCGGTCGGCAACGTGGTCTCGCCGCAGGACGTGGTCAAGCAGCTCGGCGCGGACATCCTGCGTCTTTGGGTCGCCGCCACCGATTACCGCACCGAGATGACCGTTTCGGACGAGATCCTCAAACGCATGGCGGACTCCTACCGCCGTATTCGCAACACCGCACGCTTCCTGCTTTCCAATCTGAACGGTTTCGACCCGGCCAGCGACATGCTCGCCCCAGACCAGATGATCGCCCTGGATCGCTGGGCCGTGGATCGCGCCCGCCGTCTGCAGGACGACATCACCGCCGCGTACGAGCGTTATGAGTTCCATCTGATCTATCAGAAGGTGCATAACTTCTGCTCCGTGGACCTGGGCGCGTTCTACCTCGACGTGATCAAGGATCGCCAGTACACCACCCAGGCCGATTCGATCGCCCGCCGTTCCGCCCAGACCGCACTGTTCCACATCATCGAGGCGATGGTGCGCTGGCTGGCGCCGATCATGAGCTTCACCGCCGAAGAGATCTGGGGACACATGCCGGGCGAACGCGCCGACTCCGTGTTCCTGTCCACCTGGTATACCGCGCTCGCGGCATTGCCCGAAGAGGCCCAGGGAGCAAGCGTCCTGGGGCCGAAGTTCTGGACTCGGGTGATGGCGGTGCGTGATGCCGTCAACAAGCGCCTGGAAACCCTGCGCGGCGAGCAGAAGATCGGTTCCGGACTGGATGCCGAGGTCGATCTTTACTGTGACGACACAACCCTGGCCGCGCTGACACAACTTGGCGATGAGCTGCGCTTCGCCCTGATCACCTCTTACGCGCGCCTGCATCCGGTCAGCGACAAACCCGCCGATGCCATCGACGGGGCGCTCAAGGACGCCAAGGTCTGGATTCGCGCCGTGCCCAGCGAACACCCGAAATGCGTGCGTTGCTGGCATCACCGCGAGGACGTCGGCCGCCACGGCGAACACCCGGAGCTGTGCGGTCGTTGCGTCGACAACGTCGCTGGCGATGGCGAAGTTCGGCAGTACGCCTGACGACCGGACGGAAACCCGCAGCGGTCACACCGATAAACTTCGATCGTGCGTTCCAACCCACATCACTTGCCAAAGATCGACGCCGCATGCCGATAAAAAGCAAACGCCGCATGGTCGCCTGGTTCTGGCTGTCCGCTGCCGTGGTCATGCTCGACCAGCTGACCAAGGCCGCAGCGGAATGGTGGTTACAGCCCTATCAGGCCGTAGAGATCCTGCCGCTGTTCAATCTCACCCTGATGTACAACACCGGCGCGGCGTTCTCGTTCCTTTCCGATGCTGGCGGCTGGCAACGCTGGTTCTTCCTGACCCTGACCATCATCGTGATCGTTGTCCTCATTCGCTGGCTGCGCGAACTCGATCCGGCGGAAAAATGGAAGGCCGCGTGTTATGCGCTGATTATCGGGGGCGCGATCGGCAATATGATCGACCGTGTCGCCACCGGTCGGGTTGTCGATTTCCTCGACTTCTACGTCGGCACCTACCATTGGCCGGCGTTCAACATTGCCGATTCCGCGCTGGTGATCGGTGTCGGTGCGCTGATCTGGGACATGCTCATGGATGCCCGCCGGGAGAAAAGCGCATGACCGAAACCGTGCAGCCGGGCCGCCACATCACAATGCATATCCGTATCACCCTGGATAACGGCATCGTCGCCGAAGACAGCTTTGACGATGAACCACTGAGGTTCGTGGTCGGCGATGGCAGCGTGCTGCCCAACCTCGAACAGGCCCTGATCGGTCTCCCCAGAAACGAACCGACACGCATCCTGATCAGCGCGGACGAAGGTTTCGGCGCCCGCGATCCGGGCAATATCCACACGATGCAGCGTGCAGACTTCCCGCCCAACGTCGATGTTGCACCGGGACGGGTGATCGGCTTCAACACCCCCTCCGGGGAGGAAGTCGCCGGCACCATCATCGAGGTCGGCACCGATCGCGTGGACGTGGATTTCAACCACCCGCTTGCGGGCCATAATCTGACCGTCGATGTCGAAATACTCGATATCGGCGACATCCCCACACAGGCCTGAGCCCCATGCAAATCCTGCTCGCCAACCCTCGCGGTTTCTGCGCCGGCGTCGATCGCGCCATCGGTATCGTCGAACGTGCGTTGCAGACCTACGGTGCCCCGGTCTACGTTCGCCACGAAGTCGTTCACAACCGATACGTCGTGGATGACCTCCGCTCCCGTGGCGCGGTCTTCGTCGATGAACTCGACGAGGTTCCGGACGACGGACTGGTGATCTTCTCGGCGCACGGCGTCGCCAAATCGGTGACGGACGAGGCGGAACGCCGGGGGCTGCGGGTATTCGACGCCACCTGCCCACTGGTGACCAAGGTCCATCTGGAGGTCGGTCGGCAAGGCCGTGACGACCGTGAAGTCGTACTGATCGGTCATGCCGGCCATCCCGAAGTGGAAGGCACGATGGGGCGTTATGGTTCGGATGAAGGGATCTATCTCGTCGAGACGCCGGACGACGTCGCAACCCTGAAGGTGATCGACCCCGAACGCCTTGCCTACGTGACTCAGACCACGCTATCGATGGATGACACAAGCAAGGTGGTCGATGCGCTGCGTAACCGCTTCCCCGCCATTCAAGGCCCGAAAAAGGACGACATCTGTTACGCCACCCAGAATCGTCAGGACGCGGTCAAGGACCTCGCCGATCATTGCGATGTGATCCTGGTCGTCGGCTCACCCAACAGCAGTAATTCGAACCGTCTGCGTGAACTGGCCGAAAAACGCCAGGTACCGGCCTATCTGATCGATGGGCCGGAAGACATCGATCGCAAATGGCTAACGGGAAAGGAACGGATCGGCATCACTGCCGGCGCATCCGCGCCGGAAATCCTCGTCAACCGAGTCGTGGCACAGCTTCAGGAATGGGGGGCCGTGCGCGCCGAAGAGGCCGAAGGCATCAAGGAGTCGGTAGTATTTCCGCTCCCCAAGGAACTGCGCTAATCGCTACCAGCAGGCCGCATTACCCAAGGTTCCGGTCGCCGTCTTATTGCCCAGGTAATCCAACCGCAGGGTTCCACAGCCAGTATCGTTGGCCTGGTCGCCCGTCGGAACCGCCTGCAGAACATAACTGGTCGGCGCCATTGTCATGATCTCCAAGTTATAGAATCCATGTTCCGATTGATCGGCGTAAATATCCGCAACGGTCGAGACCGAGTCGTAGCGACCATCCTGAATATACTGGCGCTCCATCGCCATGCTGAACATGGTCAACGCCGAATGCGCATCCGCACGCCGGACCGTTAGCATGTAACTTTTGTAAGCCGGAATCGCAATCGATGCGAGGATCGCAACTATTGCGACCGCGACCAGTATTTCAGTGAGCGTGAAACCAGCGCTCTGTTTTGCTGTGGCGTTTTTGCAGGAAGGCATCAGTGAGTCAGCCCGTTGACACAAGACGACACATGTATGGCAAAGATTCGATATGGGTTGACCATCAACTTGCAAGCGCCTCGCTCAGGATCGCTCATTTCATCAAGATGCATAACTAGCGGCCTTGTTCGCTTGCCGCTGAGCCTGTTTGGCTAGTGTCTGGGCCTGATTTGCAGCCTTCTGAGCCTTACTTGCGCTTTTCTTAGCCGCTTTCTTCTCTGCCTTGGATGATGCCTGAGAAATAGCCGCCTTCGCGGCATCTGCCGCTGCCTGGGCCGCTTCGGCCGACGCCGCAGCCTGATCAGCCGCAGCCTGCGCTTCTTCTGCCGCCGTTACGGCAGCCGCTGAGTCCCCTTTCTTCGCGGCTTTCTTGGCAGCTCGGGCTGCTTTTGCCGCATCGTTCTTGGCGCTCTTGGCGGCTGCCTTCGCAGCCTGAGCCTCAGCTTTTGCCGCAGATGCGGCGTCCGACGCAGAAGACTCAGCCGAGTCATCCCCAGCGTTGGCATTTCCTGTGTCACCTCCGCCACCAACCACATCGTCAAGCGCCTCAGCAGCGGCATCCGCCTTGGCTTGGAGCGCTCCCGCAATCTTGCTCAGATCGGCATCAGCACGCTTTGAAAAGTTCTGCGAGGCTCGTATCTGCGCGCCCGATTCATTCATGGCTGTGACCCCGACCAACGCGGCGGCGGTAGTCATAACCAGCCCGATCACGAGCGCCATGCCGTGCTGACGATGCTTCATAGAACCGACGGATTGAAAATCACGCAAATGAGTGTTCATTTTTACGCTCCTCATAGCAACGCTAATGCACTGGTAACGACGACGTTAAAGCCACGGTGAACGAATAACTCTGTCGGAGACGACCGTCATTCTTCGTCAAGGCAACATCAAGCAAATTATAGACCTGATCCGAGAAATCCCGCGTGATCGCATTTTCACTGCGCAAAATGAAGCCAACCTGAATCGCGAGAACATTGCCGGTATTGAGACCAGCTCCCCAGGGAACCCATTGATCAACCGAGGTCAATGCATCCACATCGTTGGTATTAACGCCGTATAGAACCCGAATGTGCTCGACCTCTTCCACCAACTCCTGTCCCGCATCGACTGGCGGGTCCGTTTCAGCCCCATCGGATGTACAAAACAGACTGTTTGTCCCGCTCAAGCCAGTGGCCAAACTAAAGTTGGCGGTTGCGCTCACGGGCGTGACCAGGGAGGGGCTGGTTAGCGCTGCGGCGGTATTGCAGAGAGAAATCGTGCCGTTCGCCATCTGATATTGGACGTGCACCGAATCCGTCGCGGCATTACCGCTATCCGTACCTCCCAGACCGGTGAGAGACAACGTTGCTCCCCCTGCCACATCGACATCTGACGCCGAGAGCCGCGCAGACATGATTTGGGCGATGTAACGCGCACTGTTGTGCATTGCGTTGATCGCCATCTGATATTGGTACGACTGCTGGTTGGCCTGATAGGCCATCGTCACGATCAACATCAGGAAAACCGAGAGCGCCGATGCAAGCACCAACTCGATTAACGTAAAACCGCGTTGCCTGTTCAGTCCCATGACTTATATCGTCGGAATGGTCATGTCAGCCTGCTCCTGCCGAAGCTCCTCGCCTGCCGAACCTCGGTCCCACCAATCGACCGTTATGGTGTAACTGAGACCGTCACCACTCTCAATGATCCCGCTCCCACTCGGGATTCGGTTCGCGATCATCCTTCGCCAGACCGCAACGTCATAGTTGGCAAGAGCTACCGCGCTGCATTCCGTGCTCAAGCAGTCCAGCGGAGAATCGATACTGGAATTGGCGACTGTCGGATTGTCTGCGTAGGATTCGGTTCCACCGGGTATCCCGGTTGCCGCTTGATTGGCAAGTATTCGATTCACCATGTCAGCCGCCAATATGGTCGCCTGGGTCCGATAGGTCGCATCCTGCGCAAACCTCAACCCCGCCAACTGCATGTGTGCCAACCCGAGCAAGGCAACTGACAGCACAATCAGTGAGACCAACACCTCGATCAGGGTGAAGCCCGCTTGGGAAAATCGAGGATGCTTCGTCATGGGCTGCAACTCGACAGCGTGATATTTGGATCATCCACTGTGGTCAAGCGGACTCTTCCAACGCCCGATACCACGATTGCTCGCGCCTCGGAACCGAAACCGCGACTGTCACACCAAACCACCGTCCCGTTATTGCCGGTAAAGCCATTCGGGTCAAACGATATCCGATTCACCACTGACAAATTCCCTTTTAGCGTCGAATCGCCCTCCAGCGCAGCCTGAACACGGATCAGTCGGTCATTGTCCACGGCATCAACGACACCATCGCCATCCGCGTCCCAGAACACTACCCAGCCATCGTGCCAGTTGACAGAAGATGACGTTGTACACACGAGTCCATCGATACTTTTACAGATCGTGACGTCGCAGCCGGTACAGGGAGTTATTCCGCCGGGCAGATCGGATTCATCGCCGGAAATCGCCAACCCCCTGGCGAGATTGAGGTTAGCAATGTAATCGTTGACCTGTACCGTGCGCCGATTATTAAGGGTGGTGGACTTCAGCCACGGAATACCTTGGGTAAGCACCAACGCAATCAGCGCGACCACGACCATCAGTTCCACCAAAGTGAAACCGTCGCTCACACGATTTGGTCGGACTCCGCGCCTCAACATCCCAAGCCTGCCTCGCAACAGTGAAAACAACCCAAACATCAAGCCAAGTTCGTGCCATCACAATTTATCCGGCACATCAGGCATTATCGTCGGTCCCGACAAAACCGCCTTACTGACGTGAACCAAGACCTGCAATACGACGCCATCATTGTCGGTGGCGGCATCATCGGCATGCTTTCGGCCTTGCACCTGCATGAGGCCGGACGGCGTGTGCTGCTGGTCGAGCGTGGCGCGACCGGACGCGAATCGTCATGGGCCGGTGGCGGAATCTTGTCACCTTTGTACCCATGGCGTTACCCGGATTCCGTGACGGAGTTGGCAGTATGGGGGCAAGCGCGCTACCCGGAATTCCTTCAGGAACTGCATTCGGGGGGCGGGGTTGACCCGGAATACCGACCCAGTGGCCTGTTGATTCTCGCCGAGGATGAAATTGAAAAGGCCCTGGTCTGGGCATCCCGTTTTGACGCCACGCTGGAAGCGACCGACGCCGACGACGCCGGGCGGATCGCACCGGCACTCGCAACGCGCCGCGCCGGGGTATGGCTGCCCCGTGTGGGACAGGCGCGGAATCCACGCTTGGTGAAAAGCGCCCGGGCCTATCTGGACGCCAGAAATGTCCCAATTCAGGAACACACTGAAGTCCTCGGGTTCCTGACCGAAGCCGGGCATTGTGTCGGAGTTCAAACCCAGCGTGGCGATTTGCGGGCTACGCAGGTCCTGGTCGCGGGCGGAGCCTGGAGCGGCGCGCTGCTCGCCGATCTGGGGTCCCCCATCCCGATCGAACCGGTACGCGGCCAGATGATCCTGTTCCGTGGCGACGCGAACTTCCTCTCCCCGATGGTGCTCGCCGACGACCGCTACGCGATCCCGCGACGCGATGGCCGCATCGTCATGGGCAGCACGCTGGAACACGCCGGTTTCGACAAATCGACCACCCACGAGGCACGCGACGACCTTTACGAGGTCGCGACGCGGATGCTCCCGGGCCTGGCCAAGTTCGAGGTCGAACATCAATGGTCCGGGCTGCGTCCAGGCAAAACCGACAACATCCCCTTGATCAGCGAACACCCGAAGCTCCCCGGCCTGTTCGTGAACGCCGGGCATTTCCGCAACGGCGTGGTCCTCGCCCTGGCATCGACGCGTCTGATCTCGGATCTCATGTTGGGACGCGAACCGATCCTCAACCCCGCGCCATATGCGATTTGATCGGAATATCCGAAACCGCTGCGACATTAAGGACATAGGCGACGCTCCGGTCGCCTGTGCCTATAATCCCCGCCATGAGCGACCACCCGCACAACTGGCCGAACAGCACTGACGCGATTCTCGCGGCGTTGCGCGCGCGCGGCATATCTCCGACTCAGCAGCGGGTCGATATTGCGCGTGCGCTGCTTTCACGTCCGCAGCACCTGTCTGCAGATCAAGTGCTTGCGTTGGTCAATGCGGACCGCAATTCGGTGTCCAAGGCCACCGTGTACAACACCCTCGGCCTGTTCGCCGAGCACGGTCTGATCCGCCAGGTCATTGTCGATCCCACCCGTGTGTTCTACGACTCGAACATCGCGCCGCATCATCATCTTTATCAGATCGATGACGGCTCCCTCTCGGACATCTCGCTGAACAGCGTCAAACTCGACGGCCTGCCGCCGCTGCCGAAAGGCACCGAGATCGACGGTATCGATGTCATCGTCCGGGTTCGCAAAACCCCAAGCTGAGATCGTCGAGATTGTTGTTATACTCCGCGCCCGCCCGGCCTTGGAACGGGTGTAAATCAAGCCGCGCCGGTGTAGCTCAGTCGGTAGAGCAACTGATTCGTAATCAGTAGGTCGGAGGTTCGATTCCTCTCCCCGGCACCAACTTCTTCCCTTTATATCAATAAGTTACAAAAAGTCCGCCCAGTTTTTGCTGGGCTTTTTTGTGCAAGAAAGCCGCTTTATCCCCGCAAGACCGCGTGCAAGAACGCGCACCAACCATCTGATAAATAGGGCAATTCCTACGGACGTTTAATCAGTTGCTCTATCAGTAGGACTACGGCTACAGACTGATTTCGTGCGCGATGCGATGGAGCACGTCCCTCATGAACGCCTGAACAGAACATTGGCCTGATTTACAACTCCGTCAGAATTCGCGAAACCTTTCCATCGGTGGTTCGATAGCCCGCTGATCGCGGGCTTTTTCATTTGCGGGATATACTCTCTCGGCATCCGCACGCCGCTTTTGGAATCGCTCTCCGACATGATGCGCACGCTGCTGTATCGCCTGACCTCCAACCGGCCCTGTCGATTGATCACGATCGACGAAAAGCCTTACCTCGAACGCTATTTCCTCGCCCGCTTCTGGGGTCTGACCATCTACCTGCACCGCTTCGTCAGCAGCGATGACGAACGCGCGGTCCACGACCACCCCTGGTCCTGGTCGGCGGCGCTGATCCTCGCCGGCGGGTATCGCGAGGAACGCCTGAAGCATTTCGACCCGGAAACCGGTTGGGCGTCGCAATGGCGTCGCCTGTTCCCCGGGCGCATCAACTGGATCAACACCCGTGCGTTTCATCGCATCACCGCGCCCAAGCCGAACACCTGGACCTTGTTCATCCACGGCCCCCGGGTGAAGAGCTGGGGCTTCCTGGAAAAAACCGAACGCGGGCTTGAATACCTGCTGCCACAGAAGTGCGTCGGGCAACGCAACTGGTGGGAGACCGCACCGCGCGGCGAACTCGCCGGACGCGTGCCCTACGCCCAATGAAGACCTCGATTGCAGCCGGCATCGCGCTGCTCCTCTACGTCGCGGCCTGTGCGGCAGCCTGGATTGCCTGGGACGGTGCGCGCGCTCATGAACAACAGGCCGGGTTGATCGGCGAGTTTCTGAACCCGACGCACCAAGCCGACAGAGCCGGTCGCAAACTGCTTGAAGACCTGAGCCTGGGGCTCTACGACGGTTACAGCCGGGACCTCGACGCCCTCAAAAGCATGCGTTATCGGAAATCCGAGTACGCCAGAACGACGGGATTGGCGACCCTCGCGTTCTTCATCCTGATCGGTGTGATGTTGGTCACGGTCGCGCTCGGTTTCCGTACCCGGATCGCGTTTGCCTACGCGGCGCTACTCGCAAGCTTGCCGGCGTTAGTCGTCGGACTGGCCGCTCCGGTACTGATGATCGTCGCGTACCAGGATGTGCCACTGGTGGGCGAGACCGTGTTCCGCCATCAATCCAAGGGCGTGCTGACCACGCTGACGACCCTGTACGAACACGGCAACTGGATTGTCGCCGCCCTGCTGGCGATGTTTTCCGTGATCATCCCGACCCTGAAGACCCTGATCCTCCTCGGGACCGGGGTCGCCCGCTGGCGACATATCGCACTCAGAGGCCTGATCTGGGCCAAGCACATCGGCAAATGGTCGATGGCCGATGTCTTCGTGGTAGCAATGTTGATGAGCTTCTTCGCCACCGATCAGGCCGCCAACACTTTTGCCGAACTCCAGGCCGGGCTGTGGTTCTTCACCGGCTACGTGGTGCTGTCGTTGCTCGGCGCGCAACTATTGGCCCACCCGGGCGATTCGCGAATTCCTCCCACCGCGTAGGGCGGATACCCGAAGGGGTTCCGCCGGAACGGCGCGGCTTACGGCGGAACCCCTTCGGGTATCCGCCCTACGATCTGCACGACCCCAACAGGCCCAACAGGCCCAACAGGCCCAACAGGCCCAACAGGATGGGGTCGTCGGACTGAAGGCCGACCCACATGACCCCGGTTCAGCGGATGGTGAGCGTCCCGCCCTGCGCGCCGATGCCTCGCAGTTCCGGTCGATACATGTCTTCGACCAGGGGCGGCGGCTGGGTGTACTGGCCTGGGGTGACGGCCCGGACCATATAGAACAGATGCGCGTCGCGCTCTGCCGGTAAGGACAGTGCGGCGACATAGCGGTCATCGCGGAACTCGGCGTGAGTCAGGTCGGTGTCGTAACGCGCCGCCGGGATAGACAGGCCGTCGATCTGGAAATCGTCCAGGGCATTGGCATCATTCAGCGCGGTGTTCTCGATCTCGAATCCGGCCGGCAGCAGATCCGCGACCAGAGCATGTTCGACATCCACTCTGGCGTTCAGATGCAGATGCACAAGCAGCAATTCGCCCGCCTTGATCTCGGCACCCGCCTCACTGCCGTCCGCCCGATAGACATGCCGCTCGATCAGGACCTCGGCCTCATTCGCGGGCGGTGCTTTCCCGCCGAAACCGGCGACATCGACGCCCACATAGACCGGCATTTCGCCGAGATTCTCGATCTTCCCCTCAAGCCCATCCGCCGCCAGCCCATCCGCTGTCAACGCGATGCGCTGCGAACCGGCACCGTGCCGATCCTCATCGCCAACGCGAACGTGCCAGGGTTTGCCCTCGCCGTCGGCCAGCGCCAAGCCGGCGGCCAGCAGCGCGGAACGTTCCTGCGTGGACAACCAACGACGACGTGCAAGCTGTTCGGCGACTTCGTCGACCAGGGTCGGGATGGCCGCATGATCCGGACGATGGCTCGCCAGCAGCGCCAGCACTTGCGCTCGGTCGCGCAACACGCTGCCGTAATCGGCGAGATAAACCCGCTCCGGACGACCGGTTTGCAGCGCCGTATCGATGGCCACATCGGCGCGTTTGCTGTCACCGGCCATATCCAGCGCCAGGGCCAGATGCATCAGCGCCAGCGAAGACTTCGCTTCGTCGCGATGCCCGTCCCAAAGCAGACGCAAGGACGCCAGCGGCGCCTTGCCCAGACGCGCCAGCACGTAGCCGGCATACGCCTTGGCCGCAAAGTTCAGGTGCGCCGGATCCTGTGTATAACTCGAGACCATGCCGCCGCTCTGCACCAGCCGACGGGTCAGACGCTCGATTGCCGCATCGAAACTGCTCGCGGGCACCGCAAAACCGTGCTCCCGTGCATCCCGCAGGAAATCGACCACAAACGGCGTCAGCCAGGTCTCTTCCGGACCGTTCTCATCCCAAAGACCGAAGCCGCCGTTGGGTAATTGCATCCCCACGACGCGCTGAATCGCACTCTCCACCCAAGCCCGGCGATCCGCGTCCGCAACCGGGGCCGCGTCGAAGCGCGACACCGCCTGCGCGCTGTACAGCAGCGGCCAGGCCCGGCTGGTGGTCTGTTCCAGGCACCCATAGGGATAGGCCAGCAATTCCGACAGGGAATCCGCGAGATCGAAAGGCGGTCGATCCGAGAGGCTCAGACGCGCCTGGATCGTGCTGCTCATCAAACCCTGCATCAATCCGGCGTCGATCTGCATCGATTCACCGGCGGCCAGTCGCACCCGTTGACGACGTAATTCGCCGGGCCAGGCCGGACGCACCGATAGCGGCCAATGGCGCTGGATGTCGATGTCGTCACCCCGCACGCTGAGATGCACCCAGCCTTCGCCAAAACCCGGCTGGGCGCCGAGCGGCAGTTTCACCGTCTCGCTGGCACCCGCTGCCAACACCAGCGGACGTTCGATTGCCGCGAGATCGAGCGGCGCGTCGCCGTGAATCGACAGGGTCAGGGTCTGGTCCACACCGCTGGCATTCTGCAGCAACAGGGTTGCGAGACTGCGATCGCCCGCTGCGAGGAAACGCGGCGTGGACAATTCCACGATCACCGGTGCCGCCACCACGGTCTCGCGATCCGCTGAGCCAAAACGGTTCGCCGAGAATCCAACGGCCATGATGCGCAGACTGCCGTTGAAATCCGGTACCGGCAGATCGACCTGCGCGCGCCCGTCGGCATCGACCGCCACGGTCCCGCTCCAGAGAGAGACGATACGTGGCTTGGCCTTGGCCTGTTGCCCGGCGCTGTCGAGCTCGGTATCGCCGCCATAGCTCAGGCCCGCCTTGGGGCCGTCCAATGTCTCGATGATGTCGCCGTACAGATCGCGCATATCGACGCCATAACGTCGTGTGGCGAAGAACCAGGCGAACGGGTCCGGGGTGTCGAAACGGGTGATATTGAGCACCCCGACATCGACTGCAGCCACAGTCAAAGCGACCTGCTCGCCCGCCGCCGCATTGGTCTGGATCGACACCGGCAGAGGCTGTTCCGGGCGCATCCGCTCCGGGGCGTCCACCTTCAAGGCAAGCTGGCGATCGGATCGATCCAGGGGCAGATGCAGGACGCCAACCGCCCGCGTCGGGGTGATGCTTTCTTCGCCACTGACCGGCCGAAACACCACCGCGCTGACATACAGATCATGGCGGCGCCATTCCTCCGGCACCGGGATGGCGATGTCCGCGCCATCTGCCGCAATCGGCTGACGTATCGACCAGAGCACGCCATCGCCTTCGACCAGGATCAGGGCGTTGCCGGCATGCGGCGGCACCAGATGCAACATGGCGGTTTCACCGGCGCGATAGCTCGGTTTGTCCAGGCTCATCTCGACCTTGTCCGGACGCGCACTCTGGGTCACCGAGCCGCCCCAACCGGCCTCGAAGCGATAGGCCGTGGTCAGACCGGTTGCGGGATCGAACACCTCCAGGCGATAGCCGCCCCATTCCACCGGGGCGGCAAATGCGCCGGTCTCGCCTTCCGCGAGGACCAGATCGGTCTGCGCCACCGGATATTCGTTCTGGCTGAACTCGCGCTGCCAGCCCCGATGCTCGTCGAATCGCCAGTAGTAATCGCGATCCTCGCGAATCAGGCTGACCCTCAGGTCGGTGGCGGGCAGGCGATCGCCCGCCGCGTTGACGCGGAGGATCTCAAAACCGGCAGCGGTGTCTTCATCGACCCGATCATCGGCGAAACGCGGGCGGATTCCGACCAAGGCATCGGCCGGCCAAAGAACCCGCTCGATATACCGCGTGATCGGTCGTCCACCCGGCTCATACAGATTGTGAATCAGGCGCACCGCCACCGGCGATGTGGGCCGTTCCAGCTGAGGATCGAAACGGATCTGCGCCGCGCCGGTCTCATCCAGGGCCACGGTTTCCAGGTCACGCCGCGTACGCGGGGTATCGTCGCCGGGGTTGCCGAAGTAGACATCCTTGAGCGCCGCCACGGGATGCTGGGCGCGGCGCAACTGCGCCACCGTTTCCACCTTGGCACCGGCTGCCGGGACGCCCCACAACCAATCGCCCTGAACCTTGACCGTCATCGGCGTACCCGGGGCCAGCGGCCCGGCTTCGCTCGCCAGGTCCATGCGCAGACGTTCGGGCAGGAAATCCTCGACCTTGAACAGGTAGCTTTGTGTCGGCTGCGCACTGGCCGGGTCGGTACGCAACTCCAGCCGCCACTGACCGATCTGCGCGTCCGGCGGCAACGCGATGTGCCGCTGATAAAAGCCCAGATCACGCGGCTTGATGGTGTATTCCGAGACCAGACGGCCATCCGGGCGGCGCAGCTGTGCACTCAGCGGCATCGGCGCCACCGACTCCCCATCGCGATCGCGCAGCAACATGGCCACCTCGACCTCCTCGCCGGGGCGATATAGATCTCGTGGGCCGTAGGCAAACAACTCCAGAGGCTGGGCAAGGCGCCCTTCGACCGCGTTATCGGACAAATCCAGGGCCGGTCCGTTAAAGCTGAGGAAGGTGATGTCGTCGCCCCGGCGCGCAACCAGGACCCGCGCCGTGTCGCCACCGGTCAATCGGACCTTGCCCTCACTATCGGTGACCGCACGATCCAATCGCTTGCCCTTGTCATCGAACAGATCGACCGTCACCCCGTTGACCGGGCTCGCTTCCGCCAGCGAGGTCAGATACACGCCAACGGAATTGGCGTAGACCCGCGTATGCAGGCCCAGATCGCTGACGAAGAAGTATGAGGTCTGATAACTGTAATCGTAGGCACCCGGGCGGCTCAGCACGGCGACATAGAGGCCGGGCTCCCGCAGCGCCTCGATGTCGCGAACCGGCAACTGAGTGACGCTGCGCCGATTCTTCGGGGTATGCAGATCGAAGCGTCCGCGAAATACGCTGCGCCCCAGTTCGCGCATCTGATTCAGTTCATAAATACCGGTCAAGGCATTGCGGCTGAAGGCATTGAGAAAGTCCGGCAGACGGGCGTTGTCGATCTTGATGAAGTCCACATCGACCTGCGGCACATTGACGCTGAGCAAGGGAAGACCGCGTCCCAAGCGACTCGGCAATACCGAACCGCTGCTCGCAAAGCCCACGGCGGGCGGCAATGCCGGCATCGTCACATTGCGCTCCACGGACTCAGCCAACACCGCGCCGTCGGCACCGGTGAGTCCCTTGCGCGCCCACACCCGGTATTCGCCTTCCGGTTGCACCGCCGGGAAATACATGACCCGGCGGTTGTCCGAGAGAATCCAGGCCCCGGGAACGAGTTCGCTGTGGTTGTCTTCGACGATCAACACCCCTTCGTATCGCCGCGCGGCATCGAGTGGCGCCGAGAACACCACACCCAGCGCCGGTGCATCGTCGAAGGTACGGGGGCCGACATCGAGAATGCGCAACTCTGTCGCAAAAGCCGATACGGGCACGAGGAGAGCCAACAGCAACAGGCGGGTGAACATAGAAGGAACATCCTGGCGAAGTGCGTTACCGTAATAGCGCGGTACGGCAATTATAGGCACCACCGAACCGGCAGCCGATTTACCCAGGGAACCTCTGATCGAATCATTCACGGACATCTGAAGTCTGAAATTGCCGCTTTCTGCGTTGCGAAACTTGGCAATAGACCGGCTATTACCTGCGTTCCGCGCCTTGAACGCGACAATTTCAGCCATTCCGCTGTCCGTGCCTAATTCAATCAGAGGTTCCCCAGGTGTCTGCCGCGTTGCGTGTATCAATCGATTCTGATGATCAGCATCACCGAATTTTGTTGGACGTTGTGCGCTCGACGCTCATGATGTGCGCCCTTTCCAACATCGCCGATTCATCTTCAGAGGATCGCAACAACACGCGACTGCATCGCGCTTCGCAAGCGCCCCAAGCCATTCTTTTCATGACTTTCGTGACCCACAAGGGTCGGAGTATGTCGCCATGTTGATCTATCCCGATGTCGCCCTCGAAGAGGGCTATGACTTCCCCCTGTCCAGCCAGTTCCAGGTTGCCGAACGCGAGAACGGCAAGGGCAAGGCGGTTTACACCCTGACCGGCCATGCGCGTGGCGAAATGATCGCCCGCTTCACCGGCCCGGTGGTCCCGTATCGCACGCAGCACACCCTGCAGTTGAACCCCAACCTGCATGTGCTCGACCTGTATTTCGTCGGCTACTTCGCGCATTCGTGCACCCCGAACGTGTTCGTGGACATGCAGGAATTCGAGGTCTGGGCCTTGCAGGACATCGACCCGGATACCGCGCTGACCATGGACTACGCCAGCACCGAAGACGAGTTGTACCGTCAGTTCCGCTGCCTGTGCGGCACCCCGGGCTGCCGTCACTGGATCACCGGTCGCAAGGAGCGCGTCAATGGGGAAGGCCTGTACTACCTGAATTCCCTGAAGCGGGAAAGCAACGCCCAATGAGCCGCCAAGCCCCGCGCTGGTGGCAGCGAGACGACCTGCAATACACCCAGGGCGAACTGACGCTGGCCGGCCATGCCCTGCGCCCGTTGGCGCTGGCGGCGGGCGGTCCGGCGTACTTCTACAACGCCGAACGCGTGCGCACCAAGTTGCGCGGACTGCGCGATGCCCTGGCATCCACCGGTCTGCGCAACCGCGTGTTTTACGCGATCAAGGCGAACCGCTTCACGCCGCTGATCAGCTTCATTCGCAGCACCGGGCTGGCGGGCATCGACGCCTGTTCGCCGCAGGAACTGCAATTCGCCCTGAGCTGCGGTTTCGAGGAATCCGACATTTCCTACACCGCGACCTCGGTGTCGAACGCGGACCTGGATATCCTCGCCCGGCATCCCGGCGCGCTGATCAACTGCGATTCCCTGAGCACCATCCGCCGCCTCGGCGAGCGTTGCCCGGGCCGCGACATCGGCCTGCGCATCAACCCGGGCATGGGTCTGGGCTATGGCGATAACGCCCTGCTTCAGTATTCCGGTGCGCAGACCACCAAATTCGGCATCTACCGCGAACACCTGGACGAAGCCCTCGCGCTGGCGACCGAACATGGCCTGAAGGTGCGCCGCATCCATTTCCATGTCGGCATCGGCTATCTGAACCGCCAGTTGCCGCATTGGGAGAAGATTCTCGAGACCTGCGGCGAGTTCATCGACGCCGTGCCCGATGTGCAGAGCGTCAACATCGGCGGCGGACTCGGGCTGCCGCATGTCGAAGGCGACGAACCGCTGGATCTGAACGCCTGGGCGGCGGTCATCAAGCGCCAGTTCGGGCCGCGCAAGCTCGAAGTCTGTGTCGAACCCGGCGATTACATCGTCAAGGACTCGGGTGTCCTGGTGTTGCAGACCAACACCGTCGAACACAAACGCGACACCGATTTCATCGGCATCGACGGCGGCTTCAACCTCGCCGTGGAACCGGCGTTCTATGGACTGCCCTGCGAACCCGCCGTCTGTACCCCGCGCAGCGGCGCGACCCGCAAGGTGACCATCGCCGGCAACATCAACGAGGCACTGGATATCTGGGCCCGTGATGTCATGCTGCCGCCGGTCGAGGAAGGCGATTACATCGCGTTCCTCAATGCCGGTGGGTACGCCTCGGCGATGGCCTCGAACCACTGCATGCGCGGGCAGTTCTACGAGCGCCTGCTGTACCCGAAAGCGCCGTAAGCCCGCACCAGGCGCTCATCGGAATCTGTGCCCGGCCATTGCGTGCCGGGCATTTTTGTGGTTCTTCGCGGTTTGCCGGGAACGGATTTGATGTCCGGGATCGGACGACCCCGGACGTCCCCGGGCGAGCAGGGCCTGATCGCGGCCATCGAAGACTGCGGTGATGGTGTCCACGGGTGCGGCGAACCCGTCTCCGGCGCTTCCGTTTCCACCCCCGGCGGATCGCGAGGTAGGGCGGAACCCGAAGGGCTTCCGCCATGTCCCCGCCGGCGGCGGAAGCCCTTCGGGTTCCGCCCTACCTTGCTACCTCGCTTTGTCGCCCCGCTACAGTGCGATGAACCATTTTTGCTTTCTGTCCCCGTCGATCGGGCGTCACGCATCGGGCTGTGACAATTTCTCCCGCACCGCCATCAACACCTTGCCGTACTCGTTGTCGCCGCGTCCGTCACGACCGATTCCCCAGAAATAGTCGTATTGACTGGTCTCGACGATGCGTTGATCGCCGGTCGCCCGAAGCACCTGCGCAACCGCCTCGTGGCTTCTGGCCTTGATGTACACACCACGGGTCATGACCGTGATGCGCACCTTCTTCCAGTCGCCACGTAGCGCACGCTTGTGCTGCTTGCCGAGGGCACGTGCCGCTTCCGGGTCCGGCGCCGTGCGGATGGCCTCGCGGATCGCCGGGTCGATGAACTTCATGCCCTGGTAGTAATGCTCGACCGACGGCCAGTCGGCGTCGTCCAGGTGAAAGCCGAAACGGGACGACGGCGACAACGGGTCTTCGACGTCCTGGCGCGACACCCGAACGGTGGGAACGGTATCGCTGGGTTTGAAGAACATGTCCGCTACTCCGACAGCAGATTGGCGAGACGACGCCGATATTCAGCCGCCGACTCAGGGTGATTGGCGGTGAGCATGTTGATGAGCGCGACGATCATTTCCCGGGCGGCGCCGTCACGGAAGGCCGGATCCCGGGCCTGGACATGGAACAACGCCTCCATCGCCGCATCGAAATCATGCCGGGCGACCTCACAGATGGCGAGGTCGAAGCGTGCGTCATGATCCTCAGGGGCCGCCGCCAACCTCGCTTGCAACGCCCCGATCCCGGCGGTTTTTGCGGCCAGATCGGCGAACGCCAACTGTCCCTTCAGGGCATTGCCGGCATCGCTCTCGCGGATCGCCTCCGGCAGGCGTTCGAACAGGCTACGGGCATCATCGAGATGCCCGACGTCGATCATGATCTGCACCATATCGAGGGCGATTCGGGTATTGCCCGGATCGCTACGCGCCGCCTCGCCGAGCAATTGCACCGCCGCTGCGGTGTCGCCGGCAACGTGTCTGGCCCGTGCCTGTTCCCGCATCTCGTCGCTGGGCCGGAACACGCCGAAGTCGCGCAACAGCACCCGCAGGTCATCGGCGCTCAGTTCGCCGACCTCGGTGCGCACCGGCTTACCGTCTCGGAACACCACCAGGGTCGGCACGTTTTCGATCCGGTATTGCTTGCGCAGCGCCGGCTGTTCGTCGATGTCCACCTTGGCGAACACGAACTGCTCCGGGAACTCCTGGGCCAGTTCGGTCAGTCGCGACTCCAGGGCGATGCACGGCCCGGACCAGACCCCCATGAACTCGACCAATACCGGCGCCTTGTGCGAATTGAGCAACGCCGCCTGGGCGAAGCTTTTCTCATTGAGCTCAAAGATGAGTGCCTGACTCGACATAGCGATGTCCCGCTGCGAAAACCGCGAGTTTATCTCCCCGCCAACATGCCTTCGCGTTCGATGAAGGCGACGATCTCATCCAGGCCCTGTCCCACCTTGAGATTGGTGAACACCCAGGGGCGTTCCCCGCGCATGCGTCGGGTGTCGTTGTCCATGACCTCCAGCGAGGCGCCGACGTACGGCGCCAGGTCGATCTTGTTGATCACCAGCAGGTCGGAACGGGTAATGCCCGGGCCGCCCTTGCGCGGGATCTTCTCGCCTTCGGAGACGTCGATCACGTAGATCGTCAGATCGGCGAGTTCCGGACTGAAGGTCGCCGACAGGTTGTCGCCACCGGATTCGACGAACACGAGTTCGAGTTGCGGGAACTGCGCGAACAGGCCATCGACGGCGGCGAGATTCATCGATGCGTCCTCACGGATCGCGGTATGCGGGCAACCCCCGGTCTCGACGCCGACGATACGTTCCGGCGGCAGCGCCTCCGAGCGGGTCAGGAACTCGGCGTCCTCGCGGGTATAGATGTCATTGGTGACCACGGCAATCTCGTAGTCGTCGCGCATGCGCTTGCACAGCGCATCGAGCAAGGCAGTCTTGCCGGAACCGACGGGACCGCCGACGCCGACGCGCAAAGGGGCTGTGGACGATGCAGACATGGGCAATACGTTTCCTCGAAATGGAAAGGGCCAGTGGGAGCGGCTTCCGCCGCGAAGGGGCTTCGAGCAAAGCCGTTCGCGGCTGAAGCCACCCCTACGCGGGTTTTCGATTTGAACTCAAGAACGAAACAGGCGGGTGTATTGGGTTTCGTGGCGACAACTGGCGATAGCGAGCGCCGGGGCCGAGGCACCGATCTCGTCGTCCCCCAGCAACATCGCCACATCGACCGCGCGGACCAATTCCGCAGCCAGCGTCAACAACACCCGCTGACCGGCGGTCTGGCCCAGCGGCACCAGCTTGATCGCGGCGGCGATCTGATTCTCCAGCCAACTCCAGGCGTAACCGAGCAGAGCATCGCGCGGCGCAATCGCCCACGCATCCGCCGCACAGGCGAAACCGGCGGCCTGGGCAAGATGCAGGGTGTCGCGCCATGCCACCGCCTTAGCGACATCGAGATCGCGCAGCAGAGTCGTCAGGGCCCGGGCGCGCACACTTTCTTCGCCACGCAGTTCAGCGGTCTCGCGTGCCGCCAGCAGATATGCCGCCCAGCGTCGCAAGGCGAGTTCGTCACCAAGCTCACAGGCCGCAAGCATGCGTGCCAGGATCGGCAGATCGAGATGCGCCAAGCCATCGGCGATCAGCCCGGCGAGCCAGTCGCGGGTTGCCGCCTCATCCTTTACCCAGCCCGCTTCCACCGCCCATTCGAGGCCCTGGGAATAGGCGAACGCGCCGATCGGCAGCGTCGGGCTGACCAGTTGCAGCAATCGCAGGCGGGCGAGCGGATCAGTGGTCATCGTGTTCGTGGTGGTGATCGTCATGGCCATGCCCGCCGTGGCCATGCCCCCCGTAAGCGCCGGGTTCCGGCTGAAACGGCGCCTGCTCAACTTTCGGCTCGAGGCCCAGTCCACACAGCATCTCGTCCAGCACATGGTCGTGCTGATAACGCAACAAGCCGGGTTCGATTTGCAGGGCGACGTGGCGGTTGCCGAGATGGTAAGCCGCGCGCGCCAGCGTCAGGGCATCGTCGCAGCGCACCGTTGAGACGCTTTCGGCTGCGGCCTTGACGCGCACCACCAGACCTTCGCCCTTCAGCAGATCGCCATCGCGCAGCACCGCGCCACGCGGCAAAAAAACGCCGGCCCTGCGTCCGTCGTCCAGGGTCACCCGCAAGCGCGATTTGACGCGTTGATCGAGGGGCAGAGTGAGTGTGGTTTCTGCCTCCCCATCCGTCAGTTTTTCGGTCAATTCCAGCACGTCGTACCTCAAAAATGTGTAGGGCGGAACCCGAAGGGCTTCCGCCGGCCAGCGTAGGCATTCATCCCAACATCAGGGGCGAATTTGAACACGGTCCGGCGGAAGCCCTTGGGGTTCCGCCCTACGTCGGAACAGGCCCGTATCAAAACAGGAAATACCGCTGCGCCATCGGCAATATCTCTGCCGGTTCGCAGATCAGCAATTCACCATCGGCGCGCACCTGATAGGTCTGCGGATCGACCTCGATGTGGGGCTGGTAGTCGTTGAGCACCATATCGCGCTTGCCGATCTGACGGCAGCCGCGCACCACGCCGATCTTGGAACGCAAACCCAGTTGATGATGCACCCCGGCATCGACCGCCGCCTGCGACATGAAGGTCAGCGAGGTGGCATGACGCGCGCCGCCGAGCGCGCCGAACATGGGCCGGTAATGCACCGGTTGCGGGGTCGGGATGCTGGCGTTCGGGTCGCCCATCGGCGCTGCGGCGATCGCCCCACCCTTGATGATCAGGCTCGGCTTGACCCCGAAGAAGGCCGGTTTCCACAACACCAGATCGGCGAACTTGCCCTCTTCGATGGAACCGATTTCATGCGCAATGCCATGTGCCAGCGCCGGATTGATGGTGTATTTGGCGAGGTAGCGACGCACCCGCAGGTTGTCCGCCGCACCCTCGCCGGGCAGCGTGCCGCGCTGCACCTTCATCTTGTGCGCGGTCTGCCAGGTGCGGGTGATGACCTCACCGACGCGGCCCATTGCCTGCGAATCGGAGGCGATCATCGAGAACGCGCCGAGATCGTGAAGGATGTCCTCCGCAGCGATGGTCTCCCGGCGGATACGCGATTCGGCGAAGGCCACGTCCTCAGCGATTGCCGGGTTCAGGTGGTGACAAACCATGAGCATGTCGAGGTGTTCATCGACGGTGTTGACCGTGTACGGGCGCGTCGGGTTGGTGGAGGAAGGCAACACATTCGCAAATCCGGCCGCCTTGATGATGTCCGGGGCATGACCGCCCCCGGCCCCCTCGGTGTGATAGGTGTGAATGGTGCGGTCTCCGATCGCCGCCAGGGTGTCTTCGACAAAGCCCGACTCGTTCAGCGTGTCGGTGTGGATCGCGACCTGCACGTCGAAGTTCTCGGCCACGGTCAGACAGTTGTCGATCGCCGCCGGGGTGGTACCCCAGTCCTCGTGCAGCTTGAGGCCGATCGCACCGGACATCAGCTGTTCGGCCAGCGGCGCGGGACGCGAGGCGTTGCCCTTGCCCAGGAAGCCCAGATTCATCGGCAGATCGTCGGCGGCCTGCAACATGCGGTGGATATGCCACGGCCCGGGGGTGCAGGTGGTCGCATTGGTGCCGGTGGCCGGACCGGTTCCGCCGCCAAGCATGGTGGTCACGCCGGACATCAGGGCCTCTTCGATCTGCTGCGGGCAGATGAAATGGATGTGCGAATCGATCCCGCCGGCGGTGAGGATCTGGCCCTCGCCGGCAATCGCCTCGGTACCCGCCCCGATGATGATGTCGACACCGGGCTGCACATCCGGGTTGCCGGCCTTGCCGATGCCGCAGATGCGCCCGTGCTTGATGCCGACATCGGCCTTGATCACGCCCCACCAATCGACGATCAGCGCATTGGTGATGACCGTGTCGGCGACCTCCCGGGACGGACGCTGCGATTGCCCCATGCCGTCGCGAATCACCTTGCCGCCGCCGAAGCTGACCTCGTCACCGGGGAAGGTGCGATCCTCCTCGACCTCGATGAACAACTCGGTATCGGCAAGACGCACCCGGTCCCCGACCGTGGGCCCGTACATCTCCGCGTAAGCCTGTCTGCTGATCTTCGCCATCGTTGAATTCGCCTTGTCTGGATGTAGGCCGGGTTAAGGAGCGCAGCGACGTAGCCGGCTTGCGGCTTCGCGCGGAGTGATCGAGCCGGGGCGCCATCACGAATCCAGCGGCCCCATGACCTTGCCGTTGAAGCCGTAAACGTGCCGATCGCCCGCGTAGGCGACCAGTTCGACCTCGCGGGTCTGACCGGGCTCAAAGCGCACCGCCGTCCCCGCCGGGATGTTCAGCCGGAAACCGCGACTGGCATCCCGATCGAATTCAAGCGCCCGGTTGGTCTCGAAAAAGTGGTAATGCGAGCCGACCTGGATCGGTCGGTCACCGGTGTTCGCAACGCTGACGATGACAGTCTCTCGACCGGAGTTCAGCTCGATTTCGCCCTCGGCGGCAAGGATTTCTCCAGGAATCATGGCCTCGTCCTCACACGATGGGGTCGTGGACGGTGACCAGCTTGGTGCCGTCCGGGAAGGTGGCTTCGACCTGCACGTCGTGGATCATCTCGGCGATGCCATCCATGACGTCGGCGCGGGTCAGCAGGGTGCGACCGTAGTCCATGAGCTCGGCGACGGATTTGCCGTCCCGCGCGCCTTCGATGATCTCGAAGCTGATCAGCGCGACCGCCTCCGGGTAGTTCAGCTTGAGTCCGCGCGCACGGCGGCGCTCGGCGAGTTGCGCGGCGGCGAACAGCAGCAGCTTGTCTTTTTCGCGGGGGGTCAATTCCATGGTCGGGTTCTCGGCTTGCCCGGATGGGGGCGTAGGGCGGAACCCGCAGGGCTTCCGCCGTCGGTGTGCATTTCAGGCGCTGACGGCGGAAGCCCTGCGGGTTCCGCCCTACGTGGGTTCGTCATGTGGCCCAGATCCTCGGCACGCAGGCGGGGCGATTCAGGGTGTGTGGACGCAAGGCCTGCCACAACACGCGGAAGCCGCGTTGCGCCTGTTCGGTGCTGTCGCCGAGGTAGCGCAGGATCAGCAGATCGTCGACACGGGTGACCCCAAATCCGGACGTAGGCATGGCCTCGCGTGCCGCTAGCTCGGTTTCGGCGTCGGCATGGCTGAGCACAAAAACCCCGGTGACGGGCTGACCGGCGAGTAACGCTCCCCGGTTCAGGGTGTCGGGCTGCACGCGCAAACGCTCGAGCAACATCGGCGTCCCATCGCGCCAGATCTCGAAACGGAAATCGGCACGACCGTTAGCGAAAGTCTCGGCATTGGTCGGACGACCGAAACACTGGATCTCCCAGGCGGCGAGGCGTGCGTTGCCGCTCAGATCGATGCGCGTTTGGGCGTGCAGCAGGGCATCGGCAAACAGGATGGTCTCCTGGGGCAGCCATTCCAGGCACGCGCCGTCGGCGACGCGCAGATGCTGACGTTGCTCGGCGTACTCGCCGGCACTGCGATAGAACTTGGTCGCGCCGGGTGTGGTCAGCAAGGCATGACCGGAATCGACTTGCACGTCGATGTCGAGGCGATCTCCCCCGACCACCCCCCCGGGCGGGTGCAGCAGATAGACGTGGCAGACCTCGCCTTCCGGATGAAACGTGCGTTGGACCGAGAGCGGCCCGACGCGACGGCGATGCGCAAGCACGGTGCGCGCGGTAGCACCGACATCGCGGGTCTCGAAACCGAGTTCGAGGCGGGCGTGCCAGCCGGGATGCGGCAAATGCAGGGCCGCGCCGGGCACCGATTAGTCCTTGCGGATACGGATCGCCTGACGCTTCGGGCTCAGGCGGCGAACCAGGAAGAAGCCGGGCACGGCCAACAGCGCGGCGATCAGGGCGTGTTCGAGGAAGTGCTGGGCATTGTCGGCATGGCTCGGGTGCGCGTTCGCAAACAGCGGCAGCAGCGACAAGGCAACGGTCGAGAGGGTTCGGGTCATGTTCATGGTGGCATCCAGTTGACGCGAGTGGGATCAGACAGTGAGGTATTCGTGAACCAGTTCGTCGCTCAGATCGGCAATCTCGCCGGCAGCGACGTGGCGGCCACGGTCGAGGATACAGAAGCGGTCCGCGACGCGACGGGCAAAGGGGAGTTTTTGTTCCACCAGCAACACCGTCAAGCCCAGCTCGGCGCGTAGCTTGACGATCAGGTCGCCGATCTCCGCGACGATATTGGGCTGGATGCCTTCGGTGGGCTCGTCGAGCACCAACAGTTTCGGGTCGGTGACCAGCGCTCTCCCGATCGCGAGCTGTTGTTGCTGACCGCCGGAGAGGTCGCCGCCGCGACGATGACGCATCTCCCTGAGTACCGGAAACATCTCGTAGACCGATTCCGGGATCGTCTTGGCCTTGTCGGCACGCGCTGGCAGACCGATGCGCAGGTTTTCTTCCACCGACAACAGCGGAAAGATCTGTCGCCCCTGCGGCACGTAGCCGATGCCGATCGCAGCGCGCCGTTCGGCGATCACCCCGGCCAAGTCCTGGCCGTCGTAGGTGATGGTGCCGGAGCGGGTCTTGAGCAGGCCCATGATGCTTTGCAGCAAGGTGGTCTTGCCGACGCCGTTGCGTCCCATAAGGCAGGTGATCTGGCCGTCGGGCACGTCGAGATCGAGATCCCACAGGGTGTGGGATTCGCCATAGAACTGGTTGAGTCGGGAGACATTCAGCATCGCATCAGACCGTAGGCCGGTTTAAGGAGCGCAGCGACGTAGCCGGCGCACGATGCCCGAACGAAGGCAGCATGCCGGCAACGCTGCGCTTATGCCGGCCTACGTCTGCGGTCGTCTCAGCCACCCAGGTAAACCTCCCGCACGCGCGGATCGGCCTGCACCTGATCCATATTGCCTTCGGCGAGCACATGGCCCTGGTGCAGCACGGTAACGCGGGAGTTGAGCGCGCGGACGAAATCCATGTCGTGTTCGACCACGACCACGCTGTGTTGACCGGCCAGGCCGGTCAGCAACTCGACGGTGCGATCCATCTCCTGATGAGTCATGCCGGCGGCGGGTTCATCGACCAGCAGCAACAGCGGGTTCTGCATCAGCAGCATGCCGATCTCCAGCCATTGTTTCTGGCCGTGCGACAGCGCGCCGGCATCACGGGTCGCCTCGTCGGCAAGGCCGATGGTCTCCAGCACCGCATCGATGCGTTCGCGTTGTTCGGCGGAAAGGCGCGCGCGGAAAGTGGTCCACACACCCTTGGGGCCCGCCATCGCCAGTTCCAGGTTCTCAAACACGCTTTGCTGTTCGAACACCGTGGGTTTCTGGAACTTGCGCCCGATGCCAACCTGGGCGATCTCCGGCTCGCTCATCTTGAGCAGATTCATGCGCTGACCGAACCAGACCTGACCGCGATCGGGCCGCGTCTTGCCGGTGATGATGTCCATCATCGTGGTCTTGCCTGCGCCGTTGGGGCCGATCACGCAGCGCAGTTCGCCGGCATCGACATAGAAATTGAGGTCGTTGATGGCCTTGAAGCCATCGAAGGCGACTGACACGCCCTCCATGTACAGCACCGTGCCGTGACTGAGGTCGAGGTCCTCGACGACACGCGGGACCAGGAATTCGAAGACCTTGTCGCGATGCACCAGACCGCTCATGGCGCGATCTCCTCAACCGCAGGAGTCACTTTGACGACGGCCTTCTTTCGGCGACGCAGCAGCCCCGCGACCCCGCGCGGCAGGAACAGCGTGACCAGCACGAACATCGCCCCCAGCGCGAACAACCAGGCATCCGGCAGCGCGGCGGTGAACACGGTCTTGGCGTAGTTGACGCCGAGCGCACCGAGCACCGCGCCGTACAGGGTCGCACGACCGCCCAGGGCCACCCAGATGACGATCTCGATCGAGTTCAGCGGCGAGAATTCGCTGGGGTTGATGATGCCGACCTGCGGCACGTACAGCGCCCCGGCGATACCGGCGAGCACCGCCGAAAAGGTGAAGATGGCGAGCTTCACGTATTCGACGCGGTAACCGATAAAGCGGGTGCGGTCTTCCGAATCTCGAATCGCCGCCGCCACCCGACCGAGGCGCGAGATCACAATCGCGCGACAGCTCAGATAGCCGAGCATCAGGGCGATACCCGAAGCCAGAAACAGCCCGATGCGGGTCGAGTCGGCTTGCAGGGAGAAGCCGAGAATATCCTTGAAGTCGGTCAGACCGTTGTTCCCGCCGAAACCCATCTCGTTGCGGAAAAAGGCCAGCATCAGCGCGTAGGTCAGGGCCTGGGTGATGATCGACAGGTACACGCCGGTGACGCGCGAACGGAACGCTAAGAAGCCGAACACGAAGGCCAGCAGACCGGGTGCGAGACCGACCATCAGCAGCGCGAACGGGAAGCTGTCGAAGCCGTGCCAGAACCAGGGCAGCTCGTGCCAGTTCAGGAACACCATGAAGTCGGGCAGATCCGGATTGCCATAGACGCCGCGATCACCGATCTGGCGCATCAGGTACATGCCCATCGCGTAGCCGCCGAGCGCGAAGAACGCGCCGTGGCCGAGGCTGAGGATGCCGAGATAGCCCCAGACCAGATCCACCGCGATCGCGAGCAGGGCGTAGGTCAAGTACTTGCCAAGCAAGGTGACTGCGTAGGTGGGCAGGTGCCACGGGCTGGCCTCCGGCATGGCGTGCAGGATCGGCACCGCGATCAGCGTCGCCACCAGCAGCGCCAGAAACACCTGGCCGCCACGATCGTTCTTGAGCAGGCGGGCGATCAGCAAGACACGCCCTCCGCTGTAGGCCGGCATAAGCGCAGCGTTGCCGGCTTGAGGCTTCGACCCAAGGCACCGGGCAGTTCCGCCGAACGCATCAAGCCGGCTACGTCGCTGCGCTCCTTAAACCGGCCTACAACTGAGGTCTGTTTCATGTTCAAACCTCCGCCGCGCGGTCCTTCTGCGGGAACAGTCCACGCGGGCGTTTTTGAATGAACAGGATGATGAACACGAGCACCAGAATCTTGGCCAGCACCGCGCCGGACCAGGGTTCGAGCACCTTGTTGGCGACACCCAGGCTCAAACCGGCAACCAAGGTCCCCCACAGATTGCCGACGCCGCCGAAGACCACGACCATGAAGCTGTCCACGATGTAACTCTGGCCCAGGTTGGGGCCGACGTTGGTCAACTGTGACAGGGCCACGCCGGCCACCCCGGCGATGCCGGAACCGAGCCCGAAGGTCAACGCATCGACACGCTCCGAGCGCACGCCCATGGCACGGGCCATGGCCCGATTCTGGGCCACCGCCCGCACTTCCAGGCCGAGACGGGTCTTTTTCAGCACCACGAACAGGGCGGCGAACACGACCAGGCTGAAGAGAAAGATGTAGAGCCGGTTGTAAGTCAGCGACAGCACCGGGTTGATCTGCCACAGACCGCTCATGAACTCCGGGTTCTCGACCGGCACGTTCTGCGGCGAAATCAGGGTGCGCACCAGTTGCTGCAACACCAGGCTGATGCCGAAGGTTGCCAGCAAGGTTTCCAGGGCTCGTCCATATAGGAAACGGATCACCCCGCGTTCGATGGCGATGCCGACCAGACCGGAGACGATGAACGCCGCCGGTATCGCCAGCGCCAGCGACAACCCGGGCAGCGTCGGCATGGCCTGCTGGATCAGGTAGGTGGTGTAGGCGCCGAGCATGATCAGCTCGCCGTGCGCCATGTTGATCACGCCCATGACGCCGAAGGTGATCGCCAGACCGATCGCGGCCAGCACCAGCACGGAACCGGCGGACAGGCCGAAGAACAGGGTTTCGAGCATCGCATTGCGCTCGTTTTCCCGATCGATGCGCACCAGTTCGGCGCTGGCGGCGGCGCGCACGGCGTCCTCGCGGTCGGCGTCGGCGACGCGTTGCAGGGCGTTGCGCACCGCCGGTTCAAGACGACCGTGCAGCGCGGCGATCGCATCCAGACGCTGTTCGGCGTCGGCATCGCCGAGGCGGACCACGGCCAGCGCGATCTCCAGCGCGGCGCGTACCGCCGGGTCGGTCTCGACCGCGAGACGCGCCTTGAGACCGGCGGTCTCGGCGGGATCGGGCCGGGTCAGCATGGATTCGACTGCGGCCAGACGGCGGGTCGCCTCCGGGGAATTCAGATCGAGGGCGGCGAGTGCGGCCTGAATGCGCACCCGTACCTCGTTGTTGATCGGCAGTTTCCTGACCTTGCGGGACGACTCGATCCCCAGGTCCTCACCGCTGAAGACATCGGTGATTGCGTAACCGCCAT
This sequence comes from Gammaproteobacteria bacterium, assembly GCA_024234955.1. GTDB lineage: Bacteria > Pseudomonadota > Gammaproteobacteria > JACKNK01 > JACKNK01 > JACKNK01. The sequence continues at coordinate 124,100 of JACKNK010000004.1, forward strand.
CGGCATCGACTGCCCAGACCAGTCGGTCGGTCTTCCTGTGCAGACGCAGGTTGCCGTCAAACAGGCCGTTCAGCAGGGCCTCGGCCTTGGGGTGGCCGGTCGCGGCCAGGGCATCGATGCCCTGCGCCTTGAGCTCGAAATCGCTGTCCATGATCTGCGCGAAGGCGGCGTCCAGACCTGCATCACCGGTTTCAACCTCGGCGGCGCAAAGCAGGCCGGGAAGCAGCAGGATCAGACACAGGACGAGGCGCATTTAGGATTCCGTGCAGGGGATTTTCGTTCCGTAGGAGCGGCTTCAGCCGCGATCGGCAGCGATCGAAGGCAGATCGCGGCTGAAGCCGCTTACGATGGGTTGGCCGCGTGGGGTGGGCCGAATCGCCCACCTCACGCTTCAGGGGCTCAGAAATTCTGGCCCGAACACTTGGCTGTCTTGACGTTGTAGTTGCCGCAGGACAACGGGGCGCGCCAATCGGAAATCAGGTCCTTGGAACCTGGCAGGAAGTCCGACCAAGCGTCGCCGGCGACCAGACCGGAGGTCTTCCACACGACCTGGAACTGGCCATCGTCCTGGATTTCACCGATCAGCACCGGCTTGGTGATGTGGTGGTTCGGCATCATCGCGCTGTAACCCCCGGTGAGGTTGGGCACGGCGACACCGATCAGGGCTTCGCCGACCTTGTCCGGATCGGTGGTGCCGGCCTTCTCGACCGCCTTCACCCACATGTTGAAGCCGATGTAATGCGCTTCCATCGGGTCGTTGGAAACGCGCTTGTCGTTGCCGATGAAGCTCTGCCAGGCCTCGATGAACTCATCGTTGGCCGGGGCATCGACGCTCATGAAGTAGTTCCATGCCGCGAGATGGCCGACCAGCGGCTTGGTGTCGATGCCGGAGAGCTCTTCTTCACCGACCGAGAACGCCACCACCGGGATGTCGGTCGCGGCGATGCCCTGGTTGCCCAGTTCCTTGTAGAACGGCACGTTGGCGTCGCCGTTGATGGTCGAGACCACGGCGGTCTTCTTGCCGGCGGAGCCGAACTTCTTGATGTCGGCGACGATCGACTGCCAGTCGGAATGCCCGAACGGCGTGTAGTTGATCAGGATGTCTTCGGCAGCCACGCCCTTGGCCTTCAGATAGGCCTCGAGAATCTTGTTGGTGGTGCGCGGATAGACGTAGTCGGTACCGGCCAGGACCCAGCGGGTGACGCCCTTGTCCATCAGGTAATCGACCGCCGGAATCGCCTGCTGGTTCGGCGCGGCACCGGTGTAGAACACATTCTTGGAGGATTCCTCACCCTCGTACTGCACCGGGTAGAAGAGCAGCGAGTCGAGCTCCTCGAACACCGGCAGTACCGACTTGCGGGAAACCGAAGTCCAGCAGCCGAACACGGCGGACACCTTGTCCTTGGCGATCAGCTCGCGCGCCTTCTCGGCGAACAGCGGCCAGTTGGAGGCGGGATCGACGACCACGGCCTCGAGCTTCTTGCCGAGCAGGCCACCCTTTTTGTTCTGCTCGTCGATGAGCATCAGCATGGTGTCCTTGAGGGTCGTCTCGGAGATCGCCATGGTCCCGGACAGGGAGTGCAGCACGCCGACCTTGATGGTGTCTTCCGCCTGCGCGGTGAGTGAAAGAGCCAGACCGCCGGCGGCGGCCATAACGAGGGAAAGCTGTCGAATCTTGGCGGCAAAGGCCATGGAACATCCTCCTGAGTGCATGGATCGCAGAGTGGTGCGACAGGCTCCGTCGAACCACGGCGGGGCAACTGCAAACCCGAGGCCAGGGCGCGCCAAAGCACAAGGAAACAGTGAGTTACCGACGTTTTCCCAGATCTCCGGCTACCTTTTTTCAAACCGTTTCGCCCTTTGGATGGGCGCTTGCACCCCGAAGCGCACCATGTTGGTGCTTCGTTACCCACCAAGTCGCGCGCGTTTCATTCCGGTGCATTCACCGCATTCCCCAGCACCACGGTCGGGCGGGACAGTCCTTGCCGTGACGACGCCCCGCCATGCGCCCCCGCATGGCATGGCGGATCTCATCGCAATGGCATGCAAGTTGACTCAACAGGGGCATTAACGCGGTGATCCGCGCCGATTGAACGGTCCTGATATGAGCAGTCTTCATGGCGCACCAAGGCGGCCCGTGGTGCTGATGATTCTCGATGGATTCGGGGTCAACCCCGGTCGCATCAACAATGCGGTCGCCCAGGCCAGAACCCCCAATCTGGACACCTATTTCTCCCGGTACTCCCATACCACCCTGCATGCATCCGGTCCGGCGGTCGGTCTGCCCGACGGCCAGATGGGCAATTCCGAGGTCGGTCACCTCACCCTGGGCTGTGGGAGCATCATCCGCCAGGACATCGTGCGCATCGACGACGCCATCGCCAATGGCGAGTTCTGGAACAACGCGGCGCTGCACGACGCCGTTATACATGCCAAGGAGGGCAAGCGCCCGCTGCATCTGTTCGGTCTGGTCTCGGATGGCGGGGTCCATAGCAGCCTGGAACATCTCAAGGCGCTGATCCGTTTCTGCAAACGCTATGCCGTCAAACCCCTGCTGCATATGTTCACCGATGGGCGCGACACCGGTCCACGTACTGCCCTGGAATACGTGCATGCGATCGAACCGTCATTGCACGAAGCCGGCGGACTCATTGCGAGCATCATCGGTCGTTATTACGCGATGGACCGGGATCATCGCTGGGAGCGGACCGAATTGGCCTGGCGCGCCCTGGTGCATGGCAAAGGTCAGAACGCGGCGACAGCGGAAGGCGCCATCCGTGCCGCGTATGCAGCCGGCGATACCGACGAGTTCATCCGCCCCATCCTGTTACCGGGTTTCCAGCGCATCCTGAACGATGACGCCGCGTTTTCCTTCAACTTCCGCAAAGATCGACCGAAGCAGATCTGCGCCGCGCTCGCGGACCCGGCGTTCAGCGGTTTCGATCGCGGCGAGGCGCCCCTGGCCCGTCTCACCTGCATGATGAATTACGACGCCGCTTTCAACTTCCCCTACGCCTTCGAGCCCGAGAAACCGGTCGTCACCCTTGGCCAGACTGTCAGTTCGCACGGACTGCGGCAGTTTCATTGCGCCGAGACCGAGAAATACCCGCACGTCACCTTCTTCTTCAACGGTCAGCGCAACGTGCCCTACACCGGTGAGACCCAGTTGGTGATCCCGTCTCCCAAGGTGGCCACCTACGATCAACAGCCGGAAATGAGCGCGAAAGCCGTCGCCGATGCGGTCATCGATGCCATCGCCAGCGATCGCCACGCGTTTATCCTGGTCAACTTCGCCAACGGCGACATGGTCGGACACACCGCCGTCGCCGCCGCCGTGATCGAAGCCGTGGAAACCCTGGATCGCGAAGCCGGTCGGGTTCTCGACGCCGCCGTTGCGGCAGATTATTCCGTCATCGTGACGGCGGATCACGGCAACTGCGAAGAGCTGATCGACCCCCACAGCGACGAGCCGCACACCCAGCACACCGTCTATCCCGTGCCCTGCATCGTCATCGACGAGCAGGACTGGCAACTCTCCTGCGTGGGCGGTCTTGCCAACATCGCCCCGACCGTTCTGCAGCTCATGGGCCTGCGGCAACCGGAAGCCATGACCGGAAAATCCCTGCTTCTCAAGCCCCTGAACGTCCGCAACCGGATCGATATGCACCGTTTCCAGAGCGCGGCGTGATGCCCCCCCCCGCGCGCCCCCGAACCCCGCGCTCCAACCCGCTCCGTCAGGCTATCCGCGTCCGGTTGTTCACATCCCGGCTTCGGCGGATCAGCGCATCCCCCGTCGCCAAGGTCCGCAATTTCACCTCCCGGTCATAAAGCACCACGTTGACCGACGCGGCGAGATTCAGGCAACCGATCGTGGGGATATACACCACCGAATCAGCGGCATCGATGTACGCCTGAGGCAAGGTCCCATCCTCTGGACCGAACAGGTAAAACGCCTGATCCGGGTGCACGAAGTCCGGCAGTGCCACTGCCCCGAGCACCAATTCGACACAGACCAGACGGGCGTCCTTTGCGGCATCGAGAAAATCGTCGGTCTTGTTCAACGCGATGCGCTGCCGGGCATTCTTCGTATCCGTCTGGAACTTCTCCGCGCGCTCAAACCGTCCGCCACTGAAATAGACGGCGTCGGCGGCAAAGCAGCCGGCGGCACGCATGATCGCCCCAACATTGGTGGGGCTCTTGGGGTTCACCAGGCCAATTTTCACACAGCGCTGCGTCATGTCTTAACCGATACGGATGCCCCAAAACGGGTTCCTGTGAGTGTCAACACTACACCGGCTTTGCGGGATCACCCGCATGGGGGGCCATGCCGGGATTCTCGCGATATAAGCGGATTCTGATGATTTCACTGGCCAATTTCCTCGGCAGGCCCTAAAGTCCGCGCCATCTCGCCGCCTTGCGGACAGCGCGAGGTGTCTCGCGGTGTCTCCGGCCTCTCGGCCGCCTCGATTTCTTTTCTGGTCCGCTCCTCCTCCGTCGCCTTGACGGACGTCTCCCTGGAGCATTCATGTCTTTTGAAAACCTCGGCCTCAAGGCCGAATTGCTGCGTGCTATTGCCGCGCAGGGCTATACCTCGCCGACCCCGATCCAGACCCAGGCCATTCCGGTCGTGCTTGAAGGGCACGACGTGCTCGCGGGCGCGCAGACCGGCACCGGCAAGACGGCCGCGTTCACCTTGCCCTTGCTGCAGTTGCTCGATGATGGCACTGGCGGGCACCGCCACCCGCGCGCGTTGATCCTGACCCCGACGCGCGAACTCGCGGCGCAGGTGGCGGAAAGTGTCGCGACCTATGGCAGCCATCTGAAACTGCGTCACGCAGTCGTGTTCGGCGGCGTCGGCATCAACCCGCAGATCGACAAGCTGCGTCGTGGCGTGGACATCCTCGTGGCCACGCCCGGTCGCCTGCTGGATCTGGCCAACCAGCGCGCCGTCGATCTCCGGCACGTCCAGGTCCTGGTCCTTGATGAGGCCGATCGCATGCTCGACATGGGCTTCATCCATGACATCCGCAAGGTGCTCGCATTGTTGCCCGGTCGCCGTCAGAACCTGCTGTTCTCGGCGACGTACTCGGATGAAATCAAGCGTCTCGCCGACAAACTGCTGCGCGAACCGGTACTGATCGAGGTCGCACGCCGCAACACCACCGCCGAGACCGTCACCCAGGCCGCCTATCGCGTGGACCGCAAGCGCAAGCGCGAATTGCTCGCCAGCCTGATCCTCAAAGGTGACTGGCATCAGGTGCTGGTATTCACCCGTACCAAGCACGGTGCCAACCGGCTCGCCGAGCAACTCGAAAAGGATGGCATCACCACGGCTGCGATCCACGGCAACAAGAGCCAGAGCGCCCGCACCAACGCCCTCGCCGGCTTCAAGAGCGGCCAGATCCAGGCGCTGATCGCGACCGACATCGCCGCCCGTGGCCTGGACATCGATCGCCTCCCGCACGTCGTCAACTACGAGTTGCCGAACGTGCCGGAGGATTATGTTCATCGCATCGGGCGCACCGGTCGCGCCGGTGAAAACGGGGTGGCACTGTCGTTGGTGAGCGGTGACGAGGTGGCCTATGTCAAAGGCATCGAACGTCTGCTCAAGCGCGCCCTGCCGATGGAGATCGTGGCGGGATTCGAGCCGACCGGTGACGACGGCCCCATCGAGGATCGCCCGCCACGGCCCGGCAACGGGCGCGGTCGCCCGGGTCAGGGACACAACCGGAACCGTCCCGGACATCAGGACAAAGCGGGAAACCGCAAGCCTCGGAATGCCAATCGTTCCCGCACCGCACCATCACGTTGAGTCGTTTTCGATGTAACCGCCGCACCCGTTGCGGGTGCGGCGTCCCTTCGGGATCGACGCCAGTCGCGTGTTCCGCTGAGCGCGTTAAGCAGGGTGCAGGCAGAGACGGGATTTACCGCTTGCGACGAAGACGACCGGCCACGGCACCCGCCAGCAACAGTGCGATTCCGGACGGTGCCGGCACCGCCGTTTCCATCGCATCGATGTTGTCGCTGGCATTCAAGCCCAGTTGTTCAGCGCTGTAGGCAAGGCTGAAACTGCCATCGAACGTGGTCACGAACACATCGGCAGCGGAATAACCGTATACCAGCACGCTGGTTGAATTACGGCTCAGCGAGAACATCGCCCAGCCTTCGGCGACATTCAGGGCCAAGGCATCGATGTCATCGCCACTGAGCAGACCGATGTCGGTGATGCCGGTTTTATACACATCCGACACGCCATCTGCCGCACTGAAGAAAATGTCCGATCCCCCGGCGGACGACCAATACAGTTCCGGGGACACGGCTTCCGACAGATCCGAGGTATTCCATATCGGGCCATCGAACATGTCGATGGCATCGACGTTATCCGCCTTGCCCAGCGGTGAACCCGCCGCTTCCAGGAGACCCAGCGAAGCGGCGGAATAGGCCTGCGTATTGTTTCCGGTGAGATCGACCTCGAAACGGAAAACATCGCCAGCCACATCGCCCACGGCATCCTGCGCGGCCACGGCAGTACCGGCGGCACCGGTCGAAGTTCGATCGACGGAGAAGAAAATCTTTGGTCGCAGCAACGACGCCGACGCGGTATCGATGCGGGCATCGTTACCGGAGGAGATCGCATTCACATCGACGATGGCATTGGTAAAACCGCTAAGCCCGATTGCCTCGGCCGTAACGTCGGCACTGTTGTTGCCGTTACCGGTACTCTGATAAACCGTGTTGTGCTGGGCGTTGTTTCCGGAATCCAGTCGAACCTGCGAACCCAATACCGCATACGCCGTATCCGACACGGAAAACAGCACCGCCTGGGCCGGCGCCACAAGCCCTAACATCATGCTGACCGTCATGGCCAGCGCACGCACGCCGGTGCGCGTGGTGCGGACCACGGCAGTAACGCGGAAGCGATGCGACGGGGCTGTCATGAGGAAGATGAGTCGTTGCCAGGTGATTTTCGCGTTATTGGGCCAAGATGGAACGCCCTGAAACAGCGGCTACACCCGGATAGATGAGGGTCGTTGACGACTCGCAACGAGTGATAACTTTTCCGGATGCTCCTAACTTCCGGATAAGTTAGGCAATATTCGGACCAGGCCACCTTCCCTTAATCGATTTTCCGATCCATTTCCTGGAATCATGAGGACTAACCAGCTCGGGACCGGCTTCCAACTCACTTACGTTCTCGTCCGTGCAAACCCGTACCCGCGAAATCAGCGGATTTTTTCTGCCAAGGTTGTCATGACATTGGCAGTGTTGCCCCTCAGCGGCGACCCAAGGGCCACCACCGCTTGCGATGGTGTTGCGCATCACGCAACATCGAAGGACACTGAAAATCCGGATTAACTCTTGAATATCAACTTGTTACAAATCTGGTTCAGATCGTGCGTAAGGCCCGCTCTCACGACTGGAATCTTTCCCGATGACAACACCCACCAGTGAATCAACTCCGAATACACAGCGACGCTGGATGCCCTGGTTGATCGCGATCGCGCTGCTGGGCGCCGGCTTCGGCTTCTACGGCATGGGCATATTCATGTACAACATGGGCAGGGACATGAGCACCATGACCGCATCGGTCGTCCAGATGGGCAAGGACGTCTCCACCATGTCCGGCAACATGAGCAACATGTCCGCGAACATGAACGACATGGCGCGCAGCATGGTCGAAGGCCAGGCCGCGATGGGTTCGGACTTCGAGCGAGTCCGTGTCGGGGTGGAATACATGGCCACCAAGGTTGCCGACATGGCCAGCGGCATGGGCAACATGAGCACCGACATGCACGATCTGAACACGCACATCGCGCAGATGAATCAATCGATGTCCGACATGAACCAATCGATGATGCACATGACCGGCTCCATGGGCCGGATGAACAACGACATCAACAAATTCACCCGCCCGGAAAGCATCATGATGCCGTTCATGCGCTGACCGCCCTGCCCACCCGCCATCCGGAGTCCGCTTAATGAAAAGTCGCTATTTGTCGATCGCCATCCTGTTGCTGAGCACAACCGCCCTGGCCCAACCATCCCAGGGCATGCCCGATATTGGCGCGATGTTTTTGCGTCAGTTCGATGCCGACAACGATGGCAAGGTCACCCGGGACGAATTCATCAAACCGAGCGAGGCCCAGTTCGAGCGCATGGACAGCAACCACGACGGCGCCGTGGATGCCTCGGAACTAGAGGCCCTGAAGGTCGAGATGATGCAGCGCATGCAACAGCGCACCAGCCATCAATAGCCGCGAATTGGGCCAAAGACCGGCCCACTGGTCCCACTCGGCGATGGCGTTCAAGGATCATTTCTCCGGGCATGCGGATGCGTATGCCAGTGCCCGCCCCGATTATCCGACCAGTCTGTATGCGTGGCTTGCGCAGCAGACGCCGACTCGATCGCACGCCTGGGATTGCGCCACGGGCAATGGCCAGGCGGCCATCGGTCTGGCGCTGCATTTCGATCAGGTCTCTGCCAGCGACGCAAGTGCGGATCAGATCGCCAACGCGATCCCGCAGGCAAACGTCCGCTATCTCGTTGCCTCGGCAGAGCACAGCACCCTGCATCAGACCAGTGTCGATCTGATCTCGGTCGCGCAGGCACTGCATTGGTTCGACCACGACGCGTTTTATGCCGAAGTACGGCGCGTGGCCCGCCCCAATGGTGTGCTGGCGGCCTGGACGTATGGTCTCACCCGCGTCAATCCGGCGATCGACGCCATTGTCGATACGCTCTACGAAGATCTGCTGGACCCCTGGTGGCCACCGGAACGTCGCCACGTCGAAACCGGCTACCAGGACCTAGCCTTCCCGTTCGCGGAAATCCCCAGCCCGGATTTCGCGATGCGCCAGTATTGGTCGCTGACGCAGTTCATCGCCTACCTGCATACCTGGTCGGCGATGCAGCGCTATCTCAGGAACCACAAATCCCGCGACGCGATCGATGAGATCGAACACCGTCTGGCAAGCGTCTGGCGTCACGCCGATCGGGTTCGGGAAGTACTCTGGCCGCTGCGAATGCGCGTCGGTCGGGTCTAATTCAACGCGGCGCGTATTGCCGCAATGTCAGCGTATCGCCGCGTTGCACGAGCTCAAGGTGTTTGAGGAAGGTCATCCCCAATAGCACTTCATCGAACGCCATGCGCGGATTGATCGAGGCAGGCACATCGTGCAGGACAATCGAACCGAGACGGACCTCGTCAATCCGGGTCAGCCAGGTGTCGACATCACCCCCCGCCGTTTGTGCGCTGCCGCGCGCCAGACGGGGCAACGCCAAGCGTTCGGCGATGGCCTCGGGCAACGCCACCCGTGTCGCCCCGGTATCCACCAGGAAACGCACACGCTTACCGTTGATAAACCCGTCTGCCAGATAGTGCCCCTGGCGATTTCGTTGCAGCGTCACATCGCTACCGGTCGCGCTCAGCGCCCGATTCGGGTTGTCACGGTGTTCCTCCCAGTTACCGAACAACCAGGTCAGCAAGGCCAGCACCAACACCCATGCCGCGAGGGTGAATACGGTACCGAACGAACCGGTATTCGATGCGCTATCAGCCACGATGCCGAGTTAGCGACCTCGACCCCAGAGAATCACTTCGACGGTCTGCATGATGATCATCACGTCGAGAAACAGGCTGTGATTCTTGACGTAATACAGGTCCAGCTCGTGCTTCTTCCAGGCGTCGTCATCGCTGGCGCCGTAGGGATAATTGATCTGCGCCCACCCGGTCAGACCCGGCTTCACGATCTCGCGCAGACCGTAATGCGGAATCTTGTCCGCCAGCTGGCGCACGAATTCCGGACGTTCCGGACGCGGCCCGACAAAGCTCATCTCACCGCGAAAGATGTTGAGCAACTGGGGCAACTCATCGATGCGCATCTTGCGTAACCAGCCTCCGATACGCGTGGTGCGATCATCGTTGGCCGAGGCCCACACCGCCCCCGTGCCCTTTTCCGCATCGACACGCATGCTCCGCAGCTTGAGCACCCCGAAGTGCCGGCCATAAGCCCCAACCCGGGTTTGTTCATAAAAGATCGGTCCGCCGTCATCGAGCTTGATCGCCAACATCGCCAACAGCAGCACCGGCCAGGTTACCGCCAACAGCAAGCCACTGGCGACGAGGTCCACCAAACGCTTGGTCATGCGCCGGAAGGCGCCCTGGGTAAAGCCTTCCGCAAACACCATCCAGTCGGGCGACAGCGCATGCAGGTCGATTTTCCCGCCTTCACGCTCGATGAAATCGATCATCTCGATCACCGGGACACCCACCATCTTGATCGGAAGCAGCTGATCCACACAGCCCGAATCGCAGGGGCAATCGGTGGCCACCACGACCTCGTCCACCTCATGCGCACGCACCAGATCGATCAACTCCGCCCCCGGTACGAGACGTCGCATGGAGGGGGCCGGTTCTTCGATCTCATCGGACGCCATCGGCACGTAACCAACCGGCACAAAAGCCCGGAATTCAAGCGGCGAATGATGCAAACCCGCAACCTGATGGGCCGCCTTGCCGGCACCGATCACCAACACCCGGCGATCCCACATATCCAGATCGACCACGAACTTGCCGAACATCGAACGCACCATCAACAAAAGCCCAAACCCGATCAGCATGCCGAGGGTGACCTCCAACGGACTGGGCATCTGCACGGGAAGCAACAGACCGACTGCCAGCACGCCCGCCACCATGATCGTGAAGGCGGCCAACAGTCGGAACGCCGTATCAGGAACGCTACTGCGAATTCGTGCGTTGTACATCCCCATCGCCACCATGCCCATGATCATCATCGCGGCCATGCCGACCGCTTGCTTGAATTGGGTGGGAAGCAACGATTCCGGGGGCAACAACAAGCCGGAACTGAGCAGGAAGGCGCCCACCAATAGACTGATCTCCAGAGCCATCAACAACAGATAGGTGCCGGGCAGGAAATGCTTGAACAGACGGATGTAGCCGGTCTTCATGAGACGTTTGGGCCGGAAATGAACATAGCTGTTGGTTACGGAGCAAGGCTGCATTGTAATCACCATCGATGGCGGCGCCGGCGAAATTCGGACGCGTTTCCTGGCGGACTACAGCAGACGTCATGCCAACTTCACCGGATCGTATTTCCACCGCTGCCTGAGCCATCCTGGCGCAATAACGCCTCGCACCTCAACAAGCCCGGTCGGTCGAACCGCGTCACCTGAATTGACCTTGTACGTCCGCGCCGCAACCCAGTGCCGCAACCCAGTGCCGTAACCCAGTGCCGTAACCCAGTGCCGTAACCCAGTGCCGATACGATTCAGCGCAATTCCTCCCGTTCCCGCCAAACCCGGAAACGTTAGAATCCACCTCATTCCACTACGCCGAAGCGGGATTGCCCGCTATGATCCATGAGCTGGATCAAATATCCCGTTAATAAATGCGCCGCCCCGCTCGCGCGCATCGACGCCAACCATTATGACCGCCGATACCAACGCACCTGTCGTCAACCTCGATTCGATCAAGCAAGCCTGCGGCACCTGCAGCCTCGGTGCGCTATGCCTACCGATGGGCCTGGATGAAAAGGATGTCGATGAACTGGGCCGCATCGTAAAACGCAACCGCCCGCTGCATCGCGGCGATCACCTGTTTCGCATGGGCGACCCGTTCCATTCCATTTTCGTGGTCAAGTCCGGCTCGGTGAAATCGTATTCATCCGCGCAGGACGGCGATGAACAGGTCGTCGGCTTTCACCTTCCAGGCGAGATGCTCGGCCTGGATGCCATCGACCGAGGAATGCATTCGTGTTCCGCTATCTCGATGGAGACCACGGCCGTGTGTGAACTCCCGTTCGACCGCCTCGAAGAACTGAGTCGCCGCCTTCCCAGTTTGCAGCATCAGATTTTTCGTCTGCTGAGCAAGGAGATCAATCGGGAGGAGGAAATGCTGCTGGTTCTGGGCAAGAAAAGCGCAGAAGAACGCCTCGCGGCGTTTCTGTTCAGCCTGTCGTTGCGCTACAAGCGACGGGGTTATTCCGACCGGGAATTCAATCTCAGCATGTCGCGTCAGGAAATCGGCAACTACCTCGGGCTCGCGGTTGAAACTGTCAGTCGCCTGTTCACCCGCTTCCACGAGGAAGGTCTGCTCGAAGCGCAGCGTAAACACGTCCACATCCTCGATATGGAACGTCTGGAAGGCATGGTCTCGGCCTGCTCCAGCATGGTTAACGACCACGCGCGCATGTGCTGATCGCGCGGACCTAGATCGTGACCGGCATCGTCCGCCTGCTGCGGAGCGGCCATGAATTTCCGGTCGAACCCAGCGAAACCTTGCTTGAAGCCGCCCTGCGCGCCGGTATCTACATCGACTACGGCTGCAGTAACGGGAGCTGCGGCGACTGCAAGGCACGCCTGATCGAAGGCCAACTCGGTTCTCGCGACCCGCATGACTTTCCGCTCAGCGAATCCGCGCGTGCCGAAGGCTGGTTCCTGCCATGTCGGACCCATGCCGTGGGCGATCTCGTCATCGACGCCAAGGAGGCCGGGCAGGCTGCCGATATCGATCGGCAACTATTGAGCGCCAAGGTCGCCAAACTCGAACGTCGTAGCGAAAACATCCTGATCCTGAATCTCCGCACAGCGCGCAGCCGCACCTTGCGCTTCCTGGCAGGGCAGCGCATTCGGCTCACCCTCCCGGGCGGATCGAGTCATTCCTTGCCGATCGCAAGTTGTCCCTGCAACGGCCTGATTCTGCAATTTCATCTGTTCCGCGACCCCGATTCCGCGTTCTCGATCGCCGCCTTCGAGACGCTCCGTACTGGCGACATCGTTGAGCTCGACGGACCGTTTGGGGAATTCACCCTCGACGACGATTCCCCCCTTGCCCAGCTGTTTCTCACCTACGAAGCGGCGTTCGCGACCACCAAGAGCCTGATCGAGCACGCGATCTCCCTGGACGCCGACCGTCCGCGGCGATTGGTATGGCTGGCGCGCAGTGACGACTGTCATTACCTCGCCAACCTCGGTCGCTCCTGGGCTGACTCGCTGGACGACTTCGGTTTCACCGCACACATAATGAGCACCGACGACTGGGCCAGCGGTGTCGCCGCAGCCATTTCCCAGCTCCAGGCCCTGTCCGAATGCGACATCTACGTCAGTGGCCCCCGTGGGCTGCTTGCGGCCAGCATCCAGCAGCTCGCACCGCATGGGGTGCTTCACCTCGACCAACCCGACTGAGGCCACGCATGTCTCTCCGAACCGGCCTGAGCGGCCTGCTTCTGATCCTGTTCACGCTTCCCGGCATCGCTGCGCCGCGCATCCTGCATTTCAGTTATGAAGGCGGTGAAGATTCGCCGCGCGGACGCAGCGCCAACCTGTTCGCCCAATTGGTCAACGATCGGTTTCCGGGTGAACTGCAAGTCATAACCCACGCGAACGGCACCTTGTTTGACGATGCCACCGCAGTCCGCGAACTGCGCTTCGATACCGGCGCAATGGACCCGCCAGAACGCCCGGGCGGACGCACCCCGAACCGGCTCTACAACGGCCTGATGACCGCCGTGGATTTGGGCATGGCCGCACGTTGGGCACGCCCTCTGACCGTGTTCGAGCTGCCTTATCTGATGCGCAGCACGGATGCGGCACACCGCCTTATCGACTCGCCCCTGTTCGCGGAACTCACCGAACCGCTACCCCGCTCGGGATTCATGCCGCTGGGGATTTGGGACGGCGGCATGCTGAACGTGGCCGTGCAGGAGATCCAGAGTATCGGGCCCGACACCCTGCGCGGACGTCGTCTGAACATCTCGGACAGCAACGTATCGCGTCTTTTTGCGGAAACATTGGGCGCAACCGTCGGCGGGCGTCACGACAATGCCTGGGTCGGCACCTGGTGGCAGCTCGCGCAGCGACTCGAAACCGGTAGTGATGCCTCGGTGATCGCGACGGCTCACGCCTATCAAGGCTTCATCGTGCTGATCGGCATGGACTTCTGGGCGGCCCTGCCCGAGCGTCTGCAAACCGGCCTGCGGACTGCGGTCATGGCAGCGACGACCGCCAATCGTCGTTACGCGACCGCTGCGGAAGCCCGCGCCAGGGAGGAACTCTCCACCCGGCTCGGCAAGGACCACATCATCCAACCCGAAGGCACCCGGCTCTGGGAGGATGCGACCGCACCGATTCGGCAACATTTGCGTCGGCGTGTCGGCGATGCGCTGTTTGATCGCATCACCCGGGAATTCAATTCAATGGCACCGCCCGGGACCGACGCCACTGACGATCGCCCGCACAACTGAACCGACCTACTTGCCTCGCAGCTGTTGCAACAGCAGTTGCACCGCCTCCATGTCCTTGAAGTCGGTATAGGTGATCATGATTCGGCGCAGTTGATCCCGCGCATTGCCCGGCTGATTGGCCGCCACGTAGGCGCGCGCAAGATTGAAGCGCAACTCCGGCTCGGACTTGAGTAACTCGATGGCCTTTTCAAGCAAGGGAATCGCCTCGTTGGGGCGTTTCATCCGCAGCAACGCCTGCGCATAGGTATCGAGCACGAAAGGGTCTTCCGACGCAGTCTGATACGCGATCTCGGCATAGGCCAAGGCAGCCGCAGGGTCCTTATCCAGGTTGCGCATCGCAAGGTTGTTGAGGGCAATCACGTTTACCGGATCGGATTTCAGCACCGCCTCGTACATCCCCTCCGCCGCTTCGTCGCCAAGGCGATCGAGTTCGCCGGCCAGAAACAAGCGAACCGCATTGTCGTCCGGGTGCGCTTCCAACCATTCCTGCAACGGCTTGATACCGGCCTCGGTACCCGCCTCTTCAGGGCTCAGCTGGTACAACTTGAGGAGTATGCGCGACGACCCGCCATGACGTTGCGCCAACTGATACTCGACTCTGGCGCGCATCGGTTCGCCCTGCTGCACGAACAAGTCACCGCGCAACTCATGCGGTTCGGCGGCGAGGGGGTGCCGATGCACCATGCGATCGACCAGGACGCGGGCCTCATCGGCCTGATTGTTCTCCTGCATCAACCCCACCAGGCGGATGCCAATCGCCATATCTCCCGGTTTGAGATCGTAAGCATGACGAAACGCCTCCAACGCCCCGGCACGATCGTTCGCGGCAAGCATCATGTTTCCCAACAAGGCTTGATCCTCGAACGAGTCCGGAAAACGCGCGACCAAGCTCTTCAGCAGGGTGACCGCATTCGAAGCATCGTCACTGGCGGCGTAGGCGCGGGCCAAAATCCTCTGCGCGTCCGCTTCCTCGGGATGCACCTGCAGCATTCCCCTTGCGACGTCGGCCGCTTCATTGGCACGCCCTCGGAGCAGCAGGTTCTCCGCCAGGGTACGACCAGCAAGCAGATGTCCGGGATTTTTCACGAGGAGTGTACGCAATTGCTCCATGGCCGCGTCCGGCTTCCCGGCGGCGGCATCGAGCCGCGCCAGTTGCAGCATCGCATCGGCGTCACGCTCATCCAGTTTGAGGATGTCCTCCAACTGGGCGCGCGCCTGCGCCACGTCGCCACGCAACAACGCGACCCGCACAAGGTTGTGACGCGCAGGCAGAAACCCATTGCTCAACGTTACCGCCTGCGTGAACGCCGCTTCTGCGGCATCCAGGTCAGCCAGACCGATCTGCGCTGCGCCAACCAGATTGTGGTAGGCCGGGTTTTCAGGAACACGGTCACGCAAGGACTTTGCCTGTTCCAGCGCCTCCGCGAACTTGTCTTGCTGTAACAAACCCACCGTCAACAGGAATTGCGGGCGCGTTGCCTTTGGGTCGAGTTCCGCCGCCTCCCGCAACCCCGCCAAACCGGCCTCGACATCCCCTTCCGCAAGCCTGGCGGCAGACATCTGGATACGCATACCCGGATCGACGTCCGCCACTCCGGCCATCAGTGCATCGGCACGTTGCATGTTGCCCAGCTGCATGTGCGCAGCGGCCAGCAGACTTCGAATGTCCGCGTCGCCCACGCCTCGATCGAGCACCGGCTCAAGCAGATCGACGACTTCGTCAAACCGGTCCTGCGCCAACTCGACCTGGGCCAATGCCTTGATTGCAGTCATATTCCCGGGCTCGGTACTCAGCGCACGACGCAACTGGTCGCGCGCGTACCCTGGGCGCTTGGTCGCCTGAGCGATCAGGCCGTCGAGCACGATTGAAGGGATATGATTCGGCATGCCGTTGAGGGCTGCCGGTATGTATTCCTGCGCCTTGGACAAGTCCCCCGACTGATAGGCCCGCGAGGCGCTCAGGAACGCCAGCAACGGGTCTTCGGGGCGCTTTTCCCGGGCGGCTTCCAGCAGGACCTTTGCCGTTTCCAGATCACCTCGCCCCAAAGCCAGCGAGGCACGCCCCAGGGTGGCGAGAAAATTATCCGGCTCCAGTTGCAGCGCCTTGCTGAAGGCGGCATCCGCGCTTTTATTGTCACGCGCCTTCTGCGCCGCCTCACCGAGCAATTGCCAACACTCAACGCATTCCGGCGATGCCACCACCAAGGTGTCGAGCAGTTCCCGGGCGGCGGCAAATTCTCCGGATGCAATCGATACCCGGGCGCTGGCGATCTGCGTATCGCGATTCTTCGGATTCAGCAGCAACGCCGCACGCAAACCCTGCTTTGCGGAATTTCGATCCCCCAGGCCGAGGCTCGCCAGGGCACGCAGGGTCAACACCTGTGCGCGCAGCTCGGCGTGGTATTCCAGACTGTCCGGAAAATCGCTCAATACCTCACTGTATTTTTGCTGCAGCAGATACGCCCGTCCCAGCGGATAGAGCACCAGCTCTTCGGGCATACCGCCCTCACGCGCCCGCATCAGCTCTTTTGCAGCGCCTTCCGCGTAGTAGTTGTCGAGATACAGCTTTCCCAACAGATAGCGCAGTTCCGGATCATCCGGGTTTTCCTGCAGCCCCTGTTTCATGGCGATCTCGGCTTCCTGAACCTTACCTTGCTCCGCGAGCGTTATCGCCCGATCAAGGACGCTGGCTGCGTAGGCACCCGACCAGGACAGCGCCATAGCCAGGGCAAACGACAAAAGTAAACGAGTCAGCGTGGCATTCGGCATGAGGCGGCCCTTCGCAAGGAATTCGA
This sequence comes from Gammaproteobacteria bacterium, assembly GCA_024234955.1. Lineage (GTDB taxonomy): Bacteria > Pseudomonadota > Gammaproteobacteria > JACKNK01 > JACKNK01 > JACKNK01. The sequence goes on from JACKNK010000004.1 coordinate 141,157, forward strand.
TCTGTAAATCAGTGACTGAAGACCCCGATGTCCGGGGAACGCGAGGAATGGCATTTCATTGCGTATCCCTCGGTGTCGGCACGTGCCCGACGCGCATTCAACGTAGCCGAACGAAAAAGGGGGCGCATGGCCCCCTTTATAAATCGTGGCAGATTGCCCGCCAACGCTACCGCAGCAGGCACCTACCGGAACAGTGCATCGGCAGGGCGGCCTCAGGCAAACATGGCCCGGCGACGCAGCATGACACTCACACCACCCAACGCAAACAGCGCCAACGGGGCCGGGACCGGAATGGAATTGCCATCCACCGCGCGCACACTGAAATCATCACTCAATGCGATGCGGTCCGGTGCGTTGACGTCGCCGGTCAGGAAGTACCAGTTATTGATACCGCTGTAGCTGGTGAGCTCGACGTCCACCTGCCATTCGCCGTTCATGCCATCAACGACGACACCGTCCGTACAACATCCAATCCAGGCCCAAACCGCGTTGAAGGTACCGGACACGATGTTTCCCGGCTCATAACCGTCATCCCGCAACGAGATGTAGGAGCTGGTCGGCATGCCCTGAAGCGTGATGTTTGCGTTTCCGGAAGTGACGTCGCTGTTTACGTCGAGCAACATACCCCAGGCGACATCACCGGTATTGGTATTGGTGTGCAGCCACATGAACGCGGTGTCGGATTCGGCATAACCCGGCCCGATATTCAGCGGCCCGTAGTGCTGAGCCGCCGTCTGCGCGCTATTCAAGGTCGTCAGGTTCTGCCATCCGCTGCCAGTATTGACCTGGTATATCAACGCATTGGCAAGCCCCGGCAGCGCCAGAGACAGCACACTCAACAGGCTGATAAAGATGTTCTTGTTCAACATGTGTTTTATCCCACTATTTCCGTATTTATGAGCACGGTTTCAAACGTCGATGCGGTCGTTAAGGAAACCGTTGGCGGACCGTTGGCTGGCCGTTGGCTGGCCACAGGCACACAAAGGCATTTCGCTATTCGCTGTACACGAAGCAACATGCGTGCCCATTCCCTCAAAGCCCATATTTTCCGCGAATCTGCACTAACCGATATACGCTTCACCCAGAGTGACAGGATCCGAACAACACCGCCGAGTGACGGGTTTCATCCAAATGCGGTCGCAAAATGTCAGTTCAACGTCGCCGACAATCCGGCCCTCCTCCTGGATAAGTACATCTTAATCCGCGCAGCCGGCGGAATCGATGACGCCGCCAATCGAACTTCGTACCTGACAACAACGTCAGTTGGGTTCTACCCCGTTTTCACGGACGGTTTGAAAAGGGATGAAAACTTCTGATCCTGTGCGGCGACTCTACGCCGCATCCTGGGGTTGTGAAATCGCTCGATGTAGTCGAACAGGTCGGCCCGCGCCTCGTTCCGAGTGCGGTAGCGTCGGTGGTGAACCCGCTCACGTTTGAGCACCCCGAAAAAGCCCTCGCAGGCCGCGTTGTCGCCGCAGTGACCGACGGCGCTCATGCTGCTGATCAACCCTTTCCCGGTAAGAAATCGCTGGTAATCCCCACTGGTGAATTGGCAGCCGCGATCCGAATGCAGGATTACGTCCTTGGGCTCCTGACGGTGCCAGACGGCCATCTCCACCGCGCGGATGACCATGTGCCGGTCCTGCCGGTGATGCATGGCCCAGCCGATGACGAGCTTGCTGAACAGATCAATCACCACGCACAGATACAGCTTGCCTTCGAGCGTGTTGATCTCGGTAATGTCGGTCACCCACTTGGTATCCGGTTCCCGCGCCGTGAAGTCCCTTTCCAAGCGATTGTCGATCCCTTCCGGACGCTGGCTGGAACCCCCGAATCGCCGATTCCGCTTGCGCGGCCAGCCTTGAATGCCATGGGCAGCCATCAGGCGGGCGATGCGGTTCGGACTGGCCGTTTCCCCTTCGGCTACCAGATCCTCGTGCATCCGTGGGGCGCCGATGATGCCGCCGCTGTCGTCGTGAATCTCGCGAATGCGCATCAGCAGACGCGCATTGTCCGATTCACGCGCACTCGGCGCACGGGCTTCCCAGGCGTAATACCCACTGGGTGACACGTGCAGGCAACAGCACATCAGGCGAACCGGGAAGTCACTGCGACAACGTTGAATCGTCTGGTACCTCAGAACGACCCTTTGGCGAAGAACGTTGCCGCTTCGCGTAAAAAATCCCGTTCCTTCTTCACCCTTGCGAGCTCCCGTTTCAGCCGGGCGATCTCTTCGTCGCGTGGGCTGCCGGACCCACCGAAGGCCTTACCCTTCGCCTCTTCGGCTTCTCGCTTCCAGCGGGTTAGCAGATTCGGATTGATCCCGATTTCCAGAGCCACCTGGCGGCAGCTGACGCCCGGCTGACGGGTCAACTCAATCGCTTCGCGCTTGAACTCCGCACTGAACTTTCTTCGCTTCGACATGAACACCTCCTCGGCACAGTGTGCCTCTTCTTGGATGTGTCCGTGTTAACGGGGGAGAACCCGTGCATGACGACCAAGCGCATTCAAAATAGGGCCGCATACTTGATTTATCGCGGATGGCGGACGCGTTCGTCTCCGTATCAGCGTGTAAAAATGTCGGCGAACATTTGCACCCACCCCTTTAATGGAGCACGCCACATGTACGGTTTCTCCCTGACCCTGAACGCACCTTTCGATGCCGCCGTAGAGAAGGTGACCGCCGCCTTGCAGGCGGAAGGCTTCGGCATCCTGGCGGATATGGATGTCGCCGCGACCTTGAAGAAAAAGATGGACATAGATCGCCTGCCCTATCGCATTCTTGGCGCCTGCAATCCCCCGTTTGCCAACCGCGCAATCGAGGCGGAACCGGATATAGGGCTGCTACTCCCCTGCAACGTCGTCGTCCGTCAGATGGCGGACGGCCACATTCATATCGCAATCATGGACCCGTCTGCGGTCCTGCAAATGGTCGACAAGCCCGAAATCCATGAACTCGCGGCCGAAGTCGGCGAGCGCCTACAGCGCGTGCACGACAGCCTGTCTGCGGGATGAGACCGGTTCGCACCCCGACCGGAAACACCCGATTCCGGCCGGGGTGCGGTGATTACCCGAACAGCTTGCCCTGAAGCAGCGCCAGCCCCTGGGACATCAGGTCACCGCTTTCCGGCACCGTCCCGTCCGGGGTCAACATGTCGATGACCTTGGGCAGATATTCCGCGAGCGCGCCCGAAGCCTGGTCGTTACCCACGCCCAGTTGGCTGGCAATCTGCCCGATCTGTGCGCTGCTGAAGACGCTCTGGATCTGATCGGCGGAGATCGGCAGATTCTGACCCGTCCCCACCCAGGAACTCGCGATGTCGCCGAGTCCACCTTTTTGCAGCATTTGCAACAGTCCGCTCAGCCCACCCGCACCCTGAGCGCCGACCAACTGCATGATTGAGCCCAACAGTGCGCTATCGGTCTGGCCCGACTGGCCGGCAAGCCCGCTCGCCGCTCCCATTACCTGATCAAACAAACCCATCGCAACTCTCCTTCCAACACCAGTGCATCAACGCGTGTTGTCCTTTGGCATACCGCCGGGACAACAAGCTCCCATTCATGGCTATCAGCTCAGCAGATCCTGAGGAATATCGCCGCCGTTGTCGGCGATTTTTTGCAGCACAGATTTATGCAACCACATATTCATCTGTGCAGAATCGCTCATCTTCTCGGCAGGGCAACCCAATTCCACAGCCAGTTCCTTACGTGCCCCGAAGCTGCTATCCAAGCCCAGCAACTTCATCAAATCCACGATCGAAACCTTCCAATTAAGTTTTTCTGCGTGCGCTGCTGCCTTGGCTTCAAGCTGCGCCACCACATCGACCACGCCCACTGCCGCAGCGGATGACGCCGTCGGCGCGCTGGCCGGAGCCGGCGCCGGCGCCGGCGCCGGCGCCGATTCGTTCACCGGAATCTTCACCGGAGCCAGGGCTTCTGCGGCTTTTGCTTCATTATCGTTCAAACCCACTGCTGCCAGAATTGCGCCAAAAATACTCATCTCCAATCTCCTGCTTTGCTTTGTTGTGAGCGGGTGAATATACATCCCGAAGCAAGAATTTCCCTTGTCGCAGACCCTCTTCTTATACCCGCTGACGAATCCGGCGTTTTGCCGGAACCGCGCCGGTATCCCCAAGAAAACTCTTTTTCCGATTCATGGCGATGAAAACACACAGCCATGCCACAGCGATGCAAAATCACGGTGATTTGCGGGCCACGAAAATGGTCAGAAAAATCCCGCACCCGGGAAATCATTCCGCAGATTCAGCGGTCTCCTGTTACCACGCAGCGCGCTGCGCTAACCTTCGTCCTGTCATGCCCAAACTGATTCGCCTATTTGCCCGCCTCTGCCTGGCACTGAGCCTGATTCTGGCGCCCCTGGCCCCGGGACAGCTCACGTTGGCGGGATCCGGCGACACGGTGATGCGAGTATCCACGAGCGGTGCATCATCTGCTCATCATGGCTGCGCCCACGCGTCGCATACCGGGCATCAAGCCGCCGCCCCGTGCTGTTGCGATCGCGTCGGCGATGAGTCATCGCAACACGGCTGCTGCGGTGGACAGTGCGGTGGGCATTGCGCGAGTTCCGGACACGGCATGGCGGCCTTGCCGATGGTTCGACTCGATGTCGCAACGCCGACCCAGAACCCCATCACCTTCCTCTCCGCCTATTTCCCCGACGCCAACCCGACGCCCGCGTTCCGCCCGCCCATCCGCTGATTCTCTGCCCATTCCGTACATTTCCCGGCAGGTGCATTTACCTGCCGTATCGCAGAGGACATCCCATGAAACACCCGATCCGGTTCACCACGAGCCTGTTCGTCGTCACCGCCCTGCTGGTCGCCTGCGGGTCCGACACCCCGCCAGCACCCAGCGAATCACTCGCCCAGGCGTCCACCGACACGGCGCTTGAACACGCCCAGAAGCACCTCGATCCCAAATACGTCTGCCCGATGCATCCACAGATCGTGCGCGATGAGGAAGGCACCTGCCCGATCTGCGGCATGAATCTGGTTGCGCAGAAAGTCAGTGCCGAGGGTAGCGACGAGGACGACGGCCCACCGATCGTCCGGGTCCGTCCGGAGACCATTCAGAACATGGGCGTACGTACGGCAAAAGCCACCGTCGATCGACTCTGGAAGCGCATCGACACCCTGGGCCGGGTGATGTACGACGAGGACCGGCAGATCCACGTCCATGCGCGCGCCGAAGGCTGGGTGGAAAAACTCAACGTGCGTTCGGTCGGTGACCCGGTCAATGCCGATCAGGTACTGCTGGAGTTGTATGCCCCGGACATCGTCAACGCGCAGGAGGAATACCTGCTCGCGCTTAAGGATCGGGACAGCGGCGTCCTCAAAGGAAGACGCAATCTGGTCGATGCCTCAGTGCAACGACTGAGGTTGTTCGATGTCCCCGGGGTGACCATCAAGCAGATCGAAAACACCGGGAAAGTCGCATTACGTGTGCCGATCCGTGCCGAGAAGGGCGGCGTGGTGACCCAGATCGGCCTGCGCGAAGGCATGTACGTCACCCCAATGACCGAGCTGTACACGATTTCGGACATCAGCAAGGTCTGGGTGCTGGTGGACGTTTTCGAGCATCAGATGGGCTGGTTCGAGGTGGGCACCTCCGCCGACATCGCGCTTCCCGCGCTGCCCGGCGAGACCTTCTCGGGGAAGGTCCGGTTCATCTATCCCGAGCTCGACCCCAAAACCCGCACACTGCGGGTACGCCTCGAATTCGACAACGCCGACGGCAAGCTCAAACCCAATATGCTCGCCGAGGCGACCATCTGGGGCGGCGCCAAGGAAGATGTCCTGACAATTCCCCGCGAGGCCATCATCGAGACCGGCAAGCGCCGCGTGGTGCTGCTCGCCCTGGGCGACGGCCGCTTCCAGCCCGCACCGGTACGCACCGGCATGTGGACGGCAGACAAGGTGGAGATTCTCAGCGGTCTGCAGCCGAATGCCGAAGTGGTGGTTTCCGGACAGTTCCTGATCGATTCCGAATCGAACCTCCAGGCCGCGTTACGGAGGATGCAGTGATGATCACAGCGCATCGTAAGCCGCCGATGACTCGCGGCGCAGGGACCGCTTCAGCCACAAGCCGTGCAGCGCGGGACAACCGATGCAGATCGCGGCTGAAGCCGCTCCTGCGGCGGTCTGCATCTAATGCCGTCGGCAGCACCAGAACGCAGGCACGGCCATGATCGAGCACCTCATCAGCTGGTCGATCAAGAACCGCTTCCTGGTATTGCTGGCGACGCTGATGCTCGCCGGCTGGGGGTGGCAATCCATCCGCACCACCCCGCTGGATGCGATCCCGGACCTGTCTGATGTGCAGGTCATCATCAAGACCTCCTACCCCGGACAATCGCCGCGCACGGTGGAGGACCAAGTCACCTACCCGATCACCACCACCATGCTCTCGGTACCGGGTGCCGACGTGGTGCGCGGCTATTCGTTCTTCGGCGACAGCTATGTGTACGTGATCTTCAAGGACGGCACCGACCCGTACTGGGCACGATCGCGGGTGCTGGAGTACCTGAACCAGGCCGCCTCAGGCCTTCCCGATGGCGTCGAACCCCGTCTCGGCCCGGACGCCACCGGGGTCGGCTGGGTGTTCGAATACGCGCTGGTGGATCGCAGCGGCGGCCACGATCTCGCCGAACTGCGTTCCCTGCAGGACTGGTTCCTCAAGTTCGAATTGCAGACCGTGCCGGGGGTATCCGAAGTCGCCACGGTCGGCGGCATGGTGCGCCAATACCAGATCGTCGCCGACCCGGACCGGCTGCGCGCCTACAACCTCAACCTCGGTCAACTGGTGGCTGCCGTGAAACGCGGCAATCAGGAAGTCGGCGGCTCGGTGATGGAAATGGCCGAGGCCGAATACATGATCCGCACCAGCGGTTATCTGACCTCGGTGGCGGACATCGAGATCATCCCCGTGGGCATCGCGGAAAGCGGCACGCCGATCCTGCTGCGCGACGTGGCACGAGTCCGCATCGGCCCGGAAATGCGCCGGGGCATCGCCGAACTGGACGGCGAGGGGGAAGTCGTCGGCGGGATCGTGGTGATGCGTTACGGCGAGAACGCACTCAAGGTCATTGAGCAGGTAAAGCAACGCCTCGAGGACCTGAAACCCGGGCTGCCTGCCGGGGTCGAGATCGTCACCACTTACGACCGCTCACAGCTCATCCAGCGCGCCGTGGACAACCTTGAAGACAAGCTCATCGAAGAGTTCGTCGTGGTGGCGCTGGTCTGCCTGATCTTCCTGTTCCACCTGCCCAGTGCGCTGGTAGCCATCGTCAGCCTGCCTCTGGGAGTGATGGCCGCGTTCATCATCATGAACAGCCAGGGTATTGCGGCGAACATCATGTCCCTGGGCGGCATCGCCATCGCCATCGGTGCGATGGTGGACGCAGCGATCGTCATGATCGAAAACGCCCATAAACATCTGGAACGTTACCAACACGCTTACGGCCACAAACCGGTTGGCCAGGAGCACTGGTGCGTCATCCGCGACGCCACCCAGGAGGTCGGCCCCGCGTTGTTTTTCTCCCTGCTCATCATCACCTTGAGCTTCCTCCCGGTGTTCACGCTGGAAGCCCAGGAAGGCCGTCTGTTCTCGCCCCTCGCGTTCACCAAGACCTATGCGATGGCAGCCTCAGCCGGGCTGGCGATCACGTTGGTCCCGGTGCTGATGGGCTGGTTCATCCGGGGACATATCCCGGATGAACGCAGCAACCCGATCTCGCGGGTGCTGATCTGGCTCTATCGCCCCCTGCTCAAGGGCGTCTTGGGCTGGCCGCGTAGCACGCTGATTGGCGCGTTCCTGCTGATGCTGACCATGGCCCTGCCTATTGCCGGTGTCCCCAGTCTTCTGGCACCGCTGAAATGGCCGGGGCAATGGCTGGACAACACGAGCTGGGTCGAGACCGTCAACGGCTGGCAGAGCGACGCTGCCAAGTCCTGGCAGAAGACCTTCAAGGACTCCCCGCGCCTGCGCCAGCTGGCCACCGGAATCGGCAGCGAGTTCATGCCTGAACTTCAGGAAGACGACCTGCTCTACATGCCGACCACACTGCCCGGCTTGTCTGTCGGCAAGGCGCAGGAACTGCTTCAGCAGACCGACCGCCTGATCCGCACCATCCCCGAGGTCAGACGGGTGTTCGGCAAGGTCGGTCGCGCCAACACCGCCACCGACCCCGCACCGCTGACCATGATCGAGACCACGATCCTGCTCAAGCCGCGTGACCAATGGCGACCGGGTGTGGATCTGAACGCGGTGATCGCGGAACTCGATCGCACGGTCAAGTTCCCGGGTCTGACCAACGCCTGGGTACAACCCATCAAGACCCGCATCGACATGCTCGCCACCGGCATCAAGACCCCGGTCGGTATCAAGGTCGCCGGGGCCGACCTGAGCGTGATCGAGGCCATCGGCAAGGACATCGAAGCGGCGCTGAAAGACGTTCCCGGCACCGCCTCGGCCTATTCCGAGCGCGTCGCGGGGGGTCGGTATATCGAGATCGACCCGGATCGGATCGCGGCAGCGCGGTACGGCCTCAACATTGCCGACATCAACGACGTGATCCGCGCTGCCGTCGGCGGCATCAACATCACCGAGACCGTCGAAGGCCTGGAACGTTACCCGGTCAACCTGCGCTACCCCTCGGATTACCGGGACAACCTGGAAGCCCTGCGCGACCTTCCCCTGGTCACGCCCTCCGGCGCGCACATCCCCTTGCGCCAGGTTGCCCAGGTGGAGATCGTCGATGGCCCGCCGATGCTCAAGTCCGAGAATGCCCGCTTGAACGGCTGGACCTTCGTCGATGTGCGCGGCGTCGATCTGGGCAGCTATGTAAAGACCGCGCAAGCGGCGGTCCGCGAACGCGTCACACTCCCACCCGGTTACTCGGTGACCTGGTCCGGGCAATACGAATACATGCTGCGCGCCAATGCCCGCCTCACCCAGGTGGTGCCGATCACCCTGGTGATCATCTTCGTGCTGCTCTATCTCACCTTCAACCGACCCGGTTCGCAGCCGTTCGGCCCGGCGGCCTTGGTGATGACCACGCTGCCGTTCGCGCTGATCGGCGGCTTCTGGCTGTTGTGGTGGGAAGGCTTCAACCTCAGCGTCGCGGTCGGGGTCGGCTTCATCGCCCTGGCCGGGGTCTCCGCCGAATTCGGGGTGGTGATGCTGGTTTATCTGGACAACGCCATCCGCCAGCATCGCGAGGAAAATCGCCTCAACCACCGTGCCGATCTGCGCGCCGCGCTGATGGACGGCGCGGTTCTGCGCGTGCGCCCCAAGGCCATGACCGTGGCGGTGATCGTCGCCGGCCTGGTGCCGATCTTCATCGGCACCGGTACCGGTTCGGAGGTCATGCAACGCATCGCCGCGCCGATGATCGGCGGCATGATCACCGCGCCATTGCTCAGCCTGCTGGTGATGCCCGCCGCCTATTATCTGATTCAGCGTCGGCGACTCGCCGAACCCGACGACGCCCGTGACGAGGAGGAACTCCACCCATGAACGCAGTGATCGGGTTGCTCGTCGGCACCGCGACGTCGGCCTGGGCGGCCTGGCGCGCACTCAAGCAGTACGCGGCCCGACAAGCCGGCGGCGCAACGCCTGCCGTGCCTCGACCCGCCCGCAAGGCGCCCGTACCCGAGTGCAAACTGGACGACATCGTTTTCACCGAGGCGCATCTGCGGTCACTGGATGCGAGCCGGCTTCAGGGTGGCCATCACATCGTCCAGGAGGCCACGCTGCCATCCGGGAGCACGATTACGTTGACCCGCCGCTCACTCACCCTGATCGCCCGCGATGACCTGATCATCAACGGACAGATACGGATTGCGCCCATCCACAACGTCACCCTCGACGTCACGTTGGTATCGGTTACCGGAGACATCGAGATCGGTGTCAATGCGCTCATAAGCGGCAGCCCACCAAAGCGTGCCAGCACGCAAAAGGCATCCGGTGCGGGCGTCGCGCTGAGTGGGGAAAGCGGTGCCGCCGGCGGTAACATCCGCCTCATGGCGTTGTCCGGCTCAGTTCGCATCAAGGGCGACATCGAAGCCACGCCGGGGCGCGATGGCCAATCGATGGACATCACCGCCCCCCCTTATCTGGGAATACCCACCCTGGCCGGAGGTGCAAACGCGCGGGGTGGCGACGGCGGCGGTGGCGGCCATGTACTGATCTGCGCCCAGGAGAAGATCGAAATCGGTCCGTTCGCCGCACTCATCGCCGGTGGAAACGGAGGCGACGGCGGTGACGCCGACGCCGATGCCTGCGGCGGTGGCACATCCCGTGCGCTCGCCGGATCGGGCGGCGATGCCGGACAAGTCTGGCTGACAGGCACAGGGAATCGCCCTTGCCTGGTCACGCTCGCCAACAAGGCTGGAATCCGTGCCGGCGATCCGGGCGATGGCGGCCTTGGTGTCGCCCTGTCCGGTGGCGGTGGCATCGCCGCGAGCAGCCCCGCGTTTGCACTCGGTGGCGCAGGCGGCAACGGCGGCAGCGTGCATTTCACCCACTGCGTGTTCCAGGGCCCCGCCGCGAATGTCGTTGGTGGTGAAGGCGGTTACGGCGGAGACGCTGACGCCGTCGGCGGTGCCGGCCTTGCAGGTTGGATCGGCTCTGGCGACGCGGGCGGCCCCGCATTGGCGCATGGGGGAGATGCGGGCAAAAATGGCGTCGCACCCGCTTGCCCGCTCCCGAACGGTGCCGTTGCAAACGGCACCCTCGTCGCGCAGACACCGGTCGGTGGCGGCAACGCCGCAGCCCTGGGTGGGGCCGGCGGCGGGGCGGGCGGCTGGGTGTTTGCGTTGGCAGGCACACCCGGGCGTGCAACCGCGCAGGGCGGCGCCGGATTCCGGGTCACCACAAAACCGCCACTCGTAACCGTCACGACTGGCGCACCGGCCACCTCGGCCGGAAATCCCTGACGATCGCTCAGTCGAGTTCGAGCGCTTCCCTGACGATACCGCTGATCAGTTCGGCGACTTCCGTATAAACCGCTTCGGAACCGTCGAAGCCGACCGGGATGCGGTAGGCAACGTGGGTCTGCTCCGGGCTGGCATTGAGTTGGTACAGGCTGACCGCAAAGGGACACATGACCACGTTGTCCGGGGTCTTCTCGACCAGGCGCAGGGAGATCACTGCACTACAGAATTCGATGGTCTCGGCATGCTTGAACACGGGGCGTTCGAAACCCAGATCCGGCCCCGTGCGGTTGAGCATGTCGCTGGCATGCAGTTCATTGGCGATATTGATGCCGCGCCCGGTGATCGCCAGCTTGATGTTGTCCTTGACCTCGTCGTACTCGAGATCGGTCACGTAGGAGAACACCGGCCCTTCATCCGCCACCACCGTGACCCAGGGAAACAGGATGGCGAGCAGCAACAAAACGGTGACGCGCGGGCGAGAAAACGACATGGCAAAGCTCCAGCAGACTTAAAAACCCCGAGGGCGGGGCCGATACCGCTTCCCTCGGGACAAAGAGGACAGGACCTTCATCCTGAGCCAGATATTAGGGAACCTCTGATCGAATCATTCACGGACATCTTAAGCCTGAAATTGCCGCTTTCTGCGTTGCGAAACTTGGCAATAGTCCGGCTATTACCTGCGTTCCGCGCCTTGAACGCGACAATTTCAGCCATTCAGCGGAACCGTGCCTGATTCAATCAGAGGTTCCTTAGGAGGCGTCCGGCAAGGAAACAGGCTGCATGATGAGTGCCAGATGATCTCCGGCAATGTCGCAACTCCCGTGCAGCCAGCGTTTATGCCCCGTCATACCCCCCACCAGAACCGGGGCAATCCGGTTCGCGCCGTTGCAGGCGCAACAGCGGGCGCATCAACGCATGCCCAGACGCTGCATGCGCCGCCACAAGGTGCTGCGATCCACACCGAGAATCTGCGCTGCCAAGGTCTTGTTGCCATTGGCTTTACGCAGCGCGACTTCAATCTCGGCATGTTCATCCGGTTTGCCGACATCCTGCTCCGGTTGTGCGCGGCGTGCGTGGCAATACGCCTGCAGACTGTCGGGCAGGCTCTCGTTCCCAACCACCCCGTTCTGCGCGCAGATCACCGCATGTTCGACCGCATTCGCCAGTTCACGGACATTGCCGGGCCAGGGGTAATTCATGATGGTGCGGATCGCATCCGGCGCAAAACGGATGTCTGCCGGATACCCCCGCACCACCAGGCGCTTGTGCAGCACCTCCAGCAATACGCGGATGTCGCCAGGCCGATCGCGCAATGCCGGGACCTGCAAGGCGACCACCGCGATGCGGTAATACAGGTCAGGCCGGAATGTGCCGTCATCGACCATTTCCCGCAGGTCCTGATTGGAGGCCGCGACGACGCGCACATCCACCTTGACGGTCTTGTCCGAACCGACCGGCTCGTACTCGCCGTCCTGCAACACGCGCAGGAGCTTGGGTTGCAGTTCTCGCGGCAGTTCACTGATCTCGTCAAGGAACAGGGTGCCGCCGTGGGCGGCCTTGAAGCGCCCGGCACGGTCGCGAACGGCGCCGGTGAACGCCCCCTTCACATGCCCGAACAGTTCGGACTCGATCAAGGAGGCGGGAATCGCTCCGCAGTTCACCTCGACGAACGCACGATTGGCGCGTCGGCTGCGCTGATGGACCAGCCGCGCGAGTTCGGTCTTGCCCGTCCCCGATTCACCCTGAAACAGCACCGAGGCGTCACTGCCCGCCACCACGTTGAGGCGGTCGATCAAACGCACCATATCGGGATCTTCGGTCGCGATGCCGCAAGCGTCCTTGCTGCTCATCGCGGCAAACAGGCGCTTTTCCGCCGTGATGTCACGAAACACGATCATGCGGACACGACCGTCGTCACACGGCAGATCGAGCAGTTTGGTATTGATGCGCAACCACCGCGAATCGCCGTTGATCTGGAAATTGTGATCGAACTCCAGAGACATCTCGCAGTGGTGCCCGCCCGTCTTCGCCTCCTGATCCAGGCCCGCATTGATCAAGATCGCACGCAGATTGTGGCCGCCGACATCGGACAGACTCAACGAATCGCAGTCCTTCGCGTCCAGACCGAACAAGTCGCCAACAGACTGGTTGTGGCACAGCATCGCCCCACCGTGATCGGTGATCATCACGCCTTCCTGGATCGGCTCCAGCAGGGGCTGCAACAACTTGAGTATCTGTTCTCGGTTTGGCACGACTCACTCCGCCTGCGGTTCCCGGGCGTTGCGCAACACGCAACACCTTTGCCCCACTTGTTCAATATCAATTTCCTACCCATTTCAGTCACTTGAAGGCGTGGCCTGAAAAGTGCAGCGTTGCCCGGCCCTTGGTCTGCAAGGCACGAGCCAAGCGGCCACCAAGGTACAAGAATCCACCACTGAGGGAGAATTACCGATGCACCACAAATTGAGCCGCATTCTTGCTGCCAGCGTTCTCGGCAGCGCCTTGTTGTCGGGCGCGACCACCGCTTCCGCCGACGCCACCGGCGCCATGGTCAGCAACCCGTGCGCGGGCTGTCACGGCATCGAAGGCGCCAGCCAGGGCCAGGCCCCGGTGATCGCCGGTCTGAGCCAGATGTATCTGGCCTCCACCATGAAGGCCTACCGGGACGGTCAGCGTTACGCGACCATCATGGACCGTATCGCCAAGGGCTACACCGACGCCCAGATCGACGCCATGTCCGGCCATTTCGCCAACATCGGCTGGCCGACCAACAACCAGACCGTTGACGCCGACCAGGCCGCCAAAGGCCAGAAGCTGCACACCAGCTCCGGCTGCGCTGGCTGCCACGGTGCAACCGGCGTCTCCATGATGCCGAACGCCCCGCGTCTCGCCGGGCAGTATGCCGGGTTCCTGGAGCAGCAAATGCACGATTACAAGGACGCCGCCAAGGCGATCCCGCCGGGTGCGATGGTCATGCGCTCCATGCTCGCCGCGATGAGCGACGAAGACATTGCCGCCCTGGCCGCGTTCTACGCGAGCCAGAAGTAAGCGCCGGCCCACCAAATTACCGAGGAATAGCAACATGGCTTTCAATCGACGCGAATTCGTAAAACTCACCGGCGCGACTGCCGGCCTGGCCACCCTGGGCCTGCCCCTGGTCTCCCGCGCCAAAGGCTCCGTCAGCATCGTCGTCATCGGCGGCGGCTACGGCGGCGCCACGGCGGCCAAGTACTGCCGCGCTTACATGCCGGACGCCAAGGTCACCCTGATCGAGAAGAACAAGTACTACTACTCCTGCCCGTTCAGTAACGAAGTGCTGGGCGGCGAGAGCAAGATCGAAGACGTCCGCTTCGGCTACGACGGCATCGCCTCTCACGGCATCGACGTGGTCATCGACGAAGTCACCGGGGTCGACCCGGCGGCCAAGTCCGTCGCCACCAAGGGCGGCAAGAACGTCAGCTACGACTACCTGGTCGTGTCCCCGGGCGTGAGCTTCAAGAACAACATCGAAGGCTACGACGAAGCCGCGATGGAAAAGATGCCGCACGCCTGGAAGGCCGGCCCGCAAACCACCCTGCTGCGCAAGCAGTTGGAAGAGATGGAAGATGGTGGCGTGGTCATGTTGGTCGCCCCGCCGAACCCGTTCCGCTGCCCGCCTGGGCCGTACGAACGCGCTTCGCAGATCGCGCATTACCTGAAGCACCACAAGCCGAAGTCCAAGCTGATCATCATGGACAGCAAGGACAAGTTCTCGAAGCAGGGCCTGTTCATGGAAGGCTGGAAGGCCAACTATGACGGCATCATCGAATGGCGCAAGGCCGCCGATGACGGCAAGGTCGTCGGCGTCGACGCCAACGAAGGCATCCTGCGCACCGAGTTCGAGGAGCACAAACCGGCGGTCGCCAACGTGATCCCGGCGCAGACTGCGGGCGCCCTGGCCTCCGCGATCGGTCTGACCAACGAGTCGGGCTGGTGCCCGGTCGATCAGCGCACCTTCGAGTCCAGCATCATCAAGGACGTCTACGTCATTGGTGACTCCTGCATCGCCGGCAAGATGCCGAAGTCCGGCTACGCGGCGAATTCGCAGGGCAAGGTGGCGGCGGCGGCGATCGCGGCCAAGGTCGGCGGCTATGACATGCCGGACCCGTCCTACGTCAACACCTGCTACTCGCTGATCACCCCGGATTGGGGCATCTCGGTGGCGGCGGTCTACCAGTACACCCCGGAAGGCATCGTCGGCGTCAAGGGCGCTGGCGGTCTGTCGCCGATGGGCGCGCCGGAATCGACCCGCAAGGCCGAGGCGATGTACGCGCGGAGCTGGTTCCGCAACATCACCACCGACCTATTCGGTTGATGCAAGGACCAGTGAACCCCTCGTTGTAAAGCAGGCATTGCCCCCGTCCCCGGACGGGGGCTTTTCTTGTCAAAGCGGTGTTTTCGGCGATCACATTCGACGACGACACTCCTCCGACAAGGATTTGTGATTTTTACCCCCAAAGACACCCCAAAACGACTCCAGCGATCTATGGTGTGGTTCCGTTCCTTTCACCCGCACAGAAAAACAACGACATGCGCCTGAAACACTCCCTTTTGATCAGCAGCCTTGCCACCGCTGTCGCGTTGAGCGCCCAGGCGGCACCCACCAACGATGCCGGGATTTACACCGTCACCGAAGCCAGCGGCGGCAACACCGTCGCCGTTGGCGGCAGCGTGGTGCCCGCCCAGGAAGTGAAGCTGTCCGCGCAGTTACCCGGGCGTATTGCCAGTCTCGCGGGCAAGGAAGGCGAACAGTTTGCCCAAGGCACCGTCCTGATCGCCCTTGACGACACCGAACTCCAGGCTCAAAGGAACGCGGCCCAGGCGGCGATCGATGCCGCCGACGCAGGGGCCCGCTCCGCGCAGGCCCAATATTCCCGCGAACTGGTCAGTCCGCAGAGCAGCCGCCCAAGCGCGATGCCCGGCATGGCCATGCCCGGGATGATGGACCAGATGTTCAGCCGCCCAATGGCCGGGATGATGGGCATGGAAGCGCCGGGCATGCAGCGCGATTCCGAGCTTTACCAGCAGGGTACCCAGGTCCGGCAGGCGCATTCCGGCGTCGCCCAGGCCCGCGCCCAGCTCGAACAGATCGACGCCAAACTGCGAGACGCCCGCAGCATCGCACCGTTCGCCGGCACCATCACCAGCAAGCAGGTCGAAATGGGCGACACCGTACAGCCCGGACAACCGCTGCTGAGCTTCGCCGACCTCGCCCATCTTCAGATCCGCAGTGATGTACCGTCCCGGCTCAGCCTTTCCCTCAAGCCGGGTCAGTCCGTTCGCGCCCGACTGGATGGGGGCCGACTGGTCACCACCACCGTTTCCCAGGTATTCCCGGTCGCCGATGCCCAGCGTCATACCGTGGTGGTCAAGTTCGACCTCCCCGAAGGCACCCTGGCCGCGCCGGGCATGTATGCCGACGTGCTGATTCCCGATCCGGACGATAAAGGTCCGGCGCTGCCGGTGGTGCCGCGCAGCGCACTGATCTGGCGCGGCAGCCTGCCCGGCGTCATGCGTCTCGACGATGCCGGCACCCCACAGCTCAAGCTGATCCGCATCAGCGACCGCAACGACCCCGAAACCGTGCAGGTATTTGCCGGCCTCAAGCCTGGCGACCGGATCGTCGCGAAGCCCGAATAAGTTCCTGTTGTAGGCCGGTATAAGGAGCGCAGCGACGTTGCCGGCTTTCCGCTTCGATCCCAGGCACCAAGCCGGCAACGTCGCTGCGCTCCTTATACCGGCCTACTTCTGACCTAACGCTCACCCACAGGTCCGACCATGAGCAGCGAACACAACAACCATAACGACGCCGCTGACCCGACCACGCCGCAGCCGCTGGGCATCGCCGGCAACATGGCCAAGGCATTCATTCACTCGCCACTGGCCCCACTGCTGTACCTCGCCCTGCTGGGTCTCGGCTTCCTCGGCCTGATGATCACCCCGCGTCAGGAAGACCCGGAGATTTCCGTCCCGGTGGTCGATCTGCTGCTCGAATATCCGGGGGCCTCCGCCGAACAGGTCGCCGCGCTCGCGATCGAACCGCTGGAACGGGTGATGAGCGAGATCCCCTCGGTCAAGCACGTCTACTCCGGCAGCCGTCGCGGTGGCGGCGTGGTCACGGTCGAGTTTGAGGTCGGCGAGGAGATCGGCCCATCGCTGGTCAAGGTCAACGACAAGATCGACTCCAACCTCGACCGCCTGCCGCCCGGAGTGCGCCCGCCGCTGGTTCGACCGAAAGGCATCGACGACGTACCGGTCGTGACCCTGACCCTGTGGTCCCGGGAAATGGACGACGGCGCGTTGCGCGCCCTGGCCCTGGACGTACTCCAGATCCTCGGCCAGATCGAC
Organism: Gammaproteobacteria bacterium; assembly: GCA_024234955.1. Taxonomy (GTDB): domain Bacteria; phylum Pseudomonadota; class Gammaproteobacteria; order JACKNK01; family JACKNK01; genus JACKNK01. The sequence continues at coordinate 158,502 of JACKNK010000004.1, forward strand.
AACACCGGCGCCGGTTATGTGGTCGGCGGGCGCCAGGAACGGGTGCGTATCGAGATCGAACCGCAGCGCCTGTCGGGTTACGGCATGACCCTCGATCAGGTCGCCGCCGCCGTACGTGGCGCCAACGACGAGCGTCCGGTCGGCAACATCGAACGCGACGGCGGCAGTCTGCTGGTCTACTCCGGCAGCTTCCTCGGCAACGCCCACGACATCGAACGGCTGGTGGTCGGCTCGCACAATGGCGCACCGGTGTATGTACGCGATGTCGCGACCGTGATCGACGCCCCGCAAGACCCTCAAGCCCTGGTCGGCTTCCACTCCGGCCCCGCCTATGAGGGCAATGCGGTCAACGGCGCGGCGGCGGTCACCATCGCCCTGGCCAAGACTCAGGGCAGCAACGGGGTCACCGTGGTCGATGCGGTACTGGCCCAGGTCGAGGCGCTCAAGGGCCGCCTGATCCCCGCCGATGTGCATGTCGAGATCACCCGCAACTACGGTGCCACAGCGCAGGAAAAGGTCAACGGCCTGATCATGAAGCTGGGCATCGTCACCGTGGCGGTCAGCATCCTGGTGTTTTTCGCCCTCGGCCTGCGCCCGGCGCTGGTGGTCGGCCTGATCATCCCGGTGGTCATCCTGATCACCATCTTCGCCGCTTACATCCAGGGTTATTCGATCAACCGCGTGTCGCTGTTCGCGCTGATCTTCTCCATCGGCATCCTCGTTGACGACGCCATCGTGGTGGTCGAGAACATGTACCGCCGCTGGCTGATGAAGGGCGACACGGACACCGACACCGCGCTCGACTCCGTCCGCGAGGTCGGCAACCCGACCATCGTCGCCACCTTCACGGTCATCGCCGCACTGCTGCCGATGGGCTTCGTGACCGGCATGATGGGCCCGTACATGCAGCCGATCCCGGCGCTGGCCTCGGTCGCCATGTTCGCCTCCGTGGTCGCCGCCTTCGCCTTCACCCCGTGGCTGGCGATGCGCCTGCGTCCGAGCCTGGAAGCCCTCAAAAAGGCCGGTGAAAAGGAGCACAAGAGCGAGGAACGCATCGGACGTTTCTTCGAGCGCGTGCTGGTGCCGCTGATCGAAAAGAAGTCCCTGGGCCGTCTGACCCTGTTCGGCATCGTCGCCGCGTTTGCGCTCAGTCTGCTGTTGTTCCCGAGCAAATCGGTGCCGGTAAAGATGCTGCCGTTCGACAACAAGGCCGAGTTCGCCGTGGTCATCGATCTGCCGGAAGGGTCCGCGTTGATCGACACCGCCAGCCTGACCGAGCGTCTCGCCAGCGAGCTCAAGAACGTCCCGGAAGTGGTCGCCATGCAGACCTACGTCGGCACCGCCCGCCCCTTCGATTTCAACGGCATGGTGCGTCACTACTACCTGCGCAGCGAATCCTGGCAGGGCGCCATTCAGATCCAGCTCACCCATCACAAGCAGCGCGACCGCAGCAGCCACAAGATCGCCGAAGCGGTGCGTGAACGTCTGACCCCGATCGCTCGCGCCGCGCATGCCCGCATCACCGTCGCCGAGCCACCGCCGGGGCCGCCCGTGTTGCAGGCCGTGGTCGCCGAGATCTACGGCGAAGACGCCACCGAGCGCCGCCAGGTGGCGCGAGACATCACCGCGCTGTTCGACAAGGTCGAAGCCGAAGGCATGCTGGGTGACGTGGACAACTACCTGTCCGAACCCTACCGCCTGGTGCGCTTCGCGGTCGATGCCGAAAAGGCCGTGCGCCTCGGCATCTCGGTCGAGACCATCAACCGCAATCTCGGCCTCGCAATGGGCGACGCCACCCTGGGCGACGTCAAGCGCGGCACCCTGAAAGAGCCGACCCTGATCTCCATCCAGGTCCCGCTCGCTGACCGCGCCGATCCGAAACGCCTGTTGGACCTGCCGATTCCATCGGGCGCGGGCACCGTGCCGCTCGGCGAACTGGGCCGCTTCGTCGAAGAGGAACAGGACCCACTGATCCTCCACAAGGACCTGCGCGCGGTCGAATACGTGGTCGGCGACGCGATCGGTCGCCTCGGCGCGCCGATCTACCCGATGGGTCGCCTCGACGACCTGATCGCCGAGTACAAGACGCCGAAGGGCGTCACCCTGGAGCCGCATTACACCGGTCGCCCCAGTGACGTGCTCGACACCGGCCTCGCCTGGGCCGGCGAATGGACCATCACCTACGAGACCTTCCGCGATCTCGGCATCGCCTTCGCCGCCGCGCTGATCCTGATCTACATGCTGGTGGTCGGGCAGTTCGGCAACTTCGTGCTGCCGGCGATCATCATGGCGCCGATCCCGCTGACCCTGATCGGCATCGTCCCCGGCCACTGGATCATGGGTGCGGAATTCACCGCCACCTCGATGATCGGCTTCATCGCGCTCGCCGGCATCATCGTGCGCAACTCGATCCTGCTGGTCGACTTCGCGATCGAACAGGTCCGCAACGGCATGGACGTGCGCGACGCCGTGATCGGCTCCTGCAAGGCCCGCACCCGCCCGATCGTGATCACCGCCCTGGCCCTGATCATCGACTCGATCTTCATCCTCAACGACCCGATCTTCCAGGGCATGGCCGTATCGCTGCTGTTCGGCGTGCTGGTCTCGACCCTGCTGACCCTGATCGTCATCCCGCTCGGTACGCTCAGCGCCGCCAAATCGGTGCTCGCGACCGCAGGCGTAAAATCAGAGGCTCCGTAGGGCGGAACCCCGCAGGGGCTTCCGCCGTCAAGCGCACGAACACGTGCGGACTCCCTCCGGGTTCCGCCCTACCTCATCACCCCCGACCGGCACCGGCAAACCCCAATGCCACGTAGGGCGGAACCCCGCAGGGGCTTCCGCCGTCAAGCGCACGAACACGTGCGGACTCCCTCCGGGTTCCGCCCTACCGCTCCCCGGTCCCGAAATCGGCGCAATCCCCGCCCCAATCCGGTGCCAACACCCCACGCTCGACATACCGATGAAACGTCGAATACGGCCAATCCCGCACCCGCGTCACCAGCCCATGCTTGACCGGATTGAAATGGATGTAATCGACATGCCGGGCGAAATCCGCCTCGTCGCGGATTTCATGCTCCCAGAAGCGCCGCTGCCAGATTCCCCGCTCCCCGCGTGATACCCGGGCCGGATTACGCATCTCCCCACGCGGCACCGCCTGAACGAAACGAATCTTCATCGCCTTGATGCGGTTCGCGTAATCCGCATCCCCTTCCGGCAACGTGATGATCCAGTGCATGTGCTCCGGCAACACCACCCACGCATCGATCTCGAACGGGCGCTCGGCCCTGGTGCGCCGCACCGCCTCCCGCAGTGCATCGATATATCTCACCAACACATCCGAGCGCCGATCCAGCAAGGTCAGCGTGAAGAAGAACGTCCCACCCGGTCGCCACGCCCGTCGATAATTCGGCATTCCCTTGCTCCTGTTCATAGCGCATCCGGTGGAAGCCCTTCGGGTTCCACCCTACCCGCCGACACGTAGGGCGGAACCCCGCAGGGGCTTCCGCCGTATCAAACCTTACCGCAACCCGACCGCCATTCGGCGGAAGCCCCTTCGGGGTTCCGCCCTACCCCGGCCACGGCATCAGCGGATGGCGTAACAGTTGTCCACGCTCAGCGCGACACCCGCGCAAAGCAGTCTGTACGGCCCACGGGCGGCATAACAGGAATTCCTGTCGTAACTCATGCCCAGGCAGGCGTTCTTGATGTCCGGATCGGCGATGGCGTAACAGAAATCGCGGGACTGGGCGCGCCCGAGGCAGAGGTTCTTGATGTCCGGGTCGCCCACGCCATAGCAGGAATCGCGCGACCGGGTCATGCCCAGACAGGCGTTCTTGGCATCCGGGTCGTTAACCGCATAGCAGGAATCCGGATATTTACCGCTGGCCCCGAGACACCAGTACTTCATGTCACCGCTACTGAGGCCACCACCGCCGCCTCACGTTGGGCGATCAGACCTTCCACGGCCTTGATATCGTCGGGGGCGTAGGCCTTATGACCGGCGCGTTTCAGGACATCCCGCGCCGCCCCGAAATTCTCCGCGTTGGCCGCCTCGCGCGCGCGTTGCAGCAATTCGCCCTGCTCACTGCGCTCCAGTTGCTCCATTTCGTCGAAGCTGAAGTCTGCGAACGCGCATGTAGCGAGCAGGAGGGCCGGAACGACAACGATCAAATTCAAGGAAAGACGCATACAGGGGCAATTTCCCAACAGACAAAGGTAGGAGCGGCTTCAGCCGCGAGTGCCTTCGATTCGAGCCAATCGCGGCTGAAGCCGCTCCTACTACAAAGGGTAAAAGCGCAAAGCCCAAAGCCTAACGAGTCCTGGCGAGGCGAAAACCGAGGTTGAAGTTGCGGAAGTCGCGCGTGCCGTCGTCGCGGTTGGCCGCGCGCGCGCCCCTGGCGTTGGTGAACCAGGAACCCCCGCGCAGCACCCGGCGAGCACAATCGCCTTCGGTCCATGCCGAGCCATTGATCGGCGCGCCGTCATAGCTATCGTTGTAGCAATCCACCGTCCATTCCCCGACATTGCCGTGCATGTCGTGGAGGCCGAAGGCGTTCTTCGCCAGGCTGCCGACCGGCAGGGTCTGGTAGCGGGCTTCACCCTTCGGGCAGCCCTCCACCGGGAAGTCGCCGTTGTAGTTGGCCTGATCGGCGCCGAGACAGTCCCCGGTGTGGAAGCGCGTGCTGGTGCCGGCACGCGCCGCGTATTCCCATTCCGCCTCGCTGGGCAGGCGCCAGCCACCGCCGGTTTGGGCGTTGAGCCAGGCGATGTATTCCTGCACGCCGTCCCAGGAGACGTTGATCACCGGGCGCTGGCCGCGCCCCCAGCCCTGATCGTTCGGGTCCTGCTTGCAGCCACCCAGGGCCACGCAGGCATCCCACTGGTCGAAGGTGATCTCGGTGCGGGTCATCTCGAAGGCGGGTACGTTGACGGTGTGCACCGGCTTTTCGTCACTGCTGCAATCCTTGCCGCTGACGCAGCCCATGCGGAAGCTACCGGCGGGGATGGCGACCGTCTCTGGCACCGGCAGCTTGGCCTTGATGGCGTCGAGCCATGCCTGGTTGGGCCGCTGCTCCATCTTCAGGGTGAAGGTCTGCAAGGTATCGTTGGCGACGAATATCTCCTTGCGCGCGTACCATTCCTTGGTGTCGGCGGGCTTGAGCGCCTCCAGCACATACTCCCCCTCGGGCAGCTTGATGGCGAAGGTCTGCCCCGCCTCCAGCGGCGAACTGCCCTTGCGCTGGCCGTTGATGTACACCTTGGCGTCGCCCGGTTCGGTGAGCACCTTGATGGTGCCGCTGTCCTCGGCGGACGCGGACATGATCGGGGCGAGAAGGCACGCGGCCAGCAGGCCGGTTAGCGGGGCTCGAAACATCGCGGGGTCCTTGGTGATGGCTGGTTAACGCCCGGATTCTATCGACGATCGCGGCACGGAGGACACTCCCGTAGGGCGCAACCCGAAGGGCTTGCGCCGCGCAGCCCCAATCCAAACCCCAGAGCCAATTCGAAACGCCCACGGCGGAAGCCCTGCGGGTTCCGCCCTACCCGCTACCCGCAATCACGGACGGCGGGGCTTCCGCCGTATCCCTCGTTTCATCGAATCACCCGCCTTTCGGCGCAAGCCCCTGCGGGGTTGCGCCCTACCTTCAGGTCGCCAGCCAGATGACGTTCTGAGTGCCTTTGTTGCCGAAGGCGTGGACGCGGTGTTCCTCGACCTTCATGCCGGTGGCGGCGAGACGGGCCTTGAAGCGGGCGTCCGGGTCCGCCGACCAGTAGGCGAGCACGCCGCCGGGGCGGAGCGCGGCGCGGGCGGCGGCGATGCCGGCGTCGGAGTAGAGGCGGCTGTTGTCGCCGGTGGTGAAATCTTCCGCGCCGTTGTCGACGTCCAGTGCGATCACGTCGTAGGTCGCTTGCGCCGCGCCGATCAGCGTCGCGACATCGGCGATCTCGATACGCACGCGGGGGTCGTCCAGCGGGCGTCCGCTCGCGTCGCCCAGCGGGCCGCGATTCCATTCGACCACCTCGGGGATCAGTTCGGCGACGGTCACCTCGGCGGCCTCGCCGACCTCGGTCAGTACGGCGGCCAGCGTGAAGCCCATGCCCAGGCCACCGATCAGCACGCACGCGGCGGAGGCATCGGCCAGGCGGCGACAGGGGAGATAGCCCAGGGCGTCCTCGGAGCCGTGGCGGCGGGTGCTCATCAGCTCCAGACCGCCGGTCAGGTTGATGTGGAAATCGTCCTTGCTGCGATACAGCGTCAGCGACTTGTCGGAGCCGGGGATCGGCGCGGTGCCCAACGGAATCAGTTTGCGCATCGTTAAAAAAACAGATCGGTAGGGCGGAACCCCGAAGGGGCTTCCGCCGTTGTCGGCGTTTCGGCGCAAACCCTTCGGGTTGCGCCCTACCGGGTTAAGCGATCAACGCCTGTGCGAGACCCAGCAGCGCGCACACGCCGATGACCTTCATGATGTCGATCTTGTAGCGCCACAGGGCGATGAAGGCGCCGATCGCGACGACCACGGAAGCCCAGGCGAACGGCCCGGCGAATGGTGCTGCGTCGGTGGCCTGCGGCCAGAAGGTATGCCAGGCGAAGAACGCGGCGAGATTGACGATCACACCGACCACGGCGGCGGTGATCGCGGTCAGCGGCGCAGTGAATTTCAGATCGCCGCGCGTCGACTCGACCAGCGGCCCGCCGGCGAGGATGAACAGGAAGCTCGGCAGGAAGGTGAAGAAGGTCGCGACCGTGGCACCCGCGATGCCCGCCGCGATCGGATCGGCGAACACCTGCTTGGCGACGCCGCCAAGATACCCGACCCAGGTCACCACCATGATCAGCGGCCCCGGCGTGGTCTCGCCGAGCGCGAGGCCGTCCATCATCTGCGTGCCGCTCAGCCAGCCGTGGTGCTCGACCGCGCCCTGGTAGACGTAAGGCAGCACCGCGTAGGCGCCGCCGATGGTCAGGAAGGCGGCGCGGGTGAAGAAATCGCCCATCGCAAACAGCGCGTCGTCGCCGTGGATCGCCCACATGCTGAGCGCCCAGATCGCCACGAACGCGCCGATCTTGGCGGCGAGCTTGGCCGGCGAGAAACGCGCATGGCCGGGGGTCGGGGTGTCATCGTCGATCACCGCCGGGCCGTAGGCCTTGTCCGAGGCGCCGTGTCCGCCGCCGCCGCAGAACATCGCCGGGGCGAAGCGCCCACCGAGCACGCCGAGCAGCGCGGCGGCGAGCACGATCCAGGGGAAGCCGATCTTGAGGAAGAAGATGCCGACGAAGGCCAGCGCGGCGATCGCCATCAGCACGCCGTTCTTCAATGCCTTCGAGCCGATGCGCCAGGCCGCGAACAGCACCACCGCGACCACCGCCGGTTTGATGCCGGCAAAGATGCCGGCAACCAGCGGCACGTCGCCCCAGGCCAGATAGACCGCCGCCAGCGAGGACAGCAGCACGAAGGCCGGCAGGAAGAACAGCACCCCGGCGACCACCGCGCCGGCCACGCCGTGCATCAGCCAGGCGATGTAGATGGCGAGCTGGATGGCCTCCGGGCCGGGCAACAACATGCAGTAGTTGAGCGCGTGCAGGAAGCGGTGCTCGGAGATCCAGCGGCGTTTCTCGACCAGCTCCTGATGCATCATCGCGATCTGCCCGGCGGGCCCGCCGAAGGAGATGAAGCCGAGTTTCAACCAGTACGGGAAGGCCTCGGCGAGGCTGGGCATCAAGGGGCGTTCAGGGCTGGACGTAATCATCGGGCGGTCCGGGTGATCGGGGGTGCGCAGCATGAGGCATTAGGCCCTGAGATTGGAATTCGTTAGCACTCACAAACCCCACGACGAGTGACGAATTTCATTGCACCGCGACGGTGCAACGCAACAACCGCAACACAGGGGGATTATAAAAACATCGATATTTCATACAGTTACCATTGGCACAGCCGTTGCTCAAGGGCCTCCTCCCACAACGATAAAACGACAGGTTCAAAACCTGCGGAGACCGAGAGCCATGATTTCCAAACTGCTGACGCCCGCATTGGGCGCCCTCCTCGCCGTCGCGATTGGCATGGCCCACGCCGAAAGCCCCACGTCGATGCCGGAAAAGATGATGGATGCGATGAAGGACATGGTCGCCCACGGCATGAAGCCGGTCATGGAGATGCCGGCGCACATGCAGGCCACCACCGACAAGGACTTCAAGTACCTGCCGTCCTACATGACCGTCACCGGTGACCGCACTGTGACCGAAGCGGATTTTGAGGACCCGGCGATGTGCGCCGGCTGTCACCCCAAGCAGTACCAGGGTTGGCAAGGTTCGATGCACGCCAATTCATTTGTGGACCCGATCTTCCAGAAGCTCTGGTCGATGGCCGAGAAGGCCACCGATGGCAAGCTGATGAACCATTGCGGTGCCTGCCACACCCCGATCGGCATCCTCAGCGGCACCGTCGTGCACGACAAGGAGAACGACAAGTTCACCACCGGCCCGCTGGCTTCCAAGGGCGTGAGCTGCGACGTCTGCCACACCATCAAGAAGACCAACTTCCTCGACACCGCAACGCTCGAACACGGCAACGCCAGCTTCGAGATCGACCCGCAGGGCCCCGGCGGCACCAAGCGCGGCCCGCTGAAGGACGCCGTTTCGCCGTATCACAAGACGGAGTATTCGGATCTGCACACCAAGGCGGACTTCTGCGGAAACTGCCACAACATCTTCCACGCCGAGAACGGCTTCCCGATCGAGCGCACCTATGACGAGTGGAAGTATTCGCCCTACGCCCGCGCTGGCATCGTCTGTCAGGACTGCCACATGAACCCGGTCGAGACGGCGGTTCGCGTCGCCAAGGAAATGAAGCGTCCGGAGGACCTGGAAGGCGAGAATCTTGGCGGCTTTGCCGGCCTGGGTGCCGCCAAGCAGCGTGACGTGGTCCACGAACACGGCTTCGTCGGCGGCAATGCGGTGGTCACCGCACTGCTCGGGGGCGGCGACGACGCCCATGCCGCAGCGGCCCGTCAGCGACTGCAGAACGCCGCCGAAGTGGGCGTGAACTTCGAAAAGCGCGCCGACGGTCTCGTCGATCTGCGCGTCGAAGTCACCAACACCTCCGCCGGTCACAACCTGCCGACCTCCTTGACTGACGTTCGCGAGATCTGGGTGCAGGTGACGATCACCGACGATAAGCGCAACGTGATCTTCCAGAACGGCCAGTTGGACGACCACGGCGAGCTGGATCACGACAACGTGACCATCTTCAACGCCATCGCCCGTAACGGTCGCGGCGACGTCACCCACCTGCCCTGGGAAGTGACCCGCTTCAGCCGCAACACCACGATCCCGCCGAAGGGCAACGCGGTGTCCCGCTACACCTTCAAGGCCCCGGACGGCGCCACCCAGGTGACCGCAGACGTGAAGCTGAACTACCGCTCCTACGGCCAGCACCTCGCCGATGTGGTGCTCGGTGCCGGCACCGTCACCATCCCGGTGATCGAGATGGAGCATGAGACCGCCTCGCTGACGCTGTAACCCGGCAGCGGTCCCCGGCACGCGCTGGGGATCGCTTTCCACTTTCCTGCAGCACGTAGGGTGCGCAACCCGAAGGGCTTGCGCCGTCGGACACCCCGCCCTCCACGGCGCAAGCCCTTCGGGTTGCGCCCTACGCCTTGCCCAGCCTCATGGAGCCGCCATGCGTCGCCTTGCTTCCCTTTTCCTGGTCGCGTGCAGCATGTAGGCCGGCATAAGCGCAGCGTTGCCGGCTTGGTACTGGCGCTCGAAGCCGCAAGCCGGCTACGTCGCTACGCGCCTTAAGCCGGCCTACACCTCACGCTCCCACGGGCATAGCCCATCCAGACCATAGGTGCTCCGAAATGCGTCACCTCACCATCCTATTGCTTGGCTTGTTATCGCCGCTGGTCGCCGCCTGGGAAGCCCTGCCCGAGCAGGCCCCCTACCCCGCCGACAACCCGCCCGGCGCGGCCAAGATCGAACTCGGCAAGCAGTTGTTCTTCGACCCGCGCTTCTCGGCCACCGGCACGGTGTCGTGCAACTCCTGCCACAACCTGATGGCCGGCGGTGACGACTCCCGCCAGACCTCGATGGGCGTGCATGGCCTGACCGGCCCGCGCAACGCGCCCACCGTCTGGAACGCCGCCTTCCACTCCGTGCAGTTCTGGGACGGTCGCGCCAAGACCCTGGAAGATCAGGCCAAGGGCCCGGTGGTCGCACACGTCGAGATGGGCATGAGCGACCTCGACGCGGCCATTGCCCGCGTCCGCGACATCCCCGGCTACGTCAGCCAGTTCGAGGCTGTGTTCGGCGGCGAGCAACCGGTCAGCATCGATAACGCCGCCAAGGCCGTGGCCGCCTTCGAACGCACCCTGATCACGCCCAACAGCCCCTACGACCGCTACGTGAACGGCGACCAATCCGCGCTCAGCGAGCAGCAGCTGCGCGGCATGCAGAGCTTCGCCGAGCTGGGTTGCGTCGCCTGTCATCGCGGCCCCGCGTTCAACGGCCCGCTGATGCCCGGCGGCGTCGGCTTCTTCATCAGTTTCCCGTTCCACGACAGCCCCTACGTCGAGCAATACGGCCTGCGCGACGAGCCCGGCCGTTTCGCGGTCACCCAGGACGAGGCCGACCGCCACAAATACCGCGTGCCGACACTGCGCAACATCGCGCTGACCGCGCCCTACTTCCACAACGGCCGGGTGAAAACCCTGGACGAGGCGGTGCGCGTGATGGCCCCGTCTCAGCTGCACAAACAGCTCAGTGACACGCAGGTGGCCGACGTGGTCGCCTTCCTGAACGCGCTGACCGGCCCCTTCCCCGCACTCACCCTGCCGCGCCTGCCTCCTACCCCAGGGCGCAGCGTGGCCGATCCCGAGTCCCCCGCCACACCATGAAACCGCACTCCATTCTGATTCTCGGCGCGCTGCTGGCGGCACCCGCTGCGTATGCCGCGAATACCGCCGACGACCTCTTCGACCTCGACAACCTGCGGGTGAAGATCACCACGCAACTGCCCTATATCGAGATCCACCACCACCGCGAACCGGTGTTGCTGCTGCGCCATCAGGACCCGGGCAACACCATCTCGCCGCGTTTTGTGCCGACATCACGCGATTGCCCGCCGTTCTGTGTGCAGCCGATGTCGATCGACCCGGATGTCGAAACCATCGGCGAACTCGAACTCATCGACTACCTGAAACGCGCGGATGTCGGTGAGGACATCCTGATCATCGATTCGCGCACCGCCGACTGGACCGCCGACGGCACCATCCCGGGCAGCATCAACATCCCCTGGACCAAGCTGGATCTGGCGCACGCCGACAACACCGAGATCGCCGACATCCTCAAGTTCGAATTCGGGGCGATCCCGCAAGGCGAGCTGTGGGATTTCAGTAACGCCAAGACCCTGGTCATGTTCTGCAACGGCCCCTGGTGCGGGCAGTCGCCGACCAACATCCGCACCCTGCTCACGCTCGGTTACCCGGCGGAAAAGCTGAAGTGGTATCGCGGCGGCATGCAGAGCTGGGAACAGTTCGGCTTCACCACCGTCGATCCGTGACCCCTCGACCGTAGGATGTGGTGAGCAACGCGAACCGCATCTGTCGAGGATCAGCGGTGTGCGCGATTGATGCGGTTCGCTCCGCTCACCACATCCTACGTGCTGCCGACGGTGACGCTGGTGTCGGTGGCCTGGTAGTGAATCTGCGTGGACAGCGATTTGCTCTCCCCGATCAGGGGCTTTTTCGCCGCCAGGCGCTGGACGCCCTTCTGCGTCAGCGTGCGGCCGCCGGTGCGGGTCTTTTTCTTGCTGCGGTGGTTGGCGACCAGGCGCGCGAGGGTGGTTTCACTGTTCGGCTCCCAGGGCGTGCCGTCCGGGGCCTTGGATTCGGCGAATCGTTGGCGGGTGCTGCGGACCATCTGCTCGCCGATGTCCTGCATGGCCGGGCGGCTGATGGCGCCGCCAAGGGCGTGCAGGCGGTTGGCCAGCTCGCGGACCTGGGCGTCGTCGAATTGGAGTTTGATCATGGGGCTATAATGGCGTTACCGGGTGCGGGCATCCTGGCGTCGGGCTCATACCCCGAAACGTCCTGGGCGTTCAGCGGGGGGACGCATTCGGGTTCACTCTCATGCTGAGCACGGTCAAGGTGCGGCGCTTGCCGCGCACTTCGGTGACGACCGTGACGCGCTCCCCTTCAATGACTTTCTCGAACTTGACCACGGGGCGGCCGGTGCCGCTTTCGGCGTCGGGCTCCACGCTGTCCGGTTCGGACAGGATGGCCGGCAGGTTGGCGTAGTCTTCTGCCGTGATGCCGCGTTGGCCACGCTGGCGCTCGCTGGCGTCGTTGCCGTGACGGCGTTGAATGTGGCGCACCTCGCTTTCGGCCAGGCTGTAGTCGTAGCCGGCGACGTCGAAACCGGTGATGGCGCGGACCTGGTCGACGTCGGCACGGGTGAGCGCGCCGAGGGTACGGTAGGGGGCGATGTCGGTGCCGGTCTGCTCGATGATGGCGCGGGCGTAGCGGCGGGCGTCCTGCGCGACGCTGGGCAGCGCGCGGTAGGCGATGGCGTGGGCGTCGCGGGCCGAGGGCGGCAGGATGCGCATGTAGTTCGTAGGATGTGGTGAGCAACGCGAACCGCATCGATCGCGTCGACCCCCAAGGCCACGGTAGGCATCACCTCCCCCCGGAGTGATGCGGTTCACTGCGTTCACCACATCCTACGTTGCTATCCGTTTCGTTGGTGAACAGCGCCGATTCGAACGCGGTCCAGGCGGTTTGGCGGAGTCTGGCGGCTTCACGCTCCATTTCGTCCGCGCGCGCGAAATCGGCAACCAGATCATCTTGTTCATCAAGTGACGGAAGCGGTATTTCAAGACTCTGAAATCCATCCGGCGTGACGCACTTACGCCCGCTGGTTCCTGACGCTTTTCGCTGCAATTCCCCACGAAAGTGTTCAGCACGCAAAAGATGCCGCAGGTAGGCGGACCGCAACTTCTCGGCACACGGGATAAAGATGGGGTACTCGCTTGTTACCACCACCCTCGCCATCGATTCCGGGACCACGCCTACCGCACCATTACGGGCATCGATTTTCGAAAACACCAAGTCACCCGGATACGCTGCAAACATCGCACCCTTGAATGGTTTGTCTCGCTCCCGTGGCACCACTTCACCAGAAAATTTGATGGTTATCGCCTGCCAGTCGCCGAGGTCTCCGTCCACATGAACGAACTCGCGGCGTTCTTCCAGAACATCTCGTAATGGGACCAATGGATAGGGGCTATCGCGAGTCTCTGAATTTTCGTGTGTGTTCCAGCGATCCAGCCCTTGCCAAGCAAGGGGAGCTGAATTTGGCGGAACCGTGGGTAGTGGCTCCTCCTGCTGGGCACCGTTTTCAAGCCAGGTCTCGAACTGGCGAAACGCCTTCAGGGTTTCCGGCAGTTCGTTGGGCACGCCCTCGCCGGTCTCGCCGGCCGAGCTGATCCCCACCGCCTTGGGCGCGGCAAGGAAGCGCTGAAAACGGTGCCCGATGAGTTGAAGAAGTCACACCGGGTGGCCTTCGGCGAAGTAGCCCTGTAAGCCGTTCGAGCTTGCAAAAAAGCCTGGCGTGTGCAGCCGGGCCTTTTTCCTTGTTTGCCTCCCATACACCCGTGACGCAGCGCGACCAAGCGCACACATCCGAATCCCGATCAGCGGTACGCGACTCCCATCAGAAACGATACCGTGAGGCGCTGAATTTACGGCGCCTTTTGCAGGCGGATGATCTGTTCCAGCAAGGGGGCGTCGTCCCAATCCCGACCACCGATGGCCTGAAACGCGATACGGCCTTGCTTGTCGATGATGTAGGTCGTCGGCAAACCCTTGACCGGGTAAGCCTGAACCACTTTCGAATCGAGATCGAACAACAGCGGGAATTCGACCGGGTAGTCGGCAGTGAACTGAAACACGGTCTCCTCGTCCTCACCGACATCGATAGCAAGCATGATCACGCCGTGGTCGCGCAGTTCTTCCCAGGCGCGCTGCATGGAGGGCATCTCGCGGCGGCAGGGCGGGCACCAGGTCGCCCAGAAATTCACGATCGTGACCTGGCCTGCGTAATCCGACAGTCGATGCGTCTTGCCTTCCAGGTCACGCAGCTCAAAGTCCGACGCGGTCGGCAAGCCTTCAACCGGGGTCAGAGCGGGTTGCAGTTCCTCTTGCGCGGCCAGGACGGTCGCGACTAACAGCATCGAAAAAGCAAACAACACCAGGGCGGGCAGTCGGTTCATTCGCAGTCGGTTCATACAGGGAGACTCGTTGGAGTAATAAAGGTCAGGGACAACGCACACCTTCAACGGTGAGCTCATGCGACACACCCTCGGCATGCCAACGGATGCGGACATCCAGGGAAGCACCGCGCGTAGCCGGCCAGGTGGTCATGCCCATGTTCCAGTCACCGGGCGAAAAGCGTTGATGATTGGGAAACAGGGCCCAGCGAAAGGCGATGCGCGGGCCGTCGGCGACGCCGAGATCCTGCCACTCCTGCTGCCAGTCGGACATCAAGCGCGGCTGGATTTCGCGGTCGCCGACGAGGGCGGACCATTCAGCCATGTCCAGTTCGATCGGTGCGTGACCATCGTTGTACAGAATGGTCTGAAGTACGCAATGACCGGCAATTCGATCCACCTGTTCGGCGTCGAAACCGCGCCCCAGGAAGAACGCCCGGGTCTGATCCGGGAGGCGCTGAACCAGGCGCAGACGCACGTCCCCTGCCTGTACATCCCAGCGCGGCAGACCGGTACGGTCATCCAGCGCTTCTTCGGTTTCCGCTTGCGCGGCCACACTCAGGCACATTGGGAGCAGCAACAGGGTGCGCTTCAACAACGGTCGGCAGATCATCGACGGCTCAACGTTGGCGGGTAGTGACCTGGTAGCTTAGTACGCGCTCGCCGTGTGCAGGCACTGACAGGGTCCAGCGTGCGTGTTGCGCATCCGGCGTCTCGTGCGCATCGCTTTGCTCGGTGATCTCCCAATTCAGGCCGAGTTGATCGATCAATTCAACGGTTACGCCTTGATCGCCGGCGTTGGCAATTTCCACACGCCAGTCCGACTCCGTCTCACGATTGTTGAGGCGACGAAACCGGGTCTGCACCCGACGTGCGGTAACATCGAACGCGTGTCCGATGTCGAGCCGGACCTCTTTGCCGATGGGCACGTTGTCGCTGCGATCCTCGCCAAGCAGACGCAGCACCCCATCCGCGCCCCGCGCATACGCCCGCCAGAGGCCGCCGGGGAGCGGATCCGGGGTCTGGTTGTCGAGTCGCAGCCGAATCGCCGCCGGGATGGGCTCGTCCGCACCGATCGGTTGATACAGGCCACGATTGTTTCCGAAGTCGAATCGGTAATCGCGCTGCACCGCCACACCATCGCGATGCAGCAGATGCAGGTCGCGGCGCTCATTCGCCGGCAACGCGACCGGCCCCGGTACCCGGTAAAGGTGATAGTCGCCGACGCTGTCTCGCTGCGGTTCGGGCGCCGCACCGGCCATGTCCGCAGAAACGCTGCGCATCATCATCTCGGCATGGATTCGCGGCACCGGCGCCGAGGCGGCCCGATTCAGATCGCCGGCCACCAGTTCCAGCGTCGCATCGTGCCAGCTCATGGTCGTGTTGTTGTATACCTCGACCCTGGCCTCAAGGTCGCCGGGTTGCTGGTTGCCCCGCGCATCGCCCAGAAGCAGACGATAGTGAGCCTGCCAGCCAACCCCCCCAGTCAGATAGCTCAGACCCGCCTCCTGTGTCTGCACATCGGAAAGCTGGGCGCGCAACTGAGGTTCTGCCGTCATGCCTTCCGGCATTGCCGCAAACCGGTAACGCCATTGGGAATCCCCGATCGGCAGGCTCTCGATCCGATCCTGATCCGCAATCAACGCCCGGCCCGACTCCACCGACACCAACAACGGCGTGCTGCTCTGCTCCGCGCCACTGCCCGGATTGGTATGGATCACGGTGATCCGTTTTCCGACGTGACGTGCCAGCAAGGCAACGAGGGTCGGCGGGTCGTAGCGGAAAGACTGCTGTTTGACATAGCCATGATCCGGTTGGACGTTCAGGCTATCGACAATCGCCGCTTCGCTGACCTCGCCCAAGACCACCCAGCCGGTTGCATCCGGTTTCAGCTCGCGAGTTTCCTGCACCAGCGCCAGGTCATGCTGATAAACAGTGAGACGGGCGGGCGCCGCGAAAACTGCATCAGCGACCGCGAAAGGTATTAATGCAAATACGCAAACCGTTACTTTCATGACTGCTTCCGGATTCGTGATCAAGTCAACACTGCGTGCTACATTAGCCAGCATTGCACGTCTGCGAAACCGTGCCGGGCCAGTACAACTAAACTTTCTGACCCGGCGCTTCAACATTTGAGAGAAGCCCCGATGACGCACTCATTCCGCGACCTGACCCGTCACCTCACCCAAATCTCAGCGGCGGCCTTGTTGCTGGTCACTGCGTCCGCGCATGCCGTTGACGGCATGGCCGTCGTCTACGGCAACGGCGACGGTGGCGACGATGTCGATATGTACCGCATCTCCGCACAATGGGATTGGAATCAACGCTGGTTCGACAACGGCGGCTGGTATCTGACTGGCTATTGGGAAGCCGACGCAGGTTATTGGGATGGACAAGGGGGCCTCAACGACAGCCTGTCCGACATCGGATTCACCCCCGTTTTCCGCTTTCAGAGCAACGCCAGCAGCGGCGTGCAGCCGTATGTCGAAGGCGGCATTGGCGTCCATCTTCTGACCGAGTCGAAGATCAACAACAAGGACATGTCCACCGAATTCCAGTTTGGCGATCACATCGGCGCCGGTCTGCGCTTCGGCAACAAGCTCGAATGGGACCTGGGCTATCGTTTCCAGCACTTCTCCAACGCGGGCATCGAAAAGCCGAACCCGGGCATCAATTTCCACCAGCTGCGCCTCGGTTACCATTTCAATTAAGGATCTGAACAACCCTCGATATGAAGCCCGGCCCTGGCCGGGCTTTTTCGTTGCACAAGGATTTGACAGCGCTCGCCGGCATCGGCAAGATGCGCGGTCTTTTCGGCCCGACAGTCTTTCCGACTGGGCAGGCCACGAGGCGTACCGAACCCATCGTCGGTGCTGCTCAAACAACAACGTGACCAAACCGGATTATTCAGGAGACACCCCTTGGCCAACTCCGCCCAAGCCCGCAAGCGCGCCCGTCAGAACGAAAAGAACCGCCAGCACAACGCTTCGCGCCGTTCCATGATGCGCACCGCCATGAAGAAAGTGCTCAATGCCGCCGCCGCTGGCGACAAGGAGACCGCGACCGCTGCTTATCAGAACGCCAGCAGCCTTCTGGACCGCGCCGCGAAGATCGGCCTGCTTCACAAGAACGCCGCATCGCGCCAGAAGTCCCGCCTGAATCGCCATATCCACGCGATGGGCTGATTGTTCCAAGGCATCGCCTTTGGAGCACACGTTGTTGTTTCTGAAAAGCCGGTCATGCGACCGGCTTTTCTTTTGCCAGCAAACCGCCCCTGAGTTCGATCACCACGTCGGTTGACCCCCAAAATCCGCACTGGTATAAGAGCCGGCTAATTTGCTGATGTATTTTCCTTTCCGGATCGGCCCTAACCCAGCCATCTTTAGTTTCAGGAGTCCCTCGCCGTCATGAACAAAGTCATCCTGGCCGCCGCCACCAGCGCCCTGTTCGCCCTCACTACCGCCAACCCGGCGTTCGCGGCGGGCGATGTCGCCAAAGGCAAGGAAAAATCAGCCGTTTGCGCCGGCTGTCACGGTGCCGACGGCAACAGCGCCGCACCCAACTTTCCGAAGCTCGCCGGCCAGTACGAAGGCTATGTCAGCAAGCAGTTGACCGAATTCCGCGACGGCGCCCGCAAGGATCCGATGATGACTGGCCAGGCCGCTGCCTTGTCCGATGACGACATCGCCAACCTGTCCGCGTATTTCGCCGACCAGAACATCAAGACCGGCGCAGCCGACCCCGAACTGGTCAGCCTTGGCAAGCGTCTGTATCAGGGCGGCAACGTCGAAAAGGCGATCCCGGCCTGTATGGGCTGTCACGGCCCGACCGGTGCCGGCAACCCGGCTGCCGGCTTCCCCGCCCTCGCCGGCCAGCACGCCGATTACACCGCCAAGCAGTTGGAGGACTTCCGCAGCGAGTCGCGTAACAACGACCGCAACAGCATGATGCGCGACATCGCTCGCACGCTTTCCAGCCACGAAATGAAAGCGGTGGCGTCTTACGTCTCCGGGCTGCACTGATTTCAGCCACATCCCGAAACGCTGTTCAACACCCGGCATCGTCCGGGTGTTTTTTTATCTGCGATCCCCGTCCGGCGCACGGCACGCTGCCAAACTCTGACGTTCCACCACTGTCACCCTGACATTTCTGTCAGTTGCGAAGGTCTTTCCGCCAACTTTTTACGCTTTCGATAAGTTTGGACGGGCTGCAGGATTCCCCTGCATACCCCGTCCCCGCCTAGCTTCAACGAAGCCGAGTCATCCAATTTGCTGATTTCGGCGCGTTTTATGCTTTTTTCAATTCTTGAATATTGGCGATATATCCGGGCATCGAAGCTCATACCCCACGCGGAGTCCCAGGGGGTAGCTCGTCGGTCGTAACGAATCCGTAACCGGCAGTAGCAGTCATGAACAACTCGGTCCTCCGCGCTGCACACCTGCATGCGATCGCTGTTCTCCTCGTTTGCCTACTGGGTGGTCCGCTGACCGCGCAGGGGGCGATCATCGACGCCACCCGAAGCGAGATCTTCGCCCAGACCACGACCCACGGCAGCAACGTCAACATCGGCTCCGCTGACGGCGAGACTTGGCAGTTCAACTACGTCACCGGCAACAACACCGCGTTCGATGGCAGCACCAGCTTCAGCGCGCTGAACTACGACGCCGGCTTGTTCGGCGGCAGTTACGGCAACTTCAACATCGGCATGGGCTCGTTCAACCCATTCCTCACCTTCAACGGCCCGTTCGGCACCCCGTTCGGCGCC
Source organism: Gammaproteobacteria bacterium (assembly GCA_024234955.1). Classification (GTDB taxonomy): domain Bacteria; phylum Pseudomonadota; class Gammaproteobacteria; order JACKNK01; family JACKNK01; genus JACKNK01. The sequence goes on from JACKNK010000004.1 coordinate 177,528, forward strand.
CAGCTCCAGGCGATCAGCGGCTTCGACACGGTCTCCCTGTCCGGCAATCTCGGCGTGTGCTGCACCACCTCGACCACCGGCGGCTGGCTCGACTGGAACTGGGCGGCGGTCGCCTACGACCTGAGCGCGACCACGCTGAACATTCTGTCCAGCGGTGGCTTCCGCACCACCTCGGACGGCGCCGGCAATCTGAGCATCTCCAACCTCAGTGGCGCGGGTACCACGGTCAGCGGCACCACCAGTATCGATACCGGCGACTGGGTCGGCGTCTTCTACTGGCGCAACGCGCAGAACAACACCGGCGGCAACCACTTCAACCTCAACGACAGCGGCATCGTCTACACGCTGGAAAGCGTCGAGGCCCCGGTGCCGTTGCCCGGCGTCCTGGGGCTTCTCGCCCTGGGCCTGGCAGGCCTGCGTCGCGGTCTGCACTAACCCCCCACGTCCCAATTAATCACGAGACCACCCGATGGCTAAGCCCAGCACGTTCCGAATCGCAGCGATGACCGCGCTACTTCTGCTGGCAGGGAATGCCCACTCCGCCTACATCGATCAGGGCATCTACGTCCAGGACACCGTCGGTGGCATGGACTGGTTAAAGCTGACCGAAACCACCGGCGTCTCCTACGACAACCGCAACACCATCAGCTACCTGTCGCAGGGCTGGCGCCACGCCACCAAGGCCGAGGTCGGGTCATTGTTCGCGGACTTCATTCCCAACGCCGCCGAGTGGGACATCAACTACAACCCCAACATCGCCAACCAAGCCGGCGCCTTCGTGAACCTGTTCGGCACCACGTACAACAACACCGGCGGCTGGTTCAATTACGTCTGGGGTTTCACCAGCGACGTGAATTCCCTGAACGGCGAGATGTGGGCGCCCTGGGTGGGTTGGGACAACCTCGGCAACAGCTTCGGCATTGTTGGTTTCGACACCCTGGATCCGGATTACGCCTCGTCCTACTCCGAACCCTCGATGGGGCACTGGCTGGTCCGCGCCAGCGTCGCCGAGACCAGTGTCCCGACACCCGCCGCGCTTGCCCTGATCCTCGGCGGGCTGGCCCTGGTGCGCCGTCGTACCGCCATCAGCCCGACGGATCGGCCGAGCCCCGTCCGGGCCCCGTCATGAACGCCCCTCGCACCCTCGGACTTTTCGGCATCACACTCGGCGGGCTTTTGTCCATCGGTGCCCAGGCCGCCGCGATCACCTACAACGTCAGCGAGATCAGCTCCTCCACCGAAATTCTCGGCGGCAACACCGGCCTGATCGCGGCGTACAACTTCAAGAGCTCGTTGGTCAGCACCGACCTGACCCTGAACCTCGCCGACGACGCGGTGGTGTTCAACTCGATCTACCCCGGCGGCAGCAACGGCGGCTTCAGCACCGCCAACCTCGGCGGCGGCGCGGACGTGAATGCGTTCATGAACTCGTCGCAGTTCAGCAGCTTCTCGATCAACCTCACCGGCCTCACCGCCGGCGACGAATACCGCCTGCAGATTCTCGGTTTCGCCGGCAACTTCGTGCACTACACCAACGTGAACGTGGACGGCCAGACCTACACCAACTGGGCGGTCGACTCCTCGTCCAGCCTGACCACCGCCGACATGCTCACCGCCACCTGGACCCAGGACGCCGGGGAAAGCTCGGTCCTGATTCAGTTCAGCAACAACCCGCAGATCAGCGGCCTGGTGCTGCACTCGGTGACCGCCGAGAACACCGCTAACGCCACCGTCCCCGTGCCCGCCGGCTACGCGCTGCTGCTTGGCGGATTGGCTGTTCTGCGCTTGCGGAAGCGAGGCGACACCTGATGCTCAAGACCATCGGCTCCGCACTCATCCTCGCCCTGTGCTGGGCGGGAGTCGCGTCCGCAAGTCCGCTGGCGGTCGGCAACTGGACCCAGATCGCCCGCATCGCCGACGACGGCGGCGGCATGTTCGACGGTGATGGCGAGCTGCTTTCGACCTACAGCTACGGCACCAAGACCGCCAACGCGCTGACCCAGAACAGCGACTTCCAGATCGCCTTCGACGTCTACGACACGATGGAGATCCTGTTCATCACCGGCGACGAGCAAGTCTGGGGCAAGACCAGCTACGCGGACCTGCGCAGCCTGATCGATGCCTACGGCAGCGACTTCAACCCCAACATCCAGTTCGATGCCCGCGTCAACGGCGTCGAGCAGACCGTCACGGGCAATGCGCTGTCGCGGTCCATTTACGACGAAGACCCCTGGATCAGCCTGCTGGGCACCCACGCCAACGGCGTCAGCAACGGTTACATCCTCTGGGGCGAGAACAACTACTACAGCACCAACCACGTCGCGCTGAAGGAAGCCCACGGCGGCATCAACGTTTTCGTCAGTGTCGAAACCACGGTCCCCGTTCCTGCGTCGCTCGGCCTGCTCGTCCTTGGCCTGATTGGCTTGCGTCGCATCAACCTAACTTTCTGATCGAGGATTCACCATGACACTCCGTCACCTGATCACAGCCGCCATACTCATCCTCGGACCTGGCGTCACGCACGCGACCACGCTGCTGTACAACGCCGCCGACGAGTTCATCGCCGGCCCGACCGCGCAGTCCGCCACCAATCAATGGCAGTACTTCCAGGGCAACGAAACCCGCTCGGTGATGACCCTGCTGGGCGACTGGGACACGAACGGCAACGAGGTCTTCTCCACCGATCCGCAGTGGGATCAGAACGGCGGCCCGAATCCGAACTTCAACTATCCGTTCGTGCAGAAGACCTCGCCGGGGCCGGCATCCGGTAACTTTGGCGCGACCATCTCCGGCGACGCCCTGATCATCCACCCCGGCTGGCAGGGTGACGGCGTGGACACCGTGGTGGCGGTCGGCTGGTACAACAACACCGGCTACACCGTGAGCCTGGATTTCAGCGCCATCTTCACCCTCGAAGAGGGCCAAAACTCCAACGGCATCGAATACTTCGTGCAGCGCGGCCTGGCCGGCGACGGTCGTTTCCTGTCGCTCACCAACAGCATCCTCGCCGGCGGCACCCAGGACGCCTGGGCCATTGCCAGCGCCACCGGCATCGAACTGCTCGCGGGGGAGATGCTTTACGTCGGCATCGACAACAACGGCAGCTACGAGTGGGACCACACCCGCCTGGATCTCGACATCAGCGCCACGTTCGATGACAGCCCGAGCGCCGTGCCCATGCCCGCCCCGCTGGCCCTGCTCGGCCTCGGGCTGGTGGCGCTGCGTCGATTTCGCAAGGGCTGAGCGGATCGCCCCGATCGGCTTGAACGTGAGACAGGCATCATGAATCCGAGCTCAAATTCGTTAGTGACCCACCGCGCACGGAAAATGGCAAAAGGCGGCTTGGTTCTCGGTCTACTCCTGGGCCTCAACGCCCACGCCAACATCATCCTGAACGGCGATTTCGAGGCCGACACGGTCAGCGACCCGAATGCCGGCAGCGGCTACCAATACGTCCAATCCGCCGATCTCACCGGCTGGACGGTCACCGACGTGAGCGGCCCCAACCGGGGCGCGGTGTTGTTCAACAGCACCTACGGCCAGGGCGTCGGCGGCGGCGTGAACTCGCTGCAACTGGAGGACTACGGCGACGCCATCAGCCAGGTCATCGGCACCACGATCGGCCAGCTGTACGAACTCAGCTTCGACCTCAGCGCCTATTCCTCGCCGGGCACCGCGACCCTGAGCGTCGGCATCGGCGTCGACAGCTTCCTGTTCACCGGCACCTCTCCCGCGTACGTGACCCACAGCCTGCTGTTCACCGCCAGCGCCACCAGCACCACCATCCGCTTCACGCATATCGACGGCGTCGGCAGCGACCGCTACCCGCACCTCGACAACATCTCCGTGAACGAGGTGTCGTCGGTGCCCGTTCCCGCCGGATACGCATTGTTGCTCGGGGGCCTCGCGCTGCTGCGCATCCGCCACTCCCAACGCTCCTAGTGAACGATTTCATCATTTCAGAAGGTTAAAGACCATGTCCCTGTTCACCCGCATCGCCTCAACCGTTCTCCTCGCCCTGCCGGTCAGCGCGATGGCGGCGGTCATGAATTACTCCCTGACCGCGACTTACGGCTCAGTCTCGACCACGTCGCTGGGCTCGCACTCCAACGTCGAGGTGACCTTCAACTTCAGCATGGATTCGGCCAGCCCGGACCTGGATGGCAGTGCGACCGCCGGCTTATTCGCGTACCAGGACGCGCTCAGCACGGACCCGTTGCTGGGTGGCGACATCGACATCCTCATCCCCTCCCTGACCGGCTCGACCCTGCATTTCCACACCGGCTTCCCGTTCTACGTCTCTCAGGAAATCACGGGGTCTCAGGCGCGCTTCGGACTGGGTAACGGCAACACCGGCCAGAACATCACCTTCGGCTGGGACATCAGCCAGTTCACGTTCGACCCCAACACCCTGGTTGACCTCTCCAGCGCCCCGACCCCGACCCTCTGGCTCGGCACCGGGTTCAATCTGCCCCTGGATGGCGGCGATTCCTTCTCGATATCCGGCGCCGTCTCCAATATCTCCCTGTCCAGCAGCAGTGCTTCGGCATCATCCGTACCGCTGCCGGGTGCGATGGGCCTGATGCTGCTTGGACTCGCCGGTCTGCGGCGACGCCAGCAACCGGCGGCCTGAGCCAGAACGCATTCGCCTTCCTGCCCAAATACTGATGCCCACCATGCACTCACTTACCTCCCGCCTCGCCCTGCCGGTTTGCGGCGCGCTGCTGTGGTTCTCGCACGCCGCCCAAGCCGCCGTGGTGTTCGATCAGGGCGACGTGCTCGCCGAGACCGACCTGCTCAATTCCGGCACCCTGGTTTCCGCCAACAATCTCGGTACCGGCGCCCCGCCGCTGACCATCAACGGACTGGTGTTCGGCACCGACACCGGCGGCATCACCGGCATGAGCGCCGGTGGCGGCGACTTCTCCAACCAGTTCACGCCCAGCAGCAACCTCGACCTGCTGTTCAGCAATCTGGTCTACCAGTACAGCAGCTCGTCGAGCCTGGCCTTCACCGGCCTCACCGCCGGCCACGACTACTTCCTGCAACTGTTCCTGTCCAACACCGCCAACAGCACCGGCAAGGCCTCGCGCGTGACCGTGCAGGGCCAGCAGCACAACCTGACCAACTTCGACGCCGGCGCCAGCACCGCCGATTACCTGCGCGTCAGCTTCACCGCCAGCGGCACGTCCGAACTGATCAGCTTCGGCACCGGGAGCGTCGGCGAGTCCGCACGCATGGTGCTCAACGGCTACGCGCTGAGCGATCTATCGCCCACCAGTCCGGTGCCCACGCCTGCCCCGCTCGCGTTGCTCCTCCTGGCCGCGCCCTTGTGGCGTCGCCGGAGACACATGCCCGAAAGCGGCTAGACTGATTCCATGAACGCCCGACTGCTCGCCCCCATCATCGCCCTGCTGGTCACACCAAGCGCCCAGGCGGCGATCGTATTTCAGGATGACTTCAGCGACGGTGACACCGTCGGCTGGGTGTTTTCCGGGATTGACGCCGGTGAGTGGGGTGCATCCGGTGGTGTTCTGAACTCCTCGATCGGCGCCGACGACGCCCATGACGGCAGCATCGGCTTCGCACTGATCGATGGCGTGGCGGCGTCCGATCACTTCCGCCTGAGCGCGGACGTGAAAGTGGTTCAAGCCACCGGCCAGGGCAGCGACTGGGGGCACGTCGGCCTCGCCTGGGACGTGCAGGATGCAAACCACTACACCACCAGCTACCTGCGCACCCACTGGGATCATGTGACCACCTGGTCGGTCGACCCGACCTCCAGCGGTGAGTATTGGCTGGCGGACCCGAGCGGGCCGACCAACGGCGTGTTCTATGCGATGTCCGTGGAGGTGGACTACCTCAACCAGATCTTCGAGCTGACCTTCAACGGACTCAGCGCGACCCTGAGCGGCACCAATTTCGTCACCTACATGGCCAACGCCGGCGTCAACAGCGGCGGCGGCATCGGCCTGATCCAGTCCGGTGAGGAGGTCCACTACGACAACGTGGTCTACGAAGATCTAACACTCGCCAACAACCATGTTCCGGCTCCCGGCAGCCTTGCCCTAATGTTGGCAGCACCTATGCTCCGCATTTGCGCTCGACGGAGCATCCGCCCGGCTCTGAGTAGGGGGGGGATGGTAGGAGTGGGACGAAAGGCGAAAACCCACGAACGGCAAGAAAACCGCGAAAACACTGGTCTCCCGGGCTATGGCGAGCTTGCGATCAAGCAAATGAATTTGCGACGGATTTCAGAAATTACCAGTAAAAAACGCCGCGAATGCTGGTAAAAACAATCTCTAAATAGCCACCAACTCCAGTTGGAGAGCTATCATACTGGTCACATGGAGTGGGGTCGCAAACTGGGCCGGCGGTGGTGCTGATGGCCTGGGGAGGGACTGTCCGGGATCACCCCCGCGTCGCAGCCACAGAACTCCTCAGTCTCGTCTCTGAGTTCGGCAGCATCTCCATAATTGGCCGCTACCCGTGCCGTTTCTGCTGACCCGCTCGGAATTTCCCGAAGTTCCCACTGCGCTTGTAACGTCGGCGCAGTTCCACGCTCCAAACAAAAAGCCCCGCCAGTCTCCCGGCGGGGCTTTTTGTTGCACGGTAGATGAGCACGGTGCGGTTCAGGTTGCCCCGGATCGGCGTCAGAGCAAGGCGGGCAATGTGAGCGTGCGATCGCACGTGACCAAACATGGTCATCTCACTTGGCAACGCAGCTATGGCGTCGAGCCGGGGTGAATTGGACCGTACCGTGTCGGGTAAGGAGCGACCATTACTGGCCACCCCTCCCCTAAGAACCGTACGTGCGAGTTTCCCCGCATACGGCTCAAGCCCTTGTAAGTCCTGGTTAAACCAGAACCGGCTTCGACACACGCAACCCCTGGTTATGAAGTTGCGTATGACAACTTGGATGCAGCAACACCAAGTTCTGGCTCTCGTTACCCCCTCCCTTGAACCGCTCAAACAGGTGATGGACATGCCAGCCTGTTTGTTTGGTTATTGGGGCAGCACAGACCAAGCAACGCTTGTTCTGTGCAAGCCATAACCCAAGGATTCTCCGCCTACCGTCGCATGAATCTCTCCAAAGCCGTTCCAGACGGCTTTCGAAGTAGAGCTCATATTCAGGATCGAACAGATTCGCCTCAGATTTGATCTTGGTGTGCCGCTTGATGGGAATGTCGGACGCATAGACCAACTTACTCAGCTGGCCCGCGCTACCGATACCATGGAATACCCAGGAGCGAGACCCGAAGCGGGCAAAGTATTTCTCTTTGACCCACCTCTTATGACGGTTTTGATGCCGTCGTCGCGCCCATTTCCAAAGCAACTTCCAGATACGGTAATCGACGTACTTGAAGGTTTCAGCAGACACCACATGGCGGTGATAGTTAGCCCAGCCCCGAATGACCGGGTTCAGGTTCGCTATCAGCACACTAGCAGGGACCGCTCTATGCCGTCTGATTACGTCCCGCACCTTGGCCAGAAAGCTCTTCAAATTGGAGTGAGCAGGCTTTATCAGCAGCTTTTCCCCGTATCGTCGAACGTTTTGCCCTAGGAAGTCGAACCCTTCATCTATGTGCGTGATCCGCGTTTTTTCCGGTGCCAAAGCCAAACCACGTTCAGCCATAAAGGCGTCAACGACTGGCTTAACCTCGTTTTCCAGAATCTCTTGGGAGATTCCTGTCACCACAAAATCGTCAGCGTATCGCACATAATTGACCTTGGTCTTGTAGCTCTTCTTGGTGTTCTTGTGACCAAAGCGGTCAAAGAGCACCTTTTCCAAACCATCAAGTGCCAGATTGGCCAATACCGGGGAAATAATTCCACCTTGCGGTGTCCCGGCTTCCGTTGGGTTCCAATGGCTTGATTCCATGAATCCCACCTTCAGCCATTTTTCCAGCATCACCTTATCCAAATGGACATGATTGATGAGCCAGTCATGACTGATGTTGTCGAAGCACCCTTTGATGTCGCCTTCCAACACCCATTTCGCGGAATGCTTACGGCTCAATGCAACAAAGCACTGTTCCATCGCATCTGCGGTAGAGCGTTGAGGGCGAAACCCATATGAGTTGCGATCAGCGGTTGTTTCCGACACCGGTTCCAGCGCCAGCAGGTAAAGGGCCTGCATAGCTCGATCCAGCATGGTCGGAATGCCTAGAGCGCGGCGTGAGCCGTTCTTTTTGGCAATGTAAACCCGACGTAAAGGCTTCGGTTTGTAACCGGTCCTTTCCAGTCGTGAAATCGCTTCCCACTTGGTTCCGGGTGTGTCCCAGATTTCACCGTCCACTCCGGGTGTTTTCTTCCCTCGGTTTTCAGTGACCCGCCTCACAGCCAAAGCCTTGGCTGCAAACGAGCGGACAAGCAGTCTTTGCAGCGAATGTACCCGCCGCCACTGCTCTTCTTTCGTCGCCTTCGCGATTCTTACCTGTAGCCCTCGCACCTGATGATTCATTTGACGCCAGTTGATGGCGTGCCAATGCGTCACCCGGTGGGAAGTCGCAGGTACTTTTTCCAAAATACGCATCTTGCTTACCTCCTGTTGAGTGAGAGACACCCATCAGGAGAAAACACACGTATCCCCAAACGGGGACGTATGTCTTGTCCCCGTTTGGGTGGTCAAATTGTCCAAGATCACCGGTAACTCCGGCGTATCTTGGTTTTGGCTTTACAAGCCTTTTCGCGATCAAAGACCAGTTGGAAGTCTGCTCTCTTTCGAGAGTGGGAAACCCACTATCCCAGCTATTACAGCTGGGCATTCGCTTTTTCCAACCTCCTCTACCTGCACGTCCAACAGTTCGTCTTACGACTCCCCTGCCCATGACGGGCGGAAGTACAGGCTTACCGAGTTCCGCTCCTGTCACAAGGAATGGGTTAGGTCCTGCCTGTCCACCGGTGGTGCAATGTTGACGTATCCCCAGATGTAAGAGGGATAACCGACCACATACCTTTTGGTCAGAGCCTGTCAGTAACTTTGGCTCTATGCGGCTGACGGTGTTTATCAGCAGTTCACGTACGTTAACCCTACCACCCAGCCTAGCCCCTCAACCGCCAGTTACTGGCAGTATCCGACTCGGTCTTTCGCAAGATGAGCCGCCGTAAACGGGGGGTACATTGTCAGGGAGCTTCGCACCAGACCGTTGCCAGTCTCGCACTACCCCTAGGCTACCGTTGGTCAAACAACGGGTCTTGTCCCACCGAGGTGGGCAAGACAATGACAGAAACAGCTTCCGTCCAGGACGGTGCTGTCACAGCAACAGCCGAATGTCGCGTACTTGTTATTCCAGTGAGAAAGGAATGAGACGGAGCACGATTGCAAAACAACCGCACACGGAACCATCTTCCTCAAGGGAATTGGGTTGCCGGTGTGGCTATCTGACTAACTCTTTTAGAGCGAGCCACACTGGCTAAATTGGGTGCTGAATGAGGGTCGAAAGACCCCCAGACAGCGATCAAATTGCTGTTTAAAATCGAGGAATTACGACTAAAATAACTAATTATTTCAGTCGCTTAGTAGCTCCTCAGAGGCCAGCTACCTCCTGCGACTCTCGTCGCACTACATCATGCCGCCCATGCCGCCCATCGGATCCATGCCCGCGCCGCCGACGGCCGGTTCGTCCTTCGGCAGTTCGGCGACCATGCACTCGGTGGTGATCATCAGACCGGCAACCGAAGCCGCATTCTGGAGCGCGGAACGGGTAACCTTGGTCGGGTCCAGGATGCCCATCTCGACCATGTCGCCGTATTCGCCGGTACCGGCGTTGTAGCCGAAGTTGCCTTCGCCTTCGGCGACCTTGTTCAGCACCACGCTGGCTTCTTCACCGGCGTTGCTGACGATCTGACGCAACGGCTCAGCCATGGCGGTACGGGCGATGTTGATACCCATATCCTGCTCGTGGTTGTCGCCCTTCAGGTCCTTGATGCCGGCCAGGGCGCGGATCAGAGCGACACCGCCGCCCGGGACCACGCCTTCTTCGACGGCCGCACGGGTGGCGTGCAAGGCGTCTTCGACGCGGGCCTTCTTTTCCTTCATCTCGACTTCAGTGGCAGCACCGACCTTGATGACGGCGACACCACCGGACAGCTTGGCGAGACGCTCCTGGAGCTTCTCACGGTCGTAGTCGGAAGTCGTGTTGGCCATCTGTGCGGAGATCTGGTCGCAACGGCCCTTGATGTCCTCAGCGGAACCGGCACCATCGACGATGATGCTCTCTTCCTTGGTGACCACAATCTTCTTGGCCTGACCGAGGTCGTCCAGGGTGGCCTTCTCGAGGGACAGGCCGACTTCTTCGGAAATCACTGTGCCACCGGTCAGGATCGCGATGTCCTGCAGCATGGCCTTGCGACGATCACCAAAGCCCGGGGCCTTGACGGCGCAGACCTTGACGATGCCACGCATGGCGTTGACGACCAGGGTGGCCAGCGCCTCGCCCTCGACATCTTCGGCGATGATCAACAGCGGGCGGGAGGACTTGGCAGTCGCTTCCAGCACCGGCAGCAGCTCGCGGATGTTGGAGATCTTCTTGTCGTGGATCAGCACCAGCGGGTCTTCCAGCTCGGCGGCCATGGACTGCTGGTTGTTGACGAAGTACGGAGACAGGTAGCCGCGATCGAACTGCATGCCTTCGACGACGTCGAGTTCATCTTCCAGGGAAGAACCTTCTTCGACGGTAATGACGCCGGCCTTGCCGACCTTGTCCATCGCCTCGGCGATGCGGTTACCGATGGAGTCATCCGAGTTGGCGGAGATGGTGCCGACCTGGGCGATGGCCTTGCTGTCGGTGCACGGCGCGGACACGGAGCGCAGGTGCGCGACGGCGGCGGTGACCGCCTTGTCGATACCGCGCTTCAGGTCCATCGGGTTCATGCCGGCGGCGACGGCCTTCATGCCTTCGCGCAGCATGGCCTGGGCCAGCACGGTCGCGGTGGTGGTGCCGTCACCGGCGATGTCGGAGGTCTGCGAGGAGACTTCCTTCAGCATCTGCGCACCCATGTTCTCGAACTTGTCTTCCAGCTCGATTTCCTTGGCGACGGAGACACCGTCCTTGGTCACGGTGGGCGCGCCGTAGGCCTTATCGAGGACCACATTGCGGCCTTTCGGACCGAGGGTCACCTTGACGGCATTGGCCAGGACATTGGCACCGTGGACCATGCGCTGACGCGCCTTATCACCAAAACGTACGTCTTTTGCGGACATGTTTCGTTACCTCGTTAACTCTGAATTCGAATGGAGTTGGGCGGGGGGCGTCTTATTCGACGACCGCCATGATGTCTTCCTCGCGCATCACGAGCAGGTCTTCACCATCGACCTTGACCTCGTTGCCCGAGTACTTGCCGAACAGGACCTTGTCGCCGACTTTGACGTCGAGGGCGCGCACGGTGCCGTCGGAATTGATCTTGCCGTTGCCGACGGCGAGGACTTCGCCCTGGGCCGGCTTTTCGGTGGCGCTATCCGGAATCACGATGCCGCTGGCGGTCTTACGCTCTTCGGCCATGCGCTTGATGATGACGCGATCGTGCAAGGGACGGATGTTCATTAATGACTCTCCTGACTCATCGTTCAGTTATTGCCTATGGATTCAGGCCAACGCCCGCGAACCGGGCTGTTAGCACTCCCTATCGGTGAGTGCCAGGCATCATATGGGCGCGAAACGGAGAGTCAAGGGCACACATGGGTTTAAAAACATTTATCCCGGCATAAATCCCGCTCCTCGTTCGGCAGTTTGCGCCGCGCCTCGTGATGAGCTTCAGGCGGTGTTCACGCACCCCGCCGGTGGGGTTGGTGGCGATGCATCGCTGTCATCCCCGCACAACGATGCCGTAGGGCGGAACCCGCAGGGCTTCCGCCGTGCAAACCCGAAATCCGCGCGCGACTCGTTCCAGGACACGTCGCAGTCCGGATATCGCGATCTCCCGCTCCGCCGCCTCGCCCCCCGGAAGCGCACGGCGGAAGCCCTACAGGTTCCGCCCTACTCCTCGTTTGGGGGTTTGCGCAGCGCCTTGTGGCGGGAGCGTAAACCCTTGGCTTTCAGGCGACGTTCCCGGGAGCCGCGTGTCGGCCTGGTGGCAACGCGCTTCTTCGGGGTCACGGTCACACTGCGGATCAATTCCGCCAGTCGTTCCAGGGCAATTCGACGATTGTCCTCCTGGCTTCGCGTCTCCTGGGACTTGATCACCACCACACCGTCGGCACTGATACGCTGATCGTTCAGCGCCAGCAGCCGCTGCTTGAATACCCAGGGCAGGGAAGACGCATGGATGTTGAAGCGCAGATGGATCGCGCTCGCGACCTTGTTCACATTCTGGCCGCCGGCACCCTGCGAGCGCACGGCGTTGAACTCGATCTGCCGCATCGGCACGGACAAACTCGGGGAGATGTACAACATGGCTTCAGTTGGATGGCTTCGGATAAGGTGCGCGGCATGAATACTCAGAACAACCCACCCCGCAGCGTATTGATCACCGGCTGTTCCAGCGGCATCGGGCGTTGCGTCGCGGAAGGACTCAAGGCCCGAGGTTACCGCGTGTTTGCGAGCGCGCGGAAAGTAGAAGACGTGGAGGCACTTCGCGAGGCCGGTTTCGACGACGCCCTGCAACTCGACGTGCGCGATTCCGACTCGATCCAAACCGCCGTCAGAACCGTATTGGACGCCTGCGATGGGCGGCTTTATGCCCTGTTCAACAATGGCGCGTATGGCCAACCGGGGGCGGTCGAGGATTTGACCCGCGCGGTGCTGCGCGAACAGTTCGAGACCAATCTGTTCGGCTGGCACGAACTCACCTGCGCCGTGCTCCCCGCGATGCGCGCCGCCGGAGAGGGGCGGATCATCCAGGATTCCTCGGTGCTCGGGTTCATCGGCCTGCCACTTCGCGGGGCGTACAACAGCAGCAAGTACGCGCTGGAAGGTCTGTCCGACACCCTGCGGGTGGAATTGCACGGTTCCGGCATTCACGTCAGCCTGATCCAGCCGGGGCCGATCCTGTCGAGGTTCCGCGCCAATGCGATGCGCAAGTTCCACGACAATATCGACGTCGCGAAAAGCCCTTTCCGTGCCACTTATGAAGGCATGTTGGCGCGCCTCAACAAGGTCGGCCCGGCGGCGCCCGGGACGTTGCCGCCGGAAGCGGTGCTGGCCAAGGTGATCGATGCGCTCGAGTCGGCGAACCCCAAGCCGCGCTACCCGGTGACCTGGCCGACCTGGATGTTCGTGGTGCTCAAGCGCGTCCTGACCACCCGTGCGCTGGATCGGTTTGTGCGCAAGATTTCCAAAGACGAAAACCAGTGAATCTCTCCCCCGCCGAGATTACCGGCGTCATCCTGACCGGAGGGCGCGGCACGCGCATGGGCGGCGAGGACAAGGGCCTGGTCGTGTGGCGCGATCGGCCTTTGATCGCCCATGTGCGGGAACGTCTGCGACCGCAAGTCGGTCGCGTGATCATCAATGCCAACCGCAATGCCGAACGCTATCGAGCCTTCGGCGATCGGGTTGTCGCCGATCCCTGGCCGGATTATCGCGGCCCGCTTGCCGGTGTCCTCGCCGCGCTGGAAGCAATGGTCGACGACTGGCTGCTGTGCGTTCCCTGCGACGCCCCACGTCTGCCGCTCAGTCTTGCCGATCGACTAAGTCTGGGCCTGGGCGACGAGGGCAAGGCCGGGGTCGCGGATGACGGCCACCCCCAGCCGGTGTTTTCCCTGCTGCACCGTGATCTGGCCGCTCCGCTGCGTGAATTCCTGGAAGCGGACGGTCGCGCCGTGATTCATTGGTTGCGATCGCAACACGCGCACTTCGTGGACTGCCGCGACCTTGCCGCCGGCTTCGCCAATTTCAATCGCCCGGAGGACCTGTTGTGAATGCACCGGTCGTAAGCTTTCCCCTCCCGCTGCTCGGTATCGCCGCCGCCAGCGGCACCGGCAAGACCACACTGCTGGAGCGGCTGATCCCCAGTCTGCGCCAGCGCGGGCTCCGCATCGCGCTGGTGAAACATTCCCATCACGATTTCGACATCGACAAACCCGGCAAGGACAGCGATCGACTGCGCAAGGCTGGCGCCCTGCAAGTGGTATTGGCGTCGCAGTTTCGCAAGGCGGTGATCATCGAGACCCCGAACCGGGACGATGAGCCCGACCTGGTCGAGGCGCTTGCCCACCTGGATCGCGGCGCGCTGGATCTCGTGCTGGTGGAAGGCTATCGAAGCGAACCGTTTCCGAAACTGGAACTGCACCGACCGGTACGCGAGCGCCCGCTATTGTGTCTGCAAGACCCATACATCATCGCAGTCGCCCATGACGCACCGACTCCGCTAGACATCGAACTGCCGCAACTGGACCTGAACGACGCTCAGGCGATTGCCGACTGGATCATGGCGGGGCTCGAGAACGGCCCGCTCAGGACACCCCAAACTCTGTATTGATGGCCCGCAGCAAGGCGTCGAGTTCCGGCTCGAGCATCGGCAGCGCGGCATCAATCGCCCGTTGATCGCCTTCACGGCAAGCCGTTTCGAGCCGATACGCCGCCAGCCGCACGGACTCGGCACCAATGGTCGCCGCGACCCCTTTGAGGCTGTGCGCATGGCGTGTCGCTGTGGTCATGTCGCCCTGCTCGCGGGCATCGTTGAAGCGCGCAAGAAAATTCTGCTCGGTATCGCGCACGGTCCGCATCACCTGGACATAAAGCTCGCGATCGTCGGCGGCGTTGGCCACCCCGACCTCGACATCGATACCGACCGCAACCAGGGCCGGCCATCGTTGCGAATCACCCGAGTCCCCCGGCGCGTCGTCGCCGGGCGGCGCCCCACGTTCGGCAGCGGCTCCGGTGGGACGTATCCAGCGCGCCATCGTGCTCAACATCTGCTGCACATTCACCGGTTTGGGGATGTGATCATTCATGCCGGCGTCCAGACAGCGTTCACGGTCCCCGGTCATGGCATTTGCGGTCATGGCGATGACCGGAAGATCGGCGAACCTCGCCTGGGCGCGGATGAGCCGCGTCGCCTCGTAGCCATCCATCACCGGCATCTGGGCATCCATCAACACCCCGTCGAAGCGCGCCGTTTCGAGCGTGTTCAAGGCTTCGGCGCCATCGTTGGCAACCGTGACGTGCATGCCGTTGCGGGTGAGCAATTCAACCGCCAACTCCTGATTCATGCGGTGGTCCTCCACCAGGAGGATGTGCGCACCGATAAGGGAATCCACCTGCGGCCCGCGCAGACGCTGGGAAACCCGCTGTTTTCGCGCCACGCCCATGAGCCCGGCGATCGCGTCGTACAGACTCGACGCCACCACCGGTTTGGTGACCAGCTCCGCCTTGCCGATACGGTTCATCTCGTCGCTCATGTCGCCGCGACCGAAGGCGGTCACAAAGACGATGGGACGCGGCGATCCGGGTTGCTGCGCACGCAAGGCCCGCGCCGTTTCCGGACCATCCATGCCGGCCATCCGCCAATCGAGAACCATGAGATCGAACGGTTCTCCGCGCCGTTCGGCGAGCGCGTCCAAGGCGACCCCTTCCGCACCACTCGCGGCACTGACGACCTTGTAACTGAAGGAAGACAGCAGGTTGTTCAAGATCACCAGCGAACTGGGATTGTCATCGACCACCAGCACCTTGAGCCCGACCAGGCTCGGTAAATCGGTCTGTTCACCTTGCGTAATTCCGTTCGCCGGGGCTTGTTCGGCAATACCGAGACGCACCGTGAACTTGAACGTGGAACCGCGCCCGGGCTGACTGTCGACGCCGATTTCACCGCCCATCGCGGTCACCAGCTGACGACTGATGGCGAGACCCAGGCCTGTGCCCCCGAAGCGACGGGTGGTCGAGGCATCCGCCTGACTGAATGACTTGAACAGGCGCGCCTGCTCATCGACCGTCATGCCGATCCCGGAATCACGAACCCGGAACTGCACCAGGATGTCGTCGCCTTTCTGTTCGACGACTTGCGCGCACACCACGACTTCACCATGTTCCGTGAACTTGATCGCGTTCGCGCACAGGTTCAGCAGCACCTGACCCAGGCGCAACGGATCGCCCACCAGTCGCCGGGGCAGACTTGCGGAAACATCGAACAGCAGTTCCAAGCCCTTTTCCGCCGCCTTGAGGCCGGTCATGTTGGCAAGGTTGTCGAACACATCCGCCAACTCGAAATCGATGTTTTCCAGGGCCAGCTTGCCGGCCTCGATCTTGGAGAAATCGAGGATGTCGTTGATGATCCCAAGCAAGGCCTCGGCTGAGGTCGCGACGTTCCCGATGTATTGCCGCTGCCGCGCATCGAGCCGGGTTTCCAGAGCCAGATTGCTCATGCCGATGATCGAGTTCATCGGCGTGCGGATTTCATGACTCATGTTGGCGAGAAATTCGCTCTTGGCGCGATTGGCCGCATCGGCCGCGATCCGGGCTTCCGCCAGCTCCTCCGCCATTTGTCGCTGGGCCGTCACATCCGTCCGCGCCGAAACGTATTGATAAGGCTTGCCGTGCTCATCCGTGAACGGGACGATGGTGGAATCCACCCAGTAAAGGTGCCCGTCCTTCGCGCGATTGCAGATGTCTCCGTGCCAGACCTTGCCGCTCGCGATGGTCCGCCACATCTCCCGGAAGAACGCCGTGTCGTGGACGTCGGAGCGGATGATTCGGTGATTCTTTCCGATCAGTTCGTCGCGCGAGTAGCCGCTGACTTCCGAGAACCGTTGATTGGCGTAAGTGATGTTGCCGCGCACATCGGCAATACTGACCAGCGCGTGCTCATCGAGAACCAGCTTGTGCCACTCCACCTGAGCCAGCAGCTCACGGGTTTCGGCCGCGCCGCGTACCAGACGTATCCAGGCCGCCACACCGGCGATGGCAAGCAATACCGCCAGGACAAACAGGGCGCTGCGGAACAGGTTGGCCCGTTCGAGGGCCTGAGCCCATGCGTCCAGGTAGGCGCGCTCGAAGGCGTCGATTGCCTCGGGCACCGGCATCAGCGTGGCTTGGCGCATGTCCCGTTCCACTTCCGGGGCCAGTCGCAGCACCATTTCACCATGCGCAACCAGATTATCGATCAACTCGGCAAGTGCTGGCGCATCCGCCGAGCGTTCCGCCAGCACGGTCAGACTCTTCCGCGCCAGGCTGGATGCTTCCGGCGTGAGATCGAGCCGGAGACTGAGCAGTGTTTCCAGGAGGTGGCGCGCCTGCGTCTCAACCCGTTCGGTTGCCTTGCCCTCGTGCGCCGCACTGGCGATTTCTTCGATCAAGCGCGGCAAATAATGCAGCGAGTTACGCAGCACGGCGTTATTGGACTTGAAATCCTCGACCGCGAGCGCCTTGCGCTCGACCATCACCAGAAGCGACTGCCGGGTGTCCCCGGTCCTCGCAAGCAGCGCACTTTCGGCGGTGTTGAGAATACCCGCCGACTCTTCCAGCGATTTGACCGCATCCACCAGTGCATCCAGATCCGCCGCAATCCCCACGCGGACCAGCAGCAGTTCACGATCCAGACGGGCATTGGCCATGCGAATGTCCGTCAATGCGGCCAGGGTCCGGGTATGAATCGACAAGGCGTAGGGCTGACTGGCGGCGTACAGCACCGCCATCGCCACAAACACGGCGAGGGCAAACAAGCCCGCGACGACCGGACGCCGCCTCCCGAACACGGTCACATCGTCCCCAACGGCGCATTCAAGGTGCGCAGAAATTCGCCAATCAACGCGACATCCTCCGGTGCAATCTCGCGACCAAGCTGATAGCGACCCATGATGCGAATTGCGGAAAGCAGATCGCTGGTGGCGCCATCGTGGAAATACGGCGGCGTCAACGCGACATTGCGCAGGCTGGGCACCTTGAACTGGTACTTGTGCTCGGGATCGCCGGTAACTTGGAAACGCCCGAGATCCGCATCGCTTGGATCGCCGTCCCCTCTTGCGGCCCGATCAGCGAAATAGTCCCCGAACAACCCCATTCGCGTGTACAGATTGCCCCCCAACAGGCGACCCTGATGGCAAGCGGAGCACCCGTAAGCTTTGAACAATCGCCAGCCTGCGCGCTCGGAGGCGGTCAGCGCCTCGACATCGCCACGCAGGTAGCGGTCGAAGCGCGAGTCTGGCGTGACCAAGGTCCGTTCGAACTCCGCAATCGCGTGTTGCACATTGGTGACGGTCAGGCCGTCGTCGAACAGGGCAGCGAAACGCTCGGCGTAGTCCGGGGACGCGTTCAGCTTGGACAACACTTCCGGCCATGAGGACGCCATTTCGTTATGGTCGTTGACGGGAAAATCCGTCTGTCTCTCCAGCGTACCGGCCCGCCCGTTCCAGAATTGGGCGATGTTGAACATCGCATTGAACACCGTCGGCGCGTTGGTCTCCCCGAGGCGACCATCGACGCCATGTGAACGGTACTGGTTATCGGAACCATAGTGATCCAGCGGGTGACAACTGGCGCAGGAAATGGAGTTGTCGGTCGATAGGCGGGTGTCCTGGAACAAGGCTCGACCGAGTTCAATCACCGCTGGCGATGCGGTGGCCAGGCCTTTGCTCGGCAACGGTGATGCGGGCTCACCGGCAGTGACGCCGACACCCGCGAACACGGTCAGCGCAGCGAGCACCCAAGCAACGCCATGAACGCGCCCGGGCCTCATCTCGGCGGACCTCCCGAAGGCACACAGGCAAGCGAGCCATCGCGGACCTTTCGACATTGCCCATCGATCTCGCCATGCGGGGCTTCAAAGCGACAACTCGTACCCGACGCGCGTCCCTCACAGGCAGTCAGGGCTTCCTGCGGTGGTCCGCGACGCCCGTCACGCGGTGCGTTCCCGCGATCCATCGGGCTGCTGCGATTGCCGCCATTGCCTGGGCCTTTCCGGAAAGACGCATCCGCCACACCGACCCAGCACCTCGGGATGAAGGGAAAGTCGCCCGTCAGCACGTAGTAATACGTCCCCTCGGGGAACTCGGGCGTCTTACCGGAGCGGCCATTGCATTTATCCAGATCGCCATGCCCCGGGCGGTATTCGAAATCCGAGGCAAACTGACCGTTGTAGCGCCCTCCGGGTCCGCCAGCACGCTGCCCCTCCTTGAGGCGGTAACTGGATCGAAGCGCGACCAGGCCGCTCGTTTCATCGGCGGCAACGCGATAACCCCAGGGCGCATAGATGGGGAAACCGTCGGCCGCCCAACCAATCAGCATGGGGTTGCGCCTTGCCCCATCCGCGTCGATCAAGCCCTTGGGAATGCCGTGATAGTGGTAAGCGCCATTGGGCTGGACGTGCGCGTTGCTCGAATCGAGACCGAGGTTATAGGGGCCGCCGATGGCCTCGTAGTTCCAACGTCGATCCCGCTGCCAGAATTCGGCAGTCGCCGGATCGTAGGGCACGCCATTGATGGCGACACCGAATGCAGCATGGCCGATGTCCTGCTCACGCGCGTTCTGCGTCGGTTCGAGCGGAACGCGATAGGTATGTTCGATCCGCTGAATACGGTTCGGATTGTTGCGATTCGGGAAACGGCCGGTGGCATGATCGGGCAGACCGTCGCTTTCGATGTATCGATACCCGGCGGCCTGGTCGATGCGAACATGCGCCGCCGCCTCCATGCGTCCGAAGAACCATTCCCAGAGGGTAACCGGTCGCTGTGCGGCCTGTATTTCGCGATTGGTTTCGTGCAGACCGTGTGCATCAACCCAGCCCGGTATCAGGACTGCAGCCAGACACGGCAGGTAGAGCAGGCGCCGCATCTGTGATGTCATCGGCTTTAACCTCGATTGTTCAGGAACATGACCTCGCCCTTGCGGGCCTGACGCTCGGCCTTCGCAACATCCGAGCGCAGTTCCTCGAGATGCAGGAAGTAGGCTTCATCGACATCTTCGGTGACATAGTTGCCGCTGAAGCAGGAATCGTCAAAGCGGCTGATGTCCGAACCATCGCCCACTGCAGCAAGCAGATCGTCGAGATCCTGATAGACCATCCAGTCGGCACCGATGGCCTGCCCGACCTGATCCGGGTCACGACCGTGCGCGACCAGTTCGCCACGGGTCGCCATGTCGATACCGTAGACGTTGGGGAAACGAACCGGCGGTGCCGCCGACGCGAAATAGACCTTGCGGGCCCCGGCATCGCGGGCCATCTGGATGATCTGCTCGGAGGTGGTGCCGCGTACTACCGAGTCATCGACCAGCATCACGTTCTTGCCCCGAAACTCCATCTCGATCGGGTTGAGCTTCTGGCGGACCGATTTCTTGCGCTTGGGCTGATCCGGCATGATGAAGGTCCGTCCGATATAGCGGTTCTTGATCAGACCTTCGCGATACGGCACGTCCAGCGCATGCGCCAGTGACAGGGCCGCATAACGGCTCGAATCGGGCACCGGAATGACCACGTCGATGTCGTGATCCGGACGCAATCGCTTGATCTTCGCGGCCAGCTTTTCCCCCATCGCCAAGCGTGCGTGGTACACGGAAATGCCATCGATGATGGAGTCCGGGCGCGCAAAATAGACATGCTCGAAGATGCACGGGGAAAGTATGGACTTGGACGTGCACTGGCGGGTGTGGATATGCCCGTCGGTGTTGATGAACAGGGCCTCTCCGGGTTCCAGGTCGCGCACCAGATCGAAACCCAGGGCGGAGAGGGCAACGCTCTCCGACGCCACCATCGCTTCCGGGCCGGCCTCATCTTCGCGCACTCCGAACACTACCGGTCGGATACCGTGCGGGTCGCGGAAGGCGAGGATGCCGAAACCGGTGATCATCGCGACCACCGCATAGGCACCGCGACAACGGCGGTGCAGGCGCGCCACCGCATCGAACAGATCTTCGTGATTGACCCGCTGTTTGCCCAGGCGCAGCAGTTCGTCGGCGAGGATGTTGAGCAACACCTCGGAGTCCGAATCGGTGTTCATGTGGCGCAGACCGGTCTGATAAAGCTCGTTCTTGAGCTCCGCCGCGTTGGTCAGATTGCCGTTGTGCGCAAGGGTGATGCCGTAAGGGGAATTCACGTAGAAAGGCTGCGCCTCCTCGGAATTCGAGGTACCGGCCGTGGGATACCGGACGTGCCCGATGCCCATGTTGCCGGTCAGATCGCGCATGTGACGGGTGCGAAACACGTCCTTGACCAGGCCGTTGTCCTTGCGCAGGGACAAGCGATTTCCCTCGCAGGTCACGATGCCTGCCGCGTCCTGACCACGATGCTGGAGCACCGTCAGCGCATCATAAATGGGTTGATTGACCGGGTTGCGGGCAACGATACCGACGATTCCACACATGCTTAGGCTCCACGCCCTGAACGGGCCGGCGAACAGCGAAGAAGATCAAGAATAAACGAAATAGCTGGCGACCGACTCGGGTAAAAAACCCGCGATCCAGGTAGCCAAAGGCTGAACGTGCGGAATGAGCGCGGATTCGCGCCACCACGGGTCCTGCGGCATCGGCGTCAACCCTGCCAGGGTAACCAGCACGACCACGATCAACACCCCGCGAACGAGTCCGAATGCGCCGCCGAGGCTGCGATCGGTTCCGCTCAGACCGGCAATCTGAATAAGCCGGCAAATGAGATTGGTGAGAATGCCGCCGAGAAACAACGTGACCGCAAACAGGATCGCAAAGCCCAGCGCAATCCGTGCCGAAGGCGCCGCCAGCCAGGATTCGAAGTAACCGGCGAGACGATGTGAAAACGCCATCGCCACCATCGACGCGAGTACCCAACTCGCCAACGACATCGCTTCCCGAACGAAACCCCGGGTAAACCCTACCAGGCTGGAGATCACCACCACCGCAACCATCGCGATGTCGATCCATGCCCAGTTCATCGTCTACCGATGCCCCGCTCAGGGGTAGCGCACGACATAGGCGTCTTTTATTCGTTGCTTGCTACGCAGCTTTTCCATCAGCGCATCGGCATCGTCGCGTTGCAGCTCCGGCCCGACCCGCACGAACCATATCTTGCCCTTGGCGCCCTGCTGACTCTGCACAAACGCGGAATACCCCTTCGCACGCAAGTCTTGGCTCATGGTCAGGGCATTCTCTTCGCCGCTGAAAGTACCAACCTGAACGGCCCAGGCACGCAAACCGGCTTTGGTGACCGGGGCCTTGGCGGCGGACGGTGTCTCCGCGCTGGGCACCTCATCTTCCAGATTCGCTGCCGGATCGCCGTCGTCTTCACCGATCACCACCTTGGCAACCGGTTGATTCAGTCGCGGCGGCGTCAGCGGCATCACCCTCGATTCAAACTCGGTGTTGGGCTCGGGCGGAATCTCCTTACGCACCACCTGAGTCGCGCTCGGCGGTGGACCGCTCAGGATCAGCGGCAGGAAGATCACGGCCAGTGACAGCAACACGGCGGCACCAACCAGTCTTTGCTTAAGCTGCGGGTCCATGTCGGTAACTCGGGTTACTCCGATGATTGGGAAGAGGGACTGGGCGCCGCATCCAATACACGCATCGCCTGTTCGACCGTCACAAAGGAACCAAACACAAGGATACGATCACCCGGAGTGGCCCGGTCCCGCGCGACTTGCAACGCCTGTTCGACATTGTCGCAGTTCATCACCGGGGCAGCCACCGGCAAGGCATCGAGATGTGCGCGCATCGCTTCGACATCCAAGCCCAGCGGTGACGGCAGATTGACCGGGAACCACGCATCGATGTGGGGCTGCATGATCTTCAGAACCCCAACCACGTCCTTGGTACGCAACATGCCGCAAACCGCCAGCGTCCGCGCTGTCGGTTGCTCGGCCAGCTGGGAAGCCAGCCCCCCCGCCGAATGCGGATTGTGCGCAACATCGAGCACCACTGGAACAACGCCATCCACCACCTGCCAGCGACCCGGCCAGTGCACCGATCGCAAGCCCCGTTCGATCGCGGCACGGGACACCTCGTGTTTCAGGGTGGCAATCACCGCCAGCACGCCGGCGGCATTGTCCATCTGAAACCGCCCGGGCAATGCGGGTTTCGGGAGCCCGGCCCAGCGGCGACCCGGGGCTGACCAATCCCACGTTTCACCCTCCTTTACAAACTGATAGTCAGGGCCGAGACAAAGCAGCGTTGCACCGATTTCCTTAGCCCGCTCCGCCACGGATGCGGGTGGATTGGGGTCAGAACATACTGCGACTCGCCCGGCGCGCAGTATCCCGGCCTTCTCCCGACCGATCGCCTCACGGTCGTTGCCCAACCAGTCCTGGTGATCCAGATCGATTGCCGTGATCAAGGCAACGTCCGCATCGATGATATTCACCGCATCCAGGCGCCCCCCCAATCCGACTTCGAGCAGTACGACGTCAAGGCCGGCATCGGCAAAGCACAGGAACGCGGCAAGTGCCGTGAACTCGAAGTAGCTGAGACTGATCCCCCCGCGTGCCTGATCGATACGCTCAAAGGCGTCGATCAGGCGAAGATCGTCAACCTCACGTCCAGCGACGACGACGCGCTCGTTGAAGCGCACGAAATGCGGTGAGGTGAAACGTCCGACCTTGTAGCCCGCAGCCCCAAGGATCGCGTCCAGCATCGCGACGCTGGACCCCTTGCCGTTGGTCCCTGCCACGGTGACCACTTCTGCGGCAATGGCCGGGGCACCCAGCCGCTGCCAGACACGGCCAATACGATCCAGGCCAAGGTCGATCGCTTTGGGATGCAATCCCTCAAGCCAGGCAAGCCAGTCCGACAACCTCGCGAAACGGGCCACGAAGCAATGCCGGGGTTTAACGACGAGCGATCAAGCCGGGGAAGGCTTGTGTGCGAGGATCGCCATCAGGCTGCTGAGACGGTCGCGCATTTCGCGACGGTCCACGATCATGTCGATCGCGCCCTTTTCCAGCAGGAACTCGCTACGCTGGAAGCCTTCCGGAAGGGTTTCACGCACGGTCTGTTCGATAACGCGAGGACCGGCAAAACCGACCAGCGCATTCGGCTCGCCGACGATCACGTCCCCCAGCATCGCGAAACTGGCCGACACGCCGCCCATGGTCGGGTCGGTGACCACGGAGACGAAAGGCACGCCGCGACGCGCCATCCGGGCCAATGCCGCCGAGGTCTTGGACATCTGCATCAACGACGTCAGCGCCTCCTGCATGCGCGCCCCACCCGATGCCGAGAAACAGATCATCGGGATGTTGTGTTCGATGGCAGCGTTCACGGCGCGCACGAACCGCTCGCCGACCACCGAGCCCATCGAACCGCCCATGTATTTGAACTCGAACGCCGCAACCACCACATCCAGGCCCTTGACCTTGCCCTGCATGACCACCAGGGCATCCTTCTCATTGGTGGTCTTCTGGGCGGCAGCGATGCGATCCCGGTATTTCTTCTGATCGCGGAACTTGAGGAAATCGACCGGCTCGATGTCCGCACCGATTTCGATGCGCGGCTCCGGGTCCAGAAAGCTGTCGAGCCGGGTACGCGCTCCGATACGCAGATGGTGATCGCATTTCGGACAGACGTTGAGGTTGCGGTCCAGTTCCACACGGTAGAGCACCGCGCTGCACGAGGGACATTTGCTCCACAAGCCTTCCGGCACCTGGCGCTTGCTGCCGCCTTCGGTGCGGATTCGGCTCGGCATCAGTTTTTCGAACCAGCTCATATCGTGTTGCCTTTTGTTGCGATCGCGCGCCGTTATACCGGCGCTGCGCTTCTTATTGCGAGCAGTGTAGTCATCTCGGACTCATAGGGCGATGGTGCTCAGCCCGCATCCATGGCCTGACGCATCTCGTTCAGCACCGAGCCGAGGGTTGCGGGGATCTTCTCCGGCGTGCCGGCATTCTCGCCAATGCGGCGCACCAAAGCGCTGCCGACCACCACCGCATCGGCGATTCGGGCGACGGCCGCTGCGGACGCCGCATCGGAAATACCGAAACCAACGCCGATCGGAATATCGGTCTCGGCGCGGATCTCATCGAGCTTCGCGGCAACCGCCGACACATCCAGGGTGGCCGCACCGGTAACGCCCTTGAGCGACACGTAATAGACAAAGCCGCTCGCCGCACCGGTGATCTTGCGAATGCGCGCCTGATGACTGGTTGGCGCGAGCAGGAAGATCGGATCAATTCCGTATTCCCGCAACGCAACCAGGAAGTCGTGACTCTCTTCGGGCGGCATATCCACCGTCAACGCGCCATCGACCCCGGCGGCCTGAGCCGCTTTTGCAAACTCGGTGTAACCCATGATCTCGACCGGGTTGAGGTAACCCATCAACACCACGGGGGTACTGACATTGGTCTGCCGAAACTCGCGCACCATGCCGAGTACATCCCGCAGGCTGACGTTATGAACCAGGGCACGCTCGTGGGCCTGCTGGATCACCGTGCCATCGGCCATCGGGTCGGAAAAAGGCACACCCAGTTCGATGATGTCGGCACCGGCATCCACCAGCGCGTGCATCAACGGGACGGTGACTTCGGGGTTGGGATCACCGGCGGTCACGTAGGGAATCAGCGCCTTGCGCCCGGCGGCGCGGAGTTCGGCAAATCGGGCGGCGATACGGCTCATATTTCAATGCCTTCGAGGGTGGCGACGGTGTGGATGTCCTTGTCGCCACGTCCGGACAGGTTCACGACCAGGATTTTGTCCTTCGACATGGTCGGGGCGAGCTTCATCGCATACGCCAGGGCATGACTGGATTCCAGTGCCGGCAGAATGCCTTCCGTGCGGGTGATGCTATGGAAAGCCGCCATGGCCTCCTTGTCGGTGACCGCAACATAATTCGCCCTCCCGACATCCTTCAACCAGGCGTGTTCAGGGCCAACCCCCGGGTAATCCAGACCGGCCGAGATCGAATGCGTCTCGATGATCTGGCCATCCGGACTCTCCATCAGATAGGTGCGATTGCCGTGCAGCACGCCCGGCTTGCCGGCGCACAGCGGCGCCGCATGACGCCCGGTATCCAGACCGTCACCGGCGGCCTCGACGCCGTAGATCGCGACATCCCGGTCCGCCAGGAAGGGATGAAACAGGCCAATGGCGTTGGAACCACCGCCCACACAGGCAACCAGCGCATCGGGCAGGCGACCGGTCTGCTGCAGACACTGGGCACGCGCTTCACGACCGATCACGGCCTGGAAATCGCGCACCATCGCGGGATACGGGTGAGGGCCGGCCACCGTACCGATGATGTAGAAGGTGTCATCGACATTGGTGACCCAGTCGCGCATCGCTTCATTGAGCGCGTCCTTGAGCGTCTTGGAGCCGGAATGCACCGGCACCACCTTGGCGCCGAGCAGGTTCATGCGGAAGACATTGAGTTTCTGCCGCTCCACGTCCACCGCACCCATGTAGACCACACATTCGAGACCGAGACGGGCCGCCACCGTGGCACTGGCCACGCCGTGTTGACCGGCCCCGGTCTCCGCGATGATGCGGGTCTTGCCCATGCGCTTGGCGAGCAGGGCCTGGCCGATGGTGTTGTTGATCTTGTGCGCGCCGGTGTGATTCAGGTCTTCGCGCTTCAGGTATATCTGCGCGCCGCCCAGTTCCCGGCTCCACCGCTCCGCGTGGTAGAGCGGCGATGGGCGTCCGACGTAATGCGCAAGATCGCGATCGAATTCGGCCTGGAAATCCGGATCGCTCTTGAATCGCTCATAGGCCTCTCGCAGCTCGTCCAGCGGCTCCATCAAGGTCTCGGCAACGAAAATTCCGCCGTACGGGCCAAAATGGCCTTCTGCATTCGGCATTGCCGCGAAATCGATATTGGTATCAGGACTGCCCACGTCTCACCCCTTCAATGAATTCAGCCATCAATTGCGCATCCTTGATGCCCTTTGCAGATTCCACGCCCGAAGATACGTCCACCGCGTAGGGCCGCACGCGCCGAACCCCATCCTCGACATTCTGTGGCGTCAAACCACCTGCGAGAATCAAGGGCTTGTCTAGATGCCGTGGCGCCTTGTCCCAATCGAAGGTGGTTCCGGAACCACCGGCCTCGCCCAACGCGTGGCTGTCCAGAAGCAGACCGGCTGCGTGCTTGTGGCACTGCGAATAGGCCTGCACGTCGTTGTCCCCGGCCATAGGCACCGCCTTGATGTAGGGGCGATCAAAGCCCTGGCAATAGCCGGCGTCCTCGTCGCCGTGGAACTGCAGGAGATCGATTGGCACCCGATCGAGCACTTCCAGGACATCGCCAGCCGGCGCATTCATGAACAACGCGACCACTTTCACGAACGGCGGCAGGACAGCGATGATGTCGCGCGCCTGCCCGATACCGATATGGCGGGGGCTTCGATCATAGAAAACCAGACCGATCGCGTCTGCGCCGAGCTTCGCCGCCGCTACGCCGTCTTCAGCCCGTGTGATACCGCAAATCTTGATGCGCGTCGGAGTCATGCCTGTTCGGTACACACCACTACCCGAAAAAGGCGTGAAGGTTATCAGAATCCGCCCGGTCAGCGGGACCGGGCACGACCCCAGCCCCGCCAATGGCTCAGTCTTTTCGGGGCGACTGCAACTCGCTGAAATACGATTCCAGCGTTTCGCGATCCAGTGGACCGCGATGTTTGATTCGCATTTCCCCACTGGCATCGAAGAACACCGTATACGGCACCACGCCCCGGTTATTACCCCATTCCGAGAGCAAGCCGAGATTCTGGCGCGGATCGCTGACCAGAATCGGATAATTGATGCGCAAGGTCCGGGCGACGTTGGCGAGCTTTTCAGGCTCGTCCATGCCGATGCCGACGATCTGCAATGCCCCTTCGTGCGCGGCCTGGAACGCCACAAACTCCGGAATCTCGCGCAGACACGGCGGACACCACGTCGCCCAGAAATTCACCGCAACAGTACGACCCTGCCATTGTGATAGGGGCTGAACCTGGCCATCGAGGTCCGGATAACTGAGTTGCCAGTGGGGCGGCAGATTGGCCGCAAGTACCGGCCCAAGGCCCGCCCCGAGCAGCAACATCGCGGCAATGAACCGCGCCATCAATCGGGCGTCCCCGGATCAAGACTCACGCCGTATTTCTTCTCCAGGCCAACCAGAAAATCGGGAAGTTGCTCGGCAATCATGGCTTGCTCGACGCGGTCATGCACATCGTCATAGGTCTTCTGTGAACCGGGGCGACGCTCCAGAACCGTGAGCAGATGGAAACCCAATTGGGTCTCGAGCACCGAGCTGATCTCGCCATCCTTCATGGAGTCGAGCACCTTCTCGATCTCGGGCAATCCCTGGCCGGCACGGAACCAGCCCATGTCTCCGTTATGTTCACGCCCGTAGGGATCGATGCTCAGTTCACCTGCAAGATTGAACAGACTTTCACCCGCTTTGATGCGGGCGCTGACTTTTTCGGCGTCCTCACGCGTCTTGAGAACGATCTGGCCGACATGCCAGCGTGTCGGAATCTCGCCGACGCTGGGATTGGCATCGAACCAGGCACGCATCGCGGCCTCATCCGGGACCCACGCCTTCTGCTTCGCGCGCAGCAACAGGCGCGACGCCAGATCGTGCCCGTATCGCTCAAGCCCGCCATCAACATTGATCCCCACATCGATCGCAGCGCGCGCGAGCAGGGCCGTTTCCGAGCCATCCTCAAGACGGCGCTGCATCAGCGCCAACGGCTCCGAAGTCACCTCAGCATCCAGGCCACCGCGTAGATCGCCAAGTCGAATCTCAACACCGTCGCCCTCCGCGACAACCTGTGCGGAGTCCCCATCCAGGCTGAGCCGTTCCGGGTAGGTCTTGAGCCCAAACTGGTCGCGGAGTGCCGCGATACGGGCCGCTTTCAGTTCCGGATAGCGCTGCGCAACATAAGTGGCTTTGGCGGCCTCCTGGGCGTCGCCATCCTCTCGAAAACGCTCCTTGATGTCCGCCATGACGTCCGCAGGCGGGGCGGCCTCACTGCGCAGTTTGTTCAGATAAGCCTGCGCAAGCAGGCCGGTGCGGAAGCTGGCCATTTCCGTGCGATAGGCATCGCTGTCAACAAACCCTTCCGCGACCGCTTCGAGATAAATCAGTTCTGCGGTGATCAAACGCTGCAGCATATCGCCGCGCACGCGCGCCTGATCGTCTTCATTCATGGACATGAACTGGGTGGAGACCGGCGAGCTCGCCAGCGCCTGTTCAAGATCGATTGCCATGATCGCCTGGTCGCCGACTTTCGCGAGCACCTGTCGCGCGGGCGCATTGGTGTAAGGCCCGGCAATCGTTATCGCTTCGTCCGCCTGCGCGGAAACGACAGCGGCATCGGCGGCCATCGTGGCGCCGTGACTGATGACCAGGGCCATACCCAAGGCCACAGCCAGTTTGGAAAACGGGGGTAACTGCATACTCAAAATCTCGAATTTGACGGGCGACGCAATGGGCATGACCCGATTAACGAAGGTTCATAGAAAAAGGGGGGCTTGCGCCCCCCTAATCTACACACTCTTAGGGATTCGGTTGACCCCTTTGAGTTATATCAGGGCATCCCTGCCCTTCCCAGAGCTTAGTGACCACCACCCGGGATGGCGCCGCCCATATCCGGGGCATTGGCGTGCATCCAGGAGACCGCAGCGTCGAAGTCGTTGTCGATCTTCTTGCCGTTGTAGGTCTGGCCAAGGGCGATGTTCGGCACGCCGCTGGCATTGGTCTCATGACAGGCGGCGCACTTCATCGGACCGTGGCTGCCATCCGGGTTGTACTGAGCGGCCTGCTTGTAGGTCGTGGTATCGACCGACGGGGTGACCGGGTACAAACCGTGAATGGACTCGTGACAGGCCTGGCACGCGAGGCCGGCATGGCCCTTGGTGTAGCGCATCAGGCTGTACTTGCCCGGCTGGTTGATCGGGAAGGCAACGCCACCCTGACCTTCCACATACGGCGCGGCGTGGCAGTCGGCGCAGTGCGGGGCACCGGCAGACAACCAGTAGTCACGACCGTTGGTGGCCGCGTCATAAGGCACAGCCGCCGCACCGGTGGCACCTTCCGGCAGAGTGATGCCGGCGATATCCACATTCGGGTTGGCAGACAGCGGTACCACGTTGACGTCGCCGTCCTCGTCCATGTTGACCATCGGGCCATTACCCTTCAGAGCGATGACAGCGATGTTCGGGACCAGACGATCCTGGGCCCAGGTACGCAGGATTTCGGACTTTCCGGGGGTGTCGTTGCCATTGGCATCCGGCACCACCTTCGGGTCCATCATGGCTTCGAGCTGCGCCATGCTGACACCGATCCCGGCGGCGATCTCTTCCAGAGATTTGTCACGCAGGGTCGCGCCTTCCTGCTTGAAGGCATGGGTCAGGTTGTCACGCTGATACAGCTCACGGGTCAGCTGGTTGTGGCAGTTGGTGCACCACAGACCCTTGCCGCCTTCACCGTTACCGATCTTCGACACGTTGGCCTGCAACCACTTACCGATCGCGTTCAAGTGCTCCGGCGTTTCCACGCCGTCCTTGTCCTTACCGATGTTGGAATGCACGTCACGGCCAGCGAAGCAGCCGCCCTTGGTGTCACGGTTATCACCATCGGCATAGGTATTCTTGCCGTCTTCGGTGATCGGGTAACCGTCCAAAGAGCCATCCTGACGATGCGAGGGGTGACAACCGGCGCAAGCGGCGGTACGACCCTGCGAATCGGGCAGCGGGCGGTTCTTCAGGTGGGCGCCATGCAGGGCCTGGGTCAACGGCATCAGAGCCGTATCGCCCGCCATCTTCTTACCGGAGAAGATTTCGGCAATACCTTTGGACTGCAACACGCC
Organism: Gammaproteobacteria bacterium; assembly: GCA_024234955.1. Classification (GTDB taxonomy): domain Bacteria; phylum Pseudomonadota; class Gammaproteobacteria; order JACKNK01; family JACKNK01; genus JACKNK01. The sequence goes on from JACKNK010000004.1 coordinate 208,153, forward strand.
AATGACGTTGTCCGCGTGGCACTTCTGGCAGAGGACCGGATCACGACCGAGACGGTTGGAGGTGTCGCGGGTGGTCGGGTCGTACTTGGCCATGAACTGGGTGCCGTGCTTGGCATCGTGGATCTGCAGGATCGACACGGAGGTCGACTTCAGATTCGCGATGTAGTCGGACGCACCCAAGCCTTTCCAGAACGCCTTTTCACCCTTGTACAGGGTGTACTTGGAACCGTTGGCATTTTCGTTGGAGTGGCAGTTCGCGCAGTTCGGAACGTCAATCGGATTGGTACCGATGAAACGAACCGGCTGACCGCTATGGCTATCGATGACCGGCTTGCCGGTTTCGGCATCGACCATCGCAACCCAGGCTTCCTGGTACGGGGTGATGTCGGATTCAACGATGGACAGCGGGTTCTTCTTGACCGTGGAGTCGTTGAACGGGGTCAACGGCAGGCCCAGGGCGTCCCAGATACCCGGGTTGGTCAGGACGATCGGCACGTTATCCAGCACCGGAGACTTGGTGTAGACGATGGTGCCCTTGGAACCGGTGTAATGCAGGTGGCCGCCGTTCAAGGGGCTACCGACCGCCGCACCTGCCGGGCCGTTGTCAACCGGAATCGGCACTTCCATACCGACGCGCAGCTTCTCGCTGTCCTTGGAGGTACCCTTCGGATTGGTGCCCTTCAGGTCCTTGTAGACATAGAGGTGGTTCAGATACGCATTGGCCACATTCTCCTTGGCGGAGTAGGTGCCGTCGCCATTGACGTCGTAAGGCACGTTCCAATAGGCCAGCTTGGAGCCTTCGGAATAGGTGTTGTCGACGTGGCCGTAGGCCAGCTTCATGCGCTTGTCGCCATCCACCAGGATGGAGTGATCTTCTGCGTCGGAACCCAACATCTGCGGCACCGAGTTCGGGCCGGACGCGGTCTTGACGACCTGGCTCTGCACCGAGTTGTAAGGCGGCAGAACGCAGCAGAAGCTGAAGTCAAAGCCGGTGCAGTGCATGCCCAGCTCGTAGTTGATGGAAATGTTGTAGTCATTCTTCGGCTTGGAAACCGAATTTGCAGCGCTTGGCGGGGCAGACGACTGTGCGGTACATCCCGCAGCAGCGACACCCAGCACCGTGGCAATGGCCAGGGCCAAATGTGTCCTCATGTTCAGATCCTCCCTTAGGACTGAATGCGTGTTTTTCTTACGTAAGAATGGTCGCCCTAGTGCAATGTACACGGGCGACCGTCGCATTCTGAAATCGTCAGGGTAAAGACCAGGTTAATTGTTATTCACTGTTTTTATTGAATATTTTTTTCCAGCCCATCGACCTCAAGATCACGATTTACTCTGGGGTCCATTGAATTCTGAAACGGGGTTCAAATTCAGTCGGATATGGGTGCCTCGCACCCCCGGATCGCGCAACTCCACCCGCCAGCCGTGGCGTTCCGCGACACGCGTAGCCAGCTCCAGACCGATACCCGCAGCCCCCCCGGGGCGGCCCTGGAAATGCCGCTCGAAGACACGATCGCGATGCGCTTCCGGGATACCCGGCCCGGTGTCATGGACACATACGCCATCCTCGTCCGCCAACACCCTAACCTCGCCCTCTTCCGTATAGGTCAACGCATTGCGGAGAAGATTCTCGATCACCACGCCGAGCAATCGACAATCCGCCTTGACCTCAGCCGGCTCCGCCTCGACCACGACACGGACCGGCTTGTTCGCGTAAACGTGTGCCAGATGCTCGACTACCCCATTGATGATGTTGTCGATGCGGCAAAGTACCGCGCCGCTCGTCTGTTCCGGGTTTTCACGAGCGAGACGAAGCAACGCGGCGATCAAATGCTCCATGTCCACCGCAGCACGTCCGATCCGTTCGACCGCGCGCGCCTGCCCCGAGGTCAAGTCCGGATTTGCCCGCAACACCTCCACAGCGCCCATGACGACGGCGACGGGTGTCCGCAACTCATGGCTGGCATCGGCGGTAAACGCCTGCTCACGCCGGACAAATTCTGCAAGGCGCGCCTGATAATCGAAAAAGGCCTCCTGCAGCCACGCAATCTCATCATCCCGGCTGATCGCAGGGAAAGGCGCCATCGGTTGCTCCGGGTGCAACGCAGATACCCGCTCCGCAAGCTGGCGTACCGGTGCAATGACCCGTCCGGCCAACCACCACCCTATCGCTCCGCCCAGCACCGCTGCCAACAGGCCTGCCACGAACAGGAACCGACGCAGCTTCGCCTCCCTGACACGAATGGACGCATCGTCGAGCATGATCGCGAATCTTGCGTCCGCCTCATCACGCACTTCGATGAACCAACCTCGACCATCCACGTTGCGGCGATGCAGGCCGACATCCAATTCCCGCAACCACTGAGGTGTGTCACCCGGCTTTGCTGTCTTGCTGATCACCCAGGTCCGCAAGGCCTGACTGGACGGCGGCAACGCATGCGCATCGTTGCGACGACGTGCGATGTAATCGACCAGCTCCGTGTCCAGCGTCTGTGCAACCAGACGGGCCTCGAGCGCAAGCGTGAACTGATAGGCGCTGACACTGACGGCAAAGGCGACCAGGGCGCCCAAGGCGGCAAACCCCAATCCAACCCGGCGCCGCAATGACGACGACACGTTCTCAGCCGTTGCCCAAGTCAGGCTGATCCTTCAGATCGGCGGCGACAAGCTGATACCCAATTCGTTGAACCGTGCGCAGAAGCGATTCCGGAAACGGTTTATCGATCGCACTGCGAAGGATGTGAATGTGCGCTTTCAGGGCATCCGAATCGGGTCGATCGTTTCCCCAAATCCGGCGCTCGATCTCGATGCGTGGCACCACACGCGGCGATTAACGCATCAGGAATTCGAGAATTCGCAACGGTATTGGTGGCAGCACGATCGACTTCCCGGCTCGGAACACCTCCAGACTTTCCGGGTCCAACGTCAGGTCTGCGATACGCAACACGCCCGATCCGGTTTCACCGCGCGACCGTCTCACCAGCGCAGCGAGACGTGCCTCGAGTTCCAGCATCGCAAACGGTTTGACCAGATAATCGTCAGCCCCATGAGCAAATCCGGAGAGCTTGTCGTCCAGCGTATCGCGTGCGGTCAGCATCAACACGGGGACGGCATTGCCGGCGCTGCGAAGACGCCGACAGAGCTCCAAACCATCCATGCCCGGCAGATTCAGATCGAGCACCACCGCGTCGTACGATTTTTCGGTGGCGAAGCGCAAACCGGCCCTTGCGTCGTAAGCGGCATCGACCGCATGGCCACGCGGCTCGAGAAAGTCGTACAGATTCGCGACCAGGTCGGGATTGTCTTCGATAACAAGAAGATGCATGAGAAGGAAGTCTACCCGCTTATCAAAACGTGTCGCAGGGCACCTGCAGAAGCCAGGCACCCTGCGACCAATCAACGTTATCGCGGAGGAACCGCACCGCAATGCCCCAAGGTAAGACGTGACGGCATGGTCCACGCGATGACGTTGCGCTGCCTTGCGCGGGCTTACGCACATTCAACGTAGTGCAGACCACGTCAAGCCCGGGTTAAGCCGAACCGCCGAGTGGCGCCTATCGGCTCACCCCAGGACCGGCAGTGCGGGGCTCGGCGGCAAATCGAATTGTGGGGGATATTCGGCATGCACAAAGTAAAGACCATCGGCCGGCGCAGTGACGCCGCCCAATGCGCGGTCTCGGTAAGTCAACACCTCTGCCGCCCACTCCGGCTCACGTTCACCGCACCCTATGGTCATCAGAACACCCGCGATATTGCGCACCATATGATGCAGAAAGGCGTTGGCGTAAACGTCGATCGCGACATAGTCCCCGCTGCGGCTCACCGCAAGCTCATGCAAGGTCTTGATCGGACTTTTGGCCTGACAGCGCACCGCCCGGAAACTGCTGAAATCGTGCGTTCCCAAAAGATATTCCGCGCCAGCCTGCATGCGCTGAACATCAAGCAGGGGATGAAACCAGGCCGCACGATGGCGATGAATCGCCGGGCGAATCCAACGATTGGCAATGATGTAGCGATAACGCCGTGCGACCGCCCCGAACCGGGCATGAAAATCGTCCGGGACCGGTTTCGCCCATAACAGGCCGACATCCCTGGGCAGATTGACATTCCCGCCCAGCACCCACGCACGCATGTCGCGCTTGGCTTCGGTCTCGATATGGATCACCTGGCCGACGGCATGGACCCCCGTATCGGTGCGCCCCGCACAGAATACGGTTACCGGATGCGCGGCTACTCGGGAAAGCGCCTGTTCAACGACTTCCTGGACACTGATCACTCCGGCCTGACGTTGCCATCCGTGGTAGCCACTGCCGTCGTATTCCACACCGAACGCGATGCGCATCAGTCTGCCACCACAAGCGCCCGGTGATCACGCCATCTGGTCGATCAGAGACTGCGCTTCCTGTCGCTGGCCATCATTGCCCTCGGCAACCACCTCTTCGAGCATCACGCGCGCGCCGTCCGGATCGCCCATATCGATATAGGCCCGCGCAAGGTCCAGCTTGGTATCGACTTCGTCCGGCTCTGCCGCCATCCCGCCACCGCTTCCCGCGAAGTCGGCACCGAGATCGATCTCTTCCAGACCAGTTTCGTTACCCGAACCCGTGGCTGGCATATCCCCGAGCATGTCGATGTCGTCGCCCAGAGCGTCAAGATGCATATCCAGTTCGGTCGCCCCGTTGTCCGGGACATCGAACTCACCCAGATCGATCTCGCCATCATCCCCTTCGTCGATCTCAAACCCGGAGAGATCAAACACCATCCCCTGTTCGTCGTCATCCGCCGTATCGCTCGGGGCCGGCGCGGAACTCAGCTTTTCCTGAAGATCGGCATCGATCTCGAAATCGAGATCCGCATGCGGCTTCTGCGCAGGCGTCGATGCATCCTGCCGTGCGGGCGTCGGATCGTCGACTATCGGGAACTCGTCGGTCTCACGCGCGGCGACGGGTGACGCCCCGACGGTGCCGGTCATGTCCTCGCTGAAGTCGTCGCCAATATCAAGGTCATCCAGGCCAATCCCGGACTCCATGTCCAGGCCCGACTGCAACAAGTCATCGATATTGCCGTCTTCACCGTCGGCATCGCCGAAATCCACCTCCCCGATGTCGAAGTCGGACGAGTTGATGTCCAATTCCGCACTCGGCTCAGATCCCGTCGCGCCCCCATCCATCGCGGACCCAAAGTCCGCTTCGATGTCCATGTCGCTCAAATCGAGATCGTCCAGGGCGACCAGATCCTCACTTTCCGAGGTGGGCGTCTCCGCCACATCCGTGTCTGGACCCGGCACACCGACCACGAACAATGGGTGCGCCGGAAGTAACTGACTTCCCATCGTCACGATATTTTGCCAGGGCGCGTCCTCCAGCCCTTCCCGGTCAGCATAAAATGCCTCGGCCTCACGCTCGAACGAGATCGCATCCTTCGCCTTGAAGTGGGCCTCGATCAAACGCGAACGCAGATCGAAATCGCCAGGGGCCGCGTGCGCCGCTTGCGCATACTGCGTCGCCGCCTCGCTGTATCGACCAGCTACGAAATGCTCATCCCCGAGAGCCCGAAGGTCTCGCCCGTTGCTCGCGGATGCAACCGTCGCAGCGGTGCCGACGACCGCCGCCGCAATCGCCGCATCGCCCGTCCCCGAAGACGCCTTCTTCTTTCCAAAGCGGGCAAACAAGGCCTTCAGGTCAAAATTTCCGAAGCGCGACTTGCCTTCGGGCTTGATGTCCGGGTCACTAGCGGCGTCCGCCTGTCGCAGTGGCTCCGACTTTTCCTCGCCTTCCTTTACCCCGACCGCCGCCTTGCGACGGCGCACCAAAACCAGCAACAGAACCAGGGCCAGCAGCACAGAACCACCGATCATCATCAGCGGATCATCAAGCAATTCGTCAATCAAGCCGGGTTCCGGCGGCGGCGCAATGCGCGCTTTCGCGATCTTATTGATTGGCTTCGGCTTGACCGCTTCCGGTTGCGCATCGGCTTTCGGCTTGGCGGCGGGTAAAGCCTCAGGCTTTACCTGAGGCGCGGGCTTCAACTCGGGTTCGACCGGTGTCTCAGGCGCATCCAGCGCCGTTTCCGGGCTCATATCCTGATCAGGGGCTTGATCGGCATCCGGATCGTTGGCGGCACGGGAACCCGCCTGGAGCGACGCAATTTCATCGTCTTTCAGTTCAATCAGGCGCTGCATCTTGTCGATGCCCTGCTCAAGTCGCCCGACACGGTCACGCAGGTCTTCATTTTCGAGACGACGACTTTCCGCCGTCTCATTCGCCAGTGCCACTTCCTTGACCAAACGTTCCAGTTCCGCCACCACCTCGGTATCGGTTGCCGGATCGCCACCGACGATCTTGAGCTTTCCGATTGTCTCGGGAACCGATACTGCGCTTTTCTCGGGCGGGACCGCCGGAGGCGCACTGACCGGCGGAACTTGTGCCTGGGTCGGCAATCGATCCAGGCGGGTCACATCACCCGCAATGTGCTGCCAATCCGCATTTTGGCTACGCACCGCACGTATCGCCTCGTCCTTGTCCAGGCGCTGGGCATCGCTGGCACTGGGCACGCGCAGCACCACACCCGTCTTCATGCTGTTGATGTTGTCGCCGTAAAAGGCCTCGGGATTGCTCCGCAACAGCGCCAACATCATCTGTTGGGTGGTCGTACCGGCATCCCGCGCCAACTTACTGGCAATTCCCCAAAGCGTTTCCTGCTTGCCAGTCGGACCGTAGGTCGTCCCCGCCGAGTTGCTGGGCGCCACTGGGCGAACGGGCGGCGCAACCGGCACCCTGGCAGCGGGCGCCAGCGCAGGTTGAACCGCACGCAGCGGCATTTGTGGGCGACCGTCGGCGCTTGCTGCCGGACGCGCCGCAATCGGCGTGCGTGTCTGCGGCGCTGCCCGACTGACCGATGACGGAGATTGCGTCGGAGCAACTTTCGGCAGGCTGCTCGGCGGATCAAGCAACAAGGTGTATTCGCGACGCAGTCGCCCCTTTGTTGACGTGACTTCCACAAGGAAATGCACAAAGGGCTCACGAAAAGTCTCTTTGGTGCTGATGCTGATATAAGGGGCGCCGGACGGAGGGGTGACCACGGCAAATCGCAGGTCATCGAGATACCCGGGGCGCTGAATACCCGCACGCTCGAACGCCGCCGAATCAGCCAGATTGACCGACAGGCCTTTCATATCTTCCGGATTGGGCGCAATGATCTCGATGGTCGCAGCCAGCGGCTGATTGAGCGCCGATTGCTGATGGACATCGCCGAGTCCCAACGCGAAAGCGGCCTGGGCCAACAAAAGAGCCGGCCAGGCCGCCATATGCGCCAATCGATTTGCAAGCTTTGCCACTTGGCCCGTGCCTCCCGAGTACCGAACCGGCACTCAACACCCTGGTCGTTTTTTATTCCGTGCCGACAAGCAGACGCCATTTCGGCGGTTCATACCTGCGACAGGCGCTTTATTGGTCCGGTTTTATCAAAATTTCGCTGATGGCGATACCGTTCGCCGCCGTTGCATGCCGTACATCATCGGCCACCGACCAGTAACTGACGCGGCTGCCACCACCCGGACGCGCCCGCACACGCAAGCCGCCTAGTTGGATGATGTCGCCACGCGATCCGTCAACGACCGGTGACAGGGTAGCCTCGGAATTGAATTCAAGTTGGGGAATTTCACGCCAAGTATCAATCAGGGTTTCGGCAGCCAGGGCTTTCCGGGTCAATACATCGACATGAACGGTCTGGCCATGAAATACCGATACCCAGGCCCGTGACAAACTGACCGACGTCGCATCGATTCCCAGCAAAACCGCAAGATCGGACGTCCACGCCGCAAAGTCGTTGTCGTCGGGCAGCGCATTGAAAGCAATCTGCGCGGGAAACAGCTTGGGCTCGAACGCCTGGACGTTAAGCAGCCGCGCCGCCTGTCCGGCAAGCTCGGAGATGCCGCCACGACCGCGCGCTGACACCGCCTGCAACACATTCACGCGCACGTCCTCGATACCCGCGAGCGTGTGTAACGGCACCAATGAGCAGGCGACATGGGCATTCACCGTTGCCGCCGCACGAAACGCACTCGCCGCCGCATCGACTGCCCCGTTCGCGACCCAAGGCAACGCCGGAGGCAAATCGGCAAGGTGGCCGCTGAAATCAATGACCCGGGCGCCTGCCGCCTGGATTCGAGGCAGCGCTTTCGCCACGACTTTTGCGGGAACGCACAGCAGCACCAACTCGCTCGAACGGAACGTGTAATCGTGCAGATCAAGCACTTTGAGACGACGCTCGCCGAACTCAACCCGTTTGCCGACGGATCGCGCGGAGGCCAGGGCCACAACTTCCACCCCCAACCCATCGCGCTCCGCCAGCAGTTCGATCAAGGCCTCACCGAGCAACCCGGTCGCGCCGACCACAACGATCGCCGACGCGCTCACGCCATCACCCTTCGATCAGGATGCGCAGCATGCGGCGCAGCGGCTCGGCCGCGCCCCACAGCAGCTGGTCACCGACCGTGAACGCGTTCAGGAAGGTCGGCCCCATGTTCAGCTTGCGCAGGCGCCCGACCGGCACGGTCAGGGTGCCGGTGACCGCCGCCGGGGTCAGTTCCTGCGCGGTGATCGCGCGTTCGTTGGGCACGACTTTCGACCAGGCGTTGGCCTCGTCGAGCATCTGGCTGATCTCGTCGAGCGGCACGTCCTTCTTGAGCTTGATGGTCAGCGCCTGCGAGTGGCAGCGCATCGCGCCGATGCGCACGCAGGTGCCGTCGATCGCGATCGGGTTACCGGAGCGGCCGAGGATCTTGTTGGTCTCGGCCTGGCCCTTCCATTCCTCGCGGCTCTGGCCGTTTTCGAGCGCGGTGTCGATCCACGGGATCAGACTGCCGGCCAGCGGCGCGCCGAAGTTGGCGGTCGGGTTGGCGTCGGAGCGGATGAACTCGGCGACCTTGCGGTCGATGTCGAGGATCGCACTGGACGGATCGGCCAGTTCGTCCTTCACGAAATCGAAGGCGGCGCCCATCTGGGTCAGCAGCTCGCGCATGTTCTTGGCGCCGGCGCCGGAGGCAGCCTGATAGGTCTGTGCGGTCATCCACTCGACCAGATCGTTCTGGAACAGGCCACCGAGGCCCATCAGCATCAGGCTGACGGTGCAGTTGCCGCCGATGAAATCCTTCTTGCCGCCGGCGACGGCGGCATCGATCACGCCCCGGTTGACCGGGTCGAGGATGATCACGCTGTCGTCGGCCATGCGCAGCGACGAGGCCGCGTCGATCCAGTAGCCGTTCCAGCCGGCCGCGCGCAGCGCCGGGAACACCGCCTTGGTGTAGTCGCCGCCCTGGCAGGTGACGATGGCGTCCATCTGCTTGAGCGCGTCGATGTCGTTGGCGTCCTGCAGCGGCACGGCGCCCTTGCCCATGTCCGGCCCGTCCTGACCGAGCTGGGAGGTGGTGAAGAACACCGACTCCTCGATGTGGGCGAAGTCGCCCTCTTCCTGCATGCGCTGCATCAGCACGGAACCCACCATGCCGCGCCAACCCACAAAACCGACTCGCTTGATCATCGAACTCACCTGGTTCAATCGGAGCGTTTATTTGTCAGCCGCAGATGGACACAGATAAACGCAGATAAATTAGAAACTATTAAAGCGCTTGGCGTGTTCCAAACGCGATCTCCGCCGACGACGCCCATCAACGCGAGACATCCGCGTTCATCTGCGTCCATCTGCGGCTAATTCATTCAGCCCTTCATCGCCGCCACGACAGCATCGCCCATCTCGGCGGTGCCGATGCGGGTCATGCCCTCGGACCAGATATCCGGGGTACGCAGACCGGCGTCCAGCACCTTGCCGACAGCCGCTTCGACACGGTCGGCCAGGGCCGCCTCGTCGAGGCTGTAACGCAGCATCATCGCCACCGACAGGATGGTCGCTAGCGGATTGGCGACGCCTTTGCCGGCGATGTCCGGCGCGGAACCGTGAATCGGCTCGTACATGCCCTTGCCGTTCTTATCGAGCGACGCGGACGGCAGCATGCCGATGGAGCCGGTCAGCATCGAGGCCAGGTCGGAGAGGATGTCGCCGAACATGTTCTCGGTGACGATCACGTCGAACTGCTTCGGCCACTTGGCCAGCTGCATCGCCGCGTTGTCGACGTACATGTGGGTCAGTTCGACCTCGGGGTAATCCTTGGCGACGGCGAGCATGACCTCGCGCCACAGGCCGGAGACCTCCAGCACGTTGGCCTTCTCGACCGAGCAGACCTTCCTGCCGCGCTTCATCGCGATGTCGAAGGCGACGCGCCCGATGCGTTCGATCTCGGATTCGGTGTAGACCATCGAGTTGTAGCCGCGGCGCTCGCCGGACGGTAGCGTCTCTACGCCGCGCGGCTCGCCGAAGTACAGCCCGCCGGTCAACTCGCGCACGATCATGATGTCGAGACCGGAGACGATCTCGGGTTTCAGGGTCGAGGCGGAAGCCAGCTGCGGGTACAGGATCGCCGGACGCAGATTGGCGAACAGTTCCAGGCCGGCGCGGATGCCGAGCAGGCCCTTCTCCGGACGCAGCGCACGATCCAGGGTGTCGTACTTCGGACCACCGACGGCGCCGAGCAGAATGGCGTCGGCGTTGCGGCCCTGCTCCAGGGTCTTGGCCGGCAGCGGCGTACCCTCGGCGTCGTAACCGGCACCGCCGATCAGGCCGTGCTCGATCTCCGCATCGAGGCCGAAATCGCTGACCAGCGCGCCCAGCACCTTCTCGGCCTCGGCAACGATCTCCACCCCGATGCCGTCACCCGGCAACACCAGAATCTTCTTACTCATTCACTCTTGCTCCGAAATACGTTCAAACCGCAAAACCCGTAGGAGCGGCTTCAGCCGCGATCCGTTTCCGATCGATGCCGATCGCGGCGGAAGCCGCTCCTACCTGTTGCCGGGCCGACCGCTTTACTCAATCCAGGGACACGTAATCGAACAGCCACGGCGCTTCCTGACGGCGACGCGCCTCGTAAGCCTTGATCTCATCAGCGTGCTGCAGGGTCAGGCCGATGTCGTCCAGACCGTTCAACAGACAGTGCTTGCGAAAGGCATCGACCTCGAACGCAATGACCTGACCGGACGGCGTGGTCACGGTCTGGGCAGCCAGATCGACGCTCAGGGAATACCCTTCCGTCGCCTCGACTTCCTTGAACAGCCGTTCAACCGTGTCCGCCGCCATCACGATGGGCAGCAGGCCGCTCTTGAAACTGTTGTTGAAGAAGATGTCGGCGAAGCTCGGCGCAATCACGACGCGAATGCCGTAATCGTCCAGCGCCCAGACGGCGTGCTCACGCGATGAGCCACAGCCGAAATTCTCCCGCCCAAGCAACACCGTCGCCCCGGCGTAACGGGGGAAGTTCAATACGAAGTCCGGGTTCGGACGACGCTGGGAATTGTCGCTGTCCGGCTCACCCGGTTCGAGGTAACGCCAGTCATCAAACAAATTCGGGCCAAAACCGGCGCGCTTGATCGACTTCAGGTACTGCTTCGGGATGATCGCATCGGTATCGACATTGGGTCGATCGAGCGGGACGACCAAGCCGGCAAAGGTCTGAAACGGTTGCATGACAACACTCGTCGTAAACGGCGGGAAACCGCGCATTTTCCGGGAGGTGGAGCCGGGATGCAATCGACTCCCAGCCCTCCACCCCCGCAGTCCGTCACGTCGGTTCAGCAATTCTCGGTCTGCGGCTCGCTTTCGCGGAGAATGTCGGCGAGATGAATACGGTCGCGCACGCCCTCCAGCCGAATCCGATTGACCAGCCATTCGGACATCGCGCCTGAGTCCATCGGTTGCGTGTACAAATATCCCTGCACGGAATCGACCCCCTCGTCCCGCAACACCGTGTACTGGGCGACATGTTCGACGCCTTCGGCCAAGGTACGCATGTCGAACTGGCGTGCGAAGGACTGAATCGTCCGCACCACACTGATGGCATCGGAGTACATCGCCAGCTCACGCACGAAGCTGATATCGATCTTGAGGACGTCTGCCGGCAGCCGTCGCAGATACGCGAGGGATGAATAGCCGGTGCCGAAGTCGTCGATGGCGATCGTGAATCCAAGTCCGCGCAACTTCTCCAGGCGCGCCGTGACATCCACTTTGGGATCAAGCAGCTTCTCTTCGGTGACCTCCAGTTCCAGATCCAGCGGCGACACCTCCGGATAGCGTGAGGTGATGGTCATGACCTGCATGAGGCAATCGTCCGAGGTCAACTGCAGCGGACTCATGTTGACCGCGCAACGCATCGCATCGGTCCAACACCCTTGTTGACGCCAGCGCACCACCTGCTGACAAGCTTGATCGAGCACCCACCAGCCGACGTCACGAATCATCCCGCTGCGTTCCAGCTCGTGGATGAACAGCCCTGGCAACAACAAGCCTCGTTTCGGGTGACGCCAGCGCAACAGGGCTTCCATTCCGATCGGATGCCCGGTCTCCAGGGACATCTGCGGCTGATACCAGACTTCGAACTGTTCTCCCGCAATCGCCTCACGCAGTTCATGTCTCAGGCTCAGGCGTCGCTCAGCGACGTATTCCATCTCCGCCTGATAGAAGCGGATGGTGCCTTCGCCATCACTTCTCGCCGCACCCAACGCGGCAGACGCACGTTTCAGTACCTCCTCGGCGTCATGGGGCGGGCGCCCCGGATAGATCACCACACCGACCGTGCACGACCAACGTATAGGCCGACCGTCCACATCATGACCCCGACCGATGACCTCCTGTGCGTAAGTCGCCACCTGCAACGCGGCCTCGGCGGCGTCCGAGCGTTCCGCGCTGTTGGGAGACACCAGCAGCAGGTACTCGCCCGGCCCAACCACCGCGACGCGCACCTCGCCTCCAAACGCACCGCGCAAATCATCGGCGATCTCCCGCTGCACCCGCTCTGCCGTCCCCAATCCGTAAATTTCATCCACGAGGTGCAGGTCGTCCACAACGATGTGCAACAAGGCCCCGCGCATGCCGTTGCGCACAGCGCCACGCAGAGCCTGACCGAGCTCTTCCGTCAGCAAGGCGCGATTCGGAAGGTCGGTGACAGCATCATGCAGCGTCGCATGCACCAGACTGCGCTCGGCGCTGACCAGCATCTGCTGATGACGATGCGCCTGAAGCGCGTACCTGAGGTCTTCCAGCACCTCTCCCAACAGACTCAAGGTGGCCGCATCGAAGCGGTCCTTGCGCTTCGACCACGCGCTGAACAGGGCAACCACGCTATTGCCGTCATCCAGGGTCAGCAATGCCATCGAGGCGTATTCCTCCTGCACCGCCTGGGTGGCCCAGACTTCGGGCACATCATCGAGATACCAGACCTCCACAGGCACGAGTACCCGTTCTGGGTCGAGCCCCGTCAGCCATTCCGGTCGCGTCTCCGGGAGTTGCCGCCACGCCTCCACAAAATTGCAGCGCCCCGCGCAATGGTAGGCAAAACGACTATCCCCGCTTTCCTGCGGCACAATTACCAGCGCCGCCTCGAACAATGGGGATTCCAGCGTCAGTGAACACAACTGGCTGAACATTTCCGAGGGCGATTTCGCATGCACGATCATCTGATTCACATCCGACAACAAGGCGTATAGCTGGCGTTGCTCGATGAGTGCCTGCTGGCGTCGTTCCACCCCGACCGCCATCGTGTTCAGCGCACGGGCAATGCGGTCGATCTCATCCCTGCCCTTGTGATCCAGCCGGGCCTGGTAATCCCCCTTATGAAAGCGGTGCGCGAAGCTGGAGATCGCCTTCAGGCGGCGGTGAATAAGCCGATGAAACAAGGTCAGCAAAAACAGGGCGGTAAGCCCCGCTGCGGCCAGAGTTCCGGTCAGATAATGATCAAAAACCGAGGCGGCACGAGTCTCCACCAAGGTGGCGGGGATCCGAATACTCAATAACCCCCGCAACTCGCCAAGCTGATAACCGTAGGCGCTGGCGTATCGGGTCCGGATCGTCTCGGGCGCGTCCTCACGACGACCGTGGCAGCTCAGGCAATACGCCTCGACCCAGATCGGACTGGTGAACAGATAGCTGGATGGCTCCCCCGCGACTTCTATACGCTGCAATCGATCCTTCACTTCCGGGTTCTGGCGGAAGAAATCCATCGCCTCCAATTCATCCGGATCGGCCTGATTGGCCGGATTCCGGGGACGATCCGAGACGTTGCTGAAACGGATTCCGCTATCCGACCAATTCGCGAAATCGAGCGAAATCCGGCTCATCGCATGCGCCGGGATGAACCCCAGAGTGTCATCGTTCAGCTCGATGTTGTGGGTCAGAAACTGGCGCTGATAGACACGCCGGGTCGCCATCAGAACCGCGCGGATGTCCTCTGCGGTCGCACGGGCCTCAGCAAGCGCATGATCGCGTCCCTCCTGCATCGCCAACCACGCCAAACCGAAGGTCGACATCAGCAACATGAAGGTCACAGTCAACACAAGGCGCGTATAAAGACTCATGCAGGCGGTCTCCGGTACCGGACGCCCCATCGACGGGCAAGCGTGCGAGATGATTTTCGAACCATGCCCAGTAAAAGTTAGCTGAACTCCCCGTTTGCAACGACCATCGCCCGTCCGTTATTTCCGATGATTCTTGCACCGGCAATCAGTCAGACCTTTACCCCGATCGGGCGCTCCAGTCCCGAGCCGCACCAAGCCCACCGCCCGCCTCAAAAAAAGCCCCCATTCGCTATCGTGACCGCGCCAGCGCGCACCAAAGCAGGCCGTTGATATGAATCAGCAAGGCAGGGCGGAACCCGAAGGGCTTCCGCCGCCGGCGCGGACATGGCGGAAGCCCTTCGGGTTCCGCCCTACCTCGCGATCCGCCGGGGGTGGAAACGGAAGCGCCGGAGACGGGTTCGCCGCACCCGTGGGCCATCGCCGCAGCCTTCGATAGCCACGATCAGGCCCTGCTCGTCCGATCTCGGACATCAAATCCGTTCTCACCAATCCGCGAAGAACCTCAAAAAAAGCCCCCGTCTGCTGGCGTGAACGTGCCAGGGCACACCAGGTACGCCGTTGATATGAATCAGCGCCCAGACCTTTCTCACCGTGCATGGGCGCTGAACGCAATCACGCCTGGCGGTGCATCGAACATCGTCACCGCCCACTGCGCGGCATAGAATCGAGGGCCGTATCGACGCGTGCCCCCATGCCAGATCTGAACCCCCAACAACACGCCGCGATGACTTACATCGACGGTCCCGTGCTGGTGCTCGCCGGCGCCGGCTCGGGCAAGACGCGGGTGATCACGAGCAAGATCGCCTACCTGATCGAGGCATGCGGTTACGACCCCCGCTCGATCGCGGCGGTGACCTTTACCAACAAGGCCTCGCGCGAGATGAAGGAACGGGTTGGCCAGCTCGTCACCGGTCGGGACGCGCGTGGCCTAATCGTCTCCACCTTCCACAACCTCGGCCTGCGCATCCTGCGCCTGGAGCACAAGTCGGTCGGGCTGAAATCCAACTTCTCGATCTTCGACGCCCGAGACGCCGCCGCCCTCGTGCAGGAGCTGATGCACCGCGAGGTCACCCCGGACAAGGACCTGGTGCAGCGCGTGCAGTGGCAGATCTCGGCGTGGAAGAACGCGCTGGTCACGCCGGCCACCGCGCTGGCCGAAGCCAACGACGCCTTCAAGACCATGGCGGCGGTGGTCTACGAGGAATACGACCGCCACCTGCGCGCCTTCAACGCGGTCGATTTCGACGACCTGATCGGCCTGCCCAGCCGCCTGCTCAGCGAGGACGCCGAGGCCCGCGAGCGCTGGCAGAAGCGCATCCGCTACCTGCTGGTCGACGAATACCAGGACACCAACGGCAGCCAGTACGAACTCATCAAGCTGCTGGTCGGGCGGCGCGCGGCACTGACCGTGGTCGGCGACGACGACCAGTCCATCTACGCCTGGCGCGGCGCGCAGCCGGAGAACCTGCACCTGCTGCAATCCGACTACCCGCAGCTCAAGGTCATCAAGCTGGAGCAGAACTACCGCTCCACCGCGCGCATCCTGCGCGTCGCCAACAGGCTCATCAGTAACAACCCGCACCTGTTCGACAAGCGCCTGTGGAGCGACCTGGGGCTGGGCGACGAACTGCGCGTGGTCGAATGTCGCGACGAGCTGCACGAGGCCGAACAGGTCGCCGCCGACATCACCCACCAGCGCTTCAGCCGCCGCGCCGACTACCACGACTTCGCCATCCTCTATCGCGGCAACCACCAGTCGAAGCTGTTCGAGCAGGCGCTGCGCTCGCAGAACATCCCCTACGTGATCACCGGCGGGCAGAGCTTCTTCGACTACGTCGAGGTCAAGGACCTGATCGCCTACCTGCGCCTGCTCGCCAACCCCGCCGACGACGCCGCCTTTATCCGCTGCGTGAACACCCCGCGACGCGGTGTCGGCGCGGCCTCGCTGGAGAAGCTCGGCACCTACGCCAACCAGCGCGGCATCGGCCTGCTCGCCGCCGCCGACGAACTCGGCGTCGAGGAATCCCTCGGCCAGCGCGCGCTGGCCTCGATCCGTGGCTTCACCCAATGGCTCGACAACCTGCGCGAGATGGACGCGACGCCGCTGAAGGTCGTCTACCAGCTGATCGAGGACTGCGGCTACGAAGCCTGGATCGAGGAGACCAGCACCGACGCCAAGCAGACCGAGCGCCGATGGAGCAACGTGATGGATCTGCTCAACTGGATCCAGCAGTTGCAGGAAGGCGAGGAACCCAAGGACCGCCTCGAAGACATCGTCGCGCACATGAGCCTGATGGACATCCTCGACCGCCAGGACAGCAACGACGAACGCCCCGACCGCGTGCACCTGATGACCCTGCACGCCGCCAAGGGCCTGGAATTCCCCTACGTCTATCTGGTCGGCATGGAAGAGAACCTGCTCCCGCACCGCGCCAGCATCGAGGCCAGCGACACCGATGCCAACGCCATCGAAGAGGAACGCCGCCTCGCCTACGTCGGCATCACCCGCGCCCAGCGCACCCTGACCTTCACCCACGCCCGCCGCCGCAAACGCGCCGGCGAGTTGGTGGTCTGCGAACCCAGCCGCTTCCTCGCCGAACTGCCCGAAGACGACCTGCGCTGGGAAGGCGGCAAACGCGAAATCGATCCGGAAGAACGCCAGGAACGCGGCAAGGCGCACCTCGCCAATCTGCGCGACCTTCTGAAATAGGCGTCGGGAATCAGCCCAGACACTGCCATAGGTGACACCTGGCCTGTCTGGGCATTTGCGAAACGCCGCCCCCCCCCGCTTGGCAACCGCGTTTCCCTTGATCCCGCTGAGTGGGGCCACAACTCGGTGACGAGGGCTACTCAAGGCAGCATCGAGCAACGTGTCTGAATTCGCTTCACAGGTAATGACACGTTTCGCTCGCACTCCTGATCCTCAGTTCGAAATTGGCTCACCTGACATCAGCATGGCCACGAAGCGCGCCGCGCTGACCGGCATTGCGGCGTTGCCCTGCTGCTGTTCCAGCAGCTTCACATAGGCCAGATATCGACTGCGGATCTGCGCGACATAGTTGACCGGCTCGGCGCCCCGAACGTAGCCATAACGGGCCTGCTGCGCGTACTCCCGTTTGGAGAGCAGCAACATGGCGCGTTCGACATTGTCGAACCATCGATCGCCGTCCCAGCCCTTCTTGGCGGCGAGCCGGCGAGCGTCCGCGACATGGCCGACACCGGCGTTGTAAGCCGCCAGTGAGAACCATACCCGGTCGGTCACCGGCAGGTCTTCCGGGAAGCGGTCCCGAACCCAATCCATGTATTTGACCCCGGCATGCAGCCCCTCTTCCGGCTTCTGCAGATTGGTGAAGCCGAGCTCCTTGGCGGTGCGCGGCATCACCTGCATCAGCCCTTTGGCCCCGGCCTGGGATTTTGCCGTGGGGTCGAACCGGCTTTCCTGATACATCTGCGCGGTGATCAGGCGCCAGTCGAACAGGTATTCCTCACCATACTTGCGTACCAAGGCGTCGTAGGGCGACAGGGAACCGTCACCACGATCGACCCGTTCCGATTGCTGGCGGCGGATCTGGCGTTCATTTTCGAAATATTTCTTGTAGGTGATGTTGTAGACCGTGCCCCGATATTCCTTCTTGAAGAAGCTATCCAGGGATTTGGCAAGCTGCGTGTCCTCACTCCGCACCACCCAGTGATTCGGCACCTCATCACCGATCGCAAACTGTTTGCGTAAATCGTCACGCACTGCGAGTTCGACCGCGAGGCGGTGCTCATCGACCACCGCAAGATCGAACTCGCCGGAGCCAACCTTGTCCACGATTTCCTCGGTGACCAGATCGGCATCGATACCCTGCAAGGTGAAGCCATTCCGGCCTTGCCGGGAGGCCAGCCAGACCCAGGCCGGGCTGTCCGGTGGCACCGCAATGCGCCGACCGCGCAGACCGGACAGGTCCACCAGATCACCTTCCCCCGAACGACTCACCAGGTAAGGCTGACTGTAATGATACGGACGCGACAAGGTCATGCCTTCACGAGGCTCCCCGGCCCAGTACCCTGCGGCAATGTCGCCGCGCCCCTCCCGCAGCCAGGTCAGCAGGGAATCCCGGTTCGGTGGCACCACCACCTCAAGCCGCAGCTTGTGCTTCTTTGCAAAACGCTTGGCCAGCTCATATTCAAACCCCATCAGCTCGCCACGCCAGAGGTAGTAGGAGGCCGAGGTATTGCGCATCAGCACGCGCAACACCTTGCGTTCCTTGATCTCGTCGAGATCGGCACTGTAGATGTCTTCCGGCGGACGGGTGAGCTGCTCGTGGGTGAGAAACTGGTTCAGGGCCTGACGCAGATTGGGCGCACCCTTGCGTACCCCCCAGGCGATGACACGATCTCCGGTCAACGCCATCGCCGGTTTCAGATCCTGGCGATACCCCAGATACATGGCGACGATATTGCTGTCGCGCACGGTCCCGTCGATCGCCCCGGCGGACACCGCATCGAGCACATCCTCATCGTCCATGCGCGGCAGCCTTTCGACCAGCTCCATGCCCGGCACGCGGGTCTTGATGTCCTGCAGGGTTTGCCAGAAGGAGGTGTCCCGATCCGCCATGATGCGCAGTCCCGCCAGATCGGATTCCTGATGGATGGCATCGTTGTCGGCGGCGACCAGCAGCTGCTCGCGCACATGGGCGATCGGCACGCTGAAATCGATCCGTTCGCGCCGGGCGTCGGTCATGGTGAGGTTTGCGGCAATGATGTCGGCGCGTCCCTGCTCGAGCATCGGCAGCATCTCGCCCAGACGAAATACCGGCACCAGTTCCGCGTCCAGCCCCAGGGAGTCGGCAAATGCAATCGCCAGCTCCTGCTGATAGGTGACCGGCGAGCCTTGGCGCGGCAAGGCCGGCCCGCCGTCGAGGTTGCCCGGCACCGCAATCCGCAGCCGCCCGCGTGCGGTGATCGCCTCCATATCGCCGGTTTCAACGTAGTTGCTCCGATCCACCACTTCGCCGGTGTCAGAATCCCCGCAGGCCGCCAGACCGGCGGCCGCCAACACCCACACCGACGCTCTTAAACCGAAAGACCGCATCATTCTGCCCGTATCGATAAAACCGGACCCTCAGCATCGGTGACCGACGCAGACTGTCAAGGCAAACTGGACGCTTCTCATCGAGCCCTCAACATGACCGACACCCCTCCCCAACGCCTGCCCGGCACCGTCCATCTGCTCGCCGTCTGTCAGGCGTTGATGATGAGCAGCAATACCCTGATGGTGACTGCCGCCGCACTGGTCGGTTTCAGCCTCGCGGACGACAAATCGCTCTCCACGTTGCCACTGGCCCTGCAATTCCTGGCCACCATGCTCACCAGTATCCCGGCCGCCATGTTGCTGGCGCGGATTGGCCGTAAACCCGGCTTCATGCTCGCCACGTTGTTGTCGATCGGCGGCGGCAGCCTGGCTGTCATTGCGATCCAGGCGCATCAATTCTGGTGGTTCTGCGGTGCAGCGGTGCTGTTGGGCATGTTCAACGCCTTCGGGACGTATTACCGCTTTGCCGCCGCTGACATCGTTTCCGTCGAAAACAAGGCGCGCGCGATCAGCGCGGTCATGATCGGCGGCGTAATCGCGGCGTTTGTCGGGCCAAATCTTGCCAATCTGGGTCAGGGCCTGATCGCGGATGCCCGCTTCGCCGGCAGCTTCATGTTCGTCATCGGCATGGGCCTGCTGTCCATGCTGGCGCTGTCGTTCACGCATTACACCGGGCAGGTTGTCGAACACCCGGTCGGGGCCGGTCGTCGTCTCCCGGAAATCGCCGCCCAGCCGCGTTTTGTGGTCGCGGTGCTCTGCGCGATGCTCGGTTACGCGGTGATGAGCTTCATCATGACCGCCACGCCGTTGGCGATGGATCACCATCACCACCACTTCAGCGACACCGCCTTCGTGATTCAGTGGCACGTCCTCGGGATGTTCGCACCGTCCTTCGTGACTGGCCGTCTGATCAAGCGTTTTGGGGTCGAACGTCTGCTCTGGACCGGCGCCTTGCTGTTGGTCGGCACCTTGCTGATCAATCTGCTCGGCACCACGCTCTGGCATTTCTGGACCGCGCTGGTGCTGCTTGGGATCGGCTGGAATTTCCTGTTCATCGGCGGCACCACGATGCTCACCGAGACCTATCGCCCCGAGGAACGTGCCAAGACCCAGGCATTGAACGACTTCCTGGTATTCACCTCGACCACCCTGGCCTCTCTGTCTGCCGGTGCGATGCTGCACGGTTTCGGCTGGTGGTGGGTCAATATCGGCGTGATCCCGTTGGTGCTGGTGATCATCGCCAGCCTGAGCTGGCTCGGTCTGCGCGGCCACCGACAGCCGACAGGAGCAAGCGCATGACGGCTCCCTTGAACGGCGTGATGCTCGATCGCGCCAGTTTCGACACCGGCGACCTTGATCTTGCGGCCTTGCACGCAGTGGCGAACTGGACGACGCACGAGGCCACCGCACCCGCCGAGATCGCCGCGCGGATTGCCGATGCGGACGTGGTCATCACCAACAAGGTGGTGCTCGATGCCGCCACCATCGATGCCGCACCGCGATTGCGGCTGATCTGCGTCGCCGCAACCGGCTACAACAACATCGATCTCGCTGCGGCCGCACGGCGCGGGATCGTGGTCAGCAACGTGCGCGCCTATGCGACGCCGGCCGTGGTGCAACACGTATTTGCACTGATCCTGGCCTTGACCACCCGCCTGCGCGATTACGCCGAACTCGCGATCGATGGTCGCTGGAGCGCGTCGTCGCATTTCTGCCGCCTGGATTTTCCGATCCATGAGATCGCGGGACGCACCCTGGGTATCGTCGGCCACGGCGAACTGGGGCGTGGTGTGGCGGAGGTCGCCCGCGCCTTCGACATGAAGGTACTGATCGCCGCCCGCCCTGGCGACAACACCGTGCCGGAAGGCCGCGTGGCATTACCGGACCTGCTCGCACAGGTCGACGTCCTGTCCCTGCATACCCCGCTGACCGCCCGCACCCGCAATCTGATCGGTCACGACGAACTGGCGCGGATGCGTCCGGATGCAATGCTGATCAACACTGCCCGGGGCGCCATCGTCGATGGCCAGGCACTTGCCGACGCCCTGCGCAACGGCGTGATCGGCGGTGCCGGAATCGATGTCGTGGACCCGGAACCGCCGGCGAGCGGACATCCTCTGCTCGCCCCCGACATCCCCAATCTGATCCTGACTCCGCACGTCGCCTGGGCCAGCCGCGAGGCGCGCCAACGGCTGGTGGAGGAAATGGCCGCGAACATTCAGGCCTTCGTTTCCGGAACGCCCCGTAATACGGTCAACGCATGAACACACCCGACGTCCTGCCGCTTTTCCCCCAGCCGGGGCCCGCAGAACCGCTGCATGGCCTTTATCTGCGCGATCATCTGCTCGACCTGGGCACGACGGAACGCCCATTCGTGTACTCGAATTACGTCGTCAGTCTGGACGGTCGTATCGCCATCGAGCACCCGGATACCGGCCATTACGGCCCGCCAAAGGCGATCACCAACGCCCGGGACTGGCGTCTGTTTCAGGAACTGGCCGCCCAGGCGGACGTGATCGTGGTCAGCGGACGTTATCTGCGCGAACTCAGGGCCGGCACCGCGCAGGCGTCATTGCCGGTGAGCACGAGCCCGGGCTTCGAGGATCTCGTTCCCTGGCGGCGGCAACATGGGCTGACAGACCAACCCGCAATCGCCGTGATCAGCGGCAGTCTCGACATCCCGTTCGCGGAGGTGTTCGCCCACAGCGATCGAACTGGCATCGTGGTGACCGGTGAAGCGGCCGATCCGATTCGCGTCGCGCAGATCGAAGACGCGGGCGGCACCGTGCTCAAGACCAATCCCGGCACCCGGGTCGAAGGCAAGGCACTCATCGATGCCTTGGGCCAGGCCGGTCATCGGCGCATCTACGTGGTCGCGGGGCCAGTGGTGCTGGATACGATCCTGCGGGCGGCGCAGCTCGATCGCTTGTATCTGACCCACGCACATCGGCTCCTTGGCGGCACCAAGGTCGACACCCTGCTCGAGGGCGATCCGCTTGCGCACGCCCCGGCATTGGCCCTGAGCCGGCTCTGGTACGACCCGCCCAGCCCCGTTTCCCCCGGCCAGCTGTTTGCCTGTTACGAACGCCAAAGTTGACCCGACCGAGCACGCGGCACCATCAAACGGCACCATCACACCGGCTTTTTTTCGGTTCTTCGCAGATTAGCGGGAAGCAACACCCATGAACCGCGACCAACCCGCCTGGCCTGAGCGCCATCGAAGCAACGTAGGATGTGGTGAACGCAGTGAACCGCATCACTCCGAGGCCGGGAACACCTACCGTGGCCTCGGGTGTCGACGCGATCGATGCGGTTCGCGTTGCTCACCACATCCTACGAATTAGGCAATTGAATTCTAAGGAATTAAGGCGCCTCCGCCTTCTTTATTGGTGACGGATCCGGATTAGCGGGACAGCGGTATCGAGTAGCGGCGGCAGGGTGGCAAGGGTTTGGACCCCGCCCTGGGAGTCCGACGCCATTTTCCGCTTCCGGCGGATCGAGACATAGGGCGGAACCCGAAGGGCTTCCGCCATATCCCCGTCGGCGGCGGAAGCCCTTCGGGTATCCGCCCTACCTCGCTTGACCCGGTCGAGCACACGGCACCATCACACCGGCTTTTTTTCGCGCTCCGCCTTTTCCAGATCGATCTGCCGCTGAATACGCGGGCTGTTCTTGTCCGGAACCGAGAAACGCACACGGCCATAAAGGACGCAACCTTTCATTCCCGGATCACAGGCCTTGCCCGGCACATGCTGACATTGGCCATCGGCTTCGTGTGGACATCCCCAACCGCCCATTTCACGTACCCCTGTTGCGATACCAAACCGTCACTTGTCGGCATCAGCCGACACTAATGGAGTGATTATTGGCTATCGGATCCGCAAATTCCTTGATTTAGATCGACTGGCGTGAGATTTGCTGTTCCGGTGCTCGATCCGATCGGCCTCCTTTACCTCAAACACTCCGAGGACTTCCCTGATGGACATCTCTGTCGCACAAATTCAAGAAATCGCGGTCACCTACGGCGTCCAGATCCTGCTCGCCCTGGTCATTTTCATCGTCGGCAAATGGGTTGCCCGCATGCTCGTCAACGCGGTCAAACGCGGCATGGGCCGTGCCAAGGTCGATGAAACGCTGATCGGCTTCATCGGCAACATCACCTACGCCATCCTGATGATCTTCGTGGTGCTGGCGGCACTCAATCAGGTCGGCGTACAGACCACCTCCTTCATCGCCATTCTCGGTGCCGCCGGCCTCGCTGTCGGTCTGGCCTTGCAGAGTTCGCTGTCCAACTTCGCGTCCGGCGTGATGATGATCATCTTCCGTCCGTTCAAGGTGGGCGATTTCATCGAGGCCGGCGGCACCGCAGGCGTCGTCGAGGAAATCAACATTTTCACCACGCAGCTGCGAACCGGCGACAACAAGACCATGTTCGTTCCCAACGGCAGCATCATGGGCGGCAACATCACCAACGTTTCCGCCAAGCCGACCCGGCGTGTGGACATGACTTTTGGCATCGGTTACGGCGACGACATCAAGAAGGCCAAGGAAGTGCTGGCCGACATCCTCGCCAAGGACGAGCGCGTCCTGAAGGACCCCGCACCGCTGGTTGCAGTTGCCGAACTGGCCGATTCCAGCGTCAACTTCGCGGTGCGTCCGTGGGTCAAGAGCGGAGACTACTGGGGGGTATTCTTCGACACCCAAGAACAGGTGAAGCTGCGCTTCGATGCCGAAGGCATCAGCATCCCGTTCCCTCAGACCGACATCCACCTGATCAAGGATGATGCCACCTGAGTCACCTCGATCCGGCCCCGCACTCTCACGGATTGCGGGGCCGGACACGCCTTCGCGAACGATGCGCCCACTCATCCTGATCTTCCTGCTCGGCTGGGGTTTCTGGTTCTGGCTCGACAAGCAGGGGCCAGCCTATCTGCATGCCGCCGGCATCGAGGCCGGGGATGACACCGTGCGCGACTTCCAGGCCGGTTTCGATCTCCTCAAGGCGAATGAGCCCGGCGCCGCATTCGCGTTTCTCTGGTATCACCACTATTTCCTGATGACCGCTCTGATTGCGGTCATCGCGGGCTTCGCCCTGCCGCAACTGCGCATCGCCGCATTGCGTCTGTTTCGCCAGATCCGCATCCGGATTCAGCAATCACGATCGTCAAAACCGGGTTAAACGACAGGCCTTGTTCTATGCTGGCGGGTGTTGTCGCCACACCCCCGTCGTTACCCGTGTCTTTCCGTCCATCGGAAGGCTGCCAGGAGAACCCGATGAACGCCGCGATGGAATATGTCCTGCCGACCCTCACCCTGATCGCCATCGGCATCTTCCTGGCCCTTTTCACGGGTGAACTCAACGCCACCAACGGACGCGCCCGACTGCGCCAGATGGCGGTGTTCAGCTATCTGTTCGCGCTGACCCTGATGGCCCTGGTGCTGTTGTCGTTCAAGTTTCCGCAGATCTTCGCGCCGGACACCAATTACGACTCCGCGTTTTCGATCACCCCGGCCTGTTCCCGACCCGCCGCCCAGTCCAGCGTCCCGGATACCATCGATTGCTCAAAGGGCGCCTATCAATGGGCGATCAACATCGGCGGTGTGCGGTTGCATCCGGAGCCTTCCGCCACGGAAGGCGACGACGGCACGACAGTCCCCACCGCCGTGCCGCCCGTCCCGGAAACCGTTTCACAACTGCAGGGCGGCCTGGTGGTCCCGCTGTTTGTGGTGATCGTCGCCTTGATGGGCGGCACGGTCAGCATGACCCGTCGCCTGCCGGAAATTCAGAAGCAGGCCTGGCGCTATATCGAGTTGGTCAACCCACCGAGCGAACAGGATCAGGACCCGGAAGGCACCCCGATTTCAGCCCCTGCTGCGGAAACCAACCCGGATCTCAGCGACTCCCGTTATCACGAGGCCGATGGAAAGACGATCGCCACACGTCAGCCGATCACCCTGGATTACGCCCGTGAGCGCCTGATCTTCCAGATCATGCAGGTGGTCTCGGCACCCATCGTCGCGATGATCGCCTATTACCTGTTCGAGCCGGATACCAAGGCCATGAGCATCGCAATCGCCTTCATCTCCGGCTTTGCGTCGGAGTCGGTGCTCATCGGCGTCCGCCGCCTCGGTGATGTTCTCCTCGCCAAGGTCGGTGGCGACAACCCAGGCCCAAAGGACCACCCTTCGCCGTAACACCGGCGACTCAAGCGCTTGATTCCCAATCGCTCCATGGCGCATTAAGGTTTTCGCAATACGCTTCCTTTAGACTCCGGGGTCTTTATATCCATCCCCTGGAGAATCTCGCCCCATGGCGATTTCCAACTCGTTTTCGGTTACCCCTTCACGACGTGATCGCCCGTGGGGACTGCGGGCCGTCGAGTTGTCCCTGCTGTTCTCGGCGTTTCTGACCGGCTTCTACAACCATCGCTTCTGGCAGATCCTGCTCGACAACAGCCCGACCGACAGCCTGATGGGGCTGGCCTTCGTTGCGGCAAGCTTCCTGTTCATCGCGCTCTGGATAAGTCTGTTCGTGCATCTGACCAGTGTGCGCGGGGTCTTCAAACCGCTGCTGATCATCCTTCTCCTGATCGCAACGTCGGCCAATTACTTCACCGAACGCTATGGCGTGATCATCGACAAATCGATGATCCAGAACGTGATGCAAACCGACTCCGCCGAGGCCACCGAGCTGGTGTCCGGCGACATGCTTGTCCACCTGCTGCTTTATTTCGTGCTGCCCGCTGCCGTGATCATCTGGCTGCCTATACGTCGCCAGACATTCCGCCAGGAAGTGTGGCAACGCGTGCTGGTCTATGTGGCAAGCATCGCGGTCATGGGCGGTCTGTTCCTGGGTTTCAACAAGGACTTCACCTTCCTGTTCCGACAACACCCGGAACTGCGTTCGCTGATCACCCCGACCTATCCGATTCACGCGACCATCAAGTACTTCCGGGAACGCAACGCCGCACCCACCGAACGCGCCACGATCGGGGCCGATGCTCACCGGGTCGCCCCGGACAACGAGCGCAAGACCCTGTTCGTGCTGGTCGTTGGAGAAACCGCGCGGGCACAGAATTTCGGTCTCAACGGCTATGCGCGGGACACCACACCGGAGCTCGCCAAGCTGGACATCGTGAATTTCAGCCATACCGAGGCCTGCGGCACCTCCACCGCCGAATCCCTGCCCTGCATCTTTTCGCATCTCGGTCGCGAGGATTACGTGAGCAGTGAAGCCGGCGGATTCGACAACCTGATCGACATCGTCGAACGTGCCGGGATTCCCAGCCTGTGGATCGACAACCAGGCGGGTTGCAAGGGCGTCTGCGAGCGATTCGAGCACATCAACACCAAGAACATGGAAGACCCCAAGCTGTGTCCGGACGGCGAATGTCACGACGAAATCATGATTCGCGTACTCGACCAGCAGGTATTCCAGCCTTCCGATCGCCCGCCCAGCGATCGTTTCGTGGTGCTGCATCAGATGGGCAGCCACGGCCCGGCGTATTACCGCCGCATCCCGGACGATTTCCGCCGCTACACGCCGGAGTGCCGCTCCGTGAACCTGCAGGAATGCAGCCCGGAATCCGTGGTCAACAGCTACGACAACACCCTTTTGTACACCGACCATGTGCTCGCCGAGCTCATCCACCTGCTACAGAGCCAACAGGACAAGTACGACATCGCGCTTTACTTCGCGTCCGACCACGGCGAATCGCTCGGCGAAAACGGCCTGTACCTGCACGGCATGCCGTATCTGTTCGCCCCGGAACAGCAGACCCGGGTGCCGGCAATCCTGTGGCTGTCCCAGGGCTACAAGCAGGATCGGGGCATCTCCGATACCTGTCTGAAAGCCCATAAGGACGACACCTACGCCCACGACAACATCTTCCACACGGTGTTGGGTGCGTTAGACATTCGAACCGAACTCTATCAAGCCAAACTCGACATGCTCGATCGTTGCCGCAGTTCGATCGATGCCGCCGTCACCGAGTCGTCGAAGACGCCATGAATCGCCTCAAGGACATCGAGTCCCTGATTGCGGTCCCAACCCTGATCACGGTCTATCTGTTCGCGCTGCTGCAACTGGGTGGGCTCGACGATGTCGTCAGCGGCTGGTTCTACGACCCTGCGCTGCCCGGGTTTCCGCTGCAGAACGACTTCTGGATGCGCGACGTGCTGCACGACGACAGTCGCACGGTCATGATCGGCGTGCTGCTGGCGGTGATCGCCACCTGGGGCCTGGGCCTGGTCTGGTCGAAGTTCAAACCCTATCGCCGCGCCGCCGGATACCTGGGCATCTCCATGCTGATCGGCGTACTCAGCGTCAATCTCGGCAAGCAGATCAGCAACACGGACTGTCCGTGGGATCTGATCCCGTTCGGCGGCGATCGCCCCCACATCCTGCTGTTCGAGGCAAAGCCGGACGATCTCCCTCGCGGACGGTGCTTCCCGGGTGGTCACTCCTCTTCCGGATTTGCCTTGTTCGGGCTCTATTTCGTGTCCGTGATGCGCGGTGCGCGTCGCAGCTGGCCCTGGCTGTTGCCCGGGCTGATCGTCGGAGGCACCTTCAGCGTGGCGCAATGGGTACGTGGCGCGCACTTTCCCTCGCACGATCTGATCAGTGCCTACCTGTGTTGGATGTCCGCCCTGGTCTGCTACATCATCCTGATTCGCCGAGACAAACCGGACGCCACATGAACGACACCGCACCAGACCAGAACAAACGGGGGTTCGATCACCTGATCCACGCCACCCAGTGGTCGATCGCCGGATTCAGGGCCACTTTCAAACACGAGGCCGCCTTCCGTCAGGAACTGTTTGCGTTCCTGCTGCTCGCCCCGCTGGGCTGGTGGCTGGGCGAAACCGGCATCGAACGCGCCCTGCTCATCGGCAGCCTGTGGATCGTGCTGATCGTGGAAATGCTCAATACCGCCGTGGAATCGGCGATCAACCGCATCGGCACCGAACGCCACGAACTCTCCGGGCGCGCCAAGGACCAGGGTTCCGCCGCCGTCACGCTCAGTCTGCTTTTGGTCGGGATCGTCTGGGCTTGCGTCCTGTTCGGTTGAGTCCGCTTGAGCCACCCCTATCCAGACATCGCCCTTACACGAACAACATGTAGGTAAGCGCAAACACCCCGAGAAAGACCAGTATCACGATCGCACCCGGTGGCAGCGCGCGACCGCGATCAGGTTTCGTTTCAGACTGACTTGGCAGTTCGCCCTCATAGTCCCGGATTGCAACCATCGCAGCAGGTACATCCTCGTCCTCGACGAAGACCCGCGCGAAATCGAAGCTGGCCAACTCCCCGACACCGCCTTGCAGATAATGGCCGGCAACGTGGGCGAACACCCCTTGCGCTTCAAGCATGCCAGCAACGATGTGCGCCTCGGTGATGTTGTCGGCGCGGTAGACGACTTTCACATCCCACGTCCGAAAAGCATGGCGATGAATCGTTCCCTGGTGGCCTTGTCGACATCGTGAAAGTTCTCGAAACGCACATGGTCCTCGGCATGTTCAGGATCCAGAACGATTCCCCATAACGGGCGGGCGCTCGTCGGCAACAAGGCATAGCGGAGGTCCCCAATGACGTTCTTTTGGTCAGGGGAACGCACCAGCCAGCCGTCCGAGAAATGCGCAAAACGGCGAATATCGTTGGCCTGTACGCTATCGCCCGACAGTTCCGGCACGTCGGTTTCCGGGTTCAGACGAGCGATCCGGTCGCCGGGATAAACACGGCTGCCCACCCCGACCCGAACGCCATCGACATGGTATCCGTCGGCCGTCTGGTAAACGCTGCGCCAGAGGATGCGATTGCCCAGGGTCGGCTTGACCTCGCTGCGCTCGATCTGGTGGCCGCGCGAGGCGGCGAGTTCGACTTGCACGGTTTCGGCACGCTCCCGTTGCACCCAACCCAGTGCCATCCAGACAAGGCCGAATGCGAAGGCCGCCCGCGCCCATTGCGGTCGGGCCCGGCGCGCCGCGATGACCAGCATGATCAGGATCGGGACGGTATAGAGCGGGTCCACGATGGACACCACATTCCAGGCGATGCGCGCATCGGAAAACGGCCAGAGCAGATGCGTACCGTAACTGGTACAAGCATCGAGCAGGCCGGCGGTGGCGTAGCCGAGGGTGCTGAAAAGCAGCAGTCGGGGAAAGGGAAGACGGCGCCGTAGAAACGGCCAGAGCAGCAAGGCTGCGATCAGGCCGCCGATCGGGATGAAGATCAGTGCGTGACTGAAATGGCGATGGAAATCGAGCAGTAGCAGCGGGTCGGCATCACTGCGAATCAGCGCATCCAGGTCCGCGATCATGCCGCCAACGGCTCCCGCAATCAGAGCCGGTCGGGTCTGTTCGGAGGCCGCCGCCGTAGCGGCCAGGGCCGCCCCGGTCAGCCCCTGACTGATCGGGTCCAAGAGCCGGGTTCAGTGGAGTGTGGCGATGTAAGCCGCAAGGTTGTCGATCAGCTGATCGGTGATGTTGGCGGTGACCTCGGCCATCTCTTCATCCATGCGACCGCCCTCGCGATCCCGATAGCGGGCCAATGCCCGGCGGACATATTCCTGTTTCTGACCGGCGATCCAGGTGTATCCCTTCTTGCCGCGACCGTCTTCCCCGTGGCAACGGGTGCAGGTGCCCTTGTAGAAATTTTCCCCTACGGTCAGGTCCTTGCCGGTCAATTCCGGCTCGATGCGTTCCGGCGCCTGCACCGCATAATAGACGCTCAGGTTGATCAGTTCGGCATCGGTCATGCTCGCCGCCAGATCGTTCATGACATTGTTGACGCGATCACCGACTGCATAAGCCAGATTCTGATCGAGAATGAATTCGGCGCTCTGTCCCGCAAGATTCGGCAACCAGCCCTTCTTGCTGATGCCATCGCTACCGTGGCAGTAGGCGCAGATCGCGCCGCGCTCCGCGCCGGATGCGCTTGCATCGGCGGTCCTTGCCGGGTCCGCAAGGATGGCTTTCATCTCCGCCTGCATCGCATCCCGGTCGCGGTTCTTGCCCGCTTCCGCCGCCATACCGGAAGTAAAAGGCATGACGAGCACGGTAACGAGCAGGCACTGCAGCCAAGCATGCGGCATGAAACGATCGGTCATCGTAGAGTTCCTTGGCGCTGATTCTTATTGGATGCCCTGATCCTACTTCATCTGATCGAGCTGCCGGTATTCATGACTGCTGGGGTCATAGATACGTGCCCCAAAACCATTCTGGTTCCGGTCCTGCCAAGTCTCGACCTGATAAGACTTATTGGTCCCGGTGTCGTAGTCAAAATAGCGGACCTGATTACCGGACGTGACCGAATTGTCGTTGCCGATCTCATGATATGAGCCCCGGTCATAATCGAACACGCGATCACCCGCGACGCTCACCGACACGGCGCTCAAGCCTGCCGCAGCCAGCAGTAATGCCCATCTGTTCATCTCGTCTCTCCCGCCAAGCATGCTCCTCACAGAGTTAAGCCCAAGCCGTCCCGGGTCTCCAGCATTGCCCGCCAACGGCGCGACTCCAAGGTGCTTCAGGATCAGCTTATACACATTGCGGAGTCGTGACAGCGGCATAAGTCACCCAGGTCACACGGATCTAATCAACCGTTCGCTAAAACTCCACAACTTATTGATTTTATGGGACAAAAATCAAACGGCTAATTCTTGCGCAATCTAATCGAAAACCCCGGCTTTCCGCGCCTCAGGGAGGATTGAGATCAGCTACTCCACAGACTTATCCACACGTTCTGTGGATTGTCATCGCGAATCGCGATTCTCAGGCTCTTCCGCCACGCCCCGTGAACATCATCAACGCCCCAGTGGCCAGCGACAGCCATGCGAAACCGGCACTGTACTGGCTCAGAACCGGCAAACTGAAATCCCCGGCCAGCAAGACACAGCCACCGACAAACAGCGCCGCACCGGTGATTGCCCGCATCGTGCCCCGACGACTCTCCTGAACTTCCTGCCGTAATTGCTGAAGTTCCTCGGACTGCCAACGCAGTTGCAGCTCACCTCTGGCCGCACGACTGAACACCTGATGGATCAGACCGGGAATCTCCGGAATCTGCGTCCCCCAATCCGGTGCTGCCTTGCGGGTCGCCTTCCAGGCCGCACGCGGTCCGACCTGCTCGCTCATCCAGCGCTCGAGAAACGGTTTGGCGGTCTGCCAGAGGTCAAGATCCGGATAGAGCTGGCGTCCAAGGCCTTCGATCGCCAGCAGGGTTTTCTGCAACAGGACCAGTTGCGGCTGGATGCGCATATCGAAGCGGCGTGCCGTCTGGAACAGGCGCAGCAGGAAATGCCCGAAGGAAATCTCCTTTAACGGGCGCCCGAAGATGGGCTCGGAGACCGTCCGGATCGCCGCCTCGAATTCATCGACGCGGGTCGTCGCCGGCACCCACAAGGACTCGACATGCAACTCGGCGACCTTGCGGTAATCGCGATTGAAGAAGGCGAGGAAATTGGCCGCCAGATAATGCTGATCGGTCGGGTTCAGGGTCCCCATGATGCCGAAATCGACCGCGACATAACGCGGGTTCTCGGGATCGCTCGCATCCACGAAGATGTTGCCGGGGTGCATGTCGGCGTGGAAGAAACTGTCGCGAAACACCTGGGTGAAGAAGATCTCCACGCCGCGCTCGGCGAGTTTCTTCATGTTCACCCCTCGGGCGCGCAGGGTTGCCATGTCACCGATCGGAATCCCGGTGATGCGCTCCATCACCATGACCCGACGGAAGGTGTGATCCCAGTCGATCGCCGGCACGTAAAGCAGACGTGAGCCCTCGAAATTGCGCCGCAACTCGGAGGCATTGGCCGCCTCACGGGTCAGATCGAGTTCATCGACCAGCGTTTTCTCGAATTCTGCGACCACTTCCCGGGGGCGCAGACGCCGTCCCTCCGGCCAGTAACGCTCCGCCAGCGCGGCCAAGGTCTTGAGCAATTCGACATCGCGTCCGATGACCGGCTCGATGTTGGGTCGCACCACCTTGACCACCACGTCGCGGCCATCCTTCAGGCGGGCTGCGTGCACCTGCGCGATCGATGCCGAGGCCAGCGGCTTGTCATCGAACTCGGCGAACACCTCGGAAATCGGCCGCTTGTAGGCGTTCTCGACAATGCGCCGTGCAGTCGCACCGGCAAATGGCGGGACCGCATCCTGAAGGCGCGCCAATTCCCGGGCGATGTCCTCCGGCAGCAGATCGGCGCGGGTGGACAGCAGCTGGCCAAACTTGACGAAGATCGGGCCAAGGTCCTCCAGGGCACGGCGGATACGTGCGCCATGATCTCCGCGCTCGGGACGCAGCCAGTAGAACGGCGACAGGTACTTGAGGAACCGGACCGGTCGAAACAGGTGTGTGGCGAGCACGATCTCGTCCAGGCCATGGCGGGCCAGGACAAAGTTGATGTGAAACAGACGCCAGGCGACGCGCGGACGGATCATGCGTTTGCCCCGGCCTTGTCCTGGGTTTCGAGCAGGACCGCAATACGTTTGATTCGGGCTTCGAGGCGATCGAGATCGCTGCGCGCGGCATCGACCTCATTCATCCAGTCCTGCACTTCCAGGCGGGGAGGGAGGGATCGCGCCTCTTCCTGCAGATATTCGCCGAGGTCCTGTTCAATCACCCCGGCGCTGCGCGACAGCCAGCGATTTGCCCCACGCACCAGATTGCCGAGTTGGTGCGCGACAATGTCCCCGGTATAGCGCGACAGCATTTCCTCCCAGTCGATGTCCATGTCGTCGAGAATGGCCTGGAGCGCCTGACCGACTCCGACTTCACCGCGAATTTCCACCGCGCCGGAGAACAGGCTGCGGGAACGGTTGTCAGGATGATGCATGGCCATGAGTGCAACCGGCGATCCGCTGATCACGGCGTCGGCCTCGCCTTCGTAGACGCCCAGCACGATCACCGAATCCTGCTGCGGCAACAGATACATGCGGCGCGACAACCCGCGCAGTTCGAGCCCGATCACCTTGCCCTGCAGCCGCTCCAGTCGGGCTGCGTTTTCGGCATCCAGGCCCAGATAGGCATTGAAGGCCGCTTCGATGGTGGCCAGCAACGCCGCCGGAAGCGCTGTCCCGGTGCTCACTCCGCCTCCCGTTCGAGTTCTTCAAGGCTCTTGTCGGATTCGTCCACCACGATCACCACGGTCTTGGCGAGCTTGTCATGGAAACCCTGCTTGCGTTTGTCCCAGGCCACCCAGAGGAAGCCCAGGCCAAACGCAAGCATGGAAAGGAAATAGCCGACATATCGACCGACCGCCTGCCCTGGACGCAACGGTTTGAACGTCTCCGCGTCCACCACATGGCAGGACAACAACAGCTTGCCCGGGGTCCCCAGGTAACGGACCCACAGATACAGCGTCGCCACCAGAAGTACCAACTGTTCGAGCAGCGCGGATACCGTCGAATAGGGCGTGAGCGGATCACGCCCCGGATTCATGTACCAATCCAGATACTCCCGTCCATGCAGCAGGGTGAACAACACCGCAAGGACGATGGAGAAGATCACCGTGTCGATCAGCGACGCGGCAGTGCGTCGCCAGAAACCCGCGTATTTCGGTTCCGGGTTCACAACTTGAAACCGCGATGGATGGCGACGATGCCGCCGCTGAGATTGAAATATTCACAGCGCTCGAAACCGACCTCGACCATCATTCCCTTGAGCGTCTCCTGATCCGGATGCATTCGGATGGACTCCGCCAGATAGCGGTAACTGTCTGCATCATTAGCCACCAGCCTGCCCATGAACGGCAGCGCAGTGAATGAATACAGGTCGTAGAGCGGCTTGAGCCCCGGCAACACCGGCTTGGAGAATTCCAGGACAACCAGTCGGCCGCCCGGCTTGAGCACACGCAGGATGGACGCCAGCGCGGCGGACTGATCGGTGACGTTGCGCAACCCGAAGGCCATGGTCACGAGGTCGAAATGCGCGTCCTCGAACGGCAGGCATTCGGCATTGGCCTGCACGTATTCGATATTGCCGACCAGACCTTCGTCGATCAGGCGCTTGCGCCCATTCTCGAGCATCGCGCCATTAATGTCCGACAGCACCAGCTTGCCACCGGGACCGACGATACGGGCCATGCGTGAAGTCAGGTCACCCGTGCCTCCCGCCAGATCCAGAATGCGCTGACCCGGTCGCACCCCGGCCAGATCGATGGCCTGGCGTTTCCAGATACGGTGAATGCCGAACGACATCAGGTCGTTCATCACGTCGTAGCGGTCCGCTACCGAGGTGAACACCTGGCCGACCATGCCGGCCTTCTCACCCTTGCCGACCGTCTTGTACCCGAAATGCGTCGTGTCGTCGCTCATGCCCGTTGCCCTCGCCACCCAATCAGAACGGGCAGAGTTTACCAGTCCGACGCACCCGCGCCCTGCTTCACATGCGATCGGTGGTACGTCGGCGTCTATTTCTCCCAGCCGGGATTGCCGTGTGCGCGCAGCCATTGTTCCAGCATCACCAGGATCCACACCGCGACACCGTAATAGCTCGCATGTTCGCGCATCAGAGGCCCCAACAGTTCGTCGATGAAGTCAGGGTTGACGATGCCGCGTCCACGCAAGCCGGTGAGACTGTCATCGACCAGCTCGCGCAAGGGCGCGTGCTCGTTCATCCACAGGCCGAACGGCAGGCCGAACCCGTGCTTGCTCTTGTGAATGATCTCGTGGGGCAGAAAATCGGCCAGCGCCTCCTTGAAGAACCAGCGCAGACGCCCCTTTCGCAGCTTGAAATCCTCCGGGAGACGGGAGGCGAACGCCACCAGACGATCATCCAGGAGTGGGTAACCGACCTGCACCCCACCCAGCGCACAGGCGATATTGACCTTGGGCAGATCGTTGTCGGCGAGGGTGAACTTCATGTCCATCGCCAGATAGCGGTTCAGATCGCTGGCACTGTCTGCGCCCCAATAAACCTCACGCAGCAATTCCACCGGATGTTCGCAGTCCACCGACGCGAGAAAATCCGGATGCAGGACACGCTCCGCCCCAAGACGATGCAGCAGGTTGTACCGCTGGGTGCGATCCGGCATCGGTATCTTCGCCGCTTCGATATAGCTGCGCGCCTTGCGGATCGGCCACAGGGCACCGCCACCGGGCATGCCGTTGACCACCAGATCGATCAGACCCCGCAACGGCCCGGGCGTGGCTTCCCAAGGCGTATACAGACGCAGGTCGCCGTAGCGTTCATTGCCGCCGAACAGTTCGTCCCCACCGTCACCGCCGAGCAGCAGTTCGATGCCTTGCTCCTTGGCGAGACGGGCGCAGAACAGCGCCGGCACCACCGAGGAGTTGCCGAACGGGGCATCGGTATATCGCGCAATGTCGGGAATCGCGCTGACGATGTCTTCCGGGCGGATGTAATAGACATGGTGCTCGGCATTGAACCGTTTGGCGGCAATGCGTGCGTATTCGATTTCGTCAAAACCGGGCGCGTCGAACCCAATCGAGAAACACCGTGGCGGACGACCGCTGACCTTGCCCAGCGTGCCCGCCAGCGTGGAGCTGTCGGTACCGCCACTGAGGAACGCGCCGACCTCCCGATCATCTGTCAGATATTCCCCGACCGCCTCATCGAGCAGCGCCCGGAACGTCTGCTTGGCCTCGTCAAAGCCAAGCTGTCTGTGTGGACGATATTCCGTGCGGCTGTAATGCCCGTGCCGCTCGCCCTTTGCAGAACGTTGCAGATATTCACCGGGACCGAGTCGTTTTATATCCGCGAAGACCCCTTCGGGAATCGGCACCACATGGAAAAACAGATAGTCGTAGAGCGCCTGCGGGGAAAGCGCGTTTCCGAGTTCCGGAAAGCCTTGAATCAGGGACGCATGATCTGCAAACAACACCCCATCCCGGTAACGGCGAAAATTCAGTTCCTCGCAACCGAGGCGGTCCACCGCGAGCAACACGTCACTGCCATCGTCGGCCACCACCGCCAACGAGAACTGGCCCGCAAGATGATCGAGCAATTTGCGACCGTAACGCCGATACGCCGCAATCAAGGTCAGTGCATGACCCTGCGTCCGCGCCTGCGACGCGAGGCCGGCTTCACTCCAGCGCGGCTGACCGGTAACGCAGGCACTGAATCCCTCATCCTGAGCCACCCGGTCGGGGGCGAGTCCCTTACATGCGAGCGTTGACCCCATCCAAAGCGCATCCGTGCCCGCAGGAGACGGCATCATCATGGATTGGAGCGCCGCTTCCGGAAGCGGCGCCGTGACGCCCGCCCAGCCAGCAAAATTCCCGCCTTGCATACCGTTCACCGATTCCGATCCAGCAACAGGGGAGACGCTTTGGCACGCAGGCCAATCATTTTGTCCACACGCCGAGCTTGATGAGCTCGCGTTTCAGGCCACTCAACGGGTAATTGCGTGAATAGGCGATGCGCGCCTGAGCCAACGCACCCTGAACGTCATCCACCTTGAGCAAGGCCAAGCCCAGGTTGTAATTCAATTCTGCGGACTCCACACCCAATTCGAGGGCACGCCGATACTTGACGATGGCGTCGCGATACGCCGCCTGTTGATGCAGGAACACACCCCAGAGCATCCACACCAGGCCATCATCGCCCGCGATCGCCAACGCACGTTCGATATAGCAGGACGCCGAAAGTCGGCCTTGCTCGCCGTATTTGGGTGGCCCCTCACGACGCTCATTGCGGACCGCCGCCCACAACGCACGAGGGTGATTCGGGAACGCACGCAGGGCCAGATCGATCGACAGCGCCGCATCCCGGGTGGACAGGGTCTGCACATCGTCGGTGAGATATTTGCTCTCGATGCCGATCAACGCGCTCGCCCCCTTGCTCGCGAGATTGCCGCGCTCCCGCTCACTTTGCGCATCGCGATAATCGAAGGGACCGACGGCATTCTGCAGACTGCCACACGATTCCGGACCGCTCTGCGTGGCCGCTGCGGATGTCGATGGTTCCGGCGCTGCGGGCGCGCTGCTTGCCGCGTCCTCAGCGTTTACGTTGTGACCCGGGACGGCGGTCAATATCAGGGCGGTAAGAACGGGGGCAGCGAAGCGCATGAAAGGAATCGTCAGCTCTCAAACAAGGGGATTTTCGGCAAAAAACAGCGTGCAGGAAACATAGCAGCTTGCCCCGGCCATCGCGACCGGACAGGGCCTGCATGAGGGGAAGTTCAGTCGCCGGAAACGCACCCGGGATCGGATCAGCCGGGGCTCAGCCTATAATGCCGCGCTCCCCACCGACCTGGATCGCCGCCATGCTCCCCTCCCTGATTTACCGCACCCTGGCCTTATCGGTCGCATGCATCGGTGTACTCCTGCCCCTGGCATCCGCCGAGGCGACCGGGCTGCCGGATACGATCGACCGGATCCGCCCAAGCATCGTCGGTGTCGGGACGTTCCAATACACCCGTCGCCCACAATCCCAGTTCATGGGTACCGGCTTTGTGGTCGCCGACGGACGCCACATCCTCACCAATGCACATGTCGTCCCCAAGCGCATGGACATCGATGCGGAAAATCGCGAATACTTGGCGATCTTCACTGGCCGAGGCAACAACGCCAAATCCCACCCGGTGAAAGAAATCGCCCGGGACGAAGAACATGACATCAGTGTGCTGCGTCTGGAGGAAGGCAAACTGCCTGCAATGGCGTTCGGCGCCGACGACAGCGCCCGTGAAGGCGAGGAATACGCCTTCACCGGCTATCCGATCGGCATGGTCATCGGTCTGTACCCGGTCACCGCACGCGGCATCATTTCGGCGATCACCCCGATCATCGAGCCGGTCTACACCTCACGCCAGCTCAATCCCGCGCTGATCCGCCGTCTCAAGGACCAATACGGTGTACTCCAGCTCGATGCCACGGCTTATCCGGGCAACAGCGGCAGCCCGGTCTACCACCCGGAAACCGGCGCAGTGATCGGCATCATCAACAAGGTGTTCGTGAAGGAGACCAAGGAGATGGTCATCGAGAAACCCAGCGGCATCACTTATGCCATCCCGATCAAATTCGCCAAGGATCTGCTGCGCGCCAACAAGATCGAATACTGAGGAATGCGCTCCCGCATTCAATCGGTGTATCGGAAGCGCTCCAGGCGCATGGTGGCGCTGCCTTCGCCTTTCTTGGCCTGATCGATCCGCACCGGCAGATACCCCAGCTCCGGGGCCAGCCAGATGTCGGTAACCCGTTCATCGTTGTCGCGCTTTCGACGAAGATGATGGGCTTCCAGCTCACCGATCCCGGTGTCCACGCTGACCTTTTCGATGAACTCGAACCGATACTCCTTGAGCGTGCCCCCATCGGCGATGGGATAAACCAGCGGCTGGACGCCGCGCTGCTTGTCGAGCATCAACGACAACTGCATGCCGAACTTGTCCTGCGTGTGCGGCGGCACCGGCAGTTCCCAGGTCTGGCCCTCGACCGTATTCAGGGCGCGAT
This sequence comes from Gammaproteobacteria bacterium, assembly GCA_024234955.1. Taxonomy (GTDB): domain Bacteria; phylum Pseudomonadota; class Gammaproteobacteria; order JACKNK01; family JACKNK01; genus JACKNK01. The sequence continues at coordinate 247,099 of JACKNK010000004.1, forward strand.
GATTGGGCCAGTCGAAACTGATCACCACGTTGCGATCACTCCGGCCACCGTGCCGCTCGTAGTGGTACTCGATCGGCACCAGACGATCGCCCTGGCGCCGCAGGCGACTGCTCTCGATACGCATGTCGCTGCGCACCAGGGACATCAGACCCGCCGCCTCGGTGACAGATCGATACAACCACACCGACTTGTCCGAACCGGTCAAGGTCACCGTATTGGTCGCCACGGTGATGCCGCTGTGGCGCAGTTCGTAATGCGCCTCAAAAGGGCGCAATCCGGCCGCCATGACGGCGGAAGGATTGCAGAGCACCGCCGTCAGCATGGCGGCCATGAACGCCGCGCCCCTTCTCATACCACGGCTCCGGTCACCGCATCGAACTGCAAGGGGGCATCCAGGACTCGTCCGTCGAATTCGACCGCCTCCGCTTTCAGGCTCAGGCGCCCTTCCGAAAACCAGCCCACCACCAGCGGGTAGATACGATGTTCCCAGCGCAGAACGCGCGCAGCGAGCCGATCGACGTCGTCATCCGGATGCACCGGCACCGAGACCTGAAGGATCACCGGCCCCCCGTCCAGTTCCGGGGTGACGAAATGCACACTCGCGCCATGCCTTTCGACACGCTCTTCCAGGGCACGGGCATGGGTGTGCAGGCCCTGGAACTTCGGCAACAACGAAGGGTGGATATTGATCATGCGGCCAAGATAGTGGTTCACCGTCCTGGCTTCCAGGATGCGCATGAACCCGGCCAGCACGACCAGATCCGGCGCAAAGCGATCGATCAGCGCACGCAGGCGAGCTTCGTAGGCATCGCGATCGGAAAACGCATGATTGTCCAGCACGATCGCGGGTATCCCGGCTTGTTCCGCGCGTTTCAACCCCAGCGCATCCCCACGGTTGCTGATCACCGCACGAATCTCGATCTTCAGCGCACCGTCCTCGATGTCATCGATCAGGGCCTGAAGATTGCTGCCACCACCGGAGATGAGCACCACCACCGGAAGCGGCGTATGTCGTTTGTGGGACATCCGCACGTGCTCAGGGCTACCGTATCACCACATGCTCGGCATCGGCATCCGGCAGCGTATCGATACGCCCTATGCGAACCGCAGTCTCACCGTGTTCGGCGAGCGTCGCGATGGCCGTGTCCACCTCCGTGTCGGGCACGCACACCACCATGCCGACACCGCAGTTGAATGTCCGATACATCTCTCGGTCGGACACGTTGCCGGTGCGCTGCAACCAGTCGAACACCGGCGGACGCACCCAGCTGGACGCATCGATGAGCGCCTGTGCACCTTCGGGCAACACGCGCGGCAGGTTTTCGGGCAAACCGCCACCGGTGATGTGCGCCAATGCGCGCACATCACATTTTTCGATCAGGGCAAGCAGCGGTTTCACGTAGATGCGCGTCGGGGCAAGCAGAGTTTCGCCGAGACGGCGTCCATGAAAGTCCGCACTGAGATCCGCGCCACTGACTTCGATGATCTTGCGGATCAAGGAATAGCCGTTGGAGTGCGGCCCCGAGGACAGGATGCCGATCAAGGCATCCCCGACCTGAACCCTGTCGCCATCGATGATGGCATCACGTTCCACGATACCGACCGAGAACCCGGCAAGGTCGTAATCCTCACCCTCGTACATTCCGGGCATTTCCGCCGTCTCGCCTCCGACCAGGGCACAACCGGCCTGAACACAGCCATCGGCAATGCCCTTGATGATCGATTCACCGCGATCGACGTCGAGATGCCCAGTCGCAAAATAATCCAGGAAGAACGCCGGCTCCGCGCCCGCGACCACGAGGTCGTTGACGCACATCGCCACCAGGTCGATGCCGATGGTGTCGTGGATATTGAGATCGAGGGCAAGGCGCAGCTTGGTGCCGACGCCATCCGTCGAAGAGACCAGCACCGGGTTGCGATACCGGTTCAACGGTAGCTCGTAGAGGGCACCGAAACCGCCGATGCCGCCGAGGACTTCGGCACGGCGACTGCGTTTCACATGCGGCTTGATGCGTTCAACCAGAGAGTTACCGGCATCGATATCGACACCGGCGTCTTTGTAGGAAAGGGAGGTGCCGGAGGGGGTCATGGGGGAGCTCATCGGGGCGGTTAAAGTCGTATCGACGCGCGTCGGCGCGGGGGCAGGCCTATTGTACACTCCAGACTTTTCCCCAGCAGACCGGAGCACGCGGTCGATGCCACGCCTGAATTCAAAATCCGTTATCCGTTTCCTGTTCGCGGCGCTGTTTACCGCGCTTTCCACGGCCCTGTTCGCGGTGCCGGCTTCCGCCGTCCCGGTCAACAATCTCTATGAAGCGAATGTGCCAGCCGGCGGACAGGACGAGGGCAACCGGAACGCCGCGCTTGCGGAGGCGCTCGCGGAAGTGCTGACCAAGGTCTCCGGACAGTCCGATGTGCGCGGCAACACCACCGTCCGCAACGCTATGGCGCGCGCCAGTGCATATGCCCAGACCTTCAGCTTCACCCGGAAGGCGACCACCGGACGCGATGCCGGACTGAGGCTGGCCGCCAGTTTCTACCCACCCAGCATCGACCAACTGCTGAGCGAAGCCGGCCTGCCGATCTGGGGCAAGGAACGTCCCCAGACAATCATCTGGCTGGCGGTCGAGACCGATGGCAACCGCTATCTGCTCCCGGCCGATGGCGGCGCGCTGGTCGATGCCGTGCAACTCGCCGCCGACACCCGGGGCCTGCCGATCAGTCTGCCGCTCATGGACATCGATGACCGTCAGGCCCTCAGTTTCAGCGATGTCACCGGCGGTTTCATCGACCGTGTCATCGCCGCGAGTCGCCGCTATGACGGCAACAGCGTGCTGATCGGACATCTGCGTCAGCGCGGCAGTAATGATTGGGACGCTCGTTGGACTCATCTGCTCGGCGGGGTGCAACGCGACTGGCTGGGCAACGGCGGCAGCCTCTGGGCCAGCCTGACTTCCGGTATCGATGGCACCGCCGATGCCCTGGCATCGCGTTACGCGCTGAAATCGGGCGATGCGAGCACGGTGGAAATGAGTGTGCGCGGCGTCCAGGGCCTCGCGGATTATGCCAACACCGTGAATTACCTGACCGGTCTGAGCGTGGTGGAAAGCGTGCAGCCGCGCGTGGTCATGCCTGGGCAGATGCTGTTGACGGTGACCGTCAGGGGAGGGCGTCAGGCGCTTGCCGATGTGGTCGCCCTGGGGCGTCTGCTTGAAACCGATTCGAGCGTCGTCGATAGCGGCAGCGGGCCCCTCGCCTACGTCGTTCTCCACTGAAACCGCACTCGGACCGCCGTGCACGCCCGCGACATTCCCAACCTGATTACCGGTTTGCGCATCCTGCTGGTCGTGCCGGTTGCCTGGTTGATGATCGAACAGCGTTATGGCGAGGCCCTGCTGTTGTTCATCATTGCCGGGGGATCCGATGCCCTGGATGGCTTTCTCGCCAAGCATTTCAACTGGACTTCATGGCTGGGCGGGTGGCTGGACCCGCTCGCCGACAAGCTCCTGCTGGTCACGGTGTTCGTGATCCTGGGACTGCAATCGCTGATCCCGCTCTGGCTGGTGATCATTGCCGTGCTTCGCGACCTGATCATTTTCAGCGGCGCCTTGATTTACCGGCAGTTGTACCGAGACATCGACCCGGAACCCCGCCTGCTCTCGAAGCTCAACACCCTCGCACAGATCCTGCTCGCGATGATGATCCTGGTACACGCCTGGCTGGACTGGTTCAGCGTGACGACCGTAGTGACCACTGTCTGGACAGTCGCCGCAACCATCATTGCCAGCGGACTGGATTACATCGCGATCTGGTTCAAACGGGCGCGTCGCGCCGCAATGCGGCACTGACATGCAGCTCGTACTGGATGTCGCGCTGGCTGACCACGCGACCTTTGACGACCTTGTTCCCGGCAACAATGCCATTGCCGTGGAGGCAGTCCGCCGTCAGACCGAAAACCGTGATCCGCTCATTTACCTGTTCGGCCCCGACGGCGTTGGCAAATCCCATCTGCTGCAGGCTGCCTGCCGCATTGCGGACGATGCCGCCTATCTGCCGCTGGCGGACTTCGTCGCGTTCCCCCCCGAAGTCCTGCAAGGCTGGAGCCGTCACCGTCTGCTCGCGGTGGACGATATTGAACGCATCGCCGGGAATCCGGATTGGGAACAAGCCCTGTTTGCGTTGTTCAACGCGGTCACCGATGCCGACGGTCTGTTGCTGATGGCGGCCCAGGCGCGTCCGGCGGAACTGGGATTGAAGCTCCCGGACCTGGTTTCCCGGCTCAGCTGGGGGGCGAGCTATGCCCTGGCCCCCCTTGACGATGGCAGCCTGGAACTCGCCCTCACCCTGCGAGCCCGGCAGCGCGGCATGACCCTGCCTGCCGACGCAGTCCGCTTCATGATCACCCGCCATGCCCGCGATTGGGCCACCCTCGTCGGATTGCTCGACCAACTCGATCGGGCATCGCTCGAGGCGCGCAAATCGTTGTCGCTGAGCTTCGTTCGCAAGGTGCTGGGTAATTCCTGACCCATGAAGATCGCCATTATCCGCCAACGCTACACCGCCTTCGGCGGCGCCGAACGCTTCACCGACCGCGCCCTGAAGGCGCTGCTCGATCAGGGTGCCGCAGTCAGCGTGATTGCCCGCAAATGGTCCGGGGAAGGCGGATTCCCGGTGCGCGAATGCAACCCGTTTCATCTTGGACGTACCTGGCGCGACTGGAGTTTTCGCCGCGCTGTCTGTGCGATCGCCAATGAATACGACCTGGTCCAGTCCCACGAGCGCATCCCCTGTTGCGACATCTACCGCGCCGGCGATGGCCTGCACCGCGAGTGGTTGCGGCAAAAGGCACGGATCACCGGCCCGGTGCATCGTCTCGGGACCGCACTCAGCCCCTACCATCGCTACGTGCTCAATGCCGAAGAAGCCCTGTTCACCAGCCCGCGTCTGCGCGCCGTCATCTGTAACTCCAAGCTCATTCGGGAGGAGATCAAGACCCATTTCGGCCTGCCGGATGAACGACTTCCCGTGCTCTACAACGGCGTCGATACGACCACCTTTCATCCTGATCTTCACGACCGGCACCGGACGGCCATCCGCACCGAGCTCGGTGTCTCCAACGACGTCACGGTGTTCTTGTTCGTTGGCTCCGGTTTCCTTCGCAAAGGCGTTGCCGGTGCCATCGCGGCCTTGCGCCACGCCCCGGAAAGCACCCAGCTCTGGATCATCGGCAAGGACCGCAACCTGCCTCATTACCGCAAACTCGCTGCCGATCTCGGCTCGCGCGTGCGTTTTCTGGGCCCGCAGACCGACGTCAAACCCTATTACGGCGCCGCCGACGCCTTGTTGCTTCCGACCCTCTACGACCCCTTTCCAAACGTGATCCTCGAAGCCATGGCCAGCGGCCTGCCGGTGATCACCAGCCTGAAATGCGGCGCGGTGGACATCATCGAACAAGGCATCAATGGCTTCGTTCACGACGCCCTGAATTTCGCGCAGATGGGCGAATCGCTGCGCGCATTGTGCGACCCGGCCACCGCCGCCAGAATCGGCGCGTCGGCCCGCAATTCGGTCGCTGACTGGACCCTGGAGCGGGTCGCCGACCAGACCCTCGACCTATATCGCCAACTCAGTGCCGACGCAGGATGAACCGCTCCCTGCCAGGGCACGTGCCGATCACCAAAAGCCTCTGCCCATGATCAACGTTTTGCACACCGAGGCATCACTCGGACTCGGCGGCCAGGAACGCCGCAGCCTGCGCGAGATGACCCTACTCGATCGCACCGCGTTCCACCCCCGTTACCTGTGCCAGCCCGGGGCGCGATCCGGTGACGTGGCCGAGTCTTCCGGCATCGAAACCCACCGCCTGCGCATGCGCTCCATCGTCGATCCCGTCGCCCTCTTCCGTCTGATCCGCGACCTCCGCCGTTGGCGCATCGACGTCATTCATACCCATAGCGCCCGAGACGCCTGGTTGGCGGGCGCGGCGGGTCGGCTGACCGGTATTCCGGTCGTGCGTACCCGCCACCTGCGCACCCGAATCGGCGGCCCCTTTGTCTATCACCGCCTCGCTTCGCGGGTACTCGCGGTCAGCCAGGATGTCGCCGACTACCTGATCGGCGAAGGCGTCCCGGCATCCCAGGTCCAATCCATCCCCACCGGCATCGATCTCCAGCGTTTCGACCCGGCGCGCACCGATCTCGGTGACATCCGCGCCGAACTCGGAATCCCGCCCGAGGCCACCCTGATCGGCATGATCGCGGTGTTACGACGCCGCAAGGGACATCGATTTCTCATCGAGGCCTTTTCCCGGCTTGCTGAGGTTTATCCGGAGGCACGCCTGCTCATCGTCGGCGACGGACCGCAGTTCGCCAACATCAAGGCCCAGGTCTCGGAACTGGGATTGCAGGACAAAATCCTGCTTACCGGCACCCGCAACGATGTCCCCGACATCCTCGCCGCGCTGGACATCTTTGCGTTGCCCTCCGAGGAAGAGGCCCTGGGGACCGCGCTGCTGGAGGCGATGGCGATGCAGGTCGCCGTCGCCGCAACCGATGTCGGAGGCATCCCCGAAGCAGTGGGCGACGCCGGCTTGTTGTTCGCCGCTTCAGACACCGATCCGGTAGAACGCAGCTTACGTTCGCTGCTCGATGACGCCGCCCTGAGACAGGGTTTTGCCGACAAAGGGCGACAGCGTGTCCTCACCCACTTCGACCAGAACCTCATGGTGCGACGCATCGAGAATGTCTATCGCGAACTGCGCGGAGCCAAGCCGTGAGCCGTGCCCTCCCGATACCGATGTACCACCACATCAGTCCGGAGCCGGGTCTGGTGACCAGTTCCCCGACAACCTTCCGCAGCCAGATGCGTCAGCTTGCCGAAGCCGGCTATCGCAGCCTGCATGCCGACGAAGCACTCGCCGCATTGCGCGGCGAAACCCCGATTGCGCGCAAAAGCATGCTCCTGACGTTCGACGACGGCTTTCTCGACAACTGGGTCCACGCCTATCCGATCCTCAAAGAATACGGCTTGTGCGCAACCGTGTTCGTGATTACCGGACGAATCGGTGACGGTCCTCGCCGGCCCAATGCCGGCGACATCGGCCCCATCCCCGCCACCCCTTCGCATCGCGCCTGCCATGAGGCGGTGCAGAGCGGGCGCACGGACGACGTCATGATGCGCTGGTCCGAACTGGAAGAGATGCTCGCAACCGGTGTCTTCGACATTCACTCCCACACCCATTCCCATCGCCGCTGGGATCAGGAAATCGCGGACCCCGAACAGCGTATCGAGGCCGTGGAACGAGACCTTCAACTTTCCCAAAATCTGCTTCGGGAACGTCTCGGCGTGACCAGCCGTCATCTGTGCTGGCCGTGGGGCGTCTACGAGGAGCGCTGGCGTGAAGCCGCACTTCGGATCGGATTTGAGGCTCTCTACACGACCCGTCCAGGCATCAACACCCAAAAAACCCGCATCGATGCCATCCATCGCTTCCCGGTCAAGGATCGTGCAGATGCCTGGCTAGTGAAACGCTCCGGCCTTTACGGAAACTCATGGCTAGGCAGCCTTTATTCCAGCTTGCGTAGAGATTGAGTCCTCACCGATGCGCGCCTTGTCCCACAACACCGCCAATATCCCCAGCACGATCGCCGACGGCCCGGAACCCAGCCATAAGCTGTTGCCGAAATTCATGATCAGGTAACCGGTCCAAAATCCAACCACCATCGCCCCAACGGGTTGCCACTCCGGTGACGATATAAACACCAGTCGCACGCTCTGCCAGATCAATGTCAGGACCGCTCCCAGATACACCAGCAAGCCGAGCCAGCCCGTCTCAAACAACAGTTCCAAACCAAGGTTATGCGGGTTCACCTTGTCCGACGGCAGGCTGAAATACCATGCCGCAAACTGTGATTCCGCATCGGTCTGTTGTTTCCAGCGCGCAACATGACCGTTACCGACCGCTGTCCTGCCGAGTTTTTTCCAGCCAAAACCGTGTCCGATTACTGGTCGATCCGCCGCCACTTCCCACACGCCGCGCCAGATCGCGGCCCGATTGGATAAAGCCTCAGCCCCTTGATAGGTATGACTCGAAAATATCGATGAATAGCGTTCCACCAATTTAGGCTTGAGTGCCAACACACTCCCCGCAATCAAGCCGAAACACAGCAAAAACACCAACATTCCGCGCCATTGACCGCGCACCATCCAGATCACCAATGCGGAGCTCAGTACCGCGACCAGCGTGGTGCGCGACTCGATCGCGAGTACCGCAGCAATACCCAAAGCAACAACAACGGCGGCTGACCAACGGGCGCTCCGCCTCATGACCATCAGCCCCCCGACTGCCAGAGGAATGTACATGGCAGCCTCCAGGCTGAAGCCTTTCCATGCCCACCCCATGTCGCGGGAACTAGTCAGAGCCTCATACAAGGCAAAGCCGGCACGCACTGAGAATGCCGCGAGCATTATCAACAACAGCATGCGCAGCCAACGCATGTCGGAAAAAGCGAGAAACACCGCTAGAAAGATCAGCAGCGGGGGAAGGAAGTGTTTGCGATAGGCATTCAGATCCTCAAGAACAGCCGTACCCAACAGCGTGGAAAACAGCGCCGTACCGAGAATTGCAAGCAACGCGAGAACCACCGGAGAACGCCAATCAAGCCTCACGCCACGAGCGAGCACCAAACCGATCAACACGCCCAGCAAAGCGAGATTCTTTATCGCCGCGTTATGGTTGAACGGCAATGCAAAGACATAAAGAAAGGTGGCAATGCGCAAGACATTCAGAGCCAGCGCTTGCCGCTTCACATTCACATCGAGCGCATCAATCCCGCTTTCCGTATCGATCATGCTGTCGCTGTTCCCTGGCTAGCGTGAACCGCAGCGTCATAGCACAACTCCATATCCACGACTATTTTTTCGGGCATGAACCCGGCCATTCGTGCGTAGGCGTTGTCAATGACGGAATCCCGACGTTGTGCATCCCTCAGCAGTATCAGGGCCCGATTTAGCGCATCGCGCAATGCTTCCGGTTCATGACCATCAGACAGAACGGCGCAGTCGGCATCGACGAACTCCGCAAGCCCCCCGGACCCGGTTGTGATCAGCAGACGGCGCATCAGCATCGCTTCCTGCGCAATCAGCCCGAAAGGCTCGTAGTAGGAAGGCATTACCACCGCATCGGCATTTTTCATCAAGGTAAAAAACTGTTCTGCGGAAACCTCACCAACGACCTCGATATCTTCGGTGGTTGATGCCAGATTCTCGACGCCGCGACCCGCCAATACCAAGCGCGCGCGCCCGGGGCCAAGCGAGCAAAACGCCTCGATCAACTCAGCCCCGCCTTTGATCGGACTGCCTCCGCCACCGAACAGCAAAACCGGCAGGGTTGAAGGCGCCATCCGAGCACCGGAAATTTCGGCGCGTGCCAGCAAATCCGCCGAGAGCGGGTTATACACGACACAATCCGGCACGTCCGCCCGCACCCGACTGTAAATGTATGCACGAGTAGCGTTACTCACGAACACAAGTCGGTCGGCGCCCATCGGAATCACCGGAGCAGCGAAGTGTCGGTGGTAATGGACACAGATCGCAGGGCGGTAATCCAGCCGTTTGAGGACCGCATCGACCAATTCCTGACGATTGTGAAAATGCAGCACATCAGGGCGCAGGCGATGAATCAGGCGAATCAGACTGGGATAGGTGAACGCACGCAAACCCAGAACCTTGTTCAGTACACGATTGCGCAAACGGTCTTCGTGAAAGGTCGAGACCGCGACCCCTTGATACTCGTAATCGTTGTCCATCGTCGCTCCATCACCGGGACAACAGGCAATGTGGTGACGGTAGCTCGCACCATGTGCGGCAAAACCCATGATGACTTTCTCGACCGACCCTGCCGCATTGCGGATATCTGCCCAGAAATGCACATGCAGAACAGTCAGCTGAACGTGTTCTCCCATGATCAATCGACGTCCAATGCCGTCGTCACATCGAGCAGGCTGGCAAACGCGGCCTCCACCTCGTCGACGGACACATCCGCAACCCGGCGGGAAACCGGCTGCAACAACCGGTGCTTACAACGCCACGGATGCCAGCGAGACGCATCGGTCGGTCCAAACATGCATACCATCGGGACCTGCAGGGCAGCGGCGATATGCATCGCGCCACCATCACTGCAAAGCAGCGCATCGCAACACGCCAGACCCGTGATCAACTCACCCAGTTCATCGGTCGGATAGGGAACGACGCCGGCCTCTGACAAGGCATCCGATATGGCTGCCGCCTTACCATCATCACCGGGGTGATGCACATTGTCCTCACTCCCCGGAGACCAGAACAGGACCAGACGACAACCAAATCTCGACCTCAGACGTCGACCGATTTCGATGAAATCGTCGGTGGCCCAACGGTTGTCCGGCTTACGGGCACTGATGTGCAGCCCAATCAGTGCAGGCACCAGGTTTTGCTCTGGCCGCATCTGCGCCCGCGCCTGTGCGACATGGGCGTAATCGGCCACAACCCGCATCGGCGGCGGTTCCCCAACGATCCCCAATTGGGTCAATAGCCGGAAAACATCCTCCACCTCGTGCATCCCTTTGGGATTGTCATACTGGATACCGCAATCGATCTGTGCATCCGCACGCCCATCGGACGGCGTAAACCCAATCACATGTTCGGGCGCCACAAAGCGCGCCAGCCGCAACGCACGCGGCAGGTGGTTTGCCCCCGCGATGATCGCGTAATCGATGTGCTTGCGACGTAGAGTCCACAACATTCGCGCCCGATCTCGATACACCGCCCACTTCGACACCCCAGTGGCTCGATGCTTGGCTTTGGTGTAACTAAACACGGCATTGAGATCCGTATTGCCGTCGAGCACCGGTGCGTTGTAACTGTTTACCAGGGCACCAATCCAAGCATCCGGGTAGTGCTCACGCAAAGCCCGTATCAAGGGCGTACTGCAAACCAGGTCACCAATATTGTCTCGGCGAATGATCAAAAAATTCATGAGGACTCGAGCGCGGCGTCATTCCGCTGTAAGCGATGGTTGTTAATCTGCTCGACGACCGTTTCCAAGACGACATCCACGGAGATGGCCGACATGCAAACCGGTTCACCCAATGGGCATTCATACCGGACCCGGGCGGTACTGTTGCAAGGCGCGCAGGGTGCTGGGGAGCGTATCAAACGGACGTGCCTGCCCAACGGGACCTGCCGACGGTCGTCATTTGGCCCCTGAAGGTTGACTAAAGGAATGCCTGCAAGATCAGCGAAGTACGACAAAGCGGTATCAGCGCTCACAAACACATCCAGCCCCCGCAGCGTCATCGGCAATCCGCTGAGCGGCACAGCCCCACACCAATCCTCAACCGCCACCTTACCTGCACACGACAATCCACGTTGAAAGGCCGTGACACGCTCAGTTTCATCCGGAGCGCCAAAAAGGAAAACACGAATGGCCCATGCCGGGAACCGTGCAGCCAGCGCGCAGATCAGTTCGCAAAACGCGTCCACCGGCCATTCCTTGATGCGATTACCGGCAGCAAGCCCCAAACCGATAGCCAGTTCGTCATCACGTTTCGTGATCCCGGGTGACTGTACCGCCAAAGCGGGATGCACACCGTCAAAATCTCCCCCGCGCGTCCACTCAGGCCCCAGGTCGAAATCGAGGTAATAGGCCACAGTCCGCTTTAAACCTGCATCGACGACTACATCATCAAAACGACGCGCCATCCGGCGAGCTGTGCGCCCGCTCTCTGCGAAACGCAACAGATGGCTGTGCGCGGGCCGCAATGCCAATGCCAGAAACATCGCTGGAAAACTGGGCTGAAGGACAATCACATGGCGGACTTTCCCCAGAGCCTTTGCCAGCCGCGCACGCGTGGCAAAAAGCGCGGCAACCCTCCCCTCGCGCGGGTCAAAAACATGCGTATGCAAGACCCAAGGCGACATGGCGTAGACCGCCGCATTTGCCCGATCGCACAACACCTCGACTGAACCGAACTGCCGGCCGAGACGCTCGACAAAGTACAGAGAGAGCGCCGAGTCCCCCAGTTTCGCCGTTTGCACCAGCAAAATTCGTCCAGTCGGGGACGCCGTACGCGGCCAAAACCCCACAAACCAGACCCATATGAAGAGCAGCAGTTTCACGCCAGCAAGCGCCGATACAGATCGAGGAAGCGTGTTGCATTCAGACGCATATCGAAGCGCTGCTGTGCCAGTTCACGCGACTGCCGTCCATGCTCGGCAATCAACTCGCGCTCGCCGATATAGCGCATGGCGGCCTTCGCGATCCCTTCCGGATCGTCTGATTCGACCAGCCACCCGTTCACCCCCAATTCGACCTGCTCGGGGTTGCCGCCTCGAGGACTCGCAATGATGGGCTTGCCCATTGCCATCGCCTCGAGGATCGCCCTCGACAACCCTTCCCAGTCACTCAACAACACGAACACATCTATGGCGGCGAGAAAGGGCCGAACATCTGCGGTTTCACCCAGCAGATGCACTCGATCAGTGATGCCCAGATCGTTGATCAACGCACGCAATTCGGCAAGGTAAGCCTGATCCCGTGTACGGTCAGTACCGACCACCAGCAGACAGTACTCATCGGAATTCAGGGCGGCGAATCCCCGTACCGTTTCCATCACCCGTTTGCGGGTCTCCAGCATCGCCACCACGCCGAACAGCACACGTCCCGAACAAGTCGATGGAACCACCCGCTGCGCCCCGGCAGACGTCACCACATCGGGTGCAAAAGCACTTAGATCGACGCCGTTGTGGATGGTTTCGACGCATCCATCAGGCAAATTCAGGTCACGTGCGGTATCGTGACTCACTGTGACCACGCGCTTCGGCAAACGGCGCAACCAAGGCATCAACCGCTGGCAGCGGCGCTCAAGCGGGTTTTCACGAATGAACCAGACGCTTGGCACGCGCGCCAACCAAGCCGCCCAGGCCGGGTATTTGTAATAAGACGTCAGGGTATTGAGATGGACCAGATCGATCCGCTCACGGCGAATCAACCGAAATGCCGCGTAAATGAAGCCCAGACTGCGCAAGCCACTGTGCTTGACCATCACGGTGACCGGAAAACCGGCCGCACGCGCCCTATCCACCACCGGCCCGTCTTCGCCGAACAGAAACTGACAATCAAAATGGCCGCGTAGATTAAGTGCGATATTTAAACAACTGATCGGCGACCCACCGAGTGCCGCGCCGTGACTGACCAACAACACTTTGCGCATATTCAAGCCGGCTCCATTTCTTCAATGTCGGCAATGGCACCAAGTACCTCATCCGGCGTCAACAGGGACATGCACACTGCGTATTCACAGCGTTTACCGATACAAGGCGAACAGGTTTTTCCGCCCTGCACAAAGCGGTGACGATCATGATCGACCAGTGCGCCAGAACCGCTGTGATGGGCGACCGCGAAAAGCGTCACGGTTGGCACCCCCACTGCGACCGCCAGATGCATCACGCCGGTATCCGGCGTCACGAAAACCCGGAACCGGCGCAACAAGGCCGGCAGTGCCGCGAGCGAAACCGCGCCGCAGGCATCAATCACCCGCCGATCGCCGATCTCCGACCTTATCGTGCGACATCTTTCAGCATCCTCAGTGCCACCGGTGAGCACAACCCGAGCGTCCGGACGCTGCAGCAGGAGGGCCCGGGCTAACGCCACATAATGCGTCGTCGGCCAAAGTCGGCTCGCGTTGGAGGCACCAACCTGAAATCCATATACAGCCCCCTGGCCCAGCTGCCATGTGCTCAGGTGTGGCAGCAATTCGTCCTGCGCCGCCGCGTCAACCGCGACTTCCATTCGCGGTTCGTATTCTGACGCACGAAACTCACAACCTGGGATCGCGCCGGCGACAACCTCCACAGTGAGCAACCTTTTCATAATCCCGTGAATATCCCGGGAAGCATCCTGACTGACTGGATTGCTGTGCAACATCGGGAAATCGCCATGTGGGACGCGCACCACAAAATGCGCCCCAAACATCAACGCTGCCAACGACGCCTGTGGATCATTGCCATGCAGAATCACTGCGAGGTCATATCGCCTCGTCGCCTGTCGCCACAGCGACCAGAGGTGCCTGGTTTTGTTGTCGAAATAAAGCACATCATGGACGTGCGGATGATGTGCAAACACAGCCCGCCAACGGGGATTGATCATCCATGTCCTATGCGCCTTGGGAAACAGTTCGGCCAGCGCACGCACGGCCGGCGTCGATAGCAAGGTATCGCCAAGCGCGGTCGTATTCACCATCAACAGATTACGAACCTGGGTCGCATCGAATTGCGAAAGCGGGCGAACCTGACGCGCCATGTACTTGAGAAAAACTCCGGATTCAATCCAGTTCATCGGTATCAGGCCACCCCTAGCAAGAGCCATGACGGTGACGGGGGAGACGCTGGCATGATCCTCAATACTCAGTCTGGGCGCCGGATTGCTGAGCCTGATACAGGCGGCTGTAGATACCGTCCCGGGACAGCAACTCGTCATGCGTCCCGATTTCGGCAATTCGCCCATGATCCAGCACAACTATGCGATCCGCATTGCGGATGGTCGAAAGACGATGCGCAATGATTAAGGTCGTCCGTCCCTGCCGGACGGCCTCCATGGCCCCCTGGACGGCGCGTTCAGAACGGGTATCAAGGGCCGATGTCGCCTCATCGAGTATTAGGATGGGCGCGTCCTTGAGGAATGCACGAGCAATTGCCAAACGCTGCCGCTGTCCCCCCGACAACCGGACTCCGTTCTCACCAATCAGGGTATCCAGCCCTTCGGGCATCTCGTTAATGAACTCCATCGCAAACGCCTTTGTGGCAGCGTCAACGATCGCGTTGCGACTCGCATTTTCCATTTCACCGTAGGCGATATTTGCCGCCACGGTGTCGTTAAACAAGGTGACATCCTGACTGACCAGCGAGACTTGGGCACGCAAGGAACGCAATGGCAGTTCCAGCACGTCCCGGCCATCGATTCGCAAGACGCCCTCTGAGGGGTTGTAGAAGCGTGGAATCAAGGCTGCCAGCGAAGTTTTCCCACTGCCCGACGGGCCGACCAGCGCCAATGTTTCTCCGGGATTTATTTCCAGATTGATACGATCCAGCGCCGGACGGGTAGCGGCTTCGTAGATGAGGCTGACGCGTTCGAACTGGATGCGGCCTTCCGCACGCGGCAGCACGCCACCCCCCACATCCTTTTCTGGAACTTCATCGATCAGCTCAAAGATGCTTTCCGCCGCTGCGAGGCCCTTCTGCAACGATTCATTGATTGCAGTCAGTCGTTTCAAGGGCGACAGCAACAAGCCCATCGCCGCGATGAACGAGACGAACTCGCCAATGGTGGTTTCGTCCCGCATCGATTGCAAACCGGCAAAATAGATGATCAGGGACATCATCGATGCCGTGATGATCTGCACGAGTGGTGTACTGAATGCGGCGGTTACAGAAGATTTCATCTGGTATCGCCGTACCCAGTTGGTGATCTCGCGAAAACGGCGGATTTCATAATCGGCGCCACCGAATATCTTGATCACACGGTTACCCACAACGCCTTCTTCCAGGACATGGGTGAAATCACCCATCGCTTGTTGCTGGGACCGACTCATGCGTCGCAGCCGTCCACTGACGATGCGCACAACGATGGCAATCACCGGACCCACGACAAACACCAGCATTGCCAATTGCCAGTTCAGATAAAGAATCCACCCAAGCAGAAACATCAGGGTCAAGCTGTCCCGTACCGCGACAATCAACACGTTGGTGGCAGCAGAGGTCACATTGCCCACGTCATAAAGCAGCTTGGACATGATGTTGCCAGAGGAATTCATGTCGTAGTAACGCGTCGGCAAAGTCATCAGGCGCGAAAACATCACAGCGCGCAGATCGAAAACGACCTTGCCGGCAATCCAGCTCATGCCAGCGGTGGATGCGAAATTGGCGATGCCGCGTACAACAAAGATGCCGACAAGCGCGAGCGGCATCATGCGAATCATGAACGGGTCCTTGTCCACGAAACTGCCGTCGAAGAGTGGCTTGAGGATGGCTGCGACGCCGGCCTCTGATGCCGCAAGAACAACCATCGCGAGGAGCGCCAGAAAAAACTGTTTCCGATAAGGCTGCACAAAGTGCAGCAGTCGCATATACAGGTCTTTACTAGTCATCGAATCGCTTCGGAAATGGGCACACTGAGCGGGGATTTGCGAACGAACGTCACGGGTGGCCAAGACTGGCCGTTATACACCACTCGGAACGATCTGACCCGCCACACACCGTATGCGACGCGATTCCCACATGCCAATATTCGGTCCTACACTGCAGACCTTTAACAATAGGATATTGGAGACATTTCGATGCCATCCCGTGCCACTTTGGTCGTTGCGTGCCTGATCCTCGTCTTCGGCGGCGTCACTGCTCAGGCTGAGCTTGAAAAACAGGCCGTTGATTTCCAGATCGACGGCGAACCCCATCAAGGCTATCTGGTTTGGGATAACGCCTTCGAAGGTAAGCGTCCGGGCGTCATGGTGGTCCACGAGTGGTGGGGCCTGAACGACTACGCCAAGTACCGGGCCGAGGAAGTCGCCAAGCTGGGCTATGTCGCCTTCGCCGCCGACATGTACGGCACCGGCAAGTCCACCGACACGGCGGACCAGGCCCGCGAATGGATGCAGGCGGTAACCGTTGATGTCGAAGAATGGCGCAACATCGCCAACGCCAATCTGGCGCAGCTCAAGGCGCAACCCACGGTCGACCCGGACAAGGTGGCGGCCATCGGTTATTGCTTCGGCGGGGGCACGGTATTGCAGATGGCCTACGGCGGTCTCGATGTGCTCGGGGTGGTCAGCTTCCACGGTTCGTTGCCGTCACTGCCGAAAGAGGACGAAGCCAAGCTCAAGGCGCATATCGACGTCGAACACGGCGGTGCCGACCCGTTCGTACCGGCGGAACAGCTGGCGCTGTTCAAGACCCGGCTCGATGAAGTCGGGGCCGATTATGTGTTTCATGAATATCCCGGCGTGAAGCACAGCTTCACCAACCCCGGCGCCGACAAGCGGGGCATGGCCGCTCTGCAGTACGACGAAAACGCCGACCATGCCTCCTGGGAGAACATGAAAACCACCCTGGAGCGGCTGTTCCGCTGAATTGCCGCATCGCAGGGCTCGAGTCCCGCCTTCCTGTCTGGAAGGCGGGGTCGTTTCAGCGTGTTCGTTGCCCCGTCAGATGCAACACCGCAATTCCGGCAGACCACCCGGCAGCGCAAAGACCACCGCATTCTGTTGAAAACAGCGTCCGATGGACTCGGCCATCACCCGCTCGATGCCGACGACGAGAAAGCTCGGCTCGGACCACCCACCGTCCTCGGAAATGCCTTCTGCAGCAAACACGTCCCACGCGTCATGCCAGCCCAGCAAGGTGGCCAGAACCGCCTGTCGTGCCTGATTCTGATCTTCCGGGGTTGGCGTTGAATACGGATTGCACGCCGTAATCACCGCGAGTCCGGCATTCTCCGTCCCAACCGTCTGGGCCAGTTGGCTCAATATGCCCGGCAACGGCTGCCCGATGCGAAGTTCGACGTCGCTGCCGTCCATGCTCACGACATAGCGCGTATGCAAGTACGCCTCGATAAGCGCTGGCGAGAGGGTGGACAAGGGGATCGGCATCGCTCGATGAAACGCGCGCAGCGGCCATCACTCGCGGGCTCAGCCGCACTCGATCCCGGTGAAGTCCACATATTGCGGATGCCTGGAATCCGGATCGACCACGCGATCACGAACCAGCCATGCGGTTTGCATCCCGGCTTGGCGCGCGGCATCCAGTTCTTCGGCGATGTCGGAGAGAAACAGGATGTCGGACGCCTCAAGCCCGATCGAGGCCGCGATGGTTTGGTAAGAGATCATCTCGCGCTTGCCACCGGTCTTGGTGTCGAAATACCCGCTGAACAACGGCGTCAGATCGCCGGCATCCGAATATCTGAACAGCAGCTTCTGGGCCGCAACCGATCCGGATGAATACACATACAGCGCGCAGCCTACGGCATGCCAGCGGCGCAAGGCGGCGACCGCATCCGGGTAGACGTGACCGGTAAATCCACCATTGGCGTACCCGTCACGCCATATCTGTCCCTGCAGGCTCTTCAACGGGGTGATCTTGCGATCTTCCTTGGCCCATCCCAGCAACACCTCGATGACCGATTCATTGTCCAGGCTCGTATCCCCGAGCTCGGCCCGCACCGCATCCAGTTCCAGCGCGATCTCGGGCTGTTCTGCGTGTTCGCGCACGAACGCGGCAAGATGGGCGCGTGCATAGGGAAACAGGACGTCGTAGACAAACGAAATCGAGGTCGTTGTGCCTTCGATGTCCGTCAACACCGCACGCACCGGCATGTTCAGGCGTACTCCGCGACGAACTGATCGAAACTGGGGAACTGTCCGGCAATGTCACTCCCCGTGAACTCGCCGATCCAGCCGTCCGGAATCACGAACAGACGAATGCATTTGAAATCCGGACGTGGCCCCATATCGAACCAATGCGTGGTGTTGGCGGGCACACTGATCAAATCGCCCTTCTCGCACAACACGCAGTACACCTTGTCGCCCACGTGCAAATAGAACAAGCCGCTGCCGTCCACGAAGAAGCGCACCTCAAAGTCGGCATGCGTGTGTTCGGCAAGGAACTTGGCGCGAAACTCATCCCGCTTGGGGTTGTCCGGGCGGAGTGCGACCACATCAATGGACTGGAATCCGTAGGTCTCGTTCAAGCCTGCAATGGCCTCGGCGTATGCCGATTTCACTTCCTCTTCTCCAGCGTCTGCCGCAAGCGCCCGATCCGCACGCCAGCGTTCAAATCGCACACCGATACGCGCCAGCTGAGCGCTTATGTCCGCGTGGTCCTTGGATACATCCAGGGCGACCGGACGTTCGCTTTCGACCGCATCCGGGTAAATGGCAAGTACGCTCATGAATTGCCTAACCTCGTCTGTTGCAGTTCACATTCGAAAAGGAATTCAAAGGCCTCGATATGGCGCATCGCGTCATTTACGGAGGCACCCCAGGTATAAAAACCGTGCCCGGCAATCAAATAGCCATGTACCGGCGTGTCATGCCGATCCATCCAGGCATCGACCTCTGCCGCCAACCGATCGATATTCTGATCGTTGGCGAATATGGGCACATCCAGACGCGCCTCGTGCGTGTCGATCCCGGGAAATGCCTTGAGCAATTCATAGTCCTGCAACTCCAGAACGCCGCGACGACCGCGCGACAATACCGTGGCATTGACGGAATGTGGATGCAGAACGCAACGCGCTTCGGGAAAACGCCGATAGATCTGCACATGAAGCCGCGTTTCAGCAGACGGTTTATTGCCATCCAGGGAAACGCCATCGGCACTCGCACGCATGATGTCGGCGCGCGTCAAACGTCCTTTGTGGCGACCGGAAACCGTGATCGCCATGTCACCGCCATGCAGGCGACAGGAGAAATTGCCGCTGGTAGCCGGAACCATCCCTCGTTCGAACAAGCTGCGCCCCGCTTCGATCAGCTGATCCGCGCACGCTTCGTAGTCACTGCTCTGGTTCACCTTCACCTCGAATGCGACGGATCAGAACGATCACGCCGCCAATCAATGCCATAAAGAGGAATATCCCGGCCACGTAGCCGGCCGTTTCCTGGAATCCGGTCGCCAGTTGGGCGCTCAAGGTGCCGACTTCGGACACGTCTTCAATCGCGCCACCTCCTCTGAAAAACAGGGGGAACACGTAACCGAAGACCCCATACACGATCAACGCAATCACCACATTCATGCCAACCGAGCGTTGCAGCCAGGCATTGCTGATCAGTGCTGCCGATGGGCGACTCGGGGAGGCGGAACGATCAGGTTGGCGCATGACACGTGCTCTGCGAACAACGGCCCTTAAAGCGATTTGGACAAACCATTTGCCATGACCTGTGCGAGGTTCGCCATCAACGCGGCGTCTTCCTCGTCGAAATGGTTCTCTTCCTTGCTCGCAAACACCATCACAGCCTGCCAACCGTCGTCCGCCTTCAGCGGCACGCCGATCATGGAACGCAGATCGGTGCGTTCTGCCATCACCCGCATGAAACGGTCGCGACTGGTATTGGCGGCAAGCGCCGCAAAGCGATGCAGGTCGTTGACCATCAGCGGCTCGCTACGGCGCAATATCTCCCCAAGCCCGGATTCTTCACACAAAATCTTTCCGCGCCGGAGGGGCTCATACACGATTGGAGGCATTGCGTGAGGGACATGGCAATTCGTCTTCTCGGCATGCTCGACCAGGGCCATCCAGTCGATACTCATGTACTTGTTGGACTCCTCCCAGACCAGGCGCAGGGCCTCGCGCATATCTTTGGTCCGCCGCATCTCGTTCAACACCGTCATGATCAAATGACTGCGTGCCGAAAGGGAATTCACTGCGGAGAGCAAATCGCCGAGTTCATCATCCAGCTCGACCTCTGCCTGATACCCACTTCGTCCGAGCGCGACTTCGCGGCATTGGCTGACCGTCCTATGGATACGCGCCATGACCTTGGTCTGGAACCAGACCACGGCGGCGATCGCCAGAAACACCAGGAATACGGGTGCAAAGATCGTTGCAGTATGGAGAAAGTCTTGCTGCGCACGTATCGACATCCGGTATCGGCTGGCCAGTGCGTCGAGTTGCGAAAACAGCAGCCGCTCATCGTTGCGAAGATAGGTCGCCACGAGCGATAAATTTGCAGCGGACTGACGGTCCTGAAGACGCGCCTCAATGCCAGCACTGACCAGATCGAACCGACGTCCAATGTCATCGATGACAACACCCAGTTCGCGCTCCTCCCCACTGGTATCGAGATAGCGCAGAACCGGCGTGGTCATGCCACCCCGGTATGCATTCCGCAGGTCAGCGAGCGCCGTCGAGAAATCGTCCAGATCGCGCAGAAGCTCGCCGTGTCGACGTCGGATCTCCGCCAGTTCGCCGCCACCGACCTGCAGCACCGGTCTTACCAAGTCTTCGGCGCGGCGTTTGATGGTACGCGCCGCCCCACCAAGCGCATCGATCTCATGAAGAACGGCGAGATTTCGCTCGGTACGCAGTTGCGCGAACGCCAGATAACCCACCAGGCAGACAGCGAGCAAGAACAGTAATGTCATGCCGACCACGGTCTTGGCACCGAGGCCGTACGCAGGTTTAGACATGATCAAGAAGCTTAAATAAACGGAGGAAGTTGGCAGGCATGGCGGGCCCGGCTGCGACCATTGATGCATCTACTCGTTAGGTTAGCAGAGCACGCCGCGCAGACGCACACAGATACTGGGTCAGGTCATCGTTAACGGCGCGACCGGCCAGGGTGGCAAATATACGAATACGTCATGACACATGTGACACATAACGTCAGAGTTGGTCACGGCCTAGCAACCACTTTCTGGCGATCACGCCAAATTTGTGTTCAATCCAGCCCCCGCAAACACGGCATATGCGCCCAGCGACCATAGGTTCCCGCGATACAAACCAGCACGCAACCCCGCCCTTTCCCCGTGCAAAACCCTGCCGTGACAACAGTTTTACGTCGTTTTACAATATGGACAAGCGGTCAAGCGGCTTGATCGACATTCATGAACACACGCAATTCCTCTGACGTCGCCACATCGCAATGGAATTTCTTGGCACGGGTCCTGCTTTGTTCTCTGGCAAGCAAATCCTGACACGCACCTAAAGCTTCACCGGGACATCAGATATGAACACTCGAATCCGTAACAGCATCCGCATCGCCCTCGCCACCGCGCTGATCGGTGGCACGCAGTGCGCCATGGCGTACACCATCGACGGCAACATCTCCGACTGGGGTGTTTACGCGACGGGCCATGCGAGCGACTGGACCCCGAACAGCGGCGTTGAATACGCGATTTCGGATCAGAACACCAATTCCCTGTACAACGGGAATTCGACCGACGGTTACGTCGTCAACTACTCCTTCCCGCATGCCCTCGGCTACGGCGACCAGCCGTATGACGCGGAAGCCATCTACCTCGATTACGACTCCACCTATCTTTACTACGCGGTGGTCACGGGTCGTCCTGAAGGTGTCAGTCAATATCCGTCCGGCGACATCGCCTTTGACTTTGGTAGCGATGGCAGTTGGGAATACGGTATCGAGACCCGTGGCAACAACGGCTACAACAAGGGCGACCTGGTGCAGGTCAGCAACTGGGCGCTTGGCGCGATCTACCCGGAAGCCGGCGTTACCGAGATTCAGGGCGGTTCGGTCGTGTCCAGCAACGACTTCGTTTACGGCTCGAAAATCACCGACATCGGCCAATACACCTATTACTCCGATGATGACCACTACGTGATGGAAGGTCGCATCGCGCTGAGCGACTTCAGCCTCTATGCCGGTCAGAACTTCACCGTTCATTGGACCATGGGTTGCGGCAACGATGAAATTCACCTTGCCTCCACGCTGCCGACGGGCGGCGGCGGCTGCTCAGGCGGCAACTGCGGCGGTGGCGGTAGTGAGGTTCCGGTGCCCGGCACCGGCCTGCTGTTCGGCAGTGCCCTGATTGGCTGGACCCTGCATCGTCGCCGTCAGCAGGTCGCCGATCCGGAAAGCACGGAGTCTGACGAGGTCTGAACGATACGCCTCACCAATCCCCGACTTACGCACTCTGAGGGCGGCCCGGAAATCCGGGCCGCCTTTTTTGTGGCTTGGCCGGTTCCTGTCGCACCGAATCACGAAGTGACGCGCGCCGACATACTGACTGACAGTTTGCGACCGAGTACGAGTAAACCTGTCAGGATCCGACACCTCCATCCCACTCGATACCGGCAACACGAGTCGCGCAGATCATCCTCGATACAGTGTTTCAAGGCTCGCCACTTCGCGCACGCATGTACCCCCGAAAACGATAAAAAAACCCGGTCCAGGTTCACTTTTAACCTTTCTTCACGAATCGGCAGGGATCACCCAAACCGGGCATTCCTCGATCGATTCGTTCACCCCACTTCTCCCCCCGTCCCCGCGACCGGTCGAACAGCGCGATTTGGCACGACCCATGCCGTGTGCGCGTCGACAACCCATTTTTGTGTGGCCTCACCCTACTTCAGGTCTATCGCAATGAAACGCCCTACCCACCGCTACGCCCGCACGCTGATCGCAACCGCCCTGTTCGCGATCGCCAATGCCGCCTCGGCCTATACGATCGACGGACAGATCGCCGATTGGGGCGTAACCCACACCGGACACAACAGCGACTGGACGCCGAACAGCGGCGTTCAGTACGCGGTCTCCGACCAGAATAACGAAGCGCTCTCAGGCGGCTATGTCGTCAACTTCACGCAGATCGGCGACCTCGGCTACGGCGATCAGCCTTACGACGCGGAAGCGGTCTATCTGGACTACGACTCCACCTACCTTTACTTCGCGGTCGTCACCGGGCGTCCGGAAAACGTCAGCCAATGGCCGTCTGGCGACGTCGCCTTCGACTTCGGCAGCGACGGCAGCTACGAGTTCGGTCTCGAAACCCGGGGCAACAACGGCTTTGCGAAGGGCGATCTGGTGCAGGTGAGCAACTGGACCAACGGCTACTACTATCCGAACCCGAACAACGTCGCCGAGATCACAAGCGGCACCGTGGTCTCGAACAACAGCTTCGTCTACGGCTCGCTGATCAACGACATTGGCGCCTATACGGGTAGCAGCGACGACGATCACTATGTGCTGGAAGGTCGCATCGCGCTGAGCGACTTCAGCCTGTACGCCGGGCAGAACTTCACTATCCACTGGACAATGGGTTGCGGTAACGACGAGATCCATCTTGCTTCCACGTTGCCGAACGCGCCCCCGCCCCCGCCGAGCGGTGAAGTGCCGATTCCGGGCACCGGCCTGCTCTTCGGCAGCGCCCTGATTGGCTGGACTGTGCATCGCCGTCGTCAGCAAGGACTGGGTGCCACAACGCAGGCGGTCCAGACCGGGGAAACCGGCAGCGCATCCTGACCAATCCTTCTCTTGGGTAACATCAGGGCGATCCGGCTGCGGATCGCCCTTTTTCTTGCCCTTCGAATAACCCCGAGCGAAATAGCTATACCGCAATGTCACCGAACTGACGCTGCCGAGTAAAACCCGAATCGTTTCCACCCGCGCACTGCTCTGTTCGCCGCGTCATGCCTGGATTGGGAAATACTTTCCTCGCTCCGTCCCAGGCCGTTTGCATTGCCCTCGACAAAGTCGGGTTACAACAACAAAAAAGCCGCCTTGAACGGCGGCTTTTTTGACATCTGGCGGTGTCAATCGCCATCAGTGACTTCACGTTCACGCTGCTCCTGCTCGGCCTGATAGCGGGCAATCTCTGCCTTTTGCCGCAACTCCCAGACCTCCTTGCGCTCCCGCATGCGCTGTTCACCGGCTCCGGCCTTGAGCGGAATGCTGTCTTCCGCAAACAGCACCTGCTTCTGCAAATCAAAGCCAAAGCGCAGCAGAGCCTCATCGCTGTCCGCCAGCATGGCGTAGGTATCGGCGGTGAGGTCATACGTCTTCTTGAAGGAATCGCTCATCACAAAGCGACGAAAACGGTCGACATCGTACGAACACATGAAGAAGAACTGCAGACTCGTATCCGAAGGCATCCCGACCGTTGGCCCCGTGGAACGCTTTTTAAGCACGATCTGATACCAGGAATGGTTCATGTCGTCGTATTCAGGCACCCCCTGAGCTACCCGATATTCCGCAATCGTCTGCGCCTTCGATTCATCGTGCCCCTTGCAATGCGGTTCCTTGACCTTGAAATAATGCTGCTCTTCGTCCTTTTCGTCCTGCTTTTTCATGTTCATCAGGCCGATCGGATAATAACGACACGCCGTGGGGTGATCCCCATAAACGCTACACCCTTCCTCAGTCACCAGCAGGCACGCGCCGGCATCGCTGGTCTTTAACTTGATGCCAGGAAGATGTGCATCGAGTTGAACCGGAACGGTGTATTGCTTGAGAAACTCGCTGGAATCGATACCCAACTTGCGCTTCATACGAATGATGTCGTACGGCGTCAGGGTGACGTCCGCCTGCTTACAACAATCGTTGAAGCACGAGATTCCCTTGTGACAGCTGAAGCAGAACGAGTGATCCGGCTCCAGCATCGCGGGGACCGTGTTGTTCTGAAACGGCAAATCGGCATTGATATTCAACGCCGGGGCGTCGTTCGGGGGAGTATTGCTCATTGGGTAACCTCACAGACTACGTCGCGCCAAATGGCAGGCCGTAATCTGAAATAGGGTGCGATATGCGAATCGCATCGCACCATGGGGCGTTATGCGGTGCAACGCGCTCCGCGTTGTCGCACCTGACGGGAATCACTTGAGAACGAGCCCATATGCGGGCGAAGGCGATCGTTTTCAAGGGCCTCTCGTAAATAAAAAAGTCCGGGGGCCTTGCGACCCCCGGACTCTTCATCCAACTGACTGAGCAGTCAGTCTCAAACGAGACTTACTTGAACAGCTTGGACTTATCGACCAGATCGACGTGGGCGCGCTTGAAGCAGGTCCACTGCTTGCTGTCCTTGTCGTAGATCGAGTTCACGAAGCACTTCCAGTTTTCCTCATCGACGAAGTTCTTGTCGGTGCGGTAGTAGAAGCCCGGGTAACGGGATTCTTCACGGAACTGAATGTGCTTCATGTGGGCTTCCGCCGTCAGGATGCGGTGGTAGTTCTCCCAAGCACGCAGCAGCTCGTGCAGGTCCTTCGCACGCATCTTCATCGCATCTTCTTTCAGCATGTCCAGCTTTTCACCGGCGACTTCGAGCATCTTGTCATTGGTGTTGTAGTAGGTCGCCACACCGGCGACGTACTCGTCCATGATCTTCTGGAGGCGGAACTGCAGCATCTTCGGCGTGATGTAGTTCGGGTTCACGTCGATGGCGGTGGTGTAGTCCTTGAACTCCAGGTAGGTCTTGACCGGCTGGTAGATCTCGGCGACCAGGTCTTCGACGGAAGCGTCGAGTTCCGGGGTCCAATCCTTGTTGTCCAGGCAGTACTTGACCATGGACTTGGCAGCCATGCGGCCTTCGGCGTGGGAGCCGGAGGAGAACTTGTGGCCGGAAGCGCCAACGCCGTCACCCGCAGTGAACAGGCCGTTGACGGTGGTCATGCCACGGTAACCCCAGTTCCAACCCTTCGGGAGGTGATCCGGCACGCCGGCTTCAGTCTCGGAGGTCGGTGCACCGACGTCGGTCGGACCGGAGGTCCAGATGCCGCAGCAACCGGAGTGGGAACCCAGCAGGTACGGTTCGGTCGGCATCAGCTCGGAGTTCTTCTTCTCCGGCTCGATGTTCTCACCGACCCAGATGCCGCACTGGCCGACGCACATGTCGAGGAAGTCTTCCCAGGCTTCGGCTTCGAGGTGCTTGACTTCGCGCGGGGTCAGGGTTTCACGCAGATTGGCGAGGGCGGTAACGGTGTCCATGTAGATCGGACCGCGACCTTCCTTCATTTCCTTCAGCATGACGTGGTTACGCAGACAGGAAGCCGGAACGGCAGCCTGACCGTAAGGCGGATACTGGTTCAGCATCTCCGCGTTCTTGGCCAGGTAGTTCTCGCCGTAGGCATTGGAAGCCTTCGCCTTGAACAGCAGGAACCACGCACCGACCGGGCCGTAACCGTCTTTGAAACGGGTCGGGACGAAGCGGTTTTCCATCATGGTCAGCTCGGCGCCGGCTTCTGCCGCCATCGAGTAGGTGGAACCGGAGTTCCACACCGGGTACCAGGCGCGACCGGTGCCTTCACCGACGGAACGCGGACGGAAGATGTTCACGCAGCCGCCGGCGGCCAGCAGGATGGCCTTGGCGCGGTAGACGTAGACCTTGTGGTCACGAGTGGAGAAACCGACAGCGCCCGCGATCTTGGACTTGTCGTTCTTGTCGTTGACCAGCTTGACGATGAACACGCGCTCCTGAATGCGATCCATGCCCAGGGCCTTCTTGGCGGCCTCGGCAACGATCCACTTGTAGGACTCGCCGTTGATCATGATCTGCCACTTACCGGAGCGGACCGGCTTGCCGCCGTCCTTCAGGGAAGTCAGGCCCTTGGAGCCATCGTGACGCTCACCGTTCTCGTCGGTCTTCCAGATCGGCAGACCCCATTCCTCGAACAGGTGCACGGATTCATCGACGTGGCGGCCCAGATCGTAGGCCAGGTCGTCGCGGGTGATGCCCATCAGGTCGTTGGAGACCATGCGGGCGTAATCGGCCGGATCCTGCTCGGTGCCGATGTAGGTGTTGATGGCGGACAGACCCTGCGCAACGGCGCCTGAGCGGTCCATCGCAGCCTTGTCGACCAGCTTGATCTTCAGATCGATGCCGGTTTCTTTCTTGGCCGCATCGGCCCAACGCATGATTTCGTAGCCCGCACCACAGCAGGCCATACCGCCACCGATCAAGAGAACGTCAACGTTCTCTTCGATGACTTCCGGATTACCAAATTCACCAGCCATTCTGATGTCCTCGAATGTTGTTACAGATAAAACGTATTTGTTGGCAACGGCGCGCTGCTTACTTGCAGATCAGCTCGTCCGGGTTGCCGGCGCGGTAACCGTTCTGTTCCATATGGTTGAAGAAACCGTTCTCGGAGATCTTCGCCATATTGGCTTCGGCTTTGCCCGCGTACGGCTCGATGGAGCCTTCCGGGGTGGTACGGATCGGGAAGCGGAAACGCTTCATGGTGCCGTTACGGAACTTGATGGTCCACATGATGGAATCGGAACCACGCAGCGGCTGCACGGAACCGCCCAACGGCACGACGTCGGCGTAGTGACGGGCTTCGATGGCGTTCTGCGGGCAGATCTTCACGCAGGAGTAGCACTCCCAGCACTGCTCCGGCTCCTGGTTGTAGGACTTCATGGCGTGACCGGTCTCGGAGCCGTCCTTGTCAAGCTTCATCAGGTCGTGGGGGCAGATGTACATGCAAGCGGTCTTGTCCTGACCCTTGCAGCCGTCGCACTTGTCGGTACGGACGAAAGTAGGCATGTTGCTTCTCCTAGTGGATAACTGCAGTGTTGTTGCCGAGGGTTTTGAGACCCCCGACTCCGGAGCTGTTGTGCAACCAAGCGGGGCCTGGCGGCTCGTGTCGCGCGACCGGAAACCGGTGCGGCGCGTCTCTTAAGCGACCGAGCGGCTGATGACCCCCCGGTTTCAAGGACGTGCAACCATAGTGATGCGCCGATTCGATGCCAAACAGGTATTCCTTTGACCGCGATAAAGCCGCCTTATAATTTCCTTATATAAACACGCGATAATAAGCCGGCATTGAATTACTATCAATAAAATCAATTAGTTAGATATTTTAATAAGCAGACACCACTATCCCTTGCGGGAGATCAGCCCAAAGGGATATATCCCTAAATACCCATTAGCAGCCACTGATCCATGCGCGATAAGACCTTGTTCTCATTGGATATGGGCACTGACCAACGCCTCCTGTCGGACTGGCACGCCAATCCCATACCGGCACAGATGGCGCGCGACTGGCTGAGGGATAACTATCATCGATCGCATTCGCTGAACCAATTGATCGCCCGCTTCTGGGCCGATCTCCCGTGCGATCTGCTGCGGGAAGAACTCATACGCGACGCCAGGCATGATGGGCAAAAGGCCTTGATAGACCTCGCCTGGGGCCAGCTTCTCATCGCCCGACGGCTTAACGGTGCGATGGGATACCTGAATCAGGGCTTCCATCTTGCCGTGCCGATGTTGTCCGCACGCGCGTATCTGCGCGTGCTGAAGCGCCATCAAACGCTGAGCTGGCTCATCGTTGGCCGCGATCCGGCTTCGGCGCTCACCCTTGATGAACTGCTGCGCCTAGCGGAAGTGACGCGACGAATGCGCGCCGCGAACGGCGAAGATGCGCGCTTCCAACCGGATGCCTCGCACCGACGGCAACTTGGCCGCGAAGGGTCTCGTGAAGACACCGTGGGCTGAACACCGCATTTCGTCGCCGAAACGTAGCCAAGCAGAAACAAGCGGGCTACCGTGACGGACCCGGACTGCCGTCGTGCACGAAACACCTTATATATATGTCCACCGACCGCCATACCATCGCCATCCTCGGTGACACCCACGGGATCATCGACCCGCGCATTGCGGCAGTCGTGTCCCGGTGCGACTGGGCGCTCCATACTGGCGACATCGGCGGCATGGACGTCCTCGCTGCGCTGCACCCACGCGACGGGGTGGTGCGCGCGGTGCGCGGCAACAACGACATACCGCAACGATGGGTCGGTGACGAGAACCTCCTGGACTCGCTTCCGCTAACACTTGCGATCGATCTGCCCGGCGGGCAGATCATGGTCGAACATGGCCATCGTGCGGGCCCGGTAAAGAATCGGCACACCCGACTCCGTCGCCGCTATGCCGATGCAAGGGCGATCATTTACGGGCATTCGCACCACATGGTTTGCGATCTGGATGAGGATCCCTGGGTACTCAACCCCGGTGCAGCCGGTCGCGAACGCACCTTCGGCGGACCTTCCTGCCTCGTCCTCTATACCGGTGCCGGGCCGTGGCAGGTTGAGGAGCATCGCTTCCCGCTCTATCGGGACTCCCGCGCCACGCGTCGCGTCCACAATCGGCACCGCACATGAGTCGAGCGCTGCTGGTCGGCATCGCGACGTTGGACGTGATCAATCACGTTGAGCGGTATCCCGACGAAGACACGGAAGTGCGCGCGTTGGGACAGCGGCTCCGACGCGGAGGAAATGCCGCCAATACCGCCGTCGTTCTTCGTCAGTTCGGCATCAACTGCGACTTCATCGGCTGCCTTGCAGACGACGCCGCCAGCCACTTCATCCGACGCGATCTCGCCGCTGCCGGCATCGATTTTTCCCACGCGCCGACGATCCGCCACGGCACGACCCCGACGTCCTACATCACGCTCAGCCAAGCCAATGGCTCCCGAAGCATCGTGCATCACCGTGATCTGCCGGAGTTGCGCCGTCGCGACTTTGCAAAAATCCAAGGGGAAAATTACGACTGGATTCACTTCGAGGGACGCAACGTCGAAGTAACCGGGGCAATGTTGCGCGCCGTAGCGGCGGCCACCGCGACGTCGGTGGAAATCGAGAAACCACGCGCCGACATAGAGACCCTCTTTCCGCTTGCCGACATCCTGCTGTTTTCGCGTCACTACGCGCGCACAACCGGCCATGACGACCCGCGCATCTTTCTCGAGAGCCAGGCCACCACGCTCCCTCGGCAGCGCCTGTTCTGCGCCTGGGGAGAGGCCGGCGCGGCGGCCCTCGAGCAGGGCACCTATTACTGGCAAGACGCGCCACGCCTCAGCCGGGTGATCGATTCCGTGGGCGCGGGGGATACGTTTAACGCAGGTATAATCGCCGCGCTGATGACCGGCGTAGCGGTGCCGAACGCGTTGCACGACGCCGTTCAGCTTGCTTCCCGCAAATGCATTCAGATCGGTTTCGACAATCTCACATCAACCCAGGACTGACGGTCATGAAACTCTCCGACGTAGACATCGAGCGCGCCATCGAGCGCGGCGAGATCGGCATCGACCCGTTGCCGCCGGAAGAGTCAAAAGGGTCATTCTCGATCGACCTGACCCTCGCGGATCGCTTCCGGGTGTTCGACCACAGCCAGCATCCGTTCATCGACCTGGCCAACAGCCGCAGCGTCTATGCGATGTCGGAAAAGCTCATGCTCGATGTCGCCGTCAAACCCGATGAGGCTTTTTACCTGCACCCCGGCGAGTTGGCCCTGGGCGTGACCCGCGAGCGCGTCCGCCTGCCGGACACCATCGTCGGTTGGCTCGACGGCCGTTCCAGCCTCGCCCGCCTCGGCCTGATGGTGCACATCACCGCGCACACGATCGACCCCGGCTGGGACGGCCAAATCACCCTGGAGTTCTACAACTCCGGTCGTTTCCCACTCGCGCTGCGTCCTGGAATGCGTATTTGCGCGCTCAGCTTCGAACCGTTGAGCAGCCCGACCAGCCGCCCTTACACCGCCAAGAAGGGCGCAAAATACGCCAATCAGGACGGTCCGCTGGCAAGTCGCATCGACCGGGACAAGGACGAGTGAGTTCAAGCCTCCTTTGCCGGCTTGACGAATTCGGCACTGGCACCGACACCCCCAGCGCACAAGGCTTCACCCTCGAAAACGGTCGCGAGATATTTCTCGTGCGGGTCGCCGACACCGTATTCGGTTACGAAAATCGCTGCCCGCACACCGGCGCACCGCTGGACTGGGTACCCGATCAGTTTCTCGACCTCGACAAGGTGTATATCCAATGCGCCACCCATGACGCCCGGTTCCGGATCAAAGACGGTTTCTGCGTCTCCGGACCTTGTAGCGGACAATCCCTTCGCCGACTTGTCCTCGAAATTCACGAAGACCGTATTCACCTGATCGACTGATTCATGACGTCCGCGCTGCTATTTCCGATCGCCGCGATTCTGGCCAGCGTTCTCGCCTACCTGTTCCCCAGCCTGTTCATATCGCTCAAGCCCGGCATCGTCCCGCTTCTCGGGCTCGTCATGTTCGGTATGGGCATGACGCTGACCGTGGCCAATTTTGCCGACGTGCTCAAACGCCCCCGCCTGATCGCCCTCGGTATCGCGATGCAATTTGCCATCATGCCGCTGCTGGCCTGGTTGTTATCGACCGTATTCACGCTGTCACCGGTCTGGCTGATCGGCATGATCCTGGTCGGCGCCAGCCCGGGCGGCACGGCCTCCAACGTGATCTGCTATCTGGTGCGGGGCGATGTCGCCCTGTCAATCACGCTGACAACCCTGTCCACGCTGTTGGCGGTTTTCCTTACGCCGCTCATCACCTGGGGTTTGATCGGCACCCGTATCCCGGTCGATCCGATCGCCATGATGTTCAGTATTGCCAAGATTGTGTTGCTGCCGGTTGCCGCCGGGGTATTGATCAACCGGTTTTGGCATACACGACTCGCACGGGTTCGGCACATCTTTCCCACGCTTTCCATGGCCGCCATCGTGACGATCATTGCCATCGTTGTCGCCTTGAGCCATCCGCAGCTCGCCCATATCGGAGTGGGGTTGATCGTGGCCGTCGCCCTGCACAACCTCCTGGGACTGATGTTTGGCTACCTCATCCCACGTACGCTTGGCATCGATGCCCGTCTGAGCAGGACGTTGGCGATAGAGGTCGGGATGCAGAACTCCGGTCTGGCCGTGGCGCTGGCCAGCAAGTTCTTCTCACCGGCCTCCGCCCTGCCCGGCGTGCTGTTCAGCATCTGGCATAACGTATCCGGCATGGTGATCGCGACCGCCATCAGACGCCATACAGCCCTGAATGACCGAACGCAGCCGGATATGAATCACTAACGAATTGGCATATTCCGCCACGTCCTATGTCAATTCTGACGCGCATTTCCTATAAATTTGACCACAATCAAGTTAACGACGACGCAACCTTGCGTCCGGGTCGACGTCGACCGACTGATTGCGGCACCATTATTGCTTATTTGCATTTACGCAATTACTCGAGCGGCTCGACCCCGCCTCCGTCGATCACGCCATGTTCAGGGAGTCCCATCATGAAATTCACTCGCATCGTCGCCACCATCGCCATCTCCGGTCTGCTGGGCGGTTGCAGCATGTTCAATCCGGAAATGTGGTCGTGGAACAGCAACTACAGCCCCACCTCGAACAACCTCTGGCTGGTCGAAGCCGACGCCGATAACGGTTATCGGGACATGGGAATTTCCGAGCCCGGCCCGACAATGCCCAAACAGGCAAGCATCGACCCCATCCGGCCTCAAATGCCGATGCGGCAGGACGTGGTCGCTGGCCGCGACATGGCGTCGACCGACGCCTCGGCCTATCGCCCGGTGGCCGCCAGCCAGGAAGCCATGAACGCCTGCGTCACGCAGCGTGCAGCCTTTGGCGGCGCCGAAGAAAAGCGCATTGCCTTCCTGATCCAGATGGACATCGAACAGGCCCGCGCGGTGGCGGAGTCCACCAATATCGATGCGGCCACCAAGGCCCAACTGCTCAGCGAGTTGAGTCGTAACGTCAAGGAGCTGTCGAAGAAATCCCAGGGCATCGAACTGTTCCGCGACGGCGTTTATGCGCTCTGTCAGGCTCACGCCAGCGGTGCACTCACTCCGGCTGCCTATAGCGAACGCTTCGATTCCCTGATCCGGACTGCGAATGAAAGCGTGCAGTTGGAAAACGCCAACTTTCAGTTCAACCTCGGCAACAATCCGCACCAGCCGGTCTCGATGCCCCGGCGCTGATCCCCAGCAAGGCTGCTTGTGAAATCGAAGCCCCGGCACTGCCGGGGCTTTTTGTTTGGCGACCGCACCAAAGCACTTCGAACTGCCCAACCTGGTTTCAGCGTCTGCACGCACAGACAGTTTGCGCGGTACCAATCAGCACTCCGCGTCAGCAATCCACGGCATGCAGCACCCGCAGTCTGGCATCACTTCCCGGTGGGCAATACCGCCGGATCGGCATGCCAAATCTCCCGGTTGTAATCGCGGACCGACCGATCGGAAGAAAAATGCCCCATGCGGGCCACGTTCAGCACCGACATTCGCGTCCAGTGATCCCGGTCCCGATACGCGAGATCGACCCGCGACTGGGCGTCGAGATAATCCGCGTAATCGGCCAGTACCAGATATTTGTCCCGCCCAAGCAGTTCATCGACAACAGGCCTGAACAAATCCCGGTCACCGTGCGAGAAATAGCCTCTCGCAATCAGGTCGATGGCCTCGCGCATTTCCGGATTGGCATCGTAGTAGTGGCGGGACACATAGCCCGCCGCAATCCGCTTTGCGACCTCATCCGCCGTCAGGCCGAACAGGAAGAAGTTCTCCTCACCCACCTCCCGACGAATCTCGATATTGGCGCCATCCAGGGTCCCGATGGTCAACGCGCCGTTCATCGCAAACTTCATGTTCCCGGTCCCGGACGCTTCCAGACCGGCCGTGGAAATCTGTTCGGAAAGGTCCGCCGCCGGATAGATCAACTGGGCATTCTTGACGTTGAAGTTGGGGAAGAAAACCACTTTGAGCCGATCCCGCACATCCCGATCGCGATCGATGGTCTCGGCAACCGCATGGATCAACTTGATGATCAGCTTGGCCATCTGGTAACCCGGCGCGGCCTTGCCGGCAAAGATCACTGTTCGCGGCACCGCATCCAGATTGGGATTCGCCTTCAGGCGGTTATACAGGCTGATCACATGCAGCAGATTCAGGTGTGGCCGCTTGTATTCATGAATCCGCTTGGCCTGCACGTCGAACATCGATTCCGTGTCGATACGCTCACCCAGACGACGCTCGACAATGGTCGCCAGCCGCTGCTTGGCGGCCTGTTTGGTCTCGCGCCAGGCGATACGAAAGTCTGCATCCCCGGCGAAGTCGCCAAGACGGTTCAACGTCTCCAGCTCATGTGCCCACTGGCAACCGATATGGTCGCGCATCAGCATCGCGATGTTGGGATTGGATTGCAGCAGGAAGCGACGCGGCGTCACGCCGTTGGTCTTGTTGCTGATCTTGTCCGGCCACATCTCGTGGAAATCGCGCAGCACCGAGGATTTGAGCAACTCGGTGTGCAGCTCGGCCACGCCATTGATCGCGAAGCTGCCGACGCAGGCCAGGTTCGCCATCCGTACACTCTTGCCATTCTCCTCGCCAATCAATGACATGCGCCGCAGGTGGCCGTCCTCGGTCTCACGAAAATGCAGCCGGACCTCGTCCAGGAAGCGCGCATTGATCTCGTAAATGATCTCGAGATGTCGCGGCAACAAGCGTTTAAACAACTCCAGCGGCCAGACCTCCAGCGCCTCCGGCAACAAGGTGTGATTGGTGTAGGCGAACGTCTTCCGGGTGATGTGCCAGGCGCGATCCCAATCCATGTCGTGCATATCCACCAGCAAACGCATCAATTCCGGGATCGCCAAGGCTGGATGAGTGTCGTTGAGCTGGGCCACGAACTTCTCATGAAAGCCGTCGAGCGTCC
Source organism: Gammaproteobacteria bacterium (assembly GCA_024234955.1). GTDB lineage: Bacteria > Pseudomonadota > Gammaproteobacteria > JACKNK01 > JACKNK01 > JACKNK01. Next base: position 282,102 of record JACKNK010000004.1, read on the forward strand.
CTTCACGCTGCTGATGCAGCCGGATCATGTCCTGCAGCGAACAGCTCACGAAGAAGAATTGCTGGGTCAGGCGCAGCCGCTTCCCCCCCACCGGCTCGTCGTTCGGATACAGCACCTTGGAGACGGTTTCGGAGACCACCTTCTCCTCCACCGCGCGCCAGTAATCGCCCGTATTGAAGGCCGCAAAATCGAAGGACTGCGGCGCCTCCGATTTCCATAAACGCAGCAGATTGACCGTATCCACGCCATAGCCGCTGATCGGGGTGTCATACGCCACCCCACGGATGATCTGCTCCGGCACCCAACGGACATGATGACCATCGGTGTCGTTGAAGTGCTCGACATGCCCCCCCAGCGGAATATCGAAACTCAGTTTTGGGCGGGCGATCTCCCAGGGATTCCCGCCGGACAACCAATTGTCACCGACTTCCACCTGCCAGCCGTCGCGAATCTCCTGATTGAATATCCCGAATTCGTACCGGATGCCGTAGCCGATCGCGGGAATGCGCAGGGTCGCCATCGAATCGAGATAGCAGGCCGCTAGGCGACCCAGGCCGCCGTTGCCCAAACCGGGTTCCGGCTCCTGCTCAAACAGATCGGGCAGCGTCGGGCAGGTCCCATGCTCCCCACATATCTGCGCGACAGCGGCGTTTACATGGTCATACAGCCCCAGATTGAACAGATTGTTGGCGAGTTGCGGACCGATCAGGAACTCCGCCGACAGATACGCCACCGTGCGACTGCCCTGTTCCTTATAGTTCCGCGCGGTCGCAACCCAGCGTTTGAGCAGTCGATCGCGCACGGTATAGGCGACCGCCTGGTACCAGTCGTTGGCGGTAGCGACCTCCGGAAATCGACCCTGAACGAAAAATAAGTTGTCCAGAATCGCGAGCCGAAGCGACTCGATACTGGTGCCAGTCCGAACCGACTCATGGACCGGTGGAGCTTGCGGCGATGCACCCGGGGGATTCATGTATGGCTCCGCGCTGAGGGAGACTCAGAGAGTAGGGCTATTTCGCGCCAAGTGTCGGCCTCGGGCAAAGCGAAAAGCGCAACGCCATTGATCCAGGCTCAATAGCGCGCTGGAAGCCGATCCACCGACGCCAGATCCCAAGCCTCGGTCTCGACCCCGGCTTCGATGCGTGACTCGATGTCATCGGGTAGATCGGCGAAGAAATCGAGACCGGTTTCCTGTTCCAGCGCGTCGACACTGACCAGAAAGCGACTCAGCGCCTCGTCACCGCGTACCTGCTGCGACATCCGGAAAGCCAGAACCCTCGGTGCCTCACCCGACGATCGGACCAGCAATATCTTGTAAAAGGCATCCGGGACCTCGACACCGCTCGCCAAGGTTTCAGTCTTTGCAGCGAAGATCGGCCCGGCGGTCACCCAAAGCGTCCCGAATCGGGGCGTGAAATGATCGATTACCGCCTCTTCCAGCCGTTGCCACGCCTTCTGGTTCAAACGCGATTTCTGCGGCGAAACATTGCTCATCAAAAAGGTCGCGCGCTGCGCATCCCGGCCATGCACCTGACTGATTGCGAAATTCGGCGCGAGGTGGCCACGCTGATAACCGCTGCGACGAAACGCATCGGGACTTACCGCGCGCCAACTGCGCGCATCGGTTTCATAGTGTCGGGGTCGGGGATAACTACGCCTTTCCCGTATCGGTGCGAGCCGGTAAACCACCCATAGCGGATTGCTGCGCCATTCGGAGTAACCGACCGTGAACCCTGGATTGATCAGGGTCCGAGAGACCGTGTTCAAGGCGTACTCCCGCGCATGCGGCAGCCCGAAAGGCGCCATGTCATGCACATCATCGGGGTCCTGCACCAACCAGGCGCTGAGCACCGCCAAACCGACCACCAGGGCCGCAAACGTCGCGTACCCGATCCGCATCAAACTGACTCGGGAGTGCTCGGCAGTTCCAGCGCGCCTTGCAGGGCGCGGATCAGTTCCGCCTCGACCACGGTGATGCGGCGATCATGGGCGATCAATGCGGTCGCCGCGTCCAGCACCTGCGCATGCAGATCCGGAACACATTCACGCAGCGCATCGAAGGCAAAACCCAGGGCGCGCAGGGTACAGCGTTCGGCATTGAGCAGCGGCGTGCTCTCCGGCAGACCCAACTTCCGGATCGCCTGCGCAAACGCGGCACGGGCCTGATCGTCCTCATCGGGATGCCCAAACCAGGCCAGCGTCGACAGCGCCAGCGCAACCGGCCCAAGCACCTCAAGCAGGTTGCGGTAGCGCACCCGCGTTGCGGGACGTAAGCCGAACGCCCGATCGAGATGGCGCAGCAGAATCTGCTTTACCGCGAATTCGGTGGTATCGAGATAATCGTCTGCGTCGATAAGGGCCTCGACGTCCCGGACAAAGCGCCGGTATTGGGAGAGGGACATGGCCGTCAACGTCCCGGCCAACAGTTCCAGCAGCGGCAAAAGCTGACCGCGCTGCAAGCCGCGCACCTCGGCGCCCAATCGCCACAGGGCGCGATACACGACCCGATCGGCGTTTTCCTGCAGGTATTGGTGCTGACGCTGCAGGGTCTGCGGCTCGGTCGAAATAAGCACCGCGTACACCAAGGCACACGCATCGCTGGGCGTATGTGCGGCCTCAATGAGGATCGAAGGCAGCGACTTGATCACCCCGCGTGCCGCAGCGAGGCCCGGATTGAAGCTGGCGGCGGATTCGCTGACGTCCAGATCGACCAATACCGTCTTGGGGGCAATATTCGAAATCGTGTGTTCGGGGATCACGCTGTCGTCTTGCAACGCCGACTCCCGGACTTCCGGAAACCCGGCCTCCCAACGCGAGGCATCGACGCCGTAGATGCGCGCCAGGCGATCCGACAAAGCCGGGTGGGTCGACATCAGGCGGTCCAGCCAATGCGGTTCCTTGCGGCCATCGTCCTCGCCATGCGCAAACAGAAAATGGCTGATCTCGCTCTCCCGTGGATTCATCAACCGTCCACCACGCGGAAAGCCCCCGATCTTGGCGAGTGCGCCACCGATACCGTCCGGATTCCGGGTGTACTGGACCGCAGAGGCATCCGCGAGAAACTCACGCTGCCGCGAGATCGCCGCCTTGATCAGACTGGCGAAGAACACCCCTATCCAGCCGATCACATACAGCGCGCCCCCGAGCAACACGAATGCGCCCTGACCGGCCTGAAGACGGCCACCGCTCCGAAAGCGCATTCCCCGGAGCAGGAATCGCCCGGTGATACCGATCACCTGGATCCCATGCAACAGCCCGAGCAGACGCAGATTCAGGCGCATATCGCCGTGGAAGATGTGACTGAATTCGTGTGCGATGACCCCCTGAAGCTCTTCGCGATTGAGTACCCGCAAGGCACCGGAACTCACCGCAATCGCCGCGTCGCCCCAATCATGCCCGGCGGCGAAGGCATTGATGCCGATCTCGTCAGGGAGGATATAAATGGCCGGACGCGGCACGCCGCTGGCAATCGACATCTCCTCGACCACATTCAGCAGGCGTCGTTTCAGACGGGTGCGAGGGGCCGTCTCCAGCAGCACCCCGCCGAGCGCTTCAGCCACGGCCCGACCGCCCGAACGCAGGCTCCACATCCGATACAGACTACCCAGCGCCACTGCCGCAACCGTGACGATGGCAATCCAGCGCAGCAGATCAGGCTGCCATAAGGCGCCGTGATACTGATTCACGAACTGATGCGCACCGAAGAACGGCAACAACCACACCAATACCGAATACAAGGCCCCGACCAAAGCGACGATGGCCAGCGCGAAATAGAGACTCAGCAGGCCGGTACGACGCCGGGCCTGTGCCTGGTGCTCGAAAAAATCCACGCGAGGTTGAATCAGCTCAGCGAGATACGCGGCGCTTCGCGCACCGTCTCACTCTCGACCTGCCAGGCGGTTGCGGCCTGAAAACCCGCCGGGCCAGCGATGAGCATGTCCGGCAGGCTCTCGATGCGCGTGTTGTAGTTCATCACGGCGTCGTTGAAAGCCTGACGCGAGAACGCCACCCGATTTTCCGTCGAAGTCAGTTCTTCGCTCAGTTGCGCGAGGCTCTTGTCCGCCTTCAGATCCGGATAGGCCTCGGCCAACGCAAACAGATGACCCAAAGCCCCTTTGAGCACCCCCTCGCTGGCAATCAAGCCGCCCATCGCACCGGCATCCATCGGGTTGGCGGCAACCTCGCGGGAATGGCTCTGAGCCTGATTTCGGGCCTGAATGACGGCTTCCAGCGTATCGCGTTCGTGCGCGAGATAAGTCTTGGCCGATTCCACCAGATTGGGGATCAGGTCATAGCGGCGCTGCAACTGCACATCGATCTGCGCAAAACCATTGCGCACCCGGTTCCGCAGGGCGACCAGGCGGTTATAGATGACAACGAGGTAAACCAGCGTCAGTGCAACAACCAGCAACAACACGAGATTCAGATCCATGACAACCGCTCCGCAGAAATGCCGACAGTGCCCGCAGTGTAGTGCCTCACCCGGACGAACACGTTCGGGACACGCTTCGGGATTCACAGATCAAATCATGAAAGTCACTGGATACAACAGAGTCGGGTTCGCTACGCTTCGTGAACTGTTTCTCCGCATTCGGGTCGATCATCACAGCGTCCCGCAGGAACCCTCCGTCATGTCCAGATCCGTCCCCCACCTGTCGCTGTGCACAATGATCGCGAGCCTGCTGGTCGTTCATGCCGGGCGCATCCAGGCCGATGATCCGTATGCCACCTACGGGTACGGCAACAGTGGCAACCCCTACTCACGCGGTTTCAGCGACATCGGACAGGGCGGCTGGGTGAACGACGAACCCCAGTTTCGCCCGCTCGACGCCGCGCCCGCCTCGCCAAGCCCAACCCAGAACGGCTATCGCCCCGACACCCCCGCGTATGGCAGCGGCGGTCACGGTGGTCCCTACACAAACCCCGGCTACGGTGGCTACCCGGCGCCGGAATATGGCGCCAGCCCGAATGCGAGCGCCCCCTACGGAAGTGGCCGCTATGGCACCACCACGTACCCCCGCGCCCCGTATGGCAACCCGACCTATGGGAATCCCGGCTTCGCAGGATCCGGATACCCTGACCCTGCTTATCCCGGCGCAAGCTACCCCGGTCAGCGTTATCCCGACCCCGCTTACGGCCGTAGCGGCTACCACGAGTATCCGGTCGCACCGGATGAGGCTTACCTACCCAGCAGCCGCTACCCGGATGCCTACACGCCACCACCGGTGATTGACTGGTCGCGCTCGCTACCGCGCCCAGCGGTGTCGCTCGAGGACTTCCCGTTGCCGTTCGCGCCCGGCGAAGGACTGGGTGCGAGCGCCCCGCAGAGCACCATCGACCCGCGCCTGCCTTACGAACTGCCCTACCGCACCGAGTCGTTCCCGCCAGCATCAATACCGCCGGAACCGGTCATGTCACCCAGCGACCGGTTCAGCACGGGGAATCCGCAAGCCGGCGGCAGCCTGATCGACAACATGCTCGGCAAAGCGCGCCGTGATGCCGCGCCGCAACGATACCCGCAGATCGACATTCCGCCCGCGCCACCCCGAGACGTCATCCCCCCGCTTCCGCAGCCAGACAGCCGTTGGACACCGCCGGGACAGGACGGCTTCCGCCCCCTGACCGCAGAAGAACGTGCGGACTGGGGGACACCCGGCGCCTCGCACTCCGGCGACGGCATGCCACCGCGCGCTCCGGCGGAACCGCATCGTTATTACGTCCCCTCGCCGGATTTCAATGAGCGCCTGCAGGAGTCCGCACGCGCCTTCGAAAACCGCGTGGGCAACGATGCCCGCGAAACGCAGGCCATCCCACATGCCATCCCTCAGGACAGCACCCCGACCGACCCGTACGCACGCCCCCCGCTGCCGTTGCCGGAAAGCCGTCCCGATGCGACACCTGCCCAACCAGCCCCGTTGACCGCACCCTTGTTCATTGTTCCGATGCAGTCCGAGGCCGCGTCGCCGCTCCAATCCGCGCCAGCGTCGAATCACGATGACTTCGGACCGGACACCGCGAATTCAACCACCTCCGGTGCCTCATCTGACCCGATTCCGACGACCATCGATTCGCCTGGTGCGCAGTCGGCCAGCCCCGCTTCGAACGAGGCCGAATCCTCGACAATACCGACGCACCGCCCCAAATCAGACGCTGAACCAAGTGCCGAAACAATCCCGGATCCCCTTCCGGAAACCACCCCGGCCCCCGCTCCCGCAAATGACGCCCTGCCACCTCGAGTCAAGTCGAGCGCGGAAACCAGCTGATCCAGCGATTCAACCAATAGAACGATCTCTCATCACTTCACACCCAAAGGAAACCGCATGTCCCTCTCCCCCATCAAGCGCGCCCTTGTCCCCGTTCTCTGCCTGGCACTGAGCGCCCCGGCGCTCGCCACCGACCTGACCTCGGACCACGCCAAGTACAGCTACACCCTCGGCTACCAAGTCGCGCAACAACTTGCCGCACGTGGTCTACAGGTCGATCCGGCGGCGTTTGCCGACGCCATTGAAGACGCCCTGGGCGGCAAACCACCGAGCCTGACACCCGAGCAGATGCAGGCGGCGATCGATACCGCCCGCGAGACCGCCGCCGCGAAGGACAAGGCCATCGCCGATGCCAACTCGGAAACCGGCAAGCAGTTTCAGGCTGAATATGCCAAGCAGGAGGGGGTCAATACCCTGAGCAACGGGATTCAGTACAAGATCCTCAAGGCCGGTGACGGCGCCAAGCCGGGCGCCGATGCCACTGTGGTCGTGCATTACCGTGGCACCCTGGTTGACGGGACCGAATTCGACAGCTCCATCGCCCGCAAGGAACCTGCCACGTTCCCCGTCGGCAACGTCATCCCCGGTTTCAGTGCCGCCCTGCAGAGCATGCCCGTCGGTTCCAAATGGGAAGTCGTGATTCCCGGCGACCAGGCCTACGGCGAACGCGGCATCCCGGACGGCCCGATCGGCCCCAACGAGACCCTGATCTTCGAAATCGAGTTGCTCGAAATCAAAGCCTGATCAAATCGCGGCAACCACGCAGGTCAAACTGCCGTCACCCTCCGTGACGGCCAAACCGAAAAGGCCGGTGCCCGCCAGGACACCGGCCTTTCTGTTGGCCGACACGCTCAACCCGGATCAGCGATAGACACGCTCAAACACCAGGGTCTGATCGGACTCGTCCCGCAGCATCAGCATGCGGCCGACCTTCACAAAGCGGTAATCGCGGACCTGCTCGGTCAACGGCAGATAAGTGCGGAGTCGGTCCTCGACCACCTGGATGCGTCCATCGAGATAATCCCCGGCGGTATCGACGATACGGAAGCGCTCACCCTCGATCATGAACACCTCGCCAGAGGTGCTGCGCCACATGCCATCGAGTCGTGAACTGGTCTGCGCGGTCGGGCTGCGCGGATCGGTCGGCGGTATCCGCTGGCTATCGGCCCAGCCACCGGGTTGTTGAAAACGATCCATCTGTCCCGGCAATTGCGACCAGGGGCTGGCCTGATAGACATCGCCGAAATTGTTCATCATCGGCATCCCATCCATGTAGGACGGCATGCCGGTCATGCCCATGCCCGGCCAGCTGAAGCTATTCATACCCGGCAGCGGGTTGCTGTTGAAACGGAACGGCCCGCCATTCTCCCCGCGCATCCAGTCCATCATGTCCCACATGGTCTCGGCCATCTGAGACCCGGCTGGGGCGTTGTATTCGTAGTCGCCGGCAAACGTCTGCGACGTCGCGGCAAGAATCAGAACGAGTCCGGCGAGGAGTCGCTTCACGGGACACACTCCAGCAGTGAAAAAGGGACGCGATGATAACAAACCCGTGCAGCCATCCCGGAGCGGCACCAGGCCCGTCACGGATTCGCGGCCACGCCGTTAATCGCAAGATGTTGAAACCAGGGGATTAGTGCCTCGACACGGCACCAAAACCCCCTGCAAAAGCAGCATCCGTGCCGCCATGAGATTCATGAAAGCGGCAAAAAAAACTTCTATCAAGCCGACTTCCCAGGCTCGGTATAGTCCCCGCGTTGTCGCAGTGGACCGGTCCCGACCGGTCGTTCGCAGGCCTTGTTGAACGAGTCAGACAACAGCCGTGGCGGGTCCTCTTCGGGAGGCCAGAGTTAAGCGCAGGCCACGACTGACGTCCGTTTCAAGCGCTGTGAACACTGCGGGAACCGGGTGTCACATGGCGCGATTCCGCCGCCTGGGTCGGGTTATCCCCTTTTCCCTCCCCAGGCGTTCCGCTCGCCGCCGACCCCGCCCCAGCCAACCCTGAATTTTCTGGAGAGAGTGACATGGCCGAACTGTTTTCCGCCGACTGGATGAATGAATTGAAAGATGCCTGGAATGCCGAACCGGAAGTGCGCGATGCGCTCGCCGCCATCGGTTTCAACTCCACCATCACCTGCGGTTTCAAGGATGAATCCGAGCCGCGTGGCGTGTTCGTCGTCGAAAACGGCGAATGCACCAGCGCCGGCTCCTGGGACGGTCAGTCTCAGGACTGGGACATGCGCGCCGACAAGAAGGACTGGATGAAGTGGGTCGAGAAGGGCCTGGGCATGGCCGGCATGGGCATGGCCTTCACCACCGGCAAGCTGAAGTTCCCGAAGGGCGACTTCAAGGCAATGATCAAGGACCCGCGCATGGCGGGCCCGTTCGTGAAGAGCTTCGGCCTGATGCAGAAAATCGGCGCGCAGTAAGCCGCGCATGAAAAAGGCGACCGGATCACGGTCGCCTTTTCGTTTCGAGGGGTGAAGTGCGTCGGGGTTACCCGAAGCGCTTCACCCCTTACTCGTTGGTCGGCGCTCTGCAGGGCGCTATCGATACGGCTTCAGATACGCGCCTTCGAAGAACTTCTTGGCCCAATGGAAGGGTTTTCCGGGGATCATGAAGTTGCGGTCCTGATTGCGGAACACCAAGGTCGCCGTGGTCAGGGAATCGACAATGCAGATCAGTTCCGTCTTGAAGGTGTGCGTCTCCGGCTTGCCGGCGGCGCGACTCATCAGATTGCGAGCGGCAGCCTCGGCCTGCAGGTCGGCCATGTGCGCCTGCTTCGGCTTCCAGTCCGGGCCCGGGAAGCTGCCGGCATCACCGGCGACATAGACGTCCTCGACGCCCGGCACCTTGGCGGTCGCCTCACCCTGGATGAAGCCGCCATCCGACAAGGGCAGACCGGCGTCTGCAGCCCACGCCGGACCGGTCATGCCGGGAATGAACAGGGTCAGATCGGAGGCGACTTCGCCGCCTTCGGTGACCACCTTGTTGGCCTCAATGGCCTTCATCTTGTTGCCCAGGTGGGTATTGATGCCGCGTTTCGCCATCTCCCCGAGCAGGCGATCGACGGCCTTCTCACCCAGACGCGCACCGGGGCGCGGCGCGGGGCTGACAAAGGTGATGTTGAACTTGTCGCGTCGTCCCTGTTTGCGGAGCAGCGCATCGATCCCGAAGAGGTATTCAAACACCGGGCCGCCGCGCATTGCGGAAGGCTCATTCGGGTTGGACGCAAACCCCAGGACCAGATTGCCGCCGTCCATCTTGTCGAGCTTGTCGCTGAACGACTTGATCGCCTCCCAGCCCTCGCAGCCGATGTGGGCATGTTCCGCCATGCCCGGCAGCTTTTTGATGTAACGCCCACCGCTGGCAATGATCAGCGCGTCGTAAGCGACCTCGCCAGCATCGGTTTTCACGGTCTTGGTTGTCGGGTCCATACCGATCACGGACGCAGCCTTGTGGGTCACGTTGGTGCGGCGATAGAAGTTGCCTAGATCGACGCGCAGATCGGATTCACGGCGTTGTCCGGACGGCACCCAGATCAGGCTCGGGTAATAGAACAGTTCGGCGCGCGGCGAGATCACGGTGATGGCGTCCTTGCTGCCAAGCTTGCGCAGGGTCTTGACGGCCGTACAACTGGCGAAGCCGGAACCGAGAATCACGATCTGGGACATGGTCAACCTCTGAGTAATTGCGAATTGTCACGATTATACGCAGAGCGGTCCGTCCGACCCGATACCATCAGCAGGCGATTTTCATCGTCTCACCGCGCTAAAGAGCGCTGCCGAACAGGCGGGTTGCCTGACTCAGGCCCGCGTATCCCCAGGCATCGGCATCGATCTCGTCGATGATCAGATAACTGGGCTCCGCCAAGGGCTGCAACGCCTCATGCACCTTGGCCAGCAGGGCCGCCTTTTGCGCCACGGTGTTGGTGCCACGGGTGATCTTGATGTCCACCGTGGCATGCAGCGCATCCACGCAGATCGCATCGACAAACCAGCTCCCTGCCGCCGCGACCGCAAACCGCACTGCGGTCACCTCGCGCCGTTTACCCATCAGCGCCGACATCGCCGCCGTGATCGCCTCGGCAATCTTGGTGCGGCGTTCCATCGGGAGTTCGACACTTGTTTCCACGGTAATCCAGGGCATGACCGCTCCTTATTTCGTTGAGGTTGCGGGGGATGCTGATCCGGATGCGTTGATTGCGGAAATGAATCCTTCAAATAGTGGTGTTTGCCGTCTTCAATAACAGCGTCCTGCCTTGCAATGGAGACGTATTCCGTGAGTCACCGTGCGCTCAGATTCCAGTCGCGTCTGCGCAGAAATGTCGCTTCCCTTCCAAACTGGTACAACACCGCAGTTGGGCGCGTTGAGGCGTACCTGAAGCATGGCCTCCAAAAACACCAAGCCCATGTCGCGGCGTTCCGGGTGGTTCACCGCGCTCCGTTTGCTCCAAATCCTGTACCCACCCGATTGGGGGGCGCGGAATACGTCTCCCATTACGACAAAGCGCGCACTCCATGAATCTCGACATCAATCTGTTGCGTACCTTCGTGGCCATAGTCGAAACCGGCGGCTTCACCCGCGCGGGTGACAAGCTGTTCATGTCCCAGTCCACGGTCAGCCTGCAGATCCAGCGACTGGAACGGAACCTCGACGCGACCCTGTTTCATCGCGACACCCACCGCGTCACGCTGACCGAATACGGCGAACGCCTGCTCGGTTACGCCCGACGCATCCTCGCGCTCAATGACGAGGCCGAGGCCTGCGTACGCGCCGAAGCGGTGCGCGGCGAAGTGCGGCTGGGCATCGCCCAGGACTTCACCGAACACACCCTGCCTCAGGTTCTCGGTCGTTTCGCCCGCGCCCATCCCAACATCCGCATCGCCATGCGGGTTGCTGCCACCAGCGACCTCCGCGCCGCCGTCGAAGCCGGAGATCTCGATCTCGCCCTGCTCATGCTGCCACCGAAATCCCCCTTACGAGGCACCGAAATCGGGACCGTTCTGGCGCGCGAGCAGCTGGTGTGGTTTGCCGGTGTCGATGCCCCGACGGAACTGATCGAACCGGTGCCGCTGGTGACCTTTCCCCGCCCCTGCGCGTTCCGCGACACGGCGACCCGGACCCTGGATGAGGAAGGTGTCGCCTGGCGGATCGTCCTCGAGACTCCCGCACTGAGCGGCATCCTCGCCGCCGTCCGCGCCGGGCTTGGGCTATCGGTACGCACGCAGCGCAATCTCGATGACCGCCTGATCGTCATCGAAGGCCTTCCTGCCTTGCCCGCCGTGGACATCGTTCTGCTCAAGGCAGACGAGGAAGGCAGCGAAGCGGTCAGTCTGCTGGCGGCGTTGATCAGCGACGCGGTGTTCGACGAGAAGCGCTGATCCGCCAACAAGTAACGAATTGCCGTAAACCGTTGCCACACATATAATTCGCGCCTTTTTTCCGAATCGGACCTCTGGGCGATCCGTAGATTTACGGTCGCCTTTTTGTTTTCTGGGGCTACGGCAAATGAGCAATGCGTTGATGAACACCTACGGTCGGTTGCCGGTCGCCTTCGTGCGCGGCGAAGGGCCGTGGCTGTATGACGCCGACGACAAGGCCTATCTGGACCTGCTCGGTGGCGTCGCAGTCTGCACCCTGGGTCACGCGCACCCGGCGATCACCAAGGCGGTCTGCGACCAGGCCAGCACCCTGGTGCATGTCTCGAACTGGGTCAACATTCCGCAACAGGCGGCCCTGGCCGAGCGCCTGGTCGCGCTCTCCGGTCTACGCAACGCCTTCCTGTGCAACTCCGGGGCCGAGGCCAACGAGGCCGCCATCAAGATGGCGCGGGTGCATGGGCACGCAATGGGCATCGATGCGCCGCAGGTCGTGGTCGCCAATCAGAGTTTCCATGGTCGCACCATGGCGACCCTGGCTGCGACCGGCAATGCCAAGGTCCGCGCCGGGTTCGAACCGCTGGTCGCCGGCTTCATCCACGTCCCGTTCGGCGACGCTGAGGCGATCCGCAAGCTCGGCACCGAACGGCAGGACATCGCTGCCGTGATGGTCGAGCCGATCCAGGGCGAGGGCGGCGTAAACGTCCCGCCCGCCGACTACCTGCCGCAACTGCGCGCGCTCTGCGATGCCAACGGCTGGCTGTTGATCCTCGACGAAATCCAGACCGGCATCGGTCGCACCGGTGCCTGGTTCGGTCATCAACACCATGACATCAAGCCGGACGTGATGACCCTCGCCAAGGCGCTGGGCAACGGTGTGCCGATCGGCGCCTGCGTGGCCGGCGAGAAGGCCGCAGAGCTGTTCAAGCCCGGTATGCACGGCTCCACCTTCGGCGGCAATCCGCTCGCCTGCGCCGCCGCACTCGCCGTGCTTGATACCATTGAGAACGGGCAGCTGATCGCCCGTGCCCAGGTCATCGGTGCGCGCCTCTCTTCGGGCCTCAAGGCCCGCCTTGGCGACAACGCTGCGGTCGTCCAGATTCGTGGTCGTGGCCTGATCTGGGGCATCGAACTGGATCGGCCCTGCGGCCCGTTGCTCAACCTGGGCCTGGAAGCCGGCCTGATGCTCAACGTGACGGCCGAGCGGGTGGTGCGGCTGTTGCCCTCCGTGGTGATGAGCGACGCCGAGGTCGATCAGGCGATCGACGGTGTCGCCACCCTGATCGAGAAATTTCTCGCCTCCTGAACCCATAAGGACCGCGTCATGGCCAACAAAGACCTCGGCCCCCGTCATTTCCTGACTCTGCTTGATCTCTCCAGCGTCGAACTCCGTCAGGTGATTTCCCGCGCCACCGAGCTCAAGCAGATGATCCGCGACGGCGAGATTTATCAGCCGCTGCTGGGCATGACCTTGGGCATGATCTTCGACAAGTCCTCGACCCGCACCCGCGTGTCGTTCGAGACCGGCATGAACCAGTTCGGCGGCGCCGCCATCTTCCTGTCGCCGCGCGACACCCAACTCGGTCGCGGCGAACCCATCGAGGACGCCGCCCGAGTGCTGTCCCGCATGGTCGATGCGATCATGATCCGTACCTTCGATCACGCCCAGCTCGAGAGCTTTGCCGCGCATTCCCTGGTACCGGTGATCAACGGCCTGACTGACCTCTACCATCCCTGTCAGCTCCTCGCCGACATGCAGACCTATGCCGAACATCGCGGCGAGATCGGCGGCAAGACCGTCACCTGGGTCGGCGACGGCAACAACATGTGTCACAGCTACATCAACGCCGCCCGCCGCTTCGGCTTCAAACTCCGTATTGCTTGCCCGGAGGGCTACGACCCCGATCCGGAGATCGTGCGCGCCGCCAACGGTGCCGCCGAAATCGTGCGCAACCCGATGGACGCCGCCGAAGGCTCGCACCTGGTGGTCACCGACGTCTGGGCCAGCATGGGCCAGGAAGAGGAGCAGGCGATCCGCGCCAACGCCTTCGCCGACTACCAAGTCACCACCAAAATGATGGCTCAAGCCGACCCCGACGCCCTGTTCATGCATTGCCTGCCCGCACATCGCGGCGAAGAGGTCGAAGCGGCCGTGATCGATGCCAAGGACAGCGTCGTTTGGGACGAAGCCGGAAACCGCCTGCATGCCCAAAAGGCCCTGCTCGAATTCCTCATGACGCGGTAACCGCTGCGTCGCGGCGGCGCTCACCTGGCCCACCCTTGCCGGATCGAGCCTATTTGTTCGACTCTCGAAATGCCAAAAATGCCTGACGCGTTTTGCCAATTCGTCAGTCACTCATGACAATTTTGAGTCGTTTCCTGTCAGTCCCACAAGGCGAATCCGCCCCCTGCGATTCGGCGAAATCGACCGGGACGGCCTGCGATCTCGATACCGTGAGATTTGGCCCTGGTTTTGCTCATATAGGGCGTTCCGCACTAGCTGTCGGCTCCTTTGTGGGTGGGCATCATGAAAACCCTGTTCGCTTTGCTTCTCTCCGGCTTTACCTTCAGTTTCACCACGCCCGCACAGGCGTTCATTTACGAAATGTGCAGTAACGATGACGTCAGTTTCGGCGTAAGCGGCACATCGCCCGCTGCCGCCGATTCCTGTTTCGGCTGGACCAATCAGTACGGCAACCCCACCGTAGAAAAAAGCATGGTGGAGTCGGCCTTCGGGACCGAACTCGACAATGCCTGGGTCTACGTCACCAAATTCGATAGCGCCACGAGTACCGGCAACTATGGGGAAGTCGCTTTCACGTTAACCGCCAGCAACAACTCGCAGGGCGGCTGGAAGTTGTCCTGGAACGACCCGACCGGGCACACCCTGCCCAGTCAGTTCGACTTCGCAGTGGTACTCAAGGCCGGCCAAGGCACCGGAGGTTACTTCTTCGACGACGTCTACCTCCCGGTCAACCCGAACACTGGCATTGGCGAATTCGAAGTCGGCATCATGAACAATCGCGGTATCGATCTGGCGTTGTCCCATATGACGTTGTTCCTGCGCGAAGGCGCCGAGATCCCGACGCCCCCGGACGATCCTAAAAACGTTCCGGTTCCCGGCACGCTCACGCTGCTGGCGGGTGCCTTGTTCGGACTTCGGCGCAAGTCGTCGCAGCACCTGATAGGGCTGTAATCCGAAGCACTTCTGCGGTGTGCTGTGCGTCACGATGACGGCAACCGCATCGGGCAATAAAAAGGCCCGCTCCTTCCGAAGCGGGCCTTTTCTTTGTCGCGAGATCGCGAGGGCTTACTTGCCGGCGTCCAGCGCCTGGTAGTAGTCCATCAAGACGTTGGCACCTTCCGGGACCGAGTCGGGGGTGCTGTCGGTCATAACCATCTTTTCGGCAGTCGCCAGCGCATCAACCTTTTTCATGTAGCCGCTCATCGGGGTGTAGTAACCACCGCCCAGCTGCAAGTCGTTGCCGACCGCAGCGCAGCTGATGACGATGGACTTGAGGCCGGCGGCCTCGTGCATCAGGGCGTCGTGCTTTTCCGCGTCGTGGACGAACAGCGGCTTCAGTTCGTTGGAACCGTGAGGTTTGATCATGGCGCTCTCCTATCCTCGTTGACGCATGGATGATGGTCGTCAGGAGCGGAGGCTGCGGGCCTTGCCGATCGAGACCAACGAAAACGCAGAGCTACTTTCTTGGGGTGATGGACACCTGTGCAGCGAAGAAGGGGGCGCCACAACAGGAAGCTGGAGACACCGATCAGTATCAGTGTCGGGGGAGCTGGCACCTGGCCGGGAGACTCCCCGGTTGATCCACCGCCACCCGTTCCCTCTGTCGATCCTCCACCCGATGATGAGGTGTTACCGTTCCATGCCGTCTCCGTCGGGGTAAGCAGGAAGGCGTGACTTTCTCCGCTTGCGGTAACGCCATAACCGGTGATGAAGCCGCTATTACTGATAGCGGATGCGACCGTCAGCGATGACCAGCCGGTCGCGTCGGCAACCAGCTCGTTGAGGTTGATCATGCCGTCGACGGCGTCCCACAGGAACGGTTGGTAATCGTAAGGACCGTTGGAGGTCAATGAATAACCGACCACCTGGCTGGAGTCGTTGATTCCCAGTGCGCGTCCATCACTACCGCCCAGAGTACCGAGATCGGTGAGGCCGGTCGTTTCATCCCAGACGAATGCATGGGCGCGTCCGTCTGCCGCATCGTAAGAACCGGCCACCTGGTTGTTGTTGTTGATATCCAGGGCGCCAACGGAAGTGCTCGATACGCCGATCGATGAGAATCCAGCGCTTTCGTCCCAAATGAAAATATCTTGCTGGCCATTGATGTCGTTGAATTTGCCGACGACCGTGTCGTTGTTGTTGATGTCCAGCGCGTAACTGTCCGCTGCCTCGGATGCCCCGATATCCGTCATGCCCGACGACGAGTCCCAAACGAAGGCATGAGCTGCGCTACCCTTGGCGGAGTAGCCCGTGACGCGACCGTTGTCGTTGATGCCCTCGCCAACGCTGTAGGTGCCGCCTAACGCGCCGAGGTTCGTAAAGCCGGAAGACGAGTCCCAAAGGTAAGCGAAGCGAGCTCCGTTGTTGGCATGGGACATGCCCGTCACCTGACCGAGGTTGTTCAAGGCATACCCGTAACTGAATCCTCCGCCAGGCAGGGTGCCCATGTCGGTCAGGCTGGCCTCGGTGTCCCAGAACACGGCATCCCACGACCCCGAGGAGGTTCGGGATTGGCCCGTTACCTGACCACTGTCGTTGACATCTGTGCCCGCACTCCCGTAAGTACCATCCCAGGCCAAGGTGCCCAAGTCGGTTATGGAATACAGGACTGCCGCGTGGGCTCGCGGAACAGCGAGGATGGCAAGGCACGCCAGAACGATTGTCGGCAGATGACCGAACGCGCATTTCATTTTCATTATGTGATTCCTTCAATTGATGGTGGAGCGGCCCAGGCGTCCCTCCACCATCGCGAACACCAGCCATGCGGGGGAATCCATTCGAGCCGACCCGCTGAATGTATTGGGGGGGGAGTGACCGTGAATGACCAGGATCAGGCTGCGGAGCAGGAATATCGCCAGACGGTGCGGGCCGATCCCGCCAATGTTGAGGCCCAGAATGCGTTGGCCGTGGTGTTGGCCAGACAGCAGCGGTTCGACGAGGCCGAGGTGGAGTTCGCGCGCGCGCTCACACTATCGCCGGATGCCCCGGATATCCTTTACAACCTGGGTCTGATGCGCGGTCGCGCGAAGCGGTTCGCGGACGCGGAAACGACTCTCCGTCGCGTTGTCGAGCTGCGCCCCGATCACGCATTCGCCCTCAACGAACTCGGTACCGTGCTCGAAGCGCTGCGGCGTTTCGATGAGGCGGAAGGCGTTTACAGGGCAGCGCTGGGCATCCGCCCCGATTTCACCAAGGCCTGCAACAACCTCGGACGTCTGTACTCGACCTTGCAACGGGATGCGGAAGCGGAAGCAGCCACCCGGGGGGCGCTGTCGATTGAATCGGGCAATGCGATCGCGCGCTGGAATCTCGGGATGATCCTGCTGGCGCAGGGGCGATACCGGGAGGGGTGGGCGTTATATGAGGCGCGCCGTGACCCGGCGCTCGCGCATCGGCTCGATGCGCCACCGCAACTTCCCTACGCGCTCTGGCAGGGTGAGTCCTTGCGCGGGCGTAGCGTGTCGGTATGGCCGGAGCAGGGGTTCGGTGACCAGATTCAGTTTGTCCGTTATCTGCCGCTGCTACGTGTGGCGGGTGCGAGGCGCATCACCCTGGTGTGCAGTCGGGAGTTGCAGCGCTTGTTCGAGAACAACGGCCTGGCGGATGAAGTGGTGACGAAAGAAGACGCGGCGGACCTGCCTGAGCAGGATTTCTGGACCCCGTTGATGAGCATCCCGCTTCGACTGGGGACAACACTGGACACCCTTCCCGCGCAGCTTCCCTACCTTGACGCCCCCGCACGAAATCCTCTGAACGCGGCTAGCGACGATGCATTCCGGGTGGGTCTCGTTTGGCGTGGCAGTGCCGGCCAGGCCAATGACGGCAATCGCTCCCTGCCCAGCCTGCGGACCCTGGCACCGCTATGGAAGGTCCCCGGGATTCACTTCGTGAGTCTGCAAATGGGGCCGGTCGGGGACGAAGCGGCCTCGCCCCCTCCCGATCAGCCAATTAGCGATGCGCGCGCGGTGATGGCCGACTTTGCCGATACCGCGGCGTTGATCCGGGGGCTCGATCTGGTCATCAGCGTGGATACCGCCGTCGCGCACCTTGCGGGCGCGCTCGGAAAACCTTGTTGGGTGCTGCTGCCCTTTCTCGCGAACTACTGGTGCTGGTTGCGGGACCGCGATGATTCGCCGTGGTACCCCCAAGTAATGCGCCTGTTCCGGCAATCAGTGGCCGGTGACTGGCGGGAGGTAGTGCAGCGGCTGACCGCCGCATTGGCCAGTGAGGTCGGCGCGCGTCGATGATTCGCCTCACACGGTGGGACGAATGCCGAAATGAAAAAGGCCCGCTCCTTTCGGGGCGGGCCTTTTCTTGTCGCGGAGATCGCGAGGACTTACTTGCCGGCGTCCAGCGCCTGGTAGTAGTCCATCAGGATCTTGGCGACTTCCGGACGGGAGAATTCCGGCGGCGGGGCGATGCCCTGGCCGAGCATCTCGCGGACCTTGGTGCCGGACAGCAGCACGAAGTCTTCCTTGGTGTGATCCGGCACGTCGCGCATCATGACGACGCGGTTCAGCTTCTTGCTGTAGGCGGTGTGATCGGCCTTGAAGATGTCGATCAGCAGGGCGCCTTCCGGCACCTCGTCGAAGATGGTCTGGGCGTCGAAGGCGCCGTAGTAGTCGCCGACACCGGCGTGGTCGCGGCCGATGATGAAGTGCGTGGCACCCATGTTCTGACGGAACAGGGCGTGCAGCACGGCTTCACGCGGGCCGGCGTAGAGCATGTCGAAGCCGTAGCCGGTGACCATGGCGGTGTTCGGCGGGAAGTACAGCTCGACCATCTTGCGGATGGCGGCGTCACGCACCGGGGCCGGGATGTCGCCCTTCTTGAGCTTGCCGAGCAGCATGTGAATGACCACGCCGTCCGCGTTCAGCGCTTCGCGGGCCATGTGGCACAGCTCTTCGTGCGCGCGGTGCATCGGGTTGCGGGTCTGGAAGGCGACCACGGTGTTCCAGCCACGCTCGGCGATCTCGTTGCGGATCTCGACGGCGGTGCGGAAGGTGTCCGGGAAGTCGGTCATGAAGTAGGAGAAGTTCAGGACCTGGATCGGGCCGGAGATGACGGTCTTGCCGACGCTGTTGAAGGCGGCGACGCCCGGGTGCTCCGGATCGGTGGTGCCGTAGACCTTCTCGGTCATCATGGCCATGTCGGCGTCGGAAAATTCCTCGACGGCGGTGACGTCCATGACGGCCAGGACCGGGTTGCCTTCGACGTTCGGGTCCTTCAGGGCAATGCGGTCGCCCGCCTTGATGCCCTGCGCGTCCTCGACGACGTTGATGACCGGGACCGGGAAGAAGGTGCCGTCGGTCATGACCATCTTTTCAGCGGTCGCGAGCGCGTCGGCCTTGTTCATGAAGCCGGTCAGCGGGGTGTAGTAACCGCCGCCGAGCTGCACCGCGTTACCGGCGGCAGCGGAGCTGATGACGATGGACTTGAGGCCGGCGGCCTCGTGCATCAGGGCGTCGTGCTTTTCCGCGTCGTAGACGAACAGCGGCTTCAGTTCATTGGAGCCGTGAGGCTTGATCATGGTGCTCTCCTATCCTCGTGGATGGTAAATAAACGGCCGCCGGGAGCGGAGGGCGACCTTCGATTGAAAGCGGGTGGAACCTATGCACGGTTTGTGACCGGATATGTTCCGGGCTGTAGGAGCGGCTTCAGCCGCGATCGGTGTTCGGCGGAGCGCCCGGCGCTGTTCGCGGCTGAAGCCACTCCTACAAGGGGCCGGGATTAGGCCTGGGTTCGTTCGGTTATGCGTTGACCTTGATCGGGTTTTTGGCGCGGCGCGCACGCACGGCGGCGGCCAGCTCCATCAGTAACGGCTCGGTCTGATCCCAGGCGATGCAGGCGTCGGTGATGCTCTGTCCGTAGACCAGATCGCAGCCCGGCTCGACATCCTGACGACCGGCCACCAGATTCGATTCGATCATCACGCCCATGATGCGGTTGTCCCCCTCGGCGACCTGGGCGGCGACTTCACCGCCGACCGCGATCTGGCGCTCGTATTTCTTCTCTGAATTCGCGTGACTGAAATCGACCATCAGCTTTTGCGGCAGCTCCGCCTTCGCAAGCGCCGCACAGGCCAGGTCGATACTGGCCGCGTCGTAGTTCGGCTGGCCGTTGCCACCGCGCAGGATCACATGACAATCGTCGTTGCCCCGGGTCTCGAAGATTGCGGAATGACCGTTCTTGGTCAGCGACAGAAATACATGCGGCCGATTGGCGGCGCGGATCGCGTCGATGGCGATATTCAACGCGCCGTCGGTGCCGTTCTTGAAACCGACCGGACTGGAGATACCGGAAGCCAGTTCACGGTGCACCTGCGACTCGGTGGTGCGCGCACCGATCGCGCCCCAGGCGATCAGGTCGGCCACGTACTGCGGGGTGATCAGATCGAGGAACTCGGTCGCCGCCGGCAGGCCCATATCGTTGATGTCGAGCAGCAGGCTGCGCGCCAGGCACAGGCCATCGTTGATCTTGAAGCTGCCATCCAGGTTGGGATCGTTGATCAGCCCCTTCCAGCCGACCGTAGTGCGCGGCTTTTCGAAGTAGACGCGCATGACGATCACCAGGTCGCTGGCAAGCTTGTCGCGCATCACTTTCAGGCGGGTGGCGTAGTCACGCGCGGCCTTCGGATCATGCACGGAGCAGGGCCCGACAATGATCAGCATGCGGTCGTCATCGCCATGCAGGATGTCGTGAATCGCAGAACGCGCGGCATACACGGTCTCCGACGCGGTGTCGGTGATCGGGTATTTGGCGTGGACCTCGACGGGGGGGACGACTTCCTGGATGCCGACGATGCGCAGGTCGTCGGTGGCGTGCTTGACGGTCATGCGAAAGGAAATGGACTCAGATCAGCGTCGCATCGGGCGACGGGAGAAAACCGCCGCATTCTACGCCGCCCCCGGAAGCGGGGTAACCCCTTGGGCAGGCTTGGATTAATGCAGGTTTCCGATTGCCCTATCAGCCCAACTGATAACGCTTGATCTTCCGATACAGGGTCCGCTCACTCATGCCGAGTTGCTCGGCCGCCTCGCGGCGGTTGCCCTGACAGCCATCCAGCGTCTGACGGATACGCTGCGCCTCCGCCTTATCGCGGGCGCTGAGCCCATTCAGCTCCGTATCCTCCGTGATGACCGGTGTCGGCGGCGGATCAACCATCATCATGCCGGAGCTGGCCTGATAGCGGATATGCGGCACATCGATTCGCCCATCGAGACTCAGCGCATAGGCAAGCTGCAGGACATTGAACAGTTCGCGGATATTGCCCGGAAAATCATGCGAGCGAAGCTTGGCGAGGGCCGCAGGCGTGATCTCAATCTCCTGACCTTCCGGCCCACGAAGACGGGACAACAAGGCGCGGGACAGTGCCGGGATGTCGTCCAGACGATCCCGCAGCGGGGGCAGATCGATCGTGAACACAGCGATGCGATAGTAGAGATCTTCACGGAACTGCCGTGCCTGAACCATCGACCACAGATCCCGATTGGTGGCGCACACCAGACGCACGTTGACCTGATGCTGCTTGGTGCCGCCGACGCGCCGGAAGCTGCCGGATTCCAGTGCACGCAGCAACTTGGGCTGAATCGACAAGGGAATCTCGCCGATCTCGTCGAGGAAAATGGTGCCGCCATCGGCGAGCTCGAACAGACCGCGCTTGGTCCGGGTCGAGCCGGTGAAAGCGCCCTTCTCATGCCCGAACAGCTCGCTTTCAAACAGGTCCGCGCCCAGCACGGTGCAATCCACGGTCAGGAACGGCAGATTCTTGCGCGCCGAGGCGTTATGGATGAATTCGGCGGAAAGCTCCTTACCGGTTCCACTCTCGCCCTGCAGCAACACCGGGAGATCCTTGGCTGCCGCATGCGCCAGTTCATCGAGCAGTTGCATCATCGCCGGACTGTCGCCGGTCATGCCGGACCGCGACACCCCATCGATCTCCCCTTCCAAGGGACGCAAGGTCTGCATCAGCAAGGCCTTGCCAGCGTCGTCCATCACCCGGGTGCAATGCACCCGCACCAGGGTGCTGGGGATCCGCGATCCGCGCAGACGACAAATAAAACTCTGCGCCTCGCCGGTTTCCAGAATCTCCTCGTGCCGACAACCGACCCGGTGCGGCTGATCGACCCCGGGGATGTCGTGCAGAAGTTGTTTGCACGGCTGACCGAGCACGTCGCCCTTGTCGAGCTGGAAACTTCTCAGAAACGGCTGATTGGCCGCGAGTATCCGCAGATCCGTGTCGAGGACCATGCAAGGCTCGTCGTGCGTCGCAAGCAAGGAATCGATGGGAACGTTGGCCATCGTCAGCAGTTCAATCCGCAGGAAAAAGGTGACGTCGAGAATAGCACCCTGTTCGCAACAGATACGGCCTGGAAGCCTTATTCGATCGCTTCGATCAATCGATAACGTGCCTGCCCGGCGGTCTGGTCGCGGAGAACGCGCCATTCTGGTTCAATCGGGATCGATCGCTTGGCGTCGTGCTCCAGATACAGACGCGCTTGCGGTTTCAGATAGGCCCCGTGGCGCAAGGTTCGCAAAGCCTCCTCCGCGAGTTCGGTGTTGAACGGCGGGTCGATGAAGACGACATCGAAGGGTGGGGGATTCGCGGTGCGCAACCAGCTCAGGGCATCGCTCCGGACAATCTCGACGTTATCGGCTCGCAAGAGGTCGGCGACCTGCCGCAGATGATTGGTGGCAGGCACATCCTGCTCGATCATCACAACCTCGGCGGCGCCCCGTGACGCGGCTTCGAAGCCCAGCCCTCCGGCACCTGCAAACAGATCGAGCACGCGCGCGCCGGGCAGGATGTGTTGCAACCAGTTGAACACGGTCTCACGAACGCGATCCGTGGTCGGACGCAGGCCCGGTCGATCGAGGATGGGCACGCGCCGACCGCGCCATTCGCCGGCAATGATGCGCAGCGTTCCGGCGCCCTTGGAAGCGCGGCCGGATTGACCCGGCTTACGGGGTCCCATCGCCCTCGCCACCGACCAGGACCGTGAGCATGCGCGCCGGATCGACGCGCCGCTGGAAGGCATCGCGGATTGAATCGACCGTCACGGCAGCGACATTCGCATCGAAGCGATCCAGATAATCCAGCGGCAGTCCGTAGAAACCGATCATGGCGATGTAATCCAGGATCTTGGCGTTGCTGGCGATGCGCAGCGGGAAGCCACCGCGCAGGTTCTTTTTGACCGCATCGAGCTCTTGTTCGGACGGGCCGTCGGCGATGAAGCGATTCAAGGCGTCCATGATCACTTTCACGGCTTGCTCGGTCTGATCGTTGCGGGTCTGCGCACCGAGCACGAACGGCCCGGCGGCGCGCATCGGGGTGAAGCCGCTGCTGGCGCTGTAAGCGAGACCGCGTTTTTCGCGCACCTCGTCGGCAAGCCGTGAGGTCAGGCCCGCGCCGCCCAGGATCTGATTGCCGACATAAAGCGGAAACCAGTCCGGATCGCCCCGTTTCGCCACCGGCTGACCGATGACAATGTGAGTCTGCTGACCGGGATGCGCCAAGTGAACGGTCTGCGCACGGGACGCCGGCGGGACCTCCGGCAACGGTGCCGGCTTTTCGCCTTGCGGAATCGTACCGATGAGACGCTCCGCCAGCGCCTCGGCAGCGGCACGATCCAGGTCACCGACAATCGCGACCGTGGCATTGGCTCCGACCAGATACCGGGCATGAAAGGCGCGCGCATCGTCCGGGGTGATCGCCGCCAACGACTCGGCGGTGCCATCATCCGGGTGCGCGTAAGGATGCGCGCCGTAGAGGGTCGCGAACAGCACATCGTTGGCGCGCGATCCGGCCTGCTGTTGCGCATAACGCAGGCCGATCAACATCTGATTGCGAACGCGCTCGAAGGCATCGGCGGGGAAATCCGGCCGGGCGATCATCATCGCCACCGTGTCGATGCCGGCATTGAGAATGTCCGCGTCGGCCAGGCTGCGCAGCTCGATATAGGCCATGTCACGCAGCGATTGCAGTCCGAACTGGGCGCCGAGATCGTCGAGGCGCTCGGTGAGCTGGGTAGCGGTCAGACCGCCTGCCCCCTCATTGAGCATGCCGATGGTGAGCTTGGCGAGCCCGGGCTGGTCGCCATCGCGGGAGGAGGCCGCGTCGAAGGCGACCCGCACATCCACCATCGGGATTTCATGCGCGGGGACGAAATAGACCTGGGCCCCGTTTCCGGTCACCCAATGCTGGATCTGCGGATTGGCCTGCGCCACCGCGCTCAGGACCAGCAACAACGATCCGATCAGCAAGCGGCTCATTGGGCCACCTCCGCGACATCGATCTGAGGATGGATACGCGCCAGGGTGAGGGTCTTGTCGATCAGATATTTGCGCGCCACGTCACGCACCTGTTCGGCGGTCACGGCACGTACCGACGCGACATAATCGTCGGCCACCGTGTACGGCACACCGATGCTCTCCAGCTGACCGATCTGCTGGGCCTGATAGAACAGGGCGTCGCGCTCGAAGACCTGTTCCGCGACCACCTGATTCTTCACCCGGCGCAACTCTTCGGGGCTCACCAACTCCGTCTTCAAGCGGTCGATCTGCGCACGGATCGCGATTTCAAGCTGATCCAGATCGCTTTTGTCGCTGGGCACGGCAGTGAAGCTGAACAGCGTCGGCAGGCGATCGTAAAGGTCGTAACCGGCGTTCGCCGACACCGCCTGTTCGCTGCCGCGAACAAGTTCCCGGGTTAGGCGTGCGCTGTCGTTGCCATCAAGCAGATAGGACAGCACCTCGAGCGCGTAGACCTCGGCAGGATCGACCCCGTCGTCCTGCGCCGATTTCAGACTGGGCACCTTGTAGCCCATGCTCAGGTAGGCGATCTTCGACGGCAGATCGAAATCCACGCGACGCATGCCGAACTGTTCCGGCTCGGCGGTATCGCGGCGTACCGCGACCGGCTCGGCGGCCAGCGGCCCGAACCATTTCTCCGCCAGCGCATGGACTGCGTCGGCATCGACATCGCCGGCGACCACCACGATGGCGTTGTTGGGCGCGTACCAGGCCTTGTACCAAGCCGCCAGGTCGTCGATACGCAGGCGGTCCAGGTCGCTGGGCCAGCCAATCACCGGGTTACGAGCCGGACTCGCCAACCAGGCCGCAGCATTGAACTGTTCCAGCGCCAGGGCCAGGGGTTTGTCATCGGTGCGCCAGCGGCGTTCCTCGATGACCACCTGAATCTCCTTCCGGAACGCCTCCGGGTCGAGCGTCAGATGGCGCATGCGATCCGCCTCCAGTTCGAATGCCGTCGGCAGTTGCGCGTGTTCCAAGGTCTGGTGGTAAGCGGTGTAGTCGGCGCTGGTGAAGGCGTTGTCGTCGCCGCCAACCTCGGCGATACGCCGTGAGAACTCGCCTTCCGGATTAGTCGGTGTGCCCTTGAACATCATATGTTCCAGGGCGTGCGAGACGCCGGTCATGCCGCTTTGCTCATAACTCCCACCCACCCCGTACCAGATTTGCGAGACCACCACCGGGGCACGGTGATCCTCCTTGACGAACAGACGCAGTCCGTTATCGAGGGTGTATTGATGCACCGCGCCAGCAGCGAGGCCGGGCACGGGCACAAACAGGGGCGCTACCAGAAGGCTGATCAGCAACTGCGGGCGAATCGACATGAGGTGTGGTTTCTCCAACTCCGGATGGCGGGGATAATAGCCGTCACTTCCAATGACACCCTGAAAGACTGCACATGGCCCTGTTTGGTTTCGGAAAAAAGACCCCTGCGAAAGACACGGAATCGCCCACATCGGAGCGCCCAGCCGAAAACAACGGCCTGTTTTCCGGTCTGCGCGCCCGACTCGCCAAGACCCGGGGCAACCTCACCGGCGGCCTGTCTGCGCTGTTGCTCGGTCGCAAGCACATCGATGCCGATCTCCTCGAAGAACTGGAGATGCAGTTGCTCAGCGCCGATGTCGGCGTGGACGCGACCGACCGTCTGCTCAGCGATCTCGGCGCCCGCCTGAAACGCAATCAGCTCGACGACCCGGAAGCCTTGCTGGCCGCCTTGCGAGAGGACATGCAGGCCCTGCTCGCGCCGGTCGAGAAGCCCCTCGACACGGCCAGTCACAAGCCGTTCGTGATTCTGATGGTCGGCGTCAACGGCGCCGGAAAGACCACCACCATCGGCAAGCTCGCCAAACGCCTGCTCGGTGAAGGCAAGAGCGTGATGCTCGCCGCCGGCGACACCTTTCGCGCCGCCGCCGTCGAGCAGTTGCAGGTCTGGGGCGAACGCAACGGCGTGCCTGTGGTGGCGCAGCATTCCGGTGCCGATTCCGCCTCGGTGGTGTTCGACGCCTTCGAATCGGCACGCGCTCGCAAGATCGACGTGTTGATTGCCGACACGGCCGGTCGCCTGCATACCCAGACCAATCTCATGGACGAGCTCAGGAAGATCAAGCGCGTGCTCGGCAAACTGGACCCGCAGGCCCCGCACGAAGTCATGCTGGTGGTCGATGGCGGCACCGGACAGAACGCGCTCAATCAGGCTCAGCAGTTCAACGAGGCGATGGGGCTGACCGGCATCACCATCAGCAAGCTCGACGGCACCGCGAAGGGCGGAATCATCTTTGCGATTGCGGAGCGATTGAACGTCCCGATCCGTTTCATCGGCGTCGGCGAGGCGGTCGAAGACTTGCGTCCGTTCAAGGCGAATGAATTCGTATCCGCGCTTTTTGACGAGTAAACATGGAATACAATCGGCATTCTAAATGTCTACTCATTTTACAAATTAATACCAATACCGCTGAAAATCCCCCAAAATCAGGGCAAACAAACTTGGCATCGATCTTGAAGTACCCGGTTACCCCAAGTGGACAACCGTGCATTCAACGAGATCATTGCCATGTACAAACTTCCTCTCTCCATCCTCATCGTGATGCTGTTCGGCATCGCTCCCTCTGCCCATGCGGTGGTGTTCACCGTAGACAGTCTGGCGAGCGGCGCGCCGGGAAGCGCGTTGAACGACGACGTGCTCGCCACCGACCCGCAGACCCAGAATCACCTGTATTTCAACGATCACAATTCGTCCGGCAATGTCGGCGAAATGGACGCGTCGGCCATCGGTATTGCCGCGAGCCACAACGTCAACGCCCTTTCCAACGGGAATGACGCGATCGGCATCGCCAACCGGCTGTATTTCTCAGTGACCGGCTCGTCGATGGGCGAAGTCGGAACGGCATTGCGCGCCGAAGCGGACCTCGGCGAGCAGGCTGGCGACATCTTTGGCTTCGGCGAAGGCATGGGTGGCTTCATGACCAAGATCGTCGATGCCGTCGATCTCGGTCTCGCTGCCAACGACAACATCGACGGTGCGGATGCTTTCGACCCCTACCAGCCGAACTTCACCCACTTCAATGACCGGGTCTACTTTGCCACCGACACCGCATTCGGCGGCTTCGGCACCGAGGACATCCTGTTCTCGGATGGCGCCGGAAATATCACCCTGTACGCCGATGGCGTCACGGTTCTGGGTCTTGCGGCCGGTGACGTCATCGATGCACTGGTCCTGGACACCACCGCAGGTCTGGCGATGTTCTCCCTGGCCAACGGCTCAACCAGCCTGATCAGTGGCGGCTTCTCGGGGGCCGATCTGTTCTCGAGCTCCCTGAACGGCAGCTTTGCGCTGGCGGTGTCCCATACCGAGCTTGGCTTGCTCGCGACCGACGACATCGACGCCATCGAAGTGGATTTCGAAAGCGTGCCAGTGCCCGGATCGGCGTTTCTGATGCTGGGCGCCCTGGCCGGACTGCGCCGCTACCGGAACTCCCGGACGATGGCCTGATTCCATCCCCATCCCCAGCTTCGACAGGTAAAGGCCCGGCCAGGAATTCCCTGGCCGGGCCTTTTTTTGGTTCTTCGCGGATTAGCGAGAACGGATTTGATGTGCGGGATCGGGCGACCCCGGATGACCCCGGACGAGCAGGGCCTGATCGTGGCCATCGAAGGCGGCGGCGATGGTGTCCACGGGTGCGGCGAACCCATCTCCGGCGCTTGCGTTTCCACCCCCGGCGGATCGCGAGGTAGGGCGGAACCCGAAGGGCTTCCGCCATATCCCCAACGGCGGCGGAAGCCCTCCGGGTTCCGCCCTACCTTGCTATCTCGCTTTGTCGCCCCGCTAAAGTGCGATGAACCTTTTTTTTGCCGCGCTGGATAAACTGGGGCACGGTCGCTTAGAACGGCAGTTCAATACTCGGCGATGCGGCTTCCATCCGGGCCCGGAATACATCCTTGATGCGTTCCAGCGCGGCTTCGTTATCGGCCTCGAAGCGGATCACCAGACAGGGCGTGGTGTTGGAGGCGCGGACCAGGCCGAAGCCATCGGCGAAATCGGCGCGCACCCCGTCGATGGTCGCGATCTGCGCACCCTCGATCGGACCCAGGGCGGAGAAGTTATTCATGAACTCGATCTGCCCGCCCTCTTCGAAACAGACATTCAGTTCCGGGGTGTTGACGCTGTCCGGCAGGGCATCGAAGACCTCGGTCGGGCTGCGCGAATCCTTGGCGAGGATTTCCAGCAGCCGGGCGGTCGCATAAAGCGCATCGTCGAAACCGTACCAACGTTCCTTGAAGAACACATGGCCCGACATTTCTCCCGCCAGCAGCGCGCCGGTTTCGCGCATCTTTGCCTTGATCAGGGAATGGCCGGTCTTCCACATCATCGGGTCGCCGCCGTGGGCCGCGATCGTGGTGTGGACGTGACGCGAACATTTGACGTCGTAAATGATGCGCCCACCGGGGTTGCGTTCGACCACGTCCGCCGCCCACAGCATCAGCAGGCGATCCGGCCAGATGATGTCGCCGTTCGCGGTGACCACGCCGACACGATCGCCGTCGCCGTCGAAGGCAAGCCCAAGTTCCGCACCGGTTTCCCTTACTGCGGCAATCACGTCCTCAAGATTGGACGGCTTGGCGGGATCCGGATGATGGTTCGGGAAGGTGCCGTCGATCTCGCAGAACAGTTCGGCGGTGACTTCACAGCCCAGCGCCTTGAGCAGCTTGGGGGCGAGCTCACCGGCAACGCCATTTCCGGCGTCCACCGCCACCTTGAGGGGTCGCGCCAGTTTGACGTCGGACAGAATGCGTTCCAGATACGGTTCGCGCAGGTCCAGACTGCTGCGCTTGCCTTCGCCCTTTTTGACATCGCCTTCATAGACGCGACGCTTCAGATCCTGGATCGCGGCCTCGGCCAGAGTCTCACCCGCCAGCACCATCTTCAGGCCGTTGTATTCGGGCGGATTGTGCGATCCGGTGACCATGACCCCGGAGCTGGTATCCAGGGTATTGGTGGCGTAATAGAGCACCGGCGTGGGCACCATGCCCAGATCGATGACATCTGCGCCCGTGCTCACTATGCCCTCGGCGAGCGCATCAAGCAGGCCAGGCCCGGACAAACGGCCATCCCGCGCAACGGCCACTGCCTTGTCACCGCGACGCTGCGCCTCAGTACCGACGGCGCGACCGATTTCGCGGACGGCATCGGGGGTCAGCGCATTGGCCACCACACCCCGAATATCGTAAGCGCGGAAGATTGACTCGGGAATTTCATTGGGGTTCATGGGCGTCCTGGGTCCTTAATAGTGCGAATGACAGTCATAGATTAGCGGGAACTGAGGCGTTCCGAGATCAGCGTGATCAAGTGACGCGCAAGTTCCGTTTTTCGCGCACGTGCAAGGTGTTTCTCGCCACCTCGCCAGAGCACCAGCAAGGCGTTGTCCTCGCTGTCGAAGCCTATGCCCGGTTGACTCACGTCATTGGCCGCGACCATGTCGAGCTGCTTGCGTTCAAGCTTGTCGCGCGCGTAGTCCGCCAGATCGTGGGTTTCCGCCGCGAAGCCCACGCAGAAGGGTCGCTCTGCCCGCGATGCCACCGTCGCAAGGATGTCTTCCGTGCGCGCCATTTCCAGGCTGAGCGTGGCGTCGGATTTCTTGATCTTGTCTTTTGCAACGCGGACAGGGCGGTAGTCGGCGACCGCCGCCGCCGCGATGAAAATATCGGTCATGGCAATGCCGCTTTGTACGGCGGCGAGCATCTCAGCGGCGGAAACGACATCGATCCGCTCTACGCCGGGTGGCGTTGGCAGATGCACCGGTCCGGCGATCAGCGTGACCGTTGCGCCCGCTTCCCGGGCCGCTTCCGCCATCGCAAACCCCATCCGCCCGCTGCTTCGATTGCTGAGGTAACGCACCGGATCGATCGCTTCCCGGGTCGGGCCGGCAGTGATCGTCACGCGCCGCCCCGCAAGCCGCTGATGCAGAAACAGTCCGGCGCTACGTTCCACAAGTTCGGAGACCGCCATCATTCGCCCTTCCCCGACTTCACCGCAGGCCTGGGGACCCTCCGCCGGACCGAAGCGATGCATGCCCCGGGTCTGCAGAATTTCGATATTGGACTGGGTTGCCGCATCCGCCCACATGACGCGATTCATCGATGGGGCCAGCGCAATGGGCGCCTCGGTGGCCAGGCAGATCGTCGCCAACAGATCGTCGCCACGGCCCTGCGCCAGACGCGAGATCAGGTTGGCGCTTGCCGGTGCAATCAGTACCAGATCGGCCCATCGCGCCAGCTCGATATGTCCCATTCCGGCCTCGGCGGCGGGGTCGAGCAGCGCGGTATGCACGGGGTTGCCGGACAAGGCCTGAAACGTCAACGGCGTGACGAACGCCTGTGCCCCGGTAGTCATGACCACACGCACCGTGGCGCCCGCATCCCGCAGACGACGCACAAGTTCTGCCGCCTTGTAAGCGGCGATACCGCCACTGACGCCGAGAATGATGTGTTTACCGAGCAGTATTTGCATGCCGGAAGAGTAAACCAGCGGCCAACGATCAGGCAGTGCCTCGAACGGCATGGCGCAAATAAGGCATGATCCCATCCTGCACACGGATTACGGTGAGGATCATCAATGGCAATCAGGGACTGGCCGGCCTCCGAACGGCCCAGGGAAAAACTGCTGGCACAAGGCCCTCAGGCGCTCTCTGACGCCGAGTTGCTCGCGATCTTCCTGCGTGTCGGGGTGGCGGGAAAATCCGCCGTCGATCTGTCGCGGGAACTGCTTGACCGGTTCGGCGGCCTGCGCCCGATGCTGAAAGCCGATCGCAAGGGATTCTGCGAAGCCAAGGGGCTCGGCGACGCGAAATACGCGCAATTACAGGCAGTGCTTGAAATGGCGCGGCGTCATCTGCTTGAAACCCTGCATCGAGGCGATGCCCTGGAAAGTCCGGAGGCGACGTCCCGTTACCTGATGTTGCGCCTGCGTGATCGACCGCAGGAGGTATTCGCCGCCCTGTTTCTTGACGCCCGCCACCGCGTGATCGCCTTTGAGGAGATGTTCTACGGCACCCTGGACGGCGC
This sequence comes from Gammaproteobacteria bacterium, assembly GCA_024234955.1. Classification (GTDB taxonomy): domain Bacteria; phylum Pseudomonadota; class Gammaproteobacteria; order JACKNK01; family JACKNK01; genus JACKNK01. Next base: position 313,358 of record JACKNK010000004.1, read on the forward strand.
CAGCGTGCACCCGCGCGAGGTCGTCCGACGTGCGCTTGCCCATAACGCCGGCGCGATCATCTTCGCGCACAATCATCCATCCGGAATCGCCGAACCGAGCGGCGCCGACCAGGCCATAACCCGTCGCCTGAAAGAAGCCCTGGCCCTGATCGACGTACGCGTACTCGACCACATCGTGGTGGGCGATGGCGTCACCGTATCCTTCATGGAAAGAGGCTTGTTGTGACGACATCGCCCTCTGCAAACCCCCTGTCCCGACACCCTTGAACCCAATATCCCGCAAGGGTTGTTGAAAACCCTTGAAACACAACCACTTGGGCGTATAGTTCGAGCTCCTCTCTGCGGTTGCCGACCGCGTGCGGTGAAAAAACGGTGAAGTCTCGGCAATGGGCCGCCTGTATTTGGCAACGGCCCCAATCCTGTGCAAGGCCCGACATCAGTGGGGCCTCCCCTTTTGTTCAATGACCTCGTGTCATGGGTATGTAATGTCCTCGGAAACCAATCTGACCTTCAAGTCGCTGGCTTTGGCCGCGCCCGTTCTGCAAGCCGTTGAAGAAATCGGCTACGAAATCCCCTCCGCGATCCAGGCGCAAGCGATCCCGCCACTGCTTGAAGGCCGCGACCTGCTCGGCCAGGCGCAGACCGGCACCGGCAAGACCGCCGCGTTCGCACTGCCACTGCTCTCACGCATCGACCTCGCCAAGGCGCATCCACAACTGCTGGTGCTGACCCCGACCCGCGAACTCGCGATCCAGGTCGCCGAGGCGATGCAGACTTACGCCCGCCACCTGCCCGGCTTCCACATCCTGCCGGTCTACGGCGGCCAGGGCATGACCCATCAGCTGCGTCAGTTGAAGCGTGGCGTACATGCCGTAGTCGGCACCCCGGGCCGGGTTCAGGATCACCTGAATCGCGGCACCCTGAAACTGGACGGTCTGCGCGCCGTGGTCCTCGATGAGGCCGACGAGATGCTGCGCATGGGCTTCGTCGATGACGTCGAAGCCATCCTCGAGCACGCGCCGGAAGAGCGCCAGGTTGCGCTGTTCTCGGCAACCATGCCGCGCCAGATCGCGAGCATTGCGCACCGCCACCTGCGCGACCCGGTGGAGATCAAGATCGCCACCAAGACCAGCACGGTTGAAACCATCACCCAGCGTTACTGGCAGGTGCGCGGCATCCACAAGCTCGATGCCCTGACCCGCATGCTGGAAGTCGAGGAATTTGACGCCATCATCGTGTTCGTGCGCACCAAGACCGCGACCATGGATCTCGGCGAAAAGCTCGAAGCCCGAGGTTTTGCCGCCGCCGCCCTGAACGGCGACATGAATCAGGCGCAACGTGAACAGACCGTCGAGCGCCTGCGTAACGGCGGACTCGACATCGTCGTCGCCACCGATGTCGCCGCCCGTGGCCTGGACGTGGAACGCATCACCCACGTCATCAACTACGACATTCCGACCGATACCGAGGCCTACGTGCATCGTATCGGCCGGACCGGTCGTGCCGGTCGCGAAGGCCAGGCCATCCTGTTCGTGTCCCCGCGCGAACGCCGTCTGCTCTACGCGATCGAGAAGGCCACACGCCAGCCGATCGCGGAAATGACCCTGCCGACGCATGCCGAGCTCCAGGACAAGCGCGTCGGACGCTTCAAGGAGAAGGTCCTCCAGACCATCGAATCCGAGGAATTGGAAAGCTTCGAGCAGATCGTCACCGAACTTCAGGCGGAAACCGACATCGGTCTGTCCGAGATCGCCGCTGCCCTGGCCTGGATGGCGCAGAAGGATCGTCCCCTCAAAGGATTCGAGGCAGAGCAGCCCGCTCAGGAAGAAGGTGCTTCCGCGCCGCGCAAACAGCGCAGCGTCACCGAGCATGCCCCGGAAGAAGGCATGCGCAGCTACCGGGTGGATGTCGGACGCCGCAACGGTCTCAAGCCCGGCAACATCGTCGGCGCGATAGCCAACGAAGCCGACCTGGAGGCCAAGAAGATCGGTCACATCAAGATCCTGGACTTCCACAGTTTCGTGGACCTGCCGGACGACCTGGATGCCGCCGTACTCGATCATCTGCGCACCGTCTGGGTATGCGGTCGTGAGCTGAATATCCAGCCAGCGGATTCCGCCGAGGTCAATGCCGCACCACCGCCGTCATCCCGACCGCCCCGCAACGAAAACCCGAAGCGGGATCGCACGCGTGGCCCAAAAGCGCGATCGGGCAGTGAAAACCGGCCACCGCGAGGTGGCAAACAGGGTGGGCGCCATCGCGGCGCACAGCAGCCTTCAAGCAACGCATCCTCACCCGCTCCGGGCAACGAAGCCTTCAATGAAGATAACTTCGGCAATACCTGGGATTACAACAAGCCCCAGCAACGTCGCGGCGGGAGTGCGGGCGGACCAGGCGGTCGCAATACCGGCGGTCCGAGCCGAAACACCGGCGGCGGTCGCGGTCGGGGCCGCAAACCTGGGGCAAGTCAAGGCCAAGGACGAAACAGCGAATCCCGCAGTACCAGCTTTGGGGGGGCCGACCCGGGCAACACCGTCGCACCCTATGTCGGGGATTATCAGAAAAGCGGCGGCTTCGCGCCGGTACCGAATTCAAACCCGACGCTGGCCACCAAGACCCGCAGCAAACGCATTGATCCGAATCAGATCGGGGAAACCCCGCCGCCTCGCAAAAGCAGCCGGACGCGCACCCCCGGGAAGCTGACGGTCAGCTCCAAGCGCAACAGCAGCGAGGACTGAGCACCATCCGGGAACACCATTAGCATCTGGCGCGCCGAGCGCGCGTCAGATGTTTATTTGTCGTCAGACAAGCCGGCGACGCGTGATGGAACGTATGAACATCAACGGGGCGAGCAACAACACAAACGTTGCAGGCACAGGCGCCGTTCCGGTTTCGACGCTCTCGAACGTCCAGGTGTTTCCGGAAACTTCCCAGACACCGTAGGGCCCTTCGGAGGTCGAGCCGCTGGCCTTGATCGGGTCGCTCCCGTAGCTGGCGTTCATCTGAATGGTGACCAAAGGCAGATCATTGCCGGGCCCTGCCCAGGAATCGGCGCTCAGGACATTCAGGGTGATCTGATCTGCGGCGTTCGCAAACACCGCCGTCCAGTCGATATCGACACCCAGGACCACGTTGTCGAACCCGAAGATTTCTTCGTAAACGCTGGGACCGGTCTGTTCATAGAACAGGAAGCTGCCCCCCCGATAAATGCGGTGCTCAACATTGGCACCCGTGTCAAACCAGTAATCCGTGGCCGAATTGGTATCCATCACCAGATTGGAAATGCTCAGCCAGACTGGATTGCTATCGTCATTGGTCACCCCCAGCGATGCAAAACCATGTCCGGCCGGCGTCGAAGCCGCAAATCCTGCGCCGCCACGATGCCCAATATCGGCCCCGGTACTGAAGTCGAAGGCATCCACGGAAGACAGCTCGGTATACACGCTACTCAGATAGGCGTTATACGGATGAGTAATCGGAGCGCCGGATTGGTTATGAATCGGATTTTCATTGACGGCGCCATGACCAATCAGTCCCGATGGAGGGGTGATGGTCCCGTCGCCATAAAAAGACACGATCGTTGCCTGGGCTGGTGCCACGAAAGCGGAACCCAGAGCTGCCAACAGAACGGCCAATGAATACGTGAAGCGCATGGGCATCGCCTTCCAGAACCGGGGAAATTTCCATGCACCGGACCGGTGCCGGGCACGGCATGGGACTTTAGTTTACGTAAGTATCACCCAAATACATAAAACCCGGATCACACGGTCCCACAGGACAAACTCTGTTCGACCAGGCGATAGTGAACATGCGCACGCTCCCGATCCCGATCCGCCACAACTCGCACCGCTTCCACACTGCGCACATAAAATTCCGGCATGCCGTGCTCACGCGCACCGGCCACGACCAGGGCGTGATACCAATCGTAAGGTGCCAATGCGTCGTTTACTGGAATCGCCACATAGGCTTCGGCATGGGTGACACCCCCGTCGTCGAGCTCCAGGGCCACCGACCGTAATTCATAGCCTGTCCCAAGATTCTCGGCAGCGTTCAAGCTATCCCGGTCGCAATCCAAGATCTCGTAGATCACCCCGAACACAACATCCGCCGCGTCGTCGGTCGGCCAGATATTGCATTTGCCGGACCCGTCGGTACCCACCTTGTGGAAACGCAGGACGTGAGACCGCAATCGTGCCACCCCGATCACCTCAGCGGACGGCGCACGCTCGCTCAAGCGAGCGATGCTCATGTTCGAGCCATAAGCGAAATAGCGCATTTTTGTTTCCCTTATCTCTTTTCGTCGCGCCTGTGTACGGACTTGAGATTGCACCCGCATGACAACATGCCCACTCCGAATCAAACCCGACGCACAAAAAAAGGCGACCCGAAGGTCGCCTTTTTGTTCTACAGCTTGATCGCGTGTTTCGATCAGTCCAGCGGGGTAACGTTCTCGGCAGCCGGACCCTTCTGGCCCTGCACCACTTCGAAAGTCACGTTCTGGCCTTCGCGCAGCGAACGACGACCGGAGCCATTGATCGCACGAAAATGCACGAACACATCCGGACCACCTTCACGCTGGATGAAACCGAAACCCTTCTCGTCGTTGAACCATTTAACGACGCCATTGATCACTTCAGACATACAACCCTCGCATTAAAACAACCCGGCGGAAATTGCCGGCATATCAATGGCCCGCCGTCCGAAGACCGTCACAGGCCGAATTCACACTACCTCTCGCCCCGGCACATCTAACGAAAGTGCGAAGGTGATCACCGTCATCGGCTATCGGTACGGCAACTCGGAAGGGAAAACCCGGGAGAAAACGCGCAAGCAAATAGACGAAGGAGGCGGGAAGAAGCGACACCGTCAGGTGCAATGTGCACGGTAGCACTGCACTGACCGCCTATCAAATAGAATATTCATGACCCGATTGCGACACCTCAGGCCGTTTCACCCCATTCCCCACCAGACCAAGGTTGAAGTGCGCGGCCTGCGCCTATACAAAGCGCGCCAATTCCTCCTTTTCGACGGGCACCTCCGAGGACATGCCATGAGCAACACCAAACCCATGCCGACTGAGATCAATCTTCACAAGCAGTCCGGCGTGCTCGAAGTCAGTTTCGACACCGACGAGACTTTTTCTCTCACCGCCGAATACCTGCGCACCCATTCACCGTCTGCCGAGGTTCAGGGGCATGGCCCTGGCCAGGAAGTCCTGCAGATTGGCAAGGAAAAGGTCCTGATCGAAGCCATCGAGCCGGTCGGCAATTACGCGATCCTCATCCACTTCGATGACGGCCATAACACCGGCATCTTCGCCTGGGACACCCTTTACCGTCTGGGCAAGGACCACGGAACCCTGTGGCCGAATTACCTGGCGCGCCTCGAAGCGGCGGGCCACAAGCGCAAAGCCCCCAACGCCTGAGCGCCTGCCGGATCGGCGTCAGCCGGACTTTCCGTCCGGCGGCACCGCATCGGAACCGGCGCGATCCTGATGTTTGGCCGCCACGTAGGTTTTCAACGATTTGGTGTGCTGACCGGGGCGTCGGTGAATGTATTTCTGGAACAGGATGCTGTTGGGAACACGGGTGATGACCTCCCCCTCCTCATCCGGCGCCTGCCAACGCAATGTGGTGAACATGATGTTGATCCCGCTCACCCGCCCACGCAGGGTCACGGGTGACGCGGGGTCCTGAATCTCGATTTCGTCTCCGATGCGAAATGGCGCCAAGGTAATCAGCAGGACCGAACACAATACGTTGCTCAGCACGCTCCATACCGCCACAAAACCCACTGCCACCAGGACCAGGATCGCCGACAGCGCGGCCCAGAACGCCTGAATCGAAATTCCGAACGCACCCAAGGTCAGCAGCAGCACCGCGATGCCCAACAAGACCTTCACCGCCAGATTGATCACATGGCGCAACTGGTCATCCAGTACCCCGGCTGCGGATGCCCGAAGTAACGCAGCACGGACCAGGCGATGCAGGATCAACCCGACCAATAAGGCGGCGCCCGCCTGAAATGCGGAGAGCGCAACGCCTTCCGGCATGCCGTCCCACATATTGCTGCCGCTCAGATCAGCTGCCGCTGACTGAGATCCTTGATCAGTCTGACCAGCAACGGCCCGTCGCTGACCTGCAGGCCGTGGCCTTCACCGCTCTGCACGCTCCTCGCCCGATTCTGCAGCATGGGCACGTTGCGCATGTCCTGACTGCGTTCAGCGATCAGCAGATCGCCGCTTCTGCGCACGACCGAGATGTACTGCGCCACCGGATGTGGCTGCCGGTTCAGCCAATAAAGTACCGAGTCGGGACGATCTGCCGACAGGTCGTGATAAAGCCCCTGGGAACGATTCAAGGTTCCCAGGCCCACCATCGGCGCCATCATCGCCAATGGGGTACGACCGACAAACCCGGCCACCTCTGCCGCATCCGACCCTAAATGCGGTGAGGCGATGGTGATCAAGGCACGAATCGGAACTTCTGGGTGACGCACCATATAAAGCCGAGCGACCACACCGCCCGCCGAGTGCCCCACCAGGATCAATTGCTCCTTGGGATGCCAGGCACGCAAGGTGGTCAAATAGGCCGCAAGAAAGTCCGTCTGCGTCCACAACATCGACTCCTGCGGCAACGACACCGTGTAGAAACTGTTTTCGTACCCTTCGGCGCCCGGACCATCCAGAGCCACCGTGCCCCGGCTATCGAACAGACGACCGCCAAAGCGCCAGCCGGAACGTGCCAGCTCGCGATCGATCCCGGTCTCGCTCCATGCCGACACACTGGACTGATAACCGTGCATCAGCACCACGACATCGGCACGCGCCGCGCCAATCCATAGCAACCCCATCAACAGCATTGTACTCAATCGTTTGACCACGTCATTCCCCTTGCACGGTAACCGTCAGCTGGCGCCGATGCGGCATCGTGCGATGTTCCCAAAGATAAATACCCTGCCATGTCCCCAGCCCGACACGACCTCCACTGACCGGCAGCGAAAGTCCGGTCTGTGTCAGGGTCATACGGACATGCGCAGGCATGTCGTCGGGCCCCTCGTCGATGTGCCCGTATAGCGGATCGCCATCCGGAACCAGGCGACTCATGAACGCCTCCAGGTCCCGCCGGACTTGTGGGTCCGCGTTCTCACACAGAATCAGCGACGCGCTGGTATGGTGACAGAACACATGACACAGCCCGGTATGAATCCCGCCTTGCCTTACCATCCTTTCCACCTCAGCGGACACATCCACCGTGCTGCGGCCACGGGTTGCGACATGAAAAGACTGCTGAAATACCGACATGTTCCCCTCTGAAGCCTGACTGTGTCTTCCGTCCCTAGTTTACTTCCGCCCCCATGATCAAAGTCATCACCTTCGATCTCGACGACACCTTATGGAGTGTCTGGCCGGTGATCGCCGCTGCCGAACAGCGTCTGCACAACTGGCTTCAGGCACGGTACCCTCGCATCACCGATGCGCACTCCCCGGAATCCTTACGCATGTTATGTCGTGACATTGCTCGGGAACGGCCTGAGATTGCCCACGACAAAACCACTCTGCGGCTCTCCGCGCTCCGCCGGGTTGCCGATCAGCACGGCTATTCGCCGGATCTCGCCGAGCCGGCATTCGACGTCTTCTACGCCGCGCGCAACGACGTCGAATTTTACCCGGATGTTCTGCCAGCCCTGCGCGACCTCGCCACCGAATACACCTTGGGCGCGCTTTCCAACGGCAACGCCGACGTGAATCGCTGCGGTCTCGGCGACCTGTTCAGCTTCCATTTCCACGCCATCGGCGTTGGTCGGGAAAAGCCCGACCCGGCGATGTTCGAGGCCGCCCTGATTCGTACCAGCGTCCAACCTCATGAAATCGTTCATGTCGGCGACGATCCGCACCATGACGTGGAAGGCGCGCTCAACGCGGGATTCCACGCCATCTGGGTCAACCGGACCGCTGCGACCTGGCAGCACGCTTTCCAGCCTCACGCCACCGTCAAAGATCTGCGCGAACTGCGGGCAGCGATCGACCCGCTCTGACCGCCTGTCCCTTTGCGTTTCCGGTCGGTATCCTCCCAGCCATGAATGACGACTCAACAGTTCCCTTCCCGATCGGCAAACGCTTCCGTGGTTTTCTGCCGGTCGTCATCGATGTCGAGACCGGCGGATTCAACGCTCAGACCGATGCCCTGCTTGAAATTGCCGCCGTCACCTTGCGCATGGACGAGGACGGCTTTCTGCATCCGGATGCCACCTATTCGACGCATGTGATGCCCTTTGAAGGCGCCAACCTCGATCCCAAGTCCCTGGAGGTGAACGGCATCGATCCTTACCACCCGTTACGCGCCGCCCGCAATGAAAGCGATGCCCTGGGATACATCTTCAGCCCGATCCGTGCGGCGGTGAAACAAAACCTCTGCACTCGCGCCGTGCTGGTGGGTCATAACGCCGCCTTCGACCTCAACTTCATCAATGCTGCAGTGGAGCGCTGCGGCATCAAGCGCAACCCCTTGCACCCGTTCTCGACCTTCGACACCGTGTCCCTGGCGGCGCTTGCCGTCGGCCAGACCGTTCTTGCCCGCGCCTGCGAAGCGATCGGCATCAAATGGAACAGCAACGAAGCCCACTCTGCGGTCTACGACACCGAGCGCACCGCTGAACTGTACTGCGAAGTCGTCAACCGCTGGCGCGCCATGGAACTGACCTGCGGCGGCAAAGCCCGCAAATCGATTCCCGGCGCCTGAAACCCGCATCGAACGAGCGATTGGCCCCGATACCGATGGGCACAAAAAAGCCCGCCTCCGGATTGACCCGGGCGGGCTTTTCATCGTGCGGCCGTTCAGCCGGATCAACTGGCCTCGCCAGCCCCCTCAGCCTTGGCGGCCGCCTGTTCCATCATGGGCTTGAGCTCACCGCTCTGATACAACTCAAGGGTGATGTCGCAGCCGCCGACGAGTTCGCCGTCGATGTAGATCTGCGGGAAAGTCGGCCAGTTCGCGAAACGCGGCAGGTTCTGGAAAATTTCCGGGTTAGCCAGCACGTTGACGTAGGCGAATGGCACGCCACAGGCTTTTAGAGCCTGCGAGGCGCGGGCGGAGAAACCACAGGACGGCACGTCCGGTGAACCCTTCATGTAAATGATGATCGGGTTGCCTTCGACCTGTTCTTTGATGACTTCCAACACGTCCATTTCGCTACCTCGGTGTGATGACGGTGGGGATGATCGACGCAGCCTAACGCAAGCCCGACCCGAACATAAATGTGCGGACACTGGGGTTGTGTGCCCTGGGGTTGTGTGGTCTGGGGGATGTTCAGCGCCGGACCCAGCCTGCGGCATCCGCTGGACCGTCGTTGAGCTCCATTTCCTCCCATTCATTGGCCATCGATCCTTCCAGCAGGGTGGCACCGGAACGGTAGGCACAGCTGAAGGTTTCGGTACTGTTGATGCCGACGAGCAGCACCTGCAGATCATTCCCGCCGGCCTCCGACACCAGCTGGGCGATCCGGTCGCAATGCAGACGCGCGACCTGATCGACCAGGTCGACGACGTGATATTTCATCGGCAGTCCCTGGGTCAGTTGCGCGAGATTCATATCCGGCAGCAGCCCGTGCATCGCAAACTCACATCCGGGCATTGCATTCACACGGAGAAGCTCACGAATCGGCAGTTTGCCGGACTGGCGATCCTGCACGGATAACTCGAACACCAGCCGCGAACCCGCCGGAACCTCTTCCAAACGGCCAATCAGCCAGGTCCAGAACCGGGACATGCCGACCGACTCGCCGGACAGGCGCAGGAAAACCGTACTTGTCCCGGATCGGCTCTCGGCCTTGAGCTTGTGCAGGGCCTGGCTGATGGTGACCCGATCCAGAAATGTGCGCCGCCCAGGCGCGCTCTGGAAACGTGTCATCTCAGCGTCGTCCATGACGCTGCCATCGTCGCGAAACACCGCCGGTGCCGCACGCAGAAAGCGCATGCCCGCGTTGTCATTGACACTGCGCACATTCTGGAAAAGGGCCCGAAGGCGACGCGATTTCAACAGTTCGTTGACGTCGAGATCGTCACGCCAGACCTTGCCGATGCCCTGGTCGCTGGAAACGGCCTCGCCGATCTCACCCTGCAAGGTGCCCAGATAGGATTGATTGCCGCCGCGCAGCATCGCCGAATGGCAGGCCGCCTCCGCGCGTGCGACCAGGCGCGCCGCCTCCCGGGTCCCTGCGTACGCCATACAGATGCCGATACTGGCGGTGGTAACGACTTCGGCATCACCCGCCCGAAAGCGGACCTTCCGGACCTTCTCCAGAATATGTCGCGCCTGAAGCTCGATACCCTCCACCTGGTCCAGCCCACTGCCCAATGCGGCAACCGCGTTCTCACCATGAATTTCGGTTCGCACCCGGACTCCGGCGGCACCGAGTTCGTCACGAACCAACTGGCTCAGCACGGTGAGAATGTGTCCGGCAATATGCACGCCCTGGGTCGCCTTGATCGCGGTGAATTGGTCCAGAACCACATAAAACATCGCACCGGACGCCTGCTTTCCACCGAGTTCCTTATCGACGTAATCGAGAAAGCGCGCCCAGTCCGACTGCTCGGAAACCCGTTCCGACATCTCCAGAATCGCGTCGTTGAGCGCGGAAACCAGGCGCCCTTGAAAGCCCTCCCCTTTACGGACGTAGTCCACGGCCCCCAGCTTGAGCGCCTTGACTGCAACCTCTTCGCTACCGGCGCCGGTGATGAAGATGGTCAGCGGAAAATCCGGAACGCCACGGTACTGACGCAGCCAGTCCAGACCGCTCTGGTTGCCGAGCTGGTAGTCGAGCACCAGCATATCGAAGCGCGACCAGTCGAAGATCTTGGTCGCCGCCTCATCCAGGGGGTCGAAGGTGACCACCTCGGCATGCGGCCAGACACCGACGACCACCGCCTCGATCAGCATGCGCATATCGGGATCGTCATCGACCACCAATAGTCGGAACTGATGCCAGTCTTTGCCGGTTTGGGATTCGCTCATGTCAGCTCACAGCAACCAGGTTGTTCAGGCGGCATCGACATGCGTCTGCAGCCACAGTTCGAGCAGGGCAAGGTGCCATAGCTTGCTTCCCAGAATACGGGTGTGATGCGCATCCGGTTTCGCGAGCAGGCGATCCACGTAGCGACGTTCGTACAATCCACGCTCGCGACAGGCTCGACTGTCCAGAATATCGTGCATGAAATCCAGAAATTCTCCCCGCACGTATTTCAGAGCCGGCATCGGGAAATAACCCTTGGGGCGATCGATCACCGCATCCGGCAGCAAGCCCCGCGAGATGCGCTTCAAAACCGCCTTTGCGCCTTCCCCATTGCGATCCCCCAGTTTCAGGTGTGGCGGCATGCGTGCCGCCAGTTCCACCAGTTCGTGATCCAGAAACGGTACCCGCGCTTCGAGCCCGAATGCCATGGTCATGTTATCCACGCGCTTGACCGGGTCATCGACGATCAGGGTGGTCGCGTCCAGGCGCAACACCTGATCGATGAATCCATCCGCCTGCGGTTCGGCCAGGCGTTCCGCAATCAACCGTCCGGTGTGGTCAGCGCCGCGATACCCGGCGGTGACCATGTCGAGGAACTCATCGTGGTCACGATCGAAGTAATGCGCCCGGAACCGCTCCAGCGGCGTGCCCTGGGCCGCCTGCATGCGTGGGTACCAGAAATAGCCGGCAAACACCTCGTCCGCCCCCTGTCCGCTCTGCACCACCTTGACGTGTCGGGAGACCTGTTCGGCAAGCAGGTAAAAGGCGACAGCGTCCTGCCCGAACATCGGTTCGGCCATGTGGGCGACGGCCTCCGGCAAACGCGGCAGAACCTCGGAGTTGCGGATCATCAGCTTGTGATGGTCCGTGGCAAATCGTTCCGCGACTGGATCGGAAAACTCGAATTCGCTGCCGCGCTCCTCCGGCTGATCTTCGAACCCGATCGAGAAGGTCAGCAATTTTTCCTGTCCCGCCTCGGCCAGCAGCCCCACGATCAGGCTGGAGTCCAGACCACCGGACAGCAACACGCCGACCGGCACGTCGGCAATGGTCTTGTGACGTTCGACCACGCGACGCAGTTGCCCATGCATGGCCTCGGTCCATTCTGCGTCACTGCGCGATTCCGCTGGGCGGGTTGCGTCCAGTGCCCAGTAACGATTCAGCGTTTCACGACCCTGGCGATCGATCCGCATGCTGTGTGCCGGTGGCAGCTTGCGGACCCCGTTCAGCACCGTTCGCGGCGCCGGAACCACCGCATGCAGGGTAAACAGATGGTGCAGCGCGATGGCGTCGATCGCCGCATCCACGTCGCCGCCGGCAAGCAAGGTCGGCACATCGGAGGCGAAGCGGAGACGCTTGCCCTGGTGGGAGAAATACAGCGGCTTGATGCCAAACCGGTCTCGGGCGAGAAACAGGCTCTGGTCACGCATGTCCCAGATTGCGAACGCGAACATGCCGGTGAGCCGGCGCACGCAATCCATGCCCCATTGGGCATATGCCTTGAGAATGACCTCCGTGTCGCCCTGCGACACAAAGCGGTGTCCGAGCGCGATCAGCTCGTCGCGCAACGCCGGGTAGTTGTAAATCGTCCCATTGAACACCAGCGCGAGGCCGAGCCCCGCATCGATCATCGGTTGATTGGCGTGATACGACAGATCGATGATCGCCAATCGCCGATGCCCCAGAGCCACAGGCCCATCGCTGAAGCTGCCAGCGTGATCCGGACCTCGTGGGGCGAGCTTCGCCATCATGCGGGCGAGCGCATCCAGATCGGGCGCCCGATCGTCGAATCGCAATTCACCGCAAATGCCGCACATGACCGTCGTTGCTCCTGCCCCGGGGGGCTGGGACTATATCATTCAGGCCTAATGCGCCGATGTCCCGATCATCGTCCTGAAAGTACCGATAGGTGAACGATCATGAACTGTCGTCCCGGATGCGCCGCCTGCTGCATCGCCCCCTCCATCAGCTCGCCCCTGCCCGGATTCCCTGACGGCAAACCCGCTGACCAGCCCTGTCCGCACCTGGACGAGCGTTTGCAGTGTCGATTGTTCGGTACCGAGAAACGCCCCAGGGTGTGCAGCTCGCTGCAGCCAAACCCGGAGATGTGCGGCACGTCACGGGATCAGGCACTGTGGTATCTGCGATCCCTGGAACAGGAGACCCACCCCTGACGCGGCGCGGGATAAAACGAAAGAGGCCCGCTGATGCGGGCCTCTTTTTATGAAAGGTCGTGAAAACTCAGCCAACGAACCAGGCGATGCCGATGTATACGGAGATCACCACGCTGAGCAGAAACTGAATCTGATTCTGCACCCAGTGCTTCTCGATCCCGGTGACAAACACACGGATACGGCTGATCGACGAAACCAGGGCCATGATGCCGAGAATCAGCACTGGCGTGGACAAGGACGCAGCGCGCGGAACGCCGCCTTGCATCAGGATCGGGGTCTCGGAGAGCATCAGGCTGACGATCATGAGGACCGCGATCCCGATCATCGACGAGAAGCTGAAATTGGCGATCTGCAAGGCGTGACTCTGGTGTTGCATAGGTTTACCGCTCATCTGAGGTTTCAGGCGGGCGCCATTAAGCCCGACCCTTTCGCAGCTGTTTTTGACCCAGCTCAAGTTCGGATCAAATGGCGAAGCCACGCATTATAAGTATTTTCAATAAAACTTAAATAATGGGTCTTCGCTGGCTCAGAGGGTGTTTACAAAAACCTGAATACTCGCTGTCAGTGCCAAATCGCTGCTCACCGGGAAAACCCTGGACGTTCAAGGAGCATGTAGGAGCGGCTTCAGCCGCGATCGGCAACAGGACAATCGCTGACGCCGATCGCGGCTGAAGCCTCCTACTAAACGCCGATCCAAGTCACGGATACCCCGGGTTTTGTAAACACCCTCTCAGTGCGAATTCATCTGTTCCAGCAGGCATTCGAACACCTCTGCAGGTGGCAAACGGTCGTAACAGGCTGGCTTCGCCACCGACTCACCTTGATACCTGCATTGCCGACGGAGGCAGGGGGCGCAGTCAAAATCCGACTTGAGATGAAACTGGGCTTTGCCATACGCGCCCGTTCGCGCCGGATCGGTTGCGCCGTAGATGGCAACCTGAGGCACCCCGAACGCGGCAACCAGATGGGACAAACCGGTATCCACCGAGACCACGGCGCGCGCCGCGCTTATTTCCGCCCCCAATTCCGCGAGGTTCATGGCGGGCAAGACCGTTGCCCCTTCGACGGTCCCGGCAATGCGCTCAGCACGGGCACGTTCGGCTTGGTTACCCCAGGGCAGATGGACACGGTAGCCTGCATCACTCACGCGTACGGCCAGCTCACCCCAATATGCCTCCGGATAATGCTTGGTTTCCCAGGTGGTGCCGTGAAAAAACAGGACATAAGCGGGCTCGGCGACGGCACCGATTCGGGCGAGTCCGTAGTCCGGCAACCCCGGGTGCGGACGGTATCCCAGCACCGAGGCAAACAACTGCCGAACCCGGCTGACCGCATGTTGACCCCATGCAACGCGGTGGCGTTTCCGGTAGGCGAGCGAGGCAAGCGGTTCGCGTGCAGAGCGCCAGGACAACCCATGTATCGTCCCGCGTGCCTTGCGCGCCAGCCACGCACTCTTGATCAGTCCCTGGGCATCGATCACTGCGTCATATTCACGCGCCTGAAGCTGGTCGAGAAACGCCTGCCACTCACCGCTTCGCTTCGCGGTCGCCCAGTCCTTGCGCCAGCGGCGGAGCGCCACGGGAATGACTCGATCGATGCCCGGATGCCAGGCCGGCACTTCGGCAAACGCCTCTTCCACCACCCAGTCAAAGCGGATATCCGGGATCGCTGCGAGTGCATCGGTAACCGCCGGCAAGGTGTGTATCACATCCCCCAGGGATGAGGTCTTTACGATCAGGACGTGCATCAGAGCAGCCGTTCCAGGGCTTCGCCGACCACCGCCGGGCGGATGCCATTGAGGCAGTTGGTGTGCCCCAAGGGGCAATCCCGTGCAAAACATGGGCTGCATTCCAGTCCCAGACGTACGATCTCGACGCGCTCGGCAAGCGGCGGGGTAAATCCCGGGTCGCTGGAGCCATATATCGCCACCAGGGGCCGCGCCAATGCCGCCGCGACATGCATCAGGCCGGAGTCGTTGCTGACCACGGCATCGCATCGCGCCAGCAGGTCGATCGCTTGCGCCAGGCTGGTCCGACCGGCGAGATCGTCGCAGCCCGGCGCCGCCTCCCGGATCGCCCTGGTGATCGCCCGGTCCTTGTCCGAACCGAATAACCACACTCGCCATCCGCGTCGGAGATAGCCCGCCGCGAGGTCTGCAAAATGCGGCCAACGCTTTGCCGGACCGTACTCGGCGCCGGGGCACAAGCCCAATATCGGGACATCGTCGCTTGCCAATCCCAGAGCCAGCATTGCGTTATCCGCGCCCTTGGATGGCGAGACGAGATGCGGACGGGGAAGCGCTTCGGGCATCGCCGCACGGTCATCCAGACCCAAGGCCACGAAGCGCTGCACCGTCATGGTCAGACGCTGTTTGTCGAGGCGGCGAATGTCGTTGACAAGACCGTAACGCAGTTCTCCGACAAATCCGGTTCGGCGCGGGATGCGGGCGAAAAACGGCGTGAGTGCCGATTTCAGCGAATTCGGCAGAAGAATGGCCTGATCGTATGCCTGTTCACGCAATGTGATCCCCAGGCTTCGACGTAACCCGAACTGCAACTGACCATGTCCCAGCGGCATATCAATGGCATGACGTACTTCCGGCATTCGTTCCAGCAGCGGCCGGCTCCAGCCTGGCGCGAGCACGTCGATCCGGACATCGGGATTCTTCTGGCGCAGCACCATGAACAGGCTCTGCGCCATGACCATGTCGCCGACCCAGGATGGGCCGACGACGAGGATTTTGGCGGGGGGTTCGGACCTTGGCACTACAAAGTGCCCGACCGATCAGCGCAGGATGTATTCGGTGCCGCAATACGGGCAGGTGCCACGCCCGTTGCCTTCTTCGAGCGGAATATAGACCCGGGGATGGGAATTCCAGGCGCTGGTACCGGGCATCGGGCAATGCACCGGCAGATCCGATCGGCTGACTTCGATACGCAACTCATTGTTGGACGGCGCAGCACCGACATCGGTCGCGTTGTGGTTGGCGTTGAAAGCGGTGCTCATAGCGGTCTCTCTCTATTCACTCTCGCCCGGCAAAGGGCGTTGATTCAGGCATAAACCCGAGTCAGCCATTCCGGATGGGTATCACGACGACCATTTACCTGATCGAAATACATGGCCTGCAATTTCTCCGTGATCGGACCGCGCCCGCCATTGCCGATGGTGCGCTTGTCGACTTCACGGATCGGGGTGACTTCGGCGGCGGTGCCGGTGAAGAAGCACTCATCCGCGATATAGACCTCGTCACGGGTGATGCGCTTTTCGATCACATCGACGCCGATCTCGGCGGCCAGTTCCATGACCGTGCGGCGGGTAATGCCGTCCAGGGCCGAGGTCAGATCGGGGGTATAGATCACGCCGTTTTTGACCAGGAAGAAGTTCTCGCCGCTGCCTTCCATGACGAAACCCTGGTTGTCGAGCAGCAAGGCTTCGTCGTACCCGCAATCGAGGGCTTCGCGCAGGGCCAGCATGGAATTCATGTAATTGCCGTTGGCCTTGGCGCGGCACATCGTGATGTTGACGTGATGCCGGGTGAACGACGAGACCCGGATGCGGATGCCGCGCTCCATGTTCTCCGCACCCAGGTAGGAACCCCAGGACCAGGCCGCGACCATGCAATGCACCTGCAGGTTATCGGCGCGCAAGCCCATGCCTTCGGAACCGTAGAAACACATGGGCCGGATGTACGCGGACTCCAGCTTGTTTTCGCCGACCGCAGCGACATGCGCCGCATTGATCTCATCGTGGGTGTACGGGACTTTCATGCCCAGGATATGGGCGGAGTTGAACAGCCGATCCGTGTGCTCTTTCAGGCGAAAGATCGCCGTTCCGCCTTGGGCGTTGTAGGCACGCACGCCTTCAAACACGCCCATGCCGTAATGCAGGGTATGGGTAAGGACGTGCGTCTGCGCATCGCGCCAGGGGAGCAGTTCCCCGTCCAACCAGATGACGCCGTCGCGATCAGCCATGCTCATGAAGGTGTACTCCGAAATACGCGAAAAGGGAGAGCACGGAAATCAGTTATCGCCGTTGCCCATCCATTGGTTCCACAGGCCTTGTACCGCCGACCTGAACTCGATGAATTCGTCGGCAGGAACGCGGGCCGGTTTGTCCTGCAGGACCAGTCGATGCCCCCGAGCGCGATAGGCACGGTATGCGTCGGCCAACAGGTCCGCATCCTCGGCAGACATCAGCCCCTCCGTCGCGAGGGTCTCAAGGATACGAATATTGTCGGTCCAGCGGGTCAATGCGGGGTGTGCGTTAGCCTGAGAAAGAACCGCGAATTGAACCAAAAATTCAATATCGGCGATACCTCCCGCGTCCTGCTTGAGGTCAAATTCGTCCTCGGACCTGCTTCCAAGCTGCTCCCGCATTCTGGCTCGCATGTCCCGCACTTCTGTTCGCAAAGCGTTCGTGTCTCGCTTACGTGAGAGGATTTCATGACGTATCTCGTCAAAGGAGTCTTTCAACTTGGGATCGCCGGCAATAAATCTGGCGCGGACCAGTGCCTGGTGCTCCCATGTCCAGGCGGCATCGCGTTGATACGTCACGAACGCGTTCAGCCCGGTCACCAGCATCCCAGAATTGCCATTCGGGCGGAGGCGCATGTCGATTTCGTAGAGCTGTCCGGCCGACGTCGAGGTTGCGAGATAATTCACCATCCGCTGCGCGACACGTGCGAACCAGGTGTTGTTATCCAGCGGTCTGTCACCCTCGCTTTCCTGTCGCTCCCCGGTGGAGTTGTGAATCAGTACGACATCAAGATCAGAGCCATAGCCCAACTCCCACCCGCCTAGTTTGCCGTAAGCGATCACACCCAGACCCGGGTGCCTTGACACCCCACTCTCCGTACAACTTGGGCGGCCATGTTTCATGGTGATGTCACGAAGCGACAGTTCCAAGACGGTCGAAACGCAGGCTTCCGCAATATCAGTCAGTAGATCCGACACCTTCATCAAGGGTGTAACGCCCATGATGTCAGCGGCAGCGACTCTTAATACATGCGCATGTTTGCAATGGCGAAGCGCGTCCATTTCACATTCGGTGTCCCTGGGCGTACAAACCTCGAGCCGGGATGCCAGATCGATCTTCAGGTCATGTCGTTCGACAGTGCCATACAGCCTGCGTGGGTCGAGGAGTTCATCCAGCACAATCGGATGACGGGTGACATAGCTTGCAAGCCACGGACTCGCATCGACCAGGCGCACGAGATGCCCGAGGACTTTCGGGCTGTCCAGCAGAAGTGACAGATAAACCGATCGGCCCGCAATACGCTCCATCAAATCAAGTAGCCGGACCAAGGCCACCGAGCCATCCGGTAATTCGCGGACGTTTTGCAGTAAACGAGGAATCAGCCGGTCCAGGCGCTCACGAGCAACCGAAGTCAAAGCACGATACGTTCTACTCTCCCGCAAGCCACGCAGATGAGCGGCAACCACGGCAGGATCATCGACGCCTTCTGACGCCAAAATAGCAATGGCTTTTTCATCGCCACAATGATCGGCCCAGACATGATCGAGAGGGGAATTTGATGTGTTATCAGGCACATCTTCGCCGAAAACCGCCTGAAAATGTCGCTGTACGTTGTTCTGATGTTTTGCTAACGCAGCGTTGAACGAATGCCAATCGGGAAACGCCATCGTGAACGCGAGGCGCGCACGACCGATTTCGTCCGTTGGTAATGTCTGTGACTGCTGGTCAGCGAAAGCCTGAAGTCGGTTTTCCGTTTTGCGCAAGAATATATAGGCGTCCTTGAGCTCTTGAAATGTGTCCCGACTGATATGTCCAAGATCCGCAAGTGCTTCGAGTGTCACCAGTATTCCCCGATGTTGAAGTCGGGATTCCCTACCCCCTCGCACAAGCTGGAATGCCTGCCCGATAAATTCAACCTCCCGGATACCGCCCGGGCCAAGCTTGATATTGTCGCGAAGCCCCCGTCGGCTCACCTCCCTCGCGATCATCGCCTTCATTTCCCGCAGCTGCTCGAAGGTCCCGTAATCCAGATATCGTCGGTAGACAAAGGGCTTAAGCATCGCCATGAGCTGCTGCCCCGCCGCAATATCCCCAGCCACCGGGCGAGCCTTGATCATCGCGTATCGCTCCCATTCCCGCCCCTGTGTCGTGTAATACGTCTCCATCTGGGCGAAGCTCATGGCCAACGGCCCGCTATCGCCGAACGGTCGTAGGCGCATATCGACACGAAATACGAACCCATCTGCCGTATGTTCATTCAAGACTTTGATTAGGCGACGACCCAATCGGACGAAGAACTCCTCATTTGTCTTGGCCTTTCGCCCGTTCACCTCGCCATCGGCGGGATAGGCAAATATCAGGTCGATATCGGAACTGAAATTGAGCTCACGCGCGCCGAGCTTGCCCATTCCCAGGACAACCAACTCCTGCGGCCTCCCTTGGTCGTCTACCGGTTCGCCCAATTCGGAAACTTGCCAGTCATACAACGTGCTCAACGCTGCTGACACACACGCGTCTGCAAGGCGGGACAACGACACCAACACCTCTTCGAGGTCCGCCTCTCCTGCTAGATCCCGCCACGCGATTCGCACCATCTCGTTACGACGGAATGTCCTTAGAACGGTACTGAGTTCATCCGGGTTCCCGCAGTGTTGGACCTGTTCGCTGAGCCTGGATTGGTATTCAGTTTCTTCGTAGACCCGCTCTAAATCGCCGCTCGTAAACAGCCGGTCCACAAGGTCCGGATCTTTAATGCATGCCCGTGCGACGAACTCACTTCCGACCCAGGCGTGGACTAAATGGTCATCAAATTGAGGCAACGCATGCCCCGCCGCAATGGAATTCTCCACGTAACTATCCCAAAGCGCTTCAAACGATCCACGCAGCAACTCTGGCACGAAATCAATCATTGCGGCGGCCATTCATCAGCACTCTTCAGCTGCGCAAACTCACTGAGTCACCAGCAGACCCGGTCGGATAACAAACGTGATCTGGGATACGACCGACTGCACCCATCCGCCAAGACAAGGGGTGCGGACCTTAAGTATCGCGAGATCATCATTGAAGATCGGTATACGACCTCCGCCCTGCGCAAGCAAGCGGGTTCTACCCCGTTTTCACGGACGGTTTGAAAAGGGATGAAAACTTCTGATCCTGTGCGGCGACTCTACGCCGCATCCTGGGGTTGTGAAATCGCTCGATGTAGTCGAACAGGTCGGCCCGCGCCTCGTTCCGAGTGCGGTAGCGTCGGTGGTGAACCCGCTCACGTTTGAGCACCCCGAAAAAGCCCTCGCAGGCCGCGTTGTCGCCGCAGTGACCGACGGCGCTCATGCTGCTGATCAACCCTTTCCCGGTAAGAAATCGCTGGTAATCCCCACTGGTGAATTGGCAGCCGCGATCCGAATGCAGGATTACGTCCTTGGGCTCCTGACGGTGCCAGACGGCCATCTCCACCGCGCGGATGACCATGTGCCGGTCCTGCCGGTGATGCATGGCCCAGCCGATGACGAGCTTGCTGAACAGATCAATCACCACGCACAGATACAGCTTGCCTTCGAGCGTGTTGATCTCGGTAATGTCGGTCACCCACTTGGTATCCGGTTCCCGCGCCGTGAAGTCCCTTTCCAAGCGATTGTCGATCCCTTCCGGACGCTGGCTGGAACCCCCGAATCGCCGATTCCGCTTGCGCGGCCAGCCTTGAATGCCATGGGCAGCCATCAGGCGGGCGATGCGGTTCGGACTGGCCGTTTCCCCTTCGGCTACCAGATCCTCGTGCATCCGTGGGGCGCCGATGATGCCGCCGCTGTCGTCGTGAATCTCGCGAATGCGCATCAGCAGACGCGCATTGTCCGATTCACGCGCACTCGGCGCACGGGCTTCCCAGGCGTAATACCCACTGGGTGACACGTGCAGGCAACAGCACATCAGGCGAACCGGGAAGTCACTGCGACAACGTTGAATCGTCTGGTACCTCAGAACGACCCTTTGGCGAAGAACGTTGCCGCTTCGCGTAAAAAATCCCGTTCCTTCTTCACCCTTGCGAGCTCCCGTTTCAGCCGGGCGATCTCTTCGTCGCGTGGGCTGCCGGACCCACCGAAGGCCTTACCCTTCGCCTCTTCGGCTTCTCGCTTCCAGCGGGTTAGCAGATTCGGATTGATCCCGATTTCCAGAGCCACCTGGCGGCAGCTGACGCCCGGCTGACGGGTCAACTCAATCGCTTCGCGCTTGAACTCCGCACTGAACTTTCTTCGCTTCGACATGAACACCTCCTCGGCACAGTGTGCCTCTTCTTGGATGTGTCCGTGTTAACGGGGGAGAACCCAGCGCTATCCACACGCGCCATCGCTTAGGGATTGCGCGATGCCGACGAGTTCCATCTGAAAACCCGCGATACCTTTCCCGCTAGATTGCGTTGGACCAAAAAAAGGCGATTATATACAAGGCATACCCATGCGCGGTAATGTAGGGCGCGCAGGGGATGAAGTTTCGTGGGGAGACCTACAATGGGACCGCCAGCGCATTCCTGCGACATCGTCATCCGGCGCTGTCTACTACAGATTTGTCCCCACAGGTATGCCACGGATACCCGATAAGATTCTCGATACGGCGTTCTACCTGTACCCGGATTCCGATTCCGCGAAGCTGGGAACGGGTTTCGGAGGCACGGGATTTGTCGTATCTGTCAAAAGTGAAAAGAACCCTGAATTCGTTACTCTGTATGGCGTGACCAATTGGCACGTTGCGGTTAGAGAAGGATGCTCGGTGATTCGCCTGAATAACTCCGATGGATCGGTAGACATTCGCGAGCACGATCCGAGCGATTGGTTGTTCGACCCACAATATGACTTGGCAGTAATTCCATTGCAGCCAAGCGAAGGGATGCGTGTTTCTCAGGTTCGAGCAGAAGACCTAGTTGCCTTGGATGACGACATTGGCATAGGTGATGATGTATTCATGGTTGGCCGTTTTATCGACCATGACGGAGTCGCTTCAAACAAGCCAGCGATAAGGTTTGGAAACATCAGCATTGATCCAACTCCGATCGTGCAGCCCAACAAGCAGGTTGCGGATTGCTATTGCGTAGATGTTCACTCCAGGTCAGGGTTTTCGGGTTCCCCGGTATTCGTCTACAACCAGACCACTGGGCGCTTCTATCCTGAAAACGAAGGACGACCCAATCCGCGCCCCCTGTTCTTGAAATTACTTGGGATTCATTGGGGCCAATTTCCTGAGGAATGGGAGATCGTGGATGGGAAAGGCCGTCTAATCGCAGACGGTGCCGATGGCATGGATAGTCAATACATCAAGGGGCTTAGCGGCATGACATGCGTGCTACCAGCGTGGCGCATCATGGAATTGCTCAACCACCCCGAACTATTGGAGCACCGAAAAATGGTCGAAAATGAAATCCCGGATTTCAATCCGAACAGCATTCCCGTCGCGGAATCTTTGTCGCCAACGCGCAGCGGCAGCGCACTTAAACCAAACAAAGTGGAAGACTCAACTGAATCCACTCGTGACGCGCTGCTTGGTCGGATGCTGAATACGCCGCCGAACCCGAAGAAGTGACTCAGGCGTAGGTAAGGCGCTTGCCGTCGATCCCTTTCAGGAGCAATTCGGCGCGTTCGTCATCGCTGTATCCGAGTGCCACACGGAAGTTGTAGCGAAAGTCGAATTCGCACAGATAGCGTTTCAGGTGATGCGGGCGGCAATGCTGATAGATGCCCTTCATCCCACGTTTAAAGATCGAGAAATATCCTTCGATCGTGTTCGTATGGATGTCTCCGCGCACGTACTCGCCAATCCCATGTTGCACGTATTCATGGGACAGGAACTCGGCGGATAGCGGGGTCTTTGTCAAGCAATATTGCCCAGCCTCATCGGTCATGATGTGCGAGTCGGCTTTGATCTGTTCGCGCAGGATCGGTCGCAAGGTAGCGGCGTTAACTGCTGGAACATGCGTAGAGCGCACACGACCGCCGCGCTCTACCAGGGCAAGCACTTTCTGCTTGTGGTGATAGCCTCGCCCCTTTTTCTGACCGCGTGGCTTGATGCTTGTGTCGTGGCCGATGAA
This sequence comes from Gammaproteobacteria bacterium, assembly GCA_024234955.1. GTDB lineage: Bacteria > Pseudomonadota > Gammaproteobacteria > JACKNK01 > JACKNK01 > JACKNK01. The sequence continues at coordinate 336,590 of JACKNK010000004.1, forward strand.
CGTTTCATCGACCTCAACGACGGTCCCGCCGCCGCCCATTGAATCCGGATTGTCGTCTCGTGCCGCTTCTCGCAGACGATGCATCATGAACCATGCGGTCTTGTACGTGACGCCAAGCGTGCGGTGAAGCTGATGGGCGCTGATGCCTTTCTTGCTCGAAGCGAACAGGTGAGCCGCAAGCACCCACTTGTTCAAAGGCACTTTGGACTTCTCGAATACGGTCCCAACAGTCACGCTGAAATGGCCCTTGCACGAGTAGCACTTGTACAGGCCATTGCGGTGAGATGCGCCATGTAAGGGCTTTACGTTTTCGGCTTCGCCGCAGTGCGGGCAAGCCGTGCCATTGGGCCAGCGGATCGCCTCAAGATGTTGGCGCGCAGCTTCAGGGTCCGTGTAGATGGGGGCGGTTAGATCAGTCATTTCACATACCTCCGGTATGTCTTATACTGAATACTAACCATGGCGATTGGTATGTCAAGTAGACAATCGCCAAAAAAAAACCCTAAGCAAACGCTTAGGGTTTTTAGGTTTAGGTGCCTGGCGGTGACCTACTTTCACATGGGGAGACCCCACACTATCATCGGCGCTAAAGCGTTTCACTTCCGAGTTCGAGATGGGATCGGGTGGTACCACTTCGCTATGGCCGCCAGGCAATTTTTTATCCAACACGGTTCTATGGTCGTGTTTGGCGAGTTCAGTATTTTGATGCTTGGTAAGTATTTGCTGTCGCTTGATGAAGCTTAGTTGTTAATAACACCGGCAAACAACTTGGGTGTTATATGGTCAAGCCTCACGGGCAATTAGTACTGGTTAGCTGCACGCATTACTGCGCTTCCACACCCAGCCTATCAACCTTGTAGTCTTCAAGGGCCCTTTAGGGGTATCAAGTACCCAGAGAGATCTCATCTTGGGAGGGGCTTCCCGCTTAGATGCTTTCAGCGGTTATCCCGTCCGTACGTAGCTACCCGGCAATGCCACTGGCGTGACAACCGGAACACCAGGGGTACGTCCACTCCGGTCCTCTCGTACTAGGAGCAGCTTCCCTCAAATCTCTAACGCCCACGGCAGATAGGGACCGAACTGTCTCACGACGTTCTAAACCCAGCTCGCGTACCACTTTAAATGGCGAACAGCCATACCCTTGGGACCGGCTTCAGCCCCAGGATGTGATGAGCCGACATCGAGGTGCCAAACACCGCCGTCGATATGAACTCTTGGGCGGTATCAGCCTGTTATCCCCGGAGTACCTTTTATCCGTTGAGCGATGGCCCTTCCATACAGAACCACCGGATCACTAAGACCAACTTTCGTACCTGCTCGACTTGTAGGTCTCGCAGTCAAACACCCTTGTGCCTTTGCACTCTACATACGATTTCCGACCGTATTGAGGGTATCTTTGTACTCCTCCGTTACTCTTTGGGAGGAGACCGCCCCAGTCAAACTACCCACCAGGCACTGTCCTCACCCCGGATAACGGGGCTAAGTTAGAACATCAAACATACAAGGGTGGTATTTCAAGGACGGCTCCAACGCAACTAGCGTCACGTCTTCAAAGCCTCCCACCTATCCTACACATGTAGGTTCAATGTTCAGTGCAAAGCTGTAGTAAAGGTTCACGGGGTCTTTCCGTCTTGCCGCGGGTACACTGCATCTTCACAGCGATTTCAATTTCACTGAGTCTCGGGTGGAGACAGCGCCGCCATCGTTACGCCATTCGTGCAGGTCGGAACTTACCCGACAAGGAATTTCGCTACCTTAGGACCGTTATAGTTACGGCCGCCGTTTACCGGGGCTTCGATCAAGAGCTTCGCCTTGCGGCTGACCCCATCAATTAACCTTCCGGCACCGGGCAGGCGTCACACCCTATACGTCCACTTTCGTGTTTGCAGAGTGCTGTGTTTTTGATAAACAGTCGCAGCGGCCTGGTCACTGCGACCCCCCAACGCTCAGCTACGCACGTCACCACGCCGGCGGGCGTACCTTCTCCCGAAGTTACGGTACTATTTTGCCTAGTTCCTTTACCCGAGTTCTCTCAAGCGCCTTAGGATTCTCTCCTCACCCACCTGTGTCGGTTTGGGGTACGGTCGATTTGTAGCTGAAGCTTAGAGGCTTTTCTTGGAAGCATGGCATCAATTACTTCGGTCCCGTAGGACCTCGACATCACGTCTCAGGATTGCCCTCCCGGATTTACCTAAGAGGACTCCCTACACGCTTGAACCGGGACAACCAACGCCCGGATAACCTAGCCTTCTCCGTCACCCCATCGCACTACAAATCGGTACAGGAATATTAACCTGTTTCCCATCGACTACGCTTCTCAGCCTCGCCTTAGGGGCCGACTCACCCTGCGCCGATTAACGTTGCGCAGGAAACCTTGGGTTTTCGGCGGACGGGTTTTTCACCCGTCTTATCGTTACTCATGTCAGCATTCGCACTTCCGATACCTCCAGCAAACCTTACGATTCACCTTCACAGGCTTACGGAACGCTCCTCTACCACCCGTACAAAGTACGGATCCGCAGCTTCGGTACTCAGCTTGAGCCCCGGTAAATCTTCCGCGCAGGCCGACTCGACCAGTGAGCTATTACGCTTTCTTTAAAGGATGGCTGCTTCTAAGCCAACCTCCTGGCTGTCTGTGCCTTCCCACATCGTTTCCCACTAAGCTGAGATTTTGGGACCTTAGCTGGCGGTCTGGGTTGTTTCCCTTTCCACGACGGACGTTAGCACCCGCCGTGTGTCTCCCGTGATTGCACTTCTCGGTATTCGGAGTTTGCATCGGTTTGGTAACCCGGGATGGGCCCCTAGCCGAAACAGTGCTCTACCCCCGAGAGTGAGACACGAGGCGCTACCTAAATAGCTTTCGAGGAGAACCAGCTATCTCCGGGCTTGATTAGCCTTTCACTCCGATCCACAGCTCATCCGAATCTTTTTCAACAGATCCCGGTTCGGTCCTCCAGTGGGTGTTACCCCACCTTCAACCTGGCCATGGATAGATCGCCCGGTTTCGGGTCTACTCCCAGCGACTAAAACGCCCTATTAAGACTCGGTTTCCCTACGGCTCCCCTAAACGGTTAACCTCGCCACTGAAAGTAAGTCGCTGACCCATTATACAAAAGGTACGCAGTCACCCCCGAAGGGGCTCCCACTGCTTGTACGCATACGGTTTCAGGTTCTATTTCACTCCCCTCGCCGGGGTTCTTTTCGCCTTTCCCTCACGGTACTGGTTCACTATCGGTCGGTAGAGAGTATTTAGCCTTGGAGGATGGTCCCCCCATATTCAGACAGGATAACACGTGTCCCGCCCTACTCGTTTTCACTGCAAACTGGCTTTCGTGTACGGGGCTATCACCCACTATGGCCACTCTTCCCAAAGTGTTCCACTAACCAGAATTCAGCTTAAGGGCTGATCCC
>JACKNK010000004.1:345000-370932 GCA_024234955.1 Gammaproteobacteria bacterium
GGTCATTTACCAGGAAGTGTTCCGCGACGGGGTGAAAATTCGCGACGGTCGAATTTTGGCGGCGGAATTCGTCAACCAGAACGAAGCCCACCGTGCCGTGTACTACGCCGACGAAGGCAACCGTGCCGGCTACTACGACCCCAATGGCAGCCCGATGCGCAAAACATTCCTGAGGTCACCGATCAAGGACGCACCGGTCACGTCTGGCTTCACACTTCGGCGCTTCCATCCGATTCTCAAGACATGGCGCGCGCATCGTGGTGTGGACTACGGCGCACGAACAGGCACTCCGATCCGCAGCACGGGCGACGGCACCATCACCAAGATCGGTTGGTCGAACAGCTATGGGAAAGTCGTAACCATTCAGCATGCGGGTCGCTATTCGACCTTATATGCACACATGTCACGCTTCGCCCCCAAACTCAAGGATGGTTCGCGCGTCCGTCAGGGTCAGGTCATCGGCTACGTCGGACAGACCGGGCTCGCCAAAGGCGCCCATCTGCATTTTGAGTTCAGGGTTGATGGTGTTCACCGCGACCCTCAGAAGGTGAGGTTCCCGAAGGCGCAACCCCTGCCCAAGCAGCAACTGGCCGCGTTCAACACCGCCACCCAGGATCTGCTCGGTCAATTGGATGCACTGAGCACCCAGATGGTAGCGATGAACACCCAACAACATCGTTAATCCACCAACGAAGTCGTCCGGTGCATCGCGCCGGACAAGAAGAAAGGGCGCCTAGGCGCCCTTTCTTTTTTGTTCCCAATCCATCTCGCCAAATTTATGGCGAGAAGGAAGAGCCGCACCCGCAAGTGGTCGTTGCATTCGGGTTACGAATTACGAAATGCGCACCCTCGATACCTTCACTGAAATCGATCTCCGCACCACTCAGGTACTGGAAGCTCATCGGATCGATCAGCAATGTCACACCGTTCTTTTCTACCGTGGTATCACCATCGCCGATTTCTTCATCGAAAGTGAATCCGTACTGAAAACCGGAACAACCACCGCCGGTCACGAACACGCGCAGCTTCAGGTCCGCGTTGTCTTCCTGCTCAATAAGCTCCTTGACCTTATTGGCCGCCGCATCGGTAAACACCAGAGCCGGGGGCAGATCGTCAAGAACAGATTCAGAAACAGTGCTCATCGGGAAAACCTCCAAAAAATAACGTGCCTAAGTCTAACGACCTGCTGGCGAATGATCCATTAAGGCTGATAGGGCTTATCGCGCAGCCGCACTCAATTTTCTTCAACCCATTCCGTCGCGGATGGCGCCGGTGCGGCGTTCTCCCTGGGCAGGGACAACACCGGAGCTTCCGGTTCGTTTCGACGCACCAGACTGCCATTCACTTCGGCACCCATCGCCATCTCGATGATTTTGTAATAGACGTTACCCGTCACCGAGGCTTTGGGATCGAACTCGATGGTCTCGCTGGCGTGGACGTCGCCAACCACGGTGCCGTTAAGAATGATATGCGGCACTCTGACTTCACCTTCGATCACCCCGTGCTCACTGAGTGTAAGCACGGACGCGGACCCGGCTTCGGCAATCACGTTGCCTTTGATCGTGCCATCCACATGCAGACCACCACTAAACAGGATGTCGCCACGGAGTTCCGTCTGTCGCCCGATCAGGGTATCGATCTTCGTTGGCTTCGGTTTTTTGTCTTTTCCAAACATCGGGCCTCATCCTCCTCGGCTGGCCGCGCTCGAAAGCAAGGTGGACCAGGGGATCCGTCGCTCCGTCTCCGGGGTGGAACGCCCCGACTCGGTAACTGCGATCGCGACCTCGTCCGGCACAAACCCGGCGGGAATCGAAAGCACTCCACGAAAGGTTTGGTAGAACTTGAATGAGTAGGTCAATCGCTCGCCTTCGGCAAGCGCAAACACTTCTTTTCCCAAAGTGGTTGCCTTCCCACCGACAACCCCGATGACGTGAAAGTCTACATCACCCTCACGCTTGCGATACCGCTTGGGTGGCGCCTGGCTGAGCACAAACTCAAACAGGAATTGGCCCTTCTCCTTAAGCGGCTTCAACGCTTTGGGCGTAATACTGATTTCGTCGCTGCGATCCTTGGGATCGACCACTTTCCGGTAGAAAGCCAGATCCTCCCGCAATGCAGCGATCTCGTTCTCCCGCTGCAAGTAACTGCGCTGCAACTGACCGTATGCCTCACGATCGATCTGCTGCGCCCGCTCCAGCACGGCAACGCGCTCCGACAGACGGGCGTTTCGGGTTTCCAGATCTCCGACCTCCCCAAGCAGTACCGACTGCTCCCGCGCCACCAACGCGGCACGCAAGGAAACCCGGTCACTGAGAAAATCCAGGCCCACACCGACCACAATGATGAGCAGGAACAATCCACCGACCAAGGCGAAGAACGACCACCAAGGCAACCCGGGGCCACGAACCCGGCGCGGAATGCGGCGACGTGAAATCAGGGCAGGAGCCCCACGACATCCAGACCCGCTGCTTCCGGCAACGCGCACATCAGATTCATGTTCTGAACCGCCTGACCGGCGGCCCCCTTGACCAGATTATCGATGACCGATAACACCACGACGCGATCCCCGCTCGGCGGTCGGTGTAAGGCAATACGACAATGATTGCCACCCCGCACACTCCGGGTTTCCGGATGCGACCCGGCGGGCATCACATCAACGAACGGCTCGTCGGCGTAGCGACGGGTGTACAGCGATTGCACGTCCACATCCGCCGCGACCCCCTCGGCATAGAGCGTCGCATGGATTCCCCGGATCATCGGCAGCAGATGAGGGACGAAAACCAGGTCGACAGGTCGCCCGGCCAATACGCTGAGTTGCTGGCGAATCTCCGGCCAATGCCGATGCCCCGCGACACCGTAGGCTTTGAAACTCTCTCCGGTCTCACCCATCAGCATCGGCACCGAAGCGCCTCGACCGGCCCCGCTGACCCCGGACTTGCAGTCCGCAATGATGCGCGAGATATCGCCAATTCCGGCCTCGATCAAAGGCAACAACCCCAAGGTCACCGCAGTCGGATAACAGCCGGGATTTGCGACCAGGCGTGCGGTGCGAATAGCGTCGCGATTCATTTCCGGTAACCCGTATACCGCTTCTTCGACCAATTCCGGACAGGCGTGCTCCATGCCGTACCACTGACTCCAAAGCGCCACGTCCTTGATACGAAAGTCCGCCGCGAGATCGACAACGCGTACCCCGGCGGCCAGCAGTTCCGGCACCATCTGCATCGCGGTTCCATTGGGGGTGGCGAAAAACACCAGATCGCATGCCCCCAGGACATCGGCGCTCGGCTCGCTGAAGACCAAGTCGGTCCATCCGCGCAAATTCGGGAACATCTCCGCAACCGGCGTTCCCACATTGCCGCGCGACGTGATCGCTGCCAACGCAACATGCGGGTGCCGCACCAACAGGCGCAACAGTTCAACGCCGGTATAGCCGGTTCCGCCGACGATGCCGACTTTGATGCGGGTTGCGATGTTGTCTGTCATGAGAGACGCCTCCCGAGGCGCGCTGGCTCGAAATCAAGCGCCCAATAATACGGAACTCGGCACGAATTGGAGAACCGGTTTGCGTGTATTGAAGAACGCGCAAAAGAAAAAGCGGCCGAAGCCGCTTTCAGGAGAGTCACTAGCGTGTAGTTCTTATCCGGCGTCTCAGTACAAGGAATACCAGGAGACCGCTAGTGGGCGCACCTTACCCACACCGAAAAGACACGTCAAGTTATTGATTTTTAAATAAGTTTATAAGAAAACAATAATGTCCTTCAGCACCTTCTCCGGGGTCGCATACGCGTATTGGGACAAAGCTTGCATAATGACCTCGTCACCCCGTGCCTCCGGCACGCTTTACGGGACCACCCCATGTACGACCAACTCACCGCCACAATCGCGCTCAGCATGGGCGTCGCCTGGGCCAGCGGTATCAATCTCTACGCTGCGGTATTCATGCTTGGCTTTCTCGGATCCAATGGACACCTTCAGCTCCCGCCGGATCTCATGATCCTGCAAGACCCCATGGTTCTTGGCGCGGCGGGATTGATGTATCTGGTGGAGTTTTTCGCCGACAAGGTACCTGGCGTGGACACCGGCTGGGACACGATTCACACCTTCATCCGTATTCCGGCCGGCGCGATGCTCGCCGCAGGTGCCGTTGGCGACATGTCTCCCGCGATGGAGATCACCGCCGGGCTGCTCGGCGGCGGGCTGGCCACCGCCAGTCACGCCGCCAAATCCGGCACCCGTGTACTGATCAACACCTCTCCTGAGCCTTTCACCAACTGGGGCGCATCGATCGGCGAGGACATCGGGGTCATCGCCGGGCTCTGGGCCGCACTCAATCATCCGGTGATCTTCCTCGGCCTGCTGTTGCTCTGGATCGTGTTGCTGATTTGGCTGCTGCCCAAGGTCTGGCGCGGCATCAAGCGCGTGTTCCGTTTCCTCGGGTCGTTGTTTCGCAGCAACCCGGACGAACACCGTTCGCCCTCATCGGATCCCACCCCAGGCGATGGGGCCGAACCCCCGCCCGAGCCACCGAAACGCCTGCCTGGCGCTTAGTTCCGCCTGGCAATCTTCATGAACGCCTCGGCGACAGCAGCCGGGTCATGCGGTGCCGGGAAGTAGGCGCGGAAAGCGCCATTCGGATCGACCAGAAACACGCCGGCAGAATGATCGACCAGATAATCTTCCGGCGTGTTGCCATCGACCTTTCGGTACACCACACCCATCGGACGACTCAGGGTCAGTAACACGTCCGGGCTCCCGGTCACGCCGACAAACCCAGGGTCGAAATACTTCACGTATTGCCCAAGTCGATCCAAGGTATCCCGTTCCGGATCCACCGAGACGAACACGAACTCGACGCCATCGAGCGCGCCGTCTTGTTTGCCCAGAACCGCTTTGACTTCTCGAAACGTGGATAGTGCGATCGGGCACACATCCGGACAGAAGGTGTAACCGAAAAACAGGAAAGACCAATGCCCGCGCAGGTTGGCGTTGGTGAACGGCGTATCGTCATGCCGCCGCAGGCTGAACGCCGGCAAGGCACGCGCTACCGGCAAAACCGTTGCCGCCGGACCGACCTCAAGGACCTGCGGCCCCCTATCTCCCTGTGAAAGCCCAAACCACACGCCTACGGCCAGGGCAATCGCCGCCAGCAACGCCACCGGTAACCAACTCGCCTTTCCCATCGTGCTATCACTCATCGCGAATCTATCCTGCGTTCATGGGGTAACCGGGACACAGCCGAGCCCGACATTGGGTTGATATTGCAGGGTGGCAATCAAGGTCCATACCCCGAATAAGACGACGAGCACCCCGGCAACGCGCCGCAAACGCGGCGTCTGCAGGGTACGTCCGAACCGCGCCGACACCAGCCCCGCGCCAAGCAGCGTCGGAAGGGTGCCAAGTCCGAAGCTCAGCATGAACAGTCCGCCTTCCCGCCATCCCCCTGCGGCCAACGCCCAGATCAAGACACTGTAAATCAGCCCGCACGGCAGGAAACCCCAAAGCGCACCGACCAGAAAGGCACCTTGGGCCGTTCGAATCGGCAGCATCTTCTGCGCAAACGGCTGTACACGCGTCCACAAACCACCGCCAAGGCGTTCGACCCGTAGCAAGCCGAACCACCAGCCCCCGATATACAGGCCCAGCAGGATCATGAACCCGGCTGCCAGCAAACGCAGATAGACCCAGCCGGCGTACTCGGACAACGCGTCGCCGCCAACGCCGCCGAACCATCCGACCAGGACACCTAACCCGGTGTAAGTCAGGATTCGTCCGCCGTTATAGGCGAACAGGTATGGCAGCAGACGCCAACGTGCGGCACGCACCTCCGACGGCAGGCCGAACGTCAACGCCCCAACCACGCCTCCGCACATGCCTATGCAATGGACACCGCCGAACAGTCCGGCCAGAAACGCGGTCCAATACGGCCACTGGCTGGTGATAAACGGGCTGAGCAAAGCATCCATGCTCAATTAACGCCCTGCGCGTACCAAACCACCGAGCCCAAGTTCCTCGATCGCGCCCGAAAGCAGGAATCGGATCGTCACCGCGTCATCCTGCCCATACATGTCTTCGAGCAGTTCCACCGCATCGCGCCGATTGGCTTTACGAATCACATGCTTGATGCGCGCAACGCTGGCACCGCTAACGCTGAGTTTGTCTACCCCCAAGCCGATCAGCATCAGTACGGCGACCGGGTCTTCCGCCATCTCACCGCACACACTGACTGTGCGCCCATAACGGTGCGCGCCGTCCACGATCGCTTCGATCGCACGCAACACCGACGGATGCAAATGGTCATAAAGCTCCGCTACGCGCTCGTTATTACGATCCACCGCAAGCAGGTACTGGGTCAGGTCGTTCGTACCAATCGAGATGAAATCGACCCGCTGAGCCAGACGATCTATGGCATAGACCGCCGAAGGCACCTCGATCATCACCCCCACCTGATACGGCTCGACTTCGCCATATTCCTCAATCAATTCCCGACGGGCACGGGCGAGCAGATTCAAACACTGGTCCAGCTCTGACACCCCGGAAATCATCGGGAACATGATCTGCAGATTCCCGAGCCCCGCGTTCGCACGCAGCATCGCGCGCAGCTGAATCATGAAAATATCCGGATGATCCAGGGTGACACGCACCCCGCGCCAACCCAGAAACGGATTCGCTTCACTGATGGGCAGATAGGGCAAGACTTTGTCGCCACCGACATCCAGCGTTCGCAGGGTGACGGTGGCCGGGTGACAAACCTCAAGCACCTGGCGATAAAGACGGACTTGCTCCTCCTCGCCGGGAAATCGGTCGCGCACCAGAAACGGGAATTCGGTGCGGTACAGCCCGACACCTTGTGCGCCACTGTCCGCCAGATTGACCGTCTCCGCCTGAAGGCCTGCGTTGATGAAGACGGAGACCTGGCAGGCGTCGGTGGTCTCTGCCGGGAGATGACGATCGCGGGCCAACTCCGCGCTCAGCGCCGCCTCTTCCCGTGCCAGTTCCTGGAAGTCGGCGAGAATGGCACGCGATGGCGATACATAAACCCGGCCAGCGTAACCATCAACCACGACCTCACTGCCTTCCAACTGGCCCACGGGCAGATCCTCAACGCCCATGACCGCCGGAATTCCCATGGCACGACAAAGGATCGCCACATGCGAAAAGCCCGAACCATGAGCCGAGATCACGCCGACACAACGATCCGGCGGCACCTGCGCAAGCTGAACGGCGGTGATCTCCTCACCGACCAGCACGGTACGTCGTGGGTATTCACGCTGCCCTTTTTCGCCTGCCTGCAGGTGCGTCAGCAACAAGCGCCCCAGATCGCGCACATCGCTGGCGCGCTCACGCAGATACGGGTCGCTGATCGCCTCAAAGGCAGCGACATGTTCGCGCACCGTGTCACGCAAGGCACTCGGCGCCCACTGTCCAGAACGGATTCGATCGATCGTGCCTTGTACAAGGCTGTCCGAGGAGACCATCGCCGCGTAGGCATCGAACAAGGCGCGCTCCTCGGCACCCAGGCGTCCACCCACATCCCGGCCCAGCGCCGCGACTTCGTCTCGAACCGTCTGCACGACTTGCTCGAACTGAGCGATTTCCTGTCCGACGTGATTCGGGGCACGCTCCGGAACCGAGTCCAGGTCCGCCGGCGGATACACCACAAGGACCTTGCCGGTGGCGACACCCGGCGCGCCACCCAGTCCAAACAAGGGTCGGTTGCCCCCGCTTGGCTCCTCACGCAGAGCGATCACCTCGGACAAGGTCTCGACGTGTCCGATCGCATCCGCGAGGCGCCACGCCAGCGTCAGCAGCAGATCAACCTCTTCTTCGACGAACTCGCGCATGGCGCGCTGACGAACCACCAGCACACCAATGACACGTCGATGCCGCAAAACCGGCACACCGAGAAATCCGTGAAAACGCTCTTCGCCCGTTTCCGCCAGGAACAGGTAGCGCGGATGCCCGGTCGCCTCCTCCAGATTCACCGGTTCGCTGCGTTCCGCAACCAGGCCAACCAGGCCTTGACTCGAACGCATCCGAACTTTTCCCACCGCCTCCTTTCGCAGTCCGTCGGTGGCCATGAGCACGAACTCATCGCGTTCAAAGTCGCGCAGATAGACCGAGCACACATCCACCGTCATCACCGCCTTGACATCGGTGACCACGATTTTCAACGCCGTACCCAGATCGGGCGCAGCATTGACCTTTTCAACGATGTCCCTCAGGACCTCGGACGACATGTGCAACTCACTTATGATCACGTTGACCCACCGCGAACGCGGCGAGCCGTGCCAACAACAGCGTCAACCGCGAACGCGAGTATGGGACGAACCCGAATGCTCGGGTGCCGCCTCCTTGCGTGGCGGGCGCGGGGGAATGGTCTCAGGCGCCGGAAACGCCATCGGCGCCAATTCCCGCAGGGCGCGTTCGTAGACACGGCGCTTGAAAAACACCACATCGTCGATCGCCTCCCAGTATTCGATCCAGCGCCAACGATCGAATTCAGGCCGATTGCACGCATCGAGTTGGAACGCGCTTTCATCGCTACGCAGCTTGAGCACGAACCACACCTGCTTCTGACCGATACACAAGGGCTTCTGGTTACGTCGCTGCAAACGCTTCGGAAGACGATAGCGCAACCAACCCCGAGTTGAGCCGCAGACTTCAACGTCGTCCGGGTTCAGGCCGGTTTCCTCTTGCAGTTCCCGATACATGGCATCGAGCGGGGTCTCGTCGGACTTGATCCCACCCTGCGGGAACTGCCAGACATTGCGGCCACAGCGCCGCGCCCAGAAGACGCGGTTGTCGGCGTTCAGCAGAACAATGCCGACGTTGGGCCGGAAGCCGTCAATATCAATCACTTGGCGCACCAGAAAGGAAAAACTGCGGGCTCGTATTCTTCCACACCGGACGTAACGGCGGCAAACCAACCGGCTTGCTCGCCCCGGTCGCGATTGATTAGGCTCCACCGCCCACCCCCCATCCTGGAGACCCGCATGGCACTCGCGATTTTCGACCTCGACAATACCCTGCTCGACGGCGACAGCGACTACCTGTGGGGACAGTTTCTGGTCCGAAAAGGCATCGTCGATGGCCCCAGTTACACCGCTGAAAATCGACGCTTCCTTGAAGAATATGAAGCCGGGCGGCTGGATATTCAGGAATTCCTGCGTTTCCAACTGCGGCCGCTCGCCGAAAACGACCCCAACACGCTGGCCGCCTGGCATGCCGAATACCTGCATGACGACATTCTTCCGGTGATCTTGAAGGCGGGGCGGGCACGCATTGCCGAACACGCGCGCCGTGGCGATACATTGATGATCATCACCGCAACCAATCGCTTCATCACCGGACCGATCGCGGTCGAACTCGGCATCCCCCATCTGCTTGCCACCGAGGTGGAGTTCAAGGACGGACGCTATACCGGCCATAGCACCGGAACGCCCTGCTTTCGGGAAGGCAAGGTGGAGCGTCTTCAAGAGTGGCTGGTCGAGCACGACGCCGACCTGGAAAACAGCTGGTTCTATAGCGACTCGCACAACGATCTGCCGCTACTGAGCCAGGTCACGCATCCGATCGCGGTGGATCCAGACGCCACGCTACGGTCACATGCCCGACAAGCGGGCTGGGAAATCCTCAGCTTTCGGGATTGAGCGACGTCACGCGCGCGGCATCGCCACGCGGCGCACCATCTGGGCGCGCTCGGTTTCCGGCTCACGCTCGATCCAATCCAGCAGCGGACGCCAGCTTTTCAGATCGACATCGATGGTGCGGGTGTTGAGTTCATGCACGCCCAGTCCGTATTCCGCCGCCTGCACGTAATTCTGGGTGTCGCGCAACAACGCCACGAACGGGATATTCAGACTCTGCAGAAAACGCTGCAGCAACCGGAACCCCAAAGTACGTTTGCGCACCCGATTGGCGACCACGGCAACACGCACCGGGTAGGAGCGAACCTTGCCGATCAACAACAGGTCACGGATGAAATCGGATGCTGCACGAATATCCACCGGCGACGGCTGCACCGGAATGATGATGGTATCGACGCGTTTGACCAGGTCGGCCATATCCTGACCGCGCACACCCGAAGGGGTATCGAGGACGATCCGATCCGTACCCGTCGGCACCCGTAACAACCAGGAACGGGTCACGCTGCCCAAAGACTGGTGATACGCCTCATGCCCCTCGATATGGGCGACACCGGGCTGTTGTCTACGCGCTTTCAGCCAAGTGCTGCTGGAAGCCTGCGGATCGTAGTCGTACAGCACGGTTCCGTGCCCACGACTGGCGTAATAGGCGGCCAGATTGGTGGCGATCGTGGTCTTGCCCGACCCACCCTTTGAATTCATGACCATGACACGACGCATGAACGACCCTCGACGTCCTCAAACCCCAGTGATGGCGCCCATCGCTGAAGCGATGGTTTTTTAGATTCCTGTCGGGAAAACCCGACAGCCGGTGCGCCACGAATTGTTAACTAGTTACACATGTTCGCATTTAGTGCAAGAGCATAGACCCATTTTCACAAGAATTTTTCGATTTACTAGTTAGTTACAGGCCTTTATTCAAGCAATACCGAGTTTCTGCCCGCAATTTGGCACCCGACACAGACTGTTACACTCTGCGGATTCGCAAACCGATCACCGACCTACGGATGTCGCCATGCAGCAATACCTGGATCTGATGAACCACGTCCTCCACCACGGCGACCGCAAGGAGGACCGCACGGGCACAGGTACGCTCAGCGTGTTCGGGTATCAGATGCGCTTCGATCTCAATGCGGGGTTTCCCCTGGTCACCACCAAGCGTATTCATCTGAAATCGGTCATCCACGAATTGCTCTGGTTCCTGCAAGGCTCGACCAACATCGCCTACCTCAAGGAGAACGGGGTACGTATCTGGGATGAATGGGCAGATGAGCATGGGGAGTTGGGACCGGTCTATGGCGCCCAATGGCGCTCCTGGCCAACCGCCGATGGACGCCATATCGATCAGATCAGTGACGTGGTGCAACAGATCCGCAACAACCCGGACTCTCGCCGGCTGATCGTCTCAGCCTGGAATGTCGGCGACATCGACAACATGGCATTGCCGCCGTGCCATGCGTTTTTTCAGTTCTACGTGTGCGAGGGCAAGCTCTCCTGCCAGCTCTATCAACGCAGCGCCGACATCTTCCTCGGGGTGCCCTTCAACATCGCCTCCTACGCCTTGTTAACCGCAATGATTGCGCAAGCCTGCGGACTCGGCGTCGGCGATTTCGTGCACACCCTGGGTGATGCACACCTCTACTTGAACCACCTGGATCAAGCGCGAGAACAGCTTTCACGTTCGCCACACGCACTCCCTTCGTTACGACTCAACCCAGACGTGACCGACCTGTTCGGGTTCAGGTTCGACGATATAGAAATACGCAATTACCAACATCACGCACACATCGCCGCCAAGGTAGCGGTGTAGGGATTTACTCAGGATTGACGGAGCAGACGCGCGACGAAGCGCCATTCATTCGTGTCCCACGGCGTAAAACGGGGAATCTGGAAAGCATCCCGCATACCTGCGTCGGGCGAGACGCCCGTGGTGAACGCCGCCTCGAAGCCCGCTTTCCTGACCAAATCGACATCTCTGGGGCCGTAATCCCGGCCCGGCTTCCCATTGGGGTACGCGAACAAACGGACCTCGGCGCCAAGAATGCGTTCCAGGCGACGCTTGCCTTCCTCGATTTCCCAGCGCGCCTCTTCGTCATTACAAAGGCTCAGGATCGGGTGACTGTGCGTGTGACTGCCAATTTCAGCGCCACCTTGGTGCAGTGCACGCAGACCCGCATCATCCAGCATCAAATCTGACGGCACATCCACCTCCGCAATTGCCGCAATACGCCGCGCAAGCTCGAGTCGTTCGTCGACCGACCGATATTTGATCTGATCAATCACCGCGTTGAACCCGGAAACCCGATCCGCATCGGAACGCAACGCGTGAAGCCCCAACCCTAGATCACGAAGATCCAGGCGCCCTGCGTCCGATGAATCAAACGCCGCACCGATGGAATCGTTGAACATGATTCCGCCATTGAGATAGCGCGTGGTGACGAACACCGCAATCGGCACTCCGACCTTCTGAGCAATCGGTAACGCCAGTCGCAAGGTATCGGAGAAACCGTCATCGAAGGTGACACACGCTGCTCTCGCCGGCAGTGTTCCTTCTTTATATCGGGTAACGCCATCACTTAAGGACAACATGTTGAAGTGCCGCGCCAACACCATCATCTGCCACTCGAACTGACTCGCGGTCAGCCCTGGATTCACCGCGCCAGGCACACCTCCTACGACACGGTGATACATCAACACCCGCAGTCGCGCCTTAGGCCCACCTTTTGAGAACGTTGAAACGAGCCAACGGGGCACAGGCGTCATGAACGTTGCCTCAATGGAAACTCACAAGACGTCCATGTTGAACCCAAAACCTGGCTCCATGAGCAATGACGCCATGAATCCGGCAACCTGAGCATCACGATGCCGCATCTGGCGTGCCGCGCCGCCGTCCCGCCAAGGGACGGGCCGACGCCTGAGGCTTTGCATCGACGTTCCCACTACCAACCTCAAGCGCCTTCGCGAGCAGTGCAAACGCACCGCCTTTCTTTGGCACAGCGTCTTCTCGTGAAGTGCTGCGCCCGCCCGGTGCTGCGACAGAACGACGTTTCGATAAGGGCAGCGCGGCAGATGATGCAACGCGCCCCGTCGCATCCGGACTGCGGAAACTTCCGCGCTTTTCGGCGGCTCGCGTTCTCGCCATTGGCGCCGTTGTTGTCGCACCTACCGGTACTTCAAGTGCCGGGCTCGAAAAAACCTTCCGCCCGACTCGACGATTCGCGACATCGGACTCAACCTTATCGTCAACGGTCGCCACAGCTTCACTTACATATCGATTCAAGGCCAACACAAGCACCACGAAGTAATAGTAGTAATCCAGATACACCAACGATAAAAAAGCACCGCCCACAGCATAACCGATCACACTGACCTGCATGGCGCGCGCCAACCGCATCGCCCATATCAAGTCGTCGTGCCCCGTCGCACGACGAACGATGCTTCCCGCCATAAACCAGGTACTGACGCCGATACCCAGAAACATAATTAAACCTGGGTATCCGTGATGTCCGAGCGATTGGAAATAAATGCTGTGCGCGACATGAAAGTCTTCGGGGTCCGGCGCATATTGCAGGAACAGTGGGCGGGTAAACGAATTGAATCCCCCGCCGGTCAGTGGGTAATCCTTGGTCAAATTGACCGCGTAATACCACGCATTAATTCGCCCCATCGCGGAACCATCTTCCTCATAGGTCTCAATCGTGCTCATCTTCTCGTGGTATTTCGCCGGCATAAATGCAAGCAGGACCGGAATCATGACGGCCATTCCAATCAATGCCGGCATTTTTCGTTCGCTTTTCCACCACAGGAATGCTGCCATCGCGAACGACGCGAGAAACGCCCCACGTGAATAAGAACCCACAATAGCGAATGCAATGGCGATGGACCCACCCAGGGCCATGAGGCGTAGCCACTTATTCGTCAACAGACTCCGTACCCAGATCATCATCGGCAATGTCATGACCTGGCCTAATGAGATCTCCGTATTTCCCTCCATCAAGCTCCCAGCGGGTCCGACAACCATGAATTGGCCGCCGGTCAAAAGGGTAAAAATTCCGCCCTTAATGCCATAAAACGCGACCGATAGAGTCATGACGACGGCAAGCGAAATGATCCGCCCTTTCGTGTGAATAACCAGCATCGTCACATAGGTCATGACCATGATCTTCATGACCTTGCCCCACTGGGTCCACGACGCGTCAGGAACCAGAGAAAAGATCGTGGTGACGTTCATCCAGATCACAAACAACGTCAGCCAAACCAACGGTGCCGACCACGGTAAAGGACGGCGGTCTTCCTTGTGTGCGACAACACTCACCAACGTCAACAAGCCGATCATCAGCGAGAACGGAAATGAATACGCAACGCCCAAGGCGATACGATGTGGGTTCATCAAGCCGAACAACACCCACAGCAGTATCCCCACATGAGGCTTTATCAGCGTCAGTGGCATCAACCCCACAACGAGAAGCACCAGGATCAGACCAGCCATAACTCACGTCGATGCAAGCGATTGCGCTATCAAGCCTCTATTCAAGGATAGTTTGAGATCGAAACCATCGGGACAGATACGGACCGCTAGGCGCCTCTGCCCGTCAACTTGGCTCTGGGCCACATCACACACGCCACCTAACCGATAGTTTAGGCAACGCTCATGCCAAAACACGCCGTTGGAATGACTCAAACATTGCCAGCGCCCATAACACCGCGCTTCGGTCGAATCGGCCCGAGAGATGCTCATCAACGAGCCGACGCAACGCAGTAGGCTCGAATATGCCCAGTTGTTGCATTTCCGGACCGAGAACGCGCGCTTCGAGATGACCGCGCAAGGGCCCCCGGAACCAATCCGCGACGGGTACCGCAAAACCCTGCTTCGGTCGATACAGAATGTCGCGCGGCAACAAAGGTTCAAGCGCCTGCTTGAAGATGTATTTGCCTTCATCGCCTTTGCGACGCAAATCCGCCGGCAACCCGGACACCCATTCGACAAATTTGTGATCGAGCAGCGGCACCCGGACTTCCAGGGAATGTGCCATGCTCGCGCGATCGACCTTGGTCAGGATGTCGTCCACCAGATAGGTCTTGAAGTCGAGATACTGAATTTTCAGCAGCGGGTCATCGGTCGGGGCGTTGTCCGCATGAGCGCGGAAGACCTCTCCGGCCGAGTAACCCTGGAGCGAACGCCGGAACTGCGGACTGAACAACGCCGCCCTGGGTGCATCGCCGAGCAGCGAAATGATCTGTCGATAGCCATCGATGCTATCGCGTCCAAGGGCCTCCAACGTCGCCTTGGCGCGGAAAATCCTCGGTAAACCCCGAGCCGCTGGATAAAGCCGCCCCAACAGACCGAAAAGCGGCCGTCGAACGGCAAGCGGTGCAATGCCTCGAAGTCGCTCCTCGGCCTGATGCCAGCCGTAGCGCCGATAGCCGGCAAAGTTCTCGTCGCCGCCGTCGCCCGACAAGGCGACCGTCACATGTCGGCGGGCAAGCTCGCAAACACGGTAGGTCGGCAGCGCGGACGAATCGGCATACGGTTCGTCGTACAACTCGCCCAACCGGTCCAGAAGACTGAAGTCATCGACCTCGATCTGATCGACACTGTGATGCGTACCGAATTGATCCGCGACCTGCTGCGCATAGGCGCTTTCGTTGAAACGCGGATCGCCGAACGAAATCGCGCAGGTATTGACCGGATCCGGCGATACCTTGGCCATCATCGCCACCACGGCGCTGGAATCGACGCCGCCGGACAGGAAGGCACCCAGCGGCACCTCGGCGATCAGCCGTATGCGCACCGCCTCCTCGAGCCTCGCGATCAATTCATCACGCTCTGCCTGAGGATCGCGCACCTCGCGCATGGCGAACGGCAGATCCCAGTAACGCCTCGGCATCGCCAGCGCCGTGCGCGCTTCACATCCCAGCACATGCCCGGCAGGCAATTTAAAGATCCCCTGGAATATGGTCTTCGGTTCCGGGATGTAGCCGTAGGTGAAGTAATCCTCGACCGCGCGTGGATCGATCTGCCGCTGCACACGCGGATGCAGCAAAAGCGCCTTCAATTCGGAGGCAAACAACAAGTGTCCATCGTCGGTCAGGGTGTAATGCAGCGGCTTGATGCCCAGACGATCCCGCGCCAAAAACAGGCGCCGACGATTGCGATCCCAGAGCGCGAACGCAAACATGCCGCGAAAGCGTTCCACGCAAGCCTCGCCCCACTGTTCCCAGGCATGCACGATGACTTCGGTGTCGCAATGCGTGCGGAACACATGCCCGGCGGCAATGAGTTCTTCGGATAAGTCGGGGAAGTTGTAGATCTCGCCGTTGTAGACGACCACCACGCTGTGGTCCTCGTTGAACAAGGGCTGCTGACCGGAGGCGAGATCGATGATCGAAAGCCGCCGATGCGCGAGCCCCACACCGGCTTCCACATGCAAACCACCCTCATCGGGTCCGCGATGAAGTTGCCGGTCGTTCATCCGCGACAGCAGGTCCTGATCGATGCCGCGTGCGCCGTCGCGCAGATCAAAAATACCGACCAGGCCGCACATTGCTCAATGCACCTGCACGCTGGCCGAGATCGCCGTGTTCATGGCGGTCACGAACTCAGTCAGACGCGCTCGGGCGACATCGGGGCGCCCCTTGAAGTCCGTGGCCACCGCAATCATCGCGGCGTCGTCCCGCAACTTGAATTTCTGCCAGGCGCCCAGTGCCTTCATCATCAAGCTGCTGGTCGTGGTCCGACGGTCGATCAGATACCAGTTCCAGATCAAACGCTCACCGGTCGCACCGCGCACACGGGTCTCATCGACCTGCATGCGACGCCCATCTGCGAGGGTAATGGTGTGGGATGCCGTTTCCAGACGTCGCCAGTAGTTATCCCGGAACAGCGTATTGCCGTCGTTGACAACCTCATTATCCGCCCCCTGTCTGGGGTAATACACGACATGGAGCACCACCTCCTCGTCGCCATGCTGATACCGGGCCTGACTCTGTAGCGGCGTACCGACCAATTCCGGAACCCAGCGATTCTCGACCGCCGCCAACGGGCCACGCCAGTCGCCGACACCGTCCGGCGCCTGCAATACAAAATCGGCCGGGGGTGATTGAACCTGATCGTCCAGAACCCAGGCGACCATCCGTCCGGCCCCCATCGCCGCCAGCGTGATCGCCGCAAACAAGACCAGGCGCGCCTTGATACCTTGTCGAGGCGGCACCGGATCGGGCAGGTCTCTGTGCGCCAGCGCGTCCGGCGGATCGGCCCAGAACGAACCGATCCAGAACAGGAAAAACATCACCACGCCGAAGAACACCCAGCCAAAAATCAGGTGATCGACGCCGACGGCATACTTCATGTCGGAAAGGTGCGCGATCATGATGATCGCGTAGGCGCGCAGCCCATTGGCCACAATGGGCACCACCGCTGCGAGTACGATGAACGCCAGACGGCGCCAGTAACTGCGGTAATTCAGGTAGGCGTAGAGAAACCCCAGCGCCAGGGATGCAATCAAATAGCGCACCCCGCTGCAGGCTTCCGCGACTTCGAAATTGCCGTTCGGGACCGCCAGGAAGCGACCCTCCCGGTATACCGGCACGCCGCTGAGGTTCAGCCCTTCGACGGAGAACCAGGCCGTGAAATCCATCAAGGACGGCACCAGTCCCTCACCCGCCGGAATCGCAAAGGCCAGATACAACAAGGGAAACGCCATCGAGAACGCGGTCCGGCGCCCGAGAATCGCCAAGGCCAAAGCCGGTGCAAACAGGATCAACGCGATCTGCTGCACCACCCAGACGTCAGCGAGATGCCCGGGCAACCAGCCCAGCGACAACAGCAGCACCGCAAACACGCCCAGCCAGGACGGATCCGGGGTGAGCGGCAGGATCGCGGCACGATGCCGCCAGATCATCCATCCAGACAACGGGAAAATGATCAAGCCGTGGGCATAGGTCTCGCGGGTCCACCAGATGTATCCGATGAACGCAGCGGTATCCCAATACATGGCGATACCCAGCACGGCCAGGATGACAAGCAACACCAGCGCAAACCGCCAGACAGCTTCCCCGCCTTCGGCAAACCGGACGGGCGGCGGAGCCACCACGGTGGAACGGCGTCGATCGTTGGAAGTGGCCATGTATTAACCCAGGTTACGTGCCAGCCAAGGCCCGAGCATGCGGCTCAGACCCAGCGGCAGACGCTGCCATGCAGCGATAAACATTCGGTATTTCGGATTCAGCGGATTCACATCGGGCAGCGCCTGCGCCCTGACCAGATGGAACTCGTAATACAGGGGCTGTGGCTCGAAACCCCAGTTCTTCTTGAAGCTGAACGAGCCCGTGCCTTGCTTGCTGCGCCCGTAATCGAACACCCGCACGCCGCGAGCGGCAGCCCGACGCATGACTTCCCAGTACATGAAATCGTTGCCTTTCAGGGCGCGTGCCTCGTCGGTGCCACCGCCGTAATACGGCAGCACTTCATCGCGAAAATAAAAGCTCATCACCCCCGCGACCAGACGGCCTTCATGGGTGATCGTCAACAACTCACAGGCCTCGCCAAACTCCGCCTTGATCGCGGCATACCAGCGCTTCGGCAATACCGGGGTACCGAGGTTGCGGACGCTCTCCGAATAGGCCAGGTAAAAACGATCGACATGGCTGTCGATCTCACTCACCAGACCGGCATTGATGCCCTTTCGCACCATCGCACGCTGCTTGCGCGGGATGGCTTTCATGTTTTCCTCGTCATCCGCGCTGATCGCCTTGCGGAAGGTCACGTACAGGTCCTTGTGCGGCCAGTCGGGGTTGCGCTGGGTGACATGACGCAATTCAAGGTGATCCACGCCCCGGCTCTCGGCGATCTCCACCGCGCTGGCCTGCAGTGCGGCGGCTGCTTCAGGGTCATTGGCGGCGATGCCGCCGTAGACACAAAAGGGCACGGAGGTGAGCGCATCGCCGAACAGGCGACTGCGTATATGTCCCAGCGGGAGTACGCCGACGATCTCGCCCTGCCGTTCGGCGTAGAGGTAATCGGTACGGTGTCCCAAGGCCGACGCGATCACCCGCTGCCAGCCGGACAGATGGAAGAAGGTGGCGTCCGGGCAGGACACCACAAACGCATCCCAACGGGTGCGATCGGCATCGCCGAGCGACTTGATTTCCAGATCCGTCATTTGCCTGGCTCGGCTCCAAGAAAGATTTCATCCATCCGCCCCCAGCTGAATTCATCCAGCAGGCGGTGCAGACGGGCTTCAGTGCGCCCGAGATTCAGGTAATGACGAAAGCGGGTCTTCGCAGAAATGCCTTTCTGACGCGGTTGATCGGGGTCGATCTCCCAAGGATGAAAATAGAACACGGCGGATTGCCCATCGTCGCGATTCACGCGCTTCAGGGCCCAGCGGAAGGCGCCATATGGCAGCAGTCGGAACCAGCCACCACCAGAAAAAGGCAGCTTACGCTCGCCGATCATCACGGTGGTCACCGGGATCTCCAGCAGGGATAGGCCCTCCGGATGAAACGGGAAGCGCGGTGCCTCGGGCATGCCGTAAAGGTCATGATGAATCGGAAAAATGCTGGAACTGTAGTCATGGCCGGTTTCATCCAGCACATCCAGGGCCCAGAGATTGTCGCGCCCGATCGAATAACTCGCCGCACGATAACCGCGCACACGTTGACCGGTAACGTCTTCCAGCAAGGCCTTGGTTCGGGTCACATCGTCCCGAAACTCATCCGGCTGCTGGTTGATCACCCGGACATGAGACCAGCCGTGACTGGCGACTTCATGACCCTCCGCCACCATACGGCGCAACAACGCCGGGAAACGCTCCGCCACCCATCCGAGGGTGAAGAAGGTTGCCCGGGTTTCGTGTTCGGCGAGCATGTCGAGGATGCGGTGGGTGTTGTTTTCGACCCGGGGGGTGACCTGATCCCATGCCGCACGATCCACGTAGGGCTCCATCGCCGAGACCTGGAAATAGTCCTCGACGTCGATCGTCATGGCGTTCACGGGCGTCAGCGCGTTCACCGATCGGTACCGTGGTACGGGTCGTCATCCGGACCGGGCAGATCGTCAAAACCCTCAATGCCATGATCGTCGTCGAAGGCGAGATCACTGTCGTTGGTCGATGGCCGGGGCACATCGGCAACGGTACCGGGGCCGAGTTTCATCAACCGCGCTTCCAGCTCCGACAAGCGGGCTTCGAGTTCCTCGACGCGGTCTTCCAGGGCTGCCTCGCGATGCCCCTGATTCAGCATCCGTTCAATTGCCAGACCAAGCGCGGCAAACTGCCCGGCGACCCCTTCGCTGGACACGGCCACATCCGAAGCAATCGCCTCCGGCTGATCTTCCTGTACGGTCTCCAGCCCCTGGGCACGCAGTTCTTCGAGCAATTCATCCGAAACGACCCGCACTGCCTCCGAGTCGATCACATGCCGCTCTTCCAGGAAGCCGAAGAGCATCAAACGGTCGCAGAGCGTATTGATGCGGCGGGGAATGCCCCCAGCGTAACGATGCACTTCGGCAAAAGCATCGCGGGTGAATTCCGGATCACCCCGCCAGCCCACCCGCTTGAGGCGATGCATCACATAGCCTTCGGTCTCCTCCGCATCCATCGGGCTGAGGTGATAGGACGCAATCACGCGCTGCCGGAACTGCTCCATGTCGGCGCGCTGCAGGGTGTGGCGAAATTCGTTCTGACCGACCAGAAAAACCTGAAAATACGGTTTTCCCCGATGCTGTTGATTGGTCAGCATGCGCAGCTCTTCAAGTGCCTCCGTGGTGAGGTTCTGCGCCTCATCGATCAGCAGAACCACGCGCAAGCCTTCCTCGATCCGGTCCTTGAGAAAGACTTCGACCCGCTGCAACACCGCCGCCCGGTGCAGTCCCTCGTAGGTGATACCCAGAGCCGCGCCGATCCGCTCAATCACTTCCTTGGCCGCCATCGGTGTCGCCACCATCTCCGCCGCCACCACGTCGTCGCCCAATTCGGCCAGCAACACCTTCAACAAGGTCGTCTTGCCAGCACCGACATGGCCGGTGATGACGACAAAGCCCTCACCCTGGGTCAGCCCATAGCGCAGGTAGGCCAATGCCCGTTTATGCACGGCGCTGACAAAGAGAAAGCTCGGATCGGGTGTCAACCGGAACGGCTTGGCGCTCAGGTTGTAATAGGTTTCATACATGTCGATACCGGGGCCGATTACGGAATTGAAACAGGAGCGGCGTCACGATCTACAGGGTAAAGCCAAGCGACAAGGTCAGCGCATTTTCGGTGAAATCTGCCGTTGAATCGGTGGAAGACTGAGTTTGGCGCTGGAACGACGCATTCAGAGTCACATCGGAGCGTAGTCGGCGCGACACAGACACGCCGACACTCAGAAAGTCATCCTGTCGCGCACTCAATCCAAACTCGCTGGTGCGATACAACGCATTGAGCGACGCGCTCACCGAAGAAGGGAAGGTCATCCCGAGGCTGCCGTTGAGACTGGTGATTACATCATCAACCTGGGTGCGGCTGCTCTCACGATTGACCTGACTGAAGCCCAGGCCGAACCTGGCTCGGCGACTACTCAGCGCATAGTTGGCGTTCCAGGTTGAGGTGATGAACACATCGGTCTGCTCGACCGGCACACCAAAACCGACCAGAAACGTCCCGGTGTCGTCGAATATCGGCTGCCCAAGCTGCAGGGAATTGGTCGTTTGCAGGGACTGGTTGTAGTTCATCGAAAAACTGCTGCGCCGCATGGTGTGGTTCAACGCCAGGGAATAGGTGCGTGAAAAATATCGGTTTCCCACGCTGGCATTGAGGCTGGTCCTGGGTCCGACCTGCCAGTTTGCGCCCACGTTCCAGATCGACCCCTTGGTCTGCTCGGCGGATTGGAAATCGTTGTTTTCATACCCGGTCGAAGCGAATACCGACGTCTTGGCACCAACCCGATAATTCAACTGCGCATTGACGTTGCGCTGAGTCGCATCCGAGGCACCGTCCTTGGAAGCATTGCTGGTCAGTGACCAACCCAGCGTGTTGAAACGGGTGCCACTGGATATACCGATAGCCAGGGATTTATTCGCCCCGCCCGGGTTCGTACCGGACTGGTATGTCACCCGGTCATATCCGGCATTCATGTTGACCACGGCGTAGTTGCCGATCCGGAAATCGAATCCCGGATTCAGGCTGATGGTGCCAACATTGGTGCGGTTGCTGGTCGCCGTGATATTGCTGTTCGACACCGTGCCCTGCTCATCGATGATCTGCTGGCTATGGGTGACGTGAACGTCAAACTTCAATCGCTCATTCAGCGCATTGACGTTAGCGGTGGCATCAAGCTGATGAAACTGCGAATCGTTGGATGAACCGCGCGCGTAGCTGATGTCCTGCAAGCGATAGTCCACCGCCAGTTTGAGGTGGCGGCCCACCCCTTTGACACTGACCCCAGGCGTGAGCTGGCGCACCCATTCGGATGAGGCGCCTCCGGCACCGCTTGCCGTGACGTTATCGGTATAGGTTTCACTCCACCCGGCCGAAAACTTGGTATCGAATTCCGCCCCCAGTGCCGCACCCGGCGTCAGCAACGCGGATAACGTCCAGACAGGGACCGGGCGCAGTGCAGAGCGCAGGCACCGAATGCCGGGGAGAAGCGATCGAGAAATCATCGGAATGCGACTATCTGATTTGACGGCCAACCCGAGCACACCGAATACGCGCGCTAAGCGTCAACGACGATCGGCGCCGACTCACTGCCCGTAACCGCCATAACCGCCATAGCCACCGTACCCCCCATAACCGCCATAGCCACCGTAGGAATAACGGTAGTCGTAGTAATACCCACCCCGTTTACTTGGCGATATCTTGTTGAGAATCACGCCCACTGATTTATTGCCATCGATGACCTTCAACGCCTCTTTGACGACACTTTGCGGGGTGCGATTGGCCTCAATCACGACCACCACCTGAGACATCAGATTGGCCAGCACCGATGCCTCATTGGTCACGATCAACGGGGGGGAATCGAAAATGATCACCCGGTCGGGATAACGCTCCGCAAGCTCGATGGTGAGCTTGCGCATGAAATCACTCGCGAGCAGTTCGACGGAATGGGGATGACGCCGACCGGCTGGAAGCAGTTTCAGCTTGGGGACGTTAGTGGAAAGCAACACATCGGGCAGTTGGATGTCGTTATTGGTCAAGACATCGATCAGACCGACCTCGGTGCCTATATCGAACAAACGCTCCATCGATGGCTTGGCAACGTCGGCATCGACCAGCAACGCGGTCTTATCCATCTCCATCGCAATCGACATGGCCAGATTCACTGCGGTAAAGGTCTTGCCTTCACCCGGAACCGCACTGGTCACCATGATCAAGTTCGGATGCTCAATCGCGAATTCGGCGTTCCCGTGCATGGATTCTTCGATATTCATCAGCAACGGACGCTTTATCAGCCGGTATTCTTCGGCGATTTTGCTCCGTGGCGCGGTCGGCACCACCATGCCGATCTCGGTCAGACGATCGAGATCGATGTCCACATGCTGACTGCGTCCGGTCGACGGCGGATTCAGCGACCCAATGTCTGCGGCGGTTGCACCGATCGCCGGTCCCCGGCCTGCCTGCGCCTGATCGACATGCGGACGACTTGGACGAAATGGGGGTTCCGGCTCCGCTGCCCTCCCAGGTGCCGCCGACCGTGGCTCACGATCCATCAGTCGCTCGGCCACGCTGCGCGTATCGTTGATCGGCGGTGCCGGAGCGGTTTGCGTCGGCGGCAAAACGCCCGTTTCAGCCTCTTCAGCCCCGGCTTCAAACGGCGGCGCAGCAGACAGTGGCCCAGGCAAAGAATCGGGCAGCGGCTCCGGCAGCGGTTCGGCAAAGACATCGGTCAACGCCTCCGCTGAAGACGCCTCGGGCGGCAGTTCCGGACGGGACTTCGCCTCCGTCGGTGCCGCATCGCGGGCTGGGGCTTTTGTCTTGTCCATCAGGCGTTCGATCAGGCTCACAGGAAGCGCTCCTTCAAGTCCGCCAGACGACTCGCCATATCGACATCCAGAATCTCCAAAGCCAGCGCACCGGCGAACACCGACAACAGCGCCGCCGTTGCGATCAGGAACAGGACCAGACTGACCCGCTTGCGGAATTTCTGTCCGGGCGCCGCAACCATGGTCACCGTGCCCAACACGGGAAAGCCGGTGACATTTTCGATGGCGCGACTGGAATCGAACACCGGTCGCGTCAACGCAAGCGCAAACGACACCGCCACACCGGACAAGGCGCCACCGATCAGCACCGCGATCAGGAAAGCCAGGCGCGGCGGACCGGATGGCTCCAACGGAACACGCGGTGGATCGATGATCTTGAACTTGACGTTGTCCGAACTCTGATCGGCTTCCTGCGAGATACGCGCTGACTCAAGGCGAGCAACGAGGGCGTCGTACTGCTTCTTGTTGACCTCGTAATTTCGATTCAGCCGGGTCATCTCGGCTTCGATCTGGGGCAGCGTATCCACCATGCTCTGCAGTTCCTGGATACGCGCTTCGTAGTCCTGCACGCGGACTCGAACGCTCGCCAGTTCCGCATCCGCCTCGCCCAGGGCGATGCGCATCTGCTGATACACCGGATTGGTTTCGACGGCATCACTTCCGCTGCCGCCCCCATTGAAAATCATGTTGAAGTTTTCCGCTTCAGGTTCCGCCCCGGCACCCTGCGCCATCGCCTCGGTATCGACCCCGAGATCTTCGAGCTTCTGCTTCTCCAGTTCCTTGATGGTGCGTTCGATCGCCATCACATCGGGATGCTTTTCGGTGTACTGGAGCAGCAGCTCATCCTTCTTCAGCAACATCGCCTGGATTCGCTGATCGATCGGACTCAGATCCGCGACCTTGTCCGCATCCACGCGCGAACGCCGTTGTGTCGGCGCCGTCGCTTTGGAGAGTCCGAAACTCGGCTCCTCACCCTCGATCTGGCGCTCCAGCTCTTCACGCCGCATTTCCAGCTCGCGCATGCGTAGCCGCGCCCCTTCCAACTGACCGCTCAGGCCTTCCATGCGGCTGTAATAACCGCCACCCTGGCCGGGCATCATGCCGACATGCTTGCGTTTGAAGTCCTTGAGGCGCTCTTCACCGGCAATCAAACGCTGCTCGTATTCGCGAATCTGTTGCTCCAGGAACTGCTGCGCGGTGTCGGTGTCCTTGCGCCCGGCTCCGAGCGTGCTTTCGACAAAAATGTTCAACAAAGACTGGACCACGCGTTTTGCCAGTTGCGGCTCGGAATTGGTGAAACCGATGGTGTAGAGAAACTGCCCACGTGCCGTATCGATGGTGATGTTGGCCGCCAGCTCGTCCAACAGCTTTTCCATCGCCTCCGGCGTCTTCACCTGCAAATCCATGTCGGTCATCCGCGCGACCTTTTCCAGATTCGGGCGACTGAGCAAACTGCGCGTCATGAACGACACGCGCTGGGTGACGTCCACATTCACGGCGATACCGCTGAGCAGCGGTCGCAAGGCCGACTGGGTATCGACGTAGACCCGCGCGCTGGCTTCGTACACATCCGGCAGGCTGAGCACCCCGACCCAACCGCCCAGGCAGATCACCCAGGCGGTAATCATCCCCGGCCAGCGGAACCGGATGACGCCGTTGATGTAGGAAAATATCTGCGCAATCAGGTCTTGCATGAATCAGCTACCGCGTTCTCAGAACAAGGCCTCAGGGATGATCAGCACATCACCCGGCAACACCCGCGCATTCGCCTTGATGTCGCCGCGCTTGATCAGATCTTCCAGACGGACCACGTATTGCTTTTCCGCATCCTCCTCCCGGCGCACCAGAACCGCCTCGTTGCCGTTTGCAAAGTCGGTGAGACCACCGACCTGGATCATCACATCCAGCAAGGTCATGTTTTCCTGGTAGTTCAAGGCGCGCGGCTGGGACGCCTCGCCCAGCACGCGAATCTGGTCCGAGAACGGCCCTGAGAACCCGGTCACGATGATCGTCACCACCGGGCTCTTGATATAGGTGGACAGGACTTCCTCGACATCGCGCGCCAATTCGGTGGGCGTTTTGCCGGCTGCCTGAAGGTCTTCGACCAACGGCGTGGTGATCTTTCCATCCGGCCGGACTGGAACGGAGTTGGACAACTCGCCGTTGCGCCAGACGAAAATCCGCACGTTGTCACCTGGCCCGATCCGGTACAACGGTGAAGCGACGTCATTTACGGCGGCGTCGGAATTGAGTTCCGGGTGGTCTGGACCTAGAGAACAGCCCCCCAAGAGCAGGCCCAGCACGATGGCGAACAACCCACCACGT
>JACKNK010000005.1 GCA_024234955.1 Gammaproteobacteria bacterium
ATCGAGGGAAAAAGGCTGATCGGCTGCGCCGCGAGTGTGTCGAGCCAGGCCGACGCCAAGCCCGAGGTCCGGCTTGGGCAATGATTTGCGCCACCGCCTCCGGGAATCACCGACAGTTAGCGATATGCGATGCCGGTGGTGAACGCTAAGATCGCGGCTTACGTAAAACTGCAGACACCTCCGCAATGAATCACGCTGCCCCCCCCTTGTTCGAATCCACCATCAAGAGCCTGCCTCTGATCCACAAAGGCAAGGTCCGCGACATCTATTCCGTCGATGACGATCACATGTTGATCGTGACTACCGACCGGCTCTCGGCCTTCGACGTGGTGCTGCCGACTCCGATCCCGGGGAAAGGTCAGGTGCTGACGGCGGTCTCCGCCTTCTGGTTCGGGGAATTGATGGACATCATCGACAATCAGATGTCCGCAATGACGCTTCAACAGGCACTCCCGGATGCCGCTGAGCGCGCCCAGGTTGAAGGCCGCGCCATGGTCGTGCGTCGCCTGAAGGCGCTGCCCATCGAGGCGATCGTACGCGGCTACCTGGTCGGCTCAGGCTGGAAGGACTACCAAGCCACCGGCAAGGTCTGCGGCATTCCCTTGCCTGCGGGCCTGGAACAGGCCGGCAAGCTGGATCAGCCCTTGTTCACACCTTCCTCAAAAGCCGCCGTGGGCGAACACGACGAAAACATCGACTTCGCCCAGACCGTGGCGCTGATCGGACAGGACCTCGCGGAACAGGTCCGGGACGTCAGCATCCGTCTTTACTCCGCCGCACGCGATCACGCGGCGGCACGCGGCATCATCATTGCCGACACCAAGTTTGAGTTCGGCACCGATGCCGAGGGCAAACTGGTCCTGATCGACGAGGTCCTGACCCCGGATTCGTCACGCTTCTGGCCCGCCGACCAATATCGCACCGGCGCCAATCCCCCTTCGTTCGACAAGCAGTTTGTGCGCGATTATCTGGAAACCCTGGACTGGGACAAGACCGCGCCCGGCCCGGAACTCCCCGCAGACATCGTTGCCAAAACAGCCGCCAAATACCGCGAGGCGCAAGAGCGCCTGACCAGCGGCGGTTGCTAATTGTCCTTGAGCTGGAGTTGCCATGAAGATCGATGCCGCCATGCGCGAAAACATCAACGGGCATCGTGCCTCCATCGAAAACATGGTGCGCGAACCCATGCGTCGCCTCACCGACATGTGCATTCCCGTCTGGCGGGACCGCACGCTGCTCGATGGCGTGCTGCTGGCAGGTTTCCACACTATCCCGCACTGCAAGTTCGTGTATGCGATGGCGCCGAACTCCGTCCAGATCAGTTCAAATGTCGCCCATCACGGTCTGATCGAAAGCGATTTTCGTCGCGACCGCTCCCAGCGCCCCTACATGCTGGCAATGCAGCCTGGCGATACCTTCCGGCTCTCAGAGTCGTACATATCCATCCGTGAACGTCGGCCATCCATTACTGCAGTGCATGCAATCGTCAACCAGGGGCGTCTGATCGGTTTTCTCGGCGCAGACTTCGACTTGCGCTCGTTACCCTTCTCGGCGCCCTTATACGAAGAACCGAAGACTTGGCGTCAGTTGAAAGGCGATCCATCCATTCGCGGAGGCCTGTTTCAACAGACCCGAACCGAAAGCCTGGTCGATCAGAATATTGAAACCGTTACCGCCGTCATGACCGAGTTGTTTGTCGATCGCGGCCTGTTTCACGGCAAGATTCATTTCGCATCCAGCCGCGCGACAGTCTGGTTCTACGACGATCCGTATCGCTACCGGATTCTGGGCATCGAAGCGCTGACCGATCCGGACATCTGTATGGCGTTCCCGCGCCGCGACTATCCCGAAGAAGCCAGCACACCAATCGGTTACGTGCGCGAGACGCTGCAAGTCTTCCGCGAATTGAGGCTGATGGATGACACGCTCTACCTGCGCGCCGGATCACTGAACGTGATCAATAACATGGTCGGCCTCACCTTCTCCTGCGACGGGTCCCACTACATGAGCGTGGACGAATTCCTGGATAAGGACGTGGCCTTCTGGATCGGGGAAGCCGGCAGCAACGACGGATCAGCTTGCGCGTAAGGCGCCATCCACTGCACGCCGCGACTGATCAAGCTGGCGATTGATAACCGGATGCGTCCGCCGTTCCACCGGGCACGAAAAACACACCACCTCGAGTTGCGAACCGGCTTCAAGCGAACGTCCACGCTCGAACATTTCCACCGGATTCGCGTTGCACTGCGAAAACAGATAGATCGACTGACGTCGGGCATTGTCCAGAACGTCGTGCAACGCGCCCATCGCGGTCTGAAAAGCCGGATACAACGCCAGCGTCGAAAACACGCCACGATCCCGAACCTGGTTCTTCAGATCGCGACATATCGACTCGTCCAGAGTCCGCTTCGCCCTTTGCGCCAGCCACCAAGCCCCATCCTGTCGGGTGACGTCAAAGATGAGGATATCGAAGGGCAACGATTGATTCGGCTCCGTCCCCAAGATCGACACGGGGCCTGAACTGGCTGAGGAAATTCGATTGGTAACGAGCAGCACGGCGACAACTCCGAATGACGTATAGCGAAAGGGTTTGCGTACTCAGCAAACTGAGTTTGCACAGTAGGTGGTAATCGAACCGTAATGAATATCGATGATTCGGCTCGTGTTGCGCTGGCTCAATCGCGGAAACGTCAACTCACGCGCCGTCGCCAGAAACTTGCCCGCCAATAATAGAGAACGGTGGTGTCCTCCAACGGATACGTGTCGGCGTATTTCATTCCTCTTTGCGGACGCTCGATGTTATCGATATCAGGCCTCAATCGGCGCCATTCCTCATCACGCCGTTCGCCCAACGGTTCGCGCGTGTCGGCTTGTCGACTCATGCTGCACGCACCGATCTGTTCGTATGTCTGCTGGGCCTCGTGCAGTGACTGCGGATTGCTGCTGCCGGCCATCAAGGGGAACCGCAGTTGCGCCAGGTCATCTTCCCACGCGCAAATCGGGCAGCGCTCGCTCGAACCCGGTTGATATTGAAAAACCCGGTAGCCGCAACATGGGCAGGGAAAACGTTCATAAAGCATGACCCAGACCCTCAGTCATCGCCCAGCCAATTCAGACATCGCACCGATCCACAGACAAAAAAAGGGGCGCATAGTGCGCCCCTTTTGCGTTCACCTCAAAGCGGATCAGGTGACCTTCGGGTCCAGCTCGCCACTGGCATAACGCTTGGTCATCGCTTCCAGAGACAGGGCCGTCATCTTGGAGGCGTTGCCGGCGGTGCCGAAGGCTTCGTAACGCGCCTTGACGATGCCCTTCATGGCCGCCGTGGCCGCCGCGAAGTACTTGCGCGGATCGAAGTTGGAGGTGTTCTCGTGCAGGTGCTTACGGATGGCACCAGTGGAGGCCATGCGCAGATCGGTATCGATGTTGACCTTGCGGACACCGGACTTGATGCCTTCAACGATCTCTTCAACCGGCACGCCATAGGTCTGACCCATGTCGCCACCGTAGTTGTTGATGATCGCCAGCCAGTCCTGCGGCACGGAAGAGGAACCGTGCATGACCAGGTGCACGCTCGGGATACGGGCGTGGATTTCCTTGATACGCTCGATGGCCAGGATGTCACCGGTCGGCGGACGGGTGAACTTGTAGGCACCGTGGGAGGTGCCGATGGCGATGGCCAGCGCATCGACGCCGGTCTTCTTGACGAAGTCGGCGGCTTCTTCCGGATCGGTCAGCAACTGGCTGTGATCCAGCTTGCCTTCCGCACCGATACCGTCTTCTTCACCGGCCATGCCGGTTTCCAGGGAACCCAGGCAGCCCAGCTCGCCCTCGACGGACACGCCGCAGGCGTGGGCCATCTCGACGGTGCGACGGGTGACGTCGACGTTGTATTCGTAGGAGGTCGGGGTCTTGCCGTCCTCACCGAGGGAGCCGTCCATCATGACCGAGCTGAAGCCCAGCTGGATGGAGCGCTGGCAGACCGCCGGAGAGGTGCCGTGATCCTGGTGCATGCACACCGGGATATGCGGAAACTCTTCGATAGCGGCCAGGATCAGGTGACGCAGGAACGGGGCACCCGCGTAGCTGCGGGCACCGGCGGAGGCCTGAACGATGACCGGGGAATCGGTCTCGTCGGCGGCTTCCATGATGGCGCGCATCTGCTCAAGGTTGTTGACGTTGAAAGCCGGCACGCCGTAGCCGTGTTCGGCGGCGTGGTCCAGCATCTGACGGAGCGAAATCAGGGCCATGTGGACCTCCTCACTGGTGTGTTGAATGGGTGACGGTGCAAATCCGCAGCTTGCCTTGGGGTGGACTGATTCTAATCGCCTCGCGACCAGCGGCAACCCCAGGGCAAACTCGACGAAAACGTTAAATCAATCAGGTATCCAGGTGATTATTGCCCGAGGCATCGGGAAGCTCGCCAACACGCACGATCTTCATCGCGTTGGTGCCACCATGATGTCCAACGAGGTCGCCCTTGGTGATGATGACCAGGTCACCGTCACGAACGGCACCACGTCGCATGAGTTCGTCAATCGCCTCCTGGTTGACAGCGGCATGACTCATCGACTCGGGCTTGAAGCTGACCGGATAGACGCCCTGGTAAAGCGTGACGCGACGGCGCGTTTCCACCTTGGGCGTCAGCGCGTAGATCGGAATATCCGAATAATGGCGCGACATCCACAACGCGGTGGAACCCGACTCGGTCAACGCCGCGATAGCTTTGACGCCAAGCCGGCGTGCGGTGTAGATCGATGCTTTCGCGATCGCCTCATCCACTCGGGTGAACTCGTCGTCCGAGCTCTGCCAATCGGCTTCGGCCTCGGTCTGGTGACGTTCCGCGCCTTTGCAGATGCGATCCATTGCCGCAACCGCCTTGGCCGGGTACTTGCCGGCGGCAGTTTCTGCCGAGAGCATGACCGCATCCGTGCCGTCGATGACCGCATTGGCCACGTCCAGAACCTCTGCACGGGTCGGCATCGGGCTGTCCACCATCGACTGCATCATCTGCGTCGCAGTGATCACCACCTTGTCGCGCATACGCGCCTTGCGGGCGATGATTTTCTGAACGCCCGGCAGTTCTTCATCACCGATCTCGACGCCCAGATCGCCACGCGCAATCATGACCACGTCAGCGGCATCGATGATCTCGTCGATGCACTTGATGGCTTCGGCACGTTCGATCTTGGCAACGATGTCCGCATGACCACCTGCCGCCTTGAGCAGCTCACGGGCATGCTCGATATCCGCAGCACAGCGCGGGAAGGAGATGGCCAGATAATCGGCCTTGATCTCGGCGGCGAAGGCCAGATCCTTTCGATCCTTGTCAGTCAGCGCATCGGCGGACAAACCACCACCTTGACGGTTGATGCCTTTGTTGTTGGACAACACACCACCGACCACAACGCGGCATTCCACCTTGTTGCCATTGACCTGATCGACCCACAGCACGATCGCGCCGTCATCAAGCAACAGCGTATCGCCACGCGAGACATCGCCCGGCAACTGCTTGTAGGTGATACCGACCTTTTCCTCATCACCGTCGTCACGCGGACAGTCGGCGTCGAGCGTGAAGGTACTGCCTTCGACCAAGGTAATCTTGCCGTTCTTGAAGCGCTCGGTGCGGATCTTCGGGCCCTGCAGATCGGCAAGCACGCCGACTTGGCGACCATGAGCGCGGGCACGGTTACGGACCAGCTCGACGCGCTTTTGATGTTCTTCGTGACTGCCGTGGGAGAAGTTGATGCGAACCACATCGACGCCGGCGTCGATGATCTGATCCAGAACCTTGGGATCGTCGGTAGCGGGACCCAGCGTGGCGACGATCTTGGTACGTCTGAGCATACGTGGTTATGCCTCGTAGCAATCGAAAAGGCCGACCGTAGGATTACGGTCGGCCTCGGGGTAAGGACTTAGCCCTTGGCGCGGGCTTCCAGCATCGCGACCGCCGGGAGGGTCTTGCCTTCGAGGTATTCAAGGAAGGCGCCGCCAGCGGTGGAGATGTAGGACACCTTGTCATAGATGTCGTACTTCTGGATAGCGGCAATCGTGTCGCCACCACCCGCCAGGGAGAAGCCCTCGGCATTGGCGATCGCCATGGACACGGTCTTGGTGCCTTCACCGAACTGATCGAATTCGAACACGCCGACCGGGCCGTTCCAGACGATGGTGCCGGCCTTGGCGATGATGTCGGCCAGTTCCGCAGCAGACTGCGGACCGATATCGAAGATCATGTCGTCGTCGGCGACTTCATTGGCGTTCTTCAGGGTCGCCTCGGCGGACTCGGAGAACTCCTTGCCGCAGACCACATCGACCGCGATCGGAATGTTGGCGCCACGGGCCTTCATCTTCTCGACCAGCGCCTTGGCGGTGTCGACCAGATCGGCTTCGTAAAGGGACTTGCCGACGTTGTTGCCCATCGCGGCCAGGAAGGTGTTGGCGATACCGCCGCCGACGACCAGCTGATCGACCTTCTCGGACAGCGCTTCGAGCACGGTCAGCTTGGTGGAGACCTTGGAGCCACCGACGATGGCGACCATCGGACGAGCCGGGTTGGCCAGCGCCTTGGCAAGGCTGTCCAGCTCTTCGGAGAGCAGCAGTCCGGCGCAGGCCACCGGGGCCTTGACGCCGACACCGTGGGTAGAGGCCTGGGCACGGTGCGCGGTACCGAAGGCGTCCATCACGAAGACGTCGCAGAGCGCGGCGTACTTGGCGGCCAGCTCGTCGTTGTCCTTCTTTTCGCCGGCGTTGAAACGCACGTTCTCGAGCAGCACGACTTCGCCCGCAGCGACCTCGAAGCCGCCGTTGACGTAATCCTTGATCAGGCGGACTTCCTTACCCAGCTTCGCGGACATGTCGGCAGCGATCGGGGCCATGGAATTGGCGTCGTCGTAAACGCCCTCTTCCGGACGCCCGCGGTGCGAGAACACCATGACCTTGGCGCCGGCCTTGGCGCAGTGCTCTATGGTCGGCATGGAAGCGGTGATGCGGGCATCGGAGGTGACCTTGCCGTCCTTGACGGGCACGTTCAGGTCGGCGCGGATGAGGACTCGCTTACCGGCGAGGTCGAGATCGGTCAGCTTGATGAAGGACATGCGAACTCCTTAAGTCGTTCGAGTTTTCAGTTATCAGTATTCAGTTATCCGTTTTCGCAAGAACGAGTCCGCGCTGGCGAAAACCTATAACTCAAGACTGATTCACCGTAGGAGCGGCTTCAGCCGCGATCGGCATTCGATCGAGGCTGATCGCGGCTGAAGCCGCTCCTACAGAGCAAACAGCCGAGGCGCAAAACGCCTCGGCTGTTTCGGCTTACTTGGAAACGTGCTGCACGAAACGCAGCATGTTGCAGGTGTAGCCGTACTCGTTGTCGTACCAGGACACGACCTTGACGAAGGTCTTGTCCAGGGCGATACCGGCCTCGGCATCGAAGATCGAGGAGAAGCCGACACCGCGGAAGTCGGTGGAGACGACCTTCTCATCGGTGTAGGACAGGGTCTCGCCGATGCCCGGGGCTTCGGACGCGGCCTTCATGGCGGCGCAGATGTCCGCGTAGGAGGCTTCCTTGTTCAGCTCGACGGTCAGATCGACCACGGAGACGTCGGAGGTCGGGACGCGGAAGGCCATGCCGGTCAGCTTGCCGTTCAGTTCCGGCAGCACCACACCGACGGCCTTGGCGGCACCGGTGGAGGACGGGATGATGTTCTCCAGGATGCCGCGACCGCCGCGCCAGTCCTTCTGGGACGGGCCGTCGACGGTCTTCTGGGTCGCGGTGGCGGCGTGAACGGTGGTCATCAGGCCGCGCTTGATGCCCCAGTTGTCGTTCAGGACCTTGGCGACCGGGGCCAGGCAGTTGGTGGTGCAGGAAGCCGCAGAGATGATGGCCTGACCGGCGTAGGTCTCGTGGTTGACGCCGTAGACGAACATCGGGGTGGCGTCCTTGGACGGCGCCGACATGACGACCTTCTTGGCGCCGGCGGCGATGTGCTTCTGGCAGGTCTCTTCGGTGAGGAAGAAGCCGGTGCACTCGATGACCAGATCGGCACCGATGTCGGACCAGGCCAGGTTGGCCGGATCGCGCTCGGCGGTCAGGCGGATGGTCTTGCCGTTGACGACCAGATTGTTGCCTTCGACGGACACGTCTCCACCGAAGCGGCCGTGCACGGAGTCGTACTTCAGCATGTAGGCCAGGTAATCGGCGTCGAGCAGATCGTTGATACCGACCACTTCGATACCCGGGAAGTCCTTGGCGATGGCGCGGAAGGCCATGCGGCCGATGCGGCCGAAGCCGTTAATGCCAACCTTGATGGTCATGCTTGATTCTCCAGTTTATGGATGGAAATGACTGCGCGACGACACCGAAAACGGCATCGTCGCGCGATTCAATTACAGGACGCCGTTGACGGCCTCGACAACCTTCTCGACGGTGAAGCCGAACTCCTTGAACAGCAGGCCCGCCGGAGCGGACTCACCGAAGGTGTGCATACCGACGACTGCACCGTTGATGCCGACGTACTTGTACCAACCGTCGGTGACGGCGGCTTCGACCGCAACGCGGGCGGTGCAGGCCGCAGGAAGGACCGATTCCTTGTAGGCCGCATCCTGGGCGTCGAACAGGTTGGTGGACGGCATCGAAACGACGCGAATCTTCTTGTCGCCCATGGCTTCCGCCGCCTTGACGGCCAGATCGACCTCGGAACCGGTGGCGATGATGATCGCGTCCGGGGTGCCGTTGCAGTCGCGCAGCACGTAGCCGCCCTTGGCGATGTTGGCGATCTGCGCGTCGGTGCGGGCCTGATGGGCCAGATTCTGACGCGAGAAGATCAGGCAGCTCGGGCCGTTCTTGTACTCGACCGCCGCCTTCCAGGACACGGCGGTCTCGACCGCGTCGCAAGGACGCCAGACGGCCATGTTCGGGATCATGCGCAGGGTCGGGATCTGCTCGACCGGCTGATGGGTCGGGCCGTCCTCGCCCAGACCGATGGAGTCGTGGGTGTAGACGAAGATCGACTGAATCTTCATCAACGCGGCCATGCGCAGCGCGTTACGGGCGTATTCCGAGAACATCAGGAAGGTGCCGCCGTAAGGAATGAATCCACCGTGCAGGGCGACGCCGTTCATGATCGCGGACATGCCGAACTCACGCACGCCGTAGGACAGGTAATTGCCGTCGGCCACGGTGTCGGTGATGGACACCGAGTTCTTGTGCGAGGTCAGGTTGGACGGGGTCAGATCGGCGGAACCGCCGAGGAATTCCGGCAGGACCGCACCGTAGGCGTTCAGCGTGTTCTGGGAAGCCTTGCGGGTCGCCGGACCTTCGCCCTTGGCGTTGCACTCAGCGATGTATGCCGCAGACGCTGCAGCCCAGTCAGCCGGCAGCTCGCCATTGATGCGGCGCTCGAACTCCGCCGCCAGATCCGGATGAGCCGCCTTGTAGGCCGCCATCTTGTCGTTCCAGGCCGCTTCCGCCGCCGCACCCTTGGCCTTCGCATCCCAACCGGCGTAGATCTCGCTCGGGATCACGAACGGCTCATGCTTCCAGCCCAGGTTCTCACGGGTGGCGGCGATTTCTTCGGCACCCAGCGGAGCGCCGTGGCAATCGTGCGAACCGCACAGGTTCGGCGCACCGAAACCGATAACGGTCTTGCAGCAGATCAGGGTCGGCTTGTTATTGACCGACTTGGCTTCATGAATCGCCTTGTTGATGGCTTCGGCGTCATGGCCATCGACATCGCGGACCACATGCCAGCCGTAAGCCTCGAAACGCTTCGGGGTGTCGTCGGTGAACCAGCCTTCGGTGTGACCGTCGATGGAGATGCCGTTGTCGTCCCAGAAGGCGATCAGCTTGCCCAGGCCAAGCGTACCGGCGTAGGAACAGGCTTCGTGGGAGATGCCTTCCATCATGCAGCCGTCGCCCATGAACACGTAGGTGTAGTGATCGACGATGTCATGACCATCACGGTTGAACTGCGCCGCCAGGGTGCGTTCCGCCAGCGCCATGCCGACACCGTTGGTGATGCCCTGACCGAGCGGACCGGTGGTGGTTTCGACGCCCGGCGCATAACCGTATTCCGGGTGACCTGGGGTCTTGGAATGCAGCTGACGGAAGTTCTTCAGGTCGTCCATGCTCAGCTCGTAACCCGTCAGATGCAGCAACGAGTAGATCAGCATGGAGCCGTGACCGTTGGAGAGGATGAAGCGATCGCGATCCGCCCAGTCCGGGTTGCTCGGGTTGTGGTGCATGTGGTCGTTCCACAGCACTTCCGCGATGTCCGCCATGCCCATCGGGGCGCCGGGGTGGCCGGAATTGGCCTTCTGAACGGCATCCATGCTGAGGGCACGGATGGCATTGGCAAGGTCTCTGCGAGAAGGCATCGTTCTCTCCTGATTGAGTTTGAGTCGAAAACCGGTAGTTCTGCTTTAAGCGTCACCAAACCTGAGTCGATGAATGACTGCGGATTTCATGGCGCCGCCCCGCCATCTGACAGGGCTGAATTCTTTGTTCGAGCAACCTGGCGTGGCGGATCAAACACCCGAGAACGCCGAAAAGACACCCCTCCCACGCCCTCGACCCAATCGAAAAGCTCAGGGAAATCAACATGTTGGGGTGTTACAGATATGCCGGACCGTATTTTGAGGTCGGCTATTCTGGACCAGCACTCGTTAATGGAGCAACCACGAAGGGTTTTATGTGCGTATTAGCGACTGCATCGCGTAATCGGCAGCGATACCCATGAACACGGCGATACCGAGCCAGTTATTGTTCAGGAAGGCCTTGAAACAACTGGCAGGCTCGCGCTGCCGAATCAGCCACTGCTGGTACACACCCAATCCAGTGGCGACTGCGAGGCCACTCCAGTAAGGCCAGCTCAGCGTCGCAAGCGCACCGACCCAGATCAGATCCAGCAGCATCAATATCTGGATGACGCCGATGATCAAACGCTCATGGCGACCGAACAGAATCGCGGTCGACTTGACCCCGATCTTCAAATCGTCCTCGCGATCGACCATCGCGTACATGGTGTCGTAGGCCGTGGCCCACAAAATCGGTGCAACAAACAACACCCAACCGATTAGCGGGACGCTACCGGTCTGCGCCATGAAACTCATCGGCACCGCCCACGCGAACGCCGCACCAAGGTAGATCTGCGGTAGGTGGGTGTAGCGCTTCATGAACGGATACGTCGCCGCCAGAAATGCCGCAACGAAGGACATGGCGATGGTTTTGGCGTTCATCAACAACACCAGCGCGAACGCCAGCAGACTCAGGACGACAAAAAGCACAATCGCTTCCCGCGACGACACCCGTCCCGCCGCGAGTGGGCGATCCTTGGTCCGACGCACATGGGGGTCGAAATCGCGGTCGGCGTAATCGTTGATCACACAACCAGCCGAACGCATCAAGGTCACGCCCGCCAGGAACACGAGCAGCACCCGAACATCGGGCAATCCTTCGGCGGCGATCCATAGTGCCCACAAGCAAGGCCAGAGCAGCAGCAGGATGCCGATCGGTCGATTCAGCCGCATCAGCAAGGCGTATTCGCGCAACCGCTCGATCATGTTCACCGCTTGCCTCCCGGAAATCGGGGAAGACCGGGCAGAAACCATTCACTGACCAGCAATGGTGCTGCCGCGATCCGGAACAACGAACGTCTGCCCCAGATCGGGTCACGGGATTCCGGCAAGCCCTGCAAGGCATGCCGATGGATCAGTTCGCCGGGCTGAACCCGAGCCAACTCCACTGCCGTGCGACGCACGCGGCGATCCGCAAACAGCACGGCCCCGAGAGGGCGGGTTCCGAGGTTGCCCAGTTTGCGTCCAGCCCCATGCAGCGTCGCCAGCGGAATGACCGAACGCGCATATACCCAACGCTCCCGGTCACAACACAGCCGGACCTCACGGATCAATGCATGACGCCCTACCGGGATACCGAGAAATTGCGCTTCGCCCGGCAAGGGACGCCCGCGCCACTGCCCCAGGAGTTCCACCCGGAATCCGCCGTCACAGGCGCGCAGCACCCGCGCCGTCAGGGAACTGCGATCAAGCAGCCAAGGCACGACCGCCTCGGGGATATTTTGATGAGTGTGACGCTGGCTCGCGAACCAGCGGGGTTCATTGCGCACGGGGAGATGGGCACACGCTTGGGAAATTCGGGGCGCGATTATGGCACGACCGTTCTTGCCAAGGCCCATACACCGACACGCCGGGCACCGGCGCGGCGCAACACGCGCGCCAGTTCCGCAACCGTCGAACCGGTGGTTACCACATCGTCCAGGATCACCACCGACTTTCCGCGCACCCGATCTGCATTGCCACGCAGAACGAAGGCCCCACGCACATTGCGCCGCCTCGCCCTGGCATCCAGTCCCGCCTGTGCCGGTGTCGCCTGGCTGCGCAACGCCAACCGACGTTCGATCGGCACCCCCAGATCGCGCGCCAGCGGCGCGAACAACTCGATCGCCTGATTGAAACCGCGCTCGCGCAACCGGGATGCATGCAAAGGCACCGGGATCAGCAGATCGGGCCGGGCATCCGGTGGCCGCCAGACACGACGCAACACTTCCGCCAAGATGCTCGCATGATTCAGACGCCGTTCAAACTTCAAACCCTGAACCAGCCAGTCAAGCGGCAATCGGTAACGGAACGGCGCATACAGATAATCGAACGGCGGCGGCCGACGCAGACACGCACCGCATATCTGTGCCGCCGGCGTCGGCTCGCCACAACGCGGACAGCCCCCCCCCAGGCGTGGCAGATCGGCAAGACATCCCTCGCACAATTCCAGCTCCACCGAGGCGCGATCCCCGCAGAGCACGCAGCGCGGCCCCAAAAACCAATCCTGTATACTGCGCCATGCTTGTTCCATCGCCTTCTCCTCGCCCTTTCAACGGTCCCACCATGTCCCTCACGCCGAACACGATGCCCGAAGCCGACGCACTCCGCCACGACTGGTCCCTGAAGGAAGTCGGCGCCTTGTTCGACCAGCCCTTCAACAACCTCCTGTTTGAAGCGCACAGCGTGCATCGCGCGCACTTCGATCCGAATGCGGTACAGGTCAGCACCCTGCTGTCGATCAAGACCGGTTCCTGCGCCGAGGATTGCGGCTATTGCTCGCAGAGCGCGCACCACAAGGAGGTGAAGCTGGAGAAGGAACGCCTGCTGGATGTGGACGCCGTGATCGCCGCCGCCGCTGCCGCCAAGGCCAACGGCGCCAGCCGTTTCTGCATGGGTGCCGCCTGGCGCAATCCGAACAAACGTGACTTCCCGCGCGTGCTCGAAATGGTTCGTGTGGTCCGCGATCTGGGCCTGGAAACCTGCATGACCCTGGGCATGCTCGATAACGATCAGACCGAAGCCTTGGCTGAAGCCGGTCTCGACTACTACAACCACAACCTCGACACCTCGCCCGAGTACTACGACAAGGTCATCACCACCCGTACCTACCAGGATCGCCTCGACACCCTGGAGCGCGTCCGCGCGGCGGGCATGAATGTCTGCTCCGGGGGCATCGTCGGCATGGGCGAATCGCGCGAAGACCGCATCGGGCTGCTGGCCCAGCTGGCCAACCTGCCCAAGCACCCCGAATCGGTGCCGATCAACATGCTGGTTGCGGTCCCTGGCACGCCGCTCCAGGACGTGCCACGTCTTGAGCCCCTGGAA
This sequence comes from Gammaproteobacteria bacterium, assembly GCA_024234955.1. GTDB lineage: Bacteria > Pseudomonadota > Gammaproteobacteria > JACKNK01 > JACKNK01 > JACKNK01. Next base: position 13,660 of record JACKNK010000005.1, read on the forward strand.
TTCGTGCGCACCATCGCGGTCGCCCGCATCCTCATGCCGAAGTCCTACGTGCGCCTGTCCGCCGGTCGTACCGACATGAACGACGAGACCCAGGCGCTGTGCTTCTTCGCCGGCGCCAACTCGATCTTCTACGGCGACAAGCTGCTGACCACGCCGAACCCCGAAGCCAACAGCGACATGCAGCTGTTCGGTCGTCTTGGCCTGCGCACCCTCGATCCTCACGAGAACGCCGCCCGAGCCTGACGTCCCCGCCGCGCCACGATCAACGAACCATGTCGTTCCGCGAACGGATCCGCCATGAACTCACCGGGCGTCGCGAATCGGCGATGTATCGCCAACCGCTCACCGTTCGCGCCCTGGACGGCGTCAATCTGACCCTCAAGGATGGCCGCCAGGTCATCGGCTTCGCCAGCAACGATTATCTCGGGCTCGCCGGACACCCGGACATCGCCGCTGCCTTCAAACGCGGCATCGACACCTGGGGCAGCGGCAGCGGCGCGGCACATCTGGTCAGCGGTCACAGCGCCGCCCATCAAGCATTGGAAGAGGAGCTCGCCGACTTCCTGGGCCGCGAACGTGCGTTGCTGTTCTCGACCGGCTACATGGCCAACCTGGGCACGATCGCCGCACTGGTCGGTCAGGGCGACCGCGTGTTTCAAGACCGCCTCAACCACGCCTCACTGCTCGATGCCGGCCTGCTCAGCGGCGCACGCCATCAACGTTATGCGCATGCCGACAGCGACGATCTCGCACGCCGTCTGAGTGCAACAACCGAAGGTGAGACCCTGATCGTCACCGACGCGGTTTTCAGCATGGATGGCGACATCGCCTCGCTCCCGAAACTCGCCGCATCGGCAAAACGCCATCAGGCCTGGCTGATGGCCGATGACGCGCACGGGATCGGCGTCCTCGGCCCGCAGGGCCGGGGCAGTTGCGCGCATTTCGGGCTGAGCGCCGAACACGTTCCGGTATTGATGGGCACCTTGGGCAAAGCCTTCGGCACCGCTGGTGCGTTTGTTGCCGGCGACGCCGACCTGATCGAGTACCTGATTCAACGCGCCCGACCCTACATCTACACCACCGCCATGCCGGCAGCGCTGGCCGAAGCCACCCGCACCAGCCTGACCCTGCTGCAGGATGACGCCCGCCGCCAAATACTGAACGAGAACATCGCGTACTTTCGCTCAGCCTGCGCGCAGCGCTTACCTTCCGGCATGCTGATGAAATCACCGACCGCGATCCAGCCCCTGCTGATCGGCGACAACGCGCGCGCACTCGCACTCAGCGCCCACCTCCTGGGTTCCGGCTTCCTGGTCACGGCAATTCGACCACCCACCGTTCCCGAAGGCACGGCGCGTCTGCGCATCACGCTCTCTGCCACCCATCAGCGCGCGCAGATCGATCGTCTGATCGATGCCTTGGCCGGTGCCCTGAAAAGCAACCCTTAAGGAATCTCTGATCTATTCATGCACATTCATCTGAACTCTGAAATCACGGATTTGCGCATTGCAACACTTGCGAATAGCGGGCTATTCGCGGCGTTTCGCGCCTTGAAACCCACGATTTCATTCATCCATTTGCGCCGCGCCTGAATAAATCAGAGGTTCCCCAACAGCGCCGCGCTCTTGCATTAGAATCGAGGTTCGGCCAAGCAACCCGATCGATTCATCATGCGTATCCACACCACCCTACTCGTCCTCTCCGCATGCATCGGCCTCAGCGCCTGTGCCACGACCGAGACCTATGCTCCGGCGGGCATTCCGCAGGTCGATCCCGACACCGCCTACCAAGCCGCCATTGATGACGCCCGGGTTGCGGAACCTCACGAAATATCGCGTACCCTGATTGCAATCCGTAAATCGGATCCATCGCAATACTGGTCGAACGACGGCGTGGACGACCATGTGCTGATGGTCGCCTGGACCAACTGGGTCGGCTTCGATCAATCCGTTGGCGAAAGCATCACCCTTGGCAACGACGTCTGGCTGACCGTTGCCCCTCAGGTCAAGAACTTCTGCCAGGCAACCAAGTTGCAAGGAAGCGCGCTGAATCTCCGCCTTAAACAACGGCTCGGTCTGCCACCCGGCGCCAACCGCACCCGCTTCGTCGAACTCTGGGTCAAACCCGGCGACCTTTTCCGCCCGACCCCGGACCCGGAGATCAACGATCACGAAGCCAGTCTCGACTATCCGGACTCGCCCCGAAGCCGTGTCAGCGCCGCGCACCGCAATTGGTTCGACACCCTCAAATCCATCGCCTACGACAAAGGTCGCCGTACCTGGACCCGGCTCGGTTATACCTACGACTGGGCCAACCCGGCCTATCCGGTCGGTGAAAGCCAATTTGTCGCCCGCTCTGGCGCAGTAGTCAGCGTCCATTCCGTCACCCCGACCCAGGACTACTGTCGATAGCGGCACCCGCCAAATAAAAAAGGTTCATCGCACTTTAGCGGGGCGACAAAGCGAGGTAGCAAGGGCGGAACCCGAAGGGCTTCCGCCATGTCCCTGCCGGCGGCGGAAGCCCTTCGGGTTCCGCCCTACCTCGCTGCCTTGACCGCCCGAAATACTTCCTTCAAAACAGAGGCATAGGACGACGGGCGATGGATGCTCGCACGTTGCGAGGCACCGCCCTCAGGCGGTATAACCCGATAAAGATAGCCATTGGCTGCATAACACGGAGCACGAACGCCATGACTGAAGGAGATTTCAAATTAATTCAGTTAGTTGGCGGATTCACAGCTGTGATTCTTTATCGTGTTATGTAGAACTTGGCTGTCTACTAAGCGTTGGACAAAATAAATGGAAAAAAGCGGTGGTTAATTGCAAGGAAACACCCACATTACGGCCTTAATTAAATAGAAAGGCCAAACAGGAAATCAAGCCACCCGATCGGACTAAGGAAAAGTCGATGTCCAACACATTGAAAGCGATATTTCAGCGGCATTATCCGGCCTATCGGCAAGGGCGCGGTGTCAGCCGCGATCAGCACGAAGCCGTCAACGCGGTCATGCGCTGCGGGGAGCCCGAGCTGGGGAGCGAGTACTGGCGCTGCCAGAACGACGATTACACCGAGCACAGCCCGCACGGATGTCGGCACCGGAGCTGCCCGCGTTGTGCAAAAAACTATGGGGAGACCTGGCTTGAGCGGGTCCGCGAGCGCCTGCTTCCTTGCGACCACTTTCACGTCATCATGACGCTGCCGCACGAGCTCAACGCGCTCTGGCGATACAACCGGCGCTGGAGCAACGACGTAATGCTGCGTAGCGCGGTCGAGGCCGTGCAGGAACTGCTGCGTGATGCGCGCTATCTGGGTGCCGAGGTCGGCGTGCTCGCCGCCGTCCACACCTGGGGACGCTCGTTGAGCTTCCACCCGCATGGACATCTGATCGTCAGCGGGGGCGGCCTGCGCGATGGCCGCTGGATCGACGCGCAAGGCGACTATCTGCTGCCGGCGGCGGTACTGAAGGCCAAGTTCCGGGGCAAATGGCTGAGCTGGGCCAATGCCGCCTACGACACCGGCGCCATCACGTTACCGACCGATTGGACGGAGGCCGACTGGCGGCGGACGCTGCGTGCCGTCGCCAGGAAACGCTGGGCGGTACGGATTCAGGCCGGGTATCGCGCGGGGGTGGGTGTGAGCGACTATCTTTCGCGGTATGTTCGAGGTGGGCCGATCAAAAACAGTCGCCTGTTGAAGGGGAATGGAGAAGACGTGCGCTTTCGCTACACCGATCACCGAGACGGAAAAACCAAAACGATGACGATGAGCGCGCCGCATTTCATCGATCGGGTGCTGTCGCATGTGCCACCGAAAGGGGCGCACACGGTGCGAGGATACGGGCTGTACGCCACCAACGGCCAACCAAAGCGGACGCTTGCCCGGACGATGCTGCCGACCGGCGAAGCGCGGATGCATGCCCGCACGAAGCCCGTGACCCCGAGACGCTGTCCGCACTGTGGGGCGCCTCTTCTGCACGCCTACAGCACGCGGCGTGATTTTTCTCTAATAAGGAGAGTCCGGGGCGCGTCCATTGTCCAACAAGACGTTAAAGCCGACCCGCCGGATGCCGTGCCCCCGACTTGGCCGAACGCGAGCCACCCGCTCACGGATTTTTTTTGCGCCTCGTACGGGCGGCTTAACTAAAGCGTTAACTAAAGCGTTATGCACACCTGCCCTAGGAGTTGAGGAAAGTCATGAGTCATGATAGCAGGCCTAAAGCAGCCGAATTAATGGATCAGTCCGACCCCTTGTTCTCAAAAAAGGGTTCGTTCGCCGAGGTATTCCCCTCAATCGAGTCTTGCGTTATCGAGGTCGAGAGACCGAAGAGGGGGCCATACGGTGAAAAAGAAATCCTTAAGTTTACAGAGACAAATCCGCCGGGCGAGTATGTGGATTGCACGAATCCTAAATGTTATGGCGGCGGGTTTTCCATCGGGATTGTTCTAAGAAAAGCCGTGAAAAATAATGACACCAATGTTAATACGAGTGGTTTATGCAAAGGGCAAGAAGGGTCTCCAAAAGGAGCGAAGCTTGATCGTGATTGCATGAGCCATTTCTCGGTCGCAATAAATATAAAATACAAATCGGATAATTAAATTGCATAACAAATCCACAAAGTTTGTGGCCTCCGGCCACGGGACGCCGCTTCGCGGCGCCCCTTGTGGTTCGCGTTAGGGATACCTTGATGAATAGACAAATACTATTTGCAAGAGCACTTGCCGTTGTAACGGCCATGCTGCTCTCTAGCTGCGCGTCACTGCCTAACTCAACGTTGGAGAAGCTCGACAATCGGAATATCGAATTTGCAATGACTCGGCATGGCACGCCCCCTGTTGTGTTTGAAAATGGGCTCGGTGGACGGATGGAGTGGTGGAAGAAGGTCTTGCCTCAAATCTCGAACGACACCACGACATTCGCTTATAACCGTCCCGGTTACGGAAATAGTGATCCTGTCGCAACGCCCCGCGATGGTTTGCACGTCGTGGATGAACTCAGAGCGCTGCTGCACGACAAAGGCATGAAGCCGCCGTACATTCTGGTAGGCCACTCATTAGGCGGCTTGTACATGCAGCTTTATGCCCGTCGTTATCCGGAAGAGGTGAGCGCGCTCATTCTGGTTGACTCGACGCACCCCCAACAACTTGATGGAGAAGGTGCGCTGGAGAAACAGTCATTCCTGGTGCGCGGCCTGCTCGGTGTTATGGTTACAGGCACCGCCAAGGATGAGCTCGATTTGCTTCCTCAAACCGGCAAGCAGGTGCTCGATTTGCCAACCTTGTCAGGCAAGCCCGTTTTCGTGCTCAGCGCCTCCGAGCCACTAGATGAAAAATCAACTGTGGCAGATGACGCCAACGCAAAGCGTAGAGATATTGCCCGCCTTTACCCCGGCTCCAAACAAATATGGGTAGATAGTGGACATGCCATCCCGCTTGAAAAGCCAGAGGCGATCGTTGCAGCGATCCGCGAGGCACTGCGCTTGAGTCACTCAAATCAATATACGTTCATGATCCCTAACACTGCGCTCCAAGGGGACGCGCCGCAAGCGGCGCGCCCTTGAGCTTCGACGTTAGCGGGATCGGCTCTGCATGATTTCCGCATCCTCAAATACCCCTTCTTTGTTCGCGCACACCGACAGCGGAACGGTCGGTTCGTCGCTTGCCGTGAGGTGCATGATTGCCATCCGCCCCTTGTCGTCGCGCCTCACCCACTTATACATGTAGTGACGTTTGCGACGAGCGCCGATGAAGTGGAAAACCTTCAGCACGTCGAATTCATTGATCTGTTTCCCGGTCTTGTCGAAATAGAACTTGTTCACGTACCCGATGCCTTCGCCAAGGCAAGCCAGATCACCGCTAATCGGGTAAGGGGCGGTGTTTAGCCGCCCCTCCCCACAACACCCTGCATGCGGGTCCGCACAGGGCGTTTCACTGAGAATAGTGAAGCTTGATCCACCCATCGCGCAGCGAGATAAGCCCCTCGGTTTTCAAATAGGCATTGGATAATGCCTGCTGAATCCCGGGGGTTTTCGCGCTACGCCATGGGCCTTTGCTGGTGAGTCCGCACGCGACCGCAGTGGTGATCGAGACGCCCCGGCTGAGCAAGTTTCTTACCTTGGTTCGTGGCTTACGCCATTGCCGCCAGTACGCCATACGCACGCGGCGCCGGATCCAGTGATCCAGTTCCACGCAGCGCTGATAGCCGCTGGCGATGCCAAAGTAGTTGATCCAGCCCCGCAGGTACTGGCTGATCTTGAACAGTTGGTAGCGCATCGATACGCCCCAGTTGCGGTTGGTCAGTTCCCTCACGCGACGCTTGAATCGGTCCTCCGATTGCGCGTGCCAGTGAACCCGTCCGCCCCGGAAGGTGAATCCGAGGAAACGGCTGTCACTGACGTTGACCACCCGGCTCTTGGCCGTGTTGACCACCAGCTTCAGGCGCTCTTCCAGATAGCGGGTGAGGCTACGCAAGACTCGGTCACCGGCGCGCTGGCTGCCCAGCACGATGATGATGTCGTCCGCGTACCGGGCGAACCGATGGCCTCGCCGCTCCAATTCCTTGTCCAACGCATCGAGCAGGATGTTGCCCAGCAAGGGCGAGAGAGGGCCGCCTTGCGGGACCCCTTCGCGCGTCTCGCTGAACACGGTGCCTTCCAAGGCACCCGCCCGCAGGTAACGGCCGATCAGCTTCAACACACGTTTATCCTGGACCGTGTGGCCCAGTCGTGTCATCAGCAGGTCGTGATTGACCCGGTCGAAGAACTTGGACAGGTCGATATCGACGGCGATCCGGTTGCCGTCCTTGATGTCGGCCTGTATCTGACGCACTGCCTGGTGCGCGCTGCGATGCGGACGAAACCCGAAGCTATGGGTGGAGAAGTCCGGATCGAATAACGGCACCAGCACCTGGGTGATGGCTTGCTGGATGAGGCGGTCGAGCACCGTGGGCACGCCCAGCAGGCGTACCCCTCCGTTCGGTTTCGGTATCTCGACCCGGCGCACCGGCTGAGGCCGATAACGGCCTTGCACCAGGGCGTCTTTGACCTCGGCCCAGTGGACCTTGGCCCAGGCAGGGAAGTCGTCCAGGGTCATCTGGTCGATGCCTGGCGCTCCCCGATTGGCTCGAACCTGCTTCCAGGCCCGCTGCATATTTCCGCGAGCCAGGATTCGTTCGAGTAGATCGTTGCTCAAGGCTGGCTGCTCGTCGGTACGCTCTGTCACGTCATCACTACGGTCGGTGTTCGTGGCAGGAGGTTCGATGAGACTCCTCCTTGGTTCTCAATGTTCGGGCCTTCGACGTGTCTCACCCATTACGGTGAGCGTTTGACTACTACGCCCTCGGCTGACTTCTGCTCAACCACCGATCGGGTTACCCCGACCGGCGCTATCGGTTTGCATCGCGTTCGCTTCCACCCGCCGATGCCCTCGGATGGACCCAGGCTTGGTCGACCAGTGGCCTGACTGGCTATCTTCCGATCGCTCGAAGAACAGATCTCCCCAGATAAGAACGTGAACTTTCACTGCACAACTGCGCCATTTACGGTGGCCGTCAGATCACGCGGCTTCGATGTCTTGTGCCATCTCGTCTCCGGCCTACGCCTCATATGACGTTCTTATTCATCAGCTCGCAGCTTTGCTCACCACTTCCTTCAGACGTCGCCTCGCGGCGACGCCCTTGCGGGTTGCTAGTAGTTGGCACCGCGCGCAGTATCAACCGCACTCGGTGGTGATCTTCCTACAGAGGACTTCCACCTCATCAGTTCATGCCCATGCTGGGCGTACACAATACGCTCGTGTGGGACGCTGCGCCGCTCCGCGTCGCGCGCCCCACAGCTTGAGCGTTAGGCGGGAAAAACGGCCTGTTGGACATCCATTCTCTTGTGCAGAACACGAACCACTTGAATTTCCTTTTCGGAAAGAAGGTCGTAAAAAACCACGTGGCTCTGGAACGGGTACTTGCGCAAACCTGGTTCAATGTAATCGCAGGCATTTCCAAGTTCTGGCGAAGCGGCCAGCATTTGAAAGGCCTCATCCAATCCTTTCAGGTAATGCCTACGTTGTGCTCGTCCCCAGCGCTCTTCAGTGAATTGAGCAATTCCTCGCAAATCATTCTTGGCCGTATGGGTAAGAGAAAATGTACCCATTAATTCAATTCATTATCGAGTTCGGCCATAAAACTCTCGTAGCTGTACTCAGCCGTTCCACTGGTTCGGCCTTCCACAATCAATTGGCGCAGCGCTTCCAGTTTCTGCTCTTCATTCTCAAGCAGGCGCAGGCCTGCCCGCACCACCTCTGTAGCAGAGCCATAGCGCCCCTTGGTGAGTTGGGCGGCAATAAACTGGTCGAAGTGGTCTCCCAAGCTCACACTGGTGTTTTTGGCCATCGGGCAACCCTCAAAAAAAATACCAATATTTGGTAAATATTGCGGAAATCGCCTAACAAGTCAATCAAGTCGCCCGCGAGCGGGCTGGGATGTCGGCTTCGCCGCCGCCCCTTATTACTGGCGCTAGGACTAATAATTGTCGTAGTGGCCGCCAATAGCGAAGACATAAATATGTGTATCGTCAAACTTGTACACAAGCCGATCTTTTTGGCTAAGCCGCTTCGACCAAAACCCGGAAAGATTATGACGAAGAGCTTCGGGTTTTCCCAAGCCCGTGCCGGGATCATCACCTCGCAACATCTCCTTCAAAATTGCACAGAGATTTTTGTGCAGCCGTTTATCGCGTTGCCGTAGGTCCTCATATATCTCCCATGTTCCACCCTCAAATACCAACGATCTCATCTAACTGCTCTTTGGTCGGGGCATATCCGGAACCGGCTTTATGGGTCGCGCTGGAATCAGCGATCTGGCGCATGAGGTTGGTATTCTGGAGCACATACAGGGTTTCCTGGTCACGCTCCCAGTCCTCGGCGCTCATCACCACGAAATCTGAGCCGGTACGGCGCGTCACACGAAGCGGCGTGTGGTGATTAATTACCTGTTCCACAAAGCTTTTTAAGCCATCTCGGAATTTGTTTACGGTCGTGCTGTCCATTGGTTGGCGCCCCATGACGTACGGTGTTGCCGTACAGCGTAGGTAAAAAGCCCTAACAAGTCACCTACAACCCACAACTCCGCACGGCTGAGCGTGAACGTCAGGGTCTGAAATACGCCCAAAGCTCATAAGGATGTGGTGAGGAACGAACCGCATCAATCGAGGATTTTCTTGCTGTTTTCCCTCGGCGTATTTCGGTTGACCGGCGTGCCCGGCGATGCGGTTCGTGTTGCCCACCATCTCCTACGTTGGGGTTGAGCCAGGGGCCGCTTCGCGCTCATAGCGGCCTCGGGCAAGGGTGTCAGCACGGCAATCGGCTTATGCCGGCACACCAGTTCAAGTTATTTCAGAACGGTGTGCACGCGGGCGAGCACACGCATTCATTTCCGGACACCCCGCGTGCAGCAAATCGCTCGTATCACCAAGCCGGATACCCGTACCCCGGTCCATAAGCGGGGCCGTATCCATTGCCATAGACGGGTCCGGGCGGCGCATAACCGGGCTGAGGATAACCTTGCACCGGATAAGCGGGGCCGCCGTAAGACGCTGCCTGGCGATAGCGCTGCGGCTGGGGTGGCGCATAGGCTGTCGGCGGATAGGCGTACGCCTGAGGCGCCCAATTGGGAGGCATGCCGTAAGCCATCGGCCCGTGATTACGCTCTGCGTTCACCGACTGAGGTGCCGCGACCAGCGACGAGGGACGTGGCTTCGCCTTCACTTCCGGCGTCCCTTTGAGTTGCTGACTGAGCATCAACAACTGTTCCGGGGTCATGGCGTCCATATAGGACATCAGGTCCTTCATCAGACCGGCGCGCTGCGCCTCGTCGAGACTGGACAGATACGCCATCGCCTTTTTCTGAAACTGGGCGCGATCTGCCGGGCTCATTGCACTGAGTTTCTCGAGAAACGCCTCGCGATATGGCTCCCGATCTTCGACTGCAATCGACGGTCGCATCAACATCAACGCCTCCGCCGTGAACTTCTGATAATCCACGCTGACCGCCAGCGCGTTACCGGCAAACGTGAATGCCAAAGGCGCGAGTAGCGAAACCATCACAGATCGGCGCATGAAAACCTCCGAATAGACAGGACGAACGAAATTTCAAGGACGCCAGTCTAGCCTGCTTTCCGAGCCAACTCAGCGACGCCGGTCAACAAATCCACCGGGAAAATGACCGACGCAGATCAACGTGCGACTTCCTCCATCTGCGCCAGGGTGGTGTGGCGCACATCCTTGCCTTTGACCAGATAGATAACGTACTCGCAGAGGTTTCGGGACCGATCACCGATGCGTTCGAGGGAGCGTGCGCACCACACCGAATCGAGAAACGGCGGAATGTTGCGCGGGTCTTCCATCATGTACGTCATGGTCTGGCGCATATGCGCCTCGTACTCCGCATCGACTTTTTCATCCATGCGCGCGACTTCAACCGCCTGGCGCGCGTCCATACGGGCAAAGGCATCCAGCGCGTTGTGCAGCATGTCCTTGACCAGCGTGCCCATATGCAGGAGTTCGGTGTAATGGCGGCGATTGCAGTTGGCTCGGGCAATCCGGGTCACGAACAAGGCGATCCGCTCGGCTTCGTCACCGATGCGTTCCAGGTCGGCAATGATCTTGGCGACGCTCAGCACCAGACGAAGGTCGCTCGCCGTCGGCTGTCGCAACGCAAGAATGCGCGTGCAGGACTCATCGATCTGCACTTCCATGCGATTGACTTTGTAATCGTTGGTGGCGGTGCGTTCCGCCAGGTCGGCATCGCAATCCGCCATCGCCTGAAGCGCATCGCTCAACTGCTGTTCGACGATGCCTCCCATGGCGAGAACGTTGCTGCGAACGCCTTCGAGCTCACGATCGAAACGCTGCACGATATGCGCGTCATTGGATTTATCTGGCATTGGAATTTTCCTTAAGGTATGGAATACAGGGATATAGGGTTACGTCATCACGGCGCCGCGTCCGACAGCGCTGCGGCATCGAATACACAGATAAATTCGCTGCCGACACCGACGCGGCTATGAATCTCCAAACGTCCGTGATGGCGCTCCAGCACTTCCTTGACAATGGCCAGACCCAGACCGGTCCCGCCACTGTCTCGCGAACGACTCGGGTCCGCGCGGTAAAAGCGCTCGCCAAGGCGCGAAAGGTGCTCCGGAGAAATCCCGTCACCGTCATCGCGCACGGCAAGTCGGGCGCCATCGCCATCACGCGCCCAGTTCACGGTGATTTCCGCACCGTTCGGGGTATGTCGCACCGCGTTCACCACCAGGTTGGCAAACGCGCCCAGTAATTGTTCACGGTTACCGTGCAGGGCCAGCGCGCTATCGGCGTTCAGGTGTATCCGATGCGCCCCGAATTCGCTCAAGGCGCGGGCGTCGGCGATCACATCTTCAAGCAGGCCGACAACCTCGATGCGCTCAACCTCACCCAATATCGGCGCGGCTTCCAGCCGAGACAACGTCAGCAGATCGCGCACGATTCCCTCCATGCGCAAACTCTGTCGCTCCATCTCCGCCAGCGCGCTGTTCACCAACTCCGGCAACTCCGACTGCATGCCCTGCAAGGCTTCGACATAGCCCCTGACCACGGTCAGCGGCGTGCGCAGTTCATGCGAGACGTTGGCGACGAAATCACGCTGCGCCACCTCAAGACGGCGCCGCTGGCTGACGTCGCGGAAGATGACCATGAGCTGATCCTTGTCCAACGGCACCAGACGCACCAGAAGCGTCACGCGCGGATCCACCGGGCTGGCGATCTCCAAGGTCTGTTCGAGCTCCCGACGCCGCAAGAACTCGATGAAATCCGGATGACGCAGCAAATGTTCGAGTCGCTGCCCGACGTCGCGCGGACGCGCCAGGCCGAGTACCTGCGTGGCGGGGCCGTTGAACCACTCCATGGCGCCGTCATCGTCCAGCAACACGGTCGCGTCGGGCAGCGCGCCGGTGGTGCGACGGAATCGTTTGATGATGTTTCCCAACCGCCTTTTTCGACGTCGATAGCGCAGTCGCAGCGCATAGATGTCGTTGAACACGTATTCCCAGATGCCGGTTACCGGCGGCGGTCGCGTGCGGTTGCTCTGATTGAGCCACTGTTCCAGCTTGTGCAGATTCCGCCAGCCCCAGGCGATGTACACGATTAACGCAGCAATGAGCGCCGGCGTCGGGTACCCGAACCACCAACCCAGCGCCCAACAGGTCAGTACAAAGATCAGGAAGCGCCATAATTCCGGACCCCAGCGTTTCGATGGAATCATCGTGATTCAGGCAGCGGCAGTCGGCGATGCGGCATAAAGAACCGGGTTCAAGACACTTGGGGACGATCCGAACAACGATACCCCACACCACGCACGGTCTGAATCAGCGCCTCCTTTCCGACATGCTCGAGGGCCTTGCGCAAACGACGGATATGCACGTCCACGGTCCGCTCTTCCAGGAAACTGTTGCGTCCCCAGACGTAGTCGAGAATCTGCTCGCGACTGAATACCCGCTCCGGATTCGCAAGAAAGAATCGCAACAGGCGAAATTCGGTCGGCCCCATATCCACCTCGCGGTCGTCGGCGGTCACACGATGGGTTTCGTCATCCAGGGTCACGCCGCCGAGGCTGAGGCTCGCGTCCAGATCCTCCCCGACGGTGCGCCGCAACACCGCACGGATGCGCGCCACCAGTTCCCGGGGTGAGAACGGTTTGGGCACGTAATCATCCGCGCCTGCCTCCAGGCCTTTAACGCGATCGTCGATCTCACCCTTGGCGGTCAACATGATGACCGGGATGTCCCGACTGTATTCGTCCTTCTTGAGCCGCCGGGTCAGATCGACGCCGCTCATGTCCGGGAGCATCCAGTCCATCAGAATGAGTTGCGGGCGCGCATCGGCAAGCCGCTCCTGCGCCGCGAGAGCACTCGGCGCTTCAATCACGCCAAAGCCCGCCTGTTCCAGGGCAAAGCGCACCATGCCGCGCACCGCCGCCTCATCTTCGACAACCAAAATCTTTATCTCAGGCATAGCCAATGCTCAGGAAGGAAACGCGCGGCATTCTGTGACAGGTGAATGACACAAACATGACAATGTGCCCTATTCCGTGTCCACAAATGCGATTCCGTCTCTGTCCCCGGACCATCCCCACTGGCCGGTCATCCGCCTTATCCCTTTTCACGCCCGTTGCACCCGCACACCAATCCGTCGATCGGGTCGGCGAACGGGCCGGAGCAGGGAAACGCTCGTGTAGAATCCCGCCTCTCATTCACGCACCGCTTTCCGAGGAGTGCTTCGTGGAGCAACTGCACGGCACCACCATTCTCTCCGTGCGCCGCAACGGCAAGGTCGTTATCGGCGGCGACGGTCAGGTTTCGATGGGCAATACCGTCCTCAAGGGCAATGCCCGCAAGGTCCGGCGCCTCTATAACGACAGCGTGATCGCCGGTTTCGCCGGCGGCACCGCCGACGCCTTCACCTTGCTGGAGCGTTTCGAAGCGAAGCTCCAGAAACACCACGGCAATCTGACCCGAGCTGCCGTCGAACTGGCCAAGGACTGGCGTACCGACCGCATGTTGCGACGCCTCGAAGCCCTGCTGCTGGTTGCCGACGCCGAGACCTCGCTGACCATCACCGGCAACGGCGACGTGGTCGAACCCATCGACTCGCTGATGGCGATCGGTTCCGGCGGCGCCTACGCCCAGGCCGCCGCGCGCGCCCTGCTCGATAACACCGAACTGTCGGCGCGCGAAATCGTCGAGAAAGGCCTGAACATCGCCGCCGACATCTGCGTGTTCACCAATCACCACCTGACCATCGAAGAGCTGGACGCCAAGTAATGAGCAACAACGTGATGACGCCCCGCGAGATCGTTCAGGAACTCGACAAACACATCATCGGCCAGCAGGCCGCCAAGCGGGCGGTCGCGATCGCGCTGCGCAACCGCTGGCGGCGCATGCAGGTTGCCGCCGCGCTGCGCCCCGAGATCACCCCCAAGAACATCCTCATGATCGGTCCGACCGGTGTCGGCAAAACCGAGATCGCCCGTCGGCTGGCACGCCTCGCGGATGCCCCGTTCATCAAGATTGAGGCCACCAAGTTCACCGAGGTCGGCTACGTCGGTCGCGACGTCGAAACCATCATCCGCGACCTCGTCGACACCGCCATCAAGATGGCGCGCGAGAACGCCATGAAGAAGGTGCGGCACCGCGCCGAGGACGCCGCCGAAGACCGCGTTCTCGACGCGCTGCTCGGCGGCAGCGACAGCATTGGTGAGGACACCCGCCAGAAGATGCGTAAGAAAGTGCGCGAAGGCGATATGAACGACCGGGAGATCGATATCGAAGTCTCTGCCGCCCCGATCGGCGTGGAGATCATGGCCCCGCCCGGCATGGAAGACATGACCAGCCAGTTGCAGAGCATGTTCCAGAACATCGGCGGCGGGCGCACCAAGACGCGACGCATGAAAGTCTCCGACGCGCTGCGCGCCCTCACCGACGAAGAAGCCGCCAAGCTGGTCAACGAGGAAGAACTCAAGACCCGCGCTCTGGACAGCGTCGAGCAGAACGGCATCGTCTTTCTGGACGAACTCGACAAGGTCGCCAAGCGCGGGGAATACGGCGGCGCGGACGTCTCCCGCGAGGGCGTGCAGCGCGACCTGCTGCCCCTGGTCGAAGGCTGCACCGTGTCCACCAAGCACGGCATGATCAAGACCGACCACATCCTGTTCATCGCCTCCGGCGCGTTCCATCTCGCCAAGCCGTCCGACCTGATCCCCGAGTTGCAGGGCCGCCTGCCGATCCGGGTCGAACTCGACGCTCTGTCCGCCGACGACTTCGTGCGCATCCTGACCGAACCGGACGCCTCGCTGACCGAGCAGTACGTCGCGCTGATGGCCACCGAAGGCCTCAACATCGCCTTCACCGACGACGGCGTGCGCCGCATCGCCGAGATCGCCCACGAAGTCAACGAACGTACCGAGAACATCGGCGCGCGCCGTCTGCACACGGTCATGGAACGCCTGATGGAAACGCTGTCGTTCGAGGCGCCCGATCAGGATGGGAGCTCGGTCACCATCGACGGCGCCTACGTCGATAGCCAGCTCGATGAACTCGCCCGCGACGAAGATCTGAGCCAGTACATCCTCTGACGCCGATGGCGCAAGCCCTTCGGGTTGCGCCCTACGTCTGGTTCAAGGGGCGTTTCGAGGTAGGGCGGAACCCGCCGGGTTTCCGCCGGACTGCGCCCAGGCAGATCCAGGTACGCCCAGGTACCGCCCGACATCGCAGCCCATCACTGCCCATCGCCGATCCGACCGTTTACGGCGCAAGCCCTTCGGGTTGCGCCCTACTGCCGGTTCAGGCGGCGTTGCGGGTTTCGGCTTCGGCTTCGCCGCCGAAGGCCTCGATCAGACGCGGCAGGAAACGGGCGATTTCCAGACTCATGACCGCAAAGTCACCGTCGAAACGCTCGGCGGCGGTCTCGGCATCGGTCTCGCTGGCGGCGTCCTGCACCACTTCCAGGAACTTGATGCGCTTGACCAGCATCTGCTCGTCGATGACGAAGTTGATGCGATCGTCGAAAGTCAGCGCGAGACGGGTAACCAGCTTGCCCGCATCGAGATGCACGCGGATCTCATCCGAACCCAGATCGTGCTTGCGCACGCGCACCAGGCCCCCATCCTCTCCCGGATCGCGCAGTTCGCATTCATCCTCGATGTTGAACTCGGGCGGCACGCCGCCGACGGTGAGCCAGCCGGTCATGACCGCGCTCGGTGCGGTCGCCACGCTCAGCGGCGCAATCGGCAGCGAGCCCAGGGTTTCGCGCAGCAGGCTGGTGATTTCCTCCGCCTTTTTCGGGGTGCCGGCATCGACGATCAGCCACTCGCCCTTGGGATCGATGTAGGCAAAGCTCTGGCTGCTCTTGCTGAAGGCGCGCGGGAGCATGTCGAAGATGACCTCATCCTTGAGATTCGCCCGTTCCTTGCCGCGCACCTTGCGGCCTTCCTTATCCTCGATCTCCTGAACCCGCGCGGCGAGCACCTCGTTGACCGCCGCTGCGGGCATGATCTTCTCTTCCTTGCGGGCGCAGATCATCCGATACCTGCCGGTCGCATGGACCAGCAGATTGCTCTCCCGACCCAGGGGCGGCGCCCAACCCATCACACTCGGTTCAAGTGCCCCGATCGGACGCGTCGCCTTGGCGGCAAGCTGGTCGTCGAGTTGCTCGGCATTCAGGGTGAAAGGCGTGGAAAAGCGATACAGCGCGAGGTTACGGAACCACATGATGATTCAAACCGTCCTGGGTTGCGGGATAGGGCGGCGGATTATCGACGCCTCGCTACGCACTGCCAACCGTCAATCCACATAGGCCGTAAGCGACCAAGTTTCTCGGTTGATGCACTATTCCTTGGCGTCCAAGCCGCTACTATTTGCGTCATTACTGAAGCTGAGCCGTCGAATGGTCGATACCTCCAAACTCCGATCCCCTCTGATGCGCTGGGGCACCCCCATCGCGATCCTGGCCATTGCGGTTGGCGTGGCCGCAATGCTGATCAAGACCAAGCCGCAGGCCAAGGCGGTCGATGCCGAGGAAAAGGCCTGGCTGGTGCGCACCGTGCGTGCAGAACCGGCTACGCATGCCCCGATCCTCACCCTGTATGGCCGGATCGAATCCCTGCTGAACGCAAAGCTGTCCGCCGCCATCGATGCCGACATCGTCGAGATGACGGTGTTCGAGGGCAACACCATCAGCAAGGGCCAGGTCCTGGTTCGGCTCGATGACCGGGATCAGGCCCTGCTGGTGGCGCAGCGTGAGGCCGATCTGCGTCAAGCCGATGCCCGGATCGACTCGGAGAACAATCGCTTCAACAGCGACCAGGCCTCGCTGCCCCACGAAAAACGTCTGCTTGACCTGGCGCGGTCCGAAGTCACCCGGCAGGAGAACCTGCTGAAAAAGAAGCTGGGCTCACAGTCCAACCTGGACACCGCCCGCGAATCGGCGGAACGCCAGGCACTGACCGTCAATTCCCGCCAGCAGTCGATTGCCGATCACACCTCACGCCTCGCCGAACTCAATGCCAGCCGGCAACGCGCGGAGGCGCTGCTGGAACAGGCCCGCCTGGAACTCGACCGGACACGCATCAGCGCGCCGTTCGACGGTCGCGTCACGCAGGTTCTCGCCTCGCCCGGACAGCGCGTCCGCAAGGGCGACGGTCTGCTTGTCATCTTCGGCACCGAAGGCTTGGTTCTGCGTGCGCAGATTCCGGACCGTCACCTCGCGGTGGTGCGTCAGGCGCTGGCATCGGGGGAAATCCTGCAGGTCGATGGCGAACTCGACGGTCTGCCGATCCGCGCCACCCTGCTCGGTCTGACCGGCGAAGTCGATGCCGGCAGTGGCGGGGTCGGCGGTCTGTTCCGTATCGAGGGCGCGGAATCGACCCTGCAACAGGGACGCTTCCTGCGTCTGGACCTGAATCTTCCCGCATTGCCGGGTCTGATCGCGCTCCCCAACGAAGCCTTGTATGGACTCAAGCGCATCTACCGGATTCACGAATCCCGCATGCAGCCGGTCGATGTTGAACGGATCGGCGAAACCCGGGACGACAAAGGCCAGTCCCTGGTGCTGTTGCGCAGTGCCGACATTCACCCCGGGGACATCATCGTCGCCACTCAGCTCCCGAACGCAATGGATGGTCTGCTGGTCCGCGAGACCGCTCCGTGAACGATCCGGCCAGCGAACTCCGCCACGTTCTGACGTGGTCGGAAGTCCGCCCTGTCCAACGGTACCGTCCGCCTGCCAACGCATTGGCCACTGTTGCTGTCACTGAGACCTGATCGATATGACCTTCACCCACAGACAAGACATCGTCGGCCTGTTCGCGCAGCACAAGGTCGCCGCCAATCTGCTGATGGTGATCATGCTGCTGTCGGGCTTGTTCGCGCTGTCACGGCTGAACACGCAGTTCTTCCCCAACTTCGAGCTCGAGGTGATCACCGTGCGCGTGGTCTGGGCCGGCGCCGCAGCGGAGGACGTGGAGCGCTCGGTGACCATCCCGCTGGAACAGAACCTGCGCACCGTTGACGGTCTGGACAAACTGAGTTCCACCTCGTCCCAGGGCATCAGCGCCATCGTTCTGGAGTTCCCCGAAGGCACGGACATGGGTCAGGCCCTGAACCGGGTGGAGGAGCGCGTCACCAGCGTGCGCAACCTGCCGACCGATTCCGAAGAACCGGTGGTCAGCCACGCCGCCCGTTACGACGTGATTGCCCGGGTGCTGATCTACGGCCCGCAGGACCGCTCCGAACTGCGCCATCTGGCCCGTCAGTTCGAACGCGAGCTCCTCGATCGGGGCATCGCCAAGGTCGATCTGGCCGGCCTGCCCGATGAAGAGATGGCGATTCAGATTCCCCAGGCCACGCTCGACTCCCTGGGTTTGAGCCTGCAGGACGTGGCGCGGCGCGTTTCCGCCGAATCCAACGATCTGCCCGCCGGCACCGTCGGTCGCGACGATGTCGGACGACAGTTGCGCGCCCTGCTGCAGCGTCGCAGCGAGACCGGATTTGAAGACATCGCCCTGATTGCCGATCAGAAGGGTCGTCTGGTGCGTCTCGGCGATGTGGCAACCATCGAACGGCGCGCGCGTCCGAATCAGGCCGAGGTCTTTCATGACGGCCAGCCTGCGGTCGAATTGACCGCCTACCGCTCCGAGAACGGCGACTCCCTCGAGTCGGCGCGCATCCTCGCAGAGTGGGCGGAACAGGCGGCGCTGGTCCAACCTCCGAACGTCCACATCAAGGTGTACGACGAGCAATGGACGCTGATCCGCGACCGCATCAACCTGCTGCTCAAGAACGGCCTGGGCGGTCTGGTACTGGTGGTCGCGATTCTCTTCCTGTTCCTGAATGCGAGGGTTGCGTGGTGGGTCACGCTTGGCATCCCGATCTCGTTCATGGCGACCATTGCGGTGATCTACCTCATCGGCGGCAGCATCAACATGATCTCGCTGTTCGCGCTGATCATGGCCCTGGGCATCATCGTCGATGACGCCATCGTGGTCGGTGAAGACTCCCTTACCCATTACCAGACCGGTGAATCCTCGCTGGAAGCAGCAGAAGGCGGTGCCCGGCGCATGCTCGCACCGGTGCTTTCCTCATCGCTGACGACCATTGCCGCGTTCATCCCGCTGCTGCTGGTCAGCGGCATCATCGGCAAGATCCTCAACGACATCCCGGTGGTCATCATCTGCGTGATCATCGCCTCGCTGATCGAGTCCTTCCTGGTTCTGCCCGGGCATTTGCGGCACAGCTTTCTGACCATGCATCACGCCAAGCCAAGCCGGATGCGGGCGCGTCTGGAGAATGGCTTCAATCATTTCCGCGACCGTCAGTTCCGGCCCGCCCTTCAGTTCGCAGTCGATCACCGCGCGCTGACCGTTGCCCTCGCACTCGCCTGCATGATCGGCGTGGTCGGGCTGGTCAAGGGCGGTCGGCTTGGTTTCACCTTTTTCCCCAGTGTCGAAGGCAACATTGTGCTCGCCAATGCCACCTTCGTGGCGGGCACCCCGCCGCAACGTGTCGAAGCCTTCATCGAAGGCGTGGAGAAGGCGCTTTATGACGCCGAGACCGAACTCGGCGGCAACCTGGTACGCGCCTCGGTGGTGTCACGAGGTTCAGCGACCTTTTCCGGTTCGCACTCGGCCCAACAGGGTGACCAGTTCGCCTCCATCACCGCCGAGCTGGTGCCCTCCGATACCCGCAGCGTGCGTAACGAGGAACTGCTGAGGACCTGGGAAGCGCACGTTCGCAAGGCACCCGGTCTGGAAAGTCTGACCATGACCTCCCGACGCGGCGGCCCCCCGGGTCGCGACGTCGAAGTACGCCTGACCGGGGCCAATGCCACCGCCCTCAAGGCCGCCGGACTCGAACTGGTCGATATGCTCAAGACCATCGAAGGCGTCAGCGGCATCGAGGACGACATGCCTTTCGGACAGCAACAGCTGTTGTTCGATCTAACGCCTCAGGGGGAAGCGATTGGCCTGACCGTCGCCGAAGTCGGTCGCCAATTGCGCGACGCCTACGACGGCAACCTCGCGCAAATCTTCAATCAGGGCGATGAAGAGGTGGAAGTCCGAGTCATGCTTCCCGATCTGGAGCGCCATCGGCTGAGCAGTCTCGAAGACTTTCAAGTCCGCCTGCCCGGAGGCGGCTCCGCACCGTTATCGGCGGTCGCCGATCTGAAGGAACGACGCGGCTTCGAGGCCTTGCGCCACGCCGAAGGCAAACTCGCGCTGACCGTGTTCGGCGATGTCGATCGCGACCGCAACAACGCCGACCGGATCCGCGAACAGCTCGCCGCCAAGGTGCTCCCCGACCTGGTCGCCAAACACGGCATCGATTGGGAGTTCACCGGCAAGGCGGAAGATCAGCGCGAGACCGTCGGCGACATGCGTCGCGGCGCGTTGTTCGCCTTGGCGATGATCTACATCGTGCTGGCCTGGGTGTTCGGCTCCTACGGCTGGCCGCTGGTGGTGATGGCGATCATCCCGTTCGGGATCGTCGGTGCGATCTTCGGACACTGGGTCATGGGCATCGAACTGACCATCCTGTCGATGTTCGGCCTGTTCGGTCTGTCGGGAATCGTGGTGAACGACTCCATCATCCTGGTGGTGTTCTACAAACAACTGCGCGAGCAGGGTCTGGGCGTCAAGGAAGCCGTGGTCGAAGCCGCCTGTCAGCGCCTGCGTGCGGTGCTGCTTACCTCCTTGACCACCATTGCCGGGCTCTCGCCATTGCTGTTCGAGACGTCGTTCCAGGCCCAGTTCCTGATCCCGATGGCGACGTCGATCGCTTTTGGTCTCGCCTTCGCCACCTTCCTGGTGCTGTTCATCGTGCCGACCTTGTTGAGCCTGATGGAACAATCCAAATTCGCCATCGCCACGCGGCTTCCGTTCACCTCAACCGACGAAAACGCCCCATAGTTGTGCACCGGTCCCGCCAAATGCAGGGTTAACCGCCTACACTTGGAAACGTAACTTCCCTGTAACCCTGCAACCGGAGGCAAGCTGCCTGTCCGATGGAAGCCCCAGACGCTATTACCCTGATCATCGTCGGCAACGAACTGCTGACTGGAAAACGCCAGGACCGGCATCTGAGCCACGCCATCGACATCCTCGCCGCACGCGGCCTGGAAACGCGGCAATGCACCATCGTCGGCGATCACCCGCGCCGATTGTGCCGGACCATCCGCAACGCCATGGCCGCCCGGGACATCGTGTTCTGCTTCGGCGGCATCGGGGCCACGCCGGACGATCACACCCGGCAAGCCGCCGCCGACGCCGCCCAGATGCCGTTGGTGATGCATGACGAAGCGCGTGCCCTGATCGAAGCGCGTTTCGGTGACGACACCTATCCCCATCGCATCCACATGGCGGAATTGCCCGCCGGATCGACGCTGATCCCCAACCCGGTCAACCAGATTCCCGGCTTCCGAATCAACGACGCCCATTTCCTGCCCGGCTTTCCGCAAATGGCCTACCCGATGATGGAATGGGTGCTGGACACACACTACCCCGACATGGGTGGGCCACGCCCGGTCGAGCACCTGGTCATCGTCCCGGACGTCACGGAAACCGATCTGATGGACATATTGCAGTTACTGGACGGGAAACACCGCGACGTCGAGGTATCCAGCCTCGCCCACCTGGGGGCAGACGGTCGCCGGGTGGAAATCGGCCTGCGCGGCCAACCCGGCTATGTGGATGCGGCGCGCCGCGAGCTTGAAGCACTGCTCGATCAGCACAACCGGGCTTGGTATCTCAAGGATCCGGTCACGCCCTGAGCACGCGCTTCCTTGCTGTGGAACGCGGATCCACGCCGCATTTCCCGCTTGGACCGTCGGGCATCGGCGAACCCATCGAGTGCCGCCCGATCCACTATGCTTGCCGGACCACCCGCCTGCTGGACGCTCCCAACCCACTGATGTCCGGATGAACCAAGCGCCATTGCCCCCATTGCCGCCCTCGGAGGCGGCTGCCGTCGAGTTCGACCGCGTCGCGCTCGTCTACCAACACGCCATCGGCGGATACATTGCCACCCTGATCAACGCCACCGTGGTGGCGATCGTGATGTGGCTATCCGTGCAAAACCCGGTGGTGCCGTACTGGTTGGCAATGATGTACGCGATCGTCGCCTTCCGCTTTATCTTGCTGCACCGCTATGGCAACCCCAAGCAAGCGCCTCTGGATGTAAGGCGACGGGTCTATGTCCTGGGCACCGCGTTGGCGGGCGTCGGCTGGGGCTCGGCCGCCCCGTTCTTCTTCCCGGACATCGACATCACGAACCAGGTCTTCCTGGGTTTCGTCCTTGCCGGCATGGCAGCGGGCGCCATTTACGTGATGGCCGCTCTGCCACAGGCATTGGTCGCATTCGTGTTGCCGATCCTGCTGCCCTACGCGGCCCTGTCGTTCATGGGTGGCGGCACCATCGGGTATGCGATGGGCATCTTGACCCTGGTATTCACCGCCATCGTATTGAGCACCCTGGTCAGCACCTTCCGGACGGTGAATACCGCGCTCCATCTCAAGCACCACAACCAAAGCCTGCTCACCGATCTGACTCAGGCCAAGGAGCGCGCCGAAGGCGCGAACCGTGCGAAAAGTGAATTTCTGGCCAACATGAGCCACGAAATCCGCACCCCGATGAACGGGGTGCTCGGCACCCTGCAACTGCTCTCCGACAGCGCGCTGGACGCCGAACAACTCAAGCTGGTGGAGACCTCTCGGGAATCGGCGGAAAGCCTGCTGCGCCTGCTCAGCGACATCCTCGACCTCTCCAAGATCGAGGCCGGCAAGCTGAACATGGAACAGCGCGTGTTCGATCTGCGTGCGACCATCCGCGACGTCAGCCAGCTTTATCGGCCCCTGGCGGACGCCAAAGGACTTGCGTACCGATCCGAAATCGGCGACGCCCTGCCCCGGCACGTCACCGGCGACTCGCTTCGGCTCCGTCAAGTGCTGAGTAATCTGCTTGGCAATGCGATCAAGTTCACCCAGGAAGGCGGGCTCGCCCTCACCGTTACCGCGACGCACATCGCCGACGGGATTGCCCGGGTCCGTTTCGTCGTCAGCGATACCGGCATCGGCATTCCCAAGGAGATTCAGAAGTATCTGTTTCAACCGTTTCAACAGGCCGACGGATCAACCACTCGACGCTTCGGCGGCAGCGGGCTCGGTCTCGCCATCTCCCGGCAACTGGTGGAGCTGCTCGGTGGCGAGGTTCATCTTGAAAGCGACGCCGGAAAAGGCGCCACCTTCTGGTTCGAGATCCCACTCAAGCTGGCCCTGGAACCGACTCCGGAACACCCCATCGAATTACCGCAGATACGGGCAAACACCCCCGTTCTGCTGGTCGAGGACAACCCCGTCAACCAACTGGTCACCCGCAAGATGCTCGAAGCCCTGGGGGTCACCGTGGATGTCGCCGACGACGGTCGCCAGGCCTTGGAATTTCTAAACCGCAAGTCCTACGAGTTGGTCCTGATGGATTGCCAGATGCCGACGGTGGATGGCTACGAAGCCACCCACCGCTGGCGCATCATCGAGGCGGAACGACACCTTCCGCCCACGCCGATCATCGCGCTCACCGCCAATGCCATGGAAGGCGACCGGGAGCGCTGCCTCGACGCCGGCATGAACGATTACCTTGCCAAACCCACCGGTCGGGACGCCCTCAAGGCCATGTTGCAACGTTGGCTGGTTTGAGGCGATCCAGGCCCGCCTCGTTGGCAAGAATCGCGCATCGCACACGGTCTCTCCGATCAGGACAATCATTCGGAGACACCCCATGTTCCCATTCCCCGCCTGGCTGCGTCGCAGTCTGCTGATCCTGCCTCTGGCGGGCTTGATCTTTCTCGGGTTGCAAGCCCCCGTCAGCACGTCGGTCCAGGCCGCTCCCGCTCCGGAATTCACCGGCAGCGACACAGACTGGCTCAATGGCGGCCCACTCGACTGGCAACAACTGCGCGGCAAAGTCGTTCTGCTCGATGTCTGGACCTTCGAATGCTGGAACTGTTACCGCTCCTTTCCCTGGTTGAACGATCTGGAAGCGCGCTACGCCGGCAAGGATTTCCAGGTCATCGGCATCCATTCCCCCGAGTTCGACCGCGAAAAGGATCCGACCGCCGTCGCTGCGAAGATGCGGGAATTCAAGCTCGACCACCCGGTCATGCTCGACAACGACTTTGCCTACTGGAAGGCACTCGGTAACCGCTACTGGCCGGCCTTCTATCTGGTCGACAAGCAGGGCGCGATCCGCTATCGCCACGTCGGTGAAACCCACTCAGGCAGTCGCCAAGCGCGGGCATTAGAAGCCCAACTCGACGCGCTGCTCGCCGAAGACTGAGCTATACCCCCTTTTGGCGGTCGTCCCTTACCGCCTTCCCACCCTTACCAAAGGCGGCGCGCACATGAGCGGTAACGAAATGTTCAGCCTGATCAACGCCGTGCTCGAATGGCTTGCGTTGCTGTTCATATTCGCGGTCGGCCTGTCGTTCCTCGTTGTGATCGTGCTCTATGTCGTGGATCGTCTGCAGACCAAGCATGCGGTCCGCCGCAATTATCCGGTGGTGGGGCGCTTTCGTTATCTGTTCGAGCATCTGGGCGAGTTCTTCCGCCAGTATTTTTTCGCGATGGACCGCGAGGAATTGCCGTTCAATCGTGCGCAACGTTCCTGGGTGTATCGCGCCGCCAAGAACATCGACAACACCGTTGCCTTCGGTTCCACCCGGGATCTGCGCGTCCCCGGGTCGGTGCTGTTCGCCAACACCCCCTTCCCCACGCTGGGTGAAGACGCCGTGGAAACCCGCCCCATCACCATCGGCGAGGCCTGCCAGAAACCCTATACGACCCGTTCGTTGATCGGCATTTCCGGCATGAGTTACGGCGCCATCTCACGTCCGGCAGTACGCGCCCTGTCCAAAGGTGCTGCGATGGCCGGCATCTGGATGAACACGGGCGAAGGCGGACTCAGCCCTTATCACCTGGAGGGAGGTTGCGACATCATCTTCCAGATCGGCACCGCCAAGAACGGCGTCCGCGACGAGCACGGACAGCTCTCGGACGAACGCATCCGCACCCTCGCCGCCCTGCCCGAAGTGAAGATGTTCGAGATCAAGCTCAGCCAGGGCGCAAAACCCGGCAAGGGCGGCATCCTGCCCGGGAGCAAGGTCACGGCGGAAATCGCGGGGATTCGTGGCATCCCCATCGGGCAGGATGCGATCAGCCCGAACCGGCATCCCGAAATCATCGATAACGACAGTCTGCTCGATATGGTCGCCCGGGTTCGGAAAACCAGCGGAAAACCGGTCGGCTTCAAGTTCGTGATCGGCGACGATGCCTGGCTCGACAGCCTTTGCGTCAGGATTTCTGCGCGCGGCGCCGACGCGGCACCCGATTTCATCACCCTCGACTCGGCCGATGGCGGCACCGGTGCTGCCCCCATGCCGCTGATCGATGACGTCGGCGTCCCCTTGCGCGAAGCCCTGCCGATGCTGGTGGACGCACTCAAACGCCACGGCCTGCGCGAGCGTGTAAAGGTGATCTGCTCCGGCAAGATGGTCACCCCGACCGATGTCGCCTGGGCGCTGTGCATGGGCGCGGACTTCTGCGTCACCGCGCGCGGTTTCATGTTCTCGCTGGGCTGCATCCAGGCCTTGCAATGCAATCGCAACACCTGCCCCACCGGGATCACTACCCACAACAAGAAACTACAACGCGGTCTCGTACCCGAAGACAAGGCTGTAAGGGTCGCCAACTACGCCCGCAACATCACCAAGGAAGTCGGCATCATCGCCCACTCCTGCGGCGTCCGCGAACCCCGCGAACTGAGCCGCGCCCACGCCCGCATCGTCCTGCCCAACGGTCGTTCCGAACGCCTCGACCGCCTCTACCCGGAATCCGCACGCCCATAAAATGGATCGCGTGGGGTGATACCCGCAGGGGTTCCGCCACGTTGGGCGCCGTTTCGGCGGAACCCCTTCGGGTATCCGCCCTACGGTCAGCACGCCACCGGACAACGCTGGCCACCGGCGCAATGCCGATGTCCAGCCGATGCAAATTGACACCCCCCGATCCCCCTTTGCATAGTCCCGCGCTCCCAAGAATTCGGACGAACGAGGCAACCCCATGCAGGTACTGATCATCGGCGGCGGTGGGCGCGAGCACGCGCTGGCCTGGAAAGCGGCGCAATCTCCCAAGGTCCGTAAGGTCTTCGTCGCCCCGGGCAATGCCGGAACAGCTCGGGAGCCCGGCATCGAGAACGTCGCAATCGCTGCGGAAGACATCGATGGGCTGCTCGATTTTGCGCAAGCCCACAACATCGGCCTGACCATCGTCGGCCCCGAGGCGCCACTGGTCGCGGGCGTGGTGGATGCATTCCAGAACGCCGGTCTGCGTTGCTTCGGGCCGAGCGCCGGAGCCGCGCAGCTCGAAGGTTCCAAGGCCTTCACCAAGGACTTCCTCGCCCGGCACCGGATTCCGACCGCCGCCTACGCGGTGTTCACCGAACTCGATGCCGCACTCGCTTATCTGCACGAACAAGGTGCGCCGATCGTGATCAAGGCCGATGGACTCGCCGCAGGCAAGGGCGTCATCGTCGCCACGGACATGGCGACCGCCGAAGCCGCTGTCCGCGACATGCTCTCCGGAAATGCCTTTGGCGACGCGGGCAGCCGCGTGGTCATCGAGGAATTTCTGGAGGGCGAGGAGGCCAGTTTCATCGTCATCGCGGACGGGGATCACGTCCTGCCGATGGCCACCAGCCAGGATCACAAGCGCGTCGGCGACGGCGACACGGGACCCAACACCGGGGGCATGGGCGCGTATTCCCCGGCCCCGGTGGTGACCCCGGAAATCCACGACCGCATCATGAACGAGGTCATCTGGCCGACCGTGCGCGGCATGGCCGCCGAGGGTCTGCCTTACACCGGCTTCCTCTACGCCGGTCTGATGATTGCCGCCGACGGGACCCCCAAGGTTATCGAATACAACTGTCGCTTCGGCGACCCGGAGACCCAGCCGATCATGATGCGCTTGCGCTCCGACCTGGTCGCGCATTGTGAGGCCGCGCTCGACAAGGCCCTTGATCGGGAACAGACCGACTGGGACCCGCGTCCCAGCCTGGGCGTAGTCATGGCCGCCGGCGGCTACCCCAACCGCTATGCCAAGGGCGCGGTGATCAACGGCCTCGACGCGGAAATCGCCGATAGCAAGGTCTTTCATGCCGGCACCGCCGACCAGCAAGGCAATGTGGTCACCAGCGGCGGTCGGGTGCTCTGCGTGGTGGGCCTGGGTGACAGCGTCAGCGCGGCGCAAGCCAGGTCCTACCAGCGCGTGGCCACGATAAGCTGGGACGGCGAATTTCACCGCAACGACATCGGCTACCGCGCCATCGCGCGCGAAAACGCCTGAGAGCCCGCCTTGTAGCGGCTTCAGCCGCGATCGGCATTGATGCCGACGCAGACGCCGGTCGCGGCTGAAGCCGCGCCTACAGCCTTGAACCCATGAATCTCCTCTCCATCGTCGAATCTCCGTTACACCCGAATTTCGCGTCCCTGTACGCGGAACTCGGCATCATCGAGACCCGCGTCGATTCGATGCGCAAGGCGATGAAGGAAGCCAAGCGAAACCCGCCGGATTTCGTGGTCGCCGAGTTCGTCTACGGCTGGGGCAACAACTACGCCGGCGTGAATCTCTCCAATCTCGACGTGCTGCTCTACGCCCTGGAAAAATTCGCCCCCGAGACCCGCGTGATCGTGTTCGCCGACAAGGACGAACGCCCCCACGTCGACAAGTTGCTCGACATATTTCCGCTGCATGGTGTGCTGGTAAATCCACCGCGCATTGCCGACATGCGTGCGCTGCTGACCACCGCGTAGGTTGGAGCCCAAAGGGTTCCGCCCTGGACACAAAACCCGGCGAGCTATTCGCCCACCAGCTATGGGCATGCTTCGCTTGCGATCTGTCGGAAGATGCGGGACTTCTGAAACCACGCGGATGGTCCCATGTCCCTGACCAACTACCTCGCCGAACTGCAGCGGCTGCGCAATGATCCTCAGCTTGCCGCCAACATCCTGCGTTACGCCGTCGATGGCAATGTCGATGCGCAATACGCGATGGGGCTGATCTATGCGGAAGGACGCGGTGTCGGGGTCGATCTGGCGCGTGCGCATTACTGGCTCAGCCTGGCCACCGATCAAGGCGACATCGATGCACGCATCCTGCGTAACGTGATCGGCGCACAGATGAGCGAAGAGGAATATCAGGCCAGCCTGCGCATGCGCCAGGGGCCGAAACTGAGTCTGGTGAAATGAGCGCGCAGAGAACCCCTTCCGGTGACGACGGTCAGCTCAACGTCCTCGGGCTGCCACTCGAACCTTGCGGCACCGATCCGATGACCGGTTTCCTGCGCGACGGGCGTTGTTGGGCCGGTCCGCAGGACATGGGATCGCACACCATCTGCGTGCGCGTGACCGCAGAACTGTTGGCGTTCATGCGCGACCACGGTAACGACCTGATCACTCCGATTCCGGAGTACGGTTTCCCCGGCCTGCAACCCGGCGACCGCTGGTGCGTGGTCGCGGCCTACTGGAAACTGGCCTACGACGAAGGCGTGATCGGGCCAGTCTATCTGTTGCGCACCAACCAGAAGGCGCTGGAAATTGTCTCGCTTGCGGAGCTCAAGCCGCACGCCCTTGATCTGAGCTGAGTCATCCGCGCCGGCATCACGCCAACCGTTTTCCGGGATACCCGCCATGCCCCGGATTCGCACCAATCTGCCCGGGATCGTCGAGTCCCTCCGCAAGGTCCCTGGCCGATCAGCAGATCAAGTCCGACAACCAGCCCTGCACCCCCCCTGTTTCCGATGAAACCGGTCGATGGTTCTGGTAGCAGGCGCCCGGTGGCTGGTGATTCTCCGCCCCGGTAAACACCACCAACCCCTCGCCGGGAAGTTCCAGGCTGTCCGCAGGCAGGGCTTCGAAGGTCAGCACCTCTTCGCCGTCGGCGCTGACCGTGCAATCCCACCAACCCTGATAGATGTTCCGGGTGCGCATCGCGATACGGCCATCCTCGCGCTGCCAGACCTTGGTGACGCGCTTGTCCGGGCCTTGTGAACGGCCAAGACACGCACTCATCGCGGGGAGATAGTCGGCAAGTTTTTCCCACCAGGGGAGCGGTTGCGGGGTTTCCGGTACAGCCTGAATTCCCGCTTCGCATTGGCCATTGAGCGATTCGCCATTGGGCAGTGCCACATTGGCCATCAGCGCACCGGCTTTTGCGGCCTGAGTGATGAACACCACCAGGTCGGCCTCCGCCCCTTCGCTCCGCCCCCGCCATATGTAGCCACTCGACGGCTGGCCCGTGCCCTTGCCGCGCAACTGCCAGCGCGCCTCGCCCATTCCCTTCATGGCCTGACTGAAATTCGCGGTCTCAGGCTCAAGCTCCAGACGCCAGTCCGGCGCCGTTCCATTGCAGCTCAACGGCGCCGCGTGCGCAGCGAACCCGGGCAGGGCGAGGCTGAGCATGAGCAGACTTTGGCGAAAAACCCCTCGATGCATCGTGCATCTCCCGTCATTGAAATCAGGGTCGAGTATAGGGAACCTCTGATCGAATCATTCACGGACATCTGAAGCCTGAAATGGCCGCTTTCTGCGTTGCGAAACTTGGCAATAGACCGGCTATTACCTGCGTTCCGCGCCTTGAACGCGACAATTTCAGCCATTCAGCTGAACCGTGAATGATTCAATCAGAGGTTCCTTAGGGAGGCGAATCCGCGCCAACGCCACTTGCTCTGATATTGCGCAAGCCGATAGGGTGCCCGTCGAGGACCGCCATCGAAACAGGGAATGTCATGCGTGTTTATCCATTCATCCGCTACCTCGCGCTTTTGCTCGCCCTTGCGCCGGCCGCCGGGTCCGCAACGCCGGACCTGCTGCTGCTTGAAACCCCCAAAGATGCCGACAACTGCCCACCCGGCTGGCTGATCAGTGAAAAGCTCGACGGCATCCGCGCCTATTGGGATGGGCGGAATCTGCGCTCACGCAGCGGCAACACCTTTGCGGTGCCGGCCTGGTTCACCGCACCGTTACCGCCGTTTGAACTCGATGGGGAACTGTGGACGGAACGCAACGACTTCCAGCGCATCGCTTCACTGGTCACCCGCGACCAGGCCCACGATGGCTGGCGCGCCATCGGGTATCACATCTTCGAGGTTCCCAACGCGACGGGCGGCCTGATGGCGCGTCTGCAGCGTGTACGCGACTGGCTTAGTCAGACCCCGGTGGGACATCTGCATGTGATTCCACAGACACCCTGTCTGGGCGCGGAGCACCTCAAGCGCGTATGGGACGAGGTGGTGGCCAAAGGCGGTGAAGGACTGGTCCTGCGCAACCCTTCAGCCCCTTACACCACGGGGCGTAGTAAGGACGCGCTCAAACTCAAACGATTCGACGACATGGAAGCGGTGGTCATCGGACACAAACCGGGGCAGGGTCGCCTGAGCGGTCGGCTTGGCGCCCTGCTGGTCGAACTGCCGGATGGACAACGCCTGCATGTCGGCACCGGTTTCAGCGATGCCGAACGCACCCATCCCCCCGCGATTGGCAGCACCGTGACCTTCAAGCATCAGGGTTTCACCGATCGCGGTCTGCCCCGCTTTCCGGTATTTCTGCACGTTCGCCCGGACGGCACCTGATGCCCGACGCGGTGCACATACAGTGCGCGCCGTTTATCGACCGGAATCCCCGCTCCGCACGTTAGGATAGGGCCCCAACGTTTCCATCGAATCCCCCCCTCCACCATGCCGAACTGGACCGATCCGGGCGACTACGCCTACACCGACGACCTCGACGGCAGCGGCTGGGCCTGGGAGTTTCTGCGTCGCAACCATCGTTATTGCCGGGATTGGCGGACGTTCATGCAGACATGGCGGGCGTTGGAGGCCGACTACGGCCAAGCGCCCAATCGCGATTTCGCGCGCTGGAAGCTCGATCCTCGCGCCAATCTGTTCGAACCACCCCGGGAGGCGGACGAAACCGTGACCGCCTGGACCGAGCGCACGGGCAACGATTGCGTCGCCATCGAATGCGCTTTCGGTGCGCGCTGGGGCTTGTACAAATTCCCGCCCGACCCGGAACGGACGGCGCCGGAACTCGGCGATGCACTGTGTTTCCGTGAGTACCCCGAAGTCGCAAAGATCATTACGCCGGACAGCAGCTATCTCGGACAGAACAGCGCGCAGATCGCGCTTGGCTTCGACCTGGACCGACCGCTGAAATCCCAACTGGACGAAGCCAGACGCTTCCTCATTGCGCGGCAACATCACCTTCGCCGGGACTCCGGTCTGACTCTGCGCACCGTCGCCACCCAGAAAGCGTCCTGGCGACTAGGCCTACGTCTGCTCGACGCCCTGGAAGCCGACGCGAAGGCCGGCACGATCGCACAGACGCTGTTCGATGGTGATCGTGACCGCTATACCGACCAACTGCATCAGGCGCTCGCCTTGCACGATGACGCGTATCGAGCCTTGCCCGGTCTGCCGGTGAAATAGCCGAAAACCGGAAAATGCGATGGAATTCCTTGCGATTCCGGGTATTGGTCGCACCGGTTGCACGGTAATGTTGCGTGCATTCGATTCACCTACCGGATCAAACGCATGAGCAACCTTCTGGTCGTCCTTATGGACGGCAATTCAGAACTGGAATTCGACCGCAGCAAACCGCTGCCCGCCCATCAGGCCCTGTATCTGGACAAGATGGACGAGAAAATGGACGCCGGTATCGACATTGCCGGGGAATTCATCGTCGAACCCGCCTCCGGGCAGCGCGCTCAGTTCGTCGCCGCGCAACTCGCGACCGCCCTGAAGACCGGCAACGAGCAGATGGCGGCGGCGATGTGCAGTTATCTCGCAGCCCGACAGGTCGATCTGAAACAAGTCAAGATCACCAGTGAAGACGGCGGCCTGGCGATCGATCTCGATTACGAGAACGACTACATCAAGGCCCAGCCGGTGGTTTTTCATCCCAGAAAACCCCACTGAACGACGCCAGATACCCGACACACCCACCGCAGCGGCGCAGGACTGCTAAGGTGAACGGGCCTTACCGAGTGGAATGACCCGGATGTCCGCGAGCTATCACTGCCACCTCATCGACGACGACGACGACATTCTGAATCTGGCATCGACGTTGCTGCGCGCTGCCGGGCACCGCGTCTCGACGCATAGCGAAGCCGAATCCGCATTCGCCGCCATCCTTGCCGACCCACCCGACTGCATCGTCACCGACCTGATGATGGCCGGCACCGACGGGCATGAGTTCTGCCGTCGCCTGCGTGCGCAACCGACGCTCGCCGACACCCCGATCGTCGTGCTCTCGAGCAAAGGCTATCGCGCGGATCAGGAGCGCGCCTTCGCGCTCGGCGCGAATCGCTATCTGCGCAAGCCCATCGATCCGGAAGGATTTGTGGATGCCATCGTATCGGTCATCGAAGACCGCATCTCGGTGACCTTCTGGGGCGTTCGCGGCACGCTGCCCGTGCCCGGTCCCGGCAGCTTGCGTTACGGCGGCAACACCAACTGTGTGAGCCTCGAATTCGCGGACGGCAGCCTGTTCATCTTCGACGGCGGCACCGGCATCAAGACGCTGTCGGATCACTGGGTGGCGACAGGTCGCCCACACCTGGACTGCCACATTTTCATATCCCACCCGCACTGGGACCACATCAACGCCCTGCCCTTCTTCGCGCCGCTCTACCAGGCCGGCCACCGCATCTGTGTCTGCGGTGCCCAACATGCCGGCACGACCATGCAGGATCTGATCTCAGCGCAGATGGATGGCGTCTATTTCCCGATCACTGCCCGCGATTTCGCAGCCGATGTACGGTATCGATCGCTGCACGAAGAGCATTTTCAGGTGGGTCCGGCGCAGGTGGACACGATGCTCCTGAACCATCCTGGCGCCTGTCTCGGCTACCGCGTTCGCCGTGGCAAACGCACTTTCTGCTACATCACCGACAACGAGCTCTACCCCGAGTCCGACCCGGCCTACGACGCCGCGTATTTCAACAAACTGGCGGATTTCGTCCGGGGTGCCGATCTGCTCGTCATCGATACCACCTATGGCGATGCCGAATACCCCCTGCATCGCGATTGGGGCCACTCTCCGGTTGGGGAGGTCGCACGACTCGCGGATGCCGCGCAGGTCAAAACCCTTTGCCTGTACCACCACGACCCGGACCAGGACGACGACGCCATCGATCGGAAACTTGCCGATGCCGAATCGGTCATGCGCCGACTCAAGTCAAAAACGCAGATCGTCGCCCCCAAGGAACGCGGTCGGGTCTGGCTGTAACCGGACTCACTCCTGGGAAGCCAGCAAGGGCCGGATGTCATTCAGAGTCGGGTTATGCATGCGGTGCAGATCGGTCTCGCTGCGCAGCCAGGTGAACTGACGTTTGGCGAGTTGTCGGGTCGCGATGATCCCGCGTTCGATCAGGGTCTCACGGTCGTACTCGCCCGCCAGATATTTCCAGACCTGGCGATAGCCGACGGCGCGGATCGACGGCAGATCGGGATTGAGATCGCCGCGTCGATACAGCGCTTCGACTTCATCGATCAGGCCCTCTTTGAGCATTTGGTGAAAGCGGCGCGCGATCCGTTCATGCAGCACCGCACGATCATCGGGCATCACCGCAATCTTCAGCACCGGCTGACCCAGACCGGGCGGGGTGTCGTTCTGCCAATCCGTGAGCGTGCGCCCACTGATGGCATGCACCTCCAGGCCACGCACGATGCGTTGCGGGTCGTTGGGATGAATGCGTGCGGCGGCCACCGGATCGATTGCAGCCAGTCGCTGATGCAGCGCCGGTGCGCCCTGCGCATTCAAATCGGCCAGCAGCGGTTCACGCACTGCGGCCTGCGACGCCGGCAGTTCCGCGATGCCGCCAAGCAAGGCGCGGTAATAGAGCATGGTGCCGCCAACCAGTAACGGGGTCCGTCCTGCGCCCTGAATCATGGCGATTTCGCGTAGCGCATCGTCGCGAAAACGACCGGCCGAATACGGATCGGCCGGATCGCAGATGTCGATCAGGCGATGCGGGGCGCGGGCCAGAGTCCGTGCATCCGGCTTGGCCGTTCCGATATCCATGCCGCGATACACCATCGCGGAATCGACGCTGACGATGTCCATGTCGAAGGCATCGACCATAGCGATGGCAAGATCGGTCTTGCCCGCCGCAGTCGGCCCCATCAAACAGACCACCGTGGGCGGCGTCATCGGTCCCGCCTCCGCTCAGCGCCCACGGAGGAACAGGCGATCGAGTTCCGCCATATCGAGTTGTACCCAGGTTGGACGACCGTGGTTGCACTGCCCGCTGCGCTCGGTGCGTTCCATGTCACGGAGCAAGGCGTTCATCTCGGGCAGCGTCAGCCGGCGATTGGCCCGCACCGATCCATGACAGGCCATGGTCGAGAGCACTTCATTGATGGATTCGCGCAATCGCGTCGAGCGCCCGTCGGCAATCAGATCGGCGAGCACATCGCGAACCAGAGCGGCGGGATCGGACTGCGCCAGCAATGTCGGCACCGCGCGTACCCGCAAGGTTTCCGGACCGGAACGCTGCACCGCCATGCCAAGTTGCAGAAAATCCTCGGCATGACGTTCGGCGACATCCGCCTCTCTCGCGCTCACCGCCACGGAGACCGGCACCAGTAGAGGCTGGCTGCGAATTCCGTCCCCATCGAGCGCAGTTTTCAGGCGTTCGTAACTGATACGTTCATGCGCCGCATGCATGTCCACCAGAACCAGTCCTCGGGCGTTCTGCGCGAGCACGAAGACCCCGTGGAGCTGCGCCAGTGCAAAGCCCAGCGGCGGGGCGTCTTCCGCATTCTCTGCGGCGGCGTGGGTACCATCGTGGGACGAACCAGACTGATAACGCGGTACCTGCAGGCGTTCGTAATTGGCGATGTGTTCGCGCAGGGGCAGCGATATCCGCCCTTGCTGCGGCACGAAGTAACGCCCGCTGGCCGGCGCACCGCTGTCTTCCGACACCCCCGGATAAGCGGGAGTGCGGCCCTGCGCGCCCGGGATATTCGGTACCGGCGCCCCTTCGCCAGGCCGCACCTCGGCGAGGGACCGATGCACGGTGCTGAACAAAAAGTCATGCACCCGACGTTGATCGCGGAAACGCACCTCGTGCTTGGTCGGATGGGCGTTGACATCGACCAGAACCGGATCGAGTTCCAGATACAGGACGAAGGCCGGGTGGCGTCCGTGATAGAGCACATCCTGGTACGCTTGGCGCACCGCGTGCCCGATCAGCTTGTCCCGCGCCATGCGCCCGTTGATGTAGAAATACTGCATGTCGGCCTGACTGCGCGAGAACGTCGGCTGCGCAATCCAGCCCCACAAGCGCAGTTCCCCGACGGCCTGATCGACAAACACGGCGTTCTCGATGAAGGGCGCACCGCACACCTCCGCCACGCGCTTCTCCCAACCGATGCGCGTATCGGCGGCGTCGAAACGCAGACTGGCGCGCTGGTTATGTCGCAGTTGCATGGCGATATCGAAACGCGACAAGGCAATGCGTTTGACCACCTGTTCGAGATGCCGAAACTCGGTCTGCTCAGCGCGGAGAAACTTGCGTCGCGCCGGCGTGTTGTAGAACAGATCCCGCACCTCGACCGTGGTGCCCGGTGGATGCGCCGCCGGTTTCGGTTCGTCGATCTGGTCGCTGCCGTCGCTGCTCAACGCAAACGCCAGCGCCGCATCCGCCGCGCGCGAGGTGAGAGTGAGTCGCGAGACCGAGGCGATGCTGGGCAACGCCTCCCCACGAAATCCCAGGCTGCCGACCGCTTCCAGATCGGCCAGCGAGGCGATCTTGCTGGTCGCATGTCGGGACAGTGCGAGGCCAAGTTCATCGCGCGGAATGCCACCGCCATCATCACGAATCTGAATCCGGCGGATACCGCCGCCATCGACGTCCAGATCGATGCGCCTGGCACCCGCATCCAGCGCATTCTCGAGCAGTTCCTTGACCACAGAGGCCGGTCGCTCGACGACTTCCCCGGCCGCAATCTGATTGATGAGCTGAGGCGGCAGTTGGCGAATCGTCATCAGCGCTGCCAGAACATCGGCGTGAACACGATCAGTACGGTGAGAATCTCCAGGCGCCCCAGCAGCATGCCGGCGATCAGCAACCACTTGGCTGGATCGTTGAGGGTGGAAAAGTTACCGGCCGGTCCGATGATGTCGCCAAGACCCGGGCCGACATTGGCCACCGCCGTCGCCGCCCCGCTCAAACTGGTCAGCAAGTCGTAGCCCAGCAAAGACAAGCCCAGTGCGATCACCGCGACCGTCGCAAAGAAATAGAACGAAAATGCGACCACGGAACGCACCACTTCGTCCGGCACCACCTTGCGGTTGTAATGCGTCGCAAACACGCCATGCGGGTGACGCATCCAGCGCAGCTGATGGCGCAGCACGACCATCGCGATCTGGAAACGAAAGATCTTCATCGCGCCGGTCGTGGAGCCCGAGCAACCGCCAACGAAGGTCAGATAGAAGAACAAGGTCGCCGCGAAACCGCTCCACAGCGTGTAGTCCTCGCTTGCGTAACCGGTGGTGGTGACCACGGAAATGATGTTGAAGGTTGATTGCGTGACCGCCTCGAACCAGGATTCATGCTCGACGATGTCGCGCTCCAGACTGAGAACGATGATCACCAGGAGCAGAAACTTGAGGAAACCGCGCACCTGCTGATCGTTCAGCAAGGCACCCCAGTCGCCACGCATTGCCCGGGTATAGAGCAGGAACGGCAGGGAGCTCAACACCATGAACACGCTGCTGACCCAGAGCACGCTGGGGGTATCGTTGAAGTGCCCCATCGAGGCGTCGTAATTCGAATAGCCGCCGGTGGATACCGAACTCATCGCGTGGGTCACCGCGTCGAAGGCGCTCATGCCGGTAAGCAGATAGGCAAGGAACGCGGCGATGGTCAGACCGACGTACACCACCCCGATGGTGCGGATCAGTACATGCGAACGCGGCATGGTCTTGTCCGACCAGTCCGAGGACTCGGTCCGGAACAGCCGCATGCCGCCGATCTGCAGGAAAGGCAGGATCGCAATACCCAACACCACGATGCCGATACCGCCCACCCACTGCAGCAGCGCACGCCACAACAGGACCGATCGCGACATGTGGTCGAGACCGGTGAGAACGGTTGAGCCGGTGGTCGTGAGCCCGGAAACGGATTCGAACATGGCATCGGTGAAGCTCATGTCCGGCAAGGCCAGATGCAACGGCAAGGCACCGGCGATGCACATCACCACCCAGCTCAATGGCGTCACCAGAAACAACTGCTTGGTGGTGAGCGAGAAACTGCCGCGAAAGCCGTAGAAAAACGCGGGCAGCGCGGCCACGAAAGTCACCAGCGCGGCAGTCATGAAGTCGATCAGTTCGACTTCCGCATGCCACGAAGCCAGTCCTGCGGAAACCAGCATGAGACTCGCGCTGAGCATCAGCACGAAGGCTTGCACGAAGAGAATGGGGCGGAAGAATTTCATGGCCTGCGGATGTTAGCGCGGCGCGAGTGCGGGAGCGTGCCGAAATGCAAAAATCAGGCGTCGCGCCAACGTGCGAAACGCTCCGCGAGACTCTCGCCCCGACGTAAGGTGTCATCGCGCTGGGAATCGTCCACCGGAAAATCGATGTCACGTTCCGCAAGCCATGCCTGAAAGCGGCGATTCTTGGTGCGGATGTCACAGCTTGCCGGGAGGTGCTGATTATCGCGGTCGTAATCAATCCGCATCCGGGTCTGTTCTTCCGGCGTGAGCGATAGCCAGGCGCGCATGAGTCTGCTCCGTGATCAGGGGGCGAGACGCGAATGTGCGTTGCGTCCATGCCCATGTCCAGCTCGGCCTGGGGTAACGAAAAAGCCCCACCCGGATCGGGTGGGGCTTTTCGTCATCTCGACCCGCAGCGCGGATACAAACGCATTGCGCTCAGTGGCGAGTCACTTCGATCTTGCGTGCCTGGGCCACCGGCTTTTTCGGAATCACGATCGCCAGTACGCCGTCATTGCCACGCGCCTCGATATGCTCGACATCGGCCGTGTCCGGCAGACTGAAGCGACGTTCAAAACGACCGAAGCGACGCTCAGTCCGACTGAAACCGTTCTTTTCATCGGTCTTCTCGGAACGACGTTCCCCCTTGATGGCGAGTACGCCACCATCCATGGTCAGTTCGATGTCTTCCGGAGACACCCCTGGAATGTCCGCTTTCAGCACGAAGCTGGTCTCGGTTTCCTCGATGTCCACGGCAGGACGCCAATGCGCGACGCTG
Organism: Gammaproteobacteria bacterium; assembly: GCA_024234955.1. Classification (GTDB taxonomy): domain Bacteria; phylum Pseudomonadota; class Gammaproteobacteria; order JACKNK01; family JACKNK01; genus JACKNK01. Next base: position 52,059 of record JACKNK010000005.1, read on the forward strand.
TCGGCGTCGCTGCTCTCGGACCGCTGCGCGAAGGCATGATCAAGTTGATTCTGCATCTCGGCAAACAGGCTCCAGGGATCACGACGGACGATGTTCATGGTGTTACCTCCCATAAGGAATGTTGTCGCCATCGGCGACGCCAGATTCAGGAATCCCACCTCCTCCCGGAGATGGGTTGAGGGCCGGATGCCGTGCATCCCACTCCCTTCTGAATCCCTATATGGGCATTAAAAAAACGACTTCAAGGGTTTGAATGAAGACGCCTGGCCTCTGTTATGAATGACGGAATTCCAGGCACATATTCCCCTCCCAGGGATGCGTCAGGCCGGCTTAACCCGTCAGAACAGGCCCCAGTGCCTGCCGCCAGATGGCGATCTTGGCCGACAAACCGAGGCTGGCCATCGCCGGACTGGTCGATGGCAAACGCACGATCGGGCATTGCGCCCAGGCGTCGTCGAGCGCAGGAAGCACCCGTCCCCGGTATTCCTTGTAGGCCGTCGCACCGTTACAGGCGATCAGTTCGATACGCGGATGCGCGATGAAAAACGCCGGAAAATCGTTCACCTCGATACTCTGTGCATCGATCGACGAATCCAGGCTGCCGGGGCGCGTGCAACGATGCATCACGTCCCAAAGCGCGACCCCGGCCTGCCGCAACATCTGCAAGCGTCGCGGGTAAAGCCGCTCGTCATCGGCGAGGGTCGTGCCGAGCAAGGCCTCCATGATCGGCCAGAACGCATTCCGGGGGTGGGCGTAATACCGATGCGCATCCAGGGAGGCGATGCCCGGCATCGAGCCCAGGATCAACACGCGCGCCTCCGGCGTCGAGACCGGCGGGAACCCTTGTACCGGGGACATCGATTCAGCGCCGCGAATGCGTGAGATGGAACTCCGCGAGTGCCAGGTCTTCGGGTCGGGTGATCTTGATGTTCGACGCCGACCCCTCCACCAACCGGGGTGCCTTGCCGAGCCGCTCCAACGCACTCGCGTCGTCGGTGACCAACGCGCCGACCTGCAGCGCATCGCGTAGCGCAGAACGCAATTCCCCAAGTCGAAACATCTGTGGCGTAAGCGCGTGCCAGAGACCGTCTCGATTCTCGGTGCGGGCGATCTCGACGCTCGCATTGGCCCGTTTCATGGTGTCCCGGACCGGCACCGCGAGAATCCCACCGACCGGGTGCGCGCCAGCTTCAACGAGGAGCCGATCGAGATCGTCGCGGGACAGGCAAGGCCGGGCGGCATCGTGAACCAACACCCAATCCGCCGCATCAGCGACCTCGCGCAATACATCCAGGGCATTGAGCACGGAGTGGCAACGTTCCGCGCCACCTGCGGCCCTGAACAACGGCTTGCCGTCGCAACCCGGGTTCAATTCCTTCCAGTACGGATCGGTCTCGGTCACGGCAACCACCGCGCCTGCGATCAACGGATGCGAACACAAGGCCGACAGGCTGTGCTCGATGACGGTCTTTCCTGCCAAGGCCAGATATTGCTTCGGCGTCGCCGATTTCATCCGCTTGCCGACGCCCGCAGCGGGAATCACCGCCCAGTGCTTTACGGGCATTGTTGGATGACCGCCGCTGAGCGCAATGTCGCCAAGTCGTTCATTTCACCTCCGGCGCCGGCTCGATGACCTGATAGAAGGTCTCGTCTTCGCGGATCATGCCGAGTTCGCTGCGGGCACGATCCTCGATCGCCTCCAACCCATCCTTGAGGTTGTCCACATCCGCCTGCAACGCCGCGTTCCGGGCTCGCAGGCGTTCGTTCACCGCTTCCCGCTCCGCGATCTCCTGCTCACGTACCTTGATCTCGTGCAGGCCGCCGTCGCCGAACCAGAGCCGCTGCTGGATCACCAGCAGCAGCACAATCAGCAGGGCAATGACCCAGCGCACGGTTCACGCCCCACAGGAGACCGGATCAGCCGCCGAACACGAACAGGCCGTTACGCCCCGCGTAACGTGCGGCGCTGCCCAACTGCTCTTCGATCTGCAGCAGGCGGTTGTACTTCTCGACACGGTCGGAGCGCGACAGCGAACCGGTCTTGATCTGGGTCGCACTGGTGCCGACGGCGATGTCCGCGATGGTGGTGTCGGCGGTCTCGCCGGAGCGGTGAGAAACCACCGCCGTGTAACCGGCCTTGGCGGCCATATCGATCGCCTTCAGGGTCTCGGTCAGGGTGCCGATCTGGTTGACCTTGATGAGGATGGAGTTGGCGATGCCCTTCTCGATGCCTTCACCGAAAATCACCGGATTGGTCACGAACAGGTCGTCGCCGACGATCTGGCAACGCTTGCCAAGACGCTCGGTCTGCACCGCCCAACCGTCCCAGTCGTTCTCCGCCAGACCGTCCTCGATGGTCACGATCGGGTACTGAGAGACCATGGAATCGAGCATATCGACCATTTCCAGCGAGCTGAGCACGCGCTTCTCGGAGGCAAGGTGATAGGCGCCATCCTTGTAGAACTCGGAGGCGGCGACGTCCATGCCGAGGTAAATGTCTTCACCGGCCTTGAAGCCGGCCTTCTCGATGGCTTCAAGGATGGTCTCGATACCGGCCTGGTTGGACGGCATGTCCGGGGCGAAACCGCCCTCATCGCCTACCGCCGTGTTCATGCCCTTGGCGTGCAGCACGGATTTGAGCGCATGGAAGACTTCGGCCCCGTAGCGCACCGCTTCGGAGAAGCTCGGCGCGCCGATCGGCAAGATCATGTATTCCTGAAAATCGAGCGCGTTGTCCGCGTGCGCACCGCCGTTGATGATGTTCATCATCGGCACCGGCAACACGAATTCCTGGTCCTGACCGGACAACGCTGCGAAGTGCTTGTACAGCGGCATCCCGCCGTTCGCCGCCGCCGCACGCGCCGCCGCCATCGACACCGCGAGGGTCGCATTCGCGCCAAGGCGGGATTTGTTGTGCGTACCGTCAAGTTCAATCATGCGGGCGTCGAGCGCGGCCTGATCGAACGAGTCCATCCCCATCACCGCATCGCGAATCTCGCCGTTGACGTTGGCCACCGCCTTGCGCACACCCTTGCCGCCGTAACGGGATTCACCGTCACGCAGTTCGATGGCCTCACGCGCGCCCGTGGAGGCGCCGGAAGGCACCGAGGCGCGTCCCTGAATGCCGGACTCGAGAATCACGTCCGCCTGGACGGTGGGGTTGCCACGGGAATCGAGGATTTCGCGGGCCTTGATGTCAGCAATCTTGCTCATGGGATTAGGTTCCAGGTTCAGGTTTGGGATCAGGATGCGATGCCGTCAGATGTACCGTAGGGGCGGCTTACGCCGCCAAGGACATTGCTCAACAACGTTGTTCGCGGCGGAAGCCGCTCCTACAGCAACACATTCGGTCTTATAGATTCATTTCCGCGAAACCGGTCTTCTTGACCGTTTCGTCGAGCGTCATGAGCGTGGTCAGCAATTCTTCAACACGGTCCAGCGGCCAGGAGTTGGGACCATCGCTCCAGGCGCATTCCGGATTCGGGTGCGTCTCCATGAACAGACCGGAGATCCCGACGGCAACGGCGGCCCGCGCCAACACCGGCACGAACTCGCGTTGACCACCGGATACCGTCCCCTGCCCGCCCGGCAACTGCACCGAGTGGGTCGCATCGAACACCACCGGGCACTGCGTATCGCGCATCACCGCAAGGGCGCGCATGTCCGAGACCAGGTTGTTGTAACCAAAGCTGACGCCACGCTCGCAGGCCATGATCTGTTCATTGCCGACCGCACGCGCCTTGTCCACCACGTTCTTCATGTCCCACGGGGCGAGAAACTGGCCTTTCTTGATGTTGACCGGCTTGCCCTGACGCGCCACCGCCTGAATGAAGTTGGTCTGGCGACACAGGAAGGCCGGGGTCTGCAACACATCGACGACGCTGGCGACTTCCTCCAGCGGGGTGTCTTCATGCACGTCGGTCAACACCGGCAGGCCGAAGGTGTCCTTGACCATCTGAAGCACCTTCAGACCGGCTTCGATACCGACGCCGCGCTTGCTGGTGTGCGACGAACGATTGGCCTTGTCGAAGGACGACTTGTAGATAAACGGGATACCGAGCCGATCGGTGATCTCCTTGAGCCGACCGGCGGTCTCGATGGCCAGTTCATCGCCTTCGATCGAGCACGGTCCGGCGATCAGGAACAGCGGCTTGTCGAGACCGACCTCGAAACCACAAAGTTTCATCAGGCGGCATCCTCGGACTGGGCCTTGCCTTTCTCGGACTGCGCAACCGCCGCCGCGATATAGCTGGTGAACAGCGGGTGTCCGGTGCGCGGTGTGGACGTGAATTCCGGATGGAACTGGCAACCGAGGAACCAGGGATGATCCTTGACCTCGACCACTTCGACCAGGTTTCCGTCCATGGAACGGCCAGCGATCTTCAGACCCGCCGCTTCCAGGTCGTAGAGATACCGATTGTTGAACTCGAAACGATGACGATGCCGCTCGCGAATCACGTTCTCGCCGTAAGCGCGTTGTGCCAGCGACTCCGGCAGCAAACGGCATTCCTGCGCACCCAGGCGCATGGTGCCACCGAGATCGGAGTCCTCGTTGCGGCGCTCGACCGTGCCTTCCGATGTCATCCACTCGGTGATCAGCGCGATCACCGGATACTTGGTCTTGGCATCGAATTCGGTGCTGTGCGCGCCTTCAAGCCCGGCCATATGTCGGGCGTACTCGATTACCGCGACCTGCATGCCGAGACAGATACCCAGGTATGGCACCTTGTTCTCTCGCGCATAACGCACCGCCGCAATCTTGCCTTCGACGCCGCGTGAACCGAAACCGCCGGGCACCAGGATCGCGTCCTTGCCCTGAAGCGGGCTCATGTCGCCGTCTTCAAGGTCTTCGGAATCGATGTACTGAATGCGCACCTTGGCGTGGTTCTTCAGCCCGGCGTGCGTCAATGCCTCGTTCAGCGACTTGTAGGCCTCGGTCAGATCGACATATTTGCCGACCATCGCGACCGTGACTTCGCGTTCCGGATTGAACTGCGCCTCGATCACGCCCTGCCATTGCGACAGATCGGCCTCCGGCGCTTCGATGCGCAGTTTTTCGCAAACGATCGCATCCAGACCCTCGCGATGCAGCAGCAGCGGAATCTCATAAATGCTGCGCGCATCCACAGCCGAGATGACCGCGCGCGCCTCGACGTTGGTGAACAACGCGATCTTGCGACGCTCGTCCGGCGGCACTTCGCGATCCGCACGACACAGCAGCACATCCGGCTGGATACCGATGGAACGCAGTTGCGCGACCGAGTGCTGAGTCGGCTTGGTCTTCAACTCGCCGGCCGTCGGGATGTACGGCAACAGGGTCAGATGCAGGAACAAGGCGCGATCCTGCCCGAGTTCGACGCGCATCTGGCGGATGGCCTCGAGGAACGGCAAGGATTCGATGTCACCGACCGTGCCACCGATCTCGATCAAGGCAACATCGATATCCGGGTCTGCACTCGCCAGAACGCACTTCTTGATCTCGTCGGTGATATGCGGAATCACCTGCACGGTACCGCCCAAGTACTCGCCGCGACGTTCCTTGCGGATCACGCGGTGGTAGATCTGCCCGGTGGTGAAGTTGTTGCGCTTGCCCATGCGGGTGGAAATGAAGCGCTCGTAATGCCCCAGGTCGAGGTCGGTCTCCGCGCCATCGTCGGTGACGAACACTTCACCGTGCTGGAACGGGCTCATGGTGCCCGGATCGACGTTGATATAGGGGTCGAGCTTGGTCATGGAGACCTTGAGCCCGCGCGCTTCGAGGATGGCGCCCAACGACGCCGCTGCAATGCCCTTGCCCAGAGAGGACACGACACCGCCGGTGATAAAGATGTACCGAGTCATGGTCGGTCAGAGCACTCGCGAAAGGGGCTTGAAGATGGGCCGAACCTTAGCAGATTCGCGAACCGCGCCTCAATCGGCGGACCGCGCCACCGTGCGCCGCGAACACCCCTGGTTTCTGCCCCGCAACCCGCAACCCTCAACGCGGCGCTTGAGCCACCCAATTTCTGGCCCGATCAAAATCCGGGTAGGCAAACGCACGAATCTCCGCCTTGAGAAAATGACCGCCAAGCGTCTCGGCAAAGCCCGCAATCACCGAATCGGTCACCAAGGCCAGCCGAGTCACTTTTTGATGATGGTCTCGGACAAAGCGCAAATGGGAAATCAGCGCTGCGAACGACGCCCACCCGGGAAAAGACTCGGCATGGATGACGATGCCGGCCAATGCCCCGTACTTCTCGATAAGCGGATCGATCGCCGCCGCCGCGAGTTCGAAATCCCGTTCCGACAACGCGCCTTCCGGCTCCAGCACGGCGACCCGCGCCGCCTCATCCACCGTCACCTCAAGCATCTCGATTCACCCTCCTGAACAAGGCTGTTTTCGCACCCAGCGATTTTCCGACGCGTACCATCCATTCCGGCGCGGACAACGCTAGAAGGACGCCTCGGTCTGATCGGCAAACCGGCCTTCATACTGTTCCGTGCCGTCGAGTTTCTGAAAAATGAACTGACAGATCGGCGTGCCCGGATAAACCTCCAGCGGCGCGGGACCGAAGTTGCTCATTTCCAGAACCTGCTGACTGTCTATGCCTGGCCCCATGAACGGCGCGCTGATATGAACCATCAACCCGAGACGCGCAAACCGGCTGCGCCCTTCCAGCCAGCCGCAAAGCCCCGGCCCCAACCGCACCCGCTCGCGGGTAATCCCCAACACCGTCTCGCCGGGCATGATCAGGATGTGGCTGCCGCTCGCCACGTCCATCTTGTCGGTGAACTCGCGATAATCCGCCTCCTCCCGAACCGCGATCACCTGATGCGCCTTGCGAAAAACGCGAAAGGAGCTCGCCAGCGTCAGATCGACCGATGCCGGACCCAATAACTCACGGTTGAAAGGCGTGATCGATATGGCGCCTTGATCGATGGCTTGAAGGATTGCGTTTCTTCCAAGTACGGACATGATTTTCTTTCCGTTTGCGGAAACAGCGTGAGAAAACCCGGCGGTTGCTTCCAGCGTGGAAATTCCTCCGTGAACCACTTAGCGGGACTGGTGACCTGAATAGTCGTCGAAGTTCTCGATGTAATCATCGAGGTTTTCAACAAACATCTCTCGAAACTGTTTCGTGAAGTAAGCCACCGCCTCGTCCACGGCGGATTTCATGTCAGCCACCCCCGACGATGCGTGCGCGACATTAAACGCACTGAATCGTGCCGCCGCATACAAGGTAGACAAGCCCACTTGTCCAACCGATGTGTCCTTACATTGCGTATTCGCCACGGCAATAACGGCATCTGCCCGTTCCCAGAACGCCTGATCAACCTCCACATCGTTCATCATTACGATCCCTACTCATAAAATAATTTTGGTTCTTGCCACATCCCTTCGATTGACCGCAAACCAATCTGATCGATTTCCCTACCGCCATATCCATTCCCACGGTTACCTGGAACGAGATGACGCGCCTTCTTCGGCATCGTCGGCGAGCACCGCCTCCTTGATCCACTGTCTAGCAGCCCGATGCCGTGACTTCCAAACATCGCCGACAAACCCAACCGCCGACCCCGCAAGCGACTCGGCTACCGCAACCCGGAGGAATACATTTATCGCGGTTAATTGCTGTCGTGCTTCAAACTTAAAACTAAGCCGGTGAAAATCGCTTTCGGGTCGGCCTGATTTCATTTAGGAGAAGGCTGTTCATTGCCGTTTAACGGCCCAGTTCCGGATTACCCGAGCCAAACAGTCCCGTTTGGCCGATGCGAACGCGATTTTCAACGGTCCGCCAAGCTTAAATTGGCTCGTCTCCTTCAAATACGGGGTGGTTCAACACGAACGAGTTGACGGCCTTGTTAAAAGCGATTTTCTTTTTGATGCCAAATGCGGAGTACATAGATTTCCTTTTCGTGTACTAGATAGCGTGCCAGATAATCCCCGATCACCAAATCGCGCACGGCTTCGGGATTTGGTGCCCGTGAAACCTTTGCGCCCAACAACGGAAAAGATTTGAGCTGGGAGAGGCCCTTTAGAATAGCGCCAGCAGCTCTCTGGGCTGCGGCAGGATGCTTTTCCCCAATGAATTTTCGCAGCCGACGTAAATCTTCGACTGCTTCAAGCGAATACCGAATATTCATGCTTTCGGGGCGGTTAGCTCACCTTCCGTACCCCAGCTTTCCAGCCAGGGGTTAACTTCCGCCTCGGAAATGCTTTTCCCGGACTGAATGGAGCTAAGAGCCTGGAGCGTTTCTTCCCAGCGGGCCTCTTCCACCGATTGCCGAGCAATAAATTCCTTAATTGCCTGATTTATCAGATAGTTTTTACTTCTATCGAGCTTTTTCGACAGTTCTTCGAGCGGAGTTTCGACATCCGCTTGCAACCTGACGCTTGTAACGCTCATGGCTAGCCACCATTCGGATAATACGACGTACTACATCGTAGGCTCGTGGTTGGCTGATTGCAATGAGTTGCCTTGTTTTCTGCTTCTAACGACCAAGCCAAGGGGCCGTAGCGTAGCGAAGGTCCCGCGCGAAGCGCATACTTGGGCGCATTGTTAGGGCTTTACTCAAATAAGTAACGATAGTTTGCACTCTCAATACTCTCGTTTAAATCGATTACCTTTATTTGCTTTGATGCATGAAGGGCTAGCTTTCTATCCATTGTTACTAAATATGCACCCTCGATATGAGCGATACAGGCAAAGACAAGATCTGCCCCTTGTAATTTATCAAAACCATCTAAAGTAAATAAATCAAAGCAATTTGAAATCAGCTCTTGGTTTACATCATATAATATTGCATTTTCACCCATGAGATAGAATTCTCTCAGTATTCGTTCACCCTTCCGATGCTTTTTTGAAACAGTTGCCTCAACTTCGAATACTGCTAGTGCTGGGAATATATTTAGATAATCACCCTCTATCCAACCATCGTTGAAATCCTTATAAAAGCTATTCCCTGGTGAATATCCTTCGGAATTTGGCTCCTTGATATTTATAATTGCTGATGTATCCCAGACAAACTTTCTCATGTCACTTTGCATTGCCCTAACAGTTGATTAATCGGCAGGTATACATGTAGACATTTTTGGGCGCATCTAAACTTGCGTCTATATATGGGCATTTCTGTCTATATGCATACGGTCTGTATACAAGCCTTGTCCAGTATCGGAAGGTGCGGTTCGTCGCATCATAGCCCACGGCTTGCCCACCCTCTCGGGGCATGTTGCGGTCAATTCGTCCGGGGGAGTTTCATCGACAAGGTTCCGGCCAACGCGATGAACAGGGTTGAGTAGAGAAGGCAGCCAGCCAAACCGTGGTTCTGGTAAACCCACCCGGATAACACCGTGCCGGCGAGGCGACCACCGGCGTTGGCCATGTAGTAGAAGCCGACATTCATGGAGACCTTTTCGCGGTCCGACCAGGCGACGATCAGGTAGGAATGGACGGCGGAGTTGAGCGCGAACACGATGCCGAACAGGGCCAGACCGACGATCAACACCCAGGTCGGCTCGATTCCTCGGTGCAGGGCGAGGGCGATCAGCGCCGGTACGGCGGCGAGGACGAATGCCAGGGTGGTGGCGCTGCTGCCGTCCGGTTCGGCGCGGCGGATGAGTTTCGGCGCACTGGCCTGGATTACGCCATAACCGATGATCCACAGCGCGAGGAAGCCGCCGACCTCCATATAGGCCCAACCGAGCGCTTCGCTGAGAAACACCGGCAGACCGACGACGAACCAAACATCGCGGGCACCGAACAGGAAGAAGCGGGCGGCGGAGAGCCAATTGACCGCAGGCGTTTTCGCGAAGATCTGGGTGAATTTGGGTTTGGCTGCAGTCTTCCCGAGATCGCCTGGCAGCAGGACCCAGGTGACGATCAATACCACGGCGAGCAACGCAGCCATGCCGATGACCGCGCCATCGAATCCCAGACCGGCCAGCAGGGCCGCGCCAATGAAGAAACCGGCGCCTTTCAGGCTGTTCTTGGAGCCGGTCAGCACCGCGACCCATCGAAACAGCCTGGCGTCGGAATTCTCCGCAACCATGAGCTTGACGCTGGCCTTGGCGGACATCTTGTTGAGGTCCTTGGCGATGCCAGACAGGGCTTGCGCGGCCATGACGTATGGCACGGTCAGCGAGGCGGCATCGACACCCAACATGCCAAGCGCGACGACCTGCATGGCCATACCGATGTGCATGGTGGCGTTCAACCCGATCCGCGCCCCCAACCATCCGCCGATCAGATTCGTGACCACGCCGAAGAACTCGTAGAACAGGAACAACATGGCGATTTCCAGCGGCTGGTATCCCAGTTGATGGAAATACAGCACCACCAGCATGCGGATCGCGCCATCGGTGAGGGTGAACGCCCAGTAGCCGAGAGTGATGGTGAGGTAGTGGCGGAGACCGGTGTTCATCTTGGCTCGATCAAGTGAGGTTGTAGGAGCGGCTTCAGCCACGATGGGCGGCAGCTTCGTTCCTGGGCTGATCGCGGCTGAAGCCGCTCCTACGGGGTACTACATTTTCGCGGCCATCATCTGGGCGATGTCCATCATACGGTTTACATAACCCCATTCGTTGTCGTACCAAGCGAGCACCTTGAGCTGGGTGCCGTCGATGACCATGGTCGAGGCGGCATCAATGATTGAGGAACGCGCATCGTTGACGTAATCGACGGAGACCAATGGGCGCTCTTCGTAACCGAGGATGCCTTTCAGTTCTCCTTCTGCCGCGTCCTTGAACAGCGCATTGATTTCGGCCTCAGTCACCGGACGCGGGAGTTCGGCGACGATGTCGGTCAGAGAGGCGTTGGTGAGTGGCACGCGCACGGCGACGCCATTCAGCTTGCCGGTCAGTTCCGGAAATATCTGGGTGATCGCCTTGGCCGAACCGGTCGATGTCGGAATCAAGGAGCTGCCGCAGGCGCGTGCCCGACGCAGGTCCTTGTGGCCTTTATCGACGATGGTCTGCGTGTTGGTGATGTTGTGGATGGTGGTCATGGTCGCGTGCGTGATACCGACCTTCTCGTTCAAGACCTTGATGACCGGAGCGAGACAGTTGGTGGTGCAGGACGCCGCCGTGACGATGTGGTGTTGCGCCGGGTCGTACAAGGCGTGGTTCACGCCGTAGACCAGATTCAAGGCGGGTACCGGGACCGGCGCGGACACCAGTACTTTCTTCACGCCACCGTCGAAATACGGCGCCAACGCGGCTTCAGTCTTGAATTTGCCGGTGCAGTCGATAACCAGGTCGATACCCAGGCCAGCCCAGTCGATGTCGGCAGGATCGGCCTGCGCACTGAAGCCAACGCGCTGGCCGTCGATGACGATCGCGTCGTTCTCGGCGCGGGTTTCGCGGTCCCAGCGCCCGTGCACCGAATCAAAGGCCAGCAGGTGGGCATGACAGGCCGCATCGCCCTTGATCTCGTTGATGTGAACGATCTCATAACCGGCCCGACCCCAACCGGCGCGCACCCCGAGCTTGCCCATGCGCCCCAGGCCGTTGAAGGCGATGCGAACAGTCATTTTTCGTCTCCTGATATTTGTTTGATCGAATATGTCAGCGGCAGCCCGTTGCACCGCATGCGGTTTTAAGACGCGCCAGATCATCGCGATATGGCGCTTGCGATTCGGCACCATCGGCAAAGCCCCGCAACACCTCGACCGCCCAAAGCGGAAGCGCCGGATTGAGGCGGTAATACACCCATTGACCGGATCGCTGCGCGCGCAGGATCTGCGCATCCCGCAGCGCTTTCAGGTGACGCGACATCTTGGGCTGAACCAGGTCCAGCGCAGCGGTCAGTTCACAGACGCAAAGTTCCCGACGAGCGCGGTGGAGCAACACCAGTACCCGTAGCCGGGTGGTGTCAGCAAGCGCAAAAGCGAGATCGGAAGGCAACAGGACAGACATGGGCCAAGCTTGGCACATATATATGACAATTCGTATATACCGAACACATATCCCAGATATACAGAATGACTTCGACGCCGCGCCTACATTTTGGGTTGGACTTAGGAGCCGCTTCCGCCGCGATCGCCCTGATGCCAGGAGCGCCGATTCACCGCGTAGTCCCCTGCCCGGCCCTGGAACGGCAGTTTCATCATGCCCCACCACGAGGTCACCTGATCGGCGCGATGGAAGCCGTCGATGCCGATGGTCATTGCCTCATGCCCGGCATCGGGTTGCGCCTTGTAGGTCCCGAATAGGCGATCCCACCACGGCAGGTTGAAGCCGAAATTGCTGTTGGTCTCGTCGTCCTGCACCGAGTGATGCACCCGATGCATGTCCGGGGTGACGATGAACCAGCGCAACCAGCGGTCCACAGTCAGCGGCAAACGCACGTTGGCGTGATTGAACATGGCCGCGCCATTGAGGATGACTTCAAACAACACCACGGCAACCACGGACGGCCCCAGCACCGCGATCACCGCAAACTTGTAAAGCATCGACAGCACGATCTCGATCGGATGAAAGCGCGAGCCGGTGGTGACGTCGTAATCCGGATCGGCGTGATGCACGCGGTGCAGACGCCACAACACCGGGACCGCGTGAAAGATCACATGTTGAAGCCAGATCGCGAAGTCCAGCACCAGCAGCGCGACAACCAGTTCCAGCGCGGATGGCCAGTCCCGCAGATTCAGCACGCCCCACCCGTGCGCCTCGGCGAACAGGGCCATGCCGACGGCTGCCGCCGGGAACAGCAGGCGGACGACCAGGATGTCGGTAAACAGCAATCCGAGATTGTTGCCCCAGCGTTGTACCTTGGAACGCGACAAGACCCGTCGTGGCGAACGCCATTCCCACAAGGCCATGAGCAGGAACACCCCGAAAAACACACCCAGGCGGATCAACGGCTCATGACCCAGCACCCATGCATCGAAACTCATCGGCCCTTCCTCTTCAGACCGGCGCGCAACTGCGCCCAGTCGAAAACCGGCCCCGGATCGGTCTTGCGGCCCGGGGCAATATCGACATGCCCGACAACGCGCTCCGGGGTGATGCCCGGATAGGCCTTCATCAAGGCGCGTGCGACCACGATAAGCCGCCGGTATTGCGCTTTCGTATAGGGAATCTCATCCGTGCCTTCGAGCTCGATGCCAATGGAAAAATCGTTGCAGCCATCCCGCCCCTGGAACCGACTGACCCCGGCATGCCAGGCGCGCTCGCCGAACGGGACGAACTGGATCACCTTGCCATCGCGGCGGATCAACAGATGCGCAGACACCTCGAGACCCCGCAATCCGGCAAATCCGGGGTCCGCATCGACATCCAGGGAATTGGTGAACAGGGCTTCGATCGCGTCGCCGCTGAATTTACCTGGCGGCAGACTGATCCCGTGGATCACCAGCAGGTCGATGACCACGCCTTCCGGACGTGCGTTGCAGTTCGGGGACGCCACGAAGCGGGCATGAGGCAGCAGGCCACGGGCGGGATCGATCACAGTCATGTTTCTAGAGGCAATGGCGGACTATCGGTTATGTTATGCGCATTCCCGATGCCTGACTGCAACAACGGAGTGCCGAACCATGCAGAGTCTGCTGACCAAACTGATCATCCTCCTCATTGCCCTGGTCGGCTGGGTGATCTATTCGAGGATGGACCAGATCAAGGAATTTTTCGGCGTCGTCCACGAGGCTGCCCCGCAAATCGTTGAAAAGACCATTGAGCCGGAAAAGCCCAAGAGCGCGACGACCACAGTCTACAAATGGCAGGATGCCAACGGCGAATGGCACATCACCTCCACACCGCCTGCCAACGCGAGTGGCATCGAGACCAAGACCTACGCCAACGATGCCAACGTGGTGCCGGCGGTCAAAGCCAAGCCCGATGAAGCGCCATCACTTTACTCGCGCAGCGGCAGCAGCCCCAGCAACGCACCCAGCAGCGACCCTTTGAAGGCCCTGGCGTCGGAAGACGGTCGCAATCTGAGCAATCTCAAACGCGGCCTGAAACAATTGCAGGACACCAATCGCGAAGAGGACATCGACGAAACCCTGAAACGGATTCGTTGATAACGAGTGTGACCCATCTGGCCCGTGCCCTGGCCCTGGCCCGGGAACGGGCCAGATTGGGGAGTCGTGGTATATTAGAATTCTTTTAAATAGTTGCGCTTGTCCAATGATTCCGTCGTCTAACGCCCGTCTGCCGTTCCTCGCCCTCCTTCTGATTTCCGTACTGCCCGCCCAGGCCGCCACCCGTTACGTCACCGACGCCCTGGAAATCACCTTGCGAGCCGGCAATAGCACCCAACACAAGATCACCCGCATGTTGAAGAGTGGGACGCCGTTGCAGGTTCAGGAAGAAGCCGACGGCTGGGCGCATGTCAGCACCCCGGATGGTCGGGACGGCTGGGTGCTATCCCGATTTCTGATTGATGAACCGATCGCCCGGGAACGCTTGGAAGTGGCGGAGAAACAGCTGGCTCAATTCCGGACCGGTGGAGACAGCCTGCGACGCGATTTCGCCAATCTGCAAACGCAGAATCAGCAATTGTTGGCAGACAACGCCAGCCTGTCGGCCCAGAAAACCCAGCTCGAACAAGACCTGAAACAACTGCGAACCGATACCGCCGACACCCTCGGCATCACCCGCAGCAATCGGCTGCTCAAGGCCAAGGTGGTGGAACTGGAGAAGCATGTTGCAGGGCTGGAAGCGGAGACCAACCGCCTGCGTGATGCCACCGCAAGCACCTGGTTTCTCTACGGCGCCGGGGTGATCTTTGGCGGCATCCTGCTCGGCCTGATCCTCCCGCGTGTGCCGCTGCCGCGACGCAAACGCCGAGGCATGTGGGACACACTCTGATCTATTCGGCGTGCCGCGCAAACAGCTTGCGCGCATTCTCAAGCCCGACCTTCCGCGCGATGTCCTTTGGCAGGAATCCGAGCCAGCGGCGGTGGAAACCGAGAAACCGCCCAAGCTCCTGCCAACCGGTATCCGGTTCATCCCAGCGATCGAGCTGATCGACCGGCCATACGTTGTCCGAACCGATGAGCCAGCGCTCCGGATAATCCAGAATCAGCTGTTCCCAGTCCGGCAACAAACGACCGGTTTCGGCATCGGCCACGGGATTGTTCACGAACCGCCAAGGATCGCGCGCGGCCAGATCAGCCCAGACATTCGGACAGCTTTCCAGCACCTCGCGCACCCGTTTCGGGGGCAGCAAGGCCCCTGCATGGGTCCACAGAATGCGGGTGTCGGGGTGCCTGCGACACAGTTCCAGGAACAGACCCGGGCGCGAAAACTCCGTATGCAACATCACCGGCACGTTGAACTCGGCACCCAGATCGAGCACCCCGTCGATGACCACACGGCGCGCCTTGCGCGGGGAAAACCCGCCGATCAGATGCAACTCGCCGATGCCATGATAGGCACCGCTTTCCAAGGCGCTTCTGGCATCGACCAACAGTTCCGGGTCTCCCATCCACTGCGCCCAGTTACGGCGCGCCTTGTACGGCCCATAGATCGCGACGATGCGTTCCGGGTCCAGCGCCGCGAGACGCAATGCGTATTCCGCCGGCGTGCCGATCACGACCGCCGTCGCGACATTCTGGCGACGTAAGGTAGCGATCGCCCCCTCCGCATCGATGACCTCGGCCTGACTCCATTTGAAATGCACATGGGCATCGGCTATCGCTTGCATGTCGGTGTCGGCATTGCCACAGCCAAACGGGGCCGTTACCGCCAGCAGCGCCAGAGTTCTCAAGCGACTCTGAAATTTCGTCAAGCACATAGGGCGCGCCCATCGCGTATCGTATAAGTTAGTGAAAAATCGAAATCGACCCTGCCCATGAAGCTTAGCCTCGCTGATCGTCCGGACCTGCTCTCCAACACACTGAACAGCGCCGAAGATGTGCAGGAATTCCTGACCCGCCGGAATACTCAGGGCACGGTGCTGCATACCCACGAAAACGTGGGGCAGATGCTGATCAACGAGCGCGTCGTCGATCAACAAACCCTTCGTGAAGCGCTGATCCGCAAACGTCGCGACCCCAAACATAAACTCGCCGACATCATCGAAGACCTGGGCGTTGCCAGCAGTGAACTGACCCATCTTGCCCTGGCTCACCGGCTGAATCTGCCGATCGTCGATCTCGACAAGGTGACTCCCGACCCCAACGCCGCTGCCCTGCTCCCGGTCGATCTGGCACGAAGGTATCGGGCCTTGCCCATCATGTACCGAGACAAACGGCTGGTGGTCGCGCTGGAAGACCCACTGGATTCCGAG
Organism: Gammaproteobacteria bacterium; assembly: GCA_024234955.1. GTDB lineage: Bacteria > Pseudomonadota > Gammaproteobacteria > JACKNK01 > JACKNK01 > JACKNK01. The sequence goes on from JACKNK010000005.1 coordinate 68,267, forward strand.
GCGCTGGATACCATCCAGTTCATCACCAATCGACGCATCGACCCGGTGGTGGCACGTTGGACCCAGATTACCGAGGCGCTACGACGTTTCTATCCATCGGAGATGGAAGCCAATCCGGATTTGTTCAGTCCGGCGGAACGCGAAAGCGAACAGGACTATGACGATCAGCAACATGCCCTGGAGGAAGCCGAGCGGCTCGCCAAGGAAAAGCCGATCGTGCGCCTGGTCAACGGCATCATCAGCGACGCAGTGCGGCGCCTCGCTTCGGACATCCATATCCGCCCGCTACGGGACGAGGCGGAGTTGCTTTATCGCATCGACGGTCAGTTGGTGATGATCCGGCACTTCGCCATCGCCCTTCTCCCCGCCGTGGTCAGCCGCATCAAGGTCCTTGGGAACATGAACATCGCCGAGCGTCGCGCTCCCCAGGACGGCCAGACGCGCTTCAGTCACGGCGACCATTTCGTCGATCTGCGCATCTCGACAATGCCCACCATCCTTGGGGAAAGCGTCGTGTTGCGTCTGCTGGATTCGGCCATCGGCCTCAAATCCATCGGCGCGCTGGGATTCACGGCACGCGATCAGCGCCGCTTGGTTGAACAACTCAACCGCACCAGCGGGCTGATCCTGGTGACCGGCCCCACCGGTTCGGGCAAATCGACCTCACTCTATGCTTGCTTGCAGCTTCTCAAGAAGAAAAACAACAGCATCATCACCATCGAGGATCCGGTCGAATTCAAGATTCCAGGCATCGAGCAGGTTCAGGTAAACAAAGGCGCACACCTCGATTTCGCGCGTGCCGTGCGCCATGTGCTGCGCCATGACCCGGACGTCATCATGGTCGGCGAGATTCGCGATCAGGAAACCGCCAAAGTCGCTTTCGAAAGCGCGCTGACCGGACACCTCGTCCTCAGTTCCCTGCACACCACGGATGCGGCAGGCGCGATCGCCCGACTCATCGACATGGGCGTGGAACCGTTCCTGATCAGTGCCAGCGTGCGCGTGATCATTGCCCAGCGCCTGATGCGGGTGATCTGCGAGGAATGCAAGACCGAGGCGGAGATCGACCCGAAATTGCGCGCCAAACTGGGCTTGGATGCCGAACACACGCTTTATCACGGCACCGGCTGCGATGCCTGCAACAACACCGGTTACCGGGGGCGGGTGGCGAGTTACGAAATGATCGTGGTCGATGACACCCTGCGCCACCTCATCGACCAACGCGCCACACGCCGTGAACTGAATGTCGCCGCGACGCAGACCGGCATGACGCCGTTCAATCAGAACGCGCTGAGACTGGTCTCCGAGGGCGTCACCACAGTCGAGGAATATTTCCGGGTAATCCTGGATTGACGACGCGCACTCAATGTGTCGCCGACGTATCCACCCCCGCCGGACCGAGCCGTTTGCGTAATTCTGGTATCAGGTAGTCCGCGACCAGGGCGTTGCCATACGCGGTGTAATGGCGCTGAAACACCTTCTCGATCGCCGCGCCCGCAAACGCCGGCATCAGATCGATGTAGTCGATACCGCGCCGGTCCAGATCATCCAGAAGCAACTGGTAGGTACGGGTTCCAGCATCGCGGAAATCGACCACATCCCGATGATTCGGAAACACCAGAACCAGCGGCCTTGCGCCATCGGCTTGCACGCGGTCCACGAACGCCTGCAGTAGCGCTTCGGTCACCGTCAGCGCCTCGGAGTCCGCCACATAGCCGTGCTCCCCGATGATGCGCCGATGCGCGGTGTCGGCACTGAGTTCGTAGGCCAGCATGCGGAACAATCGCACGCTGGGCGACCAGTCCCACGCGCCACTGTGATAGCGATAACGGTAAAAGTGGTCATTCTCCCCCAGACGCTGGAAGCTCGATTCAGGCGCGGACAGCAATTGTTGATAGTCGCCCGTATCCCGCAACAGATTGGGCAACACGACCAAGGCACCGTCGCGAAGCAGAAAACGCGGCTTGCCCATGACGATGCCGGTCTCCCGCGCATAGAAGGGTCGATACCGGTTCACATGTCGATAGACGTTCTCCGACATGAAGCCGATCAACACCATCTCCGCCGGAAATTTCGGACTCATCCCCTGATACCGAAGAAACGCCTGATCGACGCCGTAACCGCCGACCCCGAAATTCAACACTTCGAGCCGCGAATCCCGGTCCTCCAGCTGCGACTCCCAGGTATCGGGATTGCCGACCTCATCGGAATGGGTGAAGGAATCCCCATAGGCCGCGAGGCGGCGCTTGCCGGGAGCGGCTTCCCGGGTGATTTCAGAACTCCTCCGCATACCCGCGCTATTGGCCTGATACAGCGCGCTGCGACCATCGGGCTTGATCGCCCAGCCGAGTTCCGCGTCGGCCACCGTGTAATGCAGGTCCCCTTCTAGTATTCGTTCCACGGCAGCGGCGTGCATGGGCCTGAGCACATCCACCGGGTCGAAATCCCAGTGCCGGAACTTGCTCAGGACAAACAAACCGGCCAGCGACGTGGCTTCCAGCAGACCGTAGAGCAGGCCGACCAGGATCAGCCACAACGCGAATCGTTTCATCATGGGCTCGGCAGCCTACTCAGCGTCTGACCCTGCGGCAATCCCGACCCGCCTTACGATCAGGCCTGTTCGCGTCCCGGACGCATCACGCCGCCGGTGGCGACGACCTGCTGCCCACCGAAGGTGAAGGCATGGCTGAGATATTCCGGCGGCTCCGCGCCCAGCAGGTGATAGAGGTTGGCCAGATGGCGGCGATACAGCGCCTCGAAATCGCTGACCGTATTGCCGGGGTTGTCATCGCCGAACCACCAGAACCAGTCCGAACCTTCACAGATGGCAAGCTGACGCTCCGCACGGGCAAGGCGCTCCGGGTCCGCGAGCTTGCCCGCTGCCAGAGCCGCATCGAACACGCGCTTCGCGTCGCCCAGCATGTCCCAGGCGCGGTTCTTGTCGCGATGACCAACCCAGGTCGAGAACGTCCCGTACACCCAACTTCCGGCGACCAACGGCGGCGCGACATCGGCGACACCGGCATGCACGCAGTCGTTGAACGTGGTCAGTTCGATCCCCGGATGGGCGGCGAGCTTTTCGTAGAGCCCACGCAGGAACCAATAGCCGTTGTCCGGGTAATACTCCCAGGCGTTCTCACCATCAAGAATGATCGAGACCACGGTACAGGGCCGCTCACGGTTGGCTTTGGCGATATTGGTGAGGTGATGAATCATGTCCCCCACTGCATCGTCGGCATGCCAGGTTGCGTATTCAAAACCGATGCGATCAGACAGCCCGTCGTCGCGGAAGAAACAGCGGATCGTGCCACCATCACGCCGGTAAGGCCGATGCAGCCAGGCATGGTCCTTATCCATGTCCTTGCGACCGGCGCGAGCCAGCGTGTTGCCGAGCACACCCTGACCGGTCGCGGCCCAGCTGAATCCATGTTCCTCGAGAATCTTCCAGGTCGGATCGCTGATCCCGCCTTCGGCCGGCCAGCAACCGGGCGGACGATGACCGAAGTACTGCTCGAACACCTTCAAGCCGTGCTCGATATGCCAGCGGAAACGCTGCTCGCCATCCGGGTAGGTCGGCAGGTCGGGTAATACACAGTCCGGCCAGGCCTCCTTCCCGCTCTTGAAATCGAGCATCAGTGGGCCGATCGGGTGGGCATAGGGCGTAACCGACAGCTCGACCTTACCTGCCTCGTACAAGGCGCGATACCGAGGAATCACGCTGCGCACCAATTCGCCAACGAGCGCCAGCATGGCCTTGCGGTCGGCCAGCGTGAAACGCCGTCCCTGCTCCATCCAGGCTTTGACCTGAGGATTGTGCTGACGCACGGTCTCGCCAATCCAGCCGAGGTGATACCAGAACAGGATGTCGGCAATGAACTGATCGTCGAGATAGACGACATCGTCCGGGTTCTTGCAGAAATCCGCCGCGATGTCGGCGAGACGCCGATAAGCCGGAAACCGATTCACGACCCGCTCGTGATTGACGCGCAACGCCGCGCTGATCAGATTGGTGCGGGCAAGCCGATCGGTCGGCAAAACCGGCCCGGCGAGCGCGCCAAGCAGCGGATCGCGCAGCCCGGTGCCACTCTGGGTCCAGGTCTCGATCTGCTGACCGTAATCGACGATCTGCTCCAGCAGGGTCGGTGCAAAGTTGACCACGGAACGCGCGCCATCGACCGCCTCGATGTGCGCGGCCATGTCGATGTAATCCTTGATCGCGTGCAGATATGTCCACGGGAGTGCGTACTCGCCACCGGCGAGATCGGCATAGGACGGTTGGTGCATGTGCCAGCACAGCACCACCCGCAACGGTGGAATCAGATCGTCCGTGCCTCCAGGCTCAGCGGACATGGTGCAATTCCAGCCCGAGCATGTCGGGGGTGACCAGTACGATGCCGCCTTCACTGACGTAGAAGCGCTGCGCGTCGGCCTGCGGGTCCTCGCCAATCACGGTGCCTTCCGGAATCCGGCAGCCCTTGTCCAGCACCGCGTTGCGGATGCGGCAATGCTCACCGATTTCGACATCCGGCAGCACCACCGAGTCCTTCACATGACTGTAGGAATGCACCTTGACGTTCGAGAACAGCAGCGAATGTTCGACCTTGGCGCCGGAGATGATGCAACCGCCGGAGACCATGGAATCGACGGCCATACCGCGACGATCGTCGTCATCGAAAATGAATTTCGCCGGCGGCAGCTGTTCCTGATAAGTCCAGATGGGCCAATCGTCGTCATAGAGATTGAGTTCCGGGGTGATACCGATCAGTTCCAGATTCGCCGCCCAGAATGCGTCGATGGTCCCGACATCACGCCAGTAAGCCTGCTGACCGGTGCTCGGATCGGTGAAGCGGTGCGCAAACACGCGGTAGTTCTCGATGATCCGGGGAATGATGTCGTGCCCGAAATCGTGACTGGAACCCTGCGTGTCGGCGTCCTTGATCAACTGCTCATACAGAAACCGGGTGTTGAACACATAGATGCCCATCGAGGCCAGGGAGACATCAGGGTTGCCCGGCACCGACGCCGGTTCGGCCGGCTTCTCCTGGAAACTGACCACGCGACCGTCGCGATTCACGCCCATGACACCGAAGGCCTTGGCCTGATCGCGGGGCACCTCGATGCAGCCCACGGTCATGTCCGCACCGTATTCGACGTGGTGCGCGACCATCGCGCCGTAGTCCATCTTGTAGACGTGATCACCCGCAAGAATCAGCACATAGGCCGGATCGTGGGCGCGGATGATGTCGAGGTTCTGGTAGATCGCATCGGCGGTGCCGGTGTACCAGTTGCCCTCGGTGATACGTTGCTGCGCCGGCAGCAGTTCGACGTATTCACCGAACTCGCCGCGCAAGAAGCTCCAGCCGCGCTGGATGTGCTGAATCAGCGAGTGCGCCTTGTACTGGGTCAACACACCGATACGGCGAATACCCGAGTTGACGCAATTCGACAGCGGGAAATCGATGATCCGGAACTTGCCGCCGAACGGCACGCCCGGCTTGGCGCGCCACTGGGTCATGGCCTTGAGCCGCGATCCGCGCCCGCCTGCCAATATCAAGGCAAGGGTTTCGCGGGTCAGACGACTGACAAATCGGGTTGGCTTGGGCTCGATCATGGACGCGGCGACTCCGGGTCGAAGAAGATAGTGCGTAACTGGACGCTGGGCCGCGAAAACACGGCGCAGCGCCGAGCAAAGCGGGGCTTGGTGGCGTGCATGTTAGCATCGCCAAGGTGTCCGGACAGGCTCACGAACGCGGTCTCTGACATTCCTCATCAATGCGTCGTTTGCGCCCCAAAACCCGTCGTCTTCCGCCCCACACCGGGGCATACCGACCAGGCCTGAAAACCCATGTCAAAATCGCTATCCGACAATGCCTTACAGTCGATCATCGAAGCCCGGCACCACGACCCCTTCGAGGTTCTGGGGCGACATGTGCGCGGTGACAGGGCACAGGTGCGGGTATTTCTGCCGCACGCCCGCGAGGTCTACATCGCCGACGGCGACCTTCCGCTGACCCGAATCGAGGGCACGGACCTGTTCGAAGGCGAGTTCGACGCCGATGCCATCGAGCCGCACTACCGCCTCCGCTGGGTGGACAGTCAGGGCTTCACGCATATCGGCCATGACCCATACAGCTTCGCGCCGGTGGTCGGCGAGCTCGATCTGCACCTTTTCGCGGAAGGCAATCATCGCCACGCATATCGGTTCCTGGGTGCGCACGCACGCAGGGTGGACGACATCGAGGGCGTGCAATTCGCGGTTTGGGCTCCGGCGGCGGAACGGGTCAGCGTGGTCGGCGAATTCAATCGCTGGGACGGTCGCGTGCATGCAATGCGGGTACGTGGCGGCAGTGGGGTATGGGAACTGTTCATCCCCGGCCTCACCCCGGGAGCGCTCTATAAATTCGAGATTCGCAACCGCGAATCCGGACGCGTCATGGTCAAGCTCGACCCCTATGCCCAGGCTTGCCAGTACCGGCCGGACAACGCCAACATCGTGCATCAGGCAGAACATCGCTGGCAGGACAAGGACTGGATGGCGGCGCGCGCCGCTGGCGACTGGCAGCACCAGCCGATGTCCATCTACGAGGTCCATCTCGGCTCCTGGAAGCGTCACGCCGACGGCAGCTTCGTCGGCTATCGCCAGCTCGCCGAGGAATTGGTCGAGTACGTCCGCCACGAGGGTTTCACCCACCTCGAACTGCTGCCCGTCACCGAGCACCCGCTGGATGCCTCCTGGGGTTACCAGACCACCGGTTATTACGCCGCCACCAGCCGGTTCGGGTCACCGGACGACTTCCGCTGGTTCGTCGATCACTGCCACCGGAATGGCATTGGCGTTCTGCTCGACTGGGCACCCGGACACTTCCCGAAGGACGAGACCGCGCTTGCCCGTTTTGACGGCACCGCGCTCTACGAACACGCCGATCCGCGCAAGGGCGAGCATCGCGACTGGGGCACCTACATCTTCAACTACGGGCGCAACGAGGTTCGCAACTTCCTGGTTTCCAGCGCCTTTTTCTGGCTTGAAGAGTTCCATATCGATGGCCTGCGCGTGGACGCCGTCGCCTCCATGCTCTACCTCGATTACTCGCGTGAAGCCGGGGATTGGGTGCCCAATCAATACGGCGGGCGCGAGAATCTGGAAGCCATCGACTTTCTGCGCGAGATGAACCGCGTGGTGCACGGCGAACACCCGGGCGCCGTGGTCATAGCGGAAGAATCCACCGCCTGGCCCCAGGTCACCCGCCCCGACTATCTCGGCGGTCTCGGCTTCTCGATGAAGTGGAACATGGGCTGGATGCACGACACGCTCACCTATACCAGTCACGACCCGGTGCATCGCGCCTATCATCACGACCGCCTCACCTTCGGCATGATGTACGCCTTCACCGAGAACTTCGTGCTGCCGTTCTCGCATGACGAAGTCGTGCATCTGAAAGGCTCAATGCTCGGCAAGATGCCGGGCGACGCTTGGCAGCAATTCGCCAATCTGCGCCTGCTCTACGCCTATCAATGGACCTATCCCGGCAAGAAGCTGCTGTTCATGGGCAGCGAATTCGCCCAAGGCAAGGAATGGGATTTCGACGGTCAGCTCGACTGGTGGCAGCTCGATGTCGGTCTGCATCGCGGGGTGTTCGGTCTGATTCGCGACCTGAATCGCTTGTACCGCGATCTGCCGGCCCTGCATGCGCACGAATTTGACGGTGCCGGCTTTGAGTGGATCGACTGTCACGACGCCGGCCAATCCATCGTCAGCTATCAGCGCAAGGACGGCGACCAACGGGTCGTGGTGGTACTCAATTTCACCCCGGTGCCGCGCCACGACTACCGAATCGGTCTGCCCTTCGGCGGGGAGTGGAAGGAGATTCTGAACACCGACGCCGACGCCTATGGGGGAGGCAACGTCGGCAACAATGGCGCGGTACGGGCGGAATCAAGGGCGTGGATGAACCAGCCGTTCTCCGCCCCGTTGGTGGTGCCGCCGCTCGCGGCAGTGGTGCTGGTACCGGCGTAGCCCCGGCGCATACATGCCGCGTTAAAGAAACGGCGACACCGGGCGCACCCGGTGTTCCCGCCGCTTATTCGTAGCGGACTTCGAGGATCTCGAAGGTCTTCTCGCCGCCGGGGGCGTTGAAGGTCACCACATCGCCTTCCGAGCGACCGATCAAGGCGCGGGCGATCGGCGAGGTCACCGAAATCTTGCCTTCCTTGATGCTCGCCTCATCCTCACCGACGATCTGGTAGGTCAGCTCTTCACCGCTGTCCTCATCGGCGATATCCAGGGTGCATCCAAATATCACCCGGCCACCGCCGTCGATCTTGGTGACATCGATGACCTCCGCATGCGACAACTTGCCTTCGATGTCCTGGATGCGGCCTTCGATAAAACCCTGACGCTCGCGCGCGGCGTGGTACTCGGCGTTTTCCTTGAGGTCGCCATGCTCGCGGGCTTCGGCAATTGCCTTGATCACCGCCGGACGCTCGACCTGCTTCAATTCCTTCAGTTCTTCCCGCAGGCGCTCGGCACCCTTTGCGGTCATTGGCACCTTGCTCATTGGGACAACTCCTTATGCAGGTCCTGTAGGCGGTTGACCGCTGTTTCCCCGAGACGCTTCATGCCGCGAACCATGGCCATCGCCCCGGCGATGGTGGTGACATACGGCAGATTCGTGGTCAACGACAGGCGCCGGATCTCGAAGGAGTCGGCTATCGACTGCCGGCCTTCGGTGGTGTTGATGATGAAATCCAGCTCACGGTTCTTGATCAGGTCGCCGATATGCGGCCGACCTTCCGCGACCTTGTTGATGTAATCGCATTCGATGCCGGAGGCCTGCAGGGTGCGCTGGGTACCCGCCGTGGCAATCAGTTTGAACCCCTGCGCAATGAGCAAACGCGCCAGTTCCGGCAACTTCGCCCGATCCGCCTCGCGGACGCTGAGGAAGGCGCGACCGCCGGTCGGCACCCGGCTGTTGCTCCCGATCACGGCTTTTGCGTAGGCCTCGCCGAAACTACGTCCCACACCCATGACTTCACCGGTGGACTTCATCTCCGGGCCGAGGATCGGATCGACGCCGGGGAACTTGATGAACGGGAACACCGCTTCCTTGACCGAGTAATAGCCCGGACGAACCTCCTTGGTCACGCCCTGCTCAGCCAGGGTCTTGCCGGCCATGCAGCGCGCCGCAACCTTGGCCAGCGGCACACCCGTGGCCTTGGACACAAACGGCACGGTACGGGACGCGCGCGGATTCACTTCCAGCACGTAGATGCGCTCTTCGCCATGCTCGCCATGCTGGATCGCAAACTGGGTGTTCATGAGGCCACGGACATTCAGCGCCTTGGCCATGCGCGCGACCTGATCACGAAGTGCGTCCTCGGTCGCGGGCGACAAGGAATATGGCGGCAACGAACAGGCGGAGTCACCGGAATGCACACCGGCTTCTTCAATGTGTTCCATGATGCCGCCGATCAAGACCTGTTCCCCGTCGCAGATCGCATCGACATCGACTTCGATCGCGTCGTTCAGGAAACGGTCGAGCAGCACCGGGGCGTCGTTGGAGACATCCACCGCCGCGACCATGTATCGACGCAATTCATCCTCGCCGTAGACGATCTCCATGCCACGGCCACCGAGCACGTAGGACGGACGCACCACCAGCGGATAACCGATCTCAGCGGCCAGACGCACCGCCGAGTCGACATCGCTGGCGGTCCGGTTCGGCGGCTGAAGGAGGTTCTCCGCTTCGAGCATGTGCTGGAAGCGTTCACGATCCTCAGCGGCGTCGATGGCGTCCGGGCTGGTGCCGATGATCGGCGTTCCGGCGGCTTCCAGCGCGCGCGCCAGTTTGAGCGGGGTCTGCCCACCGTACTGCACGATCACGCCCTTGGGCTTTTCCTTGGCCACGATTTCGAGCACGTCTTCGAGGGTCAACGGCTCGAAATACAAGCGATCCGAGGTGTCGTAGTCGGTGGACACAGTTTCCGGATTGCAGTTGACCATGATGGTCTCGTAACCGTCCTCGCGCATCGCCAGCGCGGCATGCACGCAGCAATAGTCGAATTCGATGCCCTGACCGATGCGATTCGGCCCACCGCCCAACACCATGATCTTTTCACGGCGGCTCGGATTGGATTCGCATTCCTCGTCGTAGGTTGAATACATGTACGCGGTACTGGAGGCGAACTCCGCCGCGCAGGTATCGACGCGCTTGAACACCGGGCGCACATTCAGCGCGTAACGATGCGCACGCACCGCTGCTTCCTTCAGACCGAGGACCTTGGCCAGACGACGGTCGGAAAAACCCTTGCGCTTGAGGCGGAACAGTTCATTGGCATCGATCGAGGCCAGATCACGACCGGCAAGCGCCTTTTCGATGTTGATCAACTCTTCGATCTGCACCAGGAACCAGCGATCGATCTTGGTCGCGGCAAACACCTCCTCGACGGACCAGCCTTCGCGGAAGGCCTCACCGACGTACCAGATGCGCTGCGGGCCGGGCTCGCGGAGTTCGCGGCGCAGGGTCCCGGTGATGTCCGGATCGTTGATCCGATCCAGGACCTCGTCGAAACCGTCAGACCCGGTCTCCAGACCGCGAAGCGCCTTCTGCATCGACTCCTGCTGGGTACGTCCCATCGCCATGACTTCGCCGACCGACTTCATCTGCGTGGTCAGACGGGAATCGGCCTGCGGGAACTTCTCGAACGCGAAACGCGGAATCTTGGTGACCACGTAATCGATGCTCGGCTCGAACGAGGCCGGGGTCGCACCGCCGGTGATGTCGTTGGCGAGTTCATCAAGGGTGAAACCGACCGCGAGCTTGGCGGCGATCTTGGCAATCGGGAACCCCGTCGCCTTGGAAGCCAGCGCCGAAGACCGTGACACGCGCGGATTCATCTCGATGATGACCATGCGGCCATCGTCCGGATTGATGCCGAACTGCACGTTGGAACCGCCAGTATCGACGCCGATCTTGCGCAGCACCGCGATCGAGGCGTTGCGCATGATCTGATATTCCTTGTCCGTCAGGGTCTGCGCCGGCGCGACCGTGATCGAATCGCCGGTGTGCACGCCCATCGGATCGAAGTTCTCGATCGAGCAGATGATGATGCAGTTGTCCGCATGGTCGCGGACCACCTCCATCTCGTATTCCTTCCAGCCCAGCACGGACTCTTCGAGCAGCAATTCCTTGGTCGGCGAGGCGTCCAGACCGCGCGTGACGATCTCCTGGAATTCCTCGATGTTGTAAGCGATACCGCCGCCGCTGCCGCCCATCGTGAAGGACGGACGAATGATGATCGGGAAACCCAGATCCGGCTGGGCGTCGAGCGCCTCGCCCATGCTGTGCGCAATCGCCGAACGCGGCGTCGCCAGGCCGATCTCGTGCATGGCCTCACGGAAGCGCTCACGATCCTCCGCCATGTCGATGGCGTCCTGCTTGGCGCCGATCAGTTCAACCCCGAACTTGTCGAGCACGCCCTCGCGCACCAGGTCCAGGGCACAGTTCAATGCGGTCTGCCCGCCCATGGTGGGCAGCAATGCATCCGGGCGTTCCTTTTCAATGACGCGCGCGACGGTCTCCCAGTTGATCGGCTCGATGTACACCGCATCCGCCGAATTCGGGTCGGTCATGATGGTCGCCGGGTTGGAGTTCACCAGGATCACCCGGTACCCCTCCTCGCGCAGCGCCTTGCAGGCTTGCGCACCGGAGTAATCGAACTCGCAGGCCTGGCCGATGATGATCGGACCCGCGCCGATGATCAGGATGGAATTTAGGTCTTTACGCTTTGGCATATCGATATTCGCCGCGAAGACACGATGGCGCCGGGGACCGGTATGGCCCCGCACCAATCGCGTTTAGGATTTTTGTTGCATGAGTTCGATGAAGTGATCGAACAGCGGGGCCACGTCGTGCGGACCTGGGCTGGCTTCCGGGTGTCCCTGGAACGAAAACGCCGGATAGTCGGTACGATGCACGCCCTGGAGCGAGCCGTCGAACAGGGACTTGTGGGTGGCTTTCAAGGTCGCCGGCAAGCTGGCTTCATCCACCGCAAAGCCGTGGTTCTGGCTGGTGATCATGACCTGCCCACCTTCCAGGTCCTGGACCGGATGATTGGCGCCGTGATGGCCGAATTTCATCTTCACGGTCCGGGCGCCGGAAGCGAGACCCAGAAGCTGATGACCGAGGCAGATGCCAAACACGGGAATATGGGTCGGGACAATCTTTTGAATGGCTTCGATCGCGTAATCGCACGGTTCCGGATCACCGGGGCCATTGGACAGGAAGACGCCATCCGGATTCATCGCCAGCACATCCGCTGCCGGCGTCTGCGCGGGCACCACGGTCAGGCGACAGCCCCGATCGACGAGCATGCGCAGGATGTTGCGCTTGACCCCAAAGTCATAGGCGACGACGTGATACGGGAGATTGTCTGCGTCCGCCGGGTGACCGTTTTCCAGCGTCCAGCTGCCCTGCTTCCACTCATAAGCCGTGCTGGTGGAAGCGACCTTGGCGAGATCCATGCCTTTCAGGCCCGGGAAAGCCTTGGCCTGCGCGATGGCCGCGTCCACATCGATGGCATCACCTGCGACGATGCAGCCGCGCTGGGCGCCCTTCTCGCGCAACACCCGCGTCAGGCGACGGGTATCGATATCCGCGATCGCCACGACACGGTTGGCGCGCAGATAGTCTTCCAGAGGCATGGTGCTTCGCCAGTTGCTGGCGACCAGGGGAAGATCGCGGATCACCAGACCCGCCGCCTGTACACCGGGCGCCTCCTCATCCTCGGGCGTCGTACCAACGTTACCGATATGCGGGTAGGTAAGGGTGACGATCTGCCGCAGATAGGAAGGATCGGTGAGAATCTCCTGGTATCCGGTCATCGAAGTGTTGAACACCACCTCGCCGACGGTGTCGCCGTCGATACCAATGGATTCCCCATGAAATACGGAGCCGTCTTCGAGGGCCAGAACAGCGGGCTTGCGCAAGGGGCATATCCTCTAGACACACAAAACGGGAAGGGGCCAGGGTGGCGGCCTTCCCGTTTCGTAGAGATGAGTACGAAAAGCGTAGGGGGATTCTAAAACATGGCGACAGGGGTTTGTACCCCGGTAGCGCATCTCCGGAATACAGGACTCCAGTCAGTGAGACACGCTTCTACGCCCCTATAACGCATTCGCAAAAACTGATTCGTGGCCTTACTATTCATCTATTCGATGCGGCACATCCCGCAGACATTCTTGCGCACCGATTCAGGAGCCACATCATGAACCGCATGATCCCCCGACTGTTTGCAATCGTATTCGTCTTCGGAACAGCCTCCGCCGCCCATGCAGGAATGTGGCTAATTGACGACACCGCCACCCTGTATTCGATCGATCAACAGACCTCTCCGGTCGTCACGGTCGGCAATACCGGCATCGGCAGCGCCACCGCGCTGACTGTGGATAACAACGGGTCGCTGTTCACCACGGACGGCACCTCCCTGTATACCCTGAATCGCACGACCGCAGCGGCGACCCTGGTCGACACCTACTTAGGTATCGGCACACTCCAGGGCCTGGCTTTCGACGGGACCAACTCCTTATGGGGTGTCTCGGGCAACGATCTGTATCTGCTCGCCAACAACGGATCCGGCCTGTTCAGCTGGCAAGCAACCCTGGGCGGTTCCTATGACGATCTCGCCATCGCACAGACCGACATCACCTACAGCGGCGGCACCATTCTCGCCGGCACCTTGCTGGGTCTCGACGCCACAGGCGGTGGCTCATTCATCTACGCGATCGACACCGGTACGTTCGTGGAGACCCTGATCGAAACCATCCCACTCGCAGTTGGCGACGAGGCGATGACCACCGACGCCGGTGGCGGCACCCTCTTCACTCACAACTTCAACCGTGAATCCGGGGGCCAAGGCGGCGTCTATGAGGTGGACCTGACTGGCGCCAACAACGACACCCTCGTCAAGATCACGCCAGGTCGCATTACCGGCATGTTCCTGGAAGACACCGGCGCCTCCGTTCCCGTCCCGGCCCCGGCCCTGCTCATTGGCGGCGCGTTTCTGGGCATGATGGCCAAGCGCCGCCGCGCCCACTGATCCCGGCAGGCGAGATCAGTATCCGTTCAACGCAGGCCAAGGACGTCCTGCATGTCGAACAGGCCGTTGGGTTGATTCATCAGCCAGCCTGAGGCGCGCGCGGCGCCATTGGCGAAGGTCATGCGGCTGCTGGCCTTGTGGGTGATCTCCACGCGCTCGCCGATGTCGGCGAACATCACCGTGTGCTCACCGACGATGTCACCGGCGCGAATGGTCTCGAAGCCGATGGTCCTGCGGTCACGCTCACCGGTCTGGCCTTCGCGCCCGTAAACGGCGCAGTCCTTCAGATTGCGACCCAACGCGCCCGCGACCACTTCACCCATGCGCAGCGCGGTGCCGGACGGAGCATCGACCTTGTGGCGGTGATGCGCCTCGATGACCTCGATGTCCACCTTGTCGCCCATGACCTTGGCAGCGATTTCCAGCAGCTTGAAGGTCAGGTTGACGCCCACGCTGAAGTTGGGCGCAAACACGATCGCGATTTCCCGTGACGCATCGACGATCTGCTGCTTCTGCGCGTCATCGAGGCCGGTGGTGCCGATGACCATGCGCTTTCCGGCCACGCGGCAGGCCTCAACGTTGGCCGCAGTGACCTCCGGACGGGTGAAATCGATCAGCACGTCGAAGACGTCGATGACCGAAGCCAGCTCGCTGACGATGGAAACCCCCAGTTTGCCAATGCCTGCCAGCTCCCCGACGTCGGCACCGAGCAGGCTGCTGCCCGGGTGCTCGATGGCGGCAGTGACGGCCAGGCCGTCGGCCTCGTGACAAGCCTGGATGAGGTGGCGGCCCATGCGCCCGGCGGCGCCGGTGATGGCGATTCTGGTCATGTTCGGATCCCGGTGGCGCGGCTGGAAAAGCGGTCAGTGTATGAACGCAAATAAATGCGGATGTTACCCGTAGGAGCGGCTTCAGCCGCGATCGGCCTTGCCTCAAGTTCCGGCGCCGCTCGCGGCTGAATCCGCTCCTACAGATTAATGCTGTTATTTGCGTCCATTCGCGTTCATTTGCGGATAAACCGCTGTTAAAACTTCATCTTGTCGAAGAAGGATTTCACCCCATCCAGCCAGGAGCTGTGCTTGGGGCTGTGCTTCTCGTTCATCGATTCGCCGAGTTGACGAAGCAGATCGGTCTGGGTCTCGGTCAGATTGACCGGGGTCTCGACAATCACCCGACACAACAGGTCTCCCTGCGCGCCGCCACGGACCGGCTTGACCCCTTTACCGCGCATGCGGAACAGCTTGCCGGTCTGGGTCTCGGCAGGAATGCGCAACTTCAGGCGACCATCCAGGGTCGGCACTTCCATCTCGCCACCCAGGGCGGCGGTCACCACGCTGATCGGCACCTCGCAATAAATGTTCGCGCCATCGCGGGTGAAGATCGGATGATCCTTGACGCGAACCTGCACATACAGGTCGCCGGGCGGGCCACCGTGCTCACCCGCCTCGCCCTCGCCCGACAAGCGAATGCGATCGCCCGTATCGACACCGGGCGGCACCTTGACCGACAGCGTCTTGGTCTCGCGCACCTTGCCCGCGCCGTGGCAATCCGGGCACGGCTCCTCGATGACCACGCCGGCGCCGTGACACGCCGGGCAGGTCTGCTGGATCGAGAAGAAGCCCTGCTGCATGCGAACCTGGCCGACGCCGCCACAGGTGGCGCAGGTCTTGGGCTTGGTGCCGGGCTTGGCGCCGCTGCCGTCACAGGTCTTGCAATTGATCATGGTCGGGACCTTGATCTCGACCTCCTTGCCGGCGACCGCGTCCTCCAGGGTCATGTCCAGCGTGTAACGCAGATCGGCGCCGCGCTGCACCCTCGGACCGCCACCACCCCGCCCGCGACCGCCGCCGAAGATGTCACCGAAAACATCGCCGAAGATGTCGGAGAAGCCCGCGCCACCGCCACCACCGCCCATGCCGCCTTGCACACCGGCATGACCGAACTGGTCGTAGGCGGCGCGTTTCTGCGCGTCGGACAGGACTTCGTAGGCCTCCTTGGCCTCCTTGAACTTGTGCTCGGCCTCCTCGTCATCCGGATTGCGGTCCGGGTGATACTTCATCGCCAGGCGGCGATAGGCCTTCTTCAGATCGGCTTCGCTGGCGTTGCGCTGTACGCCGAGGACTTCGTAGTAATCGCGTTGGGACATATCGACGAATCAGTGGGTTAGCCGCGAATCAGGCGACTGTATTAAGTAGCCGCAGATAAACGCAGATGAACGCGGATAACAGCAAAGCATTTGCCGGGTGCGACTCATCTGCGTCCATCTGCGTTCATCTGCGGCTCAAAAAATCTGTGCTCGCAAAACAGCAAAGGGGCGAGATGGTAACCCACCCCGCCCCTTCGACCTCAGGACTTACTTCTTGTCCTTGACCTCTTCGAACTCGGCGTCGACGACATCATCGTCCGGCTTGCCGCCGGCCGGCTGCTCGCCGCCCATGCCACCCATGTCGCCGGGGCCGCCGGCATCGCCACCGCCCTGCTGGGCGTAGAGCTTCTCGGCCAGCTTGCCGGAGAGTTCGGTAAGGGCCGTGGTCTTGGCCTCGATGGCGTCCTTGTCATCGGACTTCATGACGCCTTCCAGGTCCTTGATCGCGGCCTCGATGGCCTCCTTCTCGGACGCCTCGACCTTGTCCTCGCCCAGGTCCTTGATGGTCTTGCGGGTCGCATGAATCATGTTGTCCGCCGTGTTGCGGGCGCCGACCAGCTCGTGGAACTTGCGGTCCTCGTCGGCATGCGCCTCGGCGTCCTTGACCATCTTGTCGACTTCCGCGTCGGACAGACCGGAAGACGCCTTGATGACGATCTTCTGCTCCTTGCCGGTGCCCTTGTCCTTCGCGGACACGTTGAGGATGCCGTTGGCGTCGATGTCGAAGGTGACCTCGATCTGCGGCATGCCGCGCGGCGCCGGCGGGATGTCGGACAGGTCGAAGCGGCCCAGCGACTTGTTGGCCTGGGCCATCTCGCGCTCGCCCTGCAGCACGTGCACGGTGACCGCAGTCTGATTGTCGTCGGCGGTCGAGAAAGTTTGCGAAGCCTTGGTCGGGATCGTGGTGTTCTTCTCGATCAGCTTGGTCATCACGCCGCCCAGGGTCTCGATACCCAGGGATAGCGGAGTGACGTCGAGCAGCAGCACGTCCTTGACCTCGCCACCCAGAACACCGCCCTGGATCGCGGCACCGACGGCAACCGCCTCGTCGGGGTTGACGTCACGGCGCGGTTCCTTGCCGAAGAAGTCCTTCACCGCCGCCTGCACCTTCGGCATACGCGACTGGCCACCGACCAGGATCACGTCGTCGATCTCGGAGGTGGACAGACCGGCGTCCTTCAGCGCGATCTTGCACGGCTCCATGGTACGGGTGATCAGGTCATCGACCAGAGATTCCAGTTTGGCGCGGGTGACCTTCACGTTGAGGTGCTTCGGGCCGCTCGCGTCGGCGGTGATGTACGGCAGGTTGACCTCGGTCTGCTGCCCGGAGGACAGCTCGATCTTGGCCTTCTCGGCGGCCTCCTTGAGGCGCTGCATGGCCAGCGGATCACCCTTCAGGTCCATGCCGGAGTCCTTCTTGAACTCGGCAGCCAGATAGTCGATCAGGCGCTTGTCGAAGTCCTCGCCACCGAGGAAGGTGTCGCCGTTGGTGGACAACACCTCGAACTGGTGCTCGCCCTCGATTTCGGCGATCTCGATGATGGACACGTCGAAGGTGCCGCCACCGAGGTCGTAGACCGCGATCTTGCGATCGCCGCCCTTCTTGTCCATGCCGAAGGCCAAAGCGGCTGCAGTCGGCTCGTTGATGATGCGCTTCACCTCCAGACCGGCGATGCGACCGGCGTCCTTGGTCGCCTGGCGCTGCGAGTCGTTGAAGTACGCCGGCACGGTGATGACCGCTTCGGTGACTTCTTCGCCCAGGTAGTCCTCGGCGGTCTTCTTCATCTTCTGCAGCACGCGCGCGGAGATCTCCGGCGGCGCCATCTTCTTGCCCTGGGCCTCGACCCAGGCGTCGCCGTTGTCGGCCTTGACGATCTTGTACGGGACCAGGCCGATGTCCTTCTGGACCTCCTTCTCGTCGAAACGACGACCGATCAGGCGCTTGACCGCAAACAGGGTATTGGCCGGATTGGTGACCGCCTGACGCTTCGCGGACTGGCCGACCAGGACCTCGTCGTCCTTGGTGAACGCGATGATCGACGGCGTGGTGCGGTCGCCCTCGCTGTTTTCGATGACCTTCGGTTTGCCGCCTTCGAGGACGGCGACGCAGGAATTGGTGGTACCCAGATCGATGCCGATGATCTTGCCCATGATGTTCAGTTCTCCAGTGGTGTACTCAGATATAAATTCAATGTCTGCCGCTTAGATGGATGCGATCGCGACGTTTTCAAGTCCCGCGCCCGAATCAATGGGCAAGCCTTTACTGTGCGACGATGACCTTGGCCGGACGAACCAGGCGACCATTCAGGGTGTAACCCTTCTGGAACACCGTCATCACGGTATTGCTGTCCATGCCTTCCGGTGCGGGCTGCATGACCATCGCTTCGTGGAACTCCGGGTTGAACGGCTGCCCGACGGGGTCGATCGCTTGCACGCCGAACTTGCTCATCACCTGGGATAGCTGCTTGAGCGTCAGCTCGGTGCCTTCGAGCAATTTGGCGAGTTCTGCGCCTTCTTCCTTGCCGTGGCTCAAGCCCATTTCCAGGCTGTCGAGCACCGGCAGCAGGCCTTCGGCGAATTTCTCAAGGGCAAATTTGTGGGCGTTCGCCAGGTCACGCTCGCTGCGCTTGCGCAGATTGTCCATCTCGGCCTGCAGACGCAGGCACTGATTCCAATGCTCATCGGCCTTGGCCTTGGCATCCTGAAGATCCAACAGCAACTGATCCGGGTCGTGGTCAGGCATTTCCTCAGCCCCTGCCAGGGCCTCCGCATCCGGGGACAGATCGTCTTCGACAGGCGTTTCCTGATTTGCCATATGCGGCTCGCTCCAGGGTTTTGAGATGAATGGGTTGGAAGATGACGGGGCTTGATGGGGGCACACCCCCGGCTTTCAAGCCCCGATACGGAAATAATTTTCCTCACATCATCTCCTCTCGCCCCGCCCAGCCCCGGACACGCAAACGGATGCAGCCGTGTCCCGAAAAACAAAAAACCCCGCAGACCCATGAGAGGGCGTGCGGGGTCTTGGTTCGGGAGTGGTGCTCGTTAACGCATTGCCACCGGGTCGTCGTAGGTATTGCGGGCCAACACACCACACTGGGGGCCGCTGTCCTTCTCAACACACCCTGCAACCGCAATCGCCCAGTTACGAACGGAATCGGCGCGGGCATACATCGCCGAGCGCGAACCGGTCTGGCTGCTGTTGGTCAATGACGAGGCGATACCGTAAACCCCCAGCTTGCCGGTGCGGGCAGAGCGCACGAACAACGGGCCGCCAGAGTCCCCCGGAACAGTAACGGTATCGGCCAGGGCACCGTCCATCGCCACCGTGGTGTGCACCGCGAAGCGATCGACACCGGTCACCACGGTTTCCACCAGACGGCGCTTGCTGCTGCCAACCACCACACCCAATTTCTCGAAGACACCCGGATAGCTGGACGCCAGCTCCGGCAGATCGGCCACCTCGTCGCCCAACGGCTCCTTGAGGCCGAACACCGCGACGTCGAAGAAACGCGCACTGCCCAGAAGATAGGAATCGATTTCCGCCTGCGGAATGACCGTGGACACATCACGGGTGGCCAGAGGAACGGACGGATGCAGATGAACCTGACCCGGCTCGGCGAACGCTTTGTGACCGGTCGCGAGATGCTTGACCTGCACACCCTGCCAGAGAACCTGCTCACGGACGCGACCCAGGGAATCCGAATACATGTCGCCCGCGACGTGTGCCGCCGTCATCACGGTACGCGGACCGATCAGCACGCCACGGCCATGACGCAGATACAGCTTGCCGTCTTCAGCAACAAACGGCAGCGTGATGTCCACAACGCCAGCCGGGACCGACGCCGCCATCAGCGGCGCGGCGACCCAGGACGCAATCAGTCCAACCAGTGCAACGGCTATGCGCTTGGCACTCGTGGATTGATAGACTTTGGCAATGTGGCTTTGCTTGTTCATGGTCGTTTGTCGAATTTGTCAGTTCTTGTCGCATTATGAAAATGTGCGAACCTCATCGAGGGGAAATCGCATCATTTTCGCGTCTTGCAGGCCTTTATGCATTGGCCATGCCAGAATTAACAAAAGCACCGTGACCGAATCCACGAATTTACATTCGTTTCAATATTTTCTCTTTATTTTTCGTGACCTTACGTAACGAAAACGACAAACAGGCGCACCGCTCCATATGGACAAGACCTACGATCCCCACGCCATAGAACAGCGCTGGTACCAGACCTGGGAGGAGCGCGGTTACTTCGCTCCGTCACTTGGTGACGACGCTGGTAACACCCCCGGTCAGGCGCCGTTCAGCATCATGATCCCGCCGCCGAACGTGACCGGCAGCCTGCATATGGGCCATGGCTTCAACAACACGGTCATGGACACGCTGGTCCGTTATCAGCGCATGAACGGCCGCCCGACGCTGTGGCAGCCGGGCACCGACCACGCCGGCATCGCGACGCAGATGGTCGTCGAGCGCCTGCTCGCGCGGGAGGACAAGACCCGTCACGACCTCGGCCGTGACGCCTTCATCGAGCGCATCTGGGAGTGGAAGGAACATTCCGGCGGCACCATCACTCGTCAGCTGCGTCGCTTGGGCTCCTCCCTCGACTGGGCTCATGAACGCTTTACGATGGATGACGGCCTTTCGGATGCAGTGAAAGAGGTGTTCGTGCGCCTGCACGAGGAAGGGCTGATCTATCGCGGCAAGCGCCTGGTGAACTGGGATCCGGTGCTGCACACCGCCGTTTCCGACCTGGAGGTCCTCAATGAGGAGGAAGCCGGGTACATGTGGGACATCAAGTACCCGCTGACCGACGGCAGCGGCCATCTCGTGGTGTCCACCACCCGCCCGGAAACCATGCTCGGCGACACCGGCGTGGCGGTGAACCCGGAAGACGAGCGCTACAAGCACCTGATCGGCAAGACCATCACCCTGCCGCTGGTCGGTCGCGAGATTCTCATCGTTGGCGACGAGCACGCCGACCCGGAGTTCGGTACCGGCTGCGTGAAGATCACCCCGGCGCACGACTTCAATGACTACGAGGTCGGTCAGCGCCACGGACTGCCGCAGATCAACATCCTGACCATCGACGCCAAGATCAACGACGAGGCGCCGGAGAAGTACCGCGGCCTGGACCGCTACGACGCCCGCAAGCTGATCGTCGCCGACCTCGAAGCCCTCGGCCTGCTGGTCGCGGTCAAGGACCACAAGCTGATGGTGCCGCGCGGCGACCGTTCCGGCGCGGTCATCGAACCGTTCCTGACCGACCAGTGGTACGTGAAGATCGCGCCGCTGGCCAAGCCGGCCATCGACGCGGTCGCCGACGGGCGCATCCAGTTCATCCCCGAGAACTGGACCAAGACCTATTACAACTGGATGAACGACATCCAGGACTGGTGCATCTCGCGGCAGATCTGGTGGGGCCACCGTATCCCGGCCTGGTACGACGACGACGGCAATGTCTATGTCGGTCGTAGCGAGGATGAAGTGCGCGAAAAGAACAATCTTGGCGACCGGGCGCTGCGCCAGGATGAAGATGTCCTCGACACCTGGTTTTCGTCCGCGCTGTGGCCGTTCTCGACCCTCGGCTGGCCCGAAGACACCGAACGCCTGAAGCAGTTCTACCCGACCAGCGTGCTGGTCACCGGCTTCGACATCATCTTCTTCTGGGTCGCCCGCATGATCATGATGGGCATGAAGTTCATGGGCGACGTGCCGTTCCAGACCGTCTACATCCACGGCCTGGTCCGCGACGCGCACGGCCACAAGATGTCCAAGTCCAAGGGCAACGTGCTCGACCCGATCGACATCATCGACGGCATCGAACTCGACGCGCTGGTCGAGAAGCGCACCGGCGGCATGATGCAGCCGCACCTCGCCGAGAAGATCGCCAAGCAGACCCGCAAGGAATTCCCGGACGGCATCCGCTCGCACGGCACCGACGCACTGCGTTTCACCTTCGCCGCGCTGGCCGGCACCGGCCGCGACATCAACTTCGACATGGGCCGCGTCGAGGGCTACCGCAACTTCTGCAACAAGATCTGGAACGCCGCCCGCTACGTGTTCATGAACACCGAAGAACACGACTGCGGCATCGGCATCGGTGTAGGAGCGGCTTTAGCCGCGAACGACGTTGATCCAAAGCCGATCGCGGCTGAAGCCGCTCCTACGACCGGTGAGATCGAGTATTCGCTGGCCGACCGCTGGATTCGCTCACGCTTCCAGCACACCGTCGGTGACGTGCGTTCCGCGCTCGACGGCTACCGCTTCGACCACGCCGCCAAGGCGCTGTACGAATTCATCTGGGACACCTACTGCTCCTGGTACCTGGAACTGTGCAAACCCACGCTGACCTCGGACGACGCGACCGACGCGCAGAAACGCGGCACCCGCCAGACCCTCGTGCAGATGCTCGACGGCCTGCTGCGCCTGACCCACCCGGTCATGCCGTTCATCACCGAAGAGATCTGGCAGAAGGTCAAACCGCTGGTCGGCAACGCTGGCGAGACCATCGTCACCCAGGCCTACCCGACGCTCGACGCCGCACAGATCGACGACACCGCCGAAGCCGACATGGCCTGGGTGATGGACTTCATCACCGGCGTCCGCAAGATCCGCTCCGAGATGGACATCGCCCCCGGCAAACCTTTGCCGGTGCTGCTGTCCAACGGCAAGGACCGCGACCAGGCCCTGCTCGAAGCCAATCGCGCCTTCCTGATCAACCTCGCCCGTCTGGCAGACATCACCTGGCTCAACCCGGGTGACGCCAAGCCCGAATCCGCGACCGCGTTGGTCGGCAACATGGAACTGCTGATCCCGCTCGCCGGCCTGATCGACAAGGACGCCGAACTCGCCCGTCTGGACAAGGAGATCGGCAAGCTCGCGCAGGAGATCGAACGCAACGAGGCCAAGCTGGCGAACCCGAGTTTCGCCGACAAGGCGCCGCCGCAGGTGGTTGCCGGCGCCCGCGCAAAGATGGAGGAAAACCAGACCGCGCATGCCAAACTGCTGGAACAGCGCGAACGTATCGCGGCGCTCTAGGAGCCCAATTCAATGATCCTGGTACCGGTCGGGACCAAGGCCCAGTTGATCAAGATGGCACCTGTGCTACGCGCACTCGATCAGGACGGACTGGATTACGACTTCGTCCTGACCGGACAGCATCGCGAGACCATGACGGATCTGATCGCAGCCTTTGGGCTACGCAATCCGCAGCACAATCTGGTCGGACCGGAAGAAGCGAACACGCCGAGAAAGCTCCTCGCCTGGCTGTTTGCAGTCTTGAAATGCGGATTGCGTAAAGACTCGTTATTCGCCAACCCGGCGTATCGCGTCTGTCTGGTGCACGGCGACACGCTCTCCACGCTGGTGTGCGCGTTTCTCGCCAGACGGCACGGCATTCCGGTCGCACATATTGAAGCAGGTCTGCGCTCGTACAACTGGTTTCACCCCTTTCCTGAAGAGTTGACCCGGATCGCGGTCAGCAAACTGGCGGAGATCTTCTATTGCGCCGGCACCTGGGCCTGCAACAACGTGGATGCGTTGCGCCGAACACGCAGGGAAGTCGTCGATATCCGGGACAACACCCTCCTCGATGCGGTCCGCTACGCCACCGAGCTCCAGACCCCGGCCGCCGCCGATGCGCCGATCTATGCCATTGCATCCATTCATCGCTTCGAGAACCTGCGTACCCGTGAGCGCTTGGATTTCATCATGGAACAGATCGTGATCGCGGCAGACTACTGTCCAATACGCTTCGTGCTGCACCCAGTCACACGGGTAAAACTCGAACAAACCGGATGGATGCAGCGCCTGATGGACACCCCGCGCGTCGAGCTGATTCCGCGCATGGATTACGTCCGCTTTCTCGGTCTGCTCAGCAACGCCCGGTTCATCATTACCGATGGCGGCAGCAATCAGGAGGAGTCTGCCTACCTTGATCTACCCTGTCTGATCATGCGCAAGCGTACCGAACGCCAGGAAGGTCTCAACGCGAACGCGGTATTGAGCGACTACGACGCCACGCGAATCCGGGCGTTTCTCGAGAACCATTCCGGGCCCCGCCCACGCACACCTGACCTGAATGCCGCCGGCTCCCCCTCACGTCGTATCGCGCAACACCTGAAAGCATGGCTGGCCAGATCCTAGCCACCACGCTCGCGCGAGCGAAAACATTCGCAAAGCGCCACCGGATCGCGATCTTCATGACCGCGCTGCTGATGTTCCTTTTGGGTGTCGCCTATGCGATCCACGAAGCCGCCATCGATCCCGCCGACATCGATCCCGGTCCTTTTTTTGGGATCATGCTGATCCTCAGTCCGCTGACGGTATTGCTCAGCGCACTGCAGTTGCGCTACGCGGCCGAGGCCTTGGGTCAAATCATGCCTTTGCCCTCCGCCTTGACGGTCACTGCGGTAGCGATGGCGAGCAACATGCTGCCGCTCCCGGGGGCGTATCTGGTGCGCACCCGCGCCCTGGCTCCCAACATGACGGGCACGGACATCAAACGCGCCGCCGCCATCAATCTGCTCGCGGCCAAACAATGGGTCGCACTCTCGGTATTGGTTTTTGCCGTCGTGCTGACCGGCCTCCTGCCTGGGTGGATTACCGTTCCGGCGCTGGTCGGAGGCATCGCAGTGCTGGGACTCAATGCAGTGTTGTGGCGAAAAAGCGGTTTCCCCGTGCGCTGCTTCGGCACGACGCTCGCCATCCAGGCGGCGATGATTTCGGTCGAGACGGCGCGCATCGCTTTCGCGTTTGCCGCGCTAGGCGCGACCCTCGGTATACGCCAGGCCTTTGCCCTGTCGATTGCCGCCGTCGTTGGTTCGCTGGCGGGCATGGTCCCAGGCGGGCTCGGTGTCCGTGAACTGAGTGCCGCTGGCATCGCATTGCTGATCGCAATCGACCCGGAGATCGCCTTTGCCGCCACCGCGCTCAATCGGATAGCGGGCCTTGTCGTACTGGCCATCGCAACCGGCGCCATCACTTGGCGCGCTGCGCGCCGCAAATCATGCGCATAAGCTTCGTCACCCGACATATCGACCGGGCGGGGCACGTATCCGGGGTGATGGCGTGGTTGAATCAGCTGGTTCTTGGGCTCGAACAACACGGTGCCGAGGTGTCGATCGTGACCAGCGCGACACCTGCCCCCAATGACGACAACCGTCACATTCACGCTTTCCAACCGTGGAATCTCCGGGCCTTTCGTCGCCGTGTCGCCGAGGCAAGACCGGATCAGGTGGTATTCGTATCCAGTACATCGCGACCGACCGTGTTGTTCTGGTGGTGGATGGCGCTCGCCCTGTCGATCCCAAAAACACAGCGGGTCTTCTATCAAACCACCAACTTTCTACGTCCACCCGGAGCCGTGCTCCAATTCCTGCTGCGTCGCTGCT
Source organism: Gammaproteobacteria bacterium (assembly GCA_024234955.1). GTDB lineage: Bacteria > Pseudomonadota > Gammaproteobacteria > JACKNK01 > JACKNK01 > JACKNK01. Next base: position 93,903 of record JACKNK010000005.1, read on the forward strand.
TCGATCATGTACTCGCCGCCAATCAACGCCTTTCGCACGAGCTCGGCGACGCCCCGGAAACGCCCGTTGCGGTGCTGCATCCGGCAATCCGGTTGCCGGAACCCCGACGCCTTTCAGGCACTTTGGACCGCAAACGCGTCGTCGGTTTCATGGGCCATTATTCCCGGATCAAGGGCGCGGACCGTTTTGTCGCGCTTAGTGAACGTCCCGACCTCGCCGATTATCAATTCATCATCGCCGGTGGACCGACCTACGCCCGCAAACAGACCTTGTTCGAGGAAGCGCAACAGCAAAGTGCCCGTCAGCACAATCTGACCACGCTGGGTTACGTTTCGAAACCGCTCGACATCCTCGCCGGATTCGACCTATTGGTACTGCCCTATCGCAGCGGCGCCACGGTGCTTGCGGTCGCACAAACCGCCATCGAGGCCATGGCCCTGGGCATTCCCGTATTGGGGACGCACAACGCCGCTCTCGACGACTTGATCATCGATGGCTACAACGGCTTCTATTGCGAATCGCTAGACGAGTTCGAACGGGCCATCATTGCCATCCTGTCGGACACAGCGCTTTATCAGCGTCTCTCAGCGAATGCGCGTCAAACCGCCACCGAACACTTTTCGGTGGCGCACCGGATCACCGAATTCATGGACATTACTGATGCCTGACTACAACGAGATCAAGCAGTACTACGACGCCTACGGCGCGCACTATGACGACGAGCGCCTGAGCCCGTATTACCGCATGGTCACAGCAATGGAAATGGCGACCTTGCTACCCCACATCGCAGGCAAACGCACCCTGGAGATCGGCTGCGGCACCGGATTGATCCTCGCCCAGGTTGCCCGGCACTCCGCCCTGTCCTGGGGGATCGACCTCTCCTCCGGAATGCTTGAAGAAGCCCGTGAAAAAGGGCTCAACGTAAAGGAAAACAACGCCCGCGAAATCGACTTCCCGGACGCGAGTTTCGACGTGGTTTATTCCTTCAAGGTGCTCGCCCACATCCCCGACATCGATGAAGTCATCAATGAAATTCACCGGGTACTCACCCCGTCCGGTCGGGTCGTGCTGGAGTTCTACAACCCTTTCAGCATCAAGCACCTCAACAATCTGCTCGCCCGAGCACCCGAGAAAATCTACACCCGCTACGACTCGCGCACGGACATCGCAGCACTGCTCGGCGAGCGTTTTCACATCGAGAAATTCCACGGCGTGCGCATCGCCACACCGCTTGCCGGGTTGATCAACGATGGGTGGCGCGGGCGACTGTTCACCCGAGTAGAACGCTTCCTCAGCGGCACCTTTATGCAACGGGTCGCCGGATACATGGTGGTTGTCGCCAGTAAAAAAGGTAATTGAGCACCGCACTTTCGACAGAACTGCACAGGATATCCACGCGCACACCCTGCGCTATCGCGTTGTGACCACCTTGGCATGGTGCCTGCCAGACGACCTGTGCCGTCGCGCCGGACCAAGGTGAACACATGCGCCGGGATCGCCCGATCAGATAACCGTCGAATGCGTACGTCTGACCACTGCAAAGCCCGGCAGTGGAGCGCGCCTCTTCTTGGATGTGCCGTGTAAACGGGGTAGAACCCGAATCAGGTGAAAGGCTTCGTCAATCCCAGGCAGAAGACCGTCAATGGGGGTGGCCAGGCTCCGATCTTCCCCGATTTGGCAAAGGACTTGAGTCGGTGCAGAAAGGATGGGCCTTTCCAGGGAAGCAAGCCGGGATTCATGGTCTGGGCGGTCAGGGTCGTGAATACATCGAATCCGGATAACCGCGCATTCAACATTTCCACATACCCGCCGTCACTGCCGAATCGGGTTTCCAACAAACCCAGGAGCACTGCCGCCTGGTCAATGCCGATGTCGCGCATGCCATCAAGGGAGACATCAAACGTCACCAGCAGCGTTCCGCCCGGCTTCAGAACCCGGTAGAACTCATTGATGATCAACGGATAATTGTCCGTGTGCTCCAGGACCGAAATACAGTAAACAACGTCAAACGATTCGCGCTCGTAAGAAAGTGCCTTGAGATCGTTATTCAGGAACTCGACATGGGTGCGGTGACGCGCATTCAGCTGTTCATAAATGGCCGGGAGAAGGGGCTCATAGTCACAGCAATGAATATTGGCGGACGCAAACTGCTTATCGATGTAGTAAGGAAAAAATCCGACGCCAGCCCCGGCATCGAGTACATCAAGCTTTTTCCCCGCATCCGCCAGCTTTCTCAATTTCTCGTATACGTAGGGATATTCCCACTGCCGACTCCATTGATGCAGCGGATCACTTACCCATTTCTTCATATACCCCTGCAAGAACAGTCTGCTGTCGGATAAGAAGTCGTCCGAGAACACCTCCATGTTCCTGAATATCTCAGAATCCAGGACATCCCTATAAAGGCGGGTCGTAGGGATACCGTCAGCAAGCGCTTCTTTCATCGAAAAGCCTTCTCCAATATCGCCTTAAACCGGGCGAATTTCACCGAACTCCAACACGACGAGGCCGCTTGCCGGATTCCGCCATCTTAGTCGCTGGCGTTTACCAGAACCGGTTCAAACCGGATCAAGCTGCTACACCAACCAGGCCGCGCAAAAAGTCCACCAGAGTAGCCAGCGGCACATCCTGCGCCGCTTCATCGCGACGACCCTTGTATTCCGCCACGCCATTGTCGAGGCCACGGTCGCCAAGAACGACACGGTGCGGGATGCCGATCAGCTCCAAATCCGCAAACATCACGCCGGGACGGATCGCCCGGTCATCGAGCAATACATCGATGCCGGCATCCAGCAGATCCTGGTACAACTTCTCGGCAGCGTCGCGCAGTCTCTCCGACTTCGCCATGTTGATCGGCGCGATCGCGACCTGGAACGGCGCAATCGGCGCCGGCCAGATGATCCCGGCGGCGTCATGGTTCTGTTCGATCGCGGCTGCCACCACGCGGGATACGCCGATGCCGTAGCACCCCATCGGCATGACCGTGGCCTTGCCGCTCTCATCGAGCACGGTGGCGTTCATGGCCTGGGAATACTTGGTGCCGAGCTGAAACACATGGCCGACCTCGATACCGCGTGCGATGCGGATCGTGCCCTTGCCGTCCGGACTCGGGTCGCCTTCGACGATGTTGCGCAGATCGGCGATGGCGATGCCGTCGTCGCCCGGCGCGGGCAGGTCCCGGCCCCAGTTCACCCCGGTCAGATGTCTGCCGTCCTCGTTGGCGCCGCAGACGAAATCGCTCATCGCGACCGCTGCACGATCGACGACGATCGGCACGATCAGACCCCGAGGCCCCACAGAACCCGGTTTGCAGCCGGCGGCAGCAATCACCTGCTCATCGCTCGCGAGTGCCAGCGGCGAGGCCACCCCATCGAGCTTCGCGGCCTTAATCTCGTTGAGTTCATGATCGCCACGCAGACACAGCGCAACCACGCTGCCCTCTACCTCACCCTGCACCAGAAGGGTCTTCAGCGTCCGGCTCGCGGGCACGTTCAGGAACTGGCTCACGTCCTCGATACTGTGCTGATTGGGGGTGTCGACGCTCGCCATCTCCGCAGCCGGTGCGGTCGCTGCGGTACCCGGCGCCAGACATTCGGTGGCTTCAACATTGGCGGCGAAGTCGCTCTCCGTGGAAAACGCGATGGCATCCTCACCCGAATCGGCAATCACATGGAACTCATGCGAAAGACTGCCGCCGATCGAACCGGAATCCGCCAGAACCGGGCGGAATTCGAGCTCAAGCCGGGTGAATATCTGACTGTAGGCCTCGAACATGACCTGATAGGTCTCATCCAGAGACGGCTTGTCGAGGTGAAAGGAATAGGCGTCCTTCATCAGGAATTCGCGCGCACGCATGACACCGAACCGGGGTCGGATCTCATCGCGGAACTTCATCTGGATCTGGTAATAACAGACCGGCAACTGCTTGTAGGAGCGTACTTCGCGGCGCGCCAGGTCGGTGATGACTTCCTCATGCGTGGGGCCGATGCAGAACTCGCGCTGGTGACGGTCATGAATGCGCAGCAGTTCCGGGCCGTATTGCTCCCAGCGACCGGACTCCGCCCACAACTCCGCCGGCTGCACCGCCGGCATCAACAGTTCCAGCGCTCCGGCCCGATCCATCTCCTCACGGACCACCTTTTCCACTTTGCGCAAAACCCGTAGACCCAGCGGCAGCCAGTTGTAGACACCGGCCGCGAGCTTGCGGATCAACCCGGCGCGGATCATCAACTGATGCGAAATGATCTCGGCATCATTGGGAACTTCTTTGACCGTGGACAGCGGGAAACGGGAGGTGCGCATGGAAGATGACTTCTTGAAGGGTGGGTCGATAAACGGAGCGTGGATGGTACTCGGTTTGGGGCGATGGCATTAAGCCCAACCGGGCAATGCGATCGCGATTTCGACCTCGAACCTACCCACGTAAAAAAGCCACCGGACTTCCGCCCGGTGGCCTTCCGGTTGCGCTCCGAGCATCACTCAACCGGAACGTTCACGGCGCTCCGAGAGGCTTTCGACCGCTTCGATTACCGGCGGGGTCCCGGTTTCGCGAGCCTGCGCAGCCGCGTCTTCCACAACCGGCTCGGCGCCCGGACCGGACGGATTGGTGAATCGATCGTTGAGCTCCTGCACGTATCCGTTTGCATCGGCCAGCACCTTGGTGATGCGACGACGCGCACCACGGCCCCAACCGGCCGGATTCCTGGAAAACATCCAGCGAATCGGACGGGTGCTGCGCGCAAATGCACGCAGAATGCTTTCGCGCTGCATGCCTTCCGGCATTTCCCGAAGCAGGCCCCGGGTGCAGGCGCGCGCCGCGCCGCGACGGATCGAGAAGTGCAGCGAGATCAGGATCAACAACACGATGGCAGCGATCACACCGCTGATGATCGGGTGTCCTTTGACCGTATCGAGCCACGGTGGGACGAAATGGATGCCATCCCACCAACCGGCCCAGATACTGCCGCCCAAGACCGCGCCCGTGATTCCGCCAAACAACAAGGCATCGCCCCACACCACCTTCGCGCGCCAGCGGTCGAGCAATTCCCGCAGATAGGGCACATGGCGTTCCTCGATCGCGCGGGCGACCTTTTCCAGCGAGCCGACGATACGGTAATCGCGTTCCACTTCGACCTGATGCATGCGCGAATAGATTTCGGCGAGATCGGCATCCCGCTTGGACTCGAAGCGCTTGCGCAGCGCGGGATCGTCGATCGGCACCGAGGCTTCGGAGTTGTAGATGGTGTAGAAGCGTCCGGCGGTCAGTCCTTTCTGCGCCAGGGCACGTTGCCAGGCGGCGATGACCTCCTCCGGATTGTCCTCACGTGCGGTGGTGTCGATCTGGTTGAGGATGTAGAGAAACTTGTTCGAATCGTGGCGATTGATAGTGTCCGAGACCAGATGCTGCAGGGTGTCCTGCATCGCGCCAGGCTCCGGATGACGGGCATCGAACAGCACCAGCACCAGGTCCGAAAGATCGATGATGTGGTCGGTGATCCGCAACGTCGAGGTGCGCTGGGCATCGGCGTCGAATCCCGGCGAATCGATGATGATCTTGCCCTTCAGCGCGTCGCACGGGCAGGCCTTCAACTGCATGTAGGCATCGATGCGACGTCCCTCGCCAGCCGCAACCTTCTCGATCTCGTGGCTGATCTTGTAAAACGGGAAACGCGGATCGGCATCCAGCGCCAATCCGGGCAAGGTGCGCGCATTGCCCTCGCGGCTGAAACACATGACCGAGAACTTGTCGTCCACGGCCTGGTTGCCGGTCTGCTGCAACTTGGTGCCCAGGTATTGATTGATGAACGAGGACTTGCCCGCCGAGAACGTGCCGAGCAAGGCCACCAGCGGCCACCAGGGGATACGCGTCGCATAGGACTGGTCCCGGTTGAGCAGCCCCATTCCGTAGGCGACGCGATCCAGTTCACGGAAGCTGCGCACCACGTTGAGCAACACCGGATTTTCATGTTCCAGATGCGCTTCCAGGCTCTGGAGGCGTTTTTCGATCGCCTTGCTGGCCGATGCCATGATGTCGAACTCCCGCGACGAGATCGCGTGTTGAAAAAGTTGAGAGGTAGCCGAAGGCTCAGCGGGTTGCCAGACCTTCCGGGACGCTGTCCTTCCAGGCGGGATAGAGGCGCGCCATCATCAAGGCGAGATGTTGGGCTTCCTCATACCGTGCCGCCTCGACCAACAACAACGACGCCCGCTGATAGTGGTGAACCGCCTTGTCGAAACGCTTGTTTCGAGCATAGACATTGCCCAGTTCCTGGTGGGCGTACCAGTTACCCGGCTCCGCATCCAGCAGACTCAGATATTCCTGTTCCGCACGCTTCAGATCACCCAGCAAAAACGCCGTGCGGGCCGCTACCCAATACTCGGTGACACTCCACTCCGACGTGGCTTCGGTTGGCGCAGACTCCAGCGCGACCGGCGGCACACCGGGCGGCGGCAGCGTTATCGACGCGGGGGCGGCAACCTCCGCCTTCGACCCGGTCGCGACGACTGGCGTCACGGGTGCCACCGGCGCCGATTTCGCCGCATGCAGGTCTTCGGCTTCCGACGCCTTGGCGTACACCGCATCGGCCTGGGCTGAAGTCGTCGTTCCGGCGTCGCCCGTGTGCCCTGCGTGGGTCGGCTCCGACACCGCGCTCGCATCGTCATGCGTGGCTTCCGTGGCGACCTTCGGCGCGTCTTCCGTCGGCTGGACCGCGTGTTCAACGCGTTCGGCGTCATGCTCGCTCGCCTCGTCATGCGACGGAAACAGATCGTCGCGGATCAGAAACGCGAACACGATCAAAATCGCGATGCCCACCTTGGGGAACGTCAGGCCCTTCATCGGTATCTCCTGGATTGAAAACGGTTGAGTTGATCGTTATTTGAGAACATGTGCGTACGTTGCCGCCGCCAGCGCAAGCAGCTCCCTCGCTGCCTTGCCGCGCGGTTCGAGTTCGAACACCGCCTGCCCCTCGCTGAATGAGCGCCGGAACGCCGTGCGCTGGCGCAGTCTGGGCCGCAACAAGCGTAGCCCAGGCAGGGTCACCAACGCGGCAGCCGCCTCGTCGCTTTCGCGCACCGCATGATGTGTGTCACCCCGGTTGATGAAGGCGTATACCTCCGGGCCCTGGTCCTGGCTTTCCTTGCGCACCATGCGCAGGAATCGCTGTACCGACCAGATGTCGGCCTGGCTCGGCTGGACGGGAACCAGCACCCGGTCGGCCATCGAGACCGCCGCATTCATGGCCTCGATGTCGGCGGTACCGACATCGACCAGAATCTCCTCGCCGTCAGCAACAGCACGATCGGCGGCCATCAATTCGGCAATGCCGCCCTCGATACGCAGGGCCGGCTTGGTCTTCTCATCCTGACGCACCTCGATCACATCGCTCAGTGTGGCTTGCGGATCGAGATCGAACGCGCGAACGCGAATGCCTGCCATCGCCAGCCAGACCGCAAGATTGAACGTCACCGTGCTCTTGCCGGAACCCCCCTTGAGACTCGCAACGACGGTCAGCATCAGCGCCCCCCCGATATGGCATCACGCTGGGAATAGCCTTGGGGAACCTGAAACAGCACCTGATCGGGTGGCCCAACCTGAATCCCGACCAATTCCCGGGAGCTGCCATCGTATTTGGCCTCCTTGATGGTCGTCTCCAGCTCCGGGTCATACCACTGCGTATCGATGCGGACCTGATCGCCGCGTCGCACCGTAAGGCGCCATTTTTCGACCTGGCGGCCATTGACTTCATCGGCGCCGACGAAATCCAGTTCGGCGCCGTTCCCACCCCCGAAATCCTGACGCAACGGGAAGCCCCGCTGTTCATCGACCCATTGGGTCATGCTCATGCTGCGTCCTTCCCGGGTCATCGTGACCTCCCATTTACGTGCCGCCCGACCATCGATTTCCTCGACACCCAGATCGACACAACTCGCCTGCGGCATGCTGATACAGGGGCTGCGTCGCCCCTGCCCGCCCAGACCGACGGACAACGAACCGGGCGGCACATCCTGAACGGAAAATTGTTTCAGCGCGGGAAACAGCGTCCAGATCCGGTCATTCGCCGGGTCGTTGATCCGGACCACACGTTGACCGTTCTGTTCGTATTCGATTCGCACCCGTCCCTGACTGACGATCATCCGGCCTTCGAGGGTCTGTCCCTGGGCGGTATGCAGGACGGTATCGGCGGAGAAATCGTTACGCGCATTCGCCGAACCGGTCGCCAGGAGATAAGCGGCGACGAGGAAGGGGAGGCTGAAAATGCGCATCAAGACTCTCGTGATAGGTGGCGAAATTATTGTTATTGAGGCCGGGGAACCGAAAAAATCACCAAGGCCGCCGACTGCTCCCCCACACCTCAGCGTCTTCACCGCCGCGTTGAACTGCCGGTGATGGCTCTACAGAGTAGTCTGCCGACGCAGAAAGCGGGCGCTGATGTGACACCGGGCGCGGCACGAGATCAAAACCCTGGGCATGCGTTTGGCGTCCATCGGCACGATAGGGTCGAGCTGGGGCCTCCTGAAGACGACGCAGACGCTCGCGATCCGCATCCCCCCGATACCGATCACGGCGACCCTGCTCTCCCCACGGGCGCGGCTCGTAGCGTTCGATCACATCGCGTGACGAGGCCGGATGCTGCACCCACGGCAGCGCCGTCTTCTGCGGTTCGTGGAACTGTTCCCCAAACAGCCAGGGGTTGCCCGTTGGATCGTGGGGGTCGAGTTCCATCGGGCGAAACTGCCCTGCACCGTCCGGGCTCCACTGCAGCTTGTCGCCCCGCGCCATCGAATAATCGTTGGCGAACGTAGCACTCAGCGCGCCGCTCAGGATCAGCATCGCCGCGCCAAGGCTTGCGCGGGACAAAGGCTGGATTCCGGAAGCGTGGCGGGCGATCACCGATCTCCCCTACTCGCCTTTCGGTTTCTTGAGGCGGATACCGCGACGCTTCGGAGCGCCCGTGCGGGTGGAACGCGGGGCATCCTCATCGAGCATGTCCACGGTCTCGATTTCGACTTCGGCGATCGCGGTCATGACTTCATCGTCTTCGAGCTCGACATCTTCATGGGCGGCAGGACGCAGCGCGCGAGGCGCGGGCTCGGCAGAGCGACGCGGTGCCACCGTCGCCGGCTCAGGACGCGATGCCGAGGTGCGGGATTCCGGCTGAACCCTGGCGCGTGGCATCGGCTCCGGTTCGACCGTCGGCTTGGGCGACGGCGGCGCCTTGCCTTTCTTGCGACGTTTGAGCAGCCCGGCCAGAGAGCTGCCTATCAGCAACAAAATGCCGCGAATGGCGTAGAACACCATCATCAACGGGCCATCGCCCGATTTCTGCTTCTTGCTCTCAACCACCGGTCGGGTCGCCTCGACGCTGCGCGGGGCTTCACCCACCGCATGCGCGACATGTTCATGGGCCAGCTGCTCGGAGAGATCCATGCCGGCAAACGCAATCGCTCGCATTGATTCACCGGCAGAGATACAGCCCAGCGGAATCACGATCAGGGTGAGCACCGTGGACACCAACACACCGAACAGCAGGGACACAGCCATCCCCTGGAAGATCGGATCGAACAGGATCACCGAAGAACCGCCAACCAGTGCGAAGGCCGTAATGAGTATAGGCCGCGTCCGCGCCTGGCAAGCACTGACCACCGCATGGCGCACATCCATGCCGTCGCGAATCTGCTGCACCGTGAAATCCACGAGCAGGATGGAGTTGCGCACGATGATGCCGGCAAGCGCGATGAAGCCGATCATCGAGGTGGCCGTGAACTCGGCCCCGACCAGCAGATGGCCGGGGATGATGCCGATCAGGGTCAACGGGATCGGCGCCATGATCACCAGCGGCACCATGAAGTTGCCGAATTCCCAGATGACCAGGATATAGATCAGGATCAGCGCGGCCCCGAAAGCGATACCCATGTCCCGGAACGTCTCGTAGGTCACGGTCCATTCGCCGGCCCACTCGAAGGAACTGACGGCGTCATCCTCGGGCGGGCCGGTGTAGAGGCCTTCGAGTTTCACCCCATCCGGGGTGGTGTAATTGATCTCGGCAAGTTTGTCTTCGATGTCGAACATGCCGTAGATCGGCGCAGCCAGACGCCCGACCACATCGGCCACCACGTATTCGACCGGTCGCACATCCTTGTAATAGATCGGTTGATCCTGCGGCGCGCGCACGAAGCGACCGAGTTCTGCCAACGGCACGGTCGCACCATCACCGGCGGTGATCGGCAGATCGGACAGGCGTGCGATCTGCGCCCGCACCGCTAGCGGAATCTGCAGCACGATGTAGGTCGGCTCGAGCACCGTTCCCTTCTTGACGTCACCGGCCCGATAACCGCCCATCGCCATCGTCAGATTGCGGTTGATGGCATCCACGGAAATACCGCGACGCACGGCCTTTTCGGTATCGACCTCGAAGCGCCACACGTCGTACTGCCCCTGCAGATAGCTATCGACATCGGCAAGGCTGTCGATGTCATTGAACACCCGGGTCAGATCGGCGGCGACCTGGCGGCGGGTCCGCGCATCGGGGCCGTAAATCTCTGCCGCAACGGCCTGCAACACCGGTGGACCCGGCGGCATCTCGACCACCGTAATGGTCGCGCCAAATTTGTCGGCGATCGGCTTCAGCACGCCGCGAGCGGCGAGGGCAAGTGCATGACTGCTGCGCTTGCGCTCGTGCTTATCGACAAGTTGCACATGCAACTCGGCCTGCCAGGGTTTGTCGCGCAGGTAGTAATGGCGAACCATGCCGTTGAAATCGAAGGGCTGCGCGGTGCCGACATAGGTCTGAAGCGCAGTGACCTCTTCCATCTTGCGCACCGCTTCCGCCATCTGTTTGACCGCTGCCGCCGTCACGTACAGCGCCGAACCTTCCGGCATATCCAGCACCACGCTGAACTCCGGCTTGTTGTCGTAGGGCAGCATCTTCACCGTGACGGCCGTGGTGTAGATCAGCGCGCAGGCCATGAAAAACACCACCACGAGTCCGATCAGGAACATCTTGCCCTTGGCGCGACTCTCGATCAGCGGAGTCAGCAACCGGTCAAACACACGCCCGATACGCGCCTGCTCCTTATGCTCCTTCTGCTCGGCGGTATGCAGCGCAGAAAGACTCGGCTTCAGCCACAGAACCAGATACGGGGTGAACGCGAACGCGGCAATCAAGGACACCAGCATGGCCACCGAACCCAGTGCCGGAATCGGCTCCATATACGGCCCCATCATCCCGGAGACGAAGCCCATCGGCATCAGGGCGGCGATCACGGTAAAGGTGGCAAGGATGGTCGGGTTGCCGACTTCACGAACCGCATCGACGGCGGTCGGGACATCCGTCTCACCGCGCATCAACCAGCGTCGATAGATGTTTTCCACGACGACGATCGCGTCATCCACGAGGATCCCGATCGCGAAGATCAACGCGAACAGCGATACGCGATCGATGGTGTATCCCATCAGGAAGGCCGCAAACACAGTGACCAGGATGACCACCGGTATGACCAAGGTGACGACGACCGCCGGACGCACCCCGAGTGCGAAGATCACCAAGAGCGTGACCACGCCGGTGGCGACGAACAGTTTGAAGATCAGCTCATTGACCTTGGCATTCGCCGTCTTGCCGTAATCACGGGTGATCTCCACCTTGACGTTGGGCGGAATCAGACGGCCTTTGAGCGCTTCCACCTTGCGCACCACAGCCTCCGCGACGGTCACACCGTTGCTGCCTTCCTTCTTGGCGATGGCAATGGTAACGGCCGGCTGACCATTGGCCACGGTATGTTCGTCACCGTAATAGGCCGGGCCGGTGTAGTAGGACACCAGTTGACGCGGCTCTTCCGGACCCTCGATCACATTGGCGATGTCGCGAACGTAAACCGGCGTGTTGTTGCGGGTGCCGACCACGAGACGGGACACGTCTTCGGCGGAACGCAGGAATGCCCCGGAATATACCGTGAAGTCGAGACTGTTGGCCTCGACCATGCCCGCCTGAACCTCGGAGTTTGCGGTCTCGATGGTCTGCGCGACCTGATCCAGGCTGAGCCCGAAACCCGACAGGCGCTCCGGCATGACCTCAACCCGTATCTGCTCGGTGCGGCCACCGACGATGAAGCCGGTCCCGGTATCGGGGATCTCCTTGAGGCGTTGCAGAATATCCAGCGCCAACATGCGCAGGGCGCCGTCGTCCACATCCGGCGACCACAGCGTCAGGGTCACGGCTGGAACGTCATCGATGCCTTTGGGACGAACCAGCGGCGGGCGCACCCCGGGCGGAATCTTGTCGAGATTCGACTGAATCTTGTCGTGGACCTTGACCAGCGAAGGGCCCAGCTGTTCACCAACCTCGAACTGCACCGTGACCATGCCCTGATCACGCTGTGCCGCCGCATAGACATGCTCGACCTTGGGAATCTCGCTCATCATGCGCTGCAAGGGATCGATCGCCAGGCGCGCGACCTGCTGCGACGACGCTCCAGGATAACCGACGAATATATCGACCATCGGCACCGAGATCTGCGGGTCTTCCTGACGCGGAGTGACAATCAGGCCGAGAATGCCGAGCGCGAGCATCGCCAGGAACAACACCGGCGACAATGGGGATTGAATGAAGAACCGGGCCATGCCGCCCGCAATGCCGAGACCCTGCGCCTCGTCATTAGCCGGGTCGTGACCCTGACCGCCTTTGTGCTGTTCGCTCATGGGCTTGCGATTGCTCCGCAAAGGTCTCTGAACCTGTTTTTTCCAAGGTAGGAGCGGCTTCAGCCGCGATCAAAGCGCACCGGTGCGCTTTGATCGCGGCTGAAGCCGCTCCTGCAGACCGCGCCGAACGGATCAGCGCGGAACGTAATACTGCGGGCTGTTGCCGTAACTGCCCCCGCTGTTGCCGCCCGGATTGTTATATCCGGGGTCATAGCCGGGATTGCTGTTGCTGTATGGCGGCAGGCCGCCAGCGTTGTTATTGACCGATCCACCCAAGGGTGCCGAGCCGTAATTCGTCGTCGGCGCGGTCGGCGTTGCCCAGCCACTGGAACTGCTGGCCGCCGCACCGCCACCCTGCGGGCGATCGACGATGCGTTCGTTGGCGGACAAACCGGAAAGTATGGTGATGTGGTCACGATCGACCTGCTCGCCGACACGGACCAGACGCAATTCCGGCTCGCTCTTGTCGTTCAGCACTTCGACCGCCGGCAGGCTACCCCGCCAGATCACGGCTGAATTCGGGATGACCACGGTCTCACGCGCCGGCGCATTCACATCCGGAATCATCACGTTCGCATACATGCCCGGCGCTGCCGGCGCACCGGTCGGCAGATCGAACTTGACGGTCACCGTGTGGCGCTGCGAATCCGCGATCGGAAAGATCTGCGCGACCCGAACCTTGACCTGACGATCGCCGACATCCAGTTTCGCCGGCACGATCATGCCCTTGCGAAGCCCGGGCATCAGACGGGCGGGCACATCGATCTCGATCTGCAGATATTGCAGATCGGCAAACTTGACCAGCGGCTGGCCCGGCTGCACCGAATCGCCGACCTCGACCATCTTCTTGGCAATCACGCCGTCGAACGGGGCCACGGCGCGAGAATCGCGAATCTTGGTATCTATCGCCTGGATCTGTGACTGCGCACGCAGAATCGCGGTACGTGCCTGATCAATCTGGGTACCCTGATTGACCAGATCGGCGTGGCGCTCCAGATACGGCTTGCTGTTGCCGGTCATGTTCGACAACGGCTTGGTGAAGAACTGATCGAACATCGAGGGCAAACCCATGCCGCCGGGCGCCTTGCTGATCGAATCCGGGGCATACAGTTCGCGGTTGTACTGGATGTCGGCATTGCGCATCGCGGCGTGCGCGGACTGCAGTTCGGCCTCCGCAGCCGCACGGTTGGCGCGAAGTTCATCGTCGTTGACCTTGACCAGCAAGGCACCTTCCTCGAAGCGATCGCCCTCCTCGCCGGAGAGAAAATCGATACGCCCGGGCACCTGTGCGGAAAGCGTGACTTCCCGATACGGCACCACGGTCCCACCCAGGGAAACACTGGTTCCGACCCGAGCGCTCTGGACGACTATGACATTGCCGCCGGAGCCGCCACCCGAGTACGTCTGGTTCGCCGCCGCACCGTGCGGAAGGACCATGACCACGGCCACCGGCAACATCAGCAAAGTGGAATTGATTCGTTTCGACATCGGGTTGCAGCCCCTATCGTCTGCGCGGCGAGTCGTCGCCGTCCGTAAGTTGTATCGATTGGCGGACCTTGGCAGCCCCAGCAGAAGACCTTGTTCCGGACCCCTGAACCTCCGCGAAAAACAGCCACGAGGCCGATCGTCCGCAAGGGATCGCCGTTTCACGGCCGCGCTCCAAACATTTTGAAAACCAAGAAATTTCCGCATGTTGCAGTCGAATATTAATGCAATATTGGAGGAAATTTTCGGGTAACGACTGGCCGCGACTTTACACCCCGCAGCTTGCGCCGGACAAGGTCAAATCCGTGCCGCAACGTGCTTGACCGCATCGCTAAAGAAGCCCAGCAGATACATTTCCCCCACGCAACAGTTGCTTAGACCCATGAGTGATTATGATGCGTATCGCGGCCCTCTTTGGTCGCGCACGGCGGACCGTGTTTCACCAATGTCAAATCCGGCAAGCGGATTTACCGTTCGTCATGCTTAATGGAAATCGGAGATGGCCATGCCTATCGATTGGCAACCCATTCTGTTGACCGGGAAGTTGGCCGCCACCACAACCTTGTTGTTGCTGCTCACAGGCACCCCGCTGGCATGGTGGCTGGCGCGCACCCGGCACTGGATGCGACACCCGATCGCCGCCGTGGTCGCCCTGCCTTTGGTGCTCCCACCCACCGTCATCGGTTTCTATCTGCTCGTGCTGCTTGGCCCGCACGGTCCGCTGGGTACGTTCACCACGTCACTGGGCTTTGGCACCCTGCCCTTCACCTTTTCCGGACTCGTCATCGGCTCAATGGTGTATTCCTTGCCCTTCGTGGTACAGCCGCTTCAGAACGCCTTCGAAGCCATCGGCCCTCATCCTTTTGAGGTTGCCGCAACGCTACGCGCCAGCCCACGAGATACCTTCTTCCACGTCGCCGTCCCGCTCGCCCGGCCCGGATTTTTAACCGCCGCCGTGCTCGCGTTTGCCCACACCGTGGGTGAGTTCGGCGTCGTGCTGATGATCGGCGGCAATATCCCCGGCGAAACCCGCGTGTTGTCGATCGCGATCTACGATCATGTCGAATCGCTGGAATACACCCAGGCCCATCTGCTTTCGGCGGGGATGATGTCTTTCGCCTTCCTCGTCGTATTGAGCGTGTATCTGCTGAACGGCAGGACGAATCCTCGGAATCGGACATGAGCGGCATCATTGCGCGATTGAACACCCGGATCGGGGATTTCTCGCTGGACCTGGATCTGACCTTGCCCGGTCAAGGCATTACCGTTCTATTCGGGCCTTCCGGCTGCGGAAAGACCACAGCCCTCCGCTGCCTGGCCGGTCTGCAACCGTCGCAAGGTGAATTTTATGTCGCCGGCGAGCCCTGGCATTCGCGGCCAACGCATC
The DNA here is from genome assembly GCA_024234955.1 of Gammaproteobacteria bacterium. Lineage (GTDB taxonomy): Bacteria > Pseudomonadota > Gammaproteobacteria > JACKNK01 > JACKNK01 > JACKNK01. The sequence goes on from JACKNK010000005.1 coordinate 109,472, forward strand.
AACGCCAGATTGGCATGGTGTTCCAGGAATCCCGACTGTTTGCGCATTTGGACGTACGCGGAAATCTCGAATTCGGCTTCCGCCGGATACCGCAAGAAGAACGCCGCATCGACTTCGAACACGCGGTCACCTGGCTTGGCTTGCAGAACCTGCTGGACCGACGCACTGACCATCTCTCCGGCGGCGAACGCCAGCGTGTGTCGATCGCGCGTGCCTTGCTGACCAGTCCGCGTCTGCTGCTGATGGACGAACCGCTGAGCGCCCTCGACCAGCGCAGCAAACAGGAGATCCTTCCGTATCTCGAACGGTTGCATGCCAAGCTCGCCATCCCCGTCATCTATGTGACCCACAGCCCGGACGAGGTTGCCCGGCTCGCGGACCACCTCGTGCTGATGCATCAGGGCCGCGCCGTCGCCTCCGGCCCACTTTCGGAAGTATGGGCGCGCATCGACTTACCCATCCCGCTGGGAGATGACCACGGGGTGGTGATCAACGCGGAAATCGTCGAACTCGATTCACGCTGGCATCTCGCCCTGGCGGCGTTCCCGGGTGGCCGACTCTGGGTCAGGGATGCCGCTCTCCCGGTTGGCAGCAAGGTGCGCCTGCGGGTCCTCGCGCGCGACGTCAGTCTCGCGCTTCAACACAACGAAGGCACGAGCATCCTCAACCTGCTCCCTGCCGACGTCGTGGAAATCCGGGAAGAAACGCCGGCACAACGTCTGGTTCGTTTGCAACTTGGGGCCACACCGCTGGTCGCCCGAATCACGGCGCGTTCGCAACATATGCTCGGCCTGCATGAAGGCCAGTCACTGTGGGTACAAATTAAGTCGGTTGCGATCATCCCGTAACGAGTGCAGCGTGAACAAAACACCGCGCATGGCATCCCCAATACGCGGCCTACGGAAGCATGTTCAGGACCACCGGAAATACCGCGTCGCCGCCGATTGGGCCACCATCCAGGCTGATCCACAGATCGGTATGATCGTGCAGCGCCTGGTAGTAGTTGATCTTCTCTTCCAAGCCGTTGATGAAGGCAAGCTGGCGCTTCGCAGACCAGTCTTCCCAGTCCTCCAGGGACACGTTCATGACCTCGCCGGTGTAAGGCAAGCCTTCGATGTATTCCCGCATATAGCCGAGATCGGCGAGGTTACCGCCAATACCGGTGGTGCGGGTGCTGGCCGCGACCGCCGCTGGATCGCGGCTCAAGGACGCCGCCAGGGATTTGAGTTCATCGAGGAAGGTCTGGGGCGCAAGCAAACCTTCTTCCGCCGTAGCCAGAACCCGCTTGAGCACCTCGGTGAGATCGGACAACTGATCACGGGTGAGCAACACGCGCACATCGACGGATTGCTGCTCCGGCTCGGTGAAGTAATGGTCCAACAACCAGGCATCGAACAGATCCGGCGCCTTCTCCCCCGCCTGTTTGGCGAGGTAACGCAGGCGCAAGGCATTGCCGAGCTTGGCGACGCGGGTTCGCAATTGCTGCAGGTCGCTGCTCTCCTGAGCGACTTCCGGCACTGGCATCGGCGGCAAGCCGCGTGCGGTCTCACCAACCTGCCGGGTCACATCGCCGGAAAGCTGCGCCAAGGCTTGCCCAAAGCGGTCCACATCACCGGTATCGACCCCGTAATAGAACGCACCGATGCCGGGAAAGTCGGACACGGCCCGATATTGTTCTGCGGCACTGGCGTGGTCACCGGCACCTTGCGGCGTGAGCAGGTGCATGACCCAGATCGACACCCCGCGATCCTGGGCGAGCTGACGCAGGCCTTCCGCCGAGAGCCCGGTGGAGGCCAGCGGATCGTCACCGGGGCGCGGACCGGCGTCGGTGACCACGATCACATAACGCGCGTCGTAGTCCTTCCAGTCGATGTCCTCGATCGCACGTTTGATACCGGCGTAAGCATCTTCGACAAAGCCTTTACTGGACACATGCGCCGGAACCACATCGCGCACCGCGTCGAAAAACTGCGTCGGATCACGACCTTGCTCAAGGTTGGCGTAGGTGCGGGTCAGATATTCGAGCCCGGGAACCACCTCATTGTTGTCGCGATAAGCGATCAAACCGAATGCAACCTTGTCGTCCAGCGATGCATGCTGGATAGAGTCGTATACGCCTCGCACGACCTCGCGGGTTCGCTCGATATAAGGCCCCATCGAAGTGGTCGAATCGACCACGAACACCACACCGGAACGAAAATCGCGCTTCACCACCGGTTTGTCGTCCGGGAGCGGCACCGAGGCGACATTGAGCATCAGCGCCTGGGTGTTCTGCAGGAATACATCGCGATACTGCTTGATAGGCACCAGGTAGAAGTCGTCATGAATATCGACATGCGCCTTCGGCTGGATGGCGACAACTTCGCTACGGGAGGAAACATCGCCATCCTCGGCGGCTTTGTATAGCTTGCGATAGCTGCCGATGTCGTAAATATCGACCAGGCTCTTGAGCGTCGCCTGATCCCGAAACAGCAGCACACGGTCGTGCCCGACCGGCTCCCGGAAGGCGACGGTCAAGGCTTGATTCCAGGCCAGCACCTGCGCCTCGGGCATCCAGCCGCGCACACCACCGTGGCTGTTGCTTCCGACCTCCAGCCAAACATCCCCATCCACATTCTTGCGGCCATAGACATAGAAGACGCTGAAGGCGTCGGCGGGCGTGCCCGTATCACCCGCCGCCACATGAATTTTCGCCCCTGGGCGGGACAGCACCCGCTCGTAGAGCGACTGCTTGCCTTCAAGCAGCAGGGGTCGCCGGATATCGCTGGACTCGGTGGTCGCCGCAACACTGACGCCGGAACCGAACAGCACAGCGGACAACGCCAGAGTCGCCAGCAGGCTACCGGGCTTTCGCCCCGGGAAGCCGTGTCGCAACGGTTTGGAAATCGTCATGGTCGTCTCACTCAACAAATCGAAAAAGGGGATGCATTTACCAAGCGAGCATCATCCGGCGGGCGTTGTCATCGCCTTGTGCAGCGGCCTGTTCAACGCGCTGCACCAAGGACGCGATGCGCTCATCCGCCATCGGTTCGCCGGCATTCAGGGCACGCTGATACCACTTCAAGGCCTGGGCCTCGTCCGGCTGTTCGATCACCGCGCCGGTCTTGGTCTGATCGAAATACTCCGGGTCGTACATCTCGCCCAGAACGAACGCCGACGGGCCGTGCCCCTCCCGCGCGGCAAAAAACCACAACAGATAGGCATCGACCGGCTGACCCGCGTCGGCGTAGCGCACGGCACGCACATGAACCTGATGCAGATCGACCCGACCACCGGCTGCTCGCAGTTCCGCAATCAAGGCGCGTGCTTCATCACCGGGGCGAACGCCGCTCTCCGAACCTGGAGCGAGTTCGGCGACCTCTGTCCCGGGAACTTGCGCGACCGTTTTGGTCGGTGCGGGAAGGGTGGCGTCGCCGCCCTGGTCGTGATCGGTCGTATCCGAACCGCCGAAAAGGAAATAGCCACCGACAAGGATTGCGACCAGCACGATCACGATCCCCACGATCGCCCCCGTGCCAAGTCCTTTTCCACCATCGAGGCGGGTTACCGGGTGGGACATGTGCCACTCCGCAGGTTGATGGTCCAAAAACAGTATTGGGTTTAGCACGTTAGCGCCAGCGTTGCTGGCTATATCCGAGCCGGGCACAACACGCACGTTCGTCGCAGATCGCGACCGGAAGGGCCATCTTTCCCATAAAACAATATTAGTATTTACAAATATTCAATCCTGCCCCTTGGCATCGCAATTGAGCGTACCACTGAGACACCGGTACGCCATGCGCCAGCGGTGTCACGTCGAGCGACGCGATTGGCAGCACTCACATCCCACGCTGCGTCGCTCGGGACATTCAATCCGGGGCGACAACCCGTCAGGAACGTGCGGCTCGATCAGTTGCGCCCACCGAACAGCGCCAGACGGGCCTGCCAGCGGGAGATATCCAGGCCGCGCCGCTTGAGCTGATCCAGCAACTCGCTGGCCTGGCTGAGCATCGCGGCGCGGTGCTCCGGTTCAAACAGATGCAAGGCATGCTGGACCGCTGTCTCCGATTCGCTGAGTAACGTCGCCACCAGATGATCTTCCTCGATCGGCGACACCGGACTGAGCAGATCCACGATCAATTTGTGCTCGAGCAATCGATAATGTTCCGCACGGGCCGCCTCTTCCTGCTCCAGTTCGCCACGCGCCTGCATGTCGTTGCCCGCGCCCTGCCAGACCGATTTCATGATCACTTCGGTCAGACGGGTGAGCGCCTGCTGCTCGCGGGACAGATCGGCACCGAAGCCGCAGGACTGCTCATAAAGCTGATCGCAACGTTCCTTGAGGCCGAGAATCACGTCGCTCTCGACATTCGGCGGCAGGTTCGCCGCTTGATCGAACAGACGCTTCACCTCCTTGACGAAGGTATCCATATCCTCGCGATCGGCCGTGCGCGCAGCGATCACTTCATCCTGGGTCACGACGGCATGGTCACCGAACAAGGGATTGCGATAACGCCGCTTCAGATGCCGTTCACGTGGCCCCGGACGAGGATGGAAAAAATGAACTTCGTTGTCGGACATAGGCGAGGAGGATTTCAGTAATCGGGATCGGCAGCACGCAACCAATCGCGCCACAGGGCAAACAAGTCGGGATTTCCGGCCCCCACCACGGATCGCGGCGCGATGGAGCCAGTGTAGACAGCGTCATTTTGCAAGGTAACGGCATACCCCCCGGCTTCCGCCAAGATCAGGCTGCCTGCGGCGTAGTCCCAGAGCTTCTGGCCACCGTGCAGATAGAGCTGGAATCGTCCTGCCGCGAGCCAGGCCCAATCGAGTGCGCCGGAACCGAAATTACGCTGTGACCGGAAAGGTTGAGCCCGGACCAGCGCGATCCTGAGGCGTTCGGAGAGCCGCTTGAGATCGATCTCGGCGACACAATCCCTCAGGTCACGGGCATCGCACCCGGCGTGCAGCGGCGTGTCATCCAGAAAGGCGCCTTTGCCACGATCCGCACGAAAGCATTCGTCACGCACCGGATCCAGGATCAGACCGCAGCGCACCCCCTCCCGGTCGAGCAATGCGAGGGACACGGCGAAGCAGGGAACCCCCGAGGCAAAGTTGATGGTCCCATCCAGCGGATCGAGCACCCATAGTCCTTCGTGTACGCCATCGGCCAGTTCACCCAGCAGGCGCGTATGGTCGGCAGGCGTCATTTCTTCACCGAGGAACCCGATTTCCGGCCATTCCGCGACAAGGGCTTGCTGAATACGGGTCTGCATGGCGACATCCGCCTCCGTGACCAGTGACCCATCGGTCTTGGTCGCTGCGGCGATGTGCCCGAAACGGGGCAAGAGTTCACGCTGCGCGGCGTCGCGCAACAGACTTTGGAGCATGGAGGAATCGATCATGAGGCGATCATAACCAAGCAAGACCGCCGGTTACCGTGCGATCCGTGGGCCTGGCCGTGTAAACCCACCTGGCCGTTCCCCTCACAGTCACCCGCCAATCTCGCTCGCCAGGCATTCTCACCAGGCACGCTCGCCTATCTCGCCCGTCAAAACGTCGATTAGCCGGTCCCGGAATCCTGCGATAGGCCGTCTATCCGCGCTCAGCTGGCCGCATCCCCTGCGTCATTTTGCCTTTAACGCGGCAGCCAATGCCGATTCGGCCCAAATCCGAAGAAGGGGCATGTCCTCGATCACATCGCCCGGCACCGACCAGTAATTCATGGTCTGGGTCTTTCCCTGACGCAGGTAGCGGAAGATCTCCGCACCGCCGGTCTGATACATCTCACGATTGCTCTCGTCCGCCTTCAGATAAAGCGTGTCATCGATGAGCACCGCAAAATTCGCCCCTTCGCTGCTCAGCCCGACACCGCCGAACATGCGCCGCGCGCCCAATCCGGGCACCCAGGCGAACAGCTCGCGGACATACGCTTCATAGTCCTGGCTAACCGACATGTCTTATCCCTTCACGACCTTCCGGACCGTATTCGGCAGATGTTTGCAGACCAGTTCCGCCAGCGCCTTCAGTGCCAATGCCCTGGGAAAAGTCTTTCGCGCAACCAGACGGATACGCCGCTCCGCATTGGCCACATGGACCTGACGCAGGATCACGCCGGTATCGGTCGCCCAGGAACCGCGCAGGGCCAGTGCCGGCACCAGGGTGCAACCGAAGCCCGCACCCACGAGTTGCATCAAGGTTTCCAGACTGGATGCCCGCAGATCATCGTGCGCGCTGGATTGATCGAGGTGACACACGCCCATGACCTGCTCCGTCAGGCAATGTCCGTCGGCCAGCAGCAACAACTGATCGACCGGCAGATCTTCTTCGTAGATCTCGTCCTTGTTGTAGAGCGGGTGTTTGGCGGGGAACGCCAGCCAGAACGGCTCGTCGAACAAGGCGATTTCCTGCAGGTCGTCGTCGTCCGGCGGGGTGGCGATCAAGGCAGCGTCCAGCTCGTGATGGCGCAGATGAATGAGCAACTGCTCGGTGATTTCCTCACGCAACACCAGATGCATGTCCGGAAATTCCTTGCGCAAGGGCTGCAGGATCAACGGCATCAGGTATGGCCCGAGCGTCGGAATGACACCCAGACGCAACAGCCCGGCAAGTGGGTCCTGAGCGGCTTTGGCGAGATTTTCCATCGCCTCGACCTGCTCGATCACGCGGCGCGCATAGATCAGCAACTGCTCACCGATTGGGGTGATTTCGACCGATCGGTTGCTGCGCTCGAAGATGGTTACCCCAAGCTCTTCCTCGACCTTCTTGATCTGCCCGGACAGCGTCGGCTGGCTGACAAAACTGGCTTCTGCGGCCTTGCCGAAATGCCGATGCTCGGCGACGGCAAGGACATAACGCAGATCTCTGAGGTTCATATCGCCTCCGATGAGCAGGACGTGGATTTGAGGACAGTGAAACACAGATTGATAGGTTTTACATATTGGATTTATTCATTCAAACGATTTTAACAATACGTTAGCCAGGACTAACGTTCATTCCCAAGAGCGGAGAACACCCGCATCCAGTGCGTGCCTTGGCCCATTTTGGAGAATGACCATGCCAACCCAATTGATGCTTCCCGTGGTGGTAATGATCCGCCACGCACAAAGCGAGTGGAATCGCCAAGGCCGCTTCACTGGCTGGGCTGATCCGCCTCTCACCGACGCAGGCCGCGACGAGGCGGTACGTGCCGGTAAGGCGCTTGCGGAAATCGGATACCGCTTCGACGTCATCCACACCTCACGGCTTGAGCGTGCCCAGGAAACCGCCCAAATCGTGATGCGGCACTCCGACAACACCGGCGTGCCGGTCGCCACCGACTGGCGCTTGAATGAGCGCCATTACGGGGCGCTTCAGGGTGAAGACAAGATCGCGATGGCGGCCCGCGTGGGCGAGGAACAAGTCTGGCGCTGGCGACGTGGTTATCTGGACCGCCCGCCGCGCATGCTCGCTGACGATCCGGAAATGCCCTCCCGCGATCCACGCTGGGCGGACATCGACGCTACCCATTTGCCCAACGGCGAGAGCCTGGCCGCAACCCGCGAACGGGTAATGGATTTCTGGGGCGAGATCATCACGCCGCAGATCATCGCCGGTAAGCGTCTGATGATCGCGAGCCACGGCAACACGCTGCGCGCCTTGATCATGGCGCTTCAAGACATGAGTGTCGCCGCCATCGAGGACTTCGAAATCCCGACCGGGGTTCCAATCGTGTATGCGTTCTCCCCCAAGGGTGAACCGATCGGCTGGCACTACCTCAATAGCGACGCGGCCCAGGCTGCGTAGGAGCTTCGATCATGCCCGGCGTCCGTGTCCTCACCTATCTGCTTGCGATCGCCGAGTTCGGCCATTTCGGTCGTGCGGCGGAACGCTGCAATGTCTCTCAGTCCACGTTGTCCGGACAGTTGAAGCGCTTCGAAGACTACCTAGGGGTACGCCTGATCGAGCGTCATCCGGACGGCGCTCGTCTCACCGACGCAGGGCGACGGGTCGTCCCCTGGGCCGATGTCATGGTGCACGCCGCGAAACGTCTTCGCGACACGGCAAGGACGCCCGAATGCACGTGATCGCTTATTCCGTTTGCCGGCTTGGTTGTCCAGGCCGACCTTCCGCTGGCCACCCGCCCGTTTACCCCATAACGACATTGATAAGGGCGGCGCGACCACAACCAAAGAAAGAGGAAATAAACCATGAACACCGAGAACCAATGCCCGTTTCACCACACCAGCGGCGGTGGCATGTCCAACCGCGACTGGTGGCCGAACCAGCTGAACCTGGACATCCTGCGTCAGCACTCGTCCAAGGGCGACCCGATGGACAGCGGTTTCGACTACGCTGCGGAGTTCAAAAAGCTCGACCTCCCGGCGATCAAGCAAGACCTGACCGCGCTGATGACCGACTCCCAGGACTGGTGGCCAGCCGACTACGGCCATTACGGTCCGTTCTTCATCCGCATGGCCTGGCACAGCGCCGGCACCTATCGCATCAACGACGGCCGTGGCGGCGCCGGCACCGGCAACCAGCGCTTCGCGCCAGTCAACAGCTGGCCGGACAATGTCAACCTGGATAAGGCCCGCCGCCTGCTGTGGCCGATCAAGCAGAAGTACGGCCGCGCCATCTCCTGGGCCGACCTGATGATCCTGACCGGCAACGTCGCGCTCGAATCGATGGGCTTCAAGACTTTCGGTTTCGCTGGCGGCCGCGAAGACATCTGGGAGCCGGAGAAGGACATCTACTGGGGCACCGAGGCCGACTGGCTGGGCGCCAATCGTCACGGTGACGACATCGAGACCCTCGAGAACCCGCTCGCTGCGGTGCAGATGGGCCTGATCTACGTGAACCCGGAAGGCGTCGGCGGCCACGCGGACCCGATCAACACCGGTCGCGCCGTGCGCGAGACCTTCGCCCGCATGGCCATGAACGACGAGGAGACCGTCGCCCTGACCTGCGGCGGCCACACCTTCGGTAAGGCACACGGTGCCGGTGACGCGTCCAACGTCGGTCCGGAACCGGAGGCGGCGTCGATCACCGCGCAGGGCCTGGGCTGGTTCAGCAGCCACGGTTCCGGCAAGGGCGGCGATCAGATCGGTTCCGGCCTCGAAGGCGCCCGGACGCCTACCCCGACCACCTGGGACATGAGCTTCCTAGAAGTCCTGTTCGACAACGAATGGGTGCTGAGCAAGAGCCCGGCCGGCGCCAACCAGTGGGTGCCGAAGGAGTCCAACGACAGCAATATGGCTCCGGCCGCGGAGGACGCTTCCCAGAAGCGCGGCATCATGATGACCGACGCCGACATGGCCATGCGCTTCGACCCGATCTACGGGCCGATCGCCAAGCGCTTCCGCGAGAACCCGTACGAGTTCGCCGACGCCTTCGCCCGCGCCTGGTTCAAACTGACCCACCGCGACATGGGCCCGCGTGCCCGCTACCTCGGTGTCGAGGTTCCGTCCGAAGAATTGATCTGGCAGGACCCGGTTCCGGCCGTCGATCACGAACTGATCAACGATGCCGACGTCGCTGCGCTCAAGGCCCAGGTCATTGGTTCCGGCCTGTCGATCGGGGAGATGGTCGCCACGGCCTGGGCCTCCGCCTCGACCTTCCGTGGTTCGGACAAGCGTGGTGGCGCCAACGGCGCCCGCATCCGCCTGGCTCCGCAGAAGGACTGGGCCGCCAACCAGCCGCAGCAGCTGGCCAAGGTGCTGGGTGTGCTGGAAGGCCTCCGCGCCGGCTTCGGCAAGCCGGTATCGATCGCCGACATGATCGTGCTGGCCGGTTGCGCCGGTGTCGAACAGGCCTCGAAGAACGCCGGTATCGACATCACCGTGCCGTTCGCGCCCGGTCGTACCGACGCGACGGACGATCAGACCGATGCCGATTCCTTCGCGCCGCTGGAACCGATCGCCGATGGCTTCCGCAACTTCCAGAAACAGAAGTTCGGCTGCACCGGCGAAGAGATGCTGGTCGACAAGGCCCAGTTGCTGACCCTGACCCCACCGGAGATGACCGTGCTGGTCGGCGGCATGCGCATGCTCGGTACCAATGTCGGCGGCACCGCGCACGGCGTGTTCACCGATCGTGTCGGCGCGCTGAGCAACGACTTCTTCGTCAACCTGCTCGACATGGGCACCGTCTGGAACGCAGTCGGCAGCGACGAGGAACTGTTCGAAATGCGTGACCGCAAGACCGGTCAGGTCAAGTGGACCGCGACCCGCGTCGATCTGGTGTTCGGCTCCAACTCCGAGTTGCGTGCCCTTGCCGAGGTCTACGCCACCCGCGACTCGCAGGAGAAGTTCGTAAAAGACTTCGTGAAGGCCTGGGACAAGGTCATGAACCTGGACCGTTTCGACCTGAGTTGATCCTCGCCTCCCCCAAGGTGTTTCTCCTTTGCCCCCGGGCTCGCGAGAGCCGGGGGCTAGCCCACACACCCATCATCTGGGCACCGCCATCCAACATTGTCTGCCCAGTAGGAGGGGCTTCAGCCGCGATCAGCTCTTGCAACCTCGCCTATCGTCGATCGCGGCTGAAGCCGCTCCTACACCGCACCAATCGGACGGCGAATCAACATCCATGCTGCTGTAGCAATTCCGTTGGGTAACGAACGGCGCACCAAAAAACAAAAAAGCCGGGCAGGTTTCCCTGCCCGGCTTTTTCACTGGCGGCGAGATCCCGTCAGTTACCCATTGCGGCGTAGTAGTCCGCCAACGCGCCGATCTCGTCGTCGCTGAGCGACTTCGCGATATTGCGCATCACGGAATAAACGTCGTTACCACGAGCACCGTTCTTGTACTTCATCATGGTGCCCTTGGTGTACGCCGCGTTCTGACCGGCCAGGGACGGCACACCGACCCACTGACCTTCACCGGAACGACCGTGACAGGCCTTGCAGGCCGGGATTGGGGTATCCCGATCCGCCGCACCCCGATTGACCATCACATCAGCCGCAGACGTGTCTCCCGAGGCTTCCTTCGCGGCCGGTAACGGCAAGGTAGCGTAATAGGCAGCGATGTCGGCCATGTCCTGCTGACTCGACGCCATCACCATACCCATCATCATCATGTCGGCACGGGTCCGATCCTTGTAGTCCACCAACTGCTTGTAAGTGTAGTTGGCGTTCTGACCGGCCAAGGACGGCCAGCTCGGATTGGGGGCAATGCCCTCCGCACCGTGACAGGAACCGCAAGCCGCAGCTTTCTGCTTACCCGCTTCGGCGTCAGCGGACTTGATCATGTTGATCGTATCCACGGTGTACGCGACGTTCGAGGAGGGACCAGCCTGGACCGAGCCGGAAAGCATCGGCGCCAGGGTGAGCGCGGTAACGCTCAGGATTGCTTTCATTTTCATCTTCATTGTCTTCATCCCTCCGCTTAGAAGCCCCACATGACCGGGTCGTAGGTCGGCATCATCCAGAACTGCGCCACCGGATAACCGAAGGCGACGATCATGGAGATGGCGATGATCCAGTTCCACAGCGTGAAGCCGTTGAGGGAATTGGGGAGACTGACCGGCTGGTGCACGGCCTCGGCGTATTCGACTTCACGACTGGCAGCGGGTCCGCCGCCAATCGCCAGGTTGAATACGAACAGCACCGCAGAGAGCACCAGAATCGCACCACCCAGAACCATCAGGTACTCGGCCGTCCACCAGCTCTGGACGAACTCGGTGGCGTACGGCGAGAACGCAGTCCGGCGCGGCTGGCCCTGGAGACCGAGGGCATGCCAAGGCAGGGTCAGGGTGCACATGCCGATGAACCACAGCCACAGCTGGGTCCGGGCACGACCGAGGGAAGCGAGTTCCTTACCGGTGACGCTCGGCCAGATGTAATAGGCAGCGCCCATATACATGATGACCACGGTGCCACCGAAGATCAGATGGAAGTGGCCGGTGACCCACTGGGTGTTATGCACGACAACGTTCAGTGAGTAAGAGGCGTTGATCAGACCGCCGAAGCCGCCGATGGTCAGCATGAGCATCGCGAAGCCCGCCGCCAACACCACCGGCTGCGACCAATCGACCTTGCTGATCCAGCCAAACAGCCCCTTGCCGCCACGCAGACGACCGGCGATTTCCAGCGAACCGATGACGGTGAAGCCGGTGATCATGGTCGGGATCGCGACCAGCATGGTGCCGACCATGTGCAGGATCTTCCAACCCTCGGCCTGGAACGGGTCCATGTAGAGGTGGTGGAAGCCGATCGGCAGACCGAACACCACGAGCATGATGAACGCGATGCGGGCCATCTCATCGGAGATCAGGCGACCGCCAGCGGCCTTCGGCACGATGGTGTACAGGGTGATGTACGCCGGCAGCAGCCAGAAGTACACGATCGGGTGCAGGGTCCAGGAGAACAGCGTACGGGCGAGACCGACGTCGATCGTGTCCACCAGGCCCAGGGCCAGCGGGATGATCTGGGTCAGCACTTCGATGGCGACACCCAGCGAGGTCCAGAACCACAACAGGGCGTTGATCGCGGTACCGAACATCGCCAGCGGGACGACCTGACCCGGGTTTGCCTTCTTCCACTGCCCCATCATGACGATCATGACCAGGACCCACAGCCAGGAACCGACCACCAGCAAGGTTGCGCCGATGTAGAACCCGACGTGTGCCGTCAGAGGTGGATAGAAGGTGAACAGCACGGCAGCCTGACCGGTGAGCATGAACACCGCCGCCAGGACCGAACCGCCGACCATCAGGATCCAGCCCAGCCAGGCAACGCCCTTCATGGGCACTTCCATTTTCAGGCTGGTGGCTGCGGTGTAATACCCGAAGCCGGAGATGAACAGCGTGGTAAGCACGAAGCCCATGATTGCGCCGTGGGAGGTTACCGATGAGTAGTAACCCAGATCCCAGACCGGAATCAGTTCGGCGCGTTCGAGCACCTGATAAAGACCGAGGAGCGCCGCCACCGCAAAGAGCAGGAAGGCGATCCACATGTGGGCGAGCGCGAGACCGCTCGGTTTGGTTGCATCACTCATTATTATTTCCTCCCCCTCAGGAAGCCTTGTCCGTGATGGTCACGCGGCTCCACATATAGTGGTGACCGAGGCCGCAATATTCGTTGCAGAACATCGGCTTGGTTCCGGTGGTCTTGAACCCTTCGGCCAGATTGACCTCGGAGATGAAGCCCGGGATGACCATGGTCGCGAGGTTGGTGCCCTCGACATGGAAGCCATGCAACACGTCAGTGGTCGCGATGCGGAAGTTGATCGGCGTGTTGGCCGGTACTTCGATGTGCTGCGGGTAGAACCCATAGCGGGTAGCGACCATCACCACTTTCAGGCTGCCATCCGGCTGGCGATGCACGCCGAGATTGTCTTCAGCAAACTCTTCCGACAAATGCAGACTTGCGGAATCGATGGTTTCAACGTTGGACGGCGGATGGATGCCGCGCGCCACTGCGGCCCAGATGAGCACAACGACGAAGGTGACGGCGATCGCAGACGCGAGCCACACCCAGGTTTTTTCTAATGGATCAACGTGCATGTGTCACTCCCCCTCAGTTGACCGGGCCGCGGGACAGGAAAATCCCGAAATAGAAAAACAGCCACAAAGCCAAGGCGATGGCGCCATAGATGAACATCACGGCGAATGTTCCCTTCGGCGGGGCCTCCATCAATTCTTTATCGTCATCAGATCCCATGAGCGACCTCCCGAGTGTGTGTCATGGTTTATTCGAAGTTATTAATATGCCTATTTTCAGGCACTTAGCGGTTACACAACTCCGCGTGCGATATTACAGGGCGCAATTGAATAGCAGAAGGGAAATTGTGGGATTTGCCGCACAGGGCAACTGATTCTCATCAAGTGTTAAATCAAAACCGCACTTGATAATTATCAAAATCATGTCTACCGAACTGCATCCTGCCTTGCACAGGATGCTCAGACACCACCGCTGTGAACGATTTCGTAATAGCGCGCTTCGAGTTCCCGCTTATGCTCGGTTTCTTCGTTCGCAAGGAAGCGGAACAAGGCGCGCAACTCTTCCGGTTCCACCGATTCGGCAAGCGCGCCGTACTGATCCATCGCCGCGTGTTCGCGACCCATTGCGTATTGCAGAACGGCCTGATCGTCCGGGTTTTCACCCAGATCGGGGAGATGAATGGCATCTGAAAAACGATGGTCGCTCGCCGGTGTCGCGATGCGATCGGCAATGTGTTCCGCGAGGTCCATGCGTTTGATGAGTCCGTCAAACAGGTCGAAATGCGCTTGTTCTTCATCGGCCAGTTCCTCAACCAACCAGCGGATGCGTTTGCTGACCCTGGGGGCCAAAGCCGTATAGAAATCGCGGGCGGTACGTTCAAATTCGGTCGCGATCTCCAAGATTTCCTGCAGGGACCGGGTACCAGCCAGCCGCTGATAGCTGCTCGAATGGCCTTCTCTGCTCATGCCGCCACCTCTTGCGTCAGATATTCGTTGATGCTCGTGGCGACCCGATGGCCGTCGGCCACGGCATGGACCACATCCGGGCCATTCACACAGTCTCCTGCCGCCCACAGCCACGGCAGTGAAGTACGCCCGAACGCATCCACTTTCATGCGTCCCCGGTTCCACTCGAGGGCTTCGGTGAGCTCGTCACCGAGCAAGCCGGTATCGGTCATCTGCCCGATGGACTCGACCACCATGCCTGCCTCATGGATGCGTTCGTCCGATTCATCGAACTTGGGCGCGAACCGGTGTTGTTCATCAAAAATGGACAGCACTTTCCAGGTACACAGCCCCCCCAGCGTCCCATCATCGTTGACCACGCAATGGCGCGGGCCACGGGCATCAATGATCTCGATACCCTCTTCACCGGACTCCCGAACCTCCTCCGGATCGGCGAGGAAATGTGCGAAATCTTCGAGCGCGCAGACGGTCATGCCGACCACACCATGCTGTTGTTTCTGCAAACGCGCGAGGGTACGTGCGATGTCCATGGCAACGTTGCCACCCCCGATCACCACAACCTTGTCCGGCACCGCCAGCGATTCCCCGGCGGCAATGCGACGCAGCAGATCCACCGCCGCACGCACCTGGACATGGTCCGATCCGGGAATACGGGTCGAACGGCCCAGTTGCAGACCGAGCGCCAGCACAACGGCGTCATACTCCTGCTCGAGTTCGGCCATGCTCACATCCACCCCGACGCGCGTGCGATAACGCATCTCCACGCCCAGCGAGACGATGATGTCGATGTCGCGTTGCAGGCTCTCCGACGGCAGGCGGTAATAAGGGATGCCGTATCGGGTCATCCCACCGGCCTGATCCAGGGCCTCGAACACGGTAACCGCATGCCCCTGCTTGATCAGATCGAACGCCGCCGTCATCCCCGCCGGACCCGCGCCGACGATCGCGATCTTGCGACCGGATTTCTTACGCGACTTGCCCTTTGCGGCAATCTTTTTGACCTTGGCGGGCGCCAGGGCATCCATCGCGTAGCGCTTCAGCCAGCGGATCGCGACCGGTGTGCCGCGTCGCCCGATGGAACAGGCATCTTCACATTTGTGGGTACAGACCCTTCCGCAGACGTGGGCAAATGGATTGGTGCGGTAGATCTCTTCGACCGCCAGTTCGACATTGCCCTGCCAGATCGCCCGGATGTAATCCGGGGCATGCATCTGCGTCGGGCAGGCATCGTGGCACATACCGCACTGCACGCAGCGCGAGGCCTCGAGCAGCGCCTGCTGATCGGTGTAACCGGCAACGATCTCGGCAAAGTCGCCGATACGCGCCTCCGGCGCCATCTCCGCCATCGGCTGACGATCATGATCGAGGAGATCGTTCTGTTCGGTCTTCGACCACCCCTTGGGGAAGTGTGTTTTGTGCATCCCATTTGGGTCCGGCAACACGAAGTAGGAATCGAGTTCCGGCTCGGTGCAGGTATGCACGTATTCACGGGTCAGCGAGATCGACCCGGTCGGGCAGATGTCCACGCACAGGCCGCACCAGCAACAACGCCCGTAATCGATGGCCGGGCGATGATCTCGAACGCCTTTGACCGGGTCGTTCGGCAGCCCCGGAATGTGGATCATCGAAATCGCCGCGTTATCGCAAACCTTCTGGCAGGTACTGCATCCGATGCACAGTTCCCAGTCGTTGACATGGAAGCCTCGGTAGTTCTCCGCCGCAGGCCGTGGCCCCAGCGGTTCAGTGACCGGCTCTCTGGCAAAGAAACGCAGATTTTTAAGCGGCGCGAGGATGCTACCGGCATCCTTGTAGTCGATATCGGAACTCATCGGTCGACCTCGGGCGGACAGGCATCCAGGGAGAACATGATCTGGGCGACATCCTCGAGACGACCGCCGGTGACCATCTTTTCGAGCACCTGCACCGCATGCATTGCGGACGGTCCACGCACATGGACGCGATACGGCTTTTCGCCCCCGGTGGACAATACGTAATACGCCAACTCGCCCTTGGACGATTCGACCCGCGTGTAACTCTCCCCGACCGGGACATTCCAGGCCAGCGGGTTCGGGATCGGCGCACGCACCGGGCCACCGATGTCCGGCAACGCCGCAATCACCTGTCGGCAGATACGGATGCTCTGTTGCAGTTCGCTGCGACGCACCAGGGTCCGCGCCCAGCAACAGCCGGAGTCCTCGGTCGGGATCTCGAAATCGAGCTGGTTGTAGATCAGATACGGATCATCGCGGCGAACGTCGAAACCCAGACCGGTCGCACGCAGGTTGGGACCGGTAACCCCCCAGGCCAGCGCCTGCTGCTGATCGATCACACCGACACCTTTGGAGCGGCGCACGAACACCTGATTGCGGAACAAAAGGTCGTCGTACTCGGGCAAACGCGCCTCGAGATAGTCGAGCAGCGCACTGACCCGCCCAAGGAACCCCTCAGGGATGTCGCGGCGCACCCCGCCTGGAATATTGAAGATGTGATAGACCCGACCGCCGGAAAGCTCCTCGAAACGATCCAGGATCAGGTCGCGATCGGCAACGCCCCAGAACGAAGGGCTGTACATACCCGTGGTCGCCGCGTGTCCACCGAAATAGAACAGATGCGCGGCGATGCGCGACAGCTCCAGTTGCAGCACGCGCAACCACTTCGCCCGCTCCGGCACCTGCAAACCGCTGATGTCTTCGATGGCCAGCGAATAGCAGACCTCCATCGGCACCGGGTCAGGCACACAGATGCGTGGCACCAGGGCGATGTTCTGAATCCACAAACGCCCTTCCATGAGCTTTTCGAAACCTCGATGCAGGTAGCCGCCATCGGCGTGCGCGGATACCACGGTATCGCCATGCAAGCGGACCTGAAGCGCATAGTTGCCTTCAATACCGGGATGATTGGGGCCGAAATTGAGTTCGTATTCGTGACTCGGCGGATGCGACTGGGCTTGGTAGTTTTCCGGCCTCATTGTTTCCACCCACGAATTTTCCTGGTATTGGCGCGCGCCTGCTCCGGCTTGATCGCAATGCCGCCACCCTTCTCTTCGATCTCCTGCAACCACTCAGGCCGGTAGTCCTCCCACTGGAAGGTGCCCTGCACCCAACCCTCGGCATCGAAGTCCTTGCGCATCGGCGGTGGGCCGTTCCATTCAGTAAGAATGAACTTCTCCTGATCCGGAGAGCCCTCGAAGAACACGCCGTACATCTCATGGATGTCGCGCTCGAAGAAACCCGCCGGTTCGAACAGGTCATACACCGACAGATACACCCCGGGTTCACGGGGTATGCGGATATGCGCGGACACCAGATTGCGGTCCTCGTAGGACCAGAGGTGATAGATCAACTCGAATTCGCCGTCGTCCATCCAGTCGATGCAGGTGATCGCGGAGAGATGCAGATAACCGGCGCGTCCTTTCAGCAGTTCCAGGACCGCCGGGAGATTCTCCGGGGTCGCATCGATCCGCACCCGGCGGTCGCCCTTGCGTTCACAACGGGCCCCATCGACATCCGCGAGCAAACGCGAAATCGGCCGTCCCACTTCCCCGTTCATAGGCAACCTCCGGGCACATCGTTCAATGCAGCGTCACTGGACGACCGGCGCGATGCGCGAGTCCGACCGCTCGACGACGACACATCCATCCGAAGACGACTGCCCCGGCACGCGGCAGCGCAAGGACATATTCCCGGCGCCACACGCAACGCCAGATCTGTGCGATGCATGCGCTTCATGACGATTTCTCGACATCGGAGTGCAGGGTCATCCGCAGCGGCTGCAGCGGCACCTGATGCTGCTGCAGCAATTCGGTGTGCCTGCCTTCGGTGCCCGGACCGTAGAGCTGGTAATCCCTGGCCTCACCGATGATGTCGGTGGGCGTCTGCCAGTTGGGGCCGAACAGATTCTGCTGGGCGGCGAGATACCGATCGTATTCGCGGAAATATCGCTCCCAGGAATTCGCACGCCCGGCCTTGATCTCACCCATCAGCTTGCGCAGACCTTCGATCACGGCTTCCGGGCGCGGCATGCAGCCGGCGATATAGACATCCACCGGCAGGTATTCATTGAGCTTCTTGGCCGTTGCGTAACTCTGCCAGTACATGCCGCCATTGACGGTGCAGGAGCAGATGCCGATCACATACTTCGGCGAACCCATCTGCTCATAAGTCAGAATCACGCGCTTGAGCGTCTTGATCGAGACATAGCCGGTGATCAGCAGGATGTCGGCCTGACGCGGTGTGACCATCGGCTGAATGCCGAGGCGCTCCATGTCGAAACGCGAGGTCATGGCCGGCGGCAACTCGATCGCGCCACAACCGGTGCAGTAATGCAGCATGAACATCGAGCGGGCGCGGCAGAAATCGATCAGTTCATCGAACACCCGCGCCAACGGGTTGCTGCGTTCCGCACGCACCGGCAAAGGAAAGTCATTCATTGGACAGCCACCACCAGTCCGAGCAGCGCGAGGATCACGGGCCATTTCCAGACCAGACGGACCATGTCTTCGGTGCGATAACGAGGGAACATGAAGGCGACACTCAGAGGAATGGCGACCACCACGAAAATCTTGATCAGGAAGGTGAACCAGTTTTCGCCACCCCCCAGGAACATGGTCGTGTAGAGCACCCCGGCGGTGTAGAACTGGAAGCTCTGCATCACGAACAGGCCGCCAAGAAACTTGCCGCCCATCTCGACCATCGGCCCGGTCGCAATCTCGGCAGGCGCCACATAGATTTCAAACGGCTGCTTGCCCAACATCGCCTGCAGACCGAACAAGCCCGCGATCGCCAGCAACGGGTTTTCGACGATCCCCCAGGTTGCGATCCCACCGGCCTGTTGCACGGCGACCAGCTCCACCAGATTGGTGGTCTGAAACTGCCAGGCGACCCCGAACACCACGAGCATGAACGGAATGTCGTAAGCCAGCATTGCAGTCATGGCACGCGACAAACCGATCGAACCGTTCGGATTCGCGCACTGCCCGACACCGAGCGCCAAGCCCAGCGACGGCACCATCATCAGGTAGCTGAGCAGGATCAGCCCGCCCTTCTCCGCAATGCCGTTCATGCCCGGCACCGGCACCAACGTTTCAATGGCGACGTAAGCCCCGACCGCAACCACGATACCCGCCTCATGCAGCAGCCCGTGGGAGACCTGGGTGCGCTTGGAGTACAGCTTGATCACGTCAAACAGCGGCTGCAGCAAAGGTGGCCCGACGCGGCGCTGCAAGCGTGCGCCGATCTTGCGCAGCATCAGCAACATCGCCAGCCCGACCACGAAAGCGACCAGAGGCATCAGCACCAGCTCGATCAACAAATGCGTCGTGCTCATCTGGCATACCTCCAACAGAACGCCGGGGAAACGCCGCAACCCGCATTCAACGCAGAAGCGAGAGAGCTCATGAGCCTACCCCCCACAACAGCCATGCCACGGAACCCAAGGTGGCAAGCAGGAGCAGGAACACCGCCTGGGTACGACGGAAGAAGCCATTCGCAGCGGCGCTCATGGCATCCACCGAGGCGATAACAACGCTCTCCGCCCAAGTGAAGCTGGCACGATACCAGCCACCGATGTGATGCATCAGACCGGCGTAGAACTGATCGCTGTACTGATATTGGTTCTCTGCTGTCAGGAAGTGGCCACCGGCGTAGTTATCGAATTGATGGACACGGCGACTCTTGTTGCCGGACAGGAACAGCAAGGTGCCAACCGCAAAGCCGTAAACCAGCACACCACTGACCCACAACATATCCAGACCGGCGGCGCCGCCCAGGGTGTGGTCCAGTACCGGCAGCCCCAGCGCGGCCTGCGCAGACGCCACCCAGTCGAGTACCAAACCTGGAGCCGTACCGGTCACCACCACGACCGACGCCATCAACAGCATCGGAATCAACATGCTCCAGGGGGCCTCGCGGACTTCCATATGTTCGACCCGCAACTGTCCGAGGAAGGTGTTGTGCAGCAGCTTGAACACCGACAGCACCGTACCGAGGGTGCCGATCACGGCGAGGATGAACAGCAACGGCTCACCCTGACGAAGCAGGGAGATATACACCAGATACTTCGACACGAAACCGTTCATCGGTGGCAGACCGGCGAGGCCGATAATGCCGATCAGCATCACCAGAAACGTCAGCGGCATTCGCGCCACCAGGCCACCAAGCCGATTCAGATCGGAGGTGCCGGTCCGGTGCATCACCGCAAACACCGCGAGGAACAGCGGGGCCTGATAGCTGGCGTGGTTGAGCACATGCATCAATCCGCCACCGGTCCCCAAGGCGTCGCCGGCGGCGAGCCCAAGCAGCATGTAGCCACCCTGCCCGATGCCGTGCCAGGCGAGCAGCAAACGCGCATCGTTCTGGCGCAGGGCTGTGAAGGTCGGCAGCACGATGGTCAGCGCCGCGACCCACATGAACACGTCACGCAGATCGAACCAGCCGGGAATCAACTCGATACCGGCAATCCGACCGATCCCGATCAGGGAACCGAACACCATCGCCAGCCCCCACAGACCGACGCGCGAGGAAATCGCACCCAGAAAGGCGCCGCCCGGACCCGGCGAATAGGCGTAAGCGGGGGCCTGCCAGAGGTGAAACGGCAGCAACCCCATCTTGATCGTGAACGCCAGCGCAAACGCGATCACCAATGAGACCCGTGTCGGGCCGGTCATCTGATCGACCGCATCGATCAAGTCGATATATTCAAATGAGCCGCTGGCGTGATGCGCAATGGCGAGCGCGGCCAGCAAGGCCATCGCCCCCAATGTGGCGTAGGTGATGTAGCGCAAACCGGCTGGCCCCGAAACGCCCCCGGATTCACGCCCGTTCATGACCATCAGCAGGAACCCGGCCCAGGAAACCAGCTCCCAACCGACGAACAGACTCAGCAGATTGCCGCTGGAAAGCAGCAACAGCATCGCCACCACATTCGCTGCAACCGCCGTATGCATCAGACCGAGGTTGCCGCCGCGTTCGCGATAACCCTGGCCCCATTCGCCGCTCGCATACCAAGTCACCAACCAACCTGCGACCACGGTAATCAGCGCGAAATACCAGCCCAGCGCGTCCATCCGCCAGACCAGGACCTCACCGAACAACGCCGGCTGCCACGCCGACACCACCGGCTGCGCGCCGTATCCCAGGGGCGCAAGTTTGACCAGCAACAGGAATTGCCCGAAATAGAGGATCGCCAGCAACGTCCCGGCAAAGCGCCTGTCGCCGATGAAGCTCGCCACCGCGCCCGTCATGAACGCGAACACCAGCAACTGATCAAGCACGCTCATCGCGCACCTCCGGCAAGGGAATCCATATATCCGGTGGCGTCATTACCCACGACTGCCAGATCGTCGATCGCCTCGCTCAGGGGGTTCAACAGAAATACCGCTGCCACCAGCACCGCCGCAAAGATCGCCGCGCCGATCCGATTGCCGCCGCTCGGCGCAGTCACCGTTGAGGACGCACCCTCGGCGTACATCGCCACGGCAAGGCGGAAGAGATAATTCGCCTCGATCACCGTAGCGGCCAGGAACACCAGTAGCGCCCCCAGGTAGACCCCATTACCGTTCTCGACCAGGCCGATCACCAGTTGCAGCTTCGCCCAGAATCCAGGCAGCGGCGGCACCCCGATCAGGGACAGCGCAAACAGCACGAACAGCCCCGCCGTGAAGGGCGAAACCCGTGCAGCACCGGTGAGGGACTGCAACGCACCGCCCCAGCGATCGGCAATCAGGAACAGGCCGGATTTGACCACCAGGTGATGCAGCACCAACGCCAGGCCCGCGACCCAGCCTGCCTCGCCGGGTATCGAAAACGCGATGAAGATCATGCCCAGCTGGCCGATCGACGAGAACGCCAGCATGCGCCGCATGTCCTTGGCGGACCAGGCCGCCAATTCGCCGCTCAACACCCCGACAACCCCGAGTATCAGCAGCAACATACGGGTCTCGTCGTGCGGAAACACCACCACCAGCATGCGCACCACGACCAGCACCGCGAGCTTGGAGACCACGCCCGCAAGCAGACCGGCAACACGGGCACTGCTGCCTGCGTACACCTCCGGCACCCAGGTATTGACCGGGAACAGCTCCGCCTTGACGCCAAAGCCGAGCAGCAACAACGCAAACGCGGCAAGTCCGAACGGGTCGGCCAGGCTCTCCGGCGCCAACTGCCCGAGATGCGCAATGTTCAAGGTACCGGTACGCAGATAGATCAGGGCGATACCCAGCAACGCCAGCACCGAACCGAATCCGCTGATCACCAGATAGCGGAATCCCGCCGCGAACGCCGCCCCGGTGCGACGCGCCGAGACCAGTCCGAACGAGGCAACCGACAACAATTCGTAAAAGACATAGACGTTGAACAGATCGCCCGACAAAGCCAGGCCAGTGGCAGCCGCCACCAGCAACAGGGTCAATGCCGCCAGACGCGGCATGGTGTCGTCGTCCGTCCAAGCCGGCCACATCAGCAAGGCGCCGCCCGCGACCAGGAACGCAAACAGCATCGCAACCGAATCGACGTGGAACGCGATACCCATTGGCGGCTGAAATCCCCCCAGGGCGACGACGAACGGCGTCGGGTGTTCACCCCAGGTCGTCCACAGCACGCACAGCGAGACCAGCATCAACACAGGGCCAAGCACCCGAGCCGCACTCGACCATATGCGTGCGAGGCTGGGCAACAGGAAGGCCGCCAGCAATGGCAACACCACCGGCAACACGATGGCGTTCATGAATGCACCGCCGGTTTTTCGCGTCCGGACGGCAACGGGAGCCCCGCTTCGGCGGCGATATCGTCGTCCATGCGCCGACGCACTTCCGCGACATCGATGCTTCCGTAGGCCCGATAGATGCGCAACACCAAGCCCAGCGCCAAGGCTTGAACACCGACCCCGATGACAATGGCAGTGAGCACCATGGCCTGCGGCACGGGATCGACCATCACGCCACCGACTTCATTGGTAACGATCGGCGCGATGGCGTCGAAACGATACCCGGACAGGACCAGGAGCAGATTGGCGCCAGCCTCGGTGATCGCCAATGCGAGCACGACACGAAACAGATCGCGCGACATCAACAGACCGCCGACACCGATCGCGATCAGACCGATCGCACCGGCAAACAACACCCACCCGACATGCAGTTCGGGGATCATTCCGATGCCTCCACTTCGGCCAGATGTGCGAGCAGGCTCGCCAGTTCGGCACCCACCTTGAGCCCCAGGGCCAGATACAGCAGCGGCAGGGTGCCGGCGGAAAACAGCTCGCCCAGCACACCCTGATGCAGCCAGGGCGTCATGAACGCCTGATCCAGCGTCAGCGCCCAGAGCCCGATGACGATGAAACTCGCGCCAGCCAAACCCTCGATCCAACCCAGCGCACTGTGCGAAACCGCGCGCGAAGGCCGAGCCAGCAGAGGCAGGAAAAACGCCGCTGCCAACACCACGCCACCCTGAAACCCCCCGCCGGGCGTCAGATGCCCATGCACGACGATATACATCCCCACCAGCATCAGGAATGGGAACACCAGGTCGGCACCGTGACGCAGGATGAACCCGCCTTCCGGATCGCGGCGTTGCCCGCCGCCCAGCCCGGACAGGATCAGCCCGGTCGCGGTCGCCGCCGTGAACAGGATCGCGATCTCACCCAGCGTATCCAGGCCACGATAGCCCAGCACCACCGACGTCACGATATTGGCGGCGCCCACCTGTTCCGGTGCCGCCGCCAGGATGTCCTTGCCGATGCGCATCGGGGCCTGGCCCAATTCAAAGCGCAGAAACATCACGCTCAACAGGAACAGCAAGCCAAGGGTGAACAACAAAGCGGCGGCCTTACGCATTCCGGACCCCCGTGAAAAGCGGATTCTGTAGCGGGAGCGCGATCCCCGACATCAGCCCCAAACGCGTGCAGCCCGCATTACGTTCAAAACCAATGAATCGCTGCGTCCTGCGCGCGTTCTCCGCGCCGCTGCGTTGCATGCGGTCATTCATTCGAACCACCCACGCGCCAAAGGCCGAGACGGCGCAGTGCCAAGGCGAGGATCAGACTGCTCAGCCCACCCCCGACAGCGGCCTCGGTAAGCGCCACATCCGGCGCACGCAACCACACGAACAGAACCGAAAGGGCCAACGAGACCACCGCGAACGCGGCCACCGCCGCCACCGCATTCCTCAGCAACAGTGCCGCCAAGGCCGCGATCAACATGATCAGCACGAGGAGTGCCGCGAGCATCATCATGAGTCCTGCTCCACACGCTGCACCACGGGATTTTTCAAGGCCTCCGATTTCCAGGACTCCTTTTTCCAGGCCTCGATCCCGGCGATATGAATCGCACGGGCGATGGTTGAAGACCCGATCGGGTTGGTCAGCAGGATGAATCCCGCGATCACCGCCAACTTCGGCCACCACCCCGGAATCAACAGCGCGATCCCGATCAAAAAGGCCAACGCCCCCAATGTGACCGCCTTGGTGCCGGACTGAATCCGGTTATACACATCCGGCATGCGCAGCAGCCCGAGGGCCCCGAGCAGGCAGAACGCCGCACCGACCACCAGGAACAAATCCGCAAGCAGCCTCATTGCTCTTCCTCCGTGCCGGATCGATGACCTTCAATGGCGCGCGCAATGGCGACCACCCCGACAAACGAAAGCACCCCATAAATCAGTGCAACATCGAGATACAGCGCATTCCCAAAGATCGCTGCGATACCGACGATCGCGACCGTAAACAACACCCCCAGGGTATCGGCGGCAATCACCCGATCGGCTGCACCCGGCCCCAGCAAGAGTCGCAACATGGCGAGCACCAGGGCCAGGACCATCATCCCGACCGCCAGTTGTTCCAGACCCGTCATTTCAGGAACCCCCTCAGATGACGCTCGAAACCGGCGGCGATTTCCGCCGTTGCCGCGTCGATGTCCTCGCTGCCGTTGACATCGACCCAATGCACCAGCAGGCGGTCATCGTCGATATCCACCGCCAAGGTACCGGGCGTGAGCGTGATGCTGTTGGCCAGCGCGAGCTTGCCCAGCGGCGATGTGAGCGCGGTGCGCACCTCGACGAATCCGGGATTGAGCGGCAGGGTCGGCGACAGGACGCGCCGCGCCATATCCAGATTGGCGCGCACCAGAGCCATCAGGAAAAAGCCCAGCCAGCGAAGAAAATGCACCGGCGCCGAAGAAGTCAGGCGCACCCCCGAAAAGATACCCAGATGCGGTTCTGCCAGGGCGGTGACCATCAGGACCAACAGCGCGCCAATCACCCATTCCTGTGCATCGAATCGCCCGAGCAGCGCTGCCCACAACAGGAACAGCAGTCCGGCGACGAACAGGCGGATACCAAAAGTCACAGTTGCAACCGGCGTACGGGACACACGCTTCCCCCTGATCAGTAACCAGATCCGGACAACCAGGAACGCTGACAGGATTCTGAGTAGCCGAGCTTAGGGTGCTGCTTGCTGAATTCCAGCCCCGCCGCAAGCAATCATTGACCCAGTTCGGATCGGCATACGGCGACACATGAAAATGCGCCAACGCGGTTCAGGAAACCGGCCCGTGGTGCAGATTCTGCGCAACCTTGGCGCACAACAAATTTGAACAGGCGAGCAATGAAACCTGCCCATCTGCCACATTTGACATCCGCAATCAGACCAACCCCCTCTCGATTCTTGTCCCAACAAAAAAGCCCGTCGAAAACTCGACGGGCTTGGGTTCGGCTTTAAAGCCTTATTGCAGCAACGGCTCTCACCCCGGATGACTACAATGGACCGAAGCCTACAACAACTATCGCAAGAAATGGAGGTCTGCAATGTCGCGCCTGAACGACAACGTTGCATACGTGTTAGGACTGGACATTGGCATCGCATCAGTGGGTGCCGCATTAATCGGGGATGGCGCGATACACGGTCTGCACGTCAGAGCCTTCGACAAAGCGGAAACCGCAAAAGAAGGCGACCCCTTAAACAAAATCCGCCGTGAAGCACGCGGCACGCGGCGCCGACTTCGCCGCCGTGCTTATCGGCTACTTCGGTTGCGCCAAAGAATGGTGCTGGAGGGCATCCTCCCGGATGAACACTCCATTCCAATGACCATAGCGGCAACCCCGTGGGCGTTGCGTGCCGACGGCTTGGATCGACTCCTAAACGCAGAAGAGTGGGCTGCCGTTCTCTACCACATCGTCAAACATCGGGGTTTTCAATCAACTCGAAAAAGCGACATCCAAGACGACGAAAAAGCCGGGCAGATGCTCAGTGCGGTGACAGAAAATCAGAAGCGAAGACAGGAAGGCGGTTGGCGGACGGTAGGTGAAATGCTTGCCCACGATCCCAAGTATGAGGAAAGCAAACGCAACAAAGATGGCCAATACCAGCACACGCTGTCGCGCAGTGACCTGGAACACGAACTGGCGACATTGTTTGAACAGCAACGAGCGCTTGGTAACACACACGCTTCGTCCAGTTTCCAGCAACTGGTCCACAAATTGTTGATGGCACGCCGCCCCGCTCTTTCTGGCGACGCCCTACTGGCGATGGTCGGAAGATGCACATTTGAACCTGACGAATTTCGAGCGCCCAAGGCGAGTATCAGTTTCGAACGATTTATCTGGTTGCAAAAACTCAACAACTTGCGAGTTGGCGCTCCGGGCGACATGCACCCACTATCTCCCAATGATCGTCAGACGCTCATTCAGCTCCCGTTCGAACAAGCCTCCCTGAAGTACCAACAGGTGCGCGCAAAACTTGGTATTCCACCCGACCATCGATTCAACAGCCTGAATTACCGCATCAGGAAGGAAAGCGAAGACGAACTCGCCACTGAGAAGGCGATGCTCTTTGAAGCAAGGGCGTTTCACAAATTACGTCGTGCATATTTGGCGGCCGGGCTTTCTGATTTCTGGGCGCGTGACGCCTGTGACGATGAACGTCTGGATTACTTGGCGTACGCGCAAAGTGTGTACAAAAACGATGCCGAGGCCCGTGAGTTTCTTAACGAACAAGGGGTGGAACCCACCATCATCGACGCAGTCCTCGCCGTTCCGTTTGATGGATTTGGGCATCTTTCCCTCAAGGCGATTCGAAAATTGTTGCCTTATCTGGAACAAGGGCTTCGCTATGACGAAGCTGTGCAAGCATCAGGTTATCGCCATCACAGCCACTTGGTCAGCCAGACAAAACAACGTTACCTGCCGCGCATCCAACACGATGAATTTCGCAACCCGGTGGTATATCGAGCGCTGAATCAGGCAAGAAAGCTGGTAAACGCCATCGTTCGCGAATACGGACCACCGTCCAGCATCCATATCGAACTAGCCCGCGACCTCAGCCGACCGTTCAAGGAGCGCAAGGACATCGAGCGCGATCAAGCCAAATACCAGGAACGTAAGGAACAGGATGTCCAATGGTTCAAGACGACTTTCGGCTTGGAACCCCGTAAAGACCAGCTCACCAAATCACGCCTCTATCGGGAGCAGGACGGTCAATGTGCTTACACTCGAAAGCCAATCCGCCCGGAGTGGCTGTTGCGCGACAACTATGTCGAAATCGATCACGCCCTACCCTACTCGCGTAGTTTCGACGACGGCATGAACAACAAAGTACTGGTGCTGACCGCCGAAAACCGGAACAAAGGCAATCGCACGCCCTACGAATACCTTGATGGCGCGAACGACAGCGCCGCATGGCGGCTGTTTGAGGCCAGCATTCGCGGCAATCCCAAATACCGGAAAGCGAAACGCGACCGGCTACTAAGAAAAGATTTCAGTGAACAAGCCGCCGAAGGCTTTCGTGAAAGAAATCTCAGCGACACCCGCTATATCGCCCGTGCGTTCAAACGCATGATCGATGAACACCTTCAACTCGCGGAAGACGCCAAGGCCAAGCGTAGCGTGGTCGTCAGCGGGCAACTTACCGCCTTTCTGCGTCATCACTGGGGCCTTACAAAAATCCGCAAGGATGGCGACAAACACCATGCACTCGACGCAGCCGTTGTCGCGGCCTGTGGCCACGACCTCGTCAAACGCCTGTCTGACTACGCACGACACGGCGAATTGAAACAGGTTCGCAGCGGATTCACCGACCCTACAAGCGGCGAAATCCTGGATATGAGTGCGCTACGAAAACTTGATGCAGACTTTCCCCGGCCCTGGCCCTGGTTTCGCGATGAACTTACAGCCCGCTTATCGGACAACCCTAGCACTGCACTCGCCAATATCCCGGATTACCCCAAAGAACTGGCGGAAGCGGCACACCCCATCCGAGTTTCCCGGCCACCCAGACGACGCGGAACAGGTCAGGCCCATCACGAGACCATTCGCTCCACTCGACTCGCGTCTGAGGGGCTTAGCGTCATCAAGACGCCGATAACCAAGCTAAAACTCAAAGACATCCCCCGGATAGTCGGTTTCGACGACCCTCGCAATGCCGCTCTGATCAAGGCCCTGCAGGAACGACTTATTGCCCACGGCGATAAGCCGGACCAAGCATTCAAGGAAGCGCTCTATAAACCCGGTCGAAGTGAACCCCGCCCCCAAGTCAAAACCGTCAAATTGACCGATACACAGAAAAGCGGCCACCCAGTCCGACACGGCATCGCCAATAACGGCGACATGGTCCGCATCGACCTGTTTACAAATGGCAAACACTTCTTCGTGGTGCCTTTGTACGTGGCCGACGCGGTGAAAGCTCAGATACCCAATCGTGCCGTTATCGGAGGCAAGGCCGAAGACCAATGGACAGAAATGAATCCAAGCCAAGGCACCCACTTTTTGTTCAGCGTGTATCCAGGCGACTGGCTAAAGCTCCAATTCAAAGGCAAGCCTTCGATTGAAGGCTATTTCGGCTCGATGGACCGTTCCACCGGCGCCATCTCGATATGGACGCACGATCGTTCCCACAACGTCGGCAAAGCGGGGCTGATTCGGAGTATCGGCATAAAAACGGCATTGAACGTGCAGAAGTTTCACGTCGATGTACTGGGAAACCTGCATCCTGCCGCACCGGAGGAACGACAACCGCTACCCGTCTCGGGCGATCAGGCAAAGGATCGGTAGCATGGCTTGGCGCAGTCTGGTTGTGACCCAACCAGCGCGAATGACGCTTTCCCAGCGAGCTCTTCGCCTTCGACAGGACGATCTGGACGTTCGTGTGCCACTCGAAGACGTCGCCGTGGTGGTCATCGACCAACCACAAGTCTTGATGACCGCCGCGTTGCTCTCGGCGATGGCAGATGCGGGAATTGCCGTCATAACCGTCAATGGAAGCCACCACCCTAACGGCGTGCTACTTCCCTACCTGCCACACAGCCGCACCTTAAAAGTGTTGCGTGCCCAAATAAACCTGGGAATGCCGCACCGAAAACAGCTCTGGAAGCACATTGTCCAACGCAAAATTGCCAATCAAGCTGCTGTTTTGGAACTTCAAGGCCACGAACAGGCCGCGCACCGCCTGACCGCGATGGTGAAGGAAGTCCGATCCGGAGACACCCACAATCACGAATCACAAGCCGCACGCCTGCACTTCCGCACCTTGCTTGGCGAAAACTTTACTCGCCGCCAGGAACGGCTTCACAACTTTGCGATGGATTACAGCTACGCCATCGTGCGTGGCGCTATCGCCCGCAGTTTGGTAATGCATGGCTTCGTCACAGCACTCGGCCTTCACCATCGCAGCGAACAAAACGCCTTCAATCTTGCCGACGACTTATTGGAGCCATTCCGGCCCATCGTTGACCTGTATGTTTTGCAGCGTTTCCCACGCGATAGCGATGAACGTGGGTTGAACCGCGATGACAAAGCACAACTTGTCCGGCTACTGCATCACGATATCGGACAAACAGAAGAAAACGACAGCAAAGGACGATGCACCGTGTTAACCGGAGTGGAAAACGCCGTCATCAGTCTCATTCAACGCCTCAACGACGGCGGATCTCGGCTCTGCCTGCCGCAATTTCCGCTTTCCGCACCTCAATGAGCAACGAGACCCGTCGATTCATGAGAATGCTGGTGTTTTTCGATCTACCCACGATCACCAAAGCGGACAAGCGTGCTTACACCTTGTTTCGCCGATTTCTCATTCAGGACGGTTACGACATGATCCAGTGGTCAGTGTACGGACGCATTGTGAACGGCCATGACGACATGGTGACCCACCTAAAGCGGCTAAACGCGACCTTGCCCCCAGCCGGGTCGGTACGCTGTCTGATGATCAGTGAAAAACAATTCACCGCAATGAAACTGCTTGTCGGCACTAGAAAAAAACAGGAAACCGCCGTAAATGCCGAACAGATGCTCCTGTTTTAAAGAAAATTCACGGCACAAAAAAGCCCGCGCCCTTTGCAGGACGCGGGCTTTAACCAGCGGTAGTGTAGCCATCCGGGGTGAGAGAGGGAGCTACAACATCGTCGATGACGATCTGCGTCGTCTAATTAGTGTAGCCATCCGGGGTGAGAGAGGGAGCTACAACGATCCGCCGCGAGACCCCGTACTACCTGGGAGTGTAGCCATCCGGGGTGAGAGAGGGAGCTACAACCTCGATCGTTTCTTTTGCGGCTTGCCAGCAGTGTAGCCATCCGGGGTGAGAGAGGGAGCTACAACTTGCCGCCTGTATGCGCTCACATGCCAAATAGTGTAGCCATCCGGGGTGAGAGAGGGAGCTACAACCTCGTCGCGGTCGCCCTCGATCAGGCTGACAGTGTAGCCATCCGGGGTGAGAGAGGGAGCTACAACGGCTTCACCGCAGCCCTGTGCGCGATGGAGAGTGTAGCCATCCGGGGTGAGAGAGGGAGCTACAACAGAGCAGTTCCAGGCGCCGACCGTTGCGTGAGTGTAGCCATCCGGGGTGAGAGAGGGAGCTACAACAGCCACCGTAAATCTGGCTCCGTTGGCTGCAGTGTAGCCATCCGGGGTGAGAGAGGGAGCTACAACCGATATTGTCGTAATACATTCGAAGATCGGAGTGTAGCCATCCGGGGTGAGAGAGGGAGCTACAACGGGGCGAGCGCAACCCTGATCGGGCTGCGCAGTGTAGCCATCCGGGGTGAGAGAGGGAGCTACAACGGCAGACCCGTAGCCCTGAGCGTCCGCCTTAGTGTAGCCATCCGGGGTGAGAGAGGGAGCTACAACCCCCGGACGCAGACACGGCGACGTTGCCGAGTGTAGCCATCCGGGGTGAGAGAGGGAGCTACAACATGAGCGCTTGCAGCATTTCAGCTCCCCTTAGTGTAGCCATCCGGGGTGAGAGAGGGAGCTACAACCCGTCAACAATGTGGCCGCTGCCGCCGTCGAGTGTAGCCATCCGGGGTGAGAGAGGGAGCTACAACTCGCGAACGCCAGCGCCTTGCGCTGCTCGAGTGTAGCCATCCGGGGTGAGAGAGGGAGCTACAACACCGGAAGGGATTATGTGTGGAGCAAATTGAGTGTAGCCATCCGGGGTGAGAGAGGGAGCTACAACTCATGTGGGCGGCTCCTGGAGCATCAGCAGAGTGTAGCCATCCGGGGTGAGAGAGGGAGCTACAACATCCGCTCAATGATTCGCCGTATGTAATCAAGTGTAGCCATCCGGGGTGAGAGAGGGAGCTACAACGCTTGGCGAGCCGGTGCCAGACCTGCCAAAAGTGTAGCCATCCGGGGTGAGAGAGGGAGCTACAACCACGTTCGATCAACATCCTGGTCATGTGCGAGTGTAGCCATCCGGGGTGAGAGAGGGAGCTACAACCGTCGGTGCGGGTGGCATCGTCGACACGGCAGTGTAGCCATCCGGGGTGAGAGAGGGAGCTACAACGCGCTGCTTCAACTTGAGGCGGAACTGCAGCAGTGTAGCCATCCGGGGTGAGAGAGGGAGCTACAACCCAACACGGGCGGACGTGGCAGCACGTACAAGTGTAGCCATCCGGGGTGAGAGAGGGAGCTACAACCATTATCGCTGTACTTATGATCGCGCTCGGAGTGTAGCCATCCGGGGTGAGAGAGGGAGCTACAACAGCATGTCTCAAGAGGATTCCAGTCCCCGTAGTGTAGCCATCCGGGGTGAGAGAGGGAGCTACAACCCACTCTAACGCGGTCTGAAGATACTGATCAGTGTAGCCATCCGGGGTGAGAGAGGAGGCTGCCCCCCCCCGCAGACTCCGCTAGCAGACCAGACCGAGCCAAGTCACTTCAATCAACGACGACCACCGCGCGTGATGTAGTTCGCCAGGTGATGGGATTCGACGTTCATGCGCATCAGGTTGGAATGGGTGATGCAGAACAGCGCGCGCATGACTTTGTAGACAACGTGCGGATGGGAATCGATGAGCTGTTCGAAGTCGTCCGGCTGCATGCAATAGACACGACTGGCGCCGACCGACTTGAGGGTGGCCTTGCGCGGCACGCGATCGACGAAGGCGCGGGTACCGGCAATCTCCCCCGGCTTCATGCGATAGACCGTCTTTTCCTCACCATCGTCATCGCTGACCACCGCGATGTGGCCAAACACCAGTAGAAACAGTGTGGTGTCCTCCTGGCCATGCGTGACCAGCACGTCACCGTCGTCCAGGTCACGGGCACGCATCACCCCGGACAGCACTTCGCATTCTTCGCCGGTCAGTTCGCGGCCCAGGCTGGAACCCCGGATCGCGTCACAGGAAACATCGCTACTCATGATTTCAATACTCCGCAAATCTGTTGAATCAAAAATCAGTCCTTCATCGCCCAACCGGCCACCTGGCGTGACAGAACGCCGAGTTTATCCGCTGGCGGCGATGCTTCGAGAATCTTCTGCTTCAGGTCCAGCGGCAACGGCAGGATTTCCGCCAGCCGATACGCAACCCAAGCCGCGTCATTGAGGCGCAGTTCGCGCTCCGGGCGCCGGAGCTTGCGCCAGAGGTTGCTCAGCAATTCACCCAGGCGTTGCTGCTCGGGCGGCAACGGCTCGGGGTCGGATTCGTTGAGCACCCGCACGTTGGCGACCAGCAGATTGTCGCGCTGTACCGTGCTGTCGGTGATCACAAAACGCTGCTCGCCCCGCACCTTTATACCGAGCAAGCCGTCCTGTTCGCGATCGAAATCGATGATTCGGGCAATGGTTCCGATGTCGGCGGGCAGCGCCGCCTTACCCACCTCCTCGCCCTCGCGGATCGATACCACGCCGAAGCGGGCATCGCCACGCATGACGTCGGCGATCATGTCCAGATAGCGCCGCTCAAACACCTTCAGCGGCAACACGCCATCGGGATAGAGCACGGTGGAAAGCGGAAACAGCGGAAATTCATTCACCCCAACGCGGCCCCAGACCGTGCGGCAGATCAAGGTGATCCATGACCCGTCCGACCATGTAGTCCACCAGGTCGGCGATACCGCGCGGCTGATGATAGAACCCGGGATTGGCCGGCATGATGACTACGCCGGCCTGAGCGAGGGTCAGCATGTTTTGCAAGTGAATCGCCGAGAACGGGGTCTCCCGGACGACAAGAATCAGTTTGCGGCGCTCCTTGATGACCACATCGGCGGCGCGTAACAACAGGGTGTCACCCACCCCGGTCGCGATCTGACCGAGCGTCGAGGTGGTGCAGGGGCAGACCACCATCGCATCCGGCACGCCGGAACCGCTCGCCACCGGTGCCATCCACTGTTCCTTGCCGAACACCTGAAGCTGTTCACCGGTGACATCGAAGTAGTCGCAAAGTTGCGCCTGCATCTCCCTGGGACGCGCCGATAGCGCCATGTCGGCTTCGGTGTTGAGCACCAGCAGGCCAGCCTGCGAAACCATCAGGTAGACGCGATGACCGCCCGCGAGCAGTTGTTCGAGCAGGCGCAGCCCGTATTGCGCACCGGAGGCGCCGGTCATCGCCACGCTGATGGTGCGGGTATCGCCGATCGGGGACGTCATGCGTCGTTACTCAAGGCATCGAGCAATTTCTGATGAATGCCGCCGAAGGCACCGTTGCTCATCACCAGCACATGATCGCCGGGACGTGCTGCCGCCCGGATCGCGGCGATCAGGGATTCAATCGTGGCTTCGACCCGACCACGTTCGCCGAGCCCGTCGGCCACGGCGCTCAGATCCCAGCCGAGGTTATCGGGCTCGTACAGGAACACCGCATCCGCACCAAGCAGTGAGGGCGCCAGGGTGTCCTTGTGTACACCCATGCGCATGGTGTTCGAACGCGGTTCGAGCACCGCAACGATGCGCGCATCGCCAACCTTGCCGCGCAGCGCGCCGATGGTCTCGCGGATCGCCGTAGGGTGATGCGCAAAATCGTCGTACACGGTGATGCCGTTGACGTCGCCACGCACTTCGAGTCGGCGTTTGGTGTTGCGATACCGGCTCAGGCCGTCGATCGCGGTGGCGGCCGGGACGCCGGCATGGCGTGCTGCGGCGATGGCGGCAATGGCATTTCCGGCGTTGTGTCGCCCGAGCACGTCCCAGACCACCTCGCCTTGGCATTCCGCACCGGACCAGACCTGGAAGCGGGAGTAATCGGGCCGGGTCGGTTCGGCGCGCCAGTCGCCGCCATCGATCTCTGCGGAGAAGGACTCACGTGGCGTCCAGCATCCCATCGCCAGCGTCGCATCGAGATTCGCATCGTTGGCGTTGACCACGGTCAGACCGTTGCCCGGCACCATGCGCATGAGGTGGTGGAACTGGCGCTGGATGGCAGCAAGGTCCGGAAATATGTCGGCATGATCGAACTCGAGATTGTTCAGAATCACGGTTCGCGGTCGGTAATGGACGAACTTCGATCGTTTGTCGAAGAACGCGGTGTCGTATTCATCGGCCTCGACCACGAAGAACGGCGCGTTGCCCAGTCGTGCCGACACCCCGAAGTTCTGCGGCACACCGCCGATCAGAAAGCCCGGCTCAAGACCGGCGTCTTCGAGTATCCAGGCGAGCATGGACGATGTCGTGGTCTTGCCGTGGGTTCCGGCCACGGCAAGGACCCAACGATCGCGCAGCACATTTTCAAGCAGCCATTGCGGCCCGGACGTGTAAGGCAAACCTCTGTCCAGCACCGCTTCGACCAATGCATTGCCACGACTCATGACGTTACCGACCACGACCTGGTCCGGCGCCGGATCGAGTTGCGCCGGGTCGTAACCTTCGGTGATCACGATGCCCTGCGATTCCAGCAAGGTGCTCATCGGCGGGTAGACGTTGGCGTCGCAGCCGGTGACGGTGTGCCCGGCCTGCCGGGCAAGGATCGCGATGCCACCCATGAAGGTGCCGCAGATTCCGAGGATATGGATATGCATGGGATTCCGGGTCTATCAGCCTGCCGCAGAGGGTAGCAGCATGCCGGTGATGCTGATGCTGCCAAAGGTATAGGCGCCCGCCAGCAATACCGCCGCACCCAGGCGCATCTGCAGTGCGTTACGCAGGATATGGCCGGTCACCAGCAGGCTCCACATGAACAACACGAACCACAGAAACGAAGGCAGGTCGCCGCCCGCACCGACCATGCCCTGATCATCGACGTAGCGCCGCAGCCAGAACAGCAACGGCAATCCCAGCGCAGTCAGGATCGCACTGGCCCCGAACATCGCCGTCAAGGTCTGCACAAACCGTTCGGCATGACCTTTCCACCGTAAGACCAATTGCACGAACAGCATGGTCAAGGCGATGTCGATGAGCACTTGCGCGGTGGCACGCCCCATCTCCGACCCCACCGACGCGAGCGCCAGGGCAACGATGGCGTAAACCAAAGCCGTCAGACGCAGCAGTCCGACTGAGGTCGGCAGATCCTGCGGACCTCGGCGTAACAGGCAGATGTCGAAAAACAGGTCGAACAGGGTCTTCACGGGGCAGCGTCATCATCGGCGTCGAATCAGCGGCGCACTATATACTGCCCCGCCCCTTGCAATGCCCTGGTACCTCGACATGGATTCTTCCGCCGCGCCAACCCCGATCTGGGTCGACACCCCGGAGTCGCTGCAACAGGTCTGCGATCTGCTCCGCGACAGCGCCTGGCTGACCCTGGACACGGAGTTCTTCCGCGAGAACACCTATTACCCGGAACTGTGCCTGGTCCAGATCGCGAACCCGGACCATGTTGCCCTGATCGACCCTCTGGCCCTGCCCGATCTCGATGCCCTGCGCGACCTGCTGTTCCGCAACGACATCGTCAAGGTGCTGCACGCCGCCTCCCAGGATGTGGAGATCTTTCACATGCTCTGGGGCGCAATACCGGCGCCCTTGTTCGACACCCAGATCGCCGCCACGCTGGCCGGACATGGCGATCAGATCGGCTACGCGGGGCTCGTCTCCGCGATCACCGGCATCAATCTCGACAAGGCGCACAGCCGCACCGACTGGAAACGCCGCCCCTTGAGCGCGGCGCAGCGCGACTACGCCGCTGCCGACGTGATCCACCTGCGCGACGTCTACCTGAGTTTGCGCCGGGAACTCGAAAACAACGGGCGTCTCGCCTGGCTGGATGATGACTTTACCGAACTCGCCAGCGGCGAACGCTTCGCAATCAACGACGACATTGCCTGGCGTCGCATCAAAGGCCACGAACGCCTGCGACCCCGTCAGCTCGCCATGCTGGTCCGGCTTGCGGCATGGCGGGAACGCCAGGCGCGGGAACGCAACCTGCCCCGCCAACGTGTGCTCAAGGACAATCTGCTGCTCGACATGGTTCGCCTGCGTCCTCAGGACATGAACGGGATGCAGGATATTCGCGGCCTGTCCGAAGGCATGTTGCGTCGTGATGGCAACGCCCTGCTGGCCATTCTCACCGCCGATCCCGGCGCGGCGCCGCCACTCCCCAAGTTCAGCAAGAAGGGCCCGGTCTCGCCGCAACAGGCCGCCAAACTCGAATTGCTCAACGCCGCCTTGCGGGTGATTGCGAATGACTCCGGGATCAGCACCGGGACCTTGGCCGGAAGACGCGATCTCGACGCCCTGATCGAGACCGACCCGGACGCCAAGGTGTTGCAGGGCTGGCGGCGCAAGATCGTCGGCGAGCCGTTGCGGAAGCTGCTGGGTGGCGAACTCGCGCTGGGCGTGCGCGATGATCACGTCGGCCTGTACGAGCGCCTATACTAGCTCCGGTCTACCCCCGCCCCGCGAAGCAAACGCCAACACAAATGGCCACCACCGTTCCTCAGACCCAAGTCAGCGGCATCGCCCGTCTCCTGGTTCGCGCCGGATTGCTGCCCGCATCCATTGCCGAACAGGCATCGCTGGACGCCCGCGAACAAGACATCCCTCTGGTGCTGTTCCTGGTCCAGAACGAGATCGTTCCCGCCCGCGAGATCGCCCACGCGGTGGCGGCACAGTTCGGCCTGCCACTGCTGGACATTCGCGCCCTCGATCTCGAACTGATCCCGATGAAGCTGATCAGTGCGCGCATGATCAACGAACTGCATGCGCTGCCCCTGTTCAAGCGCGGCAAGCGCCTGTTCGTCGGCATCGCCGATCCGACCAACATGCAGGCGCTGGACGAAATCAAGTTCCACACCGGCATCCCGACCGAGGCGGTGATCGTCGAGGCGGACAAACTCGAAGTCGCCATCGAACAGGCGCAGAAGACGCACGATGTCTCCATCGCCGATCTCATGGGCACCGATCTCGATAACGCCGACCTGTTTGCCGCCGTCGAGGAAGACAAGGAAAACGAGGGCGACAACGAACAGGAAGAGGCCGTCGTCGGCTTCATCAACAAGGTGCTGCTGGACGGCATCAACAAGGGTGTTTCCGACATCCACTTCGAACCTTACGAGAAGACCTACCGGGTGCGCTTCCGCCTCGACGGCGTGTTGCAGCAGGTTTATGCCCCACCCGCCAATCTGGCGGGCCGCATTTCCGCGCGTATCAAGGTCATGTCCAGCCTGGACGTCTCCGAACGCCGCATACCGCAGGACGGTCGAATCAAGTTGCGTCTGTCACGGACCCGCGCCATCGACTTCCGCGTCAGCACCTGCCCGACCCTGTTCGGCGAAAAGGTGGTCATGCGCCTGCTCGACCCGACCAGCGCCCAGCTCGGCATCGACGCGCTCGGATACGAGCCGGAACAGAAGGCCTTCTTCATGGAGGCCATCCACAAGCCGCAAGGCATGGTGCTGGTCACCGGGCCGACCGGCTCGGGCAAGACCGTCTCGCTGTACACCGCGATGAACATCCTCAACACCCCGGAACGCAACATCTCGACCGCCGAAGACCCGGCGGAAATCAACCTGCCCGGCATCAATCAGGTCAACATGAACCCGAAAGCGGGTCTGACCTTCTCATCCACGCTGCGATCCTTCCTGCGCCAGGACCCGGACATCATCATGGTCGGCGAAATCCGCGACCTGGAAACCGCCGAAATCGCGATCAAGGCGGCGCAGACCGGCCACATGGTGTTGTCAACGCTGCATACCAACGACGCCCCGCAGACCCTGACCCGACTGGTCAACATGGGCATCGCGCCGTACAACATCGCGACCTCGGTAAACCTGATCATCGCCCAGCGACTGGCGCGCCGCCTGTGCGCACATTGCAAAGCGCCTACCGACATTCCGCGTGAAGCCCTGCTCAAGGAGGGCTTCAGCGAGGAACAGCTGGCCGAGCCGTTTCCGGTCTATCGTGCCGTGGGATGCCCGAAATGCACCGGAGGCTACAAGGGTCGCGTGGGTGTCTATCAGGTGATGCCGATTTCCGAAGCCATCGGACGCATCATCATGGAAGGTGGCAACGCGATTCAGATCGCCGATCAGGCACGCAAGGAAAACATTCCCGACCTGAGACGCTCCGGCTTGAAGAAGGTCCGCGACGGCCTGACCTCGCTGGAAGAAATCAACCGCGTCACCAAGGACTGAGTTGATAGCGTATGGCGAAAAAGGCCCCTGAAGTCGTCAACGAAGACATCTTTCTTTGGGAAGGGGTCGACAAACGTGGCGACAAACTCAAGGGCGAGCTGGTCGGCAAGACCATCAGCCTGGTCAAAGCCGAACTGCGCCGCCAGGGCATCACCCCGGAAAAGGTTCGCAAGAAGCCGAAACCGTTGTTCGGGGGCAGCAAGAAGAAAATCAAGAGCCATGACATTGCGGTGTTCTCCCGCCAGATGTCGGCGATGATCAACGCGGGGGTGCCCCTGGTGCAGGCGGTGGACATCGTCGGGCAGGGTCACGACAACCCGTCCATGCGCGATCTGCTGATTCGCATCAAGACCGACGTATCCGGCGGTTCGACCCTGGCGAACGCGATGTCCAAGCATCCGGAATACTTCGACGAGCTGTATTGCAATCTGGTGGAGGCCGGTGAGCGGGCCGGTGTGCTCGACACCATGATGGAGCGTATCTCCGTCTACAAGGAAAAGACGGAATCCATGAAGGCCAAGATCAAGAAGGCGATGTTCTACCCCATCGCGGTGTTGTCCGTCGCCTTCATCGTCACCCTGATCCTGCTGATCTTCGTGGTGCCCCAGTTCAAGGACCTGTTCGAAGGATTCGGCGGCGAACTGCCGGCGTTCACCCAGCTTGTGGTGAGCATGTCCGAGGCGGTGCAGGAGATCTGGTATCTGATCGCCATCGGCGTATTCGGCGCCATCACCGGACTGAAAGCGGCGATCAAAGGGTCGAAGAGCTTCGCGCGCTCGGTCGAGCGCTTCAAAATGGGCATCCCCAATCTCGGACCGATCTTCAGAAAGGCCGCGATCGCCCGTTTTGCGCGCACCCTCTCGACCATGTTCGCCGCCGGCGTACCGCTGCTCGAAGCGCTGGAATCCGTTGCCGGCGCCACTGGCAACCTGATCTACTACGATGCGGTCATGCGCATCCGTGAGGACGTCGCGGTCGGTCAGCGGCTGCAACTGGCGATGTACAAGACCCAACTGTTCCCGCCTTTGGTGACTCAGATGGTGGGCATCGGCGAAGAAGCCGGTGCGCTCGATGAAATGCTCAGCAAGGTCGCCGACTTCTTCGAGGAGGAGGTAGACAATGCCGTGGATGGAATCAGCGCCCTGATGGAACCGTTCATCATGGTGTTCCTTGCCGTCATTCTCGGTGGCCTGGTGCTCGCGATGTACCTGCCGATCTTCAACATGGGCGACGTAATGTGAGCCCGACTCCCTCCTCCGACTGCTGGAAGCCCGGATGCCCGAAGCCCTGAACCACCCCGTCGTATTCATCGTCGTCGCCGTGTTGTTCGGCCTCATCATTGGCAGCTTCATCAATGTCGTGGCCTACCGGCTTCCGATCATGCTGGAACGGCAATGGCGTTCGCAGTGTCTGGAACTGCTGGAGCAGGAACCCGAGGAAGACCTCGACGGGACCTACAACCTCGTGGTGCCGGAATCGCGTTGCCCCTCCTGCGACACCCCGATCAAGCCCTGGCACAACATCCCGGTGTTCGGCTGGCTGTTCCTGCGCGGTCGTTGCAGCCATTGCGGAACCGAGATCTCGCTCTACTACCCGTTGGTCGAACTGACTGGCGGCGTACTCGCCGGCATCGTTGCCTGGCAGGTCGGACCGGGCATCGAAGCGATGATCGTGATGGCCTTCACCTGGACCCTGCTCGCCCTGGCGGTGATCGACCTGCGCGAGCAACTGTTGCCGGACACCATCACCCTGCCGCTGCTCTGGGCCGGGCTCGTCGTCAGCCTGTTCGGGTATTTCGTGGAAGTGCAGTCGGCGGTGATCGGCGCGATCGCAGGCTATGTGACCCTGTGGATCGTCTACTGGGTCTTCCGCTTACTCACTGGCAAGGAAGGTCTGGGTTACGGCGACTTCAAACTGTTCGCCGCGTTCGGGGCCTGGATGGGCTGGCAGGCCTTGCCGGTCATCATCGTGATGTCGTCCGTGGTCGGTGCGGTGGTCGGTGTCACCCTGATGCTGGTGAACTCAAAAGGCTGGGGGCAGCGCCTGCCATTCGGCCCCTTCCTCGCCGGTGCCGCCTGGCTGACGCTGATCTGGGGCGACGAGCTGCTCGACACCTATTACAGCCTGTTCGGCATTCTCTGACGCAATGCCGTTGCGGATCGGACTGACCGGCGGTATCGGCGCCGGAAAAACAGCCGTCTCGGACCGCTTCGCCGCGTTGGGCATTCCGATCATCGATACCGACCAGATCAGTCGCGATCTCGTCACCCCCGGGCAACCTGCACTCGGTGCGATTGCAACGCAATTTGGCGAATCGGTGATCTCTTCGGACGGAAACCTGAATCGTGCAGCGCTTCGTCAACGCATCTTCGCCGACACCCACGCACGTCGCGAGCTCGAAGCGATCCTGCATCCCCGGATCCGCGCGGAAGTCGCACAACGCATTTCAGAACGTCTCGAGCCCTACCTGATCGTCGTGGTCCCGCTGTTGTTCGAATCCGGGTTCGACGATCTGGTCGATCGTATTCTCGTCGTGGACGTTCCCGAAGACATCCAGCGTGCGCGGGTACTGGCACGAGATGGCGGCGAGCCGACACAGATCGATCGCATCATCGGTGCCCAGATCGCGCGCACGGAACGCCTGTCCCGTGCCGACGACGTGATTGTGAACACCGCCCAGCCAGACGCGCTGGACCCGCAGATCGAACAACTGCACCAACGCTATCTGGGGATGGCGACGT
The DNA here is from genome assembly GCA_024234955.1 of Gammaproteobacteria bacterium. Taxonomy (GTDB): domain Bacteria; phylum Pseudomonadota; class Gammaproteobacteria; order JACKNK01; family JACKNK01; genus JACKNK01. Next base: position 151,338 of record JACKNK010000005.1, read on the forward strand.
AGCCCATATCGCGACCCTTCATGGCCCCGCCTCATTCGCCCGGCAGCGGCCACTCATGAACCGGCAATCCGGATCGCTGATGGGCGCGATAGGCCTGCACCAGTTGCGGCATTTCCGCGCCACACATTTCCGCACAATGACGCTGCCACCACGCCCCGGTGCGCCGGGTGCGCACCCGGCGTTCGATCACCCCGAGGAAGCGCGCGGCATCCTCGGCATCGATGTCCAGACGCGCCAGGCCGGACGCCGCGCGCGGCAGCAGTTCATCCAGAATCAGGCCTTGCAGATCGTTGCGTACACCGTCGAACCAGACTACATGCGCATCCAGGCCATGACGTGCGGCCGTGTAGAAATTATCCCGCGCCAGGGAAAACGGCAGATCGGCCTCCGGCTCGCGCATGGACTCCGCCAGTTCGGTGATCAGCCCGTAGAACAAGGCGGCGTTGGCCACCGTATCGATGACGCTCGGCCCGGCAGCGATGACCCGATGCTCGATACGAAGATGCGGACTGCCATCGTCATCGAGACCGACCAGGGGACGGTTCCACCGCCAGATCGTGCCGTTATGCAGGCGCAGATGCGCCAATGCGGCGGGGTATTTGTCAACCTCGATCGGTAACAGTGGCGGGTAGCAATCCCGGTTTTCCCGGAAACAAGCCAGCAGATCGCCTTCGGCATACCCGCTACCGAATCCAACCCGGCGGAACTCGGCGCCATCGCATCCGGTATTGGCAGGCACTTCGACCGCCTGCTCGAACAAGGGAATCCGGGTCTCCTCCCAAAGCTGGTGACCAAACAGCCAGGGGGAGTTGGCGCCGACCGCGACCGTCACTGCAGACACCATCTGCGCGACGTTGTAATAACGTGCCGCCTTGGTCGGCGTCACCTGCAGATGCAGCTGCAAGGAGGTGGTGGCCGCTTCCAGCATCACGTCGCGATGCGAGGTCCGCAACGGTTGCCGACCCTCGATATTCAGTTCCAGCGGGCGCCCTTCGCGCATCCGCAACACCTGCTGATTGAGCGCCCGGTAGCGCTGCATCTCGGACATGTTCTCGAGACTCAGTTCCGCCTCCTGCGCGGTCGGCAAGGTCCCGATCATCAGCACGTCGAGCCCTAGATCAGCCGCGATTCGCTCGCTGGCACGCCAGGAACGTTCCAGTTCGGCATGCATCGCGGCCAGGGCATCGCCGCTGAGACGTCGCGGCAGACTGTTCAGTTCGATGTTGAAACGCGCCAGCTCGGGAAACACCAGCAGCTCGCGGTATCGCTCGTTGGCCCGCTCGAGAAAATCCCGGTTACGGGGTACCGGATAGCCGTCGGCGTCGATCAGCCAGGCTTCGATCTCATACCCGGCCACATGTGGGGCAGGCGGAAATCGACCCTCGTTCCACCATCGCTCGAGCAGAGCGGTCTCGATGCGCAGGCGCTCGCGGAACTGTTGAAAATCGTGGGGACGGAAGACGCTTTGCGAGATCTCCTGTCCCACCGGATCAGGCCTCGGCGCTCAGTTCACGATCAAGGGCAGCAAGGCGTTCCGGGGTGCCGATGTCATGCCAGGCACCGCGATAATGCTCGCCGCTGACCTGTCCCGACGCCATCGCCCCTCGCAGCAAGGGCGCCAACGGAAACCGCCCGGCCACGCAGCCCGTGAAGAAAGCCGGGACGTAAACCCCGATACCGCTGAAGGTGAGCTTGCAGGCGCCGTCCGCATGCACCTGCCCGGCGTCGTCCAGCGCGAAATCCCCGTTGGGGTGTTGCGGTGGATTGCTGATCATCACCAGATGCGCCAGGCCGCGTGGTGCCTGCAACAAGGGCGCGATGGGCACATCGGTCCAGACATCCCCGTTGACGACCAGAAAGGGTTCCGGCCCGAGCAGCGGCAAGGCGTTGAAGATGCCGCCTCCCGTCTCCAGCGCACCTTCCGGTTCGACGGTGTAGTCGATGTGCACACCGTAGCGGCTTCCATCACCGAGCGCCGCCGGAATCTGCTCGGCGAGGTGCGCGGTATTGATCACCACATCGCGCACACCCGCTTTCGCCAGCGCCAGCAGGTGATATTCGATCAGGCGTCGGCCACCGACCCTGAGCAGCGGCTTGGGCGTGGCGTCAGTGAGCGGACGCATCCGCTCACCGCGCCCGGCAGCCAGGATCATCGCCTTCATAAACCCATCAGCCTGCCATTTCCGGGGTCACATGAGCGAGCACGTAGCCCTCGATCAGCGTCTTGAGCCCGGCCAGTTCCGGATACCTGCCGCAGACCTCGACCACGTAACCCAGGGTGCGGGGAATATCGCCAAGGTAGCCGGGCTTGCCATCCCGATGATTCAGGCGCGCAAAGATGCCTATCGCCTTCAGGTGACGCTGCACCCCCATCAGATCGAACCAGCGCAGCCAGCGGATTTCATCCTCCATCTCGCGGTGCAACATGCCTGACTGCAGGGCCAGATCGTGATAACCCAAGGCCCATTCCTCGACCCGAGCGCGCGGCCAGGCGATGTAACAATCGCGGAGCAACGACACCAGGTCGTAGGTAATCGGGCCCGCCACCGCATCCTGAAAATCGATGACGCCCGGGTTGTTCTGCGGCGTGATCATCAGGTTGCGTGAGTGAAAGTCCCGATGCACCGCCACCCTGGGCTGTTCCAGCGCCGAAGCCGCCAGGGTTTCACAGACCGCATCCCAGGCCCAGGTCATGGGCGCATCCAGTTCCACACCGAGATGCCGCCCCAGGAACCAGTCCTTGAACAGACTCATCTCGAACATCAGCAGCTTGTGATCGTAGGACGGAAGAAATACCGAATCGGCAGGCAGCCCGACCTGCAGACTCATCAACGCCCCCAGCGCATCGCCATAGAGTCGTTCGACCGTCTGCGTGTTCAGGTTCGGCAGATACGGCTCGGTGCCAAGGTCACTGAGGAGCAGAAAGCCATTGGCGACATCGGTGTCGATGATCTCCGGAACGTTCAGCCCCACATCGCGCATTGCCCGCGCCAGGGTCAGAAAGGGCCCGGTATCCTCCTTGTCCGGCGGGGCATCCATCACGATCAGGGTCTGTCCTTCCCGGCTGACCCGGAAATAGCGGCGGAAACTCGCGTCCGCCGAGGCCGGGGCGATATGAAACTCGCCAAAACCCAAATCATCGGTCAACCAGCGCTTGATACCCTGCAGACGCTCACCCACGTACCACTCTCCTCGGCGATCCCCAATCGTCGCGACTATAGCCTACGCATACCGGCATCGACCTCATCGACAACATTGAACGGAAGGGGCGGCTGTGACATCGTTGCGGTCATTTTTCCGCCCTACCGCTGCGATCCGACACCGTGCCCCGACAAAGCCGCAAGCTCCGCCTGTTGATCCTCGCGACCCTCGCCTCGACCGGCGCCTCCACCAGTTTCATGGTGCAGGCCGGTCCGACCGCCTGGTCCTGTCAAACCGATCCCGCCACCGGGGGCTGGTCCTGCAATCAGAGCGGCGACAAGGCGCAAGCGGCCAAAGCCGTCCGCATGGCGCAACAGGCAGCGGGCGTCGCGGAACTCAGCGACGAACAGATCGAGATCGCGACCTCATTACCGCGCACCGCAACCCCGGCAACCACCACCCCATTGGCGGAATCCATGGCTGCCGCGCGGATCACTCGCGAGCAGTCGGCATCGCCGGCAACGCCAACAGCAACGGCAACGGCAGAACCCGTTGCCGACACCGATTCCGGGATCGCGCCACAAATCGTTACTGCCTCGGAAGCGAATCCGGACACAACCCCAGACACAACTCCAGACACAACCCCGATTGAAGCGGCCCAATCCCACGCCGCCCCGATCGAACCCAGCGACGTCATACCCGCGCAGAGCAAACCGGCCCCACTCGCTGCCGTTGAACGCCGGGTCATCGACCTTTCCGCAAAACCGGCGGTGCTTGCCACCGAGGCGTCTCCGCCTGACTCCCCCGAAACGCCACAGCCGACGCCAGAGGTGCAAGCCCTAAAGGTCGCAACAGCGCGACTGCCTGAGTCGCCGGATGAGCAGAAACAGGATGCCGCCTCGCCGACACCCGCTCCGACGGATGAAGCCCGCAACGCAAACTCCGCAGATGTCATCGACCAGCCCACGGACACAGGCGTAACCGAGGCCTCCGTCGCCGCCAACGACCCATATGGTCTGACGCGCCGCGCGGGTCAGGTGAGTGACGCGGAGATCGCAGATCTGCAAGCCGCGCAACGCCTGCTCGATCTCGGCCAGGCCGACGAATCTCACAGCGTCAGTCCGGCCTTGCAGCGCCTCAAGCAAGCATCTCTGGAGACGCAGTCGGACAGCGCCTCCCAAATTCCGGCTTCGATCGATGATCATGTCCCCGGAGACTGGCCGGCAGACTTGTTCGATGATTCGCTGCCGCCGATCCCCGACCATGTCGCGATTGGCGACATTGACACCTATCCGGAAATCGACAATCGCCGGGCCTGGGCGCTATGCGGTACGAACAACGACCCGAGCATGACCCGTGACGTCCCGGTCCAGGCTGTGCCCAATCGGGAATCGTTGCCAACCTACGCCACCGCTGACGATGTCCAGGGCAAACGTCAGAAGTACTACACCCTGTTCGGCGACGCCGAACTGCGTCGGGGCGACCAGCTCCTGCAAGGCGACATCATCCATTACGACGCCACCACCGAACGTGCCGACGCCGAAGGCAACGTACGCTATCGGGAAGCCGGCCTGGCGATGGACAGCGACTGGGGCTACCTGGTCATGGCCAACGACACCGGCGAATTTGGCCGCAGCAACTATTACATGCCCGAACGGCATGGTCGCGGCACCGCCGAACATGTCGATGTCAATTCGCGCACCCTCATGGAAGGGCAGACCACCACATACACAACCTGTAATTACGGGGTGGATTCCTGGTATCTGGACAGCGCTGAACTGGAACTCGACCGCGCCAACGGTGTCGGGACCGCGACTAACGCCTGGGTAATGATTCACGGCATCCCCGTGGCATACACGCCGTGGATCACTTTCCCGATCGATGATCGCCGCAAATCCGGCCTTTTACCGCCGTCATACGGTTCATCGGATATTAACGGGGCAGAAGTCACCGTTCCGTTCTACTGGAATATCGCACCGCACCGAGATGCCACGATCATTCCCACCTATTACGAAAACCGGGGCGTGCGCGTAGACACGCTTTTCCGTTACCTGAATCCGGAAAGCAGTGGTCTGATCGTTGCAGACGTCCTCGCCGATGACGATATCTATGGCAAGGATCGCGGCTTCTTTCATCTCGATCATAAAGCGACCCTGTCGTCTAACCTGCTCCTCGATGTTTACGGATCTCACGTCAGTGACCGATTCTTCCTGAAGGACTTTGCGGATACCTACTTCAATTCCGACACAACGTATCTGCAGCGCTATGCCAAGCTAACCTGGTCTCCGGAAGACTGGCTGATTACCGGTCGTATTCATGAAGACGTGCTGATCGACACCACCATCCCGACAACAAGTCGCCCGTATCGACTGCTCCCGGACGTCACTGCGAGCACCTCACACTTCGATATAGACACCGGTCTGGAGTACAACTTCGACTCCCGCATGACCTATTTCCAGAACGCATCCCGTCTGGAATCCGGCCGCATCAATCTCAATCCGGTCGTCCGCATGCCGTTTCGAGAGAGTTATGGCTTTGTCACCCCGGAGATCACGCTCAATCACACGCAATGGCACCTCAACACGGGCAATATCGGGAGCGCCGATGAACATCAATACCTGACAGTCCCGAGTTTTGCGGTCGATTCAGGCATGTACTTCGACAAGGAATTCGCATTTGCCGGGACATCGCTGATTCACACCATCGAGCCAAGGTTGCGGTATACGTTCACCCCCAACACAGACCAGTCCACCCGACCACTTTTTGACAGCGGCCTGCAAGGCATAACCTATTCAAATCTGTTCCTGAACAACCGCTTCTCTGGCGGGGATCGTGTCGGCGACGCAAACCAGATCGCAGCCGGAGTGACCACGCGACTGCAACAGGAAACTGGCACCGATCTGGCGACACTCTCCTTCGGCGAGCTGTTTTACCTCGACGATCGCGAGGTCAACATCGGACCTCAAACCGATGCCGACCGTGCGGCGAACTCAGATTTCGTCGCCGAACTCACCGCATCACTGCCTTTCGGGATCCAGGCCAGCAACACCTTGCTCTGGGATCACAAACGCAACAAGACTCGCACCAACAACTGGTACCTGAGCTACTCACAAGGACCGGAGCAGTACATCCGCTACAGCTATAGCCATACGAGCGACTACATTCGTGAGTCGCAGGTCGATATAGCGTGGCCAATCAGCTCTCGTTGGCACGGCATTGCCAGCTGGAATCGCGACGATCTGCGCAATCAGGACATCCAGTCAACACTTGGCCTGGAATACGAAACCTGCTGCTGGGCGGTCCGTTTCGTGGCAGAAACGAAGTACGACCAGTATTCCACTTCCCAGGGTACCGCCACGCTTGAAGACGTCACCTCTTTCATGTTCCAGCTGGAACTCAAGGGGCTCGCAGGACTGGGTAACGACGTGAAAAAACTCTTCGGCTCAAGCGCCTACTACTAATGAATCCATGAGAAATTACCGCAAAATCCTCTCCGGGCTGATTCTTGCTCTGGCTGCACTCTCACTATCACTCAGCAGTCATGCCCGTCTGCCGGGCGATGACCCGGATTCCGGCCTTGAAGCGCTCGACTTCATCGTTGCCGTGGTCAACGACGACGTCGTCCTGGCCAGCGAGCTCAAGGATCACCTGCGCACCGTCATCGGCGACCTGCGCCGTCGCGGAGCACAAATTCCGGCCCCTGAGGTTTTGCACAAGCAGGTGCTCGACCGGATCGTGCTGACCCGTCTGCAATTGCAGGAAGCCGAACACAGCGGCATCCGTCTCGATGACGACACCCTGAACCGCGCCGTGCGCAACATCGCTCAGGAAAACGGTCTGAACCTGGCCGAATTCCGCACCGCGCTGCAGAAAGAAGGTTTCAGCTTCGCCAGTTTCCGGGAACAGATCCGTGACCAGTTGATCATCGCCCGGCTTCGCCAACGCAAGGTCAACAACCGTATTACCGTGACACCCCAGGAAGTCGATGCCTTTCTCGCCACCCAGGAGAGCGCCGGCAACAACTTCCGCGAATTTCACGTCGGGCACATTCTCATCAGCCTGCCTTCCCCGGCGTCCCCCGATCAGGTTGCCGAGGCACGCGCAAAGGCAGACGCGTTGGTCGTCGCATTGCGCGCCGGCAGCGATTTTGCTCAGGCGGCGATCGAAAACTCATCCGGGCAGCAAGCACTGGAAGGCGGCGACCTTGGCTGGCGCCCTGCGGCAGAAATCCCGGTAGTGCTGGCGGATCATGTCACCTCCCTGAAGGACGGCGAGATCAGCGATGCATTTCGTAGTCCGGCGGGTTATCACATCGTCAAATTGTTCGAGTCGCGCAGCACCCAGAGCATGATGGTTCAGCAAGTCCACGGCCGACACATCCTGATCAAGACCAATACCGTCATTACCGATCAGGAGGCCCGCCGTCGCCTCCAGATACTTCGTGAGCGCATCGAAAATGGCGAAGACTTCGCCATCCTGGCGCGCTCCAACTCCGACGACACCGGCTCTGCCGCGAAGGGGGGCGACCTGGGCTGGGTCAGTCCCGGTGAAATGGTCGAGAATTTCGAGAAGACCCTGTTCGGGCTCCCCAACGGTCAGATCAGCGAACCGTTCCAGTCCGAGTTTGGCTGGCATATCGCACAGGCCCTGGAACGTCGCGAGCACAACGCTGCACTGGATGTCATCCGTAACAAGGCATCCGAGCATCTGCGCAAGCGCAAGACCGAGGAAGAGCTCGAACAATGGTTGCGCGAACTGCGTGACGACGCCTACATCGACTACCGGCTTGAACGCTGACGCACCCAGACCCCGGCTCGCATTCACTCCCGGCGAACCCGCCGGGATCGGTCCGGATCTCGCGGTTGCCATCGCCACCCGGGACCTGCCTGCGACCCTGGTTGCCGTGGCAGATCCCGGACTCCTCGAGCGACGCGCACGGCAACTCAATCTGGACCTCAAGCTGCGTGAATTTGCGCCCGATGACCCAACCCAACCGGTTCCCAGCGGACAACTGCTGTTTCACCGGGTCGCGTTGCGCCAACCGGAACAACCGGGCCACCTCAATGCGGTCAACGCGGAATACGTGCTCGACACCCTGCGTGCCGGCGTTGCGTTGTGTCGGCATGGCGCTTGCGATGGCCTGGTAACCGGCCCGGTCCACAAAGGCGTGATCAACGACGCCGGTGTGGCCTTTACCGGCCATACCGAATTCCTCGCCGAACTCACCTCGGGGTATCCGGTGATGATGCTCGCGGCACCCGGGCTACGGGTCGCGCTTGCGACCACCCATCTGCCGTTGCACGCGGTCCCGGCGACCATCACCCGCACCTTGCTCGAGCGGGTATTGCGCATCCTTGATCACGACCTGCGCACCCGTTTCGGGATTGCCCGGCCTCGTGTCCTGGTATGCGGGCTCAACCCGCATGCCGGTGAAGACGGGCATCTTGGCACCGAGGAAATCGACACCATCATCCCCGTCCTCGACGCCTTGCGTGAAGAAGGTCTCACCCTGATCGGCCCATTGCCGGCGGACACCCTTTTCACCCCCCGAAACCTGCAGGACGCCGACGCGGTGCTCGCGATGTATCACGACCAGGGGCTGCCGGTGCTCAAGCACATGGGTTTCGGCAATGCGGTCAACATCACCCTTGGCCTGCCGATCGTTCGCACCTCGGTCGATCACGGCACCGCCCTCGATCTGGCCGGAACCGGACGTGCCGGGATTGGCAGCCTGATCGCCGCGATCGACCAGGCCGTTGCGATGATTCCCCGCCCATGAGCGAACACCGCGCCCGCAAACGATTCGGCCAACACTTCCTGCACGACCCATTCGTGATCGAACGTCTGCTGATGGCGATCGCGCCACAGCCTCAAGACCGTCTCGTTGAGATCGGCCCTGGCCTGGGCGCCCTGACCTGCCCCTTGCTGGAACGCGCCGGTCGCCTGCATGTGGTTGAGCTCGACCGCGATGTAATCCCGCTGCTGGAGCAGAAATGTGGCGGCAAGGGCGAGCTCGAAGTCACCGAGATCGACGCGTTGCGCTTCGACTTCTCCCGCTTGGTCGAAAACGACAAGCCCCTTCGTCTGGTCGGCAACCTGCCCTACAACATCTCCACCCCGCTGATCTTCCACGTCCTCGAATCGGCGGCGCGCATTTCGGACATGCATTTCATGCTGCAGAAGGAAGTCGTCGATCGCATCTGCGCCGCGCCTGGCAGCAAGGATTACGGACGCCTGAGCGTGATGGTGCAGTACTTCTGCGCCACCGAGTCGCTGTTCGACGTCGGACCGGGCGCCTTCAAGCCGCCACCCAAGGTCGATTCCGCGATCGTGCGCCTCATTCCCCACGCCGCACCACCGGTCGCCGTGGACGACTTACGGATATTCAAGTCCCTCGTCGCCAGCGCCTTCAATCAGCGTCGCAAGACCCTGCGCAAGATTCTCAAGGGGCAGCTCGACACCGCCGCCATCGAGGCACTTGGCCTGGATTCCAATATCCGCCCGGAGCAGCTTGGCCTTCAGGAATTTGCGACCCTCGCAAACCGACTGGTCGATCAGGCCGCACGGTAGTTGCCGTCCACCCAGCAACGCGGCAAGGCCTCGCCGGACGGAAACAAGAGATCCGCTTTCGCGAAGCGGGCCACATCCTGCATCTCTTCGCCGGCATGCATTCGACCGGAAATATTGGCCTTGAATGGATCGAACAGCAGAGCCGTGTCGATCACCTCGATCAGGTCGCCATTGGCGCGATGTTTCAGGAACATGGGACACCTCCTGGTTTGAGGTCAGTGAAATCCGTGCAAATCACGCGTTGCGTACAACGGGTGGATGCCCTGTAATTCCCCCCCATGTCTGAGCATAGTCCCTATCAAATCCGTGTCCGGGTCGAACCGGCCTACATCGTCGAACAATCCGATCCGGAACGCGGTCGTTACGTTTTCTCGTACACCGTGACCATCGAAAATCACGGTTCCATTGCGGCGCAACTGCGCACCCGTCACTGGATCATCACCGACGCCGAAGGCAAGGTGCAGGAGGTCAAGGGCGACGGTGTGGTCGGCGAGCAACCTTATCTCCAACCCGGAGAAGGCTTCCGCTACACCAGCGGTACGGTCATGGAAACGCCTGTGGGCACCATGGAGGGCAGCTATCAGATGGTGGCCTCCGACGGTCATGCATTCGATGCGCCGATCCCGCGCTTCACCCTGACTGCGCCGCGCACGCTGCACTGACCGACGCATCCGCATGGCAATTTACGCAATCGGCGACATCCAGGGTTGTTTCGACTCGTTGCTCAAACTCGTCGATCACATCGCTTTCAACCCGGTCACCGACAAACTCTGGTTTGTCGGCGACCTGGTCAATCGCGGCCCGAAGTCGCTGCAGACCCTGCGCTACGTCAAGTCGCTGGGCAGTTCCGCCATCACCGTGCTCGGCAATCACGACCTGCACCTACTGGCAGCGGCTTACGGCAACGACAAGCACTTCAAGGCCGACTCCGACCTGATCAACATTCTCAAGGCCGACGACCGCGACGAACTGGTGGACTGGCTGCGCTGGCGACCGGTGCTGCATCACGACGCCGAGCTGAACGTGACCCTGATCCACGCAGGTCTGCCGCCGCAATGGGATCTCGACACCGCCAAGGCCTGCGCGATCGAGCTGGAGACGGCCTTGCGCGGCAAGAACCATCGCGACTATTTCAAGCACATGTACGGCAACCAGCCGGACCTGTGGCGCGCCAATTTCAAAGGCATTGAACGCCTGCGATTCATCACCAACTGCCTGACCCGCATGCGTTTCTGCGACGCCAATGGCCGGCTCGATCACAAGGCAAAAGGCAAGGCGGAGAGTCCGCCCAAGGGTCTGTTTCCCTGGTATGCGGCCCCCAACCGCAAGACCGTCGGGGACCGCATCGTGTTCGGACACTGGTCCACGCTCGGCTATTACGAAGGCAACAACGTCTACGCGATCGACAGCGGTTGCCTGTGGGGCGGACGCCTGACCGCATTGCGCCTCGACACCGCCCCGTTCACACCGATTCATATCGATTGCCCTGGCGCCCGTAAACCCGGCGAGTAAAGACATCCGAAGCCCTGCTTTCGGCGATACTCCCCGCATGTTGCATCTTCACCACGGCAATCGACTCGAAACCCTGCTCGACCGGCTGGCGGAAATCACCGCGCCACCGCTCGCAGACGTGTTCGCCGCCGAACGCATCGTGGTTCAGAACCCGGGCATGTCCCGCTGGCTGGCGCAAGGCCTGGCAGAACGACACGGCATCGCCGCGAATATCGACTACACCTTGCCCGCAAGTTTTGTCTGGGACACGTTTCGCGGCCAATTCGAGGCCGTGCCGGAGCAATCGGCGTTTTCCCCGGAGGCGCTGACCTGGCGGATATTCGCCGGCCTTCCCGCATTGCTCGACACCCCCGCCTTTGCGGAACTGCGTCGCTATCTGCGCGACGACGGGGACGGACGCAAACGCCTGCAGCTTGCCAGTCGTATCGCCGCCCTGTTCGACCAATACCTGATCTACCGCGCCGATCTGATCCTTGCCTGGGAGCGCGGCGCCGAAGCCGGAGAATGGCAGGCCGTGCTGTGGCGCACACTCACGGCGCAACTGGGCCGCCGCCATCGTGCCGCGCTGCTGCAGGAACTGGCGCAGCGACCGGGCGGCCTCGACGCCTCGGCGCTGCCGGAGCGCGTCTGCCTGTTCGGAATCACCGCCCTGGCTCCCAGCTATCTCGACGTGTTTCGCGCCATCGCCTCGCACGTCGAGGTGCATGTATTCCTGCTCAGCCCAAGTTTCCAATGGTGGGCAGACCAGCTCTCGGAACGTGATCTCGCCCGCCGCCGGGATGCCGCACGGCAACTCGGCGTCATGGACTCGGCAATCAATGCGGGCACCGACGGCAACCCGTTGCTGGCGTCACTGGCACGTCAGGGCCGGGAATTCCTCGATGCGCTCCATGAACAGGTCGATTCCGACAACCCGCACTACGCACCGCCGGAACAGCTGAACCTGCTCGGCACGCTGCAACTCGACCTGCTGTTCATGCAGCATCGCGGCAGCAACGACGGGCAGGCGCGCATGCCGGTGGCGGAGGACGATGCATCCCTCCAGATCCACCGATGTCACAGCGCCATCCGCGAAGTCCAGGTGTTGCACGACCACCTGCTCGAACTGTTCGAACGCCTCCCGGGCCTGCACGCCCGCGACATCGTCGTCATGGCGCCGGAGATCGGTCGCTACGCACCCTTGATCGACGCGGTATTTGGCGGCGTCCCGGAAGACCGCCGGATACCGTGGTCGATCGCCGACATCAGCGGCAACGACGGCGATGAACCCCTGATCCGCAGTTTTCTCGCCCTCCTGCAACTGCCCCAGGATCGCCACGCCCTCGGCACCGTGTTGAACTGGCTCCAGGTCCCCGCATTCGCGCGGCGCTGCGGCTTGGGGGATGACGCCTTGCCGCGAATCGAGCAATGGTTGCGCGCGGCCGGTGTGCGTTGGGGCCGGGATGGTGCGCACCGGGCAGAACTCGGCATCGTCGCCGAAGACACCCATTCCTGGGCATTCGGGCTACGTCGCCTGTTGCTCGGATACGCCGTCAACGACGACCGGACCCGGATTGCCAGCGTCGCCCCGTATCCGGACATCGAAGGTCAGGAAGCCGTCTGGCTCGGCAATCTCGCCGAATTGATCGATCGACTGGGCCGCTGGGCAAGCGAACTCGGCAAACCGGCGACCCCGGCGGAATGGCTGCAGACCCTGCCCCGCCTGCTTAATGCCTTCTTCGATTTCGGCACCGAGGATGAGGGTGGCGAAGCACGCATCCGTAGCGCCCTGCATCAATGGTGGGAGCAACTGGACGCAGCCAGTCTCGGCGACGCGTCGATACCGTTGTCGAACGCGGTCGTCCACGCGCATCTTCGGACGGCGCTCGAAACCCAGACGGCCAGCCATCGCTTTCTCAACGGGGCGGTGAGTTTCTGCAACATGGTGCCGATGCGCAGCATTCCCTTCCGTGTGGTCTGCCTGCTGGGGATGAACGACACCGATTACCCGAGGACACAGCCCCAGCTCAGCTTCGACCGGATTGCCGCGAAACCCCGCAAGGGGGACCGTTCACGTCGCGACGACGACCGCACCCTGTTCCTCGAAGCCTTGTTGTCGGCCCGCGACAGCCTGTACATAAGCTACATCGGCAACGATGCCCGCGACGACAGCCCGCGCAATCCCTCGGTGCTGGTCAGCGAACTGCTGGAAACCGTCGAATCCGGTTTCGAATTGCCGAGGCAGCCGTTCGTGTCCCGACATCCGCTGCAGGCATTCAGCACCGACAACTTCCACCCGCCGTATTTTTCCTATGCCGGAGAATGGTTGCCGGCACCGATTGCCCCAACCCCGCTGTTTCCGGCAGGCGGTGAATTCACCGTGCCCGAGAACCACGACGACAGCGCCATCACGCTGGACGCCTTGCACGCCTTCTTCCGCGACCCGGTCGATCACTTCCTGCGCGAATCCCTTGGACTGCGTCTGTTCGCGGAGGACGTTCGCCCCGCCGACGCCGAGGACTTCACCCTCGACGGTCTGCAAAGCTGGACGTTGCGCAACGACATGCTCGGCCAGCGCATCGATGCCCCGGATACCCATATCGACATCGCGCTGTTGCGGGCCCAAGGTCAGCTGCCGCATGGCGACTTCGGGTCCCTGGCCGTCGCCGGGATCGAGGCCGAGGCCGAAGCGCTGGCCAACGTCATCCGCCCCACCCTGAAAGGCGCGATCGAACGCGAGCTGGATCTGAGTCTGCCCGACGGCACCCGCCTCACCGGGCGACTCAAGCACATCGGTCGCGACGCAATGGTGCGATTCCAGGCCGGCAAGCCCAATGCACGCGGTCAACTCGCCATGTGGATCGATCACCTCGCCCTGAATGCGCTCGATGACATACCGTCGAAAACCACCAGATGGATCGCGCAGGGCAGCGATGAATCCTATGTCCCGGTTGCCGACGCGATGACCCGACTCGGCGAACTGGTGCGTCTCTACCGTGCCGGTCGGACCCGACCACTGCCGCTTTTCCCGGATTGCGCGGCGGCCTATGCGGACAAGGCGCATGACCCGACGTCCGCGCTGATCGCGGCGGAACAGCACTGGCTCGGTGGCGAATGGGTCCGCGCCGAGAGCGAACGACCCGCCAACGCCTTCGCGTTTCGCGATCGGGATCCGCTTCGTGACGACTCCGGTGAATTCGGCTTCGAGGCACTCGCCCTGACCGTGTTCAAACCGATTCTGGACGCCAAGGCCGCCAAACCCGGGAAGAGAAAATCGTGACCCGCCCCTTGAATCCGCTCACGCTGCCACTTGACGGCCTGCGTCTGATCGAGGCGAGCGCCGGCACCGGCAAGACCTACACCATCGCCAATCTGTATCTGCGCCTGTTGCTCGCGACCACGCACCCGGTGACCGAGCTGCTGGTGGTGACCTTCACCAATGCCGCGACCGAGGAACTGCGCGAGCGTATCCGCGCCCGCATTGCGGCGGCGATCGCCCATCTCGACGGTCGCGGGGATAGCGCGGATGACTTTGTCGATGCCCTGGTATCGCAACACGATCTGCCACCGCCGCCCCCACAAGCTGACTTGTTCGATTCCCCTCCCACTCCGTTAGGGCCGAAGGCCACGATTCAGCGGCTGCGGGACGCGCTCACACGCATGGACGAAGCCGCGATCTTCACCATTCACGGCTTCTGTCAGCGTGTCCTTGCCGATGCCGCATTCGAGAGCGGCGCCTGGTTCGATGCCGAACTCATGGAAAACCCGGGCGAGTTGCTGATCGAGGTCACCCAGGATTTCTGGCGTCGCCATTTCTACCGCGCGGGGCCGCATCTTGCGGCCTGGGTCGCATCGACCTGGGGCAGCCCCGATGCGCTGCGCAAGGCGCTGGAAGACTTGCAGAATCAGGCGCGCATCACGCTGGTCCCGACGGTCTCCGAGACGGAACTGGCCGACGCGGAACGCGTCTATCGCACCGTCTTCGCGGAACTGCTGGCCCACTGGCCGGATGAAAGCGCGTCCCTGGCAGAAATCTTCTACGACACCTCGCTGCGCTTGAGCAACGCGGTCGGGAACTATCACCCGGATCGTCTCGACCCGCTGTTCACCGCCATGCATCGCATCGAGGACCCGGCAGCCCCCTTACCCCCCGATTTCGACCTGCTGACCCGCAATCGCGTCGAAGGCGCGACGGGCACCCGAGGCAAACCGGTCCCCGATCATCCCTTATACGACCTCGCTCAGACCGTACAGGATGCCGCCGACCGCCTTGACGCCCATCGCCGCGCCTATTGGCTGAGCCGCGCCTACAGCGAGATCGGTGCCGCGCTGAAACAGCGCAAGATCGAACTCGGCCTGCTCGGTTTCGACGATCTGCTCAGCCGCCTTGCCGACGTGCTCGAAGACCCCGACCCGGAACAGGGCCTGGCCCTGGCAGAACGCATTCGCAAGCGCTTTCCGGTAGCGATGATCGACGAATTCCAGGACACCGACCCGCTGCAATACGCGATCTTCTCACGCGTCTATCTGGACAACGCCGCCGCCGACACCGCGCTCTATCTGATCGGCGACCCCAAACAGGCCATCTACGCATTCCGGGGCGCGGACGTGTTCACCTACATGAATGCCCGCAATCGCGTCGCCCACCTGCCCGATGCGCCTCAGCACCATTTCACCCTGGACACCAACTGGCGCTCCAGCACGGCGTTGATCGATGCCTTGAACACCCTCTTCCTGCGCCATCCCCAGCCGTTCCACTACGCCCAGATCCCCTACGAATCGGTAAGGGCCGGGGGCAAGGCCGACAAGACGCCGCTCCATATCGATGGCCAATCCGTGACCCCCCTCGCCGGCTGGCTGCTGACATCGCAGACCACCAAGAAAGGCCAGCCGACCGAATGGGCCAAGAAGCACGTCGGCCCGCTGCTGGCCCGTCACTGCGCCAGCGAGATCGCAAGGCTGCTCGGCCTTGCCGCCGACGAGCGCGCCGGCATCGGCGAGCGTGCCCTGACGCCGGCGGATTTCGCGGTACTGGTACGCAACCGTTTCGAAGCCGCCGACATCGCTAACGCCCTCGAAGCGGCGGGCATCGCAAGTGTTTACTTGTCCCGTGACAGCGTGTTTGAAAGCAACGAGGCCCTTGCTCTGCATCAGGTGTTGAGTGCGGTGGCGCAACCCTGGGACCGCAGCGCGGTGCGGGTGGCGCTTGGGGGAGAACTGATCGGGCTGGCTGGCGCCGCGTTGATCGAATTGGACAACGATGAGCACCGATGGGAAGCGCACGTCGAATCCCTCGTCGAACTGCATCGGCACTGGCGGGAACGGGGCTTCATGCCGATGTTCCTGCGCCTGCTGCATCGTCTCGGCGTGACCGGTCGCGCCTTGGGGCGCAGCGACGGCGAACGACGCCTGACCAACCTGATGCAACTCGCGGAACTGATGCAGATCGCCAGCGCGCAGCACCCGGGAATGACCGCGCTTCTCGACTGGCTTGCGGAACAGCGCCAGGCCGCCGATGGCCGGAATGAAGCTCAGCAACTGCGCCTGGAAAGTGATGCCAGACGGGTACGTATCGTCACCGTTCACAAGAGCAAGGGGTTGCAATACCCGCTCGTGTTCCTGCCCTTTATCGGCTACGGCCCCTCCTCGCGTCGCAAGGAGGCCCAGGCGCTGATCTATCACGATGCGGACAATATGCTTTGCGCGGATCTCGGCAGCGCAGACCGCGACGCGCATCGGGCCATTGCCCGGAGGGAAACCCTGGCCGAGGAAACCCGTCTGCTCTATGTCGCCCTGACCCGTGCGCAATACCGCTGCTACCTCGGCTGGGGGCGGATGCCCGGTTTCGCCGGCGGCGCACTTGCTCACCTGTTACTGGGCGAGTCGGACGATGCAAAAAGCCTCAGCGATGACGCCCTCCACGCCCCTTTACGCGACCTGATGGCCGGGGCAATGCCCCTGTTCGAACCGCTGGCGGATACCCCGCACCGCACAATCCCTCGCGCAGAGTCGAGCGCGGATGCCAGGGCGCGGATCTTCACTGGGGCGATACCCGACGACTGGCGCGTCAGCAGCTTCACCGCGCTCGCCGAGTCGAGCAGTACCGCCCCGGAAGCCGGGTCCGAACGACCGGATCACGATCAGACCGAGCGGACCGATCGAACCGCTCCGGCGGCCCAAGAGGATTCCCCACCTCGGCCGGACCGCTTCGGCTTCCCGCGCGGCGCACACGCCGGTTTGCTTCTGCATGGGGTACTCGAAAAGCTCGATTTCGAACGCCACGAGCCCGCCGCGCTTCGCACCTTGATTGACCAGCGCCTGCCCCTGTCGGGGATCTCGCCCGAGTGGTCGCCCGTACTTGCCGACTGGCTTGAGGACGTGCTCGCGACCCGTTTCGGCGATGGCATTCGTCTCGCCGACCTCACTCGCCGCAAACGCCTCGACGAACTGGAATTCCATTTCCCGATCGCCCACCTGGACGCCGACGACCTGAACGCGATCTTGAACGACATGGGCGACGACAACGCGCCGCTTGCCTTCCCGACCCGACACGGCCTGATGAAAGGCTATATCGATCTGGTGTTCGAACATGACGGCCGCTTCCACCTCGCGGACTACAAATCCAACCACCTCGGGAACACCGCTGAGGACTACCGTGCCGAGCACCTGACTCAGGCCATGCGAACCCACCGATATGACCTCCAGGCAATGATCTACGCGGTGGCGCTGCACCGCTATCTTCGTCGGCGCATCCCGGATTACCGCTTCGACACCCATTTCGGCGGCGTGCATTACCTGTTCCTGCGCGGCATGTCGGCCAAGCACCCTGCAGGCACCGGGGTTTACAGCTTCAAGCCGGATCCGCAGCGCATCGAACGGCTCGATCGCCTGTTCGCGGCAGGTGTCGCATGAACGCGATGTTGAACGCCGCGATGCAAAAAGGCCTGCTACGCGCCATCGACGCGCAGTTTGCCGACCAGCTTGCGCGCCTTTTTGCCGAAGCGGATCCGATCGCAATGCTCAGTGCCGCCTGGGTCAGCCGCCGTCTCGGCGATGGCCATGTCTGCCTGGACCTGGTCGCCGGGGTGCCTTGGCTGGATGCCCCGGATCAGGGGCGGACTCCCGACCTGGTGCAGTGGAAATCCGCGCTTTCAGACGCCGGGTTCGTCGGCGGGCCGGGTGAGACGCAGGCACTGATTCTCGACGGTTCGCGTCTTTATCTGCAGCGTTACTGGGAATACGAACAAACCCTCGCTGCCCGATTGCGGACGCGCGCAACCCGTATCGAGGACATCGACCTCGTCCAGCTCAAATCGGGACTGGAGCGCCTGTTCGATTCCAGCGCGCCGCAACCGGACTGGCAGAAGATCGCCGCCGCCACCGCCGTTCTGCATCGTTTTACGGTCATTTCCGGTGGCCCTGGGACCGGCAAGACCCACACTCTCGCCGCCATCCTCGCACTGCTGATCGAACAAGCCGAAACCGCAGGGCAGTCCCTCCGCATCGGCTTGGCCGCCCCCACCGGCAAGGCCGCCGCACGCATCGCCGAGTCCTTGGAGACAGCGCGTCAACGCCTGAAGCTGGCCCCCTCGATTCGGGACGCATTACCCACCGATGCCGGCACCCTGCATCGTCTGCTGGGTCTGCATCCGGTGCGCAGTCAGCCTCGCTACGGCGCCGAGCGCCCGTTACCGATTGATGTTCTGGTCATCGATGAGGCCTCGATGGTCGATCTCCCGCTGATGGCAAAGACCGTCGCCGCCCTGCCCGACCATGCCCGGCTGATCCTGCTCGGCGACAAGGATCAACTGGCCTCGGTCGAGGCCGGCAATGTACTTGCAGACATCTGCAACGATGGCGGCGACCGGCCTGTCAGCCCCGAACTCGCGGTGCAATTCCGCCAGCTCGGAATCGCGCTGCCGTCGGCCGAAAGACCGCAACCGGCGCTGGCCGACAGCATCGTGCAATTGCGACACAGCTACCGATTTGCTGCCGGTGGCGAGATCGCCCGCTTGGCCGAAGCCGTCAACCGGGCGGATTCCGATGCGATCGACAACATCCTCGCCGCACCTGGGACAAGCGTTCAGTTTCTGAGCAACGCCGACCGGCCCGGTCTGCTGCAGCGCATCGTTGACGCCTACCGCCCGCTATGCGAGGCGACCCACATCGACGACGCCTTGGGCGCCCTCAAACGCTTCAGGGTGTTGACCGCATTGCGACGCGGCCCGGATGGCGTCGAGCACCTCAATGCCCGTATTGAGCAGGCCATGCACCGTGTTCTCCGAATCCCGGCATCGACAGCGCAACCCTGGTATCGCGGGCGCCCGATCATGATCACCCGCAACGCCCCCGATCTGAACCTGTTCAACGGCGACATCGGCCTGTGCTGGAACGATCACCACAAGCCGGACCGGCTGGGCGTCGCCTTTCCGACCGCCGATGGCGACCTGCGTTGGTTGAGCCCTCAGCGGCTTCCGCAACACGAGACCGTGTTTGCGATGACGGTGCACAAATCCCAAGGCTCGGAGTTCGATCAGGTCATGCTGGTGCTCGGCGAGATCGCAAACCCGGTGACCACTCGCGAACTGATCTATACCGGGATTACCCGAGCGCGACATCGCATAACCCTGATAGCCTCGGATGCGGCACTAAAAAGTGGGATCGATACCCGAACGCAGCGTGGCGGCGGCCTGATGGATCGTTGCTGGACCTGATCGAGCAATGACCCCCTATTTAGCGCGCGTAGGTACAACATGGGGCAGTGGGCATGAAATCCAGACTGTTTTCAGCGGAGGAATTGATCAATCTTCCAACCAGTTCCTCCACCTTTACCCGACACCCGGACTTCGTCCTCGCGTTTCTGCCCGCCACCGAGCATCTCGCGACACGTCTGCTCGCACTCGGCACGCGCTTTCCCGACACGCTCATCGCCGGCTGCAATGCCCTGCGGCAATTTCTGACCGGCGGCATCGTGGACGACGGCGTCGTTCAATTGTTCTGGTTCGACGATCCCGGGCATCGTGCGTGGTGCGAGATCGTCTCGGAAGAAGAGGACGGCTTCATCGACATCGCGCCGGTGCTTTCCCGGCTTTGCCAGCAACAACCGGATTCCGCCATCGTGCTCGTCGATGGCATCCACTTCCCGGTTCACAAGCTGCTCGACACGATGCGCGACGTGCCGGAACTCGCCAACACCACCCTCGTCGGCGGGCTCGCCTCCAAGGCGCTCGACCCCCACCATTTCCTCGATGACGAGGGGGCCTGGGTGTTCTGCAACGGCAGGATTCATCATCGATCCGCCTTGGTAATCGGCTTAGACGGCATCGATATCCAGACCGCCATCGTGCGTGGCTGGGAGCCCGCCAGCCCGGTCTTCACGGTCACCGAAGCGCACGATCGGGTGCTTTGCGCGATCGACGACAAATGCGCGACCGACTGGTATCGAGACTACTTCACCGTGGACGGCATCCTCGCGGAACTGCCCTCGTCCAGTTATTGCTTCCCCCTGATCATCGACAGCCCGGACCCGTCCAGACGACGCATTTACCGGACCATGGCCGTGTTCGACGAGCCCAAAGGATGCATCACCTTCGCCGGAGACATTCATACCGGCGACAAGATTCGCCTGGGAATCGGTGATGCGGCATCGCTGATTCAGGCCGCGAGCGAACTGGAGATCGGCGACGCCGACGCCTGTCTGCTGTTTTCCTGCACCGTGCGCGAGGTAATCCTTCAGGACAAGGCGGAAGACGAGCTGCTCGCGCTCAACGACAAACTCGGCGACACCCCGCTGACCGGCTTCTTCACATTTGGAGAGATCGGGCCCAGCGCCGCCAACGTCCTGGCCTACTACAACCAGACTGGCGTCCTTGCCTTGCTGCGAGAACGCAAAGCATGAAGCCGGAACTGGAAATCCCCCTGCTGCGAAAACTGCTGAAGCAGACCACGGCGGCCTATGAAGAAAAACTCGCTGCGTTCGAGGACACACAGCGCGCCCTTCGTGCCAGCGAAACCCGCCTGAGCACCATTCTCGACACCATCGACGCCTATGTGTACATGAAGGATCGTGCGGGGTGTTATCTCTACGTCAACGAGATCACGCGAAAACTCTGGGGCGTGTCCAACGAAGAGGTCATCGGCCACAGCGACGACGCCTTCTTCGATGCCGCAACCAGCGAACGCATCCGCGTCAACGACAACCTGGTGCTGCTGGAAGGTCAAACGGTGCACCGGGAAGAGCGGAACCGTGTCCACGGCAGCGACGAAACCCGAATCTATCTGTCCACCAAAGCGCCTTTGTACGACGCGGATGGAAACGTCGAGGCCTTGTTGGGGGTCTCCACCGACATCACCGATCGGGTCCATGCCGAGGAGCAACTTCGTCTCGCCGCGCAGGTGTACGACAGCAGCGGCCAGGCCATCATCGTCACCGATGCCGACAATCGGATCCTGGCAACCAATCCGGCGTTCACGACGATTACCGGATATGCCAGCGACGAGGTGCTCGGGCAGGCATCGACCTGGTTCGACGCCTCGATCGAGCCCGGTGGGTTTTACGCCGGCCTGACGCATCGTCTCGCGGAAAACGGCAGTTGGAACGGAGAAATCCGCCACCGGGTCAAGAACGACGAAATACGCACCCTGCAGACGACCGTCAACGCGGTGCGCAACCAGGATGGCCGCATCGAGAAACACGTCGTGATGTATCTGGACATCACCGACAAGAAACGCAGTGAAGAGGCCCTTTGGCACCAGGCCAATTACGACGAGCTCACCGGGCTTCCGAATCGCCGCCTGTTCTTCGAGCTGCTCGATCGGCAGATTCGCACCGCGCGGAGAACGAAAGGCACATTCGCGCTGATGTTCCTGGACCTGGACCACTTCAAGGAGGTCAACGACACCCTCGGCCATCACACCGGCGATGAGCTGCTCAAAGTGACGGCGCGACGGATTCACGAAAGCGTGCGCGAGACCGACATCGTGGCCCGGCTTGGGGGGGATGAGTTTGTTGTGGTGCTCGCCGACACGCACTCGGAATTCAATGTGCGCCGTGCTGCCGGTTCCATTCTCGAAACCCTGCGCCAACCGTTCCAGATCAACGACCACACGATCTATTCATCCAGCAGTGTCGGCATCACGCTATTTCCCAATGACGCCGAGGACGCCGAAGGCCTGCTGAAAAATGCCGACCAGGCGATGTATGCCTCAAAACAGGACGGTCGCAGTCGGTACAACTACTACCAGACCGACATGCAGGCAACCGCGCAACGCAGGATGGAACTCGGCAACGAGCTCAGACTGGCCATCAAGCGATCGCAGTTCAGCGTGGTTTACCAGCCGATATTCAACCTGGCCACCGGAAAACCCGAACAGGCCGAGGCGCTTTTGCGCTGGGTGCACCCGAAATTGGGAGACATCCCGCCGAATCGGTTCATTCCGCTCGCCGAAGAGATGGGCCTGATCCGGGAGATCGGTCAATGGGTGTTCGACACTGTCATCGAGCGACTTCATCGATGGCGCCGCGACTTCGATCCCCAGTTCCGGATCAACATCAACAAATCCCCGATCGAATTCCGGGACAACATGGATTGTCCCTCCCGCTGCCTTGATCATTTGTCGGCACAGCGCATCCCTGCCGACAGTCTCGTCGTGGAAATCACCGAAGGACTGTTGCTGAACCTGGATCAGCATGTATCCCTGAATCTGCTCACCATTCAACAAGCCGGGGTCAAGACAGCTATCGACGACTTTGGAACCGGTTATTCCTCCCTGGCCTATCTGCAGAAACTGGACGTGGACTACTTGAAGATCGATCAGCAGTTCGTGCACAACCTGAGCGCGCAATCGACCGAACTGGCATTGACAGAGGCGATCGTCGTGATGGCGCATCGACTCGGCCTGATCGTGATTGCCGAAGGCGTGGAAACGGCCACCCAGGCCGAATTGCTCAAGGGCATGGGTTGCGACTACGCCCAAGGGTTCCATTTCGCCCACCCCATGCCGTCGGACGAATTCGAACGCCGCGTCTTTCCCACGTCCGCCGATTGACGGCCCGTCAATTCGGCCACTGCGACGCCGCACTTCATGTCGCCGAAGACATGAATCGATACACTCACCCTGCCTGACAAGCCCGGTGAACCAACCCATGCAAGCCGTGGTCCTTGATCACAACGCCACACCGGATCGGCTGATCCCGAACGACAAGAATCGATTCCCACAGAGGTGGACATGACCGCAGTGGAAAAATCCGACGACAACGCATCCGCAAGCAACGACCTCGAAGCGGTTCGCGCCGCCCTGCAAACGTTGCACGACTGGGTGGAAGGCCAGGTTCTGGGCCAGGAGACACTGGTCAACCGGCTATTGATCGCTTTGCTCGCCGACGGACATCTGCTCGTCGAAGGTGCCCCCGGACTCGCCAAGACGCGCGCCATCAAGACCCTCGCCTCGGGCATCGAAGGCGATTTCCACCGTATCCAGTTCACCCCGGACCTGCTCCCCGGCGACCTGACCGGCAGCGAGGTCTACCGACCGCAGGACGGCAGTTTCCATTTTCAGCGCGGGCCGCTGTTCCACAACCTGATTCTCGCCGACGAGATCAACCGCGCCCCGGCCAAGGTCCAGTCCGCCCTGCTGGAAGTGATGGCCGAGCGCCAGATCACGGTCGGTTCGGAAACCTATCCGCTGCCACCGCTGTTCCTGGTCATGGCTACGCAGAACCCGATCGAACAGGAAGGCACCTACCCTCTTCCCGAAGCCCAGCTCGATCGATTCCTGATGCACGTCCGCATCGATTACCCCGCCGCCGTGGACGAACGCCGCATCCTGCGTCTGGCCCGGGACGAGGCACGCTGGGGCGCCTCGCAGAGCGCGCCCACACCGATCACCCAGGACACCTTGTTCAACGCACGTCGCGCCGTGCTCGGCGTGCATCTGGCGGAATCGCTGGAGGAATACCTTATCGAACTGGTGCTCGCGACCCGCAAGCCCGATGCCTACGGGGAAGACCTGGGACGCTGGCTGGACTACGGCGCCAGCCCGCGCGCCACCATCGCCCTGGACCGTTGCGCCCGCGCCCATGCCTGCCTTGCCGGTCGGGACTTCGTCGATCCGGCCGACATACAGGCCGTTGCCCCGGACGTGCTCCGGCACCGTCTGATCCTGCGCTACGAAGCCGAAGCCGAAGGCGTCACCGCCGACCATCTGATCGCCGAGCTGATCCACCGCGTGGCGGTGCCGTGATCACCAACCCGACGAAATTTGTCTTGCCTGCCCACCCCCTGACCGCCCCTGTCCGCCCCGTCTCGTTCGATGCCTAATCCGATCCGCCCGGACATCCCCGATCTCCTCGCCCTGCGTCCACAAGCAGCGGGGATTCGGCTGCATGCACGTCGCATCGGCGCGCCATTATCCGGCGGTCATGTCTCCACCTTTCGCGGACGCGGCATGGAGTTCGCCGAGGTACGTGGCTATCAGCCCGGTGACGACTCCCGCGATGTCGATTGGCGCGCCACTGCACGCCGGGGCAAGCCCTACACCAAGCTGTATCGCGAGGAGCGCGAACGCCCAGTCTTGCTCTGGGTCGATCTGCGCGCCGCCCAGTTCTTCGCAACGCGCGGCTGCTTCAAGGCCGTCATGGCATCGCGAGTCGCGACCCTCGCCGCCTGGGCCGCGCACGCACAGGGCGACCGCATCGGCGGGCTGGTGTTTTGCGAGCGCGAGCACCGCGAGATCAAGCCGCGTCGTGGCAAAGCCGCCATGCTGCACTTCATCAACCAGCTCGCCACCCATCCGGCCTGGGACCGGGGTTACGCAACCGCCATAGGGGAAGCCGATCGCGCCCTCACGGCGGCGCTGGAACGGCTGTTGCGGGTGGCGTTGCCCGGCAGCCTGATCGTGCTCGCCAGCGACTTCCACGGGCTCCGGCCCGAACACGAGGCGCTGCTTGCACAGATCGGTCGGCACAGCGACCTGGTGTTCCTGGTCACCCATGATCCGATCGAGCTGGCACCGCCTGCGGGGCGTTTCTGGTTCGATCTCGGCCACGGCCACGAGCGGTCCCTGGATACCGGCAACGCGACCGTACGCAGCCGCTGGCAGGCGCAGTTTGCGGCCCATTTCGACCAGATCGAAAACCTCGGGCGCCGCCGCAAGGCACGGGTGCTGCGCTGCGCCACCGACGACGACCCGGCAACGCTGCTGGCGAGGGGGTTGTAATGCCCGCGTTTGCCGCGATTCAACGACTGCGAACCCCACACCATCCATGAACGCACCGGGTTCCGAACTGCCCCTGCGCGACATCCACCTGCCGCCCGAGATCGGCTGGTGGCCGATCGCTCCGGGTTGGTGGGTCCTGGCGGTCACGATCCTGCTGGGTGTCCTGCTGTCCATCTGGTGGTGGAAACGGCCATCGCGGCGCAAGCCGCTGCAGGCGGCGCGGGCTGCGCTGACTTCGCTGGATGCGGAGTTTCAGGTCCATCAGGACAGCCAGCGCCTCGCCCAGGGACTCTCGACCCTGCTGCGCCGCACGGCGATCAGCCTATTCCCCCGCGAGCAGGTCGCCGGGCTGACCGGCGACGCCTGGCTGATGTGGCTGGATGACGTCGCCGGACTGTCTCCGGATGAAGGCTTCCAAAATGGGCCAGGACGCACCCTGCGTGACGCGCAATATCGCGCCGACACGGATGCGCAAAACGGCCTCGCCCTGTTGGCGCTGGCCAACACCTGGCTGACCCGAGTCAACAAGGGCGGGCGACGCCGTGCTTGAAACGCAAGCCTTCGGACTGCCCTGGCTGTCGCAGTTACAACTGCTCTGGCCCTGGGTGTATGCGTTGCTGCCCTTGCCGTGGCTGATCCGCCGTTACACGCCGGAAGCCCATCCTGCCGGTCATGCGGCGCTGCGCGCTCCCCATCTCGCCCCATTACTCGCTTCCCTGCCATCGGTGCACGGGGGCCGGGGGGGGAATTTGTGGCTGGCTAGCGTAGCCTGGCTGCTGCTGCTCACCGCCGCCGCGCGTCCGCAATGGGTCGGCGAACCGGTGGATCTCGGGGTTTCCGGTCGCGACCTGGTGCTGGCGGTGGACATCTCCGGGAGCATGAAGGAAGTCGATTTCCTGATCGGCGACCAGGCCGTGACCCGCCTGGATGCCGTCAAGCAGGTGGCCGGTGAATTCATCGAACGCCGGGCCGGCGACCGGCTCGGGCTGATCCTGTTCGGCGACAAGGCTTACGTGCAAACCCCATTGAGCTTCGACCGGGCGACCGTCAATCAACTCCTGCAGGAAGCCGCAATCGGGCTTGCCGGGGAACGCACCGCCATTGGCGACGCCATCGGCCTTGCGGTCAAACGCCTGCGCGAACTCAACAACCCGCACCGGGTCCTGATCCTGCTCACCGACGGCGCCAACACCGCCGGAGAGGTACAGCCGGAACCTGCCGCCGCCCTGGCTGCCAAGGAAGGTCTGACCATTTACACCATTGGCATCGGTGCCGATGAGGCCTATGTCCCCACCCTGTTCGGCATGCGCCGGGTAAACCCTTCCGCCGAGCTCGATGAAGGCATGCTGCGCCGCATCGCCGAACAGACCGGCGGGCAGTTCTTCCGCGCCCGGGACAGCAAGGAACTCGAACAGATCTACAACCTGCTCGACCGCCTGGAGCCGCAGATCAAGGACAACGTGCGTTTCCGCCCGGTCAGTGCCTTGTATTTCTGGCCGCTGGGACTCGCCTTGTTGTTCGGCGGCGTGCTGCTGATTCAGGCCATCCGGGGGCGTGTCGCATGATCGATTTCAGCGGCTTCAACCCGACCCTGTTTCACTTCCTGCGACCCTGGGCATTTCTCGCATTGCTGCCGCTGGGGATGCTTATCGTCGCCCTCGCACGGCGTCATCGTAGCGGTGGCGGCTGGCGGGCGATCTGCGACCCGGCACTGTTGCCGCATGTGGTCGGCGATGGCCGGCAATGTCACCGCTGGCCGCTGGTCACCCTCGCCCTCGCCAGCCTGATCGCGGTCACCGCACTCGCCGGGCCGACCTGGGAGCGTTTGCCGCAACCGGTGTTCCGCGACCTGTCCAGCCTGGTGATCGCACTCGATCTCTCGGCATCGATGAACGCCGCCGATGTCTCGCCGAACCGTCTGGAACGCGCACGCTTCAAGGTGACCGACATCCTGAAACGCCGCCGCGAAGGTCAGACCGGACTGGTCGTGTACGCCGGCGATGCGTTCACCGTCAGCCCCTTGAGCAACGACACCGCCACCATCATTGCGCAGCTCCCGGCGATGCAGACCGAATTGATGCCCTCGCCCGGGAGTCGCGCCGACCGCGCCGTCCAGCGTGCCGCCGAGCTGTTGCGTCAGGCCGGACAGACCGCCGGCGACATCCTGCTCATCAGCGATGACCTGAACGCCGCCAGCCGCAATGCCCTGGCGCCGATCCTCGCGCAGTTCCCGTATCGCATCTCGGTACTCGCGGTCGGCACCGCCGATGGCGCGCCCATCCCCGCGCCCGGCGGCGGCTTCATCAAGGACAACAACGGCGGCATCGTGGTCGCGACCCTCGATACCGGTCCCTTGTGCGACCTCGCCACGCGCAGCGGCGGCATCTGCCTCAACCTGCGCCCGGATGAGCAGGATGTCGATGCGCTGTTCACCTTTCTGGCGCGTCAACGCAACACCCGAAACCTGATGGACAGCGACCTTCAGGCCGATCAGTGGCGGGAATTCGGTCCCTGGCTGCTGTTGTTGCTGCTGCCGCTCGCCGTGCTGATCTTCCGGCGCGGCATTCTGGTGCTCGCCCTGGTGTTTTTGCTGCCGCTGCCGGACGCCCACGCTGACTGGCAATGGCCCCAGCAGTGGGCGGACTGGTGGCAGACGCCGGATCAGCAGGCCAGCGCCGAGATGGACGCCCGAAATCCGGCCAAGGCCGCAAGCCGGTTCACCGATCCTCGCTGGGCGGCCAGCGCCCATTACCAGGCAAAGCAGTTCCCGGAAGCCCGCAAACAGCTGGAATCCCTTCCCGAAGCCACCGCCGACGACCGCTACAACCTCGGTAATGCCTTGGCACGCGAAGGCCGGCTCGATGAGGCGGTGCGCGCCTACGATCAGGCCCTGAAAGCGCAGCCGGATATGGCGGACGCACGCTACAACCGGGACCTGGTGCAGCAACTCATCGAGCGGATGCGCCAGCAACAGCCGAACCCGGAACCGCAATCCGGCAAGGAAGGCAAAACCGGTGAAGGCGCCCAATCCGGCGGTGGTGACAACCCGCAGCAGCAAGGCGAACAGCAGGACAAGCAAGGCCAACAAGGTAGCGAGGGCGATCAGAACGACCCGAGCCGGGGCGAGCAAGGCACGCCTCAGGATCAAAAATCCGCGCAACGCAATCAAGCCGATGAAGTCAGGCCCGAGCAGCAGGACGCAGCGGTGAATCCGTCGCCCAGCGCGATCGAGCAGAACGACCCGCGTGCCCAGGCTGAAGCGCAACGCAACGATCAAGGTCAGCGCGCCGAAGATGGCGATCATCCCAATGCAGACCAGTCCGCCGACGCGGAACGTCATCCCGCCGATGAATCGCGCCAGGCAACCGAACAATGGCTACGCCGCATCCCGGACGACCCCAGCGGTCTTTGGCGACGCAAATTTCTTTACCAATACCGTGACCGCGCCAACCATCCCGAACCGGGCAGCGGCCAGGCGCCGGAGGTCGAAACATGGTGAATAGGCTGAACCGCAAGCGGCGCAATATCGGTACGTTGGGGCACGTGTTGCTGTTGCTTTTGCTGAGCCCGGCGCTGACCCTGGGGGCGACCATCGATGCCTATGTGGATCGCAATCCGGTCGCCGCCAACGAATCGCTGCAACTCACCCTGGAAGCGGATTCAGACCCGGACGGCGACCCGGATTTCTCGCCGCTGAAACGCGACTTCGACATCCTCTCGCATGCCACCGGCAGCAATGTGCAGATCATCAACGGGCGGGTAAAACGCTCGGTCCAGTGGGTACTCGGGCTGATGCCGAAACGGGCTGGCGAGCTGGAAATCCCGGCCATCGCATTCGGTCGCGACCGCTCACCGTCGATCCCGCTCAAGGTCGTTCAGGCCCTGGCCACCGACCCGGCATCGGCCGACGTATTCCTCGAAGTCGAGGCCACACCCAGGAATCCGTATGTGCAACAGCAGGTCATCTATACGGTGCGCCTCTACCGCGCCGCCGATACCGCAAACGCGACCTTGAGCGCGCCGGAGTTTCCCGCTGGCGAAGCCTTGATCGAGAAACTCGACGACGATGCCAACAGCGATGTGCGCCGGCAGGGACGCCGCTTCCAGGTAACCGAACGCCGCTACGCGATCTACCCGCAAAAAAGTGGCGCGTTGAGCATCCCGCCGGTGCGCTTCTCGGGTCAGGTCTTGCAGACCCGACGTAACGTCTGGGACCCGTTCGGCGGCAGCTACAGCGCCCGGCAGGTTCGCTCCAACTCGATCGACCTGGAAGTTAGGCCGATCCCGCCCAATTTCACCGGCAAGCACTGGCTGCCCGCGCACGAAGTCCGTCTCGCGCAGGCCTGGGCCGATTCCCCGCCGACATTCCAGGTCGGCGAACCCAGCACCCATACGCTGGCGATTCTCGCGGATGGTCTGACCGCTGCGCAGTTGCCGGACGTCACCCTGCCGCTTCCCAATGGCGCCAAGGGCTATCCCGATCAACCGGAACTCAAGGATGACAAGACCCGCGATGGCATTGCCGGCCTGCGCCAGCAGAAGCTCGCGGTTATTCCCCAAACGCAGGGCGAGATTCAATTCCCAGAGATCACCCTGGACTGGTGGAATACCGAGACCGACCGGCAGGAAACCGCTCGTCTGCCCGCGCAACGTTTTGCCGTCGCCGCCGGGATCGCCGCCACCCCTGCGCCGCCCGTTCAGGCCGCGCCGCCCCCGATGCCGGTAGCGCCCGCATCGCGGCCCGCACCGATTCCCGAACCGACATCCCCGACCGCGTCGAACCTCCCCGGCGATGCTGCCGACCCATTCGACAGCGTGCTTCACTGGCCCGGCTGGCCCTGGCTGAGCGTGGCCTTGTTCCTGATCTGGCTCGTCACCCTGCTGTTCTGGTGGCGCAGTGCCATGCACCGCCAGCCGGTCGCCGTCGAGCAGACCCGGACGCCCAAGCCAAACCTGAATGCCCTGCGCCGAGCCTGCGACGCCGATGACGCACAAGGCACCAAGGACGCCCTGCTGACATGGACGGCGGCGCATTGGCCCGACCCGACCCCCACCAACCTGGATGGTATCCGGCGCCAGTTGGCCAAGGGCTCGGCACTCGCCGTCGCCATTGCCGACCTCAACCACGCCTTGTATTCACCCCAACGCCCGGCGTGGTCGGGCACCGCGCTCAAGTCCGCTCTCGGCGAGCTCGATCAGGTAGCGTCTGTTGCATCCAGACCGAACCGCAACGCGCAGGACGAGCTCGAACCGCTGTACCGAAACTGAACGTTCCGCCGAGACACCGGAGTCGGTCAATTTCGTGTTGCACAATGCGGTTTAAGCTCTGAGCCGTCGCTGCATCACGAGCCTCCAGCGCGCATCATGAATCTCGAATACATCCTCGCCCTGCTGGCGACCGCCATCGTCTCGGTGCTGCTGTTCCAGCGTCTGGGGCTGGGGGCGATCCTGGGTTATCTCGCGGGCGGAATTCTGCTTGGCCCGAGTGGCCTTGGCGTGATCGAAAATGTCGAGGACATTCGCCATCTGGCGGAGTTCGGGGTGGTGTTCCTGCTGTTTCTGATCGGCATAGAAATGAAACCCGGTCGGCTCTGGATCATGCGTCGTCTGGTCTTCGGACTGGGCCTCGCCCAGCTTCTGCTGACCGGCCTGACGCTGGCGCTGTTTGCCTGGTGGCTTGGGCTCGCGCCGCGACCTGCGCTGGTGGTGGGCCTCGGGCTGGCACTGTCTTCCACCGCTTTCGGCATCCAGGTCCTCGCGGAACGTGGCGAACTCAACACCGAAACCGGGCGTAGCGCCTTCTCGGTCCTGCTGTTCCAGGATCTGGCCGTCGTGCCGTTGCTTGCCCTGGTGTCCTTCTTTGCGGGCGGAACCTCGCTCGAACTGGGTGTGCTGTACGCGCTCGGGGAAGCCGTGGCCATCGTCGCGGTGGTGTATCTGGCGAGCCGCTACCTGCTCGACCCCTTGTTGCATCTGATTGCTGGCAGCCGGCAATCCGAAGTATTCGTGGCGGCGGCACTGCTGCTGGTCCTTGGCATCGGTTATCTGATGGAGCATGTCGGCCTGTCGCTCGCCCTGGGTGCGTTCCTGGCAGGCCTGATGCTGGCGGAATCGCGTTTCCGACATCAGGCGAGTGCGGACATACAGCCGTTCCGTGGCCTGCTTCTGGGTCTGTTCTTCATGGCCGTAGGCATGACCATGGACCTTGCCCGCCTGCTTGCCGAACCGGGTCTGCTGCTCGGCCTGACCGCGCTCCTGATCGCCGTCAAGGCGACCTTGATGGCGCTCCTGGCAAGGATCTTCCGCCACCGCACCGGCAGTATTCCCCAGGTCGCGTTATTGCTTTCCCAGGCCGGGGAATTCGGCTTCGTGCTGTTCACCTTTGCGTTCTCTCAGCACCTCCTGGACGCCGTCCTGGTCCAACGCCTGACCTTGATCATTTCCCTATCGATGGCCCTGACGCCGCTGCTGATCCGGGTCGGGGACCGGCTTACCGGCTTGATCCGGGAGCCACCCGCCATACCCAGTGTCAATAACCAACCGGCTTCCGACAAATGGGTGCTGATCGCGGGATTCGGTCGGGTCGGTCGTCGCATTGCCCGAATGCTTCAGGACGCCGGCCTCGGCTATCTGGCGCTCGATGAGGATGTCGATCAGATCGTGGTCGGCCAGGGGCGCGGCTTGAACGTGATATTCGGCGACGCCACCCGCCTGAACGTCCTGCAGGCGGTCGATGCCGGGCATGCAGCCGCCCTCGTCGTCGCCTTCGACGACGAGAAATCCACGGAGCAACTGGTTGCCATTGCCCATCAGCACTTTCCCGGCAAACCGGTGTATGTCCGCGCCCGTGACCGTCATCATGGGGCGCTGCTCCGTCAGATGGGGGCGCAGTCCTCGGTGTCCGAGAACCTGGAAGTCAGCCTGCGTCTGGGTGAATTCGCGTTGCGCGACCTGGGTGCGGACGATGCAACGATTACGGCCTTGATCGAACGCTATCGGGAAGAATACGAATAGGTCCGACGATCAGCGCGAAAGCGCGGCGAGCACCTGTGGCTGGTAATGGGCGATGCCTTCGAGCATGCCGCCGCGATAGTTCCCATTCATGCCCATGAACCCGCCACGTGCCAGATACAGTTGCCCGGAATAGCCGGCCTCGGCCGCCTGTCGAACGGCCCGATCACGCACCGACTGCTGGGCATTGCCGACCAATACCGCCGACACCGGGCTGACCAACACCTCCAGATCGTTGCCGCTGTCGCCACAGAACACGGTATTCCCCAGTCCAAAACCGGTGACGCCCATCAGGGCGCGGATGGCATGGTATTTCGACGCCGACGCGGGCAACACGTCGAGCAGTCCGGTATCACTGGTTTCATCGACGCTCCAGATCATCCGCGCCCGAACGCCGGCCTCGACAAACCGTGGCGCGACACGCGCCTGCACTTCCGCCACGTCGAGCGTGGTGTCGTGGTAATAGCTGAGCTTGAAGCGATTCTGCTTGTCGGCTTCCTGCAGGCGAAGTCCGGCCACATCGGCGAGCATCCCGGCCAGATCGTCGTGACTGAGCCCGGCCCAGTCGGGCGCGATGCGTTGCTCCCATTCGATCATGCGTCGCCAGTTCCCGGCGATGCGATGATCCATGCTGGAACCGACATCGCCGATCACGTATTCGGGCATCGGCAAGGCGTAGTGGGCAATCGCCTCCTCGACCAGGCCCCGGTGTCGTCCGCTGACGTAGGCGAGATGCACCTCCGGGTGGGCGACGAGCGCCGCGAAACGCGCCGCCGCCTCGGGGGATTCCGGCTGATTGCCGTTCGGGATCAGGGTCCGGTCGAGATCGGTGCAGATCAGCAGCGGTTCCATGTTCAATGGTCCGGCATACGGCAGGCGC
The DNA here is from genome assembly GCA_024234955.1 of Gammaproteobacteria bacterium. GTDB lineage: Bacteria > Pseudomonadota > Gammaproteobacteria > JACKNK01 > JACKNK01 > JACKNK01. The sequence continues at coordinate 184,648 of JACKNK010000005.1, forward strand.
GGAAGAAATCGTAATGATCGATCGCTTCGAGGATGCCAAAGGCATGCGGTTGCGAGGCGCGGTAGATGCTGTCCTGATCGACCAGTTGGGAAAGCTCCTCGTGATGCCGGTTCCCGACCACCACGGCCAGGGTGTTGCCGCGCATCATGTCCTCGTCGGCACCGGAGCCACCGGCGACCAGAATATGTTCCATGGGGATGTCGAGCCGCTGGGCGACGTAACGCAGGGCCTGTCCCTTGGACGCACGCGAGGGCAGCACATCGAGAAACTGGCCGAAGGAGAACAGCACGTTAGCGGCCAACTCCTTCTGCCGCAACTGGGTCACGATCTCCTCGACCGGGGGCGCCTTGGCCGGATCGTAGTAGTAGGACAGCTTGAACGGACTCTGCTCGGCGCGTTCCTGCGGCTTGAGGCCGGGCAGGCTTTCCAGCTCCCGGCGTACGCGCACCGGATTCCAGTGATGATCGATATGGTCGGCCCAGAAGTCGTCTTCGGTCAGTGCCTTGCCGTAATGGATGCGTGTTCCCAGGCCGCTGATCAACACATCCGGCGCAGGGATACCGTGCTTCTTCATGACCGCCAGGGCCTTGTCGATGCGCCGACCGGTCGCGATCCCGAAGGTCACGCAGCGTCGATTGGTCTGCATGACCTCGATGAAGCGCTGCAGCGCCGGCGGGTTGCCGATCAGATTCTGATCCAGATCCGTGAACAGGGCACGATCGCGGTAACGGGAGCGCGCCGGGAGGCGTTCGGCGGGGATCGGACGATAGTCGTCCGACAACGCCGCGATCGCCCGCATATAGCTGTCGGCATGGGCCTGCCAGGAGTAGTGCTTGCGCACCCCTTCGATCCCGTTCCGGGAAGCGAGCGTCCAGACTTCACGATCGCGCAGCAGTTTGAGCAACGCGTCCGCGATCTGCCCCTGATCCAGCGGATCGACCAGTTCTCCGTTGTGACAATTTGCGATGATGTCCACCGGCCCACCGTTCTCGGTCGCGACCACCGGCAGCCCGCTGGCGGCGGCCTCCAGCAAGGTCAGACCGAAGGGCTCGGTCAGGGCGGGATTGATGAACACGCCGCCTCCGCGCGCCACCAGTCGATAGATCTGCTCGACCTCGTCGGCCCGATGGGTCTTGGGAATCGCCACCTTGCCGTAAAGGTCGTAGGCATCGATCAGCAGCAGGATGTTGGTCAGGACATTCTGGGCGCCGGTATCCAGGTCGCGGATGTCGTCGCGGGTACCCGCGACGATAAGCAGATTGGCGCTTTTCTGCAGGGCCGAACTCCCCCCGTAAGCTTCGATCAGGGTGAGGATGTTCTTGCGCTCATCCGGTCGGGAGAGCGCCAGAATCAGCGGCTTGTCCGGGTTATCGAGGAACCGATCGACCTGGGTCTTGAACGCGATGTTCTCGTCCGGGCTGGGCGGGTGGAACTGGGTGAGGTCGGTGCCGGGCGGGATAACCTGCATATGCCCCGGCTCGTAATAGTTGTACAGCCCGTACTGCTCTTCGATCTCATTGTGGGTACTGGTGATCACCAGGGCAGCGTTGGCGAGCACCTCTTCCTCCGCATCGATGCGGCGTTCGATGTTGTAGGTGCGTTCGATCTCCTCGCGGGAAAGACCGCGCGCCAGCAGGCGCTTGCGTTTGTCACGACCCAGGGAATGGCCGGTATGGATCAGCGGCACCCCGAGCAGGTTGGCGAGCCGCAGCCCGACATACCCGGCATCGGCGTAATGACTGTGTACCAGATCGGGCATGCGGCGCTGCGCATTGAGCCAATCGACGAGGTTGTCCATGAAACTGTCGAGGTGATCCCAGAGCGACTCCTTGGGCAGGTATTCGGGAGGACCGGCATCGATGCGCACGATCGAGGCGTTGTCGGAGAGCCGCTCGATCGGCATCGCGTAATCGTCGCTGACGTTGTCGTCGATCACCCGACGCGTGACCAGATCGACACGCGCTACGCCAGGTTGATCGGCCAGTGACTTGGCCAGATCGACCACATACTTGGTCTGGCCGCCCGTGTCGGCGTCGCGACCGAGCTCGAGATCGTGACCCCGGATCAGTCCGTGGACGCTGATCAGAAGGAGATATTTGCCGGACTCGTCGTTCGTCATGGGTTCCTGAAGGCGTTGCGGGGACGATCCCGAGCCTATCAGGCGATCAGAGTCCGTTTAAGTCGGTGAATGATGCAGACCGGGATCCCGGTCGCCGCCGGGGTGGAACACCCGCGCCGTGGCCGGTCTGCATGGGTTCCACCCCGTTTTCAGGGACTCAGGCCGCCTGTTCCACCAGATTGCTGAAATCGATCAGCACCCGTCCGCCCTCGACCTTGGCCGGGAAGGTGTTGGTGCACCCTTCGTCCGGTCCCAGGGCCTCGCCGCTGGCGAGGTCGAGCTTCCAGTTGTGCAGGGGGCAGGTCACGGAATGGCCATGCACGATACCTTGCGACAGCGGGCCTTTCTTGTGCGGACATTCGTCCTTGATCGCGAACACGGCATCGTCCGAGGTACGAAAGACGGCAATGTTCATGGTGTCGGTCTTGATCACGCGCGCGCCCAGTCGGGGGATGTCTGCAAGTGCGGCGATGTCGGTCCAGTTGCTCATGGGGTTTCTCTCAATTCGGTTCCGGGCTGTAGGAGCGGCTTCAGCCGCGATCGGCATCGATCGAAGGCATATCGCGGCTAAAGCCGCTCCTACGGGGCAGTGGTCAGATCAGGCGATCTTCAGGGGCGTGAACTCGTGCGCCTCGACGCCCTCGGCGCGGGCCTTCCACGGATCGATCTGGGCGAAGGTCTGCGAGAACTTGAAGTCTTCGTAGAGCTGCTTGCGACGTGGTTCATTGTCGAGAATCTGCTCCTTGACGTAAGCCAGACCGCGACGCTCGACCCAGGGCGCAGTACGTTCCAGGTAATGCGCATCGAGTCGATACAGCTGGATGAAGGCACCGCAGTATTCGAGCACCTGCTCCTCGGTCTCGACCCGGGTCAGCAAGTCGGTGACGCGGACCTTGATGCCGCCATTGCCTCCGATGTGGAGTTCGTAGCCGGAATCGACGCAGACCACGCCAAAATCCTTGATGGTGGCCTCGGCACAGTTGCGCGGGCAGCCGGACACGGCGAGCTTGAACTTGTGCGGCATCCACGAGCCCCAGGTGAGCTCTTCGAGTTTCACGCCCAGGCCGGTCGAATTCTGGGTCCCGAAGCGGCACCAGGTCTTGCCGGCGCAGGTCTTCACTGTGCGCATGGCCTTGCCGTAGGCGTGACCGGAGACGAAGCCGGCGTCGGAGAGATCCTTCCACATCAGCGGCAGATCTTCCTTCTTGACGCCGAACAGGTCGATACGCTGGCCACCGGTGACCTTCATCTCGGGCACCTTGTACTTATCGGACACGTCCGCGATCGCGCGCAGTTCGTCGGCGGTACACAGGCCGCCGAACATGCGCGGGACCACCGAGTAGGTGCCGTCCTTCTGGATGTTGCCGTGTGCGCGTTCGTTGATGAACCGCGACTGGGCGTCGTCCTGGTACTCCGCCGGCCAGTTGGCGAGCAGGTAGTAATTGAGCGCCGGACGACACGCGGCGCAGCCGTCCGGGGTCTGCCATTCGAAGAAGTCGCGCACCGCCTGCATGGACTTGAGTTCATGCTCCTTGATGCCCTGGATCACGTCGTCGTGACTGTGATCGGTGCATTTACACATCGGCTTCTTGCTGGGCTTGGCGTCGTAGCCCTCGCCGACGGTCGAGGCCAGCAGACCTTCAACCAGACCGGTACACGATCCGCAGGATGACGACGCCTTGGTGTGGGCGCGCACGTCATCGAGCGTGAACAGTCCCTTCTTGACGATGGCATCGACGATGTCACCCTTGCAGACCCCGTTGCAGCCGCAGATCTCGGCGTCGTCGGGCAAGGCCATCACCGCCTTGCTGGAATCGCCGTGACCGGCGTCGCCGAGGTCGTGCTGCCCGAACAGGATGGTCTTGCGGAAACCGGAGACGTCGGTGCCTTCGCGCAGCAACTGGAAGTACCAGGTGCCGTCCAGGGTATCGCCGTACATCACGGCGCCTTTGATGCGGTTGTCGCTGAGCACCAGCTTCTTGTACATGCCCTGCGACGGATCCTGCAGGACCAGCACCTCGTCGCCGTCGGACTCGTTGAAGTCGCCGGCGGAGAACAGGTCGATACCGGTGACCTTGAGCTTGGTCGAGGTCACCGAACCTTCGTAACGGGCGACACCATGTTCGGAAAGATGATTGGCGGCGACCTTGGCCTGCTCGAACAGCGGCGCCACCAGGCCGTAACACTGGTTTCGATGCTGCACGCATTCACCGATCGCGTAGATGCGTGGATCGAAGGTCTGCATGGTGTCGTTGACCACGATGCCGCGTTCGCAATGAATCCCGGAAGACTTCGCCAATTCGATATTCGGGCGGATACCGACCGCCATGACCACCAAGTCGGCGGGAATCTCCCGACCGTCCTTGAAGCGCACGGCGGTGACGCGATCCTCGCCGAGAATCGCGTCGGTGGAAGCGCTCATCTCGAACTTGAGGCCCTTCTCCTCCAGCGACGCCTTGAGCAAGGCGGCAGCGGGCTTGTCGAGCTGTCTTTCCATCAAGGTATCGAGCAGATGCACGACCGTCACGTCCATGCCCTGTTTGGCGAGGCCGTTCGCCGCCTCCAGCCCGAGCAGGCCGCCACCGATGACCACGGCATGCTTGTACTGCTTTGACGCAGCGAGCATCGCATCCACATCGGCGATGTCGCGGAAGCCGATCACGCCCGGCAACTGATGGCCGGGGACCGGGATGATGAAAGGATTGGAACCGGTGGCGAGGATCAATCGATCGTACTCGGCCTCGGTGCCGTCGGCGGCGATGACCTTGCGGCGCGTGCGGTCAATCGTGGTGACGGTCTTCCCCTTGTGCAGGGTGATGCCGTTATCCGCATACCAGGCATCGTCGTTGAGGATGATGTCCTCGATGGTCTTGTCCGAGGCCAACACCGGCGACAGCATGATGCGGTTGTAATTGGGGTAAGGCTCCGCGCCGAACACCGTGATCTCATATTGATCCGGGGCGCTCTTGAGCAGTTCTTCGAGGGTGCGGACGCCGGCCATGCCGTTGCCCACCATGACCAGCTTGTGCTTCATGGACGTGTGCTTCATGGGTGGTTTCTCTCCGTCGAAAACCGACGACCCCCGTTGGCCGTGGACTTTCTATAAGCAAATCGACGTTTGCTTATTAGCAACGGCTGGGCCACAACCCGATGACGCGATCCAACTCACTGAAGCTTATGAAGTTTCGTCCAAGGCAGGCACTGGGTTATCGCACCGATCCCACTCTCCACGCACCATGCGGGTGCATTCCTCCCACGGTCGGCGCACCACAATCATTCAAATCGGAGGCAGCGCCTCCGACTCGGACGCCCGCGTCAGGCGAATGCCCGGTGATGCAGCGCGGCGCGCTCGACACGCTCGCGATCCCCACCCATCGGCTTAAGTCGGTAACCCTGCCCGTAGACCGAATTGAGCACCCAGCCGGATCGTTCTTCGAGCCGGAGTTTCTTGCGCACCCGACTCAGATGCACATCCACGGAACGGCTGTGCAACTGCGAACCGCTGCCCCAGATCTGGCGCAGCAGGTCTTCCCGCCGCACCAATTCACCGTTGCTACGGAACAAATACAGCGCCAGGGCATATTCCTTATCGGTAAGAAACACTTCCTGGCCGTCGCGAACGACCGTGCGGTGATCATCGAGGAATCGAAATTCGCCAAACTCCGAAACCTCGACCGAATCCGTGACCCGGCCTGTCAAGCGCACCGCCTTCGCGAGCAAAACTGCGTCCCCGAAAACCTCCGGAATGCAGTCGTCCGCGCCTTGCGCGAACACACGCAATGCCGCCGCCGGCTCGCTGGGCAGGCCGATCACCCACACCGCACTCTCGGCGTGAACACGACGCAGGGTGGCGAGATCGTTTCCGGTGTCTCCCTGTAGCCAACGCCAATGCACCAGGATCAGATCGGCCTCGAGCAAAGGCAGTCGGCGGTCATCGCTGATCACGCGGTGGCCGGCGACGCGCAGCACCCGGGACAGACGCGCATGCTCGTTTTCAAGGCTATAGATACGAATTCGCATAGTGTTCCCCTCAACCGTAGAGTCGTGGAGAACACTTTCCGTGAAGCGGCGAGACCACACCGTGAACGAGTTCACAGTTTTTACATTTCGTCTTCCCGAGTGGCCAAACCCGATCGACACCGTGCTCGGCAAAGGCAGCAAGCACTGCATCGTCACCGTGGTCGAGCGCAAGAGCGGATACCTGATGATCGGTCAGCTCAACGCGCGCACCACTGCCGAGCTCAATGCCCGCACCGCCAAGCTCATTGCCCGCTGCCCGAATCGGTTCAAGACCATCACCGCCGACAACGGCACCGAATTCCATGGCTACGCGCAGCTGGAGCAACACACCCCGGTGCGCTTCTACTTCGCCACCCCACATCACTCCTGGGAGCGTGGCACCAACGAGAACACCAACGGCCTGATCCGGCAGTACCTACCGAAAGGCGAAAGCATGGCCGGGCTGACCCAACAGCGCTGCAACGCCATCGCCGACAAACTCAACCGCCGGCCCCGCAAAAGACTCGGCTACCGCACCCCGGAGGAATGCTTTTATGGAAATTAATTACTGTCGCAGTTCATTGAAACTAAGTTGTGTGCTATTTTGTGTAAAGGCATGTGTAACCCGGAGCTATGACCATGGCCACCAACCTCTCAATTGATACAAACCTGCTTGATGAAGCGTTGCACATTAGTGGATTGAAAACCAAAAAGGACACGGTTAATCAAGCGCTTATAGAGTTTGTGCAGCGCCGAAAGCAACGTGAGATTGCCGCGCTTTTTGGTGAACTACCTCATGATCAAGATTACGACTACAAAAAGGGCCGTAAATGAGTGGCGTTCTCGTAGATACTTGCGTTTGGTCTTTGGCGCTACGAAGCCGTGCCCCCAAAAAAGCCGCTGTGGCTGAGCAACTCTCCCAACTAATTGACGATAACCAACTACGTATTATTGGCCCGATTAGGCAGGAGCTACTATCTGGATACACAGATAAAAACAGCTTTGAACGGCTTCGCCAAAAACTCATCTATTTCCCCAATGAATCCATTTTCGACGCTGACTATGAATCAGCAGCCGAATATTCAAACTTTTGCCGTTCGAAGGGCGTTCAAGGCTCCCATACAGACTTCCTCATCTGCGCCGTATCGATTCGAGCCAAGTTTCAAATTTATACGACCGATAAAGATTTCCAACATTATTCGAAACACCTACCGATCTCTCTTCTGTAGAAAGCTAACGCTTGCGCTAACCGGACGCTTGAGGAGCGCAGCGACGAAAGCGGTCCGAGTTAAGCGCCTTGTTCGGCATTTTTTCTTACCTGCCACACCGCTGGACTTCTCCGCTGATGGAGCACAGCTATGACGATAACGTCGGTGTTTTTGTGTATGAAGTAGATTGAGTAAGGAAATCTTTTGCACAGCGCCCTGCGCACGTCACTTATGATCTTCATATATAAATCTGGATGTTCTTCGATTTCTTCCAGCTTTGACTCGACTTCTTCAACGAAGGCAACGCCTAGATTGATCCTTTGCTCTTCGTACCATTCGTATGTAGTTTTAATATCCTCTTCTGCTTCCTTTCTGATAATAAGCATTTGAATCTCATCCCAATATTCTTTTCTTTACTTCTTGCCAGGGGGATCCTTCATCGGGGTTGGCGTGATAAGCATCAAGACGCCTTTCTAACTCCCGTTTATGCCACTCGGGTATTTCAACCGCTTCTGGCATTTCAGCGATTGAATCCCAGATGTCTTCTACAAGCTGGATGCGCTGTTGAATTGGCATTTCTGCAATTTCTGATGGGGAAATTGACTTCATTTCAGATTCTCCAAATTGGTTTGAGTGCTTTGCAAGCCGAACGCCGCCATAACCGGCCACGAAAGGCAAAGCGAAGCGGCGCTTTTTGTGGTCCGAGTTTATGGCATTGTTAGAGCTTTCTAATCCTCATAATATTGGATCGGAACAGAAGGCAAACACTCAAATCCTGGCTTGGCAAATAGATATCCCTGATATAATACTATCCCTTGTTTTTTCAGAAATTCAAATTCCTCTTTTGTCTCGACGCCTTCTGCAAGCACATCTATTCCAAGATCAATACATATATCTGATATTGCTCTGACAATTGATTGCCTTGCGCCGTTTTTATCTATATCACGTAATAAATGCATATCCAGTTTTATCAAGTCAGGCTGGACGTCTGTAAGCAGGTTCAGGCCGGCATATCCTGCACCGAAATCATCGATTGCGATTACCACTCCTGTTCTACGCAGTTTGTTTAATACACTCTGTAGTGCACTGGTCGTATTAATTGCCTCGCTTTCTGTTACTTCCACTATAAGTTGATTGGCCTCCAGACCTTGCTGTTGAGCGACAACGAGAGTTTCCTCTACATATTTACCCAATTCAAATAAAATAGCGCCCGGCGTGAAGTTCAGATTGAGACTGCAATTGATCCCGAGGTTGACGGCTAGCTTTATAGCACGCTCTCGACTGACTTGATCGAATGCCATTAAATTCTCTCTGCCTATATGCCCAAACACAGTACCGGGAGGTTCGTTGTTCTTGCCTCGCAGCAACACTTCATAAGAGATGATTCTGCGAGTCTCAATGTCAATAATGGGCTGAAAAGCATGAGAGTATTCAACGCTGATGTTCACTCTATCCTCCAACGCCCATTCGCATACGCCGCAAGAATCTTTTTCGCTCTACCTTTATCAATATCGGCTAGGCAAGTACTCCCTTTAAAAAAATCGTTCATTCCCTCAATTTTTTCCAGCTCGCTTCTGGAAATCGTGGCGTAGCCCATGCTCCAGTCATTAAAATGACGCTCAGGTATAGACTCGGCAATTATTTTTACAATATTGCTATGTCGTTTATCATTTGAAATATTCTTGAAAAGATTGCTTACTGTTTCTTCCTTACCCTCCAGCACCTGCAAAAAACTGCCTTTATCAAAAAGCAGTATTCCGGTGACATTCAAGGAGTTATTGTTTTTTCGTGCATTCGTCAGCAGTTCAACAATGTCTTTATCAGAAAAGTCAATCGTTGCTTTGCTGGCGTATATTAAATGCATTAGTTCTGACATGGTTTCTCCTTTTTGATTTGCTCTAACGCTTTAGTTAAGCCGCCCGTACGAGGCGCAAAAAAAATCCGTGAGCGGGTGGCTCGCGTTCGGCCAAGTCGGGGGCACGGCATCCGGCGGGTCGGCTTTAACGTCTTGTTGGACAATGGACGCGCCCCGGACTCTCCTTATTAGAGAAAAATCACGCCGCGTGCTGTAGGCGTGCAGAAGAGGCGCCCCACAGTGCGGACAGCGTCTCGGGGTCACGGGCTTCGTGCGGGCATGCATCCGCGCTTCGCCGGTCGGCAGCATCGTCCGGGCAAGCGTCCGCTTTGGTTGGCCGTTGGTGGCGTACAGCCCGTATCCTCGCACCGTGTGCGCCCCTTTCGGTGGCACATGCGACAGCACCCGATCGATGAAATGCGGCGCGCTCATCGTCATCGTTTTGGTTTTTCCGTCTCGGTGATCGGTGTAGCGAAAGCGCACGTCTTCTCCATTCCCCTTCAACAGGCGACTGTTTTTGATCGGCCCACCTCGAACATACCGCGAAAGATAGTCGCTCACACCCACCCCCGCGCGATACCCGGCCTGAATCCGTACCGCCCAGCGTTTCCTGGCGACGGCACGCAGCGTCCGCCGCCAGTCGGCCTCCGTCCAATCGGTCGGTAACGTGATGGCGCCGGTGTCGTAGGCGGCATTGGCCCAGCTCAGCCATTTGCCCCGGAACTTGGCCTTCAGTACCGCCGCCGGCAGCAGATAGTCGCCTTGCGCGTCGATCCAGCGGCCATCGCGCAGGCCGCCCCCGCTGACGATCAGATGTCCATGCGGGTGGAAGCTCAACGAGCGTCCCCAGGTGTGGACGGCGGCGAGCACGCCGACCTCGGCACCCAGATAGCGCGCATCACGCAGCAGTTCCTGCACGGCCTCGACCGCGCTACGCAGCATTACGTCGTTGCTCCAGCGCCGGTTGTATCGCCAGAGCGCGTTGAGCTCGTGCGGCAGCGTCATGATGACGTGAAAGTGGTCGCAAGGAAGCAGGCGCTCGCGGACCCGCTCAAGCCAGGTCTCCCCATAGTTTTTTGCACAACGCGGGCAGCTCCGGTGCCGACATCCGTGCGGGCTGTGCTCGGTGTAATCGTCGTTCTGGCAGCGCCAGTACTCGCTCCCCAGCTCGGGCTCCCCGCAGCGCATGACCGCGTTGACGGCTTCGTGCTGATCGCGGCTGACACCGCGCCCTTGCCGATAGGCCGGATAATGCCGCTGAAATATCGCTTTCAATGTGTTGGACATCGACTTTTCCTTAGTCCGATCGGGTGGCTTGATTTCCTGTTTGGCCTTTCTATTTAATTAAGGCCGTAGTGTGGGTGTTTCCTTGCAATTAACCACCGCTTTTTTCCATTTATTTTGTCCAACGCTTAGTAGACAGCCAAGTTCTACATAACACGATAAAGAATCACGGCTGGGGATCCGCCAACTAACTGAATTCCCTTGAATTCTTCTTCAATCATCACGCCTGAGCTCCGTGTTATGCAGCCAATGGCTATCTTTATCGTGTTATACCGCCCGCGCCCAGCACCTAGCCGTGTACGGGCATCCATCGATCATCGTCCTATGCCGTTGTTCTGTCAGAACTATTTGTGGCCGTCAAGGCTGGCTGACACGGCCCCACTAGACCGGCGGCAATACTACTTGTGTGTATGCCATCTGCGGCCTTTGGAAACCTCATTCCGCGAGTTGCTTCAATAGCGCCCGTGGGTCTTGCTGATGTAGTTGTTCAATTCCACATACTGCTGATTCATGCGTCGCAGAATCTTATGCACCGTCCGCATGATTGAACGCATGACCTGATACACCAGTTCCGGATCCGTCTTCAAAAAGGCCTCGAGTTCGCTCCGACCGAGCGAGAACACTTCGCAGTTACCCAGCGCACGCACTCCCGCCGTGTGTTCAACCCCATCGATGAATCCCAGTTCACCGATCATGTCGCCCTCGTGCAGCACCTGCAACGTCACCCATTCCCCTGCAGCCGCCGGTTTGACGACCTCCATGGAGCCCATGGTGATGACATAAATATGCTCATCGGACTGGCCTTCCTCAATCAGGAACATGCCGCGTTCCAGACCTTCGGCACTCACCACCTCAGCGAGCTTGGCCGCCTGATCGTCGGACAGTTCCAACCCTAACGGCGAATTCTTGATGGTTTCAGCACTGACGAATGGCATGGAAGACACTCCCGGGGATCCTGATTATTGGTGCCTCAAGTATGAATGAGGCTTCCTTCCCGCGCCCAGCCACGCCGTCCCCCGTTGATCAACGTCAATTTGGTGATGCGTGGGGTTGCACCAAGATGACCTTCCGGTCTCCGGTCGCGCTTTATGGCAGTGCAATCCACTGGCACCTGCGCACGAGTCCGGACCCCGCAAGCCCTTGCAATTACCGCGTTCCATGATCATGGCTCAGGCCATGCATGGCCGATCGAACATTCACCCGTCCACCGCACCTGGCCCTTTCCACCCAGCCCTTTTGACCCAGAGACGCCAACGATGTCCCTCTCGCTCGCCTTCGCCCGTAACGGTGACAAGCAAAACTCCCCCTTCTTCGAAGATTACCTCGGGCGCCTGCTCGAAGAACGCGACCGCACCGGCCTGACCGACGCGATCCATCAGGTCGAAGCCATGATGATCACCGTCGATCCCGGCTCCTCGGTGCAGTACATCGCCGAGCTGTGTCTGATGACGCCGTATCACTATCTGGTCACGCTGGAGAGCGAGAGTCACTGGACCCACATCCTGCGCATCGACATGAACTCGCCGGATCTGATTGTCCGCGAGGTCAAGGACCCCGCAATCCGAGGCATCTTCCGCAGCCTCAACGAGGTCTACCCGATCGGTTCGCGCAAACCCAACTCACGCTACATGGGCGAAGTGCTTCGTGTCACCGACCTGCATCGCGTCGTTGAATGTCAACGCCAGCGCGAGTTCCGCTTCTTCTCGGCGGACGACATCCGGCGCATGGAACTGCCAGGCAACATCGCCGTGAGCAAGCCATCGCCCTACACCCACAACATCATCGGCTACCTGGAACGAAATCCCGAAGACCTGCGCGTCTACGCGCTGGGGCTGTCCAGCATCCGTCACGACGTGCAGACCGTCTACGAAGCCGCAAAGGCGCTTCAGGAAAAGCTGCATATCGATGGCCTGATCCTGCCGATCGACCACCTCGCCACCCGTGTCTACAGCCAGAACCGCGAGGTCGCGATTCTCGAATGGCTATCGCTGTCCAGTTATTACTACTGGGGTTCCTATGACATCAAGGATCAGAATTCCTCGACCAATGTCACCAAGTCGGTGCATTACGAGCAGGAATCGATCAGTCCCGCGAAGGTGTTCACCGCCAACAACACCCCGTACTTCGTCAACCATCTCGACAAGCTGCCCAGCCCGACCGAGACCTTTGTGCGCAACTACGGCCCCCGGTTGCACCATGTCGCCCTTGCCGTCGCCGATGGCGAGACCGATGGCGAGGAGAACATCGAGCACGTCGTCAAGCAGATCGCCGCCCAGGGCCGGGAATTCCTGCTCGACGTGATCGGCTCCAAGGAAGAAGGTCTGAAGCAGATCTTCTCCAGCGCCTCGGAACACTCCTCGTTGATCATCGAATACGTGCAGCGCTTCGGCGGTTTCCAGGGCTTCTTCACCAAGGACAACGTCGCCAAGCTCACCCACGCCGCCGGTGTGGAAGAGGAATTGCTCGAAATGCAGGCGGAGGCAAGTCAGAAAGCAGGATGACCCGCCCTGCGGGTGTCATGCCTCACGCGAGGGAACGTTGGCCGAGATCCGATCGCCGAGACCACGACCTGCGTCGTGATCGAGATAGACATCGGCCCCGTTCATGCACGCCAAGCCAATCGGAAGACTTTCCCCGCCATGCCAGCGGTCAACCAGACCGCGCTTGCTTGCACCGACCAGCTCAACAATACGTTGTCGCGCATCGGTCAAAGTGGAAAGCCCAAGGCTGACACGTTCCGGCGGCGGCTTCGGGGAATCGTGCACCGCAACGACCGTGGCGACGGGGTCGAGATCGTGTTCCGGAAACAGGCTCGCGGTATGGCCATCGGGGCCGACGCCGAGATAGGCCACGTCGAGCGGCAAGAATGGGGCAATCATCAGCGCATAGGCTTGCGCGGCCTTCTCCGGGCCTAACTGCGCGGGCATGGGCAGATGCGCGCCGGCACGTTCCGCCATGCCGCTATCCAGAACTGCAACATCATTTCGTTCCGGATCGCCAACCGGGAGGCAGCGATCGTCGGCGTAAAGCAGAATCCAGCGCGACAGATCGACCGATTCGTCGGCGCCCAATGCACGGTACACCGCCTTGGGCGTATTACCTCCGGACAAGGCGACCACGAACCGGCCGCGCGCCGCAATCGCCTCTTCCGCCGCCGCCTTCAGCCTGGCGAGCACCGCCCGGGTCACCGCCTCCGGCGAATCCTCGATATGCCAATGGATGTTCGATTGCGCCATCGCGTTCTCCTCAATCCCAGACCAGCGGCGGCTCATCGAGGGCGGACAACTGCTCCTTGAGTTCCAGGATGTGGTCGTCCCAGTAGCGCGCCGTATTGAACCAGGGGAAGGCCAGCGGAAAGGCCGGATCGTCCCAGCGACGGGCGATCCAGGCGGCATAGTTGATCATGCGCAGCGCGCGCAGGGCTTCGACGAGATGCAGTTCGCGTGGCTCGAATTCGCGGAATTCGGTGTATCCAGCCAGCAGGTCGGCGAGCCGGGCGGTGCGATAAGGGCGATCGCCGGAAAGAAACATCCACAGATCCTGAATCGCGGGACCGGTGCGTGCATCGTCGAGATCGACAAAGTGCGGGGCATCGTCGCGCCAGAGCACATTGCCGGGGTGCGCATCGCCATGCAGCCGCAGCCGTTCGATCTTTCGGGCATCGGCATAGCGCCCCCGAATGGCCGCAAGCAGTTCGGCGACGATCGCCCGATAGCTGGCCTCGGTGGCGCGCGGCAACCATTCGTTATCCAGCAGGAATTGTGACGGTTCAGCACCGAAACTGTCGATATCCAGTGCGGGGCGATGCGTAAACGGTCTCGCCGCGCCGATCGTATGCATGCGGCCGAAAAACCGTCCCAATTGTTCGAGGTGATCCGGATCGTCGAGTTCCGGCGGACGACCGCCGCGACGCGGAAACAGCGTGAAACGATACCCCGCGTGTTCAAACAGGCTTCGACCGTCGAACACCAATGGCGCCACCACCGGGATGTCCTGATCGGCAAGCTCGAAACTGAAGGCGTGCTCTTCAAGGATCTGCGCATCGCTCCATCGCCCGGGTCGATAGAACTTGGCGATAACCGGTTCCGCATCCTCCATGCCGACCTGATACACCCGGTTTTCGTAACTATTCAGGGCAAGCAACCGCCCGTCGCTGTAACGACCCAGGGTTTCAACGGCGGCCAGCACGGTATCCGGATCGAGGCCCGCGTAATCGTGGCGGGCGCCATCCAGGCGGGCGTTGTCCGCTTCGGCGTCGAGTCGGGTCATTCCTTGTCCAGATCGAGCGACACCGAATTGATGCAGTAGCGCAACCCGGTCTTGTCGCGAGGACCGTCGTTGAACAGATGCCCGAGGTGGGAGCCGCAGGCGCCGCACAGGACCTCAGTCCGGATCATGCCGTGGCTGCCGTCGGTCTGGGTCTTCACCGCATCCGGCGTGACCGGTTCCCAGAAACTGGGCCAACCGCTGCCGGAATCATATTTGTGATCCGACATGAACAGCGCATTGCCGCAGGCCGAGCAACGATACAGGCCGTCCTCCTTGCAGTCGTGATACACGCCGGTAAACGCCGGTTCGGTGCCTTTCTGACGACACACCCAGAACTGCTCATCCGACAGTTCCTCACGCCATTCCGCTTCACTCTTTTCGACTTTATCGACCATCGTTCATCTCCGAAATCATCCCTAGGGTGCGCGCTGTCCGCAGTAAATGCAGCCCCAAATCGCGGTGACGAACATCATCTACCCCGATTGAGCAGGAATACCCCCAGCGCCAGCAGTCCACATAGACCGTACAAGGTGCCGATCGGTTGCGCACCCACCGCAGCGAGTGCGGCGTAACCGCCGGTGGCGATCAGCATCATCGCGTTCTCGACAAAACGCTGTACCGCGACCACCGCCCCCGCGTTCGCGCCTTCACCCAGTCCGCGATGCCCGATGGCCTGGAGGATGGCATTGACCGGCACGACGAACACCCCACCGGCAATACCGGCCAGCAACAAGGCAAGGCGTGCCGCCCACAGGTGATCGACGACGGCCAGAAGCAGGATCGCCCAGGCCATTGCGTAGGCCGCGAAGCGCGTCCGGGAAAGCTGTGTCATCGGGATCACACGCGGTGCCAGCATCGCGCCCACTCCGATCCCCAAAGCCGACCACAAGGTCAGTTCGGCAATGTCCTGCGTCGAAGTCAGCCCCAGCACCAGCGGTGCCCAGGCCACCACCACGACACGCAAAACGGCTGCCGAAGACCAGAACAGCCCGCTACCGATCAAGGCATAACGCGCATCGTGATCCCGCGCCAGTTCACGCAAGGTGTTCAAAAACCGTTTGACGATGCCCGTAGGCCAGGCAGCGACCGCCGGGAGCGCCCGCATCAATCGCGCCACCATCGCCGACGCCAGATACAGCCCCAAGGCCACCAGCAGGGCCAGCGACACGGAACGATCCACGAGCATGCCTCCGGCCAACGCGCCACTCAGGATCGCGACGATGGTACTGCCCTCGACCCAGGCATTGAGTTTCACCAGTCGATCCGAGGGCGCCAGCTCCGGAAGAATCCCGTATTTGGCCGGGCTGTAGGTCGCGCTGCCGATGCCGACCACTGCGTACGCGAGCAGCGGCTCCACCCCCGCGAACATCAGACCCACGCCCAGCGCCTTGATCAGGTTGGCACCGAACAGCACCGACGTCTTCGAACGTGCATCCACGAATGGCCCGACCCAGGCCGCCAGCGCCACATAGGCAACCAGAAATGACGCCTGCAACGTCGGCACATACCAGCCGGCGTGCGCGCTGTCCTTAACCATGCCCACGGCGATGAACAGCACCGCATTGTCGGCGAATGCGGTCAGGAACTGGGCAAGAATGAGGAGGCGGATGTCGCGCATCAACGGGCCAAACGAGAGTAATTTTGCTCATCGTACCGTGAGCGTGTTCTGCAGTCGGGCATGCGACTGGTAACTGAAGACATCCCTCCTTTACACGCAGCCCCTATCAGGAGGATTCCAACCCCAGCACGCTTTTCAGCTCAGCGTCATCAAAGGCCACCTCGTAACACGCAAGCAGGGCGTAAAGCTCGCTCTGAACCTTGATCAACATGGGGCGAAACTCATTATTCACTTTCCGCGCATGCCCGCTCCAATCTTCTTTCTTCACCTTCATCTGATCGATAATGCGTTCGTAATGAGCAATGCGCGCTTTCAAAACATCCGCAAGGTGAATCAGTGCATGCATCTTGCTGTTTCGCTCTGTCTCACGGCGTTGCAAATACACTTGGTACCCAGCAATAGCCACAGCCAATACGGTAGTCCAAGTCATCAACATATCTTCCACGGCTCCCTCCTGACAAAATCAAATGTGGCGTGAGGATAAACCATATTTCTGCCCCATTTACCGACTGGTTGATCGTGTCTACGCGACCTTCAAGCATCCCTGATTTAACCGCATCCTCCCCACAACGAGCGTCACTCCAATACCGATCCAATGCACCGAAATCTGATTCTTGCCCTGATTCCACTACTGGTGGCTTGCGAAGGTGGAACTCCACCTTCTACCGCCCCCGAGTCCCGAACCCATTCACTGAGCACCGATGAACTCGTCGCCGAGGGCTATCGGGAAATCGATTGGGACGACCTGATCCCCGAGGATTACCAGCCCGAAAAGCTGTTCGCAAAGTACGACGAACAGATCGCCGATCTGCCCGACGACGACCCACGCGCCGACCAGATCATGGCCGAGGTCCAGAAGCTGCTCGACAACGCGCCGGTGCGCGACGACCTGGACGGCGAGCGGGTCAAACTCCCCGGTTTCGTGGTGCCGCTGGAAGGCGACGCCCAGCGCACCACCGACTTCCTGCTGGTCCCGTATTACGGCGCCTGCGTGCATGTGCCACCGCCTCCGGCCAACCAGACCGTCTTCGTGGCCGCACCCGGCAACAAGGGCAAGGGGCTGAACATGTTCGATGTCATCTGGGTCAGCGGCACCCTGCGCGCCGAACGCTTCGATGCGCAGATTGCGCAAACCGGTTATCGCATCGACGCCGACAACATCACGCCCTACACCGAGCCCTTGCCGCAGTGAGCGAAACCGTTGTGGATCGCCGTTTCAGCGTCGCCCCGATGCTGGACTGGACCGATAGGCACTGCCGCTACTTCCTGCGCCTGATCTCGCGGCACACGCTGCTGTACACCGAGATGATCACCACCGGCGCGCTGCTGCACGGCGATGTCGAACGCCACCTGCGTTACGACGCCTCCGAACACCCGCTCGCGGTGCAACTCGGCGGCAGCGAACCGGACGACCTCGCCCGCTGCGCGCGGCTGGCCGAGGAATGGGGCTACGACGAGGTCAACCTCAACGTCGGCTGCCCCAGCGAGCGGGTACAGAACGGAGCCTTCGGCGCCTGCCTGATGGCCGAGCCGCGACTGGTCGCGGACTGCGTGAAAGCCATGCGCGACGCCGTCTCGATCCCGGTCACGGTAAAGCACCGCATCGGCATCGACGCGCGCGACTCCTACCCGGAACTGCTCGATTTCGTCGGCACCGTCGCCGAGGCCGGTTGCGAGGTGTTCATCGTCCACGCCCGCAAGGCCTGGCTGTCCGGCCTGAGCCCGAAGGAGAACCGCGAGGTGCCGCCGCTGCGTTACGAGGTGGTCGCCGACCTGAAACGTGATTTCCCCGAGCGCCAGTTCGTCCTCAACGGCGGCATCCAGACCCTCGACGACGCCGAGACCCACCTGCACACCTTCGACGGCGTCATGCTCGGCCGCGCCGCCTATCACGACCCCTACCTGCTCGCCGAAGTCGACCGCCGCATCTACGCCGACCCACACCCGGTCCCCAGCCGCGCGGACATCGTCGAGGCATTCATCCCCTACGTCGAAACCCAGCTCGCCGCCGGCCTGCGTCTGAACCACCTGACCCGCCACATCCTCGGCCTGTTCCAGAACATCCCCGGCGCCCGGCACTGGCGCCGCCACCTCTCGGAACACGCCCACCGCCCGGATGCCGGCATCCTCACCCTGCTCGCCGCGCTCCCTGGCCACAACGCCGCCTGACCGCGCCCGCCCCGGCGTGTGGCTCAGCCGAACCAACGCAACTGGTTCAATCCCCCCATCGCCGCTGCCCACGGCGAGCATCAATCCGACAAGTCATTGATTCAGCGTAACTAATCGATCTGGCACGAGACCTGCAATATGCCCGGCGAGGCGCCACCCGCGCCCCGTCCTTCACATCACGGGAGAAATGCCATGAACACCAAAACCACCGTCAAACCCCTGGTCGCCGCCATCCTGGTCGCCCTCGCCGTCAGCGGCGTCGCGCGCGCCGAGAGCGTCATCAAGGAAGAGGTCAACGTCACCGCCCCGCAGCGCGTCAGCGCGCAGGACGAAGCGACCATCTCCGCCTCTGCGGTCAAGGCGCTGCGCCACATCGCCGCCGCGCGCGGCGAGCTGAACGGCGACAACCCCGACGCCGAGAAGGCCAAGGCCGAACTCGCCCAAGCCGACAAGCTGCTCGACATCATCCGCGCCGCGCTGCCGACCGCGCAGATCAAGGACCGCATCTGGGTCGCCAAGAAGCACCTCGAATACGAGGACACCCAGGCCGTCCTGCCCGACCTGATCCCGATCTACGCCTCGCTCGACGAACTGGTCGACTACGTGCCCACCTCGCAGGCCAAGCAGCATCTCGACGACGCCAAGCAGGCCATGAAGGACGGCGACAAGGCCCAGGCGCGCGAAAACCTCGACGCCACCGACGACGCCCTCCTCTACGTCGAGGCCGACCTGCCGCTGCACGCCACCCAGACCCTGGTCGACCAGGCCCGCGCCGACCTGAGCAAGGGCGACACCAAGGCCGCCGACACCGTGCTGACCGCCGCCGAGGACAACGTCGTGTTGGTCTCCTTCCGCTTCGATTCGCCGCTGACCCTGGCCAAGGCCGCGCTGTGGCGCGCGAACCAGGAATATCTGGCCGGTGAAAGCGACTACGCGAAGGCCGACCTCAACGACGCCGTCAAACAGCTCGAACAGGCCGCCAAGAGTGGCGACGACATCACCCGTAAGGCCGCCACCGACCTGGTCCCCGAGGTCCGCGAACTGCACGACGCCATTGCCGACACGGGCACCGGCACCGCCGACGAAGGCATCAAGAGCCGGCTCGCCAGCAACTGGCACCGCGTCAAGGCACTGTCCGAACGCTCGGTCGAATCCCTCAGCACCGGCTGGCAGCGGCTGCGCGCCGAGGGCGTCGCCAAGAAGGACCTGATCGAAGCCAAGCTGCAACTCGCCTACGCCCGCATCGACCACTTCTACAGCCAGGACGATGCCGCCGCGAAGGTCGAACTGGCCGAGGCCCGTGGTTATCTGGACGCCGCGCTGAAGAAGGCCGATGGCGAGGCCCGCAAGGAAGTGGAGAACGCCAGCAAGATGTTCGACCGCATCGACAAGGACCTGAAGGGTGACGCCAAGGTCGTCGCCGCCCGCTTCGGCGAGGCCGAATCCCAACTCAGCGCGATCATCCACCAGCTCTGACCGGTCCCGTCGGCGCCCGTGAAACCGAACCGATGAGCACGCCCGCCGCCCTCGACTTCAGCCCCTGACATGAACAACCTGGTGGGTTTACACACCTAGACTGCGGTGAACAGCACGTCTACGGCAGCAAGCAGTTCACCCCGATGTGCGGATAAATTACCGCGAAGCTCGGAGAGCTCAGTGACCGGGACAGAAGCCATCTCCGAGGTGGACACGAAGTACGGTTGTTCGTCGATCGAAACGACAGGATTGAGTCCCCGCATCATCGGCTCCCTCGACGGTTTCACCACGACCAACGGGGCCATGATGCGGGTCCGTAGCGAACTCAACATGTCGTGCTGAAGATCAACGATGTACGGAGCCCAATCGCGCGAATGGCGGTTGGGGTTGGCGTAGTAATCGAACTGCGGCATCGAGGCGTCAGAAGCTACGGTAAGCGGCCAATGCCGGACCGCGTTCATCGATGCGCCGGTTGTAAGCCTCGATGGCTTGGCAATTGGTCTCGACCCACTCACGTTGTTCGACGCGGCGGATCTCATCTTCGAGGGACCTTTCCAGGGTCTGGGACAAGTTCACCCCAAGACTCTTGGCCTTGTTTTTCAGCGAGGTACGAATCCGGAGATTCACGGGCGACTTTTCCTCGCCGGCAGCTTCAATACGCATGTTTTGGCTCCAGCAATGCTTGTGCGCTCACTTTATGCGCACATATCTGCCAGATGCAAGGACGTGAAGAGCCTGCACAACGGGGTTACTCACCCGAATGCAACGATGCGAGACCTCGTATCTTGAATTCGTCGCCGGATGACGGAGATATTTCGGCGGCGCGGGCCGGGTGACAATGCCCCAATGCCCCAATGCCCCAATGCCTTATGCCGTTACGACCCCAATGCCGTTATACGTTGCTTCGATGGCGGTCAGGCGGATTGGTCGCGGTTTATTGATGGTGATTCGCGCTCATTTGCGGACGGCTCTGGCTTTTGGTGTTCCCGCCAATCTGCGAAGAATCCAAAGAACGCCCTGGACGTCGGGTTCGTCCGGGGCGTATTCGTTGGTGGCAGGCAGGGGCTACTAGAATCCGAAACCCGTCGTACCGCCCTGAGCGGAAGGATTGGCCGTGACTCCGTTTCCGGTGCCGAATAGTCCCGATTTCCCGGATGCGGATGCCGGTGCGGTCCAGGTGGGGGCGAATTCGTTGGCCGGGGGAACGGTGTAGGAAACCACCCGATTGCCACGCTTGAGCTTGGCCTTCCGGAAGCTCTGATCGAGCTTGGCGATGGAGTACTTCTCCTTGACGGAGGTGACGGTGACGTCAGCGATGTGTCTTTCTTCCCCGCCGAGCGAAAGACCGGTTTCAGGGTCGATGATCTGCTCTCCCGGATCGCTGACCTTCAGGCGCTCGCCCTCGCTGACTGATCCGGTGCCGAGGTTCAGGTACACCGAATCGGCGCCATCCGCCTTGACCACGGTACCCTGGGCCGGGCTTGTCCCCATTTCCTTGATCACTTCGTAAACGCCTTTGTTCACGGCAGCGATCACGGCCTGTCCGATCGGCGTCTTCGAATAGTCGGAGAGGAATCCGCCCAGACCGCCGGACCCGCCAAGCCCGATGCCGCCAAAGCCCATGCTGGACTCCTCCATCGCGACTTCGACCTGATGCGTGAATAGAATTTCGCTGGTCTCCGGGTTGATGACGCGAAAGTTCATGCCCACCACGCCCTTGCTCTTTTTGGAGCTGAGCCCGCCGAGCAGGGCTGCGCCAGGAATCGGGATGAACCCGGCGATTGCGCCGATGTTCTGGCTCTCGATGCCACTCTCGTAATTGGTCACGACCGCTTGGATCAGGAATTCGGCGCCCAATACCTTGCCGGTACGCGCGGAGGACTCCTTGGTGATGCGCCCTTCAGCGGCCAGATCCTGTTCGCGTAGCGCTTGGTCGATCACGCTGCGTTCGAGTAGCCGGAAGCGACCGGTCTTGTCCATGACCGTGGTGATGATTGCCTCGATACCCTGAACCGGAACGCCGACGCCTCCCGTGGTTGGCATCGTGTAACTGACGCCGTTGTAAGACATCTGCATCGCGGCGGCGGCGGAATTGTTCTGCACCGGCAGCACACCCACGCGGATCGGGCGCGCTGCGGAGGCGCCCCACTCCACATTGATGAGGTAGGGAGCCTCGACGGGGTCGAGGGATTCTGGCAGGGGTGATTTTTGACCGTCCAGTACCGAGTAAGCGAGGTAGTCGGCATGAAGGGGGGGGAGGCGGATAGTGCCCCGAGCAGGGCGAGACTGGCGAAACGCAGATTCATCGATGATCTCCTTTTCTGTCCATGAGAATCCGGATGTTCCAATTGGTGGGCTAATCCTGCGGCACCGTCATCGGTGCGGGTCTGACGGATCATGTCCCATGATCTTCCAACCTCGCAAGCGGCGGAGATCAGACGCCGCACCGGTTTGCGCGGCATTGGCGTCATATACCGTCTTGGCCGTCAAGCAAAATCGCATTTAAGGGGTCGGCACCCTTAAACCCGCGCGTGGGGAACCCTTCCGGCTTCGGCGTGGTCTGGTTGATATGAGCCATGCTGGGGCAAATCCACCACTTCGGAGCAACTTCCGGAACCTATGCGGACGGGGGAATGCGCGCCGTGGCTTGCTTTCCGGGCGCCCGGCAGGTGGGGCACGCGGCTTGCAACGGGAGACCAACACACCTCCACGCAAGCCTTCCACCATGCCCCGACTCATCGCATCCCATCGTTCACCCGCCACGCCACTCAGCGGATTTCTGTTGATTCTCGGCATCGCGTTGTCCGGCAACGCACTGGCAACCCCCACTCCAAATCCGGCGACGGACATCGTCTCGGTCTCGGCGGAAAGTCCGCTGACCGACACCGACAGCCTCCCCGGCCTCGACGCCGGCAGGATGATCCTGCCGCGCATCGAGGAGGCCCGGTCCTGGATACGCTCCGGCGTTCCGCAGGCCGCCCGCGAACCGCTGCAGGATGCCCGTGACCGCCTCGCCGATCTGAATCGGGACGCGATCAACCTGCTGCCCGCCGACTACCACCACGACGGTGACTGGTGGCTGCCGGTGCGGGCGGAACAGCTGACGGTCGCGCTCGATGCCCCGGACATGCGTGCCCGCGCACCGCGCAATAACTCCGCGCCGGACACCCTGACCGCGACCGCGATCCGGACCGACTGGCTTCCGCTCGCCCGCACGGAACAGCGCGTGGCGACCGCGCTGGAACGCATCGCCGGTGGCGAGGTCGGTCGTCGTCGCGCCCTCGACCAGCTCGACCGCGCCACCAGCGAGATGCGCCACACCGTGACCTTCGACGAACCCACGCTGCTGAACGCGTACTACGTGGTCGAGTCGCTGCTGGCGAACTCACCGAATTGGCCGCCGAGCAGCCACGACGACCTGCGGCACGCGGCGGATGCCCTCGCCGCCACCGGCTCCGCCCACACCGAACTGGCCGACGCATTGCGTGAGCTGTCCCGACGCCCGCAGCTCGACTGGCGCGGGCTGGATGGCATCGCCGTGCAACTCCGTCGCGCGCTGTCCGGGCCGACCACCGGCGACGACACGGTGAGCAATGCGGCCACCGGCGCGAACACCGTACCGGCTGACGTTCCCGAGAACGTTCCGGCCGCCGCGCCCAGCGTGGCCACCCAACCATGAGCCCAATGCCATGAGCCCGGTGCCATGAGCCCGTCCGGCGACCGCCCCTTCCAGCTTCCGGTCCGGCGTCTGGTCTGGCTGCCGCTCGGCATCGCGGCGGTGCTGGTCGCGCTGTCGCTGGCCGGCCTGATCGCGGTGTCCTGGCGCGGTCTCGACCGCATCCAGCCGGTGCAGGCGCATCTCCAGCACATCGGGCGTCTGCAGGACGTCGGCCTGAACATGGAGCAGGCCCTGCTGCGCGGACTGCGCGGCGCCGCGATCTCGCCCGACGACCTGGCGGACCTACGCGCCCAGGTCGCCGGTATCGTCGCCAGCGAGAGCGACCTGCATCCGAGCACACCGGAACGCCTGGCGCGCATCGTCGCCTCCCTGGACCAGGCCGGTGCCGACCCGGTGCAGGTGCTCGCCGAAACGCTGTCCAGACTGCGCGAGGTGCTCGACGCGGAACGCACGCAGCATGACCAACTGCTCTCCGCCGTCGCCCGTGACAACGAGACCGAGCTGCGCCTCGCGGTTGCCCTGCTGATCGTGCTGCCGCTGACGGCGGTCGCGCTGCTGCTGTTCACGCAGGCCCGCCTGCGCGGTCCGTTGAACGATCTCGGCGGCCTGCTGGTGCGTCTCGCCGGACGGGATTACCGCCCGGTCGCCGCCGACCAGCTCAGCGACAGCGCCAGCCTCGTGCAGCCGGTGCTGCACAGCTACAACGCGCTGGTCTCGCGCCTGCAGGCGCTGGAGGACGAACACCGCGCCCGCGAACACACGCTGGAGAGCGAGGTCCGCCAGGCCACCGAGGCGCTGCTCGAACAGACCCGCGAACTCGGTCGCGCGGAGCGGCTGGCGGCGGTCGGCGCGGTCTCCGCCGGGCTGGCCCACGAGTTGCGCAATCCGCTGGCCGGCATCCAGATGGCCTGCGGCAAGTTGCGCCGCAAGATCGCCGAACAAGACAGTGGTCCGGAACAGGCCAAGCGCATCGACGCGGTGATCGCCGAGCTCAAACGCATCAACGGCCTGCTGACCGAGCGCGTCGACGCCGCCCGCCATGCCCCCGAACCCGCCGTCACCGTGCCGCTGGCCGGCCTGATCGACGACTTCCTCGCCCTCGCCCGCTATCAGGTGCCGGAGGGCATCACCCTGAGCACCGAGATCGCCGCCGGACTGAGCTGCCTGCTGCCGGTCGGCGGCATGCGTCAGGCGCTGTTGAATCTGGTCCTCAACGCCGTCCACGCGGTCGGCGATGCCGGCACGATCACCCTTCGCGCCACCCATGAGGACGGCCAGCTGCGCGTGGACGTGGACGACGACGGCCCCGGTTTCCCGATCGACATGCTGCGCGTCGGCGTGCGCCCGTTCGCGACCGATCGAGTCGGCGGCACCGGCCTCGGCCTCGCCATGGTGCGCCGCTTCGTGCACGACCACGGCGGAGAGATACACCTCGCCAACATTGATTCGCAGGGCGATCGGCCTGGCGCCCGCGTGACCCTGACCCTGCCCTGCGCCCCCGGAGACGACGATGCCTGACACCCTGCTGGTGATCGAAGACGAAGCCCTGCTCGGCGACGAACTGCGCGAGGAATTCGCCGACGCCGGCTGGGACGCGGTGCTCGCCCGCGACCTCGGCGAGGCCGGACGTCTGCTGTTCCAGCGCCACCTCGATCCGCTGGTCGTGGTCTCCGACATCAACCTGCCGGACGGCAACGGCCTCGACCTGCTCGAACAGGCCCGCGCGCACGGCCAGGGCGGGGAATGGATCTTCCTGACCGCGTACGGCGGCGTGCCGGAATCGGTGCGCGCGCTGAAACTCGGCGCCTTCGACTTCCTCGAAAAGCCCTGCGATTCCGAACGCCTGCAACTGGTCGTATCCGGCGCGGCGCGCAGCGCGATCGCGCAACGCCGGCTCAACGAGGAAGGTCGCCAGCGCGGGCGGCATTATTCGCCCGCCGCCTTCGTCGGCCACAGCGCCGCCGCCCGCGAGGTGCGCGCGATGCTCGAACGCCTCGCCACCGTGCCGTTCTCGGCGCTGGTGATCACCGGCGAGACCGGCACCGGCAAGGGCCTGGCCGCGCGCATCCTGCACCACGCCGGGCCGCGCGCGAGCGGGCCGATGGTCGAGGTCAACTGCGCCGCGCTGCCGCACGAACTGATGGAGGCCGAACTGTTCGGCCACGAGGCCGGCGCCTTCACCGGCGCCAAGGGCCGCCGGCGCGGCCTGATCGAACAGGCCAACGGCGGCACCCTGTTCCTGGACGAGATCGGCGAACTCGAACTCGACCTGCAGGCCAAGCTGCTCAAGGCGATCGAGGACCGCCGCGTGCGCCGGGTCGGTGGCGACCGCGAGCTGGCGGTCGATTTCCAGGTCATCGCGGCGACCAACCAGGATCTGGAGAAGCGCGTCGCCGCCGGCGAGTTCCGCGCCGACCTGTTCCACCGCCTGGCCGTGTTCCGCCTGCCGATCCCGGCGCTGCGTCAGCGCAAGAGCGATCTGCGCGACCTGCTGCCGACCTTCATCGCCGACTTCAACGCCCTCGCCGGGCAGCGTGTCGAGATCATCCCCGACACCGTCTGGAAGCGCCTGGAGGCCTACGACTGGCCGGGCAACGTGCGCGAGCTGCGCAATCTGGTCGAGCGCTGCGTGCTGCTCGCCGACGGCCCGGTGTTCCCCGAGCGCTGGCTGCATCTCGACGCCGCCATCCCGGAAGCGGGCAGCGACGAGGTCGGCCGCATCTGCCTACCGCTGGACGGCAGCCTGAGCCTCGACGACATGGAACGCATGATCCTCGCCGAGGCCCTGCGGCGCAGCGACGACAACGTCTCCGGTGCCGCCCGCCTGCTGCGCAGCACCCGCGAAAAGCTTCGTTACCGTGTTCAGAAATTTGGATTGAAAAGCCATGAGTGATTTATCCGACCCGTACCGCAAACATGCCGATCAGGTCATCCTGCGCGACGTCCTCGCCATCGACCGCACCCGCCTCGCCAACGAACGCACCCTGCTCGCCTGGCTGCGCACCGCGCTGATGTTCCTGGTCTCCGGCGTCACCCTGATCAAGCTGTTCCAAGACGTGCTGCTGATGGAACTGACCGGCTATGCGCTGGTCCCCTGCGCCTTTGTCATCGGCGGCCTTGGCCTGCAACGCTATCTGCGCATCCGCAAGCAGATCCGCATCTCCGACAAGCCCTGATCACTGCGATCTCTCTTGTAGGAGCGGCTTCAGCCGCGATCGGCCTTCGGGGTTTCGCGGAACGCCGATCGCGGCTGAAGCCGCTCCTACACACTCCCAAGCATGTAGGCCGGCATAACCGGCTTGGTGCCCGCAATCGAAGCCTCAAGCCGGCTACGTCGCTGCGCTCCTTAAACCGGCCTACATTTGCGCCTTCGCCATCCCGACCCACCCCGCAGTTCGTTCCGGACTCGCTCGATCACGGCCCCCCAGTCACCGACCGCCGGCTGCCGAAACAAGCGCATGCTCGGATACCAGGGCGTGGAAGCCCCTTCCAGCATCCAACGCGAATCGGGAATACGCGCCAACAACAGCCAGGTCCTTACGCCAAGCGCGCCGGCCAGATGCGCGACCCCGGTATCCACCGTTATCAGGAGGTCGAGATTGCGCAGCACGGCGGCAGTCTCCGCCCAATCCACGAGCCCAGGCGCCGCATCCAGCGCCGTGAAAGGCAATTTCGCCTCGGTCCGTGGTCTGCGTGCATCCGCCTTCTGCAAACTGACCCACGTAACCCCTTTCACATCGGCCAGCGGCGCCAATTGGGCCACGGGTATCGAGCGGAATACGTCGCCGCCGTGCCGGATGTTGCCGTGCCAGACAAACCCTACGGCAAACGCCGAGTCGCGCTTCGTGTCAATCCAGGCATTCCAGTCCGCGTACCGGGTCGCGGGCACAACGAGTTCGGGATACATTGCCGTCGAATCGGCAGATGTAAGCCCCAGACGTGCCGGAAGTCCTCCCAAAGGCGTGATTGCCCAACAACCCGTCGACGCCTCGCGAAATGCCCCGGACGATCGCCACTCGGCAACCCCCGGCAGGGTCTCGAACAAGTTGCGAAACGCGGCAGGCAGCCAGACGACAATACGCGCGTGCACGCGCTGGGCGAGCAACGGTACGAAGCGGAGAAACTGAATTGCGTCCCCCGCGCCCTGGTCCGCGTAGACCAGCAGCGTGCGGCCCTGCGGGTCGGTACCGTCCCATTGTGGAAGCACCTCGCCAAACGCCGTGACCGGCGGTGCGTCGGCGTCCGGGTGATATACCCACTGATGCTCCTGCCAACCTCGCTCGGTTTGGCCACTGGCAATCAATATATCCCCCAAGCCCAGATGCAGCATGGGCGCGCGCGGGTGATCGCGCAGCCCGAGCTGATACAGCGCCAGAGCCTCGGCCTTATGGTCCAAGCGCCACAACAGACCCACGAGGTAGGCAAGCGCACGGGTGTTGTTCGGATTCAGATGCATGGCCTCGCGATACGCGGTGATGGCGCCGTCGAAATCACCGGAACGCGCATGCGCCACCCCAAGCAAGGCCCGGGCGTCGGAGTCACCGTCGCCCAGGGCGACCGCTCGCGACAACTCCGTGCGCGCCTCGCCGTATCGACCCAGCTCGGTCAGCAGGCGCCCGTAATGACGTCGGGCATCGGCCCATTCCGGTCGCAACGAAATCGCGCTGCGAAACGATCTACCTGCTTCGTCGTATCGCCCCAACTGCATCGCCGCACGACCGTTGTTTACATGTATATCGGCGAGCTCGGGGGAAGTCGATTTAAGCGCCAGCGCTTGCCGAAACAGCATTGACGCCCGGGCGAAATCCCGCCGTTTCACACAAACGATACCCAGCGCATTGAGCGCACGGATATCGTCTGGCCGGAGCTCGAGCATACGGGTGAAGCAATGATGCGCCCTGCCGAGGTCGCTCCGGCCAATTGCTTCGGTACCCTCCCGGTACAAAACGTCCAGATCATTCAAGTTTTGATCGTCGTATTGCGAAAATAAACAGTGCCATGCAGTAAAGAAATATTGGCGCAGGGATCGCAACCGATGATGTGTAACCACCCCCGCTGGAAACATGATAATTGGCCGAAGTATGTAGGTCGGCATAAGCTCGGCGTTGTCGGCTTGATGCCTGCGATCCATGCCTCAAGCCGGCTACGTCGCTACGCGCCTTAAACCGGCCTACATCCGACGCCAAGCCCTCAAAAGCGGCCCACCCAACGGGCGACCTGTTCGGCCAAGGATGTAGGCCGGCATAAGCGTAGCGTTGCCGGCTTGGTGCCTGCGATCCATGCCTCAAGCCGGCTACGTCGCTACGCGCCTTAAACCGGCCTACATCCGACGCCAAGCCCTCAAAAGCGGCCCACCCAACGGGCGACCTGTTCGGCCCTGGATGTAGGCCGGCATAAGCGTAGCGTTGCCGGCTTGGTGCCTGCGATCCATGCCTCAAGCCGGCTACGTCGCTACGCGCCTTAAACCGGCCTACATCGGGTTCAGAGTGCTTTGAGGCGGTAAATCAGATCGAGCGCGGCGCGGGGGGTGAGATCGTCGGCGTCGGTGTCGGCGAGGAGTTCTCGCAGTTCGTCGGGGGCCGGTTCCGACTTTTCCGATTCCGGCTTGGGTTCGTCGCCGAACAGGCTGAACTGGCGGTAGTCGTCCTGCACGCCGCATTTTTCCAGGTCGCGCAACTTGTGACGCGCGGCCTGAATCACCGAACGTGGGATGCCGGCGAGCGCGGCGACCTGCAGGCCATAGCTCTGGTTGGCCGGGCCGTCCTTGACCGAATGCAGGAACACGATGCCTTCGCCATGTTCAACTGCGTCGAGGTGCACGTTGGCGATGTTCGGATGCAGGCTGGCGAGCTGGGTGATCTCGAAATAATGGGTCGCGAACAGCGTGTAGGCACCGACCTCGCGGGCCAGCCATTCGGCGCTGGCCCAGGCCAACGACAGGCCGTCGAAGGTGCTGGTGCCGCGTCCGATCTCGTCCATCAAAACGAGACTGTCGGGGGTTGCGTTGTGCAGGATGTTGGCGGTCTCGGTCATCTCGACCATGAAGGTCGAGCGCCCGGAGGCGAGGTCGTCCGCCGCGCCGATGCGGGTGAAGATGCGATCGATCGGACCGATCACCGCACTGGCGGCGGGCACATAGCTGCCGACGTGGGCGAGCAGCACGATCAGCGCGACCTGGCGCATGTAGGTGGACTTACCGCCCATGTTCGGGCCGGTGATGATCAGCATGGTGCGGTCGCGGTGGAAATCGACGCCGTTGGGGGTGAACGGCGCGTCACTGACCTGCTCGACCACCAGATGACGCCCGTCACGTATCCCGATGCCGGGTTCATCGACGAGTTCCGGCGCACTCAGATCGAGACGATCGGCACGTTCGGCAAAACCCGCCAGAACATCCAGTTCGGCCAGCGCATCAGCCGTAGTCTGCAACGAAGCGAGAACCACGATCAGGCGCTCGAGCAAATCGTCGTACAAGGCCTTTTCACGCGCCAGGGCACGCTCCCTGGCACTGAGCACCTTGTCCTCGAAAGTCTTCAGTTCGGGCGTGATGTACCGCTCGGCGGCTTTCAGGGTCTGGCGACGCTGGTAATCGAGCGGAATCTTGTTGGCATGACTGCGTCCGACCTCGATGTAGTAACCATGAACGCGGTTATAGGCGACCTTGAGGGTCGCGATGCCGGTACGTTCGCGCTCGCGCAATTCCAGGTCGATCAGGTATTGATCAGCGTTCTGGGACAGACCGCGCAGCTCATCGAGTTCGGCATCGTAGCCTTCGGCAATCACCCCACCGTCGCGCACCAGCACCGGCGGATTGTCGATCAATGCCGCATTCAGCAAGGCAAGGTGTTCGGGGTGGTCGCCCAGGCGTTGCCCGATCCCCGCCAGTAACGGGGAATCGATCGGCTGAATCTGCGATTGGAGCGCGGGGAGACGGGACAGCCCTTCGCGCAAGCCGGTCAGATCCCGTGGCCGGGCGGTCTTGAGCGCAATCCGGGTCAGCATGCGCTGCATGTCGCCAATGCCACGCAGGACGTCGCGGAGCGCCTCGAAGCGATGATCGTCGAGCAAGGCTCCGACCGCGTGATGGCGGGCCTGCAACGTCGCACGATCACGTAACGGGCGGTTTATCCAGCGACGCAACAGACGCGAGCCCATCGGCGTGGCGGTGCGGTCCAGCACACCGACCAGCGTGTGTTTGTCGTTACCGCCGAGGTTGGCTTCGAGTTCCAGATTTCGCCGGGAGATGGCATCGAGGATGACCGCCTCGTCGCTGCGTTCGATCGAGAGTCCACGCAAATGCGGCAAGGCGCTGCGCTGGGTGTCCTGCACGTATTGCAGCAATGCACCGGCTGCCGACACCGCCAACCCCAGTCCGGAGCAACCGAAACCTTCCAGATCGCGCACCCCGAACTGCCGAGTCAGAAGACGGGTAGCGGTGTCGAGCTCGAAATGCCAGGGCGGACGGCGACACAGACCCGGACGCTCCGCAACCGGCAGGGCTTCGGCCTCGTTGAACAACAACTCCGCCGGTTTCAGGCGCTCGAGTTCCGCCGACAAGGCGGTATCGCCGACGATCTCGCTGAGCAGAAAGCGCGCCCCGGACAGATCGAGCCAGGCCAAGCCATAGCGATCGCCGCTGCGGTTCACGCACATCAGCAGGTTGTCGCGTCGCTCATCGAGCAAAGTGTCTTCGGTGACCGTTCCGGGGGTGACGATGCGCACCACCTTGCGTTCGACCAGGCCCTTGGCCAGCGCCGGATCGCCGATCTGTTCGCAGACCGCGACCGACTGCCCCATGCGCACCAGTCGCCCGAGATAATTGTCGGCGGCATGGACCGGTACCCCTGCCATCGGCAACGGTTCCCCGGCGGATTCACCGCGCGCGGTCAAGGTGATGTCGAGCAGCTTCGCCGCCTTGCGGGCGTCGTCATAAAACAGCTCGTAGAAGTCGCCCATACGGAAGAACAGCAGCACGTCCGGGTGTTCGCCCTTGATGCGCAGGTACTGCTGCATCAGCGGCGTGTGCTGGGGCTTGCCCGTCTTGTTGGCGGCTTTGCTCATCCGGGGTATCTACAAAAGCGGTTAAGCGCAAAGGCTCTGGGGGAGGAAGGCTCGAAACAGCGACCGATTGTAGGCCGGCATAAGCGCAGCGTTGCCGGCTTGGTGCCTTCGATCCAAGCCCCTAGGGAAGCTCTGATCTATTCATGCACGGCTCAAATGGATGGATCAGAGGTTCCTTAGCCGGCTACGTCGCTTCGCTCCTTAAACCGGCCTACAACTACGCTGCCCCGAATGCCGCCTGCACGACGTTGGCAAGATCCTGCGCGGTCTGCTCCACCTCGATCGCATCGCGGCCTTCAACCATGACGCGCACCAGCGGTTCGGTACCGGAGGCGCGTAACAGCACGCGACCGCGATCCGCGAGCATGGCTTCCGCATCCTTGACCGCACCGGTCACCGTGACCGAACTGTTCACATCCACCTGCCCCTCGACCGGGACATTGATCATGGTCTGCGGGTATTTGTTCACCCCATGCAGCAACTCATGCAACGACCTGCCGGAACGCTGCACCGCCGCGAGCACCTGCAAGGCCGCGACAACACCGTCACCGGTGGTGGTCTTTTCCAGGCAGATGATGTGACCGGAGCTCTCGCCGCCGAGCATCCAGCCGTTGTTACGCAGCATTTCCATGACGTAACGGTCGCCGACCTTGGCGCGCGCCAGATCGATGCCCCTCGCCCGCAGCGCATGCTCCAGGCCGAGGTTGGTCATCAGCGTGCCAACCACCGTGTTACCCGATAGCCGTCCGGCTTCCTTTCGGTCCGTCGCCAGCACGTACAGGATCTCGTCGCCGTCGATGATGCGCCCACGGTTATCGACCATGATCACGCGATCCCCGTCGCCGTCCAGCGCGATACCGACATCCGCGCCATTTTCCAGCACGGCGGACACCAGCATCTGCGGTTTGGTCGAGCCACAATCGGCGTTGATATTGGTGCCATCCGGACGGGCACACAGGGAAATAACTTCCGCACCCAGTTCACTGAACACGCTGGGCGCAGTCCGGTAGGTCGCACCGTTGGCGCAATCCACCACGATCTTCATGCCACGAAAATTCATCGATTGCGGAATCGAGGCCTTGCAGAACTCGATGTAGCGTCCGGAGGCGTCTTCAACACGCACCGCTTTGCCCAGACGTTTCGGGGAAACCAGCGTCATCGGTTTATCGAGTTCCGCCTCGATCGCCAGTTCGACCTCGTCCGGCAGCTTGGTACCGTCTGCCGAGAAGAACTTGATGCCGTTGTCATAAAACGGGTTGTGAGACGCGCTGATCACGATCCCGGCCGCCGCATGCAGCGTCCGTGTCAGATATGCGATGGCCGGGGTCGGCATGGGACCAAGCAGGCGAATATCCATACCAGCGGCGGAAAGTCCGGCTTCCAGTGCCGATTCGAACATGTAGCCGGAAATGCGGGTGTCCTTGCCAATGACCACGCGGCCCCCGTGTTCGCCTGCCAGAACACGACCCGCAGCCCAGCCCAGCTTGAGCATGAATTCCGGCGTGATCACGCCCTGACCGACGCGGCCTCGCACCCCATCGGTACCGAAATAACGGCGTTCCATGATCTGCATCCCCCAAGTTCAATCGTTATCGTTATGGAACCCCCGACCATTCATGCACGGCTCAGATGGATGCCTGAATAAATCGGATGTTCCTTATGGAAGCTCTAATTGGACCGCTGCCAGCCCGGCGACGATCGCCAGTGCATCCACGGTCTCCGCGACATCATGCACCCGCAATACCCGAGCACCGTGCAGCGCGGCGATGACTGCAGCACCGACACTGCCATGCACGCGGCCTTCGACCGGGCGATCGCCCAGAAGACTGCCGATCATGCGCTTGCGCGAGAGTCCGACCAACAATGGCAGACCGATCCCGGACAGGCGAGGCAATTGGTCAAGCAAGGTGAGATTGTGTTCCAGCGTCTTGCCGAAGCCAAAACCCGGATCGAGCATCAAGCGACGGCGTTCAATCCCTGCGGCTTCACACTGCGCGACGCGATCTTCGAGAAATTCACACACTTCCGCCACCACATCGCGATAACGGGGCCGTTCCTGCATGGTTCGCGGCGCACCCTGCATGTGCATCAGGCAAAGCGCGGCGCTGCTTTCCGCCGCAACCTGCATTGCGCCCGGTTCGCGCAACGCGCGCACGTCGTTGATCAATCCGGCCCCGACGGCAACGGCCTGGCGCATGACTTCCGCCTTGCTGGTATCGATCGAGACAATGGTGTCGAAACGGGATCGAATCGCCTCGATCACCGGAATCACCCGCTGCAACTCTTCTTCCAGCGGCACCTCTGCGGCACCCGGTCGGGTGGACTCACCGCCCACGTCAATGATCGCCGCCCCCGCCTCCAGCATGCGCTCCGCTTGCGCGAGCGCCGCATCCAGGGCATGGAATCGGCCACCGTCACTGAATGAGTCCGGGGTGACATTGAGAATGCCCATGACCCGTGGGCGGCTCAGATCGAGAACACGATCGGCGCATTGCAGACCAGAAATCATCAGAACTTATCGATGTGGGAGAAATGAAAACGGCGCCCCGCGAGATCGCGAAGGCGCCGTTGATCAACGCACTGCCGGGATACGCCGATCAGTGCTGACTGGCTGGGCCGCCAATCGGGCCACTTTCCTTGGAATCGCCGGTATTGGCGCCCGTCGTCGGGCCGGACGAGTTCTTGGTGTCATCGTCCCAATCCGCTGGCTGACGCGCGGTCTTGCCTTCCATGATGTCGTTGATCTGGTCGATATCGATGGTTTCGTACTTCATCAGGGCCTCGGACATGGCGTGCAACTTGTCCATGTTGTCCTTGAGGATCTGCTCGGCGCGCTGGTAGTTGCGGTCGATGAAGTTACGAACCTCGGCATCGATCGTATGCGCGGTCTCGTCGGAAAGCGTCTTGTGCTGGGTGACCGAGTGGCCCAGAAACACCTCACCCTCCTCCTCGTTGTAGGAGAGCGGGCCGAGCTTGTCGGAGAGGCCCCACTTGGTAACCATGTTGCGGGCGATCTCTGTGGCGCGCTGAATATCGTTCGACGCACCAGTGGTCACGCTGTCGCTACCGAAGATCAGTTCCTCGGCGATACGGCCTCCGAACAGGCTGGAAATCTGACTTTCCAGACGCTGCTTGGAATAGCTGTAGCGATCATCCGTGGGCAGGAACAGCGTCACCCCGAGAGCGCGGCCACGCGGGATGATGCTGACCTTGTGGACCGGATCGTGTTCCGGAACCAGGCGACCGACGATGGCGTGACCGGACTCGTGATACGCAGTGAGCCTCTTTTCGTCTTCGCCCATGACCATCGATTTGCGCTCAGCGCCCATCATGATCTTGTCCTTGGCGCGCTCCAGGTCGTTCATGTCGACCAGCTTCTTGTTGCCGCGCGCGGCAAACAGCGCCGCTTCGTTGACCAGATTGGCGAGGTCCGCACCGGAGAAGCCCGGGCAGCCACGCGCGATGATCGAGGCCTGGACGTCGTCCGCCATCGGCACCTTGCGCATGTGCACCTTCAAAATCTGCTCGCGACCGCGCACGTCCGGCAGCGGCACCACGACCTGACGGTCGAAGCGGCCGGGACGCAGCAGCGCCGGGTCGAGCACATCCGGACGGTTGGTGGCGGCGATGACGATGACGCCCTCGTTGCCCTCGAAGCCGTCCATCTCGACCAGCAGCTGGTTCAGGGTCTGCTCACGCTCGTCATGGCCGCCGCCCAGACCGGCGCCGCGATGGCGGCCGACGGCGTCGATCTCGTCGATGAAGATGATGCACGGCGCGTGCTTCTTGGCCTGCTCGAACATGTCGCGCACGCGGGAGGCGCCGACGCCGACGAACATCTCGACGAAATCGGAACCGGAGATGGTGAAGAACGGCACCTTGGCCTCGCCGGCGATGGCCTTGGCGAGCAGGGTCTTACCGGTACCCGGAGAGCCGACCATCAGCACGCCGCGCGGAATCTTGCCGCCGAGGCGCTGGAACTTGCTCGGGTCGCGCAGGAATTCGACCAACTCGCCGACCTCTTCCTTGGCTTCCTCGACGCCGGCGACATCGGCAAAGGTCACCTTGACCTGATCTTCGGCAAACATGCGCGCGCGGCTTTTGCCGAAGCTCATCGCGCCGCGACCACCGCCGCCGCCCTGCATCTGGCGCATGAAGAAGATCCACACGCCGATCAGCAGCAGCATCGGGAACCAGGAGATGAAGATCTGCATCAACATCGACTGCTGTTCCGGCTGGCTGGCAACGATCTCGACGTTGTTGTTGAGCAACTCGCCGACCAGGCCCGGATCGTTCGGGTTCTGGGTGGTGACGCGGTTGCCGGAGTCGAGCGCGACCAGCAGGGTCTGATCCTTGATCTCGACCTTCTGCACCCGCCCGGAGCGCACTTCGTTGATGAATTGCGAGTAGGCCATGGTCGGTGCCTGCGAGGTTCGCGGCCCGAAACTGCTGAACACCGACATCAACACGACGGCGATGATGACCCACAAAATCAGATTCTTGGCTAAATCGTTCAAGACATAAATCTCTGCAAAACGCGCCGCTTCGGGGCGCGGAGTATGGTTTCGACCTTACTACGGCTTGAAGTTCCGGGCCAGAAGATAGACCTCTCTACTTCTAGGTCTTGAAGCCTTCGGTTTGCGACTCGCCAAGCTGCCGAATACGGCCTGCATGTCGCGTCGCAAGGCCTCGAACCCGGCACCCTGGAACACCTTGACCAGCAGATCGCCGCCCGGCTTCAACACCTCGCGGGCCAGTTCCAGGGCCAGTTCCGCGAGATACATCGACCGTGGCTGATCCACCGCCTCCACCCCGCTCATATTGGGGGCCATATCTGAAAGCACAAGGTCTACCGGCGCGTCCCCGAGGGTTTCCCGCAGAGTCTGCAGGGTCTCGTCCTCACGGAAGTCGCCGGTGATGATCTCCACGTCCGCGAGCGTATCCATCGGCAGGATGTCCAGCGCGATAACCCGTCCTCTGTGACCGACTTCACGGACCACATATTGCGACCACGCGCCGGGTGCCGCACCCAGATCGATCACGGTCATGCCCTGCCTGATCAGCTTGTCGCGCTTCTGGATCTCCTCGAGCTTGTAAACGGCACGCGAACGCCAGCCCGCCTTCTGCGCCTCCAAAACAAACTCGTCGTTAAAATGTTCCTGCAGCCAGCGGCTACTGCTCTTGCTACGTGCCATAACCTGATGTCCCGCGATAGACTCGCGCGCCCTGTGTATGAGGTCTCGTCATGTCCCTGAACAACGCCCAGAAAAAACACCTGCGTGGTCTTGCCCACGACCTGAATCCGGTCGTCATGATCGGCGACAAGGGCCTGACCGACAACGTCATGAACGAAATCGCGATTGCCCTGGACCATCACGAACTGATCAAGGTGCGCATCCGTGCCGAGCGCGACGACCGGGCCGGGATCAGTAACGAGATCGTCGCGGCAACCGGCGCCGAGATCGCACAGAGCATCGGTCAGATTCTCGTCCTGTTCCGTCGCAACCCGAAGAAACCCAAGGTCTCCCTGCCGCTCTAAGCAACCCCGAGGCGCACAAACACGCGGATGACGGCGCTGCGCGATTCAATTCGCCTTGCGTTGCCAGCCAACGACCAACGCCAGACCCAGCAGGCTGTTTATCAGGTACAACACCGAAGCAATCCCGTGCAGCATCGCAAAATCGCTGCCGGCAAGCTCCCTGGGAAGGCCCGCCGCCTTCAGTGCAGCCATTTTCGGTTGCAGGACGAATTCTCCGATGGCGACCAGGAGCAGCATCACGAACAGCACGGCCCAGCGCGCACGACGTGCGCCATCGGCACGAAACCATTCGGCAACGAGCAGCACCGTCCCGGCAAACAGGCCGATGTATGCAATCGCGGCGAACATCCGACCGGCCAGCATTCCCGCGAGCATGCGGTCTTCCAGCGTCGCAAAAAGCACCGGTGCCACCACATAACCGATCACCCAGAGCCCACCGACCCACAAGGTGAGCAGAATCTGTTCCGCACCGCCGCGCCAGTCGCTCATCCGGCCTTGCTCGCGGCCACGTGGGTGACCTGATTGCGCAGATAAACCGGTAAGGCGTCGTCCGGGGCAACGCCGCCGCCCTTGGCAAAGATCGGCGCCGCCAGTTCGGCAATCGCCCGGGCATGCGGCAGATACGCGTCGTGAATCTCATCGACATTGGGCAAACGCGCACGCAACGCGGGACGATAACTCCCCCATCCGGTGCCGACGCCGATTGCCGGACTCTCGTCTGCTGGCACCGCATCCGCAGCGGTGACGCGCTCTTCAGCGAGGATTTCAAGCCCGGACTCATCGTTACGATAAGCCGCGTAGTACACCTCACCCATGCGCGCATCGATCGCGGCATGGACCCGCGTAGCCCCGAATTCACGCACCGCACCCCACGCCATCGCAGCGAGATTGGATACCGGCACCACCGGCAGATCCAGCGCCAGGGCCAAACCCTGGGTCACACCGGTGCCGATGCGCACGCCGGTAAAACTGCCCGGTCCGCGCCCAAAGGCGATTGCGTCGAGATCCGCGCGCCCGATGCCGCCTTCGGCCAGGAGTTCTTCGATCATCGGCAAGATCAGCCGGGTGTGATCGCGCGGCGCGACCTGATAACGCCAGATTAGGGCGTCATCGACGGACAAGGCCGCCGAGCACGCCTCGGTGGCGGTATCGATCGCCAACAGGATCAACGCAACTCGTCCGGGGTCTTGGCGGACATCGAGAAAGCATGGATCTCGGACTCCATCAGATCGCCGAGGGCCGCGTAGACCATGCGATGACGCTCCAGCAGGGTCTTGCCGGCAAATGCCTCGGAGACGATATCCGCGTGAAAGTGGCCGCCTCCGCCGGCGCTCGCGTGACCGGCATGCTTGGCACTGTCATCGCGAATATCCAGATTGACCGGGGCCAGCGCCGCGCGTAGCCGGTTTTCGATTTCAGCCATGCGATCGATGCTCATGACGGGAATACCTTCTTGAACGGTTTGACGCGGACTTTCGCGTAAACGCCTGCCGCAACGTATGGGTCCGCATCCGCCCAGGTCTGGGCTTCATCGAGGGAGGCGAACTCGGCCACCACCAGGCTTCCGCTGAATCCGGCCTGACCGGGATCTTCACTGTCGATGGCCGGATGCGGGCCGGCAATCAGCAGTCGGCCTTGCGCCTGCAAGGCCTTGAGGCGCTCCAGGTGCGCTGGCCGCGCGCTGGCACGTCGTTCCAGGCTGTTTTCGATGTCGTCACTGATGATGGCGTAGAACATTCAGCCGCCCTCCTGTTCACTGTCGTCGTCTTTGATATGCCGGGCCAGATAAAACGCTTGCAGGATCACGAAACCGACCGTGAGGCCAGTGATGCCGAACACCTTGAAACTCGCCCAGGTATCGGTATCGAAGTTGTACACCACATAAAGGTTGGCGAACCCGACTGCGGTGAAAAATATCGCCCAGGCGAGGTTGATGCGCATCCAGATCGGCCCCGGCACATCGATGCTTGCACCCATCATGCGCTGAGCCAGATTCTTCTCGCCGATGAACTGGCTGCCCAGGAAGGCCGCGCCGAACAACCAGTTCAACACGCTCGGCTTCCACTTGATGAACATCTCATCCTGCAGGATCAGGGTGGCACCGCCAAACACGACGATCAGCGCGCCGGTGACCAGATGCATGGTCTCGAAACGACGATGCTTGACCCAGAACATCGCCAGTTGCAACAGCGAGGCGGCAATCGCCACCGCCGTCGCCACATAGATGTCCCAGACCTTGAGCGCGACGAAGAACAGCAGCAGCGGGAACAGATCGAATAAAAATTTCATTCAGTGGACTCGATGACCGCCCTGCCAGCGGTCGTGATAGCGCTGCATGACAGCACGAACATGTTCGGGGTAACCGACAATGTGCATCTGCTCCATGCCCTCACGGAAAAAGCCGGGGGCATCCTGGGGCAGATTGCCTTCCAGTCGGGCGAAGGCCTCCTCCATCACCGCTGGATCATGGGTGCGGGTTGCGACGATGCAGCGATTGAGATTCAACACCCGCCAGGGGCGACCCGGGTTGCTGTTATCCAAATCGGCACGGATACCCTCATCGACGGCATCCATCACCGTGCCCATCGCCACGCACATCGCGGTCAGCGATTCCGGGCTCGACAACTCGTTCGCGAGGGATGCAAACCCATCGACCACCGGCTCCAGACGACTGATCTCGCCCCCGTTTCTCGCCACCCAGGTACTGACGGGAACCGCCAGACGCGCAAGTCGCGGGGTCAGATCGCGTCGCCCGGCGGCATGGACGCCAGCCAGCAGGTTGTCGAACAGTTCCAGCATATAGTCGGCAATCTCGGTCACCGCATCCGGGTCGAGATTGTCCGGCTCCCGTTCGGCGCGCACCAGCACATCACGGCCCTGACGCAAGGCCGCCTCCACCGCATCCAGGTCCTTGAGATGGATATCCGACGCGGCACGCAAGGCGCTAAATAGGGCATCGAGATCGGCGGAAAAACGAGGCGGATTGAAATCGAACATCCGGGTATGGAATCAAGACGTCGGGACGGCAGGCGATCATACCTGCTTCCGTGCGGCCAGACCCTGGAACAACTCGCGGGATTTCAGCGGACGCTCCCCAAGGTGGGTACGCAGAACCTGCCGCAGCAGGCGCTTGGCATCCGCACGCGTCGTTTCATCGTCAAACCGGTTCGCCGCCATATTCGCAAGACTCGCGCCGCGCAGATTCAACCCCAAGCCTGCGGAAGTCCGTCGCGGACCGCCGTGCGGATCGTAGTCATACGCGGCCTCGGGAACGATGGCCTCACC
Organism: Gammaproteobacteria bacterium; assembly: GCA_024234955.1. Lineage (GTDB taxonomy): Bacteria > Pseudomonadota > Gammaproteobacteria > JACKNK01 > JACKNK01 > JACKNK01. The sequence continues at coordinate 225,209 of JACKNK010000005.1, forward strand.
GTTCAGCGGTTCATGATCCAGGACCAGGCCATAACCGAGCGCATCGAGCAGACGCATCTCGAATCGACGCAAGCACACCTCGACCGACTCCGGGAATATCAGTCCCTGCATGGCATCGACATACGCAGAAAACAGTTCGGGATGGCCATCATCGCGCGGCAACAGACGCTGCAACAGCTCGTTCAGATAGAGGCCGCTCAACGCGGCCCGGCCATCCGGCCGACGCACCATTCCCGCCGGCTCTGCCGAACGCAAGGTCTTGAGTTCCCCATTTCCCTGCCAACTCAGATGCAACGGTACAAACGGCTGCAACAGGGCCCGCAAGGCAGACTTCGGACGTGCGGCACCGCGCGCCACCAACCCGACACGACCGTGATCGAGCGTCAGAGCCTCGATCAGAAGGCTGGTCTCACGATATGGCCGGGCATGGATCACATACGCCGGTTGTGAATCGACCCGTTGTGCGGACAATTCCGACTCCCCATCCGTTGCGGCCGACGCACCGCCAGCCGCTGCGATTGTTTGCCTACACGAGCGCGGCCCGCAAGCCTAGCCACCTTGACCGGCAAGGATTCAACCCACATCGCCCCCAAAACAGAAACGGCCAGGAATTCCTGGCCGTTTCTCACCGAACATGTCGAACCGGATCAGTTCAGGACCGCGACATCCTCTGCCGCATAACCCTTTTGGGTCTGAATCATCCCGAATTCGACCTGCTGCCCTTCGAGCAACTTGCGAAAACCATCGCCACGAATCTGGCGGTAATGCACGAAGACGTCCTCGCCCCTGGCAGATGCCTCAATGAATCCGAACCCCTTATCAGCGTTGAACCACTTCACGGTGCCCAATACTCGGTCAGTCATCTTCCTATTCCTCTGAAATCTGCGTCGGCCGGAAATGCCGAATAAACACGCCGAACGACGCGCACATTGCCGCCGTCAGGTGACAACGCAATGACGTCGAAAACGCCAAACGTGTTGGGGGAAAGTCGGACAAGAAAACGCCGCAGCGAACTGCGGCGTTCCTGTCACGCATGGCGGGCCTAGTCGAGACGTTCGATGCCCAGCGCCTTGAGCATGTACTTTTCGTACAGCGGCTCGGAGGTGCCTTTCTTCATCTTGCGAATGAAGTATTTTTCGAAGGCGATCTTGGCCAGATGGACCCACTTGCCCTTCTTCATCCAGGCCACGTTGCGCGGCGGGATCTGCGGAAGCGCGACGAACGCGGCGCCGGTGTCGCCCATATCGGCGAGACAGATGGCGTTCCAGGTACCCTTGGTATTCGGCTCCTTGCCCGCCAACTCGGCATCGATGTTATGCACCACGGCGGTGACCATCGACTCGATCATGTAACCGGTCTTGGGGGCACCGGTCGGAACCGGGGTGGCCTCAACCGGCGGGATGGCGATACAGACGCCCGCCGAGTAAATGTTCTTGTACTTCGGATTGCGCTGATAATCGTCCACCAGCACGAAGCCGCGCGGGTTGCACAGTCCCTCGACCGAGGCCACCGCATCGACGCCTTTGAAGGCGGGCAACATCATCGAGAAGGTGTACGGAACTTCAACGTCCTTCACCTTCTGACCGTTGTCGTCGTACTGCTCGACATGCATCTTGCCTGGCTCGACCTTGACCGTCTTGGCGTTGGTGATCCAGTTGATGTGGTGATTGCGCATTTCCGATTCGAGCATGCCGCGCGAATCGCCGACACCACCCAGACCGAGGTGCCCGATGTACGGCTCGGAAGTCACGAAGGTCATCGGCACCTTGTGGCGCATTTTGCGCTTGCGCAGATCGGTATCGACGATGAACGCGAACTCGTAGGCCGGGCCGAAACAGGACGCGAACGGCATCGCGCCGATCACCACCGGACCCGGGTTTTCGAGGAACTTCTGATAGTCCTCGTAGGCCTTTTCCGCGTGATCGATGGAGCAGATGGAATTGGAGGTGCCGTGGTCCGGACCGGCACCTTCGACCTCTTCGAACGCCAGACGCGGGCCGGTGACGATCACGAGGTAGTCGTATTCGACCGTATCGCCGCCATCCAGCTCCAGCTTGTTGTTTTCGGCATCGATCTTGTCCACGCGCTTGGCGATGAAGTTGATGCCTTTACGCTCCAGATACGGCGCAAGCGGGAAGCAGATGTCCTCGCGGGTGCGCCAGCCGACCGCAACCCAAGGGTTCGACGGTACAAACTGGAAATAATCACGCTCGTTCACGACGGTGATGTCGTGCTGCTTGCCAAGCTCGGCTCGCAGTTCATAAGCGGCGGGCATGCCGCCGGTTCCCGCGCCCAAAACGACGATATGGGCCATACCAGTGTCCTCCTCGGTGGATCATTCATGCCGTTGTTTACGGCTTTAATTATTTTGATTTCGCAAGCAAGGGAATGACCCTATAAAACCCGCAAATCCCCGCCATCATAAACGCATCCCTGCGCACGTCGCCAGCGTGATGCATCCGACGATGCACATCGGATCAATGCGTGGTCGCAGAACGGCGCACCAGCAAAATCACCGGACCCAGCCCCGCCAGAACCAATGCCACGGCGGGCAGCGCGGCACGCTCCCATTCGCCTTCCGAGGTGAGTTCGTAGATGCGCACCGCCAGCGTGTCCCAGCCAAACGGGCGCAACAGCAGGGTGGCGGGCATTTCCTTCATCACTTCAACGAATACCAGCAAGGTTCCGGTCAGCAGACCGGGCCGCAGGATCGGCAGGTACACCCGCCGCAACACCTCGCCGTGCGAGGCCCCGAGCCCTCTTGCCGCTTCCATGATCGAGGGCCGGATGCGTTCGAATGCACTGTCCACCGCGCCGTAGGCCACCGCAAGAAATCGCACCCCGTAGGCGAACACCAGGGCAAACACACTGCCCATCAGGGCCCAATCCGGCAGAACGCCGAACCCCGCCTCGTACGCATCGGCGACGCGATCATCGACCCAGGCAAACGCGGTCATGATACCCACCGCCAATACCGAGCCGGGAAGCGCGTAGCCCAATGTCGCGAGACGAACATTGAATCGGACCAGGGGATGCCCGAAATGCCGTCGCGTATAGGCGATCAGCAATGCGGAAGACACCGTGAACAGGGCCGCAAACCCACCCAGAGTCAGGGTATGGAGCAAAAGGTCCCAATAGCGTTCATCGAGATCGTCGGCCACCACCTGCCAGGTCCAGGTCAGCAACTGCCAGAGCGGCAGGATGAACGCGAAGGTCAACACCAGCAACGGCCAGCCGACCACCAGTGCCTTACGCCAGCCATGCAGTCGCGCCCGATACAGATGCCGCTGCCCCCGGGCATCGCCGTGATAGCGCGCCTTACCGCGCAGACGCCCCTCGCCGATCAGGGCGACGAACACGAACAACAGCAACAAGGACGCCAGTTGCCCCGCCGCCGGCAAATTGAATAGGCCAAACCACGCCTTGTAGATCGCGGTGGTAAAGGTGTCGTAATTGAAGATCGAGACCGCGCCAAAATCGGCGAGCGTCTCCATCAGCGCGAGCGACATGCCCGCAACCACCGCAGGCCGCGCCATCGGCAACGCCACTTTCAGGAACGCCTGCCTGGGGGTCAGCCCGTGAATTCGCGCTGCCTCGATGACGCTGCGCCCTTGGGCGATGAACGCCGCCCGTGCCAGCATGTAGACATATGGGTATAAGGCCAGCGACATCACCAGGATCACACCGCCCTCGGAACGCACTTCCGGGAACCAGTAATTGGGGCCCAGCCAGCCATTCAGGAACGCCTGCACCGGGCCGCTGAAATCGAACATGCCGATGAATACGAAGGCCAGCACATAGGGCGGTACCGCCAGCGGCAGCATCAGCAGCCATTCGAGTGCGGCGCGACCCCGGAATTCATAGGCGGTGGTGATCCAGGCAAGGCTCACGCCGATTACGGTGACTCCGACACCTACCCCGAGCAGCAAGACCAGGGTATTGCGCACCAATCCGGTCAAAACGGTGTCTGCAAGGTGGCGCCAGACCTCACTGTCGATCTGCACCCAACCGGTGAAGATGACCGCGATCGGCAGCAACACCAGCAAGGCCAGCACACCGGCGGTGAGTCGCCAGGGGCCACCCGAATGCCACCATTGCGACCAACGTCTTGGCATGGCCTGCGAAACGAGCACCGAGTTCATTCAGCGTCCTCGCCGGGGCGGCATCCGCCGCGATCGGCCCTGGAAATCTCCCTGACGCCGATCGCGGCGGATGCCGCTCCCACCATTCATGAGCCTTACTTGTACCCGGCGCGATCCATCAGTTTGACCGCCTCCGCCTGCAAACGCCCGGCTTCCGCCAGATTGGTCTCGTCCGCCTTAAACCCACCCCAGGCCGCAACCAACGGATCGATCTCGACGCCCGCCTTGACCGGATACTCCATGTTCAGCGACGCGAACAGGGCCTGCGCTTCATCCGAAGACAGCCATTCCAGCAGCGCCTGCGCGGCCTGCGGATGTTTGGCGTAACGGGTCACCCCGGCACCGGAGATGTTCACATGTACGCCGGTGCCCGCAGCGTGACCGTCCTGACCCTGGTTAGGCCAGAAGATCGCCAGCGGGAGATTCGGCTCCGACTTCTGCAGGCGCCCGAAATAATAGGTATTGACCACGGTGACGTCGCACTTGCCGGCCGCCACCGCCTGCATCGCCTTGGTGTCGTTGGAGAACGGCGGCTCGGCGAGATTCGCCACCCAGCCTTTCACGATGCGCTCCGCTTCGTCCATCCCATGCCGGGCGATCATCATCGCTACCAAGGACTGGTTGTAGACCTTCTTGGAGGTGCGCAGGCACAGCCGCCCCTTCCATTTCGGGTCCGCCAGATCTTCGTAAGTGCTCAGTTCCGAAGGTGGCACGCGGTCGGTGGAACGGACGATGGTGCGGGCGCGGATCGACAACCCGAACCACTGGCCGTCGGGGTCGCGCAGATGGGCAGGCACGTTGCCGTTCAATATCGCCGAATCGATCTTCGCCAATACCCCCTCATGCGCCGCATGCCAAAGATTGCCCGCATCGACGGTAATCAGCAGGTCCGCCGGAGTACGCCGACCTTCGGCCTTCAGGCGCTGCAAAAGCGGCCCTTCCTTGTCGGTGATGAAATCGATCTCCACGCCGGTCTTGGCGGTATAGGCATCGAACAGCGGCTTGATCAGATGATCCTTGCGCGCCGAGTACACCACCACCTTGTCCGCAGACAAGGCCGGCAACGCAAAACCGAGGGAAAGCGCGCCCAAGGTGGCCGCGAGCAAGGAACGACGAATCGGATTGAACGACATGAGTATCAAGACCCCGTAAGACAGATAAGGATGCATAGCGGCTGCGGATGATAATGACTCGCATTTATAAATACAACCGAATCGCATCCACAAACTCGCAACCTCCCATCTCTTCGGCTGCCCGCTGTTTTTGGAGACCGCCCGCGCCCACACCGCTCAATAAGGGAACCTCTGATTGAATCAGGCACGGTTCAGCGGAATGGCTGAAATTGTCGCGTTCAAGGCGCGGAACGCAGGTAATAGCCGGTCTATTGCCAAGTTTCGCAACGCAGAAAGCGGCAATTTCAGACTTCAGATGTCCGTGAATGATTCGATCAGAGGTTCCTAAGGATGGCTCGCTACAACATCGCCTGCAGGCGCTTGGCGGAAACCGGTTGCACGGTACGCAGACCTTGCGCGAACAAGGACACACGGAATTCCTCGACCATCCAGCGGAACTCGGCATCCGGGACTCGCCCCGCCCGGATCAGCTCGGCAAAAGGCCGAACCTGCGCCGCCAACGCACGATCCCGCTCCGGATCGGCGCGTACCTTGTCCAGACGCATGACCAGCGCCTTGAGATAGACCGGTAGCCGCCGTGCCCATGCCGTTGGCGTGGCGCTGATGAACCCGGTGGCCAGCAAGGTCTCTGCCTGAGTGCGTATCTCGGTCGCCGCATCAAGCATCGATGGCGGCAGGCGGCCATTCAGGGCTTTGCGAAGTGCGTGATACTGCGCAAGGACCTCGTCGATGGCCTTGCCCAATTCATTACCCACCGACACCAGACGGGGCATGTCGTCCTGCAGGCGGCGTTCAAACTCTGCCTGGGAACGGGGCGGCGCATCGAGCCCGAACGTGTGTCGATACACCGCGTCCACCATGTCCGCGCTCAGTTCGCGGCATTGTCCGATGGGTGCGTAATGCAGGCAGGCGGTCTTGCCGAAGCCCGGATTGCGCCGCAGGTATTTGAACTTCTGGTGGTCGGCAAGCTGATACAGGCGCAGGCAACCCTGCGCGTGTTCCAGGGTCGCTTCGGCAACGTCGTCGAACACCTTCAGATCGACGTGCTCCCCGCGATCGATCAGGGCGGGATAGCCATGCAGGGTCATCCCGGCCTGATCCAGATCGACGCGCTCCGGCAGATCGCCGAAATCCCAGGTACGCAGCCTTTCGCGCTCAAGGCCGACCTTGGGCAGTTCCGCAAAGCTCTGCTGCGCCTTGCCACCGTGCCTGGCCTGAAGATCGCTCAGATCGCGGCCCATCGCGACGATCTCGCCATCATCCCCACACAGCTTGTAGTTGATGCGCAGATGTTCGGGGATCGCCGTTTCATCCCAATCCGAGAGCGCCACCCGCACCCCACTCATGCGCAACAACTGCGCCGCCATCGCCTCTCTTAACCGTCCTCGGCCAAATTCCAGGGCCTGGAACAGCGCATCGGCGTAATCCGGGACCGGCACGAAGGCCTTGCGCAGCGACTTTGGCAAACCCCGCAGCAGTGCCACCAATTTGTCGCGCAGCAACCCAGGCACCAGCCATTCGAAGTGCTCGGCACGCAGCAGGTTCAGCGCCGAAAGCGGCACCCGCACACTGATGCCATCCACCGCCTTGCCGGGATCGAAATGGTATTCGAGCGGCAAGTCCAGACCGGCGACCTGGAGATGATCCGGGTATTGATCCCGCCCGACATGCTCGGTGCCGCGCTGCAACAACGTCTCGCGATCCAGAAACAGGCGCTTCGGGTCGTCATGCTCGATCCGCTTGCGCCAGGTTTCAAACGACTTGCCGCTGTATACCTGTTCCGGAACCAACCGATCATAAAAATCGAACAGGGCCTCTTCATCGGCAAGCAGATCGCGACGGCGGGCGCGCGCCTCCAGGTCCTCGATCTCGGCAATCAACATGCGGTTATGGGCAAAGAACGGCGCCCGGGTTTGAAATGCGCCCTGAACCAAGGCCTCGCGAATGAAGATTTCGCGTGCTGTTTTCGGGTCGATACGTCCGTAGTTGACTCGCCGTTTCTCGACCAGCGGCAAGCCGTACAAGGTCACCCGTTCGAAGGCCGCAACCTGTGCCGGACGCTGTTCCCAATGAGGCTCGCTGTAACTGCGTTTCAGCAGCGACCCCGCCAGTTGCTCCACCCATTCCGGCTGAATCTTCGCCACCGTGTGGGCAAAAAGTCGCGAGGTTTCCAGGAGCTCCGCCGACATCAACCACTTGGGTCGGGCTTTGCGCTGGGTCGACCCGGGAAAGATCGCAAAGCGCACGTTACGCGCCCCGACATAGACATCCTGCTCATCGCGCAGTCCGACGTTCCCCAGCAAACCGGTGAGCAGGGACTGATGCACATCGGCGTAGCCAGCGGGCTCGGGGTTGAGCTTGAGCCCATGTTCGCGCGCCGCCGTGAACAACTGCTGGTGCACATCCTGCCATTCACGCAGGCGCAGCCAGGACAACCAGTTTTCCTTCGCCCAGGCGCGCAGCTTGGTGTTGGAGAGGTGTTTGCCCTGCGCTTGCCAGGCGTCCCAGATCGCGACAAAGGCAAGAAAGTCGGAATCGTCCTGCTTCCATTGCGCGTGCTTCTGATCCGCCGCCTGCTGGCGTTCCGCCGGGCGCATGCGCGGATCGGGAATCGCTAGCGCCGCCGCGATGATCAACACCTCGCGCAAGGCGTTGTGATCGGCCGCCGCCAACACCATGCGCGCCAGACGCGGGTCCACCGGTAAGCGGGCAAGCTGTCTACCGACCGCACTCAGACCCCGTCGGCCATCGACGGCGCCAAGTTCCTCCAACAGTTTGTAGCCATCGTTGATCTGTTTGCGCTCCGGGGGCTCGACGAACGGAAAGGCTTCCACCGCACCGAGCCCCAGATCGGCCATGCGCAGAATGACCCCGGCCAACGAGGAACGCCGTATTTCCGGATCGGTGAATTCCGCTCGGGAGCGGAAACCGGCCTCGTCATAAAGCCGGATGCAGACACCATCGGCAACGCGCCCGCAACGCCCCTTGCGCTGATTGGCGCTGGCCTGGGAGATCTTTTCGATCGGCAGGCGCTGCACCTTGCTGTGCGGCGAGTAACGGGCGATGCGGGCCAGCCCCGGATCGATCACATAGCGGATGCCCGGCACGGTGAGCGAGGTCTCGGCGACGTTGGTCGCGAGCACGATGCGACGACCGCGATGCGTCTGAAACACCCGGTTCTGCTCGGCCGGCGTCAGGCGGGCGTACAGGGGCAGCACTTCGGTATCCGGCGGATGATGTTTGCGCAGGGCCTCGGCGGTCTCGCGGATCTCGCGTTCGCCGGGCAGAAAGATCAGCACATCCCCGCTCTGCCCCCGGGCGCGATCCTCGCGTTCCAGTTCGTCCACGGCGTCCAGGATGGCGGTGGTGAGATCGCGGTCCTCGCTGTCCGCGTCCTCGCCGAGCAGAGGCCGGTAACGCACCTCAACGGGGAAGGTCCGCCCCGACACCTCGATCACCGGCGCATTGTTGAAATGTTTGGCAAAGCGCGCGGTATCGATGGTGGCCGAGGTGATGATCAGCTTGAGATCGGGGCGACGCGGCAACAACTGCTTCAGATAACCGAGCAGGAAATCGATATTCAGACTGCGCTCGTGGGCCTCATCGATGAGGAGGGTGTCGTAGGCACGCAGGTCGCGATCACGCTGCATCTCGGCAAGCAGGATACCGTCAGTCATGAACTTGATGGCCGCGTCCGGGCCAGTCTTGTCGGTGAACCGGACCTTCCAGCCGACCTTGTCGCCGAGCGGCGTTTTCAATTCCTCGGCAACCCGGGCCGCCACCGAACGCGCAGCAATACGCCTGGGCTGAGTGCAACCGATCAGGCCATCGACACCACGCCCGATCGACAGACATATCTTGGGAAGCTGTGTGGTCTTGCCGGAACCGGTCTCCCCGGCCACCACCACCACCTGATGTTTGCAGATGGCTTCGGCAATCTCGTCGCGGCGCGCGCTGATCGGCAAGGCATCGTCAAATTCCGGTTTTGGGAGGCGCTGCAGACGCTCTGCGCGAGATGCCACCGAAGTCTCGATGGCCTCTCGAAGCTGCGCCAACCCACGATCTACCGGTTTTCCCGAGCGCAAGCGCCGCTGAAGACCATCAAGACGTTTGCGGATCGCGGCCCTGTCTGAAGACAGGCAGCCATCCAGCCGAGCACTCAGGTCGCGCAGTTCGGAATCAGACATCCCCGAATCATAACGATGCACACCGGGTCTCTACAGATCACGAGGTAAAACGGCGTATTGGTGCGCAGCAACGCGCACCGGGTTGGCCAATCAACCTTTCAACAACTTGTTCTCGGCATGTTCAAGCTCATCGATAGGGCCGCGCAGCACCACCGCATCGCCCACTTGCAAGGTCATTTCCGGGCTCGGATTTTCGCCGTAGATGGCCCCGCGACGGACCGCCTCGATATTGACGGATTCGTTATTCACACATAAATCGGCGAGCGGCATACCAATGGCGTGCGCACCTGGCTCGAGCACCACGGTGTGCAGGCGGTCCTTATCGAGCTTTGCGGCATCCTCGATCTCATGATCGCCGTGGAAGACGCCTTTCAGCCGCCGGTAGTGATCCGCCCGCGCCTGATCGATCAATTCCAGCACTTCGGTGGCCGGTACACCGAGACGGCGCAACAGATGTTCGGCGAGCATCATGCTGGCCTCCATCGCCTCCGGAACGATGTCGCTGGCACCTGCGTGTTCGAGCTGTTCGCGGTATTGATCGTTGCGGGTGCGAACGATGATCGGCAGATCGGCATTGAGCTTGCGCGCGGCATGGGTGATGCGTTCGGCGACATGCTCTTCATCGACCGTGACAACCAGGGCGCGGGCACGTCCGACACCGGCGACTTCGAGAATGTCCGCATGGGTGGAATCGCCGTAGAAAACATCCTCACCGGCATCGTGCGCCTCGCGGATCAGCAAGGGATCCACGTCCAGACCGACATAGTCGATGCCCTCCTCGATCAGAAACCCGCAGAGGTTCTGCCCGATGCGCCCGAAGCCGCAGATGATCACATGCCCCTGCTTGTCGGCGGTCGCGTCCGCCAGTTTGTGCGCCTGCTGCTCACGACCGCCGAGATAACTGGCACACAAGCGTTTCGCGAACCAGCCGTTGTTGCGGATGATCAGCGGCGCCAGCGCCATCGAGAGAACGATGGATGTCAGCAGCACCTGGCTGTCGGCCGGATCCAGCAAGGCATTGCTGATCGCCAACGCCAACAGCGCAAAACCGAACTCGCCGCCCTGCGCAAGCACGGCCCCGGTTCGCAAGGCCACACCGGTTTCGTAACCGCCGAGGCGGACGATGACCGCCATCAGCGCACCCTTGCCAACGACGAGCCCAAAGGTCGTCAACAACACCCAGGGCCATATCGTCGGCAACGCGTCAAGATAGACCTGGGCACCGACGGTGATGAAGAACAGGCCCATCAATACGTCACGGAACGGGCGAATCTCGATCTCGATCTGATGCCGGTATTCGGTCTCGCCCAGCATCATTCCGGCGAGGAATGCGCCCAGAGCCAGCGAGAGCCCCATGAGATTGGTGATCCAGGCCGCCGAGAGTGCGACCAGCAGGATGGTCAGGGTGAACAACTCGACCGAACGCGCCCCGGCGATGGCATGGAACAAGGGCCGCAATACCCAGTGACCGAGTGCGAACATCAGCAGGAATGCGCCCACGCCCTTGGCCAACGCAAGCAGGAGCGGCACGGTCATGGATTCACTGCCACCCGCACCGAAAATCGGGATCAGCACCAGGAACGGGACCACCGCCAGGTCCTGAAAGATCAACACGCCCAGCGCAATGCGCCCATGCCGGGAATGCAGTTCGAGCTGTTCGGTAAGCTGCTTTGCGGCGATCGCCGTCGAGGACAGCGCCGCCGCCCCACCCACCACGAATGCGCCCTGCCAGCTCATGCCGGTCGCCCAGGCGATGCCACCGGCCATTGCGGTAGTCAGGGCCACCTGCGCCCCGCCCAGACCCAGCACGATGCCCTTCATCGACAACATGTGCGGGATCGAAAACTCCAGACCAATCATGAACAGCAGGAAGATCACGCCGATCTCGGCCACAATCTCGATACTGTGCAGGTCAGGAATCACCCCCAGCGCATGTTCGCCGGCGAGCGCACCAATGGCGAGATAGCCCAGGATTGCCGGCAGATGGATACGGCGGAGCAACGCCACCGCGAACACGGAGAGGAAAAGCAGGATGACGATGTCGTCGAAGATGGCGTGTTGCATAGAAGTGGGGGCAGTGACGTTGTGCGGTATCCACGTTATCACGCCCACGCCATGCGCAATAACGCCTGCGGAATCAGGCCTTCCCGGCGATAACGTCGGCTATAACGATGGCGTCACGGCCTCGATGCGGACCCATTGCCGATCATGATCGAATTGTCCCTGCTGGGATTGCTGTTCGCCTGCAACGGAGCGCCCATCCTGCTTCGGCTGCTGGTGCGCAATCACTTCGCCTTGCCCATCGATTTCGGCGTGAATGCCTGGGACGACCGTCCCTTGTTCGGGACCTCCAAGACATGGCGAGGCCTGCTTGCGGCAATCTCCATCGGCGCGGTACTGAGCGCACTGCTCGGATGGGGCGCCATGTTCGGCGCGCTATTCGGCCTGTATTCGATGCTCGGCGATCTGTTTGCGAGCTTCGTCAAACGTCGCATGGGCCTGGCCCCCAGCGATCAGGCCACGGGGCTGGACCAGATTCCCGAATCCCTGTTCCCGCTCATCCATGCCGCAATGGTGCTACCTGTCGGGCTGCTGCATGTCATCGGACTGAGTGCCGCTTTCACGCTGCTGTCCGTGCTGGTGTCAAGGCCGCTCTATCGCTGGCACATCCGCAATCGCCCGTACTGAGCCGGGTCAGACCCGCCGCAGATGGTGCAAGGTCACTTCCGGCGGGCAATTGAAGCGCGCCGGTACCACCGACGACCCGGTGCCCGCCGAGGTATACCCCTGCAACGCATTGAAACTCCAGGGACCGGCATTGAATTCATTGGGCGCGGCGGAGTTGTACATCAGGGCCTTGCCGCCCGGAAGACACATCTGCCCGGCATGGGTATGGCCGCTTAGCATCAGATCGAAGCCGGTATAGGCAGCGCGGGTATAAATCTCCGGGGAATGGGAGAGCAGCACCGCGATCGATTCGTCGGCCAACCCCTGACTGGCGGCATCCAGGTTGTCCGATTCGAAATAATGCGGATCATCGATACCGGCGATGTAAATCCGCGCATCGCCCCGCTCCAGTGTGACCGACTCATTGAGCAGCAGACGAATCCCCATGCGCTCGATCGGTTCCACCATGAAGATGCTGTCGTGGTTGCCCAGCACCGCATAAATATCCTCACCCAGCGCCTCCCTGACCACCGACAAACCCGCCATCGCGGCCTGCCAGGGACCATGCGTATGGAAGCGGTAATCGCCGGTCATCACGCAGACGTCATAATCCAGATCCGACACGACTTCCGCGACCCGTCCTGGAAACTCCGGTAAGGAATCCAGATGCAGATCGCTGAGGTGCAACAACGTGAACCCATCGAAGGATGGAGGCAGCGTTGGCAACCGGACGTCGTTATGACGGACCTGAATATCGAGGACATTGCGCCGACCCCGCTCAGCCATCCCCGTCAAACGCAGCGTCATGCGGATGAGACTGTGAAACAGGTGCCAGTTTTCGATATGCAGGAAATTGCGCCCCTGGCCGAAACGATCCGCCTCATGCTCGGTTTCCACGCCGATGCGTTGGCGCAGGTGCGCCTTTCCGACTCGATCAAGCAGATATTGCTGCGAACCTGACGCATCGCTCGAAGTCACCGTCGCTTCCTCCAAATTGGCGCCAACCCAGCTTCGACGAATGAAGAATTCCTACCAGACTCATGATAGCTCCCGAACCTGCATCGGCGATTGACCAATGCGTGATCCCAAAAAGAAAAAGCGCCCGAAGGCGCTTTTTCGAACAGGCATGAAATCAATCAGAACGCTAGCGCACTTCGATCAGCTGCAAGGCAAGCTCAGCAAGGTAGGGCGGAACCCGAAGGGCTTCCGCCGCCGGCGCGGACATGGCGGAAGCCCTTCGGGTTCCGCCCTACCTCGCTGCATCAGGCGACAGACCAGGCCATTTTCAGGCCTCGGCGGATTCACCCCGGAACTGCGCCGCCTCCAACTGGTGGCGATTGAGCAGGTTGTAGAAATCGGTGCGGTTGCGCCCGGCAATGCGCGCGGCCGTGGTGATGTTGCCCCGGGTCATGCGCAACAGACGCACCAGATAACTGCGCTCGAAATCCTTTACCGCGTCTTCCAGGGTCGGCATCTGCCCGGAATCCTTGCGCAAGGCCTGATCGATAAGATTGAGCGGAATAACCGCGCCGTTACACAACACCGCACAACGTTCCATGACATTGGCGAGCTGACGAATATTGCCGGGCCAGCCGGCCTGCAACATGCGCTCCGCCGCCTCCTGCGACAGTCGCGGTTTCTTCTCACCGGTCCGTGTTGCGAACTCGCTCAGGAAATGTTCCGCCAAGGCCAGAATGTCCTCGGGGCGCTCGCGCAACGCGGGCAAATGCAGCGGAATCACGTTCAGGCGGTAATACAGGTCCTCACGGAAGTCGCCTTCCTCGACTAAAGCATCGAGGTCCTGGTGCGTCGCGGTGACCACACGCACATCGACCGGTATTTCCTGCGCACTGCCGACTGGCCGAACCTTGCCTTCCTGCAGCACACGCAGCAGGCGCACCTGGAGCGCTGAAGACATATCGCCAATCTCATCGAGGAACAGGGTTCCGCCATGTGCAGCGCGGAACAGCCCGTCGTTGGCGGTCATCGCCCCGGTGAAGGCGCCTTTCTTGTGACCGAACAGCTCGGATTCCAGGAGTTGCTCCGGCAATGCCGCGCAGTTGATGGCAACGAACGGCCCATCTCGACGCGGGCTGGCGCGATGCAGGGCACCGGCAAGCAACTCCTTACCACTGCCCGTCTCCCCAAAGATCATCACCGTCGTCGTCCCGGCGGCAACCCGTCGAACCTGCTGCAGCAGCCTTGCCATCAAGGGACTCTGGTAAATGATGCCCTCGGCAAAATCCTTGGCGGTCTCGTGATCCCGTCCGAGCCGGAGCACGTTGCTCACACTCTCCAGCAACGCGTCCTGCTGCACCGGCTTGGTCAGAAATGAAGCAACCCCGCGCTCGGTCGCGGCCAAGGCATCGGCAATCTGGGCACGACCGCTGATCATGATCACGGGCAGACCGGGATCATTCGCCAGCAAGCGATCGAGCAACATCATGCCGTCCATGCCCGGCATCGCCAGATCGGTGATGACCAGGTCAGCGGCATGCATGGCAAGACGGGTCAATGCGCCATCACCATCGGTTGCCTGATCGACGTGATACCCCTCAGATTCCAGCCAGACGGTCCACAGTGCGAGCAGGTCGGCGTCGTCATCGACGAGCAGAATTCGAGGTTCAGCCATTAGAAGACTCAATGTCGAGTTGTTCGATAAGGATTTGGCAACGGGATTCGAGTTCACCGCCAGCGTCGCTTCCGGAATGACTTTCCTGACGTGCAATGGCCGCACCTTCGACCCGTTTGGCAAGTCCGCTCAGTTCCACGAAGCCATAACTGGCACCGGAACCAGCGAGCTTGTGAGCAAGGTGCCTGAGTGTATCGATGCCTTCCGGCGCCCCACTGCGAACCAGATCGAGCGCCGCCGCAAACTCCGCGCGCTTGGCGACGAAGGTATCCGCATACTGTTTCTTCAATAACTCAAGTCGGTCAGAAATATCGGAATTCATTCGGCTTTCTCCGGGAGGAAACGGGCAATACGCGTGAGCATATCGCCCGGATCGACCGGCTTGGCGAGGAAGTCGTCCGCGCCGGCATTCAGAGCGCGCTGCGAATACTCCCCATCGGAGGCCGCCGACATGGCGATGATCGGGGTATTGATGCCGCGTGCACGAATCGCCCTGATCGCCTCCGGGCCATTCATTCCAGGCAGGTTCTGATCCATGAAGATCAGTTCCGGGGTGTCGGACACCGCCTTTTCAACCGCCTGCGCCCCGTCTTCGACAACCGCCACATCCAGACCGGCATCCTCCAGAAAGATTCGCATCAACATCGCGATATCGACGTCATCCTCGGTCACCTGAATTCGTGCGCCCCGGCGTGGCATGCGTGGCTCGGCGGCTTTTTGAGTCACTTCGCTTGCGGGTATGTCGAGAATAAATGTGGTCCCCGCACCGACCTCCGATTCCAACGACAGGGACCCGCCCATACGCTCGGCCAGCACGGCGGAAATACTCAGTCCAAGTCCTGCGCCGGCGCGCTGGTCCGCATTGGTGTGCTCGCGCTGGAATGCCTGAAAGACCCGGGACTGTGCCTCCTTCGGAATGCCTGGCCCGGTATCGCGAATCGCCACATTGAGACGCCCTTCCCGCCAGCGCATGCGAACCCGGACTTCGCCCTGATCCGTAAACTTGATCGCATTACCGACCAGATTGATCACAATCTGGCGAACCCGTAGCGCGTCGAAGGCCGTCAATTCCGGCCAGGCGCCGTCACTGTCCACCGCGAAGCCGAGCGATTTATCTGCCGCCAGCGGGCGAAACACGGTCGCGATGTCATCGCGGAGGTTATCCAACCGTGCCGGCGCGGGGCGCACCTCGAGTTGCCCGGCCTCGAAACGTGCCTGATCAAGAATGTTGTCGATCAAGGCCAGCAGATGCTGGGCGCCACGCTCGATCGCGTTCGCATGGGCGTTTATCGTCGCGGGTTCCACCGTGTTGCGCAGCAGATGGGTGTAGCCGGTTATCGACGAAAGCGGGGTCCGCAACTCGTGCGACATGTTCGCGATAAAGCGCCCTTTGAGCTGACTCGCTTCTTCGGCCGCGCGACGCGCACGTTCCACCTCATCCAGCAGTTGCTGCTGGCGATACCCGCGAATCTGCTCCTCATTGGCGACCTGCTGAACACCTTGCTGGGCATGCAATTCTTCACTGGCATCGAGAAACAGCACATACATCTCGTCACCATGCGCAAGTACGTGGATCTGTGCGCCCCCGCCCTTGCCATCTTCGATCAACGGAAGTATGAACGGCTGCTCCAGGATGCTCGGCTCCAGGCCGACGAGAAAATCGAGTCGCTCGTCGAGCACATCGCCGATCTTCAGACCTTCAAGCCCGTAAACCCCGGGCCTGCCTTCGAATGACAGGACCTGGTGTGCCGCATCCAGCCGTATCCACATTGGACGCAGGCGCGCCCGAATCGTTGCCTGCTGATAATCACGGATGAAATCGTCGCTCACTGAACCGCTTCCGCGAGCCTGGAAAAGGCCTCCTCGACCGACTCGCCGGTTTTGGCGCTGGTTTCAAACACGATGAAACCATCGGCACGCAGCGCCTCGATGTCCGCCTCGCTGACTTCCCACTGGTCGCGCAGATCGTTCTTGTTGAGCAGGACCACCCCCGGCTTGCCCGGAATCAGGGTATCCGCCGCTTCCTTCAAGCCTCTTGCCGAGTGCAGGGTATTGGCACGCGTGCCATCGATGACCAGGAGATAACCGGTCGCCCCCCGCAGATAGGTCTTCACCTGCGGGGTCACTTCGGCGCCACCGGCGAGGTCCCAGACCACCAGCTTGACGCCATTGCCATCGCCCAGATCGACCTGTTTGGTATCAATCTTGGCACCGACCGTCGTGAGGTATTTGTCCGAGAACACACTGCTCACAAAACGGGCCACCAGACTGGTCTTGCCGACACCGAAGTCGCCAAGCATGCACACCTTGCGGGTATTCACCGCCATATCAGTTCTCAAATCCGCTGAGGGTCACGACGATCTGCGCGCGACGATGTTGCGCGCCGACCATCGGGAACAGACTTCCCTGGGTCACCAGCCGTGCACTGGGCACGCCATTATCGATCAACCAACGCACCACCGTCTCGGCGCGCGCGATGCTGAGTTTCTGATTGAACGTGATCGAGCCGACATCGTCGGTATATCCCGTGACCGTGGCGCGATAACGAATGCCGACCGCGCCAGACAACGCCTCCAGACGCAGCAACGTGGTCCGCCACAGCTTGAGGGTGCTCGCGCCATCGGCATCCAGATCGGTCTCCTGCACGAAGTGCACGTTGCCATTATTGATGCGCTTCACCAGCGC
Organism: Gammaproteobacteria bacterium; assembly: GCA_024234955.1. GTDB lineage: Bacteria > Pseudomonadota > Gammaproteobacteria > JACKNK01 > JACKNK01 > JACKNK01. Next base: position 242,655 of record JACKNK010000005.1, read on the forward strand.
ATGGGCCTCGACATATTCCGCGATCTGCAATGAGCCGGAATCGACGCCGGCGAGACCATCAACCTCACCAAGGGCCGTCGTGATGCCGCGTTTCCATGCCAAAGGGGCAACCCCGGCAATGTTCAAGCGATGGTCCGCCGTCGCCAATTCCACACCGTCTGGCGGCTGCAGACGTGCCGTGGCCACCTGGAGAAGATGGGCATTCCACTCGGCCACATCGGCATCCTGATACGACTGAACGCCCTGCACCGTCGGCGCAATCTCGCGAGCGGCGAGAATCCAGTCCTGGTCGGCAAGACCCCGGGCCACGAGCAGACCACCAGACTCGACGTCCAAACGCACTTCGGCCGGCGGTTGCAACGCGGCTTCGGCGCGTTTGAGTATTTCGGCCCAATCGAGATGCAGACCGGAATCGTCATAGGCATCGACGCCAGGCAGGTTGGTGGCAATCAGCTTGCCACGGTTGCGCCATGGCTCATCGGCCACCCCTTCCGCCCGCAACACACCGTTGGACAGCGACAGCGTCACGGACGCCGGCGGGGCCAACACCTGTTGCGCACGTTGCAGCACGATGTCGGACTCAAGGCTCTGATATGGTCGCCACGCGAATTCGACCCGGTCGCCGGGAATCTGCTGCGCACGGAGTAAATCGGTCGGGTTTGCGGACAAGGGATCGCGCAAGCCCTGAACCCGGTACACGCCATCGTGCGACTTCACCGACATGACCACGATCCCGGCGCGATCATTGAGCGCACGGTCGATCCCGGCGCGCATCTGATAATCCTGCCATTCCCGCCACCAAATCCAGCCGATCAGCCCCAAAATCGCGGCAATCAACAACAACGCACCGGGCGACGCCCAGGCCGCTTTTTTCTTCTTGGTGGACTGCTGGTAATCGTCCCAGAGGCACTCCTCCAGCACAGAATGGGCCACTGGAATCGCATCCTCATCCCCAGCGAATTCTTCCAGCGCATTGCTGTAACCGGCGTGCAGTTCTTCGATCCGTTCTCGCAGAAAGTCGGGGTACCGGGCCGGCGCCACCCCCCGAACCACGGCAGCAATGATCGCGAACGGGCCATCGACGATCCACAGCACGCGCTCGCCCATGTCGATACGGCCAAGCTGGTCGTTGCCGCCCCGGCCAAACGAGTCGTTCGCAAAGTCGCGGATCGCACTCAGCATGCCGGAGACCGCATCGCTGTCCTGGGTTTCGACATCGGCATGGGCGACATGCTCGATCAACAGGCCGCTGTCCTTATGGATCAGGAAGCTCTCTTCGACGCGATAAACAAGCGTGTGCTTGAGCACGACTTCCGCGAACGGCACCCCGGTCCGCAGGGCCTCCAGGCGCCAGCCGATGCCGCGTGCGGACACGCTCTGCTCAATGGTGCGGTTGATGGATTCGACGAAGGTTTTCAGCGTCTCGACGATGGAGCGCCGGATCGCCGGCCCCATGACCGGAAACAGTGCGTCCGCAAACAACTTGGTGTCGCGGCGCACAGACTGCTGAATGCAGGCCTCCACCGGGCCTTCCAGCGCGCGCGTCAAACCGTCGCCGTTACGACGCGCAAGATGAATCGACTCTGCCAACACCGAGGCAACATCCTTGGCACGAACCTCGACGTCCTCGATACGGTGACGCACCTCCTCGACCTCCTCCTGTTTGGAGGCGCCGAGAAGTCGGCGGAGTTCGTCGAGTTCGTCAGCCATCCGCATCCTGGTCCGGGTCGATGCCCGCAGAAAGGTCGAACTCCCGGTTCAGGCGCATCGCCACCTCGGTAAACAAGCCAGCGAGCGCATCCCGGCTGACCTTGTCATCGTTAAGGTGCGCATATTCACGTTCCAGGGTATCGGTGAGTTGATCGAAACGCTGGCGCATCTGTTCAGTGAGTTCACGCGCCTCGTCGCGGATGCGGTTGCGCACGTCCATCAGGTCCTTGGAAGTCTGATCGTCCAAGGCCGCAACCCGATCATTGAGTGCCTTGTCTGCGGCCTTCAGACGATCGCCGATGGCGTCGTCGGCATCGCTGCGTTCCTTGCGTTCGTTCTGTAATTTTTCACCCAGTTTGGCGAGTTCATTGCGAACAAAATCTTCCAGGTCGCGAATCCGCTCATCGAAATCGTCGCGAACCCGGGCCGTTTCCTGCGCAATGCGTTCCTCGATCCGACTGAATCGGCGATCGTAATCACGCATCTGCCCGCCAAACAGGATGTCGCGGATCTTGTCGACGTTGCCACCCGCTGCTGCCGCCATCGCCATGTCGGCGCCACTGACGCTGCCACCGTTGGCAGAATCGGCGCTTTCATTTTTCTTGTTCGCCATGCTCATCTCCCCTTGCTGGATGCCAGAAAATACCGGCGAAAGATGCATAAAAACAGCCCTTTGCGGAGCGCACCTTACGAAAAGGAAAACTTTTCAGCCAGATGAATTCTTGCCGCTCATGCAAGGCATAGACGAATTTGTGATCTTTATTCGCAAAAAACCCGAAACACGACAACGATCAGTAATGCGAAATGGTGCCCGAGGCCGGGGTCGAACCGGCACGACCGGTTAAGGTCGGCGGATTTTAAGTCCGCTGCGTCTACCAATTTCGCCACTCGGGCCAAGTGGACTGACCTGCATGGACGAGCAGCGCCAGCTGGCATGCCGGAAGCAGGACATGGGAGAGAAGGAGATGGAGGCCGAGGCCGGAATCGAACCGACGTACACGGATTTGCAGTCCGGTGCATAACCACTCTGCCACCCGGCCGGATGACTAACGCCCCGCTGACGGCACCGCGATTGTGCCTTAGGGCGCTGATACGAAAAACCCCGGTGCGATGACCGGGGTTTTTCAGCGTTTTGGAGCGGGAAACGAGACTCGAACTCGCGACCCCAACCTTGGCAAGGTTGTGCTCTACCAACTGAGCTATTCCCGCCGAACGAGGCGCGCATTATAGGGGGCGGCTTTTTCCTGTCAAGCGTCTGAAACACACTCCGCACACAGACAGAAGGGCTACAGCGTCAACAACGAGACCATCCGCTTTACGCGTCGTCCACACCGGATTCATAACTGCCCAACAACACCGGCATCGCGGCACGCAGGTAAATGATCATCGACCACAAGGTCAGTACCGCAGCGGCGTACAAAAGATAAAAGCCGATGGTATAGGTCGGCAGACCGGCGATCGGATCGCTGTAGAGCATCAACACCAGAGAGCTCATCTGCGCGGTGGTCTTGATCTTGCCCACATAGGAGACCGCTACGGCGGCACGCTTGCCGAGTTCGGCCATCCATTCGCGCAGTGCCGAGATGGTGATCTCGCGTCCGATGATGATGGCAGCGGCAACCGCCACCCAGATACTGGGGTCGCTCTGTACCAGCAACACCAGCACGACCCCGACCAGCAATTTGTCGGCGACCGGATCGAGAAAGGCACCGAGCGGCGACTCCTGCCCCCACCGCCGCGCCAGCCAACCATCGAAGAAATCGGTGATCGTCGCAGCAAGAAACAACCACGCCGCCGCCTCACCTGCCCACATCACCGGCAGATAAAAGACCACCACGATCACCGGAATCACGGCAATACGGAACAGGGTCAGAAGATTGGGCAGATTCCAGATCACGCGCCTTGCTCGCCGTGCAGATAGTCGTAGATGCGTTGTGCCAGCGCACGGCTGACTCCGGGTGTGCCGGCGAGGTCATCGACGCCGGCACGGTTGATTTCACGTAGCCCCCCGAACTGTTTCAACAAACTCTGACGCCGTTTAGGACCGAGTCCGGGAATGGCTTCGAGCGTTGACGTGGTGCGGGCCTTGGCGCGTCGCTGGCGATGCCCTGTGATCGCAAATCGATGCGCTTCGTCGCGAATCTGTTGGATCAAATGCAGGGCCGGCGAGTCCGCAGGCAGTATAAGAGCGGCCCCGGAGGCCGACAAGAAAAGCACTTCCAGCCCGGCTTTACGTTCCGGACCCTTGGCAACGCCCAGCAGATGCACGCCGCCCTCACCGACCGTAATACCGAGTTCCTGAAGCACCTCCTCGGCCTGGCGCAACTGACCTTTGCCGCCGTCGATCAACAACACATCCGGCAACGTCGCTTTGCCAGCCTGGACACGTTGATAGCGTCGTTCCAGGGCCTGACGCATGGCGGCATAGTCGTCGCCACCGGTGATGTCCTTGATGTTGAAGCGGCGGTAATCGGCTTTGCGCGGACCTTCGCCATCGAACACCACGCAGGACGCCACCGTGCCTTCCCCCATGGTGTGCGATATGTCGAAGCACTCCATGCGCTGTGGGGGTGAAGGCAGTTCCAGGGCCTCCTGCAGGGCGCGATAACGCCGCGTCATGCCGCCTTTGCTGGCCAGGCGTACGGCCAGCGCTTCCCGTGCGTTATGCATGGCCAGTTCCAGCCAGCGGGCGCGATCGCCACGCAACCGATCGCTGATCTCGACCTTGTGGCCGGACTGGGCTGCCAGCACGTCACTCAGCAGTTCACGGTCGCTGGGCGCCACGTTGAGCAGCAATTCGCCCGGGGGATCGCGTTCCAGATAGAACTGGGCGATGAACGCGGACATGACCTCTGCTGCGTCCGCCGCGTCGGGAATACGAGGGTAATACGCACGATTGCCGAGATTGCGCCCCTCGCGCACGAAGAACACCTGAACGCAGGCAACCCCTCCCTCCATGACCAGCGCGATCAGATCGAGATCGCCGCGTTCGCTGCTGACGTATTGGCGATCGTAGACCCGTCGCAAGCGCGCGATCTGGTCCCGAAACAGGGCAGCCCGCTCGAAATCGAGGGCGCCGGCAGCCTGCTCCATCCTCGTACCCAGCTCCTCGATGACCTGCCCGCTGCGCCCTTCGAGAAACATCAGCGTGTGACGCACGTCTTCATCGTATTCCGCGTCGGGGACCAGATCGACGCAGGGCCCGGTGCAACGCTGAATCTGATACTGCAGGCAGGGCCGGTTCCGGTTGCGGTAGACACTGTCTTCACATTGCCTGACGCGAAACAGTTTCTGTAACAGGGCCATTGTCTCGCGCACCGCGCCTGCGCTCGGATACGGCCCAAAATAACGCCCTGCCCCCTTGCGCGCACCGCGATGAAAGGCCAGCCGGGGATGCCGCTGATCCGTGGACACATAGATATACGGGTAACTCTTGTCGTCGCGCAGGAGCACGTTGTAACGCGGCTTGAGCTGCTTGATCAGATTGTTTTCCAGCAGCAGCGCCTCGCCTTCGGTATGCGTCAGCGTGACTTCAATCGCTGCGATCTGCGCGACCAGCGCACGCGTCTTGGGCGCCAGACCGGTCTGGCGGAAATAACTGGAGACCCGGTTTTTCAGATTGCGCGCCTTGCCGACATAGATGACCGTCCCGACCGCATCGAGCATCCGGTAGACGCCAGGGGAGGTGGACAGGGTTTTGAGAAAGCGACCGGAATCGAATTGAGCGGCGCTCATGCCGTTTCCAACAGGCCTCTCGCCCGTCGGAACACATCGGCGAACATCGCCTCGGTAAGGCGCCGGGTCTGCGTGTTGTAGCGACTGCAATGATAGGAATCGAGGAGTTTCAAACCGCCCGGCAGATCGTGTTCGGCAGCGTGTCCGAAACGATGGGCCGCCGCCTTCAGACCCTGGGCACGCAACACGGCATTGTGGGCAATGGTCCCCAAGGCAAGCACGACGGCATTGGTCGGAAGGGCCGCAAGCTCCTCGGCAAGAAAGGCGTTGCAGGTCCGAATCTCGGCAGTCTCCGGCTTATTTTGCGGTGGCAGGCACTTGACCGCGTTGGTGATGCGGCAGTCATTCAAGGTCAGGCCGTCGTCGCGGGAAATCGATTCCGGCGCGGAAGCGAAGCCGAAATCGAACAGGGTGCGGTACAACAGAATGCCGGCGTAGTCCCCGGTGAAAGGGCGACCGGTGGCGTTCGCACCGTGCATTCCGGGCGCCAAACCGACCACCAGCAGTTGGGCTTGCGGATCGCCGAACGGCGCCACCGGGCGGGCGTGATAATCCGGATGATCGATCTTCACCTGATCGAGAAATGCCGCCAGGCGCGGGCAGGCCCGACACGCGAGATCGAAACCCATGTTTCAGCCCGCCGAAACGCTGCTCAACGGCATCAAGGTCAGCGGCCCGCCATAACAGGCGCCGGTGTCGATCATGAAAACGTTACCGTGACAGGCCACGTCGGAGACCGGCGAATGGCCGGTAAACACATGCTTGATCCCCGCCACCGCCTTGCGATAACCGCCAAATCGCCGGGTCGCACGGTTCCTGCTCCATAAAAGATATTGCCGAGTCTTGTTGTCACCCGCGTTGATGCGCACCAGCAACTCCGGCCAACTCACATTCGGCGGGACGTCTGCATGCACGATCCCGACGCGCCCGACCGGAGTTGCCACCTCGATCGCCAGCGGCATGGCCTTGAACAGCTCAGTAAAGCGCTTCTGCTGGTCGGCGCTCAACTCCAGCCACCAACTACCGCCGTTTTCGGTAATCCAGCTACGCATCATCTCCGGCTTGTGCGGTGCCACCAGGGCCATCTCTTCGTGATTACCGAGCACGGCGTGAAACCAGGGCTCAGCCATCCAATCGAGTGCGGCGACCGAATCCGGTCCGCGATCGATCAGATCGCCCACCGAGAACAATCGGTCCTTGTCCGGGTCGAAGCCCACCCGGTCCAAGGCTTCATTCAGCTTCACGAACTCGCCGTGGATGTCACCGACCACAAAGTCGATGCCCACCTCGTTGACAGCGAAGCGTTTCACCGCGTGTGCACTCATGCGCTCAATCCAGCGATCCCAAGCGATATGACCTCAGCAACATAACCGCTGCGCACCAAGCTCGCCAGCCGCGAAACGCCGATGCCCACTCTTTGCGCTCAAGTGTCCGCTCCGACATGGGAAAAGGCGGACCACGACGCCTCCGGCCCAACGCTGCAAGACACCGAAAACCCCTTCTGATTCAAACACAAGCGATTCCCGCCAACAGACGACAGGAAATTTTCGGCGATCAATGGAACTTGGCAATGTAATTGCTAGTCAATAATATTATTGAATAATGACTATTACGGAGATTGAGAAATGAAACCCAATAACATCCTGTCTGGCCCAATCCTGGCCAGCCTGCTCGCGATCCCGATCGTCAGCGTGGCCGCACCCGGCGACCTGCACTCGGGCACCGTAGTATCGGTGATCGATGAACAAACCGTCCGTCTGGCTCGGTATGGCGGCGGTGAGATGCGGGTGCGTCTGCCGGAACCGACGAGTGCCGAATCCCTCCGCGACCGCTACCAGGGACATCGAATCACCGTCAAGGAAAGGCGCTGGGAGAAAGGCCTCATGCAGGGCGAAATCCAATCCGTAACCAATCCGAGCTAAGCGGGGCGATGTTCCTGCCTCATCCTGAGGCAGGAACTTTCCCTTGCTGAACAGGCCAAACGGCGGCCTGTCCTGCGACATCGCGGACGCCTCTGCGCGCAAAGCCGGGACACGCCTGCGCTTTACGCCATGCGCCCCAATGCGCTCCAATAGCCGCCTTTGATCGTCACGCCCCGGATACCCACGCCCATGACTCTTTCTCACGACCTGTTCAGCAAAGCCCAGAAACACATCCCCGGCGGCGTGAATTCGCCGGTGCGCGCATTCCGAGGCGTCGGCGGCGAACCGATCTTCTTCAAGCGGGCCCAGGGCGCTTACGTGTGGTCGGAGAGCGGCGACAAATACATCGATTACGTCGGCTCCTGGGGGCCGATGGTGGTCGGGCATGCGCATCCGGAAGTCATCAAGGCGGTGCAGGACACGGCCGCCAACGGTCTTTCCTTCGGGGCACCCACCGTGCTGGAAACCCAGATGGCAGACCGGGTCTGCGAACTGGTCCCATCGATGGACATGGTGCGTATGGTCTCCTCTGGAACGGAAGCGACCATGAGTGCGATCCGTCTCGCACGCGGCTTCACCGGGCGCGACAAGATCGTCAAGTTCGAAGGCGGCTACCACGGGCACTCCGACTCGCTGCTGGTCAAAGCCGGTTCGGGCATGCTGACCCTGGGCGAGCCTTCCTCGCCCGGCGTACCTGCGGCGCTTGCCGAGCACACCATCACCCTGACCTACAACGACCTGGATTCGGTGGATGAGGCCTTCGCCCGTCTCGGCGGCCAGATCGCCTGCATCATCGTGGAGCCGGTCGCCGGCAACATGAACTGCATCCCTCCGGAGCCAGGTTTCCTCGAAGGTCTGCGCGAAATCTGCGACCAGTACGGTTCGGTCCTGATCTTCGATGAGGTCATGACCGGCTTTCGTGTCGCGCTGGGCGGCGCCCAGGCCTACTTCGATGTCACCCCCGATCTGACCACCCTCGGCAAGGTGATCGGTGGCGGCATGCCGGTCGGTGCGTTTGGTGGCAAACGCGAAATCATGGCGCAGATCGCGCCGCTCGGCCCCGTCTATCAAGCAGGAACGCTATCCGGCAATCCGGTGGCAATGGCCGCTGGCCTCAAGACGCTTGAACTGATCTCTGCCCCCGGCTTCTTTGAAGACCTGACCCGCAAGACCGACGATCTCGCCACCGGCATCGCGGAAGCGGCCCACAAGCACCGTATCCCGATGAGCTTCAATCAGGTCGGCGGCATGTTCGGTCTGTTCTTCACCAAGCAGACCACGGTCAGCCGATACGCGCAGGTCATGGGCTGCAATGCCGACCTGTTCAAGCTCTTCTTCCACGGCATGCTGAGCGAAGGCATCTATCTGGCCCCGTCGGCGTATGAAGCCGGATTCGTTTCCGCGACGCACACCGACGCCGACATCCAGGCCACGGTCGAAGCCGCCGACCGCGTCCTCGCCACCTTGTAGGGACACCTCATGCAGACCCATTACGAGCAGATCGGCGGCGCGGAACGCGTTCGTGAACTGACCAACCGCTTTTACGACCTGATGGACGAGATGCCGGAGGCCTACGAACTGCGCAAGATGCACGGTCCGGACCTTGCACCGATGAAGCAGAAGCTGTTCGAATTTCTGTCCGGCTGGTTGGGCGGGCCACAGCTCTACATCCAGAAATACGGTCATCCGCGGCTGCGCGCCCGGCACCTGCCGTTTCCGATCAACAAGGAAATGCGCGACCAATGGCTGCTGTGCATGGAAACGGCGATGGACGCGATGCACATCGACGGCGTGCTTCGCGCCCAGCTTTCCCAAGCCTTTGCCAAGACCGGCGACCATATGCGCAACCAGGCCGAGCCCATCGATGCGACGCGCCCGACCGCCGACAACCCGTTTCCGATCGGCCCCGGTGCGGCAGAGCGCAAGGAACACGGACTGGACTGATGTGCATTGCCACCCCCCGGGGCCGTTCCGATGAACGACCGCAGATCACCGCACGCGGCCTGCTTTGGGCCGGCTTCATAACGATTGCCGCCGCTCTGGTCTGGCTGCTTCAGGTGCGCCCCTTTCAGCGCACTCGCTGAGCCGCCCGGACCGGCGCTGCCAGACATCTCGTGCCTTGCTCAAGGACCTTGAGCCAAAACTACCGACCGACCGGGTTCTTTGTGTGATCAAGCTCAACTATCCGCTGCTCTTTCTGCTTCTCGTCCCCGCACTGGCCCTCGCAGCGGTGCCGGCGCAGCCCGGCGACGCCTGGTACAAGTCGGCGGAAAAATCCCTGGCCGAATTGCAGACGGAGATCGGCGGCTGGCCTTCACCCGACACCGTTGACGCACCCGAGCTCGACAACGTAGACAAGCGAATCGGCGACCTGATCGCCCTGCGCCGCAACGCAGAGCAATGTTCGAACAACGCGACCGGCGATCTGAACTCGGTGAATGCCAAACTCGAAGCCATCGGGGCGATCAGCGAGGACGAATCGCGCGACATCAAGCAACGCCGCAACGATCTCACCGACCAACAGCGTGATCACCTGCGTCGTCTCGCCGTCTGTCGCCTGATCGAACTCGGCGCCAAGGACACCCTGGACACCGCCACCAATTATCGCCAGAAAGCCCTGTCGGACGCCTTGCTGACGCGCGAGATCCCGCTCTGGCAGGCAAGCCAGGCCTTGTTGTTCAATGAACGTGGCGCCCCCGCAAGACGCGCCATCTCCGGCAAACGCATTCCCGCGATCGGCGCGTTTTCCCTGGCCCTGGTCCTGCTCCTGCCGGTCGCGCTGTACGGCGCACGACGTTTACGCAAATTTGCCGAGCAGCGCGAATTGCATACCGCCGGACACCGGCTGGCGAGCATGTACGCCCGCCGACTGCCGGCGATGGCGATCTTCATCGCGCTCGCAGCCGGACTGACCACCGGTGGCGTTGCCGCACTGTCCGCGCCGTTGCTGTTCCTGGTCGCAGCGATGACCCTGACACCGCTGCTCGAACAGCTTGTCTGCCGTGAGGACATTCACTGCAAGGAAGGCCTTCCAGCCCGCCTCCTGCTCGCTCTGGTGCTGCTCGCCAGCGCCATCCTGTTGGTGGATGTACAGGCCTACCTGCCCGGCAATGTGGATCTCGCCCTGCGTGGCGTCTTTCTCGTACTGCTGGTCATGTCGGCACTTTGGTTGCTGTGGCGGGTGTCGCAACACCCGGACATGGGCAGCCTGCGCGGTCTGCGAATTCCGGCAGCGCTTCTGCTGATCAGCGGCCCGGCGGCGAACTGGCTCGGTTATCGCGCCCTCGGCGAACTGCTCACCCTCGGCATCTACGGCACGCTCACCGGTGCCTTCCTGACTTGGCTCGCCCATCTCGCCATCGATACCGGCCTGGACAACCTTGAGGCTGGGCAGAGTACGGCCGCACGCAAGACCCGGGACATCCTCGGTTACACCCAGGATGAACCGATGGCGGGCATCCGTCTGATACGCCGCCTGATCGGATTCGGCCTGCTGGTTGGATATGGTTACTGGCTGCTCACGGTGTGGCGCATCACCGAATCGGAAACCGCGACCGCCAAGGGCATTCTGAGCAGCGGCTTCGATCTCGGGGGCCTGCGTATCGTGCCGCTGCAATTGTTCCAGGCGCTGATGATCTTCCTGGCACTGTGGTGGCTGGCGCGTTGGTTGCGCAAACAGATGGCGGAACGCTGGCTGGTGAAGACCAAACTGGATTCGGGTGCACGCCAGTCCATCGTCATGCTGACCAGCTATGCCTTGATCGGCGCGGCCATCCTGATCGGCCTGTCGGTCGCCGGGCTCGAGTTCCAGAACCTCGCGATCATCGCGGGCGCGCTCTCGGTCGGTATCGGTTTCGGTCTGCAGAACATCGTCAACAACTTCGTCTCCGGCCTGATCCTGCTGTTCGAACGCCCGGTGAAACCCGGCGACTGGGTCGTGGTTGGCGGTACCGAAGGCTATGTGCGCAAAGTCAGCATCCGTTCGACCCTGATCCAGACCTTCGACCGCGCCGATGTGCTGGTACCGAACTCGGAGCTGATCTCGAACCAGGTCGTCAACTGGATGCTCAACGACACCATGGGCCGGGTCATCGTGCCGGTCGGTGTCGCCTACGGCACCGATACCCGCAAGGTCCGCGACCTGCTCAACAAGATCGCCCGCGAACACCCTCTGGTCCTCACTTCAGACCCGCGCGTTCCGGCCCCGAAAGTCATATTCATGGCCTTCGGCGAGAGCTCGCTGGACTTCGAACTGCGCGCCTTCATCCGCGAGGTCGATAACCGCCTGTCGGTACGCAGCGATCTGCTGTTCGCGATCGACGATGCGTTCCGCAAGGAAGGCATCGAAATCCCGTTCCCGCAGCGCGTCGTACACATGCCGACAAGCACGCCCCCCATCCCGCCACCACAAGCCTGACCCGAAGCGCCGGCAGTCAGGCAATCGCAACCGCACCGCCACGCCGGGCATCACCCGCACCACGCAGTTCGCGCCCGTCGAAACTGACCGCATGGACGCCTCCGAAAAACAGGTTGAGATCATCCCAGACGTGACAATCCGGATACGCCGCGTTCAACGCACGCACGGTCTCTTCCGGCAGACCCGGCTCGACGCTGACCCGGTCGCGCTCATGATGAACGCGTGGCCACGCCACGGCATCTTCCAGGGAAAGGCCGAAATCCAGATGGTTGACGAGCACCTGAAGGATCGCGGTTCGCAGGCGATTTGAGCCACCGGAACCGAGCACAATGCGTTCCCGCCCCCGTTCGGCGATGGTCGGCGCCATCATCGAGGACACCCGCACATCCTCTGCCCAGCGATGAAAACCCTGCGGATTCAGATCCTCTTCACCCAGCATGTTATTGACCATGATCCCGGACCCGGGAATCACGAAACCGCAGCCTTCGCCATTGGACAGCGTCATCGACGCCGCATTGCCCCGCGTGTCGATCACCGAGATATGCGTGGTGCCGCGTTGCTGCAGCGGATGCCCCTTGACGGCCGCCCGGAACCGCGCCAGACGTTCCGGATCGAGCAGCCAGGGCGCCAGTTCGGTAGCAGCCGCATCGTGCGCCTCACGGCGCGCCAGATTGGTCAGCGCCATTACCTTGAGCAGTGGCAGGACATGATCCGGGCGACCCAATCGCGACTGGTGGTTTGTCGTGCAAAGGTCGATCTCCGACAGCAACTCCTGCGCAAACCGGATCAGCAGCCCGCCGCTGGATGGCGGAGGATTACTGAACAGACGTGCGTCCCGATACACCCAGCTGAGCGGGGTACGGCGTTCCAGCCGATAGCCGCGCAGGTCATCGCCATCCAGATGGCCACCCCCACGACAGGCCTCGACCAATCCGACCCCGATTTCGCCTTCGTAAAACAGACGCTCGCCCTCTCCGGCAAGACACTCGAGGGCATCCGCCAGCTCCGGCTGCCGCAAGCATTCCCCCGCATCCGGCAAGCGTGCCGCATCATGGCGACTGGCATAAATCTGACGAGCGCCTGCCGTATCCAGATAGATCGGCGCGACCACCCCGAAAATGTAACCCTGCAGGCGATTGATACGCACCCCGTTGCGGGCCGCCTCGATGGCCGGGGCAACGATCTCGCGCATCGGCATACGACCGAGTTCGCGGTGAATCTCGAACAGTCCGCGCACCATGCCCGGCGTCGCCGCCGAACCCAGGCCGATGTGGAATTCCTGCTGCGCGGTCCCGAAGTCCGCCATCACCGGGCGAAAATCGGTGTCTTCAACGCGTTGCTTGCGACGCGGAGTCTGAACGAAAAAGTCGTACAGCAACGGCTTGCCCGAACCAGGATGAGCGAGCAGGAAACCGCCCCCACCCAAGGAAGCAAGTACCGGCTCGACGACACAGGCCGCACACATCGCCGCCAACACCGCGTCATAGGCATTGCCACCGGCTTCCAACATCACGCGTGCGGCGTCTGCGGTCACAGGATGGCCGGCGGCAACAGCGCCTTTTTGAGCAGATTGGGTCATGCCCGGATTGTGCTTGGGGCAAGGCAAGCTGTCTAAGCCCCGAAACAAACCATTCCTGTCATGGCGTTTGGCGCGAGAACACAGGTTTGGCAGAGAGGGAGGGATTACTCCGGGCGTCCTGCCCTTCGCCCCTTTGGGGCCACCGCTGCGCGGTGTTCAAAATCGCTCCCGGCGATTTTGTCGAACCGATTCGTTGATTCAACGAGGGTTCGAATCGAGAACCCTGGCAGTCGCGTCGTGTACTCGCGGCTTGGCGTGAACGCATGGGATATGGCGGAGAGGGAGGGATTCGAACCCTCGTTGGGGATAAGCCCAAACACGATTTCGAATCGTGCGCTTTCAACCGCTCAGCCACCTCTCCTGAAGATGTCCGCGAGCGGCGCGGATAAGGCGGGCGATTGTACACATCTCGGGGTGCGCGCCCAAGGTCGAAAACGGGTCGATATTTGCGTGGCGGTTCGCGCTTCCGGCGCACCGCGACGGTTTACACTTCGGCGCGATGACAACCGTCCTCCGCCACCGTTGCATTCTCGTCGCCAGCCTGCTGCTGACCGCGCTGCTCAGCGGTTGCGGGGACGAACCGCCGCTGCTCGAACGCATTCAGGAACGGGGCGAATTGATTGTTGCCACGCGATACGGAGAAACCACCTGGCAGCGTACCGCAGAGGGTCCGGAAGGGATCGAATACGATCTGGTCACGGCGTTTGCCGAACAGATCGGTGTCACGCCGCGTTTCGTGTTCCCGGATCGCTTCACCGATACCTTGAGCATGGTCGAATCGGGCGACGTGGACATGGCCGCTGCGGGCATCACCGTCACCGAACGCCGCAAGCGCCGCGTCAACTTCGGTCCGGCCTATCAGCATGTCGTCTCGCAGGTGGTGTATCGACGCGGGGAACGGCGGCCGAGGCGCATCGCCGACCTCGCCGATGGCGATCTGGAAGTCGTTGCCGGCAGCAGCCATGAAACCCTGCTCCGCGACCGCCGCCTTCGCGAATATCCAAAACTGGAATACACCGCCAACGACGAAGCCAGCATCGACCAGCTTCTGGAATGGGTGGCGCTCGGGTTCGTGGACTACACGGTCGCGGACTCCAATCAGCTTGCGCTCACACGGCGACGCTTTCCGGAACTGCGCGCCGCGTTCGACCTTTCCGGTAAGCGCGATCTGGCCTGGGCCCTGCCACATCGCCAGGACCACAGCCTGCTCGATGCGGTCAAGGCGTTCTTTCGCACCATTAAATCCAACGGTGAATTGCACGCCCTGATCGACCGCTACTACGGGCACACCGACAACTTCACGTATGTCGAGATCCGCGATTTCCGCCGCGCAGTCGATGACCGACTGCCCGACTTTATCGACGCCTTCAAAAAGGCGTCCAAGGCCACCGGCTTTGACTGGCGGCTGCTCGCGGCACTCGGGTATCAGGAATCGCATTGGCAGGCAGACGCGGTCTCGCCCACCGGCGTCCGTGGTCTGATGATGCTGACCACGGCGGCGGCCGATCGGGTCGGGGTGAAAGACCGTGAGGACCCCTTGCAGAGCATTGCGGGTGGCGCGCGCTACCTCAAACTGGTCCGCAAGAAGATTCCCAAACGCATTCCGGAACCCGACCGCACCTGGCTGGCGCTCGCTGGCTACAACGTCGGCTTCGGGCACCTGGAAGATGCCCGCATCCTCGCGCAGCGTGCCGGCGCCAATCCGGATCGCTGGGCGGATGTGAAGCAATATCTGCCGTTGCTCGCGCAGGCGGCGTGGTACTCAAAGGCCCGCTTTGGTCGCGCACGCGGACAGGAACCGGTGGACTATGTGGACGCAGTAAGGGGGTATATGGACATGCTCTACGATCATTACCCCGACCCGTTACCGGTGGACACCACGCTGCCAATATCCCGTATTCCACCCGCCTTGTAAGTCGTTCAGGCCGCCTGACTGACTGCGTCGGCGGCCTCCTGACGGGTGTAAAAACGGTCACCGCGCACAAACCCGGCGATCACCGAAGCCACCAGGCGGATCGCGCGACCGCAACGGTCGCGGCTCATGACCAGATGATCCGGCAATCCCTCGATCATATGAACCGGAGCGACGTTGCCGTCGCGAGTACGGGACAGATACACCGCACCGCTTTGTTCATCCCGAAACGCCGGCAGAAAGCCCTGGCCCCGATTGCGCTGACTGATCCCGCCGGTGTTGGCGAAGCGGCGGTTCTGCTGTTTCAGGCTGTCATTGCTGGTCACGGTATCCATGGCTTGCTCTCCCCGCATCACGATGTGTCTGCGTGGATACGAGCATCAGCCATGCCATTGATCCGGAAAGCGCACGAAATTGCCGTTCTCCCGGCACTTACCTAAGCTCAGCCCGTCGCTTCCAGCCCCTCTCATTCAACGAATCGTGGTCCCCATGTCCGAAATACGTCAGTTCACGCTCCATCTCGACCAGATCGAAGACTACGAATTCAAGGTCCGTTTCGACTGGCCGGATGTCCCGGACCTGCGGGTGGACGAACCGGCGCCGCTCGGCCACAACGCCGGGCCGAATGCGGCCCGCCTGATCGCAGCCGGGGTCGCCAACTGTCTCAGCGCCAGCCTGCTGTTCTGTCTGCTAAAGAGCCGCAACGCACCGGGCGGCGTCCGTGCATCGGTCACCGGCAGCATCGGTCGCAACGAAAAAGGACGTTTGCGGCTCGTCGGCATCGATGTCGACCTGACGTTGTCCGGCATCCCCGAGGACCGGTCCCGGCTGGAACGCTGTTTCAACCTGTTCGAGGACTTCTGCGTGGTTACCGAATCGGTGCGCGACGGGGTGCCGATCGGCGTCCGCGTCCTCGATGAGGAAGGGGCCGTGCTGCATCAGGAACATGGCAACACCTGACATGATCGCGCTGCACGGGCCGCAAAGCCCCAGGCAGACGCGGTAAATCCGGGCGGATCAGGACCCCGAATGTCGCCCCGGCTCCGGCTATTTCAGGCGCTGCACCAGCCGCGCCGCAATCTCCTCGATCGACATCGCGGTGACATCGAGTACCGGAATGTCGAAACGGCGATACAAGGCATCGGCGAGATCGGTCTCGTGTCGGCATTGCTCAAGTGAGGCATAGCGGCTGTTCGGCCTGCGCTCTGCACGGATGCGCTGCAGCTGATCCGGCTCGATGCGCAACCCGACAAGCTTCCCACGATAGGCGCGCAAGGCATCGGGCAGCACTTCACCGGCGTCGGCCAGATCGAAATCGTCATCGGTGAGCGGGTAATTGGCGGCGCGCACGCCGTATTGCAGGCCAAGATACAGGCAGGTCGGGGTCTTGCCGCTGCGTGACACGCCGATCAGGATCAAGTCCGATTCGCCGTAATGTCGGGTCACCGTGCCATCGTCGTTATCCACCGCGAAATGCACCGCGTGCATGCGGTTGTGGTAACTCCCAGGGTCGCCGATGCCGTGATGTTTTCCCAGACGTGGCGCGGAATGGACCCCCAAGGCCGATTCCAGCGGCGCCGTGTAGGTCTCGAAGAAGTCGAAACAGCGCACCCCGGAATGCTGCAATGCGGCACGTAGTTCGCCATTGACCAAACTGCTGAAGACCACCGGTTGCGGGGTCTCCAGAGCGATCTTGCGGGCGAGTTCCTCGACCTTTTTCAGATCGTCCACAAACGGTACGAGAACGGTCTGATAGTCAAGATCAGGGAACTGACTCAGCAGCGCCTTGCCGATCGCCTCGACGGTCAGACCGGTGTGGTCGGAAACGAAATACACCTTGCGCTTCATCCCTCAGGCACCGAACCGGCGCCCACAACGAAGGCAGCGAGCAATGGACCCGAGGTGGGGCAGGTCAATCACCGGCACCTGCCAGACGCTGCCAGGTTGCGACCACGGTATCGGGATTGAGGGAAATGCTGCCGATACCCTGTTCCAGCAGCCATTGCGCAAAATCCGGGAAATCGGATGGCCCCTGACCGCAGATGCCGATGTACTTGCCGCGCTCCCGGCAAGCGGTGATTGCCATCGAAATCAGGGCCTTGACGGCACCGTTACGTTCATCGAAAAGCGGCGCAACCAGCGCCGAGTCGCGATCCAGTCCCAAGGTCAGCTGGGTCAGATCGTTGGAGCCGATCGAGAAGCCATCGAAATATTCCAGGAACGCCGCCGCCTGGAGTGCATTGGAAGGAATCTCGCACATCATGATCAGGCGCAATCCCTGATCACCGCGCCGCAAACCGTTCACTGCAAGCAGGTCGATCAGTTCCGCCGCCCCTTCGACGGTCCGCACGAACGGAATCATCACCTCGACATTGGTGAAACCCAAGTCCTCGCGAACCCGTCGGACCGCCCGGCATTCCAGCTCGAAACAGGGACGAAATTCCTCGGAGAGGTAACGTCCCGCGCCCCGAAAACCGATCATCGGATTCTCTTCGTCCGGTTCGTAGCGCCGCCCGCCAATCAGATTGGCGTATTCATTGGATTTGAAATCCGACATGCGCACGATCACCGGCTTGTCACGAAATCCGGCGGCGATGGTGGCGATGCCCTCCACCAGCTTGTCGACATAGAACTCGACCGGCCCCGGATAACCGCCAATCCGCTGATCGATCTCGGCGCGCAGCTCCCAATCCAGGGCGTCATAGTCGAGCAGCGCACGCGGATGGATGCCGATCGCGTTGTTGATGATGAACTCCAGCCGCGCCAGGCCAACGCCCTGATTGGGAATACGCGCGAACTGAAACGCACGCCCGGGATTCCCGACATTCATCATGATCTTGGTCGGCAGCGGCGGCAGAACGACCGAATCGCCGCGCTGTACGCTGAAGCGCAACTGACCCCGGTAGACGTAACCGGTATCGCCCTGCGCGCAGGACACGGTCACGGTCTCGCCGTCCTTGAGCTTTTCGGTGGCATCGCCGCACCCGACTACGGCGGGAATCCCCAGCTCACGAGCGATGATCGCCGCGTGGCAGGTTCGCCCGCCGCGATTGGTGACAATCGCCGCCGCGCGTTTCATGACCGGCTCCCAATCGGGGTCTGTCATGTCGGTGATCAGCACATCGCCGGGCTCGACCCGCGCCATTTCCGAGGCGTGTTCAATGACCTTGGCAACCCCGGCACCGATACGCTGACCGATCGCCCGCCCCTCGGCCAGGACATCGCCGCATTCGTCGAGATTGAAGCGCTCCACGGTCGCGGTATCGGTACGGCTTTCGACCGTCTCCGGTCGCGCCTGCAGGATGTACAACCGGCCATCGTCCCCATCCAGGCCCCATTCGATGTCCATAGGCCGACCGTAATGGTTTTCAATTGTCAGGCCCTGCCTCGCCAGGTCCTCGACCTGCGCATCGCTCAGAGAGAAGCGCGTCCGTTCCGCCGCATCCACATCGACGGTCTCGACGCGGGCACCCTCGGTCGCGGCATAGACCATCTTGATTGCCTTGCTGCCAAGTTCGCGGCGCAACACTGCCGGACGCGATGCCTGCAGATTGCGCTTGTCAACGATGAACTCATCCGGATTGACCGCGCCTTGAACCACCGTCTCACCCAGCCCATACGCAGCGGTGATGAAGACCACTTCGCGGAAACCGGACTCCGTATCGAGCGTGAACATGACCCCGGACGCACCGATGTCCGAACGCACCATGCGCTGGATGCCCGCAGACAGCGCCACATCGTGATGCGCAAAGCCCTGATGAACCCGGTAGGCGATCGCCCGATCGTTGTACAGCGAGGCAAACACCCGGCGTACCGCCGACAGCACCGCATCGATTCCCCGCACGTTCAGATAGGTTTCCTGCTGGCCTGCAAACGAGGCATCCGGCAGATCTTCTGCGGTTGCCGAGGAACGTACCGCGACCGCCGGGGACTCACCCATCGCCGCATACGCACGAGCGATGGCATCGTGCAATTCGACCGGCATCGCGCCAGCCTCGACCCAGCCACGGATACGCTGACCGACATCCGCCAGCGCCTGGACATCCTCGATATCGAGCCCGCGCAAGGCGGTATCGATGCGCGCGGCCAGGTCGTTATGGGCAAGAAACGCGCGGAAAGCATCCGCTGTCGTTGCAAAACCGCCGGGAACACTGACCCCCAGGTCGGACAGATTCCGGATCATTTCCCCCAGCGAAGCGTTCTTTCCACCGACGCGGGGCACATCGTCCATGCCAAGATGTTCCAATCCGATTACCCACTCGGTCATGCAAAACCCCTCCTCATCGACTGTTCAGAAAGCGCAACACCGCCGCCATCGCTGCAGCGGCGAACACTTCAAGGCGCACACCCACACGCGCTGACGACGAGTAAGCGACGATGCCGTGAATCTCATGCATCAAGTCGGCATCCGCCGGGTCCGGCAGCAACAGGATCAGATGATCGCCCACCGGCGGCTGTTCGCCATTCAGAACGATCGCCGCGCCATTGGAGCTCAGATCGATCACCGGAACGTGCCGGAACGCCTCACTCTGGCGCCCGACCGAGACCCATACATACAAATCGACCGGGTGTCGTGACCGGTCGCGGCGTTCGACCTCGCTGCTCATCCGCGTTCCCCTGACTGACTGTACCGAGCCAGTGTAGTCAGGGTTTACGTGCGATGAACTGCACCACGGCGCCGGTGCCGAAATGTCCCACGCCTTCGATCACCTCCCGCTCGGTCTCAAGGCCATGCAACACCTCCAGGCCATCGAATTCCGCGTTCACGCCCGCCAGGTCCATCATGAGCTCCGCAACCGGCGGACCGCCCGTCGCCAAGGCCAGTTGCGCCGGGGTATACGCCTCAAGCAGCACCACGCCACCCGGGCGCAGCGCCGTCCGGACCCGCGCATGGACATTCCCACGCAGCGACGGGGGCAGGTGACAGAAGATCGATACCACCGCGTCCCACTGCGCCGTCCCGAGATCGAATTCCGCCAGATCGGCATGGACGGTCGTCAAGGAAACCCCTCGCGACGCCGCCAGCGCACGAGTCTTTGCCAGACCGACTGCGGACGCATCCACCGAGGTCACCTCAAAGCCTTGTTGTGCCAGCCAGACCCCGTTCCGGCCTTCACCATCCGCAAGACACAACACCCGTCCACGCGGCAGCAAACCGACCTGTCCGCGCAGAAAATCGTTCGGCTCGGTCCCATAGACATACTCGGAAGAGGCATAGCGTTGGTCCCACATAACAATCGCTCCGATCAAAATTCGCCTCGGCAGCAACGAGGCAGGGTGAAACCACGAACCTCGCGTGCGCCACAAACTCATCGCCAGGAACTTCCCAGGCAATTACACTGTCACACTTCCACACTCGGGGGCGACATGGCTTCGACGTGGGTCGCGAAACCTGAGGTGCATGCCGAGGCGCAGAAAACCTCGTAAATCCAGCTGCAAACAACATAGTTGCCAACGACGACAACTACGCCCTGGCCGCTTAAGGCAGCCAGCCTCTGACCGGAGCCGCGCTCACGCGTCCGGAGTCCCGCAAGGGACATTCAGGGGTCACCTCTCGTGAGATCGTGGGGACGTTCGCCTGGGGCGAAACCACTAAAACCTTACCGGGATCGCCCGTCACACGCCCTGCCCATCGGGTGGTGCCGGGTTAAAGACAATAGATCGGGATAAGCATGTAGAGCCGATGGCAGAGGGCTTGCGGACGCGGGTTCAATTCCCGCCGCCTCCACCAATTCAATTCCCAATAACATCCTAGAAAGTCCATAAGCCCGCATAACAGCGGGCTTTTTTATTGCCTGCTTGTCCAATAGCGTCTAAAGTTACCCCATAGAATCCTGAATCCCGCAGGGGTAACTATTGGGGTTACCCCAGAACGGACGGAGCAGTTACCCCAAATGCCGCTTACAGACACCGCGATCAAGAAGGCCAAGCCCGAGGCCAAACAACGCAAACTCTTCGATGAGCGGGGCTTGTTCCTGCTGATCAGCCCCAAAGGCGGCAAGTGGTGGCGGTTCAAGTACCTGTTCGACGGCAAGGAGAAACTGTTATCTCTTGGCACCTACCCTGACGTGAGTCTGAAAGACGCCCGAGAACGGCGGGATGAAGCCCGCAAACAGGTTGCGGCAGGTATTGACCCCGGCGAACACCGCAAGGCCAAGAAAACGGCAAAGGTAGCGAAACAGGCCAACAGCTTTGAAGTGGTGGCGCGGGAGTGGTACGCGAAACACTCCCCCAACTGGTCAGCCAATCATGGCGACCGGATCATCCGCCGCCTGGAACGTGACATCTTTCCCTGGATCGGCGGTTCGCCGGTTGCCGACATCACCGCCCCGCAACTGCTGGAAGCAATTCGCCGCATCGAACAACGGGGCGCACTGGAAACCGCCCATCGTGCCTTGGGCAACTGCGGGCAAGTCTTCCGCTATGCCGTGGCTACCGGCCGGGCGGAACGCGATGTGACCGGCGACCTGAAAGGCGCACTGCCGCCTGTGAAAGGCACCCACTTTGCCGCTGTGACCGATCCCAAAAAAGTCGCAGGGGTACTCCGAGCAATAGATGCCTACGAAGGCACCCTGATTGTCCGCTGCGCCCTGCGCCTTGCTCCGTTGGTCTTTGTGCGACCCGGAGAACTGCGACATGCCGAATGGGCCGACATCGACCTGGATGCCGCAGAATGGCGCTACACGGTTTCCAAGACGGATACCCAGCATATCGTTCCCCTCTCCCGCCAGGCCGTGGAGATATTGCAGGAGATTCAGCCGCTCACCGGCAGGGGGCGCTATGTGCTCCCCAGTGCGAGAAATCCCAAGGGCGACCGCCCGATGAGCGACAACGCCATCCTTTCAGGGATGCGGCGCATGGGTGTTGAGAAAGATGAAATGAGCGGCCACGGCTTCCGTGCGATGGCGCGAACCATCCTTGATGAGGTACTGGGCTTCCGCCCTGATTACATTGAACACCAGCTTGCCCATGCGGTACGCGATCCCAACGGCCGCGCTTACAACCGCACCGCCCACCTGCCGGAACGTCGCAAGATGATGCAAGACTGGGCGGACTACCTCGACAAGCTGAAAGCAGGCGCGGAGATCATCCCGATTAACAAAATGGCTTGAACGAAGCCACCAGGGGAGCCCCTTGGGGGCGGACGGGTGGCCGGGCGGGGGATCAGAAAAGCGGAGGCAATTTACACATAATGCAAATTATGCGGCGAAGCGGACAGCGCGTTTTTTGCGCTGCGCATAATTCCAGCATTATGTTCAATTGCCGACCACCGACCCTGGTTGGGTAGGCAGCACCGAACCTTTACCGGAGCCCCCGGCAATAGGGGGCGGGAAAGACCAGCGCAGTGCGGGGGCGGGAAAGACCAGCGCAGTGCGGGGGCGCGGCAGGCTGGGCGATAGCCGAGCCTGCCAGTGGCCCCGCGCAAGCGGTAACGAAGGGTAACCAAGCCAGCAAGGGGCACAGAGCCAGTCTGTCGGAGCTTGCGGAGACAGTCTGGCGGTGGTGAAGCTCGGCACGGCGCAGCCCGCTGCGGAGCCGCAAGCCCTTGGCCCCCGCTGTTTGGGGGCGGAGTGCGGGCGGGAACGGAGGGGACGGAACTCGACCGGAGGTGAGCGGAAAGCCTTTGTCCGGTGAACAAAGGAAGTTCCGCGAACGAGCCAGTCTGCCGGAGCTTGCGGAGGCAGTCTGGCGGCCCCGAATCTCGGCACGGCGTAGCCCGGCGCGGCGCTTGCCGCGTAGCTTGCAAGCGGCGTGACGGGCGGTCCGAGGGAATCCGGTCTCCCGTCAGTCCTTGTACTCCCGGAAACCGGAAAGCAGCGCGGCAAACGACTTCGGCGCGTACTTCTCGAAGTTTTCCTGATCCACATACACAAAGTCGTATTCGACATCCGACTGCATGGCATTCACGTCATCGCACCATTGGCGCAGGCGTTGCGTCTTGAGGGGTACGTCCAAGTCTTCCTGCCCCTTGGTTTCCACCACGACCACCCTGCCATCCGTCAACTTCACCAGAAAATCCGGGTAATAGTTGGAAATGTCGCCATCGGCGTTCACGTAATCCAGCTTGAAATGCACAGCCAGATAGTTCTTGGCGTAGGACGCCACATCACTGCAATCCTCCAGAAAACCGGCGAACTGCAATTCAAAATGGCTGTCGCCAATCACGCGATTGAACACGCTCTTCTTAGGCATCAGGTAGCCCTGGTCCTTCACCACAAAGGGCCGCGTCTGCCTGAGCTTGATCGTGTCCCGTATCTCCGCGTCGCCCTTATCCCTCACAGTCAGGTCGTTTATAGCCTTCTTGAAGGACTCGATCACCGTCTTGGTCGCCGCCAGTTCCGAAAGGTTGCGCAGTGTGTTCGGCGATTCCATATCGACGGATTGACCGAACAGGTCTTTCTGTACGAAGCCCTTAACCTTCCCGTACAGCACATCGTACCCACTGACCAGCCGCAGCTCCTTCATGATGGTCTGCGCGAAGTAGCCGATCACACTGCGGTAATCGGCAATCCCGGCGCTATCCAGAATCGTGGTATGGGTAACCTCGCCCGTGGTGATGTCCTTGAACACAATCTCGCGCTGCTCTTCCTCGCTGAACTGCTGATAAGCCACCGTCTGAAACGTCATTCCGCTGGCATCCAGATCAGCCAGGTTCTTGTATTCCCGATAGACACGCGGCGTCAGCACGGGGATTTCAATGTCCAGTGCGTCGATGTCTTTCTTCTCGTTATCCTTATCGACCTCCACCACCAGCGGCGTCTTGGGCGGGGTAGCCTCGCCCATGGCCTTGCGTTCCAGCTCGACACCTTCGGCCTGGATGGATTCTACAAAGTCCATGAAGGCATCCGTTCCCACCACGCTGACGTATTCTTCAATCCCTCCGGGGTACATCTTGCGCAGTCCGCGCCCCAGGGTCTGCTCCGGCAATATGTTGCTCTTGGCCGAATAGGCCCGCAGCCCAACGATGGTGGTCACGTTGCGCACGTCCCAGCCTTCTTTCAGCATCAGCACCGACACGATGGCCTTGTAGGGGCTGCCCATCGAATCAATCTCGTTGGCATCCTTGCGCAACGCCTCCAGCTCTTCCTTGGCCTTGCCGGATTGCGCCTCGGAAATCTCACCGTTGTTCTTGGTGTGAATCACCAGCACCGCATCTTTCAAATCGGGGTAACGACCTTCCAGATACTCCGCCACGTCGTCGCAGTTCTTGGTGTCGTCGGTCATCACGAACAGGATGGCCTTCTTGCCAATCTTTTCATGCTCGGCATACGCCTTGCGCCACTCGATCACGCCCAGGCCGAGATAATCCGCGTATTTCTCCGTATAGCGCACGCTTTGCCGCTCTTGCAGCTTGGCCCGGCTTGGCGCATCCGGCAGCACGGGATGCTTCACCACGTTCTGCGAGATCGCCTCAACCAGCGGATAGTCGGATATGGTCTGCACGAAGATCGCGCCGTTGTTGTGCTTGGGCGTTGCCGTCACATCCAGTTGCAGGCTGAGTGCGTCGCCCTTTTGCAACAGCCGGTTGTGAATGTCCTCGATGGACTTGAACCAGGCCAGGCTCGAATCGTGGATATGGTGCGCCTCGTCGTTCAGCACCATCAGCTCGTCGATGTCGCGCACGATGTCGCCCAGGTCCACGGTGGAATCGGTGGTCGCCCCGGTTGGTCGCTTGCCGAAGAAGTAATCCATGCTGTTGTCGTCGTCCGGCGAGGGCGGAATCTCGTTGCCGGAATAGACGCGGTGGATGTTGGTCAGGAAGATATTGCCGGTCGGATGCGTTACCCGCACCTCGTCCTGCAAATGCAGGGTCAACTGGAAATCGTCGCGCCAGTTGCGCCCGTCGAAACCGTTGTCCGGGATCACCGGGTCCTCGAAGAAGATACGCAACCCCTCGAAGTCCTTGTAGATACGATCCAGCACAATGATATTGGGCGCGATCACAAGAAAGTTTCGCGCCAGTTCCGAATCCGGCTCATAGGTCTTGTGGAAGAAGCTCCAGGCCAGCGCCAGACTCATCACCTTGGTCTTGCCGCTGCCGGTGGCCATCTTGATGACATAGCGCCGCCAGCTCTCGTCGAACATCTGTGCCGACACCGCGCCGCTGGAGTCGAAGCGCATCAGGTCGAACTTGTCCTTCGCCCCCACCACGTCATACAGATAGACGATGGTCTCCAGCGCCTCGCGCTGGGCAAAGAAATAACGGAACTCAGCATCCCGTCCATCGGCCTGCGGGGTGAGATGCGGCTCCTTAAACCACCAGTTCAGCAGACTTCGGCTGGTATCGGTCGCGCCCACATAGCCGCTTTCGCGAAACTCTTTCACCTTGCGCCGCAGTTGATGCACCAACGGCGGCATCAGCTTGTCCGCGCTGGTCTCGCGCAACGCCTCATCCGCCGGGAACCAACGGATGTCCGGGTCAAGAATGGCGTGGGGTGAATCGGGGAAGTCGGGATGCAGGGCCATTACTTCTTCCCTCCCACGGAAACATCAACAATGGTCATGGTGTCGTTGCCAAAAATGTCCACCACCTTCACCGCCACCTTGCGCCGCCCCGGCGGACATTCATAAGCCACGCTCTTCAGCTCCAGTGAGCGATCCTTCTTGGTGCGGAAGCTCTGCCACTCGTTCTCGAACACATAGTCGCCGGTCCACTGTTCCTCACTATCGCCGGTTTCCGGGTTCAATACGCGGATGATCTCGCGCTTGCTCTCGAAGTCGAAGTCCACGCTCCAGTAATCGATCCAGTCGGTCCAGTGCTGGGTGAGTTGTTCGCGGGTGATCACCCCGTCCTTGTCCGCGCTCACCTTCACGATCTGGCCGCGTTCCACCACGATCCTGCTGCCCTTCTTCTTCAGGCTGGCCTCGGCGTTGGCGATGGAGTCCTGCGAATAGAACACCGAGAAGTCGGTCAGCTCCACCGCCAGGCTGTTGCCCTTCACATGCGGTTTGACCTCGATGTAGGAGACATCGTGGAACACCACCTGATTCTTCTCCACCGCCCGCTTGTCGAACACCTCGGCGGGGATGTACTTGGGCGCGATGTCGATGCCTTTGCCCCGCGCCTCGTCCAGCACGTTGGGGAACAGGCCCATCTCGAACTCGAAGCCGAGGATGTCCACCTTGGTGATGTGTTTCTTGCGACACTCCAGGATGATCTCCTCGACGAATAACCGGGTTACCGGCAGGTTCACCGGCCCCACCGCCACCAGCCGCCCGGCGCGCTTACCGTGGAAGCACTCGAACTGTTCGACCTTCTCCGCCCGGTAGGCGCGCAGGATCAGGTCGAGGAAGGCCGCTTCCTTCTCTTCCAGTTGTTTGCGCTGCTCTTCTTCTCGGAGATTGGGATTGACACCGATGAAGTGCTGGCGCTCGTACTTGCCCAGGTTGAGGATCTCGAAGGCGCGGTAATCCTTGCCTTCCTCCTTCAATTGGCGCTGCACGCCGATCATGCGCTTGCGGGTGGTGTGGATGGCGAACTTGCCCAGGTCAGTGGCGATCCACTTGCGGCCCAGCTTCTCCGCCACGGCGGCGGTGGTGCCAGAGCCGCAAAAGAAATCGGCGATTAGGTCCCCCTCGTTTGAAGAGGCATTGATTATTCGCGCAAGCAAACCTTCAGGCTTTTGGGTCGAGTACCCGGTTATCTCGGAATCCCAAGAGCGCAAGTTTCGCACGTCGTTGTCATTCCATATGGACTGAGCGGGCAGCCCTTTTGCATCCTCTAGATACCGTTTCAAACGCGGAAATTCGTTCTTGGTCCAAAATATCTTCCCCTCAGCATCGAGCTGATCTAGCCGGTGCTTAGGAAATCGCCATGGTCGAGAGATTCCCTTCCATTCGTAGATAGGATTAACACCTTTGTGCCCTACTAGATCAGCCGATTGGAACCTCTTGCCCGTGACATCGCAAATTCGATTGTAATAGTTGTCTATATATTCTTGATCGTATTCGGTGTACTGGGTATTAAACACAAACCCTTCAGACTTCGTGTAAAAGTAGATGGTTTGGTGTGTTGCGCCATAGGTCTTATTATTTGGATGGGTGTTAGTGCATTTCCAGATAATTTCTGTATCGAATCGAGTTGGACCGAACACCTCGTCCAGTACCAGCCGAATATGCGATGAAACCCTATAATCACAATGCACATAAATACTCCCATCCTGCGCCAGCAAATCCCGCATCAACACCAGCCGCTCGTAGATCATGGCGATGAAGGAGTCTGCCCCCTTGCCCCAGGTGTCGCGGTAGGCAATCTCTTCGAGGATGTTCGGTTTCTTGGTAAATGTATCGTCGCCGATCTCGATATCCATGGAGAAGTCGGCGCCCACGTCGAAGGGCGGGTCGATGTAGATCAGCTTCAGCCCGCCCTGCTTTTCGATCTCCTCGCGCAACGGGCCGTTCTTGAGGCTGGAAAGGATCAGTTTGTTGTCGCCCCAGATCAGCTTGTTGGTCCAGCCCTGTAACTGCCGACCCCGGTAATCCATGGCGAACAGATCGGACTGCAACGCGGTCTGTTCCGGCTTTTCGGCGCGTGGCTCGTCCACCTGCTCGATGGTCTGAAACGGCAGCACGATGTTGCACACCTCGTTGCTCTTGCCGTTCCACACCAGCTCCACCTCGCGCTTCTCGTCGAACAACAAAAAGCGGTACTTGTCCGGCAAGGGCCTATCCGCCTCCAGGTGTTCCAGGATGTCGCGCTTCTCGTTGTAGCTGAGCTTCAGCGCACCGCGTCCGGTGGTCGCATCCGTCTTTGCCTTCCCCGATTTTCCGTTACCCGCCATATCCGGCTCCGTCATGCTTGTTGTTCTTGATTGGTTGGCTCACTTCGCACCCCTTTTGCGCGGCGGTGTCGCATCCAGCGCCAGCGGAATCTCGTTGCGCTCGCAGTAGTCCATGATCAGCACCGCCACCATGTTGGCGATGGATCGATGCTCCCGCTCCGCCGCCGTGCGCAGCGCCTCTTTCAGTTCCGGTTCGATGCGAAAGGTCAGCGTGGTGGTCTTGCCGGTGGCCATGGCTCCCCTCGGGTCTGGCGATCTACTGCAAATGTACTGTAATGTACTGCAACGTCCCATATAATCCAAGGGATTGCTCTAGACCGAAAAGGGAACTTCTATGCAGAAACCTTGGGAAACTGATAGCTGCGATCACGTTCAGTCCTACTACACCGTTTATCCGGTTCCAGTAGCCGCAGCTCTTTGGTGCGGAGTTCCCCCGAACGAGATTGAACAACACCTAAGCGTGGCAACCCAGGTTCATCGGGCCATCTTTCGGCACCCATACATCAAATGCCTTGAGCCAAGGTGTCGCGCACTCCACGAAGCCATCGAAAAAGGGGCGCTGCCTGTGAGCCGTGAAAACGGAAAGCCCTTCGACGGTTCGCAAGAGCACGTTGCGCCTGAGCGGCGGCATGTTACTCGACAGAACTTGAAGGAGTGGATTGCCCGCGAGTTTCCCTCGGACAAGCCTGCGTTCCTCTTTGATGAAGTTGAGCGGACAACTCATGCCGCCATCAACGCGGATACCTTCCGTGCCCTGCAAGCAGATCGTGATGCCCTTGCAGCCCGGTTGGAAAAAGCAAAAACTGAATATCAGAAGCTGCGCCAAGAGAAAGATGAACTGGAGCGCGTCAACCAATCCCTTCAGGCCATGGCGGATAAGATGAACTCCCCCGGTGAACGAGCGGAGACCACCTACCAAAATATCATTGGCGCAATGCTGGAGTTGATGCTTGGCAAATCACCAGGCGGTCAGCCCTACTCCACCTTTTCAAGTCAGGCTGCCATCATTTCAGCCCTTTTGGCTCACCATGAGGGCAAGGCAGGTATCGCTGCGCGAACCCTCGAAGAGAAGTTTGCAGCAGCCAAGCGGGGGCTAAACGCCTCCTGACCGCTACCGCAATTGCGGTAACACCAACCGCAGTTGCGATGTCACGAGCAAGTCGTGACATAACAATCGGCAACCATGTTCAACAACGCCCATGGAGGCGCAAACATGGCTACCGCAATCCTGAGACTTCCAGCCGTCAAGGCCCGCACCGGCCTTTCCCGCTCGACCATCTATCTGCGCATTTCCGAAGGTCGCTTTCCGAAACCTGTATCTCTCGGCGGTCGCGCCGTGGGCTGGGTCGAAGCGGAAATCACCGACTGGCTGAACCAGCAGATCAAGGCCAGCCGCAAGGCTGCGCACTGAGGGGAGGCCCGGGCAATGACCAGAAACAGAAAGGGCCGCGCTGGCTGGCACCAGGCGACCCTCAAGACTTCTAAACACACTCGCAATTTTACCGGCCTTGCCGCCAGCATTAAAGGCTTCATTGTCACACTGGCCTTGTGGGGATGGCTGCCCATGGGTCTGGCCGACTGGCTCATTCACTGGGGAGAACCGCACGATGAATGATGCACTCTCCCAGTTCAGGGACGCGATCCGGGCTGCTGGCCTGGAACCGCCCGATGTGATTGAGCCCGGCAAGCTGCACCGCTTCCCTGGCATTGGTAAACACAATGGCAACACTGCCGGTTGGTGCAAGCTGTTTGGTGATGGCCTGGGCGGCTGTTTCGGTGATTGGTCTTCAGGTTTTACTGAGAACTGGCAGGCGCAACGGGATACGCCGTTTTCCCAATCCGAACTGGCGGCGTTCATGCGTCGCGTCGAAGAGGCCCGGAAACACGCTGAAGCAGAACGCCAGCAACAGTATGCCGAAGCCGCTGCAAAGGCCGCATCGATCTGGAATGCAGCCACACAGGCGAATGACGATCACGCCTACCTTGTGCGCAAGGGAATCAAGGCCAATGGGGCGCGGTTGCATCAAGGGGCTTTGGTTATCCCGGTGCGGTCGGGTGGTGCGCTGCACTCCCTCCAATTCATCAACGATGATGGCAGCAAGCGGTTCCTGAGCGGCGGGCGGATTACCGGCGGGTATTTCAGTATCGGCACCATCAAAGGGGCGAATGCCTTGTGTATTGCCGAGGGATTCGCCACGGGCGCGACCATTCACCAGGCAACGGGCTACCCGGTCGCGGTTGCGTTCAATGCGGGCAATCTGGAGGCGGTAGCCAAGGCCATGCGTCAAAAGCTGCCGGACCTACCGATCATCCTTTGTGCCGACGATGATGCAGAGACCGAAGGCAATCCCGGTATAACGAAGGCAAACTATGCTGCTCTGATTATCGGTGGAAAAGTCGCCGTTCCGAGCTTCGGAGATCAGCGCCCCGCTGATGTGACGGACTTTAACGACATGGCCGCGCTGCTTGGATTGGAGGCGGTCGCCAAGGCCATTCATGAGGCTATCGCATCAAACGAAACCGACCATGACGGCTGGCCCGATCCGCTTCCCCTGACGGCCAAAATTGATCCCGAACCCTATCCCCTGGATGCCCTGCCGGAGACGCTACGCGCCGCCGTGGAGGAAGTCCGGGCCTTCACCAAGGCACCGATACCGATGGTGGCATCCAGCGCCCTGGCGGCGCTGTCGCTGGCGTTGCAGGCCCATGCCGATGTGAAGCGGGCGGAAAAGTTGCAAGGGTCTACCGGGCTTTTTCTGCTGACGGTTGCCGATTCCGGCGAACGCAAGTCCACCTGTGACGGTTTCTTTATGCAGGCGATCCGGGACTATGAAGCCGAACAGGCGGAAGCCGCCAAGCCGCTGATCAAGGATCACAAGGCAGCAGTGGACGCCTGGGAGGCAAAGCGCGGCGGCATCAAGGAGAAAATCCGCCAACTTTCCAAGACGGGAAAGCCCGCCCGCGAACAGGAAGAGGCCCTGCGCGATCTGGAGCATGACAAACCAGAACCGCCACGGGTACCACGGTTGATCTACGGCGACGCCACCCCGGAAGCCTTGAAATGGAACCTGGCCAAAGGCTGGCCGTCCGGCGGCGTGGTATCGAGTGAAGCCGGGCTGGTGTTCGGGGCGCATGGCATGAGCAAGGATTCGGTCATGCGCAATCTGGCCACCCTGAACCAGCTTTGGGATGGCGTGGACATCGCTACCGAAAGGCGCACCACGGAATCCTTCACGGTACGCGGGGCGCGGCTGACCATCGCTTTGCAGGTACAGGAAGCCACCCTGCGCAGCTTCTTCGACCGTTCCGGCGGACTGGCGAGGGGTACGGGCTTTCTTGCCCGCTTTCTTCTCGCTTGGCCTGAATCAACGCAAGGGCATCGGCCTTTTTCCGATCCGCCGGAATCCTGGCCCGCGCTGGCCCGATTCAATGAACGCATCGCCGGGATTCTCCAACAGGAAGTTCCTATCGATGAAGACGGGGCGCTGTCGCCACCTGTCTTGCCCCTGGCGGCAAATACCAAGGACGCATGGGTAATGTTCCATGACGCCATCGAAAGCGAACTGCGCTCCGGCGGCGAACTCTACGATGTGCGCGACGTGGCCAGCAAGACCGCCGACAACGCAGCGCGAATCGCCACCCTGTATCAGATATTCGAGCATGGCAGTGGCGGCGCAGTCGGGTTGACGGCCTTTGAAGGCGCTTCACGCATCGCTGCCTGGCACTTGCACGAGGCCCGGCGTTTCTATGGCGAACTGGCGTTACCGGAAGAACAGGCCGATGCGGCGCGGCTGGATAGCTGGTTGCTCGACTACTGCCAAAGGGAGAAAACCAACATCGTTCCCCGGCGGGAAGTGCAACGCAACGTGACACCCGGACACCTGCGCCGGAAAACCGCGCTGGATTTTGCTTTGGCCGAATTGGAGGAAGCAGGCAGGGTGCAACTGATCCAGAACGGCAGGCGTAAGGAGCTGCACATCAACCCGGCCTTGTTGAAAGGGGGCAAGCAATGACCCTTTCCGCATTGATCAAAAAAGGCGGGCTTACTGGCACCATGACAGCGACACCCGCGACACCTGCGACACAAGAAGCCGATAAGCCGGTAACTGTCGCACCAGTCGCAACTGTCGCTGTCGCAGAACAGCCGGAACCACTTCCTGAACTGTCGCTGGATGAAGAATCGAACATCCGGGCCTGGCTGGCGCACATTGACGAAACCGACTCGGCAATCATCGCCGAGGTGGTGGACAAGTGCCGCAATGACCTGGAGGCCCGCCGGTACTTTCTGAAACGGTCGGAGGAAGTACCGGAACCAGTCACCCTCAATCACCCGAACACCTGCGGCGATTGCTCCCATTTCGAGCGTATCGACCACCCGCACCTTGGCCACTGCGCTAAAGGCGAGCCGGAAGCCATCGCCGGATTGTGGGACACGGACCGGCGATATTGCGAACACTTTTTACCAAAGCCACAGCAAACCCACAACGACCAACCAAGGCCCGCTAGGGCCGAAACAAAAAGGTGAATTTCCCAAATGATTTCGGTTAAAAATTCTGGAGGCGAACATGGGCGGCATGAGTAGCGGACGGCACTGGTACTGGGGCGCGAAAGACTCTACGGACGATTACCGATCCATCGACGTGCGGCGCTGGAAACGGGATGGCTTGCTCACCCCGCATCAGTCCTTCGGCTGGCAGTGGTCACGGCATGGTGAAGTGGTCGCTTCCATCCGCGCCCGCACCGAATCGGACCGGGTGATTCTCACCTACCGGCACCGCAGCGGCGGCGAAGACTGGAAGGACGAAAGCTATCCCGTCTATCTGGACTGGACCGCCTGCAATCTTGGCGGTGAACGCCCTTGGTTCCTCTGTCCTGCCCGCGGTTGCGGTCGCCGCGTGGCGATCCTCTACGGCGGCGGCATCTTCGCCTGTCGGCATTGCTACCAGTTGGCCTATCCAAGCCAACGGGAAACTGGTTACGACCGGATGGCACGGCGGGCGGACCGAATCCGTGACAAGCTGGGATGGGAGCCGGGCATCCTTAACGGCAACGGCTGGAAGCCCAAGGGGATGCACTGGAACACCTTCGAGCGATTGACCGCACAGCATGATTCCTTCGTACAGGTTTCACTGGCCGGGATGGCGGCAAAGCTGAACCTGCTGGGGGAATCGTTGGATGATTGGGTTTAGGATGACTTTATAAAGCGATGGTGACACGCAACATCCAGGGGTAACTTTCGGGGTAACCGCGCATTTATGAAAAGCGTATAAGCCACATTTTCAATCGGTTACGAATACTTTTCGGTAGCCGCCGCCCCAAACAAAAGGCCACCCAAGCGGGTGGCCTTTTTCGTCGGTGCCGATCGATCAACGACGCTCAGATCTGGTACGGCATGCGCACACCCGGATCGTCGGGCGGGAAATCCTTGATGTTCCGTGTCACAAGCAAGGCGTTCTCGGTCAACGCGGTTGCCTGGGTGATTGCATCCGGCAACCGAATCCGCCGTTCCCGCCGTACCTCCACCGCCCGTTCAGCGACAGTCTGATCCAGGCCCTTCAGCTCGAAGCGATTGAGAAAACCACGCACCAACTCATTCTCTTCCGGCGCTGAACCGATCATCACCTCCATCCAGGTGATCACACTGATCATTGGCGCGTCGTAGCGCGCGATCTCATCGCGGGCCGCCTCGATGCCATTCAGATAATCAATCAGGATGTTGGTATCGAGTACCGCCCTCACTCGTCCCACTCCGACCGGAGCTGCTCCTGATAGGCAACACCATCCTGCGCCCTGCCTTTCCAGAGCCCGAAAGCCGAATCGCCATCCGGCGGCTGTTGTCGGACGAGATAGTCCGCGACCGCACGCCGGACCAACTCCGCGCGAGACACGTTTGCGCTCTCCGCCAGAGATTTGAGCGCCTCAATCTGCTTCTCTGGCAGATCAACGATCGTTCGCATGGCAACATCCCGAACTGATAACGATATCGTCATCATATATCACGCCGCGTGATCCACCGACACATTCCCAATAGAAAAGCCCCGCAGTTGCGGGGCTTCGGGATGCCACTCGTGGCAGAGCAGGTTGTCCCTCGGGACAGAGCCTACGACGGAACTTCCGTCTTACTGTGAAACGAAAGAACTCGTCGCTTGGTTACACGCTGACGATGTTAGTCGCCATCCACGCGAACGGCAAACGACGCTCTCAAGTCACAGCTACAAACTCTATTGCTCACATACACAATCCTAAGCGAACAGTTGGAGCGGAACGGAGTATCCTCTATCTTCCGCCCAAAATAAACGGCGCCCTACAAATTCTATTTAAACAATGAACAAGCAACATCCTGACCCCGAAATCCAATTGACCATTCGTGGCTACCCACCGGATCAACCAATCGAATTAAAAATCGGCCACACTCGAAAGACACCTTGGCTACAGGAAATCGCACGAAAGCTATTCGACTTGTTCACTGGAAGAGGCTCCCTGCATGGACGATCCAAACAAATCTCAAACGACAAATAACGACTACCTGTTCAGCTTCGACCTCGGCACCTCGTCGATCGGCTGGGCCGTATTCAACAGCGGCAAACTGGTCGATGCGGGTGTACGCATCTTCCCGGAAGGTATGGACCGCACCCGGGGTGAGAAATCGCTGAACCAGGACCGCCGCACCGCTCGTGCCCTGCGCCGCCAAACCTATCGCCGCGCCCGCCGCAAACAACATGTGCTGAACCAGTTGGTACGCATGGGCCTGCTGCCCGACAACGACGACGCACGCGCCACCCTGTTCTCGCTCGACCCTTATCCATTACGCGCACAGGCGACCACGCAAGCTTTGTCCGCGCACGAACTCGGACGCGCGCTGTATCACCTGGCCCAGCGACGCGGTTACAAGAGCAATCGCAAAACGGGCACCGACAACGAGGACGGCGTGGTCCTGACCGGCATCGGGCAACTCGAACACGACATCACCGAGGCCGGATGCGAAACACTGGGCCAGCTCTTCCACCAACTCGACCCACGCGAACGCCGTGTACGCGGTCACTACACCGCGCGCGCGATGTACGAAAGCGAATTCGATCTGCTGATCGAACGGCAACGCGTTCACCACCCCAAAGCGTTGAACCTGCTGGACGTCAAACGCCTGCGCGACGCGATCTTCTACCAGCGCCCACTGCGCCTACAGAAACACCTGATCGGTCACTGCCCCTTCGAGCCGGATCGCCGGCGCGCCGCCGCCGCCACGCTCGCTGCGCAGGAATTCCGGCTCTGGCAGAACCTCAACAACCTCAAGATCATTCACCGCAACGGCGACCAACGCTGGCTGAGCACCGACGAACGCCTCGCCCTGGCCGAGGCGCTCGCCACCCAGAAGCAGATGGCATGGGGCAAGGTTCGCACGCTGCTGGACCTCGACGACAACCACGAATTCAACCTCGAGAAGGTTCGCAAAACAGGCATGCTCGGCAACCAGACCGCCGCCATCGTCAGCGGCGTGCTGGGCAAAAAAGCCTGGAAACAACTTGCCGCCCGCGAACGTGAGCGGCTGGTCTTCGAGCTGCTCAACATCGAAGAACCGGATTCCCTGCACCGCCGGCTCAGTGGCCATTGGGGCCTGGATGACGACCGCGCCCAGACATTGATGGACAAGGCGCTCGGGTTGCCACGAGGCACCATGCATCTTTCCCACAAAGCCCTGCGTCGCGTCACCGAACAACTCAAGAGCACCGACGACAACGGTCGCGGTCCCACCTACGATAAGGCGTGCGCCAAGGCCGGTTATGACTTCAAGGCGGAATCGAAAGCCCCACCCAAAGCCCGACTTCCGTTCCCCGGCAAGGCCGCAAAGCTGGACCCGAAACGCCCCCGCCTGGACGCCAACGGCAACGACCGCCGACGCCGCGACACCCTGGGGGCACACGATGAGGCCACGATCACGGACACCAGCCATATCGGCGACGTGCGCAACCCGTTGGTCACCCGGACGCTGTTTCAACTGCGCCGCGTCGTCAACGCACTGATCGCACGTTACGACACCCCAAAGCGAGTCAACCTGGAACTCGCCCGCGATCTCAAGCTCACCCCCAAACAACGTGCCCTGACCGAAAAGCGCAACCGCGACAACGAACGCGCCAATCAGGAAGCCGCCGACCGACTACGGGAAGACTTCAATATCGCCAACCCCCGGCGTTCCGATCTCCTCAAATTCCGCCTCTGGCAGGAAGCAAAACACCAATGTCCGTACTGCGATCGATCCATCGGCGCGCACGAACTGTTCAGCGCCGATGGCGCGCAGATCGAACACATCATTCCCTATTCGCGGAGCATGGACGACAGCTTCAACAACAAGACTGTTGCCCACGCACGCTGCAATGCCGACAAGAACAACCTGACGCCGTGGGAAGCCTTCACCGGAGCCGACTACGAAGCGATGCTGCAACGGATCGCCCCCTTGCCGTGGCGCAAACGCCGTCTGTTCAGCCCCAACGCTTTGCAAAACGCCGATGGAGGTGACCGCAATTTCGTCTCCCAACAGATGAACGAAACCCGATTTATGTCCCGCAAGGCGCTCGACTACCTGCGCCAGTTGGGTTGCGACGTGGTCGTGCTGTCCGGCCGTACCACGGCACTGCTGCGCAAGGTCTGGGGGCTGAACGGCCTGCTCGGGGATACCGGGGAAAAAAACCGCAACGATCATCGCCATCACGCCGTCGATGCGATCGTCATCGGTCTGACCAACCTATCGGCGGTGCGGAAACTCAGCCGCGCGGCCTACTTCGGCGAAGACCATCTGCGTTTTCATGCGGATCAGATTCCCTCCCCCATTCCGAACCTGCGCCACCGCGCGGCCGAGATGCTCGACCGCCTGGTCGTGGCCCACAAATCGCACCGACGGGTGCGCGGACCACTGCACGAGGAAACGCTCTATGCGGTCACCGGCGAAAGCACCGAAAAAGGCCAACCGCTGGTCGCCGTGCGTAAAAAGCTCGCCGAGCTCGATGCCCGCAAACTCCATCTGATTCGCGACGAGTCACTGCGCGCGCAGGCTCTAGCCCACCTTGCCACCCACAACGGCAACTTCAAGAACGCCTTTCAGGACAAAAACAATCCGTTCCGCCCCAAAACCCGGAACGGCTCCGGCAACCCGGTTCGCCATGTCCGCCTGCTGTTCCCGGCGACTACCGAAGACATCGGTGATAAGGACAAACGCAACCTTCGCCACATTCTCACCGGCAACAACCACCACATCGAAATCTTCGCGTTTGAAGACACCGGGCGCTGGAGCGGAAAAGTGGTCAGCAAGCTCGAAGCCCTCCACCGTCTGAAAGCCGGCGACCCGGTGATAAGTACCGACCACGGGATCGGCAGGCGCTTCGTCATGGCCCTACACATCAACGACATGCTGCAACTCACCATCGACGGCGAGACCGATTTCTGGCGCGTTAAGAAGATGGACCGCAACAACAACATCGTCTTCCAATCCCATCGCGACGCATCCGATACCAAAGAACCACTCAAGAAGACACCGAACAGTTTACGGGCCTTGAACCCCGTCTTGCTCGAGGTGGACCCGATCGGTCTCGCGCGCCCAGTGGTGCAAATCGGCTGAGGGCCACACCATCCGCGACAGACGCAACGAAGGGGCCCGGCATGACCAAACGCATCATCGAGATCGGATCGGAGGGGGCCTACCTGCATGTTCGTCTAGGCCAGCTCATCATCACCCGTGAAGGCAACGACATCGCCTCCATACCGATGGAAGACATGGCCGCGCTGATTCTCGACCACCCGCAGTCCGTGATCAGCCAGGCCTGCCTCGCTGCACTGCTGGACAACACTGTCATGGTGGTAACTTCAGACACCCGACACCAACCCACCGGCATGTTGCTGCCACTCGCCGCCAACACCCTGCAGACTGAGCGCTTCAGCGCCCAGGCCTCACTCAGCCAGCCCCTGAGAAAACAGGTCTGGAAGCAGGTGGTGCAGGCGAAAATCCGTTGGCAGGCCAAGGTTCTTCACGACGTCACCGGGTCCGCCACCCTACTTACCGGCCTGGTTCGCAAAGTCCGCTCCGGCGACCCGGACAACGTGGAAGCACAAGCCGCCCGCCGTTACTGGAGCCGATTGTTCCCCGATGGCGGATTCAAGCGCGACCGTGACGCCTTCGACCAGAACCGCTATCTCAACTACGGCTACGCGATCCTTCGCGCCCTCACCGCCCGCAGCCTGTGCGCGGCAGGTCTGCACCCATCGCTTGGCATCCACCACCGCAACCGATACAACGCCTACTGCCTCGCAGACGACTTCATGGAACCGTTCCGTCCATTTGTCGATCTCCGAGTCCATCAGCTCGCCAAAGAACACGGTACGGAAAAAAGCCTGGATGGCGAGCTGCGTCAGGAACTGCTAAGCCTTGTCAGACAAACGGTCGACATGGAGGGGGAAACCGTGACCTTGCAAGGCGCGCTCAATAAAGTGGCGCAATCGTTCGTTAAGGTAGTGCTGGGCGAGAGCCGACGCGTGCTGTTGCCGCTGCCGTGATGTTCCGCTCGCCGTACCTGTCCGTGTGGCTCATCGCCTTATTCGACCTGCCGACCGATACGCCGGATGCGCGGAAGTCTTATGCCGTATTTCGGAAGCATCTGCTCAGCCAAGGTTTCACGATGCTCCAATACTCTGTCTATGCACGATATTGTTCTGGCGAGGACAAAGCCAAAATCATCCGTCGCCGAATTCGCCAAAGCCTGCCGCCCGACGGCGAAGTGCGGGTAATAACACTCACCGACACCCAATACGGAAAGATGCAGATTTTTCATGGAAAACTGCGCCAACCACCTGACAAAGCCCCCCTGCAAGTGGAGATGTTCTAAGCCCAATGCCCGGAAATCCCTTTCCGGACAGAGGCCTACAAAACAGCAAGTGTAACCAAGCGACGAGTCCCTTCAGATCACAGCACCTCGATGACCATGGTTTGCGTGGTCGAAGTGTAACCAAGCGACGAGTCCCTTCAGATCACAGCACCTCGGAAGTAGACCGTCGCGCCCGCTTCAGTGTAACCAAGCGACGAGTCCCTTCAGATCACAGCGAATCGGATCACGCCAACCACGGCAGCGCGAGTGTAACCAAGCGACGAGTCCCTTCAGATCACAGCGGCGCAGCGCATCGCCCGCCAGCAGAACCCAGTGTAACCAAGCGACGAGTCCCTTCAGATCACAGCAATACTCAGGCAGATCATCACCGGGAACTTAGTGTAACCAAGCGACGAGTCCCTTCAGATCACAGCTATAACAGCAAGATAACCGGCGCATCGCGTAGTGTAACCAAGCGACGAGTCCCTTCAGATCACAGCAAAGCGCGGATATGGCGACGCGATGTCTCGAGTGTAACCAAGCGACGAGTCCCTTCAGATCACAGCACAGCGGCGTCGCGAAGCCGGGTGCCATTCAGTGTAACCAAGCGACGAGTCCCTTCAGATCACAGCGCACCTTGTCCCACCATGCGCCGGGAAGCGAGTGTAACCAAGCGACGAGTCCCTTCAGATCACAGCAGGTCTTCGCGGGTGCGCAGCCAGGTGGCGAGTGTAACCAAGCGACGAGTCCCTTCAGATCACAGCGCCTCAGCGGAGAGTTAGAACATACATGGCAGTGTAACCAAGCGACGAGTCCCTTCAGATCACAGCCAGGTGAGTTCGGGTATGTCTTTACATGCTAGTGTAACCAAGCGACGAGTCCCTTCAGATCACAGCCCACTCTGCGTCTTCCATTTTGCCAGTCCGAGTGTAACCAAGCGACGAGTCCCTTCAGATCACAGCAGGAACAGAGCCGCCGCCACGGCGAGCTGCAGTGTAACCAAGCGACGAGTCCCTTCAGATCACAGCATGCCGTCGCGGAGCTGGAATCGGCCCTGGGAGTGTAACCAAGCGACGAGTCCCTTCAGATCACAGCAGCTATTCCAGGTTGAACGTGGCACATTGCAAGTGTAACCAAGCGACGAGTCCCTTCAGATCACAGCTGTATCGTCGGTTGCACCGACAGGGTTTGCAGTGTAACCAAGCGACGAGTCCCTTCAGATCACAGCTGCCCAGCTCCGGTCATGGTCGCAGCGGCCAGTGTAACCAAGCGACGAGTCCCTTCAGATCACAGCTTAAAAATCAAATGACCCTTCAGCCCGGCTAGTGTAACCAAGCGACGAGTCCCTTCAGATCACAGCACTACTACATGGGGAGGTACAGACCCGATGAGTGTAACCAAGCGACGAGTCCCTTCAGATCACAGCAACAGTAAGACAGGTCTGGTTGGTCAACCTAGTGTAACCAAGCGACGAGTCCCTTCAGATCACAGCTACTTCGGCATCGTCTCGTTTTCGACGACCCACGCCGGGTAGCCGCCTTGCAGCACCTTCGCCTTGTCGAAACCGGCAATGCGCAGAGCGAACTGGGCCTTGGCCGAAAGCAGACCGGTGTCGCAGTAGAGCACGATGGCGCGGTCGGTGGGGATTTCATCGCGGTGCGCGAGGATCTGCCGCCATTCGATGTTGACTGCACCATCGATGTGACCGGCGGCGTAACGATCAGCATTGCGCGCATCGATGATGTGGAAATTTTCCAGGCCCCCATTCAGGAACTGTTCAACATTCATCGCGCCGTCACCATAGGACGTGAACTCCATGTATTCCTGGATTCCTTCGAGGACTGCGTCATCTGCGGCGTGAACGCTTCCGGCAAGGAATGCGCCCGTCAGCAACAGGAAGGGGAGTGCGAATGAACGAAACATCGGAGGGACCTCCTGGAGCCTGCTTGCGGTTTTCATCAGATCACCGGCCAACACAGCAAGGCACGTACCAGAACCAGACAACGCTTAACCCAATGATTTTACAGCAAACATTTGATAACCCCGATTGCATGGCGTGCAAAATGCGCCACGGATCACCCGATATGCCAGCGCAATGCAATGGCGGCTTGCCACCCATCGCATCGATACAAACCGGGGTGATCGTGGTCGAGAACAGTGCGTCGCCGGCATCGTTGGCGCGCACGATGATCTGATGCACGACCGAGGTATTGCCCTCTCGCACCCGTTAGGCAGTAAAGCGGAGCACGGTACCGAGCGCGACCGACTAATGGAATCGGGCCTCGTTGATGGCAACGGTCACAAACTCCTGCCCGGGGTAATCCATACGGGCGGCGATGCAGGTGGTCTCGTCCGACCACGCCTAGATCGTTTCGCCGAACAGGAAGCCGAAATGGTTGGGCCGAAATGGTTGGATTGTTCTGTCCGGACCCGCTTGTAACTATCGGTTGCCGCGCCGGACACGCGTCAGCGGGTGGGCCAGTTCGGAACCTGGGGGGCGATGCCGATGTCCGCCTGCGCCTGGGATTGCGACTGGGGGGGGCGTGCGACGGGTTCTGCAGCGGGGGCAACGGCGACCACGCAATCCCCCGAATTGACATTGCCATCAAGTTCCCACTCAAACTTGGGCAGGTTGTGGAACACCTCTTCAAGCCCTTTGCGCCACG
Source organism: Gammaproteobacteria bacterium (assembly GCA_024234955.1). Classification (GTDB taxonomy): domain Bacteria; phylum Pseudomonadota; class Gammaproteobacteria; order JACKNK01; family JACKNK01; genus JACKNK01. The sequence goes on from JACKNK010000005.1 coordinate 284,225, forward strand.
CGGCATCCAGCACGTTCAAGTAGCCTTCCTTGTCATCGAATCGGCACTGACGGGAGAGCTGGAACATGTCGCGACGGTACATACCCAGATCAAAGGGGGTGCCCACGGTGATATTCGACATTGCCGTGGAACTCAGCGACACCAACACCAGGCGCCCGGCCTCTTCCAGCGGCATATCGTAGCGACCGACCCGATCGAGCACCGGCTTGCCGTATTTGGCCTCACCGATCTGCAGATAGGGCGTTTCGGCAGAGGCTTCGATGTAATTGCCCTGGGGGTAAATCATCATCAGACCATGCGGCTGACCTTGAATCTGCCCGCCCAGGATCAACGACACGTCACCGCTGACCCCACTCTGCTGCAGCGCAACACCGTGGTGCTGCTGGACTTCCAGGCTCAACTGACCGATGTAGTCGGCGGCCTCCCAGAGGTAGCGCACGGTCATCAGATTGGGCCCGGCGTTATTGTCCAGGTCCCGGCGGATGCGATTCAGCAATTCCTGTGTGGTCGCCAGGTTCCCGGCGGACATCAGCACAAAAATACGATCCGGGGCCGGGGTGAACACATGCATCTTGGTGTAGCTGGTGATGTAATCGACACCCGCATTGGTACGCGAGTCCGAGGCCATGACCAAACCTTCATCAAGGAAAAGACCGACACAGTAAGTCATCGCGGGAGACCTCAGGCAGAGGTAAACAGGGGGCATTAGTCTAGTGCAAAAAGTCGGCACACGAATGCTCTGTATTGGTGCGGAAAGCGCGGGAATATGCGCCATTTTCGGTCGCCGATACGCGGTAGCATGTTTACCTGACGCGGCTACTCTACCCCACTCATGAGCGGGAATGTGGGCCGTTCACCCAATCGCCGTTCGTGGCATGAAAACTGCGAATTGTCCCCATACCACACAGGCATCTGACCTCCATATGGCCATCCGCGTCGCCCTCAAGCACCGCACCGAATATCACTACGATCGTTCCGTCGGTCTCGGCCCACACCTGATCCGCCTGCGCCCCGCGCCGCATGTGCGCACCCCGATTCATCACTATTCGATGCACATCGAGCCGGGCGAGCATTTCCTGAACTGGCAGCAGGATGCCTTTGGCAATTATGTCGCCCGTCTGGTGTTCCCGGAGAAGGCCGACAAGCTGATCGTCGATGTGAATCTGGTCGCCGAGTTGGTGACCATCAATCCCTTCGATTTCTTCGTCGAGGAGTACGCACAGTACTTCCCGTTCAAATACAGCAAGCAGGACACCAAGGAACTTACCCCCTACTTCGAGACCACCGAATCGGGTCCGCTGTTGAGCGAAGTCCTGGCGGACATCCACGCCGACATGCCCGGTCTTGCCGCCACACTCGCCAGCGTCAAGGAGGACGACGAAACCCCCACAGGGCCGCAGATCGTCTACTTCCTGGTCGAACTGAACGCCCGCGTGCAGAAGATGGTCGGTTACACCATTCGCATGGAACCCGGCATCCAGAGCTGTGAAGAAACCTTGCAATGCACCACCGGGTCCTGCCGCGACTCGGCCTGGTTGCTGGTTCAGATCCTGCGCCATATGGGGCTGGCGGCGCGTTTCGTGTCCGGTTACCTGGTGCAGTTGACCGCCGATCAGAAGGCCCTTGACGGCCCCTCCGGTCCGGAAGCCGATTTCACCGATCTGCACGCCTGGACGGAGGTATTCATTCCCGGTGCGGGCTGGGTCGGTCTTGATCCCACCTCCGGCTTGTTCGCGGGTGAAGGCCACATCCCGCTGGCCTGCACCCCGGATCCGGTGAGCGCCGCCCCCATCGTGGGCGCGACCGACAAATGCGAAGTCGAGTTCGTGTTCGACAACAGCGTCACCCGCATTCACGAAGACCCGCGCGTCACCAAGCCTTACACCGACGATCAGTGGGCCGCGATCCTCGCCCTGGGCGACCAGGTCGATGAGCAACTGGCAGCGGGCGACGTACGTCTGACCATGGGTGGAGAGCCAACCTTCGTTTCCATCGACGACATGGACAGCCCGCAGTGGAATACCGCCGCCCTCGGCGCACACAAACTGGATCGTGCCGGCGTACTGCTGCGCCGCCTGCAGAAGGTCTTCGCCGCAGGCGGTGTCCTGCATTACGGACAGGGCAAGTGGTATCCGGGTGAACAGCTGCCGCGTTGGGCGCTGACCTGCGCCTGGCGCAAGGACGGCGCACCGATCTGGACCCACCCCGAACTGCTCGACCACCCGGAAGACGCCCATCGTTACAAGATCGGCGACGCACAACGTCTCGCCCAGCGCCTGACCGCACATCTCGGACTTTCCGCCGAATACCTTCGCGAAGGTTTCGAAGACGTCGCTTACTACCTCTGGAAGGAAGGCACGTTGCCGCCCAACGTCAATGTGATCGACAACCGTCTGCGCGAGCCGCTGGAACGCGAACGCCTACGTCGCCTGTTCGAACGCGGCCTCGATGAGGTGACCGGCTACACCCTGCCAATCGCCTGGGACCACGGCAAGCAGGCCTGGATCTCGTCCGACTGGCAGTTCCGGCGCGAGCATATGTTCCTGATCCCCGGCGACTCGCCGATGGGTTACCGCCTGCCTCTGGATTCCCTGCTCTGGGAGCCGGAAGACGAGCGCCAGCAAGTCGTCCCCCGGGACCCGTTCGACATCGACCGGAACGCGCCGCCGGAGATCCGCGATCGCCTGCGCATGGTGCGCGGTGCGAGTGCAATGGCCGAACCCAAGGCGCAGTCGCTGACGGCGCCCGCCGATGCCCAGGAACGTCTGCCCGGCGCACTCGTCCGGACCGCACTGTGCATCGAGCCGCGCAAGGGGCATCTGTACGTCTTCCTGCCGCCCCTGTACCAGCTTGATCATTACCTGGACCTGATCAACGCGATCGAGGCCGCCGCCGTGGATACCGGCCTGCCGGTCATCATGGAAGGCTACGAGCCGCCGCGCGACCCCCGTCTGGAGCGGCTGCTGGTGACTCCGGATCCGGGTGTCATCGAGGTCAACATCCATCCGGCCACGACGTGGCGGGAACTGGTCGGCAATACCGAAACCCTGTACGAGGAAGCGCGTCAGTCCCGTCTGGGCACTGAGAAATTCATGCTCGACGGGCGCCACACCGGTACCGGCGGTGGCAACCATGTGACCATCGGCGCGGCGACCCCGGCAGACAGCCCGATGCTGCGTCGCCCGCACCTGTTGCGCAGTCTGCTGACCTACTGGCAGCACCATCCCGGGCTCTCCTATCTGTTCTCCGGCATGTTCGTCGGCCCGACCTCGCAGGCACCGCGTGTCGATGAAGCCCGCGATGACGCCATCTACGAACTCGGCATCGCCTTCGGGCAAATGCCCGACTTTGTCGTTGGTGGGGGCGACGTGCAGCAGCCGTGGATGGTCGATCGCCTGCTGCGAAATCTCCTCGTGGACGTGAGCGGCAACACCCATCGCAGCGAATTCTGCATCGACAAGCTGTATTCCCCGGATGGCCCCACCGGTCGCCTCGGACTGGTCGAGTTCCGTGGTTTTGAAATGCCGCCGCATGCGCGCATGGCCTCGGTTCAAACCCTGTTGCTGCGCTCCCTGATCGGACGATTCTGGGACAAGCCCTACGATCGGGAACCGATCCGCTGGGGCACCGAATTGCACGACCGTTTCATGCTGCCGCACTACGTCGAGGCCGACGTCATGGACGTAATTCACGACCTGGATCGTCATGGTTACGGCTTCGACCCGAGCTGGATCGATCCCTTCGTCGAGTTCCGTTTCCCGCGTTTCGGCACGGTCAATGTCGGTGACATCGAGGTGGAACTGCGTTTCGGCATCGAACCCTGGAACGTGCTCGGCGAGGAAGTCACCGCGTTGGGCACGGCGCGCTACGTCGATTCCTCGGTGGAGCGTCTTCAGGTCAAGGCCACCGGGCTGGTCGAAGGTCGCCATGTGGTCACCTGCAACGGTCGTGCGGTACCGCTGCGCAATACCGGCACACGCGGCGAATTCGTGGCTGGGGTGCGTTACAAGGCGTGGAATCCGCCATCCAGCCTGCACCCCACGATCAATCCGCACGCGCCGCTGGTGTTCGACGTGATCGATACCTGGAACGAGCGTTCCCTGGGCGGCTGCACCTATCACGTTGCCCATCCGGGCGGTCGCAGTTACGACACCTTCCCGGTCAATGCCAACGAAGCCGAGGCGCGCCGCCTCGCCCGCTTCGACGGAATGACCCGCGACAAAGGCACGTATGGCGGCCACTCGGGCGGGCGAATAACCATTCCCGGGGAAGAGCGCAACCCGGACTTTCCGTGGACTTTGGACCTGCGCACCCGGCCCCGGGCAGGAAAGTCATGATCTACCTTCCAGGCATGGTTGCAGAACAGTTTGCAGGCCGGCATGAGCAAAACGTTGCCGGCTCGATGCCCCGGATCGAAACCACCCGCACAGCGTCGGCTACGTCGCTGCGTTCCGTAAACCGGCCTACGAGCCCAGAACCCATCAATCTTCGCGCCTTGGCGCATAACCGCCGCGCCACCGGACGCGCGATGAACTGAGGTCACACCCATGGCCATCAATTGGGACGCGTACGACAACCACCCCTTCCATGACGAACTGGTCAGCGAGCACGGCAACGCGCGCACCCATGCGCGCAAGCTGATCAACTATTTGGAGAACATGTCTCCGGAGGATCTCCAGGAACGTCAGGATGCCGCCGATCTGGCGATCAAGCAGATGGGCATCACCTTCCGCGTTTACACCCAGGAAGAAGGCGCCATCGACCGTGCCTGGCCGTTCGACATCGTCCCCCGGGTGATTCGCAAGAAGGAATGGAACGAGACCGAAGCCGGCCTGAAACAGCGGGTGCAGGCGCTCAACCTGTTCATCGACGATCTCTACCACGATCAGAAATGCATCAAGGACGGCGTGTTCCCGAAACACGTACTCGCCGAGTCGGTCAATTTCCGCAAGCAATGCATCGGGGTGAACCCCCCGCTGGGCGTCTGGGCGCATATCTGCGGGTCCGACCTGGTGCGCGATTCGGACGGCACCATGTACGTGCTTGAAGACAATCTTCGGGTGCCGTCGGGCGTTTCCTACATGCTGGAAAACCGCGCCGTGACCAAGCGCGTGTTCCCGGAGCTGTTCGAAACGTATCAGCCCGAACCGGTCGCCTCCTATCCCAGCGATCTGTTCGACACCCTCGCAGCCCTCTCACCGCGTCCTGGCGATACGCCGGAGATCGTGGTGATGACCCCGGGCATCTACAACTCCGCGTATTTCGAACATGCCTATCTCGCCCAGCAGATGGGCTGCGAACTGGTCGAAGGACGCGATCTGGTGGTCGGCGACGACGACTGCGTCTATATGCGCAACGTCGAGGGTCTGTCCCGCGTGGACGTGATCTATCGCCGCATCGACGATCTGTTTCTCGATCCGGAAGCTTTCGACCCGACCTCCATGTTGGGCGTCCCCGGCCTGCTGCGTGCCTGGAAGGCCGGCAACGTCGCCCTCGCCAACGCCCCGGGCGCGGGCGTCGCCGACGACAAGGTGGTGTATTCGTATGTCCCGGACCTGATCAAGTACTACCTGGACCAGGACGCCATCGTCTCCAACGTCCCGACCTGGCGCTGCATGGACAAGGACTCGCTCAAACACGTGCTCGCCAATCTCAAGGACCTGGTGGTCAAGCCTGCCAATGAATCCGGCGGTTACGGCATGCTGGTCGGACCCGCATCCACCAAGGCCGAACGCGAGGAATTTGCGAAACTGGTCGCGGCCAATCCGCGCAATTACATCGCCCAACCGACGCTGGGCATATCGACCGTTCCGACCGTGGTCCGTGGTGGGCTGCTCGAACCGCGACACGTCGATCTACGTCCCTTCATCCTCAGTGGCAAGAAGATGAACGTCACTACCGGCGGCCTGACCCGTGTCGCCTTGCGCAAAGGCTCGCTGGTCGTCAACTCCTCCCAGGGTGGCGGCAGTAAGGACACCTGGATCGTGGACGCCTGAATCATGTCAACCATCCTGACCGCCTGTAACACCCGGTCGCGGCGGCGCAATCCGCTCACCGGCGAGCCCCGATTGGCGATCCGCCGCCTTATTGGGCCATCCGGCCTCCGTCCTTTACTCCCGTTGCAATCCCCGCGCCTCCGCATCCTTGCGTCGCAGGCGATTGCGGTTCAATCCGGCCATAGGAATATCCGTCATGCTCTCCCGCGTCGCTGAAACGCTCTACTGGTTCGGTCGCTACATCGAGCGCGCCGAGAACACCGCGCGCCTGGTGTCGGTGAACACCAATCTCATGCTCGACCTGCCCGGCAGCATGGCCCCGGGCTGGGGCCCGTTGATCACCCTGCTCGGCGCCGATGCCGAGTACGCCGAACGACACCCGGAAGTCACCGAACTGCGTGTCGTCAACTTCCTGCTTTCCGATGCCGAGCATCCCAGTTCGATCATCAGCACCCTGGAAGCGGCACGCGAAAACCTGCGCACGGTCCGTGAAGTCCTGCCTCGCGAAGCCTGGGAACTGATCAACGACCTGCATCACCGGGCCCTGGAGGTCCTGCGTCCAAACATTGCGCGCCATGATCGCCATGCGGCACTGACGACGGTGATCCTGGGCACCCAGGCGCTCACCGGCCTGCTCGCGGGCACCATGAATCACGACATCGGATACCAGTTCCTGAATATCGGTCGCAAGATCGAGCGCGCCGACATGACCACCCGCATCGTCGACATGCGCTGGGAGAACCCGCTTCCGGAAGCCGCCTCGGAGAGCGATCTGAGCCCGTTCGACAACGTGCTCTGGATGACCATCCTCAAATCGCTATCGGCTTACCAGATGTATCGCCAGAGTCGGCAGGTGCGTATCAACCGCCCCGACATCCTCGCCTTCCTGTTTCAGAGCATGCACTTCCCACGGGCGCTGGCCTATTGCGTCGAGGCCATCATCGTTGACCTGAACGAGTTCCCGAACAACGTCCTCCCGCTGGAGGCGGCCAGGGCACTGCGCCATCACCTTCTGTCGAGCAAGGTCGCCAAGATGCCGGACAAGACCCTGCATGGATTCATTGACGGGCTTCAGCTCGAGATCGCCAAACTGCATACCTTGATCGCCGAGACCTATTTCCTGGCCCCGCCGGAAATGATTCAGAGTCAGACCCAGACGGCCTGAGAAATCCCGACGAGCACAGATTTCCCAGTGACGACAGAACAGCGGATTGCGTCGCCCCGACCCACCGATCCTGGACGATTGGCGCCGTCTGGCCGGATACGCACCGTCATGACGACCCTGTTTCCGCGATTCCCACGCTGATCCACTGCGTTCACTGCCAGGTCAGCGGGTTCGGCGCGTCAGAGCCTTTCCCAGTTCCACCAGCCGCAACAACGCCAATCCCGCCAGAACAATCAGAGCCCATGCACTCGGGCTCAGAGGACAGGAATGAAACATCGCCTGCATGGGCGGTGCGTAGATGTAGAGCAACTGGAAAAACATCACCAGACCTGCGGCCAGGACCGCTTTCGGGTTCCCGAACAGGCCATCGCGATTGAGTACGCCGTGGCGCAGATAACGGCTATGGTTGCCGACTAGGCCATCCCCGACCGATCTCCAAGCACCGCATCGGCGGCCACCGCCAGACTGTCCTTCGCCGCCGGCACCGATTCCCCGGTGAGCAAGGCCTCATGGATTGGCATTCCCTCAGCTTCAGGAGGCGGAGATCCGCCGGCACACGATCCCCCGACTGCAACCAGACGATGTCGCCGGGCGCCAGTTCCACGGCATCGATCGTGCGCTTCTGCCCATCTCGCAATGCCACCGCCTGCGGCGACAACATCGCACGCACTGCGTCGAGCGCCCGCTCGGCCTTCCACTCCTGAATGAAGCCGATCAGCGCGTTGATCAACACCACACCGACGATGACGCCGAAATCGACCCAATGGCCCAGCATCGCGGTGACCGACCCCGCGACCAGCAGGACATAGATCTACACGTTCTGGAAATGCAGCAAGAAGCGGCGCAAGGCGCCCTGCCGTGGCGGGGCCGGCAACTGATGCGGACCGTACCGATCCTGCCGCGCATTTGCCTCGTCGCTACTCAGCCCACTGAGCAACGCTTCAAGCGCCACCAGCACCTCGTCACCATCGAGGGAATGCCAATATTGTTTGCTCATGAAAATCACCCGGTCGGCACGTCAGATTGCCGCAAATCCAGCGGCGTCCACGCACGTCCTGACGATTGGGAATACCCGGTCCCTGTACGTTTTCGTCTCGCCGGTACTCGGGCTAGCTTCTGCAACTCCCTTATCGAGCGACGCCGGAAATGAGCACCAATAAAACCCTAGACCAGAACAGCGACAACAGCGCCATCTGGAACAACCACATTTCCGTTCCCAACACGCCGGACGGTTTCACGGTGCGAACCACTCATCCGACCAACGCGAACGGTGTGGAAGTGATGCTGGAACGCTGGGAGGCCGGGTCCGAAGAACCGATTCACTCGCACCCGGGTGACGACATGACCGTGGTCGTGGAAGGATCGATGGTGATCCAGTTTTATCGGAAGTCGGAGGGCGGCCTAGTCACCGATGGCGAGCCGGTGCTGCTCAAGAAAGGCGATACCGGCTATGTCCGCGCCGGTCGCATTCACGATGCCAAGTACATCGACGACTGCAAACTCGTCTATGTGCATGACAAGGCATTCGGCTTCGCCACCCATGAATAGACCGGCACCGATCCGTACGGGCGACGCAGAAACATGCATCCGGGCGTTTGTGATCCGCCGCAAGGCCACTACAATCCCGAGCCCCGCCCCCGTAGCTCAGTGGATAGAGCAACCGCCTCCTAAGCGGTAGGTCGCAGGTTCGATTCCTGCCGAGGGCACCAAATCAGGGCAACCCCGCCACCAGCGCCTGCAGAACCAGCCAGGCAAACACCCCGGCAAGCACGTCGTCGAGCATGATCCCGAGACCGCCTTCGACATGCCGGTCCAGCCAGCGGATCGGCCAGGGCTTGAGCACATCGAAAACGCGGAACAGCGCGAAGCCGATGACGATCCAGAGCCAGCCCGCCGGTGCCAGGAACAAGGTGATCCAGATCCCGACGAATTCGTCCCAGACGATGCCGGAGTGGTCATGTACGCCCAAGCGACGGGCACTTTCACCACAGACCCAGATACCGAACACGGTACCGACCGCGAGAACCGCAAGATAGGCCGTCGGAGACAGCGTCTGCATCCACAGGAACGGCAGGATCGCTGCCGCACTGCCAAAGGTGCCCGGGGCCTTGGGGCCGAGCCCGGAACCGAAACCGAAGGCGAAGAAATGCACCGGATCGCTGAACACGGTCCGGGGCGGGATCGGACGGTGTTTGTCACGCATGCGGCGCACCTCCGAAGTGTTGATAGCCTCCCGCGACATGGAGTTCGCTGCCGTCATCGAGCTGACATCGCAGCCCCGTTCCTGCCTCAATGAGACCCACCCAGGTGAACCCACAATCGAGTTCTGCCATCGCCGCTTCGGCCTCCGCCTGTCGGCATTCGGGAATGGTGACCAGCAACTCGTAGTCGTCCCCGACCGACAGAGGCATCGACCAACCTCCGGCTGCATCCAGCCAGCGACGCATGACCGGCGAGATCGGCAGACGTTCTGCATACAAGGTTGCACCGACCCCGGAACGATCGAGGATATGGCCGAGATCTGCGGCCACGCCATCGGAGACGTCGATGGCCGCGCTGGCAATGCCACGCAATGCGAAGCCGGCGTCAAGACGCGGCGTCGGCCGGTTCAGACGCGCCAATACCGCCTCTCGATCCGGCTTCGGCAGCCGCAGTTCACCCTGTAACGCGAGCAAGGCGAGTCCGGCATCGCCAACCGTGCCGGTCAGATAAATCAGGTCACCGGGTTGGGCGCCGCCACGGGTGATGGCGAGCCCATGTGGGGCAAACCCGAGCGCCTGCACGCTCAAGCTCAGAGGGCCACGGGTGGTGTCACCCCCGATCAGCGCCACACCATACCGCTCCGCCAGCGCACGGAGCCCAGCAGCAAATCCCTCCAGCCAGGCTTCATCGACTTCCGGAAGCGTCAGCGCAAGCGTAATCCAGGCCGGCTGAGCCCCCATCGCAGCAAGATCGGAGAGATTCACCGCCAGCAGCTTGTGGCCGATGTCTTCGGGCACCGTATCGACGGGGAAATGCACGCCTGAGACCATCGTATCCAGGGTCACGACCAGATCGTGACCTTCAGGAACCTGCAACAACGCGGCGTCATCGCCAACCCCGAGCCGCACATCCTCCCGTCGGGCCCCGAGCTGCGCGAACCAGCGTCGGATCAGATCGAATTCGCCGGTTGCCATGTGCGGGGTCGGGCCTCAGCCCATCTCGACCTTGCGCGCCACATGCGCAAGCTTGTCCACGACACCGTTGACGTACTTGTAACCGCCTTCGGCACCGAACAGCTTGGTCAGTTCAACGGATTCGTTCACCGCCACACGCACCGGAATGTCGAGGCGATACATCAGTTCGAAGGCCGCCAGACGCAAGACGTTGCGCTCGATCGGATCGCAATCCGCCAGCGCAATATCGCTGTGCGGGGCGATCGCCGCGTCCAGCTTGGCCGCATTCCCCACCACACCCCTGAGCAGATCCGAGAAGTACTCGACGTCGACCCGATCCATTTCCTGATTGACCCGGAACTGGGCATCGATGTCGCTCGCCGACTGCCCGGTCAGGTCCCATTGATACAGGGCCTGCAGAGCGCGGCGACGTGCCTGGGTACGGCGGTACGGGTTTGGCTTCTTGCTGCCGAATCCGGACGCCGATTCGGAGGACGTCACAGTTTGCGCAGCACGTTGACGGTTTCGATCGCCGCCATCGCCGCTTCACCACCCTTGTTGCCGGCCTTGGTGCCGGAACGCTCGATGGCCTGTTCGATGGTATCGACGGTCAACACGCCATTGATCACCGGAATATCGAACTTCATCGATACGCTGGCCAGGCCCTTGACGCACTCGCCGGCGACATATTCGAAATGGGGCGTGCCACCACGGATCACCGCGCCCAGCGAGACGATGGCATCGTACTTCTTCGAAGCCGCCAGTTTCTGCGCCACGATCGGCTGTTCCCAGGCACCGGGCACATACACCAGATCGATGTCGTCGCGGGAAGCGCCGTGACGAACCAGGGTATCGACTGCCCCCTCGACCAGGCTATCGACCACGAAGCTGTTGAAACGGGAGACGAGCAGCGCGTACTTGGCGCCAGCGGCGTTGAAGTCGCCTTCGATACGATTCATGTGAGGCATGGTGGGCAATTCCTAAAGAGCGGGAAACGGAAAGGCCGCGAAGGATACACCAAGGCCAAGTCGCCAGTCGCCAGTCACCCGCCGGTAGTCGGCCGGTGACAGAAAAAACCCCCGCTCCGCACGATAGCGAAACGAGGGTCTTCGGGTCCGATGTCCCGATCGGGAATCGGCTGCGTTTATCCGCTTGTCAGCGGAGCACGGACGATTCCCGGCAGGCGACGATCAAAGATCGCCGTTCACGCCCGCATCGACGATCGAGTAGATCGAATCGCGCACGGTCTCCGCCAGCGGAATCAGGTTGTCCGGCAGATCGACGGCGTTGAGCATCATGTCCATGTTCATGGTCACGATCATGCCTTTCCCGTCGGCACCTTCGATCAGCGCGATACGACAGGGCAGGAATCCGGCAAAGATCGGGTCGAACTCGACCATTTCCTTGGCGATCAAGGCATCACAGAACGCCAGGATGTCCATGCGGCGGGCTTTCTTGCCCATGGCCTCGACCTGTTTGGACAGCGGCAGCTCCGCGACCAGCTTGAAGTTCAGATTGTTGGCACGCAGCTTCATGGAGTCGATGGCATCGTCCATCGAAACGCCTTCCGCCAACGGATAGATCTGCATGCTCTGGTGAACCATGCCGCGCATCATTTCCGGCGTCATGTGCAGGCCGACGCCGGCCTTAGGGCCTTCAGCGGCCTGAACCGACACGGCGAACGCAAGCAGGACCAGACTCAGCAACAGTTTTTTGATCATTTGGATAAGCCTTCTCGTTGTAGGTATGGGGGAGTAATTGAATTCCCGTGCATCAAAGTAGACCGCCCGGGGCGAATCTAGAACCGCGCTTCGCAATCGATAATTTCAGATTGCATCGGCAAGCCAGCGGTCGAGACGCTCGCAAACCGCCCGGGAATGCGACCAGAACGGCGCGTGACCGGCGCCGGCAATGGTTTCTACACGCAGCCAGGGGGTGAAGCTGGGGTTGAGCCTGGGGTTGAGTGCTAGCAACCCTTGTGCCGCTTCGACCGGAATCAGCGTGTCGCGATCCCCGAACATCGCAATGACCGGCATATCGAGCCCGCTCAAGGTATCGCGCAAATCGGATTCCAGGAGCAGCTTAAGACCTGCCTGCATCGCCGATTGCCGGGCGGTCGGACGCGACACCAGTGACGCCCTGAGCGCCCGCAAGGTGGAAGCCGCATTGGCCGCACCGCGAACCTGCAGACTGAGAAAGCGGCTCAGGGTGGCCTCGGCATTGCTCGCCAGGGCACTTGCGAAGGCGGTCAGCTGTTCGAGCGGCACCGCGTGCGGCCAATCGGCTCGCGCCACGAAACTCGGTGTGCTCGCGAGCAACCCCAGGGCCGATACCCGATCCGGTTGCGCATGTGCCGCCGACTGCGCGATCAGCCCGCCCAGCGACCAGCCGATCCAGACCGCCCTTGGCGGCGCGACCGCTAGCACCGCCTCCGCCCAGGCGGCGATGTCGGCATCCGGCACCTTCTCATCGCTGAGGCCGTGACCGGGCAGATCGACGACATGCACCCGATAACGCGCCGCGAGAGATTCGACCAGTTCGCCCCACAGTCCCCCATGCATGGCCCAGCCATGCACCAGCAGCACATCCGGCGCCGACGCCGGGCCAGACCGCTCAACATGCAGCGCCGTCATCCGCGTGCCAGGTCGCGTTTGGCCTGCGCCCACAGGCCATCGAGGGTATCCAGAGCGCTGTCATGAATATCGATACCCTGCTTCGCAGCAACCGCTTCCATGTGCCGGAATCGCGACTCGAAGCGATCGTTCGCATCACGCAAGGCCGCTTCCGGATCGATCCTCAGATGGCGGGCCAGATTGACCGCGCTGAACAGCACATCGCCCAGTTCTTCATGCAGACGTTGGGCATCCGGTGCGGCACCGCTTTGTGGGGCTCGCTCTGCGTCCAGTTCGGCCAGTTCCTCATCCAGTTTGGCGCGCACCCCGCCGATCTCCGGCCAGTCGAATCCGACCCTTGCGGCGCGCTTCTGCAACTTGTTGGCACGAGTCAGCGCAGGCAGCGCAAGGCTCACGCCGTCCAGCACACCCTGCGCGGCCTTGCTGGCGCGTTCCTCGGCCTTGAGCGCCTCCCAGGCGACGGTCTGCGCCGCAGCATCCGCAACCTGCTCTTCCCCGAATACATGTGGGTGACGGCGCACCAGCTTATCGACCACGGCTTCGACCACGTCGCCAAAATCGAAATGACCGTCTTCCTCACCGAGACGGGCGTAGAACACGACCTGGAAGAGCAGATCGCCCAGTTCATCGCGCAACTCGGGCATATCGCCCCTGGCAATGGCATCGGCAACTTCATACGCCTCTTCCAGAGTGTGCGGCACGATGCTGGCGTAGCTTTGTTCCCGATCCCAAGGACAGCCACCCAGAGGGTCACGCAGGCGACGCATCACCTCCAGCAATTGGCCGATGTCACGCCCGGCAGGGGTACTCACAGCAGGCGTACCGCTTCCTGACCGTCGAGTTTCAGGAGCTTGTCGGCGATCATCATGGCGTCGGTCGCGAACACATCGACATCACCCCAATCGTCCTTGGCCCCGACCGGTTTGGCCTCGAACTGGGTGTAGGCATACATGCCGAAGCCGCCTTCCGGCAGCGGTTCGCAGCTCAGGAACAGCAGCGGTTTGGGTTCACCCATCGGCACCGCCGCCAGCAGATAGCGGTAATCGCGATCGTCCCGAGTGACGATTTCGCCGAGCACGGTGAATTCGATGTCGCTGACGCTGTAGCGACGCAAAGGCATCGCGGTCTGGACGAGGGGCAGGCTCATGGTGGCTCCGCATTGAAAATGAACCCGGATGATAGCAATCGGTCGGAACCCACATACCCGCGAAAGCACACTGCGAATAACGGTCTGCCCACTCAATCGACGGGGACTTCCGTGGCACACTCAGCCGCCTTTGCGATTCACCGAGGAAACCAAGCACCCATGCGCCCAACGATTGCCTCCGTCCTGTTCTGTACCAGCCTGATCGTCAGTCCCGTTCAGGCCCAGGAAGTCACACCGCAATACGGCATCGCAATGCATGGCGATCTCAAATACCGGGTCGACTTCCAGCACTTCGATTACGTCAATCCCGACGCGCCCAAGGGCGGGGACGTGCATCTGGCCGACATCGGCACCTTCGACAGCCTCAACCCTTACATCCTCAAGGGCGAGCCGCCGACCGGCATCGGGCTGTTGTTCGACACCCTCACCGCCAAATCCGACGATGAGGCGTTCTCGGAGTACGGCCTGATCGCAGAAAGCATCGAAGTCCCCGCCGATCGCTCCTGGGTCGCCTATCACCTGCGCCCGGAAGCACGCTTCGCCGACGGCAGCCCGGTAACCGCCGATGATGTGGTGTGGAGCCTGGAGATCCTCAAGACCGAGGGACACCCGTTCTACAAGAGCTACTTCGCGAACGTGACCAAGGCGGAAAAGCTCGGTCCCTTGTATGTGCGTTTCACGTTCAGCGGCGGCGAGAACCGCGAACTGCCGCTGATCGTCGGCGAACTGCCGGTGTTGCCCAAAGCCTGGTGGGCCAACCGCGACTTCAGCAAGACCACTCTGGAACCACCTCTCGGCAGCGGCCCCTATGAGATCGCCGAGGTCGATGCGGGACGCTCGATCACCTACCGTCTGCGTGACAACTACTGGGGCAAGGATCTGCCGGTCAACAAGGGCCGCTACAACTTCGCCTCCATGCGTTACGACTATTACCGCGATGCAACCGTGGCCCTGGAAGCCTTCAAATCCGGCGATGTCGATTTCCGCAGCGAGAACACCGCGAAGGTCTGGGCCACGGCCTACGACTTCCCTGCCTTGCGCGAAGGCCGGGCGAAAAAGGAGGAGATCGCCAACGAGCGCCCCACCGGCATGCAAGGCTTCGTTTTCAACACCCGTCGCGCCCTGTTCAGCGACGTGCGGGTACGCGAGGCGCTGAACCTGCTGTTCGATTTCGAATGGACCAACGCTAACCTGTTCCACGGCGCATACACCCGCACCGACAGCTATTTTTCCAACTCGGAGCTGGCCTCGCACGGTCTCCCGGAAGGCGCGGAACTCGCGATTCTGGACGCCTTCAGGACGCAACTCCCGGAGCGCGTGTTCAACACCGAATACAAGCCGCCGGTCAGTGACGGCAGTGGCCGGATCCGTTCGCAACAACGTGAAGCGTTGCAACTGCTTCAAGCCGCCGGCTGGACCCTCAAGGATCGCAAGTTGATCAACGCCGAGAGCGGTCAGGGGTTCGAATTCGAGATTCTGCTGGTCTCGCCCGCATTTGAGCGCATCGTGTTGCCATTCGCGCGCAATCTCGAACGCATCGGCATCGCCGCCAAGGTACGCACCGTCGATGCCACCCAGTATCAGCAACGCCTGGACGACTTCGATTTCGACATGATCGTCGGCACCTTCGGGCAATCGCTCTCCCCCGGTAATGAGCAACGCGATTTTTGGGGCAGCGCCGTGGCGGACACCAAAGGCAGTCGCAATCTCGCCGGGGTGCATGACCCGGTCGTCGATGCCTTGATCGACGAGGTCATCTCGGCACCGGATCGCAACGCCCTGATTGCCCGGACTCGCGCCCTGGACCGGGTGCTGCTATGGGGCTTCTACGTGATCCCGCAGTGGCACAACCGGGTCTTCCGGGTTGCCTACTGGGACAAGTTCGGGCGCCCGGAGACCACCCCGAAATACGCATTGGGCTTCGACGCCTGGTGGGTCAAGCCGCAAGCCCCATAGTCGCCGCCCCGTAGGAGCGGCTTCAGCCGCGAACCGCCTTCGATCAACGCCCTTCGCGGCTAACGCCGCTCCTACGCTTGCTTACGTGTACCGGGTGTTCACGCGGGAAGATCGACCCCGCGTTCCAGTTCACCCTGTTTACGCAATTCGCGTTTGACGATCTTGCCCGCTGCGTTCTTCGGCAGCGCATCCAGAACCGTGAAGCGTCTGGGTACCTGATGCGGGCCAAGTCGATCGCGGCAAAAGGCACGTAACTCCGCCGAGGTCGCCGCCGCCTTCAAGGCCACGTAGGCCACCGGAATCTCGCCGTGACTCTCATGCGGGGCACCGATCACCGCCGCCTCAGACACCGCCGGGTGCTCGTAAAGCACTTCCTCGACCATGCGCGGGTATACGTTCATGCCGTTCACGATGATCATGTCCTTGATGCGATCGACGATGAAAAAGTAGCCATCGCCATCCCGCAGACCCAGATCGCCGGTACGGAACCAGTCATCCCAGAAGGACTCGGCGGTCGCCTCCGGCAGGTGCCAGTAACCTTTCATCACGTTGGCACCACGAACACAGATCTCGCCAACCTCACCATCCGCAACCGGCTTGCCATTCAGATCGCGGATCGCCATCTCCACCATCGGGATCGGCAAACCCACCGAGGCCGGTTTGCGTTCTCCTCCGATCGGGTTCAGGCAGGTCACCGGGCTGCATTCGGTGGGGCCGTCGCCCTCGTGGATCGCCAGGCCGAAACGCTGTTCGAAGGCGTTCATCAGCGCCACCGGCATCGCCGCGCCGCCGGATACGCAAAGGCGCAGAGAGCGAAGCTTGTCGGCGGACGCGTCCGGCAGATGCAGCAGCACGTTGTACATGCTCGGCACGCCCATGAACACGGTCGCCCCGACCGCCGCGATGGTGTCTGCAACCAAGCTCGCATCGAACTTGGGCACCGGGGCCAGCGCCGCGCCCCACAGCAAGGGCATGATCATGCCGACGCTGGCGGCGAAGGAGTGAAACATCGGCAACACCACCAGCAGCACATCGTCACTACGCAACTGCGTGGCCTGCGCGGCGCTCCAGGTGTCGAACGCCAGATTGCGGTGCGTCAGCATCGCTCCCTTGGGATTGCCGGTAGTCCCGGAGGTGTAAAGGATCGCCGCAAGGTCTTCGCCCGGATCGATGTCGATCTCCGGCACGCTCATCCCCTCGGCAAGACGTGTCCATTCCTCGACGCTGCCGATCGATTGCGCAAAGCCGAGCCCCAATTCGAACTCATCCAGAGCGGCAACCTTATCCCCCAGGACCGCGCTGTGAATCAGACCCTTTGCCCCGGAATCCTTGACCACATAAGCCAGCTCACGCGGGTTCTGCAGCAGATTCAACGGCACCACCACCGCGCCCGCCTTGACGATGCCGAAATAGGCCACCGCAAACTCCGGCCCATTGATGCCGTAAAGGGCGACCCGATCACCTTTGACGATACCTTTGCCGGCGAGCCAGGCCGCAACCCGATCGCCATATGCATCAAACTGGCGCGCACTCAGCGAGGCACTCCCTGCCGCGATCACTGCCTGCTCCGGCCCTCGCCGACAGCGGGCGCGCAAAATGGCGGGGAGGGAATCGCTCAACGGCGGATTGGCGGCATCCGAAATCAAGACAGGCATCGCTGATCACCTTGTTTTGCTGACGTGGTTTGACCGGGGACCATACGCAAGCGGCCGCGACGCGAACAAGTATGAAACCGGTCACGCAGGTCAAAGCCACTGGAGAAATGAAAAAGGCCCCGAAGGGCCTTTCTCTTGACGCAGTTCAACGATCCCCGATCCGGCTTACTCGCCTTCGGCGATGGCCTTCATCGACAGACGGATACGACCTTGCTTGTCGATCTCCAGAACCTTGACGCGAACCACGTCACCCTCGGACAGCTTGTCGCTGACCTGGGCCACACGCTCGTCGGAGATCTGCGAGATATGTACCAGACCGTCGCGGCCCGGGAGGATGGTGACAAACGCGCCGAAATCCATGATCTTGGCGACCTTGCCTTCGTAGATGGTGCCGACTTCAACCTCGGCGACAATCTCTTCGATGCGCTTGCGGGCGGCATCGGAGGCAGACTTGTCGGCAGAGGCGAGCTTCACGGTGCCATCGTCAGACAGATCGATGGAGGCGCCGGTCTCCTCGGTGATGGAGCGGATGGTGGCGCCGCCCTTGCCGATGACATCGCGGATCTTTTCCGGGTTGATCTTGAAGGTAGTGATGCGTGGGGCATATTCCGACATCTCGGTACGCGGGCCGGTGATCGCCTTGGCCATCTCGCCGAGGATGTGCAGACGACCGTCCTTGGCCTGCGCCAGCGCGGTCTCCATGATCTCGCGGGTGATGCCATCGATCTTGATGTCCATCTGCAGCGCGTTGACGCCGTCGGCGGTGCCCGCGACCTTGAAGTCCATGTCGCCGAGGTGATCCTCGTCGCCCATGATGTCGGTCAGCACTGCGTAATCGTCGCCTTCCTTGATCAGGCCCATCGCGACACCCGCGACCGGGGCCTTGGTCGGCACGCCGGCATCCATCAGCGACAGCGAGGTGCCGCACACGGAAGCCATCGAGGAGGAACCGTTGGACTCGGTGATCTCGGAGACCACGCGCACTGCGTACGGGAATTCTTCCTGGCTCGGCATCACCGCCAGCACGCCGCGCTTGGCGAGACGACCGTGGCCGATCTCACGACGCTTCGGGCTGCCGACACGGCCGGTCTCGCCGACGCAGTACGGCGGGAAGTTGTAGTGCAGCATGAACGGGTCCTTACGTTCCCCTTCCAGCGCATCGATGATCTGCGCGTCGCGCGTGGTGCCCAGGGTGGTCACGACCAGCGCCTGGGTCTCGCCACGGGTGAACAGCGCGGAACCGTGGGTACGCGGCAGCACGCCGGTACGGATGGTGATCGGGCGCACGGTCTTGGTGTCGCGACCGTCGATACGGGCCGCGCCGGACAGGATGCGACCGCGCACGGTCTTCTTCTCCAGCTTCTCGACCGCGCCAACCACGGTAGCGGCGTCCCACTGCGCGTCGTCGCCGGCAGACAACTGCTCCGCAACGGACGAACGGATCTCGTTCAGACGGGCATAGCGATCCATCTTGTCGGCAATCTGGTAAGCGGCGATGACGTCGTCCTTGCAAGCGGACTCAACCGCCGCAACCAGGGCCTCATCGACGGCCGGAACCGACCATTCCATGCACGGCTTGTTGACCTCGGCGGCCATCTCACGGATTGCCGCGATCGCCGCCTTGGACTGCTCGTGGCCGAACATGACTGCGCCCAGCATCACGTCTTCCGGCAACTCCTTGGCCTCGGACTCGACCATCAATACGGCCTTCTCAGTGCCAGCGACGACCAGGTCGAGCTGGGACTCGGCAAGCACCGAGCGCGACGGGTTCAACACGTATTCGCCATTCACATAACCGACCCGACAGGCACCGACCGGCCCGTTGAACGGCAGACCCGCGACCGAAAGCGCCGCAGAGACACCGATCATGGTGGGAATTTCCGGATCCACCTCCTTATTCACCGACAACACCGTGGCGATGACCTGGACTTCATTGGTGAAGCCCTTCGGGAACAGCGGACGCACCGGACGATCGCACAGACGGGCGGTCAGGATTTCAGTCTCGCTTGGACGCCCTTCGCGGCGGAAGAAGCCGCCCGGGATACGACCCGCAGCGAACGCCTTTTCCTGATAGTCGATGGTCAGCGGGAAGAAGTCGCGACCAGGATCGGCACGCTTCGACGCCACCACGGTGACCAGCACCACGGTATCCGCCATGTCCACCATGACGGCGCCATCGGCTTGGCGGGCGATTTCCCCGGTTTCCAGGCTTACGGCGTGTTCGCCGAACTGAAAGGTTTTCTTGATGGCAGCCACGTGATGGTCCCTTTATTGATCGAGCGAGTTAATGCGAGATAAGCGAAGCGTTGCTTAGCGACGCAGGCCGAGCTTGGCGATCAGGTTCTGGTACCGACCCAGATCCTTGGACTTGAGGTAGTCGAGCAGCTTGCGGCGCTGATTGACCATGCGCAGCAGACCACGGCGGGAATGGTGATCTTTCTTGTGATTGTCGAAGTGACCCATGAGGTCGTTGATGCGCGCGGTGAGCAGCGCGACCTGCACTTCGGGGGAGCCGGTGTCACCAGCACCCTGGGCATTTTCGGCCACGATCTGGGCCTTCTGTTCAGTCGTAATCGCCATGATTTGATACTCCGAAAGGTTAAGGAGTGAAAAAAACCGGACCCGCTCGTTGGCGTACAGGCCCAGCGCAAAGCCGGGCATTCTACTCGGCCACATTTGGGGGAACAAGCAACAATCCCGGCCCAATCCGTCGCTCACCTCGATCAACCCATCCCGGGTGCCATTCAGAGCATGTCGCGAACCAATTTCACGAAGGCCTCGGCAACCGGATTCTGCAGATTGGAACGAGTACGCCCAATCCAGAGCGTGCGCAGGATGCGCAAGCCAACCACGCGCAGATGCACCAGATGGCCGCTCGCCAGTCCCTCGGCTACGACGAACCGTGGCATGAAGCTGACATGTTTGCCGTGTTCGAGCATCTCGACGATGGTCTGCGTTGCGCCCACCTCCATCGCGACCTTCAATCGCGGTGCGTTGATGTCCGCCAGCGCCTTGTCGAGCGTCACCCGCACCGAGGCCATCGGCTCGCGCAATACATGATTCAACTCCGCCATCGCAGGGATGGTGATCGGGCCCTCGACGCGCGCCAAAGGATGCTCGCGCCCGCAGACCAGCAACAGCTCATCCTCCAGCCACTTCTGCGCGAGTATGTCTGGATGATCCGGCTCGTGTTCCAAAAGACCCAGGCCGACCAGACCGGTGGCGAGCTCGGTCTGAATGTTGCGCGAATATCCGACGCTGCTATCCAAACGGTATTCCGGATGCGCATCGGCGAAACGCAGCAGCAACTTGGGCAGCAAGTGTTCACCAATGGTCTGCGATGCGGCGAGGCGCAGACTGTTTCTCCCCTCGCTGAGATATTCCAGATCGCGAAGCAGCAGCGCCTGATGATCGAGCACCAGACGCGCAAACGCATAGACACGCTCACCCGCAAGCGTCAGCTCCAGACGCCTGCCTTGACGGTTCATCAGCATCACGCCATAACGCGCATCCAGCGTGCGCAAGCGCTTGGTGACGGCAGGCTGCCCAACGTGCAATGCGCGCGCGGCGGGCGCCACACCACCCAGTTCCACCACCGCTTTCAAGGTTGCCAATTCAACGAGGTCGGGAAGACTTTTATATTCCATATAGGAATATCATTACAAAATTATTCAATTGCCTAAGCGCGCTCAAGTCGCCAGTATGCCGCGCTTTTAGTCTCTCATCGTAAAAAATGCATCCCTCAAGGACATGCCAATGAGTTCCACATCCACCGAAGCTTCCAGTGCGTCGAATCCATTGCGCAAGCAGATTGTCGCAGCCGTCGTCTTCGGCGCCCTGGCGGTCTGGCTTGCCAGCATCGTGCCCAGCGTCGAAATCGCCTGGGTTACTGCGATTTTGCTGCTGACCATTTATCTGTTCGTCTTCGAGGTCGTCGGCGTCGATGTCGCGGCAGCCTCGGTAATGGTGTTGCTTGGCCTGACATCCCTGTTCGCGCCAATCATGGGACTGGGTGCAGGCCTGGTGGACACCAACCACCTGTTCGACGGTTTCTCGTCGAATGCCGTGATGTCCATCATCGCGGTCATGATCATCGGAGCCGGCCTCGACAAGACAGGACTGATGAGCCATGTGGCCAGTTTCATCCTGAAAATCGGCGGCACCACCGAGGCCCGCATCATCCCGATCATCTCCGGCACCGTGGGCTTCATCTCGTCGTTCATGCAGAACGTCGGTGCGGCCGCCCTGTTCCTGCCGGTGGTCTCGCGCATCTCGGTCCGTTCCGGTCTGCCGATGTCTCGGCTTCTCATGCCGATGGGCTTCTGCGCGATTCTTGGCGGCACCGTGACCATGGTCGGTTCCTCACCGCTGATCCTGCTCAACGATTTGATCCTGACCTCGAACAAGGCCCTGCCCGAAGCACAGCAGATGGACACCTGGTCGCTGTTCTCGGTAACCCCGATCGGGCTCGCCCTGGTGGCGACCGGCATCATCTATTTCGTACTCGCCGGACGCTTCGTATTGCCGGTGAAGGACTCCTCCGGGGCCACCGCGACCAGTTCGGTCAATTACTTCCAGCAGACCTACGGCCTGCAGATGTGCATGCGCGAAATGATCGTCCCCAAGGAAAGCGCCCTCATCGGTCAGGCGCTCTACGACGCCGAACACAGCAATAAGGTTCGCGTTGTCGCGATGCTCCGTGGGGCGGACGATCTGCGCATCGGTGCGGACAGTCTCGCCCGCGACGTCGCCTTCGAAGCAGGCAGTCGTATCGGTGTGGTCGCGACGCCGGAAAACTGCGCGCATTTCGCCGAGCAGTTCAATCTCGACTCCCGCCGCGACTTCGAAGCCTTCTCGGATGCGCTGTCTCCCAGTAAGGCGGGTATCGCCGAGCTGGTCATTCCCCCGGGTTCCGCCCTGATCGGCAAGAGCGCGCGCGATGTCTGGATGCGCAAGACCTACGGCATCTCCCTGCTCGCCCTGCACCGCCAAGGGGAGACGACCGGTGAAGGCGAGGGAGTCCGAGACCTGCCGTTCATGGCGGGTGACACCTTGATCGTCCATACCCCGTGGACCGTGCTTGCCCGTCTGGAAAACGACAGGAACTTCCTGGTCGTGACCACAGAGTATCCCCACGAGGAACTGCGTCCCAACAAGGTAGCGCCCGCCCTGGTGTTCTTCCTGATCGCGCTGACGATGGTGCTGTTTACCGATCTGCGCCTTTCCGTCGCGCTGTTGACTGGCGCACTCGGCATGATCCTGAGTGGGGTACTGAACATCGAAGAGGCTTACCGCGCGGTGTCCTGGAAGACCGTCTTCCTGCTCGCGTCGCTGATCCCGCTTGGCCTGGCAGTGGAAACCACCGGCACCGCGAAGTGGATCGCCGAACAAGTGTTGAGCGTCGTCGGCGGCGCCCCGACCTGGGTCATCCAGGCCGCCGTCGCCGGTCTGGCCACCTTCTTCACGCTGGTGATGTCGAACGTCGGCGCGACCGTGTTGTTGGTCCCGCTGGCCGTCAACATCGCGATCGGCGTTGGCGCCAACCCGGCGGTGTTCGCGTTGACCGTGGCCATCGCCACCTCCAACTCCTTCCTGATCCCGACCCACCAGGTCAACGCGCTGATCATGGGCCCGGGCGGTTATCGCGTTCCGGACTTCATGAAGGCCGGCGGCATCATGACCGTGCTGTTCCTTATCGTTTCGCTCACCACGCTTAACGTAATTTTCTGATCCTCCAACCGGTAATCAGAAACCAAACCCCGGCCGTGTCGCCGAATCGGCGATGCGGTCGGGGTTTTGCCATCCAACATCAACCACGGTGTGCTCACGCCATGTCCCTGCGTAATTCGATTCTTGCCCTTACGGCATTCCTCTTCCCAACCCTGGCGGCTGCGTCCGGCAGCGAACCGATGGACCTGACCGGTGCTGGCGTCGGTCTGTTCTCGCTGGCCCTGTTCGGCATCGCCTATCTGCTCGTGATGGCCGAAGAGTTCACCCATCTGCGCAAGTCCAAGCCGGTGATCATCGCGGCAGGCGTGATATGGGGTGCGATCGCCTGGACCTATCAGTCCCACGGCGGTTCGGACCTTCCGGAGCACGCGTTCCGTCACAACCTGCTTGAATACGCCGAGCTGATGTTGTTCCTGCTGGTAGCGATGACCTACATAAATGCCATGGAAGAACGCCGCGTATTCGATGCCCTGCGGGCGTTCCTGATTCGCGCCGGCCTGGGTTTTCGGGCGCTGTTCTGGGTCACCGGCACCCTCGCGTTTTTCATCTCTCCGGTCGCCGACAATCTGACCACCGCCCTGCTGATGTGTGCCGTGGTCCTCGCGGTCGGCGGCGACAATCCCCGCTTCGTGACCCTGGCCTGCATCAATATCGTCGTTGGCGCCAATGCCGGTGGCGCATTCAGCCCGTTTGGCGACATCACCACGCTGATGGTCTGGCAGAAGGGCATGGTGCAGTTCTGGGGCTTCTTTGCGCTGTTCCTACCCGCCGTCGTCAACTTCCTGGTCCCCGCCGCACTCATGCATTTTGCCGTGCCCAACGAGCAGCCGACCGCATCCGGGGACGCCGTGGAGATGATGCGTGGCGCACGCCGCATCATCGTGCTGTTCCTGGTCACCATCATGACCGCCGTGTCGTTCCATAACTTCCTGCACATGCCACCGGTGCTGGGCATGCTGACCGGCCTGGGCTACCTGCAGTTCTTCGGTTTCTATCTGAAGAAGACCGCGCATCGGCAGCACAACCGTCCGGACAATGCCGAACACGACGGTCGGCTCGGCGATGTCTCGGCGTTCGACGTGTTTCAACCCGTCGCCCGCGCCGAGTGGGACACCCTGCTGTTCTTCTATGGCGTGGTCGCCTGCGTCGGCGGTCTTGGTTTCCTGGGCTACCTGAACCTGGCTTCCGCGATGATGTACAACGACTGGGGCCCGACCACCGCCAACATTGCGGTCGGCTTGCTCTCCGCCATTGTCGACAACATCCCGGTGATGTTTGCGGTACTGACCATGAACCCGGACATGTCCACCGGTCAGTGGCTGCTGGTAACCCTGACGGCCGGCGTCGGCGGCTCGCTGCTGTCCATCGGCTCCGCCGCCGGCGTCGCATTGATGGGTCAGGCCCGTGGCAAATACACCTTCTTCGGGCATCTCAAGTGGACCCCGGCAATTGCCGCCGGATACATAGCCAGCATT
This sequence comes from Gammaproteobacteria bacterium, assembly GCA_024234955.1. Classification (GTDB taxonomy): domain Bacteria; phylum Pseudomonadota; class Gammaproteobacteria; order JACKNK01; family JACKNK01; genus JACKNK01. The sequence continues at coordinate 309,137 of JACKNK010000005.1, forward strand.
TACGCCCACATCGCGTTGAACGGCCTCTGATAGCGGATCGCCGCATACAACGGAGTAACGAGAAAGCCGCCTCAAGGGCGGCTTTCTCATGTATTCGCCTCACTGGATCAACCAAGAAGGAACACTCGATCCGATCCGGCAAATACAGACGATCTGGCGGTCGCGTTTAACCGAAGCGTCCGGTGATGTAATCCTCTGTCAGCTTGTGCGACGGATTGGTAAATATCTCTTCGGTCGGCCCCACTTCCACCAAGTCACCGAGGTGAAAATAGGCGGTACGCTGGGAAACGCGCGCCGCCTGCTGCATGGAGTGGGTCACGATCGCAATCGTAAAGTTCGAACGCAGTTCGTCGATCAACTCCTCAATGCGTGCGGTGGCGATCGGATCGAGTGCCGAACATGGCTCATCCATCAGGATCACCTCCGGCGACACCGCGATCGCGCGGGCAATACACAGGCGCTGCTGCTGACCTCCGGAAAGCCCCGTCCCCGGCTGATCCAGACGATCCTTGACCTCCTCCCACAGACCCGCCTTCTGCAAGCTGCCCTGCACGATCTCGTCGAGATCGGTGCGATTGTTCGACAGCCCGTGAATGCGCGGCCCGTAAGCGATGTTGTCGTAGATCGATTTCGGGAATGGATTCGGCTTCTGGAACACCATGCCGACCTGGGCACGCAGCGGGACCACATCGACGCTCTTGTCGTAGATGTCCTGATCGTCGATGCGGATCTGACCCTGGACACGGCAAATATCGATGGTGTCGTTCATGCGGTTCAGGCAACGCAGGAACGTCGATTTACCGCAGCCGGACGGCCCGATCATCGCGATTACCTCATTCTTGCCAATATCCAGCGACACATCGTGGATGGCGTGCTTTTCACCGTAATAGACATTGACGTTTCGGCAGGTCATGCGTGCGTCTTCGCGCGCGAGCAGAGGGGTGCCGACGGCGTCGCGGACCGGCGCGAGAACGCCATTCTCAATGGTGCTTTCGGGGCTCATCACGGCCTCTGACGTATTCATGGCGATTTCCATGGTTTCAACTCGAAATAAAGAATCGGATGCGACGTTGGCTACCAGCGCTTCTCAAAGCGCTTGCGGAGCAAGACCGCCAGGGCGTTCATGGTGACCAGGAACGCGAGCAACACCATGATCGCGGCGGATGTCCGCTCGACAAACGCTCGCTCGGGACTGTCCGCCCACAGATATATCTGTACCGGCAGCACGGTCGATGGATCAAACACCCCGCCCGGGATGTCCACGATGAAGGCCACCATGCCGATCATCAGCAGCGGCGCGGTTTCACCCAGCGCCTGAGCCATACCGATGATGGCGCCGGTGAGCATGCCGGGCATGGCCAGGGGCAGCACATGATGGAAGACCATCTGCATCTTGGAAGCGCCGATACCCAACGCGGCCTCACGAATCGAGGGCGGGACCGACTTCAACGCGGCGCGGCTGGCAATGATGATGGTCGGGAGCGTCATCAGGGTAAGCACCAGACCACCCACCATCGGCGCCGAACGCGGCATCCCGAAGAAGTTGATGAACACCGCCAGACCGAGCAGACCGAAGACGATCGACGGCACGGCGGCCAGGTTGTTGATATTGACCTCGATAAAATCGGTGAAGCGGTTGGTCGGCGCGAATTCCTCAAGGTAGATCGCCGCCGCAACCCCGATCGGGAAACTCAACACCAGGGTAACGATCAGGGTGTAGACGGAACCGACCGCCGCACCCCAGATTCCGGCCTGTTCCGGGTTACGCGAGTCGCCCGCCGTGAAGAACGTGATATTGAAACGCTTCTCCAGTCGATCTTCGGCAACCAGGGCATCGATCCACGCGATGGTCTGATCCTTGACCCGACGGTCATCCTCCGGAACCTCCCGATCGATATGGCCTTTCACGACCATATCGATTTCAGCGTCAGCGGTAACCCAGATCGACACGGTCCTGCCCATCAGGCCTGGGTCGGCATGCAGGCGGTCACGCAGTTCGAAGCCGGCACCGCCGCTCACCAGCCCGTAAAGGTTACGTTTGTCGCCGCGCTTGGTGACGCCCGGAAAGGCATCTCGCAACGCCTGCTTGATCACGCCCTGAAAATCACCGGTTCGGTTGATGATCTTCATGTCGCCGGAACCTGTCGGGTCCAGCATCGCCGGATCAAAATTCACATCCAGCTTGATGTAGGTCTGCTGGAAGGCGGTATAACCGTTACCGATGATGCTCACGAACAGCATCAGTAGGAACGCCAGACTCAGCAGGATCGCAATCACGCCATACATCCGGAAACGGCGTTCGGCGGCGTAACGGCGCGCCAGTCCGGCGCGCACCCGGTTCATGGATTCTTGATTACTCATACTGTTCCCGATACTTGCGGACCACATGGAGGGCAACGACGTTGAGGATCAGCGTGGTCACGAACAGCGACAGACCGAGGGCAAACGCTGCCAGCGTCTTGGGGCTGTCGAATTCCTGATCACCGACCAGCAAGGTCACGATCTGCACCGTGACGGTGGTCACCGCCTCCAAAGGATTGGCGGTCAGATTGGCGGACAGACCCGCCGCCATGACCACGATCATGGTCTCGCCGATGGCCCGTGAAACCGCCAGCAACATGCCCCCGACGATGCCCGGCAGGGCCGCTGGAATGATCACGTTACGAATCGTTTCCGAACGTGTGGCACCCAAGCCGTAAGCACCGTCACGCATGGCCTGCGGCACGGCGTTTATGACATCGTCGGACAGCGAGGAAACGAACGGAATGATCATGATGCCCATGACCAATCCTGCGGCGAGGGCACTCTCCGACGACACATCCAGCCCCAGTATCCCGCCCGTATCACGCAGGAACGGGGCCACCGTCAGGGCCGCGAAGAAACCGTAAACGACGGTCGGAATACCGGCCAGAATCTCCATCATCGGCTTGACCACCGCGCGCACCTTGCGGTTCGCGTACTCGGAGAGATAGATCGCCGCCATCAGGCCGGTCGGTGCCGCGACCACCATCGCGATCAGGGAAATCAACATGGTGCCGACAAACAGGGGAATCACACCGAAGGCGCCGGAAGATCCGACCTGGTCGGCCCGGATCGCCATCTGCGGACTCCATTGCAGCCCAAACAGGAAGTCCGTGATCGGGATCTGATTGAAGAACCGCACGGCTTCGAACAGGACGGACAGCACGATACCGACGGTCGTGAAGATTGCCAGGGTCGAACTCGATAGCAGAAAGCCTTTGACGATGCTTTCCACCTTGTTACGCGCCCGATGTCCGGTCGCGATGTGCCGCCAGGCGAAGAAACCGCCGATGCTGGCGATCACCAGCGCGACCACGGCCAGGGCGGCATGGCTGATACCGCGCAGGTCGGCATAGTGCTTTGCGGCCGCGATCATGGCCGGGTCCGGATCGACCGACGTCATGCCGCCGGTGGCGAGGTTTCGGATGTCGTTGACGATCAGGCCGAGTTTTGCATCGCCCACGTTGCGCACTGCGTCGGGCAGGCCATTCACCACCAGGGTCGTGATCACCTTGGTTTCAAACCCGTTCCAGATCGCCAGGATCGCCAGCGCGGGCAACAGACACCACAGGGCCGCGTAGTAGCCGTAGTAACTCGGCAGGGAATGCAGCTTCCGGGCTTCCCCATTGGCAACAGTCAGGGAACGCTGACGTCCCAGATAATAAAGCGCGCTGCTCAAGAGCAGCAGCACAATGATCAGCGTCGAGGTTTGCATACGGTCGACTCGATTAGCAGTCGTTGAATCAGCGCCTTAGGCGATGACATGAGGCATTCAGAGAGCGCCGCAGATTCTGCGACAGAAATATGACAATTCAACGTACATCAGGGATAACGAATACACGCCCAGCCACTTCGAATAATCGCCAGGCGCAGAAAAGGGGCACGCAAGCCTTAAGCTTCCGTGCCCCTCTCGTTCAACGCACCGTCATCAAGACGGCAAGTCGTCTTACATCGCCAGCGGGGTCAGATCAGCCGCGTCCTTCGCGAACTTAGCGCGCTCTTCTTTCGGCATCGGGATCAAGCCACGCTCGGACAGGTAGCCCTCGTCACCCCAGGCCTTCTCGGAGGTGAACTCGGCGATGTAGCCACGGATGCCCGGGACGGAATCGACGTGCGCCTTCTTCACGTAGAAGAACAGCGGACGGGAGACCGGGTAGGAACCGTCGGCGATGGAATCGAATTCCGGGGCGATACCGTCAACGGTGGAGCCCTGAATCTTGTCGGCATTCTCTTCCAGGAAGGAGAAACCGAACACGCCGAGGGCATTCGGGTTGGCGGCCAGCTTCTGGACGATCAGGTTGTCGTTCTCACCGGCTTCGATGTAGGCGCCATCTTCACGAATGGTGTGACAGATGGCCTTGTAGGCCTTCTTGTCCTTCTTCTTCATGTCGTGGATCCAGTCGATCTTCTTGCAGCCGCCTTCCATCGCCAGTTCGGCGAAGGCATCGCGGGTGCCTGAGGTCGGCGGCGGGCCCAGGACTTCGATCTTGATGTCCGGCAGCGAAGCGTTGACCTGCTTCCAGGTGGTGTACGGGTTGTCGATCAGCTCGCCTTCCTTCTCGCCCGGAACCTGCTTGGCCAGGGCCAGGAACAGATCCTTGCGCGTCAATTCGAAGCGCGGGGCTTCCTTGGAGTTGGCGACGGCGATGCCGTCATAGCCGATCTTGACCTCGACGATGTCCTTGACGCCATTGCCCTGGCACTGGTCGTATTCGGACTTCTTGATGCGACGCGAGGCGTTGGTGATGTCCGGATGCTCGACGCCAACACCGGCGCAGAACAGCTTCAGGCCACCACCGGAACCGGTGGATTCGATCTTCGGGGTCTTGTATTCGCTGGTCTTGCCGAAGTGCTCGGCAACCACCGTGGCGAACGGGTAAACGGTCGAAGAACCGACGATAGAGACATAGTCGCGGCCAGCGGCGTTGACGTTGGCAGAAAACGCAGCGGCGATCGCGGCGGTCAGCAGAAGAGAAGTGGTTTTCACAGGACCTCCCAGAGTTTGAGTCGGAAACCGGGGGCCGTTATAGGCGCGATCCGTGACAGCTTCGTTACACCATCGTGACCCGCTTATTTACGACGCATCGGCGCGACCGTCCCGTTTCCGCCTTTTCGCACGTCAAGTGCGGCGGCTCAACGTGCTTGCAACGCAGCGCCGAGCAACTTTGCGGTGATGTCCACGACCGGGATCACGCTCTCGTATGACATCCGTGTCGGTCCAAGTACGCCCAAGACACCGACCACTTCCCCCTCGACCCGATAAGGCGCGGTCACCAGGCTGCAGCCATCGAGCACATTGAGTCCGGCTTCCTGGCCGATGAATATCTGCACACCTCGCCCCTTCACGCTGAAATCGAGCAGATTGAGGATGTCCTGTTTGCGCTGAAAGGCTTCGAACAGACCGCGCAGACGGTTCATGTCGGCCATGTCCTGGATGTTCATCAATCGGGTTTCGCCACTGAGTACGAAGTCTTCCTGCGGGGTATCCGGTTCCAGGGCCTGTTCGGCCATGCTGATCGCGCTCAGCATCATTTCGTTCATGCTTTGCTGGGCGGCACGCAACTCACGCAGCAACGCAACGCGCACCTCGGCAAGATCGCGTCCGGCAAAATGCGCGTTGATGTAGTTCGCGGCACTCTCCAGTTCGGAGCGCGTGTAAGCCCGATCGGTGCGGATGACCCGGTTCTCGACCTCCCGCTCGTTGACCACGATGATCGCCAGGACCTGCTTCTCGGTCAGCGGCAGAAACTCGATCTGACGCAGACTGGCATAACTGCGATGCGGCACGGTGACCAGGCCGGCCAGGCTGGTGACATCACTGAGCAAGCTGGATGCAGTCCGCACCAGCGCCGATGCATCGTCCTTGCGCAGACTGTTCTGGAGACCGACCAAGGTCTCCGGACCCACCGGCCTTACCTGCACCAGACTATCGACGAACAGCCGGTAACCGCGATCCGTAGGCACCCGACCGGCAGAGGTGTGCGGGGAGGCCAGCAAGCCCATGTCTTCAAGATCGGCGAGCACGTTGCGCACCGTGGCGGGGCTCAACTCCATACCGGACAATTTCGCCAGGGTTCGTGAACCGACCGGCTGGCCGTCGCGGATATACAACTCGATCAGTGCCTTCAGCAGGGCCTGTTCACGTTCTTTCAGCGGAGGCGGGGTTGCGCTCATAGGCTCACTCTGGGGGTCGGCCGAATCGTCGGCAGCCAATCTGGCCGCTAAGGGTGCAAGCAGGCTTTACAGACTGTCAAACCGGGCACGATGTCGGCTTGGCCACCTATCGACCATCTGCTACTTTCGGCGGCCTGAGCGGTGACAGAAGCATCGCGAGTGCAACCTCTTGATTGATTCGCACGAATATTCAGTTGTACACACAGCAGAGCGGCTTCGGCCACGACGTGCCGTCAATCGAAGTCGTACGCAGTTGAAACCGCGCCGACTTCGCAATCTGGCACGACCATGTCGGCGCGGCTGAACATGCGGGCGAATCAAGACCTCTTATGCAAGGATCCCGGCGCGTGTTTTCCACCATCGGCCTGATCGGCAAATTCGGCGCACCCGACGTCGCCGGCGAGATTCGCGCCCTTACCGAGTCCCTGACCCGGCAGGGCCAGCGCGTGCTGATCGATGCGGCGACCGCGCAATCCCTGTCTCTTCATGAGCTGGACTCGGTTGCGCGTGACGTCCTCGGGCAAGACTGTGACCTGATCGTGGTAGTCGGCGGCGACGGCACACTGCTCGCGGCGGCGCGATCCCTGTATCGCTTCGAGGTACCGATCCTCGGCATCAATCTCGGGCGCCTGGGATTCCTCGTCGATGTATCCCCCGAACGCATGCACGAATGCCTCGGCGGCGTGCTGGCCGGCCATTACACCCGCGAACAACGCTTCCTGCTGCGCGCCCGCATCATGCAAGGAGACCAGTGCCTTCGCGACGAAGTCGCGCTCAACGATGTGGTGATCCACAAATGGCGCATGGCGCGCATGATCGAGATCGAAACCCACATCAACGGCCAGTATGTGAACACCCACCGCGCCGATGGTCTGATCGTCTCCACACCGACCGGTTCCACGGCCTATGCCCTGTCCGGCGGCGGCCCGCTGCTGACCCCGAACCTGAATGCCTTTGCCCTGGTACCGATCTGCCCGCACACGCTCAGCGACCGCCCGATCGTGATCAGTGCCGATAGCCATATCGAGGTTCGGCTGGCCCAGAGCCAGACCAACGACATCCGCATCACCCTCGATGGTCAGATCGATCACGATCTCGGCGATGGCGGCGATCGGGTGGAGATTTATCGTGCACAAACGCCACTGACCTTGCTGCATCCCGCCGATCACGATTACTTCAAGATCCTGCGCGCCAAACTCCATTGGGGCAGCCGCCCGGCCTGATCGATCCGCCCATATGCTCAGTCACATCCATATTCGCGATTTCGCGATCATCGATTCGCTGGAACTCGACCTGGACAGCGGGATGACCGCCATGACCGGTGAGACCGGTGCCGGCAAATCCATCCTCGTCGATGCCCTCGGATTCCTGCTTGGAGACCGCGCTGACAGTGGCTTTGTCCGCCAGGGCGCCGACAGGACCGACCTGGCCGCCACGTTCGTTTTGCACGATGCGCCGCTCGCGCGTACCTGGCTGGCGGAACAGGACATGGACGCCGATGAAGACGAATTGCTGCTCCGCCGGGTCATCGGCGCCGACGGGCGTTCAAAGGCCTGGATCAATGGCAGCCCGGCCCCGTTGCAACTCTTGCGCGAACTTGGCGAACACCTGTTGGACATTCACGGCCAGCACGAACACCAATCGCTGCTCAAAAAGGGTGCGCAACGCCTTTTGCTCGATGCCTATGCCGGACTGGGCGACACGGTTGCGACCGTCAGCGGACATTACCGGCAATGGCGCGACGCAGATCAACGCCTGAGGAAATTGCAGAACGCCGCCGACGACCGGGAAACCCGCCTCGACCTGCTGCGTTTCCAGGTCCAGGAACTCGATGCCCTCGGGCTGGGGGATGGCGAGTGGAGCGCACTGAACGAAGAACACGCGACCCTGGCCAATGCCGGTCGCCTGCTGGAAGGAACCGGACGTGCATTGAATCTGATCTACGACGCCGAAGAAGGCACCGTCCATGACCTGCTCAGTCAGAGCAACCATGAAATCGCTGCGCTGGCAGAGATCGATGCCCGCCTCGCGCCCCTGTGCGAGCTCCTGGAAGGCGCATTGATCCAGACCCGCGAGGCCGCCGATGAACTTCGCCGTTACACCGATTCCGTAGACCTCGACCCGGCACGTCTTCAATGGGCCGAGGAACGTATTTCCGATTGCGTTCGCCTCGCCCGCAAGCATCGGATCGAACCCGAGGAACTGCCCGCCCAACTGAGTTCACTGCAGGCCGAACTGGACGACCTGGAAAAAGGCGGCGAGACCCTGGAAGCATTACAGGCCCAAGTGGAAAAGCTGAGCCATGCCTACCTGCAAGCCGCTCGCGATCTGAGCGCCCAGCGGCAAGCCGCCGCGCAGGATCTGGGCGGCAAAGTCAGCGCCGCTATGCATGAACTCGGCATGACCAACGGGATATTCGTGGTCCTGGTCAACGTTGAAGATGAAACCCGTTTTGCGGCGCACGGACTGGATGACGTCGAGTTTCTGGTTTCTGCAAATGCGGGGCAAAGCCCCCGATCGCTGGCCAAGGTCGCGTCCGGCGGCGAATTGTCACGCATCTCGCTCGCCATCCAGGTGATCACCGCCCGCACCGGCGGGGTGCCGTCGATGGTCTTTGACGAAGTCGACAGCGGCGTTGGCGGCGGCATCGCCGAAGTGGTTGGGCGGCAACTGCGGGAACTTGGCGAACAACGACAGGTTTTATGCGTCACCCATCTGCCACAAGTTGCGGCCCAGGCACACCATCACATGCAGGTCGCCAAATCGACCCGTGACGGCCTCACCCACTCCCGCATCGACGCCCTGAATGATACCGCGCGCATCGATGAAATCGCCCGCATGCTCGGGGGAATCGAAATCACCGACCAAGCCCTTGCCCATGCCCGCGAGATGATCGAAAGGGCAAATTCATGAAGGCGTCGAAACCGGCGTGCGGTCGTCGTTCTGCGGACCATCCCTCACTGCGCAATCATTAACCTGGAATTTACCGAAATACTGATATACCCGGCTTCCAAACTTTCTAACCTTCCATTGGAGCCGCCCCATGTTCAAAAAAGCCCTGATCCCGCTTCTCGCTCTGGTCACCACCTCTGCCAACGCCTTTCAGTTCCCGGTCGAGTTGATTGAATACGTTGGCGAGACCCGCGTCGTGGCCTTTGTCCCTGAACATGACCTGGCTCAAGCCGGCACCTGGGCACCGTTCGATTCCACCCCGCCCTTGTCGATTTCCGATGCATTGAGTTTGGTAAAGACGCAGATTGCGTCGGAGCCGAAGCTGGCCGGCGCTCGCCTGCAGACCATTGACCTCGCACCGATCCCCAACCACGACAAGCAGTGGCATTACGTTGCCAAGTTGGCAACCGCGCACGGGGACCACCATGAAGACCATTTCCTGCTGGTGCTGATGAACGGTCAGATCATCTCCGCCATGGGCGAGCCCGACTCCATCAAGTAGTCGCTTCGCAGTTGCTCAGTGGGTCACCCGCCCGCGACCGCCACATCGGCGATCGCGGGCTTTTTATTGGTGGCGTGCTCCATGTATCCAGGCCGTCCGAGGTCATCGGTGTGGAACGCCCTCTTTTAATCGGTGTATCGCCAACTCGCATGGCCAATTGAGGACATATTGAGGGGCTTCCCGACCTGCTTTTGCGCGCCCGAGAAACATTCGTGGCACTGTTCCGGTCCTATGGTTGCACCTATCTTTTGCCCAGCCGTCGCACCAGAGAATCGCCATGTTGATCAAAAAGCCCGACTATATTCGTGAATCGGAAGTCACAGATCGCGAGGTCTACCTGCAACGCCGTGAGTTCCTGCGTAAAGCCGGCGCTGTCACAGCGGCAGGCGTTGCCGTCACAGCGGGCGTCGCCTCACAGGCTGCCTGGTGGTTCAGCAGCGACAAAACGGAGAGTCCCAGCCCGGTGCCGCGCGGCGAGTCGCTGGGGACGCTGATCAAAAGCCCGTACAGCACGGACGAACCGCAAACGCCTTACGACGACATCACCAGCTACTGCAATTTCTACGAGCTGGGCACGTCCAAATCGGACCCGAAGGACAACGCCCATTTCCTGAAGCCCAAACCCTGGTCGGTCGCGATTGAAGGGGAATGCGCGCGACCCGGGGTCTATGACCTGGAAGACATTCTCAAGCCGCATCCTCTGGAAGAGCGCATTTATCGACTCCGCTGTGTGGAAACCTGGAGCGCCGTGGTGCCCTGGGTCGGGTTCCCGTTGGCCGATCTGATCAAACGGTTCGAACCGTCTTCGCGCGCCAAATATGTCGAGTTCGTTACCCTAAAAGACCCCAAACAGATGCCTGGGCAACGTTTCCCGGTTCTGAACTGGCCTTATGTTGAAGGCCTGCGCATGGACGAAGCGGTGAACCCCCTCACATTACTTGCGGTCGGGCTCTACGGCGAGGTATTGCCAAATCAGAACGGCGCACCGATCCGCCTGGTGGTGCCCTGGAAATACGGTTTCAAAAGCATCAAGTCGATCGTCTCGATCCGCTTCACCGAGAAGCAGCCGCTGAACACCTGGCAGGATCAGGCGGCAAGGGAATATGGCTTCTACGCGAATGTGAATCCGGATGTCGATCACCCTCGCTGGAGCCAAGCCAAGGAACGCCGCCTGGGGGATCTGCTCAAACGCCCCACCCTGCCGTTCAACGGATACGCCGAACAGGTCGCGCACCTCTACACCGGGATGGACCCGAAGAAGCTGTATTGATCGGCAACAAGGACGTTGGGACCTCCCCGGTTCCAACGTCGCCATATCGTCGTCAACCCAGATCAAGCGCGAGTTGCACCCCCGCACCAATATTGCCGCCGCGACGCTTGAGAACATTGACGCTCACACCCTGCTGATCCGGCTTCAGCAACAGGCGCAACGCTGCCGGCGAAGGATCCGCAGCGACACTCGCTGGCCGAAACAGCACCCCCCAACTGTCGCCCTCTGCCGCCGCCAGTTGCAGACGCCGCAAGGCCCGATCATCGGCCTTGCCGACCCAACCCAGTACCGCACCGCAAGTCCCCGAACGCAACGCCTGTTCCAGCGACCACAACACATCGGTTTCAGCACGCGGATGAATCATCAACACCCGGGACAGATCGACCCCCCGCGCCGCCAGCGCGGGCGCATACGGCACATACGGCGGTGCAACCCAGGCCAGCCAGCGTCCATGTCGGCTCAGTTGCGCCAGCGCGGGCATCAACAGACTCAACTCTCCGATGCCGTCATCTTCATAAAGCAGTTCGGTGAGCATCCCTTGCGGCCAGCCCCCCGCCAACGTCTCATCAAGCGCCTGAAAGCCCGTGGCAATACCGGATGTCGTCACGCTGCGTGCCGCCTCGCGACCGGCACGCCAGATGGACGGGTGGCGCAACAGATGATCAACACCGGCAGATTCGGTCTGCAACCCTGGCACCGTGCCGGGCACAGCCTGAATCTGGCTTTCCTGGAGATGCGATCGCGACGGATTCATAGCGGGCTCCCATTACGGATCACGCCGACACCCAATCCTTCGATATCCAGCGACTCATGGCGGAGATCGACCTCGATGGGTTTGAACTCCGGGTTCTCAGGCAGCAACCAGACCTTGTTGCCGCGCTTCTTGAAACGTTTCACGGTCACCTCGTCACCCAGACGCGCCACCACGACCTGACCGTTACTGGCCTCCGGGGTGCGATGGACGGCCAGCAGGTCGCCGTCGAGAATGCCGATGTCCTTCATGCTCATGCCCTGCACGCGCAGCAGATAGTCGGCCTGGGGATGAAACATGCCGGTCTCGCATTGAAACCGTGCCTCGATGTTCTGCTCGGCAAGGATCGGATAACCCGCCGCCACCTGGCCGACCAGGGGCAAACCAGGCTCTTCCGGCAACCGGATACCGCGTGACGAGCCTGGCACCAGCTCGATGGCACCTTTGCGATCCAGGGCGCGAAGATGGTCTTCCGCTGCATTCGGAGAACGAAAACCCAGCGCCCGCGCAATATCGACCCGTGTTGGCGGCATGCCTTCGGTATCGATGAATCCACGGATGAAATCGAGGACCTGCTGCTGTCTTGCGGTGAGCTTGTTCACGTCGTTCCACACCTGTTCAGAAACACAGTATGTGTATTTATATACAGGTATTTTGCGAAAGTGAAGTGCTGGCTTCAAATATCCCACGTACGTATCCATCGGTGCAGGTCCGAAGGGGTATCCAGATCGGGACACGAGGCCAGCTCGCTCCAATCTCGGGTCGCCGCGCGGAGACGGGCGCGCGTGACGGTCGCGACCCGCCAACCACCCCATTTCGGACCCTGAAACAGCCGGGAATCAAATCCTTGGGACAATCCCAGCAATACATATCCGCCGTCGTCCGCCGGGCCGAGCACGACCCGGTCCCGGCCACTCAGGCGTCGTAATGCCTCTGCCAAATCTTCCGCTTGCAACCAGACGCCATCCGCACCGATCAGCAACACCGATTTCGCATCCCGTAATGCCTCCCTCGCGGCGTAGCCCATACGTCTCCCGAGGTCGTCGCCCCTGATCTGCGGGCGTATCCGCGCCCCATTACGCTGCGCGAGTCGCCGCAGCCAGGGATGCTTCGCGTCAGGAGCGGCATGGATTTCCACCTGCGCGAGGCCGCTCTGTGCAACTCGGCTGATCACCTCCATCAACATCCTGCGATAGAGCTCCATCGCCCGCTTCGCCCCCACACCGGGAATCAACCGCGTCTTGACGCGCCCTGCCTGCGGCGCTTTGGCAAAGACAAGAATCCGAGAGTGGGGAAAGATCATCGATACCACCGGGCAAGACGCTGCGGCGAGACACCGAGAAAATAAGCAAGGCGCAGCCACCACATCAAAAGGATGGTGCGTACCGTGCCACGCGAGTCCCAGCGGCGACTGTCCGTGGTTACCGAAGCGCGAAAACAATGCGGCCTGGCGATCCGGCGCAATCGTTTGCTGATCTCGACATCTTCCATCAAGGGCAACTCAGGAAAGCCGCCGACCCGATCGAAGCATTCCCGGGTCATGACCATGCACTGATCGCCCGTTGCGATGCCGCTCAGACAGGAACGCCGGTTCATCATCCAGGCGACAAGTCGCAACAGACCGCTTCGCCCGGAAAACCGTACTTCAAACCGACCCCATCGCCGAACTTCCTGAAGTTGCGCAATCGCTTCCGCAGACAGCACGGTATCGGCATGAACGAAGCAAAGCACGTCACCGCGTGCGGCGGCGGCCCCTGCGTTCATCTGACTGGCCCGACCCCGACTGGCCGCCAGCACCAGATCTGCCAGTGGCGCCGCCAAAAACCGGGTTTGATCCCGGCTCCCGCCATCGACGACGATCACCTCCCCACCACGCGCCCGCATCGTTTCCAATGCGGTCAGGCACGCCACAATGCCACCGGCTTCATTCAACGCCGGGACAATGATGGAACAGCGATTCATATCGGCTTGCACGGAAGTCGCACTCCAGAGGCTCAGACCTATAGTGTCACCGCAAAACCGATGATAGAATTCGCGCCCTCTTGGGGCCGTAGCTCAGCTGGGAGAGCGTCGCGTTCGCAATGCGAAGGTCAGGGGTTCGATCCCCCTCGGCTCCACCAAGTACCAAGGCCACCCTTTCGGGTGGCTTTTTTTTGGTCTGTCGAAAACGCGGACAAATATATCTGCCCAAAAACGAAAAGGCCGTCACCTTTCGGTGACGGCCTTTTCGTTTGTCCTTCGCTCCCGGCACCCCGCTCATGAGCCAGAGCCGGGTCGGGACGAACTCACCAACGCTGATTATTACTTCTTGAAGTTGGCGTAGTTCTCGGTGTTGCGGTCTTCACCGTCGGAATAACCGGCATCGTAAGCTTCGGTGATGCGCTGTTCTTCACGCTTCGGGTTCTGCAGATATCCGCCAACCCAACCCTGGATGTACTCGGGATCGACGCCGGCTTTCTCCATGGTGTCAATGGCTTCGTAGTAGCTCTTATCCATGTGGGTCTCCTGCTGGAAGAAGTGCTTTATGCAGTTCGTAGAGAAAAGGAAAATCCGAGCCGATCCGCCATCGCTTGATCGAGGCCATCACCGGCTTGGCTCTGAATGTGGCGCGGGAGTATCACACGCGATTGGCACATTCGCAAGTGCTAATAAAGATGGGGAACAAGGTGTGAAGCCCGCATTCTATCTGCACTTTTCAGGTGCATGATTTATGTCATTTGTGGCAAAAAACAACGGCATACCGGGCCTTTCAGCAACTCAGAAGTTTTCGCTGGGCGGCCCCAGATGCGACAGCGCCTCCTTGAGTCGATAGACGCCCTGCCGATCCCCTTCCTGCCAACGGCGATAAGCTTCCCGACCAGCTTCAAAGGCCTTTCCACCTTCTTCATGACCGCGATAATCCTGCGCATGCGCAAGTACGGTCGGAATGTCCCCCTCATCGATCTTGAGTACATCGCGGACATAGCGCAGCAATGCGCCCAAAACCTGCGATTCGTTGAATCGCTTGTCATCGCCATAGGCGTCGAGTGCGCCGTATACAAACATCAGGAAGTAGTAGTAGCGACGGGGAATCATCATGTCGCGCTCCATCATCAGCGAGCGCGCATTGCCGATCATCGGGCCGAGGTCCTCAAGCGCCTGGGCAACGGGGTCAGGGCGCTCGCCGCGACCGAACAATCGCTGCCAGAGGCTCACAGCCCGCTCTTCAGCGAGGCGACGATGAACTGATCCAGCGCGCCGTCCAGCACCGCCTGGGTGTTACCGACTTCGACATTGGTACGCAGATCCTTGATGCGTCCGGAATCGAGCACGTAGGAACGAATCTGACTGCCCCAGCCGATGTCGGACTTGGAATCCTCAAGGGCCTGCGCCGCCGCGTTGCGCTTCTGCATCTCCTGTTCGTAGAGTTTGGCGCGCAAGGCCTTCATCGCGAAGTCCTTGTTCTGATGCTGGGAGCGCTGCGACTGACACTGGGTCACCGTATTGGTCGGCAGGTGGGTGATACGCACCGCCGATTCCGTCCGGTTGACGTGCTGACCACCGGCGCCGGACGCACGATAGACGTCAATTCGCAGATCAGCCGGATTGATCTCGATCTCGATGGAGTCGTCGATCTCGGGCGAGACGAATACGGCGGCGAAAGACGTATGACGGCGATTTCCTGAATCGAACGGAGATTTGCGCACCAGGCGATGCACACCGATCTCGGTCCGCAGCCAGCCGAAGGCGTATTCGCCGTCCACCTTGACCGTGGCGCTCTTGATGCCTGCGACTTCGCCGGCTGACGCCTCCATCAACTCGGCCTTGAAGCCTTTGTGGTCCGCCCAGCGCAGATACATGCGCAGGAGCATTTCCGCCCAATCCTGGGCCTCGGTCCCGCCGGAACCGGCCTGAATATCGAGATACGCATTGTTGGCGTCCATCTCGCCGCTGAACATGCGGCGAAATTCAAGCTCGGCAAGCCGGGTCTCGAATTTATCCAGATCGGCGATGACCGAATCGACGGTTTCCTGGTCGCCTTCCTCACCCGCCATATCGAGCAGTTCGCGGGCGTCGGCGAGTCCTTCGGTCAGGGTATCGACAGTCTCAACCACAGTTTCCAGCGCGGCACGTTCACGCCCCAGGTTCTGGGCATTTTCCGCGTTGTTCCAGACGTCCGGCTGTTCCAGCTCGCGGATGACTTCGCTCAGACGTTCCGCTTTCTGGTCGTAGTCAAAGATACCCCCTCAGGGCGTCAACGCGCCCTGTGAGGTCGGAGATCTGGTTGTAGTAAGGATTGAGTTCCAACATGGCTCGGCTTCCAATATCGGCAAAGGCCGCGATGGTACAACAGCGCCCGGGATTTGCCGTCATGGCTATGATTCCGGGCATGAATTCGACTCTGGCAATCGTGATCGTGCATGGCATGCTTGGCTTTGGTCGCATCCAGGCATTGCGCACCGGTCGCATCTATTTCAGCGGCCTCAGCGATGCGCTGGGCGAGGATGTCTATTTCCCGGCGCTGCCTGGCAACGGTCGTATCGTGGACCGTGCGCGGACCTTGGCCGAGTTTCTCGACACCCTTCCCCACGACCATATCGCCATCATCGCCCACAGCATGGGCGGACTGGATGCGCGCCACCTGATCCAGCATCTGGACCTGAAACACCGGGTACGCGAGCTGATCACCCTATCGACCCCGCACCACGGCAGCGCCATCGCCGACATCGCCCAGGACAGCGGTTCACCGACCTACGCCATCGTCCGCGCACTCACCCGCCCCGCCTTGGACGATCTGTGCAGCGATGCCTGCGACCAATTCAATCGTGACACCCCGAATCGCGCCGATGTGCGTTACCGATCCTATACGGCCAGTCGCCCGATCGCGCAGATGCCGGTCTGGCTGCGCCCCTTCGCCCGCGTGTTCGGGACCGTCCCCAACGACGGTCTGGTGTCAGTCGATTCCGGCAAGTGGGGCGAACACATCGAAACGCTCACCGCGACGCATTTCGAACTGGCCGGATGGCGGGTGTTGCCGATCGGAGCGTGGCGCGTACCACGATTCGAGCACATCGGTTTTTATCGCAAGCTAGTCGCCGATCTGCGTACCGGAGACGACTAGTACCCCACTTTCAGGACTCTTCTTCCACCTCGGCCGCCGGCAACCCAAAATCGAGCTGGGCGGTCAATGCATCCAGATCGCGCAGCTCGGCCAGCGAGGGCAATTCGTCCAGGGCCTTGAGATTGAAGTAATCGAGAAACTGGCGCGTGGTCGCATACATGGCGGGTCGCCCAGGCACATCGCGGTGCCCGACCACCCGTACCCAATCCCGCTCCAGCATGGTCTTGATGATGCTGGAACTGACGGTGACGCCTCGGACATCCTCGATTTCGCCGCGTGTGATCGGTTGTCGATATGCGATCAGCGCCAGGGTCTCGAGCAGGGCACGAGAGTAGCGGCTGGGCTTCTCCTCCCAAAGACGCCCCACCCAGGGCGCCATGACCTCGCCAACCTGGATTCGCCAGCCGCTGGCGACTTCCTTGATCTCGATACCGCGCCCCGCGTAATCGTCCGCAAGGTCGTGCAGGGCCTTAAAGAAATCCTGCTTGGGAGGCCGCTCGCCTTCATCGAACAGCTCCATCAGTTGCTCGACCTTGAGTGGCCCGCCCGCCGCCAGCAACGCGGCTTCGACAATGTATTTGAGCGCCGGCGTTCTCATCCTTGCCCCGCCGCCTTGACGTGAATCGGCGCAAACGGCTCGTTCTGCACCAGATCGATCAAGGTCTCCTTGAGCAGCTCAAGCACCGCCAGGAAAGTGACCACCGCACCCTGGCGCCCTTCTTCCGGGTCGAACAGGGTCACGAATGGCGTGAAACTGCCCGGCGTCAGTCGTGACAGTACCTGGGACATCCGTTCACGAACCGACAACGGTTCCCGCTCGACCTGGTGCGAGCTGAACATGTCGGCCCGCGCCATGACGTCGCGAAACGCGAGAATCAATTCCTGCAGATCGACCTGGGGCTGCAACTTCAGCACCTTGCGTTCCGCCAGTTCGGTTCCCACCGGATACAGGTCACGACCGACGCGCGGCAGATCATCGATATCGACCGCCGCTTTCTTGAACCGCTCGTATTCCTGCAGGCGTCGCACCAGCTCAGCACGAGGGTCTTCCTCTTCCCCGTCTTCACTGGGCGGGCGCGGCAACAGCATGCGCGACTTGATCTCGGCGAGCACCGCCGCCATCAGCAGATATTCGCCCGCCAGTTCCAGACGCAGGTCCTTCATCAATTCGATGTAATGCATGTACTGCCTGGTGATGTCCGCGATGGGAATGTCGAGAATGTCGAGGTTCTGTCGCTTGATCAGGTACAGAAGCAGGTCGAGCGGCCCCTCGAAGGCCTCGAGAAACACCTCCAGGGCATCCGGGGGGATATACAGATCCTGGGGAATCTGTGTGACCGGCGCGCCCTGCACGATCGCAAACGGCATCTCCGCCTGCTGGGGATGCTCGACGTTCGGGTTCATGTGCGCGACGTCCGCTTGGCGCTCGGTGGGCGGGTCGGTTGCGGCGTCGGGGGGTACGGCCTGTCGCTGTGCTTCGCTCATCAGGTTGACCTGAATTTTATTGTCGTTGCAGCAACTTAGCCCGAAGCCGCGCGCGCATCAATCGGTCAGGGCCTGGAGCGCAATCGGCGCACCCCAGAGCCGCTCCATGACCGGTCGCACCGCATCGATCGCCCCACTGGTGAAGAAATCAACCACACCCGCCCGGTCGCGATTGGCCAGCAACCCGTTCTGCCCAATGCGGCGTTTCAATTCGCGGGCAACCGCTTCTCCGGTATCCAGGATGGTGACGCCGGCCCCGGCAATCTCGCTCAGCGTCGTGCGGAGGAACGGATAATGCGTGCAACCCAGTACCAGCACGTCGGCGCCCGCGTGCAGCAGCGGGTGGAGCGCATGGCGCAATTTCTCCCGCGCCAGGGGTGAACTCCACGCACCGCTTTCGACCAGTTCGACCCAACCGGGACAGGGCTGCGCCATCACCTTCGCCGAACCGGCATGTTTATGCATGAGATTCTGGAATCGACGACTGGCCAGCGTTCCGGAGGTCGCGAGCACACCGATCACGCCACTTTCCGTGCATTCGGCAGCCGGTTTGACACCAGGCTCCATGCCCACCACCGGCAGCTCGTGTCGCGCGCGCAATTCGTCGATACCCAACGCGGTCGCGGTGTTACAGGCAACAACCAGCGCCTTTGCGCCCCGCGCAACCAGGGTGTCGGCGACGGAAAGGACCCGGGCGCGCACGAATTCCGGCGATTTTCCGCCATACGGAAGATGCGCGGAGTCGGCGACGTAGATCAGGTCCTCATGGGGAAGCAGCGCCTGGATATGACGTAGCACGGAGAGGCCGCCAACACCGGAGTCGAACACCCCGATCGGGGCCTCAGACGTCATCGGCGATCTCGCGGTAAAGCCGATCGATCTGGGTCAAGACCTGATCGCGGACCGCCGGATCGACGAACGGCAGCGCTGCCACCAGATCGCGGACTTGCGCATGAAACCGTTGCAGATCGCTGCCGGACCGCGCTGGGGTGGTCGGGACATCGCGTCCCAAGGGAAGAACATCCGCAGAACGGGCGATGGCGCGTGAGCCCCCATCGCCATCGCGTGTGGCCAGCATCGGTGAGGACTTGGTGTAGACCGCACCCTCATATTCGAACCGTTCACCCAGACCCAGTTGGAGAAACTTCATCGGTTGCGTACAGGAACGTTGCAAAAACGAGGATTCTAGATCGCGATCAGATTGGCGGCATTTTGCCGGTCGGCATCAGTCTTCCAGAAACATGCGACGCGGCGCGACACGACCATCGTCGAGAATTTCGCCGACGCCGATGAACTCATCGTCGTTCTGATAGAGACGGACCATGCCTTTGGTCGGCGCCTTGGGGACCAGGACCGGCTGACCCTGACGCACATAGAACGCGGAGTCCGGGGTCAGGCGCACGGCGGGCCAATCGGACACGGTGGAATCCAGCGGCAAAAGCAGGGCGTCCAGGCTCTTCAGATCGCCTTCGTTTTCTTCAAGCCGCTCAGTCATGGCTTCGACCGTGTACATCACCGAACCGTCAAACGGCCCGACCTGGGTGCGGCGGAGCGCGATCACATGGGCGCCACAACCCAAGGCCTCGCCAATGTCCTCGACCAAGGTGCGGACGTACGTTCCCTTGGAACAATGCACGTCCAATTCCATCTCGTCGCCGGACAGGGCAGTCAGGGTGAGTGCGTGAATGGTGACCTGACGCGGTTCGCGCTCGACCTCGATTCCCTTGCGGGCGAGTTTGTAAAGGCGCTCCCCCTCATGCTTGAGCGCCGAGTACATCGGCGGGACCTGCTCGATCGGACCCCGGAAAGGCGCGAGCACTGCGTCCATCTTCACCGCGTCCAACGCCGGGACCGGGCGCGTCTCGATGACCTCGCCTTCGGCATCGGCAGTCCGGGTGCGCTGACCGAGCTTGCAACGCACCACATAACGCTTGTCGGCATCGAGCAGGAACGCGGACATCTTGGTCGCATGACCGAAGCACAGCGGCAGCAGACCTGTCGCGAGCGGGTCAAGACTACCGGTGTGACCGGCCTTGGCCGCCTTGAACAGGCGTTTGACCTTCTGAAGGGCATCGTTCGAACTCATGCCGATCGGCTTGTCGAACAACAGCACGCCATTGACCTGGCGGCCCCGAAAACGGTGGCGTCGGCTCATGGGAAATCTCGAAAATGGGGTTATTCGTCGTCGGCGCGGTCGCCGGGGGCTCGATCCGATTCAATCGCATCGTTAATCAGGCGATCCATGCGGGCACCCTCTTCGATGGATTCGTCGTAATGAAAATGCAACTCGGGAATCATGCGAATGGTGAGGCGTTTGCCGATCTCACGGCGCAGGAAGCCGGCCGCCGAATTCAATGCCTTGACCGTTCCGGCGCGTTTGGCGTCCAACAATTCGCTGACGAACACCTTGGCGTGGGACAGGTCCCGGCTGACTTCGACCGCCGTCACCGTGACCATGCCAAGGCGCGGGTCCTTGAGTTCGTCGCGGATCAGCTCGGCGAGTTCGCGTTGCAGCTGCTCGCCGAGCCTTTCGGTACGGGCATATTCCTTGGCCATCGCTTACAGCGTCCGCTGGACCTCGATGCGCTCAAAGCATTCGATCTGGTCACCCGGTTTGACGTCGTTGTAGTTCTTGACGCCGATACCGCACTCGGTGCCGGAGCGGACTTCATTGACGTCATCCTTGAAGCGACGCAGGGATTCCAGCTCGCCTTGATAGATGACCACGTTGTCACGCAGCACGCGGATCGGATTGCTGCGACGCACCACGCCATCCGTGACCAGGCAGCCGGCGATCGCGCCCAGCTTGGAGGAGCGGAACACATCGCGGACTTCCGCCAGACCGATGAATTCCTCCCGGACCTCGGAGCCGAGCATGCCGATCATCGCGTCGCGGACGTCGTTGATGACGTCGTAGATGACGCTGTAATAACGCACGTCCAGACCGGAATCCTGGATCAGGCGGCGGGACGAGGCATCGGCGCGGACGTTGAACGCGAACAACACCGCCTGCGACGCGAGCGCCAGATTCACATCCGACTCGTTGATGCCACCGACCGCACCGGCCACCACCTTGACGCGAATGTCGTCGGTGGAGAGTTTCTCCAGCGAGTCGCGCAGCGCCTCGACCGAGCCCTGAACGTCCGCCTTGATCATGATGGTGAACACCTTCACCGCATCGTCGGTCATGCGTTCGAACATGTCTTCGAGCTTCGACGCCTGCTGTGCGGCGAGCTTCACGTCGCGGAACTTGCCCTCTCGGAACAGGGCGATTTCACGCGCCTTGCGCTCATCGGGCATGACCAGCAAATCGTCACCCGCATCCGGTGTACCGGAGAGGCCGAGAATCTCGACCGGGATCGACGGGCCGGCGGAGTCGGTCGCTGCGCCGGTCTCGTCGAACATCGCACGCACGCGGCCAAAAACTTTGCCGGCGAGCACGATGTCGCCCTTCTTGAGTTCGCCTTCCTGAACCAGGACAGAGGCCACCGGACCCCGACCCTTGTCGAGGCGGGATTCGATCACCACCCCCTTGGCCGGACCTTTGGCAACCGCCTTGAGTTCGAGCACTTCGGCCTGCAGTGACAGCGCATCCAGCAGCGCATCGATGCCTTCACCGGTCTTTGCGGAGACGTGGATGAACTGCGTATCGCCACCCCAGTCTTCGGGCAGCACATTGCGCTGCGCGAGTTCGCTCTTGACCCGCTCCGGATCGGCGGAAGATTTGTCGATCTTGTTGATCGCGACCACGATCGGCACACCCGCCGCACGGGCATGCTGGATCGCCTCCTCGGTCTGCGGCATCACGCCGTCGTCGGCGGCGACCACCAGGACCACGATGTCGGTCGCCTTTGCACCACGGGCACGCATCGCGGTGAACGCCGCGTGGCCCGGGGTATCCAGGAACGAGATGACACCACGCGCCGTTTCCACGTGATACGCGCCAATGTGCTGGGTAATGCCACCGGCTTCACCGGCGGTCACACGCGACTCCCGGATGTAATCGAGCAAGGAGGTCTTGCCGTGATCGACGTGGCCCATGATGGTCACCACCGGCGGACGCGGCACCTCTTCGCCCACGATCTCGCGCTGCAGCAAGGTGTCTTCCAGCTCGTTGAGCGCCTGCGGCTTGGCGATATGACCCATTTCCTCGACCACCAGGGTCGCGGTGTCCTGATCGATCACCTGATTGATGGTCGCCATCGCGCCCATGCCCATCAGGGTCTTGATGACCTCGGAGGCCTTGACCGCCATCTTCTGGGCGAGATCGCCGACCGTGATGGTCTCGGGGATCGCGACTTCGTGAACGACCGGGGCCGTCGGAGCCTGAAAGGCGTGCTTGGTCTCGGTCACGGTGACGTTGCGCTGATTGCGACTCGCGCCCTTCTTCTTGCGACGACCGCTCTTGCCCGGCGCGACATGCAAACGCTCGTCGTTACCGGAACGTTCATCGCGACGCGGGGCCTCACGCTTCTTGGCAGGCGGCCGCTTTTCGGCCGCAGGCTTGGCCGGTTCGTTACGTTTCGCCTCGGCAGCCGCCAGTTCTGCCTGACGGCGGGCTTCTTCGATGGCCGCGATCCGCGCCGCCTCTTCCTCGGCCGCCTTGCGGGCGGCTTCTTCCTCGGCGCGCTGGCGCTGTTCTTCCTCGGAGCGTCTTGCCGCTTCCTCGGCAGCGCGGCGCTTGGCCTCTTCCTCTTCGGCAACACGCCGGGCTTCGGCTTCCACCGCCTGCTGCGCTTCAAGCTCGGCGCGCTGCTGATCCTCGACCACGCTGCGCTTGATGTAAGTACGCTTCTTGCGAACCTCGACGTTGACGGTCTTGGCGCGGCCCGCGCCACTACCGACCTTGAGCGTGCTGACGGTCTTACGCTTGAGCGTGACCTTCTTCGGCTCGCCAACGCCGAGCTTGCTGGAGCGACCGTGCGACTCGCGCAGGAAGCTCAACAGCTTGACCTTCTCTTCGCCGCTGATCGCGTCATCCGCACCCTTCGCAGTCAAGCCTGCCTCGACCAGCTGGCCAAGCAATTTGTCTACCGGGATGCCCACCGTCTCAGCGAGCTGTTTTACTGTTGTATCTGCCATGGCTGTTCCCCTTAACGTGGCGCCTATGTCCGCCGATCGTCGGTTGCGTTAGTCGAATGAACCGTTCTGCAACGACTTACTCGGCATCCTCGAACCACGGCGCGCGCGCGGTCATGATCAGCTGGGCGGCCCGTTCCTCGTCCATGCCCTCAATATCCAGCAGATCATCCGTGGCCTGCTCGGCGAGATCCTCCATCGTGACGACACCGCGACTGGCGAGCAAAAACGCCAGTTCGCGATCCATACCGTCCATGCCGAGCAGATCCTCGGCCGGTTCGGCACTCAACTGTTCCTCCGCCGCAATCGCCTTGGTCAGCAAGGTGTCGCGGGCGCGATTGCGCAGTTCCTCGACGATGTCCTCGTCGAATTCCTCGATCTGCAGGAGTTCTTCGGTCGGCACGTAGGCGACTTCTTCCAGAGTGGTGAAACCTTCCTGGGCCAGAATCGCCGCGACCTCTTCATCGACGTCGAGCTGATCCATGAACATCTTCTGCAGCTTCTGGCCTTCCTCTTCGGACTTGGCCTCGGCGTCGGCTTCGGACATCACGTTCAGTTCCCAGCCGCTCAACTGGCTGGCGAGACGCACGTTCTGACCGCCGCGACCGATTGCCTGGGAAAGCTTGTCTTCGGCGACGGCGATGTCCATCGACTTGGTCTCTTCGTCCATGACGATGGACTGGACTTCCGCCGGCGACATCGCATTGATCACGAACTGGGCCGGATTATCGTCCCAGGGAATGATGTCCACGCGCTCACCGGAAAGTTCGTTCGAAACAGCCTGCACGCGCGAGCCGCGCATGCCGACACACGCCCCGACCGGATCGATACGCGGGTCGTTGGACTTGACTGCGATCTTCGCGCGCGAACCCGGATCACGGGCGGCGGCGAGGATTTCGATCAACCCGTGGCTGACTTCCGGAACTTCGATCTTGAACAACTCCATGATCAATTCCGGCGCGGTACGGCTGACGAACAGTTGCGGACCGCGTGCCTCTTCGTTGATCTCGTAGAGCAGGCCACGGATGCGATCGCCACTGCGGATCGATTCACGCGGAATGGTTTTATCACGCGGGATCATCGCCTCGGCATTGCCGCCCAGATCGATGTAGATGTTGCCGCGTTCGACACGCTTGACGATGCCGGTCACCAGCTCATTCTCCCGGCCTTCATAGGCCTCGACAACGCGCTTGCGCTCGGCTTCTCGGACTTTCTGAACGATGACCTGCTTGGCTGTCTGGGCCGCGATGCGACCGCCGAAGCTGACGTTCTCCATCGGCTCCTCAATCCAGTCACCGACCTGCAGTTTCGGGTCCTGATCGACGGCATCCATGTGGCGGATCATCTGATCCGGGAACTCCATGACCTCGTCGTCCGGAATCACCAGCCAGCGGCGGAAGCTCTCGTGATCACCGGTGCGGCGATCGATCGCAACACGCACTTCGATATCGCCCAGGCTGCGCTTCTTGGCCGCTGTCGCCAGCGCCGCCTCGATCGCCTCGAAAATGATTTCCTTATCCACGCCTTTCTCATTGGAAACGGCTTCGGCAACCAAAAGAATCTCTTTGTTGTTCACTTCCCACGTCCTCCAGTCTTCCGGTCGGTATCGAACTCCGGCACCAACCGCGCCTTGGAAATTGCCGCGAATGAAATCTCGACCTCGACACCGTCCACATCGATGACGATCAGAGAATCGATGACTCGTTTCAATTCACCACGGAACTTACGCCGACCGTCGATCGGCATCACCGTGGTGATACGTAACTGCGCACCCACATGGCCCGCGTACTGATCCAGCTTGAAGAGTGGCCGATCGAGCCCCGGCGATGACACCTCAAGCGTGTATTGCCCGGGGATCACGTCCTCGACATCCAGCAATCCGCTGACCTGATGGCTGACACGTTCGCAGTCGTCCACCAGCACCCCGCCGGGCTTGTCGATATACAGGCGCAACAAGCCACCATGCACATGCGGTCGGTACTCGATGCCGAGCAACGCGCAGCCCATCGCACGAACCGACGGCTCCAACAGTTGTTCCAGGTCGACCGACATACCGAAATCCAGACTCCGAACAAATAGCAGGGCAGATAGCAGGCAAAAAAAAACGGGCTCTCGGCCCGTTCTTCCTCCACACCGGATGACGGCCCTGAAACCGACACCTCGGGTGAGGAATGAAAAAGCCCCGACACGCGGGGCTCTTTCTATGAATAGTGGTAGCGGGGGCAGGATTTGAACCTGCGACCTTCGGGTTATGAGCCCGACGAGCTGCCAGACTGCTCCACCCCGCATCCGATGAGCGGGGCGCACTATACGGTCGCGCCCCGCAGTTTGCAACCGAACTCGAAGAATTCGGCTGCCTTTCTGCTTACATGAATCCGACCTGCATCGGGTCCTGTTCCGGGGCCACGACCGCACCGCCGTTGCGTGCCCAATCCATGATCCCGCCGCGCAGGTTGTAAACGTTCTGAAAGCCACGCGCCTGAAAGAAAGCGGTCGCCTGACCCGAGCGGGCGCCGGTACGACAATAGAAAATCACCGGCTTGTCGCGCTCGATGTTCTCCATCTGGTACGGCAGGTGGTTCAGCGGCAGAAACTCACCCTGGGGAATGATTCCGCGTGCAACTTCCATCGGAGTTCGCACGTCAATAAGGCGGTAATCCTTGCCTTCGTCAGCCCATTGGGAGAGCGTCGCCGCGTCGATTTCATTGATTCCGAACACGGTCGAATACCTCAGTAAATTGATAAGAAATTAGCGATATTCTTATATAAAACACTTATGGAAGTCAATCCGACAAGGCTTCGGCAAACTCGGCGCAAAGACATAGAATGCGTCTCATGACCGGCCTCAACAAACCGCCAATGCGTGCTTCAATCCACCATCCATCTGCGACTGCCTGGTCGCGCAAACGCCCCCTATTCCTCGCCGCCGCTGTCGGTGTCTGCATGGCATTGCCAAGCTTTGCCGCAACCGATCAGCCACTGATCCTGCAGCCCATCGAACTGCCTGACATCGGCGACCCAGCAGGGGCGCTGCTTACGCCAACGGACGAACACAACCTTGGCCAGTCGCTTTACCAGTCCCTGTTTGAATCGGGCGACCTGCTCGATGACAACCTGGTCAACGGTTATATCCAGGGACTCGGAGAGCGCCTACTTTCCAGTGCCGACAGCCTCGGTCAGAAATACACCTTCTTCGTGGTCAACGAGAGCACCATCAACGCCTTTGCCGCGCCGGGCGGATTCATCGGCATATTCACCGGCCTCATAGAATTTGCTGATACCGAAGACGAGCTCGCCGCCGTCGTTGCCCATGAAATTGCCCACGTCACCCAACGGCACATGGCACGCACTTTCGAGGCGGCGGAACAGTTCTCCGTTCCCTTGGCCGTTGCCATTCTCAGCGCCGTCCTGCTTGCGCGCGGGAGCAACAGCCAGGTCACCGACGCCGCCTTGTTCGGGGGCCTGGCCGGAAGCGTTCAGCAACGTATCAATTTCACCCGCGCCAATGAGGAGGAGGCTGACCGCGTGGGCATCCAGATCCTTGGCACATCCGGTTTCGATCCTCATCACATGGGAGGCTTTTTTTCCCGTCTGCAGCGGGAAAGCCGCTATTACGGGGAACAGGCACCCGAATTTCTCCGTACCCACCCGGTCAATAGCTCCCGTGTCGCCGACGCCCTGGGGCGCGCCGATGCCTGGGGCAAGCCTCGGAATCCTGATCCTCAGGTATTCGAACTCATGCGGATGCGGGTCAAAGTCCTGTCCACCAAAGATCCTCGTCGCCTGCTCGTCGAGCTGACGGAAAACAAAGACCAAACACCAAGGCGACAGATCGCCAATCGTTACGGCGAGGCGCTGCTCCGCAACCAATTAGGGGAATACAACGCGGCAGTCACGTTGCTGACCGCGTTGTTGCGAGACGATGCATTGCGTGTCCCCTATTACGTCGCCTATGCCGAAGCGGAGCTAAATCTGAACCAGCCGCAAGCTGCGCTCAAAAAACTCACCGAAGGGCTCAACCTCTATCCCGGTGATCACGCCATGACGCTGGCCAAAGCGCGCGCCCAACTTGCCGCCGGAGACGCTGAAAACGCCTACCAATTGATGCAGCTCCACAATCGCGAGGGCAATCTCGATCGCGAAACCTGGACCTTGTTGGCCACCGCCGCAGATCGAAGCGGTCATCGTGCCGCAGCGCATGAAGCGCAAGCCGAGAAATACCTGCTGGAGGGCGACCGCGAAACGGCGATCCAGCAACTTAAACAGGCCCAGCGCGCTGCCAGTGACGACTATTACGCCAGCTCACGCATCGCCTCCCGGTTGCGCGATTTGGAAACCCAGCAACAGGACAGCAAAAAAGATAAAAAAAGCCCGCCATGATGGCGGGCTTTTTTGGATGGTGGGCCGTGTGCGACTCGAACGCACGACCACCTGATTAAAAGTCAGATGCTCTACCAACTGAGCTAACGGCCCAAATTCTGTTCGTCTCTTGGGGAATCTGCCCCGCGCCCGGACGTCCCCGGCACAATTCGTACGCGGCCCGCGATGATACCCAAATTCACCCGTGATCGCGATAACGAGTTGGGTCCGGAATCCCCGCCTCGCTGAACCCTTGCGCACGCAGGCGGCAGGAATCGCAACGACCGCATGCGCGCCCTTCGTCGTCGGCGGCGTAACAGGACACGGTGAGCGCGTAGTCCACGCCAAGCGTGATGCCAGATCGAATGATTTCGGCCTTGCTCATGTGGATCAAAGGCGCATGAATGCGGAACCCGCCGTCCTCAACACCCGCCTTGGTCGCAACATTGGCCAGACGTTCGAAGGATTCAATGAATTCCGGACGACAATCGGGATATCCGGAATAATCGACGGCATTGACGCCAACGAAGATGTCGCGTGCGCCCAGAACCTCCGCCCATCCCAGCGCCAGCGACAGGAATACGGTATTTCGCGCCGGCACATAGGTAACCGGAATCCCTTCCGACGGAACCTCCGGCACCGCAATATTCATATCCGTCAGCGCAGAGCCCCCGATGGCCGCCAGATCGAGAATGATCACCTTGTGCTCGACCGCGCCTATGGCCGCCGACACCCGGTTCGCGGCAAGTAATTCCGCGCTGTGGCGCTGCCCATAGGACAAACTCAAGGCATAGGGCTGATAGCCGGCGGCACGCGCCTGCGCCAATACCGTGGCGGAGTCCAGGCCACCGGATAACAACACCACGGCACGCTTATCACTCACGACGTCCATCAGCGTCCCCGCGCATCGCCCCACAGATATTTGTGCAATTGAACCTGGAAGCGCACCTTCAGTCGATCAGCGAGCACCCATTCTGCCAACTCCGCCGGGGCCAACTTGCCGTGAACAGGGGACACCAGCACCTCGCACTGTTCCGGCAAGGAATGCTCGATCAGGACGGTACGCATCCAGTCATAATCCGCACGGTCGGTGAGCACGAACTTGATCTGATCGTGAGCGCGGATGTGATTCAGGTTGCGATAAAGGTTGCGCGCCACCTCACCGGAACCGGGCGTCTTCAGATCCATGACCTTGATGACCCGGTGATCGACCTTGGAGACATCCAGGGCGCCAGAGGTTTCCAGCGAGACCTCATGACCGGCGTCACACAAGGAACTGAGCAAGGAAATACAGCCCCGCTGGGCCAGCGGTTCCCCTCCGGTAACCGTGACATGGCGGGTGTCGAACGACGCAACCTCTGCGACCACCTCTGGAACCGATCTCCACTCCCCGTCCCGAAACGCGTATTCCGTATCGCAATACACGCATCGCAACGGGCAGCCGGTCAATCGAACGAAGACCGTCGGCAACCCCACGCTCCGTGACTCACCCTGCAGGGAATGGAAGACCTCGGTGACCCGCAGCCGCTGCGCGGTATCGTCACCGGCGAGCGGCGAAGCCATAGTCCGACTCAGCCGCCTTCGCGTTTGATGAGTTGCAGGCGATTGCCTGCCAGACGCGCCGCCGTGGTATCGGGGAAGCGCTTTACCACATCCTCCAGCACCGACTTGGCCGACGCCTTATCGCCCTTCTCGTAATAGACGAAACCGCTCTTGAGCAGAGCATTCGGCATCTTCGTGCTCTGCGGGAAATTCTCCGTCAGCTTCTTGAACTCAGCGAGCGCAAAGTCGAAATCCCGCGTCTGGTAACCGATCTCGCCGAGCCAATATTGCGACTCATCGGCGTAATCACCTTTGGGGTATTTCTCCAGATAGGCCTGAAAACCCGTCTTGGCCTGAGCATGACGTCCATCGGTCAGCAGCTTGAAAGCGCTCTCATAGGCACGCTGCTCCAACAATGGATCAACGCTCACCGCCGCCACGGGCTCGGGCGCAACAGGCGCCTCGGAGGCCTTGGCCGCCGGCGCGGTCGCGCCGGCGCGTTCCACCTGATTGAGACGGCGGTCCACATCGAGATACAACTCGCGCTGACGCTTGCGGACGCCCTCGATCTGGTGATTCGCCTCCTCAAGCTGACCGCGAAGCTGCTGAACCTCACGTTGCAGACGCGTCATGCGGTCCAGCATCTCGTTGAGAACCTGACTCTCGAGCAGGCGCTCGAGGCGACCGACCCTCTCGTCGAGACTGCCATCCGCCGCGATCGCGGTCGGCGACACGACCGCTGTCAACATCGACATGGCCAGTGCCGCCGCAAGGGGCCGCGTCCGCAACATGACCGTCATATCAATGCCCCTCGTACTTCAGTTCGGCGCGGCGGTTGAGCTTCCAGGAGTCTTCATCATGACCGAACGCAATGGCACGCTCTTCCCCGTAGCTGACGACTTCAACCTGATCGAAGGCAGCACCTTGGAATAGGAGCAGGCGACGCACCGCCTGGGCTCGACGTTCACCCAGGGCAATGTTGTATTCGCGCGTGCCGCGTTCATCGGCGTGACCTTCCACGACAACGTGAACGGAGGGATTGGCGGCCAGGAACTCGGCATGGGTATTCAAGTTCGGGCGATATTCCGGCAACACCTCATCGCTGTCGTAAGCAAAATAGATAACGCGAACCGCCAATGGGCTCGCCGGATCATCCAGCGCGTTTGCGCTGAACTTGCTCCCGGCACCCGCGCCAGCCGTACTGGCGCCATCTGCGGAACTGCCTGCGCCGCCCGCACCCTCGACGACTTCGCCTCCATCGCCGTTCTGGCGGGTCGAATCTTCACCGCAACCGCCAAGCGCTATGGCAAAAAGGCCGATCAACAGCAGTTTGAGCATTTGATTCATGGAGCCAGTCCTCTATTCAAGATTGTGGGCAGAGATTGATTGCGAGCCTGATCATTTACCGAGCGGCGACCAAGCGGGCTCGCGCACGTCGCCTTCCTGCAAAACAAGTCGCTGGCGCACCGCGCCATCCACCGACACAGCGGCAAGCACGTCGCGACGGCCATACTTGCTCGCGTAGATGATCATCGCACCGTTGGGCGCAAAACTCGGCGATTCATCCAGCGAACCTTCCGTAAGTACACGCATGAGATCATTTTCCAGATCCAGCACGGCGATACGGTATTTACCATCATCACCATTGACCATGGCCAGGCGCTTGCCATCGGGCGAGTAGCTCGCACCCGCGTTGTATTCGCCATCAAACGTGATGCGTTTTGCGGTACCACCCGTTACGGCGACCCGATAGAGCTGCGGGCGACCGCTGCGATCGGAGGTAAACACCAGGCTTTGGCCATCAGGAGCCCAGACCGCTTCCGTGTCGATTCCGGCGTTATTGGTGAGCCGCGTGAGACGTCCGGAATTCACATCCAAGACGTAGATCTCCGGATCGCCGTCCTTCGAAAGCGTCAAGGCGAGCCGGCTACCGTCCGGCGACCACGACGGCGCACCGTTGATACCCTTATGCCCAGCCACCTTGCGGCGCTTGCCAGTCACCACGTCTTGTATCCAGACCGACGGCTTACGGCCCTCAAACGAGACATAGGCCAGACTGTTACCGTCCGGAGACCAGGATGGCGACATCAGCGGCTGATCGGACTGCAGCACGACCTTGGGGTTGTAGCCATCCGCATCCGCAACCACCAGGCTGTGATCGGCGCCCTTACCCTTACCCGAAGTGATATAGGCAATACGGGTATTGAACGCGCCGCGCAGCCCGGTCAGCTTTTCAAACACCAGATCACTGATGTGATGGGCAACGCCGCGCAGATCGGCGGTCTGCGCAGGAAAGCTGTACCCGAGAAGCTGCTCACCCGAGAACACATCGAACAACTGGAATTGGACAATGTATTTCCCCGGGCCATCGGGCATCAGCTTGCCGATCACGATGTTCTCGACACCGAGCAGACGCCAGTCCCGGAAATTGATCTGCGCGGACTCGGTCGGGCGCGACACCAGATCTGCATCACTCAGCGGCTTGAACAGCCCGCTGCGGGTCAAATCCCCTGCGACGATCCAGGCAATATCCTGCGGCGGCTTGTCCGGCTGGCTCCAGGCAAACGGCACCACCGCGATGGGGCGGGCACTCGCGGTGTATTCGGAGATTTCGATGGTCATCACGGCATGCGCGCTCAAACTCAGCAAGCTCATGATGAAAAACGGAATTGCCAGCCAGGCGCGACGCATTTGGTGATTCATGGGGAGGTTATCGATATGCCGTTTCGTCAATTCTTGGGTTTGAACACAAACTGGATCTGACGTTCAAATAATTCCGGGTCCGGTGCCGCCGGTAACGGTGAGGCCTTGCGCACCGCGCTCTCCACCGAGCGCTGGAACACACTGTCACCATTGCATTCGCTGACCCGCACATCAACCACCTCGCCACCCGGGATCTGGGTGACCAGCACGCTGCATTGCAGATCCGCTCCCGGCTTGCCCGGGTTGGTCCATACGCGCTCGACCTTGTCACGGATCGCCGCCACGTATTGCATGCGCAGACTATCCAGCTGACGCTCGCGCGCGCTCTTTAGACGCTGCCTCTCGGCAGCAAGTTCATCCTCGAGCGCCAATTCCAGCTGCTTTCGTTGATCAGCAACCTGACGCTTGCGTTCTTCCTCTTCACGCCTGGCCTTGAGCTCGGCGACGCGCTTGGCTTCGGCTGCGCGTTCCTTCTCGAGGCGTTCCTTCTCGGCACGCGCCTGCGTGAGGCGTTCCGCCTCAGCTTTCTTTTCCGCTTCCAGGGCCGCCAGCTCCTCCGCACGAGCGCGGCGCTGTTCCTCGAGCTTTTCCAGCTCGCTGCGGCGGCGTTCCTCCACCGCTTCGGTGGCTTTCAGACGCTCGTTCTTTTCCGCCTGCTGTGCCTGCAATGCGGCCAATTTCTCGGCTTCGCTGGCCTGGGTTTTCTTCAATTCAGCGAGCCGTTCCGCTTCGGTGAGCTGCGTCTTCTTCAGCTCGGCCAGACGCTCGGCCTCGGTCTTTTGTTGCGCACGCAGTTCTTCCTGCTGGCGCTTGAGTTCGGCAAGTTGCTGCGCCTCCTTGAGCTTCGCGGCCTCGGCCGCCTTGGCTTCCGCTTCCCGTTTCGCCGCGAGTTCGGCCTGACGCTTGGCATCCGCCGCCTGCTTGATTTCCGCCTCCTTGGCCTCGCGCTCGCGCTGGGTCCGGAGTTCCGCAAGTCGCTTATCTTCCGCCGCACGCTTCTTTTCCAGACGCTCGGCCTCAGCGCGCATCGCGGCGAGCTGTTCTTCCGACGCCTTCTTCTCTTCTTCCTTGGCGACTTCCTGTTGCTTGATTCGCTCAATCTGCGCCATCACCTCACGCTCGGAGATCGCCTGCGCCTTGATCGGCTCGATCGCCGGCGCCGCACTACGCGGGGTATAGACCGAACCTTCGAAACTGATGATCAACAACAGCACCGCCGCAACGTGAACGAGCAGCGAATAGACGAACGATCGGAAATTCAGGAACAGATGACGAAACATGAGGTTTGTCGCTTCAACTCTGGCCGTCTGTATTGGCAAGCGGCTCCTGGGTCATCAGACCCACGCTGGGGGCACCCGCTGCCTGCAACAGGGTCATGACTCGGACCACATGGCCGTAGTCCACGTTCTGATCGCCGCGCACCAACACCGGAATATCGGGGCGATGACGCAGTATCGCGGCCACCTTGACCTGCAGATCCCGCATTTCGATCGGCTGATCCGGGGTCTCTCCCAGGTTCAGGAAATAATTTCCGTTGAGATCGACGCTGACCACGATCGGCTCTTCCTCGGAGCGTGGCAGCTGTTCCGCCGTTGCTTGCGGCAGATCCACCTCGACACCTTGATTGAGCAGCGGTGCGGTGACCATGAAGATCACCAGCAGCACCAGCATCACGTCGATATAGGGAACGACGTTGATTTCGGCCATCGCCCGACGGCGGTCGCAGCGAGCCATGGCTCAGTCCTCGTCCTCGTCATGCTTGATGTGGCCATGTTCGTTGTCGTGGACATGGGCATCCGCATCCCGGTGACGGAGATGCGCCTGACGCTGGAGAATGCTGGAGAACTCTTCGACGAAGGTGTCATACCGATTGATCAATCGATCGACGTCATTGGTGTAGCGGTTGTAGGCAATGACCGCCGGGATGGCCGCGAACAGACCCATCGCGGTGGCAACCAGTGCTTCGGCGATACCGGGAGCGACCACGGACAAGGTTGCGTTCTGCATCGCGCCGATGGCCCGGAACGCGCTCATGATGCCCCAGACGGTTCCGAACAGACCGACATACGGACTGGTCGAACCGACCGTGGCGAGGAAGTTGAGGTTGGTTTCGAGGTAGTCGGTCTCACGCGCCAGGGCAACGCGCATCGCACGTTGGGAACCCGCAACTACCGACATCGGCTCGACGCCACTCTGCTTGCGGAGACGGGCAAATTCCTTGAAGCCCGCTTCGAACAAACCTTCCATGCCGCTGCGACTGCGACGACGTTCGCTGATCTGGGTATACATCGCGACCAAGTCGGAACCGGACCAGAAGCGCAGTTCGAAATCGTCGGAGGCGGTACGCGCCAGCTTCAGCAGGCGGCGCTTGCGAAAGATCATCGCCCAGGACATCACCGACGCGCCGAGCAGCGCGAGCATCACCAGCTGCACTACCGGGCTGGCTTCGAGCATCAATTGCAGAATGGAGAGATCCGCTTGCATCGGGCTTACCGTCCGTCAGTCGAAATCATGAGCCTAGGGATGATCGCCATCATGGGCTCGGGAATGGGTTGTGGCCGAAACCGTGCGGCGTCGAGACACACCACGCGGACCACCCCGCGTGTCAGCACCTCGTCGCCCCGCCGAACCGTCTGGTCGAACACCAGGGCAGTCCGTCGGTACTCCTTGACCGTCGCGGTGCAGATCAGTTCATCGTTGAACCGCGCCGGACGAAGATATTCAACCTCGCAACGATGCACGGCAAACAGCACGCCATGTTCGTCTCGAAGCCGATCCTGTTCGAAGCCCAGATCGCGCAGCCATTCCGTACGGGCGCGTTCCATGAACTTCAGATAGTTGGCGTAGTAGACCACGCCTCCACTATCGGTGTCCTCGTAATAGACCCGTATCGGCCACGCGAAAGTCACCATACGTAGCCACCTTGCGGACGGATGCACGGGAACGGGCGACGGCGGAGTCTAACAGGAATATAAGCGATTAGCGATATACGGTCATTCACGGCGTTTATCACCCAGAACTCACCCGTCGTTTTCGTTGAACAGGTCGGGGGCCTGCTCGACCGCGCTGTTGCGGCCCGGCGTCCGCAATCCGAAATGCTGGTAGGCGAGATGCGTTGCTACCCGACCGCGCGGGGTGCGCATCA
Source organism: Gammaproteobacteria bacterium (assembly GCA_024234955.1). Taxonomy (GTDB): domain Bacteria; phylum Pseudomonadota; class Gammaproteobacteria; order JACKNK01; family JACKNK01; genus JACKNK01. The sequence continues at coordinate 344,221 of JACKNK010000005.1, forward strand.
GATACCCCTGCTGGATCAGGTAAGGCTCAATCACGTCCTCGATGGTGCCGCGCTCTTCGCCGATCGCAGCGGCGACGTTATCCAGACCGACCGGGCCACCATCGAATTTCTCGATGATGGCTGAAAGCAAACGATGGTCCATGCCGTCCAGGCCCTGGGCATCGACCTTGAGCATGTTCAGCGCCCGATCCGCGACCGATGCACCGACGTGACCATCGCCCTTGACCTGGGCGTAATCGCGAACCCGGCGCAACAAGCGATTGGCGATACGCGGGGTGCCGCGTGAACGTCGCGCAATCTCGTGCGCCCCTTCCGCATCGATACCGACATTCAGAATGCCGGCGGCGCGACGCACGATATGGGTCAGGTCCTCAACATTGTAAAACTCCAGACGCTGCACGATGCCGAACCGGTCCCGCAACGGCGACGTCAGCAACCCCGCACGCGTGGTCGCCCCGACCAGCGTGAATGGCGGCAGATCGAGCTTGATGGAGCGCGCTGCCGGACCTTCACCGATCATGATGTCGATCTGAAAGTCTTCCATCGCCGGGTACAGGACTTCCTCGACCACGGGCGAGAGGCGATGAATCTCATCGACGAACAGCACGTCGTGGGGTTCCAGATTGGTCAGCAACGCCGCCAGGTCGCCGGCCTTCTCCAGCACCGGGCCGGAGGTCTGGCGCAATTGCACGCCCATCTCGTTCGCGATGATGTGCGACAAGGTGGTCTTGCCCAGCCCGGGCGGGCCGAAGATCAATACATGGTCCAGGGCATCCCCACGGTTGCGCGCGGCGGAAATGAATATTTCCATCTGCTCGCAGACTGTCGGCTGGCCAACGTAATCCGCCAGCGACGAGGGGCGGATCGCCCGATCGACGACCTCGTCTTCATTACGCGGGTTGGCACCGATGAGTCGTTCTTCCATCACTTAACCGTGCCTTTGAGGGCACGCCGGATCAATTCCTCGCTGCCCAGCCCATCCTCCACCACCGCCTTGACCATGCGGCTTGCATCCGCTGGTTTGTAGCCCAAAGCCTGCAGCGCGCTGATCGCATCGCCGGTCGCGTCGGCCGGCGGCGCCAGCGACCGGGAGGACGCCATGCCCGCTGCGGCGGGCGCAGCGAAATCGCCGAGTCGGTCCCGCAACTCGACCACCAGACGCTCGGCGGTCTTCTTGCCGATGCCGGGCAGCCGGGTGAGCGCGGCCACATCACCGCGCTGCACTGCGCCGACGAATTCGTCCGCGCTGGCCCCGGACAGAATGCCCAGCGCCAGCTTGGCGCCAATGCCGCTGACCTTGAGCAAGGTGCGAAACAGGCGACGCTCCGCTTCGCTCGCAAAGCCGTAGAGGGTATGTGCGTCCTCCCGCACCGCGAGATGCGTGAATACCCGAACGTCGTCGCCCAATGCCGGCAACTGAAAAAAGGTGCTCATCGGGACATCGACTTCGTAGCCGACGCCGTTCACGTCGATCAGCACGGTCGGCGGCTGTTTGGCGACCAACTGTCCACGGAGAAACCCGATCATCGAAAACGTCCTTTGCGGAATCCGCGCAAGGCGACACCGGCCTGTGCGCCCAGCTGCGTCGCAGTGGCGCTGGTATGGGCGTGGCACAAGGCAATGGCCAGGGCATCGGCGGCATCTTCCGCCGGCACCTCCGGCAGCGACAGCAACATCTTCACCATATGCTGGACCTGCGCCTTGTCGGCGCTGCCCTTCCCGACCACGGATTGCTTGACCTGCGTCGGCGTGTATTCGCTGATCGGCAACTGCCCCATGACCCCGGCGCAGATCGCCGCACCCCGGGCCTGGCCCAACTTCAGAGCAGAACTGGCATTGCGGTGCATGAACACCTGCTCGATCGCCATCTGTTCAGGCTGAAACTGTTCGATCAATTCGGACAACGCCTCGAAGATCGTCTTCAAACGGGCAGGGAGATCCTCCCCCTTGGTAAAGATGCTGCCGCAATCGACGAAGCGCTCTTCGCGGCCCTCGACATCGACCAGGCCGTATCCGGTGATACGCGAGCCGGGATCGATGCCGAGGATGCGGGTCAAAGCGAGGCCATGACGTCGTCGGAGACGTCGGCGTTGTGGTAGACGTTCTGCACGTCATCCAGATCCTCAAGCATGTCGATCATGCGCAGCAGCTTCGGTGCCGTATCGGCATCGACGTCGGTCGATGTGGATGGGTATTGCGTCAGTTCCGCCTCGACATAGGCCAGACCGGCATCGGTCATCGCCTGCTTGACCGCTTCGAAGGCTTCCGGCGCGGTCAACACCTCGGCAGAGCCGTCTTCGTAAGCGATGACGTCATCGGCACCGGCCTCCAGCGCGGCTTCCATGATTGCGTCTTCATCGCCCTCGGCGAAGCTGATCACCCCACGCGGCGCAAAGATGTAAGCCACCGACCCATCGGTACCGAGATTGCCGCCCGCTTTGCTGAAGGCGTGACGCACTTCGGAGACGGTGCGGTTGCGGTTGTCGGTAAGGCAATCGACCATGACCGCGACGCCACCCGGACCATAACCCTCGTAGCGCACCTCTTCGTAGTTGTCACCATCCATCGCCCCGCTGCCACGTTTGACCGCGCGCTCGATGGTGTCGCGAGTCATGTTCGCATTGAGTGCCTTGTCGATCGCGAGACGCAGACGCGGATTGGCGTTGGCGTCCCCGCCACCCTGCTTGGCAGCAACGGTGATCTCACGGATCAATTTGGTGAAAATCTTGCCGCGCTTCGCGTCCTGGGCGTTCTTGCGGTGTTGGATATTGGCCCACTTACTGTGACCTGCCATGGGTGCCTCTTTAAAACATCGGATTGGAAAGGGGGCAGTACGAACTGTACATCGCGCGCATTCTATCAGCGCCAAACAAAAACGGCGGCCCGCGCTTTCGCACGAGCCGCCGTTTCAACCCTCGCGGGTGTCGGCTTAGTTGCCGGCAGCCGCAGGCGCAGCCGGAGCAGCCGGCATCACCGGAGCCATATAACCGCCGTACGGGGCATAACCACCGTAACCGTAACCCGGGTAACCGCCCCAACCATAGCCGGGGTAACCGCCCCAACCGTTACCGGGGAAGCCGCCCCAGTTCCACGGATTGCCACCGCCGTACCACGGGCCACCGCCCCACGGGCCGCCGTAGTAACCGTCATCGCCATTCCACCAGGCATTGGCGGGGGCAACGGCACCGGCCATCGCACCGGCGACGGCGATAGCGGCCACGATCTTGGTCAACTTCTTCATGCGATTTTCCTCCTCATGGGAAAGGTTCTTTCTGATGGGAACCACCTGCTTTCAGGTATCTGCAGATTACTCAGCGTCCAACCCCGAAAGAAGCCCTACATTAGCCCAAGTTGACCGATGTCAGTAACCCGATATTGGCCTGTATCAGCGATGCGGGAAGCGAAAAGCGATCCGGCATTTTCCGGCTAATCGCGATGTCGGCGGCGTCGCCGGTTCTTGAACCCGGCCACACCTTGAATGATCTCCGAGAACGGCAGCTGGGCAATCTCGCGATGGGTCTTCAGACCTTGGTCCAGCAAGCCGCTGACATCCGCGACGTTCCCTTCGACACCGCTTACCGCGTGCTGCAACCCGCGCAAGCCGCCGCATTGGAGCTTCATCTCCTTGCCATGCGCCATCGCTCCGCCAACGGCGGCAACACCGATCGCAAAGCGTGCGTTCTCGCGCAGCAGATGGAGAAAATCGGCACAGCGGTCTCGACCCGCCGGTGAGGTACAGGCCACGCCCTCACGTTCCGCGAGACAAAACCGGTGCGCCCGAGAACAAGCGCAGGTACGGGTCAGGATCGCCTTCTGAAACACGCAGGGCAGATCGTTGATCTCACGATAGGTCTGACGATACTCGGTTTCGTCCAAGGGCTACTCCCGGGATTCGATCTGGCTGGGGTGTACCAGCGGCAGATAGGGTTTGCCACGATGGCTGCGCAGAAACCCGCGCACCACCAGAGTGCGACTGAGTAACTGACTCCGCTGCGGAAAATCACCCGCAGCCTCGCGGGGGATTCGCAATTCGAAGCCCCTGGAATCACGCAACACGTCGTCGGTACCGTCCCGCTCCAGCCCGCTGACGACCAGCTTCACACGACGGAACTGATTGCCGGCGTCGGTCAGCATGCCGGGTTCGACCACGTCGAATTCAGGCAAGGCCCACAATCCGCGTCGCGCTTCACGCGCCGGGGTCTCGGCGGCCATGTAGGCGTCCGCGTAGGCCACGTTCGGCGGATGCACGGCGGCAAATACCAAACCTTCGTCCAACAAGGTCAGGGCAATATCCTTGTCCTCGGAATCGAACAGATAACCGAGCGAACGGCCATACCGATCCGCCGGCTCAACCGCCACTTCGAGACTCAGGCCACCGGGCTTGACCAAATCCACAAGCCGACTCCGGGCATCCTGACCGCCGGGCTGCCCGGGCTTGCCGGCGACCGCCACTTCCGGCGCATTGATGCCGGCTAGACGCAACCGCTGCCCCGTGGTCAGGACCACGGTATCGCCGTCGATCACACGGGCGATCTCGACCTTACGTCGCTGCGCTCCCTCCGGAGCGACAACGCGTGGCTGGGTGCGAAACAACAAGGTGGCATCGGTCGGGGCACGACTGCCGTAGTGCACTTCGCCATCGGCATCGGTCCACCGATATACGTCAGTGGCCGCCGCGCACATTGCGACCAGCGCGCCCGCAATGAGCAATACCGACCGTATCCGGATTGGATGTTTCATGCCCATGATGTGATCAAACCCCATGCTTTCCCGCAAGCCGCGCAACGCGATTTCCGACAATGGCGGAATCCACTACCCTGCTTTGACCTCACCTCGAGCGAGACGATCCATGAACGAGTTCCGCGCCCTCCGCGTCGAACAGGACGCCGACGGCCAGATCGGCGCCCACATTCGCCACCTCAAGCCGGATCAACTCCCCGCCGGCGAGGTGCTGATCCGGGTCAGCCATTCCTCGGTCAACTACAAGGACGCCCTGGCCGCCACCGGCACCGGTCGCATCATGCACAAGCTGCCAATGACCGGCGGGATCGATCTGGCCGGCATCGTGCTGGAATCGGACAACCCGACCGTCATCCCGGGCAGCGCGGTACTGGTCACTGGCCAAGGTCTGGGCGAGCGTCATGACGGCGGCTACGCGGAACTGGCGCGGGTCCCCGCTGACTGGGCGCTCCCGCTCCCCGCCAATCTCGACGCCCATGCCGTCATGGCCCTGGGCACCGCCGGATTTACGGCTGGGCTCTCACTGCTGCGCATGGAACAGATGGGCCAGACGCCTGAGCACGGCCCGATCGCTGTCACCGGCGCCACCGGCGGCGTCGGCAGCGCCAGCATCGCCCTGTTTGCCGCCGCCGGTTATGAGGTGCATGCGATCACCGGCAAGACCGATGAAGGCCCGCGTCTCCGGGAACTGGGCGCGCAGGAGATCCTGCTGCGCAGCGAGATCGATTTCGGTCGCCGTCCTCTGGAGTCGGCCATCTGGGGCGGCGCCGTGGACAGCGCGGGCGGCGAACTGCTCACCTGGCTGACCCGTACCACCAAACCCTGGGGCAACATCGCCGCCTGCGGATTGGTGGGCGGTACCGATCTGCACACCACAGTCATGCCCTTCATCCTGCGCGGCGTGAACCTGCTCGGCATCGCCACACCGGATTGCCCGCGCACGCTGCGGGAACAGGTCTGGGCACGGTTGGCGGCCTGTTTTGACGACCGGCGTCTGGCCCTGATCACCGCCGGGGATGTGACCCTTGACCAATTACCGACCGTTTTCCGCCAACTCATCGACGGTCAGGCGCGCGGGCGTTACGTGGTCGTGCTGTGACTCTCACGCGCCGATTGCGCAAATGGCTGGGCCGGAACCGGTCCGATCCACCCGATCCGCTCGTCTGGCGGACCCTGATTCGGGGTATGCCGCTGCTGCATGGTCTCTCCGACATCGAACAGGAACGCCTGCGCGGACTGGTCGGCGAATTCGTTGCCAGCAAGCAATTTCACGGTGCGGAAGGTCTGGAAATCGATGATGCCCGACGCCTGCTGATCGCCGCTCAGGCCTGTCTTCCCATTCTCAACCTCGGCTCCGCCTGGTATCGCGGCTGGCGCAGCATCATCGTCTACCCGGACAGCTTCCGCGTTCCCTATCACGAGACCGATGGCGCCGGTGTGGTGCATGAAGGCGAACACGTCCGCAGTGGCGAATCCTGGCCGGACGGCCCGGTCGTGCTTTCCTGGCCGGACGTGGTCTCCGGCGCCAACGGGGAATATGACGAGAATCTGGTGATCCACGAGTTTGCACACAAACTGGATCAGCGCGACGGCGTCGCCAACGGCTTTCCACCATTGCCGGTTGGTATGAACCGGGCGGCCTGGAGCGCCGCATTCACCGACGCATTCAACGATCTGAACCGGCGTCTGGATCACCACCAGCAGACGCCCTTTGGCGACTACGAGGCCAGTTCACCCGCCGAGTTTTTCGCCGCCAGCTGCGAACTGTTTTTCGTCCGCCCGGACATCCTCGACGCGCAATGGCCATCGGCGTACACACAGTTGAAAGCGTTCTTTCGTCAGGATCCGTTGGCACGACAAAACGCTTAACGCCATTTCGCCGTGCCCGGCTCAGCCCCGCTTCGGGACTAACAAGACCTTACGCACACCGGGCTGACGCGCCAGCGCAAACGCCGCTTCGAATTCATCCAGGTCGAACACCCCATCGATCATCGCCTCAACCTGAACCCGCCCGGCGCGCAACCAGTGCAGGGCCTTGTCGAATGGCCCGCAGCGTGACCCCATCAGTGCGACCTCATTGATCACGACACGCGCCAGATCCACGTTCGGCGGCGACGCATAAGTGCTTTTCAGCACCACCGCACCGCGTGGACGCACCCAATCGAGCGCCCGATCCAGACCGGCCGCCTGTCCACTGGTTTCGACGACCACGTCGAACCCGGTCGTTGCCGGCTCGATACAGGACGACAACCCGAGTTTGCGCGGTAAGGCCAGTGACGCCTCCGCACGACCGATCATGACCACATCGGCCCCCGCCGCCTTCAGCACCTGCCCGACCATCAGCCCGAGACGCCCCGGTCCGATCACCGCCGCACGTGTATCGGTCGCAATGGCCACCTGATCCAGCACCCGCAACGCCGCCGCCAACGGTTCGACAAACACCGCCGAGCGATCGTCCACCGCATCCGGCACCCGATGCAGATTGGCCAGCGGCAGGGTCAAATATTCGGCAAATGCGCCATCATGATCGCGAATGCCCAGCACCCATCGACGGGTGCAATGCGCCGGCCCGTCGTTGCGACACGCCGCGCACACCCCGCAGCCGATGTTGATGCTGCCGACCACACGCTGACCGATCCAGGCGGCGTCCGCCGCCGCGACCACCTCGCCGACAAACTCATGTCCCGGCACACCCCGAAATCCGGCGTAACCGGCCAGCATCGCCAGATCGGTGCCACAGATCCCCGCCAGCCGTACCTGGATCAGCGCCTCATCGGTGGCCGCAACCGGCATCGGCAAGTCGTCCCGCCTACGCAGCCCTTCGGCTCCCAGCACCAGTCCGCGCATCACACACGATTCCGCATGGCGGACATTCCCCGCTCTGGATTCAACGTTCCACGCTCATGAATCTTTCCCCAGGCCGCGCGCCAGATCCGCCTTCAGGTCGGCGACATCCTCCAGACCCACCGATACCCGGATCAGGTTCTCGCCGATACCCGCCGCCAGCTTCTGTTCAGCCGTCAAACGCCCGTGCGTGGTGGTGGCCGGGTGGGTGATCGTGGTCTTGGTGTCGCCCAGATTCGCGGTGATCGACATCAGCCGGGTGCTGTCGATGACCTCCCACGCGTCTTCGCGCCCTTCGCCGACCTCGAACGACAGCACTCCGCCGAAACCGCCCTGCAACTGGCGCGTCGCCAGCGCATGTTGCGGATGCGAGGCCAGGCCCGGGTAATACACGCGCTTCACCCCCGGCTGTGCCTCCAGCCACTGCGCCAGGTCCAGCGCCGCCGCCGAATGAGCGCGCATGCGCAGATTCAAGGTCTCCAGCCCTTTGAGAAACACCCAGGCATTGAACGCCGCCATGCTCGGCCCCGCAGTGCGCACCACGCCGAACACATCCTTGCCGACGCGCTCCGCATCGCCAATCACCGCGCCGCCCAGCGCCCGCCCCTGACCGTCGATGTACTTGGTCGCCGAGTGGATGACGATATCCGCACCCATCGCCAAAGGCCGCTGCAGCACTGGCGTCGCGTACACATTATCCACCGCCAGCAATGCGCCGTGCGCGTGGGCAATCTCCGCCAGCGCGGCGATGTCGCCGATCTCGCCCAGGGGATTGGACGGCGTTTCCAGGAACATCAGGCGCGTGTTCGGCTGCATCGCCGCCGCCCAGGCTGTCGTGTCCGCGAGCGGAACGAACGTCGTCCCCACCCCGAATTTGGCCATGAAGTTGGTGAACAACACCGAGGTCGTGCCGAAGATCGAACGCGACGACACGATGTGATCGCCCGCTTTCAGCAAACCCAGGCAGGTCGCCAGAATCGCCGCCATCCCGGACGCGGTCGCCACACAGGCCTCGCCCCCTTCGAGCGCGGCCAGACGTTGCTCAAAGGTGCGCACTGTCGGATTGGTGAAACGCGAATAGATGTTTCCCGGCGCCTCGCCCGAAAACCGCGCCGCCGCCTCCGCCGCCGAGCCAAACACATAGCTCGAGGTGGTAAAGATCGGCTCCCCCTGTTCACCCTCATTGGTGCGCTGCTGCCCGGCGCGAACCGCACGGGTCGCGAAGGCCCATTCATCATCAAACGTCATCATCGAACCTCGGCCCGGAAAACCCTCCAGGCATAAAAAAACCCGCCTCGGCAAATGCTAAAGCAGGTCTTGCGGCCTCTTTAGCGGTATTTATTAAGCGCCCGCAATCGGGAATCAAATCGGCGCTGACGTGCATAGTGGGGAACCGGCAAGGGTGTGTCAAACCGGTAACGCCAGGCTGCTACGCTTTGCCCTGCTGACCAATCTGTCCTCGCTCAAGGAACGACCATGCCGAATGTCTACTGTGTTCGGGCCAACAATGGCCAATACGCGGATTTATTCCTCAAACACGGTTACACCGCTATTGGCTGGTTCGAAGGCACCGACCTGGGGGGCATGCGGAATCGCGACGATATTCACTCCGCATACTCCCAAAAATATCCGGACGACAACCGCTATGTCACCGGTCAGCAGGTTGGTCAAATTGCCCGTTTCCTATTCGACATCCAACCGGGCGACTACGTACTGTTGCCCCCGACAAACTCCGAATTCATTCATTGGGGCATCATTGAAGACGCTCCGTATTTCCACGCTGATGGATCCGATGGATGCCCATTCGAGCATCGCCGCGAGGTGAAATGGCACAAGACCCCCGTGCCACGAACGACCTTCTCCGTGCCTTTTCAGAACTCCATCCGTTCCTCGCTGACCGTATTTTTAGTGGACCACGCCAACGAGTTTTTCGCTGCAATTGGCAAAACCGCTCTGGTTCAACCCGACGCGCGCGCGGCAGAAGTTGACCTGAACGCCAAGGTCATCGACCGCTTACTCCAGCTCGACGCCACCGAGTTTGAGATTCTCGTCACCCGCCTGTTACGTGCCCTAGGTTTTGAATCGGAACACACGGGAAAGGTGGGCGACGGTGGTGTCGATGCAACGGGTGACTTGGACGTTTCCGGCATGGCAAAGATTAAAATCTACGTCCAGGTCAAACGCTACAAGCCCGGCAGCGCCATAAACGACCGAACCGTAAAAGCTTTACGCCAGAACATCCCGGCGGGCGCACAGGGCGCATTCATTACAACCAGCAGCTTCACGAAAGAAGCGCGAAAGACTGCCGTCGAGCCTGGCTTTCCCCGTATCGGCACCATAGACGGGGCGCAATTGGTCGACCTGCTCGCTGCGCAATGGGACAAGTTAGATTTGGAAAGTGAAATCGCAGGCAAACTTGGACTCCGAGTCGGCCTCATCCCCTCATAACCGCGATCTCAGCGAAAGCCACTGACTTGAGATGGGCCTCAGTCCATGCCCAGCCTTCGTTACACAACATTCAAATAGAAAAACACGAACCGTCCATCCTCGATGTCGATCATCAGGGTGGCCCCGTGGTAGAGGCCGTAATCGACATAGCCGGGGATGGCGCTATCGGCATGGCATTCACTGGCGTGCTGCGGGGATTCGAAATCGCGGTCCCGGTCGTACCAGCTGAGCAGCATCGGGTCGCCAAACCGGCTTGTGGACTCGGACTGGGCGAGTCGCATGGCGGCGCGATAATCATCAAGCGGCGGCGACGGATTCAGGGACACGACCTCGACCCCGCTGAGGTCGAGGTCGCGGGGCAGACCGCAGATACCGGCAACAATTTCACCTTTCGTATTGCTCATGATGTGAATTTCCAGCAATTGTCCGGGTCGATTTAACCGAATCTTGACCTAGGATTCTCCCGGCATACCACTCATCATTTTGGAGAGATTGTCATGAATGCATCGTCCCAGCGTCTGCTCGCCTCGGTAATCGGCGTCGCCGCCATGCTGCCGGTTTCCGTATCGGCAAGTGATGTGGTCACCAAGCGTTTTCCCAGTCTGGAACTCGCGATGGACATCGCCAAAGGGGCGGTCGATGCCTGTCGCGAGGCCGGTTACCAGGTCTCTGCAGTCGTGGTGGACAAGTCGGCGGTCACCCAGGTGATTTTGCGTGATGCCCTGGCCGCACGCTTCACCATGCGGATCGCCGAGGACAAGGCCAATGCCGTGGTGATGTCCGGCGTGAGTTCTGCCGACTTCCGCAAAAACCGGGCGGACATCAAGGATGAGATGAACGAGGTGGACGGCGTGCTGGTTCTCGATGGCGGCCTGCCGATCATCGCGGGTGGCGGCATGATCGGTGCCATCGGTGTCAGCGGCGCACCGGGCGGCGACAAGGATGAAGCCTGCGCCGCACAGGGTATCGCCAAGGTTCAGGAACGGCTCGATTTCGCCGAGTGAGGCACGCGAGCGTGTCACCCTGAACGCAGAAATGGCTTCAGCCGCGCCCACGGAAGCTGCGTCACAAAAAGGCCGGGAGGATGTCCCGGCCTTTTTGTTATGTCGCTGCGTTGAACCGATCAGGCGTCGTAGGGATTACGGCGGACGATGGTCTCGGCGCGGTCGGGACCGGTAGAGATGATGTCGATCGGGGTCTTCACCAGTTCTTCCAGGCGGGCGATGTAGCGGCGCGCATTTTCCGGGAGTTGCTCCATGGTCTTGGCACCGACGGTGGAATCGCTCCAGCCGGGAAACTCCTCATAAACCGGGGTGCAGGCCTCGAACGCATCGGCGCCGATCGGCGGTGCGGTGACGGGATTGCCCTGCTTGTCGACGTAACCGGTGCAGATCTGAATGACATCGAATCCATCCAGCACATCGAGTTTGGTCAGACAGATGCCGGTGACCGAATTGATCTGCATGGCACGCCGCACCGCAACCGCGTCGAACCAACCGCAACGACGCTGACGACCGGTGGTGGCACCGAATTCGTGTCCACGCTCACCAAGACGCTGGCCGTCTCCGTCGAACAGTTCGGTCGGGAACGGACCTGCGCCCACGCGGGTGGTGTAGGCCTTGGTGATGCCGAGGATGTAATCCAGGTGAGCCGGGCCGACACCGGTACCGGTCGCCGCACCGCCCGAGGTGGTGTTGGACGAGGTCACGTAGGGGTAGGTGCCTTGATCGATGTCGAGCAAAGTCCCTTGCGCGCCTTCGAACATGATGTTGGCGCCGCTGTCGCGCAAGTCGTGCAACATTCCGGTGACGTCGGCGACCATCGGGCGAATCTCGCGCGCGAAGGCCAGACCTTCCGTCAGCACCTTGTCGTAACTGACCGGCTCGGCCTTGTAGAGGTGCTCCAGAGCGAAGTTGTGATACTCCATGACTTCCTTCAGGCGGCTGGCGAAACGCTCATCGTCCATCATGTCGCCGACCTTGAGGCCACGACGGGAAATCTTGTCTTCATACGCCGGGCCGATGCCACGACCCGTGGTGCCGATGGCCTTCTTGCCACGAGCGATTTCGCGTGCCTGATCCAGGGCGACGTGATACGGCAGGATAAGCGTGGTCGCTTCGGAGATGCGCAGACGTTCACGCACCGGCACACCGGCTTTCTCCAGCATGCCGATCTCCTCCATCAGGGCTTCGGGAGAGAGCACCACGCCGTTACCGATCAGGCACTGCACCCCTGCGCGCAGCACACCGGACGGAATCAGATGGAGGACGGTCTTCTTGCCGTCGATGACCAGCGTATGACCGGCATTGTGGCCACCCTGGAAACGCACCACCGCGCTTGCGCGATCGGTGAGCATATCGACCACTTTGCCCTTACCTTCGTCACCCCATTGGGTGCCGATGACGACAACGTTCTTACCCATGTTCGGTCCAGATTCTTGGTGTGTATGCAATACGCCGATGAATACGGCGCGATTTGGTTACTGAATTGTGCCTCTCCATTCTCAAGAGAGGCCGAAATGCGCGGAATACCCTAGAGATCGACAACCTGCCAGCCAGATGCGCTGCGAACAAGCTGTCGGCGACATCCCGTTTCTGCGGCGCCCCCATGCTGACCCGGTAGCGCACGCAGCACAGATTCTCCCGAGGCGCGTAACTGCGCAATGCGCTCGCGCAACTCCGGGTCCGAATCTGCCGGTGCGTAGATTGGTACGTTTTCAACACTGTTCAGGCGTGAACCGGCAACCATCAAGGTCTTGAGGTCTGCACTGAAACCGGTGGCCGGCCGGGCCCGCCCGAACACCCGACCGATCTCGTTGTATCGCCCTCCCCGGGCAACTTCACGACCGACTCCCGGCACCAGCGCCGCATACACCACGCCAGTCTGATATTGGTATCCGCGCAGTTCTGCCAGGTCGTAATGGAAATTCACATCCGGATTATCGCGCGAAAGCATCCGCGCCAATTCCTGAAGTTCCGCCAGCGCAGCACGCGCTTCATCACCGGCCTCTGCAAGCACTTCAGCGGCCTCCTCAAGCATGCTGGCCGCACCATTCAATTCAACCAGCGCCAGCAGCATTTTGGCGTTCCCGGGCGTCACACGTCCTTGGAGATAGTCGCTCATCTCGGGACGTGCCTTACGTTGCAACATATCGAACAGCGCCGCTTCGGACACCGTGTCCAGACCAGCATGACGGGCAAGGCCCCGAAAGATACCAACGTGACCGAGGTCGACAAAATAGTCATTGATCCCGGTGGCGCGCAGCGTCGCGAGCATCAGGGTGATGATTTCGGCATCACTGTCGGCACCATCATGACCATAGAGTTCGCAACCCACTTGTAGGGGACTGCGGGTGCCTCCGAATGCGTCGGGCCGGGCGTGCAGGACGGTCCCGAGATAGCACAGGCGAACCGGGGCATCGGTATGGAAATGATGTGCATCGATACGTGCCGCCTGAGGGGTCATATCGGCGCGAATGCCCATCATGCGACCGCTGACCTGATCAACGAACTTGACGGTATCCAGATCGAGATCCCGGGCGCTCCCGACAAGCAGCGATTCGAGATATTCCACCATAGGCGGCATGATCAGGCGGTAACCCCAGGTCGCGTACAGATCGACCAGCTCACGACGCAAAACTTCCAGTTCGTGCGCGCGCGGCGGGGCAACTTCTTCAATGCCTTCCGGCAGAATCCAGCGTTGATCTTTCATCGGTGAAGGCCTTTATCGGACCCAGTGCAGCAGCAAAAGGCCGGCAATGATACTGATCACGCCGAGGGTACGCAGGGTTCGATCGTCGAGTTCGCTCACTTTGTTCAGTGTTTCCCGCATCCGCGCCGGCGAAAGGAAGGGCATCAGCCCTTCCAGTACCAGCAGGAGTGCAAGTGCGGCCCAAAGGTCGGACCATTCGACAGACATATCCGCGACCCACCCGCCTGACGCTTACGGCGTGCCGCTCGCGGGCTTACCGCCTGCATTGTTGAAGTAGCGGAAGAAGTCGCTATCCGGTTTCAGCAACAGGACATCTTCGGGGCTGGTGAGGCTGGTGCGATACGCGAGCAGGCTGCGGTAAAGCGAGTAGAACTCCGCGTCGCGTTCAAACGCCTTGGCGTAAATCTCTGCGGCCGATGCATCGCCGTCGCCACGCAGCCGTTCGGCGTCGCGGTAAGCCTCCGCCAGAAGCACGGTCCGTTCACGATCGGCTTCCGCACGGATACGGATCGCGCGTTCTTCACCCCGTGACCGGAAATCCTTGGCCACGCGTGCGCGTTCCGCGCGCATGCGGTCATAAACCGAGGTGGACACATCCTGAGGCAGATCGATGCGCTTGATGCGCACGTCAACGACTTCAATCCCCAGATCGGACACCACCTGAGTCGCCTGGCTGCTCAACACGTCCATGATCTGGCTACGTTCACCCGCAACCACTTCCTGGATGGTGCGCTTGCCGAACTCGGCACGCAGCAGATCCTTGATGATCTGCACAAGACGGGTCGCGGCACGGCGTTCATCACCGCCGGTCGAGCGATAAAAAGTGGCCACGTCCTTGATCCGCCACTTCACGAAGGAATCAACGATCACGTTCTTCTTTTCGCTCGTCAGATAGCGTTCCGGCTGCGAGTCCAGTGTAAGGATGCGTCCGTCAAACTTGCGCACGTTATTGATCACCGGGACCTTGAAATGCAAGCCCGGCTCGAAGTCCGCGCGCACAATCTCACCGAGACGGAACAAGATCGCCCGTTCACGCTGATCGACAACGAACACACTGCTCCAGACCAGAATGCCCACGAGGGCGAGTCCGATCACCATCAGATTCTTGCTCGGGCTCATTAGCGATTCTCCCGCTGACGGAGGTTGGGGCGTAACACGCGACGATTGTCGATCTGCGGCGGGGCCACGGAACGTGGGCCACTGGCAGGGGTGTTGACGGCATCCTCGTTCGCAACTTCCTGACCGCTCCGCTGCATCAGCTTGTCCACGGGCAGATACATCAGGCTGTTCCCCCCTTCCACGTCCACCAGGATCTTGCTGGTATTGCCCAGGACCTGTTCGATCGTCTCCAGATACAGGCGCTCACGCGTGACCTTGGGGGCCTTCGTGTATTCGACCAGCAACGATTCGAAACGGGCCGCTTCACCTTCGGCGTTTGCAATGACTTCGGACTTGTAAGCTTCCGCCGCTTTCAGGCGACGATCCGCTTCGCCTCGCGCCTTCGGGATGATCTCGCTCGCGTACGCTTCGGCCTCGTTCTTCAATCGCTGCTCGTCTTCGCGAGCCTTGATCGCGTCCGCAAACGCGGCCTGGACTGGCTCCGGCGGCTGAGCGTCCTGAAGGTTGACGGAAGTAATCTGCAGACCGGTCTGGTAGCGGTCCACGAGTTGCTGGATAAGGTCTTCGGTGCGGGCCACGATCTCGCTTCGGCCTTCGGTTAAGACGAAGTCCATCTTGCTCTGGCCAATCACCTCACGGACTGCACTCTCAGTGGCCTGCTTTAATGTGGCATCCGGGCTTCGGGTCTGGAACAGATAGTCCGAAGCCGATTTCACGCGGTACTGGACCGCCATCTCGATCTCGATGATGTTCTCGTCCTGCGTCAGCATCGATGTCTTGTGGGACACCGAGCGCACTTGATCGACATCGACCTTCTCGACGGTCTCGATCGGATAGGGGATATGCCAATGCGGTCCTTCGCCGGTGGTCTCCGCGTATTGACCAAAACGCAGCACGACGCCGCGTTCTGCAGGCTCGATGATGTAGATACCGGAGGCAACCCAGAGCACAAGGCCCAAACCGAGCAGCAAGCCAAATCCGGCACCGCCGCTCTTGCCACCGCGAATCGGTGTTGCGCCGTTTCCGCCATCGCCCCCACTTTTACCACCGAACAACCCGCCGAGCTTGTCCTGCAACTTGCGCAGCACTTCGTCGAGGTCCGGCGGACCCTGGTCACCACCGCGACCGCCGCCCCAAGGATCGTTGTTGCCGCCACCCGGCTCGTTCCAGGCCATCGTTGGTCTCCCGTTGAAAACGTATGTGCGCAGCCCGCCCGGCAAACAACCGGTTAGAACGCAAAGGCCGCAAATTGTATCCAGTCACCGCCACCATTACGACCACGAGGGCTTGATGAGGGTATTTAATTCCGTGCCGGAGTAAACCTAAAACCGACTCGATCGAAAACCTGTGAATCGAAGACGATTCAGCGCGGAACGCCGGCGGATAGATTTTGATCGGGATCCCACACACCTGGAAGGCGCTGCGACTCCAATAGGCGTTCGAACAGCGCAACCGGGAGTTCAAGGCGCAACTGGACGTCACCATTGTCCTCCGTGCGCTCATCGACGACGACGTCAATCTCAAACAACTGGGCTCGTTCGCGACCGGCAGACGAAGGCAATCGCAACCATCCGGTGATCATGGGGCCGGAGACCCGTTCCCTGATCGCATCAAGCAGCATCGACAACCCATCGCCAGTGATGGCCGACAACCAAACCCGGGAAACACGGCCATCCTCATCGCGATCGACGCGCGCATCCCCGCCACCTTCTTCAAGCGGGACCACGTCCAATTTATTCATGACCCGAATTTGTGGCACATCGGTCGCGCCGATCTCGTCGAGCACTGCTTGCACCTGCTCAATATGCTGAGTTCGGTTCGGGTCCGCCGCGTCGATGACGTGTACCAGCAGATCGGCCTCTGCAGTCTCTTGCAGCGTAGAATGAAACGCATCTACAAGGTCATGGGGAAGGTGCCGGATGAATCCAACTGTGTCGGCAATGACCGCCTCCGCTCCATGCCCCAGATTTAACCGCCGTAACGTGGGATCAAGCGTCGCGAACAGTTGATTCGCGGCATAAACATGCGCCCCGGTGAGGGTATTGAATAGCGTTGACTTTCCGGCGTTCGTGTACCCGACTACGGAAACAGTTGGCACCTCGTTTTTACGGCGGGCCTGACGGCCTTGTTGGCGTCGCTGCCGCACCTTATCCAAACGTGCTGTGAGCTGCTTAATTCGCTCCCCCAACAAGCGCCGATCCGTCTCAAGCTGCGTCTCTCCGGGCCCGCGAAGGCCGATACCGCCTTTCTGTCGTTCAAGATGGGTCCAGCCACGGACGAGACGCGTGGACAAATGTCGCAGTTGCGCGAGCTCGACCTGCAGCTTGCCTTCATGGGATCGAGCACGCTGCGCGAATATATCCAGAATCAATCCGGTTCGGTCGAGAACCCGCCGCTCTATCGCCCTTTCCAAATTGCGCTCCTGGCTTGGGCTGAGCGCATGATTAAATAGGACAACATCCGCTTCGACCGCATCCGCTTGCGCTTTTATCTCTTCGACTTTACCGCCCCCAATAAAATATCTGACATCGGGCAAGCGGCGTTTCCCCATCACGGCCCCAACGACGTCCGCCCCGGCGGACTCCGCCAACATCTGAAACTCCAGCAATTCCTCGCGCGCGGTTTCCTCACGTATTTCCATGTGCACGATCAGTGCACGCTCACCGCTACGCGGACGTTCGAACAAGGCGCAACACCTATACCGGTATAAAAGGGACTACATCCCAATAAAAAACGACGGGGCCATCAGGCCCCGTCGACGCAATCCAGCAAATCATGCGCTAATTACTCAGCAGCGTCATCGTCGTTGTCACCGAGATCGATACGCACATTGCGCGAGGGCACGACGGTCGATATTGCGTGCTTATAGATCATCTGGCTGACACTATTTTTCAGAAGCACCACAAACTGATCGAATGACTCTATTTGACCCTGCAACTTGATCCCGTTCACCAGAAAGATGGACACCGGAATTCGCTCCCGGCGTAGCGCGTTCAAAAACGGTTCCTGTAAAGATTGCCCCTTGGCCATTGTCCAGCCCTCTTGTTGTTTTGTGTTTGTCTATGGCGGAGCCACGTCGTGTGGGGAGTGCGATGCCCTCTACATACCCTTACAGAATATCCGGACCAGGTAGAAAGAGGCACGAAGTCTAGCACAATCAGCGCCTTGCAACCTCTCACCATGCTGTGACATCAAGCCTAAGGGTGTGGATCTGGATGGCAACAATAGCGCTAAGACCGCACTCCATCCATCATGGCCAAATGGCTCAGAAAACAAAAAGGCCGGGCATAAGCCCGGCCTTTTCCTCACGCCTGATCACGCGTGCCCTTACTCGGAAATAGCCCCCGGGCGATCCACTAGCTCTACGAACGCCATTGGAGCGGAGTCTCCGGGACGAAAGCCCATCTTCAGAATTCGCATATAGCCGCCAGGGCGGGAGTTATAACGAGGACCCAACTCATTGAAAAGCTTGCCCACTATCACCTTATCGCGAAGACGCGCAAAAGCCAGACGGCGACGAGAAACGGTATCTTCCTTGGCGAGCGTGATCAGGGGCTCTGCAACTCGGCGCAGCTCTTTTGCCTTGGGCAAAGTGGTTTTAATCGCTTCGTGCGTGAACAGAGCTGTCGCGAGGCTCTGCATCATAGCCTTGCGGTTGCTGCTGTTACGGTTGAATTTCCGACCGGATTTACGGTGACGCATGGCACTAGGTCCTACTCAATAATCTAAATTCGTGGGTGAGACGACGAAGCGTCCCAGAAGTGAAATCAAACCTCTTCAATCAACCCCGGGGGCGGCCAATTTTCAAGCTTCATACCAAGTGACAAACCATGGGAAGCGAGGACGTCCTTGATTTCTGTAAGCGATTTCTTACCGAGATTAGGAGTCTTGAGCAGTTCCGTTTCGGTACGCTGAATAAGATCCCCGATATAGTAAATGCTCTCGGCCTTCAGGCAGTTTGCGGAACGAACGGTAAGTTCGAGATCGTCAACTGGGCGCAAAAGAATAGGATCGATTTCAACCTGCTCTTCTTTCGGCTCTTCCTTGGTCGCGCCTTCCATCGAGACAAACACAGAAAGCTGTTCTTGAAGGATACGCGCCGCCCGCTTGATCGCATCTTCCGCGCCGATCGCACCGTTAGTCTCAATGTCCATCACCAACTTATCAAGATTGGTGCGCTGCTCAACGCGAGCGCGTTCAACATTGTAGGTAACGCGTTTGATCGGGCTGAACGATGCATCGACCTGGAGTCGACCGATAGGGCGAGTTTCACCATCGGATGACTCGCGGGCAGACACAGGCTCGTAACCGCGTCCGCGAACAACGCGGAGTTGCATCTTGAGTTTGCCACCGTCGTTCAGGTTAGCAATGACGTGATCCGGGTTAACGATGAGCACGTCGTGATCCAGCGATATGTCCGCCGCCGTGACCGGTCCAGCACCTTCTTTGGACAGGGTGAGAGTCGCCTCTTCCCTCGCGTGCATCTGAAATGCAAGTCCTTTCAGGTTCAGGAGAATGTCGATGACGTCTTCCTGCACCCCTTCAATCGCGGTGTACTCGTGCAACACACCTTCGATTTCAACCTCGACAACGGCAGCACCGTCGATCGAGGAAAGCAGGATGCGACGAAGCGCATTGCCGAGCGTATGCCCGAAGCCGCGCTCCAGCGGTTCGAGTACCGCCGTGGCGAGACGCTCGTTGACCACGCTGACCTGAATTCCGCGCGGCTTGAGAATGCTTTCGGCCTGACTGTGCATTTGTGAGGTCCCCATCCTTATTTGGAGTAGAGCTCGACGACCAGCTGTTCGTTGATGTCGGCGGGCAGATCGCTACGATCCGGCACCACCTTGTAAGTGCCGACAAGCTTTTTGGGATCCACGTCCAACCAGTCCGAAATGCCGCGCTGTTGAGCAAATTCCATCGCAGCGATGATTCTTGCCTGATTGGTCGCGCCTTCCTTAACGGACACCTGATCCTCAGCCTTGAGCTGGTAGGAAGGAATATTGACCTTCTGGCCGTTAACGCGCACGCCATTATGGCGAACAAGCTGACGCGCCTCGGCACGAGACGCCGCAAAACCCATACGGTACACGACGTTGTCCAGGCGGCCTTCAAGAAGCTGAAGCAAGTTGGTGCCCGTAGAACCCTTTTGCTGCGACGCTTTTGAAAAATAGTTGCGGAACTGGCGCTCGAGGATGCCGTAGATGCGGCGAAGCTTCTGCTTTTCCCGCAACTGCGTCGCGTAGTCCGACAGGCGTCCACGGCGCTGACCGTGCTGCCCAGGCGGAACGGGACGCGTCTCTATCGCGCACTTTGCGGTGTAGCACTTTTCGCCCTTCAAAAAGAGCTTCTGACCTTCACGCCGACACTGACGGCACTTGGCACCTACATACTTAGCCATGACAAACCCCGAGTTAAACGCGACGACGCTTGGGCGGACGACAACCGTTATGCGGAATCGGCGTCACATCAGCGATATTGGTGATTTTGAAACCGACTGCATTCAATGCACGGACGGCGGATTCGCGCCCCGGGCCAGGCCCGTTGACCCGAACGTCCATATTCTTGACGCCGTAGTCTTTGACCACATTACCGACGCGCTCAGCGGCCACCTGTGCCGCGAAGGGCGTACTTTTTCGGGCACCACGGAAACCGGACCCGCCCGCCGTCGCCCATCCCAAGGTATTACCCTGCCGGTCGGTGATGGTGATGATGGTGTTATTGAAAGAAGCATGAATATGCGCAACCGCGTCAGCGACGTTACGCTTGATCTTCTTACGGGTTTTAACCGCCTTAGCCATGGACGTATTCCAATTCGAAGCGAATGCCTACCGGCATCCAGGTTATTTACGGATGGGGCGACGCGGTCCCTTGCGGGTGCGCGCGTTGGTCTTGGTACGTTGACCACGCACCGGCAACCCACGACGATGGCGGATGCCGCGATAGGCACCGAGATCCATCAGTCGCTTAATATTCATAGAGATTTCGCGACGCAGATCACCCTCAACCAGGAACTTACCGACTTCGGCACGAACCAAATCAAGTTCGGACTCAGCCAAATCCCGGACCTTTGTATCGGGCGCGATACCGGTTGCACTGCAAATCGCCTTCGCTCGAGTCGGACCAACGCCGTAAATCGAGGTTAATGCGACGACCATGTGCTTATGAGATGGGATGTTGATTCCCGCAATACGTGCCATACGGAACAATCTCTACAAACGCCTGAGCATCAGGCCGTGGAAAAACGCGCAGTATACCGTAATCGAATCCGTGCTCTCAATACGCCGGTCACAAACAAATGACCTACCGTATCTCGACGGGTTCGAACTTAACCCTGACGCTGCTTGTGCTTCGGATCGCTGCAGATGACCCGAACGACACCTTTACGCTTAACGATCTTGCAGTTACGGCACATCTTTTTGACGGACGCACGAACTTTCATGACGGACTCCCATAAAACCAAATATCAAAACAGGCGGATCTACCGGATCAGACCGGCCCCACCGTAACCCTTCAGATTCGCCTTCTTCATCAGACTTTCGTACTGATGACTCATCAGGTGCGCCTGAACCTGGGCGATAAAATCCATCACGACGACGACTATGATAAGTAGCGACGTACCGCCGAAATAAAATGGAACATTCCAATTCAGGATCAAGAATTCCGGCAACAAACATACAGCCGTGATGTAGATCGCTCCCACCATCGTCAGCCGGGTGAGCACACTGTCGATATATCTCGCGGTCTGTTCACCCGGACGTATGCCGGGAATGAATGCGCCAGACTTCTTCAAATTGTCGGCGGTATCTTTCGAGTTAAACACCAAGGCCGTGTAAAAAAAGCAGAAGAAGATGATCGCTAATGCATAGAGCAGTACATATAGCGGCTGTCCGGGCGACAATGTCTGAGATAAATCCTTAAGCCAGCCGAGCGAATCCCCACTACCAAACCAGTTACCCAAAGTCGCGGGGAAAAGGATGATGCTCGAAGCAAAAATCGGGGGTATGACGCCAGCCATATTGAGCTTCAACGGAAGATGACTGCTCTGCCCACCATACATTTTTCGGCCTTGTTGGCGCTTCGCGTAATTCACTGTAATACGACGCTGGCCTCGCTCAACAAATATGACAAAGGCGGTGACCGCAATAGCGACGACGAACAGCATGAGAATCATCAGCGGATTCATCTCGCCAGTGCGAGCGAGTTCCAAAGTGCCGCCAATTGCATTGGGCAGCCCGGCAACGATGCCGGCGAAAATGATGATCGATATACCGTTGCCCAAACCACGTTCGGTTACCTGTTCCCCAAGCCACATCAGAAACATGGTTCCCGTCACCAGGGTCACCGCAGCGGTGAAAACGAATCCGAATCCAGGATCGATCACGACTCCGGTCCCGCCTTGACTTTGCCCCTGGAGCGCCACGGCAACGCCGATTGATTGGAAGGTGGCCAGGCCAACGGTTCCATAGCGCGTGTACTGGGTAATTTTGCGGCGACCGGCTTCACCCTCTTTCTTAAGCTGCTCAAGCGATGGAATCACTACCGCCATCAACTGCATGATGATCGACGCCGATATGTACGGCATGATCCCGAGCGCGAACAAGCTAAAGCGCTGCAAAGCGCCACCCGAGAACATATTGAACATGTCCAAGATGGTGCCGCGCTGCTGGTTGAACATGTCCGCGAGGGCCGCCGCGTTTATGCCAGGCACAGGGATATGTGCCCCGATGCGAAAGACGATCAGCGCACCCAGGAGAAACAGAAGGCGCTGGCGCAACTCGGTCAGTTTACCGAGCCCCCCCAGCGCCCCACCCATCATGGAGCCAGAATTTGCCACGGATAAGCCTCGATTAGTCCTCGATCTTTCCACCGGCGGCTTCGATTGCAGCCCGCGCACCCTTCGTCACGGACAAGCCGCTAACGGTGACGGCCTTATCGATGCTACCAGACTCGATAACCTTGATCTTTTTCGCGGACTTTCCGACCAGTCCGGCCGCCTTCAGCGCGGCCGGGTTGACGACATCGACGGTCACGGATGCAATTTCGTGCAACCGCACTTCTTCAACGAATCGGCCAATTCGGGAGCTGAAACCGATTTTTGGAAGTCGACGCTGCAACGGCATCTGACCGCCTTCGAACCCGACCTTGTGATAACCACCGTTGCGAGACTTCTGGCCCTTATGTCCACGGCCACCGGTCTTGCCGAGGCCACTGCCGATACCACGCCCGACGCGCTTCGCGGTCGGCTTGGAACCCGGAGCGGGCTTGATGCTATTGAGTCGCATGTCAGGCCTCTTCAACCTTCAACAGGTAATACGCTTTATTGATCATGCCCCGATTTTCAGGGGTATCCTTGACGGAGATCGTCTGATGAATGCGGCGCAACCCAAGGCCACGCACGCAATCTTGATGGGCCTTAATACGCCCACTGAGACTACGGATCAACGTCACTTTGATTTCGTTACTGGAACTCACGAGTTTTCCCCTTGGCTTAACCGAGGATATCTTCAACCGTTTTTCCGCGTTTGGCGGCGACGGTTTCCGGAGACTGCATGGAACGCAATCCGGTGATAGTTGCACGGACCACATTGATGGGATTACGTGTACCGACACATTTAGCCAGAACGTCGTGAACGCCGAGCACTTCAAATACGGCACGCATGGGGCCACCTGCGATAATACCGGTACCTTCAGACGCCGGCTGCATGTAGACCTTGCCTGCCTTATCGTTCGCCATGATCGCGTGCTGCAAGGTGCGTCCCGCCAACGGAATGGTAACCATATTGTTACGCGCACGCTCCATTGCCTTCTGAATGGCTGCCGGCACTTCACGGGCCTTCCCGTAGCCGAAGCCGACTTTTCCGTTTCCGTCG
>JACKNK010000006.1 GCA_024234955.1 Gammaproteobacteria bacterium
GCACCGGCCTGCTGTAACAAGCCATCGACATTCTGCGTAATCATGGCCCCGAGAAACCCCGCTTCCTGCAATCTCGCAAGCGCGCGATGTCCGGCATTCGGCTCGGCCAAAACGGCGTATTCCCGGAAACGCCCGCACGCTGCCAGATAACGGTTTCGGGCGCGCGGATCGGCGAGGTAGCGACCGTATGCGTAGTCCGCAACCGGTACTGCCGGGTCCAGCCACACCGCTGAGGTGTAATCCGGAATCCCGGACGCGGTGCTCAAGCCGGCACCGCTCAATACCGCCGCACGATTGTCTGACCCGGTTTGCGCGTCGAGGTGTTTCGCAAGTTTGCGCACCCCCGGATCAATCAATCCACCGCGCGCAGGCCCGGCCATGAAAGTCAGCGTGGCATAGATCGCAATGGCGCCCGGTGCAACCAGGCTCGGTAACGGAAATACGCTGATGGGCGGCCATAGCCACCACACCAATCCGGCAGTCAGGGCTCCGCCCGCTGCCATACCCACACCCCGAGGCCCGGCTATTGGCCAGACCGCGCTAAGCGCATAGGCCGCCGGGGCCACCGCAAAGGCCCATAGCCCGGCAGGCCCCAACGGGACCGCTGCGAGCACCAACCCGCCCGCCAGCATCGCACTACGCCAGTCGCGATATAAATAGACCGCCGTCAACAGCGCGATCGCGGCAAAAACCCCCTCATCGCCCAAGGGAGCCAACACCGCGCCAGCCCAGAAATTCACCCCCAGGCTCCAATACACCCAGTTGCTTGCCCAGCCGACCAACAAGGCGGCAACGGCCAAAGGTGGAAGGCCGCGTTGCAACATGAATCGGCGGACCAGTGGATCCATACCGAGCACCGCAAGCAACGCCAATGGAAACAAACTCACGTCGTAAACCCCGCGCGCCAGCGCCGAGCCCCAGAAAAGGCCGACGATCGCCGGGTTGTACGCAGGCAAACCCGCTTCGGCCTCCAGGGAGGTCCAGCGCGAGTCGAATCGCGACCACAGTATCCCTGCCACCGCCCCGATCGCCGCTCCCAACGCGGCAAACGGCGCAATCAGCAGCGCGACCAACAGGACCACGGCGCCATGCCAGGGTCGATCCAGGAACGCAACAAGGGCGATGCCTTGCAGGGTATTGCGCAGGGTCGAACGCACCGGCAATCCCGCGAACCAGTGCATGGTCAATCGTCGAGCTCGTACCCGGGGGCCTGCAGACGAGCCGGTACCCGGTCGAGTGCGAACAGGTCCTGCCAACGCTCGGCGCGACGCACCAGTTCCGGCCCATCCTGTCCCAGCATGACCACGGCAGGGCGCGGCTGGATGAACTGCATCGACTGGGTGAGGTTATAAGCGCCGACGTTGTCGATCAGGAGATGATCGCCAAGTTGCAACGGCGGCAACGCGGCATTGTCCCGAACACAGTCGATCTGCATGCACAGCGGCCCGAAAACCTGGGTCGAACGCAACGCGCCCGTGGCCTCGGTCCGATCCTCGCCACGACCGGAAATGCCGTCCACGCCATGCTCGTACCAATACGCGGTCGGGAGCAGGTTGACCCCTGCATCGATGACCAATGCCGGCCCACCGTCCGGGATGTCCTTGGTCGCAACCACGGTGCAGGCCAAACGCATCGATGCATCCACCAGGGCGCGCCCGGGCTCGAGAATCAGCATTGGATGAGTGCCGAATGCGCCATCCGCCTGGGAAAGCGGCTCCAGCACGGCACGCGCAAAGGGGGCGAGGCGGCTGGCCGCACCGGCTTCGCCCGGAAGATCGAATTCAGGTTTTAACCGATTGTCGGACGGCAGACCGCCACCCACATCCATCACTGTGGGCGCCAGACCCAGACTGCGCGCATAACGGGCATTGGCGATCAACACTTCCGCTGCGCGTCGGTAAACGTCCGGATCGCGCTGAAACGTGCCGCTGTGGTTATGCAGGGCAACCAGCTCCAGCGCCTGATTGGCCGCTATCTGGTCAAGCGCACGACGCGCATCGCCATTTTCGTGATTGAAGCCGAAACGTGTCCAGGATGTCTTTCCACGCGTGAAATTGATGCGAATACCCAGTCTTGGCCTCAAACCCGGGTTACCGACCACCAAGGCCTCAACGCGATCCAACTCATCGAAGCCGTCGATATTGACCAGCGCCCCTTCCTGGAACGCTCTGGCAAGTTCGTCATCACGCTTGTACGGCCCGTTGAACACAATCTGCCGTCCCGGCACGCCCAGCGCCCGCGCCAATTGGTATTCCATGCCGGATACCACCTCGGCCCATGCTCCTTCCTGTTGGAAAATCGCACACACGGCGGGGAGATAATTGGTCTTGTAGGAATACGCGATTTGGGTGCGCACCCCGCCCAGAACAAACAGGTCGCGCAAGCTCCGATACTGAGCGCGCAGGGCATTTTCGGAGAGCAGATAGAGCGGCGACCCATGTTCGGCGAGCAGCGCGTCGACATCGACGGCCTCGGCAAACCCGCCGGACGGACTCAGGTCAAACACCCGATGTTTCCCCACTGTTGCCGTGTGCAAGGCTTCGATCCGGGGCGCGACGTAGGGACGACGCTGGCTTTGTTCAGGCATGGTCAAGCGATCCTCGGTGTCCCAGTGCGGCAATGTCGGTCAAGGTAACGGGCCGGTCCCAGGTGGCGCGGACGAAGACCGGAGCCGTCCTGACCGGCTTGGTGTGGAAAGACTCATCAAACATGGTGGCCAACACCAACGCAGGCAGATTCAGGCCGGTATCGGCGGCATAGCTGATCCAGGCGGGCAGACGCGGGTTGATCTCGATGAGGTAAAACCTGTCATCGATGCGGTCGCGCCTGAACTCCGCTTCGAACGGTCCCACCCATCCGATTCGCTCGAGCCGTTCGGCAATCGCTGCACAGAGTTTCGGCGCATCGACCGCTGTCGCGCCCCACGTGTTTCCACCATCACATTGGACCAGTTTTTTGATCGCCAACATGGCTCTCGCCTTGTGATGGCGATCAAACACACCGGCGACAGCGAACTCCTCGCCATCGATCCAGGCCTGAGCGAGCAGCGTTTCACCGCCGTCGCGTGAGAGTGACGCCCAGGCCGAAGCGACCTGCCGACTGTCGTGCACCAACGCGGCACCGGCATGCGGATGCTTGAGTAGCAATGGCCAACCGAATTTCCGTCCAGCCTTGCGAGCGGCTTCGGCAGAGTTGACCTGACGTGTCGCCGGGGTCGGCAACGATGCACTGCGCCAGGTCGCCAACGCCGACTTCCCAACCGCCATCAACGCCTCGAGACTTGGCAGCAGGGTCGCGATGCCAGCCGCCTCCAACGCCGGAGCCGCCGCAATGAATCGTGGCAATTCATGGTCGAGGCAGGGGATGACGGCATCGATGCCGGTGATCTCTCGGATCGCTCGCAAGCGGGTCGTGAGCACATCAGCCTCTTCACTCACCGCAAGCGTATGCGCCGCCTGGAACAGATCGGCGCGATGCGCCGCGCTGTCATAGGCACCGTAGGGCAACGCGTACAAGTTGCGTTGCCCCGCCGCAACCAATGCCTCCGCCGTGCCGATTCCACTCATCAACACCTCACCGGCATCCACGCCGGTGATCGCAACACGATGTGCTGTGACGGCTTCTGCAGCGGATTTCGCCGGGGTCTGCGGCTGTGCATATCCAAGCCGAAAAACACCTCGATACTCGGCTGCATCGACCGCCCCGGTGGCGATGTCCCGCACGAAAGCCATCCCTGGTCGGACGGCACAACGACCCCGTGGCTTGCGCCCCATGATCAGGTCAACAGCTCGGCCCGGCAAATTGCATCCCACTTCCGCCGCGAGTGCGATCCACGCCGGGAAACGATTGTTCACCTCAATCAGGTGCCAGCGTCCACTGCCCGATGCACGCACGAATTCCAGCTCCAGCGGACCGCGCCAATGCAGGGCTTCGAGTATTTCATGGGCAACTCGGGTCAGGCCGGCATCCTGCACGACCGCCCCTGCGACGCCCTTGCCTTTGGCGTTACGAACCATCTTCCTCAACGCGATCGATCCTTGAGCCCGACCCTGCTCATCGGCAAGCATCACGACGACGTATTCATCACCGGCCACTGCACGCTGAAGCAGTGCACCACCGCCCCATTTGCGATCCACGACTGCAGCCAATCGACGCGCTTCATTGGCATCGTTGGCGCGATGCGCGTCCGCCACCAAGCCTTTGACATAGACCGGATAGCCCAACACCTGTGCGACCGAAGGCGCATCGTCGGGATCGGCCACATGCAAGGTGGTCGGGGTATCGATGCCGTGGGCATGACAGAACGCCGACAACCTGACTTTGCGCACGGCATCAAGGCGATCCGGCGTCGGCACCAAGGTGGCGATGCCGAGTTCGGCAAGACGCGCCGCATTGGCCGCAACCCGATGGACCTCGAGGTCCAGGCAAGGCAGCAAGGCATCGAAACCGGTGCGTTCATGAATCTGGGCCAAGCGCCCAAACCATTGTGCGTCGCCATCGCGCAGTGGTGGTAACAGTTGCACGGTATCCGCAATGCCCGGCAACCACGCACCGGTGGCAAGCCGGTCGTAGATCAGCGCGTGAATACCGGTATCACCTTGCGAACGCAGACATCGCGCCACCCCGAGCCCGGGCTCCGGGTTGTCCAGGCCACCGAAACCGGTGATCGCGACCGCCGTGTCGCGCTTTGGATTCCGGCTCATTCAAGGCTTTCGGTGCTGACCGCCTCAATCCATCCCTGCGCCTTCAACTGCTGAAGCAGACGTTGGCAATCTGCGCGCGATGTCGCTTCATCGACCTGGTATTCCGCACACAGTCGGGACACCAGATTGGCCAGACTGGTGCCATCATGAAGTGCCATCAGCGCCGTCCATGCGGTTTCGTTGCAGTGGGAAAGTTCGGCGCCCCAGGTATCGATGACGGCACCGGTACGACCATCCGCATCCGGCGTCCATGCGACACGGGGATGCAGACGCCACTCCAGCACCCCACTCACGAGGCGCGACTCATCTCGGCCAGCGCCCGCAACGCGTCCGGGTAATCGGGCTGAATCGCCAAGGCCTTTCTAAATGCCTCGCGCGCACCGCTGTTATCGCCCTGGGCGGCACGGGCATGGCCCAGTCCGCTCCAAACGTCCACCCAATCCGGATGACGCCGCGACGCATGAGTGAACTCGGTTTCCGCCGCTGCCCAGTCCCGGTTGCGGAAATACGACCATGCCAGTGTGCTCTGGGCGTCATAGAGGATCTCGGCGACCGATCCGGTCCCCGGAATAGCAACCTCTTCGGCGATCACGTATTCGGCACCAGCCAGTGGCTTGAGACGATTGATCGCGCCGCGAATATCGCCCTGTCGATAGCTTGCGAAGGCGATTCCATGCTTCACCTCGTCGTTATCCGGAAGCTGTGCCTCGGCTTTTTCGAAATAGTGCTGCGCCAGACGCGCATCGCCGGCGAAGTAGTAACCCCAGCCGAGCGCGTGTCTCACCACACCGAGGTAACGTTCCGGCAATTTGATGCGCTCGGACTCAACCCGATCGATCCGCTCCACGGGAACGTCGGTCGGATCGACCATGGCCGCCACCTGCGCCGGAACGGTATTCGCCGCCAGCGCGAGCCAATCTCGAGCGCCAACCGCATCGTCTGCGTCCCAAGCCAGACGAGCGAGTTTCAGGGCAATCGGTCCCTTGACCTGCGTTTGTCCCGCAATCAACAGGATGTCCCGCGCCGCAAACGGACGCCCCTGCTTGATCAGCGCGTCGGCGGCACGCAAATAAGCGGCATCTTCCTGCGAGGGGTTTTGATAGAAACTCTGCTGCATCGCAATCAGACCGTTATCGACCTGACCGGACTGCACCAGGCTCAATCCCAATCCGGTCCGGGCAGGCCATGCGTATGGCGCGACTTCCAGAACCTTCTGGAACATTTGCCCCGCCGTCTGCGCATCGCCGCTCAACAACGCAATCCAGGCCAGACTGGCGCGACGCGGCCAATCGACCGCAGTGGGTGCAGCCGCTTCAGCCAAGACTTTCGCCTGCTTCAAACGACCTGCCGCAATCTCCGCCCAGATCGGCCCATACGCCGGATCCTGGGCGATCTCGGCCGCCGCCAGGCCATTCTGTGAATAGGCATAGTCGGCATCAACGCCAAGCGCATCGCGGAACGCTTGAGCTGCGTCTGCGGCTCGACCCAGACCCAGCAACGACCACCCGAGTCCGTCATCCGCCAACGGTGAATCGAGTTTGTGAAAGCGCGCTCGCAGCACCTTGAAGGCATCGGCAGCAAGTTCGTATTTCCCGGCATGGTAATCGGCCCAAGCCAGATCCAGGGCGGAATTGCTCGCATAGCTCTGCCCTGCGCGGATCAGGCCGGCACGGGCGCCTGCGGTCCCTTCCACATCGGTCGGCCAACGTTTCAGGACATCGCGAAACTGATTCTTGGCCGCCACGACCTGACCTTCGGTGAGGTAGGCGTAACCCAGACGGGTCGGGTACATCGGATCGGCCGCGTGAAACGCCGCCAGATCCTTGTACGTTGCAACCGCCAGACCCGGTTGATCGAGCTCGGCGAGGATCGAATCAAGCAGGCCCGCAAGCGACTCGGCATGACGGACCAGTTTGATGCCCGCCATGGTCTCGCTCAAGGCCTGCCGGTAATCGTTCCTGATGATCGCCATTCTGGCCAGACCGTCGCGACACAGATAACAATGAGGGTCGCGCTCCAGGCCGCGCTGGAAATGAAATCGGGCCTTTTCAAAATCGTTGTTCTTGACCGCCAGCCAGCCCAAGCTGACCTCTGGGGCGCTCGCCCACATCGCCCGGACTTCGTCAAGGATGTTGTAGTAGAAGTAATCCTCGTGAAACAGCAGGCTGTCTTCAGGCTCGAACTTGGCCCTGGCCGTCTCCAGGTCACCTCGATTCATCGCCAACCAACCCTGGATGTCATTCTCCTGGGCGTACTGCCAGACGTTGATCCAGTCATGCGCCAATTCCGCCCAGTGTTCGCCGCCTTCAAGATCTCCCTGCTTGATGAGAATCCAGGCCTTGCCGAGGTTCCCGTCCCAGGTGGCGGGGTATTCTTCTCTTAGATCGCGGAACTGGGCCAGCGCACGTTGGTAGTGGCCCCGCATGAACTCACCCCAGGCACGCGTCGCGAGCATGTTTTCACGATCGACCCCTGACTCGGCTGCTTTCTTTGCGCCGCTGTCGGACGAGATGAAATCACGTTGCGTGAAATCGACGTAAATCCGGTTTGCCGAGGTGGCAACACAACCGCCCAACAACGCGGTCGTTCCAGCTAACACGACGACCGCAATGCGTCGGCAAGTGATTGAAAACTCCATGCTTATCCCCCATTTCTCGTCTTATGTTCCGCAACTCGTCGCGCAGATCGACAGTGCGCACAGCAAGTCGACACCCGCGCCGCAATCCTCCGCTCGGTCACGCAAAACGCGCCAACAAAACCCGGTCCACATATTCCCCGCGACGCCAGCTATCGGCCCGCAACACCCCTTCTTCCACGAAACCCAAGCGCCGATGCAGCTGTTCGGAGGCGACGTTTGGCGCCAGATAATCCGAAACCACCTTCCGCAAACCCAACTCGTCGAAACCCCGTCGAATCACGTCGGCCGCAACCAGACCGCCCAGTCTCTTACCCCAGAGTTCGGTCTCGCCGATGACAATGAAAAAGCGCCCGACGCCGCGTCCCTTGTCCAGCTCCGAGAACCCGGACACGCCCACAAATCGCCCATCCACCTCGATCGCCCATACACAGGCCCAGCCTGTAAACATGACGGTCTCAAGCTCCAGCAAACTGCGGGGCTGCTGATACCAGTCATCCAGCCAGCAACGCACCTCGATGGCTTCCAGATGGGCGTGAAAGTGGATGATGTCGCTCCCCATCAAGCCACGAAGACGAAACACCGGAGCGTCGGCCATGCCAACCTGGGCCTCAGCCCAATTCCTTGACTTGGGCGATCAATTCCGCCGCCATCTTCTGGCCATCGCCATAGAGCATGCGCGTGTTGTCCTCGAAGAACAGGGCATTTTCGATGCCGCTGAAACCCTTGCCCTGACCGCGCTTGATGACGATGACGTTCCTGGACTTGTCCACGTCCAGGATCGGCATGCCGAAGATCGGGCTTTCGGGGTTGGTGCGGGCCTGTGGATTGACCACGTCGTTCGCGCCAATCACCAGCGACACATCCGATGAGGCGAACTCGTTATTGATTTCATCAAGGTCGAAGATGATGTCGTAAGGCACACCGGCTTCGGCGAGCAGCACGTTCATGTGACCGGGCATACGACCGGCGACCGGGTGGATCGCAAACTTCACGGTAACGCCCCGGTTCTGCAGCAATTGACCAAGCTCCCAGATCTTGTGCTGCGCCTGGGCGACGGCCATGCCGTAACCCGGGACGATCACGACCTTGTCGGCAAAGGCCATCATCACCGCCACGTCCTGAGCCTCGATAGACTTCATTGAACCGGTGACTTCGCCACCATCGCCGGAACCGCCGCCCCCGAAATTGGAGAACAGCACATTGGTGATCGGGCGATTCATCGCACGCGCCATCAACTGTGTCAGCAAGGTACCGGCGGCACCGACCACGGTACCGGCGATCATCATCGCGGGA
Organism: Gammaproteobacteria bacterium; assembly: GCA_024234955.1. Taxonomy (GTDB): domain Bacteria; phylum Pseudomonadota; class Gammaproteobacteria; order JACKNK01; family JACKNK01; genus JACKNK01. The sequence goes on from JACKNK010000006.1 coordinate 8,635, forward strand.
TTGCCCAGAACGAAGCCTTCAAAACCGACCGCAAGACCGGTCAGCGCGTTATACAGGGAGATCACCACCGGCATGTCGGCGCCACCGATCGGCACCGTCATGAACACGCCGAAGGCCAGGGCCAACACGAAGAATGCGCTCAGCATGGTGATCGAATAGTCGCCACTGGCGGCGATCAACGCACCCAGTCCGACCGTGACCACAAATACGCCAAGGTTGAAGAATTGCTGCCCGCCAAAGCGGATCACGCCACGCATCAGGCCTTGCAGTTTGGCAAACGCGATCAGCGACCCGGAGAAGGCGATGGTGCCGATCAACGCACCGATCACGGCGAGGATGTGCACCTCCGTATTGACGACCTCATGCCCGGCCTGATGCAACAGCTCCAGGCAGGCGATCGCCGCCGCAGCACCGCCACCCATGCCGTTGTAAAGGGCGATCATCTGCGGCATGTCGGTCATCGCAACACGCTTGCCGCTCCACCACGCAATGATGCCGCCCAGGGCGATGGCCACCGTCATCAGGCCGTAGTTGCCCATGTCCGGGGTCAGGAAGGTGATCAGCGTTGCCAGCACCATGCCGGCACCGGCCCAGACGATGCCACCACGCGCCGTGACCGGCGAGGACATGCGCTTGAGACCGAGAATGAACAGCACCGCTGCGGCGAAATAACTCGCCTTGATCAGAAGATCGATCACTTCGCACCCTCCTTCTTGGAGGATTTGAACATCTCGAGCATGCGCTCGGTGACCACATAGCCGCCGACGGCATTGCCCGCCGCGAGGAACACCCCGAGGAAACCGATCGCCAGTTCCAGGGTGGTGCTGGCCTCGCCCATCGCCACCATCGCACCGACCAGCACAATGCCGTGGACGAAGTTGGAACCGGACATCAACGGGGTGTGCAGGATGACCGGCACTTTCGCGATGATCTCGTAACCCGTAAAGGCGGCGAGCATGAAGATGTAGAGCGCGACGAAACCGGCAATCCCGCTCATTTCGGCGACCTGCTCGGTGACTTGGATAACGACTTCGTTCATTGCGCTGCCTCCACCGCCTTACGGGTCGGTTCGTGCTTGATTTCACCGTTCACGGTCAGGCAGGACTCGGCGATCACTTCATCCTCCCAGTCCACGTTCAATTCGCCATCCTTGATCATCAACTCGATGAAATTGAACAGATTCTTGGCGTACACCTCACTGGCGTGCACCGACAGTTCGGACGGCACATTGAGCGGACCGTGGACCATCACCTGGCCGTGATTGATGGTCTCTCCGGGTACCGTGACTTCGCAGTTCCCACCGCCCTCGGCGGCCAGATCGACGATCACCGCACCGGGTTTCATGGCCTCGACTGCCGCCTTGCTGATGATCTTCGGCGACGGGCGACCCGGAATCGCAGCCGTGGTGATGACCACGTCTGCCTGCGCGATGTGCCGATTCAGCACCGCCTGCTGCTGCGCCTTCTCTTCGTCCGTCAGCTCGCGGGCATACCCGCCCTGGCCGTCCGCCGCGACGCCGGTATCGATGAACTTGGCGCCCAGCGACTCGCACTGCTCCTTGGTCGCGGAGCGGACATCGTAGGCCTCGACCACGGCACCGAGACGGCGTGCGGTGGCGATCGCCTGCAAACCCGCCACACCTGCGCCGATGATCAGCGCCTTGGAGGGACGAATGGTGCCGGCGGCGGTGGTCAGCATCGGGAAGAATTTGGACGTCAGGCTCGCCCCCATCAGCACCGCCTTGTAGCCGGCAATATTGGCCTGGGACGACAAGGCATCCATGGATTGCGCGCGCGAGATACGCGGAATCAGTTCAACGGCATGCGCCTGAATCTTGCGATCACGCAACGCCCGGACGATCTCCGGATTGCGGTGCGGCGCCAGATAGCCGACCACGATCACGCCTTCCTTCATCGCGGCAATCTCGTCGAGTGTCGGCGGCTGAACCTTGAAGATGACATCGGCAGAACCCAGCAGCGCCGAGGCATCGGCGACCACGTTCACGTCTGCGCCGAAATCGGCATCCGGGACGAAAGCGCTATCGCCGGCACCGCTCTGGATATGCACTTCTGCACCGAGACGGGCCAAGCGCTTGACCACATCGGCAGACATTGCCACCCGGCGTTCACCGGCGGCGGTTTCTTTCGGGACGGCCACGCGTATCGGCATGGGGACTCCGGAACATGAAGAATGAGTTGGAACAAAGCGCTGGAATGTATCGGATTAACCCGCCTGATTAAATACAAACCTGTTTTCAGCACAATTCCTGCGGGGGCTTGCAAAGCGTAAGGAAGCGCGTATAACTCGCTGAAATTTCAGGAGCTTGAGGGTAATTCGTCATGAACGACCTGAACCTGCAAGTCCTGCGCACCGATGCCTCCGGGATGCCTCTGGAGTGGATCGACTACCGGGACGCCGTTCGGCTGTACCACATGGGCCTCGTGGCTTACACCTGCGGGAGCCCGCTCTACCGCGTGCACGGCGGCATCAGTGCGCTGACCGGGACGCAGAGTATCGTCCAGGTCAATTCCATCCTCGCCACCTACGGCCAGTCCCAGAGCCTGCGCGGACACAGCCGTTACACCCCGCCGCTCAACAACGACACCCTGTTCCGCCGCGACGCACATCTGTGCCTGTACTGTGGACTGCCATTCTCCCGGCACGAGCTCTCCCGCGATCACGTCACCCCGTCGAGCCGGGGCGGCCCGGACACCTGGAACAACGTGGTCACCGCCTGCAAGCGATGCAATCACCGCAAGGGAGGACGCAGCCCGGAAGAGGCCAGCATGCCCTTGCTCGCGGTGCCTTTCACGCCGACACACGCCGAATACGTCTATCTCCAGGGCCGGCGCATCCTCGCCGACCAGATGGAATTCCTGAAGGCGCACTTCCCGCGCCGCAGCCCCTTGCACGATCACTTGCGCGACGCCTGAACGGGGAGTCGATTCACCGTGCCGGAAGCGGGCACACTAGGCGTCCCTGAAGCGTTCCGAGCCTCCTCCATGACCGACTGGAACCACATTGCCGAACTGATCGGCGCCACCACCGACCGCGACTTCGAGATCAGCGACCGCAATCCACGCGGCGGTGGCAGCATCAACAGCGCCTGGCAAGTGGACGGCGGCGGCGAGCGCTATTTCGTCAAGCTCAACGATGCGGATCGCATCGACATGTTCGAGGCCGAAGGCGAAGGTCTAACCGAACTGGCCAGTGCCGGCACGATCCGCGTACCCAAGCCGCTCTGCTGGGGACTCGCGGGCGCCGAGAGTTTCATCGTCATGGAGTATCTGCCGCTTTCCGCCGCCAGCGGGGACACCCAGACGCGGCTCGGGGAGCAGCTCGCCGCTACCCATCGAGTGGGACGCGAACGCTTCGGCTGGCACCGCGACAACACCATCGGCTCTACGCATCAACCGAACACGGAAGAGTCGTCCTGGGTCACGTTTTGGGGGAAACACCGTCTCGGGTACCAGCTCGAACTCGCCAAGGGACGTTTCGGAAACGGTCTGCAACGCACCGGAGAACGGCTTCTCCACGCATATCCGGCCCTGTTCAGCGATTACCAACCGACACCATCGTTGCTGCATGGCGATCTCTGGGGGGGCAATGCCTCGGCCGACAACGACGGCAACCCGGTGATCTTCGACCCGGCGACCTATTACGGCGACCGCGAAGCCGACCTCGCCATGACCGAGCTGTTCGGCGGTTTCAGCCGATCCTTCTACGACGCCTACGACGCCACTTGGCCCATCGATCCGGGTTACCGCACCCGCAAGGTGCTCTACAACGTCTACCACCTGCTCAACCACGCCAATATGTTCGGTGGCGGTTATGCCAATCAGGCGCAGCACGGCATGGAACAGGTACTCGCCGAGATTGGCGCCTGATCGAGCGGCAGACCGGGCGATAAATCGGACGATTAACGTGCTCAACCACTCCGCACAGACCTATGGACCGCTGGACCGGGCGCTGCACCGGCTTTTTCTTGGTTCACAGTTACTGCGACGTATTGCCTTCGACATCGAGCAGACGATTTTCCATCCCCGTCCCCCGCCCCCCATTCAGCCGCCGGTCTATATCGCGGGACTGGCGCGTGCCGGCACCACGATTCTTCTCGAAGCGCTCTACGCCACCGAGGCCTTCACCTCGCTTACTTACCGGAACATGCCGCTGGTCATGGCGCCGCAACTCTGGACACGCCTTACGGCTGCGCATCATCGCCATGCCGCGAAAAAGGAACGCGCCCACCGGGACCGCCTCGCCGTGAACTTCGATAGTCCCGAGGCTTTCGAGGAAGTGTTCTGGCTCACCGCAGCCGAAGGGCGCTACGTTCACGCTGACGGGTTGATTCCAGACCCGGTGGACGCGGACTCGGTGGCCGATTATCGACGCTATGTCGCCGCAATTCGTGCCGCCGCCATTGACCCGACACGCCGCTATCTGGCCAAGAACAACAACAACATCCTGAGGCTGGAAGCGCTGCATGCCGCCTTTCCCGATGCGATCATCCTGGTGCCATTCCGCAACCCGCTCGATCACGCTCGATCGCTATTGCGCCAACATCGGCAGTTCACCGAACTGCACGCCAAGGACCGCTTCGCGCTGGATTACATGCGCTGGCTCGGTCATCACGAGTTCGGCGCCGATTTCAAACCCATGTTGCTGGAACCGGCGATGCGACCGAGTCGGGCAGACGAGCCTCTGGGCCTGGACTATTGGCTGCGATACTGGACGCATCTGCACCGCCACCTGCTCGATCATCATCGTGAACGCATCGTGCTGTTCGATTACGACGCGTTCTGTGCCGAACCGGCAGAGAGCCTCACCCAGCTGGCGGCGTTGCTGAAGGTGGACGCCATTCCCCTTCTGAAATTCGCCGATCAGGTTCTCAAACCGAGTCCATACGAACCCGCCGACCTGAGCGCACAAACCCGCGATGTGCATGAACGCCTGCGAACCCACTCGTTACAGGGCCAAGGGCGCAGTTAGTCCTATCGAGTTCGTTGCAAGGCGATCAACTTGGCGTATTTGCTGAAGCTGTTGAAACACCCGATGAGGATGTGAACCAGTCCCGGCACGCCATCGAGAAATCCGCGCTTGAGCACGTAGAACTTCACGAAGCGCAGCACCGGGCTCAGCAGCATGGTTGCCACCCCTGTACGTTTGCCCCGCGCAAACATCTGTTCGGCCTGCAGCGTGGTGTAGCGATTCTGCTTGCTCAGGTAGCGCTCGATTCCTTCCTCGGAGTTGTGCATCAGGTCGCCGTGCAAGGTGCCGACCGGCCCGTCGGAGACGACCTTTTCGTGAATCGGGTCGGTGCTCCAACGTGCGTGCTCGCGATGAAACAAGCGCAGCGACCAGTCCGGATAGCCCTCTCCGTGACGAAGCGCCCGCCCCATGAATCGATTGCAGCGTGGATGGCGATAGGCGAACAGGGACGGTGCCGCAAGCGTCTGTTCGATGCTCGCGCGCAGCGCCGTCGTGGGAATTTCATCCGCATCCACACAGAACACCCAGTCATGCCTTGCCTGCGCCACCGCGAACTGCTTCTGAGCACCGTAGCCCAGCCAGTCCTGCTGAATCACCCGCGCCCCGGCGGTCCGGGCGATCGCGATGGTGTCATCGTCACTGCCGGAATCGACCACGACGATCTCATCGGCGAACGCCAAGGCATCGAGACAGGCCTTGATCCGGCTCGCCTCGTTACGGGTGATCACCACGGCGGAGAGTGTTGCGCGCATGGTGGCGAGCATATCATTCGCTGCCATGCACACTGTCTCCCAGCTCCCCGACGACGTCCTCCGCTGGCTGCCGCGTCTTGGTGCCATGCAAGGCGGCGGTCTTGAGTCCTTGATCAAGGCCATCAGCGGACTTGGGCAGGTCGGCCCCAAACCCGAGTTCGCACCCGGTGCCAACGCCGACACCTGGCCAAGGGTCCGCCACGCACTCCTCGAAGCCCAACTGATCACCGCCGCCGATACGGGGGTCACCGACCCGCCGATGCTGCACTTTCAACCCGCCCTCAATGCCTGGCTGGAAGGCCACCGGGATACCGAAACCCGTCTCGAAACAACACGAAATCATCAGCGCCATTACTTCCAGTTTGCCGGCCAGCTCCGTCAGCGCCGCCACCGCGAACCGCAGGCCAGCGCATTACTCGCCCGCATGGAACGGGCCAACCTCTCGCACGCGGTCGACGGCGTCCTGGCCCAGGGCGAGGAATGGGCGCTGGAGTTTGTCGACCGCATCGGCGAACTGTTCACCGACATCGATGAACCCTGGAAGGATCTGCACGCACGCGCGGAGATGCTCGCGCGACATCTGGGCGGCGACCCGTGGCGCCTGCGCTTGTCGAATCAGGCCCAGAGATACATGGAGGTGCGCAATTTCATCGCTGCGGAGCAGGTTCTGCACGAACTTCTTGCCGGCCTGGGTCACGATGCCGTCTTTGAACGTGCGAGTGCCTGGGCGCGCATCGCCCACTGCCGCATTCAAGCGACGCGGCCGAATGAGGCACGCGCCGCCTTGATGACCGCTGCCGGCCTGGTGGCCGAACTGGTCCAGACGGAAGCGGTGCTGGAAATGCGACGCGGTATCTGCCTGGACATGGTCGCGGTTTGCGATGAGCTTGAAGCCGGATACTGGTGGCAGCGCGCCATCGATTGTCACGCCCAACTGGGCTCAACCATCGCCACGCTCGATAAATACGCCGATTTTCTTGGCCGTGTTGAAACCGCCTGTTGCGATCCGAATGCCTCCGGAGAACTGCTTGCGGAACTGGATGAGGCCCGTTCGGCGGGGTGGTCAGCGGGCGCCGACGCCGTCGCGGCAGTGGTATCCGGGGAGCGTGATTTGTTCCGGCTGAGTAACGGTCTGGATCTCGACGATGCGGCGCTGATCGCCGTATTGCTCTCGCGCTTGAGTGTCCGAGGTTAAGGAATCGGGATGAACAGCGCCGAGGCCAGCGTTTGAACCACGCTCTTGATGGTGCGATCGCTCTTGTCCGCGACGATCCGCGCGATCATGTCCTGCCGCCCGATCAGCTTGCCGAAAAGCCGCTCATAACTGAGATTGGCGACATCGTCATCAATGCCGGAATTGCTCAACAGAAACAGGTGGCCGTCTTCGTCATAGGTGTTTGACAAGCGCCAGACGGCAATCTCGATATTGCGTGCCGCGTCGTACAACTTCTGCGGATCAAGCGAATCAATGACGTAAAACTCATGCTGATGGTTGTAGCTGGCCATGATCATGTCGGCCATGCCCCCGACCAGGGCGAGCACCCGATCGCCGATGAACTCCGGATCGAAGGCCAACTGGATGGCCTCGATGTCACGCGCCCCGCCCAAGCCGACCAGTTCGGCGAACTCGTAATCATTGAAGATGTCGGCAGCGCGCCGCTCAGGGTCGCTCGCACCGGTCTTGTACAACTCATACGGATTGCGCTTGTACAGCTTGATCATCAAGGTGCGCAGATCGCTGAGCGTGGCATTGAGATGCAGCTCGGAGACCATATCCGTATCGCTCTTAGCGAGATTGCGCACTGCAAACCCGCTCGGCTCCTTGTAGGGGTCCTTACGGTAATGCAACACCACGCCGCCATCGTCGCGCACGACGACTTCACGCTTGCAACCGAACAGACTCAATCCGATCAGAATGATGAACAGCGCGTTACGCATTCAGAGTTGATCCCGCAAGTCGTAAAGCGCGAAGCCTAGCAGCGGCCACGCAGGTGTGGGGGTCAATCCACGATGCAGCCCCAACACCTTGAACCGCTCGCCCATTTCGGTCGGCAATGTCAGGGTCTTGATCTCCTGCATGCGCCGGTAATGCGCCGCGCCGTCACGTTCGGGATCGGTCTCAGCGGCCATCTCCTGCAAACCGCTGGCGAGCAGGAACCAGCCCTGGGTGGTGAACCCACCGAATTCGAGCCCGGCAGCAAGCCCGGCCTCGGCCAGCGCGGTGAAATCTACCTGGGTGGTGATGTCGTTCAAGCCCGGCCACCAGAACGGATCGCCATGACTGCGATGCCGATAATGACAAAGCAGGGTGCCGTCAGCCCGCTCCGGGTGGTAGTGCGCGCGCCGACCGTCGCCGTAATCGATCAGCAAGATCAGTCCCTGGGCCAGGGCGTCGGCAAGCGAAGCCAACCAGGGCGCGGCGGCGGCGTTGACTTCCCCCTGATAACCATCGATCAGCGGACCGGTTTCCGATTCAATCCCGGCAACACTCGATCGCAAAGCATCGTCCGCCTCGCGTTCCGCCCAGCCCAGCGCATCCTGACTGCGGACCACGACGCGCTCGAAAAGCTGGCCATCACGCTTATGAAAACAACGCACCGGCAAGGCATCCACGACTTCATTGGCGAACACACATCCGCGTATCGGCGCGTCCGGAAGTCGATCAAGCCAGACCACACGATCCACCAGCTCCGGCACCATACGCCGCAAGGTCTCCTGCTGACGGGCACGCAGATCCGGGCTGACCTCGAGAACCAGGTAGCGTTGCGGCAGGCAGCCCAGTTTGTCCAGCTCGCGCAGCAATTCCGCCGCCATGATGCCGCTGCCCGCGCCAACCTCCAAAACGTCCGCCTGATCCACTGCCCGCAACACCGGCACACATTGACGTGCCAGACAGCGTGCAAACAAGGGCGAGACCTCCGGCGCGGTGACGAAGTCACCATCGGCACCGAACTTGCGACTGCCGGCGCTGTAATAGCCCAAACCGGGCGCGTACAGTGCGGCCTGCATATATTCGTCGAAGCCGATAGCGCCATCGCCCGCATCGATGGCTGCCTCGATCACCGCCTGCAAACGCCGGGAGTGCGCTTGGGCATCGGCGTCCGGTTCCGGCAGTTCGCCGACTCGTGTTGATGTTTGGAATTCCGACATGCGCGGATCATACCGCCCCATCCCCTCGTCATGATCCCCGAACCCCTCACCGTCCTGTATCGCGACACGCACCTGATTGCGATCGACAAACCCTCTGGGTTGCTGGTGCACCGCAGCGGCATCGATCGCCATGAAACCCGCTTTGCCATGCAGATTCTCCGCGACCAGATTGGGCAGCGCGTCCACCCTCTGCACCGCCTCGACAAACCGACTTCAGGCGTATTGCTGTTCGCGCTGGATGCCGACACCGCGCGGCTTACCGGTCCGCTGTTCGAGTGCCATCGTGTCCGCAAACACTATCTTGCGGTGGTACGCGGCTGGACGGATGCGGAAGGCCATATCGACTATCCCCTTCGGGAAATCCTGGACGCGATCACCGACGCCAAGGCCCGGGATGACAAACCGGCACAAACGGCAATCACCGATTACCGCACGCTCGGACAGACCGAACTCCCCTTCCCGGTCGGTCGTTACCCCAGCGCCCGCTACAGCTTGCTGGAACTCGAACCCAGGACCGGACGCAAACACCAACTGCGTCGCCACATGAAACACATCTTCCATCCCATTGTGGGCGATACCACCCACGGCGATGGGCGCCACAATCGTCTGTTCCGCGACCGGTTCGGCAGCGATCGTCTGCTGCTTCATTGCAGGGCGATGACCCTGCCGCATCCCGTTACGGGCGACGCATTGTCGATCGAAGCGCCGTTGTCCGCCGACTTTGCCGCGACACTCGCGCATTTGTCCCTGCCTTGGCCATGAGCGCGTCTGCGCCACGTAAATACCGTTCACATTTTTCCTGAACGTTGAATCTGGTTTCTGAGTTCGCGTCGTATAAGCTCATGTCTGCCTGCCCCTGACAAGGAAGCAGACGAAAGGAAACGGAGACATGCACGGTCACATCAACCGGAAGTAGGCGCATCGCCACCTCCCGTCTTCCCCACTGCGAGGCCCGAGCCTCGTAATCAAAACGCGTTCAATAGAACCATCAGGAGTTGAAAACCATGATCAGCAGCAATCTGAAGAAGTCCCCGCTGGCCCTTGCTCTGGGTCTGTCCATGGCCGCCGGCGTTGCCACCAGCGCCCAGGCCTCCGATAACCCGTTCGGCGCCACCGACCTGTCCAGCGGCTACCTGCAGCTTGCTGAAGGCAAGTGTGGTGAAGCCAAGTGCGGCGGCAAGAAGGAAGCCGAAGCCAAGTGCGGTGGCGAGAAGAAGGCCGAGGGCAAATGCGGCGAAGCCAAGTGCGGCGCTGAGAAGAAGGCCCATGAAGGCAAGTGCGGTGAAGCCAAGTGCGGCGCTGAGAAGAAGGCCCATGAAGGCAAGTGCGGTGAAGGCAAGTGCGGCGGCAAGAAGGAAGCCGAGGGCAAGTGCGGCGGCGAAAAGAAATCCGAAGGCAAGTGCGGTGGCGAAAAGAAGGCCCATGAAGGTAAGTGTGGTGAAGCCAAGTGCGGCGGTAAGAAGTAAGGCTGCCTGCTCGATCACCGTGGCCTGATCGCCATCGGTGATTCGGATACGACGGGGAGCCGCCACCCGGCGGTTCCCCGTTTTTTTGACCCCAACTCAGCCCGGGCCAAACCCATGATTCCGATACAAGCCACTCTGCAAGGTGCCGGTCTCGGCTTTCGTCGCAGCATGCTGCCCGAACTCGCATCTGACTGGGACGACCGCCTCCCTGAGGAAGTCGGGTTCTGGGAAGTTGCTCCCGAGAACTGGATCGGCGTCGGCGGCCGCCTGGGTCGTCAATTTCGCGCCTATACGGAACGTCACCCCTTCATCTGTCACGGTCTGTCCCTGTCATTGGGCGGTCCGGCACCCCTCGATGAAGCCCTGCTCGTGAACATTCGCGATTTCATCAAAACCCATGACATCCGCTACTACTCGGAACACCTGAGTTACTGCAGCGACGATGGGCACCTTTACGACCTGATGCCGATCCCCTTCACCGAAGAAGCCGTGCATCACGTTGCCGGACGCATCCAACGCAGCCAGGACATCCTCGGTCAGCGCATCGCAATCGAAAACGTCAGCTATTACGCTGCCCCTGGCGCGGAAATGCGTGAAATCGACTTCATCAATGCCGTCCTCGCCGAGGCCGATTGCGAACTGTTGCTGGACGTCAACAACATCTACGTCAACAGCATCAACCACCGCTATGACGCCCACCAATTCCTTGCCGCGCTGCCCAGCGAGCGCGTCGCCTACATCCATGTTGCCGGCCACTACGACGAGGCCGATGACCTGATTGTCGACACCCACGGCGCCGACGTGATCGACCCGGTCTGGGATCTGCTCAACGCGGCCTATCGCCTCCACGGGACACCCCATCCCAGCGGTATACCGACCCTGCTCGAGCGCGACTTCAACATCCCGCCGCTGACCGAGCTGCTGGGTGAAATCCGCACCATCCGTGACTATCAACACAAATCGCAGGACGACCATGCCCGCCGCATCGCCTGAGAAATCTGCCGTCAAACCCGAACCCAAGGGATTCATCGCGCGCCAGTACGAATTCGCGGCGCACATCCGCGATCCGCAGACCAATCCGCGCCCGTCCGATGTCGAAGACCGACGCATGGCGATCTATCGGGAGCTGTTTTTCAACAACGTCAACAGCCTGCTGGAATCCTGTTTTCCGGTCCTGCGCAGCCTGTTCGAGGAGGCGAAATGGGAAGCCATTGCCCGCGACTTCTTCGCGCATCACGCCTCTCATACCCCATATTTCCTGGAGCTGGGCCAGGAGTTTCTGGCTTACCTGCAGGAGCGACGCGATGCCGAGGATGATCCGCCGTTCATGACTGAACTGGCGCATTACGAGTGGGTGGAACTGGCCCTGGACATCGACACCACGGAGCTGCACCGGATTCCGGCCATCGGCGATGGCGATCTGCTCCACGGATGCCCGGTCGCCTCACCGATCGCATGGCCATTGATGTATGCCTTCCCGGTGCACCGGATCGGCCCTGAACACCAACCGGAACAAGCGCCGGCACAGGCCACCACCCTGATCGTCTACCGCGACACCGACGACGATGTACGCTTCATCGAAGCCACCCCTGCAACCGCGCGGCTGCTGGAGCTGTGTCAATCCGACGACGCCCTGACCGGCCTGGAGATACTGGATCGGCTCGCCGCCGAGATGGGCGTCGCCGCTGACGCCATCCGTGAATTCGGGCTTGCCGAACTCGAACGACTGCGCGACCGGGGCATCCTGCTTGGCACCCGGCCTCAGGCATAGGCGATCAGCAGAATCACTCCGAAAAGAATGCGATAGACGCCGAACGCCACGAAGGTGAAGTTCTTCAGAAAACGGATAAAGCCGAGCATGGTGAAATAGGCGACCACAAAGGCCACCACGAAGCCCACGCCCAGATTCATCCAGTTCGCGCCACTGAACTCGCGGTAATTCTTGAGCAATTCGTAAGCCGTCGTCGCCAGCATGACCGGCAGCGCGAGCAGGAACGAGAACTCCGCGCTCGCCTTGCGATCCAGACCCACCAGCAAGGCGCCGACGATGGTCGATCCCGCCCGCGAGGTGCCGGGAATCAGCGCCGCCACCTGCGCAATGCCGATCCACAAGGACTGCTTCCAGCTCACCTTTTCGACATCGCCCAGCCCCGGATGCGGGCGTTTGCGATACCACGCCTCCAGGGCCAGAAAGGCCAGCCCGCCAACGATGAACATGGTCGCGACCACCGACACCGAAAACAGCGCCTTGATCTGGTGACTGAACAGGAACCCGACGGCGCCGATAGGGACAAAGGCCAGGGCAAGTTTCATCCATAAGTCGACATGACCGGGCGTGAACTTGTCGCGATATGCCGCGATCACGGCGAGAATTGCGGCCAGCTGGATAATGATCTCAAAGGCCGTGTTGGCATCGTCCTGCGGCAGTCCCAACCAGTCGCTGACCACGATCAGATGCCCGGTCGATGAAATCGGCAGGAATTCGGTGAAGCCCTCGACGACGCCGAGGATGATGGCTTGCAGGATGTCCATGAAATGATTTCCGTTACGAGTTTCCGGGCGGGGCTCCCATTATTGCAGCCTGTGCCCGATCAGTGGTCGAAGGCTTCCAGTTCGGCCAGGACCTCCATCCACTCCTCCTCAACCGTTTGCAGCTCGGCAAGGATGCGGGTCTGGGTGGCGAGACGCTCCTTCAGACGAATTTTGGCACTGGCTTCATAAATGGCCGGATCCGCGAGCTCGGTTTCCAGGCGTTGCTTGTCCGCACTCAAGCGATCGACCTTCTTTTCCAGTGTGGACGCGCGATTGCGCAACGGCTGGGACAGGCGGCGGCGCTCCGCCTCGTCGCGTTTGCGTTGTTTGCGCGCCTGCGCATCGTTGTCGCCACCGCCGGAACCCACTGGACGTGCACGCGGCGCCTCCTCGGCACGTCGGCGTTCTGCCAGCCACGCGGCGTAGGCATCGAGATCCTGATCGAATTCACTGACCCGTCCGCCTTCGACCAATACCAGGCGGTCACAGACCGTGCGCAGCAGATGCCGATCATGCGATACCAGCACTACCGCGCCATCGAAGCCCTGCAGGGCGATGTTGAGCGCATGTCGCATCTCCAGATCGAGATGGTTGGTCGGCTCGTCAAGCAGCAGGAGATTGGGCCGCTGCCAGACCAGCAAGGCAAGCACGAGCCTCGCCTTCTCACCGCCGGAGAACGGCTCGATCGCCTCATCCACCCGATCGCCGCGAAAATCGAAACCACCAAGAAAGTTGCGCAATTCCTGATCCGTGGCGCGCTTGTCCAGACGTTGTAGATGGAGCAACGGTGAGGCGGCCGGATCGAGCTGCTCGAGCTGGTGCTGGGCGAAGTAACCGATATTCAGGTCCTTGGCGGTATCGCGTCGGCCGTGCAGCGGTTCCAGAACCCCTGCGAGCAGCTTGATCAAGGTCGATTTACCGGCCCCGTTCGGGCCCAGCAGGCCGATACGCTCTCCCGGCAGCAAGGTCATGTTGATGTCCGCAACGATGGCCTTGCCGTCGTAGCCGACTGCGGCCTCATCGATGCGCAACAGCGGATCGGGCAGCACCTTGGGAACCCGGAATTCGAAATCGAAGGGCGAATCGACGTGCGCCGGGGCGATCTCCTCCATGCGCGCCAGCGCCTTCAAGCGGCTCTGTGCCTGTTTCGCCTTGGACGCCTTGGCGCGAAACCGCTCGACGAAGCTGTGCATGTGGGCGATCTCGCGCTGCTGACGCTCGAACGCGGATTGCTGATTGGCGAGGCGCTCGGCACGCATCGCCTCGAACGCCGTGTAGTTGCCGGTGTACAAGGTGATGCGCTGTTGTTCGATGTGGGCGACGTGATCGACCACGCGGTCGAGAAAGTCGCGATCGTGCGAGATCAGGATCAGCGTTCCGGGATAGGCGCGGAGCCAGTCCTCCAGCCAGATGACTGCGTCGAGATCGAGATGGTTGGTCGGCTCGTCGAGCAGCAGCAGGTCACTGCGCGCCATCAGCGCCTGGGCCAGATTCAAGCGCATGCGCCAACCGCCGGAGAAGGTCTCCACCGGGCGGTTCTCGGTACCGATGCCGAAGCCCAGCCCATGCAACAGGCGGGCGGCGCGGGACCGTGCCTCGTAGCCGCCGATGTGGGCGAGGTGCGCGTGCAGCTCGGCCTGGGCATGCCCATCGTGCGCCGCTTCAGCACGGACCAGATCCGCCTCCACCTGGCGCAACTCGGTATCGCCGTCCATCGCGTAATCGATGGCGGGGCGATCCGTGGCCGGGGTTTCCTGCGCAACGTGCGCAATCCGCCAATCGGCGGGCATGTGGAAGTCCCCCGCATCCGGATGCAGGTGATCGCGAATCAACGCGAACAGGGAGGATTTGCCCGTGCCGTTGCCGCCGGTCAGGCCGATTTTCCAGCCCGCATGGACCTGAAAATCGACCTGTTCGAACAGCAGACGCGGGCCGCGACGAATGGCGAGATCTGAGAAGCGCAACATGGGCGCGGATTCTAATCGACGCGCCCCCATCGGGTTGTGCTTTCTCGTTATGGACTGGTGCATCATGAGGACATCGCCCTTCAACAGGAGTCCGTCATGGATTCAGCTCATCGTCAGGAAGTCACCGTCGTCGATATCCGCATGCCCTTCATGTCCATGGTGGTATTCATGGTCAAGTGGGTGATCGCCTCCATCCCCGCGATGCTGATCCTGGGGCTGATCTTCATGGCGTTCAGCGTGGTCTTTCGTGGCGCCCTGATGCAGATCGGCACCTTCTGATGCTGACCCTCACCGACCTCTGCCCCTGCGAATCGGGCCTTGAATACGGTCATTGCTGCGAGCCTTACCTGAACCGGCGTGAGGAGGCCCCGACCGCCGAGGCCCTGATGCGGTCACGTTACGTCGCCTACAAGCTTGGAAACGCCGATTACCTTCGCCACAGCTGGGACCCGGCCACCTGCCCGGAAGATCTCTCCATCGACGACGATGGGCGTTGGCTGGGCCTCAAGATCAAACACACCGAAGCAGGCGGCGTGGAAGACGATACCGGGACCGTCGAGTTCGTCGCCCGCTACAAAGTCCAGGGACGCGGCCTGCGCCTGCATGAGATCAGCCGCTTCAAACGTCACCACGGTAACTGGGTCTACGTCGATGGCGATCTGATTGAAAAGGCAAAGTAGCCCAAAGCGACGATTCATCGGTCCACGACTCATCTCCGGCGGAGGCGTACCGACCACGTCGTCAAGATGACCCACTAATCCAGCCGTGCGGGAGACTGGCGAACCAATTGCCCAACACTTAACGCGGAGGGCGCGTCGTCAACACCCGCATCAGATACCAGGGCAAGGCCAGGGATTCCCGTCCCACGTTTCGCAGATGAGAGATCGTGGATATTTCAAACGCACGGGGCGCGGACGGCTGTACGTCCACCCCCGCAGCACGGAACGCAATCTGCGCCCTGGGCAGGTGCCAGGCATCGCTGACCAGCAGCACGCGTCGCCAACCGTGTTTGCGCAACAACGCCGCAGTCAGACGGGCGTTCTCCCAAGTAGTGCGGCTGGCCGATTCCAGAAGGATGCGCTCAGGGTCCGCAGATTGACCCAAGGCAATCTGAAACATCGCTTCCGCCTCACTGACACCGGCCACCGGCTGGCCTCCGGAAAGGATCAGGACGGGCGCGATACCGGCGTTGAGCAAGGCCGCGCCGTGACGGGCGCGGCGTCTTAACGCCGGAGTGGAACTGCCATCGGACGCGAGTTTCGCGCCCAGCACCACGATCGCATCGAACTCGGCCACGACGCGCTACGGTCGCAGCACGAAGCTCTGCTTGTACCCGCTGGTCTGATTCTTGATGGTGACCTTGACCACACCCCGGGCGTCGCAACGGTAGACCTCTTCGATCGCCTGACTCGCCGCGTGATTGCTGCGTTCGATTTCGATCGCGCTCAGGTCCTTGCCTTCGAGTTCCGGGCAGAACGGGAACAACACCGTTTCCCAGGGTGTGATCTCGCCATCCGGCTCATGATTTTCATTGAGCAGGCCGCATTCCAGATAACGGAAACAGCCGATATTGTGCGTCGGACGGTAATTGCGTCGGTACAGCACCTCGCCCTCACCTGCGCTCGGGAGCAACGTCCCCTTACTGAAGATCGGGTCGAACGCGATACTGGCGCCACCATCACGCTCACGCCAGACCCCGAAGTAGCGGGTGAAACGCTCCTGGAGCGCATAACCCATCACGCCATCGGCGGCGATGGCCAGACCGATCGCGATCGCGGCGTGCGGATACCCGGACTTGCGCACCTTGCGCCCGTAAATATCCCGCAGGTGCCGCAGCACCGCCGGCATCTGTGCGCCGCCACCGACCACATAGACATTGGCGATGTCGGCCCAGGCATCTTCCGCGCCATGCGCCTGCACCTCGACGGCGCGATTCACCACCGCGACGGTTTGATCGATCAACGGCTGACAGCGGCTATAGAACTCTGCAACGTCGAGCACCACCGGCTCGGCCCCGGCAACGGCACGCGACAGATCGACGGCGATCTTGCGGGTGTTCGCGTGCAGGCCCTCCTTGCGCTCTCGGCACTCCGCCAGCAACTGGACGCGCTGTTCCGGGCTCAACGGCTCGGTAATGCCAGCGGCCTCAAGCGCGAGATCCGCCAGCACCCGATCGAAATCCATCGAGCCGAAACGACTCAGGCCTTCGTTGCTGAGGGTTTCATGGACATGTTCGCCCATACCGATGACGGCGGCATCGAAGGTGCCGCCACCCAGGTCGTAGATCACCTGCTTGCCGCGTGTCCGCGCCTTACCCAATGCGTGGGAAAACTCGATTCCCGCAGCGGCGGGCTCATTGACCAGACCGCGCACGGTAAAGCCGGCGCGCTTGAACGCCTCCATGGTCAGGAAACGCTGATTGTTGTTGGCGTCCGCCGGCACCGCGCAAAACACTTCCAGCGCCTCATTACGACGCAGGGTCACATTTCCCCGCTTGCGCAGTGCGGTGAGCAGGGCGGCGAGGTAATTGGTGGTGAGTTCCAGCGCGGTCTGGGTGGCGTCACCGACTTCGACCGGATCATCGGGATGCAGATCGCCGAGCGCTCGCTTAAAGCAGCAGGCCCGAGCCCATCCCGGCTTGTTCGCTACCGCAAGCGCATCCAGCCCGTATTTCCAGACTCCCTTGCGCTGCGCAACCAGGGAGGGGAACCATTCCAGCAGTTCGCCATCGTCCATACGGAAACTGACCACCGGGTAGTTCCCGCGATCGACCACCGCGACAACGCTGCGGGTGGTGCCGAAATCGATGCCTAAACGCATTGGCTTTGCCTCTCGTTTCTGCCGGCGCGAGCGCGCATTGTTAACACTCTGAACGGTGCCCGCAACGGGTCCAGATCAATGAATCGGAACGTGCCTCGGGATGGATCAAGCGCCCTCGATCAGGGCATGCGTTGCACCTGCATCCTGCGCCAAGGCCTCCGCCAGCACGGGCAGGCATTCACACAGGGTCGGCGCAAGCGTAAAGGGGGGATTGACCACGAACATGCCGCTGCCATACATCCCCAGACCGCTCCGGGATGGGGCGCGCACAGTCAACGTAGCCTGTAACCAAGGGCGACCGCAGACACCCTGCAAGGCCTCCGGAAGCCGCTTGGCGTGGTGCTGGGGCAAGAGCGGGAACCAGACGAGAAACACACCGGTGGCAAATCGCTTCAAGCCCTCGCTCAGGGCATCGACCACGGCACGGTAGTCGGAATCGAGCTCATAGGAAGGGTCCATCAATACCAGACCGCGCCGGGTTGGTGGGGGAAGATGCGCCCGTAACGCGGCAAAGCCATCACTGCGTTCACAAACCACGTTCCGATCGCGATCGAAATAGGCGTTCAACTGATGAAAATCCGTCGCATGCAGCTCATGCAGTCGCAGCCGGTCATCGGCGCGTGCGAGCCGCCTCGCCAGCATGGGTGAGCCCGGATAGCTCGGGCCATTGCCAACGGCCTCAAGCAGGGCCTTCAAGGCTCGAGGCAGATCGTTCCGGCCGCGCAGACGCGCAATCCCTCCATCAAATTCACGGTTGCGCTCTGCCTGCTCGGCGGACAGGTCGTATTCCCCGGCGCCGGCGTGCGTGTCGATGTACCACCAGGGTTTGGGCTTGTTGTTCAGATACGCCAGCGACTCGCACAGCACCAGGTGCTTGAGCACATCGCCGTGATTGCCCGCGTGGAAGACATGTCGATAGCCAAGCATGGGTGTCTAGCCTGATTTGAGTGCGTAAATAAAAAGGTTCTTCGCGGATTGGCGGGAACGGATTTGATGTCCAGGATCGGACGAGCAGGGCCTGATCGTGGCCATCGAAGGCTGCGGCGATGGTGTCCACGGGTGCGGCGAACCCGTCTCCGGCGCTTCCGTTTCCACCCCCGGCGGATCGCGACGTAGGGCGGAACCCGAAGGGCTTCCGCCATGTCCGCGCCGGCGGCGGAAGCCCTTCGGGTTCCGCCCTACCTTGCTACCTCGCTTTGTCGTCCCGGTAAAGTGCGATGAACCAACAAAAAGCCCGCCGTGCGGCGGGCTTGCGTTCGGTGCGCGTGGACGGTTAGAGCGCGGGCTGCAAGCGGTATCCGCGCATGCGCTCCGCGAATTCCTGCAACTGCCGGATGCCGCTGTCCTCGGCTTCGGCGCACCACTGCTGCAGATCGGCAAGCAGCTTGTCGTTGCTCATGGTCCGCTCCCAGAGCTGCAGCAGACGCTGACGGAACTGATACACGGTGGCCAGCGTGGCATCCATGCGAACCACCTTGGCGATGCGTTCCCGCTCCGTATCGCTGAGCAGATTTTCGTTGCGGTTGAGCAACTTGCGGATGGCAACCAGCTCGCGACGGGCACTGACACTGGCGACATGATCCTGGGCGCGGCGCAGCGCCGGGACGGTGACCTTGCGGGCGTAATCCGCCATCACATTCAGCTGACCATTCACCAGGGCGCGCACCGCGTCCATATCCAGGTGCGCGGCGTTGCGCTCGATGCGCGGCGCGGGCGCTACCCGGCGTACCTGGGCGAGGCCGACGTAGGACAACAACTTGATGTACAGCCAACCGATGTCGAACTCCCACCATTTGTTGGAAAGGCGGGCGGAGCCGGGGAAGGCGTGATGATTGTTATGCAGTTCCTCGCCACCGATGAGGATGCCCCAAGGGGAGATATTGGTGGCCGAATCGCTGTTCTCGTAATTGCGATAACCCCAGTAATGCCCAATACCATTGATCACGCCGGCGGCGAACAGTGGAATCCAGATCATCTGGATCGCCCAAACGGTAATGCCGATGATCCCGAACAGAAGCAGGTCGATGGCCAGCATCAGGAAGATACCCTTGTCCTTATGCGGCGTATAGATCGCGTTCTCGAGCCAGTCGTCCGGCGCGCCGCGACCGTATTTATCGACTTCGGCGCTGTCGTCGGCCGCCGTGCGATACAGCTCTGCGCCCCGTGTCATCAAGGTCTTGAGTCCCAGAATCTGCGGGCTGTGCGGGTCTTCCGGGGTATCGGATTTGGCGTGGTGCTTGCGATGTACACCCACCCACTGCTTGGTCACCATGCCGGTGGTGATCCACAACCAGAAGCGGAAGAAATGATTGATCACCGGATGGAAATCGACCGAGCGATGCGCCTGCGAACGATGTAGATACATGGTCACGCCGGCGATGGTGATGTGCGTCATGATCAGCGCGGCGATCATCGCGCCAACCCAGGTCAGGTCCAGCAAGCCATCGATCATATAGGGGTCACTCGATTTCAACGGAATCGGCAAGGCTACGCCTCGCGCTCAAAGTAGTCCACGTAGCGAAAAACTGATGAAGCCGCGACTCAGACGACGCGCGTCAGCAAGAGGTTCCCGACCCGATCAATCCTGGCCTTCCAGTCGGGAGCCAGCCAGGTCGTACTCACGGTTTCCGTGATCACGGCAGGGCCGGTCAGGGCAATGCCCGCAGCCAGTTGTTCACGCCGATACACCGGAACCGGGCTTGCACAGCCGAACACCTCGACCTCGCCTACGCCCGTTGCACGCATCGCCTTATGCGCGTCCAGGGTGAAACGTGGCGCTTCGGCCTGAACCGAGACCCGCAGATTCACGACCTCAACCGGTTCCTCCAGTGCATGACCGTAGCGTTTCGCGTGCGCCTCATGGAACGCGCGCGCCGCCGTTTGGGCATCGTCGCGCCAGGGCACATTCAAGGTGTAGGACTGGCCGAAATAGCGCATATCCAGACTGTTTGTCACCGCCAGCGCATCCGGATCATGGCCTTCATCGCGCAACGCCGCCCTGCCCTGTTCGGCCAACGCCTTGAACGCGTCCGGCAGCTGCTCGGCGATCTCGCCGATCAGCCCGATCTGGGTTCGTGAAAGCTGTCGCCCCGGGGTGGCCGCGAGCATGCCCAACGCCGACAACACGCCCGCGTGGATCGGCACCAGCGCCTCATTCATGCCCAGGGCCTCCGCCAATGCGCACACATGCATTCCGCCCGCGCCGCCGAAGCAGGCCAGCGTGAAGGTGCGCGGATCGACCCCGCGCTGTACCGAGATCACCCTCAAGGCTCGCGCCATATGTTCATTGGCAATGCGCACGATGCCTTCAGCCGCCTCCTCCACGGACAATCCCAGAGGCATCGCAATGCGTTCCAACGCCGCACGCGCGGCATCGGGATCCAGGCGCATGCGCCCGCCCAGAAAAGCGCGCGTCTGTAGACGTCCGAGGACCAGATTGGCATCGGTGACCGTGGGCTCGACGCCGCCCTGGCCGTAGCAGGCCGGGCCCGGGCTGGCACCCGCCGACTCCGGGCCGACCTGCAACAAGCCGCCGGCATCGAGACGGGCGATCGAGCCACCGCCGGCGCCGATGGTATGCATGTCCACCATCGGCACCGCGACCGGATAATCCCCGATGCGACCTTCACTGGTCAGACGCAGCTTGCCGTCGATCATCGCGACGTCTGTGGACGTCCCCCCCATGTCGAAGCTCAGACACCGGCCCCGGCCCGCACTGGCGGCAACGAACTGCACACCGGTCAATCCGCCCGCTGGGCCGGAAAGCAGCAGATGCACTCCATAGCGTCCCGCGTGGGCGGCATCCACGGTGTCACCCGAACTTTGCATCACCGCGACCGGGGCCGGCGTCACACCGGCGCGCAAACGCACCAGATACCCGTCCACGAGCGGCCCGATGTACGCGTTGAGCCACGTCGCCATGCCGCGTTCGTATTCGCGATACTCGGGCAACACATCCGAGGAACGAGAGACGAAAATGTCCTCGGGAAGGATCGCTTCGATGGCCCGTTCCCCCGTCGCATCGAGGAATGAAAACAGCAGATTGATTGCGACCGCACGCGGCGCCAGCGCTTCGACCCGGGCGCGCAATTCGGCAAGATCGGCATCGCTCAATGGCTCGACGGTCTCGCCGTTGGCGCCCAATCGACCGCCGGTCTCCAGACAGAGCGATTTCGGAACCGGCGGTTCTTGCGGCGACGGCTGCAGGTCGTACAACGATCGACGTGCCTGGCGCCCGATGGTGAGCAGATCGCCAAGACCGCGATTGGTGATGAACGCGGTGCGCACGCCCTTGCCTTCGAGCACCGCATTGGTGGCGACGGTCGAGCCGTGGACGATGCGCAGACGGTGCTGCCCCGAGTCAATTCCGAGTTCGCGAATGCCCTGGAGAATCGCCCGCTCCGGCGCGTCCGGGGTCGATAAAACCTTATGTACGCGCAAACGCTGACCGTCAAACAGCACGAAGTCGGTAAAGGTACCGCCGGTGTCTATGCCAAGAAGGAGGGGATGCGTTGGCAAAAGCGTTTCGCTCATCGCAGGAGCGAGCGATCCCGCCCCTGCGTCGTGGCCTGCTGGCGGCAGAACGCCGCCACGGAATCACTTCAGACCCAGTTTCTTTTCCAAGTAATGGATGTCGGCACCGCCGGCCTGGAAATGACCGTCAGCCATGATCTCGCGATGCAGCGGGATATTGGTCTTGATGCCTTCGACGATGGTCTCGCTGAGCGCGCCCTGCATGCGCCGGATAGCGATGTCGCGGGTATCACCGAACGCGATCAGCTTGCCGACCATTGAATCGTAGTTCGGCGGCACGGTGTAACCGGCATAGATGTGTGAATCGACACGAATGCCAGGACCGCCGGGGGCGTGGTAATGCACGATCTTGCCCGGTGAGGGCATGAAGGTCTTGGCATCTTCCGCATTGATGCGGCATTCGATCGCATGACCCCGGATCACGACATCATCCTGGGTGATGGACAGCTTTTCGCCCGAAGCGATCAGCAGCTGCTCACGCACGATGTCCACACCGGTGATCATCTCAGTGACCGGATGCTCGACCTGGACGCGGGTGTTCATCTCGATGAAATAGAACTCGCCGTTCTCATACAGAAACTCGAAGGTGCCGGCTCCGACGTAACCGATGCGCTTGCAGGCATCGGTACAGATCGCGCCGATGCGCTCACGCTGTTCAACGGTGATGCCCGGCGCCGGCGCTTCCTCGACCACCTTCTGGTGGCGACGCTGCATGGAGCAATCGCGCTCGCCCAGGTGCACCGCATTGCCGTGCTCGTCGGACAACACCTGAATCTCCACGTGACGTGGATGCTCCAGATATTTCTCCATGTAGACCATGTCGTTGCCGAACGCGGAGCCGGCTTCGGCGCGGGTCATGTCGATGGCGGAAATCAGGTTGGACGCACTGTGCACCACGCGCATGCCACGACCACCGCCACCCCCGGCGGCCTTGATGATCACCGGATAGCCGATCTGCTCGGCCATCTTCAGACTCTTGTCGCTGTCCTTGCCGAGCGGTCCATCGGAGCCTGGAACGGTCGGCACGCCCGCATCCTTCATGGCTTTGATGGCCGCCACCTTGTCACCCATCATGCGGATGGTTTCCGGACGCGGGCCGATGAACACAAAACCGGAGCTGCGCACCCGTTCCGCGAAATCCGCATTCTCCGACAGGAAGCCGTAGCCCGGATGGATCGCCACCGAATCAGTGACCTCCGCCGCGCTGATCAGCGCCGGCATGTTCAGGTAACTTTCCAGCGACGGCGGCGGACCGATGCACACCGATTCGTCCGCAAGGGCAACGTGCTTGAGCGTGGCATCGACCGTGGAGTGAACCGCGACGGTCTTGATGCCCAGTTCACGGCAAGCGCGCAGGATACGCAGCGCAATCTCACCGCGATTGGCGATGACGACTTTATCGAGCATGACAGCGCCTCGGTTATTCGATGATGAACAGCGGCTGGCCGAATTCGACCGGCTCCGCGTTATCGACCAGGATGGCCTTCACGGTGCCCGCCGCATCGGATTCGATCTGATTGAGCATCTTCATCGCTTCGATGATGCACAGGGTGTCGCCAACCGACACCTTGTCACCAACCTGACAGAATGATTTGGCACCCGGGGACGGCGCTCGATAGAAGGTACCTACCATCGGCGACTTGACCTGATGACCGGTGGGTTCCGGGGCCGCAGCCGGGGCCGCAGCAGCCGGCTCGACGACAGCGGGGGCTGCCGCAGGCGGGGCCGCCATCATCGGCGCCGGCATCGCGTACTGCGGCGGCATCGGCGCACCAGCCTGGGGATAACGACTGATTCGCAGCGACTCTTCGCCTTCGCTGATCTCGATCTCGGCAATGCCGGATTCTTCAAGCAGCTCGATCAGTTTCTTGATTTTGCGGATGTCCATGTTGTGTGCCCTGTATACGTGTTGATCTTTGATGTTGTCAGGCGAGTCGCGCGATCACCGCGCGCAGCGCCAGCTGGTAACTCATTGCGCCCAACCCGCTGACCACACCCACCGCCACGTCCGACAGATAGGAATGGTGACGAAACGCCTCGCGGGCATGCACATTGGAGAGATGCACCTCGATGAACGGAATGTCGACACCGAGCAGCGCATCGCGCAGTGCCACGCTGGTATGGGTGAACGCAGCGGGATTGATGATGATGAAGGCGACACCTTCACGCCCGGCAGCGTGAATGCGGTCGATCAGTTCGCCTTCAACATTGCTCTGAAAGCTGTCCAGCCGATGCCCGGCCTGGGTCGCGATCAGCGCCAGTTCGGTGTTGATGTCGGCGAGGGTCTGGCGCCCGTAGTGCTCGGGCTCACGGCTTCCGAGAAGATTCAGATTGGGACCGTGCAGCACGAGAAGGCTTGCCATTGAAGCGTCCGATCGGAGGGGGTTTAAGCAGGAAAAGTGGGCGAATTGTTGCCGATTTGTCGCAATTTGTCCATGAATTCACTGCTTTTCGCGACAAACCGGCACGGGTTTGCTTCCCCGTTCAGGCGCGGGGAGTGCCCCGGGAACGTCGGATGAAAGGCGTCGTTATTCCAGCGCGCCGCGAAGTTGTGCGACGAACTCGGGGGCCTCCATGAAACCGACGATGCGCCAATCCCGCAGTTCCTGGCCGTCTCCGTCGAAAATCAGGATGCTCGGCGGCCCGATGATCCCGAAACGCTGCATCAACGCCTTGTCGACCGCATCGTTATCGGTCACATCCGCCTGCAACAGCACCATGTCAGCGAACTGCGCCTGCACTTCCGGCTGACCGAAGGTGTACTTTTCCAGCTCTTTGCAGGCCACGCACCAGTCCGCGTAGAAATCGAGCATCACCGGGCGGCCATCGGCGGCGGCGAGTGCCGCGTCCAGATCATCACTGCTCTTGATCCGCGTAAAGCGGGCTTCTGCATGCGCGGCGGAGGCCACGCCTCCACCATCGACACCGACTCCCCGCAACGGCTGCATCCAGTCCTTGCCACCGGCCGCTGCCCCGACCAGCTCCAGGGCCCCAAAGATCAGCAACGCCAAACCAAGGGCTTTCCAGAGCTTGCGCCAGCCGGATGGGCTTCCCGCCTCGGGCAGATGCGCATGGCGTGCATGCAGCGGCTCCAACGCCCCCATGTAAACGCCGGAGCTGATCAACAACAGGCCGGCCAGCGTCATGGTCATGGCCGGCGGCAGAATACGTTCCAGCATCCACACCGCGACGCCGAGCAGGAGCACGCCGAACACACCCTTGACGGCGTCCATCCACGAACCCGCGCGCGGCAGCAGTTTCCCTGCCGATGTGCCGATCACGATCAGCGGCACCCCCATGCCCATGCTGAGCGCAAACAAGGCCATGCCACCGAGCACGGCATCGCCCGTCTGGCTGATGTAGATGAGCGCCCCGGCCAGCGGCGGTGCGACACAAGGGCCGACGATCAGTGCCGAAAGCAGACCCATGATCGCAACGCCGATCAGGCTGCCGCCTTGTTGCTGATTGCTGATCTGGCTGAGACGGCCCTGCAGACTGGCCGGCAGCTGAATCTCATAGAAGCCGAACATCGACAGCGACAAGGCCACGAAGATCATTGCGAAGGTGCCCAGTATCCAGGGATTCTGGAATGCGGTCTGCAGATTGAACTGCGCACCAAAGATGCCCGCCAGAATGCCCGCAACGGTGTAGGTGATGGCCATCGCCAGCACATAGGTGAGGGAAAGGATGAAGGCCTTACGCGTGGACAGGCCCGCACCCTGGCCGACGATGATGCTCGACAGAATCGGGATCATCGGGAACACACATGGCGTGAACGCCAACAGCAGGCCGAAACCGAAGAAGGTCAACACCGTGAACCAGAAGCTGCCCTCGGCCAGCATGGAGGCAAGGCGGTCCTGCTCACTTTGTGGCGCCGCCTTGCGGCTTGCCACCGCTGGCTTGGCGACACCGCTCGAGGGCGCCACCTCGACCGAAGACGGTTTCAGGTCGAGTACGAATTCACGCGTTTCCGGGGGGTAACACAGCCCGGCCTCGGCACACCCCTGATAACCCACCTTCAAGCTGCGCTCGCCGCCCCCTTCGCCCACGACCGGGATGCGAACGTCGGCCTCGTGGTGATAAACCTGTATGCGCCCGAAGAACTGGTCGTCCTTGGTTTCGCTCTTGCTGAACGCTGGCTCACCGAGACTCAGGCCATTGCCGTCCACCAGTTCGAATTTGAGCCGATCCAGATAGAGGTAATACTTGTCGGCAATCTCAAAGCTCACCTGGATACGCCCGTCTTCCGCCACCTCCGCAAAGGGCTTGAACGCCTGATCGACATCGAGAAACTCCTCATCCGTACCACTGCTGGCACCGAGCTCCTGACCCAGCCCGGCAAGGGCCTCCAGGGCATTGGCGGGTTCCGGATTGACGATCGCCGCAGGCGCCGGCGTTGCGAGTTGCACGGTCCCGACTTGAGAATGCGGCGGATAACACACCCCGACATCGGCGCAACCCTGGCTGCGGGCCTCAATGGTCAGAGTGTTGCCGGCCTCAGCCGTCCGGGTAACCGGCACCACGACGCGCAGCTGGCCCCGATGAATCTCGACATCCCCGAAAAATTCGTCCTGCTTGGTCTTGCCCTCGGGGATCTCCGGCTTCCCCAGAGTGACGCCGGGCTGCTCGGTCTGGAAGCGGATCTTTTCGTGATAGAGGTAATAGCCGTCGGCGATCCGCCATTCGGCGATTACCTGATCCCCCTCTCCAGCCCGCCAGGTCACGGAAAACGCCTCGTCCGGAGAAAGCAGATCATCTTCGGCCACCGCAGAAGCCGCACCGGGCAGCAACAAGGCCAGGGACAGAAGGATCAGACGCATCACAGCGCCGGCATTGCGTGTCTTCATGGGGATTCTTCTTGGTTGGAAACGCCGTTGGCGGTGCATTGATCGAGCCAATCGAGATAGCCCGGCAACCCCGCCCTGATCGGGACAGCGACCACCTCGGGGAGTTCATAGGGATGGTGCTGCGTGATTAGGGCTTGCACCTTGGCATACGCGGCCCCCGTGGTCTTGATCATCAACAAGGTCTCCTCATCCTGTTGCAATCGCCCCTTCCAGTGATAAAACGAAGTGACCCCGGGAAGCACATTCACGCAGGCGGCGTGATGCGCATCGACCAGCAAGGCGGCGATCCGACGGGCGGTCTCGCGATTCGGGCAGGTGCAATAAACGATCAGATACGGGTCGGACATAATGCTTGGCATGACGATGTAAGGCGGTGATTTTAGTTGAGCAAATGTGCGGGCGACAGAAATGCACACTTGTGATCGACCTGATTCGCCCCGATAACTGTGCCTTCCACTTATCCCGGAGACCGACGTGCCCGTCTTTCTGTTGCTGTTCATCGGCATCCCCTTGCTGGAAATCTATCTCTTCATTCACGTCGGCGGCGCGCTCGGCGCACTCAACACCATGGCCCTGGTAGTGATTACGGCGGTCCTCGGCGTCTGGTTGTTGCGCCTGCAAGGCATGGCGACCTGGTTCCGTGTGCAACAACAGCTTGCCCAAGGGAAACCGCCCGCCAAGGAGATGATCGAGGGGCTGATCCTGCTGGTCTGCGGGGCACTCCTTCTGACGCCGGGCTTTTTCACCGATGCCGTCGGCTTTCTGCTCCTGGTTCCGTCCGTCCGCCAGACCGTCGCGACCTATCTGTTGCAGCGCGGCGTCGCGCGGGGCGTCAACGGCAACCCGTTTCAAAACGGCAGGCCGGGGCCATCTTCAGCGCCAGGTCAGGACGACATCATCGAGGGCGAATATCGGCGCAAGGACGACGACCGACACCTGTCTTGAACTTTGCACTCTGCCGCATATAGTGGGTTTTTCATGTTTTTCTCAGGGATAAGCGCATGGCGGCACAGGACTATGAAGTTCGGGTTTCAGTAAAGCTGCCTCCGGGGGCAGATCAGGCCGCTGCCTTCGCCGGCTTCGGCAAGCTGTTCAAACTCGATGCCGGCCAGGTCGCGACCCTGTTCGCGGCGGGCAAGGACGCGATCAAGCGCAACCTTGATCACGCCACTGCACAGAAATGCCAGAAGGCCCTGAATCAACTCGGCATCGACTGCGAAGTTCGCCCGATGACCGATTCTGATCCGGGCCATATCGCGGAACACCCGATCACCCCGGAAGACGCGCCACCCGCCGTCCCGCCTGCCCCGCCCGCCTCAAAAGCGGATTTCGAGCCGGACACGATCCGCGCATTGCCGCTGCAGTTTCATGGCAAGGCCGGGGAATATTTCCGCATCTGGATCGTGAACGTGGTGCTAACCATTCTGACCGTGGGCATTTACTCCGCCTGGGCCAAGGTGCGCACCAATCGATACGTTTACGGCAATACCGAACTCGACGGACAGCGTTTCAGCTACCTCGCCGATCCGATCACCATCCTCAAGGGCCGACTGATCGCCATCGCACTGCTGATCGCTTATGTCGCGCTCGGTGAACTCGAACCGGCCCTCCAAGGGCTGGTCGGTCTGGTCCTGGTTGCCGTGTTTCCCTGGCTGCTGGTGCGCGCCCTGCGCTTCAATCTGCGCATGAGCGCCTATCGCCACGTACGCTTCGGCTTCGATGGCAGCGTCGGCGGGGCGTACGCGGTATTCATCGGCTGGCCGATCCTGGCAGCGTTCACCATATGGCTCGCGCTGCCGTTTGCGATCTTCAAGCAGCAACACTGGTTGGCCAATGGCTATCGCTTCGGGACTCAGCATTTCAAGGCCGAACTGCGCGGCGGCGATTTTTACGGCATCTATCTAAAGGCGCTGGGTGTTGCCGTGGTCGGGGGATTGGTGGCGTTTGCGGCGATGAGCGTGCATCCGGTCCTCGTGGGCGTCATTGCGTTTTTCGCCTACCTGTTCGTGTTCGCGTATGTCCATGTCAACCAGCTCAATCTGGTTCGCAATGCCATGACCCTGGAGCAGCATCATTTCGTGTCCAGTTACACACTCGGTTCCTGGCTCACGTTACAACTGACCAACCTGCTCGGCATCCTGCTCAGCCTTGGTCTACTGATCCCCTGGGCGAAGATCCGTTCCCTGCAATACAACGCCACGCACTCGGTGGTCATGGCGCATGGCGATCTCGGTGCATTCGCCAACCGGGAAAATGAGAAGGTCAACGCCTTGGGTGAAGAGATTGGCGATGTCTTCGACGTCGTCGATGTCGGCGTAGGCATTTGAGCGCAACGGTAGCCGGGCAATTCTTCGATGGTCGGCAGTCCAAGCCGGTATCTGCCCGTCTGAACCCGTCGGCGGATGGCGACATCATCGTGGTCAGGGTCCCGGACGGCGTCATGCTGGCCCGTGCCAGCGCCGATGAATATCGGCTTTCCGAGCGCCTGGGCAGCACGCCGAGGCATGTGGACTTCCCGGACGGCGGACGCTTCGAGACCCTGGATCACTTGGCCATGGAAGGGGTTTTTGGGCGGCGCGGCGGATTTGTGCATCGGCTCGAATCGCGTTACCGATATGTCTTCATTGCCTTGGTGGGGGTTGTCCTCAGTAGCGTGCTGACCGTCACCTACGGTATCCCCGCGCTGTCGGAATGGGTGGCGTTCCAACTCCCCGGCAACACCTATCAGGAACTCGGCGAGTACAGTCTGGAGTACCTGGACGAGCATCTGTTCGAACCCAGCAACCTGGATGCGACCCGGCAAAGCGCGATCCAGACCCGCTTCGCCCCCACGCTGAGCGAATTCAGTCGCGATGGCATGCGCCTCAAAGTGCATTTCCGCCAGCTCGGGCAGGCCAACGCCCTGGCCCTGCCCTCCGGCGACATCGTATTCAGCGACGCCATCGTCAAACTTTCGGAAAACGACGAAGAACTGCTCGCGGTACTCGCCCACGAGATCGGTCATGTGGCGCGACGACACGCGGTCCGACGCAGTCTTCAGGCCGGCATCCTGAGCGTCGCGGTAGCCATGATCAGCGGTGATGCCAGCGGACTGTCGGAAGTTCTCACCAGCGTACCGATCATCCTGACCCAGCTCGGCTATTCACGCGACATGGAACGCGAAGCGGACGATTTCGCACTCCGCTTCCTGCAGACGCATCACATCCCCACCCACCGCTTCGTCGATCTGATGTCCCGCATGGACGATGACCCCGATTGCCGCGACAAGCCCGGTTGCACCGACCCCGGCTGGATGGATTACGTCTCCACGCATCCGGGCACGAACGAACGCCTGCAACGCTTCAGGAATCCGCGTTGAATGAAGCCGCGCTGACGCCGCAACGCGGCACCCTTGCGCCCGGGCGCGATCGGTCTACCGGATCGACCGCGTCGATGATCCGCCGGTCATTTGCTCGAAACCGGACGCACCCGGCTCGCGGATTCCTTGGCACGCTCACGCGCCTGCGCGGTACTGTCGCCATAAGCCAGCGCCACACCCATGCGGCGGCGGGCGAACGACACCGGCTTGCCGAACAGACGCAGTTCCGAGGCCGGAACCTGTAACGCCTCGCTCACCCCTTCGAAAGCGATCCCTTCCTCCTCAAGCCCGCCGTAGATCACCGCGCTGGCCCCGGGGGCACGCAAACGGGTATCGACCGGCAGACCGAGAATTGCGCGTGCGTGGAGCTCAAATTCGTTCTGCCACTGGCTGACCATCGTCACCATGCCGGTGTCATGCGGACGCGGACTGACTTCGCTGAACCAAACGTGGTCTCCCTTCACGAACAATTCGACACCGAACAGACCCCGCCCTCCCAGATTGCCAGTGACCGCAGCGGCGACATCGCGCGCCTGCGCCAACGCCGCCTCGCTCATCGCCTGCGGCTGCCAGGATTCGACGTAATCGCCCTGCTTCTGGATATGTCCGATCGGATCGCAGAAGAAGGTCTCGACTTCCCCGGATTCCCCCACGGCGCGCACCGTGAGCAAGGTGATTTCGTAATCGAAATCGATCATCTCCTCGACGATCACCCGACCCCGGTTCACCCGCCCACCGCTCATCGCATATTCCCAGGCCGATTTCACCTCGTCCGGGCCGTGGATGGTGGACTGCCCCTTGCCCGAAGACGACATCACCGGCTTGACGATGCACGGGTAACCGACGCCCCCGTCGATCGCCTGGATGAGTTGTTCCAGGGATTCGGCAAAGGCGTACCGGGAGGTGGGCAGCCCCAGTTCTTCGGCGGCAAGACGACGAATGCCCTCGCGATTCATGGTCAGTTGGGTGGCGCGCGCAGTAGGAATCACCTCTGCCAGCCCTTCCGCTTCGATTTCGGCGAGCATATCGGTGGCAATGGCCTCGATCTCGGGCACGACCAGCGCCGGCTTTTCCGCCATCACCAAGGCCTTCAAGGCAATCGGATCGGACATGTCGATGACGTGCGCCCGATGCGCGACCTGATGCCCCGGCGCGTTCGCGTAACGATCGACCGCGACCACCTCCACACCCAGACGCTGCAGGGCGATGATCACCTCCTTGCCGAGTTCGCCCGCTCCGAGAAGCATGACGCGGGTACAGGAATGACAAAGTGGGGTGCCAATGCGGGTCGGGGTGGTCATGCGTGTTACCAGTCAGGGAGTGAAATGCTGCGAACGCACTCGGAGATCAGCCTGCGAGGCGGCGCTCCAGCATCGCGGTAAGCTCGGTGTCGCTGAGCACGATTGGATTGGTAGTCATGCTGCTGCCGCGTGCATTCGCGACCAGACGTGGAATGTCGCCGCCCTGAATGCCGAAATTCATCAACCCCGGCATACACAGACGACGGGTCCAGTTGTTGAGGGTACCGATCAAGGCGTCACGCGCTTCCGCCCCCTTGAGATGGCGATTGCCGCTGAGCACGCGACCGAGTTCGGCATACTTCTCCAGCGCCGGATTGCCTGGCTCACGCTCTTCCATCGCGGCGATGTTGGTCTCGGTCGCCACGCTGACCATACAGCCGCAGGCGACCCCGTGGGGGATCGGATGGAAGGCGCCCAACGGCGACGCCAGACCGTGCACCGCTCCGAGCCCGGTCTGGGCCAGGCAGATACCGGAAATGAGCGCGGCGTACGCCATCGCATTTCTTCCATCGGCGGCGCGCGGGCCGTCGTTCAGCCATTCGAAGAAGACGTCCTTGGCACGCTGGATCGCGCCAATCGCGAGGCTATCGGTAAACGGGTTGGCGCGCGTTGAGGTGTAGGACTCGATCAGTTGCGTGAAGCAATCCATGCCATTTGCGGCGATCAGTTCCTTGGGGCAGGAGGCCAGCAATTCCGGATCGACCAATGCGTACTCCGGAACCAGCGATTCATGCCGGAACGACTTCTTGAAACCTTCCGGTCCGTGACGGCTCAACACCGCGTTTTTGGTGGCCTCGGAGCCCGTCCCGGCCGTCGTCGGGCAGGCGATGAACGGTACCGCCGGGCCTTCATACGGCAATTCCGGGCCAACGCCTTCGAGGAAATCCATGACACTGTTACCGACCCGAAGCAGCCCGGCGATGGCCTTACCCGCATCCAGGGCACTGCCGCCGCCGATACCGACCACGCAATCAATGCCGCTATCCCGAAACTGGGCAACGGCTTCGTCCACCAGTTTTGGCGACGGTTCACCGCGCACCTTGACGTGCTCGAAACCGATATTGCGGGTCGCCAGCTCGCGCTTGATCGCTTCCCAATGGAGTGAATGACGAAAAAAACCGCCGGTCACGAACAGCACATTGCCGCCGAACCCGGCGACCAGATCTGGCAACTTCTTAAGGCTGCCGTCGCCGAAAACGATGCGCGGCAGGCGGGCAACTGCGAATTGCCCATTAGCGTTGGTTTGACTCATTCCTCGTCCTTGCTCAGACAGGGGCACAGGCCAAGCATCGGCTCACCACGTCGCGGCTGCGTCATCCATTCGGCGACGGTGTCTCGCCAGAGCTCGTAATGCTTGGTCTGCTTGTGGGCGGCGGCGTCCTCGGGCGATTTATAGGCTTCATAAAGGATGAAGCGGGTCGCATCGGCGGGGTCCTGAAGTACATCAAACCGCAGACAGCCATCTTCCTGAACGGAATGTTCATGATTGGCCCGTGAGGCCTGGATGAAATCGTCTACGCGCTCGGCGACGACGTGTACATGAACGAGGGTGACGTGCATGACTCGTGTCCTCAGTGCATGGAAATTCTCCGGCGGCGCGGCCGAAAAACTCAGATCTGCGGGTTGAGATCCGGGAGTTTACGCGCGGCAATACGATCCTGTCTGCGCCGCCGACGCGACACCAGAACCCGCCTGAGCAGACTGCGAAAAGCGCGTTTCCATTCCGGGACATCGAGACGCGAGTCGCCATACGCGGCGGCATCCAGTTGCGCGAACAACTGGCGGATGTGCTCACGGTCCAGACGTGGGCGCATGCCATGCAGGGCATCGGCGATGCTGGCCAACGACGAGTTGGCGGGCAATCGCAGGTATCGGCAGGCAAACCGTCGCAACACCCGGCATAGACCCCGGGCATCTTCCGCCTCATTCAGGCAGCGCAAACATTGGGAGATGCGATAGAACGCGCCCGCGTGCTCAACGACTTGACGAACCGCCGGATTGCGGCCCGCGACGTGCAGCGGCGCCTTGATCCGATCCGCCGCCTGATGCCGCAGATCGGTCTGCCATTCGTTCATCCGTCGCGACCAGGTCACCCGCGACCAGCCCAGATCGCCATCGGTCCAGGCACCGCGTCCGCGCGACAGCCACCACATGAACCCGGCAGTCCCGGCGAGCAACAGCAGGATCGGCAACCAGAACATTTTCAGGTCACGACCCAGACGATAATCGTCGCTGAAATATTCCGAATGCAGCGGCTGGCCGTTGTCATCGAGTATCTGCGCGCCGCTGGCGCTGAAATGCATCCCGGACCATACCGCCCGGGCACGGCGATGGTTGGCCGTGTCCCAATACGCAATGTCGAGCACCGGCATGCTGAGTGCACCGGCGTGCTGGGGAATCACGGTGAACGACTCGACTCGTTCGCCTTCCAGGGTCTTGCCGTCCAGACCGATCTTCTGGCTGATGCGGGGACGCTCCGGATAAAACTTGAAATCGTCGCTGATCAGCATCGGCTCGATGCCGGGCAACTGGCTGCCGGTCATGCCCTTGGCACTGAGGGTAACCGTCAGTGTGAACGGCTCACCGACGCGCATGTTGCGGCTCGCATCATGACGCCCGTGGATACGCAGATCCGTCAGCGGCAGCCAGGGTTTGACGCTCGGGTCGGCCGGCAATACCGACATCTCGAGCGTGTCGCTTTCCAGCCGGACCAACTCGCTGGCCTTCTTGCCTTCACCCTGTCGGACCTTGACCACGGTACCCGGAATACTGACCGGGCCCGCCTTGAACGGCGTGACCGCATAACGCACCTCGGTGACGATCCGCCGGTCGGCACCCTTGCCGCGCGAATAGGCGCGCGGCCCATCGAGTTGATCCACTGCCGCGCCATCGATGCGCGGCAGGGCGATGTCGATGCTGCTGAGGTTTTCCTCAGAAACCACGCGAATGGCGTAGATCGCCGGCTGCAGCAGATAAGGTGAGGCATGACTCAGGGAGACTTCGACCTTGGGCTTGCTGAGCGCAACCGGCGGCGTCGGTGCGGCCGTCCACGGATTGGCCGGAACCGCCTGCGGCTGGGTGGGATAGCCATATTGCGGCGCATAAGGCTGTTGCGGTGGCCACCCGAACGCCGCTGCCGAACCGGCGGCACAGATCAACACAACGGCACACAGGGTCTGCCACGCACGCAATCCGCATGATCGCGACAAAAATTCAGTGGCAGCGTTGGCAATCACGCGATACGGACCCTCGGTTGTTTGCGGACGCATGGCATTGGAATTGTTCGTTTTTCCGCATTCGCGGCACCACGCGCATTGGCCGTCCAATCTAGCCCCCCATCCGGGGGTTTACAAGTCGTCGGCCCGAGCGAATCAATGCGCTAAAACCGTCCTCAAACATCGGCATCCAGACACACGGATTCGCGCATTCACGAATCCGTTGCTAACTTGCAACGCGTGACACCTGCCGACAGCGGATGGGGCAGCCGTATCAATAACCCGAATCAGAATCTGACCGCCGAGGACCGGGTGCATGTTTGTCTCCCCAGCCGCCACCACACGCGCCGCAAGCAGAAGCAAGGCATGCCGTTTCCGACAGATTTCCGCGACCTTGCTCATTACCGGCCAGCTGGCCGGAAACGCGATCGCCGAGACCGTCCGCCGGAGCGTGCCGCCACCCGCTGCGCTGGCCACCGGGAGCGGCACCATTCTCGATGCCTACAGCAACGGCCCGCTTGCCCAGGCGCTCAAATCTCAGGAAGGTGACGAGATCGACGGTTACGACCTGTGGCGGCGCATCGCGCTGGATGTCTGTCAGCGCCTGCCGACGATCGCCGAAATTGCCTGCATCGAGGGTAACGGAGGGGAAATCCCGACCGGGCTAAGTCTTCGCACCTGGAGTTATGGCGATCAAAGCGGCACCTGCCCAAGTTTCATATCCACGTTATCGAAGTGCCTGAACTCGGAAGCCTTTGCGGAAAAAGTCGCGACCTGGGCCGGAACCGATTTCACCGAACCCAACGATTCGGTCGCCGCCGGCGCGTTCATTCGCCGCTATGTGGTGGATTCGACCGATACCGGCAATGGGGTCCTGAAGATGGATGGGGAGCGTCTGGTGTATTTCGGGCGATACATGGACGACTCGGGCGTCAGCGACGCCGGCAACTGCCTGCGCACCGATGTGCTCGGCGACTACCGCTACACACCGACCGGCGCGGCGACCCAGACCCTCGCGGCGTTGCTCAGCGCGGGCGATCTGGATGTCAGCGCCGCCTGGATCGAGGCCAATCTGCCGCTGAAGAAGATCCGCACCGCATTCTGGAATAACAGTTATCACCAGACCGCCGCGCCCGACTTCACCGAAAGCAATCTGCAAGCCTACAACTATCGCAGCAGCGGTCTGTTCAGTGACGATGACGGCTATTACGTGTGGGGCTGCAAGACCCGCTTCGACGACGGGGTCAAAAACCCGATCTGCGAGCAGGTGGATGGGGTGTGGACACGAAGCGCCGATCAGGAAGTCGATCTCGACGACAGCACCGCCGATCTCAATCGTTGTTCGGTCGGCGACGACGGCAGCCTGTCCCGCTCCGATGCGGTGAATTGCTCCACCGAAGCTGATCTGGCCTGCGGCTGCGGGGAAGGGTTGGGCGAGTGTCGTTTGCGCAATGCCCTCTACCTGACACCGCGTACCGGCACCAATTCCGCCGGTGTCGAAACCACGATCCTGGCTGGCTACAGCACGGATGGCGACCAGTACGGACGTTATCGCGTCGGCTGGCAACGCGACGTGGAACCGTTCATGTTCGTGAAACATCTGCTCATGGGAACTGACGGCCTGTTTGGCGAAAACCGCCCATTCACCGACCTGTTCACCTCGTCCTGCGTGATCCGTACCAGCCGTGCGCAACATGCCCAGGACGCCATCCGTCGTTGGGTTTCCTACCAGAACGGTTGGGATCCACGCTGCCTGAATCGCACCGCCGGCACCCAGGGCGACGTCAGTGCTGCCGATTGCGGCGGCATGGCGCCACCGGACGATGACGTGGTGTTTCGCGACGACTATCCGGGCGACGTAGGCACCTACGGCGGGGAAGCGGACTGGCAGAAAGTCTGTTTCGACAGCCCGCTGGAAGCGCATCTGCCTGCCGGGCTGTTGACCAATTACGCTCTGATGATCAGCAACCCGACGGAGCCGAATTACGCGAACCGGGTTTACAGCTACTGGCTCTGCGACACCATCAACTGGAAGCACGGTGTGTCCTACTGGCATGTGGATTACATCGAAGGTGGCGGAAGCCCCTGGGAGATGCGTGTCCCGAATGGCCAGGAAGCCTGCGGTGACGGCACCAATACGGACTGCGTTTCCTTCTCCAAGCTGCACGACACCGACGCCGCCAACGAGGCGCTCGGCAAGGACGATTGCAAAGGTTGTCATGGCATCGTCAACAGCATGGGCGCGTTCAAGAATCGATGGACCCAGGGCGGCGCCTATCTGCCCAACCGGACGTCTCCTCAGGGCGTGTTCCAGGCCCAAAACGCCGAAGACATCCCCGCGCTCGGGGCCTTGATGGCGGAATCCCCGGTGGTGCATGCCTGCATCGCAAATCGGGTCGCCTTCGATCTCACGCATCGTTTCCTCGACCGGGACAGCAGCTCTCTGCAAACCCTGGTCGACAAATTCCAGGGCGACCGCGACATCCGGGATGTGTACAAAGCGATGCTGGCCCTGCCGGAATATCGGAGGGCGCGCTGATGTCATCGATCTTCCTGATCCGCACCGGGATGCGGTACCTGTGCATCACCGCCACCCTGTTCGCGACGACGTGCAGCGCGGCAACGCCCCAGCCGCTGGCGGAACCCATTTCCAGGCCGGATGTGGCAGCGGGTTCTGTGGAGCGCAAGGCGATCCCGACCCGTCCCCAACCCCGTCCCCGGCCCGGCACACTGACACGCCCCAAACCCGTCGCAGGAAATCCGGCAAGCCCCCTGCGTCGCATTGCCACACCACCTCCGGCGCTCGGAGGCATTGCCACCGCGCCGGGCGGCGCAGGGCGATTGCCAGGCACGGTGTTCGACCGAACCCGGCGTCCGGCGATTCTGAGTGCGGCGGACGATCCCGCGTATTCCGAAGCGAACCTGCGCATGATGTCGCCGACCATGCTCAGTCAGGTGCTGCTGAATTCGTTCTGCACCGACAGCACGAACCCGGATACCTGTATCGAACTCGATCATAACGGGGAGAACCCGCTGATCTATCCCTATGGCGAGAACATGGCGGCCTCGGTCGCTTACTACGCGCATCCGTACCAGATCATGCTTGGCGGCATCGATTACACCTATGTCCTCGACCGCAATCGCGATCCAAGCGGCGTGACCCCGCTGCTGATGTTCAACCTCATCGACACCTACTGCGATCAATTGGTCGGCAACGGCAGCGTATTCCCCGATCAGGGCAGCCAGGATGCCACCATCCGCTACATGTACCGCAAGGTCCGCAGCCGCCCGATCAGCGACGCCGCTCTGACCGGCGCCCAAAGCCTGGTGACCGGCATGGTCGCCAGCCCCCCGTCCTTGCGCATGGCCCGTGCCAGCGGTGCAAGTCAGCCTGGGGACATCCAGATCGACAAACCTTTCACCCGCATATCGAGCAACGACAAAAAGAATATCTGTCGATATTTCTTCCTGATCGATGGCGGTTTCATTCTCTATTGATGCCAGCTCGCGCAACGAGGCCAAGACATGTCTCAGCATAAATGGACACGCCGCCGCTTCC
Organism: Gammaproteobacteria bacterium; assembly: GCA_024234955.1. GTDB lineage: Bacteria > Pseudomonadota > Gammaproteobacteria > JACKNK01 > JACKNK01 > JACKNK01. Next base: position 47,124 of record JACKNK010000006.1, read on the forward strand.
TTCAGGGACTGGGTCTCGGGGCGGGCATCGCCGGCCTCGGACTGGGGCAGCTTGCCGCCCTGTACCCTCGAGCCGGGCGCGCCGACGACATCACCCCGATCGCCAGCAAGCTGGTCTGCATCTTCTGCGACGGGGGGATTCGTTCGATCGACTTCTGCGACGCCTATCCCAGCGCCACGGAAGCCGACAACGGTTTTGACGTGACCGGGCACGACCTCGCCACCTGCACCGATATGGGCATGGACGACTGGTATCTGCCACCCGCCGCCGCCAATCTGCCGACCGACAAGCTCGCGATCGTTCGCCATGTGAACATGCAGACTGCATCGCATGCGCTCGGCCCGCTGATCGGCTTGACCGGCCAGAATCGCGCCGGCAGCCCGGGCATCCCGGTTGCCGTGGCCAACGCCCTCACGCGCGGCACCTTTCCAGGCGGCATTTCCTTCAATCGCAACGTATTCACGACGGGGAGTTACAAATCCCCGCTTGCAGGGGAACCCGAAGACATCAACGCCCTGCTCAGTCCGGTATCGGGGCTTTCCAATGACAAACTCTGGAGCGCGCTCAACCGCTACAACGCCAGCACCGAGGGGAGCTTCAAGTCCAGTTCCCGCATCCACGCCTGGCTGCAGAACTGGGATCTTTCGGAAGACATCGTACGCGGTGAAGGCAGTTATGAAGGCAGCCTCGACACCAGTCAGATCATTGACATCGACGGGCTCTCGCAGGCGTTGTACAAACACTACGAAGACGCTTCCACGCGGGGCGCCGGCACCACCGACGATCATGCGCACCGCTTCGCGGGTGCGGAGCTCGCCCTCAACAACGGCCTGGCTGACGTCGCCACCATCTGGATGACCGGATTCGACACCCATCAATCCAGCCAGGAAAGCCTCTGCGAAGAGCTCTGCAACATGCTCGCGCTCCTGATCGAACGGGTGGGCAGCGACGACACGATTTACATCGTGATGTCGGATTTCGACCGCACCCCGGCCTACAACTCAAGCAACGGCAGCGACCACTGGTTCTACGGCAGCATCCCCATTCTCGGGGCCGGAATCACCACCGGCGTTTATGGGGGCAATCGCAGCCGAGGCGACTATCCCGGTGTGATTGACGGCACCGACGTGGATGCCGAGAGCGCCGACACCCGGGGATCGATATGGGCCAACGTCCTGACCGCCTTCGGAATCGATTACCACGAGATTCTGCCGCTGGCGACGCCGGTCTGCGGTTTGCTCGGTGCGGACACCGCCTGCTCGGACGGGACCTGAATCATGATCAATCTCTTCGTCGCCCGGCTCACCGTGATGCTAATCGCGTTCACTGTCTGCACGTCCGTCCACGCCACCGCGACCGGCGCGTACGGTTCGGACTGCCAGAGCTGCCACGTCAACGCGAGCGGCGGATCGCCGTGGAACGAATGTGGCAAGGACTTCTACTGCGCGGCGCGCAGCACCTTGGGGGGCAATCGGGATTTCGACGAGGACGCCGATTTCACCAGCGAGGTGCTCGAAACCCTGAAAACAGACGCCGGCATCAGCGGCGGTAGCTGTAGCTCCACCTCGTCCAGCACCTACGCCAACCTGACCAGCGATTTATGTTCCGGCACCGGTACGGGCGATACCGGCAATGGTGATGGCAGTAACGACTGCGCATTCGACCGAGGCCGCATCACCTATCAAAACACCATCAAGAAGATCATCGATGCCCATTGCGTGAGTTGCCACGCGCCTCGGCTTGATGACACCGATCTGGGCGACGGGTACGCCGTCGAACCCGCTGATCTGCTGCGCTTGCACAATTGGTCCAGCCTGAGTTCGGAATCGACCCGTGCCAACATCGTCAACTACACGGTTCATGGCGGCCTGATGCCGCCAAGCGAATCCGAGCTACCGCTCAGCGACGACGAACTCGACGACCTGCAAGCCTGGGAAACCCAGGGCTACCCGCGTGGCAGCAACATCGGTCGTATTGAAATACTCGACGTCACCGACGCCACACGCACCCACTTCAGCATCCACTACCAGGCGAGCGACGATCAGGCACTTTGGGAGGCACTGACTCCGGTTGCGGCGAGCGCGGCGCGAGCCGTGCGCCCCTTCGTGCTTGGCGACGACCCGAACGCGCATGTGGCGATTTTCAAAACCACCTCGCACGAAGGCTTCGACCCCAGCAATGACACCTTGATCAAGGATTGTCTTGCCCTGGGCGACGTCGCTCTCGGCTTCACCATTCCTTCCACCCCGACAAGCGGCGTTGCCGTACCCATGACCGGGTACAGCCTTTACGCGTGCGTCTACGACACCGACAACGTGTTCTGCGATCGCTGGCCGGAACGGCTCAACAATCTGATCCGGCTTCCGTAAGCCCGGCACCCGTGGGGTGGAATCCAGGCCTGAAAGCCGAATTTAGCGGACGGTTTGCGGACCGTAACGGGCCGCATCGACCTCGGTGAAATAACCTCGGTAAGGGAGCTTGGCGATGTCCCGAGGCATCACCTTGGGAATCTCCCCAATCTCCCAGCCGTTGTCGATCAGCGTCTCGCGCCGCACCACCAGGCGCTTGCCATCGGCATCCACCCAATAAATCCGCGTTTGACCATCCAGCTCGCGGACCACAACCATGCCCCGGGGCGGCGGCGGCACCAGGGCATCCACGGCGGAGAACAAAGCCTCGGCGATGACGCCATAACCGACGGGCGACGGGTGACCATCCGGGTCCGGGTAATAAAGCGGATGCGACTGCATCGCTGCGGCCTGCATCGCGCCCAGCACATCTACATAGCTCACGCCCGGCAACGCCCTGAACGCCTGGGCAAGTTTTTCCAGGCTTTGGGTCTCGCGTGCCACCAATTCCTGATACTCGGGTGGCGCCTGCACACCGGCCTGTTCGACCCTTCGGGCATACACCAGTTCCTTGGTGGGTATGACGGTCAGGATGATCGGGATATGAACGCGGGCCGCGCCATTCGCGATGTTGCGACCGACCTCTTCGAGGATTCGATATCCGGTATCGACCGCCGGTATGTCCTGATTCGCACCGAGTCGCAACTCCGGGGTGAAAATCTGTGTATTTCCCGCTTCGAATTCGACCGTCCAGTAGCTGCTCTTCGGCGCTGGAAACTCGATCTTCGGCAAATCCGATGTGGACAGCGCTGGCGACAGCCGCAGGCTGCGCCACCTCTCAACCCCATATGCGGTGCGGAAGGCCTCCAGGGCATCGTTGCCGGAATAGAAGGCCACCACCACCGTGCGCGGCCGCAACAACGTGGCGTTGTCGAACATGTCCAGATACTGAATCCCACCCCAACCGCCGGTTGCCATGCTGTAGACCCTGGCGTGCTTGGCTCCCAGACGTTGCTGCAAGCGACTGGGCCAGTTCTCTTCCAGGCGGGCGTTGTTGCCGTATGTCTGGCTGTCCCCCAGGACGACGACATCGGCGACATTGGGAATGTCACGATTGCGAAAGCCCAAAATATCGTTCGGGCCCAGCGCAACGGATTCCGGAATCAACGGGTGCGCGCGCACCACGGTACGCGGGTCCTTGAGCAGAAAATCCTTGCTTGCGACGTCCTCCCGCCGGAACACCCCTTCATAGAATGGCGGTACGGCCTCACTGGTCTGCACCAGTTGGAGATCGGTCGGCACCCCGAGCAAATGTGGAGCAAACCAACGCAGACCAAGCAAAACCCCGGCGATGGACACCCCGAGTACGACACCCAGAAGCACCCAATCGCGCCAAGAGGAAGATTGGTTTTTGGGCGGATGCGCATCGCTCATGCTTCGTTTCCCTCGAACAACGGATAGAAGCCGAATGATAGCGGGTGTGCTGCGTTAGTTTCGCGTCACCCTGACGGGCCACGCCGATCGCCCGACGCTCAGCGCGGCAGGTCAGTGGTCCCCATCAGGAACTCGTCGATCGCACGCGCGCATTGACGGCCTTCGCGAATCGCCCACACCACCAGGGATTGACCACGGCGCATGTCACCGGCCGCAAACACCTTGTCCATCGATGTCTTGTAGGCCTGAGCGCCCTCTGTCGCACCCTGCACGTTGCCGCGTGGATCCAGTTGCACGCCAATTTGTTCCAACATGCCTTGATGGACCGGGTGGACGAAACCCATGGCCAGGGTGACCAGATCCGCCTTGATCTCGAATTCCGAACCTTCGATATCGTTCATGCGCCAGTTACCGGCGTCATCCTTGGTCCATTCGACCCGCGCGCACCGCACCCCGGTCAATTTGCCGTTCTCGCCGAGGAACGCCTTGGTGGTCACCGCGAAATCACGTTCGCAGCCTTCTTCCTGCGACGATGAAGTCCGCATCTTCAACGGCCAGTTCGGCCAAGTGAGCCCCTTGTCTTCCCTCTCCGGCGGCTGCGGCATGATTTCGAGCTGGGTGACGGCAATCGCGCCGTGGCGAATCGAGGTGCCGATACAGTCCGAACCGGTATCGCCGCCACCGATGACCACCACGTTCAGACCACGGGCATGAATCTCGGTTGCCCGAGGAATCTTGTCGCCGGCGACGCGCTTGTTGTTCTGACGGAGGAAATCCATCGCGAAATGCACCCCATCCAGATCGCGACCCGGGATCGGCAGATCACGCGGCGCTTCCGCACCACCGGTCAGTGCAACCGCATCGAAATCGCTCAGCAATTCGTCGCCGGACTTGTCGACACCGATCTCGGTGTTGGGATGAAAATGCACGCCCTCAGCGCGCATCTGTGAGATACGCCGATCGATCAGACTCTTACTGAGCTTGAAGTCCGGGATACCGTAACGCAGCAGACCGCCAATACGGTCCTGACGCTCGTAGACATGCACCTCATGACCGGCACGCGCAAGCTGCTGCGCACAGGCCATGCCGGCAGGTCCGGAACCAACCACCGCGACCCGCTTGCCGGTACGATGTTCGGGCACCTGTGGCTGGACCCAGCCTTCGTTCCAGGCACGATCGATGGTGGCGCACTCGATGGTCTTGATGGTCACCGGCTCATCAGTGAGATTGAGCGTACACGCCGCCTCGCAAGGCGCCGGACAGATACGACCGGTAAATTCCGGAAAGTTGTTGGTCGAATGCAGAACATCGATAGCGGAACGCCAATCCTGGTGGTAGGCCAGATCGTTGAAGTCCGGAATGATGTTGTTGATCGGACAACCGTTATGACAATACGGAATGCCGCAATCCATGCAACGCGCGCCCTGCTTGCTGACCTCGTCATCGCTCAGTGCAATGACGAATTCCTTGTAGTTCTGAATGCGGTCGGAGACCGGCGCGTAACTGCGATCGGAACGTGCGATTTCCATGAAACCGGTTGGCTTGCCCATCGTATGTTTCCCCTCAGTGACCCGCCGAAGCGCCAGCGTCTGCGCCGGCCGTGGTCTGCTGCATTTCCATCAACGCGCGGCGGTAATCGACCGGCATGACCTTGACGAACTTGGGCAGATAATCGGCCCAGTTATCGAGGATGCGTTTACCGACCGCGCTGTCGGTGTAATGAATGTGATTGCTGATCAGTGCCTTGAGACGTGCTGCATCGTGGCGGGTCATGTCATGGCTGACATCGACCTTGCCATGCGTTTCCAGATCGCCGCCCTGATGATCGAGCTTTTCCAACGCACGATCTTCGGCATGGATCGGTTCCAGCTCGACCATCGCCATGTTGCAGCGCTGCGCGAAGTCACCGGCTTCGTCGAGGACATAGGCGATACCACCCGACATACCCGCCGCGAAGTTGCGCCCGGTGCCGCCGAGCACCACCACGACGCCACCGGTCATGTATTCGCATCCGTGATCGCCGACACCTTCGACAATCGCCGTCGCACCCGAGTTGCGCACTGCAAAACGTTCACCGGCAACGCCCCGGAAGTAGCACTCACCGGCAATCGCGCCGTAAAGCACGGTATTGCCGACGATGATGTTCTCTTCCGCCACCTTGATGGCCGCATCCGCTGCCGGGCGAACGATCAGGTGACCGCCCGAGAGACCCTTGCCGACGTAATCGTTGCCTTCACCCTGCAGATCGATGGTCACACCCTTGGCGACCCAGGCGCCGAACGACTGTCCGGCAGTACCCTTGGCGCTGATGTGGATGGTGTCATCCGGCAAACCGGCGTGGCCGTACTTCTCCGCGACACGACCGGACAACATCGCGCCGAAACTGCGATTGGTGTTGTAGATCGGCGTTTCGATCTTCACCGCTGAACCGTTATCCAGCGCAGACCTGGCCTGTTCGATCAGCCAGTTGTCGCGGGCATTTTCGAGCCCATGCTCCTGCGACTCGCAGTTATAGACCGCAACATCCGGACCGGCTTTCGGCTTGTACAGAAGCTTGGAGTAATCCAGGCCCTTCGCCTTCCAGTGGTTGATCGCCCGACGCATGTCGAGCAGTTCGGTGCGACCGACCAACTCATTGACGGTGCGCACACCCAGCCTGGCCATCAGCTGGCGCATTTCTTCGGCGACGAAGAAGAAGTAATTGACCACATGCTCGGGCTTGCCGGTGAAGCGCTTGCGCAGCTCCGGGTCCTGAGTCGCGACACCAACCGGGCAGGTATTCAGATGGCATTTGCGCATCATGATGCAGCCTTCGGCGATCAGCGGCGCGGTCGCGAAACCGAATTCATCGGCCCCCAACAGCGCACCGACGACCACATCGCGCCCGGTGCGCATGCCACCATCGACCTGCACGGCGATGCGGCCACGCAGCTTGTTCAGCACCAGGGTCTGATGGGTCTCGGCGAGACCGATCTCCCAGGGCGACCCGGCATGCTTGATCGAGGTCAGCGGCGACGCGCCGGTGCCGCCGTCGTAGCCGGCGATGGTGACGTGATCCGCATGCGCCTTGGAGACGCCGGCGGCGACCGTACCGACACCGATCTCGGAAACCAGCTTGACGCTGATGCGCGCCTTCGGATTGACGTTCTTGAGGTCGTGGATCAGCTGCGCCAGGTCTTCGATCGAATAGATGTCATGGTGCGGCGGCGGCGAGATCAGACCGACACCGGGCGTCGAATGACGCACTTTCGCGATCTGCGCATTGACCTTGTGTCCGGGCAGCTGCCCCCCCTCACCGGGCTTCGCACCCTGCGCCATCTTGATCTGGATGTCATCGGAATTGACCAGATACTCGGCAGTGACGCCGAAACGGCCCGAGGCAACCTGCTTGATCGCGGAGCGACGCGGGTTCATGGAACCGTCTTCAAGCGGCAGGAAACGCTCCGGCTCTTCACCGCCTTCACCCGTATTGGACTTGCCGCCAATCTGATTCATGGCGATGGCCAGGGTCGAATGCGCCTCCATGGAAATGGAACCGTAAGACATCGCGCCGGTCGCGAAACGCTTGACGATCGCCGAAGCGGGCTCAACCTCATCCAGCGGGATCGGCTGGTCGGCGAACTTGAATTCGAACAGGCCGCGCAAGGTCAGCAGTTCTTCGTTCTGCTCATTCATGTAACGCGAGTATTCGGCGTAGCTTTTGGGATCGTTGCCGCGCGCCGCATGTTGCAGATTGGCGATGCTTTCCGGGGTCCAGATGTGGGCGTCGCCGCGCACCCGATAGGCATAATCGCCCCCGACATCGAGATGGTTCCGATAGATTGGCGCGTCGCCGAAGGCATCCCGATGACGGGTAACCGCTTCCGCCGCCACCTCATCGATACCCGCGCCGTCGATCTTGGATACGGTGCCGGTGAAATAATCGTCGAGGAAGTCCTGAGACAGGCCGACTGCATCGAAAACCTGCGCGCCACAGTAGGACTGATAGGTGGAAATACCCATCTTCGAGAACACCTTCAGCAGGCCTTTTCCCACCGCCTTGATGTAGCGCTTGTGGGCCTCACCCTCGCTGATTCCACCCGGCAACTCGCCGCACAGCGAGGAAACCGTATCGAAGGCCAGATAAGGATTGACCGCTTCCGCGCCGTATCCGGCGAGACAGGCGAAGTGATGCACCTCACGCGCCGCGCCGGACTCGACGACCAGACCGGAACGGGTACGCAGGCCGGCGCGCACCAGATGATGATGAACCGCCGATGTGGCGAGCAGTACCGGGATCGGAACCCGGTCGGCGTTCACGTCTCGATCGGACAGCACGATGATGTTGTATCCGTCCTGAACCGCATCCTCCGCCTTGGCGCACAAGGCATCGAGCGCCGGACCCATGCCATCGGCACCGGTGTCGGCGTCCCAGCAGATCGACAGCGTCTTGGTCTTGAAGGCGCCGCTGGTGTGATCCTCGATATGGCGAACACGTTCCAGATCGGTGTTCGACAGCACCGGCTGATCGACTTCCAGACGCATGTTCTGGCCGGAATCGTCCAGGCCGAGCAGATTTGGGCGCGGACCGATCAACGACACCAGCGACATGACCAGTTCTTCGCGGATCGGATCGATGGGCGGATTGGTGACCTGGGCGAAGTTCTGCTTGAAGTAGTTGAACAGCGGCTTGGCCTTGTTCGACAACACCGCCGGCGGGTTGTCGTTACCCATCGAGCCAATCGCCTCCTGGCCACTGGCGGCCATCGGCGTCATCAGGAACTTGAGGTCTTCCTGGGTGTAACCGAAGGCCTGCTGACGATTCAGCAGCGCATCGCCGGACATCGCCATCGGACCGGCCTCGTGCTTCAGGTCCTTCAGCTTGATCTGGGTGCGATCCAGCCAATCCTTGTATGGCTTGGCCGCAGACAGTCCGTCCTTGATCTCGCCGTCGTCGATGATGCGGCCCTCGGCGAGGTCGATCAGGAACATCTTGCCGGGCTGCAAACGCCATTTCTTGACAATCTTGTGCTCAGGAATCGGCAGGACACCCATCTCCGAGGCCATCACCACCAGGCCATCGTCCGTAATCAGATAACGCGCCGGGCGCAGGCCGTTACGGTCCAGGGTCGCGCCGATCTGACGACCATCGGTGAAAGCCACTGCAGCAGGGCCGTCCCACGGCTCCATCAGGGCGGCGTGGTATTCGTAGAAGGCCTTGCGCTTCTCGTCCATGAGCGGATTGCCGGACCAGGCCTCGGGGATCAGCATCATCATCGCGTGGGCCATGTCATAACCGCCCATGACCAGCAGTTCCAACGCACTGTCGAAGCTGGCGGAATCGGACTGACCTTCGGCAATCAACGGCCAGATCTTGTCCAGGTCCTCGCCGAGCACCGGCGATTTCATCGCGGCACGGCGGGCGCGCATCCAGTTGACGTTGCCGCGCAGCGTGTTGATCTCGCCGTTGTGCGCAATCATGCGGAACGGGTGTGCGAGATCCCAGGACGGGAAGGTGTTGGTCGAGAAACGCTGGTGCACCAGGGCCAGCGCCGAGACCATGCTCTCGTCCTGCAGGTCCGGGTAATACACGCCGACCTGGTCGGCGAGCAGCATGCCCTTGTAGTTCAGGGTGCGGCTGGAAAACGATGGTGCGTAGAACTGCTCGCAACCGTCCATGCCGCAATCCATCGCCTTCTTCTCGACGATCTTGCGGATCACGAACAACTTGCGCTCGAACGCATCCGCGTCGGTCGCGGTCCTGCCGCGCGCAACGAATACCTGCCGGATTACCGGCTCGACGTCCTTGACCGACTGTCCGACGCCACTGTTATCGGTGGGCACATCGCGCCAGCCGATCAGGGTCTGACCTTCGGCAACGATGGTTGCTTCGATCATGGCCTCGATTGCCGCACGGGTATCGCCCGCCTGCGGCAGGAACAACATGCCGACGCCGTAATCGCCTTCTGCAGGAAGCTCGAAGCCAAGCCCATTCGCCTTGGCGCGCAGGAACGCATCCGGCATCTGAATCAGCAGGCCTGCACCATCGCCGGCCAGTTTGTCGGCGCCCACGGCGCCTCGATGGGTCAGGTTCTTCAGGATCAGCAGACCCTGCTGCACGATCGCGTGACTCTTGCGATTCCGGATATCCGCGACGAAACCGACGCCACAGGCATCATGCTCAAAAGCCGGGTCGTAGAGACCCTGCTTGGCAGGCAGAGAGCCGCGCATCATAGCTTTACCTCATTGATTACTTGCCGACAGGCCCCGGAGACTTTCACCGAAAACCGTCGCAGAGAAGACATTCCCACGGTTTACGTACTTGCCGATCAACCCGATCAGGACAAACGCCTTGGCGCTCGCAGACGAACAAGTGACGTACCGACTCGGCCTAAAGCTTCATTATCAGGCTTTACAAAACCGGCGAATCCTAATGCAAAACGGTCGCCCGACGCCACCGCAGACGCACGGAATCGTGCCACTGCACCCGCACTCCCACGACCCGACGATCCGCACGGGATATACCCGGCTTCAAGCGGTATCGACTGGCTCAAAGGGTCATTCTTTACCGAGGCTTTTCTGAATCGAAGAAAGCCTGCGCAGCCAGGGCTGGCGCGCCTTGAGATTGTCCGGCAGCGCATCCAGCGCATCGAGGGCTTCTTCGCGGCTGGCGTAGTCGCGGTAAATCAGGGCGAAATGCGCCTCGCCATCGCGATCCAGCTCATAGATCGCGCTTTCATCGGAAACCTCATAACGCGCCGCAAAGCGCCGGACTGCATTCAAACTCGGGCCTGCGACCAATTGCATGGTGTAGTGACGCGGGTTCCTGGCAAGGACCCCCTCGTTGTCCGGTGACAGCGTCACATCGGCGTCCGCATCGGCGCCCGAATCAACAGCCTCATCCGGCCTGGGCGATTCGGGAGGCGGGGCGACCGCAGACTCTGCCGCTTCCTCGGCATCCGCTGGTTGAGCAGCCTCGATCTCGGCGTGTTCGGCGTCGCCCAACCCGGGTTCAGCGGACAATTCATCGAGCGGCGGGGCCTTACTGTCCATATCCGGCGGGATATCGACTTGATCGACGGGCTCATCCGCCGGTAACGGGTCAGGCTCAATCTGCTTGTCGGTCAGTGCCGTTTCGGTCCGCTCGACCCGACGATTTTCAGTCGAGACCACAACCGGATCGACCGGGTCGATCGCTTCGACAACCGGCATCGGCACGCGATCACCGCCAACATCGACCGGTATTGTCGATGCGTCATCACTCCCTTTCCGTGCGTTATGAAAACGCCCGGTCAAGGCCATTACCGTGACCACTCCCATGAGCAGCGCCAGCACAACGCCGACGAAGATCACGCGGGGGCTGGCACCCCGATCCGGCTTATGCACCGGGGCGCTGCGGGGTGGGCCGTCCGACTGCGTGCGCATACGCTCGCGAGCAAACTTGTTGATCCCGACTGGCAGGCCACCGCTATGTTTCTGGATCTCCATGAGGTCATCACGGTCGAACGGCATCGGCCCTTGATACCCCACCACCGCGAGACAGTGCTGAAGATAGCAATAGGTGCGACGTGCGTCGTAGGGGGCCACGCGCAACACCTGGATACGGTCCGCATCAAGTTTCTCGGCGATCGACGCCTCGCGGTCCGAACGCACGAACAACACCAGATGCAGACCGTGTTCGGCGAGCTTGGCAACAAGATGCAACGCACGACTTTCCAGGCGCTCAGCTGCATCAATCACCAAAACCGGCTGCTTGCCTCGACTGTAATGCGCAATGAACAAATCGTGGATGTCGTCACTCTTGCGGCGGCGATTCCCAAAACGCTCAGCGACTTCGGCAAGCAGATCCACGCTGCGAAGACCTGCCGACGCATCCAGCGCGAGCACCACAAAATGTTTCGGTGCCTGATCCACGAACATGTGCCGTAACACCGTCTTGCCACTGCCCTCCGCACCACTGATGAGGACATACAGCTCGGTCTTGTCGATCAGATGATTTATCTGTCCCAGCAACCGGGAGCACAAGGCATCCCGAAACGGGATCGGCACCCGCGCCGCGAACGGATCGCGCGCCAGTACGATGGCATTTTGAGGGGCCTCCGCCTCGGCGCTTCCCGCATTGCTCACTTGCCGACACCCTCAGCAAAGACCACGCGAAAGCCTTTACGAATCTGAAGATCGCGTTCCTGCGTCAACGCCTCGGTCGCATCATCTTGGCTCTGAAAATGGCGCTTGGTCACCCGACCGGCACGGCCTTGTGGGCCGGTTTCACGTACCAAGGACCAGCCTTCGAGCAGATCCTTCTGAAGGATCAGGTGGCAGAAGCGGGGTGAATCGCCGGCCGCAAGCGGGGTCTGCATGTAGATGCGCATAGTTCAGGCAGCCATTGACGAGGAGGCAAAATTGTCACGGGCAGGCTGGACAGCGTCAAGGCGCACGCTTCCCGAGAATCCGCGCACACCGCCACGCACAGCCTAACCGTTCCGATAAACCGCAAAATCTGCCATATTCCCTGAAATCAACACACCGTTACACAAGCGATTGACCCGAAGCGGATAGCTTTATGAGCGAAGATCGACGGCAACGAGGCTCGCGGCGACAGCGCCCGGATCAGCCCAGCGACACCACACTGACCGGGGGAGCCCCTCACGGCTCAGGTTCCAATTATGGGCACGGCGATTCTGTAGAAGGGCGTTCGGAAGGACATTCTTCCCGCCACCGGTCTCGGCGGTCTTCCTCCTCGTCCACCGCTGGATTGTACAAGTGCAAACGTACCCTGACCTTATTCAAATCCGCCGTCTTCCTGTTGGTCATCGGCATCATCGGCGGAATTTTCTTCGTTCGCGGCTATGTGTCGAGCTCCATTGAGCGCGTCCGGGAACAGGATTACGAAATAAAGGTCTTGAAAGGGGAGCGGGACTTCTTCCAGGGGCGCGTTGCGTTTTTCAAGGATCAGATCAAGTCCCTGGTCGCCGGAACAATCCCGGACCTCAATGAATTGCTGTTCGATCAGGTCATCGAGGTCAATCAGAACTACGTCAAAAACCTGGTTTTCTCGGTCAGCAAGAAAAGTGACGAGACACGCTACGAATACCAGATCGTGCTGCACAACCAGACACCGATCGTGGTGCAACCCCGAATCAAGGTACTGCTTTTTGACCGCACCGGACTGCAGATCGGCATCTCCGACCTCAAGGGTATCAAGGACAATGTGCTGATTCCTGGCGAGACCCGCTCGCTGCACGCGGTCTTCGACATCTCCCTGGAGAACCGCGAACCCACCTATTTCCTTCTAATGGTGCAATAGTCCGCAATCCCTATCGCGGTGGCCAATCGATTGCCTCCGCAATCTGCTGATCCAGACTTCGTTCCAGCGCGGCCACATCGAAGTCGCCGGTGACCACCGAGTCGCACAATCCCCGCATCAGCACCAGCCGTAGCCGACCGTCCAGCACCTTCTTGTCCACCGCCATCAATTCCATGAAGCGTGTCCGGTCCATGCCTTGGGGCGGGCGATTCGGAAGTTTTCCGCGCGCAATGATCGACTCGATCCGGGACAGGTCGGCATCCCCGATCCACCCCAGCTCATGAGAAAGATGCGCCGCCATCACCATCCCGGCCCCGACGGCCTCACCATGAAGCCATGCGCCATAACCCATACCGGTTTCAATCGCATGGCCGAAGGTGTGCCCCAGATTAAGCAATGCCCGCGTGCCCGATTCGCGTTCATCGGCGGCCACCACGTCGGCCTTATCGGCACAGGAACGCTCGATCGCATGACTTAGCACGGCGCGATCACGGGCATTGATGGCGTCGATATTGGCTTCAAGCCAGCGAAAGAACTCCGGATCATTGATCAGGCCGTACTTGATCACTTCCGCGACACCGGCCGCCAGTTCGCGCTCCGGCAGCGTATCCAGGGTCTCGATGTCGGCGATCACCACACGAGGCTGGTAGAAAGCCCCGATCATGTTCTTGCCAAGCGGATGATTGACCCCGGTCTTGCCCCCAACGGAGGAATCGACCTGGGACAGCAAGGTGGTTGGCACCTGGATGAAATGCACCCCGCGCTGATAGCTGGCCGCCGCAAACCCGGTGATGTCGCCCACCACACCGCCACCGAGCGCGATCAAGGTACAACTGCGATTGAAACGGGCTTCCAGCAGGGCCGTGAACACCCGGTTCACGGTATCCAGGGTCTTGTACTGCTCGCCGTCCGGCAGGATCACCGAACGGGCATCGAGCCCATCGAGCGAGGCCATCAGTCGATCGAGATACAGCGGCGCAACCGTGGTGTTGCTGACCACCATGACCTGTTTGCCTGGGATGTGCGGACGGATCAGATCGGCACGATCGAGCAAGCCCGAACCGATGTGAATCGGGTAGCTGCGTTCACCGAGATCGACGTGGAGAGTATTCATGGGCAATGGCGAGGTGGTTCAAACAAGCGCGCAATGCTGCCGTAAATGACCGCACACGAACAGCCGCAACGTCTGCGGAAACCGGATCGGGCAAACCGACCGCACCGCCGAGTGCGTGTTTCAGGCGAGCAGCGATTCAAGCAGTTCGGACTGGGTCACGGCCTGGCGCTCGCGACTCAGACGCTGCGCCCGGACGATTGCGACCAAATCTTCGGCAGCCACCTCAAAATCGTCATTGACCACCAGATAATCGTATTCATGCCAGTGAATCAGTTCCGATCTCGCCTGCGCCATGCGCCCGGCGATCACCGCATCACTGTCCTGCCCGCGCGCGCGGAGGCGCTGTTCCAGCGCATCGCGTGACGGCGGCGCAATATAGATGGAAGCACTGCCTGGCAAAACCTCACGCACTCGCCGCGCGCCTTGCCAATCGATTTCCACAATGACATCCCGCCCTTCGGCGAGCAGCGACTCGACCGAGGATCTGGCCGTGCCATAGCGGTTCCCGAACACTTCGGCGTGCTCGATGAAGGCATCCGCCGCGATCATGGCCTCGAACGAAGCCATTTCCACGAAATGATAATGCCGACCGTTCTCCTCCCCGGGTCGGGGCGCCCGCGTGGTATGCGAGACTGCCACCGCGAGCTCCGGCATGCGCTCGCGCAAGGCACTCAACAAGGAAGATTTCCCCGCGCCGGAAGCAGCGGAGACGATAAGCACCTGACCGGCGACTCTGCTCTGCGTTGTCATCGCGATCACTCGATGTTCTGGATCTGTGCATGGAGTACGCGACAATAGTCTTTATGTATCAATACCTTGAACACCGTTCACTCCCGAAGAACCGAAAACTGTCACCATTTCTGTCACCACATTGATTGAGCTTCGGGGAGAAGCCGAGGTGACGGTAAGCGAGCAGCACCGCTGCTCAGCGCGCCAGAGTACCGCAGTACCCGGCGCGCACCGATACAGATTCAGACCGCGAGGTCGTCGAGAGAGCCGCCATTGTCCAGGTGAGCAACAACCCACTTCGGCTTACGCCCACGACCGCTCCAGGTGTTCGCCCCATCCGCAGACTTGTACTTCGCCGCCACCTTCCCAGTACCCGTGCGACCGTCCAGGTCCGCTGGGGTCAAATCCGCTTTCGCCATCAGGTCGCGAATCTGCGACTTGATCTCGTTCCGATACTCCCGCTGCTTGCCGCGAATGCGCGCTTGCACGTCCTTTTGCAGTTCCAGCAGTTCGTCCAAATCCAACTTATCCAGATTGATAGCAGCCATCGATATATCTCGTGTTAGTGAAGTAGCGCGCGGATTATAGGAAGAGGGATTCGGTTCTGCTAGAAACAAACACAAGCATATCGACGCTTTGAGCGTCAGCATCTCTAGTGCGGATGCAAATTAAGCAGCCACTGTCTTAGAGAGACACCATTTTTTAACTCAAGCCGATACGGGATAAATTTGCTGAATTCGTCACCTTTATAGATTGACGGTTGAAAATCTGACGTGGTCGTGATGATTCCCTTGGACGCATTGGAGTCGACCTGTAACACCCCCAACATGCTCCTCACATCATCGTGGGTTACCAGATGCCCCGGGGAATATGCCTTTACTTGATCCAATATGCGTATTGATCCTAAGCCAGGCTTTGTAGCTATTACATCACGCCCTTTGTCTCCACTTCGCGGGGTAAGAATTACTTCTGGCCATCCCGCACGCACATATGCGCCTGCGATAAATTCCTCAAATGCCCGACCGTTCTTGGTAAATCGGTATAGAAACTCAGAATCCTTACGAATTTCAGACAGAATTTCGAACCATACAATCGATGTGTTCTCGACCAGCACCCCCTCCGAATCATCCCGCTCTGGGAAAACTATTGACTGGATAAGTAGCTCACCAGCTCGATTGGGTATTTCAATGCCGGCAACTCCGAACAGATCATCTAGTCGACCACCGCCTACTACAGTCTGATAATAATATCCATTCCGTTCACGAGAATATTCGATCGGCGCATTCAAATAGTCACGCATATCTTGAATCGTACGTTTGAGCGTTGCCCTGGACACACCCAACATCTCCTCCATTTCCCTCCTTGGAACTGGAGCACTGCGACTTGAAAGCAATCTGTGCAACATCAGTATTCGCTCAAACCTATCCATGGCTTTTACCGCTCCCGTATCCACTCGCTGACATCACTCAAACGCCAGCCGACACTTCCGGCGCTAAGCGGCACGCGAGCAGGAAACTTCCCCGCTCGTTCCAGCCGCCAAATGGAAGTCCTGGACAACCCCGTCATCGCCGTTACCTCTTGGGTACGAATAATGCGGTCGGGGTGATTTGATGGGTCGGGGGCAGTTGGTTTGGTTTGCCCCTGGATGCGCGCGAGCAGGTGTTGCAGAAGCTGGTAACCGAAGAACTCAACCTGCGTCTTGCTGACACGGATGTGTTCGATGCCCCCCAGGTCAGCCAGCCGCTCAAGGTCTGGCATGGGGCATCGCAGAAACAGGGACGCTTCGTTCAGGTCAAAGCGCTGGTAGAGCGCAATCCCCATGTTGTCCGCGATGTCCTTGAGGGCGTTGTCGAAGGGTGGCTGCATTCCGCATGGGGCGTCCGTGGAGGACGATGATTTTCCGGTCAAGGCAGTGTATTACACTGGCGACATGCCAGACGCCGAGCACATCTATAGCCCCAAGGACGATTCGCTCTTCCAGCGAATCAGCGCCTACCGTTCGGTGCGCGCGGCGTACATGAACGCCCAGGCGGGTCTCCAATATCTGGATGACAATGTCTGGGCGGATCGCCTTGGTGGTCGCGAGAACACTGAGCAGGCGTTCGCGATCAGTGCCCGTAGCCTCAAGATGGCAACGGACGCACTGGACCAAGAAGAGGTCAAGCAGGCCATCGCCGAAGGCTGGTTCACGGTCGACGAGGCGCGCGAGTTCATGCAGCTCAAGCGACAAGCGGAGATGCAGAGCATCCGCGAGGGACGCGAGCATTCGAGCTCGCACAAGCACACTCGTCGCCCCCACTAAGACGAACGAAAAAACGCCCCGCACTCGGCGAAGCGAGAGGGGGTTTGAAGGGGGAGATTGTCTTCCCCTCACGGGTTCCAAGGGTCGACCATTGGCAAGATGCAAGTGAGTACGGTCTTCGCCTCGTCTTCTCTGAAGACACGGTGAAGACCCGAACAGCGCAATGCTGTTCGTTACGAACTTGCAATCTTGCTAACCGTATTCCAAGCGTGTTCCGAGCATCAGACGTCTAGGCTTCACGCCCAAGATTTCTCCTCGCCTGCTCGATGTTGAACCCGCCGCTCGCGGTCAAGATATGGTGCGATTCGAGGAGATATCTCATCTCGGTTCGGTCTTCCTGTTTGCCTCAGACTCCGAGGTGCGTCGCGGCATTGATCGGCTGTGATGGGTCGCCCGTCATCATCAGATTGAAGAAGGCAACCAAGTTCTCTTTCCACTTGCTCCCACCTGCTTCGGTCTCGGACTCACCGAAAGTGCCAGCTTCGAGATGCAGTCTTGCCGGCGCGATCGGCAGTTGATGCATCACGACGAAGCCGCTCCTGACCTCACGCATGAGCTGGTCGGTAGAGGCCTTCGGTATCAGGTCAAAGCCAATGGCGTGGACGAACTCCAACACCTCCCTCGTGCGCTCATCTTGCTCGAAGACCTTCTTCCTTTGGGTCGCGATTGCCTGTTGCATCGCTTGGACGTAACGCTGTTCGAGCGCGCGCAGCGCCTGCTCCTGGTCTGCTTGTAAATCCCCCAAACGTGCCGGGTCCGTCAGAACGTCCAGCGAGCCGATGAATGAGATATCCAGGCCATAGGCGCGGAGCACCTGACCTTTGATATTTGCCAGCGTGTAGCCGTGGCTGACGAGGTCGGCCACATGCTCTTGAACGACATTGGATTGGAGCGCGGTGAGGACACGCAGACGACCGTTGATGTCGTCCCTCTCATGAAGAAACTCCGCCACTGGTACTTGCAGGTCTCGAAGCCCCACGGTCGTTTCCAGGTCATAGTCGGAGCCCTGAAGGGAAAGGCTGCGGCGCGGTGGCTCAACCGACAAATCGATCTTGATGCTGTCGCCGTGGGCGTTTGTCGAATTCAAGAACTGGCCGTCGCGAGTCGGATGTGCCCCTGACAACGCGGATATATAGGCATCCGTAAACGGAATCATGTTTTGGTGCCCTGAGCTGGCGGCCGCCAGCTCATCCAGGATTCATTGGAAGCCTGGATCGACGGCGACAAGCGTGGTTTTCAGCGTGTCAAACCACCTGGTGTGTTGGGTCTGGTCCACATCCTTCGCGGCTTGGAGCAACGCTTGCAGTTCCTCGCGATCAGCAAGCAGCAGATCCCTCAAGGCGATGTATGCCGCCCTATCCCCAGCAGCGACCTTTTCAAGCAGCTCAGAGGTACCCCCGCTCGGGAGCTGGTCCTTGACCGCCCCGAATATCTCTCCGAGTCGCTCCATGTTCGCTCGATCGAGATTCCCCAGCGTTTCACGGGTGCGGTCTTGCGCCGCAAGGAAATTGAACCCTCGACCAAACCTCGCCCCGAACGCCTTGAAGGCGAGCTCCGTTACGGGGTATCCGTTCTCGGCGAAGTATGGGAGTAGTTCTCCAGGGTCGACCTTTGCGAACAGGTCGATCAATTGGTCCTGATGTAAAGCCCCCGCTTTTAGTGCCAGCCTAAATTAGAGGTTTCCGGGTGGTGGTGGACCCGGTAATCGACCGGGGTCATGTGATCGAGCGACTGATGGGGCCGCTCCTGGTTGTACTCGGTAAGCCAGGTTTCGGTGTGTTCGCGGACCTCCGAGAGACGTTCGAACAGGTACATGTCGAGCACCTCGGTTCGATAGGTGCGATTGAAGCGTTCGATCAGGGCGTTCTGGGTCGGTTTGCCCGGTTGGATGAACTCGAGGTGGACACCGTGTTGCTCGGCCCAGTCGGCCAGGCAGATCGAGATAAATTCCGGCCCGTTGTCCAGGCGCAGTTGCCCTGGATAGCCCCGGGTTTCGGCGATGCGGTCGAGCACACGCACCACTCGCCGCGCTGGCAGGTTCAGGTCGATTTCGATGGCCAGTGCCTCACGGTTGAAGTCATCGACGACGTTGAAGGTGCGGAAGCGACGACCACCCATTAATGCATCGCTCATGAAGTCCGCCGACCACGCCTGATTGACGTCCTCGGGCACGCTCAGCGGCTCTGGATCTCGTCCGGGTAGGCGCCGCTTGTGCTTGCGTCGCAGATTGAGGTTCAGCATCCGGTAGATCCGATACACCCGCTTGTGATTCCAGTGATGGCCCTGGCGCCGCAACGTCAGGAACATCAACTTGAAGCCGTACGCCGGTTTGCTTTCCGCCAGCGCGAGCAGCGCGTCGATCACCGGTCGATCCCGTTCCCTGTCGGGTTGGTATCCGTAGCTGCTGCGGCTCAGGTTCAGCGCCCGACAGGCGCCGCGCTCGCTGATCTCGTGCTCGGCCTTGGCGTAATCGACCAGGACGCGCCGCTCGGCTGGCGTCAGAGTTTTTTTGCGACGATGTCCTTGAGCACTTCGTGCTCGAGACTCAGGTTCGCGTACATCTGCTTGAGGCGCGTGTTCTCGTGCTCCAACTCCTTCAGACGTGCCACGTCGGAGGCCTCCATGCCACCGTACTTCGATTTCCAGTTGTAGTAAGTCGCCTCGGAAATGCCGTGTTCTCGGCACGCGTCCTTGACCTGTCGACCGCCCTCGACCTCCTTCAGGATTCGGACGATCTGGCTCTCAGTGAAACGGGATTTGCGCATCGGATTCTCCTCATTGCGTGAGCAGTCTACCCGGCGACCTCTAGTTATCCGTGGCACCAATATACGGGGGCATTACAGCCGCACCTGAAGCTCGATATGAAGACCAGGCGTGGACATCAAAATTGTTTTCGGGAAAGTGCTGCGGCAAGCCCGGAAGGAAAAACAAATCTCGCAAGAGCGCCTCGCGTTGGAGGCTGATGTCGATCGCTCGTACATTTCCAAATTGGAGACCGGGGCGTACCAGCCCAGCATGTCCATGCTGTTCGCCTTATCCGGTGTCCTTCAGATCAGACCGAGCGAGCTTGTCCGTCGGGTGGAAGAGCAATACGGCGAGAAGGGATAATTCACCCATTCCTCAGCGTGCGCGGGTAACCGAGTCATGGAGAGATGTCGACTGTGCCAAAAGGAGCGAACGCTGGTTGAAAGCCACGTCCTTCCAAAGTTCATATTCCGGCATCAAAAAGCCACATCTCCCACCGGATTCGTTCGCTCAACGGACAACCCGAACCGACCAATCCAAGACGGCATCAAGCTCCCTCTTCTTTGCAGCGAATGCGAGGAACGGTTCTCAAAGTGGGAGACAGCGTTCAGTAAGAACGTTTTTTACCCCTATGAGAACGGCGAACGCCGTGAGTTCGCCTATGAGGCTTGGCTCTCCAAGTATCTCGGGTCAGTGGCATTCCGCGTTCTCGTCCATATATATGAGGATTGCGGACTGGATTATTTCTCCGACTCAATGCGGCAGCATGCGGTGCGATCGATCGAGTCGCTCCGCAGGTATCTGCTCGGACAAACCGAGCATCCAGGGGATAACCGACAGTTACTATTACTCCTAGACGGACTCGACATGAAGTCCATTCAGAAATCGCCTGACAACTTCAATATGTACTTGGCTCGCGCCATTGAGTTCGACGTGATGACCACCGACGCGGACTCCTTCATCTACGTAAAATATCTCAAGTTTTTGCAGCTCTGCCCGATATATCTGTCGGTGAACAAAGGGTGGCATACCGCAAGAATCCACCATAAGCGCGGAACACTGAAACTAAAAGATCACGAGGTCCCCGACTACATCCTGAATAGGATGCGTTCCGGCTGTAATACACTCAACACGTCAAAACCACGTATCTCCGATCGCCAAGCCGACATCATTGACAAGCGAGTACACAGCAACCTCGACAAGCTACTTGATTCACCAGTAGGAAAAGCATCGCTCGCCGAATATTTGGCAAAGAAATAGATGATTAGATTTTGATAATCACCCATCATGAATACAATGTATTCAATGTAATCGCTTACCACCTCAATATGTGAACCACTACTTCATCCAAGCCCTTTACACTACGTCTGCCGAATGACGTTCGAGACAACCTCAGATTTCTGAGCGATATGACACATCGCTCTCAGGCTTCAATCGCATCCGAGATATTGGGGCAAAATGTCTTGGACAAGGCATATCGTGCCCGCGCAATCCAAGAAGCAATGGTCGAGGCTCAACAAGGGCAGCTCGTATCTCAACACGCCGTCGAAGAGTGGGTGGCATCACTCGGCACAGACAATGAACTTCCAATGCCGACCCCCGACCTATCCGCTAACGCGCTACCAGTATGAAGTTAGCGTGGCTTCCATGAGCGGTGAAAGACCTGGCGCATATCAGACAGTATCACCGTCGCGTCGCCAGTACTGACGTAGCGAACTGACAGCTTAAGAAGATCAGTAGGGCGGCAACACTATTGGTCAACCAACCATACGTCGGGCATGTCAGTCCAAATCACCCTGGCGGGGATGTGTTGGAGTGGAATATCCCCAACACCTCGTACACCCTGCCCTACATGGTGAACGACAAACATATCGTCATCATGAGGGTCTTTGACCAGAGGCAGCGTCGCCCAGCGTCGTGGGGATAGACGCCCCTCACTTGGGAGGTGGCACAGTTGACACAAAAAGAGGGGGCTACCCCTCAATTCCAAGCTCCGCAAGGAAGTACCTGCATAGTGCATCACCCCTCAGGGCCGGTAACACTGGAGCAACTCTCGCTTTCAGTTCATCTCTCGCTCCCGTCGACCAGTCGTAAGAGCTACACATGAAGTTTCCGTATGTGTAGACCTCTGATCCCGGACCATTGTAGTCATTGATGAAATCGTATCCGGTGAGCTCCTCAATCTTTCAACGTGCCATCTGCAAGATGTGATCAAGGACGCAATACACGGGGTCGATTCGGTCATATCCAGAGAGTCCGCAGCTCTCCTTGAATTCATCAATGATGTCGACCAGTTGTGATTCATTGAGCCCTACCTGATCTCAGATCGCACACACCTGCCTAACATCTAAATATCCAAATGGGCAGAAGTAGCACTGCATTTCACTTACCTCGTTTATCATAACCGCATAGTTAATCGATAAAATATTAGGACGATATATCCTGCAAGGCACGGACAATGCGAGTGACGGAAGTCAAATGTAGCGCCTTATTCCTTGGGCAATTCAATTATAAGAACGCGCAGTTATTGAAAAAATTGGATAACCCGATTGACGATACTGATTTGATGCCTCCTTACTGAGGAGGAGAATATTTTCAATAAACATTTGAGTTTCGGCAGCTTTCAAGAGCAGAGCCCTGTCAAGGCGATGCCTTGAAACCGCTTATTGTACAATCCGCAGCAATGATTGGTCGTCAATCCCTAACGATGACAGCCACTAACAAGAATGACGAAATGCTGATTTTTATTTGACAAAATCAACTTCTTCAATAAGATACTTCGCGCAGTTTTTAAGAGGCAATGTTTTTGGTCATTAACATCTGCCTATTTCGAAGATTCATCTATCTATTGATCGTATTATCACTCTTTGAAATAAGGATTAAAGTATCTTTTAATCCCTATTTTTTATGAAAACTTTTTGAATCCAGTATGTTGACGACTTCATGCTGGAAAAGACCATCAGTCAGTGAATCGGCCAGAGGATGACCGAACAGTATGGAACGGTGTTCCGCCTGTTCTTGGACAACGGCCAAGTCATTCCATCCGATTTGTCGACGTACACGAGCCAGAACTTCAAACGTCTACTCGCCACCGAGTTCTTGAATCGCCACTGGTCCTCGTCCACGTACAACAGCTACCGCAGGTATCTCAGGTGCTACTGCGAGTTCCTCCGCTTGGAGTGATACCTCGCCGAGAATCCGTTCGACAGGATTCCCAAACGCAAGACACCGATACAGCTTCCGAAGTCACTGACCAGCGCCGAGGTGAAGGAGCTTCTCCGTAACCTGGGCATCGCGTTCGATGAGTCGACCTTCCTCGGACTGAGGAACGCGACCATGGTCCGCACTTACCTGCATACCGGACTGAGGTTGAGCGAACTGCTCTCCCTCCAGCTCTGCCACTTGCAGATCTACGATGGCTACTTGAAGGTCGTGAAGGGGAAAGGGAGCAAGGATCGTATCGTCCCTTTGAGCAACGCGATCCAGCGTGTCATCGCCCGCTATCTGAAAGAACGCGCCAAGCATGGGCGTATGCAGGATGACGCACCGCTGTTCCCAACGGTCCACGGGCTGCACCTACAGAAGCGCGACATGAAACTGATCATCGGTCGTCTGCGTGAATGCCTGACCTTTCACTTTACCTGGCACCAGCTCCGACACACGTTCGCAACGGAACTGGTCCGCAACAACTTCGACATCTTCAACATCTCCCGAATCCTCGGGCACTCGAAGGTCGATACCACCAAAATCTATCTGAGCGTTGATACGGGCAAACTAAAAAAACAGCTAGATCAAGTCCCGCTGTTTTCGTAGCCCAATCACCGCCGAAGACAGGTGGTCATGATTGAGATTTTGGAAAAAACTTCCAGATTTTTATAGCTAGTTTTTCGCTTATTCTTCGTATAAATGGTGGGTGATATAGGATTCGAACCTATGACCCCCTGCTTGTAAGGAGTTTGGAGCAACATTTGGCTTACCACTGTGGACAAAAAATTGACATTTTAGAACTCTATTTTCTAATAACTCCTTATTCCAAAGGGGAGCCTTGCCCCGGAAATGTTGACACCTTCTCCTAACGGAAGAAGGTGGAGAAATGCCACGTAGAACAACGTACAACCGTTACACCGATCACTTCAAAGCCACAGCGGTACGAATATCTGAACTGAAAGGTGTATTAATCAAAGACGTCGCCGACGCATTGGATATTCATCCGTTCATGCTGTCTCGGTGGCGAAAGGAATACCGGGACGGCCTGATCATGACCAAGGGCAAGAAGGTGGTTGTCGATCCCCAGACCGCAGCGGAACTCAAACGACTGCGAAAACTGGAGAAAGAGCACAAGGTGCTGCAGCAGGAGCACGAACTGCTAAAAAAGCCATCCGGTTCTCTTTGGAACAAAAAAGGAAATCTTCACGTTCATCGAAGAGAACCGGGACCAATACAGCATCAGCGTCATGTGCCGTGTCTACGGGGTCACCCGAGCGGGGTATTACGCGTGGCGCCGGCGCCCCAAGACCGCGTGGGCGCAACAGGATGAGCAACTGAAGTTGGACATTCAGGACATCTACCAGCGCAGTCATCGCATCTACGGCAGTCCCCGGGTCCAAAAGGAACTGGCGGCTCAGGGTCAGTGCCATTCCCGTAAGCGGGTCGCGCGTTTGATGGCCGAAGAAGGCCTGGTAGGCCGCTGTCAGCGGGTTTACCACGCCAACCCGATGCAGCACCGGTTCTTTCGCAACATCGACAAGCTCGATCTCGATCAGGCGACGGCGCCGAACCAGGTCTGGGTGGGCGACGTGACCTACCTGAAGATCAACGGCATCTGGCGTTACCTAGCCGTGGTCATGGACTGGTACAGCCGGCGGATCATCGGCTGGTCCTTGGGGGAGCGCCGCACGGTTGCGTTGACAGTCAAAGCCCTCAAGCGGGCGGTCGCCAATCGGCACCCGAAACAGCAAGTCGTGTTTCACAGTGATCGGGGCATTGAGTACGTCGGTAAGGCCTACCGGGCACTGCTCGATAAGCTAGGCTTCCTCCAAAGCATCAACCGCCCCGGCAAGATGAACGACAACGCCCGAATGGAATCCTTCTTTGGTTCGCTCAAGGCTGAATGGCTGCATGGAAAGACGTTCTGGAATGTCGCCCAGATGCGTGGGGAATTAGCCCGATACATCCCTTTCTACAACTACGAGCGACTGCATTCGTCACTCGACTATTTATCACCGGCCGACTTCGAGGCCGCTCACTCATGAGTGGGTGTCAACAAAGTCGGGGCAAACTCCGGGTGATATATCCACTAACCAAACGACATATGAAGACGAATTACGAACACCTCGAAGAGGTGAATACCTTATTTGAAGTGATTAAGACCATGCTCATCACTGGGCTGTCACAAAGGCAGGTGAGAAAACATCTGACCACCTATACACACTCCGAGATACGTAACGGAAAGTGTGTCAACGGACGTTTCGTCGTCGCCGACGAGGTCGTCCACGACGGCGAGTTCTTGAGACTCCAAAACTGTCCAGTGTAATGACCAGCTATTAACGCAGCGTTAATTTTCTAATCCTTTGTTTTTGGCTTTGTAGTCAGCAGAAAAAGTATTCAATTTTTTGCGTAAATGCAATAAATAGAATACGATAATTACGAGCACTGATTTGTAAGGCGCTGCACCTCATGCTCCATTACATTATTTTCTAACTGTATATCCATGGCGGTTACCCGAACCATTCCCAAGAAGGAAATATTCAAACACGGGAACTTCAGTGTTTCCGTATATGACTTTGAGATTCCCAACGGGGAGAGAGCCTGACAGGTTCTCAAGCTCGTGGAGCTCAAGACCAAAACGAGGAGATGGGCCGAAGAGGTTGGTTCCTACTACACGCAGAACCAGTACATCACCATCTCCCGTGAGCAACTCACGGACCTCTTGAAAACTGCAAAAATCGTATAGTTGTCCATCTATTTTCTGTTCGCTCTGGGCTTTTGCCGTGGAGGGGTGCTGACCTCATCCCCCCCTCACGCAGAAGCCCTTTTGGCGACCGACCGCCCCACCGGGCCAGCGTACACACGCTGCCCGATTAGCTCCTAACTTCTGATCCCCGATGGACGACGACAGAAAGACTTACCAGCGGCGCTATCGCCAGGGCTACAAGGGGCAAGCCAAGCGCGTGAACCTCACGCTCAGCCTCGCCGAGCACCGCGCCTTCGCCCGCGCTGCCAACAAGGAGCAGAAGAAGCTCGCGAGCTACATCAAGGAGCTGGCGATCGCCGGGCTCGATGCCCAGGCGCATATCCCAGAAGCCCTGCAAGCAGAGCTCAAGACGCTGCGCTTCGCGGTCCTGAACATCGCCAACAACGTCAATCAGATAGCGCATCGCTCGAACACCCTTCGCGAGCTCTCCCAGAGCGAGGAAAACAACCTTCTCGGGTATCTCAAGCAGCTCGACGATGTGGTGCGCCGCTACACCGCCGGCAGAATACTTTCTCACCCCGACGACCATGATCATTAAGTCCATGGCTCGAAAGGAGCCGACCTTCGGGCAGCTCATCGGGTACATGAGCGACATCGACAAGTCCGACGAGCAGTTCAACGTCTACCAGAACCTGTTCGCGCGCAAAGCGGACGCGGTAGAGGCCGAGTTTCACGAGAACGCGGCACACATCCCGAAGCGCAAGAACGGGAACTTCCTCTACCACGAGATTCTTTCGATCTCGAAGGCGCAGAAGCTCGATGCCGAGGAACAGAAACGTATCCTCCGTGACATCGCCCACGAGTACGCCCGTCGCCGTGCCGAGAGCAACCTGGTCTTCGGCGCGCTGCACGACGACCACGACGAGCACCTGCACTACCACTTGCTCATCAGCGCCAACCCGCGCGGCGAGTCCAAGAAGACTCGACTGAGCAAGGCGCAGTTCGACAAGCTCAAGAAGACGCTCGAAACGGAAGTGCTCAGGCAGTACCCCGAGCTCGAACAGCGTGTCGTCATTAACAAGGAAGCGGGAGAGAAACTGTCCCGCAAAGGGGCGGAGCGCAAGCGCCGTACCGGCAAGACGCCTGAGCGCGACGCGGTACAAGACAAACTTCGCGCCATCTTCACCGGGTGCGCGAGCAAGCAGGACTTCTTCACCGCGCTATCGGAAGCCGGCTTCGAGTTCTACGTGCGCGGTAAGACGCTGGGTATCAAAGACCTCGCGACCAGCAGGAAGTACCGTTTGAAAACACTCGGGCTTCTCGACGGCTTCCAGGCTTTGTCCGATCGCATCGAGCTGAACGAAAGAGCGAAGACCGAACGTCAGGCAGCCATGCAAGCAGCTCCCGAACCAGAATCGACCAAGCAAACGGCAGAGCAAGCAACGCCAACACCCACGGAGACACCGAAGGAGAAAGCCCAACACCAAGCAGCGGAACCGACGCCACAAGATGACCTCGATGCCAGGCAAACCCGACGCAAAGAGGAAATCGACGGCATACGCGCCGAGCGCAAGGGCGCGACCAAAGGCAAGCAGGACAAACAATGATGGCTGCGTTCCATCGTCGGTTGGGTCAGGATGCAGGTCACCCGAACCCTCCGTCACAGCAAGCCCGCCACGAAGTGGCACAGCTCGCACCGTCAGCGCAGCCCGAATATGGACATTAACCCCGACCACACATGCGCGCACCACGCACGAAAGACATAGTGAGCTGGCCGTTCAGGCTTATGGGCACGGGGCTCAAGTACCTGCTCCTCGGTTACACGACCAAGAGCACGTCCGGGGCGAGCTTCGCGCCGCAGAAGCAGTACCGCGAGTTCTTGAACGCAAGCAATCGTGGCTTGCTCCTCGACGGTGTGGATCTCCGACTCTCGGAACGAGACAGCTTTCAAAACGTGGCGCTCATGGCGCGCGTGGGCACGGGAAAAACGACCCGCTACGTGGTGCCGAACGTCCTGGATAAAGCCCGAACCCATTGCTCAATGGTGATTAACGACCCCAAGGGCGAAGTCTTTGCCCTCACCTCCGGGTATATGCAGAAACGGGGCTTCAAGGTCATCACCATTGACCCTGAGGATTTGACGCCTTCATCACGTTTTAACCCGTTGATGGAAGCCCGTGAGCTCATAGAGCTGGAACAGATTGCAGAAATATTGGTTCGATCGGGATTGCCGTCGAGCAGCGGGAAGGATGACTTCTGGCTGCAAGGCGCGATCCGTTTCGTGAGCCTGTTTATCAAGTGCTTGAAGCATGCGGGTGAGGAAAACCCCGCCTGGTTCAACCTGCACAACCTCTACTACCTGTTCCAGAACTTCGGCGAGGACGGACACAAGCTCGATGACTTCATGTCCCGCTACACCATCTACCCCGACCATCCGGACGACGAGAGCCTGTGGAATGAATGGAAGGGAGTACTGACCGGAAACCCGGAAGGCATCCAGAGCTTTGTCTTGAACGCGATCACCGCGCTCAAGGCGCTCTCCAATCCGAGAGTGGGCAAGCTGACCGCCCGTTCGGATTTCTCACTCGAAGACATGAGGAAGGAAAAAACCGTCATCTACGTCATCACGCCGGCGCAGCACGCGGAGTACTACAGCTTCCTGACGAGTCTCTTCTTCCGCAGCGTGTTCAACGCCTGCATGCGCAGGCTGCCAGACAGGAAGACGCTGCCGGTCTACGTGCTCTACGACGAGTTCGGGCATTCAACGATTCCGAACTTCGTCTCCACCGCCAACACCATCCGCGGCTACAAGGTCTCGCTCTCAATCATCCTGCAGAGCGTGAGCCAGTTGAACGCCCGCTACGGCAAGGACTACGCCGACTCGATCCAGGGCGGCTTCAACACCTACCTGACCTACTCCGCCGCCGACCCGCAAACCGCAAGTTTCTTCGAGGGGATCATCGGCAAGGTCCGTGAACGCCAGAAGCTGCGATGGGACGAACCCCGCGATGAATACCGCGAATACAACCTCCTCAATGCCAACGAGATACGAACCATCGGCGACTATGAAGCCCTGATTGTGTCCGGGAACAGGCAACCCATCAAGGTGACCGCCACCCCGTTCTTTGAGAATTGGGGAATGAGAAGGAAGAGCGCTCACCCGCCAGCAACGACCACCGCATCATCCGGCGATGACCGCCTGGAATACGTGAGGCTGTAGCTCGTGATGACGACAACCGATTGGATTCTGTGGAGTGTCATCGCATTCGGCGATGGCTACGGATTCGCTCGCTTTGCCAAGAACATCGGTGAGCTTGCGCGCCGCTGGGGCTTCTTCGCCGCACTCCTGTTCCCAATCATCCTGACCGTGCTTGTGGTAACGGGTGCCATGATTGCCGACCTGAAAAGCATCGCGCTCAGCCTGGTCGTTGCCGTCGGGTTCATCCTCGGAATGATACGGCGGTAGACATGGACTTCTCCCTGTTCATCTTCCTCGCCGTCGTCATGCTGGCGTTTGGCTACATCGCCGGCAATGCCCGGAGCTTCAACGTCTGGAAGCTCCTGCTCATCGGCGCGGTCCTTGCCGCACTCACTGCCGGCTTCAATCTCGACAAGACGCACATCGCCACAATGCTGGGTGCATTTTTAGTCGGATACCTGCTGCCCTACGGTCACCTGCTCGAAGGCTTCGGCGACGCAGTGAGTGACGCTATCAACGCGATCCGCTACCGCGACACCTACGATGAAATCCGACGCAAGGAAGCCGAGGTTGATGAACTACGTCGCCGATACGAGCAGGACCAACGGCAAGCGAACGAAGAACAACGGGACAGAGCGCGGGACAAGCGTCGAGAGGATGCGAGGAGCTATCGCGCCAAACGACAGAGAGCAAACGAGGGGCAGTCATCACATAACAGCGCTGGCGCACATACCGCACTCCCCCCGCCTCCACCGATGTCAACGAAGGCGAAGTATCTGCAGACCCTAGGGCTCGATCCTGCGAAGGACTATAGCTACGGGGAGATAAAGCGTGCCTACCGTCGACAAGCGAGCAAGTTCCACCCCGACAAGCATCAGCACCGTGGGACTAATGTGGTGCGAGAGATGGGAGAGCGATTCAAGGCTGTGAAGGAAGCGTATGAGTGGATAGCGACCCACCTTGCATGATGTCCATGCGTTCGACAATTGGTTACGCAGCGCATGAATCAAAATGCACTATGCGAACACGCTAAATTTCTTGGTTAAATTCAACACATGGTTATGCTCACCGAAAACCACAACACCAACGATTGAGTGCTCACCAGCCAGTGATCCAGATATCCCGCCCTCGTATTCAAGAGGAGAATTATGGAGTGATTGTCCGAATGATGTAAATACGATGCACCGTATATTAGGATCACCCTTAATCCCATCAACAAAATTATACAATTGGACAGAACCTTTAGCTTTTAACACGACCGTGCTGCATTGGATAGATGCATGGGACACGCCCGAGCCGTCTTTCAACAACCCATCCGAATAAAGCGCCGACTCCAAACGGGCCAATTGCCCCATCACGATCGCGGAAACGTTGCAGGCTTGACCTGCCGACAGATTTCTGTCCAGAACAATGGAAACCCTGTTCATAACTCACCTCAGACTTATGGACGGAATAAGGTGCGAGCAAACACCCACTGCTCGCACCTGTTTCTACGATGGTGCTTAATGCGTTTCGGAAGAACGACCAAACATCACCCATGGCATGGAAACGCGATTGTTCAGGACTATAACAACCCCCACGCGAAACGCATCCGCACACAGTTCGTTCGTCACGACAACCGACTGAGACGGTGATTCACAATGCCTAATGCAAGCCTCGACATTGGATCCGACCTCCACAAACTCAAAATGAGATCTCGGATACCGTTCGCGTATTTGCGGAAGTAACGATCGAGTAGCCGGATGGAAATAACAAACGTACTCATTCCCATCGTGGATATCACCAGTCGATCCGAATACCAACCGAGGAATCGGATAGATATACATTGCCACGGTAGTCAGAGCGTCGTTCTGGATAAACTTCGCGATGTCGGGATACGCCGCAGGTACGAGAAAATACGGGAGAACCCCATCCAGTACCGCTTGCGCGGCCTTATCAAACGAATCGAAAACCTCGGCATGATCAGTGATATGAAGCTCATTGAGCGCATGCTGAGAACACGTGTAGGGATATTCACGGCTTCCCAATGTGCCGATTGCAGAGTACGTCATGAATTGCTCCTTTGAGAGAGCCACTCATACGAACCAACGAAAACGACAAATAGATTTGCAAATTATGAATAGCTGAATATACTGACTCTGCTATCCAATAGCTTGGTCCTCTTCGATGCCATTGTGCTCGCAAAAGTGGCCGCCTCTCTATGCAACTGGGGGATTGGATAGCACCCAAAACCACGGCGCCCTACGCCGTGGTTTTTTTTTGGTCGAACTATGCGGCCTCAGGATGCTGCTTGCCTACCGGATCCGCCGAACGGATCACGAGAAGGTCGTGTCGAATATATCAGGGCATGATTGAAAGTCAAGTTGTCGCACCATCAACTTGACAGTATTGTCTGGTGGCCGCACCCCCTTGCTCCGCAGATCTTCATCAGTGTGCTAGAGTGAGTGGCGTTGACATCCCAGACTGACCAACCTCAGGCGCGTCATTCATCTCACCTGACGAGGTCACGAGTCACCAGCACATCTATGCGCACCGATTCGAGGCCAAGCACCGCATACCTATGAATTTCCGTGAAGCGTTTAAACAGGTACTACGCGACCACAAGCTTTCTCAGAGCCAGATCGCCGAGCACCACCCCCGGGCACTGAGCCCCCAAGCACTGAGCCAGATGCTCTCGCCAAAGGAAGCGTCTGGGGACGATCTTCCTGAGTCTGCAAGAGCAGAACTACTAGATGCCTTAGTCGCCTTGCTCGGCACCGATGTTTTTTGCACGCCTCCGCAGAATGACGCAGAGACAACCCTTTTCAGGTATGCCGAAGAGCGGTATTCGGCCAGTTCGCTGCCCATCGTATTTTCACGCGCACAACTTGAGTCTTTAATTACCCAAAGCATCAATAGTGCAAAAGTCGAAATAACAATTATAGGCAGCATTTCTGCCGGCAAGTTATGTAAAGAATGGTATAACAAGCTCGCAGACACACTACTAAAAAATTCGGAACTAAACGTCACAATTTTTATTGAATCACGTCAGAGCTTGTATTGGCGCGCCATCTCACTTGACGCCTCGTTCGATCAGCAAGTACGACCCTATGATGATTTGGTAGCTAGAAATGACAAAATCATTAGAGAGCTTCGAGGTCAGATATTATATCGGTTACGCGAGCACAACGCCGAGACTGCGGAGTTAACTTTCCGTCGTTTTCATTTACATGAAGTCGATATTCCGATTTATTCCAACGCGATCAAAATTGATGACACTATATTTGTCACGCCCCGTGCACACTGGCGCGCATCTGTATCTGGAACTTTTTATGTTAGAGGAGAGACACCAAATCTATTCTGGGATCAATATATTTCGTTCATAGATTTCTTCAAAGGGTTAGCACACAATAACATGCGCACCACTGAAGGAAAGTTCGTCGGAATCCCAGAGGATGAAACCAACAAAATTGTAGTTTACTCAAATCGAGGACAGATTCCACGTGGCGTAGTCCGACGAAGCACTCTGGGAACTGATCCAAAACTCGAAACTCGCGCAGTTCACGGCCTGTTATTTAACAAGAACGGCGAGCTTTTGTTGCGCTTTCGGGACCAAGGACGCGATCGTGACAACACTAATCTTTGGGACAAAAGCTGTGGATCAAATATTCGCTCAACAGACTACTCGGCTCGATCCGCTATTCGGAGGACTTTAGTCAAAGAGGTATTCAACGGACTTGCCATGGACATCAGTTCGCGGTTAGGCGTTCCCGTATATGACGACGCACCAGTAGTTGACATGGGTCAATGGCGAAACGCACGTGGACTACAGGAGTGTAAAAATAGTGACTCATGGTACTTTTATGAACTTGATCGCGACAACAATGAGCCTTGGCCTTTTCCCGGTCCGCGATATCACGATGAGTTAAACGGTGTTTTGGATCATCCCCACATATATGCCAGCGTATTTATCGTGATATGCAATGAGCACTTCCAACAACGCGTTGATGACTTCTTAAAAAAATCCCACGACACCACTATTTGTCGCTGGATTACCCTCAGCACCTTTGATGCGCAAGCGGAATCGCGCATCACAAATGACCTTAGCACCTATCTGTATCGAAACGACGATGGGTGCGGTCTTTTCTCGAAACTTAGCCAAGCTTCATTGGCGATACGCGCGGAGTTGATGCAGTAATGACACATTCAGACATCTTGGAAACGATCAAGGGTTCTCGGCGTGAACTGTCCATCATTGGACTCCTGCCGCTTACCGAAGACAAGCCCCTCTGGGAAAAACTGTCAAAAGAAATATTCCCATCATTAGTACGCAGCGGAGTGAAGATCACTCTAATTGGAGAGTCAGACAACCAATTATTTCAGTACTCTTTAAAAAGCGACGCTTCCTATGTCGACCCCGACTCACGCATTTCGTTTTCTACGCTAAAATTTAGGAGGGAGCTCGTCGCTAGTCAACTTAAAAAGTGGAATGCCGAACCGAACATGGCGTCATATTCGCTTTCAACGCTATCACTCGGTACATATTTTATCCGTGTTGACTCAGGACTTTGGTACTCCCCGTCGGATGCTTTTCGTTGCGGCATGTCTGCATATACGGAAGCCAAATCCACAACCTCTTGCTCGCGAGAACTAATCGTAACTGCCGAGCATATTCTTGATTCAAACATGGACGGCCGCTTCCTTGCGTCCCCATCGCAGGAACTTTTAGAACTCTACGACCAAGATCACATTCCGAGGGGCATCTACCCCCGGAGCTGTTTCTATGACACGGACCATTATCAATTCGTAGTATGGGGGCTGGTGTTCAATCGCGCCGGCGAGCTTCTTATCCACCAAAGGGCGGAGAATGCCAAAGATAACCAAGGCCAGTGGGATAAATCCGTTGGCGGCCATGTCGACTTTACGCAGGAAAACTCTTCAAATCTTGCCGCAGTTCGCGAGCTCATTGAGGAACTATTCACAAAGGAAGACAGCGATAGCCAAAACGTTTTCTTGGCGCCACTGACTGACTCACCTATTTACCTTGGTGATTGGCGGCCAGATAATTTCGGCGTCGAATACTTATCCCATGTTTCTCTTCTTGAGAGCGATACTAAGCGTGGCTGGGAGCCCTGGGTTTATTACAAATTACCAGGGACAATCGAACACGACACGCCCAGGCTGCTTCCAAATGGGACCACACGTAAGTTACGCGTAATCGCCGATGTTTTCGTTTTCATTTCCGACACATCACTCAACCGGCGAACGCTTACTGATGGCACCCTCGAGAACTCTACGTACGACTTAGTCGCCCCATCAGAGCTCAAGTCCTGGGTTGATCAGCGGCATAACCTAAAAGGCGAGTTCAAGGCTACCCCGGACCTGACTTTTATCATGAATGGAAAGCTTCGTGGCGTGGTTGAACAAATCAGCCAGTTGATTCAATACGCCGAAATTCGCAAGTAAATGACGCTCCCCTGATGGCTGCGAACGTATTTTTTTTCTTGGGCGCCTCTAGCTCGGGCAAGACTGAAAGTCTTCGGTATCTGCACCGGTCCCATGACTTCGCGCTTATATCCAAGCAAACCACGCGCCTACGAAGGGACAATGATGGCAATGAGGTCGAGAACGTAAGTCAGCTTTCGTCCGATTGTGACGTTCGTTACACACAGTACGGCGTTGAGTATGGATTCCAGGCACAACAAATCTGGGATCACCTAAGCAAAGGTAGAAGCTGTTGCGTCGTAATTAACGATATACGCACACTTCGGCTACTGAAACGGAAATTTGGTGGTTTATCTCGCTGCATCTACATCCACTCGAATATTAGCACCGACAGCGTGTTGGAGAACGAGGCACGAAGACATTCAACGCCCGGAAACCCGCAAGTCGAATTGCATGCAATTCGGCGTGCGGAAAAAATAGCGGCAATACATAGAAAATATATTGAGAATTCGACAATCTTCGATGCCACAGTGTTGAATATCGGCGATCTCTCTGAGCTATATGCTCAGCTAGACACCCTTGCTTCCCTAGCTTTCTACCCAGTCGATCGCGAGCGTGTTTCCGCAAAAGTATTCGTCATTTGCGGAAACTCATTTTCTGGGAAGGACCAGCTTATTAACGCCATGCAACAAATGCAGCGCAATCGCGCGTTTATTTATACCAAGGGAACGACCAGAGAGAAGCGAGCCTCCGACGGGGGGGAGCTTGCCCATATGCCTGCCGATGCCTTTCCCGACACATACGACATTACGTACGAGAAGCAAGGGCACACTTATGGGATATCTACAGCGGAGATTTGGCACGGTCTATCCAGAGACCGAGTGTTATTAGTCGCAATAAACGATGCTGAAATCATCGTTAAAATGAAACAAATATTCGGTCAATCTTGCGTGGTTCTCTATCTTCATTTTGATCAAATAGCGGACGAGCTTGAAAAACAAGAGGGCGCCGACATTCCTGCCAACGAACTAATGTTACGGCTTTCCGTGGCAAAACAACTAGAAGCCACTTATTTTCACAACCTCGGATTATTTGATCACGTCCTCCTAAATACGACAAATATTGAGGATCTCTATGACCAAGCGTTTAACGTCTACGATTACTATTGCCTTTAATCAATCGCTCTCCGCTTTCTCCCATTCTCCTTAAAGTCTTGGCATTCTTCTCATACCTCATCTATCTATCCTGTAATCGCTGCTTATGCGCTATACCACACCCCTCGTCCTTTCCCATGGCGCACCAGTAGTCCGCGCTCCACAAGGTCCGAGAAGCGGTTCTTGATACTCGGGCGCGAGATGGTTGTGATGAACTGCTCTGCCTCGCGCACCGTGATGCGCTGATGCTCATCGACGTACTGCATGATGAGCATGCTTTCTCGGGGTAGATCGGCGTACTGAGCCATCGTCGCGGTCTTCGCCTCCAAATGGTCCTTCTGCCGCTTGAGCGAGGTCAGGAAGAAGCGAAGCCACGGCAACCAATCGACCAGCTCTCCGTGTAGCGTCCTTTGGGTGCGTTGCAGCGCGAGGTAGTAGGCGTCCTTGTTCTTCTCGACGATGCTCTCAAGCGAGGCATACGGCAGGTAGCTGTATCCCGCCTTGAGCAAGAGCAGGCTTACGAGCACACGCGACAGGCGGCCGTTCCCGTCCTGGAACGGATGGATCGCGAGAAAGACCACATTGAAGATGGCCGTGACGATGAGCGGGTGGTAGCTCTTGTCTTCGAGCGCTTCCCTCGTCCACGAAACAAGCTCCTGCATCTCGCGCGGGGTATCAAACGGGGCTGTCGTCTCGAACACGACTCCGAGACTCGTCCCGTCTGGGTCGAAGGCCTCGACGCTGTTTGAGTGCTTCTTGTACTCGCCTCGATGCCGCGTGTCCTTCTCCGAGTGTCGGAGCAAGGTCGCGTGCAACTGCTTGATGTAGTTCTCCGTAAGTGGGATGTCGTCGAAGTTCTCGAAGACCATCTCCATGACCTCGGCGTAGCCGGCGACTTCCTGTTCGTCGCGGGTCAGGAACGAGGTCTTGCCGACCTGACTTAAGAGCGCCTCGATTTCCGAGTCGCTCAGCTTTGCGCCCTCAATTCGGGTCGACGACCCGATACTCTCGATCGTCGCCACGCGACGAAGCGCCTGAAGGCGCTCCGGACTCTGCGCGCTTTGCGCGCGCCAACTGCCCTTGAACTCATCAATCTCCGTGATGAGGCGCAAAAGCTCCGGGGTGATGATCAGCGCGGAAAGATCCATATCTATCCAATTAGGAAATACATTTATCCAATATTATCCATTTATATCCATTTTCCAAATCTTTCTATCCAATTCGCCCCGCCCCTGCCCGATACCAAGCAGAAGCGGGGCGTTGTCGTATCAGCGGTTCCAGAAGATATGCACGGCTTCATACCCCGTCTCAACTGTGAAGATGTCGCCGTTTATCTGCATGTCCCGCCCCATCGCCGCGTAGTCGATGTAGTAGGCAAGCGCCGCCGGCACCTCAATCGTCTGCTCGGTCAGCTCCTCGGCGTAGTCCGCCAGTGAGCCATACCGCCCGCAATAGTCCTCTTCCGCCGTTTTTCGCGCCTCCTCAAGGTCGCCGACGTGGGCGAGCAACTCCGCGCCAAAGCTCGGGTAGTCATCAATGAAGCACGCGATCTCGTGCGCTTCCGTAAGCCTGGTGTATTCGGACAAGGGATACCCGCCAAACCCCTCATAGTCATGAATGGCGTATTCCTCCGCCCCCGGAACGGGCGAGGTCGCCAGCATCGCTTGCACCGCCGCTTCCATGTCTTCCGGATCGTCGGTCGCATCCACCCAAACGCCATGCAGAAAGCCCGCGTTGTAGGCCGCCAGGTCCGCCACATACAGATTCAAATCGCTCATCGCTCTTGCCCCTAAATTCGGTGTTGAGGTTGCCGAGCCGCGCGAGTGCGCGTGCCCGGAACCTCTGCCGACTCGGGCGACGAGGCGTTCGTGAATCGGTCAGGAAAAATCACGGAGGGTCCAAACGCGAAGCGGGTGGAGACCGTTATTTTTCTTTACCGAGAGGGGGACAAGAGCCCCTCCCTGCGTCAGGGATCGTCACCCAAAGGGCGGAGGCGATAGACTCCGTGGCGCACGCCATAGAGCCCGCCCGGACGCCCAAACAAGCAACAACGTCCGGGGCGTTCTGCCCCACAAACCGAAGGATTCCCGAGACCCCGCATGGAAGCCCTGCTCATCACCACGCTCCTGGGTATTGGGAGCTACTTTGTCCTCATCATCCTGACCGGGGTACTACGCCCCGTGGTCTTCTCCTTCCAGCCGCTGTTCTGGCAGCTCAACCGGCTGCAATGGTTCATCACCAACCCATTCCGCGGCTTCTGGAAACGAAGCACGAGCAACAAACCGCGAGGCTTCTTCCTCGCGGCCAGCGTGACCGGCTTCACGCTCCTCTGGTTCCTCACCGCCTACCTCATCAATTTCCCGCTGCGGGTTATCGGGGCGATCTACTACGACGTGATCCTGTTCAGTGCCGTGTCCTTCTCAGACAACATCCAAGAGTTCCTCCACCCACAACGCGGCAAGCTCGGACACCAGAAGGGCGGCAAATACTTCTGGCTCTACCTCGTAACCCTGCCCTGGCGCTTCGGAAAGCTCCTCATCCGAGCCGGTCTCTACGTCACCGACAGCCTGCTCATGTTTGCCGTCAGCATCGTCTTCCCCACCCTCACCATGCTGCACGGCACCCGCTTCCGAGAAGCCGGCACCAAAATTACCCAGTCGGGCGACTGGTTAGTGGGATCCGGCAACTACGCCGGCACTGGCATCTATTTCGGCATGGACCGACGCACCGCCGAGTATTACGCGCCAAAAGGCGAAAACAGCAGCCTCATCCTCGCGCGGGTAACACTCACCTTCACCAAGACCATCGCCACCCTCAAAGAAGCCGACCGCAACCTGGTCGGACTCGGCGAAAGCGGTGAAACGCTCGCTAAACGAGTCAAAGGCTTCTACGCCTCGGTCGAACACTGGCGCGATCTGGGCTGGTGGGAATACTGCCTGCTCAAACCCGGTAGACGGGGCCAATACATCTCCTCATGGAGAATCCGCCCGGTAGCCCTGATCAACAACGACAAGATTGTCCGCACCTACGGCGGCTTCGCGCACTACACCCTGAGCACTGGACTCGTCGCCGGCCTCTTCTCCTGGGCGGTCATCCTCGCGGTCGCGATTAACGTTGCGTAGCGGTTAGCTCCGCTTGCTTTCTCTCGGTATTGATACGCACGAGATCTGCGAGGCGATCTCTAGTTTTGCCACCTTGTGAATAAAGGTGCTCACTTGAGAAACGGTGCTTTTCCATTTTCAAGCAGGCTTAATTCCTTTTGGACATTGGACACGCCATGACCGCCAGCCATGAAGCACTTTTGCGCTTTACGCATGTCGTTCTTTGCTTGCTTTATCGTCACCGAATCCAGCTTCCCACTATTCATCAACACTTCCTTGCATCGCACTTTTGCACGCACCCTGAAGAACCCACCGTTATCGAAATCACTCGCCGACTTCTCCAATATTGGCATCGCTCGATCTAGATATTCCCAAGCACGTGAGATCAACCCAAGCTTCATAGAGTAATTTGCCGCAACGATCTCAGCTTGCGCAGAGTCATTACCAATGCCAAGACCACTCGAAATCGCACGATCCATCTCAAATAGATCTAATATCTTTTCTGGTGGGTAGGCCATTACTTCATCAGACATCAGAGTAAGTGAGTGGCCAAGATTAAAAATCGCAGCCTGCAATGTTGGCAAGTCACCACTTATAAGGGAGTAGACTATTGCACGCGTTGCAAATCTAGCTCCTTCATCAGGAGTGCCAGAACGCTTCGCCAGCACAGACATCGTATTAAATACAACACCAAGGCCCGCAATATCTGAGGTAGCAAACAACACATGATGCAGTTTCTTTAGCTTTGTCAGCTCTGATTCCGCGTACTCATATGGTTCCGAAAAGGCCTGAAGCGAGGCTAGGCGAATAGCAAGACTCGGCGAAATCGCATCATGCTGTACCTCTACATCAAAACTATCGACACATGGCGAAACAGTAGCTCGGGCTGCTGCCCTGTGGATCAGCAATTTCGAGACATCCCGTTCAAGAGCGCTTCCTGACCTTGAATAGCCTAAGCATGCCATCTCATGAGCCTCCTCAGTATAGCCTTGATGGAGGAGAATTAGTGCTCTTACCGCCATATTTAACCAATCTAAATTCACATCAAAGACAGGCAACATGAGGGCATCAAGCTTATCTCTGGCTTCTTTGAGGCCCGGCAGAAATTCAATCTGTTCCCTATCAAGCGTTAATACCCACCCATTTGTTTTCTGTCGGGAAGATACAATGATGGGCAACCCATCGCATTGTTGCTTATTTATATGTCTTGATACGACTTTGCCGATACTAGTTAGCTTTGCAGCCTCCCAATGCTTGTAGCGAGAAAGCTCAGCCGGAATTATCAGTGCTTGATCCTGAGCATCATCCAGCAACCGAAGGCCGAGCACCAAATAGAACACGTACCATTTCTTAACGTATCGCCGAGACAAGCCCAGCCCATCGTCAAGTGTTGCGACCTCACGATTGACATCCAGCCTCAGCTTCGTCATTTCTGTGAAAGAGTGTGAATTCTGAAGGTTCGTATATTGGGATCGCAGGAGCAGCGGGGCAATGGATGCCGATAGTCAGCACCACGCGCAGGGGTGCTGGTTCTAATCCACGAGCCTAAGAGGGTGTCTCGATGAGCAATGACAAAGTGTCGACAGTACAAGACAGGAACGGAGATGTCTGGACAGGTAGAGAAGTCCGTAGCGGGATCGACAGCAGCGACATGGTTGCAACGTTGATTACCGGCGGATTGGCGCTGCCGACCCTGGACGCTTCGAAAACCACAGTGTCCGTAAACGGTGTTGAGCACACGGGCCATAAGGTCAAATAACACCTGCTCAAAGGAGAGAATCAAGGCCGCCGGGAGTAGCCGAACGTGCTGGCGACCTTGATTCAATCCTACCCGCACGCAACGAGATTATTGGATACAGCAAGAGCCCTATCTTGCGCGAGATGACACTCCTATCGCGCCGAATCCGCGACCGCCCTTAACAAGCGGCGCAACCACGCCCGCAACCAGCCCCAACGCCTCCCGGCGCTCATCGAGATAGTCGTAGCGGTCATAGATCCCTTCGACACCCTTGAGCTTGTGGTTCAGGCAACGCTCCGAGATGTGTCCGGGGACACCAAGCGATGACAAGAGACTTCGGAAGGTCCGGCGCAAGTCGTGGACGCTGAAATACTCAACACCGAGCCTCCCTTCCCCGTGGAGCTTCTTGATGGCTGCATTCAGGGTGTCCGGGCTGACATGCCCA
The DNA here is from genome assembly GCA_024234955.1 of Gammaproteobacteria bacterium. Taxonomy (GTDB): domain Bacteria; phylum Pseudomonadota; class Gammaproteobacteria; order JACKNK01; family JACKNK01; genus JACKNK01. The sequence goes on from JACKNK010000006.1 coordinate 88,057, forward strand.
AAACGCTTGCTCGCACGGCGATTGGGAAACACATAGTCCGAGCCGTTTGCCCGGATGTGGAGCTCCTGGAGCCACTGCATCGCGGTATCCGACAACGGAATCGTGATCGCCTTGCCGGTCTTGCTCCGCTCCTCGGGAAGATGCCAGAGCTGCTTGTCGCCCTCGAACTCCGCCCAACGCGCTGCGACGAGTTCGCCTTTGCGAACCCCAAGTGCCAGGAGCAATGCGGCAGCTAGCGTGTTTTCCCGGCTGAACTGATCGCTATAGCGGTGGAACGCCGCAAACACGGTCTTTAGCTCGTCAACGGATAGCGCCCGACTCCGACTTTCTTCGACGCCGCCTGCATCGCTCACATTGAAGGGCTCGGCGGGGTTGTGACGGACGAGGTCGAGTTTCACCCCCTGCCGGAAGAGCTGCTTGCAGTACATGAGAGCGTCATTCGCGATCGTCGGGCGCCCGCTCTCGGCGACCTTGGCAATCACCGCGCGGATGTCACGCGGCGATACCTGGTCAATCGCCAAACTCCCAATCCACGGCGCGATGTCCTTCTCGTAGATGCGGCGCGGGATACCCGGATGCTTCAAACGCTTCTCGCAGTCCTTGAGCCAGTCCTCCGCGAGGTCGTCGACGGTGTTGAACTCCGTCTTGTCCGCACGTTGACGTTCCGCCAGCGGATCAACACCCCGCTTCACCTCTGCCTTGATACGCACCGCCTCTGCGGTCGCGTCCGCCAGAGAGATGTCGGGATAGCGGCCAAGCGTGAATTCCCGGCGCTTGCCGTGCATCACGTAGCGCACGACCCAGAAACCCGTGCCCTCCTGACTTAGGCGAAAGTAGAGCCCGTTGCCAACAGCGTGCCGTGCCGCCCGGCCTTCCTTGAGCAGGGACTTGATGTGTCGGTCGGTGAAATTCTGAGCCATATCCGTGGGTTACAACAAAATGGTGACAGATTGCGGTTTCTTGGGGTGATTTTAGCCACCACCTCGAAACCTGTCACCATTTCTGTCACCACTTCAATGCAACTCAGGGCAACACCCTGAAACCAACTGAAACACAAAAAGCTATTTAAGTTGTTGTTTTAATGGGATGTTTGTAACAACCCGAAACCACCTGAAACATCATTCTATGTTTTGGATCTGTTCACGCATCTGCTCGATCAACACCTTGAGTTCGACGGCGACCCGGGTGATTTCGGTATCGGCAGATTTCGAGCCCAGGGTGTTGGCCTCGCGGTTGAACTCCTGCATCAGGAAATCCATGCGACGACCGACCGGCTCCTTGCGCTTGAGCACCGCGCGCAGTTCGGCGCGATGGCTTTCCAGGCGATCCATCTCTTCATCGACGTCCAGTTTCTGCGCGAGCAGCACCATCTCCTGCTCGATGCGCGCTGGCTCCACCTGCTCCAGGACTTCCGCCAACCGCTCGTTCAGCCGAACCCGGTTGGCCGCGACCACTTCGGGCATGCGCACGCGGGCGGCCTCTATCAGGGGCCCCATGGCATCGAGCCGATCGGTGATGGTGGCCGCAAGCCGGGCCCCTTCGGATTCGCGACTCGCAACCCAGGCCGCCAGCGCATCATCGAGCGCATCGAGTGCGGCCTGCCGCAACACATCAAGGTCCTGCTTGGTCTCGGCCATTACCCCGGGCTGACGCATCAGGTCCAACGGGCTGACGCGGGCCGGGTCGTACATCAGTTTCTCGATGTCCTGATAGGCGTCGATCAGCGATTTCACGTAGTCGGTATTGACGGTCACCGCGCCGCTGCTGCCGACGGCGGATTTGAATCGCAGCATCAATTCAACCTTGCCCCGCTTGGCCACCGCACCAAGCCGTTCACGAACGCCAGGCTCGATGACCCGGAATTCTTCCGGCATGCGGGGAAAGACTTCGAGATAGCGACTGTTGACCGAGCGCACTTCCCAGCCCAGTTCTCCCCAATCGCCAACGCGGTCGGCGTGCCCGAAGGCGGTCATGCTGCGAATCATCGGAATCTCCCGGAAAAAGATCAGGCACGGGCCATTGGCGGGCGAGTCTAACCCCTGAGCTGTGTTCGCGGCGCGGCCTCTCTATACTCGCGCCCCGAATTCATCGAGATGAGAGACCGCCATGCGCCCAAGCAGCCGAAATCAGGATCAGATGCGCGAAGTTCGCATAACCCGTCACTACACCAAGCACGCCGAAGGCTCGGTATTGGTGGAGTTCGGTGACACCAAGGTGATCTGCACGGCGAGCGTCGATGAACGCGTGCCGGGCTGGATGCGGGGCAAGGGGCGTGGCTGGGTGACCGCCGAATACGGCATGTTGCCCCGTTCCACCGGGGACCGCATGGGCCGTGAGGCGGCACGCGGCAAGCAGGGCGGACGCACCATGGAGATCCAGCGCCTGATCGGACGATCCCTGCGGGCGATCACCGATCTCGACGCCCTTGGCGAGATTCAGATCACCCTCGATTGCGACGTGATTCAGGCCGATGGCGGCACCCGCACGGCCTCGATCACCGGCGCGTACGTCGCCCTGGCCGATGCCATCAATGGCCTGATGGCCGCCGGCAAGGTTGCCAGCAATCCCTTGATCGCACAGGTCGCCTCGGTGTCCGTTGGCATTTCCGGGGGCAAGCCGGTCCTGGATCTCGATTACGCCGAGGACTGCACGGCGGAGACCGACATGAACGTGGTCATGAACAACGCCGGCGATTTTATCGAGGTTCAAGGCACCGCCGAAGGCCACCCGTTCAGCATGGACGAACTCAATGCCATGCTCAGCCTCGCGCGCAAGGGCATCGGCGAGTTGTTCGACATCCAGTGCCAGGCGCTGGCGAATTGAGAGGACACCGCACATGAGCAAGATCGTTCTGGCCAGCAACAACAAGGGCAAGGTCCGCGAGTTCAACCAACTGCTCACCGACCTGCATTTCGAAGTCATTCCCCAAGGTCAGCTCAATGTTCCCGAGGCCGATGAGACCGGCCTGACCTTCGTCGAAAACGCGATTCTGAAGGCGCGCAACGCTGCCGAGATCACCGGTCTGCCGGCGATTGCTGACGACTCCGGGCTGGAAGTCGATGCCCTCGCCGGTGCACCCGGCATCTATTCGGCGCGTTACGCCGGGGTTGGCGCCGACGACGAGGCCAATCTGCGCAAGTTGCTGAACGATCTGCGCGAGGTGCCGGAAGCCGAACGTACCGCCCGCTTCCGTGCCCTGATCGTATTCATGCGTCATGGCCGCGACCCGGCCCCGTTGATCGCACAAGGGGCCTGGGAGGGGCGCATCCTGTTCGAGCCGGTCGGCGACAACGGTTTTGGATACGACCCGGTGTTCTGGGTCCCGACCGAGGGCTGCTCCTCGGCGCAACTGCCCTCCGAGACCAAGAATCGCCTGAGCCATCGCGGTCAGGCGCTACGCCAGCTGGTGACCCTGCTCGGGCACTGAGTTGTTGCAGCTCCCGCCCCTGGCGCTGTATGTCCACATCCCGTGGTGCGTGCGCAAATGCCCGTATTGCGACTTCAACTCGCATGCCTTGCGCGAGGCGGAACCGCCGGAGCACGACTACGTCACGGCGTTGCTGGCCGATCTGGAAAGGCAGTTGCCGCATGTCTGGGGGCGCACCGTCCACAGCGTGTTCATCGGCGGCGGCACCCCCAGCCTGTTTTCCGCTACAGCCATCGACGCCTTGCTGTCCGGCATCCGCGCACGCCTCACCCTGCATCCGGATGCGGAAATAACGCTCGAAGCCAACCCCGGCAGCGTCGAAATCGATCGTTTCCGGGATTTCCGCACCGCCGGAATCAATCGCCTGTCGATCGGGGTACAAAGCTTTTCCGACCGCCAACTCACCGCACTCGGGCGTATTCATGACCGTCGCGAGGCGATCGCGGCAGCGGAAACCGCGCACGCGGTCGGCTTCGAAAACCTCAATATCGACCTCATGCATGGCTTGCCCGGCCAGAATATTGGCGATGCCTGCGGTGACCTGAGGCAGGCCATCGCACTCAGCCCCAGCCATCTCTCCTGGTATCAGCTGACCTTGGAGCCGAACACCCTGTTTCATGCTCGTCCCCCGGACCTCCCCGACGACGACATCGTCGCCGGCATCGAGGACGCCGGTTTCGTATTGCTCGCCGAGGCGGGCTATGCCCGCTACGAGATTTCCGCGTTTGCCCGAAACGGCCAACGGAGTCGACACAACCTGAATTACTGGTCGTTCGGGGATTATCTCGGCATCGGCGCCGGCGCCCACGGCAAACTCACCGACGGCGCCACCTCGACGGTGCGGCGCTATCAAAAGCCGCGACACCCGAACGACTATCTCCGTACTCCTGGTGCCGAGCTCGAAGTTCGCACCCTCGACCGCGACGACCTGGTATTCGAATTCATGCTCAACGCGCTGCGACTCGTGGATGGTGTTCCCGCGCACTGGTTCCCGGCTCGAACCGGCCTTCCGCCCAACGCGCTTGAACCGGCTTACGGGCAAGCCGTGGCCGAAGGCCTGCTGGACGTCGATCGAACCCGGATTCGACCCACGGCACACGGCCTCCGCTTTCTCAACGACCTGCAAGCCCGATTCCTGGATACCGCATCGTGCTCAACGAACTGATCATCCAATGCCCCTATTGCGGTGAGTTCATCACCCTGTTCGTGGAGCCCGGCATCGAATCGCATGACTATATTGAGGACTGCACAGTGTGCTGCCGACCGATCGAGCTTCACCAGGAAATCGGTGCAAACGGCGAACCGGAAATTGACGCGAGGCGCGATGATGACTGACTACAAGCCCATCCCCTGCATCGACTACAGCCTGCTGGAAGAAGCCATCGTGCTGCGGCGTGCATTGCGCCTGGGCTGGCATGACGACGACGGCCAGGATCATGTCGAAACCGTCCAGCCCGCCGATCTGCGAACCCGCAATGGCGAAGAGTTTTTGATCTTCCTGCGCAAGGACGGGGACCGACGGGAGGTTCGACTGGATCGAATTGTGGGTTTCGAGCCGGTCGCCGGTGCGTGACATCACGCGAAAAAGGGCTTGACACACCAGGGTTATTCACAATTCCGACCTGCCCCGCCCCCTTCCACCACAAACCCCTGAAACGCAGCACCGAAACCCCTTCAGTTGTTTCTAATAAACTTTAAATCGTTGTATTTACAACTATTTCTGTCTTTGTCTGTTTTTTGATCAATCAAACAGCAACGCCCGACCTGGAACGGTTTCCGGGTGCTGAAAACAAGTCATCCACAAAGTTATCCACAGAACATGGGGAAAGCTGACGTTTTTCTTTACAGCCCGATGACTTAACACCACTTTGCGGGAATCCCTTGAACTTCCCTCCGCAAGTACGGCATATCGATACCGGATCACCTGCCCCCTTGCACTCAGCGGTCACGATCCTTAGAATGCCGCGCTCTTTGCCCCAGGTTCATCGTTCCTGGCCCGGCATCACACCCGTTTTTTCGTGCCGCGATCACCGCGCACGAACCGATCGCGAGACATCGAGATGAAAGCCGACATCCATCCCTCGTACACTGAAATCACTGTTACCTGCGCGTGCGGCAACAGCTTCCAGACCAAGTCCACGCTGGGTCACGATCTCCAGATCGAAGTGTGCTCTTCCTGCCACCCGTTCTTTACCGGCAAGCAGAAGATCCTGGACACCGGTGGCCGCGTCGACAAGTTCCGCCGTCGCTTCAACCGTCCGGGCAAGTAAACACACGCGTAACGCGAACGGCTGACCCCGAACGCGCCGCGACAAAAAAGGCCGGGCCTCATCACGAGGCCCGGCCTTTTTGTTTGCAGGGCTCATGCGTTCCCCGTACAGATCGGCCAATCCGGCCCGGCCTAGTCCGAACCAGGCCGGGCCGGATCAGAGGACCTTACCAGCCCCAACCGTAACCGTATCCGGGGACGAAATACGGGCGACCATCCCAGACCGGGGCATAACCGAGGTACGGGTTCGGCTCGACCGGCGGCGCTGGATACGCCATCGCAGGCGGGACATCCAGCCAGTTCATGCGCGGCGCCATCGGTACCGATGGATTCATCGGACGGGCGTTACCACCCTGATCATGCATACCCGCCGCCCAGGCCGGACCCGGCGGCGGCACCATCGGCTCATCCATGTTCACAGGCGGTGCAGATGGGGCGTGCGGGATGGGTGGATGTGCCGCCATCATCTCGGACATGTGTTGCTGCATCGCACGAATACGCTTTTCCGCTTCGGCGCGTGCCTTGGCATTGAATCCCATGGCCGCACCCATGTCTTCAGCGGCATTCGCGGCACTGTTCGCCGCCTCCGTGTTGACGGACTGGGCCACATCCGAGATCGGGGCCGGGGGGGCCGGGGGAGACGTCGGCGGCGCGGTGATCCCGGCCTGTGTTGACGCCACTTCCGGCAAGGCGGCGCTTTCTGCGTTCGCGGTGGTCTCGGTTGCAGCGGCCTGCGTCCCGGTCTCCACTGCAGGTTCGACAACCACTTCCGCAACCGCGACCTCAACGACGGTCACCGGAGCTTGTGCAACGACGTCGCTCGGGGCGGCATTGCCTTCCGTCGGTGCAGCGGCTTCGGGAGCCGCGCCGCCGGAAGCGTCCGTAGCGGCACCCTGTTCGACCACCGCCACGTCCGCCGTTGCGGTGTCTGCCACCGCTGCTTCGCTGGTGGCTGTCTCGGACTCTGGGGCACGCCCTGATTCATAGATAAAGATGCCCGCGATCGCGGCCAGTGACAGACCGACGACGAGCACGTAAGCACTCGCGCCCTGCTGACGTTGACGAAGATTGACGAGTGTCGGTCGCGGCAATTTGCCGATCGGAGAAACGGGCATCTGGGCATACCTCTTGAAATGAATGAAGCGGGCGGGAGAGCAAGCGCGGACGGGCTTGTTTGCGACAGACTAGCACAGATATTCAAGCCTTCCGTTGAGCATTCGGGGCGGCCCATGCAGCGCGCCGAAACCCATCACGCAGGCGGCAGTATCGGCTGATAAACTCGCCCGTCATGGACCCCGCCCACCTGCTCGAATCCCTCAACGACCCCCAGCGCGAGGCGGTCACCGTACCTTCCGGACATTGCCTGGTACTGGCTGGCGCCGGCAGCGGCAAGACCCGCGTGCTCGCACATCGCATCGCGTGGCTGATGCGTGTCGAAGGCGTGTCGCCATACGGCATCCTCGCGGTCACGTTTACCAACAAGGCGGCGAAAGAGATGCGCGGTCGGATCGAGCAGTTGATCGACATGCCCGCAGGGGGCATGTGGGTCGGCACCTTCCACGGTATTGCGCATCGTCTGCTGCGCTTGCATTGGCAAGATGTCGGCCTGCCGCGCACCTTCCAGATTCTCGATTCCGACGACCAGCTACGCCTGCTCAAACGCATCATCCGTGGGCTGGAACTCGATGAGGCCAAGTGGCCGGCCAAGCAGGCGATGTGGTTCATCAACGCCCGCAAGGATGAAGGCCAGCGCCCGCAACATCTGGAAGACCACGACGACCCGGTTATCCGACAATTGATTCGCATCTACGCTACTTACGAAGAGGCCTGCCAGCGTTCCGGACTGGTCGATTTCGCCGAGCTTCTATTGCGCACCCACGAGTTGCTGCGCGACCGCCCGGATGTGCTGCGGCATTATCAACACCGCTTTCGCTACGTGCTGGTCGACGAGTTTCAGGATACCAATGCGCTGCAATACGCCTGGATTCGCCTGCTCACCGGCACTCAGTCGCGCTTGTTCGTGGTCGGCGACGACGACCAGTCCATTTACGGCTGGCGCGGGGCGCGCATCGAAAACATCCTCGCCATCGATCAGGACTTCCCCGGCACCCGCACCATCCGTCTCGAACAGAATTACCGTTCCACGGTCGCCATCCTGAAGGCCGCCAACGCCCTGATCAGCCACAACGAAGGTCGGCTCGGCAAGGAGTTGTGGACCGCCGGTGAGGACGGCGAACCGCTCAAGCTCTACTCCGCTTTCAACGATTTCGAAGAGGCCCGCTTCATCGTCGATCGCATTCAGCATTGGTGCGAGTCCGGTCATGCCCGTTCCGAATGCGCAATCCTGTATCGATCGAACGCACAATCGCGCCTGCTCGAACAGGCACTCAATCAGCAGGCCGTTCCCTATCGCGTTTATGGCGGATTGCGCTTCTTCGAACGCATGGAGGTCAAGGACGCGCTCGCCTACCTGCGTCTGTGCAGCAATCGTTTCGACGATCCCTCGTTCGAGCGCGTCATCAACACCCCGCCACGCGGCATCGGTCAGCGCAGTCTGGACGTGATCCGCGACAACGCACGCGCCTTTGGCACTTCACTGTGGCAGGGCGCGCAGCGGGTGGTGGATGAAGGCCAGTTGCCGGCGCGCGGCAGCAATGCCATCGCCCAGTTCCTGCACCTGATCGATCAGCTCGCGCGTGCCCTGGACGGTGCCGAACTCTGGGAACAGGTCGAGCATGTGGTCGCCCATTCCGGACTGATCGAACATTTCAAGAAGGAAAAAGGCGGGCGCGGCGAAGACCGCATCGAGAACCTGGAAGAACTGATCAACGCGGCCCGTGGCTTCGAACCGCCGGTCGCCGAGGACGGCGACAGCCCGGACATGGCGCCCATCGATGCCTTCCTCGCTCACGCCGCCCTCGAAGCCGGCGAGGGCCAGGCAGACGCCTGGGCCGATTCCGTGCAACTCATGACTCTGCATTCCGCCAAGGGGTTGGAATTCCCGCTGGTGTTCATCGCCGGCATGGAGGAAGGTCTGTTCCCGCACCAGATGTCGCTGGAAGAACCGGGGCGGCTCGAAGAAGAGCGCCGCCTCGCCTATGTCGGCATCACCCGCGCCGAACAGGAACTGTATTTCACCATGGCGGAAACCCGCCGCCTGCATGGCCGGGAGATGTATCCGCAACCGTCCCGCTTCCTCAGCGAGATTCCCGCCGAGCTCCTGCACGAAATCCGTCCTAAAGCCGGCATTTCGCAGCCCGTGTATCGCAGCCCCATGCCGGAACCCGCCCAGGGCACCGGCCTGCGGCTTGGCCAGCGCGTCACCCACGCCAAGTTCGGCGAAGGCATGATCATGAATGCCGAGGGGCAGGGAGCGCAGGCGCGCGTGCAGGTCAATTTCGCCGATGCCGGTCCGAAATGGCTGGTGGTCGCCTACGCAAATCTTCAACCCCTCTGAATCCGGAAACAGCGCCCATGAGCGATCTGCCCAACTGCCCGAAATGTGACTCCGCCTACACCTACGAAGACAGCGCCATGCTGGTTTGCCCGGAATGTGGCCACGAATGGAGCGCCAGCGAATCGGGCGCGGCAGAGGATGGCCTGGTGGTGCATGACGCAAACGGCAACCGGCTCGCCGATGGCGACACGGTCACGGTGATCAAGGACCTGAAGGTCAAAGGCTCCTCCTCCGTGGTCAAGGTCGGCACCAAGGTGAAGAACATCCGCCTGGTGGAAGGCGATCACGACATCGATTGCAAGATCGACGGCATCGGCGCGATGAAACTCAAATCGGAATTCGTTAAAAAGGCCTGAGCTTCCGGCCTGCCCCCCCCCCCAAAGCCATTCGATTTCAGGATTTTCGGGACTTGTGCGCTCTCGGATGCGCCTTGTCGTAAACCTCCGCAAGGTGCTGAAAATCGAGGTGGGTGTATATCTGCGTGGTACTGATGTTGGCGTGACCCAACAGTTCCTGAACGGCGCGCAGATCGCCGCTGGACTCGAGCATGTGGGTCGCAAACGAATGCCGTAGCGCGTGCGGATGCAAAGGCCCATCCACCCCCTGACGGATGCCCAGCTCACGCAGCCGTTTCTGCACCCCGCCGTTACCCAGCCGGCGCCCGCGATGATTCACGAACAAAGCCTTCTCGTCCAGTTTGGCGAGTCCTGCTCGCACCGTCAGCCAACGCTGGATGGCGGAAACCGCCTGTCGCCCCACTGGCAATACGCGAGTCTTGTTGCCTTTGCCGGTCACGGTCACGGTGGCGTCGCGCAGATCGATGTCTTGCAGATCGAGACCGGTCAGCTCAGACAGACGTAGACCGGACGAATACATGAGCTCAAGCAAGGCCCGGTCGCGGATGACCAGCGGCTCGCTGCTGTCCACATCGAGCAGGCGCCCGACTTGATCGACATCCATCACATGCGGCAGGGATCGACGCAGCTTCGGCGCAGAAACATCCTGGGCCGGGTTGTTGATGAGCACCCCCTCGCGGAGCAAATAGCCGAAGAACGTCCGCAAGGTGGAGAGAAAACGCTGAATGCTGCGCGGGGCCGCACCCGCACGATGCCGCGCCCCGGCCAGTGCGCGTATGTGCTGGGCGTCGATCTGTGACCAATCGCCAAGCCCGGCCTGATTCAGGAATTGGGCGAGGTAATCCAGGTCGCGCAGGTACGCCGCAACGGTATGCGGAGACAGGCGACGTTCGTCGCCCAGATGCGCGGCGAAACGGGTCCGCCAGAGATCGAAATCGAGACTCACTCGGGCTGCGTGGCGACCCACAACGCCTGACCGACGGTCTCGCCGAGCTGACGCAGGAAATCGGTGCCCAGATGGGCCTGGAAACGCGCCGGATCATGGCTGCCTATCGCCAGGATGCCGACACTGCCATCGACCCCCAACGGGGTCAGCGCCGCCGACTGGACCTCCGCCGCCTGATCACCGAACAGCAATTCGAGCTGCCCTCTCTGCAATCGCCCGCAGAGCGGCGAACGCGCCTTCAGGAAGCTGCCGAAATGACGCTGGAAATCCAGATGTTCACGATCGGCCCGATTCGCCTCGGGAATCAGCCTGGCGTCGCCGAACAGCTTCAGGCCAAGGACATCGCCGCCCAGTTTGCCGACATGGGTCTGGATCGCCGCGATGCGGGCTGCCAGCGACGTGGCGGGAAACAGACTCAGACACAGTTCATGCAGGCGGGCATGGAGTTGTTCGTTGTAGCGGGCCGCGTCGAGCTGCTCGTCGATCCGCGCCTGAAGCGCCGCATTGCGTTCACGCAGCACCCGGGTCTGTCGCTCGATCAGGGAAACAGCGCCACCCGCGACCGGGTGACTGAGATCGAGACGTTCCAGCAGCGCGGGATGATCGTGCAGGAAGCCGGGGTTGGCCCCGAGAAACTCGACAACCTGGGCCGTATCGAGCGGGGTCGAATCCGGTTCGATCTTGGCGTTCTTGGGCGCTTTGCTCATGATTGGATTTCCCCCTCGAATACGGTCTCGGCTGGGCCTGTCATCAGCACCGATGCGTCATCGCGTGCGCCGTGGCCGTCACCGGGCCAGCGTATCACAAGGCGACCTCCCGGCAGGTCAACGCGCACCGCTTCAGCCAGCCAGCCTTGAACCCGTCCCGCCACCATCGCGGCGCAGGCGCCGGTCCCGCAGGCCAACGTTTCTCCGGCGCCACGCTCGAATACCCGCAGGCGGATGTGATCCGGGGCCATCACCTGCATGAAACCGGCGTTCACCCGACGCGGGAATCGGGGGTGATTTTCGATCAGCGGACCCAGTCGCTCGACCGGTACGGTATCGACGTTTTCGACCCGCAACACCGCATGCGGATTGCCCATGGAAACGGCAGCGATAGCCAATGTCTCACCGGCAACCTCCAGCGGGTATAGATCCGCGCGCGCATCTGCCTGGAACGGGATGTCCGCCGGTTCCAGCCACGGTCGTCCCATGTCCACTTCGACCTGACCGTCGGCGAGCAGACGCGGACGGATCAGGCCGGCGGCGGTGTTGACCAGGATCTCATCCTTGTCGGTAAACCCGTGATCGCGGACGAAACGGGCGAAACACCGAGCACCGTTGCCGCATTGCTCCACTTCGCCACCGTCGGCGTTGAAGATGCGATAACGGAAATCTGCATCGGGATGATCGCTGGGATCGACCAGGAGAAGCTGATCGCAACCGATGCCAAATCGACGATCCGCGAGATGACGGACCAGGGCGGTATCGACATCGACCTGTTGGGTGAGGCGCTCGATGACTACAAAGTCATTGCCCAGGCCGTGCATTTTGGTAAAGCGCAGAGTCATTGGTCGCGGCGTTCCCGAATATTGAGCCTGTTGTAGTCCACCGCGATGCAGCGGTCCATGACCACGAAAATGCCCGCTTCGGTGGCGCGTTCGGCCTGTTCGTGATCGACCACGCCGATCTGCATCCAGATCGCCGGCACCTGCAAGGCGATGCACTGATCGATCAGCATCGGCAGACGACCGGGATTGAGGAAGACATTGACCAGATCGATCCGATCCGGGACGTCATCAAGCTTGCTATAGGCCGTTTCACCGAGCACCGCGCCGACACCGGGGCGGACCGGAATGATTCGGTAACCCGCGCGCTGCATGTCTTCTGCGACGAAATGGCTGGGCCGCCCCGGCTTCGGTGACAGACCGACCACGGCAATATTCCCGACACGCGCCAGCAGTGCACGAATTTCCGCCTCAGGCGGATTCACGAAGCGCGCACTCATGCGACCCGTCCGTAGACGATGAAATGCCGATCGCTGATGATCTCGACCCGCAATACACCCAGGCCCGCAGCGCGCAACTGCGCTTCCACCTCATCCTCTCGATATGCGGCACGCAAGGAATGGTAGAAATCGTGGCGTAATACGTCCGGTTCGTTCGCCGCATGGGTATCCACCAGCGCCCGCGCCGCTTCCGGCGAATCCGGGCGCAACAGGTCCATGACAAACACCTGAGTGCCGTGATGGGCATGCTCAGCCACGGTGTTCCAGAGCGTCATCGGGTCGTTGAGGTGGTGCAGTAGGCTGTTGCTGATGATGGCGGCATACGCCTCATGCGGCAGCGGGGTGTGCGGCAGATGCGCAATCTGCAGCTCGATGCGATCCGAGAGCCCGGCACGATGGCAGGCATGCCGGCCCAACTGCAGCATCTGCTCGGCGGCGTCGATACCGAGCACCGTGCAGTCGGGATGGGCTCGTGCAAAACGCAGGGTGACATCGGCAGGGCCGCAGCCGAGGTCCAGGACCTGACCCCGGGTCTCGGGGAAATGTTCCCGATATGTCGCCACGAAAGCATCGTGCGGCTCGCTGAAATCCGCCTCGGCGTAGGCCTGCGCCTGCGCCGGGTCGTTCATCAGTTCCGGCTCAGGAATGCGCTGCATGGTCAGTCCGGCAGGTGTTCACCGGCCATCAACTGGTCGAGGGTCTCGCGCTCCCGCAAAAGATGCAGGCGTTCGCCATCGGCCATGACTTCGGCAGCACGGGGGCGGGTGTTGTAATTCGAGCTCATGGAGAAACCGTAGGCCCCGGACGAGCGCACCGCCAGCAGATCGCCCGCATCGATGGTCAGCGTCCGATCCTTACCGAGGAAATCCCCGGTCTCGCAGATCGGCCCCACGATGTCGTACTGGCGTGCCTCGCCCTGATGCGGCTTTACCGCCTCGATCGCCTGCCAGGCCGAGTACAGCGAGGGGCGCAGCAGATCGTTCATCGCGGCATCGACGACCGCGAAGTTCTTGTGCCCGGTAAGCTTCAGATATTCGACCCGGGTGACCAGGATGCCGGCGTTACCGACGATGGCTCGACCCGGCTCGATCAGAATTTCCAAATCCCGATCGCCCAGTACCTCGGCCAATGCCTGCGCGTAGGCCGCAGGTTCGGGCGGCTGTTCGTCCCGATACTGGATTCCCAGCCCACCCCCCAGATCGAGATGTCGGATCGCGATGCCGCGTGCAGACAGCCGATCCAGCAAGGCAAGGACGCGATGCAGGGCATCGACAAACGGGGCGACTCGCGTCAACTGCGAACCGATATGGCAGTCCACGCCATGAATCTCGATATTCGGCATGGCCGCCGCCTGGACATAGACCGACTCGGCGGCATCAATGTCGATTCCGAACTTGTTCTCTTTGAGTCCGGTGGAAATGTACGGGTGCGTCTGCGCATCCACGTCCGGGTTCACCCGCAGGGAGACCGGAGCACGTTTGCCGAGCGCGCCGGCAACCTGGTTCAGACGATCCAGCTCCGGTAGCGATTCGACGTTGAAGCAGCGGATGCCGACTTCCAGGGCACGGCGCATCTCGGCGGCAGTCTTGCCGACGCCGGAGAACACTACCCTGGCGGGGTCGCCCCCGGCGCGCAGCACGCGCTCCAGCTCCCCCACCGACACGATATCGAAACCCGAACCGAGCCGGGCAAGCACGTTCAGCAGGCCGATGTTGGAATTCGCCTTGACCGCATAACAGACCAGATGCGGGCGCCCGGCAAGGGCGCTATCGAACGCCCGCCAATGACGCTCAAGCGTGGCGCGGGAATAGAGATAGAGTGGTGTGCCGAACTGTTCGACCGCAGAACGCACGGCAACGTCCTCGGCGAACAGTTCGCCGTCGCGGTACTCGAAATGATTCATCGGAAGATGCCGTTTTATGGCTTGGCAGACGTGTCTGCAGAGGATTCCGTCGGTTCGTTGGCAGCGGCTTCAGCGGCGGCTTTGGCCTGCGCCGCGATCACGTCGGCCTCATGAGCCTTGATGACCTCATCCGGGAGATACAAGGGCCCTTTCTGGCCGCAGGCACCGAGCCCAAGAGCAACGAGTATCAGGAACAACGGGAACATAAGGCGCATGGGGAATACCGACGGGCTACGCTTGCAGGGTTGCGAGTGTACAACACGTTATTGAGCTTCCCATGCGCCTGAAGACCAACATATTCCTGTGGGTGGCCACCGCCACCGTCGTGCCGTTGACCGTATTGGTCTTTGGCGCCGCGCTCTACAGCGAGGCCCAATACCGGCGCGATGTCGATCACGAGGAGGCGGCGAATCTCGACAACCTGGTCTCGGACATCGATCGTCGTCTGCGCATCGAGCGCGGCATGATCGTGGAACTGACGAAGGTCACACCCCTGATCGAGTTCCTGCCGGTGGTGGTCGCGGCGGACCTCGGCGAGACCCATCCGCAATTGCAACAGCGTCGCCAGGATTTGGCGAGGTTCATGAGCGCATTCCAGGTCGTGGTCCCCAGTCTGCGTGTGATCCGGGTGCTGGATCTCGATGGCAACACCCTGCTGCGCGCCGGTCAGGACGGCACGCTGGAAGCCGATCTGGGTGGCCCGCTCCGCCTGGAACGCCCGGTCGGAGGCTCCTATCGGGAGCGGCTCGCGCAATTGCCCAGTCAGGAATTGAGCATCATCGACCTGCCCTACCCACGGGATGATCGCTTTTACTCCCCGATGCTGGATGCGGTTCAGCCACTCCATAGCGATGGCCGGATCGTCGGTTATCTCGTGGTCAGCATGTGGGGCAGTTATACCGATCAGATTCTCGACTACACCCCGCGCCCGCGTGGGGGCGAGCTGCTGATTGCAGAACTCAACCCAGACGATCCAATTCGCGATGGCCGGATCCTGTATGACGACGTATCGAACGCCGGTTTCGCCCGGCTCGGTGGCGGTCCGGAACGCATTCAGGACTACTTCAGCGGCAGCCTCTGGGACGCCGTCCAGCTCTCACCCTACGGAGTCATCGATACCCCCGGAAAATCGGAACGCATCTATTTCGTGGAGTACCACCCCTATCCCGGCCAACTGGTCTCCTGGGTACTCGCCAACCGGGTTGACGTCTCATCCCTGATCGCGCCTTTCCAGCGCATCCGCATCGGCATCCTGTTGTTCGCGGGCGTCGCGCTGATCGCCAGCATGGTAGTGGCGCGTCTGGGGGCCCGGCAGGTCTCCAGGCCGGTGGCGGAGCTCAGCCGCGTGATGAAGGACTATGCACACGGGCACACTCAGGTGGACATCCAGGATCAGGGGCCGGACGAGATCCGCGATCTGCAGCAATCCTTCGTCTATCTCGCGGAAACCCAAGCCAGCCTTGAGGATGAGCGCGACCGCGCCCGGGCACTGGTTATCCAGAACGCCAAGCTCGCCGGGGTCGGCAAGCTCGCGGCCGGCATCGCCCACGAGATCAACAACCCGATCAGCAACATCCTTTCCCTGGTCAAGCTCGCGGAACGCGAACTCCCCCCCGACGCCGAAGGGGCACGTGAAGACATCGCCGGAATTCGCGACGAAGCGATACGCACCTCGCGCATCGTCCAGGGCCTGCTCAACTTCTCTCGTCAGGTGCCTCCAAAGTTCACCCATTTCGAGATCCGTCCCTGGATCGAGGAGAGCCTTGCCCTGGTCAGGCAGGTAGCCATGAAGCGCGGGGTGACTTGCGCCATCGAGCAATGTGACGAAACCGAGGTCCAGGGGGACCGGAATCAGCTCCAGCAAGTGTTGATCAATCTGCTCGTCAACGCGGCACAGGCGAGTGAACCCGGCAGCACCGTGATCGTGCGTACAAACCGTGACGAACAGTCCCTCCAGATCTCGGTTCGCGACACTGGCCCGGGTCTTGCTGAAGAAATCTGCGACAAGATATTCGACCCCTTCTTCACCACCAAACCGGTGGGTGAAGGCAGCGGTCTCGGATTATCGATCAGCCTGGGCATCATCCAGGCGCATGGTGGCCAGTTGAGCCTGAACAATCACCCTGATGGGGGCGTCATCGCGCGAATCGCGCTGCCGTTGGCCTCCCCCCCGACCGATACCGACGACAACGCATGAACACCTTCGAGATACCGCCAATCGACGCCGCCGTCTGCGACACCCCAAGTACGGAAAATGCGGGGGCGGCCACGCGCCGCCCCCGCATCATGTTTGTGGATGACGAGGCGCGAGCGGGTCAGTTGTTCAAGCGCTTCATGGATGACCGCGAGTGCGATTGCATCACCTTCGTGGACCCGAGCGAAGCCCTGGATGATTTTCGGGGCAACGGCGCGGATCTGGTGGTGACCGACCTCAACATGCCCGGCATGAGCGGCACCGAACTGCTCGCCGGCGTCCGCGATTACGACCCGGATGTACCGGTGATCATCATCACCGCCTTCTCGACCCTGGAAAGCGCCATCGAGGCGCTCCGGCTGGGGGCCTCGGACTTCATCAAGAAGCCCTACGACATGGACGAACTCATCGCCCGGGTCGAGAAACTGCTCGAACAAGGGAACCTGCGGCGCGAAAACCGCCTGCTAAAGCGCCAGATCACCGACAGTCGTCTTCGTTACGGCATGATCGGCGGATCTCCGGCGCTGCAGCGCGTGCAGAAAATGATCGACAAGATCGCCGACATCCGCTGCAACGTGATCATCCAGGGCGAGTCCGGCACCGGCAAGGAACTGGCGGCGCGCGCCATCCACAATCTCGGTCAGGATGCCGATCGGCCCTTCGTGGTGGTCGATTGCGGCGCACTTACCGACACCTTGCTGGAAAGCGAGCTGTTCGGGCATGAGAAAGGCGCCTTCACCGGAGCCGCGCATACCCGTAAAGGCCTTCTGGAAGCGGCATCCGGGGGTACCGTATTCCTGGATGAGATCGGCAATATCTCCGACTCGATGCAGGTCAAGCTGCTGCGCGTGGTGCAGGAAGGTCAGGTCACCCGGGTCGGCGGCGTGCGCCCGATCCAGATCGATGTCCGCTTTCTGGTCGCCACCAACCGCGACCTCGACCAGATGGTTCGCGACGGCGACTTCCGCCACGACCTCTTCCACCGCCTCAACGTCGTCAAACTCACGATGCCCCCGCTGCGTGAGCGCCGCGAGGACATCGGCCAGCTCATCCAGCATTTCATCGATCATTTCAATGCACGCTACAAACGTAGCGTGGACGGCTTCGACGCCAACGCGATGCGACGCCTGCGTGACTTCGCCTGGCCCGGAAACGTGCGGGAACTTCGTAACCTGGTCGAGCGTCATATCTGTCTCGCAGACGGTTCGACGCTGACACTCGATGAGACCCTGAACAATGTCGGCCCGATCCAGGACATGGACGGGGATATGCCGACACTGGAAACCTTGGAAAGACGGTATATCCTGAAGGTCCTCGAATCCTTCGAGGGCAGTCGGGAACAAACGGCACGCGCGCTGGGCATCAACAAGAGCACCTTATGGCGCAAGTTGCGTCAATATGAGGAAGAAGGGGTTCCCAACGACTGATGTGCCACATGGAAATGCAACACCCCATGATGCACATTGCAATAGACCCAACACCCAACTGCCACGCACGGTTCCAGACAAAGCCAAGCCAGGACGGTACTTCTCCCGATGGTATGGGCTTTGCTATAAACCCGTGGGCTACCACCAAACCAAATCCCCCAGAGGAGCATCCCAATATGAGCATGAAACGCAGAACCTTCCTGAAGGGCACTGTCGCCGCTGTCGGCGTCGCTGCCGCTGCCGGTCTGCTGTCGCCGCGTGCGGTCCTGGCTGACTGGCCGAAGGCTGCCTTCGACGCCAAGTCCATGGACGACGCCACTGCGGCGGCTGGTCTGAGCGGCTTCGAGCATTCGGACGACATCGAAATCAAGGCCCCGGACATTGCTGAAAACGGCGCCGTCGTGCCGATCAGCGTCACCTCCGGCATGAAGGCGGAGTCCATCTCGATTCTGGCGTCTGCCAATGGAACCCCGATGGCCGCAACCTTCGAACTCGGTGCCAAGGCGCAGAGCTTCGTCTCCGTGCGTATCAAGATGGGCAAGACCTCCGACGTGTTCGCCATCGTCAAGTCGGGCGGCAAGGCTTACGCCAACAAGAAGCAGGTCAAGGTCACCATCGGCGGCTGCGGCGGCTGATCGGTCCCCCTGATCTCCAATACACGGCGTATCAACAAATTCGAAGAGGTTTAAACCCATGGCGAGCATCAAACTGAAAGCCAAGTCCAAGAACGGCGTCACGTCGGTCAAGGCTCTGATCAACCACCCGATGGAAACCGGTCTGCGCAAAGACAAGAAGACCGGCGAGAAGATTCCGGCCCATTTCATCCAGGAAGTCACCTGCGACCTGAACGGTGAGCGCGTGATGACCGCTTACTGGGGCGGTTCCGTTTCCAAGAACCCCTACGTCGCGTTCAACATCGACGGTGGCGCCAAGGGTGACGCGATCACTCTGGCCTGGGTCGATAACAAGGGCGAAAAGGACTCCGTGGAAGACAAGGTCGACTGAACCGACCCGATCGACACGATTGGAAAAGCGGCTCCTTCGGGAGCCGCTTTTTTGTCTGCGTCACTCATCGGGAATCAGCGCGCCCCGAAGATCGCCGTCCCGATGCGCACAATCGTGGCACCCTCAGCGATGGCCGACTCGAGATCGTCGGTCATGCCCATCGACAGGGTATCGAGCTCAAGCCCGACGCGACCAAACCTCTCCTTCATCTCACGCAGTTTCCGGAATGGCGCGCGTTGTTGTTGCGGGTCATGGCAGGGTGCCGGCACCGTCATCAGACCCCGCAGACGCAGATTCGGAAGCGCCGCAATCTGGATTGCCAAGGCCTCGGCGTCTGCCAAAGCAACACCGGATTTGCTCGCCTCGCCACTCACATTGACCTGCAACAGCACGTTCAAAGGTGACTGATCGTGCGGGCGCTGATCGCTCAGACGTTGCGCAATCTTGAGTCGATCGACGCCATGCACCCACGAGAAGTGGGTGGCGATCTCGCGAGTCTTGTTGGACTGAATGGGACCGATGAAATGCCACTCGATATCCAGATCGGCCAGTTCGTGCTGCTTGGCAAGTGCCTCCTGCAGGTAACTTTCTCCGAACAGCCGCTGGCCGTGCGCATAGGCCGCACGTATCGAGGATGCCGGCTTGGTCTTGCTGACCGCGAGCAACTGCACCGCGTCCGCACTCCTACCGGACTCAGCCACCGCATTTCGGATGCGTTCGCGTACCGTATTCAGGGCGTCGGAGATGGAGTCATTCATGGGCGTTGGTTGCTTGTATGCAGAGCGGCAATTAGGCTGCACAGGATAACAACAACACGCGAGGCGACGTGCCCATGGACATGACCCAGCTGCTGGCGTTCGCGGTCAAGAACAAGGCGTCCGATCTGCATTTGTCGGCCGGCCTGCCGCCGATGATTCGCGTCGATGGTGACGTGCGCCGCATCAACGTACCGGCGCTGGAGCACAAAGAGGTCCATGCCCTGATCTACGAGGTCATGGACGATCGCCAGCGCAAGGATTACGAGGAATTCTACGAGACCGACTTTTCCTTCGAGGTCCCGCGACTGGCGCGTTTCCGTGTCAACGCCTTCAACCAGTCGCGCGGCGCGGCAGCGGTGTTTCGTACCATCCCCACGGAAATCCTCAGCCTGCAGCAGCTCAATGCACCCAAGGTTTTCGCCGAACTGGCGGGCATGAACCGGGGCATTGTCCTGGTCACCGGGCCGACCGGTTCGGGCAAATCGACCACGCTGGCCGGCATGGTCAATCACAAGAACGAGACCGAGGCCTGCCACATCCTCACGGTCGAGGACCCGATCGAATTCGTTCATGAGAGCAAGAAAGCGCTGATCAATCAGCGCGAAGTGCATCGTCACACCCTGGGCTTTACCGAGGCGCTGCGCTCCGCCTTGCGCGAAGACCCGGACGTGATCCTGGTCGGCGAAATGCGCGACCTGGAAACCATTCGTCTCGCGCTTACCGCCGCCGAGACCGGCCATCTGGTTTTCGGCACCCTGCACACCTCTTCCGCCGCCAAGACCATCGACCGAATTGTCGATGTGTTCCCCGCCGCCGAAAAAGCGATGGTGCGCTCGATGCTGTCCGAGTCCCTCCGGGCGGTGATTTCCCAAGCCCTGATCAAGCGCATCGATGGCGGTCGCGTCGCCGCGCACGAGATCATGATCGCCACCCCCGCGATCCGGAACCTGATCCGTGAAGACAAGATCGCGCAGATGTATTCGGCGATTCAGACCGGCTCGGCACAGGGCATGCAGACGCTCGATCAGAATCTCCGTCATCTGGTGGACAAGAAACTGATCACCATCGGCGACGCACGCATCCGCGCCGTCAACAAGGAAGCGTTCTACTAAGGAACCTCTGATCTATTCATGCACGTTCATCTGAAGCCTGAAATCACGTCTTTCGGCGTTGCAAAACTTGTGAATAGCGGGCTATTCGCTACGTTTCGCGCCTTGAAACCCACGATTTCATTCGTCCATTTGAGCCGCGACTGAATAAATCAGAGGTTCCCCAACCTTACCCTCCGTATCGTTCCCGCTCCGTCCCCGAGTCAACCAGAGGTTCCCGAATGGACATCCGCGTCCTGCTCAAAATCATGGTCCAGAAAGGGGCCTCGGATCTGTTCATCACCGCCGGCGTCGCGCCCAGCTTCAAGCTGAACGGCAAGATGATGCCGATCGCCCAATCGGTACTGCCGGCGGACAAGGCTGAGCAGCTGGTCGTCGGGGTCATGGACGAAAAGCAGCTCGCCGAGTTCTACGAACACCGTGAATGCAACTTCGCCATCGAGTATCAGGGTATCGGTCGATTCCGCGTGTCTGCGTTCGTGCAGCGCGGCCATGCCGGCATGGTGTTGCGACGCATCGAGACCGAAATCCCCTCCATCGAGCAATTGAACCTGCCCAAGGTCACCGCCCCGTTGTCACTGACCAAACGCGGCCTGATCGTCGTGGTCGGTGCCACCGGCTCAGGCAAATCCACCAGTCTGGCGGCCATGATCGGCAACCGCAACGAAAAGACCAGCGGACACATCATCACCATCGAAGACCCGATCGAATTCATCCATCCGCACAAGAACTGCATCGTCAGTCAGCGCGAAGTGGGTGTGGATACCGAATCCTTCGAGGTCGCGCTCAAGAACACCCTGCGTCAGGCCCCGGATGTCATCCTGATCGGTGAGGTACGTTCCCGCGAGACCATGGAATACGCGATCAATTTCGCCGAAACCGGACACTTGGCGATGTGTACCCTGCACGCCAACAACGCCAACCAGGCTCTCGATCGGATCATCCACTTCTTCCCGGAGGACCGCCGTCAGCAGTTGTTGATGGACCTGTCGCTGAACATGAAGGCGATCATCGCGCAGCAGTTGTTGCCGGCGAAGAACGGCAAGGGGCGGCGGCTTGCCGCCGAAATCCTGATCAACACCCCGTTCGTCTCCGAGCTGATCCGTCGTGGCGAGGTCCACAAGATCAAGGACATCATGAAGCGTAGCCGTGAACTGGGTATGCAGACCTTCGATCAAGCCCTGTACGACCTTTATCAGGCCGATGAGATCACCGCCGAGACGGCCCTGGCGCACGCGGACTCGGCCAACGAGGTGCGCCTGATGATCAAGCTGGGTACCGGCGAGGTGGAGACCAGCGGCGATGGCGCTGGCGATGGTCCGAAACCCGATGCCGGCAACCTATCGTTGATGTGATGGCTTTCCTCGACCCGCCAGCGCCGCTGAAACTCCGGCGCACCAAGATCATCGCGACCATCGGCCCCGCGACCCGCTCGCCGGACATCATCGAGAAGATGATGCTTGCCGGGGTCAATGTCTTCCGCCTGAACATGTCGCATGGCACCCAGAACGACCACCTCAGCGCGTACCAGGCGATTCGCGCCGGTGCCGACAAGCATCATTTGCCGATCGGCATACTCGCCGATCTGTGTGGTCCCAAGATCCGGGTCGGCGAACTCAAGGACGGCCAGATCGAGTTGCGCGATGGCGAGGAGGTCACCGTCACCACCCGTGACGTGGTCGGTTACGACGGTCTGATCCCCAGCCATTACCGGCATCTTGCTGAGGACGTGCAGGCCGGCGATCGCATCCTGCTGGACGATGGCCTGCTGGAACTGCGGGTGCTTTCCGCCGAACAGGCCGATGTCCGTTGCGAGGTCGTGCACGGTGGGGTTCTCAAATCGCGCAAGGGCATGAACCTGCCTTGCGTCGCGGTCTCAGCGCCAGCACTGACCAACAAGGACCGCGAGGATGCCGCATTCGCCCTCGATCTCGGGGTCGATTTTCTCGCACTGTCGTTCGTGCGTCGTGCCGGTGATGTTCAGGAACTTCGCGAACTGGTTGCCACCCGTCATGCAGACGTCGGCATCATTGCCAAGATCGAGAAACCGGAGGCGCTGGAAGAGATCGATGCCATCATCCAGGTGGCCGACGGGATCATGGTGGCGCGCGGCGATCTGGGTGTGGAACTCGACGCCGAGCAGGTTCCGCTGGTTCAGGATCGACTCCTGGAACTTGCGCAGGTCCACAACAAACCCTGCATCGTCGCCACCCAGATGCTGGAATCGATGATTCAGAACCCCCGCCCGACCCGTGCCGAAGTCGCGGATGTGGCGCACGCAGTGCGCACCGCCGCCGACGCGGTGATGCTCTCCGGCGAGACCGCCGTCGGCCGCTTTCCGCTCGATGCGGTGCGCATGATGGATCGCATCGCGCGACGATCCGAAGCGTATCTGTGGGAACACGGTCTGTTCGCCAACACCATCAAGAGCCGGGGCGACGGCAGGCTGCCGCTCGCCGATTCGGTCGCGCGCGCCACCTCGCTGCTGTCCCGCGACCTGCGCGTACGTGCGATCGTGGTGGTCTGCCATAGCGGGCTCTCGGTCGCGATCGTGTCCTCGGCACGACCGGCGGCGCCGATCATCGCGCTCTCCGACAGCGGCAAGACCTGCACCCGCATGACACTGCTTTGGGGCGTACTCCCGGATCGCGTCGAAGACGTCGAGATCAGTCCGGCCGTGGCCGTCGATCTGCCTGCCGTGGCGCGACAACTGGCACGCAAATACGAGCTTGGCGACGCCGGCGAACATATCCTGCTGGTCGAGGGCTATCACCCGGAACCGGAACGCAACGTGCCGTCGATCTCGGTGGTCGAGCTGCTCTGAGGCATCGCAGACATATGGCGACCTACTCCCATATCGACCCCAAGATCGTTGCCGATGGCGTGATCGCCCGGGAATGCTATGCGGTGGTCTACGCCCCGAAAGCCAATCGCAAACGCTTCCCGGCCAATTGCGTGGAGGTCTTCGACACCCTGGACGCGGCCTATGAGGCCGCCGACCCTGGCGCCAGACGCTTCGCCGCCGAGGTCATCGGCCCGTCCCGGTCCTCGGAGGGTCAGCAGTTGTTCTATCTGGTGCGCTGGCTCAGCGCCGTGGATTGAACGGCGCTCAAGGCCTTCGCTCAACCCACCGACATCAGATCGTCGAACCAGTGTGCGAGCACGTCGCTGGGATCTTCGGCATGGCGCAGTTCGTTGTAGTCGAGCCGCGCATCTTGCGCATGCAACTCGCCATTTGCGGCGTGAAACACCCCGATCTCCTCACCGTCACGCTGCAATGACAGCGTCAGCGCATCCGGATTGAGCCAACTCGTTCCACCGGCCTGCCTGAAGATTGCCGTCACCCGCACTGCAGCCTGAAACCAAGCCGATGCCGCCTCCCGATCGAAGTGAAGCGGTTCGGCATCGGCCTCCTCCGGCTCGGCCTCGATCTCCAGTTGCGCCGCCTGGGTTTCGAGCAACAGGAAGGTTTCCTCCGCCAGTTCCACGACCGACTGGCCGACCAGCGCTCGATGCCATTCCGCGCCGTCGGCGAAACGGATACGCCACTGTCCGGCATTCAATGCGAGACACAGTTCGAACACCTGATCCCCCGCCGCAATCGGCCCGGTGGAAATGCCTTCGGTGGTGCATTCCAGATCGGCATCGCCACATAAGGACGCCTTGATCGCGGCGGCCAGACTGGCGTAGGCGCATAAGGCAGCATGCGTATCGGGCCAGCTCGGACTTGCCAATGATGGGAAGCTCATCACGCACCTCGGAAAGGAATCGGGAACGGTGTGGACGCGCTGCTCGCAGCCCGCATCCACAGCGTAGTCAGCGTTTTCGGGCGCGGGCAAATGCGTCCGCCATACTGCTGCCGGGCGCTGACCCACTGCTGGAAACCGGCTTGGACGACGGCGTAGAACGGCCAGTAACGCGGGGATGCGCCTCGCGCACGCCACGCGGATCGTCATTCATGCGCATGCTCAGGCCGACACGCTTGCGCGCCAGATCGACCTGCATGACCTTAACCTTGACCACGTCGCCCGCCTTGACCACCTGATGCGGGTCTTTGACGAACCGGTCTGCCAGCGCCGAGATATGCACCAGACCGTCCTGATGCACGCCGATGTCCACGAACGCGCCAAAATTGGTGACGTTGGTCACGACCCCTTCGAGGATCATGCCCGGCGCCAGGTCCTTGAGATCCTCGACGCCTTCCTGGAAGGTCGCGGTCTTGAACTCCGGGCGCGGATCCCGACCCGGCTTTTCCAGTTCGCTGATGATGTCGCGCACCGTCGGCAGACCGAACTGGCTATCGACAAAATCCTGCGGGGCAAGACGCTTCAGGAAGGCGGCGTCACCCAACACATCGGCCATGCCTTTACCGGTGCTGGCGAGAATCCGCTCGACCACCGGATAGGCCTCGGGATGGACCGCCGACGCGTCCAGCGGATTGTTGCCGCCGACGATACGCAGGAAGCCCGCCGCCTGTTCAAAGGTCTTGTCACCGAGGCGCGGCACATCCTTGAGCGCACGCCGATCCGGGAACGCCCCGTGGGCATCGCGGTGCGCGACGATATTCTCCGCCAGAGTCGCGGTCAGCCCGGAAACCCGGGCCAGCAACGCGGGCGATGCGGTGTTCACATCCACTCCGACCGCATTCACGCAGTCCTCGACGACCGCCTCCAGGCTGCGCGCCAGACGCAGCTGTGAGACATCGTGCTGATACTGACCGACCCCGATCGATTTCGGATCGATCTTGACCAGCTCGGCGAGCGGATCCTGCAGGCGGCGCGCGATCGACACCGCACCGCGCAACGAAACATCGAGCTCCGGCAACTCGTGACTGGCCAGTTCGGAGGCCGAATACACCGAGGCCCCCGCCTCACTGACCATGATCTTGGTCAGACGCAGTTCGGCATGTTTTTGAATCAGCTCGGCGGCCAGCTTGTCGGTTTCCCGCGACGCAGTGCCGTTGCCGATGGCAATCAGATCGACCTGATGTTTCCGGCACAGTGCCGCCAGCACCGCAATGGTCTGATCCCACTGATTCTTGGGGACATGCGGATACACCGTCGCGGTATCGACGACCTTGCCGGTGGCGTCCACGACCGCGACCTTCACCCCGGTTCGCAGGCCCGGATCAAGCCCCAGGGTGGCGCGCGGACCGGCCGGTGCCGCCAGCAGAAGATCGTGCAGATTGCGCGCAAACACCGCGATCGCCTCCTCATCGGCGGCCTCGCGGATACGGGTTAGCAGCTCGGTTTCAAGTCGTGTCAGCAATTTGACGCGCCAGGTCAGACGCACGGTATCGGCGAGCCAGGCGTCGGCGGCACGCCCGGCATTCTCGATGCCGAAACGGGCCGCGACCATGCGCTCCGGACGGGTGCGTCCCTCTGCGTCCGCGACGATGTCCAGCGACAGGCTCAGCACCCCCTCGTTTCTCCCCCGGAACAACGCGAGCGCGCGATGCGAAGGAATCTTGTTGAGGGCTTCATCGAATTCGAAATAATCACTGAACTTCGCGCCTTCCTGGGCCTTGCCCGCCATCACTTCCGACTTCAGTCGCGCCTCATCCCACAGCCAGTCCCGCACCCGACCGGCGAGTTCTGCGTCTTCCGCGAATTGCTCCATCAATATCTGCCGCGCCCCGTCCAGCGCGGCCTTGGTATCGGCGACGTCGTGCGCGGCATTCACAAAACCGGCGGCAGCGGTTTCCGGGTCGGTGTCGGGTGATTCGAGCAACTGGCGTGCGAGCGGCTCCAGGCCCGCTTCCCGGGCAATCTGCGCCCGCGTGCGCCGTTTTTTCTTGTACGGCAGGTAAAGGTCTTCGAGACGGGTCTTGGTTTCGGCGCCGAGCAGATCGCGTTTCAAGGCATCGCTGAGTTTGCCCTGCTCTTCGACCGCTTTGATCACCGCGACGCGCCGATCTTCCAGCTCGCGCAGATACCCCAGGCGCTCGTCGAGCAGACGCAGTTGAGCGTCGTCCAGCCCTCCGGTCACTTCCTTTCGATAGCGGGCGACGAAGGGGACCGTCGCGCCCTCATCGAGCAGGGCGATCGCGGCCTCGACCTGGCTAGCGTGAACCTCGATTTCAGCGGCAATACGCTGGCTGATTGGCGGTAACAATGGCGGCTCCAATAATGTCGTATCCCGCCGGGCCAGGCCGCAGAACGGGAAAGCGCCATCCGGATCGACAGGAAATCCGGATGGCGCTTCTGCTCAAGAATCGAGCGGAGAACAGTCGTTATGGCTGGTTAGCCGGGCGCAACTCAACGCGGCGATTCTTCGCACGACCTTCTGCGGTTCGATTGTCGGCAACCGGTTCCGTCTCGCCGTAGCCTTTGGAACTCAGCCGGTCTTTCGGAACACCCTTGTCGATCAGATAGGTACGCACGCTTGCGGCTCGGCGTTGCGACAGATCGAGATTGTACGCATCCGGACCCTGCGCATCCGTATGGCCGGCAATTTCCACGACCAGATCGCCATTGGCGATCAGAACGTTGGCGACACGGTCAAGAATCACCGAAGACGCTTCGGTCAGGGTGTCGTCATTGCTCAGGAAGTTGACGCCTTCGAGGGCGATGGCCCGGATCAGGGAGCAGCCAAACGGGCTGACCTCATCGCCGGCCGGAGTCCCCGGACAAAGATCTGCCGAATTGGCCACACCGTCCGCATCGTCATCCGGCTCGCAACCGTCTGCATTCACCGGGGTGCCAGCGGGGGTGTTGGGGCATTTGTCCCCCGAATCGAGGACCCCATCGTGATCGGAATCCAGTTCGCAACCGCTGGCATCCACCGTGGCACCAGGAACGGTATCCGGACAGTTGTCAGCGGAGTCACGCACGCCGTCACCGTCGCTATCCAGCTCGCAGCCGTTCACATCCACCTTGGCACCGGCAACCGTATCCGGACACTGGTCGGCAGAGTCACGCACCCCGTCGCCGTCGCTATCCAGCTCGCAGCCGCTGGCGTCCACCTTGGCACCGGCAACCGTATTCGGACATTTGTCAGCGGAATCGCGCACCCCATCGCCGTCGCTATCCAGCTCGCAGCCGTTCACATCCACCTTGGCCCCGGCGACCGTATCCGGACACTGGTCGGCAGAGTCACGCACCCCGTCGCCGTCGCTATCCAGCTCGCAGCCGTTCGCGTCCACCTTGGCACCGGCAACGGTGTCCGGACATTTGTCAGCGGAATCGAGGACGCCATCGGCATCGGAATCGAGTTCGCACCCCAGCCCGTCCACCTTCGCGCCCAGCACGGTGGACGGACAGCGGTCACGCGCGTCGATCACTCCGTCGCCATCGGCATCAAGTTCACAGCCATGCACGTCAACCGCCGCCATCGGGGTACTGGACGGGCAATCGTCCAGACCATCGACAACGCCATCCTTGTCGCCATCGAGTTCGCACCCATTGCGATCCACGACTGCGCCGGTTCGGGTGTTCGGGCACTTGTCCTGACTATCGACGACCCGATCGCCGTCGCTATCGAGCTCACAACCCTGCGTATTCACGGGCAGCCCCGCTGCGGTCTGCGGGCAGAGATCGAGGCGATCGACAACCCCATCCGCATCGGAATCCAGCTCACAACCTTTGGCATCGACGCGCGCGACCGCCGGCGTTTCCGGACACTGATCCAGGACATCGATGACGCCATCCACATCCGAATCCAGCGGACAACCGGAAGGATCGACAGGCACACCCGCAGCGGTATCCGGGCAACGATCACCGCGATCGACCACGCCATCGCCGTCGCTGTCCCGTTCACGGAAGCGGATGCGGAAAGTGACGTCGTTGACGTCATCGGTGTAGAAGCTGAGGGTATTGGTGCGCTGCACCCATTCACCCTCACGATTGCTGGCGTGATCGACGACTTCGAAGTGCGCCGGCATCACCCAGGTGTAATTCAGATGGGTGAAGTTCTCCGGGTGGTGCCAGATGCCGAAATGACCATTGGCACGCGGCTCACCATCGGAGCTGGTGAAGGTGTAAATGCCGTCCTCGCCGCGCACCAGACTGTCGCCGAACGGGGCCGCGTAGATCACCGAGAAATGCCCCTGATTGAAATGCAGGGTATTGACCTCCTCGTCGTCGGCCTTCCATTCATGCTTGTTCGGGCTGATGTAATAGAAGTCCGCCAGCTGCACCGATTTCTCGACATGGAAGTCGTAAGAAGTGTTATCCGTGCGCAAGGTGCGGTGCAGCAGATAACCGGCGGCGTCGTCGTTGAGATAGACGATGGTGTCGCTGGTGACCTCGGCATTGACCTGCGGGGAGAACAGAATCGGGACCAGGATCGCGAAAAGCGGGAGATTAAGGCGCATCGACATGGCGGGCTTCCGTTTCAGAGGCAGCAAGGAATGGCGCCAAATGTACCGGAGCGCGCCCCAGGACCCCATTCGGAAGTGCTTTGCCGGGCATAAAAACAGTTATGGATGACCGGGTTTCCGCGTTCAGACCTGGCATGCGCGATCACGGCCTGGTGGCATTCAGACCGACAAAGCTGCCGCCATTTTCTTCCGCGAGCTTGCGCATCAGGGCGGCGAAACGGACCGCATTCAAAGTCGCTTCCTTGCCGTTCTGGAACATGGTCGGAAAACCGACCGCGTGGATACGTACCAGGCGTTCCTTGGGTTTTTTGCCGGAATTCAGACGGCTCACGGTGTTGAGCAGGTCCTGGATCGATCCGCGCGAAAAATCGTCGCCAAACACATACAGACTGATGCGCCGATCCGGGCGATGGTATTTGCGGATCGCTGCTTCGATGCCCTCTTCCGGGCTTGAATTGGAGAACGGGGTCCAGCCGGCGAGACGCTCGAGAATGGCCTTGCGACGGCCTTCGGTATCCGGAATCCAGCGGTCCTTGTAGGCCTCGAACATGTAATCGCCCATGTCATTCATGACCTGGATGCCCTTGACCTTGGGATGGATGTCGAGGATTTCCGTCAGCTTCTTGAGCACCAGCGACCAGGCGCCCTTTTGCATCGAGCCCGAGGTGTCGATGATGAAGATGATGTATTCCGCATCGACCGGCACCCCGCCGATGGTGGTGTCTTCCTGATGGCGCTGATAGCTGGCCCCGAGCAGGCGACGCTGCGCCTCGCTGAGCTTCTGTTGGGCCTGGCTGAGCTGCTTGGCGATCACGGTCTGCGCTTCGTGGGTGTTGCGCGTGGTCTGATATTGCCCCCGGATTTTGGAAAGATCGCCCTGCAGACGGGCAAGCCGGGTCTTGATCTCGGAAAGTTGCTCCTGGCTGGCGGTCAGATCGCGATTGAGCACCGTGGTCTCACCACGAATCTCGAACAGTTCCTGCTGACGTTGCGCGACCAGTCCGGAAAGGTCGGCCGAGATGCGCTCGATGGTCACCGGTTCGGCAATCTTGACGATCACCAGCAGCAGAATGATGGCCCCGAAGCCGCAGGACACCACGTCCAGGAAAGACATGGAAAAGATCTCAACCTCACGACGACTGCGTTTCATGACGCACCCCGCGAGGCAAACGCGCTAATCGCAACGTCGCAGAGAACGCAGCGCGGGCGATTCGCCACCGGGCTCACGGCCAGTCCCTCGATGGCGTGATGAAAGCGCCTTTGCTCTGCACCGCGAGTTCCCAATAACCGGCGGCAGCGAAGGCGTCGCCTTCCATCGGGAACAGGATCGTGTTCACCGGAACGCCTTTCGGGAGGCGTTTGACTGCGTCGTTGAAGTGTTCGATGCGTTCCTCGTTGGTGACCTTGGTCTTGCTCGGTCTGGACTTGCCCTGGGTCGGCAGGCCGTCGGTGATCAGCAGGACGTTGTCCGGCTGCGGCGTCATGTCGCGCACCGCGTCGAAGGCGTTGTACAGACTGGTGCCACCGCGTGGCAGGCGTTGATAGACGGCGCGGATGGCGTCTTCAATGTCGCCGCGCTCGCCCGTCTTCAGCCAGCCTGGCCGGCCTGCGATGACCGGCTCGGCCTGGGTGTTGAAGGCGTAAACCTGGAATTCGCCGCCCACCGGGAGATTGCTGATCAACCATTCTGCCGTGGCCTGGGCGCGTTTCCATTTCGGCGAGGCGCGCTGCTCGGCTTCGCTCAGGTTGCGGCGCAGGATCACGTTTATGACCGTCTCATCGAGCATGCTGGCGGAGGCATCGAGCAGGATCAGCACGCGTTTGCCCCCGAGTTTGAGCCCGGTCAGATACTGGCGGTCGCCGTCGCCCTGAACGCGATGCAGCCGCTCTCCCTCTTCCCGATCGGCTTCGGCCTGCGCGCCCAGACGTTTATTTTCGGTGTCCAGGGTCTTCAGGTCGGACTTCAATTCGTTGATGTGCGCCTTGGTCGCCAGAGTCTGCTGTTCCAGGCGGGCAATTTCGACATCCAGGTCGGTGCGCTTCTGAATCACCCGTTCGGCCTCACCTTCCATGCGCACCCGTTCCGCCTCGGTCGCCTCCAGACTGTTACGCGCCTCGACCAGGTTCGCCCGCCCGGCGATCACCTCCTTCTCCAGCCTGAGCACCTCGCCGCGCAGATCGGTGAAGGTCTTTTCGCGGGTCTGCACGGTATCGTGATTGAGGATCAGCACCAGCAACACCACCGCGCCGAAGCCGCAGAACATGATGTCCAGGAACGACAGCGAGAACGGCGAAAGCGTGCGGCGTGGTCTCATGGTCGGTTATGGGATGCGGTCGAACTCACGAACGCAGCTTGCGGATGAATTCCCGGTCCACATAACGCTCGGCATCGAGCACCAGCCGTTCCTGCATCAACTGGATCTGGTGGATGAAGAACATCAGCACGATGGAAATGACCAGGGCGATGAAGGTCGAGTTGAAAGCCACCCCCAGGCTTTCAGTCACTCCGGTGATGTCGCCCTCAACCGCCTTGTGTGCCTGACCCAGTGCATCGCCGATACCGCGCACCGTGCCGATGAAACCGACCGAGGGAATCGCCCAGGCGATGTAGCGGATGATCGACAGTTCGGTCTCCATGCGCCCGCCTTCGGAATCGCAGACATCGCGTGCGGCCGTGGATACGTCCTGCACATTGCCGGTCGCAGCGAAGCGTTCGATCGCGGTCGCCAATGCCCTGGGCAGCACCCAGTCGCGCATCTGCGCGGGCAACGCGGCAAGGCGCTCGGACAGCAGTCGCGTGTCTTCCTTGCCGATTGGCATACCAGGTGGCAGATCGAGCAGGTCGCGTTCCCCCAGGCGTTGCTGCCGCCAGGTATCCCGACCCTTGTAAGCGAGAATCGCGAACGCCCACAGCATGAGCACGAGACAGGACTCCTGCTCGTAGTCCTTGAGCACCACGTAGAAGGAATCTTCGGTGATCGCGTCCGGATTCGCGGCCAGCATCTCCGCTTTGGCGCGCAGATCGGCATCCGCATTGGGCCGGATCACCGCCACGTAGAGCGCATGCATGACGATGAAGGCGATCAGCAGGGCGAATATCTGGTACAGCAATTCGGTCGGCAGGTTCTTTTTCATGAACGAAGGCTTTGCTCAAGGTGTGGGCAACAAGCCGCGACGAGCGCGGGCGACGTTGTCCATCCTACATTTCTTGATGCCATGCGTGCCTTACCGCTTCCGCACGATAGCGCGAAGCCGTTCGACCGGCGGACGATCTTAAAACTTCGGTGGGATTGACGATGAACAGCCTTATCGCTTGAATGCGCGACCCGCCGAAGCATCCCGGAATCGTATCGGCGTGTTGCGTTTGAGCCCGCGCAATCCGGGCCGTGTGTAGCGTGATGCGTCTCATCAGTTTCGACACCTATCGCAGCGTCGGTATCACCGGGGTCATCCCGCTCAAACCCGACGGGTTCGCCCGTCACCAAGCGCTCATTGCATCCGCCGACTGGGTATTGTTCCCGCAGACCTGGCAGCTGAATGTGCTCTGCTATGCGTGGAAACTTCCCGTATTTCCGTCGCCCGCTAGCTACGACATCGGCTATGACAAGGTCGAGCAGACCCGGGTGTTCGAAGCGCTGGCCCCGTCGCATGTCCCACATACCTTGATCCTGCCGGCGACGGAAACGGCGATGGCCGAGGCGATTGACGTGCTGGGCCTGCCGATGGTGGTCAAGGAACCGCGCAATTCGATGGGCCGAGGCGTGAGTCTGATCGAAACCCGCCAACAACTTCGGGAATGGTGCGCAAGCAGGCCGGTGCTGTATGCGCAGGAGTACCTGCCCCTGGAAGGCGATCTCCGCATCGTCTGGGTCGGCGATCGCGTCGTCGCGGCCTATTGGCGACTGGGCGGCGACGGGTTTCACCACAACCTCGCCTGCGGCGCTGAACTTTCCTTCGATGCCATCCCTGACGCGGCACTGGAGCTGGTGTCCCGCGTGGCGACCGCGCTCGACATCGATCACGCCGGATTCGACGTCGCCTGGGTCGATGGCCACCCTTACCTGCTGGAAATGAATGTCCTGTTCGGCAACATCGGCGTACAGCGGGCAGGCGTTGCCCTGGGGCCTGTCATCGAGGGCTATCTTCGCCGGCGCCAGATGGGCCGATAACTGGATTGGCCCCGTCCTTCACCGACCGATTCTCCTGGCCGGCATCATGTCCCTGGAATCCCTGCAGTCCATCTGAAAAGGAGTACCGCCGGTATTCGAGAGATCTCACGCGCGGCGGTGATGGATGATCGTGTTCTTCATAAGCCGAATACATCACCCAATGTATTGAAGCCTTTGGATATTGCTTTCCAGGCCTTGTTGAAGGCTTTGACGAACTGAATCTGGGCGAAAAATGCGGCGATTTCCTTGCCCACCACCCCAAAAGTGTGAAAGACCTCCGTACTGACGAAGCCACCGGCGAGCAGGGTGTAACGGAGTGCATCGTGCGAAATGTTCAACACGGTGTTGAGCGCCACGCCCGCTTCTTTAACCGGCACGCCAATGTCTTTGAGGGCGGCGGCGACCCATTGCAACTTCAAGTTGGCTGCGCCGTCCCAGGCGACGTTTAGGAAGCCGGTGACGTTGACGGCGTCGAACCCGGCCGCATGAAGCAGTTTGCCGACCGTGGTCAGTTGGAATTCGGTGAAGCCATAGAGGCCCTTGAGAACCATTCCAGTCTCTATGCCGTTGAACCCCAGAAGCTTCAGGGTGCTGGCAATCTGGTTCTGCGGGGACTGCAGGACGCTCTTCATCACCGCGCCGATGTCGTTGACGGGGAACCCGGCGGCCTTGAGCGCGGCAGGGATACCCGTCGCATCGGCGAGCTGCGCTTGCAGGCCGGTCGCGACCTCCCAGGCGTTGTAACCACCTCTCTTGAGCACCAAGGCAAGGGCGTCGGTACCCAGGTTGTAGACCGGCCCCAACCCGGTCGCGGCGAACACGGAATCCAGTCCGGAATTCTTGAGCACGGTGAGTGCGGCGTCCGCAGGGAGCTGATAGAAGGTGTTCAAACCCTGAACGATGTCCTGGGCGCTGGCTTGCATGCGGAGCGCGGCCTTGACGGCAGATTCCGGGTCGGCGTTGTAGACACTCTTGGCGACGGACAGCGCGTTGACCGTCAATTCGACGGAGCCGCGTGCGACCGCATCCGCGAGGTCCTCGAACTTCCCCCAGACCATCTTGATGAGATCAAGACCGTGCACGGCAAGGTGGTTGAGGATCGCCGTATAGAGCGTATCGAAACCGGTGGGCGGTGTGCTCAGCGTCAGTGTCGGGAAAGAGATGTTGACACCGTAGAGGTTGAGGGCGCCGCTGAGCGACATCGAGAATTCGGCACCCACCGCGACGCTGATTGCCGTCTGCAAAGTGAAGGAGACGTTGATCAGATTCAGGTTGCCAAGCGGAGTGGGCAACTTGCAGTTGAGGAAAACGCCCATCGTGCCCGAGGCCGAATAACGCGTTGGCGAAATGCTCGCAACCAGGTTGGTATTGAGCGAGAGCCAGTTGTGACTGAACGTGAGCTTGATACCGTCATTGTTGCCTTGAAGGTCAACTCGCTCGGTGGCACCGAACAACTTCATTCGCGCCGACCCCGCCAACGTCGGCGTTCCCGACATGGCCAGGTTCGCCTGCAGGACCGGCCCCGGGTTGTTGGGCCCGACGCCTGTCAGTTCCACGATGCCCGCCAGGTCGATCGAGTCCATGTCCAGCTTCAGACGCAGTCCGTCGCTGGTGTCCGCGACCAGATAGACGCCCGCGCCCCAGCCCCACAGGTCGGAGCGGCCTTGCACGGTCACGCCCTCGTCGCGGAAATGGATGCCGCCGATTGAACAGGCGGTGGGCACGATGTTGACCTTCACGCCCTTGAGCGACAGGTCGAAGACCTGGTTGAACACGCCTTGTACCTGGGAAAGCGGGACATAGCGGAGCGGCGAGACCGCCTTGATGACGTCCGCGACTTTGAGCTTTTCGAAATCTGCGGCGATGACGAATTCGTCCGGGTCGGTGATGTCGACCTTGAAAGCCAGCATGCCGTCCACGGCACCGAGACGCATGTCGCCGACGATGCCGAAGCTGTCGAGCGCACCGGCGACGTTGACGCCGGCTTCGACGGCCATCCGTCGCAGCGATATGCCGGGTATGCCGAAGGGTTTGTCCCAGGCGCCCGAGTTCTGGACCTTTCCGGTGAGTTCGCCGTCCGGGTGTCGTCCGGTGCCGTTCATGGTGAACGAGCCGGTCAGGGATTCCGGTTCGAGCTTGAAGCCGCCCGTGAACACAAGGTGGCGGGTGCTGGTGCCTTCCTTCAGGGACACGACCAGGTCGCTGGACAGCGTGAATGCCGGTTCCGGAGGCGTCCCCTTCACCGAGATACCGAAGTCGGAGCGGGTCAGACGCAACTTGAAAGCGCTGGTGTCGACCAGGGTGATCTGACGTTTGGCCGCCATTTCGAACACGAATTCGGGCGTTCGGCCGGAGGCATCGATGGCCGCGTGCAGGGCCAGTTCCTTGAGCTGGAGGAGCTTGCCGACGAGGCGGACGATGTCATTGGTCGATTCGGAAATCTTGATGTTGGCGAAGGCGTTGAAGCCTTCGTTGATGCCGGAGTCCAGGCCCGGGTCGTATACCGTCTTGAGCGTCTGGACGATGATCTTAGGATCGGTCAGCGCCAGGGAGCCGATGATGGGAAGTTCGGTGATACCTGCCAGCGAGCGGGCGGGTTGAGCACCCGAAAGGACCTGGTTGAGGCTCAACGGGGTCGGCAGGGTCAGCGTGATCGCGCAGTTCGGTTTGCCCTTGTGATGGAAGAACGCGACTTCGATGCCGGTGTCGTCGGTGCTCAGCAACGTGGTCTTGCCGCTGAGGATCAGCGCGTGGTTGTCGGGTACGCCGAGTTCGACCTCACCCTTGTCGTTGATGGGGGTTTCTGCGCCGGCGACGCCTTCCATGCCGAGCGTACCGGGGCGGCTGGAGACCTGGACGCCGGTGACGGTGATCGCGGCGCCGATGATCTTGCTGACGACGTCGCCGGCGAACGGTGTCAGCAGAGTCCGGTCCAGCGTGATCTGGTCGTTGCGTGTGGCGGCGGTCAATTGCGCCTTGAAGGTTGCCGTGGAGGCTGGCGTCGCGGTCGCTGCGTATGGGTTGTTGGTCACGCTGATCGTGCCGTCCCGGTTGGCGGTGGCCAGCAGGTTGCCTGCGGAGTTGAGCCCGATGCCGTTGATCTGCGCGCTGCCTACCTGGTCGTGCCAGGTCGTCCCGGTGTCGGCGGACAGGTGGACGGTTTTCGAGTCGTGTCCCGCTGCGGCGATTGTCTTCCCATCGGCGGAGCAGGCGATCCCGGCCCATTGCAGGGCGGACAGCTGGGGCGTCCATGTCCAGGTCGTACCGGTCTTCACACCGACTTGCAGCGTCTGCCTTTGCCCCGCGACGACGATGACGGTGCCGTCTTCGTTCGTGATGAGTTCGATCCAGGCGCCCTGTGGCGCGCCGGCCAGCGCCGAGAACGTGGCGCCGCCGTCGGTCGATACCCATATCCGGCCGGATCCGCCGGAGGAATAGAAACTGCCAGCCAGCACCGTATTGCCGTCGCCGCTCACCGCTGCGCAGTCCAGGTAGCTCATCCCGGACACCGAAGGGGCTTTCCAGGTGACGCCGTGATCCGTGGAAACGTATGCCTTATAGCTGCGAACGGCGGTGAGCACCCGCCCGTCGTGGCTGGCGGCGACCGCCTTCCACTCGCTGTTGTTCTTCAGGGCTTCGATCTCGGTCCAGGTGGTGCCGGCGTCGCTGGACAGGATGACCTTGCTGTCGGCGGCGGCGATCAGCCGGTTGCCATCTTCAGAGCCCGCAATGGTGCGCCAGGTGTTTGTGCCGCTTGTGCCGGCGCTCCAGGTGGCGCCGTTGTCGCCGGAGGTGTGGATGGCGCCATTTTTGGGTGCGGCGGCGAGTTTCCTGCCGTCCCTGGAGATAGTGATGGCCTGCCAGTCGAGCGCGTTGTCTGAATTGTCATCCATCGTACGGTCCTCATTTTCTTGGAATTGTTTATTTGTGCGTTGAGGTCAACCGTTTCCGTGGGCAACCAGAAGCCTTGTTTCCACGCGGTCAGAGCTGCCTCGATATCCCACGGCAAGAATATGGGTAATGTCGGAATTTGCCTATTGGACCGGTAAAAAGTGATTCGGGGTGCGCAGGCGTGCCGTCCTGGATGAGGTACAGGAGAATGCGATGAGCGCGCCGAGGGGCTGGTCTTCCAAAGCGATCGTCGGCTTGATCGCCGATAAGCGTTGGTTGGCGGTTGTCGCGTACCTGGTCGAGCGTGTCCGAATCATTTCGGTTCGCCGCGCCAGAGCCAGAGCCAGAGCCAGAGCCAGAGCCAGAGCCAGAGCCAGAGCCAGCGAGGTTGCACTCTATGAAAGCCGATAAATTCGACCAGGCATTCGATGACGGTCAGGACGTATCCGACGTCCTCGATGTTTCGAAGGCGCGGCGCCCGCAGCAGGCGCAACGCCGGGTCAATGGCGACTTTCCGACCTGGATGATCGAGCGCCTGGACGAAGAGGCATCCCGACTCGGCGTGACCGGTCAATCGATCATCAAGGTGTGACAGTCTGAACGGATCGAGGCTCCGGACAACGGTCGTGGAGAGCGCTCCACCCGAAGCGCAACAATGGGAGAACGGAACCCGCAGCCTCTTAAACTTGGACGTTTAACAAAGGCGACGACCGTCAACGGGGGCTGACACCTTTTTCACACGCACTCATACCGCTCATGGTCAGCGGGCGTCGGCGGCAACGAAGCGGCCATCACGCAGAATCGGCACCACGTCGTAGATGTCGAGTTGCGCGCAGAACCGCACATCGTCCTCCCGCCCCAACGCGCTCAGGTGGCTGCCGGAGCCGGACATCATCAGATCGGATTCCAGGTCGTCGCTCCGCAGCGGCTGGAAGTCCCCCACCACTTTTGCACCCTGCATCGCGTCCACGATGCGCGACGCGGCCACCAAGTCCTCGCTGGCCAGACTGCCCCGTCTGCCAGCCATGACCACGCTGATGGTCCGGCCTCGCGCGCGGGCGATTGCCTCCTGGGCGACGGCACGGGCATTCACCAGGGCACCAATCAGGATGCCGGCGGCGCCCTCCTCGGCGGCCGCGATGCAGCGCGTCCCATTGGTGGTGGTCAGGACCAGTTCCTGTCCGTCGAAACGACGTTGGTGAAACGCCAGCGGGGAATTGTCGAAATCGAGGCCGGGCAGTTTTTGCCCGAGACGTTCGCCTGCGGTGAGCTCGCCAAGGCACTCTTCCGGCGACGACACAGTGCGCACCGAGGCAATGCCTGCGGCCAGCGCGGCAACGATCGTCGTACTCGCGCGCAGCGTATCGACACAGATCACCAGGTCGCCGCGTCGCGCCGCCTCACGCGCCCCCTCGATACCGTTCACGATACGCACCCGGATGTCGCCAGCCGGACAGCAATCGAAGGTATCGGAACGCAGGCCGGTGCGCAGGGTTTCCAGATTCAGCGCGTCTCGTGGCGCGACGTTGCCGATGTTCACGCCGTTGCCGAGATGGCGGATCAGCCAGGCCTGCTGGTCGGGCCTGGGCGCCTCGAACACGATCCGGGACAGGTCGAGTTGCGCATGCAGTTGATCGACGAACTCCGGAATGACCTCGCCGGATGCGTCGAATATCCCGCTCGCCCCCGCCTCGCGCGCCTCCATGATGACCTTGGTGGCCCCTGCCCCGAGTTCCGCCTCGATCTCCGACACCCTGCTCGCGAACGACAGGCTCTGATCCGCGAACGCGGACTTCTTGCCGACCTCGCTGAACACGGTGAGCCCCCGCCCCCTCGCCTCCCGGATCAGATCGAGTTTCTCGTCGTGCGACATGCGTACGCTGCCGTCGGAAACCTCGACACAATCGAATCCCAGCGCGAGCGCATCGCCCAGTACATGGTCGACACGCCCCTGCCGCCAGGCGACCTCCATCAGGGTGCCGCCGGGACAGACCTTGATGTCGTGTTCCCTGAGCAGGCGGATCTTCGCCTCGAGCAGGTCGCGCGGCGTCACCCGCGCGGTTCCCCAACCGAACTTGACCACGTCGATATAGGCACCGGCGACTTCGACGAGGTCCGTGAGTTCGCGCAGGCTCATGCTCTTGTCCAGCACCATCGTGGTGCCGGACAGCCGGGGTTTGGCCTCGCGGGCGGGCAGGCCCAGCTCCGCGAACGGGAAGCCGCTATCGCCCGGCATCAGTGGTAACCGAACCAGAGCACCACACAGAGCACGATGAATCCGCTGGGGACCCACAACTGCGAGCGCCGGTCGATCTTTTCGGCGACGTCCGCCGCGCCACGGGCGGCCGCCCGGTGCACCAGCACGTTCTCGATGATGGTCAGCGCCGTGAAGAAATAGGCGGCGTAAACGACCGCATCCAGGAAGGTGATTTCGGTGATGCGCGGCAGGTAGCCGGAAATCACGCGATGACTCGCCACCACCGCCAGCAAGGCCAGGAATGCCCGCATCATGCGCCCGCTGGACTGCTCGCCGGTCATCCAGAACACCGACCACGACAGCGCCACGATCACGAACAGCGGCAGGATCAGTTTCCACAGGTAGAAACCCGGGTCGCGTTCGACGCTCAGCCGGAAGATGAGTTCATGAAACTCGTCCTCCGCGCGAATTTCCCTCTCGCCGCGCAGCTCGGTCGAGTGGTCCAGGAAGCGCCATTCCGGCGCGACCATGTCCGGGTTGAAACCGGTGTGACTCGGCAACACCTTGAAAACCAGTTCATCCCGGGTCCATGACGAGGACTCGATATCCATCTCCAGGGTCTGACGGTCGAAAGGAAAGCGGATCAGGTCGAAGCGGGTTTTCAGCACCGCGTTGAAGCGTTCCTCATATTCGACGGCGCCGTCGGAGCGGACGATCAACTTGAGGTGCTCCCGCGTCCGTGCGCGCTCGGCATTCTCAAGTTCGATGGCGGGATGCCAGATCTCATTGAGCAGCGTTTCCGCATTGTGTTCAGTCAGAACACGTGGCTCGGCACCCTTGCCATCACCCCAGGCGAGTCGTGGGTCCCGCCAGCGCAGGTCCAGGAACACTTCGGCGTCGTAGGATGGAAAAGGGTCAGAGGCATCCGCGACTCGATTCACGGACAGCACGTAAACACCGATTCCGACCTGGACCGTGTGCTGTGGAGGCTGGAGCTCCGCCGCGTCGGGGAGCGTCGCCGACACCGTCTGGGCAAATCCCGAACAGAACAGCAGGACCAACAACACGCGCCACAATCTCATCGGACTCCGCTCTCCAGAGGCAAAGAACGAGAAGGCTAGTCCAAATAAGGTCCTACGACGATGCCTGGCAGGAGGCGCGTGGCAGGTCTTCCAAAGTGCTGGTCCGGCTCGGCCCGGGCAACGCCCGCCAGCCGCGACCCGCCCACCTCGCCAAGTCGGACGACAAGTGTTTCCAGCCGGTTGCCGTGATGCCGATGAAACCTGCGCCGGAGTATCGCCGATTCAAGGAGCGGGGCTGTTCCGTCCAGCAAAGTGCCTTGCGCTACGCGGGTTGAACTTTCTTGAATCAGTATTAATGATTAATACATCTATCCGGGAGGAAGTCCTATGCCCAGAAACACCTCTGTCACGCTCGGGGAGCATTTCGACGCCTTTGTAAGCCGCAAGATCGCCGAGGGCCGTTACCAGTCCGTAAGTGAAGCAGTCCGTGCCGGCTTACGGCGGTTGGAAGAAGATGAAGTGAAGCTGGAGGCACTGAGGGCGAAACTGCGTGCCGGCCAGAACAGTCCATTGATCGAAGACTTCGACCCGCAGCAATTTCTCGCCGAAATGCGCGAGAAATCAGGCGCGTAATGGCCGGCTACCGGCTACGTGCCCTTGCCCGGAACGACCTTGAAGCCATCTGGGCGTACACGGTCGAAACGTGGGGAATCCAACAGGCGGAGCGCTACTTTGAATCGCTGTTCGTCGCCTTTGATGAGTTGGCGAACAACCCACAAATGGGTCGAACAAGGGATGAGGTGCTACCTGGACTGCGAAGTTTTCCCCAAGGTCGCCACGTGGTGTTCTACGAAGTCGATGGCCCCACCATTACGATCATCGGGATCGTGCATCAAAGCGCTGATGTGAACCGTCACCTGAGCATGACGTGAGCGGAACAGCTGGGTGGGCCATATGCAAATGCAACGATGCGAGCCCCGACGCCTGCGGCGTGGTGGTTCTTGACGTGGACGCGACGGAGGGAGATCACGGCACCGCAGGCGAACGACGGCGACAGTTACCTCAGCGGTTGCGCCAACGCGCCATTGGTACCGGCTCAGCTATGATCGACCAAGCCCCTGAATGAACACACCAATGGCCACAGTCACCCCAGCCAAGCTGAGCGCAATCCTGCAAAGCCACGAAGAGATTCGTCTGGCGATGCTGTTTGGCTCGCACGCGACGGGGACGGCCCGACCAGACAGCGATATCGATGTGGCCGTTTGGGCGGACACCGCACTGGGTACCGATGCACGCATCGCTCTGATCGAGGAACTGGCGCTGGAGTTTGGCCGCCCGGTCGACCTGATCGACTTGCGCCGTGCCGGTGAACCGCTGCTCGGCGAAATCCTGAATGGCAAACGCCTGTTCGGCGATCCGGATATCTATGCGTCGCTGTTGAGCCGCCACCTGCTGGACGTCGCCGATTTCGTTCCCTTGCAACGCCGCATCTTGGCGGCACGGCGAGACGCATGGTTGCGGTCGTAGTCGAGCAAAAGCTCGAATCGTTGCGGCGTTGTCTCGCCCGCGTGCAGGACAAATGCCCCGATTCACTGGAAAGGCTGGCGTCCGACGCCGACGCGCAGGACATCCTGGTGCTCAATCTCACGCGTGCGGTGCCCCTGTGCGTGGACATCGCCACTCACCTGATCGGTCGTCTGGATGGTCCGCCGCCGCAGACGATGGGCGAATCGTTCGATGAACTCGCCCGTTTGGGTGTGTTGGATGCGGAGATCGCCGAATCGCTGAAAAAGGCGGTCGGGTTCCGCAACGTGGCGGTTCACAATTACGACGCCATCGATTGGGCCATCGTGATGTCGATTTGCCGGGACAAATTGCCGGACTTTAAGCAGTTTGCGGAGCAGGTGATCCGTTCGGAGAGCGACTGAATCGCTGGAGCTTTCGGATGACTTGGCAATCCATGCTGACCAAGCAGATGCAACAATGCGAGAACTGACCCCGCTGTCCCCTTGGGAAGACATAAGGCACACGCTGCGCTAGTCTCCCGACATGAAGACCTACGCATGGAGCTCGGAGAAGAACGCCTTATTGAAAGCAGAGCGGGGCGTGTCTTTCGAGGAGGTCGTGCTGAACATTCAACTCGGTAACGAGCTTGATTTGTTCGAGCACCCGAACCAGCAGCGATACCCCGGACAGATGATTTCTGTCGTGATGATCGAGAGCTACGTGTACCTCGTCCCGATCGTTGAGAACGAGGATGAGATATTCCTGAAAACCATCATTCCCAGTCGGAAGGCAACCAAGCGCTACCTGGGGGATACCGATGAATGAATTCGACGCCGAAGAGAAAGAGATTCTGGATGCTTACGACAGCGGCGGTCTGAAGCGTGTCAAAGACGTGGACGACCAGATCGCACGTCATCGGATAGTCGCGGAAGCGACGTTCAAGAAGGATGCGCGTATCAATATTCGCCTGTCATCACGCGACCTACGCGCCCTACAGGCGCGCGCCTTGAAAGAAGGCGTTCCGTATCAAACTCTGGTCTCCAGCGTGTTGCACAAATTCGTCGACGGCCAGCTCGTCGATACGGCGGTGAAGAAATAGGACTACGCGTTGGGCTTGGCGATGCATGCAACGATGGAAGACGTGGCCCCGATCCCGTTCGCTGGGAAGCATTGGTCGGCGGTTGTTACCTAGCGGGGCGAGCATGTCCGGATCATTTCGGTTCGCCGCGCCAAAGCCAACGAGGTTGCACTCTATGAAAGCCATTGAATTCGACCAAGCATTCGATGACGGTCAGGACGTATCCGACGTCCTCGATGTATCGAAGGCGCGGCGCCCGCAGCAGGCGCAACGCCGGGTCAATGTCGACTTTCCGACCTGGATGATCGAGCGCCTGGACGAGGAGGCGTCCCGACTTGGCGTGACCCGTCAATCGATCATCAAGGTGTGGTTGTCTGAACGGATCGAGGCGCAGGACAAAGGACGTGGAGAACAAGCGACCCGCAACGCAACAATGCTGGAACTGACCCCGTAGCAGGTTGAGGCAAAACGCAAGAC
This sequence comes from Gammaproteobacteria bacterium, assembly GCA_024234955.1. Taxonomy (GTDB): domain Bacteria; phylum Pseudomonadota; class Gammaproteobacteria; order JACKNK01; family JACKNK01; genus JACKNK01. Next base: position 131,557 of record JACKNK010000006.1, read on the forward strand.
CTGACCCCAGTGCCTCGGAAATTTATGGAACGGCTTCGGAGGAAAAACCGTTCGCGATAGTTCGCTCACTTCGACAGTGCCTGAGGCAAAACACAAGACCTGACCCCGCAGCGTGCAACAATGAGAGACCTGACCCCGTAGTTGGTCTCGGTGATTGACGCAAAACGCAAGACCTGCCCCCGAAGTTGTGACCCCGAAGTTGCGCAGTCTTTCTCAATGCACGGAAGTTAGTCCGCGACGGGAAGAGAGCAGAGCGACGTCTTTGCGGCTGGTGTTGCGGTGCAGACTATTTAGAACACCTTGCTGGGTTTCGGGTGTCCAAAAAATCCGCAGATAGTTTCGAGCGCGAGTAATTGCTGTGTAAAAGATGGCGTGAGTAATGTCGTCTTCATTGGCATCGGTGATGACGACTTTTACAGAGCCATACTCTAGCCCTTGTGCCTTGTGAATCGACACAGCGTAGGCGACCTGAAATGGAACGGATGTGTTCAGCGCGTCATCGTCCTCGTCACTTGCGTCGTAGTCATAGACAGTGAAACGAACAATCGAATCTCTAATCCAGATCAGGTCAACACCGAGGACATCAAGCTCGGTTAGTGGGCGATCGAGTTCAACATCAAAGTTAATCCATCCGCGATCGTACTCTATACCGACGATTCGGCCCTTTAGGTTGTTATAGATAACTGGATGAAATCGCTCGGTTTCGTGGAAAAGAACGGGGTCGCCGACCTTGTACGTGTTCATGCGCCAGATGACCGCTGGGCTGTGGTTGCTACTCTGCAAAAAGCGGTTGATATTGTTAATGCCATACAAGCCGTCGTAGTTAAGGCAAAGAATAATTTCATCCTCACCTTGGGGTTCGAACAGCGACTTGTCTAGCACGGTCGAATAGCTGTTGCGAGCGATGCTCTCGGCAATGTCGTCGTCGATATTTCGAACTTTATTCCAAAAATCTAGTAGGGATGGGTTCGTGGTTCTAAAGGGTGTTGGAAGTTCGAACACAGACGAACCTGGTATGAATGAGCGCGCGATACCAAACCAGTTGCCGAACTGGATCGACTCAATTTGGTAGACATCACCGACGAGGACAAGCAATTTGAAGGAGACTTTGTTCATAACTTTGACCAGGTCTTCATTGCTCACAGTGCTGCATTCATCAATGATGAGAAGGTCGTATTCTGAATCTGCGCCGGATCTAAAAATCTCTTTGCTGATGGTTCGGAAAGACGAGTTTTGTGCGGTTACCTTGCGCTTAAGGTTGTCGATAGCAGGATTGGTGTGCGCGAGGAAGAGCTTTTTCTTGTCGTTGAAATAGTGCGCTATGTGGTCAACCATTGTTGACTTCCCCGTGCCCGCAGCACCGTAGATCAGGGCGACTCGTGACTGACTGAACAACAGCTTGAGCGCTTCGATCTTGGTTGGATCGTCGATCCTGTGATATGTGCCAGCGAGCCAGCGCTCAACGGCTTGTGTGTATCCGGCGACCTCAGAGGACGCGTACTCCAGAAGTTTCTCCACGATAGAAACGGTATCGTTCTCGTACCCACGTATGAAAACGTGCCCCTTGTCGAACAAAAGCTCTCGCTCCTTGTGTTTGTAGTACAGATTACCGTTGTGTGCGGAGATTAAATTGTTTACGTCGCCGTACTCATCCAAGTCGGATGCGGGCGTGTAAAGAACTCCGTGTCGCTCCACATTGTTCTTTACCCGCCGAGCCAGCAGCTCGTGATTTCGTCCGGTTATGTCAAGGCTTTCGACAAGATCCCAATATCTAGGGTTGTGCCCTGGCAACGACGTACAGAACGGCATCTTGTCAAATGGAATGCAACCGAATGGAAGCTTCAATCTGGAAAGGGAGTCGCATCCATCGCGGTGATACTGCGGTTTGAGAATTTGGTTTTGCATCCGCAGCATGAGATAGCGAATGACGTTATGCCCCGGTACTCTGGATCTGACGATTTGGCGAGCCGCATCCAAAACGGGAAATATCGAAGGCGTGGTTACAGCTGCTGTCCCAGCGTGCCGGACGCTAATGTACGCATCGTCGGATAAATCGACAAGGTCCAACAAACTATCGGGCCCAGTTGTGAGGCTGCGCATTAAGTGACGGTACTCTTCGGAATTCGTCCGTACCTTTGTGTCTATGCCAAATAGACGTGCGAAATTGTTGAGCTCACACGGTCTGATAGAAACTTCCCATTCCCGGATTATCGTGATTGGCATCGACTGGTCTAGCACTTCGATCATGTCGCGCTGAAGCGTCAGCATGGCTGCATATTTGTCCGTCATGTCAATATGAGTGAACGCGATAATTCGATCAAACTTGTTAACTTTGTTGACCGCGCGATAAAAAGTCACCTCGTAGTAGATGCGACCGCCGACAAAAAACGGACGTGTTTTGTGAATGTAATACCGGTTGCTGGCGCTGCTGTGAAGTGAACTCGAACGTACTCGATCGATTCGCGCTGCGATCTTTTCGTGGTATTCCCGAAGGGATGGGTCTAGGTCGATCGGGAAATTTTCTAAGTTATGCAGAATCACAACTCCAAAGTCGTTTTGGAGCAAGCTGCGAAGACGGTGAAGGTATTCGTAGTATTTGAGCATCAATCGCTCAGAAGAGTCGCCATCTAAAGTGTAGTGGGACGCACTTTTCTGAATGAGTTTGTGAAATTGGCCTAGAAATCTAAATCTTGCCCTGCTTCTGACAAAAGAGAGACCAGGGCCGACAGCATCGTAGTGGAAGTCAGTATCAGATGGGCCCAGATGGATGCGAACAATCACGCCCTCAACGAGGTTGCGAAGCTGAGAAAGTATGTTTTGGGAAAGCAATGTCCGCTGATCAGAAAGCGATTCGATGTTTCGGCATATAACCGCGTCGGCACTCTCTATCTGCTGGCTTACCGTCGTCATCTACTGTCAAATTCCGCTTGGGGTATAAGAATCAATTGTGCCATCGCCGCATTTCTGAGTTAAGAACGCGAGTAGAGCGCGAGGGTCAGTTCTCGCATTGTTGCGTCGCGGCATGATCTTACTCACCGAAATATCCGGCTTCGCTCTGATGCCTGATCGCGAGGATCAATACGGCCTCCTCGCAACGTTCGTAGCTGTACAACGCGACATAGCCCGAACGACCACGGGAAATTAGTAGTGCTCTCAATCCGTGCTCAGCGGCTCGTCCGATTAAAGGATGATTGGCAAGTACTTCAGTGGCTTCTGCGATCAGGTCCACCGTCTCGGTGACGGCCGCACGGTCGCTCTCAATGAGGAAGTCAGCAAGACATTTGGGTGCGGCGAGTGCCTGCTCGGAATAGATCAGTCGCGCCAAGTCTTGGCCTTCGGTCTTTCTGCGGTGTCACCACTGGCGCGAGCACGCAGGTAGTCATGCACTTCGGCGGCGTCGAAGCCGGTGCCGGATGCCAGGGTTTCTGATTCGGCCGCCAGGGCCTCGGCCATGAACTCGGCTCGTTGGGCGGCAGCCGTGGCGGCATCGCGAATAGCGCTTACCATGAATGCGTGGGGGGTGATTCCCCGAGTCTTGGCGGCTTCCGCTGCGAGTTTCTTGACGTCTTCGGGGAGCTTGAGTGAGGTGGTGGACATGCGTGATCACCCAGTGCGTTATGGGTGTTACCAAGGTGGCACTCGTCGAAAGGCGCAGCAATTTGATGGTGTTGTCTGGCGTTATTCGACGTGTGGTTTGGTCGCCATATCCAGTCCTACGGCCCGCAACACGGCGAGGGTGGTTTTCAAGGTGGGGTTTCCCCTGTCGCTGAACGAGCGGTAGAGCTGTTCGCGGGACAGGCCGGTATCTCTGGCGACCTGGGTCATGCCCTTGGCCCTAGCGACCACGCCCAGGGCCTTGGCGATGTAAGCGGCGTCACCAGTTTCGAAGGCGTCGGCCAGGAAGGTTTCGATGGCCTCCGGCGTCGTCAACGCGTCGGCGGGGTCGAAGGGGAACAGGATTTCGTTCATTTCCTTTGAACTCGGTGTGGAGTTGACGCTCAGACCCGGGCGCAAGCGAGGGTGTGGGCAAGAGCGTTTGCGGAATTGGTCGCTACGCCGCGACCTCCACGTAGTGAACGTGGGCGCTGGGTTCCGGGATCACTTCACCGTTCTCGCGCATCCCCTCCAAGTGGAATTCGATGGCTTCGCGAATGTTGGCCTCGACTTCGTTTGGGGTGGCTCCCGTCGCGACGCATCCCGGCAAATCCGGGACGTATGCGGAGTAGTTGGTTGCGGCTTTCTCAATGACGATGGCGTATTTCATGAAGCCTCACTTCCAGCCGGCCTGTTTGTAGATGCTGTTGACGGTGCCTGGGGCAAGATCGTCGCTGGGTTTTCCGGGGATGGTGACACGACCGGGTTTGCTCGCGTGTTTGAACTGGCGATGGCTGCCACGGGTAGCTTTCAACTCCCAGCCGTCTTCCTTGAGCATGCGTAGAACGTCTCCGACCTTCATGCGCGCAGCTTAGCACCGCGTCGGTTGATGTCTCCGATTGCGTCGAGGGCTGCTTCGGTTGGCGGGTGCCTTCGATCGGGGCGTCCCTTCGACTCCGCTCAGGGGGCGCTTTGGTACTGGGGGGCGGCGCTATTTTTGGGCGAATACGAACTTGGGCTTCAGCCATTCCACCAGCAACGGCAGGAACAGCAACGCCAGCAGGAGGTCTAGGACCAGGGCTTCGGCGATGTAGAGGCTGACCGACCAGAGGTTGGCGAGCTGGGTGTTCATCAGGGGGATGAAGCTGGCGAGCAGGACGGCGACGGCGAGGATGATGGCGCCGCCGGTCGAGCTGAGGGTGGCTTCGAGTGCCTCTTTCCAACTGCCTTTGTGGTAGCACATCTCTTCGCGTAGGCGGGCGAGCATGTAGACGCCGTAGTCGACGCCGAGGCCCATGGCGATGCTGAGCGCGACCTGGGTGTGGAAGGCGAGGTTGGCGGACCATTCCTTGATCGCGGTCATGTAGCCGCCGAGGCCGTACTGCGTGAGCAGGGTGATGAAGCACAGCGCGATCAGGATGCCGGCGGCGAGCCAGGAGCGGAACATGATCGCGCTCATCAGGAACACGGTGGTCGAAGTGGCCAGCGGGGCGTGTATCCATTCCTCGAAGGCGACGTCGCGGGTGGCTTCGGTGACGCCGAGGAAACCGCCCATCGCCGGGCGTGGGTCGTCCTGGGTTTCGACCGTGACGGTGTGGCCGTCGGAGGCGGTGATGCGTTCGCCGGCCTCGACGCCGAAACGCAGCTTGTCCATACCGGGGTCGTCGGCGTGGGCGAGCAGCCAGTCCTGGATGTCGCGGATGGTGCGGTGCGATTCGACCGGGTCCATGGTGTTGACGAAGGCGACGATGACGGCCTCGTCCCAGCTGGCGGTGTTGACGAAGGCGTCCAGTTCGCCGGCGCCGGCGCTGGTGGAGAGGATGCCGTTGTAGAGCCGCACGCTGGCGTCCGGGTCGGGCAGGTCTTCGATGTTGCCGCCGTAGTTGGCGAGGTGCGCCGCCATGTGCTCGGGCGTGGGGATGGCGTAGAGCTCCATGTGGTGGAGCGGCGGTTCGCCGTCGGGGGCGTTGAGCATCATGTTCAGCGTCTTGACGAACTGCACGTAGGAGACGCTGAAGCCGATGTGCGGGTAGCCGCGCAGCCAGTCCTCGAAGCGGGCCAGTGCTTCCATGACCTCGGCGCTGTTGAACACGCCCTGCACCGGGTCTTCCTGTTCGTCCCAGCAGCGATCGGGGCCGATGATGCGGTCGCCGTCGGCATTCCAGGCGTCCGCGCCGCAGGGCGGCAGGGTGCCGGCCTTGGAGCGCACCACGATGTTGGCGGTGATGACGCCGGGCATCATCTCCGACAGGCTCATCAGGTCGCTGATCAGCGGGACGTCGCCGTCGCCGGTCAGCTCGCCCATCAGGGTGTGATCCTTGTAGGCGGCGCGCGGGTAGTCGATGCCCTTTTCGGCGCCCGGCATGATGTCGAACTCGTCCTGGATGCGCGCGACTTCGGGGTCAGAACGACCGGCCTCGCCGGCCAGGATGGCGCTGACGCCACGACCGAGCTGGGCCTCGTGGGCGCTGAGCCAGATCACCCCGAGCACGGCGGCGACCGGCAGCCATTTCCAGCGCCCGGTCAGCAGGCGGGTGAGGCCGCGGGCGAGGTGGATCGTCCACGGGCGCTCCTCGGCGCCGGAGTGCAGCTTGGGCGGATGCCACATCAGCACCAGCGGGATCAGCGTGGTGGTGGTGAGGATCAGCGTGGTCAGGCCGAAGATGCCGAACCACGCGTAGGCCTTGTAGAAGGAGATGTCGACGAAGGAGATCGCGACGAAGCCATGCAGGTCGGTGCCGATCGACAGCGCCGCCGGCACGATGGTGTGGCGGATGGATTCGTAGGCGGCCTTCTCGGGGTTGCCGGAGCGTTCCAGTTCCTGCAGGAAGCGGCGCGTGATCTGCATCGCGTGGCCGATGCCGATGGCGAGCAGCAGCAGCGGCGTCAGCGCCATCATGGTGGTCAGCTTGAACTGGGTGTAACCCATCAGGCCGAGCGTCAGGACGATGGTCATGCCAACGCCGAGCAGCGGCAGCAGCGCCGCGCCCCAGTGGCGGAACTGGTGGTAGAGGATCAGCAGCACGATCAGCAGGGAGATGCCGATCAGCCAGGCCTTGTCCCAGATCTCCTGCACCATCGAGGCGAGGAACCAGGGTTCGCCGGAAACCTGGAATTCGACGCGGTCGCCGTATTCCGCCTGGTACTTCGCCAGCAGGGCCTGGGCGGATTCGACCCAGGCGACCGGCGCGTCCTTCAGCTTGTCGTTGAAGTCGCCGATGATGAAGGTGCCGACCGCCTTGCAGTCGGTCTGCACGCGGGCGACGGTGGCCGAGTCCATCCTGCCGTTTTCGTCGAGCAGGTTGCATTTGTTTCCGTCCGCGTCGCGGTAGTAAACCAGCAGCGGTTCCATCACCAGGTGGTGTTCGAGGCCCTTGCGCAGGTATTCGATCTGGGCGTGCTGTTCCTCCGGGTCGGAGGACAGGCCGGAGGCGGGCAGCAGGCGTTTGAAGTCGAGGCTGCCATCCTCGCTGAGACCGAGATTGCGCAGCTTGGGCGAAGGAATGCCGGCGAAATTGACCGGCTTGGCGTAGTCCAGCTTGGCGGCATCGAGGTAGAAGTCGCGCAGCATGTTGATGAACCACGGCTGGAAGATGTCGCCGTCCTTCACGACGAAGCCCCAGACCATCAGGTTGCCCATGCCGTAGTGGCGGTCGGCGTAGAGGTTGGTGGAGATGTAGCGGTTGGACAGCGGCAGCAGCGAGTCCGGGTCGTTGCGCAGGTCGATCTTGTTGACGAACAGCGCCGCCAGCAGCGTGAACGCGAACAGGCTGAATATCAGCAGCTTGCGGTGGCTCAGCGCCCAGCGCGCGTAGGTGCCGGCCCAGTCCCGGCCGTTGGTGCGGGGTGGTTTTTCGGCGGGAGTCTGATCGCCGCCGGGGTTGACGTCCTGGCTCACGGGATCACTCGGTACCGTAGTTTTCCATCGTCTTCTCGGTCCAGAACTCGTCCGGCAGGTCGACGTCGAGGGCGATCGTGCTGCGCGGCACGAACACCATGCTGTCCTTGCCGTCGGTGTGCATGACCGCGTAGATGAAACGCGGGTAGGTGATGCGCGGGTCCGGGCGGTCCAGCGGCTGCCAGTCGATGAAGATCGATTTCACCTTCTCGCCGTCCTTGTAATAGACGGTGCGATAGAGGGCGAAGCTCTCCTTGTCGATTTCGCTGATGTGGTAGTCGTACCACCACTTGCTGAACTTGGTGGTGCTCTTCAGCACGTAGACCGGACGGCCTTTGTGCTCGCATTGCGGCTCCGGCATGTTGAGCGTGTAACGGCCCTTCTCCGCGTCGGACAGCTCCATGACGGGCAGGCAGTCGTTGAACACCTCCTCGCCGAGCAGTTCGTGGGTTTCGTGTTCCGGGCGGCGCAGGCTGATCTCGCCGTAGGTGATGGTGGAGCCGAACCAGACGTCGTCGTGGGCCGGCTCGGAGATGCGGCGGAACTTGCGCAGCGCCGGCAGCCAAAGGGTGATGACGGAGCTGCGCGCGGTGTCCTTGTAGTTCTCCAGCATGACGCCGGCGTCCTTCGCCTTGCCGGAGGTGAGGATGGCGAGGCGGATGGATTCCAGCTCCGGGTTCGCCGGCTGGTTGTTCACGAAGGTGTCGAAGGTCTGCACGATCGGCCGTCGACCGGCGTGGCGCATCGCCAGCGGCACGCGGTTGACGATCACGGCGGACTCCTGTCCATGACGCTTGCTGACCGCATTATTGACCAGGCCGCCGTGAGTGGCGGTGTAGACCTCGCGGGCGATGGCGTCGCCGTCCATTGCCGGGGGGGCGCTCATCACCGCCGAGGCGACCAGCAGTGATGCGGTCATCACAGGCAGGCGAAAAATCCAATGCTGGGGGATCAATGGCGCTCTCCTCTCCCATGCCCGGTTTCGGCTGGGTGAATTCTTATTATTGCCGTAGCGACAGCGTTCTTCCGGCCCTCGATTTGCAGATACCGAATCGAACCGATGCGGGACACAACATACCCACTAAGTAACCTCTGATTGAATCAGAGGCTCCCTAAGCGTACTCGGCCCGGAACGGTACGCCATTCCGGATCGCACCCTGGATCAAACCGGTCGAGCGCAGGATGGACACCTAAGGAACCTCTGATTGAATCAGGCACGGTTCAGCTGAATGATTCGATCAGAGGTTCCCTAAATATCGACCGGGAAAGGCACCGCGCTGTCGGCGCTGATACTTTCGCTGGGAGTGATCGGTTTGACCGGCTCCGGGGCCTTGGGAGGCGGATCGGCGGCCAATACCATGCCCGCAAACAGGCTGGCAAACAGGCTGGCAAACAGGCCGCCCATGACGATCCGCAGCGGACCTTGATCAGTAAACATATCGAGCCACCCGGAAGCCGAGATCGTTACGCGTGTCCTGACTGTAGTCGCGATAAGCAAGACGCAGTTCGCCGATGCTGCCGTGCTTCCAGCCGGTGTCCTTGACCACATGATGCTCACCGGTCGGCGGGCCGACCGGGTCCTTGATCGCGGTGCTCGCCTCGCCCGGATAGACGGCATACCAATCGCCGGTCCATTCCGCGACGTTGCCGCCCATGTCATACAGCCCAGCGGGGTTCGGAGCAAAACTGCCGACCGGGGCGGACACCCGGAAACCGTCGTCGTAATTGGGCACGGTCACGGCGAACACGTCGTCGATGCGTTTGTCGGCCCAGTTGCCGGCGTTCGCTGGTGGCGGAAAACCCTCACCCCAGGCATAGCGCACGGGCGTCGGACGCCCCGCGACTCGCGCCGCGTAGGCCCATTCCGCCTCGCTCGGGAGACGATACCCGGTATTCATCGGCGTGACCGGAACCAGCTTGCCCTTGGCCTCTACGTAAGCGGGCGGAAGACCGTCCTTCACGCTCAGCCAGTTGCAGTAGCGTGCGGCGTCGTCCCAGCTCACATCGACCACCGGCTGCTCCGGGCGATTCAGGGTCTGGCCTTCGGCAAAGCCGGAATCGTGCCCGGGCTTGAAGGCCTGGTACTGGGCATTGGTGACCTCCTTCTCGGAGAGGAAATACGGCCGGGTCAACGCGACCAGGCGCTCGGATTCATTCGCACGGCGCCCGGCTTCGCGCCGCGACGCGCCCATTTCAAAGCTCCCGCTCGGCTCGATCAGACGCAGCGTCTGCCCCGCCCCGCTTGTCTGCCGATCGACCTTTGCGGCTTCCTGCTTGGCGGTCTCAACCTGTTTGGGCGTCTTCAGGACCACGTTCAGACGTTGCGCAATGTCCGTGCGCGGGGTCACTTCGATTCGCTCCGGCAGATAACCCGCCTTGCGGATCTCCAGTCGATGCGTGCGCGTCGGCAATCGCAGGCGACGGGTCGCGGTGCCGACGGATTTGCCGTCGATCGAAAGCTCGGCGTCCACCGGCTGGGTATTGAGGAACACCACCCCGAATTCCGGGGTAAGCGCGACGTGTTCACTGCGACGCTGCTCGGCCTCGACCTGAACGTCGATTTCAAGGTTCTCGCGACCGACCTTGCTGAACACCAGGCGATGCGCGACACCCGCCTTGACCGGCGTCTGCAGTGGCGTGACCCCAAGATAGGCCCCATCCAGGGTGACCGTTGCGCCGGACGGATCGCTACTCAACACCAGCTCACCATCCGCCGGTTCAAGCGCCAGTTTGCCCAGGTCCTGATCCTGTCCGGCCTGAACCTGGAGCTTGCGCTGCAACGGTTTGAACAAGGCCTTCTGCAAGGTCAGTTCATGCGTGCCCTGGACGACTTCCACACTCAGCGGTGTCCGACCGATCACGGCCCCGTCGAGATGGATTTCCGCATCGCCGGGTTCCGAATCGATGCCGACACGCGCCCACGCCGGCTTCAGGCTGACCGATTCCGTGACCTGCTCGTCGCGCCCGACGATCACGATCTGACGGGTTTCCGGAAGATAGCGCTCGGCCTCGATGCGCAGCGTGTGTTCACCTGGCGGCAGTCCGTAACGACCATCCGCCGCAGCGCTCAACACCTGACCGTCGACCGACACCTGAACCGTCACCGCCGGACTCAGGTTGAGACGCAACCATCCGGGCAGTTCCTGCAATGCAAACTCGTGACGGCGGAACGCCCCGGACTCAACCCGGATTTCCTGCGTCAGCGGCAGATAACCTGCCTTCTCGGCCTGCACCCGATAGGCGCCGGGCAAGGCCATGAGACGACCGCCGAGATGGAACGGCGGGGGGAAACCATCAATGGACTGGCGATCCGGTTCCGGCTGGATGTGCAGCTCGAACGGCGTCGCCAACATCACGAACAAGGCCGCCAGCACAATCACCACCGCCGCCCCGATCAGACTGCGGATCAGCCAGGGCGGCGCGCTGCGATGCGGGCGATCCGCCGCGACGTGCGGCAAGGGTTCCTCGAAGACCGGCGCGGCGTCCGGCGGCGGCGCACTCGGCGGACGCATCACCGGCGGCGGTGCGGGAGTGACATCCTCCTCGATATCGATGAACACCTGATCGCCATCGACCCGCCAACTCAGCAGCGCCCCGGCCACCTGCACGATGTCGCCCGACTTCAGCCAAGTCGAACCGCTGAGATGACGTCGGTTGTGAAACAGGCCGTGCTCGTCGTCGCCGGTCTGGATGAAGGCATGACCGCGATCGAACGCGATCCAGCCATGCACCGCGTCCTCGCCCAGCCCGGGCAGACGCAGATGCGCCTCGTCGCCGCGCCCCAGCGCAAATGGCAGATCGCGCTCATCGGCACGGCGCTCGCCATCGGCGTCACGGATGATGAATATCTTCCCGGAACTCATCCTCCCCCTCCCTGCGAGCGACGGGTGATGCGGTGTCCCTTCCGGCCAGCGATCGGGGAAATACTCATAGGGCCTCGCTGCAGCGGATGCTGATCGGCGGCAGCGGCACGCCGGGACGGACCTGAAATACGCGGCGCACGTCGCGATAGCCGACACGGGTGCCGACGGCGGTGTAGTCGCCTGGGGTGAGCTCCAGGCCCATGTCCTGGAACTTTCCAAACTGGCCGACGTGATAGATCGACACCTCGGTTTCGCCGTCGGAGCGCAGGCTGACCGCAATCGCGGTACTGGCAACCTCGACGGCGGCACGCAGCTTGTCGAGCTTGGCATTCAGGCCCGGCTCACCGCCGCCCGCCGCCGCCTTCAGCAGGGTCTGCGCGTTCTTCAGGGGCTCCGCCCCGTACAGGCGTTCCGGGCGCGATAGATAGTGATCGAGTTGACGATGCAGTGCCTGACGTTGCTGCGCCAGTTCCAGGCCATCGCGGGCAAACCCGGCATTCGGATCGAGCTGCAGCGCCGCCTGATACTGCTTTGTGGCTTCGGCCCAGTCCTCCTTGCCTGCCGCCGCCGTCGCCCGACGCCGATAGTCCTGGAGCGCGCTGCCACGCTGTGCATTGGCCAGGCGAGTCCGCAGATCGCGGACCGCCGGATCGTTCGGACGGATCGCCGCCGCCTGTTCAAGCCCTTGCTGGGCGCTGCCGTATCGACCCTGCTCCAGCGACTTCAGCGCCTGACTCATGGCCGTCTGAAAACGCGCATGGTTGAGTGCCTCGACAATCCGCGCCTGCGCGGTGCGTGCGCGTTGATCCAGCGGATCGAGTTCCAGCGCATGCCGATACGCGCGGTTTGCCGCTTCGAGATCGTTGGCGGCCTCGGCGGTCTGCGCCTCGGACAAGGCGTTGAGCAAGGCCGGGCGTTGTTGCGCGCGCTGCGCACCGGCCTTTGCCGCCGCGTTCTCCGGATCGGCGGCCAGTGCAGCCGTGTAGGCCTTGGCGGCGGACTCGGAAGCATCTTGGGCGAGCGCGGCATCGGCGCTATCCAGATGCGCCTGAAGATAATTTTCCCGCTTTGCCGCAAGCCCGGCGAAGTCGGCGGCGACCTGCTCCCAACCCTGTTTTGCCTGGGCAAACACGCCGCGTTGAAAGGCTTGATCGGCCTCGGCCATGCGTGCGATCAGCCTCGCCCAGTCCGCCTCCGCCCATTGTGGAGCACGCATCACTTCCAGTTCCGCCTGCTTCCGCAGGGCATCCTGCAGTGCTGCCTGTGCCTGCGCGCGGGTGACGCCGGCTTCGACCGGCTTGGCGTCATTCGATGGAGACACCGCCGATTCAGTCAGCGCCGATTCAGTCAGCGCCGATTCAGTCAGCGCCGATTCGGGCGTCGCCTGCCTTTCCGGAACCGTTCCACCCGAAGGAAGGAATATCAGGCCGATGGCGATCAGGACCAGCACCGCCAGCGCCAAGCCGATCAGCCAGGCGCGGTTGTCGGACTCCGACCGGTAATGCGTTTCGACGCTGCTTTGCCGCCCGCCGGGCGGCATCGGCGCGGGTCGTTCGACGACGCTGCCGGACGGCGAGCGCAGTGGCGGTGGGGCAGCCAAGGATCAGTCCCCCCGGCTGGGGAAGCCGGTTTCGGTGGCGTAGATCTTCTTCAGCAGCTGACGCCATTGCGCGTACTGGGACTCCGCACTGCCGGTCAGACGATGGGTCTCTCCGTCCACTTCGACCACCAGCGGCTTGGCTTCCTGACTGAAGGATTCGCCAAGCTCTTCCAGGGCCGCCTTGTGAATGGTGGTCTGTTCGTCCTTGTCGAAACCGGTCTTGGCCGCATAGATACCGCCAAGCACGGCCAGCTCACCGGCGACGGTCTTGGCGGATTGGGTGCCGATGCTGTCGCTGTTCTTGGTACTGGCCATCAGGGCGATACCGCCGACCACGGCGAGGGCGCCGAGAATCTTGCGGTTGAGCGCGGTCTCCTCGACTTCGCGCAGATCGGCGGCCTCGGCGGCGCGGGTCTCGCGCCAATCGGTGTAAGGCGTCCAGGTGTCGCGATAGAACTGATCGAAATGGCCGTTCAGGGTATCGATCAGCAGATAGTCGCGGTCGCGGATGGCGTTGATGCGCTTGAGCATGGGGTCGTCGGCGGACGGCAGACGACGGACCTGATACTTGCCATCCGGGTCCTGAAGCAGGTAGTCACCAAAGGCCAGCGGCGCCATGTCGGCGGCGAAACGCAGTTCGGCAATCTCGCGGATGCGCTGAATATCCTTGGCATCGAGTTCCGCACGCGCCTTGATCAGATCGTTGGCGATCTTGTTGTACAGCGGCTGGAAGGCATCCTCGCTGCCGCGCACGGTATTGGTGTAATCCTTGGTATCGACACGGTGTTCGTAGTCGCGCTTGAACCAGTTTTCGCCCCGCGCATCGGCGGCCTCGATACGCAGTTCGAGCTGTTCGGCATCCGAGCGCAGGATCTTGCCGGTCACCAGCACTTCCGCCCCTTCGGTGCCCTGCGGCACCACCCGCACCGCGCCCCAATAACCGCTGCGTTCGATGGTCTTGCCGAGATGGATCGGCATGAAGCGCGCCTCGGCGTTGCGGATGTCCACGGACAGACCGCGTGCCTCGCCTTCATCTTCCGGCAAAGCGCCCGGGTCGAAGACCTGAATCCAGAGATCGAGAATCTCGCTGCTGGGAATCTCGTGCGCGGCCTGGGTCACCGCAACCGGCTCGATGCGCTCGGTGACGATGGGATTGGAAATACAGCCGGCCAGCAACATCGGCAAGGCAACCAGAGGTGCCAGGACACGGCGCATAAGGGGCATGGGCTTGATCATCAGTTCTGCTCGTCCTTGTAACGACGGTATTCGTCCCAGAGCTTCGCACGAAGCGCCGGATCGGTCTCATTTTCTGCGGCTTCACGCAGCTGGCGGGCGATCACATCGTCGTCATCGCCACCTGGCGTTCCCGGCGGCGCGCCATCCGGTTTACCCTTGCCGCGACCCTGGCCCTGGCCTTTCCCGGTGCCGTCCTTGGGACTCTGACCGGAACGCCGTCCTTGTTGACCGGTTTCGCCGCTGTCACCCTCGGATTTGGGCAGGCCGCGAACCGTTTCGGTGACCTCGGGATCGGTCTGCGCTTCGCTCGTTCCGGCGTCGGCGCCTTTGCCGTCGCGCGCCGCTTTGCCGTCGGCATCGCCGTTCGCCTCACCCTTACCCTTGCTCTGCGCATCATGCTGGGCTGAGCCGGTGCTGCCGGATGAACCGGCACCGCCGCCACCGCCACCGCCCCCGGATGCGCCCTTGGTACGCAGACGTTCCTGTTCACGCAGCAGGGTCTGATCGAATTCGCCCATCGCGGCCCGCAACTCCGCTTCGGCATCGCCGATGCGCTCGCCGGTCGTACGCTCCGATTCGACCGCGATCGCCGCCGCCCGGGGTGCCGCAGGGGCCTTGATGTCACATAGGCCCGCAACGGTTTCCGGGACACCGCCCGCCAACTGGTATTCCCGGCAGTGGTCGCGCAGACGTTCCGTCAGACTGGCAAGGTATCGGCGGTAATCCGCCTGTTCGGATTCCGACAATCGTCCTGCTGCCATTTCGGTCTCAAAGTCCGTGCCTGCGGATTCGAGTGCCGCATGGGTGGCACGGACCCGTTGCGCGGCATCGGACACCATATCGGCCCACGCCACGGACACACCGCCGATCAGGAACAGGGGCAGAACCAGGAATGTCTTGAGAATTCGTGCAGACATGATGAAAACCGGATTGTGCATCGACATCACCTTGCGGGAGCGCGCTCGACCGCGTTGAGTTGGACAGGCGTGTCGGACGGATGTTCGACTACGAACAAGTCTAGGCGCCGATCATGGAACAAATGTGGCCGCAGCGGGAGAGCGCGCCGGCACGCTTATAATCGCGCCCTTTCCCTGCTTTCAAACCGGGTCCTGCCGATGTCCACTCCCCCCCTGCTGCGCGTGGTCCATGCCATCGATGCGCTGAATGAATTCGTCGGTCGCGGCGTCGCCTGGCTGACCCTGATCATGGTGCTGGTGACCTTCACCGTGGTGCTGCTGCGCTACGGCTTCAACCTCGGCTGGATCGCGATGCAGGAATCGATCACCTACATGCACGCGGCGGTGTTCATGCTCGGCGCGGGTTACACCCTGCTGCACGACGGCCATGTGCGGGTGGACATCTTCTACCGGGGCATGGCCCCGAAACGCAAGGCGGCGATCGATCTGTTCGGCGCGCTGTTCCTGCTGTTGCCGACCTTTCTGTTTCTGATCTGGGCATCCTGGGACTATGTCGCGGATTCCTGGGCGGTGCAGGAAGCCTCCGCAGAGACTGGCGGCATCCCGTATCGATACCTGCTCAAGAGCGTGATCCTGCTGATGGCCGGATTGATGATCCTGCAAGGCCTCTCGCAGGCGCTGCGCAGCCTGTTGATCCTGCTCGGACGCATCGAACCGGTGGTCGAGCCGATGCACGAGGAGGTCTGAAATGGAGGCGTTATCGCTCTTTCTCGAAGACTGGGGCGCGTTCGCGATGTTCGGCGCCGTGTTCGTGTTTCTGCTGTTCGGTTATCCGGTGGCGCTGACCCTCGCCGGGGTTGCATTGATGTTTGCCGGCCTGGGTACCTGGACCGACAGTTTCGACAGCGATTTCCTGGAAGCCATGCCGTCGCGACTGTTCGGCATCATGGACAACACCACGCTGATTGCGGTGCCGCTGTTCGTATTCATGGGGGTGATGCTGGAACGCTCCAAGGTTGCAGAGCAACTGCTGGAAACCATGGCGGAACTGTTCGGGCGCCTGCGCGGCGGCCTGGGTATTTCGGTCACCCTGGTCGGCGCCTTGCTTGCCGCCAGCACCGGCATCGTCGGCGCCACTGTGGTCACCATGGGCCTGTTATCTCTGCCGACCATGCTGCGTCGCGGATACAGCCCGGCGCTGGCCTGCGGCACCATCTGCGCCTCCGGGACACTGGGACAGATCATCCCGCCGTCGATCGTGCTGGTGCTGCTCGGCGACGTGCTGTCCTCGGCCTATCAGCAGGCCCAGTTGAACATGGGCATCTTTTCGCCGCAGACGGTGTCGGTCGGCGATCTGTTCGCCGGTGCCTTGATTCCCGGCCTCCTGCTGGTCGCCTTGTATGTGATCTGGCAAGTGATCGTCGCCCTGCTCAAACCGGATGCCGCCCCCGCGATTGAACTCAGCGCACGCAGCGACGATCTGGGGGCGCGCGTGCTCAAGGTGCTGTTTCCGCCGTTGTTGCTGATCCTGGCCGTGCTCGGGTCCATCCTCGGCGGTCTTGCGACCCCGACCGAAGCCGCCTCGGTGGGCGCCATCGGCGCGGTGCTGCTGGCGGTCTCCCAGCGTCAGTTCAATCTGGAGCGCCTACGCGATGTGATGCGGACCACCACCCTGGTCTCCAGCATGGTGTTCCTGATCCTGATCGGAGCCTCGCTGTTTTCATTGGTATTCAGAGGATTCGGTGGCGATGAACTGGTCGAGAGCTGGCTCAGTGATCTGCCCGGCGGGGAAGTCGGGGCGATGTTGGTGGTGATGGGCGTGATGTTCCTGCTCGGCTTCGTGCTCGACTTCATCGAGATCACCTTCGTGGTCGTGCCGCTGGTCGGGCCGATCCTGCTTGCCATGGGCCTGGACCCGGTCTGGCTGGGCGTGATGATCGCCATGAACCTGCAGACGTCCTTCCTGACCCCGCCCTTCGGCTTTGCGCTGTTCTATCTGCGCGGCGTCGCGCCACCGGAAGTCCGCACCCTGGACATCTACAAGGGCGTATTCCCGTTCATCCTGATTCAACTTCTGGCGATGGGCATCCTCGCCCTGTGGCCGGAACTGGCCACCTGGCTGCCCGGCGTGCTGTATCCGGATTGATCCGGGTTGATCGCGATGCAAACCCCGAATCAGTATCGGTAACCGTAACGAAGTCCCAGGCTGTCCAGACCTTCATTGGGGTCCCCCAGGGAGCCGTTCGAGACATGATCGAAATACACCGAGACCGCGTGGTGGGTATCGACCCGGTAAATGAATTCGACCGGGATATGAAACAGCAAATCGGCGCCCAGGGACTTGTGCTGGCGGTCCGGGCTGCGGATCTCACCGTCATGCGCGGCCACGCCGAGACCGATGGACGGTCGGAATTTGCTGGTGGTCTCAAGTTCCCAACGCGCATCGACGTAAAACCGATTGGTGCCGCTGGAATCGTTCATGGACAACCCGATCGCAGGCCGGACCGTTCCCGGGCCGAATGACACCGAGGGTTGGAGAACGACTTCCACGTTGAAGTCATAGCCACTTTCCCGGCGGAACCCGCTCCACATTCCATCGACATCGTGCTGCAACACCCCCAGCTTGACCTCTTGAAGCAGTCCGTTGGCGGCGAGACTGCCCTTTATCGGAGCAAGTACCGCCAGTACGGAAATCAGGGCGACGATCGGCTTATTCATATCGGCATTTCTCGGCTGGTGGGATCGGTTCGAGTTCCGACATCGTTGGCCGGGGAGGACCGGCCTTGCAAGCCCGCAGCGTCGCGACAGCGGCATTCCCGGCGGAGTTCAATATCCGTCAAGCTCGGAATTCCCCATTCATCATCGACAAAGAGCACGCCGCTTGTCGAAATCCGCACGGGCCTGATTCGACTGGGGATCGGTCACTGTCTCTGGCTGTTTTCCGATCTGCTCTATGCGCCACAAGGCGCGTTGGGCTTGCAGCGGTTCTTCCCTGGGCTGGCGATGATGGCGTTGTTCATTCCGATCTCGGCGCTGCTTCGCCAGCGCCTGGCTCGCGAATCGGGTCAAGTTCGACCTTTACACTGACCCGATCCCAGCCACCTGCTTCATCGAAGGCGGTGAGTTCCTGATCGCCGGGCTCAGCAAACCGATACACCAGTGGCACGCCGGCAATGGCGCTGCCGATGGGTTCCCCATTGCGCAACCAATAAATCCTGCCTTCGCCGCTGGACGCGAGCAACGCAACGCGCGGCGCCTGTGTCTCGCCTGGCGCGGGCCGAAGACGGCTCCCTTCAACCGGCTCGTCGATCTTCACCCCGACACCCGTTCGGGCGGCGGTCGGGAGCGTATCTTCCATACACTCGGGGCGGGCGGCCGGGATTTGACTGCGGTGACGCAGTTCCGGTCCCAACCAAGGGGCAAGCGGCACTGGCCAACGCGCAATCTGCACCGGCTCCGGATGCGCCGCAGGACAGGTCGGCGTACTCAGGGCACGGCTCTCGCGGTCGATCCAGGCGCGGATCAGCAAGCGCTCCCCGTCCTCGGACGTCAGGGTGGGGGGTGCGGTCATGTCCATCACCCAGGCATCGACACGGCGATGACACAAGGCATCGGGCGTGCTCGCTTTGATCCCCCCCAGCGGCCAGCAGATTTCCACTTCGGAGACGTTCTCCGGCGGCGCAGGGATCGGCTGGTATTGCCCCAAGGTGGCGGCGATGTCGAACAACAGCGGTGCGGCAGTGACCGCCCCGAACTGCCCTGGCGCCGGCGTGCCATCGGGACGACCGACCCATACGCCAACGGTGTATGCGTTGCCGACACCAATCGCCCAGGCATCGCGATAGCCGTAACTGGTACCGGTCTTCCAGGCGAGTTGTACCCGCCCGGCATTCGGCGGCCGTCGTGGGTTGTCTGCCAGCATGCGGCGCACGATCCAGGCCGCGCCGGGCGAGAGCAGACGGCGCCGGACCAGCGCATCGTCCGGCTGGTAACGCGGGTCGGCAGCCAGGCCGTCGTCCGCCAGTGCGGTATAGGCCCCGACCAGGTCCTCGAGACGGGCGGAAACGCCACCCAGGATCATCGCCAGATTGGGGCGCGCGCCATCGGGCAGATAGAGTCGCAATCCCGCATCGCGCAGACGGGCGTAAAAAAGATCCGGGCCGAGGGCCTCGAGCAAGGCGACGGCGGGCAGGTTGAGGGAACGCTGCAAGGCCTCACCCGCACTGACCGGGCCGGAGAAGCCGGCGCTGAAGTTGCCGGGACGATATCCGCCACGGAAACGACGCGGCGCATCGACGAGCAGGCTGCCCGAGTCGATCAGTCCCCGATCGATGGCGAGGCCATAGAGCATGGGCTTGAGCAGGGATCCCGGCGAACGTCTTGCGTGCACCATATCGACATGGCCGAAACGGTCGCCGTCGGTGAAATCGGCCGAACCGAGATAAGCGCGCACGGCACGGCTGCCATTTTCAACGACCAGCACCGCCAGAGATTGCCGCGCCGGGAAACGGTTGACCGCGTTCAGCACCCGCTCCTCCAGCGCATGCTGCAATCCCGCATCGATGGTGGTGCGTATCGCGGCCCCCTTCGCAGCCGGCCCCTGCAGACGCCGTGCGAGCAGCGGTGCACTGTTGGGACTGGGCCTGAACCAGACCGAGACGGGTTCTTTCAGCGCATCTTCCACGACCGACGCGGGCCAGACCCCAAGCGATTGCAGTCGCCGCAATACCTTGTCCCGGGCGATCCGGGTTCGTTCCGGATGGCGATCGGGGCGCAATGCGGTCGGCCGTTGCGGCAACACCGCCAGCATGGCGGCTTCGGCATGGGTGAGTTCGGTGGGCGGCTTGCCGAGATAGGCATAACTGGCCGCCTGCACCCCTTCCAAAGGGCCACCGAAAGGCGCGTGGTTCAAATAGAGCGTGAGGATTTCCCGCTTGCTCAGTCGCCATTCCAGCTGCAAGGCGCGCAATATCTGCCGGGCCTTGCCGGACAGGCTGCGGGTGCCCGGCTCGAACAGACGCGCCACCTGCATGGTCAAGGTCGATCCCCCGGAGACGATCTCGCCGTGACGCAGGCGTTGCGCGGCGGCACGGAGCAATGCCCAGGGGTTCACCCCGGGATGATGCTCGAACCACCGATCTTCGTAAGCGATCAGGGCCTCGAGATAGCGCGGCGATACCGCGTCCGGCGTGGTCGGATAACGCCATACCCCGTTCGCATCGGCGAACGCACGGAGCGGCGAACCGTCCTCGGCGGCGACCACCGTCGCGAATGCCGAGTCCGCGTCTGGCAGCGGGGGTGGAAACCAGCGATCCAGCAGTAGCAGCAACGCGGGCACAGCGAGCAACCCGAGCAGCCAGCGCGTCCGCTTCGGCGTCACCCCGCGATCAACCGGACGCTCGGAGGCAGACTGACATCCATGCACAAAGGGAGATGATCCGAGACCGCTAGCGGCAACACCCGAGTCCCCGCCACATCCAGCGTTTCCGACACCAGGATATGGTCAATGCTGCGTCGCGGTTTCCAGCTCGGAAAGGTCGCCAGATCGGGCTGCGGCGGACGTAACGAGGTACTGCGGATCAGTTCGCTCATCTGTTCGCTATCGGCGAGCAGATTGAGATCGCCCATGACGATCAGATGCGGATAGGTGGCGGTCTGTTCACGCAGGTAATCGAGTTGCAGACCGCGTGCGCGCCGCCCCAGCGCCAGGTGCAGGATGATCAGCACCAGGTCGTTCTCGCCGGCATCGAAATGGGCGCACAAGGCGCCACGACCCGGAGGGCCTGGCAGACGATGCCCCTCCACGCAACGCGGTCGATACCGACTGAGCAGCCCGATGCTGTGCTGTGCAATGCGCCCCATGTTGCGATTGGTCTGGTCGCTCCAGTATGGGAACCGAGCATTGCGGGCGAGATATTCGGTGAGATTGATGTCACCGGTACGCAGGCTGCCGGCGTCCGCTTCCTGCAGGCCGACGATGTCGAACTCGTGCAGCATGCCGGCGATGCGCTGGAGGGTCTGTTCCCGCTTGGCGTGAGGGAGAAGGTGCTTCCAGGACCCGGTCAGATAATGCCGAAAGCTCGGTGTGGCGATACCCGCCTGAATGTTGTAACTGAGCAGACGGAGCCGCTGGCCTTCGTCTGCAGACGTGTCGGTCATCGGCACGGTCGGCGCATGCTCCATGACCGACTCTGCAGATCAGCCGTTGCCACCCACCGACGTGCTGGGCGGGGCATCCTCTGGCGCCGCCTGCGGGGCAGTGGCCGGCCCCGTGGTGGCCGGAACCGCCGACGGCGACTCCTTGGCGACCAGATAATCGATCAGGGCAAACAATTTGGCCGCTGTCCCACCCGCCGATTCGACGTTGGTCAGATATTTTCCGTTGACGACGATCGCGGGGACGCCATGCACGCCCCATTTGCGTCCCAGGCTCGCGGCGCGGCGAACTTCCTTCGCCACCCCGAAGGAACGGGCCGTTGTCAGATATTCGGTGGCATCGACACCCTGCTCGGCGAAGAACTCCGCCAAGGCAGCATCGCTGAACAATTGCCGTTTATCCTTGTGAATCGCATCGAACAGCGGCACGTGGATCTTGTCGAGGACACCCATTGCCTCCGCCGCGTAGAAAGCGCGGCTATGCACGGCCCAGCTTGGGTTCAGGGGTGCTGGCAGCCGCACAAATTGGACATTGGCAGGCTTGCGAGCCAGCCATGCATCGACATCCGGCTCCAGGTGGTAGCAATGCGGGCAGCCGTACCAGAACACTTCCGCAACCTCGACCGTACCGTTATCCGGAGTGGCCCGCAGCGCTGGCTTGATAACCTGATATTCGATGCCTTCGTCGTACTCAGCGGCGCTTGCGGGGGCGACCGAGTAGCTGAAGAACGCGGCGATCAGGACGGGGAAGAGGGAACGCATGTTGAACTCCGTATAAACCCTGACGGGTTATTTCAACGAGGCGACGGCCTGGGTGAAGCCGTTCAGGGACAAGGGCACATTCAGCCGCTTGCCTTGCAGATTGAAAAAGCTGACCGTGCCTTTGGCGCCTTTCTGGAAGGCGCTGAGAATTTCAGGTTTGAGCAATAGACCGGCTCGGCAACCCACCGGGGTGCAGGTCTCGAACATCATGCTGAACGGCTCCACCTCATCGACCTGGATCTGAATACCGGGGCGCAACGCCACACCCAGCGGCAGTGTGGCGATCATTACCGGTTCTTCCCGCTTTGGCGTTTGCAGCACCATCACATGCAGCAGCTGCTGTTGGGTTTCCTTGACCACCAGATTCTGGAACACATGGCAGATCTCCTGGTCGCTGCCCTCCGGTGTCTCGCACTGTCCGCGCCAGTCCTTGAACACGGCGTCCTTGTCCGGTTTCGCAAACACGGCAGCGGGCGCCACCAACATCGACAGGGACAACAGTGCGGCGGAAAAGCGGGTCATGGGTAACTGCCTTTACTTGAGCGAGGCGAGACCGGCCGTGAAACCGGACAGGGAGACCGGCACGGTGGCGGTCTTCAGATTCATATCGGCAAAGCTGATTTTCAGAGTAGACCCCTTTTTCAGCGCGTCGATCATCGCATCCGCCATATTGCCGCCCGCACGGCAACCGTCCGGAAGACAAGTGTTGACCGGGATGCGCTGCTTCTCGCCGTCGTCGATCTGCAACTGCACACCCGGTGGCAGCGCCATACCCAGGGGCATGGTCAGGACTAGATACGGGCTGTCTTCACCGGGCAGATAGGTGACCGCAACGCGCAACAGCGGACGCTTCTTCTCACCGGCGGTAAAAATCTGGAACAGATGGCACACCTGGGTCTTCTTGCCTTCCTCGCCGACCTCTTCACAAGCCACGGTCCAATCCTTGAACTTGGCGCCATTCTCCGGCGCCGCAAACACGGAATGGGACGAAAACAGGGCCATTGCGGCCAGCAGGGAACGAATCAGGACGGAGCGAAACATGAGTGTGCCTCGAAAAAGTACGCAGAGAATGGGGCGGCATTGTAGCGAGTCCGCAGCAATTTTACGTACCACTGCGCGTTCGTCCCGATTATGTCGCCTGAATGGAACCCTCCCTCAGAGTCTCAAATCAACATTCGGTTCCCCGTCAATCACCGCGAGAGCGGTCTACCACCGGCTTGGGTACAATCCCCGGCCTTCCGCCCACCACCAAAGTAAAAGCGAGCCCGTCGATGGCCGAACTCGAGAACGACCGTTTCCTGCGCGCCCTGCTGCGCGAATCCGTGGACCGTACCCCGATGTGGATGATGCGTCAGGCCGGGCGCTACCTCCCGGAATACCGCGCCACCCGCACCAAGGCAGGCAGTTTCATGCAGTTGTGCATGTCACCGGAACTGGCCTGCGAGGTCACGCTCCAGCCACTGGATCGATTCCCGCTCGATGCCGCAATCCTGTTTTCCGACATCCTGACCGTGCCGGATGCCATGGGCCTGGGGCTTGGCTTCGCGGAAGGCGAAGGGCCTTATTTCGAGAAGCCGATCCGCACCGAGGCCGATATCGACGCACTGCCGATCCCGGATCCGGAAGATGAGCTCAAGTACGTCATGGATGCGGTGCGCACCATTCGTTCGGCGCTCAATGGCCGGGTGCCGCTGATCGGCTTCTCCGGCAGCCCCTGGACCCTGGTCACCTATATGGTGGAAGGGGGCTCCAGCAAGAACTTCAGCCGCAGCAAGCAGATGATGTACGACCGCCCGGACCTGATGCACAAGCTGCTCGGCAAGGTCGCGGATGCCGTCACCTTGTATCTGAACGCGCAGATCGCCGCCGGCGCGCAGGCCGTGCAGATCTTCGACACCTGGGGCGGTGCGCTGTCGACGCCGAAGTACCAGGAATTCTCGCTGGCCTACATGCGCCGCATCGTAGCCGGCCTGACCCGCGAGGCCGAAGGCCGCAAGGTGCCGGTAATCATGTTCACCAAGGGCGGCGGCCAGTGGCTGGAACTGATGGCCGACACCGGCGCTGACGCGCTCGGTCTCGACTGGACCACGCAGATCGGCGACGCCCGCAGCCGCGTCGGCGATCGGGTGTCCCTGCAAGGCAACCTCGATCCCTGCGCGTTGTACGCCTCCCCGGACAGCATCCGCCGCGAAGTCGCCGACATCCTCGCCGGCTACGGTCACGGCAACGGCCACGTCTTCAACCTCGGCCACGGCATCACCCCGGACATCGACCCGGAACACGTCACCGCGCTGGTCGAGGCCGTGCACGAGCTGAGCAAGCCCTATCACGTCTGAGGCACAACCCGTAGGGGTTCCGCCGTGCAGCCTCCGGGAAGCACCCGTCTTCCCTGAATGCATCTGACGCCCGCCGGCGGAACCCCTGCGGGTTCCGCCCTACCCCTTCGACGTGGCTTTGCTGACCAGCCAGATCGCCAGACTGGCGAACATGAAGCCGGGCAACAGTTCGTAGACATCGAACACCCCGCCCGAAAGCGGCTTCCAGACGATCACCGTCAGCGCCCCGATCAGAATCCCGGCAAAGGCCCCGGCCCGCGTCATCTTTTCCCAATAGAGGGAAAACACGATCGCCGGCCCGAACGCCGCGCCGAATCCGGCCCAGGCGTAGGAAACCAGATCGAGCACACCGCTGTCCGGAGACCACGCGAGGCTCAACGCCACCATCGCAACCGCCACCACGGCACCACGTCCCACCCACACCGTTTCCACCGCCCCTGCTTGAGGCCGAAACAGTTGCTTATAAAAATCCTCAGTCAACGCCGACGAGGCCACCAGGAGTTGTGAATCGGCGGTACTCATGATCGCCGCGAGAATGGCCGCCAGGCAGATGCCGGCCACCAGCGGATGGAACAGCACCCCGACCAGGACGATGAACACCTGCTCCGGATCTGCCCCCAACTCGCCGGGCTTCAACACCTGCCACCCGGACAGACCCACGGCGATCGCCGAAATCAGACCGAGGAACGTCCACACCAACGCGATATTCCGCGCCTTGCCAAGACCTTCGACCCGGTCGATCGCCATGAATCGGGCGAGGATATGCGGCTGCCCGAAGTAACCGAGCCCCCAAGCCAACAGCGACAACACCGTCAGCCCCCCGATCGCACTGCCATCGGCCCCCGAGAATGGATCGAGCAGGGCCGGGTCGGGCAACCGTGCCGCGTCAAAGCCATGCACGCCGAATCCCGCGACCAGCAACAAGGCCGCAATCATCAAACCGGCCTGCAAGGCATCGGTCCAGGAGACCGCCAGAAACCCGCCCATGAAGGTGTAGGCGACCACCGCACCGGCACCCGCCAGCACCGCCCAGTGATAAGGCATGGCGAACACGGCGGTAAACAACTTGCCCCCGGCAACCAGGCCCGAAGCGGTATAGAACACGAAGAACAGAAGGATGAAGAACGCGGAGACGATGCGCAGCAGACGACTGCGGTCCTGAAAGCGGTTCTCGAAGTAATCCGGCAAGGTCAGGGAATCGTTCAGGGCCGCACTGCGTTGACGCAACGGCTTGGCGACATAGATCCAGTTGAGCGCCGTTCCCATCAGCAGTCCCAAGGCCAGCCAGGCCGATTCCAGTCCCGCCATATAGGCATAACCGGGGAGACCGAGCAGCAACCAGCCGCTCATGTCCGACGCGCCCGCCGACAGTGCGGTTACGGTGCTGCCCAGACGGCGACCACCGAGGATGTAATCGGAGAGATCGCGGGTCTCGCGCCAGGCAATCAGGCCCAGACCGAGCAAGGCGCCCAGATAGACCAGGAAGGTGGCAGTGATGGCGGCATTGTCGGGCATGTCTGAACTCGGCATCCGGGATTGGCTGCGAGGCTCCGGAATTTCTGACGGCACTGCAAGCGGGGAATTGATTGCACCATTCGAACGCGCTTTGCACCAATCCAGGGCATTCTCATCCGGACAGCGCACCAATTATGTGCGATTTTCGTCCAAAGCTGGCCGAGTTAAATCTCAAGCCACTGATTTTTCAGCGGGTTTATTTGGGGCACTGAAATTGCTACTACGCGCGGCTCATTAAAATAAAATCCACGCCACACAACCTAAACGGAGTTCCCGATGGACGCTTTCAAGACTGGGACAGATGTCCTGTTCATCCTCATGGGCGCCATTCTGGTGCTGTTCATGCACGCCGGATTCGCCTTTCTCGAAGTCGGCACCGTGCGCGCCAAGAATCAGGTCAACGCGCTGGTGAAGATCATCACCG
This sequence comes from Gammaproteobacteria bacterium, assembly GCA_024234955.1. GTDB lineage: Bacteria > Pseudomonadota > Gammaproteobacteria > JACKNK01 > JACKNK01 > JACKNK01. The sequence continues at coordinate 157,858 of JACKNK010000006.1, forward strand.
ACTTCTGCTCCTCGACGATCGCCTATTTCTTCATCGGCTACCTGATCGCCTACGGCACCGACTTCGTTGAACCGGCCGCCGTGCTCGGCGCCAACAGTGGCTACGAGTTGGTCAAGTTCTTCTTCCTGCTGACCTTCGCGGCGGCGATCCCGGCGATCGTCTCCGGCGGTATTGCCGAGCGTGCCAAGTTCTACCCGCAACTCGCTGCCTCGTTCCTGATCGTCGCCTTTGTCTATCCGTTCTTCGAAGGCATCGTCTGGAACGGCAACCTCGGCGTGCAGGCCTGGCTGGAGAGCCGCTTCGGCGCCCAGTTCCATGATTTCGCCGGCTCGATCGTCGTGCATGCGGTCGGCGGCTGGATCGGCCTCGCCGCCGTCTTGCTACTGGGTCATCGCTACGGTCGTTACGGCAAGGACGGCGTGATGTACGCGCATCCGCCGAGCAACATCCCTTTCCTGGCGCTGGGTGCCTGGATCCTCACCGTCGGCTGGTTCGGCTTCAACGTGATGTCCGCGCAGACCGTTGAGGGCGTTTCCGGTCTGGTGGCAATGAACTCGTTGATGGCCATGGTCGGCGGCACCCTCGCCGCCCTGGTCGCCGGCAAGAACGACCCCGGTTTCGTGCATAACGGCCCGCTGGCCGGTCTGGTCGCGGTGTGTGCCGGGTCCGACGTGATGCATCCGCTCGGCTCGCTGTTTGTGGGTGCGGTCGCGGGCGGCCTGTTCGTATACATGTTCACCCTCGCCCAGAACCGCTGGAAGATCGACGATGTGCTCGGTGTCTGGCCGCTGCACGGCCTGTGCGGCGCCTGGGGCGGCATCGCCGCCGGCATCTTCGGCCTGGAAGCCTTCGGCGGCATGGGCGGCATCAGCTTCATGTCTCAGTTGATCGGTACCGTCGCCGGCATCGCGATCGCCCTGATCGGCGGCTTCATCGTCTACGGCGCGCTCAAGACCTTCGTCGGCATTCGTCTCACCGACGAAGAACAGTTTGAAGGCGCGGACCTGACGATCCACAAGATCAGTGCCACCGCCGACAGCAAGGGCTGGGGCGCCTGATCACGACCCGACCCCGCGCTGCAACAAAAAGCCCGCGTCGGTGTTCCGACGCGGGCTTTTTCATTTCCGGCCTGCCAACCCGCTCGCCGCCCGATCAAACTCCCGCTGCGACGTGACGATCCTTGAGTCGCACATAATGTTGAGCGGAATACGCCAGATGCGCCTTTTCCTTTTCCGTGAGGGTACGCGCCCGATACACCGGCGTCCCCACCCATAACCAGCCCCCTTCAAGCACCTTGCCCGGCGGCACCAGTGCCCCGGCGGCGACCATCGCCCCGGCCTCCACCACCGCGCCGTCCAGCACCCGCGCGCCCATTCCGATCAGGCAACCGTTGCCGATGCGACAGCCATGCAGGGTGACATGATGGCCGACGATCACGTCATCGCCGATCTCCAGGGGATGACCTTCCGGATTGAATTCGCTGGCATGGGTGACATGCAGCACCGAGCCGTCCTGGATATTGGTTCGCGCACCGATTCGAATACGGTGGATGTCTCCCCGGATCACACACCCCGGCCACACCGAGGCGTCATCGCCGAGCACGACGTCCCCGATGACCACGGCGTTCGGGTCCACCCAGGCGCCGTTGCCGAGGTGCGGCTCATGTCCTTCAAACGTCCGTATTGCCATGACTGACCTACCGAAAATGAATCAGTCACTGAGAATACGTCAGTCCTGATCCGGAAGGGCGTCGGTGCCAGGGCCGCCATTGATCTTCTGCTCGTAGATCTCCAGACGGTTGATCGGAATGTGATCTTCCGCCGTGATGCTGATATCCACATGGCGTCCCCTCAGTCGGAGGACGGTCACGGAAATCTCCGCATGCTCACCAATCACGATCGTCTGCCCAGGAAGGCGGCTCAGCGTCAATTTACCCATAACAATATCCCTATGAAATAACATCCCATCAGCCCCGACAGCGGGGCAAACAACTCGTTCGCGAATGCGCGTGCGGTCGTGACGAGTCGGCCTGGAAACTCCCCACATGAAATTTTCATGCCAGGCCATATCAGCCTCTGCCAGCGCAACCAGCGGACCTTGGCCTGATTTCGCCTCTGGCGGCACAAAAAGCCGCTTGGCGCCGACCTTTTCTCCTTTCGTTTCCGAAACTCGACAACCGCTTTCGCACGTCGCCGGCAAGCCCCTCATAGACGCAAACAAACCAAAAGTGTCACCGCGCTGTCAGCGCAAGGTCACCAACTCCTCGGCACTGGTCGGATGCAAGGCGACCGTATCGTCCAGATCACGCTTGGTCGCACCCATCTTCAAGGCCACCGCGAAGCCTTGCAGCATCTCATCGACACCGTCGCCGATCATATGGATGCCGACGACTTTCTCATCCGCGCCCACACACACCAGCTTCATCGCGGTATCGACCTTGTGCTCCGTCGGCGCGTAGTACATCGGGCTGAATCGAGTGGTGTATATCTTCACAGCATCGCCGTGCTTGTCCCGGGCCACCGCCTCGGTCATGCCGACGGTGCCCATTGGCGGATGGCTGAAGACCACGGTGGGGATGTTGTCGTAATCCAGTTTGCGATCCGGCTTGCCGCCGAACAGCCGATCGGAAAGACGGCGCGCCGCCGCAATCGCAACCGGGGTCAGGGGCGCACGACCGGTGGCATCGCCCACCGCATACACACCCGGAACGTTGGTGTTCTGATATTCGTCGGTGGCGATGAATCCGCGTGCGTCCGTCTCGATACCGGCGGCACCGAGATTCAGGTCATCGGTATTCGGTTCACGACCGATCGCCCAGATCACCTGCTCGAAGCCGCTCATGGTGATGCCGTCCCGACCCGTCAGGGCAATGCTGCCGTCCGCACTGCGAGCCAGCTTGGCGGCACCCCCGTTGGTGTGAATATTGATGCCTTGCTTGAGCAATTCGTCCATCGCGACCTGGCGCAGCAGAGCATCGAAGCCGGGCAGAAAATCTGCCTCTTCGCGGAGCACCACGGTGACCTGGCATCCCAGCGCACGCAGCACACCGGCCAGCTCGACGCCGATATAGCCCCCACCGATCACGGCACAATGTCCCGGACAGTCGTCCAACGCAAAGAAGCCATCCGAGGTAATACCGAGCTCCGCACCCTCGATCGGCAACACGACCGGCTTCGAGCCGGGCGCGATCACGATATGGTCCGCCGTGTACCGCTCGCCGTTCACCTCGACCGTGTGGGCATCGACGAAGCGGGCCCATCCCTTGATGTGGTCGATGTTGGAGTCGGCCAGATAGTTGCCGTACCAGCCGAGAATGCCGCCGATGTACTTCTCGCGCGCGGCCTTCAAGGTCGCCCAGTCGTGGCCGCTGACCTGCAACTTGAAGCCATATTTCGGCGCCATCTCCAGCGCATGGGCGATCTGTGCCCCGAACCACATCACCTTCTTGGGGACACAGCCGACGTTGACGCAAGTGCCCCCCAGTTCCCTGGCCTCGATGACGGCGGTCTTCTTGCCATAAAGCGCGGCGCGCTCAGGCGCGGACAGGCCACCGCTGCCACCGCCGATCGCGATCATGTCGTAATGCTTGCTCATCGGATGCTCCCAGAAATGCGTTTGGCGCGGAGTTTAACCGCTCGACGTATCCGATTCTGACGTCGGAGATATTGGGTTGACGCAAAAGCACGGTTTCCCCGCGCGCACCTCGCGCCCCGGCACGCCAATGCTCACGCCTTCCGATACGCCAGCCAGATCAGAAACACCCCACCCAACACCATCGGCAGACTCAAAACCTGCCCCATGGTCACCCAGCCGAACGCCAGATAACCGATATGGGCATCCGGAATGCGCACCAGCTCGACGCTGAAGCGGAACACCCCATAACCGAGCAGGAACAGGCCGGACACCGCACGCGTCGGCGGATTGCGACTTGCAAACCACCACAACAGCGCAAACAGGACCGGACCTTCGAGCAAGGCTTCATAGAGCTGTGACGGATGCAGGGCGGGCGTCCATTCGGTGCCGGGCGGCAGGCCCAGCTTGTTGGCACACAGATGTCCGAAATCCTCGCAGGACACCCGCATCGCCCACGGCACGCTGCCGGGGCCACCCCACAACTCGCCATTGATGAAATTACCGATACGCCCGGCGGCCAGACCGATCGGCGTCAACACCGCGACGAAATCCATGACCTCGAAAAAGCGCTTTCCCCGTCGGTGGCCATACCAGGCCATGGCCACCAATACGCCCAGCAAACCGCCGTGGAACGACATGCCGCCATTCCAGATGTGCAGGATGCGCGTCGGATCGTGGATGATCGCGGCGGTGTCGTAGAACAGCATGTAGCCGATGCGGCCACCCAGGATCACCCCCAGGGCACCGAACCAGAGCAGATCGTCCAGGTCCTGTTCCGCCCAGCCCGATCCGGCAAGCCGTGCGCGGCGACGCCCAACCCACCAGAAGCCGAGGAAGCCGACTGCATACATCAGGCCGTACCAGCGGATCGCCAATGGCCCGAGTTGCAGCGCGATCGGGTCGAAGCCGGGATAAGTCAGCATCGGATCGACCTCAGCGACTGACCACGCGGGACGTGATCGTCTTTAGGTAACTGGTTTCGGGAATACCCGGATGCACGGGGTGATCCGGGGCCTGATAACCGTGTTCCAGCACCTGCAGGTCGCGATCGACGTGGCGCGCACTCTCGAACACCACGGTCTGCAGTTCCTCACGCGGGAGATGATGCGAACAGGAACAGGCCACCAGAATGCCGTCCTTGCTCATCACCTGCATCGCCATCTGATTCAGGCGGCGATACGCCAAGCGGCCTTCCTTGAAATCCTTGCGGCGCTTGATGAACGCCGGTGGATCGGTAATCACGATGTCGAACCGTTCACGTTCGGCGCGCAGGTTCTTCAACACCTCGAAAACATCGCCGCGCAGACCGGCCACGCGCCCGGTGAGCCCGTTGAGTTCCGCATTCGCTTCCACCTGCTCGATCGCACCTGCCGACGCATCCACACACACCGCCTCGCTGGCGCCGGACTGCACCGCGCGAATCCCCCAGGCACCCGCGTAGCTGAACAGATCCAGCACCCGCGCCCCCTTGGCGTAACGTCCCAGGCGTTCTCGATTGTCGCGCTGGTCGTAGAACCAGCCCGTCTTCTGCCCCTGAATCGGGTCGATATGGAAGCGTGCATCGCCCTCGATCACCGCCACCGTCGCGGGCACCACACCCAAGGCCGCTTCGACATAGCTCGGCAGGCCTTCCAGCTCCCGCGAGCCGGTGTCGTTGCGCCACAACAGCGCCAGCGGCTTGATCACCTTGTCCAGCGCTGCCGCGATGTCGTCGCGAATGCGCTCCATGCCCGCCGTGGTGATCTGCGCCACCAGGACATTGTCGTATCGGTCCACGACCAGACCGGGCAGGCCGTCCGCCTCGCCGAACACCAGCCGGTAATAGGGCTTGTCGAACAGTTTCTCGCGCAGCGCCAGGGCCACGTTGATGCGGTGCACCAGCAGCGAGGCGGAGAACGGATGCTTGGCGTCTCGGCTGACCAGTCGCGCCGATAGCAGGGTGTGCGGATTGATGTACCCGGTGCCGATCGCCTTGCCGTTGGCGGCTTCGATGGTGACCGAATCGCCCGCTTCGAACCCGGCCAGCGGCGACACCGCCACATCGATCTCGTTGCTGTACACCCATTGATGTCCGGCCATCAGGCGACGCTCGTTGCGGGCCTTGAGGCGCAAGGTCTTGAATTCGTAGTCGGTGGACATGATCAGCGGCCAGGCTAGGGAAAGCGCGCAAGCTTACACAACTCGCCGCTCAAATCCCGTTGCTTGGCGGGAATTCAAACCGTCCCGATGCCGTAGGGTGGCGGAAATCCCTCTCCCGGTATCGCGCCCATGAATCGCCTCAGCGATCAGACCAGCCCCTATCTCCTGCAACACGCCGACAACCCGGTGGACTGGCACCCCTGGGGCCAGGAGGCCATCGCGCTGGCGCGGCAGTTAGACAAGCCGATCCTGCTCTCGATCGGTTACTCGGCCTGTCATTGGTGCCACGTCATGGCGCATGAATCCTTCGAGGATCACGCCACTGCCGAGGTCATGAATCGCCTGTTCGTGAACATCAAGGTGGACCGCGAGGAGCGCCCCGACCTCGACAAGATCTATCAGGCGGCGCATCAGTTGATCGCACGCCGTGCGGGCGGCTGGCCGCTGACCGTATTCATCACGCCCGGCGGGCATATCCCGTTCTTCGCCGGCACCTACTTCCCGCCCGAACCGCGTTATCGGATGCCGGGATTCAAGGACATCCTGGAACGTGTCGCAGCGTTCTTCGAAGACAACAAGGCCACCCTGGATGAGGCCAATGCATCGCTGATCGACGCCCTGGCGCAGTTTGACGGCAGTGACGAACCGGCCAGCGACCGGCTCCACGACGCCCCGCTGGAATCCGCGCGTCTGCAATTGGCGAAGCGTTACGAACCCGAATACGGCGGCTTCGGGCAGGCACCCAAGTTCCCGCATCCAACCCACCTCACCCGCCTGCTGCGTCACGCATTCCGCCACCCGGACGATCAGGAGGCGCGCGATATGGCCATGTACACCCTCACTGGCATGGCGGAAGGGGGCATGTACGACCAGCTCGGCGGCGGCTTCTGCCGCTACTCGACCGATGATCGCTGGGAGATTCCGCACTTCGAAAAGATGCTCTACGACAACGGCCCGCTGCTGGCCTTGTATGCGCAGGCCTGGACCTCGCGGCGCAACCCCTTGTTCAAACGTACCGCCATCGACACCGCCGACTGGGTGATGCGCGAAATGCAGTCGCCCGGCGGCGGGTACTACTCGACCCTGGACGCCGATTCCGAAGGCGAGGAAGGCCACTTCTACGTCTGGACCCGCGAACAGGCTCAGGCGCTGCTGGGTGACGATTACCCGGTGTTCGCACGGCGCTACGGCCTGGATCGCTCGCCCAACTTCGAAGGCAAATGGAATCTGCACGTTTACGCGCGCATCGAAGACCTCCGTAAACGCTGGGGCGACGACGCCGAGGAACGTGTCGAAGCCGCACGTCGGACCCTGTTTGCCGCCCGTGAACAACGCATCCGCCCCGGTCGCGATGAGAAGATACTCACCGCCTGGAACGGCTTGATGATTCGCGGCATGGCCATCGCCGGGCGCGTATTCGGGCGCGCCGACTTCATCGAATCGGCGGTCAACGCGCTGGATTTCGTCCACCGGACCTTATGGCGCGATCGCCGCCTGCTCGCGACCTGCAAGGACGACCGCGCGCACCTCGACGCCTATCTGGACGACTACGCCTTCCTGCTCGACGGCGTGCTCGAACTGCTGCAAGCGCGTTGGTCGCGCACGCACCTCGATTTCGCGATTGCCCTCGCCGACGCCCTACTCGCCCATTTTCAGGCCAAAGGTGGTGGCTTCCACTTCACCGCCGACGATCACGAAACCCTGATTCACCGTCCCAAGCCGCTCGCCGACGAAGCGACACCTTCCGGTAACGGGATCGCGGCACTGGCGCTGAACCGGCTCGGCCATCTGCTCGGCGAGCCGCGTTACCTCGACGCCGCCGACGCCGCCCTCAAGTCCGCATTCGGCGCCATCGTGCGCATGCCGGTGATCCACTGCGCCCTGCTCGATGCCCTGGAAGAAGTCGAACACCCCGGCGAGACCATCATCCTGCGCGGCGACCCGACGCAGTTCGCGGCCTGGCGCTCACAACTCGACAGCGAATACGCCCCTGCGCGCATGGTGATCGCCATTCCCGGCACGGAAACCGACCTCCCCGGCCTGCTCGGCGACCGCCCCGCCCCGGAACGCGGCGTCCTGGCCTACGTATGCCGAGGCACGACCTGTAGTCCGCCGGTCAGCGACTGTGCGCTTTTCATCCAGCCCTGAAGCGGAAAGTCACTTGGCGTCTCCTTGTACCTGCCCGATGCAGACCGGATTTCAACGCCCCAATCAAGCAACGCGCCTGATTGGCTGCTGCGGGCGTAAAGCGACCTGGAAAGTTATAACCGCTACGTAGGATGTGGTAAGCGCAGCGAACCGCATCACTGGGCGCGCCGATCACCCAACGTGTTTGGCAAGACGACAAAAAGAAAATCCTCGATCGATGCGGTTCGTGCCTCACCACATCCTACGAGCTACCGACTCGTCCTGTAGAGATAGGTTTTACATTGCTTGCAGAAGTGTATCCGCATATCACTGCCATCTTTCTCAAAACCGGACTCCCAAATTTGATGAGACCCACATTTGCAACAGGAAATACCCCGGCCTTTGGAAGGATTGTATTTATTCATGTATTCATCAACGGTAGGCCACGACTCCCATTTTCTCTTTATGTTCCTGGCATTTAACGCCATAAGTCCCAGTCCCACGACAAACACAACGAGCATTATTAAAGACTCCATCTCTCCCATCTCCTAACTGACCCATTCCGGTCATTTTAAGCACCAGAATATGCCGACAGCACACCTTAGAACCGGCCATCATGACCAGGACAGCGCATATTTCTGCGGCAGATGCCCGCCTTCGTAGTCGATGCCGCCGTCTGCCTTCAAACCCGTCTGCAACACGAGTTGACGGACCATTTCGGGGATCATCACCGCGCCGACGTAGCGGCCCAGGCATTCGTGGGCGCCATAGCCGAAATGGAACTGGTGATACCAGTTCCGCCCCGGGTTGAATTCGTCCGGCTTGTCGAAGGCGCGAGGGTCGAACATCGCGGACTGGGTGACGATCAGGACATAACCGCCCGCCGGGACGGTGGTCTCGCGGTCGGTGCCCCGGGCGATGGTGGCGGCCTGGCTGGTCTCGCGGAACAGGTACGGGGAGATCGGTACGAAGCGCAGGGTTTCGAACACGATGGCGTCGAATTCGCTGACGTCATCCCTGGCCGCCGCAGCGCGTGCCTGCGCCATCAGTTCAGGGCGGTCGAGCAGATATTGCAGGCTTTGCGCGACCGCCTGAGAGGTGGTTTCGATGGCGCCAATCAACAAGCCGCCGGCGTTGACACCGACGCGTTTCAGATCGAAATCGACGGCGTCGGCGAAGTGGCTGCGCAGCATACGGGTGACGATGTCGTCGCTCAGGGTGTCGTTCTTTCTGCCGGTGAGCAGGCGGATCAACTTGAGCATGCCGTACCAGGCGGCGAACAACAGATTGCGTGCCTGCTCGGCCTTCACCGCCAGCAGGCGACGCGCCATCAGTTCGACGATGTATTTGCCCAGCGCCCCGGAGGTGCGGGCGTGTTCATCGATGATGTGCTGGCGCTCTTCATCGCTGTGATCATCAAAAGGTTGGTTGTAGAAGGTGTCGGCCTGATTCCAGTAGGACCACTCGATGAGATTGTCGAGGTCTTCTCCAGTCAGTCCGAAATAGTCGCGCACCAGGGTCGCAGGGACCCGGCGGGTGTAACCGTTGATCGCCTCCAGTTGACCATTCGCCCTGGCGATCAGGTCGGCGGCGATGTTGCGCACCATCCGGCGCACATCGTCCAGGTCGTCCCGGTTCAGGAAGCCCTGCATGATCGACTTCTCGCGCGTGTGAAACGCGTCGCCGTCATGCGACATCAGGAACTCGCTCATCTTCGGGTCGTACAGTTTGACCGTGAACACCTTCGGCTGATTGAGCACCTCGATGCAGTCGTCGAGCCGCGTCACCAGGGTCGCCGTCGGCGTGACCAGGATCGGGCGCTGCGCGCGCAATGCCTTGAAGAACGGCAGCGGTTCGGCATCGATCCAGCGACGCACCAGGGCGAATTTGTCGGCCTCGGCCGCGGCATCGAGTTCGGCGAGATAATCGGTCATGGCGTGTTCCTTCCCGTTGCTTCGGGTTACAGGGTTTTCAGGTATTCGAGCAGGTCGCCGCGCTCCTCGCGGGTCATGGCAGGCAACGGTGCCTCGCCCCGCGTGACGGGGGTTCGGCCAGCGGCGTATTCGTGCCCCTGGTTGCTGTTGCCGAGGAACTGCGTCCCGAAGAAATCGCCAACATCCGTTCGGAAACCCACTTTATCGGGATCGAACTCCCGCGACCCGACCTTGAAACCGTTCGGACGATATTCGATGCCATTCTCAGGGTCCGCATCCGGGTCGACGTCCCGCTTCACGGGCAACAACAGGTCGTACAGCGTCGGCACCGAGCCGTTGTGCAGATACGGGGCAGTGGCCCAGATGCCGTTCAACGGACGGGCCTTGTAGGCCCTGAGTGAGGCGAACGGGTCGGCGGTGGTATCCGGTTCGTAGGGACCTTGCTTGATGGAGGCATTGATGTCGTTGTCGCGCAGGGTCACGACAAAGTCGTAAATGCGCTCCGCCCAGGCGCGGATCAGCCATTTGTCCGGGTCCGGGGTGGCGACGACATTGACATCCGCCTTGGTCAGCAATGCGGCGACCGGCGCCTTGCGCTGAATCAGGATGTCGCCGACATCGGTGCCCACGTACTGATTGCGCAGGATGCCGCTGTAACCGCTGTAACCGACACTGTTGTCGGCCATTTTCGGATCGGTCTTCACGGCGTCCAGGCCGGTCATCTGTGCGATAACACGACGTTCCGGACTGCTGCGATCGATCAGATCGTGGCAGGAAAGGCAGTATTCGGCGTAAAGCCGGGCGCCCTTGCGGGCACGTTCGCGATCGATCCTGCCGAGGATGGCCTCCGGCCAGACCGGGGATTGCAGCGTGTGCAGGTGATGCTCGATGCGGCGCAGATTGGCGACGTTCACCGAGGACTCGTAATTCACCTGGGCCACGCCGCCAGACTGGCCGCCGATCAAGGTGGAAAGGGTGCCGTGCTTCTGCAGACGCCAATCGAGGGAGCCGAACACGCCGATGACTTCACCGGCATTACGCCCGATCGGCCCAACCCCGGCGTTGGCCGCGAGGCCGTTCCATTGCACGTAGTCGTGCTGCGGAATGTCCCACAGGAACGGATAACTGACCGGCGCATCCGGGGAATTGAAGATTTCCGCTCGCAGTCGCAGTTGCTGCTTGACGCTCAGGAACGGCTGGATATGCTCGATGACGTGGTCGCGGTCGTCTGCCGTAAGCACCGCGCCCATGTCCTTGGTCACCACCTTTAGCTCTTCCTCGCTCAGCATGCGCGAGAGAATCTGCTTGAGCTGGTCGCCGCTCATGACGTGTTCGAGAGTGCGATTGTAGATACGGCCAAAGGCGTCGAGTCTTCCGTAACGATAGGGTGTCGTCGGGTCGTTGATGACCGCGTAGGTGGTGACGCGCTGCGCGAACTTCTTCAGATCCGCGAGTACATCGTCCTCGCTGTCGTAGTTGTCCAGCGCGAGCACGGCTTTCACGAAGCGGGCCTGCTTTGCCGGATCGTTCAGGGTCGCGGTGAGCGCACGGCCCACGTCCTTCATGAAGCGCTCCATGTCCGACCCGGCGGGGCCGCCATCGATCCGGATCGCCTGACCCTGAAAATTGACCTGTCCGGTGTGGCAGGCGGCACAAGTCAGGCCGACATATTCCCGACCCTTGTAGTCGTCGCGGACAAAGCCGAGCGGCAGACCGTCCGGATTGCTGAAGGTCGGCTTCTGGGGCAGATAACGATAGGCGTTGATATTGTCGTTGTCGCGGAACAGCGAAGTGCTGTCGATCTGTTCCAGGACCAGGAAGAAGTCATAGGGCATCAGATCGGAGCCCTGGGGTGTGTTGTAGAACCACAGACTGTCCGCCGCATCCCAACCCTGTTCGAGATAGGTGACCCGGTCGTACTTCTCGCCCAAATGGTCCGGCTTGGGCATGGCGATCGCGCCGCGATCGGGATCATCGTCCCAGAAGCGATAGGCGTGCGCGACGGCACCGGCGATCGACGAAATCACGATCACCGCGAGGGTGATCTGCACGCCGAGCTTGACACGACGATTCCAGGGTTCGGCGAGAATACTCATGATGTGATCCTTCCATCTGCGGTGGTCAGAGCGACACGGCGGGGGGGGTGACCGCCTGCACACGCTTTGATTGATGTCTTTGCGCTGCGCGAACGGCAGCCGGCTTGGTGTCGCGCTGAAGTCTAGACCTTGATCGGACGTTTTTTACCCGATCATTCCCCTGATACGGCGGAAACCAGCCCGGTAAGAGCGCGTGCGACTACGTCATGACCTTGCACGGTGAGATGGCCTTCGTTGGGGAAAAACAGGCTTCCAGGCTCAGCGGCCTGCGCGGCGCGCAATACCGGAATCAAACTGAGTGTCGTCACCCCCTGGGCCTGGGCCAGTTCGAGAATCTTCCCGGCCAGATAGTCCTGCACATCGGCCATCGCGCCATCCGCCTGCTCAACCGCGCGACGGCTCGGGAGCAGTACCACCTGAAAACGCACACCGGCATCCGCTACCGCCTTGTGCAGTCGCGTCAGTAACGCCGCGAACAAGGCCAGTTCGTCGGCGTAACGGCCATCGACGCGGCCCATGCCGTGTGGTTCCGATACGAGTCCCAGGCGTCGCACCAGCTCCAAACCGTATATCGGCGCCCACACACTGGAGGCCGACTCGCCGAGTGTCATTTCCGCCAGCGTCGGTTGGCTGCCATCGGTCGGTTTGCGCAAACGCGGTACCGGCAGCTGGTGCGATACCAGGGCACCCGCATCGTCAAGACTGAAGTAGGGCTTTGCGTTCTCCGCCTGAATCGGGAACGGCAGGCGATTGTCGAACAGGTCGTTGCCCAGATAGACCACCAGCACCACCGCACCAGGGCGGGTGCGAAGGACGCGCTGCTCGACCAGCAACATTTCCTGATCCGTGCTGAAACCCGGTATACCGGCATTCACATGACGCACACCGGGCTGACTCCGGTTGAGGCGGTTCACGAAGGTATCGCCATCCCCAACCCCAAGTCCGAAGGTGAAGCTGTCCCCCACCCAGAAAACATCCTGACCGGGCACCTTGCCCACCGAATCGGGCGAAGTGCGCCACGCATCGAGATCGGTCGAATACTCGACGTCGAAGTCATGATGACGATGCCGACCGCGCCAGAGCGGGTTCAACCCCCACCCCAGGTTCGCGTCATATCGCAGCAGCCCTGCATCCATCTGGCTGCTGGCTTCGATCTGCGCACGCTGCCAGCGCAAACCGTACTCCGCCGCAAGCAAAGCAAGCCCGGTACTGACCAGAACCAACAGGCTTGAAGTCCAGTAGTTGTTAATTCGCAGGCCGTTCATCACTGAATCCTAAAATAAGTTTTTCATATGTCTGTCATAAAAACTGTTGACATATCAGAACATCCTTATATACTTCTTCCCAACGTTCACCCGAACACCTTACCTCCCTAAACAAACTCCTCAGGAGATACACCATGAAGACTTTCGCTCGCGCTGCCATCGTCGCCGCTTCCACCCTGGTCGCCACCTCCGCTTCCGCTTGGTGGGACATGCCCTTCTTCGGTAACGGCCTGGGCAACGGCTTCGGCAACGGCACCGGTAACGGCGACGCCGCCTTCGACATGAGCTTCTCCGCCAAGTCGAACGTCAACACCGCTTCCAACTTCGCCGGCAACGGCTATGGCTACGGCTACCAGGCCCCGTACTACGGCTATGCCCCGTACGGCTACGCCCCGATGGCTCCGGTTGCCCCCGTCGCTCCGGTCGCCCCGGAAGCCAAGTAAGGAATCATCCCCAGATTCCCTGCCTCTTCGACAGGACGTCGATGAATAAAGGGCGCGTGACTTCGGTCTCGCGCCCTTTTTTGTTGCGGGCAATTTAGCACCGCAGGCATCCCGCACGCCGCCGTGTCACGATCCGCGCACTTGAGCTGCCGATATATCTGCGCGTGACTTGCCGCGTCATACGCACATTTTGCGACTACAGGACTTATCCGAACTCAGAATCCCAGGAATTTCCATTAATTTTCATAAACTTACGAAATTTCTTCGTCCAGTCTGAAAAAATATCGGCGCATCAGCCGCCCGACCTCCGATTTGGTCTCGCTTTGACCCTTTGCGTCACCGACCGTCTTCCACGCCCGTGATGACGCGGTTTTCGCCTCTCCTGAAAACGTTGTAGGCGGTCCATTTTGGTCACACTGACAATTTCGTCACTATCTGTCCCTCCCGGTGCGATACCGTGCCGCCAGCAAGGGAAACACGCTTACAATTCTATATAAATAACATGTATTTCAATTAGTTACATGTTTTGGCACGCCGCATGCTTTTACGTCATCAGGCAGGGGCGAATTTACCGATAGGTAATGTCACCTGACAGACTCCACTGACATATAAGGTGGTCGTCAGGACGCCCAAAACGATAACGCTTAGAAGCAACAGAAGGCCTTGTGCCTTCGGGACGGCAACCATGTCTAACTTTTTAGAGTTGCAAGCCTCAATCGAGACACACGAGGGGCCATTCCTGGTGATCAACGGCGACCATCGCATCGTCGCGGTCAATCAGGCTTTCCGCCGCACCCTTGGTCTCAATGGGCAGAATCTGAACGGCTATCGCTTCGAAGACATGTTCGAGAGCGACAACCCTGTCTCCGAGCTGGCCGACCTGCGTTACAAAGGCGGGCGCCTGGACGTCAATTTGCTCCCGCCACCCGGCGCCAAACGCGCTCAGCGTCTGCGGGCACGACTGCGCGCTTTCCCCTTGAGCGACGATCACGCCGTCCCGCTGCTGGGCGCGGCCCTGCGCCTGGCGCCCATCGAGACGAACGCGGATCAGCGCCGGATGATCGGCGATTCTCCGGGCTTCCTCGCGGTCCGGGAACAGTTGCTGCGCGCGGCGGCGTCGGAGATTCCGGTTTTGCTGCAAGGCGAGACCGGTACCGGCAAGGAAGTGGCTGCGGACTTCATCCACAAGCACTCACAGCGGGCAAACGCCCCGTTAATTACAGTGGACTGCACCACACTGGCGCCGGACCTGTTCGAAAGCGAACTGTTCGGTCACGAGCGCGGCGCTTTCACGGGCGCCAGCGGCGACAAGCGCGGCCTGTTCGAGATCGCGGACGGCGGCACCCTGTTCCTGGACGAAATCGGCGAAATGCCGCTGGCAATGCAGGTCAAACTGCTGCGCGCGTTGGAAACCGGTCGCTTTCGCCGTGTCGGCGGCACCGCAACGCTGAAGTCGAATGTCCGCATCGTCTGTGCGACCAACCGCTCGTTGCTCGATTGCGTCCATTACGGTCACTTCCGGGGCGATCTGTACTACCGCATCGCGACCTTCCCGGTCACCCTGCCTCCGCTGCGCGACCGTAAGGAAGACCTAGCGGAGCTGTCCGAACATCTGCTTGAACAGTCGTCCTCACTGCTTGGCGAGCAGCACACCCTGTCGCCGGAAGCGGTGGACAAGCTGCAGACATACGACTTCCCCGGCAACGTCCGCGAGCTGCGTAATCTGTTGCAGCGTGCGGCGACCATGAGCGTCGGCGGCATCATCACCGCCCGCGATCTGGAGCTACCGCATCATGAAGGCGTTGAGGAGGAAGAGGTCAGTCTCGAAGACGTGGAAGCCCGTTACATCAACGAGCTGCTGCACCGCCATAACGGTCGCCGTGCGGAAGTGGCCAAGGTGCTGTCGATCAGCGAACGCACTTTGTACCGCAAGCTCAAACGTTTCGGGATCAACGACAAGCAGATCGCCACCGGTTGATGAAGGCGGTCGGCGAAACCGCCGCCGGCCCCTACTCAGCGTCGCTCCAGACCGCCGGAGAGCGCCTTGCGCAGTTCGTCGATCTGACGCATGACTAACTGCGGCGCATCGCGATAGGGAACCGTACCCATGTCGCGCAACACCCGGGCACCTTCGATCCCGGTTGCGAAGCGGACAAAATCCTCCACCCTCGGGTCGCGCGCCGGTAACGGCAGGATCAGATACAAGGGCCGATAAAGCAGGTAGCGGCCATGCTTGATGTTCACATAACTCGGCTCGACACCCGCGAGCTGCAGCATTTTCACCTCCCGCTTTCGGGCACTGCTGACCCCGGTCACGCCAACCGCCCAGGGGGAGTCCTCGATCGCCTTCTCCAGCGGCCCGGTCGATTCGTGCGCTACCGCCTTCGCGGTGAAGTCCTGACCGGGATCCCCAAACAGCAGCATTCGCACGGTATGACCGACACCTGAGATACGTCCCTTCCGGACATGCAGTTCGATGGGATGGTCCGGCCCGCCCACTTCATTCCAGTTGGTGATGCCTCCAGACAGTACGTCCCGTAACTGTGTCAGGCTCAGGGAATCGATCGGATTGTCCTTGTGGACAATGACCACCAGTGCATCCCACGCGATCGGGACGGTACGGATACCCGATTCCTCGGGATGAGGTCGCAGGCCGGCGGCATCGCCCAGTGGCAAACGACAACTGCCCCCGAAATCGATCTTGTGACTCGCCGTGTCGCGGATGCCGCGCGTTGCGCCGCCGCCCTCGACCACAATCTTCACACCGCTGTGGCGCTCGTAGGCCGTCGCCAACTCGACCATGAATGCCTTTTTGGTAATGCCGCATCCCGCCCAATGAAGAACGTTTTCCGGCACCTCGCCGGTCTCGCTCCCCGAAGCAGGGCTGGCCTCATTGCCATGAGCCGGGAACAGGCTGGCGATAACGCAAACCGCCATCAGTTTCAAACGCAGTGCGAACATGTCGTGCTCCTGTCGATCGGGGAATGACGCCCTGGTCGCATTCCGCCGCCGTAAACACCGTCTCGGGGGCATACGCCGGATTGCTGCACACGTCGAAGTGGCGAGCGATCGTGAAATATGCACGGACGATTTCATTTGGAGACGTCTCAACGCCATGCCGACCCTGTCGAAATAAAGCAATAATTACTTAATAATCAACGAGTAACGATACGGTTGGTTGCTGCAGTGAAACGCCTTCCCGTTATGGTCATCGACTCTGTCGCAAACCTTGTACCGTTTTCTTGAAATCGCGCTGATTGGTGCGCGATGCAGGGCGATTCCGCCCTTATCTGCTAACATTCGGCCCCTTTTCGTGCCGTCCGGCGCGTACCTGCCGATTGCCGACGTGATCCCAGAAAATGAATAGAACTGCTCGTATTCAACGCCTGCCCCAACTGCTCGCCGAGCGCATCCTCGTCCTCGATGGTGCGATGGGCACGATGATCCAGCGCCACAAGCTGCAGGAAGCCGACTATCGCGGCGCGCGCTTCGCCGACTGGGACTGGGATCTGAAGGGCAACAACGATCTGCTGGTGCTGACCAATCCAGGGATCATCCAGGGCATTCACGAGGCCTATCTGGAAGCCGGCGCGGACATCCTCGAAACCAACTCCTTCAACGGCACTCGCGTCTCGCAGGCCGACTACCACATGGAGGATCTGGTCCCCGAGCTGAACCGCGAGGCCGCCCGTCTGGCCCGCGCCGCCGCCGATAAATACGAGACGGACGAGCGCCCGCGTTACGTCGCGGGCGTGCTCGGCCCCACCAGCCGCACCCTGTCGATCTCCCCGGATGTCAACGACCCGGGCGCACGCAACGTCACCTTTGACCTGCTGGTCACGCAGTACATGGAGGCCACCCGCGCGTTGATCGAGGGCGGCATCGACATCGTGCTGATCGAGACCATCTTCGACACCGCCAACGCCAAGGCGGCGATCTTCGCGGTCAAGCAGGTGTTCGATGAAGACGCGATCGAACTGCCGATCATGATCTCCGGGACCATCACCGATCAGTCCGGGCGCACCCTGTCCGGGCAGACCACGGAGGCCTTCTACAACTCGTTGCGCCACGCCGAGCCGATCTCCATCGGCCTGAACTGCGCGCTCGGCCCCGACCTGCTGCGCCAGTACGTCGAGGAGATGAGTCGCGTCGCCGAGTGCTTCGTCAACGTGCACCCGAACGCCGGCCTGCCCAACGAGTTCGGCGAGTACGACCTGATGCCCAACGAGATGGGCAAGCAGATTGGCGAATGGGCCGAGGCCGGATTCCTCAACATCGTCGGCGGCTGCTGCGGCACCTCGCCGGATCACATCGCCGCGATCGCCAAGGCCGTTGCAGGCAAGGCCCCGCGCGTAAAGCCGGAGATCGCACCCGAGTGCCGCCTGTCGGGCCTGGAGCCGCTGAACATCGGTGCCGACTCGCTGTTCGTGAACGTCGGCGAGCGCGCCAACGTCACCGGCTCCGCCCTGTTCAAGCGCCTGATCCTGAACGGCGACTACGACAAGGCCCTGGACATCTGCCGCACCCAGGTCGAGGACGGCGCGCAGGTCGTCGACGTCAACATGGACGAGGGCATGCTCGACGGCGTTGCCGCGATGACCCGCTTCCTCAACCTGTGCGCGACCGAGCCGGACATCGCCAAGGTCCCGTTCATGATCGACTCCTCGAAGTGGGAGATCATCGAAGCGGGGCTCAAGTGCGTGCAGGGCAAGCCCATCGTCAACTCGATCTCGATGAAGGAAGGCGAGGACAAGTTCCTCGAACAGGCCCGGTTGTGCCGCCGCTACGGCGCCGCCGTGATCGTCATGGCCTTCGATACCGTCGGTCAGGCGGACACCCGGGAACGCAAGGTCGAGATCTGCACCCGCGCCTACGAGCTGCTGACCCAGGAAGTCGGCTTCCCGCCCGAGGACATCATCTTCGACCCGAACATCTTCGCGATCGCGACCGGCATCGAGGAGCACAACAACTACGGCGTCGATTTCATCGAGGCCACCCGCGAGATCAAGCAACGACTGCCGCACGCGCTGATCTCCGGCGGCGTGTCCAACGTGTCGTTCTCGTTCCGGGGCAACAACCCGGTACGCGAGGCCATCCACTCGGTGTTCCTGTACCACGCGATTCGCGCGGGCATGGACATGGGCATCGTCAACGCCGGCCAGTTGGCGGTGTACGACGACCTGCCCAGGGAACTGCGCGAAGCGGTCGAGACCGTGGTGCTCAACAACTCGGCCGATCAGGCCGCCGCCACCGAACGCCTGATCGAGCTCGCCCCCAAGTACAAGGGCGACGGCAGCACCGCCGACAAGAAGGAAGACCAGGAATGGCGTTCCTGGCCGGTCGAAAAGCGCCTCGAACACGCGCTGGTCAAAGGCATCACCGAATACATCGATCCGGACACCGAGGAGGCCCGCCTCAAGCTCGGTCGCCCGCTGGACGTGATCGAAGGCCCGCTGATGTCCGGCATGAACGTGGTCGGCGACCTGTTCGGCGCGGGCAAGATGTTCCTGCCGCAGGTGGTCAAATCCGCACGCGTGATGAAGAAGGCCGTCGCCTGGCTGGAGCCGTTCCTGGAGGCCGAAAAGGCCGCCGCCGAAGACCTCTCCACCGCCGGCAAGATCCTGATGGCGACCGTCAAGGGTGACGTCCACGACATCGGCAAGAACATCGTCGGCGTGGTGCTGCAATGCAACGGCTACGAGGTCATCGACCTCGGCGTCATGGTCCCCGCCGAGACCATCCTCAACAAGGCGCGTGAGCACAAGGTCGACATCATCGGCCTGTCCGGCCTGATCACCCCGTCGCTGGACGAGATGGTCCACCTTGCCGCCGAAATGCAGCGCCAGGGCTTTGAACTGCCGCTGATGATCGGCGGTGCGACCACCTCCAAGGCGCACACTGCCGTCAAGATCGAACCCAAATACCAGCACCCGGTCATCTACGTCGCCGACGCCAGCCGCGCGGTCGGCGTCGCCACCCACCTGCTCTCCGCCGACACCCACGACAGCTTCGTGGCCGGCATCCGCGACGAATACGAGACCGTACGTCAACGCCGCGCCGCACGCAGCGGCAAGCGCGAGACCGTCACCCTCGACGAGGCCCGCGCCGGCAAGACCCAACTCAGCTTTGCCCCGGTCGCGCCGACCTTCACCGGCACCCGGGTGTTCGCGGACTACCCGCTCGCCGAACTGGTCGAACGCATCGACTGGACCCCGTTCTTCCTGACCTGGGAGCTCAAGGGCAAGTACCCGAAGATCTTCGACGACGAATACGTCGGCGAAGAGGCACGCAAGCTGTTCGACGACGCCCAGGCCATGCTCAAACAGATCGTCGACGAGAAGTGGCTCACCGCCAGCGCCGTGTTCGGCTTCTGGCCCGCCAACCAGGTCAACGAAGACGACATCGAGCTCTACACCGACGATTCACGCAGCGAATTCCTGACCACTTTCCGCTTCCTGCGCCAGCAGACCGTGAAGGGCGATTACGGCTTCCAGTCCCTGGCGGACTACGTCGCTCCCAAGGGAGAGGCCAACGACTGGATCGGCGCCTTCGCCGTCACCGCCGGCTTAGGGATAGAAACCAAGCTCGCCGAATTCGCCGCCGACCACGACGACTACAAGTCCATCCTGCTCAAGGCCCTCGCCGACCGCCTCGCCGAGGCCTTCGCCGAGCGCCTGCACGAACGTGTCCGCAAGGAATTCTGGGGCTACGCCGCCGCCGAGACCCTGAGCAACGAAGACCTCGTCGCCGAGAAATACGCCGGCATCCGCCCCGCCCCCGGCTACCCCGCCTGCCCCGACCACACCGAGAAGGACACCCTCTGGTCCCTGATCGAAGCCGACCAGCACGCCGGCATCACCCTGACCAGCGCCAAAGCCATGCTCCCGGCGGCCTCGGTCTCCGGCTTCTATTTCGCCCACCCCGAAGCCCGCTACTTCGGCGTCGGCAAGATCGACAAGGACCAGGTCGAGGACTACGCCACGCGCAAGGGCATGACCCTCGCCGAGGCAGAGCGCTGGCTGTCGCCGGTGCTGGCCTACGACCCGGATTGACGCCAATCGCAAGAGAACTTAGAACAGCTGAGAGTTGATATAGCGTGGGCTGTCGCAAGCAACGGAGATGCCATGAAGATCAGCAAAATACTAAACGCCCGCAATTACAGAATCTTCCGCGACTTCACTTGGCCAAGCGACCTTTCAGAGTTTGCCCGTTTCAATGTCATCTACGGATGGAATGGCTCGGGAAAAACATCGCTTTCGAATCTTTTTAGGCATATTCAGAAACGACTACCGTTGACCGACGGGCAAGTCGAAATCCTGATTGGGCAAACCCGAGTTAAAGGTCTGGATTTCGACACCGCAACTTTGCCAGCTGTCCGTGTATTCAATCGTGATGCGGTTGATCGAAACGTCTTCGAGCAAGTGAACCAGCAGTTGCCTCCCGTATTTTTTTTGGGCGAAGACAGCGTAGAAAAGCAGCAGCGGATAGAGGAACTATCGAAACAGCTCACTGCCGAGACCGACAAAGCGTCACGACAAGCACGCAAGAAGGCGGATGCTAGAAGCGCACTCGACACCTTCTGCGCCGAAGAAGCCAAAGCAATCAAGAATCTGCTAACGGTGCCGGGTGGTGGTCCCTACAACAACTACAACGCCGCCAACTTCAAGCAAACCGTGCAGGCCATGGCCAAGGGCACATTGCCAACACCATTGTCGGTCGACGAGCGCGAACGCCACCTAGCAACCAAGGATGGGAAGGCCATGGAGAAAGTGCCAGAACCTTCGATCCGCTTTCCAGATTTTGCTGACCTCACGAACCGTACCCAGACGATGTTGGGGCGCTCTGTAGTTTCATCTGTGATCGCCGAGTTAGCGGAGAATCCAGCCGTGGCCGGCTGGATAAGCACCGGTCTCTCGTTGCACTCCGGAAAACACTCATCGACCAAATGCAGGTTTTGCGATCAGCCTTTACCAGTGCAACGCGTTCGACAATTGGAAGCGCATTTCAACGACGAGTACAAACGATTCCAAGCGGATATCGACCAACTGTCTGCAGACATAAACTCGGCCCAAGGATTTGCAAAGGCCTTTCGTGCTCCGCCCAAAGAAGCGTTGTACGAGCACCTACGCTCTGGTTATGAGCAAGCGCTCGACACATTGAAACAGCAAGCGAGAACGACTCAGCTGTCGATGGATGTGTTACTTCGCGCGCTCGAAGCCAAGAAAAACGAGCCGTTCAAAAGCCTCGATCTGCACCCGTTCATTACTCGATATAGCGCTTCCGAAGAGCCAACAAGCCGGGTAGAAACATTTTTTCAACTCGCAATAGCTGGCTTAGCCGGGCTGACCGCCGTGATCGGAAAAACATCCTTCGAACAGATAACCGATGCGATTAAGCAACACAACAGCCATACGGATAGCTTCGATGCTGCCGTTAACACCGCGCGCTCAGCCTTGGCACGCGATGAGGTGCTGAAAGCTCTGCCTAAATGGACCAATAAGTCCAAGTCCGTCGAGGACGCAAGAATCCAAGAGGAGGATGCAACTGCAACAGCGGCAAAGCTTAGAAGGGACATCGCCGAGCTTGAAGTTCGAATACGGCAACATCGTCGACCAGCCGAGGAGTTGAACCGCGAGCTCGCCTCCTACTTAGGTCGCGAAGAACTTCGGTTTGAAGTCGAACAAAACGGTTACCGGATCATGCGAGGCAACCACTCCGCTACGCACTTGAGCGACGGCGAACGCACAGCGATAGCGTTTCTGTATTTCCTGAAATCGCTCCAAGGTGCGGACTTTGATTTAAAAACCGGCATCGTCGTCGTTGACGACCCCG
This sequence comes from Gammaproteobacteria bacterium, assembly GCA_024234955.1. Classification (GTDB taxonomy): domain Bacteria; phylum Pseudomonadota; class Gammaproteobacteria; order JACKNK01; family JACKNK01; genus JACKNK01. The sequence goes on from JACKNK010000006.1 coordinate 180,327, forward strand.
TTTCAAGCCTTGATGCGAACTCTTTATTCAATGCTTTCAGCTTCATGAAGCAACGAACAAATGAGTCTGGCCAACTCTTCGTACTGACCCATAATTTCGCCTTTTTCCGGTTGGTTAAGAACTGGTTCAACCACCTTCCTGGGCAGAACAAGCGGAATCCCGATCTCAGATCAGCGCGCTTCTACATGCTGGTAACTCAGTCAACAAATGGGCGTCGCACGGCGTCCTTGCAACTCCTTGACCCATTTCTTCATCAATACGAATCCGAATATCACTACTTATTCAAAAGGGTCCATGAGGAGGCAAAGAAGCCTGCTGGACAAGACCTGGAATCCTATTACGCGATCCCAAACATCGCGCGCCGATTGCTTGAAGCGTTCCTGGCATTTCGGGTTCCAGACAAACCAGGCGAATTGTTTCAAAAGCTAGAAGCGATCTCTTATGACACCGCAAAGAAAACGCGAATATTGCGCTTCCTACATACTTATTCGCACTTCGATCAGATAGCAGAGCCTAGTTATGATCTATCCGCGCTATCGGAAACGCCCGCGATCCTTCAAGAAATCTTGGATTTCATACACAAATGTGATCCGGACCACTTCTCGTCAATGACGAACTTGATAAAAGCATCGGATGCTCAACATACCAGCTGATCACTAAGCCCGAAGGCCCTGCCATGGAAAAGCCGTTACAAGCCCTGCAACAGACCCTTGATGCCGCCGTGCGGCGCGTCGACGCCGACGCCGACGCCGACGCCGACGGCATCGAGTTCTGGTTCGCACGCGACCTGCAAGCACCGTTGGGCTACGCCCGTTGGGAGAATTTCCAGACCGCGATCCAGCGCGCGATGGAATCCTGCGAAGCCTCTGGCAATGCGTTCTCCGACCATTTTCGTGGCGTCACGAAAATGGTTGAACTAGGCAGCGGCGCCAAGCGCGAAGTCGAGGACTTCATGCTCACTCGCTACGCCTGCTACCTCGTTGCCCAGAACGGCGACTCGCGCAAGCCGGAGATCGCCTTCGCGCAAAGCTACTTCGCCGTTCAGACCCGCAAGCAGGAGCTGATCGAGGACCGCATGCGGCTGCATGCCCGCATGGAAGCCCGCGACCGCCTGCGTGAGTCCGAAAAGGCCTTATCCCAAAACATCTTCGAGCGTGGTGTGGACAACGCCGGCTTTGGTCGCATCCGCTCCCGCGGCGATCAGGCGCTGTTCGGTGGTCACACCACTCAAGCGATGAAGGACAAATACGGGATCGTCAAAACCCGCCCGTTGGCGGATTTCCTACCCACGCTGACGATCGCTGCAAAGAACCTCGCCACGGAGATGACGAACCACAACGTCGAGCAGGCCAACTTGCAGGGCGAGCGCGCGATCACCGACGAGCACGTACAGAACAACGACAGCGTGCGCGACATGCTGGCCCAACGCGGCATCCGCCCGGAGAAACTGCCGGCAGAAGAGGACCTGAAAAAGCTCGAACGGCGCGTCAAATCCGAGGAGAAGAAACTTGCCAGGTCCACTAAACCGCTGCCTCCAAACGGTGACGAGTAGGGATAACCCCAGTGACGTCTGGCGACCCGGACATCACGGTGCCCTGTATTAATCCCGGGAACACGAGACAGTCAGCATGGCTTCCAGCGTCCTCGGTTTCCGGCTTCTACTTCGCCCACCCCGAAGCCCGCTACTTCGGCGTCGGCAAGATCGACAAGGACCAGGTCGAGGACTACGCCGCGCGCAAGGGCATGACCCTCGCCGAAGCCGAACGCTGGCTGTCGCCGGTGCTGGCCTACGACCCGGACTGATTCCGGGGTTCACTCGGCAAACGTGCCGGCGAGGGTTCGAGTGCATCACCCAGGCGCCCGCGTCGTTATGCCATCAGGGTGACATCGGCTGGCAAGGCCCTGTCACAAATGGCGCATCCGGCATCGGCCCTGCCCATCCCGGCTAACGTTTTCGCAGCAATCCTCCATTCGTGGCGGGATTCTTGCCTGTCAACCCGAACCGCATATTCATCACAGGCGTTCGACCCATGACCCATTTCAAATTCCTGTCCCGCGCGCTGGCCGTTTTGTCGTTTTCCCTGCTCGGCAGCCCGGCGCAGTCCGCGGTGATCATCGATTTCTCGGAGGTCGGGGCCGATCTGCTCGTCAGCGTCAGCGGCACGCTCGACATCACCGGGCTCTCGCACTTGGCCTACGCGGGTTCGACGTCGGGGTCGTCATCCATCAATTCGGGCGCGACGCAGGACTACCTGATCTTCGGTGCGAGCGCCGCCCCCATCGAGCGTTACGATTTCGTGCACGCCCGTATCCCGGTGTTCGCCGGCACGTTCTCCGCCACCGCCGATGCCACCACCGGCGATTCGTTCTACTTCTGGAACAACGGCGGTGGCTCCGGGCGTTTGTTCCTCGAGGACAGCTTCGTATCCGGGTCCGCCCTGAACGCGACGATGACTTTCCTGAACACCACGCTGGCCGACATCGGCGGCATCAATACCGGCACCATCACGCTGGCCAACGACACCATCGAGTTCACTGTCAATGCCAACACCGGCGGCGCCAGCGTTCCCGCGCCTCTGAGCGTCGCGCTGTTCGGCATCGGGCTGGCGGCACTGCGCCGCGCGCCGATTGCCAAGGTTTGAGTCCCTGACACGGCAAGCAAGATTCGCCGTCTCCGACTCCGCCCGACCACACCGGCACTCACCCTATTTCGCCCACTTTCGGCGAGGTCCGTAACGCTGTTCCGAGGAGAACATCCATGAATCTGAACATCGCCCATCAGGGGCGCATCCTTGCCCTCCTGCTCGCCCTTTCCGGCATGCCCCATGTCGCTCATGCATCGACGGTGCTTTCAGCGACCGACTGGAGCGGGTTCACGAACGTCGTGACCACGAAAAACGTCGGTAGCAGCAACACCTTCTCGGCCAGCGGCTCGTCGGCATTGCAGATCTACTCGTACCTGAGCGGCAGCAGCGCAGAGACTCAACGCTTCGTGTACGACTCAGGCTTCAGTTACGACCCAAGCGTCCAGGGCGCGGTGGACAGCATCGACATCGCCATCGACCAGCGCCGGGTCAGCGGCGCCCCCGGGGCACATGGCTGGGGCGTGGGATTCATGCAGGGCAGCAACATCTTCGTGTTCAGCATGTATCACGCTTTCGGCGCGGGCACGTATTCCTGGAACACCTTCAGCATTGCGGATGCAACGTCCGCCGCCCAATGGTTCCAGGCGACTGCGGCCGGTCTGGTCGCCCCTGCGGCGACGCTCGATCTCAGCGCGACCGGCAGCGAGATATTTGCGGGCGTATTCATTTTTTCCGGCAACGGCGGCGCGCCGTATCGCTACGACACCACGCAATACGACAATCTGAACGTGTCCTTCAACACGGTCGAAAATGCGGTGCCGGTACCCGGCGCCTTCACGTTGCTGCTGACCGGATTTGCCGGGATCGGCTGGACACGCCGCCGGGCGCGCCTCAAGTCCCAAAACGGCTCCGAGCCTGCCTGATTCGCAAACGTCAGCCGAGCAATTCGAGTTGGACGCTGTCCGCCTACGACAACGGCAATAGCCTGCGGGACTCGATGACTCTTAATGGCCCGTGCGACTTTTTCGGCATCTCGGCTTCGGCCCTTGGCCCTTGGCCCTTGGCCAGGCGAACGTGCCGGTATCCACTGCGTCCGCGCTTTTCCTCCCTGTCGGCCTGAATGTCCGCCAACTCCGGCGGCGTTGCCCCGGGGGCTCAACCCGGGAGCGCAAAACGGGGCGCCGACAAACGCCGCCTAACGGGCTGTCTACGAAGGATCGGGATACCGCATAACGCGCACCACACGCCTGCGCGCCCGTGTTCTGCGTGCGCCAGCGTCATCGCAGTTGATCTTGGCGCGATGCCTCTTTCCCGGATCGGGTGTCCCGACCTCGATTGCCATCGCGGAATCGCCCCAAGGCTCGCTTTCGCACCCGGTGCTGGCGCGTTGTCACGAACCCGAATTACATTCATCCTTTCCAGGTAGACACCCACGCCGAAAGGAGACACACGATGCTGGGGACCGACGACGCGAAGCGCAAACGGGCTGAGGACCAGCTCATCGGATCGCTTTTTCTGCCCGAGGGCGGGGATTACGACGACGAGGACGATTTCGTCGATGAGGCGATGGACGCCATCGATGAAGGCACCTTCGACCGCGCGCTGGCAGCGGCAAAAGTCGCCTACGAACTCGGCTCGCCGATCGGCGCCTATGCGTACGCCAGGCTCATGACACGTCTTGCCGAGCGCAAACATGAAGCCTCCCTGCCCGGAAATATCGAGGCGGACGCCGCGCGTGCGGCGTATTTCAGCGCCATCAATGCTGGGCTCTGGAGCGCTGCCGAGGGTGTCACCGAGAATGCCGGCCAGGCTTGGTTCGGTGCATCGATCGGAGAACGCCTCGCCGCAAACCAGCTTTACGGCTTCGACCTGGCGGGAGAAATCGAGTCAATGCGGGCGCAGGGCGTGGCCGTTACCGATGCCGACATCGCGTCGGCAAACCGGCTTCTCGGCGATGCGGGCTGGGTCGAAGGCCGAAAGGTGCCCGTCGTTGAGGTCGAGTCTCGTGGTATCGAGGGCATCCTTTTCGATTTTCAGGGCACGTTGATGTACATCGACCAGTGGTAGCGGGAGGCGCCGGTGAGGCACACCGCTCGTTGACTGGCGGTGTGCGTCCGGTTTGCCTGGATTGGCCGTTGCCGGGCGTCCGTCGCAGGGCGCCATTCGTCGCGGAACCTCATGACATTCCGCCTGTCCCAAGAGCGCCGTGCAGTACCGGGCGCATGATGTATCGCAAGCACGCGTATCCCGATCTCCCTTTCCCCGCCAAGCCTGTTCGCCATGAGCATCCTCAAAATCAAAGGTCACGAGTTACTTCCTTTCGGGCTGGACTGCAAACCCGTCATGGACGCTTACCTGCAGCAAGCCAATCTGGATACCAGCGACTACACCTTCGCCGCCAACTACATCTGGCTCACTCACCTGAGCGGCTTTTACACGATCATCGAGGACACCTTCTGCTTCTTCGTATTGAGTAACGGCGACCTGTCCATGCTGTTGCCCCCGCTCGGGCAGAAGGACAACGTCGTCCGCGCCATGCAGGCCTGCTTCCGCATCATGGAGGAGAACAACGCCTCCTCGGCCAATACCAAGGTCGAATATCTCGACGAGACCATGCTCGGCTGGTTCGCCAACGACGTCGAGGAGGGGGCGGAGATCTTCGATCTGTTCGCGGACTACGTGGTCGAGCGCGCGCTGGTCGATTACGTCTACGAGTGCGAGGACCTGATCGGGTTGCGCGGCAATGCCTACGCGACCAAGCGCAACGAGATCAACAAGTTCACCCGCATCCATCCGAACCACCGTGTCGAACTGCTGGACCCGACGCGACACGGTGAGGGCATCAACACGCTGATGAATCACTGGATCAGCGAGCGGATGAAGTATCTGCCGACCGACCAGACCGACTGGTACATCGACGGCATCCACTTCGAGCGTCAGGCGGTAAAACGCATGCTGCGCGACTACAAGGCGCTGGACCTGATCGGTCTGGTTATCCTGCTGGACGATCGCCTTGCTGGCTTCACCGTCGGCGAAAAGATCAATGCCAAAACTGCGAGCGTGATCATCGAGAAGACCGACTTCAACGTGCTCGGTGCGGCGCAATTCATCTTCCGCGAGTTCGCCAAGGTGCTGGCGCACGAGTACGGCGTCACCCACATCAACGTCGGCGACGACATGGGCTTCGAAAACCTCAAGAAGGTGAAACTCTCCTACCGGCCCAGCCAGTTGATTCCGAAATACACGGTGTACAAGCGGCAGGGCTGACCCGGATAACCGGTATTCAGGGCCTGGTCGTTGATCAGCCTGCAACGTGATCTCGGGAAACGCATTCAGCCCCGGCGATTGCGATAAAAATGCGGGAAATGACCGATAAGGAGCTGCAATGACGATGACCACGCACCCCTTCCTTTTCCTTGCCGCAACCTGCGCTGCATTGTTGGCGGCGTTGCGCCCGGTCCATGCGGAAGCCCCTCTGCGTGTCGCGATCTCACCGGATATCGCACCGTATGTCACCGACAGCGCCACCGGCGGCTTTGAAGTGGCCCTGATGCATGCCTTGCTCCCCGGAAGAACGCTGACATTCGTGCAGCACCCCTATGCCGCGTTGCAGACCGCCGTGCCGCGCGGGGAGGCCGACATCGCGGTTGGCGTCCAGCCTGGTGACGATGGCGCCTGGTATTCCGGCCCCGTCATCGCGTTCGTGAATTACGCAATCAGTCGCAAGTCCGACACCCTTCCGGTCGCGACGGTGTCCGATCTCGCCCCTTATCCGCTGCTGACCTGGCAGAACGCATACCGTGAACTGGGTCCGGCGTTCGAGCAGGCTTATGCGCCGGGCACTGGGTTGCACGCCAGACTGGTCGAGATCGCCGATCAGTCGGAACAGGTCCGACGCTTCTGGGCCGTACCGAAGCAGATCGTGGTCATTGATGGCAGCATCTTTGAACACCTCTCGCACCAGCAGGGGCAGGACCCCGGCGAGGCCGAATTTCACGCGCTGTTCCCACCGACAACGGATTTTCGTGTCGCCTTTCGCGACCCGGTACAACGGGATGAATTCGATCGCAATCTGATCGAGCTCTGTCAGCGCGGCGCGTACCAGGCCCTGAGGGATCGCTACGGCATCCCGGTTGGCGGCATCTGCCCACGTTGATGAGACTCAGCGTTCCCGCCAGCCGATCAGCTCGATCTGGTAGCCATCGGGATCTTCGACAAAGGCGATGATGGTGGTGCCCGCATTCATCGGGCCAGCTTCGCGGATGATCTTGCCACCCCGCGCGCGAATATCCTCGCAGGCCTGGTAAACATCCTCGACTTCGATCGCGAGGTGCCCGAATCCGTTGCCCAGGTCGTATTTGTCCACCCCCCAGTTGTAGGTCAGCTCGATGACGGTGTTGTCGGCCTCGCTGCCATAACCGACGAAGGCATTGGTGAATTCGCCCTTCGGATAATCCTTCTGGCGCAGCAGCGTCATGCCCAGGACATTGGTGTAGAAGTCGATCGAGCGTGCCAGATCGCCGCTGCGGATCATGGTGTGCAACATGCGCATGGTATTTCCCCTGGAAGAATTCTGTTCAAACCGCGATGTTCCGCGATCTCCGCGCCAAGTAAACTACTGCGATGAAATTCGTAGATGAAGCCCTGATTCGAATTGCCGCCGGAAACGGTGGCAGCGGTTGCGTGAGTTTCCGGCGCGAAAAATACATTCCCAAAGGCGGCCCGGATGGCGGCGACGGCGGGGATGGCGGCAGCGTGTTCCTGGAAGCGACCGACAATCTCAACACGCTTGCGGATTTCCGTTATCAGAGCTTCTTCGGCGCCGGTAACGGCCAGTCCGGCATGGGCAAGAACTGCACCGGAAAAGGCGGCGACGACCTGGTACTACCGGTCCCGGTCGGCACCGTCGCCTACGACGCCGACACCGGTGAACAGCTCGGCGATCTCACCCACCACGGACAGCGCATGCTGGTTGCTCAGGGTGGTTTCCACGGACTCGGCAATACGCGCTTCAAGAGCTCGATCAATCGCACGCCGCGCCAGTCCACACCGGGCTCGGACGGGGAACGTCGCCGGCTTCGCATGGAACTGAAGGTCATGGCGGACATCGGTCTGCTCGGTTACCCGAATGCGGGTAAATCGACGCTGATCCGGTCGGTGTCGGCGGCCAAGCCGAAGGTCGCGGATTACCCGTTCACCACGCTGCATCCGAACCTCGGCGTAGTGCGTGTGGACGCCATGCGCAGTTTTGTGATGGCAGACATTCCGGGCCTGATCGAAGGCGCGGCGGAAGGCGCCGGGCTTGGCATCCGCTTCCTCAAGCACCTGGCGCGTACCCGGCTGCTCCTGCATCTGGTGGACATCGCACCGCCGGATCCCGAGGCCGATATTGTCCGCGATGCCCGCGCCCTGGTCGGTGAACTGGCGCGCTTCAGCCCGGATCTACTCGAACGGGAGCGCTGGCTGGTGCTCACCAAGACCGATTTGCTGGCTCCGGAGACCGTCGCGGAAAGGAAGCAGGCGCTGATCGAAGGCCTGAAATGGGACGGCCCGGTGTTCGACATCTCGGCGCTGACCGACGTCGGCCTGCGCCCGCTGATCGGCCGGATCATGGACCGGCTCGAAGCAATCGACCGGCCTCCGGTGGTCGCGGACGACGATGAGGACGAGGCATGAAACAGCGTGCCGACCTGACACGCGCCCGCCGCGTTGTGGTCAAGCTCGGCAGCGCCTTGCTGACCAACGACGGACGCGGCCTGGATCGCGAAGCCATCGATCGCTGGGTCGATGGTCTCGCCGATCTGCGCAAGCGCGGCAAGGAAATCATTCTGGTGTCCTCGGGCGCGGTCGCGGCGGGCATGCGGCGTCTCGGTTGGGATACGCGGCCAAGTGCGCTGTATGAATTGCAGGCCGCCGCCGCCGTCGGGCAGATGAGCCTGGTACAGACCTGGGAAAGCAGCTTCCAGCGCTACGGTCTGCACACTGCGCAGGTGTTGTTGACCCATGACGATCTCTCCGATCGCCGTCGCTACCTGAACGCACGCAGTACGCTCTGCACCCTGACCAGTATCGGCGTGATCCCGGTCATTAACGAAAACGACACCGTGGCGTTCGAGGAACTGCGTTTCGGCGACAACGACACCCTGGCCGCACTGGTCGCGAATGCGGTGAGCGCCGATCTGCTGATCCTGCTCACCGATCAATCCGGTCTCTACGACGCCGACCCGCGCCAGAACCCGAACGCCCACATGATTCGGGAAGGCGATGCCGATGACCCGAGCTTTGCCGAGATGGCCGGTGAAGGCGGCGCATTGGGACGCGGCGGCATGATCACCAAGGTACGCGCCGCCCGGCTTGCGGCACGCTCCGGTGCGGCGACCGTGATCACCTCCGGTCGCGACGAAGACCCGGTGAGACGGGTTCTGAGCGGGGAAAACATCGGTACGTTCCTGAAACCGACCGACGATCCCATCCCGGCGCGCAAACGCTGGCTCGCCGGCCAGCTCAAACCGCGAGGCAAGCTGCACCTGGATGCCGGCGCCAGCGTCGCACTGACGGAAAAAGGTCGCAGTCTCCTCCCCGTCGGGGTCATCGGGGTCGATGGTGAGTTCCAGCGCGGGGAACTGGTGGTCTGTCTTGCGCCGGATGGCCGTGAAATCGCCCGGGGACTGGTCAACTACAACGCCGCCGAGTCACGCCGCATCCAGGGTGTCGGTTCCGATCGCCTCGAACAGATCCTCGGCTATATCGACGAGCCGGAACTCATCCACCGCGACAATCTGACCCTGATCTGACCGAACCTCAAAGGTGCTGCTGGGTCCAGCGCACGATGTCCTGGGCACCCATCGCGCCGGGCTGCTGCGCAACCGCACGACCGCCCCGATACAGCATCAGCGTCGGAATGCTGCGAATACCCAGTTGTGCGGCAATCTGCGGATTGTCCTCGGTGTTGAACTTGGCGAGCCGGACCTGCGGTTCCAACACCCTTGCGGCCTGCTCGAACGCGGGCGCCATCATCTTGCAGGGGCCGCACCACGGCGCCCAGAAGTCAATCAGGATCGGCAGCTCACTCTTCTGGATGTGGTGTGCGAAGTTGGCATCGGTCAGCATCATCGGGTGGGCGCTGAACAAGGGTTGTTTGCATTTTCCGCATTTCGCGCCGTCGCCGAGGCGGGCAGTGGGAATGCGATTGGCTGCGCCGCAATGCGGGCAGGTAACGATGGTGGTGTCGCTCATGCGGACTCCCGGATCGATGATTGCTTACCCCATCAGATGGAGACGATCCGGGAGATTCCAAGTCCGGGTCGGGCCCCCGGACGCAATTTCTAGCGGTAGCGGCGCAGCAGGCCCAGGGCCGGGAGCATCAGCGCGAGCGCTGGCGGCACGGGCACCGACGGGGTGCCTTCATAGGCTGAGAAGTTGGTGGCATTCAAGTCTTCCCATTCACCGGCACCGACCTTGAACTGAATCGAGCTCATGCCGTTACAGCAGTCTTCGAACCCGATCCAGGTCAGCGTGTGGCTACCCACATCAAAGGTATCTTCAACGGTGAACACATCGCTGTTGCTCCAGTTGTAGCTCCACCAGATGTTGTCGGTAGTGAGATAGACGAGGTTGTCGTCGGCAATCACGCCACCACCCTTGCCCCAGTCCATGCCCGCGCGAAAGCTGATGTCCTGGCTCTCGCCCAGGGTGAAGCTCACGTCCAGGCGGTAAGCCAGATTGGAGCTGCCGCCGCCGCAAAGCGCGTTGGACGAGACGTTGGTGAAGCCGCTCATCGAGACGCCGTCGCAAATGAACGGTGCGGAGGCATCGAACGCGGCGATCAGACCGGTGGCGCTTTCGCTGCCGTTGACCTGGTAGGTGCTGCTATGCACCGAGTAATCGATCTCGAACGCCTGGGCGGAAACCGAAACCAGCGCGAAGGCGGCGGCAGCAAGCAAGGGGAGGTAGCGAGTCGAGAAGTGCTTCATGGCGATGCAAACGTCCGGTTGAATCTGAATGACCAACTGCATGCATCAGTCATGCCATTTTAAAAAACCTCGTCAGAACAAGCGCCACGCCACCGAAATACGGGGGCCGTGTTTCCCTCAAAGACACCGGGACGGCAAAAACCTGACTCAATCTGACAAACGGCGTCAGCCTCTCACTGTCATGCCACGCGATGGCCTCAATCCGGACGACAGATGCGTCCGGCACGCGCGGCTCGGAAGGTCCCGATGGCCAGGACCACGACGACCGCCGTCAGCAGGATCAACAGTGCGACGCCAATCCCGCGATAGACCGATTCGCCAGTCGCCACAAACATGCCCTGGCTGGCAATGCTGATCGCGGCAAGCGGGAAGGAGTAGGCCCACCAGGACAGCGCAAACGGCAATTTCACGAAGCGGGGCAGTTCCAGGAGCATCAACAGGGTCAGGAACAGGCCGATGAAATACAGCACGCGGGCAAAGGCGTCGAGCCCGCCGATCAGCGTGCTGTAGGCGATGAAGCCCACCGCAGGCGGCGCGATCAGGATGAACAGGGTCGGCAACAGCTTTGCCGGCAGCGGCGCATGGAACATGACCCGATAGAACACGATGGTCAGCAGAATCACCCAGAACAGCATGCCGATACTGAAAAAGAACCAGGACAGTTCGATCTGCCCGAGCGGCACCCCCGCAATCGGCACGATCACGTTACCGACTGCCGGGATGAACCACGCCGGATTGATATGCGCGATCTCGTAAGGCGGGTGGTGAATCCAGGCATTCACCACCAGCAGGGTAAACATCAGATGCAAGGCCGCGCCGAGCACCCAAAGGCCGCTCGCCAGGGATTCGTTGACGTTGAGGGCAATCACCGACAACAGCAGCAGACTGATCGAGATTGCGGGGAAGAAATTACGCTGAATCGGGTGCTTCCACTCGCCCATCACCGCGCTGCAGTGCTTGAACAGCTTGGCACCGTAGAGCGTGATGTGAACCGTGAAGCACAAGGCGGCAACCGCCGCCAGACCCCGGTGCAAACCCCATCCGAGGCCGAGAATGGCCTCCGCCTTGGACCACGCGATGGCAAAGCCGGAAAGGCCCATCACCATGGTGAAAAAGGCCACAGGGTAATGCGGCAGACGGGAAGCGGAAGCGTTCATAGGTAAAGTTTCCAGGAAAGATCAGGCGGGGACTTCGGTCGCGTATCCGGCCACTTCACGGCCTCGGGCAACGAAGCCATCCACGGCTTTGGCGTGCGCGTGCAGCAAGGCGACAACATGCGGCGTGTCGCCCGTCTCGATCACCTCGACCCCATCCGCCAGCAGCGTGATCTGCATATGAATCTGGTCGGCGTGTTCGAAGATGGCGTTGTAGAGCGGATCCCAACGTCGCAGGGCGAAACCTTCCTGCAGGCGACGATGCATGGCCGGAACGTGATCATGCAGCAAGGCGACCAGTTCCGGGTCGTCGCTGCGGGTGATTGCGCGCATGCCGCGCTCGTCCAGGATCACCTCACGGCGGAGGCGATCATGCCTATCCAGCAGGGTTTGAAACACCTGCTTGTCGTGGGCATGGCGGTGCTGACGATCCAGGGCGGCGCCCGCCGCTGCACGCGGTTGATGGTGGCAATGCCGTGCCGGTTCATAATGCATGCTGTGATCCCTCATGCGGCGGCGCGCAGGTCGGCCAGCGCTTTCGCCCAGGATTCCATCGCGTTGTTGGCCAGGGGCATGGGAGCTTCCAGGAACGACACCACGAAGCGATCCGAATACTCCGCAATACCGATGGAACGCGGACGCACCGCCAGCATTTCCGGCTTGGGCAGATGGGTCCCGAAGCAGAACACCAGATTGCGCGCCGCGATGATGCCCTCGGCGATCTCACCCCCCTCAAGGGCGGCGGTGTGTGCGTAGTGGTCGAAATCCGCGATCAGGCGCGCAACCGGATGGGCGGCGATGCGCGCCTTCAGATATTTGACCATTGCCGCGACGTCACCCAGCGAGGTTTCATGCTTGCCGATCTCCAGGGTGAAGACGGGGTATTTTTCCTGCAGCATCAGTTGTTTCATGGTGATTTGTCCGTGTGCATGCGGTGCCCGGATGGACCCGGGACTACCTGGTTGATGTTGCCTGCTACCCTATTCAACGGCGCACCAGCGCGCCTTGAAGATTTTCAATCCGGCTGAAATTCCCCTTTCGTGAAACAACCTGCCATCGACACTGCCTGGCGCGGCGTCGCTCGTTGCGATGCCTGCGCCATCCGTCATCTCGCGCTGTTCTCGGACCTCGCGCACGAGGACTTCCATCGCATTCACCTGCCCATTGACGAATTCAGCCTGGAACGCGGCCAGGCGCTGTATCACCGTGGCGACACCGTGGCCTCGGTGTTCACCGTGCGTAGCGGTCTGATCAAGCTCGTGCAGCACCTGCCGAATGGCGATTTCCGCATCGTCCGGGTATTGCGCCAGGGCGACGTCGCGGGCCTTGAGCGCCTCAATGATCGTCCCGCCGAACACGACGCGATCGCGATGGATCGCGTCGAACTCTGTCGAATTCCACTGGGTGTGGTGCAGACACTCCGGGACGACACCCCACGCCTGCATCGTCAGCTCATCGAACGCTGGCAACGCGCCCTCGCCGATGCCGATACCTGGCTCACGGAATTGTCCACCGGTCCGGCACGCACACGCGTGGCGCGCCTGCTGCTGCACTTCGAGGCCGCCGCCGGCGGTGCGGACTTCTTTCTCCCGACCCGGGAAGACATGGGCGCAATGCTCGGCATCACCACCGAAAGTACCAGCAAGGTGACGGCGGAATTCAAGCGCCAGGGCTGGCTGCAGAGCGCCGAAGGCCCGTTCGTGCGCATAGATCGGGCGGCACTCAGTCAACTTACGGTCCGTTGAATACCGCGCCCTCCGGGTATTCCCGCATCGCTGAGGTCAAAATCGCCCCTTTGTAATTCGCTAATATGCGAGAACGATCACCACCTCGCTGCGGTCGAATCGATCGCAGCCCATCCCATCCCGCTCAGGAGTCCCCATCAACATGGCTTTCGAACTGCCCGCCCTGCCTTACGCCGACGACGCCCTCGCGCCGACCATCTCCGCCGAGACCATCGCCTTCCACTACGGCAAGCACCACCAGACCTACGTCACCAACCTGAACAACCTGACCAAGGACACCGACATGGCGTCCAAGACCCTGGAAGAGCTGATCTGCTCGACCACCGGTGGCGTGTTCAACAACGCCGCGCAGGTCTGGAACCACACCTTCTACTGGAACTGCCTGAGCCCGAACGGCGGTGGCGAGCCGAGCGGCGCGCTGGCCGACGCGATCAACGGTGCCTTCGGCTCCTTCGAGGAGTTCAAGAAGCAGTTCAGCCAGACTGCGATCACCACCTTCGGCTCCGGCTGGGCCTGGTTGGTCAAGGACAAGGACGGCAACCTGGCGCTGCGCAGCACCAGCAATGCCGCCAACCCGATGACCGCCGGGGAGACCCCGCTGATGACCTGCGACGTCTGGGAACACGCCTACTACATCGACTACCGCAACGCCCGCCCGGGTTACGTCGAGGCGTTCTGGAAGCTGGTCAACTGGGACTTCGTGGCCGCCAATCTGGCCGCCGCCGGCAAGTAAACCCGCCACCCCAATACACGCGGCAAACAAAAAAGCCCGGGGCGATTCCATCGCCCCGGGCTTTTTCATGCGCATCAGATATGCAGCGAGGTAGGGCGGAACCCGAAGGGCTTCCGCCACCGGCGCGGACATGGCGGAAGCCCTTCGGGTTCCGCCCTACCTCGCGATCCGACGGGGGGTGGAAACGGAAGCGCCGGAGACGGGTTCGCCGCGCCCGTGGACACCATCGCCGCAGACTTCGATGGCCACGATCACGCCCTGCTCGTCCGGGGTCGTCCGGTCCCGGACGTCAAATCCGTTCCCGCCAATCCGCGAAGAACCACAAAAAAGCTCGGGACGATTCAATCGCCTCGGGCTTTTTCATGCGCATCAGATATGCAGGCGCAAGTTCACCCGACCGGCCACCAGGGCGACTGATACAGCACCGGCCCGGTAGGCAGGCCGGTTGGCGAGCCGCCCGGCGGTTCCTGCGAGATCGCCAACCCTTTCGCCTCAGCGATCAGGTTCGCAGGCATCTTCAGTTCGGCACTGCCCATCGCCGGCATCAGACCCAGGGAGCGGGGGGCGGTGCCGTCCGCAGGCAGCATCCACAACTCCATCGCGTGTTGCGTGGTGTCGAACGCCATGTTCTGGCCTGGCACCACCGCACGCATCTTGCCGCTGTCCGGATCGGCCCACAGCACCCAGACCATCTTCTCGTCGGTTTTGAACCAGGCGCAGTACGCAGGCTGAAAGACCTCCTGCTGTTGTTGCACGATCTGCGGCAGCGTCGTGCCTGTGTTATCCACCATCCGGCCAACCAGGACCACACTCAAGGCCAGCGCGGCCACACTGGCGGTCAGAGCCAGGCCGCGCCACCAGAACAGGCTTCGTCGCCATCCCTCGGAGCCGGCAACCGCCTGCGGGAACAGGCGGGCCAGCAACAGGGCACGCACCTTGGGCGATGGGCGCACTTCCGGTTCCGAGGCATAAAGTTGCGCCAGATTGTGTTCCCAGAAACCGATTCGTCGGTCGAATGCGATGTCGCGACGCCGCAACGCATCCGCCCGTTCCCGCGCGTCCGCATCGAGCGTGCCGAGCACGTATTCCAGGGCGAGTTCGTTGTCGTCCGGCTCGCCTGGGTCTTTGAAGTCCTGCGCCATGTCGCTCATAACAAGCCCTCCAGGCAATCCTTGAGTGTCTTCCCGGCACGCCGTATCCAGGTCTTGATGGTGCCGATCGGGCGACTCAGCGCATCGCTCAGTTCACTGTGCGAATAGCCTTCGCAATAGGTGAGGATCAGGCAATTGCGCTGCGCCAGTTCAATGCCTTCGAGACAGCGCACCAGATCGCGCGTCTCCGCCAGGCTGGACAGCCCCTGCATCTGCTCGTGGCCGATTTCGTCGATCTCGTCGAAACCGGCCTCGCGTCGCTCATCGAGCGAATCCTCACCCCGATCGCGGCGCAGCATGTCCAGGGCCCGATAGCGGGCGATGCTGATCAGCCAGGTGATCGGCTGGCCGCGATCCTCGCGATACTCCCCCGCGTTCTGCCAGATCTTCACGTAGGCCTCCTGCAGCGCCTCTTCGGCCCAGTCCCGACGTTTCATCAGGCGCAGGAGAATTCCGTACAGACGCCCAGACGTGGCGTCATAAAGTCGCTCAAAGGCCCTTCGATCGCCCAGCGCGCATCGTGCCAGCCAGTCGCGCAACTCGGCGGGCTGCGCTTTTACATCGGTACTCATTGGCGATTCCTCGATGGGGTGATGATGTCTCTCCGCACTTTAGCGGCGCCCTGAGTCTCTACGGCCAAACAAGACATCCGGATTCACCCGGTCTTGGTAGGGGCAAACGCATAATGCCGCGTTTCCGAAAGCGCAGCGTCGGACTATGCTCGCGGAACGGGCTATGGGACGGTGGACATGAGTGACGTAGACAACGAAGACAAACCGCTTTACTGCTCCTTCTGCGGCAAAAGCCAGCACGAGGTGCGCAAGCTCATTGCCGGACCGTCGGTATACATCTGCGACGAGTGCGTGGATCTGTGCAACGAGATCATCACCGAGGAACTCGGCGCGACGGCAGAGGTGGATGACAGCGAGCTGCCGACCCCGCACCGCATCCGCGAGATTCTCGACGACTACGTGATCGATCAGGTCGGCGCCAAGAAGATCCTCGCGGTCGCCGTCTACAACCACTACAAGCGCCTGCGCAACAAGCCCTCCGGTCGCAGCAAGGAGGATGAGGTCGAGCTATCCAAGAGCAACGTGCTGATCATCGGCCCGACCGGCTCCGGCAAGACCCTGCTCGCCGAAACCCTGGCGCGGCTGCTCGACGTGCCCTTTGCGATGGCCGATGCCACCACCCTGACCGAAGCCGGCTACGTCGGCGAAGACGTCGAGAACATTATCCAGAAGCTGTTGCAGGCGGCGGAATACGATGTCGAACGCGCCCAGCACGGCATCGTCTACATCGACGAAATCGACAAGATCACGCGCAAGTCCGAGAACGTCTCCATCACCCGGGACGTGTCCGGCGAGGGCGTGCAGCAGGCCCTGTTGAAGCTGATCGAAGGCACGGTGGCGTCGATTCCGCCCCAGGGTGGCCGCAAGCATCCGCAACAGGAATTCCTGCAGGTCGATACCCGCAACATCCTGTTCATCTGCGGCGGCGCCTTTGATGGCCTGGACAAGGTCATCCGCCAGCGTTCCGAATCCGGCGGCATCGGCTTCTCGGCGGAGGTCAAAAGCAAGGACGGCAAAAAGAACCTGTCGCAGATTCTTGCCGCCGTCGAACCCGAAGACCTGATCCACTACGGCCTTATTCCGGAATTCATCGGTCGCCTGCCGGTGGTCGCCACCGTCGAGGAACTCGATGAGAAGGCACTGATCCGCATCCTCACCGAACCCAAGAACGCGCTCACCAAGCAATATCAGAAGCTGTTCCGCATGGAAGGCGCGACCCTGGAATTCAGCGCCGAGGCACTCACCGCGATCGCGATCAAGGCCATGAAGCGCAAGACCGGCGCACGCGGCCTGCGCACCATCCTCGAACAGATCCTGCTCGACACCATGTACGACCTGCCGACCCTGAACGACGTCAGCAAGGTGGTCGTGGACGAAAGTGCAGTGACCGGGGATTCCGCGCCGTTGATCCTGTTTGAAGGCGGTGAATCCAAGGACAAGCCGGCGAAGCGCAAACCCCGAAGCACCGGCTGAGGCCGACTTATCGTTGCATCCCTTACCCGACAAGGAGGTCCCATTCCCATGAAACCCATCGTCACTGCCCTGTTTCTCCTCCTGGCCAGCAGCACAGTCCTTGCGCACGGCGGCGGCTGTCTCAAGTCCTCGCCTGCCGGGGAGTGTTGCCACACCGACCACAGCACCGGGATCGTCCACTGTCACTGACGCCCGAACCTGTGGGCCTGGCGGGCTTCGATCTGCCAGGCCCCAAGTTCTGCGGCTACCCGGGCTGAGTCAGCACTTCCACCGTATCGCCGACCCGCAGCACGCCACCGCGTATCACCCGCAGACCGACGCCGCCCGCACCCTTGAGCGCCTTGGCGCTCCCGGGACGAGCCACCCGATCCAGGTAAGCACAGGGTGGGCGCAGTTTATGGAAGGCGAATTGCACCTCGCCGATCTTCAGCACATGGCGTCGCAAGGCCTCCAGCGCGATACCGCTCACCACCAGATTGCGGCGATGCGCCCCATTCGATAAGGGCACGCCGGAGCGTTGCTCCGCCTGACGCAGTGCCTCGGCGGAAACCAGGGTCACTTCGCAGCCGTCGGTCAAACGCCAATGCCCCTTGCCATCGGCGTATCGGTCGCCTTCCAGACCGCGCCCGACGATTGCCTCGATCTCGGACACGGCACGCATGTCTGCGCCGGAGTCGTTAGCGATATGTATTGCCTCCAGGCGTCCCTGCAGTTGTTCGGATCGCCACTCGGAGAGCCAGGCAAACAGTTGGCTTCGGCGCTCGCTCATGGGCACAGATACAGATCGTAACGGGTGTTCTTGCTCTCGATACTGGCGCCGGGGCGCGCCCCGGCGAGGAATTCCGCCCCCTTCGGTCGCTTCACCACAACCCGCTTACGGGCCACTTCCCGTGCAACCCTGAGCAGTTCCCCGGCGTCCGTATCCGGACCGACCAGCCTGTGGAAGGCACGCATCTCCTTCTTCACCAGCGCAGTCTTGTCGCGTGTCGGATACATCGGGTCGAGATAGACCACATCGGCCTGAGGCAAGGCGCGCAGACATTCCTCAGCCGGGCCGAACTGCAGCGTCATACGGGCGACGATGGGCGCCACCTCCGCATCCAGCGCGGCACGCTGCAGCCCGTCGGCGAGCAGTGCGGCGATCGCCGGCTGACGCTCGATCAGGGTGACCTCGCAACCCAGGGATGCCAGCACGAAGGCGTCTCGTGCGAGTCCCGCCGTGGCATCGATGACGCTGGGGCTGGCCCCGGATTTCAGGCCCACCGCCCGCGCCAGCGGCTGACCCCGCCCGCCACCGAAGCGACGGCGATGCGCGGCCTTGCCCTCGACCAGATCGACGAAGATCGGTCCCGGCGCGTCCTCCCCGAACTGACGCAGTTCCAGCCGTTGATCGGTCAGCACCAACTGGAACGGGGAATCACTGTGCGCATCGGTGTATTCCAGTCCGAACTGAGCGGCCAACGCCTGCGCCGTGTCGCGGCGCGATTCCGTCTCGCACCGAAGGCCGGGAACGGGCGATGCGGTCACGAACGGCGCAGGCCCGCGATCGACACCGCGACGCTGCCATCGTCCCGTTTCAGGGCGGTGCCTTCGGGCGGCGCCCAGGCATGTCCGTAGACGATTTCGTAAGTGGCAGGCAACGCAGCCTCGACGCGGAAGCGCTCGTAAGCCTCGGCCAGCGCACGCAAGCGATCCCGACCGGTCAGGCCGCTGCGCCCTGAGCCGGTCACGGTCTGCGCGCCGATGGTCTTGAGATCCCGCATCACCGCGTCTGCGGTGTCGTAGGTGAGGGTGAAACGTTCCACGTCCATGACCGGCTCGGCCATCTGGGCGTGTACCAGAGCGTCGCCAATATCGTGCATATCGACAAACTCGTTGACGTGCGCGAAGCCATCCACTTCGCTCCAGGCGGCACGCAATTCCTTCAGGGTGTCCGGGCCGAAGGTGGTGAACATCAGCAGCCCGCCGGGCTTGAGCACGCGACGGAACTCACGAAAGGTCGCACCCAGATCGGCACACCATTGCAGACTCAGGTTCGAATAGATCAGGTCCACGCTGCCGGTGGCGAACGGCAGATGATCGGCATCGCCACACACGCAATGCAGCTTGCGCAACGGATTCGGCCAGCGCGGGGCCTTGCCGCGAGCGATCTGCAACATGCGCTCGGCCAGATCCACCGCGATCACCCGCGCCTTTGGGTAACGCTGCATCAGAAGCCGGCTTCCGGTCCCCGGTCCCGCGCCGATGTCCAGGATCACCGCCGGTTGCAGACGCACATAATCCAGCCGTTCGATGACCCGGGATTCGACTTCGCGATGCAGCACCGCCGCTGCCTCGTAATCCGGCGCCGCACGGTTGAAGCGCTGCCGAATCCGGCGCTTGAGATCAGCCATCACCACGCCTCCCGTAGGCGCGGCGTCAGCCACGAACGGCGCCGGGGATGTCTATTCGCGCCGATCGCGGCTGAAGCCGCTCCTACAAAGCGAGGAACGCCAAACGGATACATCACACCCGCTCGATCACCGCGCCGAAGAAGCCGTCGGTGTGATGCACGGCGGGGGAGAGTTGCAGGTAATCGCCCAGCTCCGGCAATGCCACGCGATTGGTATCCAGCGCCTCGGACGCCGGCACCAGCCGATAGTCCGGATGCGAGGCCAGGAAGCCCTGAACGATGTCCTGATTCTCCTCCCGCAACAGACTGCAGGTCGCATAGACCAATCTTCCACCCGGCTTCAGCAGTTTGGCGGCGGCGTCGAGAATCGACGCCTGCTTGAGGTTCAGTTCCGCCACCGAGTCATCCGATTGCCGCCATTTCAGATCCGGGTTCCGACGCAGCGTGCCGCTACCGGTGCAGGGGGCATCGACCAATACCCGATCGATCTTGTTGGCCAGGCGCTTGACCTTGTTGTCGTGCTCCGACGAGATCAGGCGCGGCTCGACATTGGACAAACCGGATCGCTTCAAGCGCGGCGCGATCCGTTTCAAACGGGCTTCTGCGACATCCATCGCGTAGATGCGGCCCTTGGAGGCCATCATTGCGCCCAGTTCCAGGGTCTTGCCGCCAGCCCCGGCGCAGAAATCCACCACCAGCTGATTGCGCTTGGGATTGAGCAGGAAACCCAGCAACTGGCTGCCTTCGTCCTGCACCTCGAAGTCGCCTGCCGCAAACAGCGGGCTGCGATTGACCGCCGGCTTGCCGACCACGCGGATACCGATCGGGGAATAGGGCGTCGCGGTCGCCTCGATGCCTTCCTCCGCCAACGCCGCCAGCAAAGGTTCGCGCTTAGTCTTCAGGGTGTTGACACGCAGATCGAGCGGCGCGGCATTCTGCATCGACCGCCCCAGGCTCAGGGCTTCGGCCTCGCCGCGTTGTTCGACCAGCCGGTGCCACAGCCAATCCGGCAATTCCGCCTGCACCGCCGGCGGTTGATCGTCCAGCTTGCGGGCTTTGAGGGTTTTCACCCAGGCCGTTTCCGCGTCGGAAAGCTGATCGCCGAATTCCTTGAGTCCGTGACCCTGCACCCGTGACAACCAGGCAATCAGCAACTGGCGCGACGTGCCGTTGTCGGTCAAGGCGTCCAGCAGCCGCTTGCGACGCAGCACGCCATACACCGATTCGGCGATGAACGCCCGGTCCCGACCCCCGTGCTCACGATGGGCACGGAATCGCCCCGACAACACCGCGTCGGCGGGGTGATCGAAGCGCAGCACTTCGTCGAGAGTGGCGATGGTCGGGTTCAGATTGGGCAGGGGCATGGCGGGTCACGGGTGAAAAACGCGCCATTCTAGCCCGACCCGGACAACGCGGCGTCGTTGGATTGGGCCCGGTAACCGTCATGGCAACGCATCACCCTACCTTGCTACCTCGCTTTGTTGCCCCGCTAAAGTGCGATGAACCAAAAAAAACGCGGCCATCAGGCCGCGTTTTTGACGCTGATCGAAGCGGGGTGATTCAAGACTCCGCATCCACCGTCTTGGCGCCCACCGCAGCCCGTGCGATCGAGGCAATCCCGTTGTCGCGGGACGCGGCGGAGGCATACATCTGACTCTGTCCGATGACCTGATGATTCGCCGCCTTCAGCACGAAGTAGGGTTTTCCGGAAGCCGAATCCTTTTTCTCGAAGCGGGACGCATCTTCGCAATTCTTGGTGACCGACTCGGTCCCGTTCACGCACGCGGCCTTGGACTTGTATCCCTGCCCGGTCAGCACGATCTCGCCATTGCTGGCCTTGAGGCGAAAACGGAAGTCGCCAGACTTGTCCTGATAAATCTCGAATTTGCCTGCCATTGAATAGCTCTCCAAAACGTAAGTGACTCGGGAACCGTTGAGCCTAGATTCCGTGACACCAAAATCAAGGATTCTTCATTGATTTCATTGCGTTAGTTCATGCTTCCTGTCCAGAAGCGCAACGTATTCCGCTTCCCTGTTCGCAAAATCATATCCGTCACCACAGCCGACATGGCCGGCAGCCCTCAAACCCGGACGACCTGATTCAGCAAGTAGGATGTGGTGAGTGCAGCGAACCGCATCTGTCGAGAATCAGACCGCCCGCGCGATCGATGCGGTTCGCTCCGCTCACCACATCCTACGTAGCGGCTTCGCTACACTCCACCGATCCCCGCAAGGACATGCGCCTCCGTGATCGACCTCGATACCTTCATCGCCAAATGGACCGCCGCCGACGGCAGCGAGCGCGCCAACGCGCAGCTCTTCGTCGGCGACCTGTGCGAGCTCCTCGACCTGCCCCGACCCGACCCTGCCAAGGAGGAAACGGCGCACAACGCGTACGTGTTCGAGCGCCGTGTCGATCGCCACCACCGCGACGGCAGCGTCACTCCCGGCTTCATCGATCTCTACCGCCGCGACGCCTTCGTGCTCGAAGCCAAGTCCATCAGCGACGCCGAGCACACTAAAGGGTGGGACACGCGCATGCAGCGCGCCTACAACCAGGCCTCCGGCTACGTGCGCGCACTACCTGCCAACGAAGGCCGACCGCCGTTCCTGATCCTGCTCGACGTCGGTCGCGGGGTCATCGAAATCCACGCTGAGTTCACCCGCAGCGGCGGAAACTACACGCCCTTCCCTGACCCGCAGCATCACAAGATCCGCCTCGCCGACCTGCGCGGCGAAGCGATTCGAGACCGCCTGCGCGCGGTCTGGCTGGAACCGGAAAACCTCGACCCCTCGCGCCACGCCGCCCGCGTCACCCGCGAGATCGCCGACCGCCTCGCCGGCCTCGCGCGCAGCCTCGAAGCGGCAGGGCATGACCCCCGCATCACCGCCGAATTCCTGATGCGCTGCCTGTTCACCATGTTCGCCGAAGACGTCGGCCTGCTCCCCAAGGACGCCTTCACCGACCTGCTCCACTCGGTGCGCGACAACCCCGCGCAGTTCGTGCCGCTCACCGAACACCTGTGGCGCGACATGAACACCGGCTGCGACTTCAACGTGCAGTTGCGCCAGAAGATCCTCCGCTTCAACGGCGGCCTGTTCAAAAGCGCCCAGGCCCTGCCCATCACCCGCGAACAGCTCGACCAGCTCCTCGCCGCCGCGCGCGCCGACTGGCGCCACGTCGAACCGGCCATCTTCGGCACCCTGCTCGAACGCGCGCTCGACCCGCACGAACGCCACAAGCTCGGCGCCCACTACACCCCGCGCGCCTACGTCGAACGCCTCGTCCTGCCCACCGTCATCGAACCGCTGCGCGACGACTGGGCCGCGGTGCAAGCCGCCGCCTACACCCTCGACCGGCAGGGCAGGCACGACAAGGCCATCGAACAGGTCGAAGCCTTCCACCGTCGCCTCTGCGCCACCCGCGTGCTCGATCCGGCGTGCGGCTCCGGCAATTTCCTCTACGTCACGCTGGAACACATGAAGCGTCTCGAAGGCGAGGTGCTCAACACCCTGCACGACATGGGGCAGGGCCAGGGCCTGTTGCAGATGGAAGGCATCAGCGTCGACCCGCACCAGTTCCTCGGCCTGGAGGTCAACCCGCGCGCCGCCGCGATCGCCGAGATGGTGCTGTGGATCGGCTACCTGCAATGGCACTTCCGCACGCAGGGCGACGTGCAACCGCCGCAGCCGGTGTTGAAGGACTTCCACAACATCGAGAACCGCGACGCGGTGCTGGCCTGGGATGACGTGGGGTTCGTCACCGACGAGGCGGGGCGGGTGGTGTCGCGTTGGGACGGCCGCACCACGAAAACCGATCCACTGACCGGCCGCGAGGTCCCGGACGAGACCGCGCGCGTGCCGCTGGAGCGCTATCTGAACCCGCGCCCGGCGCAGTGGCCCGAGGCGGAGTTCGTGGTCGGCAATCCGCCCTTCATCGGCGCCGGGCCGATGCGCCAGGCGCTGGGCGACGGCTACGTCGAAGCCCTGCGCGGGGCCTGGAAGGCCGTGCCCGAATCCGCCGACTTCGTCATGTACTGGTGGCACCTCGCCGCCGAGACCGCCCGCGCCGGCAAGCTGCGTCGCTTCGGCTTCATCACCACCAACTCGCTGCGCCAGACCTTCAACCGGCGCGTGTTGCAGGCGCAGATGAGCGCGAAGAACCCGGTGTCGCTGGTGTTCGCGATCCCGGATCATCCGTGGGTGGATGCAGGCGATGGGGCGGCGGTGCGGATAGCCATGACCGTCGCGGAAGCCGGTGAGCGCACCGGCACGCTCCACACCGTCACGGCGGAGCGCAACGCCAGCGGCGAAGGCAAGGAAGTCGAATTGCGTCAGCGCGACGGCAAGCTGTTCGCCGATTTGACCATCGGGGCCAACGTCGCCGCCGCCACGACCTTGCTGGCAACCCAAGGCATCAGTTCACCCGGCGTCAAACTCCACGGCTCCGGTTTCATCGTCACACAGGACGAAGCCTCAGCGCTGGCCCCGGAAGGCGCTCCTGTCATCCGCGCGTATCTGAACGGTCGCGATCTGATGCAGGTTTCCCGCAACGTCAAGGTCATCGATCTGTTCGGACTGACCGCCGAAGAGGCAAGAGCACATTACCCGGCGGTCTATCAGCGGGTATGGGATCGGGTGAAACCGGAGAGGGATCAAAACAATCGGGCGTTTTACCGAGACAACTGGTGGATTTTTGGGGAGCCTCGCAAAGATTTTCGACCCGCCTTGGTCGATCTCACTCGCTACATCGCCACCGTCGAAACCAGCAAACACCGCGTATTCACCTTCCTGGACCGCGAAATCCTGCCGGACAACATGCTGGTCAACATCGCGGTCGATGACGCCTCCGTACTCGGCGTCCTCTCCAGCCGCATCCACGTCCTCTGGGCGCTGGCCGCCGGTGGCCGCCTCGGCGTCGGCAACGACCCGCGCTACAACAAGACCCGCTGCTTCGAAACCTTCCCCTTCCCCACCCCCGACGCCACCCGATCATCGACCTTGGGCGCGCGCATCCGCGACCTCGCCGAACAGCTCGACGCCCACCGCAAGGCCCGCCAGGCCGCGCACCCGGAACTCACCCTGACCGGGATGTACAACGTGCTCGACAAGCTGCGCGCCCGCGACGGCCTGCAACTCTCCCCGGTCGAGCGCGCCGCCGACGGCAGCCCGCCGCCGCTGACCGACAAGGAACGCGCGATCTACGACCACGGCCTGGTCGGCATCCTCAAGCAGCTCCACGACGAACTCGACGCCGCCGTGTTCGCCGCCTACGGCTGGTCCGATCTGCACGCCGCCTACGCGGAGACGAAAGGCGACGCCGACGCCGTGCGCGCCGTCGACGAACAGGTGCTGCAACGCCTGGTCGACCTCAACGCCGAACGCGCCGCCGAGGAGGCGCGCGGCCTGATCCGCTGGCTGCGCCCGGACTACCAGAACCCCAAGGGCGACACCGCCGCCGCCCAGACCGAAGCCGACCTCGACCCCGAGGCCATCGCCACCCCCGCCGCCAAACTCCCCTGGCCCAAAGACCTCCCCGCGCAGATCCAGGCCGTCCGCGCCGCCCTCGGCCAATCCCCCACCGCCGCGACCCCGGTCGAGATCGCCCGCCAATTCAAGGCCGCCCCCGCGAAAAAGGTCGCCGAACTCCTCGACACCCTCGTCGCCCTCGGCCAATGCCAACACACCGCCGACCGCTACACCGCCCGCTGATACCCCCACCCACGCATCGCCCAACAACCCGCGACCGATGCGGTTCGCTGCGCTCACCACATCCTACGTACCGGACACACCGCCAACCGCCACACCACCCGCCGACATCCCCCGTAGGATGTGGTGAGTAACACGAACCGCATCGATCGCGAACGGCCATAAATCCTCGACCGATGCGGTTCGCTACGCTCACCACATCCTACGGATTGCCACGGGTAAGATGCGGAGGGCTACCACCGCATCGCTCGCGCATCACCACCACGCAAAGGACCGCGTCATGACCGAATATCGCCGCTTCGCACACCCTGGCGGGACGTGGTTCTTCACGGTCAATCTGGCGCAACGTCGCGGCAACACCCTGCTGGTCGATCACATCGCGGAACTCCGCGCGGCGTTCGATACGGTGAAACGCCGCCACCCGTTCGATATCGACGCCGTGGTGATCCTTCCCGATCACCTGCATTGCATCTGGACCCTGCCGCCGGGCGACGCGGATTACGCGACCCGCTGGGGCCTCATCAAGGCCAACTTCTCCCGTCGCATCGCAAGGGAGGAGCGCATCTCCGCGAGCCGCCATCAACGCGGCGAACGCGGGTTATGGCAACGGCGCTTCTGGGAACACCTGCTCCGCGACGACGAAGATGTCCGCCGCCACGTCGATTACATCCATTGGAACCCGGTGAAACATGGCTGGGTGAATCGCGTCATCGAATGGCCCCATTCGAGCTTTCACCGCTACGTGAACGCCGGCGTGTACCCGGCGGATTGGGGCGGCGGGGCCGCGCTGGATGTGATGGCCGGGGAATGACCCACCCGCCCCCGTAGGATGTGGTGAGCAACGCGAACCGCATCGGTCGAGGATCGGCGGTGGGCGCGATCGATGCGGTTCGCTGCGCTCACCACATCCTACGGACTGGCACAGGGTCAGCCCGTGAGTCCCCCGAAGTGGTGAGCCCAGCGAACCGCATCCGACGAAGTTGTCACGAGCAGCCCTTGGCGCAAGCCGAAGGTGTTCCGCCGTCGGCGTTTGGTGGTCATTACGGCGCCGGTTGGTGGAACGCCCTGCGTTGAACGTGATACTCGCGTGTGACCGCCGTCATCGTGATAGGTGTGACTCGACCGGCAAAGCCGGTATAACCGCTCGATTCGTGGAATTGAGGAACGCCGATGCTGACCGTCGATGAAGTCTATGAGCGCCTGCTGGCCGTTGCGCCTCGCGTATTGGAGTCCGAGATCCTGCCGCTGGCGCAGTGCGACAACCGCGTGCTGGCGGAGGATGTGATCGCCGATCTGGATGTGCCGCCGCACGACAATTCGGCAATGGATGGTTACGCGGTACGCAGTGCGGACATCACGGCCTGCGGGACGCGGCTTCGCGTATCGCAGCGGATTCCCGCCGGGTCGATGGGCACCGAACTGGAACCGGGCACGGCGGCACGCATCTTTACCGGGGCGCCGGTGCCGCCGGGTGCCGACGCAGTGGTGATGCAGGAAGACACCGCAGCCGACGGCGATTACGTGGTCATCAACATCGTTCCGCCGCCGGGTGAGAGCGTACGCAAACGCGGTGAGGACATCAGCGCGGGCAAGCCGATCCTGCGCGCCGGGCATCATCTGCGTCCGCAGGAACTCGGGCTGGCGGCGTCGATCGGCGTCGCGGAGCTGACGGTGTTCCGGCGCCTCCGCGTGGCGACCTTCTCGACCGGCGACGAGCTGGTGCTTCCGGGCAAGCCGCTCGGCCCGGGTCAGATATACAACTCGAACCGGTACACGATGTTCGGGCTGCTGGCGCGCATGGGCTGCGAGGTGGTCGATCTGGGCGTGGTCGAGGACACGCTTGAGGCGACCAAGGCGGCACTGACCGAAGCGGCGGCGAAGGCGGACCTGATTCTGACCAGCGGCGGGGTGTCGGTCGGCGAGGAAGACCACCTGAAACCGGCGGTTGAGTCGCTGGGGTCGCTGGATCTGTGGCGCATCGCGATGAAGCCGGGCAAGCCGCTGGCATATGGGTCCGTGAATGGCACACCGTTCATCGGCCTGCCAGGCAATCCGGTGTCGGTATTCGCCACCTTCCTGCTGTTTGCGCGACCGTTCCTGCGCACCATGATGGGCATAGAACGCGCGCTGCCGGAGGCGATCCGCGTCGAGGCCGGTTTCGACTGGCCGAAACCGGGCAAGCGCCAGGAATATCTGCGCGCACGGCTGCGTCGCGGCGGCGACGGTCATGCGATCGCGACCCTCTATCCTCATCAGGGTTCGGGCGTACTGACCTCGACCGTCTGGGCCGACGGTCTGGTGATCGTGCCGATCGGGGAGACGGTTGCCATCGGCGACCGCGTCCAATACCTGCCATTCGGGGACCTGCTATGAGCGGATTGACCCACATCGACGAGACCGGCGCGGCGCGCATGGTGGATGTCGGCGAGAAAGCCATCACGCAGCGCGAGGCGACCGCCGCCGCACGCATCCGCATGTTGCCGGAGACGCTGGCACTGATTGTTGCGGGCGGCCACAAGAAGGGCGACGTGCTGGCGGTGGCGCGCATCGCCGGTATTCAGGCGGCCAAGCAGACGCCGGCCCTGATCCCGCTCTGTCATCCGCTGATGCTCTCCAAGGTCAGCGTCGATCTGCAGCCCAACCCGGCAGAATCCTGCGTGGACATCACCGCGACCTGCGGTCTGGCCGGGCAGACCGGTGTGGAGATGGAGGCGCTGACCGCCGCCTCGGTGGCCGCGCTGACGGTCTACGACATGTGCAAGGCGGTGGATCGCGGCATGGTGATTGAACAGGTCCGACTGCTGGAAAAGAAGGGCGGCAAGAGCGGCCATTGGGTCGCGGAGGACGAGGCATGATCCGCGTGCTTTATTTCGCCCGTCTGCGTGAGGCACTGGGCAGCGATGGCGAACAGATCGCCCCCGACGTCGGCAATATCGCCGACCTGAAAGCGGTTTTGGCCGCACGAGGCGGGGTGTGGCAGAGCGAATTCGCCGACAACCCGCGTCTGCTGGCCTCGGTGAATCAGGACATGGCCGGCAACGACACGCCGGTCGTCGATGGCGATGAGGTTGGATTCTTTCCGCCGGTCACCGGCGGCTGAAGGCGCTCCGACGCCGCCACACCAGGCCCAGCCAGATCAGCAAGCCAAGGCCGGATGACGCGAAACCGGCCCATTCCTGCGGCAACCTTTGCCATTCGGCGCGGAAGCGATGCCGGCCCGGCGGAACCTCAACCTGGATCAGACCGGACGGATTCGCGCTGCGGTGGGCAATGGGCGCATCGTCCCGGCGCATCGTCCAGGCCGGGAAGTCAAACATCGACAGGCGCAGGGGCACGGGGGTGGCGTGCGGATTGACCACCTCCCACTGCGTGGCGCGATCCGGCATCACGATGGATGCACATTCCAGCGACTGAAGGGCGCATTCCTTGGCCTGCCCGCCCTGTTCGAGCCATTCCAGCCAGGCGGACAGTTGCGCCTCACCGGGGCGGAACTCCGGAATGCCCTTGAAAGGGGCCGTACGCAGCGCCTCGACATCCATTGGCCGACCTTCGATGAAATCCATCTTCACCACCAGCCCGGCCCCGATCAGCAGATGCAGGGCCAGCAACGCGACCCCGATCCGGATTGCGCGGCGTGCGTGCGTGCGGATGGCGTGATCGAGCACCAGAACCAGCGCGAGCAGCGCCGTCAACTGCACCACGACCACAAAACGGAAGGGGAACTGCACTTTCAGGAGCGGACTGTCCAGCATCCACAGCGGGTAAGCGAGTTCGCTGCCGAGCGCCAACGCGACCCCTGAGACCATCAGCAAACCGGTTATGGCGCGGCGGCGCGGGGCGTCCATTTCTGCACCCTGACCGCGCAGATACCCGAATACGCCAAGCACTGTAGGCAGCAGCAGCAACGGCACCGCGACCTGCATCGTCGGCCAGCGCATGCCGTGCACCGGTGCGGTGAACACGGGCAGCAGGAAGGCGTTATCCGGCTTGTAGAACGCGGTCCAGTTGACGGTGCTGGCGAGATCGAACGAGGTGAGCGCGGGAATCAGATGCAAGCCGGCCAGCATCAGCGCGATGACGACGCTCAGCGCCCACCACCGCAACCAGCTGCCGAATCGGTTCCAGGGCCTGCCGTCACCGCGCCCGATGTGCCGCAACCCCAGGTGCCGCAACCCGAGGGCGCTGAATCCGATCAAGGCCATCAAGCCGGTGAGGGTGTGCATCAGGATGACCGCTGCCAGCGCCAGGATCACGCCGGGATCGAGCCGGCTTTCGGGGTCTCGATCCCCCCGCAGCAGCGCGTAGCCCAGCGCGGTGAGCGCGGCGAAGCTGGTTGCCCAGGGCAGGCCGCTGAAATGCAGCGCGATCAGGAAAGGCACAGGCGCCAGTTGCAGGGCCATCGCGCCCAGAGTGGCCGACAGCCGGGCAACGCCATGCGAACGGAACAGAGCCAACGCGAACGCCCCGGTAAGCAGACTTGCCGCCAGCTCGAAGATACGGATCGACACCCAGATGTCGTCGATCAGCAGATTGAGCAGCGCAACCCCGTAAAAGTAACCGGGGGCGTAGTACAGCAACGCCGGACTGCCCAGACC
This sequence comes from Gammaproteobacteria bacterium, assembly GCA_024234955.1. Taxonomy (GTDB): domain Bacteria; phylum Pseudomonadota; class Gammaproteobacteria; order JACKNK01; family JACKNK01; genus JACKNK01. The sequence continues at coordinate 210,409 of JACKNK010000006.1, forward strand.
GTAATTGCTGGCATGCACCCAACGCGGATACAGCTCCAGATTCGCCAGGCTCGCGCCCATCTGATCGACCCACAACAGATGGGCAATGAAGTCCATGTTCGGGGCGCCGACCTCGAACCACAGATGTGGCGACTGCACCAGGGCGGCGGTCAGCAACAGCGCCAGCCAGGATGTGGCCTGGGTAAGCCGGTGCGGCATCATGGATGCGAGGAGAGCGACCATTCCGGGAGGGTATCTCGCGGGATGTGCTTGTCGAGAAGCTCGCCAATGGGTGCGAAGCGGAAGTCGCGCAGCAGTTGCGGCACTTTGACCCGCATCGCATCCAGGCGGGTGTAATGCAGCAGGCGCTCGGCGAACGGCATGGGGATGCGCGGCTTGGCTGGATCGAATTCCGGCGGATGGATGTACACCATCGCGGCACGGCCACGCCGCTGACAATGGCGCAAGGCCGCTCGCACCAGGGGATAGGGCAGCAGGCGCAGATAGATGCCGCCGGCGATCGGTAGATTGCGCAGCGGGAAACGCAGCACGGTGGGCGGATATTCGATCAGGCTGTGACCGGCGGGTGTGTGCAGGCGGAACGGATCGTGCGGCGCATCCGGAATCCCGTAGATCGGGGTCCGGGTCGGATAGATGCTGGAGTCGTATTCGATGCCCGCCTCGGCGAGGATGTCCAACGCCCAGGCGGCCTCTCGGGTGATCGACCAATAGGCGGCGCGATACCCGCGCACCGGTCCGGCCCCTGCCCGATCCAGTGCCTCCAGGCTGCGCTGCAGGTCCTCCCGGAACTGTTCCGGGGTCTGGCGGTGCACCAGGCGATGCGCGTATCCGTGGCAGGCGAGTTCATGTCCGGCATCGGCGATGCGGCGGATCAAATCCGGATGACGCGCGGCAACATGCCCAAGCACGAAAAAGGTGCCACGTGCCTGACCATCGGCAAGCACCCTGAGCAGGGTTTCGGTGGTCTCGACCACCCGATCCGGAACCCGCTCCCAATCGCCCTCGGACAACCCGAGCACGGAGTGATACCAGTCCTCGATATCGACGCTCAGCGCGATCGGCGTGGGCTCATGCACGCCGACTGCCCGGCAATGCGATGGCGAGACGCAGCATGTTGCGCAGGGTGCGTGGGACGCGGCGGGCGATATTGATCGGCGCGGGACGCTTTTCTTCGATCTCCATCGGCAATTCGCAGACCCGCAGATCCGCACGCTCCATGCGGATCACCAGTTCGGTGGTGAAGATGTCCGCATCGGTCTGACATTCCGCCGCGATGCGCTTGCCGTGATCGGCACGAAACGCCTTGATGCCGTGCGTGTCCGAACACTTCATGCGGAACGCCAGACGCAGGAAGGCGTTGAATCCCCAGGTGATGAAGCGGCGCAGGCGGGGACGATTGTCGCGCGCGCCGGGGGCGCGCTTGGAACCGATCACGGCGTCATAGCGCCGCAACAGGACTTCGCTGATTTCCACGAAGGCGACATCGTAGAAGTCGATCTCGAAACACACGATGTCCCGACCCCGCGCATCCAGGATGCCGGCCCGGAGCGCCCCACCGTAGTTCGGTTCGGGATAGCGCAGAACCCGCAGACTGGGCAGCCGCTGGGCGAGTTCGGCGGCAATTTCTGCGGTGCCGTCGCGGCTGCCGTTCTCGCAAAGCACCAGTTCGTACTCGATGCCGAGCGCATCGATGCCGGCAGTGAGGTCGCCGACTGCCGCTTCGAGGATGCCCATCTCGTTGTAGACCGGGATGAGCACGGACACGGCGGGGGAGGTCATTTCAGATCGGTCCCCGGGCTGGGCGTTGTCGGCGCGTTCTGCGGGATGCCGAGCAGACTTTGCGCGGCGTCACGCCCGTACAGAATGGCGTCTTCCATCGATGAATAATCCCACTTGCCGTATCGACCCGTGGAAAGGATGCCGTGTGCACGCAGAAATTCATGAATCGTCGCCGTGGCCTCAGCGTGATGCGCATCGTAGATCACATAGGCATAGGGCATGCGCAACGGCCATTCCACGGCGATTTCGGATTCATCTTTCAGCCAGCCCATGTCTTTGAGCCCGGATATCGCGTCCGCACGCGCCTGCTCGGCATCCAGCGGGCGGTCCCGATTGTAGGACTGTTCCACCCAGACGCTGCTGTGACCGTCCGGTGCCATGCTGGGTGCAATGTTGCTGAAACAGCCGACGCGGTAGAACGGGTACTTCTCCTCCGGGACATACACCCAGTGACGCCCGCCGGTGTGGTTCGCCTTGATGCCCAGACACAGCGCCCAGACCGAACTCCAGGAAAGACGGTCGCAGGCCGCGCGCACCGGTTCGGGCAGGTCGGCGATCAAGGCGCACAGCACGGGCAGCGGCAAGGTGCTGATCAGGGTTTGATAGTCGGTTTCCAGGCCGGTATCGAAACCCACACGTCGATTCACCGCATCGATCCGCACCGCCTCGTGGGCATACTCGATGGGACCGGCATGTCGAGCCCAGGCCTCGCTGAGAATCTGGATGCCGCCGTGGCGGGGATACTCAAAACGTGCGTTGTAGCCTGACGAGGCGTCGCGCAGGCCCAGCGCTCCGGCGACGACCTTGTCCAGCGGCGCTGGCGGCACGAATCGGTTCATCCAGTCCGTGGTCATGGCGGACGGCGGCACGCCCCAGAGTTTGGTGTTGTACGGAATCATGAAATGGCGCGCGATCCCGTTGCCGACACTGTGACGAATCCAGGTTTCAAAATCGGGGGCGTCGCGCTCCGGGGTGCGTTCCGGGGCGCGGTCCTGGTCGCGCGCCGCGATATAGCCGAGCAGGCATTCATTCACCACGGGTAAAGGCAGGCCGTACAGATTGGTCTGGAACGGGTACGGCGTATACACGCGGTGCGAGTGGATCCAGGCATCTCGGGTAACGGTGGTCAGCTCGCCGGGCAGCCACTCGTTCACCTGCGCGGCGATCTTGGGGTCGCGGAAATGCAGAAAATGGCCGGTGTAATCGAAGCGGTAGGCGCCGTTCTGTTTGCTGCGCACCAAGCCCCCTGGCGTGGTCTCCTTTTCGAACAGGGCGACATTCGGGTGTTTGCCCCGCCGGAGGTGATAGGCAGCGCTCATCCCGGTCAGGCCCGCCCCCAATATCACGACGCGATCCGGGCGACTCATTTCGACGCGGGCCCCACCTCGTCGCCATGCAGCCGATTCAATGAGAAGCCCCCGACAATCAGATAGACAAGCCCGACCACGGTGATGGGTACGAAAAACGCGACATGCACCAGCAGCGAATAGGCGATGGCCGTCTCGCTGCCGACATGGAACAAGGCAAGCGACTCGACCGTGGCGAGCTGTACCGCACCGATGTATCCAGGCGCCTGTGGCACCAGACAGGCGATATTCACCACAACCATGACGAATAACGCACTGTGCAACGGGATTTCCTGATCCAGGCCCAACGCCACCAGGACCATGAGATACATGCAGGCCTCAAAAATCCAGCGCAGATAAACCAACACCACGAGGCGAAACGACAGATGCGGTTGATCGGGCGTATTGGCCCCGATCAGGAAGCTGCTCAGATACCAGATGAGGTGATTGGCCACACGCGGCGACTGCGGCGCAATCCAGCGTTCGATCAAGCCGCGTCGGAGCGCGTGCGAACGCCTGAGTACCATCAGGCCTAGGGAAAACAGCAACATTCCCAGCAACAACCATTCGGATGCGTGCTTCAGCCATGTCGGATAGGGCAATACCAAGGTAATCACCAAGGCGACCGACAGCAGTGCATAGGCGTCGAGCAAGCGCTCAATCACAATGGAACCTAATGCGGTGGTCTTGCTGACAGGCTCACGCTCCCCGACCACATATGCCCGTGCGAACTCACCCAGTCGGGCAGGCAACAAATTGTTCGCCATATAACCGATCGCCACGGGCGAAAACAGGCGAACAACAGGGATCGTCGCACTCGGCATCAAGAGAATTCGCCAACCTGCGGCACGCGCCACAAACCCAAGCAGACCCACCAAAGCACCGCCGAAAAACCAGCCCCAATCCGCCTGACGCAAGACCGCCCAGGTTTCTGCCCAGGAGATGTCGCGAAATGCAAGGTAACTGAAAACGACGCTCACGCTGATCGCAAGCAAGGTCGAAATGAAACGTCGCACGCTGGGAGTCATGATGCCTATTCGCAAAAAATCGCCCGCCGGTTTATGCCGCATCGGGGTATGGGGGGAGCGTAGCTAGCGCATCGAACAGGGTCAAAACCTGTGTGCTGATTTCGTCGGGTGCATCAGCAAACGCTGATCGGTATAATCCGAACGTTTTTCCGCCCGATTTCCATCAACCACGTTTTTAACTATTGCCACTTGGACCGCATTTCCGGTCTCACAGTTCGGCGCTTTTGCAAGGGGGTTCCGCGTGAGCGATCACGACAGCAGTTTCTTCAAGACCTTCGTCGGCGTACTCGGCTTTCTGGTTGTTCTCGCCTTCGTCATCTTCTTTGTTGCTCAGTACGTCATCGACAAGTCCGGCATCAACGACAACGCCGAAACCCAGTCGATCCGTGATGAAGCCATCGCCAAGCGCATCGCACCGGAAGGCAAGGTTCGCATGATGGGCGACGCCGAGATCGCCAGCGCCTCCGCCGGTGCCGCCTCCGCCGGTCCGAAGAGCGCCAAGGACATCGTCGCCGCGACCTGCGCCGGCTGTCATGGTTCGGGCGTGCTGGGTGCGCCGAAGATTGGCGACAAGGCGTCCTGGGACGCGCGTTATGCAGGCGGTCTGGATGCGCTGGTCGCCTCCGCGATCGCCGGCAAGGGTGCGATGCCCCCGCGCGGTGGCAATGCCTCGCTGTCCGACGAAGAAGTCCGCGCGGCCATCGAGCAGATGCTGGCCGATTCGGGGCTTGACGTCAGCGTGTCCGACCTGACCGCCGGTGCTGCGGCCTCCGAAGCGGCCCCGACTGCGACGTCGGATGCGGCGCCCGTTGCCGAAGCGGAAACTGCGGCCAACCCGGTTGCGGCGGCCACTGAAGCGGTGACCCATGCCGCCAGCGCGATGGCCGACTCCGCCGCTGCGGTCGCCGGTAGCGTCGCGGACGCTGCCGGTAACGCAGCGACAGCGGTCAGCGAAGCGGTTGCTCCGGCAGCCGACAGTGCGCGCGGCAAAGAGGTTTACGGCATGGCTTGTGTCGCTTGTCATGCCGTCGGTGTTGCCGGTGCCCCGCGTCTTGGCGACAAGGCCAGCTGGTCCGCACGCATTGCTCAGGGCATCGACACCCTGCACACGCATGCCCTGAAGGGCTTCCGTGGCATGCCGCCGAAGGGAGGCCGCATGGACCTGAGCGATTCGGACGTCGCCGCAGCGGTCGATTACATGGTCTCGCAGGCCCAGTAATCCCTTGAATTGACCGATGGCGTGACGCCATCGGTCAAACGCTTCATGAAAAGCCCCATGCCGGATTCCGGTGTGGGGCTTTTTTTAATGTCGCCTTATCACGAAGGCATTCCCGTATGAATCCGAGCACCCTGATCGGCTTCGCAGCCGCGACACTCACCACGCTGGCGTTTCTGCCCCAGGTATTGCATACCCTGAAATCGCGGGACACCAAAGGCCTGTCGTTGGCCATGTACGGCGCCTTCAGCGCCGGCGTGTTTCTCTGGCTGATCTATGGCGTGATGCTCCGGGAGTGGCCCATCATCATTGCCAACGGCATCACCTTCCTGCTGGCCATGTCGGTGCTGGTTCTCAAGCTCCGCCACGGCTGAAGCTCAGCCCGGATAGATCGCCACCACGCGCCACTGCCAATCGGCAAACCCGAGGCGAAAATGCAGCGGGTTTCTGCCCAATTCGCCGACACGCACCATGAATCGATTCCAGTTATCGAAGAAGGCGTAATCGATCCGACCGACGAGGGGGGGAAACTGCCCTTTTCGCGCCTCAGCGCCGGCAAGCTGGCCGCGCACCCAGTCCACATCGACCACGGTATCGACGGCACTCTCACCCAAACGCTTGGCGCCCGCCCGGAGCATGCTGGAAATGGGGTCATCCCCCTGTCCGATGGCGGAGTTGGCCCGTTGTTCTATGCGGGTGCGCTGATCTTCCTTGACCGTTGCGATGTCGATCAACGCGGCCAGTGTGGCCTTGTCATTCGCTTGCAGGGCCTGATCCAGGCGGTAAATCTGGGCATAGGGATAGGCCACCCAGAGGATGGCGGCGATAAGGATCAGGGAGGACAGCAGTTTCTTCATGTGACTCGTCGCAGTAAGGGAATGGTGGCCGACAACATCAGCAACAAGGTTGCCGGCTCGGGAATGGGCATTTCAACGCTGTTGATCGCGGCGACCACCGCACCGGCGGCGGCAATCCGGTTGTTGGTGTCGAAGCGGATGCTCTGTTCCATCTCGATATGCACGAAATCGGCGCCCAGGGACCGGGTGTAATCCCCCTGCACATTGGTGGTCGCGCCGAGGCCGGCGAAGTCCTGTCCATCGACTGAACCGTTGATGGCCTGGTTCAGCACATCATTTACGTCAAGCGTGTTGTAGCCGTAGGTCACCAGTCCCGCCGCTTCGAGAAACGCATCGACGGCGAGCATACCGCTGCTAACGCTGCCGTCGCCCGCCGTGACCACGGCATCGGTATCGGCGGGCATGATCGGATGATTGTCCAGGTTGAAACCGTGTATCTGCCAGGCGTCGCGTTCCCCGGCCCCGGTCCACGCTTCATGCACTTCCTGAAAGATCGATTCGGTCAGGTGGGCCACATCGGCGGTCCCGACACCGTTGGCATTGCGGTGCGCGCCCGCCATCAGGAACCCTGCCGCGTTCACATCCCGGTAGATGCTGGCGGCGATTTCCCAGCTGTTGGTGTCAAAGCGCGGGTGCGGCGCCTCGATCAGGACCTGGACATCGGCGCCGGTGTTGAAAAAGTACGATCCCCAGCCACGGGTCTGCTGATCGTTGACCAGTTGCTCACGCAGGCCGAGATACGTGTTCCCGGTGTTGCTGTCGGTGAATTCAACGACTTCGTAGTCCAGGGCGGCGGCCTGCGCATCCGCCGAGACCGTATCGCCACTGGCGATGCTGTTGGCGAGACTGCGAAAGGCGCTGCGTTGGGCCAGATCCGGCGCCACATACAGATTGCTCCCGGAGACGAAACTGAGGTTCTTGAGGCGCTCGACTTCATCAATGAAGCTGCCGCTCTCGATGAGCATGGCCTGGGCCTGACTGCCCATGAACAAAATACCGGCGGCGACCAATCTTTCCAGACGCATTAGAAACCGAGCCCAACCTGTCAAACACAGGCCAAATACCAGAGCGGCGCAGATTATCATGCCACCATGAACAGCCCGACCATCGTTTACCGCATCCACCCCGTCGATCCGAAACTGCACACCTTCGAGATCGTGCTCGAAATCGCCTCTCCCGACCCCGCCGGTCAGCGTCTCAGCATGCCGGCCTGGATACCCGGGAGTTACATGATTCGCGACTTTGCGCGGAACGTGACTCAGCTCGCCGCCGAATCGGCCGGCCAGTCGGTGGCAACGCGCAAGCTCGACAAGCAGACCTGGATCTGCGATCCCTGCACCGGCCCGCTCACCATCCGTTATCAGGTCTATGCCTGGGATCTTTCGGTCCGTAGCGCACACCTGGACACCACCCACGCGTATTTCAACGGCAGTTCGGTGTTTCTCGCGGTTGACGGCCAGACGGACAAGCCGTGCGCGGTGGACATCCAGCCCCCGGCGCGGGATGCCGTGACCGAGGTTGCGCAATGGCAGGTCGCGACCAGCCTGCCTCGCGACGGCGCCGCAAAGCACGGCTTCGGCAGGTACCGGGCCGACGATTACGACGCGCTGATCGACCACCCGGTCGAGATCGGCAATCTCACCTTCCTCGCCTGGGAATCGCATGGCGTACCGCACGAGATGGCGATATACGGTCGCCACGATGCCGATACCGACCGTCTGGCGGCAGACCTGAAACGCATCTGCGAAACCCATATCGATCTGTTCGGGCAACCCGCGCCGATGGATTACTACCTGTTCCTGGTCATGGCGGTCGGCGACGGTGTCGGTGGGCTCGAGCATCGCGCCTCGACCAGCCTGATATGCCGTCGCGACGATTTGCCGCGACGGGGTGCCGCAGGGATCGACAAGGGTTATCGGGACTTCCTCGGCCTGTGCAGCCACGAGTATTTCCATACCTGGAACGTGAAACGCATCAAGCCGACGGTGTTTCTGCCCTACGACCTGTCGCAGGAAGTGCATACCCCATTGCTCTGGGCCTTCGAAGGCATCACCTCGTATTACGACGATCTCGGTCTGCATCGTTCCGGACTCGTCGATACGGCTGACTATCTCGACCTTCTGGCCAAGACCTTGACCCGAGTTCAGCGCGCGACCGGTCGTCGCCGCCAGACCGTGACCGAATCGAGCTTCGATACCTGGACGCGCTTCTACAAACAGGATGAAAACGCTCCGAATGCCATCGTCAGTTACTACACCAAGGGCGCCCAGGTGGCCTTGGCGCTGGATCTGAAATTACGTCTCGAGAGCGACGGGGCCGCCACTCTCGACGACCTGATGCGTCGCCTTTGGCAAGACTTCGGCCAGCGGAGTCGCGGTGTGGGCGACGATGACATTCAGGCCCTTGCCAGCGAGCTGGCGGGGACCGATCTCAGCGCATTTTTCACCAAGGCCCTGCATTCCACCGACGACATCGAGCTCGCCGATCTGCTTGGTGAGTTCGGTGTCGATTGGGTGTTGCGTGCGGCCGCGAACGCCGATGACGCCGGCGGACGCATCCCGACCGCTTCGACACCGCGCGTCGTGCTTGGCGCCCGCATCGGGGAAGACCCCGTCGGGGCGCGTGTACTCAATGTGTATGAACACGGCGCAGCGCATCAAGCCGGGCTTTCAGCGGGTGACGTGATCATTGCTGTGGATGGTCTGCGGGCCACCAGCAAAACCCTGGATGCGACGATCGCCCGGGGCGGCGAACGGCCGCGCACGATCAGCGCCTTTCGGCGCGATGAATTGATGAGTTTCACGTTGCGGCCCTTGCCCGCACCGCACGACACTATCGAACTGCGCCTGTCCGAGGCGACCGACGCCTCTCGCCGAGAGCGCCGCGCTTCATGGCTTCAAGACTGATCCGGTTGCCGGTCTTTTTGCGTCTCAATGTCCTTTGAGACGCAAGGGCATGTCATCGAATTCAATGCCACCCCAGCCATAGGCCATGAAATTGCGGATATTGCGGTGATCGTTGCCGTCCGGGTCCGCGAGGACCGCCCGATAATGCTCCCCGAAAGCGGCCAGCACGGCTTCATCGATGAGATTGTTGATCAGTCCGAAGGCAAACAACTTGCAGGCACCCTGATTCTGCCCGGCCGGGTTTTCCAGCAGGTCATCACCCAGGCCGCTGCGGAAGGCGCAGGGATGGTAGTCGTACAAGGCCTCGATCAGATTCAGCGTATCGGCAAACTCGACCTCTTCCTGGGCGAGACGCGCAATGAATTCGTCCAGTGCAATCGGGTTCATATCGGAGCTCCGGGGCGTTGGGGCCGCGAGCATAGCCGCTCAGTCGTATCGCCGAAAACCGATCAGAGCGAGGCCGGCACCCAACAGTGCCAGCGGCATCGGCATCGGAACGCCATTGAGTTGGTCCGGGGTCAGCAACAACACATGGCGGTTGCCATTGATATCCAGCGCATCGACCAGGATCTGACCGAGATCGTTGATGGCATTGGCGCGTTCAATCGTCCAGCCCGTTGCCCCGGGATCGAGCAGGGTATTGAGGTCATAGAACATGCCACCGCTGAACAAGAAGGCATAAATACCGGAAAGCCCATCGACGTAACCGATCGCCTGACCGTAATTATTGACATCCTGGGCGTAGGACCAGCGTTCGCCTGACAAGGCGCCCAAGTCCACCAGATCACCATTCGCTTCCCAGAGAATTGCATGGGTATCGCCGCCGGCCGTCTGGGCCCATCCGACCGTGACGTTGTTGTCGTTGATGGCGTTGGCGCGAGCGCCCTGATTGGAATCCAGACCATCCAGGGTAACGACATCGCCATTGCTGGTGGCCCGGAAGCCGCGCTGCACGCTGCCGCCGTTGGCTTCATAGTGGCCGGCAATGGTGCCGCTTGCGTTGATGTCCAGGCCTTCGCTATACGTCGGCCCGAGTTCGGCCAATGGCGCACCGGTGCTGATGTCGTCGGCCCAGCGCGTCGCTTCACCCGTGCCGTTGTTGTAGACCGTCCCCGCAATCTGGCCACTATTGTTGATGGCGCCGACATAGGAGCCGCTACCGGTATGGCTCAGCGTATTGCTGGTCGTTCCGGAGAAGGATTGGGTGCTGTAGCCAGCCCCGATATATCCCACCACCGTTCCGGAGTCGTTGATGCCGACGCCTCTTCCGGTGCCCAGGACGGTCTCGGTGACCCCCCCGAACGTGTCCCACCGCACCGCATTTCCATCATGCGTACCGGCGATCTGTCCGGATTCGTTCAGGTCCAGGCCTTCCACGTCCGCGCTCAATCCGATGCCCTGAGCGACATCCGTGATGGTGAAGACCACGGCGTGTGCGGAAGCCCCGAGGATCAGCGAGAACGCGCCGATGAATATTGCCAAGCGGTTCGACGTCATATCCGTCTCCATGTCGATGAATCGTTGTCGCCGTCCTTAGCAAAACTCGCGCCTCAGCGGTCGGAAACACGGCGGGACAGCGGAAAATGACGCATCTCGATCCGGGGTGTCACGCGGCTCGCGACATCGTTGTCAGGTCGGCTGTCAGTCCGCTTCGACCTTCAAGCTGGCACCGTCCACGCCGACAACCTTCACACGGCTGCCTGCCGGCATGTCGTCGCCGACCGCGCGCCACAGGCTGTCCCCGACACGGACCCGGCCAACACCGTTATCGATGGCCGTTTCCAGCGTGAAACTGCGACCGATGTATTGTTCGCCACGGCGATTCAGGTTGGGCTGATCGGTCTCTTCCGGATACTTCCGGAACCACATCCTCCAGCCCACGATGGTGGCGATCGAAAGGCCCGCGAAGATCAGGAACTGGGCTTCCCAGGTCATGACCGGGATCAGCCAGAGCAGGAAACCGACCGCAATTGCGGCCACGCCCATCCAGACGAAGAACGCCCCCGGCGCAAACGCTTCGAGGATCACCAGGGCGACGCCGAGGATCCACCAATGCCAGAAGTCCGGGCTGTAATTCATGATTTCTTTTCCATCGCGGCCTTGGCGAGTTCGGCGACGCCACCGATGGCACCGATCACACCTGACGCCTCCATCGGCATGAAGATCAACTTCTGGTTGGGTGCCGATCCGATGGTTTGCAGGGCTTCGACGTATTTCTGCGCGACGAAGTAGTTGATTGCCTGAACATCGCCCTGGGCGATCGCCACCGAGACCACCTGGGTTGCCTTGGCTTCTGCCTCAGCAAGTCGCTCACGCGCCTCGGCCTCGCGGAACGCGGCCTCTTTCTGGCCTTCCGCCTTGAGCACCGCCGCCTGCTTGTCGCCATCCGCCTTGAGGATTTCGGCCTGACGCTTGCCTTCGGCTTCGAGAATCGAGGCCCGCTTGTCGCGCTCGGCCTTCATCTGGCGCGCCATCGACTCAACCAGATCGGTTGGCGGCGAGATGTCCTTGATCTCGATTCGGGTGACCTTGACGCCCCAGGGTGTGGTGGCTTCATCGACCACGGTCAGCAACCGGGCATTGATTTCGTCCCGCTTGGAGAGCAGTTCGTCCAGGTCCATCGAGCCCATGACGGTACGGATGTTGGTCATGGTGAGATTCAGGGTCGCGTACTCGCGGTTGTTGACCTCGTAGGCGGCCTTTGCCGAATCGAGCACTTGATAGAACACCACGCCGTCCACCGAGACCATCGCGTTGTCCTTGGTGATGATCTCCTGTGTCGGCACGTCCAGCACCTGTTCCATCATGTTCAGCTTCTGGCCGATCTGATCGACCACCGGCACGATCAGATTCAGGCCCGGGCGCAGGCTGCGGGTGTATTTGCCGAACCGCTCCACCGTCCATTCGTTGCCCTGCGGCACCGACTTGACACCGAGGAATATGACGACGGCGGCCAGGCCGAAGATGAACAATACGAGGATGCCGAATTCGCTCATGGCAGACGCTCCGAGGGATTGAAAGTGGGGGCAGTATAGCCGTGCGCCTTGAGGTAACGTTGTGACACAGGTCGCACCTCCTGCGCACCGCTGTTTGAGCCATGTCGATGTCCAGCAACCTGTTTACCGTTACCGCACCGTTGATGATTCGATCCGCCGATGGCGGGGAGCACGTCATTGCGGAGCTGTTCGAGCATCCACTCGGTATCCTCTGGTTCGAACCGTATTGGCACCTTGGCGACCCGAAGACCACCTTGCACCTGGTCGAAGGCGAGGTGCGTGGCGAGGGTCCCTGGCGCGTTGCTGACCACATCCTCAACGTGCTCGGCTGCCACGGCACCAACGCCGAACTGGCCATCGGCTTTGAACGCTGGCGCGAATTTCTCCTCGACCCGGCGAGCGATTACCCACCGGTGGAGTTGGTCAAGGCCATTGCGCGTCATCGGGGCGCGATCACGGATTGACCGCCTCAGTGCACCGGTACGATCACCGTATGAGGTCGGCGATCGACGTGGCGTTCACTGACTCGCACGGGCGCATCGACCACCCGCAGATGATGTCCGCGATCGATGTAAAAGCGGCCCTTGTAGTACAGGTAATCGACTCGGTCGAAGCGGAACGCCAACGGCGCATCGGCATCGCGGACGTAGATGGTCGGGCGCATATCACGGTCATGGGGCGCGCCGTATTCACGCTGCCGGTCGTCCTCACCGAGAATCCTGACGCGCGGATCGTTCGCCCAGACCGCATCGTCGTGGTTGTCGAAACTGCGTGCCTGGGCTGCCGCCATCGGAAGCACGGTCAAGGTGAGCAGGGCCAACAAGGTGTTGCGCAAGGTGTCGTTCTTCATGTCTTGATCTCTTCGTCGTTCTGGGACGGCGACAGAGTGACGGCGGAACGCGCAAACAATGCGTATTTAAACGTGCAACAAGCATGAAACCGCAGGCACTCGCTTACACTTCGCGGCCATGAGTCACATGCCCAAGCCTCCCAAGTCCCTGTTGCGACCGGTCGGTCGAGCATTGGTGGATTACCGGATGATCGAAAACGGTGATCGCGTCCTGCTGGCCTTGTCCGGCGGCAAGGATTCACTCTCCCTGCTGCATCTGCTGCGCCATTTCCAGCGTCATGCCCCGGTGCAGTTCGATCTCGGCGCGGTCACCATCGATCCGGGCGCTGAGGATTTCGACCCGTCGCCACTCAAACCCTATCTGGCCGAACTGGGCATCCCGTATTTCTATCGCGAAGAACCCATCGTCGAACGCGCCAGGACACAGATGGGCAAGCCCTCGTACTGCGCCTTCTGTGCGCGCATGAAGCGCGGCTCGCTGTATTCCTGCGCGCGCGAGAACGGCTATAACGTACTCGCGCTGGGGCAGCACCTCGACGATCTGGCGGAGAGCTTTCTGATGTCGGCGCTGTTTGAAGGTCGGCTGAACACCATGAAGGCCAACTACATCAACCAGGCCGGGGACGTGCGCGTGATCCGCCCCCTGATCTACGCACGCGAACGACAGACCGCCGCGTTTGCCGTGCAGGCCGAATTGCCGGTGATTTACGAAACCTGTCCGGCCTGTTTTGCGCATCCTTCTCAGCGGGCGCACATGAAGACGCTGCTCGCGCAGCAGGAGAAAGCCAATCGGCAGGTCTTCAAGACACTCCTGCATACGATGCGGCCATTGATGGCACGGGGCGTGTCCGGGTCTGATAATTCCGATGCAGAAAAGTAAAAAGGGGCACCGAAGAGGGTGCCCCTTTTAATTTCCACGTTGCCCTGACTTGTTCAGGGTATACCGCGAGTTCAGTCCTCAGGCACGATCGTCGTCAGGCCGAGGACCTGCCAGAGCTGCATGCCGCCACGGTAATAGAACAGTTTCTCCGGTGGGTAGCCCTGCTTGAGCAGCGCGTTAATGGCGCGCGGTGACTGATCGCACCAGGGGCCGTTACACCAGAACAGCGCTTCCTTGGCGTTGCTGAAGTCCCACACCTGACTGCCGCCGGAGCCGAGCCCGATCATGTCGAGCAGGGAATTCATCGACAAGCCGCTGTCCGGTCCTTTACGACTCACCCCAAGCTTGCTCATGGCGGCTGCCAACTCCGGGTCGCTGGTGTCGCGGCTGAATACCGTGAACGGCAGATTGATCGATCCCGGAATCGTTCCGCGCTTGTGCCAGGCCGGGGTACGGGCATCGACCAGAACGCCAGAGCCGTTACGCAGTTGACGTTCCATGAAGTCGAAGATCTCGACTTCACCTACCGTCTCTACGGCCGGATCTACCCTGATCGGGTGAATACAGAATGGCGGGCATTTACGGGATGTCTTCGCAAAGCCGCCGGTCAGTACGTTGTTTTCATCCTGAATCCTTTCTACTCGGACGCTGCGTCCCTCATGGTTCACGGTCACGAAATCCCGGGTCTCCGTGAGCTTGACGTCCAGCGCGGAAGCCGCGCCAGTCACGGACATGACCAGGACGGCAGAAATGATTTGCAGGGTTCTGAAGCGGGTTCGGGCTTTCATTGTTATTCCTCAAGGTCCTCCGATGGGTGCGCGATCACGCCGATTGCGTACGCAATCAATGTGACGAGAACAGCGAGATGATCTTCTTTCGGATCGATTCGATGTCTTTGCTGCTCAGGTATTCGTCATAGACAGAGGTTTTATCTCCGTCGCTGAGTTTGTTGTAGAACATGTAACTGCCGATGTAGCGCGAACGCAGCAACTCTTCGAAGCCGGCAATGTCGAGGTCCTTTGGGATACTGGGAGCCTCGGCGCCCTGTGGCTGGCCGGACGCGTCCAGCGACACGGCAGAATCGACCGTGATGTCGTCGGCCTCCCCGTTGATCGAGTCGAGGTACGAATCCTTGGCGTGCGAAAGCGGTCCCCAACTCAAGGACCCCACCAACAATATGGCGACGATGAATGAGGACATCAGAGCACCCTCAGGGGTTTTGGACACCGTGTACATATGGCTCCCGCAATTCCTGCAGCGATGAGTGGCGTTGGATGAGCGTAGTCAGGTTTATGATCCATGTCATCGCAAAAGCGTTACAAATTTGCGATTGCGCTGGTTATCTTAGTTCGCGAATTCCTATTCTGCCCGCTGGCTTCGGGACAACACTCGGACATCCTAAGATCCCTTGCTTGACAGCATTTTGGGGGGTCCCTAGCATCCGCCGGGCCTTTTCCAGACCGTTTTCCCAATGCCCATGCAGCTTGACGTCATCCGCGATTTGGTCGCCGACGATCTGCGCGCGGTCGATACCCTGATCCAGGACCGCCTCCGTTCCGACGTCGCCCTTGTCAATCAACTGGGCGCGTACATCGTCAACAGTGGTGGCAAACGCCTCCGCCCGCTTCTTGTCGTCCTTGCCGCGCGTGCCTGCGGTTATCGCGGCGATCGTCATGTCGATCTTGCCGCGATCGTCGAATTCATTCATACCGCAACCCTGTTGCACGACGATGTCGTTGATGCGTCCGATTTGCGCCGTGGCCGCGACACCGCGAATGCGCTTTGGGGGAATGAGGCCAGCGTTTTGGTCGGCGACTTCCTCTACTCCCGCGCCTTCCAGATGATGACGGCGCTGCATGAACTGCGGATCATGGAAATCCTCGCCGTCACCACCAACGTGATCGCGGAAGGCGAGGTGCTGCAGCTGATGAATTGCCATGACCCGGACGTGGACGAGGCCGGTTACATGGCGGTCATCCGTTACAAGACCGCCAAGTTGTTCGAGGCCGGGACCCGTCTGGGCGCGGTGATCAATCAGGATGACGCGGCCATCGAGTCCGCGATGGCCGCTTACGGCATGCATCTAGGGACGGCGTTCCAGATCATCGACGATGTGCTCGATTACAGCTCCGACAGCGATGAAATGGGCAAAAATGTCGGCGACGATCTCGCCGAGGGCAAACCCACGCTGCCGTTGATTTATGTGATGCGTCATGGCGATCCGACGCAGGCGGCGGTGGTGCGCAAAGCCATCGAGGAAGGGGGCCGCGACAAGATCGACGCGGTGATCAAAGCGATTGAATCGACCGATGCCATCCCCTACACTACGCGGCTCGCGCGACAGGAGGCAGATCTCGCCAAGGCGGCTCTCGCCCAGCTACCTGCCTCTCCGTATCGCGAAGCGCTGTTGGCCTTGGCGGATTTCGCGGTCGAACGTAGTCACTGATCCGGTGGCGGCGTTAGCGGTTCTCCAGCAACGCGTTCATTTCCGGGGTGTAGCTCAGCCTGGTAGAGCACTGTCTTCGGGAGGCAGGGGCCGGAGGTTCGAATCCTCTCACCCCGACCATCACTCTGATTCGGTCCCGAATCATCGGCGGCGTGTCCCGACGCGCCGCCATCGCTGTCCTCTCACCTCCGTGGGTGCGACATGAGTCGCATCCAGCGGGTGGTGCAGATCACCGATACCCATCTGTTCTCCGATCCATCGCGTGCCCTCAAGGGCATCGTCACCGATGCCTCCTTGCGTGCGGTATTGGCGGCAGCGCACAACGATCTCGTCGGTGCGGATCTGTTGTTGCTGACGGGAGACCTGGCTCACGATGAGGTCGAAGCGACGTATCAGCGCCTCCGTGCGACGCTTGCAGCGCTCATTCCCGGACAATTGCCCGTCCGCGCCATTCCAGGGAACCATGACGACCCCGCCTTGATGATTCGCCATTTCGGGCAAGCGGACAGCGTTGTCCTGGGCGATTGGTTGTGCCTATCGCTGGATTCCCATCGTGATGGACAGGTCGAAGGCACACTCCGCGCCTCCGAACTCCAACGCCTCGATCGGGAGCTGGCCGAAACGCGTGCCAGCCATGCCCTGATCGCCGTGCATCATCATCCGGTTGATGTCGGTTCACTGTGGATGGACGGCATCGGTCTGAGCAATCATGCCGCGCTGTTTGAGGTGCTCAACCGTCACGACAAGGCCCGCGCGATCCTCAACGGGCACATTCATCAGGAATTCGAGGGTGGGCGCGATGGCATTGCAGTTTACGGTACGCCATCGACCAACGTTCAGTTCCGCGCACGCAGCGATGAGCCTCAATTTGCCGATCTGGAGCCGGGGTACCGTCGCTTGGCCTTGTACCCGGATGGCCGCATCGACACCGAGGTGGTGCGTGTCCCCGGCGTGGTCTGCAACCTGAACGACGAAGGGAGTTACGAGTGACCGCCGCACCGCGTTTTGCCACCATCAACGAAACCCTGGGGCTCGACGACGCGCAGCTCGGGCTAGCCGATCTTGCCTTGTTGCTGGCACGGGACGCCTATCCGGAGCTCGATGTTGCCCACTATTTGGCGCGTCTCGATGAGATGGCGATGGAAGCGCGCGCGAACCTGCCGGCGAAAGCGGACGTCTTCGTCACGCTTGCCGCACTCAATCGTTATCTGTTCACGGAACAAGGTTTCAAAGGCAATTTCGACGACTATTACGACCCGAGAAACAGCTATCTCAACGAGGTTCTGGATCGCCGTACCGGCATCCCGATCACGCTATCTTTGGTCTATATCGAAGTCGGTCGTCGTCTGGGACTGTCCCTGGACGGGGTGTCCTTTCCCGGTCATTTCCTGGTGAAGTGTTCGGTGGACGGTGGCGACGTGGTTCTCGATCCCTACTCCGGCGGGGTCTCGCTGGGTACCGACGAACTCGAACACCGCCTCAGCGATGTGGTCGGCGAGAAGCACGCGGCTCGCATCAACCTCGCTGACGTATTGGGCGCCGCGCCCACGCGCGACATCCTGGTCCGCATGCTGCATAACCTGAAGGCCGTTTATATGCGCGACGAGGAACTGCACAAAGCCCTGCAGATCAGCGGCCGTGTGCTGCAGCTCAAGCCCGGCAGCAGCGACGATTTGCGCGATCGCGGCGTTCTGTATGCGGCTCTGGATTGCTTCCGGCCAGCGCTGGACGACCTGCGCCGCTACCTGAAACTACGTCCGAACGCTGCCGATGCCGATGACATCCGCGAGCGCGTGATCCAGTTGCAGGGCCGGGTTGCACAACTGCATTGAGCACCATGAACACGCCGCTCATCGTGCTGCTCATCGCCTGGTTGGCTTACTTCGCGCTGCATTCCCTGCTCGCCGGTCTGCCGATCAAACGCTGGGTGGCGACGCAACACGCCGCTTGGATGCCGGCGTACCGGCTCGTTTACAACACGGTTGCCGTGCTCGCGCTGCTGCCGGTGTTGTGGCTGAGCTATGCGATTGACGCCCCACCGTTATGGCAATGGCATGGATGGCAGGCTTGGGTGGCGAA
This sequence comes from Gammaproteobacteria bacterium, assembly GCA_024234955.1. Classification (GTDB taxonomy): domain Bacteria; phylum Pseudomonadota; class Gammaproteobacteria; order JACKNK01; family JACKNK01; genus JACKNK01. Next base: position 228,792 of record JACKNK010000006.1, read on the forward strand.
TGGCCTTGCGATGCTCGCCCTGCTGGGCTTTCTGTGGTCCACACGTTGGTACGACGGCAGTGAATTCCTCGGTCTGCGGCAATGGCGCGAGCGCGCATGCCGCGTCGAGGATCAGGAAAAACTGCATATCTCGCCGATGCATCGCTTCGTGCGTCACCCCTGGTACAGCCTCGGTCTGGTGCTGATCTGGACGCGCGAACTCAACGCCCCGCTGTTGCTGGGTGCGATCGCTATCAGCCTCTATTTCGCGATCGGCTCCCGCCTGGAAGAGCGCAAGTTGATCTGTTACCACGGCGATGCCTATCGTCAATATCGAGCGCGCGTTCCCGGGTTGATCCCGTTGCCGTGGCGCTGGCTGAGTGCCGCCGACGCCGAGAAACTCGTGAACACCGACGCATCGGCGTAACCAGGGCAAGCCGCCTGCGCGTGCCCGGGACGCACATTTCCCGCCAAACTTGTCCCGCTTGACCGGCTTGCCCACAATGCGGCGCATGTTCTTGCCCATCCCGTCACGATCCGCCCCTGCGCGCCGCTGAGGAACTCCGATGTCCGACGCCACCTTCCGCGTTCAATCTCCCGCCGAAGCCTTCCAGGAATACACCGAGTCGGAAATTCGCCGTCTGCGCGAAACCGACGCCCAGTTCGACGAAGACTTCTTTCGCCGTGCGCAGACCCTGGTCGCCGGTCGTCTTCTGGTGGCACATGCGGAAATGGAAAGCGAAGTCGGGGAGGGCACGGCATGATCATTCGCGAATTTCATGCCGAGAACATCCTCAAATACCGGAGTCTCAAGCTCGAAAACATTCCCGAGCGCGGCCTGATCGGCATCTCCGGCCCCAATGAGGCCGGCAAGACCGCAATTGTCGAGGCCATCTGCCTGGCCCTGTTCGGGCGCACCTTCTCCTACGAACCCGAGGAGGTGCTCAAGACCATGAAATGGGGCGCGGCCAAGGCGAGCGCCGAACTCGTGTTCAGCGGCGCCGACGGCAAGCATTACCGGGTTGCGCGCTACCTCAACATCGAAGGCCATCACAGCGCCAGCCTGAGTCTCGTCGGGAGTGGCGATGCCATCGCCCAGGGCGCGCAGGCGGTGACCCGTGCGATCGAGGAACGGGTCGGTTTCAGCTTCGACCAATACGTCGAATCCTTCTATCTGGCGCAACGCGAAATCACCATGCCGCACGCCAGCAGCGGCATGGTGCGCGGCTTGCTTGGCATTGCCGAACTCGACCGCGTCGCCGATGAGCTGCAAGGCGAGGTCGATGCCGATCGTCGCCACATCGATGAACTGCAGGCATCGATCGAAGCCATCGACGATCAGCTTGGCACGCTCAATGTCGAGGAATCCGCACTGGCCGAGCTGCAGGCGGCGTTGTCGTCGTGCGGAGATGACGCACGCGATGCGCAACGCCGGGTTGCGGTCGCCAGCGCCCGGCGCGCGCAGCTGGAAGAGCTCGGCAGCGATGTCGAGACCCAGGTCAACGGCATCCTCAGCAGCGATGTCGAGACCCGTTTCCGCCATTGGCAGGAACGTGCCGACCATCTTGGCGAGCAGGTCAGCACCCTTGAAGAGGCGTGTCTGGTGGCCGAATCGGACCCGCCCGGAACCGCACCGGGGACCGACCTGATCGCCTGGATCGGTGGCCTGCGCGATCGGGTGGCCGCGTTTGCCGCAATCCGCGCACGGGCCGATGTTCATGCCGAGGAAGAAAAGCAGTGGCTGGGGCGCAAGCCGCTCTCGTCCGACACCGAAGCAGACCCCGAAGCCGAAGCTGACGTGGCTCCGGTCAGCGACCATGACGACAGTTATCCGGCACAACGTGCGCACATCGAACAGGAGCTTGCCGGTCTGCCCGGCAAACGTCGCGTGTTCCGCCTGCTGGCGTTTTTCGGATTGGTGATCGCGGTGGCGACGATTACGGTGCGCTGGTTGCTGGCGCCGGAAGTCGCGCTCCCGGAAGGCGAGCAGCTCGTCGCGCAACTGCGTGTGTGGTTCCCGAACTGGGACCCGCAAACCGTCGAAAGCCTGCTCGCCATGCGCTGGACTGCGGGCGGCGCGTTGACGATCGGATTGTTATCGATCCTGCGGGGCAGCGCCTTGTCGCGCCGTATCCGCCGGCTGAGATTTGAACGCGAACGACTGGATGCGCACGCGCTTGAAGCGCGGGAACACATCGACCTGATCGCCGAGATCGATGAACACCCGATGTCCAAGCAACTTGAAAGCCTGCGCGCCCTGCACGACCCGGACATCGACGACGCTCTGGATGCGTTCACCGAGGGCGACGGCAAGGCGCTGATCGATGCCGAGGCGCTGGCGGCCTGGCGCGAGCCGCTGGCCGACGATCGCGACATGTTCCGTGAAGACCTGGACACCCTGCTCGACACCCTCGGCAAGTCGGTCGCCGAAGCGCGTCATGGCGCCGACACGTCGGATCGTGCCCTGGCCGATGCCGAAACCGCCGTTGAGAACGAAGAGCGTCGCCGCGCCGAAGCCGAGGCCCTGAGCGAGCGTCAGCGCGGCTTGCGGGGGCAACTTCAGGAACCCCGCGAACGCATCAAGCTGCGCAAGCTCGGTCTCGATCAGATACGCGGCACCTGTCGTCGCATCTACAACGACTTCAACGTGCAGATGCGCGACTACCTGGTGCGCATCGTGCCGCTATTTACCGAAGGCCGATACCGCCACCTCAAGATCGACGACGAATTCAAGGTGCAGGTGTTTTCCAACGACAAAAATGATTTCGTCGAATTGGAAGAACTCTCCAGCGGCACCCATCGCCAACTCGTCCTGGGCGTGCGCCTGGCGCTGTCGCAGGCCATGGTGGACGCGCAATCGCATGGCGCCCAGTCGATGATCCTCGATGAACCGTTCGCGTTCTTCGACCGCGAACGCATCCGGCAGACGCTCGAAACCTTGCCCACGGTCAGCGAAGAGATCAGCCAGATATGGGTGATCTCGCAGGAATTCGACGGCGCCAGCTTCGACCTGCATCTGGCCTGTCGCAGGGACAGCGACACCCTGACCGCCATAGGCTGACCCGGGCGTTCCGGTTGCGATGCGCAATCCCCGTATCCATGTTGATCAGCGTTTGGGCGTCGGGGACGAATTCGCACTTCCGGAGGGGCCGGCCCGGCATGTCGCACAGGTACTGCGCATGCGGGTCGGCGACGCCCTGACCCTGTTCAACGGCGACGGCAACGACTACGGCGGCGAACTGCTCGACGTCACCCGCCGCGACGCCCGGGTGCGCATCGATACCTGCAACGTCGTCGAAAAGGAGTCGTCGCTCCGCATCACCTTGCTGCAAGGCATCTCCAAGGGCGAACGCATGGACTGGGTGATGCAGAAATCCGTGGAACTGGGGGTGCATGCCATCGTCCCGGTGGTCACCGAACGCACCGTGGTACGCATTGACGACAGTCGTAGCGACAAGAAGCTCGCCCATTGGCAGGGCGTGGTGATTTCGGCCTGCGAGCAATCCGGGCGTGCGGTGATCCCCGAGGTGCGGGAGCCGATCCGCTTTGCCGAGGCGATCGCGCAATTCAAGGGCGCGGTGCTCGATCCGCTGGCCTCGATATCGCTCACCGCCGGGCGACCGGAAGCGGCCCAGAGCCCGTTGGCGGCCAGCTTGTTGATCGGTCCGGAAGGCGGGCTCAGCGATGTCGAGATCGACCAAGCGAAACAGGCGGGCTGGGTCGGCGCCCGACTCGGACCGCGCGTGCTGCGTACCGAGACTGCCGCCCTGGCGGCGCTGGCGGTGATGCAGGCCAGCTGGGGTGATCTGGCGAACTGACGCTTGCTCAGGTCGTATCGCCAATCAGCCGCGATAGCATCGCGTCCACATCCGAGCCCCGGGGCGTTTGGTCCAACGGGGTCCAGGATTGATCCGCCTCCAGCCGAAAACTACCGACGAATTCATGGGGCGGTCGGCTTCCCCATTCACGGGGTGACAACATCGACCAGAGCGTGCGGTCATCGTCGCGTCGATACAGGTGGTAAACCTTCCCCGGGATACGTTTGAAGGCGCATTCGGCGCGATGCAGTTCCTGGTCCCGGCGCGCACCCTCCAGAATGCGCCGGGCCTCTTCCTGCAAGGCCTGCATCTGGTCGGCGATGACCCGCAGCTTGGCGTGCGTATGGGTCGCGACCGAGGCATCCGCGCCACTGATCTGGCGGGCGATGTCCACCAGATCGGTCGCCGCCCCGAGTCGGCTGACTGGGTAAGGCGCACTGCGGGCATCGCCCTGATGGTTCGGGCCGGAATACTTGCTGGCGTCATCGGCCATGTCGTTCGCTCACAGGTGTTCGTCGATACCGTGCGCCTTCAGGCCCCAGGCGAACAGCGAACTGACCCGCTTGTTGGCGGTGCGCAGGCGCTCGGCCAGGGTGTTGAGCAGGTCTTTGAGAACCGGATACCCGACTTCCGGATGGGCATCGAGGTACACGCGCAGGATGTCGCCGGGGATCACGCCCAGCTCGCAGTCGCTGATCGCGACCACGCTGCCACTGCGCGGTTTCAGGTCGAACAGGCACATTTCGCCAAACACCGTGCCCGGCCCAAGATCGCTGTATCCGGGGCGCAGACTGCGGTCGTCGTCGAGCGCGACTTCACCGACCACCCGTACCGTCCCGCTCAAGACCACGAACACATCGCACTGGCTGTCGCCTTCGTTGAAAACGTGTTCGTGCACCGTGCAAAGGCGCCGCTGCCACGCGTCACCTTCGGGAAAGTCGGGGGAGTCGAGCAGATTCTTGAGTGCGTTGGACATGAGATCTATCCGGGGTGATCGGTGGGTTTGTGACCGGTGGCAACAAAGACGGCGGCGAAGCCCCAGGCTTCGGGATCGTCGCTGATCTGACGGATCACGGCTTCTTCCGCCTGACCGAGCTGCTTCTGTTCGTCGCTGAGCTGTTCGAGTTTGAAGCCGGTGGTGATGTCGAGAAAGTTGCGCATGCCGAGGTCGGCACTGGTCACGGTATGCACGAACACGCCAACCTGATCGAACCCGTTGCGCGCCAGCAGGGTGCCAAGCTTGCGCCCGACATGGCGGTCACCTCCCCGTGCCTGCTGAGCCTGGGCGGCACGTTGCGTGAACGAGGTGAAGGTTTCCGGTTCCGGGAACAGCGTCAGCCAATCGTCATCGATGTCGAGAATCGCAAGAATGCCGCCCGGCTTTAGTGTGCGCAGAGCCGCTTCGAAGGCGCGTTCCGGGTGTTCGAGATGCTGAAACAGGAAACGTGCGTAAATGAAATCGAACTGCGCCTCGCCCAGATCGAGTTCATAGACATTGGCCTGCTGGAAACGGAGATTCGTCAGCCCGGCGGCGTCCGCCGCCGCCTGCGCTTCCTTGAGCAGATCGGGACTCAGGTCAACACCCGTGACCCGACCGTTACCCACCATGCGCGCGATCTCGCAACTGACGATCCCGGGGCCGCAGGCCATGTCCAGGACATCCATGCCTTCCCGCAATCCGGCCCGACTGAGCAACTGACGTTCCAGCGCGGTGGCAATCGCCGCCTGCTGCTTCAGACGATCGAGCTCCTTCTGGTTCTCATCGAAGCTGCCAAAGGCGTAGGAACCCGCAGCGGTATGGGTATTGCTGGTGCTCATTCGTTTTCGGTTTCCTCAAGTTGTTGCAGGGTATCGAGCCAGTTCTGGGTGGTGCCGCGCAGGCGCTCGCAGAGAATCACCGACAGATTCAGCAGCACCGGGGCAACGATTTCCGGCATCTTTTTCAAGGCGCGCTTGATGAAGGACTGGGTCAGGATCAGCAGTTCCATATCGGTATTGGCCACCACCTGGGCGGTGCGCGGCGTCTTGGCGACGAACGCGATCTCGCCGAACACCTGACCAGGACCGACCACCGCCAGGGAATGGCGTTTGCCATCCGCATCCCGCCCCCAGACCTCGGCGACGCCATCGAGCACGACGAACATCTCGTTACCGATGTCCCCCGGACGGATGATGATCTCACCCGCCTTGCAGGGCAGCACCGTACCGGAATCCAGAAAGGCCCGCGCCTGCACTTCGTCCAGGCCTTTGAGCAGGCCGATGCCTTCGCGCGGATCGACATGCAGGCGGTCTTCCATCAAGGCCCAGAACCCATCGGTATCGACCAGGCGCTTGTTGATATGGACGGCATGCGCCGGGAATTCCGCGATAAACCATGCGGTCCCGGTCGCATCCGCCGGCAGTTTGCGGGCCTCGCGCCAGAACGGGGAGCGCACCGCCCTCATGTGTTCGATGTCCTCGGCCATGAACACCAGCGGGACGTGGTAGCCGGCATCCTTGTCCATGAAGCCATCGGCGTAACGGCGATACCCGAGCTGCTCGTAAAACTCGACCAGGGACGGGGTGCAATTGCAGAAATCGAAACGCACGCCGTTTTCGCGGGCGAAGCGGAATATGGCCGCGAGCAACGCGGCGAGAACCGTGGACCCGCGCCAGTCCGGCGCCACCATCAGGCGAGAGGTCATGGACAGGGATTTCGCGGGAAATTCGGCCCAATGTTCGAGCTGATAAATCCGGTTCCAGTACGCATCGAAGCCGGTCTCACCCGCGAGATTGATGCGCACCGTGGCCACAATCTCTTCCCCGGCGGCGGCATAAAGCAGGGTCGCTTCATCGTCCAACGGGTCGTAAAGTCGCTTGCCCGCATGGTCGGCGTAGCTCGGGCGTTTGCCCATTTCTTCTACGTAAACCGCATAGCGAAACCGATAAATACGCTCCCGCTCCGCTTCCGTAGCGGCAACCTGAATCTCAGGCCGGACGAGATTATCGATGGATTCGTTCACAAGGGCTCCGCATCAATGTCGAGAAATACGCACCGGATTGTAATAAACAGTTACTTTCTTGATCGCTGTCCGCATCGTATTCTTACCCGACTCAGAGTTTCTGTTCCAAGTCATTGATAAATGAAACGTCTTCTTTCCCTGACGCTTTTCGTCACCTGTTTGTCAACCACCACCCCAGGTGTGGCCGGCATTGTCGAAGACATCCAAAAGCTATTCCAATCGGGAGATGCCGCCGGTGCTTACGCGCTTGGACAGCAACACCTGCTGGCGCTGGAGGGAGATCCGGCCTTCGACTACGAATACGGTGTGGCCGCCATTGATGCAGGCCATTACAGCCAAGGGGTATTTGCGCTCGAACGTGTGCTGCTGCAGACGCCAAATGATCACCGTACCCGCCTTGAGCTCGCACGCGGCTATTTCTTGCTGGAACAGTTTGATCGGGCGCGCAAGGAATTCGAAACCGTGCTGGCATCGGAGCCCCCCCAAAGCGTGGCGGAAAATATCCAGCGCTTCCTCAACATCATCCGAATCCAGGAAGGCCGATACAAATCCACGGCCAGCCTCACCCTGGATCTTGATCGCGGCTGGGACAGCAACGTCAACAGCGCGCCCTTCAGCCCAAACTTCGAGTCCCCCGTGCTTGGCCCAGGCACTCTGGCGGCTGGGTCCACCCAACTCGGTGATTATTACACTGAGGCCAATGTCGGAACGTCGCTGACCATCCCGGTTTCACCAGGCCGTTACATCGGTGCGGCTTTCGACATCCATCACCGCAGCAACGATCAGCGGGATCTGTTTGATACCGACGCACAGACCCTGACCCTGTCCCTCACCGACAATGTCGACACCCTGCAGACCCGCTTCGCTTTCCGTGCGCAGAACTACGAGCTCGACCACAGCACCTACCGAACCTTGGGCAGCCTTTCCGTCGACGCGCGTCAAACACTCAGTGCGGACACCCAGATCACCGGGTTCCTCAGTTTGGCGAGCCAACATTACCCTGGGGGAGATGTTCGCGACTCACACCTGATGAACGCAGGTATCGGCGTCATTCACGCCTTGCCGCTTCCGGGTAAACCAGTCGCCTTTGCCACCGCGTACATTGGTCAGGAAACGCCCCGCCAGAACAACACCGACGCTGATGTGGTGGCCAATCGAGCGATCAAGGGACTGAGCGGTGGGATCCAATGGACGCTTGGACCCTCGACCAGTCTGACAGCTACGCTCGCATGGCAGAACAGCCGCTATGCAGGCGAGAGCCCGATCTTTCTCGCCCGTCGCGAGGACGATTTTGGCAGTGCCGGCGTCACCCTCAAACACCTGCTTGATGACCGATGGAGTCTCAGTGCGGAATTGAGCACCTCCACCAACGACTCCAATTTCGCGATCAACAAATACGACCGTGATGTGGTCAACATGAACTTGCGTTACGAGTACTGACGCTCGTCTCAATGTCCCGTCAACGTCTCGTCCGACTCCTGCTCAGCCTTGCAATCACCGCGCTCTTCGCTATTCACGCGATGGGCGCCCGTAGCCTGCCCTTCATCGAACAACTGGAACGCTGGGGCTACGACCTGCGCCTGATCGCCACACTCAAGGGTGGCATCGACAAACGCATCGTGATTGTCGACGTCGACGAAGCCAGCCTCGCTGAGGTCGGGCACTGGCCCTGGCCACGCGACACCCTGGCGCAACTACTGGACCAATTATTCGCGCACTACCAGATTTACATTCTCGGCATGGATATGGTTTTCGCCGAGGCTGAAGGCAAATCCGTCCTCTACGAGCTGGACCGCCTCGCAACCGGCCCCCTCTCAGGCCAGCCCGGGTTTATCGAGGCCTACCACACCTTGCGCCCAGGACTTGAGCATGATCGCCTGTTCGCGGAAGCCATCGGTCGGGGGTTTGTCGTCACTGGCTTCTCCGCCTCACAGCGCCCCGGCACACATGGCGCCTTGCCGATCCCCTTGGTCAGCCCGGTGCCACCCGATATTGATGCCCTGCCACTGTTTGAACGCTATGGCGTCACCGGCAACCTTGCCGAGATCCAATCGGCAGCCGTTGGCGGGGGCTTCTTTGACAACCCTGCGTTTGACCCGGACGGCGTCTATCGCGGTGTGCCGCTGGTCTACAAGCACGCGAATGCCCTATACAGCTCCCTGACACTGTCCATGCTGCGGGCGATGCTCGGCGACCCGCCGGTTGAGCTGGAATATGGCGATCCCCGAAATTCGGAACTCGATTCAATCCGGATTGGCGAAATCCGCATCCCGGTCAATCAACAGGGAATCGCCTTGGTCCCCTATCAAGGCCGCACCCCCGCATTCCGCTATGTATCGGCTGCGGATGTGCTCACTGGCCGCACCCCTGAGGAAGTCCTCGACAACGTCGTAGTGATCCTGGGTACCACCGCTCCCGGCCTTTACGACCAACGCACCACACCAATGCAGTCGAATTATCCCGGGGTAGAGGTGCATGCAAACCTGCTCGCCGGATTGATGAATGAAATGCAGGCAGACACCGCATTGCACAGCATCCGTCACCGGCCCGGCTGGACAGTTGCTTACGATTTGGTGTTGGTACTCGCTCTTGGTCTCATCCTCTCATTGACGCTCCCCTGGTGGGGGCCAGCATCCGGCATCTCCCTGGTATTGGCACTCGGAGCCGGTCTGATCGGCGGCAATCTCTACGCCTGGCAGACGCACAACATGGTATTGCCGTTGGCAGGACAGCTGTTACTTCTGTTGACACTTCTGCTTTTCCATAGCGCCTACGGGTACCTAATCGAAGCCCGCAACAAACGCCGTATCGGTCGCCTGTTCGGGCAATACGTGCCGCCCGAAATCGTGGGTGAAATGAGCAAGCATCACAGCAGTTTCGGCATTGGCGGTGAATCGAGGGAAATGACCGTGCTGTTCTCCGATGTGCGCGGCTTCACCACGGTTTCTGAAGGGCTCGCACCGGATCAGCTCACTGCACTGATGAATGCGTTCCTCACGCCTCTGACCGGCGTCATACATAGCCATCGCGGCACCATCGACAAGTACATGGGTGACGCGATCATGGCCTTCTGGGGTGCCCCTCTGGATAACCCCGCACACGCCTCGCTGGCAGTAGAGGCCGCACTAGCGATGCAGAGCCGCGTGCGCGAACTGGACACACAATTCAAGGCTCGAGGCTGGCCGGCGCTGGCCATCGGCATCGGTCTCAACACCGGTCATATGAACGTGGGCAACATGGGGTCGGAGTTTCGCATGGCATATACCGTGCTTGGCGATGCGGTAAACCTCGGCTCGCGTCTCGAAGGTCTGACCAAGTTTTATGGCGTCGGCATCATTGTCAGCGCGAGCACCCAAGACGCAGCAACGGGTTTCGTTTATCGCGAACTGGATCGGGTCCGGGTCAAAGGCAAACACGAACCGGTGGCGATTTTCGAACCACTGGGTTCGGTTGACAGCATCGCTGAAGAGCGCGCCGCCGAGTTGGATTTGTGGAACCGCGCATTGACGGCTTACCGAGGCCAGAATTGGGCGAAAGCCCTGGAAACGCTGGATCGACTGGCTGATGACCGCCTGACCGAGATCTACCGCATGCGCATCGAACAACTGTCAACGCAAACGCTGCCCGACGACTGGGACGCCGTATTCGAGCATCAGAGCAAATAGCCATGAGCCATACATCATCCTTGAAACCCCAGCTCATCCCGCCAGCCACTGTGGCCTGGCTGGGGCTGGTCGTGGTCGCCATGTTGCTGCTGGTATCACCGACATGGGCGGCTGAACCGATCGGAAAACTGATTGTCGCAGCGGGCAAGATTGAGGCCCTTGGCGTGGACGGCAAAGTCCGACGTCTGCGTCGCCAGGCCGAAATCTACAAGGGCGACACCCTGATCACCGGCGGAGATGTGTTCGCGCAATTGCGCTTCAAGGATGGGGCATTGATCGCGCTGCGTCCAGACACCGAGTTCACCATCGAGGACTACCGCTTCGACGGTGCCGAGGATGGCAGTGAACGCGCCATCTTCAAGCTGATCAAGGGCGGCTTCCGCACCATTACCGGCGCGATCGGCCACAAGAACAAGGAGAACTACCAGGTCTCCACCCCAGTCGCGACCATCGGCATCCGTGGCACCCACTATGGTGTCCGTCAGGTTACCCCTGAGCTCGCCGCGCAACGGCGGCAAGCTGGGGAGGACATTCAGCCCGGGTTATATGGCGGCGTCGTTGACGGAGAAATTGCTGTCCGCAACGGCGGTGGCGAAAATACCTTCGGCAATGATCGTTACTTCTATGTGGCCAGCCCCGATGCCGCACCAGAGACCCTGATTGCGCCGCCCGGCGTGGTCTTCGATGAGGACGCCTCCAAACAGGCGGACAACCAGGACGACAATGCGGCGGATGGCGACAATCAGGGACAGGACGACACTCAGCAAGCACAGGGCAATGGGGACGACCAACAGGGCGATGGAGAAGGGACGGAAACCGCGCAGGGTGGGGCAGAAGGCGATGGCGCCTCTGCGGACCAGCAAGCGGGCGTCGAGGATGGGAATGGCGATACGACAGGTGACGGGGGCGAACCGGTCGGATCAGTCGCCGGCGATAGCACTAGCTCATCGAGCGATTCCGGCACCAGCTCGCGCACGGGCAATAGCACAGGCACCGGACCGTTAAGCAGCGCACTGGTGGTATCGATCAATCCGGACACCAGCACCCTGCCAACGACTCTCAATAACAACGTCGTGCTGAGCACGTCGACCGAGAGCGTATTCACGTCCAACGAAACCGTGACGGTGAGCCAGGCCACCTCATCCTCGTTCACCCGGGCACCGGTGGGTGCCGGGGTGTCGCTGGCTTTCATTGATCGGCAAACCAGCCGCCTGGAACTGATAAGCAGTGTGCTTACCGACAACGGAACCGATAACTTTGCGATTTTTTACGACGTTGGAAGCAAGGACAACATTCAGGTCAAACAAGCTCGGACCCAAGGTTCCGGGGAATCCAATCAGACCCAGACGCATGCCTTCAATTTCGGTACTGCCACACTCGCGGAATTCGGGAAAGACGCTGCAAGCGGTGCCAGCTGGGGGCGTTGGTCTGGCGACTATGTCGTGACCACCGATGGCGCGAACAACGATCCGGTGACAGATCTTCACTTCGTGTATTCGCCCAGCCAGGCATCTTCCGCGACGATTTCCGCAGCCTCGAGCCGTGCCGAGCCAATCACTTTGTTTGACAAGATCAGCGACGCCACTACCGCCCCCACGGACCTTAACGGTAACGTCGGCAGTTACGAGTACTTTCTCGTTGGCATCAACTTCGCCACGCAAAAGCTCGTCGGGTACGAGGTCAAAGCCACTGTCGGCGGGGCAACCTATCAGGTCGAACTGCAGAATGATCTGGCGCTTGCCGACGTTCTCAAAGATCAAAGTGCACAACTGACGGGCAAATGCACCGGTTGCGGAACCAGCACCAGCGTCACTTTGACCGGTGATGGTTCGGTCATGTTCATCGACGATGCACTGAGTTACATCGGCGCCAGCTATTCACTTCGCGACAACAGCAGCAGCTACGGCATCGCCGGTGCTGCCGTACTGCAGAGTGCGTTGACTCGGACCCAAGAGGTTAATGCCCCAAGCGGAGCAACCGCCCTCACCGCGTTTATCAGCGTGGACAGCAATTCCACCAAGAAGCGGGAAATTCAAGCCACCGTCCAGAATGGCACTACGAATTTGGTCAAGACCGCCACCGTGAACTCCGTCGGCAACGTCGTCACAAACACCATACAAGGCGCAAACACCAGCACAGAGAGTCGTTTCGAATCGAACCGTGCCTTCCTGACGGATACCGGTGGAAACACCGTCGGTGTCAACTGGGGGCGCTGGCAGGATGGCTGGAGCACCAAGATTTCAGGCGTCAACTCCGGTTCGGCGGGGCACGCCCATTTCATCTATTCAGACAAAGTCACCAATACCGCGAATTATCCCGCGCTCTCCTCGGCCTCATTCACATATCTGGGCGGAACATCCCCGACCGACGAGCTGGGACGGACAGGAAGTATCACCTCGGCAACGATGAGCGTGGATTTCCTCTCGCAATCCATCACTTCCTACAACATAAACGCGACCACTCCGGGAAGAACCTGGGCGCTCAACTCCACAACCACGACAAGCTTCGTCAGCGCCAAGAGCGGCAACATGGCTCTCACCGGAACATGTACAGGTTGTAGCACAACGCCGGTAGTGGGTAGCGCGTCCACCGAATTCGTCGGCAACAACGCAAGCCATGCAATAAGCAGTTTTGGCGGCTCGATCGCCGACAACAGCAATCAGATTGTCGGCACCGCGTTGTTCAAGCGCTGATTACCAGCTGAACAGCTTCCACATGGTTGGCACCATGTCCTGCATGTTGCCCATCCGGCGCTGGTCGAGTCGCCCATCGCCGTCGGTATCGACGATATAGTAGGCGGGACCGATCGATGGGGTCACGCGGACCATGTAAACCCGGCCGTTCTGCTTGTATTCCTCAATCCGTGCCGGCCCCTGGGGTGTCTGGATGATGCGCACGTCGGCAGGCGCGATCTGCGACGACTCTTCCGGGATGTCTGCAGGCATCGGCGGCGGGATTTCCGGCTCCGGAAATTGCGGGACAGGCGATGCTGCGAACACCGTCGCAGTAAACATCATGGCAGGCAGGGCAAGGCTCAAACGACGCATGGCGGTTTTCCCGATGTGGCAGGCTAAGTTCCCTTAGCGTCCTCAACCCCGGGCGGTTTGTCCAGCCTCGAACACAAGCGGGACGCGCAACGGGCATAATGACCGCCTCGAAATTCGCAGGCCCGTCATGTCCGACATCAAGCCCTTCATCCTGATCGACGGCGCGAGCTATCTGTTCCGCGCCTTCCACGCCCTGCCGCCGCTGACCAATGTGCACGGCGAACCGACCGGTGCGATCTTCGGCGTTGCCAACATGTTGCGGCGCATGCTCGACGAAGACCGCCCTGAACACATTGCCTTCGTATTCGACGCCAAGGGACCGACCTTCCGCAACGAGATGTACCCGGACTACAAGGCCAATCGCCCGCCGATGCCGCAGGAACTGGCCGTACAGATCGAACCCTTGCTGACCCTGGTGCGCGCAATGGGCCTGCCGGTGGTGATGGAGTCGGGCGTCGAAGCGGACGACGTGATCGGCACGCTGGCACGCCAAGCCAGCGCCGAAGGTCGCCACACCCTGATCTCGACCGGCGACAAGGACATTGCCCAGTTGGTCGATGAGCACGTCACCCTGATCAATACCATGACCAATACGCGCATGGATCGGGACGGCGTGCGCGCCAAGTTCGGGGTGCCGCCGGAGCGCATCGTCGATTACCTCGCGCTGATCGGGGACAGTGTCGATAACGTGCCGGGCGTTCCCAAGGTCGGCCCGAAGACGGCGGTCAAATGGCTGGATCAATACGACAGCCTGGACGCGATCATGGCCGCTGCGGACGCGTTTACCGGCAAGATTGGTGAAAACCTGCGCGCCAGCCTCGAATGGCTGCCGATGGCACGCGAACTGGTGACCATCAAATGCGACGTTCCGCTGGATCGCACACCGGAACAGCTCAATCTTGCGCCCGCCGACACCGATACCCTGAAGACGCTGCTGGCCCGGTTCGAGTTCACCACCTGGCTCGCTCAAATCGAGGCAGGCAGTGATTCAAGCACCGCCCCGATCGTGGCCGCACCCGTTCCCGATGCCGCGCCCGAATACGACATCGTGCTCAGCGCCGACCAACTCCATCACTGGATGGCGCGCCTGGAAGAGGCGGAACTGTTCGCCTTCGACACCGAAACCACCAGCCTGGATTACATGCAGGCGCGCATCGTCGGCTGCTCGTTCGCGGTCGAAGCGGGCAAGGCCGCGTATGTGCCGCTTGCGCACGATTACCCGGGCGCTCCCGAGCAACTCGATCTGCAAGTCGTGCTCGCCCGTCTCAAGCCGCTGCTTGAAGACCCCAAGAAGCTCAAAGTCGGACAAAACCTGAAATACGACATGGCGGTACTCGCCAATCACGGTATCGCGCTGGCCGGGATCGCGTTCGACACCATGCTGGAGTCGTATGTCGCCGATTCCACCGGCAGTCGTCACGACATGGATTCCCTCGCCGAGAAGTATCTGGGCAAACAGACCATCCATTTTGAGGACATCGCCGGCAAAGGTGCCAAGCAGCTGCGTTTCAACGACATAGCGATCGACGATGCCGGGCCATATGCCGCCGAAGACGCCGACATTACCCTGCGCCTGCATCAGGCCTTGTGGCCGCGTGTGGCGGCGCAGGAAGGCACCAAATCGGTGTTCGAAAACATCGAGTTGCCGCTGATTCCGGTTTTGTCGCGGATGGAACGCGGCGGCGTGCTGATCGATGTCGCGCAGCTCAAACGTCAGTCCACCGAGATGGCGAAACGCATCCTGCAACTGGAAAAGCAGGCGCACGAAGCCGCCGGTCAACCGTTCAATCTGGGCTCACCGAAGCAGTTGCAGGAAATTCTCTACGGCAAGCTGGGCATCGAGGTCATCAAGAAGACGCCGAAAGGACAACCTTCGACCGCCGAAGAGGTGCTCGAACAACTCGCCGAGACCCATGCCCTTCCGCGCCTTATCCTCGATTGGCGCGGCCTCTCCAAGCTCAAGTCCACCTATACCGATCGTCTGCCCGAGCAGCTCAATCCGGACACCGGGCGCGTTCATACCTCCTACCATCAAGCCGTGGCTGCCACCGGGCGGTTGTCCTCGTCGGACCCGAACCTGCAGAACATTCCGGTGCGCAGCGAGGAAGGGCGACGTATCCGCCAGGCCTTCATCGCCCCGCCAGGCCAGATCGTGATGGCGGCCGACTATTCCCAGATCGAACTGCGCATCATGGCGCATCTGTCCGGCGATGCCGGGCTGCTGGATGCCTTCGCGCACGGCGCCGACATCCATCGAGCCACGGCGGCAGAGGTGTTCGGACGTAACCCGGACGATGTTTCCAGCAACGAGCGCCGTGCCGCCAAGGCGATCAATTTCGGCTTGATCTATGGGATGTCTGCGTTCGGCCTGTCACGGCAGCTCGGTATCGAGCCCAAGGAGGCGCAGAAATACGTGGACCTGTATTTCGAGCGCTACCCCGGGGTAAAGGATTTCATGGAACGCACCCGCAAGCAGGCCCGTGAACAAGGCTTTGTGGAGACCGTGTTCGGTCGGCGCCTGTACCTGCCTGAGATCAATTCCAGCAATGTGCCCCGTCGTCAGGGTGCGGAGCGCGCCGCGATCAATGCGCCGATGCAGGGCACTGCCGCCGACATCATCAAGCGAGCGATGATCGCGGTGGATGCCTGGATCGAGAAGAAATCACCGCCCTTACGCATGGTCATGCAGGTCCACGACGAACTGGTGTTCGAAGTGGACGCCGGTTTTGCCGACCAGGCCGAGAAGCAGATCGTCAAACTCATGGCCGGGGCCGCCGAACTGGCGGTTCCACTGGTCGTTGACGTCGGGCGCGGAATCAACTGGGATGAAGCCCATTAACCCACGTCGAGGGAAATCGTAATGGCCGAATGGCTGGTGGAAAATTTCATCTGGGTCGGACTTGGCATCGTTGTGCTGCTGGTCGGCATCAAGGTCGTGATCGGCGGGATGCTTAAAAAGCTCATGGATGATTCTGCGGCGGCCAACGCCGACGCAAGCAACCAGGACTGATTCCGAGGTATCCATGCGTCGCGATTTGTTCGAACGCGAACCCCGCCGAAGCGCCTGGGGGGGCTTGCTCCTGATTCTGGTGGGCATCGGCCTCGCGCTTGGCGTCGATTACGGCGTGAAGCAATCCAACGCCGATACCTTCTGCACCTCCTGTCATTCCATGCAATGGGTGGCGGCGGAAGCCGGACACGGCGGACATGCGCACAATCCCAGCGGCGTCACCGCCAGGTGCGCCGATTGCCATGTCCCCCGCGATCCCGGTCCCTTGCTCTGGAACAAGCTGATGGCCGCCAGGAGTTTGCTCGCGGAATATCGGGGCGAGCTGGAGACGGAGGCGCAGTTCGAAGCCCATCGTTTCGATCTCGCCGAAACCGTGTGGCAACGCATGCTCGCCAACGATTCACGCGAGTGCCGCGCCTGTCATGACGCGCAGGCAATGGATACCGTCCGCCAGAATTCGCACGCCGCCAGCAAACACGAACAGGCGGAACGCGATCATCAGACCTGCGTCGAATGTCACAAGGGGATCGCCCATACGATGCCTGCGGAACCGGTAATCGCCAACACAGCCAATCCCGCAACGTCGCCAACCGAGCCTCATGGCCCGATCGTGCTGGACGATCTGACGCTGCAACCGATCCAGCCCGACTCGCCCCTTCCGCCGCCGCCTGTTCCCCCCGCAGCGACCAACCTGGATCGAACTTTTGTGATGGCCTCACAGTGTTTCGGATGTCATGGGGTGGATGGCATTTCTGCCGGGCCAGCGACCCCAAGCATCGCCGGCCTCCCTCACGACTCTCTGCGGGATTCGATGCGGGATATGCGTAGCGGCAAGCAGCCCAGCACGATCATGGGGCGCTTGTTGACGGGACTGTCCGACGCCGACATCGATGCGCTGGCCAACTATTTCAGTCGCCTGCCTGATCTCCGGCCAGCACAGATTGCCGATCCGGAATAGACGAGGACGATTCGTCCTCCAGGCCCTGTGTATTGGCAAAACATCACCGCAATGACAGACGCTGCGGCGGACAGGACGCCGATGCCTACTCTTTGAAAAGCCACCTCGAGATAAGCATACCGGGGCAGATTCCAGTAATCACCGCGAAACTGAAGAACACCGCCGGCACATAAAATAGCCAGTGAACGTCGCGGAATCCTGGTTAGCGATTTCTAACAATACAGATTCCCGTTGCATATCTCGGTTTGGATGACCGAATGAACACGTATTGCGGTCTTGCGACCACGCCAGCAATGGTCAGATCGACATCAGACGTATTGCGACCAAGGCAAGAAAGCCCGCGAACACGCGCCGCAAGACCTTTTCCGGGAGAAGGTACGCCAGGCGGGTGCCAATCGGGGCGGTGAACAGGCTGGCGCCGGCGATCGCCATCATTGCCGGCCATGACAGGTAACCAATCTGAGCGCCGCCGGTCGCCTCGCCAATACCGTTCATCAGAAACCCGATCGCGCCGGCGAGCGCTATTGGGATGCCCATCGCCGCTGCAGTACCAATCGCCTCCCGGATCGAGACCCGACACCATCGCAACATGGGCACGGACAAGGTCCCGCCTCCGATCCCGAGGACACTCGACACGGTACCGATCAGCGTACCTGCGCCGAAGAGCGTCCATCTTCCGGGCAGACTCCGATGTGCGTCGGGTTCCTTCCCGAAAGCCAATTCCAGTGCAATAAGCAATTCAAAGCCGCCGAACAGGCGGCGCAGCAGATCGCCACTCATTGCGTCGGCCAGGGCCGCACCGAGCAAAGCGCCAATCAGAAGGCCAGGGGTCGCGGCACGCCATACAGGCCAGAGCACCCCATTGCGGCGGTGATGCGCGCGCGTTGAGGCAATCGCCGTGAACACGATCACCGCCAACGAGGTACCGACCGCAACGTGAACGATGTACGTGGCGGGCGGTGCGTAGTCAGAGCCCAGCAAGGGCAGGCTGAAAATCAGCGCCGGAACGATGATCAGACCCCCTCCAACCCCGAGCAGTCCGGCCGCGACGCCCGACATAAGTCCGGTAGCGATGAACGCCGCAAGCGCCATCCAAAGGTTGGCGCTCAGAAACGGCGCTCCTGGTATTGGGTGAGTTCACGCAGCAGGCGATCGACCACCACGGGGACCGGCTTGCCGTCGGTTTCCAGAATTACATCCGCCACCTCGGTATAAAGCGGATCGCGAATCTTGAAGAGCGATTCAAGCCGCGCACGCGGATCGTCGGTTTGCAGCAAGGGGCGGTTCTTATCGTGCGCGGTGCGCTTGAGTTGCTGATCGATGGAAGTGCGCAGATAGATCGTGACACCCCGCTCCTGCAAGCACCGACGATTCTCCTCCGCAAGGACCGCACCGCCACCTGTGGCCAGAACGATCCCGGTCATTGCGGTGAGATCGTCGATCACAGCCGCTTCGCGGCGCCGGAAACCTTCCTCACCCTCGAGTTCAAAAATCAGCGGGATGTCGGCCCCGGTGCGCTCGACAATCTCTCGGTCACTATCAATGAAAGGTCGTTTCATCACCGCAGCGAGCCTGCGACCAATCGTGGACTTTCCGGCCCCCATCGGGCCGACGAGAAACAGATTGTCCGTCAACCCCGATGGCGGTGGCGTACGACGCCGGCTCATTTGCGAGCCAGATCGATCTTGTCGATGATCTCCGGGGTGATGAACACCAACAGTTCATTCTTGCTATCGCTTTGTGCGGTGCGCTTGAACAGATTTCCGACCACCGGCAGGTCTCCGAAGAACGGCACCTTGTTCACCGCGTGGCTCAGGCTGCGCTCGTAAACGCCGCCCAGGACCAGGGTTTCGTCGTTATCGACCAGCACCGTAGAGGTGATCTCGCGCGTGGCGATCGCGATCTGCCCGGGGATTGTCGTGTCATCCGGGTCCTGTTTCTTCAGCGCAATCTCCATGATCACCCGATTGTCCGGGGTGATCTGCGGGGTCACATTCAGCTCCAGCACCGCCTCCTTGAATTCAATGCTCACCGTGGCATTGGCACCCGTGCCCTCAACGGACTGGTATGGAATCTCGATACCCTGGGAAATCTTGGCGGGCGCACGATCCGCCGTGACGACACGCGGACTGGCCACAGTTTCTGACCGGCCATCAATCTGCGCGGCGGTCAATTCGAGGCGCAGCAGGTACTTGCCGACCGACCCGATCGCCAAACCGATGCCGCTGGTGGCGGCCGCAACCGGGAGATCGACCAGGAACTGCTCCTGTCCAGCCGTACCCGAATTGAAGCCGGCGGCGGTTTCCACCGGGTTCCAGGTGCGTCCCGCACCGACGGAACCGCCTGCGGCGGTGAAGAAATTCGTGGTGGGGTCATAGTGGTCATACCCCAGGCCGAACTGGACGCCGAGGTCCTTGGAGAACGTATCGCTCGCGATGACGATGCGGGACTCGATCATGACCTGGCGGATGGGTATATCGAGTTGGTCCAGGACGGCCTTGATCTGATTCAAACGATCCTCGGTGTCCTGAATCAGGATGCTGTTGGTGCGTTCATCGGCCTTGGCGGTGCCGCGCGCCGACAGCAGACCCCCGGTATTCGCGGCGGTATCCGCCGTGGCGGTCGCCGCCGCCTCACCCGCCGCTGCCGCGTCGCCGCCAGCTGCATCACCGCCACCGGCATTGCCACTTAATAGTTTTTCGATGTCACCCGCCGAGGCATATCTCAGGCGAATGATCTCGGTGACCAGCGGTGCCAGTTCCTGAATCTGCTGCTTTGATTCGAGCTCCAGCTTTTCACGCGCCGCAATTTCCTCGCTCGGCGCCACCAGAATGACGTTGTCCTTGCGACGCATGGCCAGGCCCTGCGTCTTGAGGATGATGTCCAGGGCATGGTCCCAGGGCACCTGCTTCAGGCGAAGGGTCAGATTCCCCGTCACCGTGTCGCTCACCACGATATTCAGGCCGGTGAAATCGGCAATGATCTGCAGAATCGCACGGGTCTCGATATTCTGGAAATTCAGCGATAAGCGTTCCCCGGTGTATTCCTTCTCGCCCTCGGCACTGGGGATTTCCGCCTTGTCCGGTGGAGGCGGCTCCGCGATTTCGACGGTGAACAGCTCATTGGTCTGATAAGCGCTTTGTACATAGTCACCGGCGCTGGTGATGACGATACGGGTGTCGTTACCGCGTAGCATGGCATCCACGGTGCGCACCGGCGTCGCAAAGTCGATGACGTCAAGCAGACGCTCCAAGCGCTCCGGCACCTTGGTTTCGCGGACTTCAACGACTACCTGCTCACCGGTTCGGTTCACATCCACAATGGTCTGCGGGTCGGTCAAGCGAATCTCGACCAGGCCCTGGCCCTTGTCACCGCGCCGGAAATCGATGTTTTCGATGCTACGCGCGGATGGTGCCGATCCGGTTGCGGCTTTTCCAAACGGGGCGAGCGTCAGCGCAATGACATTGCCACCGCGCCGCAGGGTCTCGTAACTGACCGGACCGGTGAGTGAAATGACGGCGCGCGTCCGATCTCCGCCCTCCACCAGCTGTACGCCACCGATCAATCCGATGGCGTAGGGCAGATAGCTCTGGCCGACATTGTTGAGCGTGCCGGGAAAATCGAGCACCAGGCGGTTCGGGCGCTCCAACATGAAACTCCGCGCCACAGGCGGTTCTGCGGTGAACTCGAACAACAACTCCGTGGCGGTGGCGGCTTCGTTCAGCTTTACCGACGTCAAGCCATTCAAGGCCGCGTACGCGGAAGTCGTCGGCAGGAGCATGGCCACGACGAACCAACACGGCAATGTCCCGATCTGGCCGGGACGTCGCCTCAGATAGGCACGGACTCTCTCAATCGCGGTCATGACTCGCATGTCTTCAACCTCCCTCGGGCACGGCAAAGCCGAACACCGTGGATCTTCGCTGCCAACGCCCCGTGTCATCCTTGACGATCTCACGTAACACCAGGCTTTGCTGGTCCATGGATTCGACCAAGCCAAAATTCCGCCCCATATAGTTGCCTTGCTGGACTCGGATCACTTCCCCCTGAGGGGTCTTGACCAGTGCGATCATGCCTTCACCGCGTATCAGCGTGCCTACCAGACTGAGCTCGCTCAACGCGAATTCCTCCAAGGGTTCGCGCTGACGTTGCAAATCCGGGCTGATCTCGGAGGCCAATGGCTTGACGTCAGGAACACTCAACACCACCGGTTCAAATGGTGTCCGCTCTTCATGCGGACGGTACGGCACGGGCTCGTAAACGACGGGTGCCGGCAACGGATCGATATTGGGTGCCTTCCGAGCTTTCACGCTGTGCAGCCATTGGTTGAGGTCATCGCCTCCCGACTCACAGCCCGCAAATAATGCCAAACCGCACAACAACAGCATCGCCCGGACAACACTTCGTAAACCAGTCTTTCTCGGACCGAACGCAAAGGAAGGGTAGGTGGCCGAAATCATTTTGCCAGATACCAATATGTCTTCGCGGTGGCGCTCAATTTCAACGGCGCCTGGCCAGCATCGACATGGGTAATGGAAATATCGTGCAGGGTGAGTATGCGCGGCAATGCAGACAGTCGGCTCACAAACCGACCGAACTCATGGTAGTTCCCCCAGACACTTATTTCGATTGGCAGCTCGGCATAAAACTCCAGATGGGCTTCGGCCTTCGGTGTAATGGAATCGAAGATCAGGCCTTCCTCAAGCCCCGCATCGGAAATATCGGCCAGCAACTCGGCGACATCGACGCTGCTCGGCAACTGACGCAACGATTCGGCGAATGCGACCTCGCCCTCTTCCAACTGTTCCTTGAGTTTCGGGACGCTCGCAGTCTTGGTGATCGCAAACTGAACCTCTTTCTTAAGTTTCGGCTCCAGACGCTCTTCGTTTTCCTGAAGAACCATCTGGTCGTCCAGATCAAACCAGTAACCGGCAAACAAGGTCAGGCCAAACACGATGATCACGGCGGCAATGCGCGCACCTGTCGGCCAGCCGCCTACGTCGGAAAAATCGAGTTCGTTGAGATCGGACAGATTCATTGACTCATCTCATCACGTCAGTGCGTTTTCCGACTGGGCTTCTTCTTGGCTTTCGACTTCTTCGCCGGTTCCGGTTCGGGCATTTCCATGCCTTTGACGACAACCTCAAGATCGAAATCCACCGTGTGATCCTTATCGTCGGAGACGATGGATAGCAATCGCGGCTCCCCAACCACCTCGCTCTTACTCAGGCTTCGCATCAATTCGGAGACATCCGCATTCGATCCGGCCCGGCCTTGCACACGCAGCAACTCGTTTTTCATCTCCAGCGAATTGAGAAAGGTGCCGGAGGGCAAGACGGCCCCGATCTCATTGAACAAAAGCACGCTGACCGAGCGACTGCGCTGCAGACGTTCGATGATCGCCATGCGCGACAACAAATCGTCACGTTTCTGCTCCAACTCTGCCATGGCCTTGGTAATGCCGTTGAGCCGGGCTTTCTCCTTTTTCAGGATCGCGTTGCGCTCGCGTTGCGCCTCAATGGCGCCATCGATCATCCAATGCCCATAGACGGATACCAGGGCACCCAACAGAACGGCGCCCGCCGCCATGATCTTGAACTGCTTCTCACGTTCAACGCGCCGCGTTTCACGCCAGGGCAGCAGGTTGATGCGTGGCATCAGTCAAAGCCTCGCATCGCCAGGCCGCAGGCCGTCAACAAAGCCGGCGCGTCGGCCTGCAGATTGTTGCGCTGAACCTTGTCCGACAGCGACATATTGGCGACAGGATTGGCAATCACCACCGGCAACCCGACCTGATGGGAAATGAATCCGGCGACCCCCGAGATCGCCGCCGAGCCACCGGCCAGAATCACTTGATCGACATCCTCCTGCTCATTGGAGGCGTTGAAGAACTGCAAGGCCCGCAGGACCTGCTGGGCCATTGCGGCTTTGAACGGTTCGAGGAGTTCACGCTGGTACTCCGGTGGAAGACCGCCCATGCGCTTGGCCATGCCCGCTTCCTCATAACTCATCCCGAAGCGGCGCATGATCTCCTCGGTGAGTTGTTTGCCGCCGAAATCCTGCTCCCGTGAATAGATGATTTCCATGTTCCGGACCACGCTTACCGAGGTCACGACGGCCCCAACATCGACCAGCGCGACGGTTGCGTTCTTGCCATGATTGGGCATCTGCGGCGCCATCAATGTCAGCGCGTGCTCCAGAGCATACGACTCGACATCCACCACTTTGGCAGTCAAACCCGCAAGTTCCAACGCCGCTGAGCGCATATCGACATTCTCGGCGCGGGACGCCACCAACAGCACATCGACCAATGCCGGATCGTGCTCGCTCGGCCCCAGAACTTCGAAGTCATAGTTGATCTCGCTGAGGGGGAACGGGATGTATTTCGGCGCCTCCAATTCCACAAGGCCTGCCATTTCGGCATCGTTCGGCGCAGTCACCAACTGAATTGTCTTGGTGATGACGGCGGATGCGGGTACCGCGACCGCCGCATCCTTGGTTTTGGTCTTGGCCCGACGGACGACCCGGCGGATCGCCTCCGCAACCCCATCGACATCCGCAATGTTGTGTTCGGAAATCGCGTTCGGTGGCAACGGCTCGACGCCGTAACTTTCGACCTTGTAACCGTTGCCATCGCGGCTGAACTCAAGAAGCTTGACGGCCATCGAAGAAATATCGATGCCAAGCACCGGCTTCGCGGGTTTCAAGCGTGCACGCAGCTGCTCCGCCAGCGCAGGCTTTTTCCCGACATCGTTCCCCGGGGTTGCGCTGGAATCGCCGGGGGCGGGTTTTCCCCGACCGAAAAATCCGGACAAGCCGCCACCCGCCGAGGTCGAACCGGCTTGGTCACCACTTTCATTCCTGGCCTTCCCGAGACCGAGGAATGAAGATATTGAACCTGCTTTTTTCTCTGACATTCCGCAAGTTAGCGCCGCTTTTTATGTCGCCACATTAAATATGCTGGATCGCCATTTATCAAGCATCCGGAACAATATCAAGGTCGGCCCAAGCCCGAGCATCATTTTGTCGCAGTGCGGCTGGCAGCTGGTCGGCAATGAATTCACGAGCGCCGGGAATCGGCCTTCGGACGGTTATACTTGTCCCTGTTTTTCCCCACCTTCATAACTACGCTCTCCTCCGCATGCGCCGCTTCCTTCTAAAAGCCCTTCTCATCCTCACCCTGCTTGGGGTCTTCGGCGCCGCCGGTGTCGCCGCTTGGATCTGGTTCGCACTGGTGCCGGTGTTGCCGGACACCGAAGAGCTGCAGGATGTCCGCCTCCAGGTACCGCTGCGTGTTTACAGCCGCGACGGCGCGCTGCTGGCGGAATTCGGTGAGCAACGACGGGTCCCGGTCGTCTATTCGGAGATCCCGGAGCGGCTGGTGAACGCGTTCCTGTCTGCCGAGGATGATCGTTTCTTCGTCCATCCCGGCGTTGACTATCACGGCCTGTTGCGCGCTGCGTATACCCTGGCGACCACCGGCGAAAAGAAGCAGGGTGGTTCCACGATCACCATGCAGGTTGCGCGCAACTTCTTCCTGAGTCGCAAAAAGAGCTACCTCCGCAAGATCAACGAAATCCTGCTGGCGCTGAAAATCGAACGCGAATTCAGTAAGGAGAAGATCTTCGAGTTGTACGTCAACAAGATCTACCTTGGCCATCGCGCCTACGGCATCGGCTCCGCCGCACAGGTGTATTACGGCGCGGAACTCAAAGACCTGACGTTGCCGCAGATTGCGATGATCGCAGGCCTGCCCAAAGCCCCTTCTGCGTACAACCCGATCAGCAATCCACCCCGCGCCAAGCTGCGCCGCAATTACGTGCTGGGCCGCATGAAGGACCTGGGCTACATCAATGAGGCCGAGTACAACGAAGCGGTCGCGGCGCCGGTGGTCGCCCGTTTGCATGGGCCGCAAGTCGACCTGCCTGCCGGTTATGTTGCGGAAATGGCGCGTGCCTGGATGCTCGACAAATACGGCGAGGAAGCCACCTATACCGACGGCATGAAGGTCTATCTGAGCATCGATTCGAAACTTCAGCGCGCCGCCCAGGACGGATTGCGCGCCGCATTGGTCAACTATGACCGTCGTCACGGCTGGCGTGGGGCAGAGGCGCATATCGAGACACTCCCCGACAATGATGCCGGCCTGGATGACCTGCTCGCGCCCTATCAGAAACTCGGGGCATTGCGTGCCGGTATCGTGCTGGCGAATCCCGAGAAGACTGCGCAGATTTATCTGCGCGGCGGTGAGCGGATCGATCTGCCCTGGGATGCGATCAAATGGACGCGACCTTACATCGACGAAAACCGGCGCGGCGCGGTGCCCAAACAGAGCAGCGACGTACTGGCGGTCGGCGATGTGATCCGGGTTTTCGAAGATCCGGAAGACGGCTGGCAACTCGGGCAGGTGCCGGCAGTCGCCGGCGCCATCGTGTCCTTGTCCCCGCACGATGGCGGGATCAATGCGTTGGCGGGCGGCTTCGATTTCGACCTCAGCAAGTTCAATCGCGCGATCCAGGCCCAGAGACAGGCCGGGTCGGGGCTGAAACCCTTCATCTATTCCGCCGCGCTGGACAAGGGCATGACCGTTGCGACCCTGATCAACGACGCGCCGGTGGTCTTCAACGATCCCTCGCTGGAAGGTTCATGGCGGCCAGAAAATTACAGCGGCAAGGTGTTCGGTCCGACCCGCCTTCGCGTTGCCCTGTATAACTCCCGCAACTTGGTTTCCATCCGCGTGTTGCGCCAGACTGGGGTCGATCACACATCCGCCTACCTGGAACGTATCGGTTTTGACCCGAACCGCATCCCGCACAATCTGTCGCTCGCGCTCGGCAGCGCCCAGGTCACCCCGTTGGAAATGGCGGCAGCGCAATCGGTCTGGGCCAATGGCGGATTTCGTATCGAGCCCTGGCTGATCCTGCGCGTCGAAGACACGCGCGGCGACACCCTCTATCAGGCCGATCCTGCGGTCGTGTGTAGGTCCTGTGACTATCCGGATCTTACCCAAGCGACCAATGACGGGTCCCTTGAGGACGAACCCACCGGTGAGCAACCGGTCGCAGCGAGCGCCGAAGGCAGCGACGCGCCCAAACCGCATCTTGCTCCTCGTGTCGTCGAAGCACGCAACGCCTATCTCATTTACAGCATGATGCGCGACGTCGTGAAACGCGGCACCGCTCGCCGTGCGCTGGCCTTGGGTCGGGATGATCTCGCCGGTAAGACCGGCACCACCAACGATCAACGCGATGCCTGGTTCTCCGGCTATAACGCCGACATGGTCACCATTGCCTGGGTCGGTTTCGACCAGATGGACCCTATGGGGCGCGGTGAAGTCGGCGGTCGCGCCGCACTGCCCGCGTGGATGAACTACATGAAGGTTGCGCTGGATGGCCGCCCTGCCGCCTATGTTCCGGAACCGCCCGGCCTGGTCCGGGTTCGTATCGATCCGGAAACCGGCGAGCCCGCCGATCCCGCCAACCCGGCCGCCGAGTTTGAAATCTTTCGCGCGGAGTACGCCCCCAAATCGACACCACGGGGACGCTCAACGCTGCCGTCCGTGGTGCCGACCCCGTCGGTGGTGGATCAACCGGGCACGCCCGATGCGCCACGTCCTTCAGGAACCCTCGACGGCGGTTTGTTCTGATCATGGGCGCGCGGCCTCACTCAGGAAGGAACCGGGCGCGCGATCAGATCGCTCAGGAGGCGGCACGCCTGATCATCGATGAAGGGGTTCTCGATTTCGCGCTTGCGAAGCGTAAAGCGGTGTCACGATTGGGTTACGACGGTATCGGCGATCTTCCCAACAATCAGGAAATCGAGTCGGCGGCCCTGGAATATCAGCGCCTGTTTCTCGGTCAGGCTGGCGAGGACCGCCTGCGCGTGTTGCGGCAATCAGCGCTCGCGGCCATGCAATTCCTTGCGCCGTTCCAGCCGCAACTGGTCGGGCCGGTCCTGACCGGCATCGCCGGCGAAAACACCCGGGTGACCCTGCATCTGTTTGCCAATCGGGCGGAAGACGTACTGCTGTTTCTGCTCGATCAGGACATCCCATTCGAAGACGCCAGCAAGCGGATCAATATCGGTGGTACCCAACGTGAGTTTCCCACCTACCGCTTTTACGCCGGCGACGCACCGCTCGAATTGGTGGTCCTGCCGATGGAACTGCAACGGCGCCCACCCTTGAGTCCGATCGATGGAAAGCCGATGCCGCACGCGGATGCCGACGCCGTGCACTCCCTGCTCGGCACGGCATCCGATTAACCAGCGTTCGCGAATCAGCGGTCTTCCGGCATCACGAAATCGCGCATCGCCGCACCGTTGTAGATCTGGCGCGGGCGACCGATGCGATGGGCAGGATCGCCGATCATCTCGGTCCAGTGCGAAATCCAGCCGGCGGTTCGGGCAATCGCGAACATGACGGTGAACATGTTGGTCGGGATGCCGAGGGCCTTGTAGATGATGCCGGAGTAGAAATCGACGTTCGGATAGAGATTGCGCTTGATGAAGTATTCATCGCTGCGGGCGATCTCCTCCAGACGCATCGCCAGCTCGAACATCGGATCGTTGATCTTCAAGGATTCCAGCACGTCATAGCAGGTCTGGCGGATCAGCTTGGCGCGGGGATCGTAATTCTTGTAGACGCGATGTCCGAAGCCCATCAAGCGGAACGGATCGTCCTTGTCCTTGGCCTTGGCGATGTATTTGTCGATGTGCTTCACATCGCCGATCTCATCGAGCATCTTCAGAACTTCTTCGTTCGCACCGCCGTGCGCCGGCCCCCAAAGCGAAGCGATGCCCGAGGACACGCAGGCGAACGGATCGGCACCGGATGAGCCGGACAGACGCACGGTTGACGTCGATGCATTCTGCTCGTGATCGGCGTGCAGGATGAACAGGATGTCCAGTGCGCGTTCCGCAACCGGGTTCACCTCGTACGGCTCGCACGGCGTGGCAAACAACATGTGCAACAGGTTGCCGGTGTAGGACAGGTCGTTACGCGGATAGATGAACGGTTCACCGATCGAGTGCTTGTAGGACGCGGCGGCGATGGTCGGCATCTTGGCGATCAAGCGATGCGCCGCAATCTCCCGGTGGACCGCATTATTGACGTCGGTGGAGTCGTGATAAAACGCGGACAGCGAACCGACCACACCGACCATGATGGCCATCGGGTGTGCGTCATAACGGAAACCGTCGAAGAAGTTTTTGACGGTCTCGTTGAACATCGTGTGATGCATGATCACATGTTCGAAATTGTCGTACTCCGTCGGCTTGGGAAGGTGCCCATAGAGGAGGAGGTACGCAACCTCGAGGAAATTACTCTTCTCGGCAAGCTGTTCGATCGGGTAACCCCGATAAAGGAGTTGGCCCTTATTGCCGTCGATGAAGGTCAGCTGTGAGGTGCAGCTTGCGGTCGACAGAAATCCCGGGTCATAGGTAAAAAAACCCGCCTCACGATACAGCTTCGACACATCGATAGCCGGTGGGCCGTGGGTGCCCTCAACGACGGGCAGTTCGATCGTTTTTCCGGTTTTATTATCAGTCAGGGTAACGGTGTGCTGGCTCATGCAAGCCTCCTCCGGGAGCGACGCTGTCGGTGCTATGGCACGCTACAGGCTGGCGCAAAGGGGTTTGTGTCCGTGCCCGGCGACCACGATGGCCACCGAACACACGCATGTGTGTTGGTGTACGCCTACTTCCAGCAGGACATTCTTATGACACGGGATTGTACCCTTCCCGTACTCACGATTTTGTTCGTTTCACGTCGTGAATCCCGCATCGATACGTCCTAGGGCACACCTTGCGGTACCCTCCTGCCGACGATGGATCTTATACCTCGCTCATCGGCGGATAATGCGCGGGATAACCCAGACGGGCCACGCCGGTCTCCACGGCGGCACGGGCTACCGCTGGCGGCACCCACTCGATCAGGCGCGGATCCAACGGCTTGGGGACCAGATATTCACGCCCGAACGCGATGCGATCGACTCGATAGGCCTCCAGTACCGCACGCGGGACCTCAACGTGCGTCAGGTCCCGCAGTGCCCGGACGGCGGCAATCTTCATTTCTTCGTTGATCCGGCGTGCGCGAACGTCCAATGCACCCCGAAAGATGTACGGGAAGCCCAGCACATTGTTGACCTGGTTCGGATAATCGGAGCGGCCGGTCGCCATGATCACGTCGTCGCGGGTCGCGTGCGCGACCTTCGGATTGATCTCCGGATCGGGGTTGGATAAAGCGAATACCAGCGGATCGCGTGCCATGACCCGCAACATGTCCGCGCTCATGACGTCCGGCCCGGACAGGCCGATGAACACGTCCGCGTCGGTGAGCGCGTCATGCAGGGTCCGACGATCGGTATCGACCGCAAACTCCGCCTTGAAACGGTTCAGGTCGCTGCGCCCCGTATGCACGACGCCGTTCCGGTCGCACATCATGATGTGCGCAGCGGGGACACCCATCGCCTTCAGCAGACGCATCGAGGCGATGCCCGCCGCACCCGCGCCCACGCAGACAATCCGGATTTCCTCGATCTTCTTCCCATTCAGCCTCAAGGCGTTTTCCAAAGCCGCGCCAATGATGATCGCGGTGCCGTGCTGGTCGTCGTGAAAAACCGGAATATCGAGGCGTTCGATCAATTCCGCCTCGATGTCGAAACACTCCGGGGCCTTGATGTCTTCCAGGTTGATGCCGCCAAAGGTCGGTGCAATCCGCGCTACGGTCTCGATCAGATCGCGGGGGTCCGCCGCATCAACCTCGATATCGAACACGTCCACGCCGGCGAACTTCTTGAACAGGACCGCCTTGCCTTCCATCACCGGCTTCGAGGCCAACGGACCCTTGTCGCCCAGGCCCAGGATGGCGGTGCCGTTACTGATTACAGCAACCAGGTTGCCCTTCGCAGTGTATCGATACGCCGCATCCGGGTCCTTGGCAATCTCACGCACCGGGGCGGCGACACCCGGTGTATAGGCGAGCACAAGATCCGCCTGGGTCGCGCTCGGCTTGGTGATCTCGATGCCGATCTTTCCCGGTGTCGGTAGCTGGTGGTAAGCGAGTGCGCGCTCGCGCAAGGTGTCGGACATGGTGCTTACGTTCCTGATTTATTCGACGGTGACGGACTTGGCCAGGTTGCGCGGCTGATCGACATCCGTACCGCGCAATACCGCAACATGGTACGCGAGCAACTGCAGCGGTACCGTGTAGATCATTGGGGTTACCACCTCGTCCACGGTCGGCACGATCACCACTCTGATGTCGTCTTTCGCGGTAATTCCGCTCCGGTCGTCGGCGAACACATACAGCCGTCCGCCCCGCGCGCGCACTTCTTCCAGATTGGATTTGAGCTTCTCGAGCAATTCGTCGTTCGGGGCGACGGTGACGACCGGCATATCCGCATCCACCAGTGCCAGCGGTCCGTGCTTGAGCTCGCCTGCCGGGTATGCCTCGGCATGGATGTAGGAGATCTCCTTGAGCTTCAAGGCGCCTTCCAAGGAAACCGGATATTGGACGCCGCGCCCGAGGAACAGCGCGTGATGCAATTCGGCGAAATCTTCGGCAACGGCATGGATCGGCTCATCCAGATGTAATGCGGCTTCGATCTGGGCCGGCAGCGTGGTCAGTGCCCGAACGATACTGGCCTCTTTGGTGGCGTCGATCCGATGACGGCGTCCCACCACGGTCACCAACATTAGCAACGCGACCAGTTGAGTGGTAAAGGCCTTGGTCGAGGCAACACCGATCTCCGGGCCAGCCCGGGTCATCAGACTCAGGTCGGACTCCCGAACCAGCGAACTTTCCGGGACGTTACAGACCGTCAAGGTGGTGCGAAAACCCTGTTCCTTGGCCTGTCGGAGTGCAGCGAGGGTGTCGGCGGTCTCGCCGGATTGGGAAATAGTGACAAACAAGGTGCCGGGACGGACCACGCTCCTGCGGTATCGGAACTCGCTTGCGACCTCTACGTTACAGCGCACGCCGGCAATGCCTTCGAACCAATATTTGGCCACCAGCCCGGCGTGATAGGAGGTCCCACAGGCGATGATCTGGACCTCTTCTATATCCTCAAGCAGCGCGTGCTCTTCGGGGCCGAGTATGCCTGGCAACACTCGGTCGGTCCCCAATCGGGCCTCCAGCGTTTCGCTGATGGCGCGCGGCTGCTCATGGATTTCCTTGAGCATGAAATGGCGGTACGGGCCGCGCTCAGCCGCATCGGCGCTGAGTTCCGACTCCCGTATCGGACGCTCGACCACATCGCCGTTCTGGGCGTACACGACGACCCGATCAATCGTGATGTCGGCAATATCGCCTTCTTCCAAAAACATGAACCGGCGCGTCACCGGAAGCAGCGCGGCGACATCCGATGCGATGAAATGTTCACCAATACCAATTCCGATGACTAATGGCGATCCTTTACGGGCTGCAATCATGCGGGTCGGGTCGTCGGTGGCGATGACCCCGAGGGCGTAAGCGCCATGCAAAGCGGTAACGGCTTTGCGTACGGCGCTGAGGAGATCCAGGCCGGTCTCCATCTCGTCGTAGACCTGATGGACGATCACTTCGGTGTCGGTCTGCGAGGTGAACTGATGACCTCGTCCGGTCTGCGCCTCCCGTAGGGACTGATGGTTCTCGATGATGCCATTGTGGACCACGGCGACTCGTTGGCGGCAAATATGCGGATGGGCATTTTGCTCTGATGGCAGGCCGTGCGTTGCCCAGCGGGTATGGGCGATGCCTAGGCGCCCCTCGAATGGTGACAGGTCGATCGCCGTAGCCAGTTTCTCCACTTTGCCCAATGTCCGACGTCGATCCAGCGTTCCTTTGTCGGTCAGCAAGGCGATGCCGGCGGAATCGTATCCCCGATATTCGAGCCGCCGCAGACCTTCCAGGAGAATGGGAGAAACATTGCGTTGGGCGATCGCGCCGACGATTCCACACATTGCGTTTACTGACCTCGGGAGATTTTCTTTGTCAAACGGATGATGCGCGTACCACTCCGTCAGCGCCAGATCAGGATTTCGGTTTCTTGATCGGACGCTTCCAGGCTTCGATGGTGACCTGCTTCGCCCGGGACAAGGTGAGCTTTTCGGGGGGGGCATTTCGGACGATGGTGGAACCGGCACCGATCGTCGCTCCCGCGCCAACTTCAACCGGCGCGACCAATTGGGTGCAGCTGCCGATGAATGCGTTGTCACCGATCACGGTGCGGTGTTTGTTCGCACCATCGTAATTGCAGGTAATCGTTCCAGCGCCCACATTTACCCCTGAGCCAATCGTGGTGTCGCCGATGTAAGTAAGGTGGTTGACCTTACTGCCGCTGGCAACGGTCGATTTCTTGATCTCGACAAAGTTCCCTATGTGTACGTGATCGGCGAGTACGGCTTCCGGGCGTAGGCGTGCGAACGGGCCGATTCGGGTCTGTGCGCCGACTTCACAATCTTCCAGTACGCAGTTGGCAAGGATCTCCACGCCATCCCCGATCACCACATTTCGGAGCACGTTGTTCGGCCCGATACGGACGTTTTTTCCAAGTTTGACGCGACCTTCAAAAACCACGTTTACATCGATGTCACAGTCTTCCCCGCACGCGACCGAGCCGCGAATGTCGATGCGATCCGGATCCCGTAAAGTGGCCCCATCCCGCATAAGCGCGTCTGCCTGACGGCGTTGATAAATGCGCTCCAATTTCGCGAGTTGCACCCTATCGTTCACGCCCGCAACATCGAATTCACTGGAAGCGCGATGCGCCCGAACGGCGTGGCCGTCTCTGGATGCCATCTCGATGACGTCGGTCAGATAGAACTCACCCTGGACGTTCCGGTTATCCAGATTTGCCACCCAGCGCTTCAAGTCAGCGGCTCCGACCGCGATGATTCCGGTGTTGATTTCCGTGATCATCCGCTCCGCCTGATCCGCATCCTTATGCTCGACAATGCGGGCGATGGATCCATCCTGGTTGCGGATAATTCGTCCATATCCGGTCGGGTCGGCCAGCTTCACCGTTAATACACCGACTTCTTCGGACGCGACCAGCGGCGCGATGTCGGCGACGGCAATCATCGGAACATCTCCGTAAAGCACCAATACGCGCCGTGCGTCATCGATCGTAGGAAGCGCTTGGGCAACGGCGTGTCCGGTCCCGAGCTGAGGTTCCTGGAGCACCCAGTGGACACTTAAGTCGGCCAACTGCTCCGTTACCTGCTCCCCGCCATGGCCGTAGACCACGTGGATGTCGTCGGTCCCAAGTTGCCGTGCCGCATCAACGACGTGTTCAAGGAGCGGCTTTCCGGCAAGTTCATGCAGGACTTTGGGCAGCGCAGATCGCATCCGCGTACCTTTTCCCGCTGCAAGGATCACAACGCTCAGGTCCATATCGACATTCCTAATATTGGGTAGGTTGTCAGTTTAGCGACCGTCTGGGAGCCGTACAGATACGCACGGTTGAATTGCCGCGCGTGCGGCCCTCTTCGTGCAGTCGCACTTGCGAAGTCGCCCCCGCCGCGCAGGGAATTGGAGACGATTGCGCTATTGCAGCGTGCCACCCTCGGCGTCCATCGCTTCCCCAGACCCGATTTCCTGGGGGGTCGCATCCCGGATTGCGACCACGGTGACATGGAATGTCACCGCTTTTCCGGCAAACGGGTGATTCCCATCCAGCGTCACCATGCCGTCCTCAATCTTGGACACCACAAACGTTTTTACGTCGCCACTTTCATTTTGAAATTGGACTTCGGCCCCTATCCGTTGATATTGAGGCGGGACGTTTGCAATCGCTTCGGCAATGGTCAGGTCCTCGCGGTGAGGACCGAATGCCGCGGCCGGGGAGAGTGTCACACTGACATGGTCATCGACCGTTCGGCCTTGCAGGGCGCGCTCAATCTCGGGAAATATTTTCGACTTTCCGCCATGAATATAGGTAACTGGCACGTCATGTTGTTCGATGACGTTATCTTCCACGTCGGTTATCGAGTAGGTAATGGAAACTGCCTTGTCGGCACACGCTGTGGTTCGGGTCATTGTGAAAAAAAAGGGGGCTTGCGCCCCCGTTTACTCATCATGTGATTTGGTTTACCCGCGCGTCCGCTTGCGCAGGTTCTCAAGAGCACGGAGTTGGGCAATCGCTTCCGCCAACTGGGACTGGGCCTTGGCGTAATCGATATCGGCCTGTTTGTCCGTCATGGCCTTTTCGGCCATTTCGACGGCTTCCCGGGCCGCCGCTTCGTCCAGGTCCTTGGCGCGCATGGCGGTGTCTGCCAGTACGGTAACGACGTTTGGCTGCACTTCGATGATCCCGGAAGACACATAGAAGTAATGGCCTTCGCCGTCGGGTGTGTCTACACGAACCTCACCAGGCTTCAGCTTGGATATGAACGGGCTGTGACGCGGCATGATACCGACCTCACCCATCTGGGCGGGGGCGACCAGCATCGTCGCCTGTCCGGAGAAGATTTCGTTCTCCGCGCTGACGATATCAACGTGCATGGTCATGGCCATAATTGCTTACCTCGGCTCGCTGCGCGTGATCAGGCTTTCTTCTTCATGGCGTCGCCTTTTTCGCGCGCCTCTTCGATGCCGCCGACCATATAGAACGCCTGTTCAGGCAAGTCGTCATGCTTACCGGCGACAATCTCCTGGAAGCCACGAATACTGTCCGCGAGCGACACATACTTTCCGGGTGCGCCCGTAAAGGCTTCGGCGACGAAAAACGGCTGGGATAGGAAGCGCTGGATCTTGCGAGCCCGGGATACCGTCAGCTTGTCGTCTTCCGACAGCTCGTCCATGCCGAGGATCGCGATGATGTCCTTCAATTCCTTATAACGCTGCAAGGTGCCCTGCACAGATCGTGTGGTCTCGTAGTGCTCGGCACCGATAACCAGCGGATCAAGCTGGCGCGAGGTGGAATCGAGCGGATCAACCGCCGGATAGATGCCCAGCTCAGCGATGTTTCGAGACAGTACCAGGGTCGCGTCCAGGTGGGCGAAGGTCGTTGCGGGAGACGGGTCGGTCAAGTCGTCCGCCGGCACGTACACGGCCTGGATCGAGGTGATGGAACCGGTCTTGGTGGAGGTGATGCGCTCCTGCAGCACGCCCATCTCTTCCGCCAGGGTGGGCTGGTAACCGACCGCCGAGGGCATGCGGCCCAGCAGCGCGGAGACTTCGGTGCCGGCCAGGGTGTAGCGGTAGATGTTGTCGACGAAGAACAGCACGTCGCGGCCTTCCTCGCGGAAGTACTCGGCCATGGTCAGCCCGGTCAGCGCGACGCGCAGGCGGTTGCCCGGCGGCTCGTTCATCTGGCCGTAGACCAGGGCGACCTTGTCGAGAACGCCCGCGTCCTTCATCTCGTGGTAGAAGTCGTTGCCCTCGCGGGTACGCTCACCGACGCCGGCGAACACGGAGAAGCCGGAGTGCTCGGCCGCGATGTTGCGGATGAGTTCCATCAGGGTGACGGTCTTGCCGACGCCGGCGCCGCCGAATAGGCCGACCTTGCCGCCCTTGGCGAACGGGCAGATCAGGTCGATGACCTTGATGCCGGTTTCGAGAATCTCGACGTTGGCGGCCTGATCCGCAAAACTCGGTGCCTTACGATGGATCGCCCAGGACTCTTCGGCACCGATGTCACCGGCGTCATCCACCGGCTCGCCGAGTACGTTCATCACCCGACCGAGCGTCTTCTGGCCGACAGGAACGGAGATTGCCTTGCCGGAATTCTCAACAGTTCCGCCGCGTTTCACACCGTCGGTGGAACCCATGGCGATGCAACGAACAATGCCGTCGCCCAGCTGCTGCTGAACTTCGAGCACCAAGCCTGCCTCGGTTACTTTCAAGGCGTCATAGACCTTGGGCACCGAACCCTGCGGGAATTCGACGTCGACGACCGCGCCGATGATTTGAACAACCGTTCCAGTACTCATACTCGGTACCCCTTAAACGCTTCGGGTAAATGTATTTTTGAATGTGTTTGGGTCAGACAGCTGCGGCGCCCGCGACGATTTCGCTGAGTTCCTGCGTGATCGCAGCTTGGCGAGCCTTGTTATAGGCGAGGTTTAGCTCGTCGATCAGGCTGCCTGCATTGTCGGTCGCGCTCTTCATCGCGATCATGCGTGCGGCCTGCTCGCAGGCAATATTCTCGACCAGCCCCTGATAAACCAGTGACTCGATATACCGTTGTAACAGGCCATCCAGCACGTCCTTCGCATCCGGCTCGTAGATGTAATCCCAGTGATGGGATTGTTCTTCGAGCTCTTCGGACTCGACCGGGAGGAGCTGCTCCACTCTCGGGCTCTGGGTCATCGTGTTCACAAAATCGTTGAACACCAGGAACAACCGATCAATGCGACCTTCGTCATATGCTTGCAACATGACGTTGACCGGCCCAATCACGTCTTCGACACCAGGCGCATCGCCAAGGTGTTCCGCCTGGGCGGTAATGTTCGCACCCAGACGGCGGAAGAATGCAGAACCTTTGGTGCCCACGGTCACCAGATCAATCGCTGCGCCCTTGTCGGACCACGCCTTCATGTCTTTGACGACAGTCTTGAACACGTTGACGTTCAGCGGACCGCAAAGTCCACGATCCGAGGTTACGACGATATAGCCGACCCGTTTGGCGTCACGAGGATCGAGATAGCCGTGACGGTACTCAGGATGCGCGTGCGCCAGATGGGAAATGACCTGACGCATCTTTTCCCCGTAGGGACGAGCCGCCTTCATCCGATCCTGAGCCTTGCGCATCTTCGATGCGGCAACCATCTCCATCGCGCTGGTGATCTTGCGCGTGTTTTGGATGCTCTTGATCTGCGTGCGGATTTCTTTGGCGTTAGCCATATCGCTTCAATGCTCCCCTGATAGGCCCTTGAGTGTGATTACCCGGACTTACTACCAGCTGTGGTTCTTCTTGAAGTTATCCAACGCGGCTTTGAGCTTGTTGTTTACGTCGTCGCTCGCGCTCGGTTCGGCGTTGATGCCGTCGAGGAGATCCTTATGCTCGCTGTTCATATACGAAAGCAAGGCGGACTCGAAGTCGACAACCTTGTTCTTCTCAACGTCATCGAGGTAGCCATTGTTGGCGGCATACAGAGAGGTCGCCATTTCCGCCACGGAAAGCGGCGAGTACTGCGCCTGCTTCATCAGCTCGGTGACGCGCTGACCGCGCTCCAGCTGCTTGCGGGTTGCATCGTCGAGATCGGAGGCGAACTGAGCGAATGCCGCCAACTCGCGATACTGCGCCAGCGCGAGACGCACACCACCGCCGAATTTCTTCATGATATTGGTCTGCGCGGCGCCGCCGACGCGCGACACCGACAGGCCCGCGTTGATAGCCGGGCGGATGTTGGCGTTGAACAGATCGGTCTCAAGGAAGATCTGACCATCGGTGATGGAAATAACGTTGGTCGGAACGAACGCGGAGACGTCACCCGCCTGGGTCTCGATGACCGGCAGTGCCGTCAATGAACCCGTCTTGCCTTTTACCTTGCCGTTGGTCATGCGTTCGACGTAGTCCGCGTTGACGCGGGACGAACGTTCCAGCAAACGGGAATGGAGATAGAACACGTCGCCCGGATAGGCTTCACGACCCGGAGGACGGCGCAGCAGCAGGGAAACCTGACGGTAGGCCCAGGCCTGCTTGGTGAGATCGTCATAGATGATCAGGGCGTCTTCACCCTTGTCGCGGAAGTACTCACCCATCGCACAACCCGCGTACGGGGCGATGTACTGCATCGCTGCGGAATCGGATGCACCGGCGGCGACCACGATGGTGTGCTCCATGGCGCCGTGCTCCTGGAGCTTGCGCACCACACCGGCGATCGACGAAGACTTCTGTCCGATCGCGACGTAAATGCACTTAATACCGGTGCCTTTCTGGTTGATGATCGCGTCGATCGCGATCGCGGTCTTACCGGTCTGGCGGTCGCCAATGATCAACTCGCGCTGGCCGCGACCGATCGGCACCATGGCGTCGATGGCCTTCAAACCCGTCTGCACAGGCTCATCGACCGACTTGCGATCAATGACGCCCGGGGCGATCTTTTCGATCGGTGACGATTCCGTCGCGTTCAGATCGCCCTTGCCGTCAATCGGGTTACCAAGGGAGTCAACGACACGACCGAGTAGGGCGTCGCCAACTGGGACTTCAAGGATGCGCCCGGTACATTTGACCGTATCGCCTTCGGTGATTCCTTCGTAATCGCCAAGAATAACGGCACCAACCGAGTCACGCTCCAGGTTGAGCGCCATGCCGTAGACACCACCCGGGAACTCGATCATCTCACTGGCCATGACATCGCTTAGGCCATGGACGCGTGCGATACCGTCGGTGAGGCTGACGACCGTGCCCTCGGTACGGGCTTCAGCGCCCATATCAAAGTTTTCGATCTTTTTCTTGATGAGATCACTGATCTCTGCGGGACTGAGTTGCATGGTCTAACCCCTTGAACCTTCTCGAATTCGGCGCCGTCGGGCTGTATTTCTGGGGATGGGCATCAGCCCATCAGTTCCTGCGTCAGCGCCTGTAGGCGGCCACGCGCGGAAATGTCTATTACGTGGTCGCCAGCCTTGATGATGACACCGGCCAGCAAATCGCGATCAATCTGGGAATGGACAATCACGTCACGCTTGAAACGCTCGCGCATCGCATCCTCGATGACCTTCTGATGTTTCGCGTTGAGCTTGTAGGCGGAGATGACTTCAACCTCGACGCGATCTTCGGCTTCCGCCTTAAGGCGGTCGAACTGCGCAGCCACCTCCGGCAACGCCGAAAGGCGGCGATACTGAGCCATCGCACGGACCAGATTGCCCGCCGTGTCGGTGAGGCGACCACCGGCCACATCGATGACCAGCGCCATCCGCTGATCTTCGGTGACCTTCGGGTTGCCGAGTACCGCCTGCATGTCTGCATCACGAATCACGTCAGCAAGGAAGTGCAGCATCTCGGACCAAAGGTCGAGCTTGCCTTCTTCACTTGCCTGCGCGAATGCCGCTGCAGCGTAGGGGCGGGCGACGGTGTTCAAATCATCCATTGCGCGGCCTTAGAGCTGGGCGCTCATCTTGGTCAGGTAGTCGTTGTGTTCGGTCGCGTTAATCTCACGCCCCAACACCTTTTCAGCACCAGCCAGCGCAAGCGAAACCACCTGAGCACGCAATTCTTCTCGTGCCTGGTTGCGCTCCTTATCGATCTCGGCGCGGGCCGCAACGACGATACGCTCACCTTCAGTGCGGGCATCGCCTTTGGACTCTTCCACGATCTCGTTGGCGCGCTTGTTGGCATTGGCAATGATTTCGGCGGCTTCGCGCTTGGCCTCCACCAACAGATCCTTGGCGCGTTTTTCCGCCAATTCCTGTTCGTGCTTACCCCGATCAGCGGCAGCCAGACCGTCGGCGATCTTGGCCTTGCGCTCTTCCAATGCCTGCATGATCGGCGGCCACACGAATTTCATGCAGAACCACACGAACAAGAAGAACGAAATCGTCTGGCCAAACAAGGTCAGATTGATGTTCATACCGGAACCTCGGTTGTCTTGTTAACGCACGTCGGATTGTTGCGAATGAACGGCAACGATCAGGCGACGGCGAACAGGACGTACATCGCGATACCGACAGCGATCATCGGCACGGCGTCGGTCAGACCCATGACGATGAAGAACTGGGTACGCAACATCGGGATGAGTTCCGGCTGACGCGCGGCACCTTCCAGGAAGCGGCCACCCAGGACGCCGATGCCGACAGCGGCTCCAAGCGCACCCAAGCCCATCATGATGGCGCCAGCGATATACAACAGTGCAGATTCCATGGTCGGTCTCCCGTACTCTGATTTGGAATGGAAAAAGAGATTAGTGGTGGTCTTCGACGTGATGCGCCATGTCCAGGTAGACGATGGTCAGGGTCATGAAGATAAACGCCTGCAGCAACACGATCAGGATGTGGAAGATGGCCCAGGGTAGGGACAGCGTCCACTGCGCATACCAAGGCAACAGCGCGATCAGGATGAAAATCATCTCGCCTGCATACATGTTGCCGAACAGTCGCAGTGCCAGCGAAACCGGCTTGGACAGGAGGTTGACACCTTCCAGAAACAGGTTGAACGGCATCCCCCACTTACCGAAGGGGTGCAGTGTCAGTTCGCCGATGAAACCGCCGAAGCCCTTCATCTTTACGCTGTAGAACAGCACCAGGAAGAACACAGACAAGGCCATCGCGAAGGTCACGTTGGGGTCCGTGCTGGGAACGATTTTCAAGTGACCGACCCCGAGCTGGCCAGCCACGAAAGGGAGGTAGTCGACAGGCACCAAGTCCATGGTATTCATCAACGCGATCCAGACAAAAATAGTCAATGCCAGAGGTGCTACCAAGGGATTCTTTCCGGAGAAAGACCCCCTGACACTGTCATCTATGAATTCAACCACCCACTCGACGAAATTCTGGAGGCCACCCGGGACATCAGCCGTTGCGCTCTTCGCCACCTTGCGGAAGAGCCACATGAACAATAGACCGAGGCCGATGGCGAATGCCATTGAATCCAGATTGATGGACCAGAATCCCATTTCGGCGAGGTCTTCCGCATTGTGCGCAAGTCCCCATGAACCATCGGCATGCTGGCCGTAGGTCAGATTCTGGAGGTGGTGCCGGATGTACTCGGATGAGGTAAGCGTTTCGCCGTCAGACATGGTCAGGTCAGGTGCGGTTCGTTTTTCCGAAAATCATGAGTGCGACCTGACCGCCTACAAAGGCCACGATCAGCGCCAATTGCGCATCGCGATCGTGTTGCCAGATCATCATTCCGAGCGCCAAAAACACGACGACCGAAACGAAGCGTTCGATAACCCCGATATACATGGAGCGCACCTCTTGAGCGGGTGACGGCTGCAACATGCTCGCGGTCTTTATTATTCGTCGCGCGATCAACATACCGTTGATCAGCGCGACGCCGCTACCAAACAAGGCAGCGACAGCTTGGTCAATACTTTTGGTCAGGAACCATCCGGCCAGAACGACTCCGATCAGGGCCTGAGCCAGCATAATCCTTCGCATCGCGTCAGGCTTTATCAACCATCGCAGGACGACAATTCCGTGCCGAGACATACAGGGCGCGCGCATTGTAAGCGGGGGTCCCTATAGGGTCAATCAATAGGGGAATATTTCTCATTTGAGGTGATCGAGGATGCCATCCAATTCATCCAAAGAGTTGTAACGAATCACGACCTGGCCTTTTCCCGTGTTTTTGTGCTGGATATGAATACGGGCACCAATGCGGTCCGCAAGCTCCTTTTCCAGGCGCGTAATATTGGGATCGCGTGTCGGGGTCGGCTTACCGGTCGGATTCAGCATCCGCCGCACCAAGGCTTCGGTCTCCCGAACCGACAACGCTTTGCGTATCGTCTCATTGGCGGCCGCGATCTGCTTTTCACCATCCAGGGCGAGCAATGCCCGGGCGTGGCCCATTTCCAGCGCGCCAAGTTCCAGGTGGTGGCGAACTTCCGGGTGAAGCTGAAGCAGGCGCAACAAATTTGACACCGCAGCACGGGAACGACCAACCGCGTCGCCAACCTGCTGGTGTGTCAAGCCGAATTCGTCCAGCAATCGGTTCAACGCGACCGCTTCTTCGATCGGGTTGAGATCTTCGCGCTGGATGTTTTCGATCAGCGCCATCGCGATTGCGGCCTGATCCGGGACATCACGGATCACGGCAGGGACTTCATGCAAGCCTGCCAATTGGGTCGCACGCCAGCGTCGCTCACCCGCAATGATCTCGTATTTTCCGCCGTCAACAGGTCGAACCACGATCGGTTGGACAACGCCTTGCGCACGAATGGAAGATGCCAGTTCCTGCAGGCTCTCCGGGTTCATATCCTGACGAGGTTGATATTTCCCGGGCTGAATCAGGTCAACGGCGAGCGCCTTCAATGTCTCAGTGTCAGACCCCGTCGGGGCAGACGACGTGGTCTGACGGCGACCGGCGGCCGCACCCAACAGTGCATCCAGGCCACGTCCGAGTTTCTTGTTTGCGCTCATCAATCAAACACCCGTGGTTTATGCGACCTGTCGCTGTTGCTCGCGGCGCAACATTTCGTCGGCGAGGATTTCATACGCTTTAGCGCCTCGCGAAAGGCGATCGTACTGCAGCACCGGCAATCCATGACTGGGTGCTTCGGCGAGGCGGACGTTACGAGGAACCACGGTCCGGTACACCTTATCGCCGAAATGCAGAATCAGCTGTGCGGATACTTCATTGGACAGATTGTTGCGTGGGTCGAACATCGTCCTTAGCAAGCCTTCAACCTTCAGCGCCGGGTTCACCGTGTCGGCAATCTGTTCGATGGTGTCGAGCAAAGCCGAAAGCCCCTCGAGCGCGTAGTACTCACATTGCATCGGTATGAGCACAGATTGGGCTGCGACCAGCGCGTTGATGGTCAACATGTTCAACGCCGGCGGGCAATCGATGATTACGTAGTCGTAGCTTCCGACGACGCCATTCAAGGCATCGCGTAAGGCCTGCTGTCCGTTCTTACCGTTCAACAGGGCCACTTCTGCCGCAGTGAGATCGCTGTTGGACGGCAACAGATGAAAATTTGAGGTCGATACCTCCACCACCGTGTCCGCGACCGTCGCTTCACCCAACAGGACGTCGCAGGTGGTGTGTGCCTGATCGTGCTTATCGATACCGCAGCCCATCGTGGCGTTGCCCTGCGGATCGATGTCGATCAACAGGACACGTCGCTCGGCGGCAGCGAGCGAGGCACACAAATTAACGCTGGTGGTGGTCTTGCCGACGCCACCCTTCTGGTTCGTGACGGCGATGATGCGGCTCATGTCAGGCTCCTGGCAGCCAATGCGACGGGACGCGGAACGCCGCGCTCAGGACGCGGGGCGGGTGAGTATAACCGCATGGCGTTCCCCGTTGCGGCCCGGATAGTCGAGTTGTCTGCACACCAACCGCCAGTCAGCGGCTAGCGGGCTGATCTCAGCGTCGTGCAACTGCCCTTTCATTGCGATCAGGACGCCATCTTCTGCCAATAAACGGGCGCCGGCGGCGACAAAATCCGGTAACGATGAGAACGCCCGGCTGGCCACATTGGTAAACAGGGTGTCGGGTTGAAAACGTTCTATCCGCGTTTGCACCACGCTTACGTTCTGCAACCCGAGGTCAATGACTGACTGGGTCATGAATCGGGTGCGCTTTGCGCTGGTATCCACCAAGGTAAAACGCTGATCAGGCAGGGCAATGGCCAACGGAATTCCGGGAAGGCCAGCGCCACTGCCAATATCCAGGACATTACCGGGCTGCACCAGCGACGCGATCGACAAACTGTCCACCAAATGGCGATCCAGTATTTCCGCCGCCTTG
Source organism: Gammaproteobacteria bacterium (assembly GCA_024234955.1). Taxonomy (GTDB): domain Bacteria; phylum Pseudomonadota; class Gammaproteobacteria; order JACKNK01; family JACKNK01; genus JACKNK01. The sequence goes on from JACKNK010000006.1 coordinate 272,610, forward strand.
TCCACCGCTGTCAGGTTGTATACCCGGTTCCATTTAATGATGAGATCGCGATAGTCCAGCAACCGTCGTATTGCTGCATCCGACAGAGCGATTCCCAGGAAGTCGGCCGCCGCAGCCAGTCGGCCTCGCTCGTCCCCGCTGATCATGCCGGGCGGCGCAAAGCCGGATTCGCGCCTTTTCTGCGCTTCAGGTAAACCAGCAACAGTGAAATTGCCGCCGGGGTCACGCCTTGCACGCGGGAAGCCTGACCGACATTCGCCGGTTTCAGGCGCTGCAGCTTTTCCCGTACCTCTGAAGACAGCCCGATGACCGATGCATAATCGAAATCTTCCGGAATCACCGCTTCATGCTGGCTGCGGTGGCGATCAATTTCATCCTGCTGACGGCCGATGTATCCGGCATATTTGGCATCGATTTCGACTTGTTGGCGCACCTGAGGATCAGTCACCGCAGGCCCACAGCCCGGTAATTGGGTCAGCGATTCGTACTCAACCTGAGGCCGACGGAGTAGGTCCGCAAGATAGTATTCCCGATTCAACGGGCCCCCGAATACAGCGGCCTGCTGTGCTGCGGAGATCGCATCCGGGCGCAGCAAGGTCTCAGCCATTCGCTGCTTTTCGCGCTCGATCGCTTCACGTTTGATCTCAAAACGCCGCCAGCGTTCATCGTCGATCAAACCCAGTTCGCGCGCGACGGGGAGTAAACGCAAGTCGGCGTTGTCCTCGCGCAGCAGCAAGCGATGCTCCGCGCGGCTGGTGAACATCCGGTACGGCTCACTGGTACCTTGAGTAATCAAATCATCCACCAACACGCCGAGGTACGCTTGATCGCGCGCCGGGCACCAGGGCGCTGCATCACGCACCTGGCGAGCGGCATTGATACCCGCGAGTAAACCTTGGGCAGCGGCTTCCTCGTAACCGGTGGTGCCGTTTATCTGACCCGCGAAATACAAGCCGGACAGGTGCTTATTTTCGAGATTGGGTTTCAAGTCCCGGGGGTCGAAGAAATCGTATTCGATCGCATAGCCCGGACGGGTAATGTGGGCATTCTCAAAGCCTTCGATGGAGCGCACCAGTTGCACCTGGACGTCGTAGGGCAGACTGGTCGAAATGCCATTCGGATAGAGCTCGTTGCTCTCCAGTCCCTCCGGTTCGACGAATATCTGATGCGAATCCTTGTCCGCAAATCGTACGATCTTGTCTTCTATGGATGGACAATAGCGTGGGCCAACGCCTTCGATGACCCCGGTATACATCGGCGATCGATCCATTCCGCTGCGAATGAAATCGTGGGTGGCAAGGTTGGTCCGGGTGATATGACAGAGCACCTGCCGGGGATGCGCGTCCGCCCGGCCTTCGAACGCGAACACCGGCACCGGACTGTCGCCCGGCTGGGGCTGCATACGGGTGAAATCGACGCTGCGCTTGTCAATACGTGGCGGTGTGCCGGTCTTCAGCCGTTCAACGTGCAAGGGCAGTTCACGCAACCGATCGGCCAATGCATTGGAAGGCGGGTCCCCGGCACGCCCACCCTGATAATTGTTCAGGCCGATATGAATCCGACCACCCAGGAAAGTACCCACCGTCAGCACGATCGCCTCGGCGCGAAACGCCAGACCCATCTGCGTGACCACCCCGACAACCCGGCCATGCTCTACGATCAGATCGTCGGCGGCCTGCTGGAATAGTTCGAGATTCGGCTGGGATTCCAACCCCTTGCGGACCGCCTGCTTGTAAAGCTGGCGGTCGGCCTGCGCACGGGTTGCCCTGACTGCAGGCCCCTTGCGCGCATTGAGGATGCGGAAATGAATTCCCGCCAGATCGGCGGCGTGTGCCATGAGTCCACCCATGGCGTCGATTTCCTTGACCAGGTGGCCCTTGCCGATTCCGCCGATTGCGGGATTGCAACTCATCTGTCCCAGGGTCTCGATGTTCTGGGTCAGTAAGAGCGTACGCACCCCGCTCCGCGCTGCCGCCAGGGCCGCTTCTGTACCGGCGTGACCGCCGCCGATGACAATGACATCGTAACGCTGGTTGCTGCTCATGGGCTTTAACGGCTATTTGCCAATACAGAAACTGGAAAAGATTCGGCCCAACAAATCATCGCTGGTGAACCGACCGGTGATCTCCGCCAGCGCATTTTGAGCCAAGCGAAGATCTTCCGCGACCAGTTCGCCTGCCCTGCAGTGTGCCAACTGATGTCTCGCATCGTGCAAATGTCCCTTGGCGCGTTGCAGGGCATCAAGATGACGGCGCCGGGCGCTGAAGCCCCCACGTTCCAAGGGCTGAAAACCGATCGCGCGTTTCAAGTGGGCACGGAGACGATCCATGCCAATTCCCGCCTTTACCGACACCCATAATTGGGCTCGCTCATCGTCCTGATCGGGCGGCGCTGCCTGCTCGAGCAGATCGATCTTGTTGTGCAGCAACGTGACCGGGAGGTTGGGTGGTATCCGGGCGAGAAGTTCATGGTCCTCCTCATGCATCGGTTCGCGCGCGTCCATCACCAGCAGCAGACGGTCGGCACGACCGACTTCACGCCACGCCCTTCGGATCCCTTCAAGCTCGATCGCGTCGTCGGTCGCTCGAATGCCGGCGGTATCGATGACATGAATCGGCAAACCATCGATCTCGATGCGTTCCCGCAATACGTCCCGGGTCGTTCCCGGGGCATCGGTCACGATTGCGGCATCGGTACCCGCGAGCGCATTGAGCAGGCTTGACTTGCCCGCATTCGGTCGCCCGGCGATTACGAGATTCATGCCGTCTCTCAGCAGTGCGCCCTGATGTGCGCCAGCGAGCGTGTCCGTCAAACGCGCATCGATGCCATCCATGCGCGAGAGGATTCCCTGATCGGCAAGAAAATCGACCTCCTCCTCCGGGAAGTCTATGGCAGCTTCGACGTAGATGCGGAGTTCGATCAAGGCTTCCACGAGCGCATTCACGTGCATGGAAAACGCACCATGTAGGGAATTCAAGGCGGCGCGGGCGGCGGATTTGGACGCGCTGTCTATCAGGTCTGCGACGGCTTCAGCCTGCGCAAGATCGAGCTTGTCATTCAGAAAGGCACGTTCAGAAAACTCGCCCGGGCGCGCGGGACGGATGCCGAGGGTGCCCAATGTTGCCATGAGCATATCGAGCACAACGGGGCCGCCGTGGCCCTGAAACTCAATAACGTCTTCACCGGTGAAGGAGTTTGGCGCCGGGAAAAAGAGAGCGATCCCATCGTCGATCGCGGTGCCCTCGGCGTCGCGGAAGGCCCGATATGTGGCGATCCGGGGGCGCGGATGAACGCCGATGATTGTCTTCGCCGCCTGCAGCGCCAATGGACCTGAGACCCGTACGATGCCAACACCACCACGGCCTGGCGGTGTCGCCACCGCCGCGATGGTGTCAGTAACAGCCATGTCGATGATCGATCGAGCTCAAACCTTCTCGCCGGCTTCGATCTTTCGGGTGATGTGCCACTGCTGGGCGATGGAAAGGATGTTGTTGACCACCCAATACAGCACCAGACCGGCCGGAAAGAACGCGAAGAACACACCGAACACGAAGGGCAGCGCCATCATGATCTTGGCCTGCATCGGATCCATCGGGGCTGGATTCAGCTTCTGCTGGATCAGCATCGAAACACCCATGATCACCGGCAACACGAAATACGGGTCCTGGGTAGACAGGTCGTTGATCCACAGGAAGAACGGGGCTTGACGCAGTTCAACACTCTCAAGCAAGGCCCAATACAGGGCAATAAACACCGGTATCTGCACCAACATCGGGAGACAACCACCCAGCGGGTTGATCTTCTCTTTGCGGTACATCTCCATCATCGCCTGATTCAATTTTTGCTTGTCGTCGCCAAACTTCTCTTTCAAGGCCTGCAGGCGTGGCGTCAGCTTGCGCATATTGGCCATGGACTTGTAACTGGCTTCGGACAACTTGTAGAAAGCAAGCTTGATGAGGATGGTAAGGACGATGATCGCAACACCCCAGTTGCCGAAGAACCCGTG
>JACKNK010000007.1 GCA_024234955.1 Gammaproteobacteria bacterium
GTTTCCGAAGCTGAAACCACAGCCGCCGCGTTCGCCGAAGGCATCATAGGTGGCGCTGGCGTACTCACGGTGGCTGGTCGGAATGACGAAGCGATCCTCATAATTGGCGATGGCCAGGTAGCGATACATCGATTCCACCTGGTCGATGCGTAGGTTGACGGCCTGCAACACGTCTTCTCGTATCTCGCCATCCACGGTCTTGGCACGCATGTAGGCGCGCATGGCCAGCATCCGCTCCAGCGCCCGCTTGACTGGTTTTTCGTCGCCAGCAGTCAGCAGGTTGGCCAGATATTTCAGCGGAATCCGCAGCGAACCGACATCGGGGATGATGCCATTCATGCCGATCTGGCCGGACTCGGCGCGAGCCTGAATCGGCGACAACGCCGGCACGTACCAGACCATTGGCAGGGTGCGGTATTCGGGATGCAGCGGGAAGGCGATCTTCCAGTCGATGGCCATCTTGTAGATCGGCGAGTCCTGGGCGGCCTGCAACCACGGTTCGGGAATGCCCGCTTGACGCGCCTCGGTTTGCACGGTTGGGCTGAACGGATCGAGGAATAGATCGAGCTGCGCCTGATACAGACTCTGCTCGTCGGCGACGCTGGCCGCCTGCTCGATTTTGTCAGCATCGTAGAGCAACACGCCTAGATAACGGATGCGCCCGACGCAGGTTTCCGAACACACCGTCGGTTGACCGGCCTCGATGCGCGGGTAACAGAGAATGCACTTCTCGGATTTGCCGGTGTTCCAGTTGTAGTAAATCTTCTTGTACGGACAGCCGGATACGCACATTCGCCAGCCCCGGCATTTGTCCTGATCGATCAGGACAATCCCATCCTCCTCGCGCTTGTAGATCGCACCCGACGGGCAGGAAGCGACGCAGGCCGGATTCAGGCAGTGCTCGCACAGGCGCGGCAGATACATCATGAAGGTGTTTTCGAACTCGCCGTAAATCTCCTTCTGCACGCTCTCGAAGTTGGTGTCCTTGGAGCGCTTGGCGAATTCGGTGCCGAGGATTTCCTCCCAATTCGGCCCCCAGTGGATTTTCTGCATCCGTTCGCCGCTGATCGCCGAGCGTGGCCGGGCGGTGGGCATGGCTTTCGACTCCGGTGCATTCTGCAAATGCGCGTAGTCGTAGTCCCACGGCTCGTAGTAATCGTCGATGGCCGGCAGGTCGGGATTGGCGAAGATGTTGGCCAGAATCCGCCATTTGCCGCCCTGCTTCGGCTCGATCTTGCCGTCCCGGTGGCGCTTCCAGCCGCCGTTCCACTTTTGCTGGTTCTCCCACTCCTTGGGATAACCGATGCCGGGTTTGGTCTCGACGTTGTTGAACCAGGCGTATTCCATGCCGTCGCGGCTGGTCCAGACGTTCTTGCAGGTCACCGAACAGGTGTGGCAGCCAATGCACTTGTCCAGGTTCAGGACCATGGCGATTTGTGCGCGTACTTTCATGATCAATGCGCCTCCACGGTGGCGTTGTCCGGGGTTTCGTCGTCGAGCCAATCAACCTTGGCCATCTTGCGGACGATGATGAACTCGTCGCGGTTGGCGCCGACGGTGCCGTAGTAGTTGAAACCATAACTCTGCTGGGCATAGCCGCCGATCATGTGAGTCGGCTTCAGCACGGTGCGCGTGACCGAGTTGTGAATGCCGCCCCGCGTGCCGGTGATTTCGGAGCCGGGCGTGTTCACGATCTTTTCTTGGGCGTGGTACATCATCGACATGCCTTCCGGCACGCGCTGGCTGACCACGGCGCGAGCGGCAATGGCGCCGTTGAGGTTGTAGGCTTCGATCCAGTCGTTGTCCTCGATGCCGGCCTTCTTGGCGTCGATCTCGGACATCCAGATGATCGGGCCACCCCGCGACAGGGTGAGCATCAACAGATTGTCGGTGTAGGTGCTATGGATACCCCACTTCTGGTGTGGAGTGATGAAATTCAGCACGATTTCCTGATGACCATTCGGTTTCTGGCCGATGATCGGTTCCACGGTCTTCATGTCCACCGGCGGCCGGTAGGCGCACATCGCTTCGCCAAACCCGAGCATCCAGGGATGATCCTGATAGAACTGCTGGCGACCGGTCAGGGTCCGCCACGGAATCAGTTCATGGACGTTGGTGTAACCGGCGTTGTAGCTGACTTTTTCATCTTCCAGACCCGACCAGGTCGGCGAGGAGATAATCTTGCGCGGCTGGGCCTGAATATCGCGGAAGCGGATTTTCTCGTGGTCCTTGGGGAGCGCCAGATGGGTATGGT
>JACKNK010000008.1 GCA_024234955.1 Gammaproteobacteria bacterium
ATTCTTGACCGCGTCGCCTTATCGACAACGTCGGCCATCACGAATTCCCCTGGCTAGTTCCGCCGGTCCTGGTATGTGGTTGAACCATGAAAGGAATTGTCGGACGGATGACCAGAAGTTTCAAGACTGTTGATCTGTTTGCGGGGCCGGGAGGTCTGGCGGAGGGTTTTTCTTCGCTGCGAGATGAAGCGGGAAGCCGAATTTTTGACATTGCGCTTTCTGTCGAGAAAGAGTCCTCGGCATTCGCTACATTACTGTTCTTCGTCAGCACCAATGGCACAGATTTGAGGTTGTGATTTAAGGAGGATTTGGGCTTCGTCGTAGTGACGAAGGAACGAAGATGAAGCCCAAATCCTCCAATGCAAAATCGCCGACGAAGGCGCCCGCGGAACGGGTGTTGAAGGACATCCGGCGGCAGACCCGGCGACACTTCTCGGCCGAGGACAAGATCCGCATCGTGCTGGAAGGCCTGCGCGGTGACGACAGCATTGCCGAGCTATGCCGCAAGGAAGGCATCGCCCAGAGCCTGTATTACACGTGGTCGAAGGAGTTCATGGAAGCTGGCAAGCGTCGCCTGGCTGGTGACACCGCCCGTGCCGCGACCACCGGCGAGGTGCAGGACCTGCGCCGCGAGGCTCGTGCCCTGAAGGAATGCGTGGCCGACCTGACGCTGGAAAACCGGCTGCTCAAAAAAAGCATGATCGCGGATGGGGGAGACGACGAATGAGATATCCCGCATCCGAGAAGCTCGAGATCATCCGGATCGTCGAGCAGTCGCACCTGCCCGCCAAACGCACGCTGGACCAGCTCGGCATCGCCCGTCGGACCTTCTACCGCTGGTACGATCGCTTCCTCGAAGGCGGCCCGGAAGCCTTGGAGGATCGGCCGTCGGCGCCGACCCGGGTGTGGAACCGCATCGGCGATGATATCCAGGACCAGATCGTCGAGATGGCCCTGGACTACAGCGAACTGTCCCCGCGCGAGCTGGCGGTGCGGTTCACCGACGAGAAGCGCTACTTCGTGTCGGAAGCCACGGTTTACCGCCTGTTGAAGGCCCATGATCTGATCACCAGCCCGGCCTATGTCGTGATCAAGGCCGCCGATCAGTTCCACACCAAGACCACCCGACCGAACGAGATGTGGCAAACCGACTTCACCTACTTCAAGATCATCGGGTGGGGCTGGATGTATCTGTCGACCGTGCTCGACGACTTCTCGCGCTACATCATCGCCTGGAAACTGTGCACCAACATGCGGGCCGAGGATGTCACCGACACGCTGGACATGGCGCTGGCTGCCTCGGGCTGTGACAGCGCCACCGTGCTGCACAAACCCAGGCTGCTCAGCGATAACGGTCCCAGCTACATCGCCGGCGAACTGGCGGAATACATCGAAGCTCAGCAGATGAGTCATGTGCGCGGTGCGCCGTGCCATCCCCAAACCCAGGGCAAGATCGAGCGCTGGCACCAGACTCTGAAGAACCGCATCCTACTGGAGAACTACTTCCTGCCCAGCGACCTCGAGGCCCAGATCGAGGCCTTCGTCGAGTACTACAACCATCGCCGATACCACGAGAGCCTGAACAACGTGACGCCCGCCGATGCCTACTTCGGCAGGGCGGCAGCCATCATCCAACAGCGTGAAAGGATCAAACGACAGACCATCGAACATCGGCGCTTGCAACACCGCAAGCTGGCCGCATAACATCAACCCCAAGACGAGCCCCGCACTCCGCTAATTTACGCCGCAAGTTGCGCCAAATGTTCTGACGACGGACAAGCAGTTCAGCGAAGAATTTGGGTTCGATCGCCCCCACCGCCATATAGCCGCCATCAGCCGTGCGGTATGTCCGGTAAAATGGCGCGCCGCCATCAAGGATATTGCTGGCCCGGCCACCCCACAGACCTGCGGCAAGCATCCCGAGCGTTGCGGTGGTGAGCGAGGCCACCCCGTCAACAATGGCCCCGTCAATCACCTGGCCTTTGCCGGACCGCGTGCGTTCGAACAGTGCGGAGACGATCCCGAGCGCGACAAACATTCCGCCGCCCGCGTAATCGCCCAACAGATTAAGAGGAACCGGCGGTGGCAC